>NZ_JARCHV010000004.1 GCF_028890485.2 Planococcus sp. SK3692
ATCGGATGAAACGACCTGAAGGCGACTTTATCGTCAAAAAAACGCAGCATCCAATCGAAAAAGCAAATCGTCTCATGAGATATACAAGAGTATTAAACGAACAAGGTGTTGATGTGGTCACTCCGGCAAAAATTCAATTAGAAAATCCAAGGACGATGGATGAAGAAACCTACGTCGTTTATCCTTTTGTTCAAGGAATTCCTTATACCGGGCAGGATAGAGAAATCGTAGAAGCAGGAAGATTACTTGGACGAATCCACGCATTATCCCCAGCTGATAATGAATATGCATTGGATATATACAATGTATTCGATTTCACGGAAGTGGAAGTGAAAGAGAGCTTCCAGCACATTGAACAGAATGCAGCTTCTCACGGCATTACAATGAATCCGAAATTAGAAGACCGGCTTCTGCAAGCGGTTCGTCAACAAGAGGAGCTGAAGCAAGCCGGTTTGTTGTTTGTCGCAACACCGCACGATTTCAAAGCGAATAATCTTGTTTATACGCCTCAGCCTTATTTGATTGATCCGGATAATGCTGGATGGGTTCCCCGAATATTTGATTTGGCACTCGTCCTATTGCTGTTCCATAATGAACTTGCCTCTGCACCCGACCGAACGTTTACAAAAAAGCAATGGCACCTGTTTCTAACTGGATATGGGGAATCCGTAAACTTATCGCATGAGGAGAAAGCGAATTGGCCGAAAGCACTGGACCATGTTTTTCTCGATGAAGTGATGTGGCTGATGGCAGATGTAGAAGAAGATTGGCGTAATCCAGCGCAGCGGGCTTTATTTAATAGCCTTATTCAATTGTTCTTGGACTTTGAAGAATACAGTTTAATTTAAATAATGTGCAGTAACTAGAATCAATGGAAAGGGGGATCTGAATGTAACTTAAGTGCAGTTAAGTTACATTCAGAAAGTCATTGAGGACAAGTGAGAGGGGGAATTTACGTGAAAAATAACTTTTTAAATTCATTTAAACTATTTGTAGTTTTCTTTTGTTTAGGTATTTTAGCTTTAATACTAGGTGTAAACGGGGAAGCAGTGGCCATATTTATTTCAAGACCTTCGGGTGCTGCATCATGGACAACATCTGAAAGTATGATGAATGGATTTATATATATACCCACAGCTATTGGTGTTTTTTTCTTTGTACTAGCTATTATTGTTTTCACAATTTCTTTTATAAAACTACAGAAAGTGAATGGATAGCACTTGTTAAAACCTCAATCTAATCTATTTTTAAGAAGCTGCAGGAACAGATCTTGTTTCGATTACTAAAGAGCAAGAAAGTGAATGTAACTTAATGTGAATTAAGTTACATTCAGTTCCCAGCAAAGACTCATAAATAAGAGAATGAAGAGAGGTGAAAATCTTGAAAAAATCGAGCAGCATCTTTCACAATGGACTAGGTTTCGTAGGATTTATTCTAATATTTATTGTGTTCTCTGAACTATTTTTGAATCGTGATGACCAATTGTTTTCAGGAATTCTTTTTGTAGCTTTATTTTTCGTAGTCTTGAACATCCAATTTTTAAAAAAACAGCTGACCACTATGAAAAGAGATGCCGAAAACTAAAAGATCAATCTGAATGTAACTTAATAGCAATTAAGTTACATTCAAATACTTGTATAATTGCTATTTTAAAATTTTTAAGATAGGCAAAGAGATAACGTATCCCACTAAAAAACCAATGTTATACAGGAAAATATCCGAGACATCAAAAAGACCGAAATTAAATTGGAACTGCAGGTACTCAATTAAAAGAATAAATAGTTCAAAAATGAGAAGCCTGGACCAAAACCCTTTAAGAATGTTCCCGTATGCTAGCAGGAAATAGAAAGGGACGAAAATCAATATATTGATGACCATTACATAAAAAGAAGCCTCATCGCCCGATATATCCGAAATAAAACCAAACGGATTTAATCCGATCTCTCCAGTAGCATACCGATGCTGTGGATCGAGGCGCAATAATCCTAAAATTAAAACCAATAAATAAAGACCTAGAAGAACATATCTTTCTTTCTTGCTGTCGATTCTAAGTAAAATCAGCAGCAATATGTAGGTAGTAATGACAATGATCAAAACGGCTAAAATGTTCTTTTCGATATTTTCCATATTGCCGAAAAAACGAGGCAATAAGTTCATAAAAAAGCTTACATACAACCAGCTTCCGATTAACAAACTCACCAAAAATAATAGGATTTTTACTAACTTCTTAGATTTTAATGTCTTGAACACGATTTCCCTCTCTCTTAGTGTTTTCACACCTCTTTTTATCTATTAGCGATCTTAGATGATTATACCAATATTTTTCCAGTCAAGTTCCATTTTTTATTAGATGCGAATGTAACATAAGTCTAATTAAGTTACATTCAGATCTCCTATCCCAGTGAATTAATCAGAAAGCGAAGAGAAATTGAACTTGTTAGAAAAAATGATACATTCAAAAGACTATTCTATACGGTTTCAATATTACAGTGGTGAAATACATATAATTACATAACAAGAATTAATCTAGGCTTTTCTCTATGTTTAGCCACAATTTCACTTCGGAGGTTTACAATGATCGGTTCCCCAGAAATAAACAAAATAATAAGAAAAACATTGTCTCCTGTATTAAAAGAAAGTGGATTTACAAAAGTGAATACTAGGCATAACTGGGCTTGGATTGGTAATTCTATATGGGTGTTGGATATCACAGCGGTCGGGAAATATTTTTCAGATGTAACCGGCTGGCCACCGATGTCTATCCATGTCGAATTAGGAATCTATTATGATTTCATTCCTACCATAGATGAATATCTGAAGATAGATGGACAAGGGAAATTCTTGCCCAAAGCACATCAATGCCATTTGCAATGTGAATTGCTTTCTAATCTTGATCAATCAGAGTATTTGTCTAGTTTAGATAATCCTGTAGAACAAACCCGGAAAGATCTTTGGTGGATAGAGCCGGATGGTTCGAACGTGGAAAAGGTTGTTGAAAATATCAAACAGTCTTTTTTAAATGAGGGATATAACTGGCTAAAAGAAAATACAGAAATAGAGAGTGCATTTATAGAAATTGAAAAAGAGCGCGATGGTTGGAATAAATTTTACAAAGCCAAGTACTTTGCAAAACACTTAAACGAACAGTCAAAGTTTAAACTGTATACTCATCTTTTCGAGCAAGAGCAAGAAAGAATAAAATAGCATGTTGCGATGATAGTTGATGATGAGTAGAAGTTATAAACAGAAAAGTTTCATTCATATCATTAACGCTAAAGTCTATGTAAAAGAGATTCTAATGAAAATTTAGTTTACATATCATCAGTTATCGGTAGGGAAGAAGCTAAATAAGCTTTTCCCCTCTTTTTTTGGGGGGGAAATATATTTTCAGGAAAGGATTGAAAAGGTCAAAAACATTTGAATACAATCATACAAAAAAACGCTACCTAAAGGCAGCGTCAATAAATTTCTTCATTCATTTCTGTAAGCAAGTCATCTTTATCCAGAAATTGTAGCTTCTCAATTTTTCCTTCTTTAGAAGTAATGGCTTCACCTTCGAAAGAATACGGATGGACTTCTCCGTTTGCTTTTTTGTAGTCCACTTGGAAAGTAAATTGATACATTTTCGGATTGTTTTCGTTCTGGGTGATCTTAATCTCCGACGCTGTCAGGTCATATTTGCCATCAAAACCACTGTACATAAAAGCAGGTGTGCCATTTAAAAAATTGTCATAGCCATTTTCTGTGAAATAAGCAGCATAGGTCTCGGCCATGTAGTTCATGTAATTTTGCCATACCGGAGTTTGCTGTAAGGCATCAAACTCTTCTTGAGTTGTCGCATTGTTTTGGGCTTCCATAGCAGCTTCCCATACTTCTTTATACATCTCATCTGGTCCGTTGAATTCTTCTTCAATGACAGCTTGAATGGTTTCTTTGCTTTTTTCTGCATCTACCTCTTCGCTTCCTACCAAAACAGGTTCTTCATCTGTATTATTTCCTTTTCCTGTCGACAAACCACTCTCTTCTTGAAGGATATTTTGTGAAAGGAACAGAACCCCGGCTACTAAAAGGATCGAGCACAGCACTAAACTAGAGGTGAATTTAAAGCCATTGAAAAACCGATTTTTGGATTCCTGTTTATCCAAGTTCGATAAAATCTGGGAGTGCAGCTTTGCTTTGTGTTGCTGGTTCCAAATGATATCCTGATCCAATTGTTTCAACTGATTATCTAATGAGGTATGGATACCATCAGTTTTTTTCATGGATAATTCCCTCCTTATTTAACTGTTTTTCCAATGCGGAAAGGGCTCGGGAAAGGGTGTTTTTCACTTTGCTTTCGGTCCAATTTAAAATTTCTCCGGTTTCTTGTATACTAAACTCCCTTATTTTCCTCAAAATAATAACTTCGCGATACGGGCCTTTTAGCTGACTCAATGCGTGATAAAGCTCTGTAGAGTTCTCTCTGATCTCCACTATTCCCTCAGGAAAAGTGCTTGTGCTTTTTCCAAGTAATACCAGTTCCTTTAATAGCTCCAAGGGCTTTTGCTTTCGAATAAAATCAATGGTGAGATTGTGGGCAATGCGAAACAGCCAGGTTTTCGGATTTGCCTTTCGTTCAAAGCTCTCATAATGCTGGAATGCTTTAATAAACGTCTCTTGTGTTAAATCCTCCGCTTGTTGATGGTCGCGGACCATGAGCAATATATACCTGAATATCGAATCACCATGCTGCTGATACCACTCAGTGATTTCGCTTTTTCTCTCGCTAGTCAAGGAATCTCGCCCCCTAATTTATGGTTTCTACTTGTTAGACGTAATTAAAAAACAAAAGTCTTGTTTTTTGGAATATTTTTCATTTGCCTCGCGTATAAGAAAAGTATACAAGAAGAATAGGTTTACATATGACCCCTTATCGGAAGTCCATAATAGCGAAAAAGAGAAGGTACTGGTCCCGAGTATCTTCTCTTTTTCGTTTGTGTAAGTGTAATTTCACGAACGCTTCTATGATTATCGATAAGAAAGATTTACTTCGTTAAATATTAAAAGTTAACAATGATCACTTAATCATGGTGCTTTAATTTTCTTGAAATCTCTAGAAATCGGAAAATGTGATTAGGAAGAACTTTATTTGGGAAAACCCATTTATTTACTTTAATGTATACTATAATTAAATTGATAGAAGTATATTTAAACTAATTCCATTCGAAGGAGTAGCCTGTGAAAAAAATTAAAATTGTATTTCTTAGTTTAACAATATTTGTTTTCTTTTCTTTCCTTCTAGTTTTGGGTGGGAGCTTTTTTCTGTACAAAGTCATAGCAGAAGAACAACCAGATATAAACCTTACATACATCGAAGCAATGGCAGCGATAGTAACTCGAAGTCCTGAAGGAAAACTAAAAAACCAGATCAAAGATTCTTACTTACAAGAAGATTATAAACACGTTTCAATTTATCATGAAAAGGATTTCTCTGAACTTCTGCCAATAACAAAAGAAACATTAGAATTAGCTTTCGTTAAAACCGAGGCATTGTTCGGCAAAACAAATCAAGAACCGATTGATTTTCTCGTATTCCAAGATAGTGAAGAGATGTCGAAATTATCAGGGGTGGAAGGTGGTGCTGGATTTTATACAGAAGAGAATAAGATATTAGCCATTCATTATCTTGATAAGGACCTTATACTAAAAAGAGAGAAATATCCTTTATACATGTTTCAGGGAGTCATTCTTCACGAATATACCCATTATGCTTTCGCTCAAAAGGCTAAAGATTTAAACATTTACCCTCTTTGGTTCCAGGAAGGTGTTGCTGAATATATTGAAGCCGAAGACCAAGGAGCACCCATACCTGAAACTGAAAGTATTCCTTTTGCTCAGCTGACAACCCATAAACAGTGGTCAGAAGCCAGGTACATAGAGTCAACCAATAATTATGCACAAGGTTATTATGCAATCGACTTCCTAATAGAAGAATACGGAGGAGGGGTTATCAGCGAAATAATGGATAGGGCAAATAAGACAAAAAAATTCGGGGAAAGTTTTGAAGAAATAACTGGTCTGACAATTAGCGATTTGGATAAAGTGTACTTAAAATTTTATAGAGAATGAAGTGAATTAAATATTCTAAGGAATTTCTAATTTGTTTGGTTTACGTTTACATAATGCTGGATTATCGGTAGCTATAAAAAAAAAGGGAGAGAAGAAGCCGATAAGGCACATCTTCTCTCCCTTTCTTATTATTTGCTAATAAGTACACTAATATTCCATTTAATAAAGGTGATACCCGGATTCGAACCGGGGGATAGAGGTTTTGCAGACCTTTGCCTTACCACTTGGCTACATCACCACTTTTCCAAGGTTCAAATTAAAAGGCTATCCTTATGCTCTGCAATATTCTTTTATCTTCTCAGACATCTTTACTGAATCTGTCACTAGCTCATAAATCATATCTTTTTCTTTTGCTGTATAACTGTCATCATCAAGGCATTTTGTAAAAAAAGCCTGACTTTCTCTTGCATGACAGTAACACTTGAACAATTTATCATAAATCATCCAATTACCTCCTTTTTTGTTTACATTAATAGCTCAGTGAGTTTTAATTTGTCGAATCCAGTAATCTTAGTTGATTTATTACTTCCCTGTATTACAGTAAATGGCACTCCTAAACCCTTATGATCTTTCAGTTCGTTAAGATATTCCTGATTATCAATATCGCGCTGTTCGTAGGAAATATCGTTTTCTTCAAGCCAGTTGGTTAGATTATGACAGTGCATGCACGTTTTCTTTACATAAACAATAATGTTATTCTTCATGATTTGATTCCTCCTTATAAGTCTATTGTATAAAAAGTATTTAGGGGGATATTCTACAACCTTATATTAGATAAATTAAACCGTTCCCTTCAACTTTGATTGGATATCCTAAGTTTTTCGTGTTTTTCATTAACTGAGCATAAATTTCGTTCGGTGATAGTTCTCTTTCTAATCGACTTTCAATGTTTTCAATTAATAATCCAGCTGCACCTGCCACAAAAGGAGCAGCCATTGAGGTACCAGAGAGTCTTTTGTAATTTTTATCTAGATGAGTGGAAAGGATATTTACTCCTGGTGCCAAAATATCCATCTGATTATTTAAATTTGAAAACTGCGCAATCTGCTCGTTTCCATCAACAGCACCGACCTGTACTACTTCGTTGTATGCCCCTGGATATAAAAGATTGACATCTTCAATGTCGCCTGTTCCTTGGTTTCCTGAAGCAACAACTATTAGTACGCCTTGCTCGACAGCATACTTGATTGCTTTGTATAATTCATCATTCTTCATCGGTATCCCAAGTGATAAGCAGATAACACGAACTCGTTCGTCTTTTGTTCCTCTCCAATTTACGGCGTAATAGATTCCATTAATAAGATGCGTTAAATCTCCACTTCCGTCGCGCTTCAACACTTTTACAATTAAAAGTTTTGCTGATGGAGCAACACTCGTTTCCCGATTTTCATTTAGTGAGCTTATAATTCCAGCTACATGAGTTCCATGGCCATTATAGTCTGCAAAATTCGAAAAATCTCCCTCGTCTTCTTCTGTGAAATTGGCACCTCCGATAATCCGAGATACAAGATCCGGATGTTTAGAGTCAATTCCGCTGTCCAATACAGCAATTGCTATCCCCTCGCCTTTATACCCTTTATTCCAGGAGGTCTGAACGTTAATTATCTTTAGAGGGTCTTGTTCTTTATCAAGCATAAATACACTTTCAATGCATGGAATTGCTTTTACGATACCTTTTGTCACAACGATCACCTCTTGAGTTTTTTGATATAGTCATCGAGCTCTGGAGCTTTATCTGTGTTAAAACGCTTTAAAGCTTTGGTTATTTCAATAGTGAGTTCTTGTTTCAAATCTTCTTTATCATGGTGTTTCAAGTTCTTAGTCTTATTAATAATTTTAGGTGTAAAGGTTGAAACGAACTCTTCAATCGCTTCTTCGTCATCCTCTTTAATTTTTCTTACTAACTCGAACATGTGATCATTCATATGAATCCTCCAATGTTTATTTAATTTCGACTCTAATTTTTTCTAAGGCGGATTTGATTGTTTTAGAAACAAGTTGTTGGCTTACACCCAATTTGAATGCAATCTCTTTTTGTGATAGTTGATGAAAATAATGAAGGTTTAAAATGCACAATTGTCGTTCTGTAAGCTTCAAAAGCGCTTTGTATATTTTAAAGCTACCTACTTGATCTAATAAAAATCTCTTTGATAGTTCAAGTTCATCAGAAAATGTCTGACTATCACCAATTGGAGTGTCCAAAATAGCCTGATCATCATCAATAGCAAAAATATGGTGGTGCTGCTCTCTACTTTTCTTTCGATAAAAATTTCCTGAATAATGATCAATTAGTTGAGAAATGTACTTTGTAATTTGTAGTCCCGTGTAAAATTTCTTAAAAGAAAGATTAAGCGCCTCGATAACTTGCTCTGAATTCAGAGAACTTATTTCGTTTAGTAGTTTTCTATTTCGTTCGTTCTTTAGGTAATTTAGCATTAGTGAATCATGCACTTTATCCTGATTTTCTCTTAGCCACAAAATATTATCGAATATTTGTTTGTCAGTTTTTGTAATCATCAACAACACCTCTTTCTATCCCTAAAAAGGAAACAATAGGAAAAAATACAACCAATAAACAAAAAAATAAGAACATATGTTTCATTTTATTCTAAATTATCACATTTTGTAAGAGTTTTTACAAACCTAATCTATTTTCTGTATCAAGTTTGAAAGCCGAAGAGAATGAAACTAGGACCTTAAAAAAATGAACTCGTTCTTTTTGAAAAGGGATATATACAAATTGCTGCACACTTTTTATATTTATCAAACTAAGTCTTTATTGAAGAAGCTTAGGTAGAAAAATATGTTACCTAAATAAAAAATCCAATATTTTTTTAATCGCGTTGTTTATTTTTGTGAAAGTCCCTTTTTATTGAGTGTCAGGAAAATTAACCGGTGATTTTCAAGAACTGACAAACTTAATTAATTGGAGGAGATGTATGATGATTAGAGTAGCAAGACGACTTCCAGATTCAGAAACTATGAATTTCCACAAGCAATTTACGAAAGAAGCTAGTTTTGTGAAAGTTTTGGCTAATGAAAATCAGGGTGGTGAAGCACCGAAGGATATTAAAGGCGCTACTTACCTATACTCAAATGAGGAAGATATTTCCTCAAGCAATCTTAGTGCTAAAAAGTTTAAAGTTCGAGAGGTAAGCGTTTTGCTAAGCTTTAATTCCAACTTTAAAGTGGTACTATCTTCTTTTGAGAAAGTGGAAACAAAAGAAAAAAGTTATGTAACAAATGTTTGGAAAGTTGAAAACAATATTATTGAGTATAAAGAATACATCAACGGAGAACTCAACTTTAGCGACAAGAATCCTATGGAGAGCGATGCAGGGATTGTAATTGATTTGTTCGATGGTCTAACAGAAGCACCAGCTGAAAAAGAAGATGAACTAGTAACTGCACTTTATGACCCTACTAGTTGTATCCTTCAAGGTAGATGCTGTACATTCAGTGGTGTTACGTATCGTCACTGCGGGAAATATTGCGGAAATTGGGAAAACTCAGGTGGAGGTGTCTCCATTAATGCCTTAGATTCAATTTGTTACTCACATGATCTATGTTTGCAAGGAAGTACTAACCGCTGTACTTGTCATGATAGATTCTTGGCAAGTGCTGCAGGAGTAGTTGCGCCTGGTGATACTACAATACGAAACGGAATTCGTGGAGCAAAAGTATTAGAAGGCTGTCCTCTATAAAAAAAACTGCATCCCAATAGGGGTGCAGTTTTTTTGTACCTTATTAATTTTAATCGGTAAGTCGACTTAGAAAGAAGAATCGTAGTTCCTATGGAAGAATTGTCTTAATAGTAATATCTAAAATTCAGGTTACAGTTTTAGATATTTTAATTTATTAAATAAAGAGATAGCAGACTCTGAAGAGTTTGTACCCATATAACAAAGAAAGTTAAACTAAGTTAAGTTTGCACCAAACCATAGAAAAAATAGAATGATTGCTATATCCAAAATAGTTATTACAGTTGCTACAATAGGAATTAGACGCTTTTCCATTCTATTAGAAAATGTTATAAACGCCAATATTATAGAAAGAAATGCTCCTATAAAAACACCTATAATAATAAATGATCCTATTTTCTCTGATGAAAAAGTAGAAGCTATAGGATCAATTAGTACCATTAAAAGTAAGACGATTATACTCATAGTGAGATAAGAATAGCTTCTCCAAGTGTAAGACTTATTCATAAATATTCCCCCTCTTAATTAACTAAATTTTAAGATAATCAAGATTATTGTATCACATTTTTTTCCTTTAAAGTTTTATAATAGAAAATATTCTACCTTTCACTAGTATTTATTGTTGGGACAAGAGCGACCAACTGAATTCTTGGATATAAAAATAGTGAGAGCCCATTTTCTTGTCTTTCAAGAGAATGGGTTTTTGTATGCTTATTTGTCAAAAGGAGGATTCAGTATGTTTCCGGAGTGGTACAATAAGAACGTGTGTTCTTTATTTCTGGAAGGAGGCGATAGCATGAAAACAACGAAACACACCAAACAAGTCGGAGCTGTCAGCGATCGAGGGTTAATTAAGTGGCAAGGGATGCTGCTGACGGAACACGTCCGGTTAATCAAAGCATTTCACGAGGAACAGGACCGGGTGCAAAAACCGGAATTAACTGAGTTTGATTTGCAAGCCATCCAGGAAGAAGTGGAAATCGCCATGAGCCGAAGATGTGAGATCCAACTGAAAACATGGAAAAACGGCGCGTTTTTTACACATACCGGAGTGATTCAAGAGATTGATTTGAAAAATGGCCAGTTGGTTTATGAAAATGGATCCGGACGACAGCGAGTATCGGTTGAGAGCTTGGTAGGCATTCAGTTAGTGGATTGACTAAAATTATCAAAAGGACATGACGGATGCAAGGTAGGTAGCATCGGTCATTTTCTTTTTCCCTGCCATTCTTTCAGCGCAGCCATAAGGTTTGAGGCATTTCCCTTACAAAAGGCAAATCCCATGTCTGAGATTCGCCTTCTGAGGGATTTACCTTTTCTTAAACGGGGGATGATGCGGTTCATTTCGTCTGAGAAGCCTGTAGGGACGGGGTTTTTAGAGTGCCCCGATTTCCCTTAAGGAAACGCCTCCTTTTTGGCTGACAATTAGTGAATCCAACACTTCAATGCCAATCAGTTCACCGGCATCCATCAATCGCTTGCTGACAGCTACGTCTTCATTGGAATATTGGCAGTCGCCGGAGGGATGGTTATGAGCTATTAGAATACTTCCGGAGTTATTCAAAATGGCGGCTTTGAACACTTCGCGTGGATGAACGACACTGGCATTCAAGCTTCCGGTGTGGCAACGATGAACCACCGAGATTTCATTTTTGATGTTTAAGCAGATGACCAAGAAGACCTCCCGGTCCTCATCTCCGATGAGAGCTTTCGCAAAATTGATGGCATCTGTGGAACTCTGAATGCGTTCAGGAAGGATGCTTTTATAGGTTTCTTCGACTTCTTTTACTTCTTGTTTAATGCGTGTGATTTCAATGATTTTTTCGAGTTTCATGGGGTATCGCTCCTTTTTGATTTTGTCCGCCGGGCGGGAATGGTCCCAAAAGGGATTATTTTTTGCCTTTTGGTAAGGCGGACGGCCACACCCCATAGCCGACCAGTCAAGGGTCCCAGCGCCAAAGTTTTTTAGCGAAGCCGATCTAAAAAAGTTTGGTGCCCCTTGACTGAACACGTGCTTCGTCGGCTCCTGTCTTGGCTCGAAATAGGGATAGGGCGAAGCCAAGGAATCTGTCCGTATTTCGAGTTTAGACAGGCTGGGGCTGTGTACGCTCCGGTGGCCAAAAGCAAAAAATAACGACAAAAGGCAGCCGTTTCGGCTGCCTTCCCACTTACTCGGTCTTATGGTGTTCGACTCGTTCATCCGTCAAGAAAAATCCAGGAATCTAGAGGCTGTTTCCGACAGGTTACAGCCCCTGATTATCGGCTTTTTTAGGATGAAGCGACACTTAGAGCGCCTTGAAACGATGGTTGCTAGGCGCTCTTGTGCAGTCGCCAAGAAGAGTTTTTAGGGGGGAAGAAAACTAGGTCGTTCTCAACATGCCAATTCCTTTACTTAAGTGTTCCTAAAAACTCAAAAGTAGGTTCCATAGGAAGGAAAAACTCTTAGCTAGATAGAATTTTAAAAAAATGAGAAAATGTGGAGGTGGGGAATTGAAGGGGCAAGAAGCGTCCTGGTACCGTTTAAAGGATGTATGTAATCTTTATGGACCAGACATAGCGAGACAATTTCAATTTCTGCAAAACCGACAAAACATGCGTAAACCTGAGATTACATTAAAAGAGTTTCTGTCCTTAGCTAAGTGTAATGAAAACATAATCCAAAACCGTCGATTGCAAAAAATCCTCGGGACTAAGACGGTTCAATCCTTTTATCGGAAATGAAAATTTCTGCATACGGTAGAACAGCTAAAGGATATCCTCTTTGGGTTTTCTCATAAGACTAAGCATTTAAAAGAGTGGATGCTAATCGAGCAATCTCTGGCAAGTATCCGAAGGTTTATGTTGAAAGGAGTAACGCCATGAATCCATTACAGCCGGCAATCAAAGCTGAGCTATTTGAAGCCATTTTGAATCGAAGTCAGGTAGCCGCAGTCGTCACGGACCCTCAGCAACCTGACCATCCGATTGTCTATGCCAACAAGCGTTTCGAAGAGCTAACCGGCTATTCAAATGAGGAAATCATCGGAAAGAATTGTCGCTTTTTACAAGGGGGATAAGACGGATGACCAAGCCATTGCTCAGATGAAAAAAGGCATTGAGGATCTACAAAAAACAACGGTCGTGTTGCAGAACTATCGAAAGAGTGGCATCGCTTTTTGGAATCGCGTCACAATTGAACCGATGGTGATTGCCGGAAAAGTATATTTTTGGGGCATGCAGACAGACATTGTTCAGGAATTCCCACCTCATTTTCCTTTGGAACCTATTTCTCCCTAAACTTCTTTTAGATCAAACTGAGTAAAAACTATAGTATAGCAACCAAGTGGTTTTAGTAGTTATGGTGAAAACCTTAAAGGCGACCTAGTCGGGTAGTCATCTCCTCATAACGGTTTCATGGAAATCAACACGTCAAACACTAACAGGAGTATATGGAATGAAAGATCTTAATAATGAAACACGAAACAGTCTGTTGGAAGCCATGATTAATGGCAGCCGAGTAGCCACTGTAGTCACGGACCCTCAACAAGAAGACAACCCTATTATTTATAGTAATCGAACCTTTGAACAATTAACCGGCTACACTCAAGAAGAGGTTATTGGGCGTAATTGCCGGTTTCTACAAGGGGAAGATACCGATCAAAGCGTTGTGCAGCAAATTAGAGAAGCCATAGCTAATCAACACCCTTTAGTTGTGACCTTGAAGAATTACCGGAAAGACGGGACGAGCTTCTGGAATCGCTTGCAAATGGAGCCAGTCAAAGTGGGGAACGATGTTTATTTCGTTGGCACTCAAACGGATGTGACCAATGAGGTGTACCAAGAACTTCTATTGAATGAAAAAGAAGACGAGCTGAACGAGCAACTTTTGCCGATCATGCCAATTGGTTCGAATATCGGTGCCGTGGCACTCGTTGGACGAATGAATAATCATCGATTTTCCGTATTAACTGCAAAACTAAGCGACTTTGTTCAACAGACATCTACACATTACATCTTAATCGATGTAACGGGGGTCCTATGGGAGCGTGATTTTTTATATCAACATCTCTTAATGGTGCAGGACGTCTTGCGATTGATGGGCAGCGAATTGCATGTGACTGGAATCAGTCCGTCTACCGCCATTCAGATTGCCCAAAACCAAGAAGATAGCCGCCAATTAAAAACGTATTCCAGTGTCCAACAAGCGATGCAACGACTGCTTGCAGCTTAACTACAAAAGACCGGAAGGCAAGCTGCTAGCTGTCTTCTGGTCTTTTTTTTGATAGTGGTATCTGCGACCTTTCATGTGTTTAATCGTTCAGAATTATTGAGTATTTGCTAAAAAAATCATCGCAAAATAGAGAAGTCCAAAAGCGATGTTCCAGTATATCGATTTCTTATTTCCTTTTTTAAAATCATCTATACTTCGCAGAATAAAGATCAGGGACGGAATAATAAAAAAGAAGTGAAAGAGCCATCGCTAGTAAAAACTACCGATTAGCAGGGCAAATCCTACAAACATTAGCGGGATTTCTCCTTTCAGGATTACGTCTTCTTTTTCGTCAGGATTTTTCAATAGATTCCTCGTTTCTTTCGCTCTATACAGCGAAGCCTTAATGGGATCAACAGGTCATCGAGCGTTTGTCCACATTCAGTACTGTAAATGTCTAATTTTTTGTCTATAGCGAGTACGAACCATCCGGTGTAATGCATCTGCTGGCTTGGATTGAATGACTTCTTTAGCATAGGCAAGTTCAATAAGGGCTAATCCTTCTTTTGCTCGTTTTTCGTTCAAATGAGCAACGGTTTTGGAAATACTGCCGATATAGGCATAGTATTTAATGATTTGTTTTTCAAGAGTCTGTTCACCATAACTCTCGGCGAGAAACACGTATTTTTCTAACCGGGCAATTTCAGACTTAGCTTTGTACACAGTGGGCAAAATTCTCATTTACTAATCTCCGTTCTACAATAATTTCCATTTGAGTGATGTCTTTAACATAATGTTTTTTCTTTATATTGTAAATAATACAAAAATTAGAAAGTGGATAAAAATAACTAGTGAAAGGTATATTTTCCATAGATATATCACTTTTAATTACTGAAATTCTAAATTTATTAATGAAAAATAACACTAGTTTTAATATTTTTCTGATTTAGAGTGCAATAAAGGGGGATCATTTTACAAAATTAAGCTCAATAGTGTGTGTAACCCAGTAAAATCATGTTCTGACATAGAAAAAGCATTGGAGAAGGAATTCTTCTCCAATGCTTTTTAACTCAACGCTCTAATTCATTTTCTTTTTCTCTCGTTTTTTCACCTTTGTTCAATTGAGTAAAGGCTTCTTTTAGTTCAGAGGTTTTCCCATGATTCGAGTTCAATTCATTTAGGTGTTTTTGTAGATCATCCTTGGACTGGATCTGTGGGTTTTTCACCAGGTGCCATCCAATGGTGACGCCATGCTTTGTTTCTGATTGTAAATTCGGTTGCTTTAGCACGCGGCTCAATCGTTCGTTTAGATGCTTTTCGTTAAGTTGCTGAAGGCGAGGGACTTCTTTGTGTGGAGAACGGCTCAAGTACCGGTCGGTATTCAACGATTGCGCAAGGGCAGCTTTTCCGATGAATCGCTCCCCTTCAGCTTTTTTATGGAAGGTGCGCTGCGAACTTTCGCCGCCTTCTACCGTCACGGCGTATTTCCCCTCGTCCAGTTTCGTCACTTCCAGGATATCTTCAACTTTTTGATACTCCTGGACCAACTGTCCTTTGTTTTCCAACACATTCAACACGGCATAGCGATCGTCCAATTCACTTAAGGGAAGAATTCGATTCGTATTAGTCCGAAGGGTGAAGTGTTGGTCCCGTTCGTTCTGTTCCACGGTCGCGAAAACGACGAGTCCATTTTTGGCATCCAACAGCTGCAAGGTCGGTTTATCTTCAAGCGATAGTTTCAACTTGGTTTCAACCGATTCCTTCACCTGTTCAGGATTGATGGATTGATAAAAATCTTGAATCTTTTCGTTCTGCAGTGAGTTCAAGTGCTCAATCGTCGCACGGGAGACATCTTGTACTTCTTTAATGGCTTGTTTAGCCAAGTTCAAATCTTGTGCCCATGTGGCGATGTAGCCAGTGGAAGAAAGATCCGTATCGAAACCATAGTATTGGGAAACGATATAGGCTGCGCATTCAGCTTGGGCTTCTTTATGTCCTCTCGGCAGGTCTTTGATGTCGCTTTCCTTATGATGGAGCTGACTGTGCGCATATTCGTGAATCAAGACACGGAATTTTTGTTCAGTGCTCTTGGAAACAGCTGTGTTGATGACGATTTCTTCTTTTTGAGGGCTGAAATAACCGCCATAGGTCTGACCTTCATGTGCTTCTTCCCTAATGGTTAATGGTTGCGAGTTCTCATTTGTTTGATGGATGAACCGGTCATACAATTCCTTCAAGGAATCTGGTGATGTTAAGTCTTTTTGGATAAAGTCCCGGACGTTCGGAATCTCTTTTCCGTCCGTTTGAGAGACGTCGAAGACCTTGCCGATCCGAAAGCCGGTGATACTTTGGCGAACTTCGGATTGAGGATCTCCGTTCTTATCGCGTAACACTTCGCCCGTCTGTTCATTTACTTTCTGTACTTCGACTTTCTTAAATGAAGGGACCAAAATATCAATGCTCTTTTCTCCCTTATTGACGTGACGCCCCAGGGCTTGCCATTGCCTGAATCCACGAACCATCGTCGCTTCAGGATTTTGCCCAGCAATCATCAGAATGTTATTGAACGAGTATTGGTGGCCACTGGCCATGACATTGAGCATGTCCTGGAATCGGTTGTTTTGAAACATCTCTTCGAGGTTTCGTTCAAGCCGGTCATTAATTTCGGTCAAATCCACCTTAGTCGACATAGTTCATCACGTCCTTTCTGACATACCAAGCTTCATAGAGGGGTTCGGCTCGTCCTGGAATCCGAACAGGGCTATAACAGGTAATCGCATACTCTTGCACATCTTCTTCAAGGTCAATTAGACCTTCATATGTAAGTGCCTCAAACGGCACTGGATCGTAAAAGCTCAAGATCCGTTTATCACTCGCGAGGATTTCGCTAATCGTGACAAGCATCGGTTTCTCCCCTTTCGCTTATAAGAGCGTACGTAAATCCGTCGCTTCCTTTTCCTTTAACCGGTCTTCAATAGACCGTTCTTCCGTTTCTTTTTCTTCTTGCATGGCTGCCCATTCTTCTTCAAGTCCATCGTCCGTTAAATCAAACAGATCCGATTGATCAATCTCTTCTTCAATCACATGTGTTGTCGTGCCTCCTGAGGCGAAATGGGATTCTTTCTTGGGTTCAGGAGATGGCGGAACCGTGAAAGCTGATTCTTGCTTCACAGGTGGTTCTGAAGCGACAGCAGTGTGTTGCTGAACGTAGGAGCCGAACACTTCCGATTGCCATGCTTTTTGTAGCTTCATCGGATACAAGCCACTGACAAACAAATAACAATCATTCTTGGCAATGCTCGCTAAGTCCCCTTCCGGTATTAAGGAGCGCTTTACGTACTGTTCGGACTGGCTTTGGCTGGCGTTTGATTTGCCACTCATGAAACCTCCACTTTGACTGGAAGAGCCTGTCTGGATCTTCGCAGTTGTTTCCCCAGCGAGTTGGGAGAAATATTTAATCGTCTCCATGTCCTTGCTTCGGAGGAACAGCAGCGTGTCGTGGTTGGATAGGATGGAGCGAGCCATTTCTTTGCCGTACAAGGATTCAATCTGGCCGTTGTCTTGGACGATGGTGTTCATCGATAAGCCCAATCCCCGGCAGGTGGCCAAGACCCGTGCGTATTTCTCGATTTTCCCGATGTTCGCAAATTCATCTAATAAGAAGATGGTCGGGATTTTTAATTGTCCTCGGTTTTCATCGGCCAGTTTGTAAAACTGCGAAATCAATTGATCGAAGAAAACGGACGTTAATGCCGTGAACGGGTTTTCGTCCATTGGAAGCTTCACATACAGAATGCTTTTCTGTTCCTGAAACTCACGGAAGTTGAAATCGCTCGTGCGAGTCATTTCGCTGATTTTCTTCAGCGTAAAAATACTGACTTGCGAAGCGAAGGACGACGTCACACTCGTTCGGGTGTTCCCACCGAGCGTCGTTAAGCCCTTCAACAGCTGATAAGCCGGATGATGAGGACCGAGTTCTTCATCGACCCACTGGCGGAACGATTCCTCGTCGGGTGCGACCCGTTCATTAAAGACATTCAGTACGTCTTGCATGCTGGCGTTTGGAATTTCAGTTTTGCAGTAGACAATCAAGCCTGCCAGCATCTTCTGTGCGCGTTCCATAAAGAAGTCTTCTTTGCCGTCCTTGGTCGAGTTCTTCGCGATCGTGACGGAGACGCTTTGCGCATCCTGGTCATCAAAGACGTAATCGAGCAAGTTGTAGTTATCTTGATTGAAGTTAATGAAATCGATTTGATATACCTTGTAGCCTTGTTTGCGCTTGATTTCAGCTGTTTGTTCGAAGAGTTCACCCTTTGGATCCGTGACAATCAAGGTTTCCTCATGGTTATTGACGAGGTTTGGGATGACGTATGACTGGCCTTTACCACTCCCGCTGGACCCGACGATGTAGACATTGCGGTTGTCGATCTCCGTCGACCGGGGAATAATGAGCACTTGTTTCTTATTCGGCACCCGGCCGACAATCAATCCGTTCTCCAATCGTTCCACAGTTTTTTCAGGCTGTTTGGAGTTGTAGGTATTGTGCTTGGAAAAGTACTTGCCGTTCAGCACTTCGGATGGCTTCGTGAATCGGGCCGATCCGTGAACGCCGAAATCATGGGCATCTTCATACGTGTGTTCCACCAAGCGCATTTTGGAGAGGAACCAGCCGAAGAAGACGATCGTGAGAATCGCCACTAGGAGTTGGGATTGCTGATCGGTTTCGGTAAGGAAGGTCAACGTTCCTTGTACGTCCAGAAGAAGTGCATTGAGCCCTCCCCCTTCTTTCAAGAAGCGCAAGAGACCTGTCAGGGCATATCCAATCAATAAGGATAGAAGAAACGTAACGGCGATTTTCTTGCCGGCGCCTTTTTGTAAGGTTTTTTTCATCATGAAGTTCACGCCTTTCAATAGTTCGCTTTTACAGTTCAAACTCCAAGCCGAGTTCACGGCGAAGTTGTTTGTCTTTACCTTTTCGACGGAGCTTCGTCGGGGAAGGTGTCTCGTGTTGGGCCTGGTGCTGATCTTGTTCGGCTTGCTCAATCAACTGTTCAATCAGTTCGGTACTGACTCGCCCTGTCGGGAAGTGAGAAAGGGATTTCTGTTGGCTGCCTAAGCGTTCAGCGAATCGAGCCTCCGGTTTTGCTTGATAAGCATGATGCGCCATCGCTTGTTTGCTTTGGTCTTTCTTCGCCACTTGCAAGCACGCTTTCAAGGTCGGCGCTTTCGTCAGCTTGTTCTGTTGCGTGTAGTGCTTCAGAAGAGCCGTTTTCATCTCTAACGGAAGTTGCTCGACGCCTTTTAACAGCTTCTCTTTCGCTTGTGGGAACGTACCCCGAATCAAGGTGTTGAGTTCCTGATCCATGTGCTTCGCTTTCGCCTCGTAGCGTTCAACCAATTGCTGCGTCGTGTTCAGTTTGACGGACGTTTCATAAATCGCTTGGAGGTCTGTGCCGTCTTTCACAAGCTGTTCTTTTTCACTGCCAAGCTTGTTGCGAATCAATGCTTGAATCCGGATTTGTTCACTGGCTTTCTCGCCTTGTTCACACGCTTTTTTCAGTTCCTGCAGCTGCAAGTGATGATTCACTTCATGAGCCAATGGAATGGCTCTCAGGTCGTTCGTCTGGATTGCTGTCAGGACATTCGACTTGTAAGCCACAGTCCGGTCATTATGCGCAAATCGTTCCTCGGTTTCCGGGAACAATTCATTAAAGGCATTATGGACGATTAAGCTTTGTGCCCGGTATGTTCGTTCGGCATGTGCAACGACTTGATCGACCGTTTGTTGATCTTTCTCGACGGAATCCGTTAACGATTCAAACGCATCCAAACGCTCGGTAAAGAGCGAACGGAAGTCAGAAGGATCAAACCCTTGTTGCTTCACGAAAGAAGCATTCTGTTCTTGATACGCCTTGTGCGAAGCATTCAAAATGGCGTGCGTGACTTGGGCTTCGACTTGTTTTGGTTCCACTTTGCGCTCTTCCCAACGATACAATCCTTGCAGCT
The DNA here is from genome assembly GCF_028890485.2 of Planococcus sp. SK3692. Classification (GTDB taxonomy): domain Bacteria; phylum Bacillota; class Bacilli; order Bacillales_A; family Planococcaceae; genus Planococcus. The sequence goes on from NZ_JARCHV010000004.1 coordinate 20,005, forward strand.
GATCATGAACGACATCGAACGAGAAGTTGTCTTTCAGACGCCCTTGCATGAAGTGCCAGCTCTTTTCGTAGTCCTCGTTCAATTGGGCGGTAACGTCGCTTGTGTGACGATGCAAAACGGTCTGAACATCTGTCTGTTTCTGCTTAGCAGACAGAAAGACAATTTTATCATTTAGCTGAGTGATTTCGGCGTTCTTTTTGCGGATTTCTTGATTCAATTGATGATAGAACGTCTGCGCTTCGATTCCTTTTTCCTCTAAACGCTTCACGTATTGGTATTCATTTCGTTCCAAGCGAACCTCAGCGATTTGGTCGAGTCCTTGCACTTCAAACGAAAGCGCCGAAACGGTTTGATCAATGCCATGTTCTTTAAACGATTCATTGATGGCGTCCGCGTACTGCATGCGCCATTTCACCAAGGTTTCGCGTTCGTTCCAATCCGTAGACGGAACGGTGTGGAAGATTTTCTCGCCCTTTTCATCGCGAAGGATGTGGCCGTTTTGATCGAATTCGTATTGGCGTGTTTTCTTTTGTCCCCACGTACCATCTTCATTGAACGGACGAACCGTCAGCATGATGTGCGCATGCGGATTATGTTCTTTGTCTCGGTGAATGGCCACGTCTGCGACCATCCCCTCTTCTACAAATTCTTCTTGAACGAACGATTGGACGAGTTCTTGTTGAGCATCTTCTGGCAACTCGACTGGCAACGCAATCAGGACTTCACGAGCGAGTTGTGCGTTCCAAGCTTTCTCGATTTTCTCCACTTCGTTCCAAAGTTTTTCGCGTTCTAACGTCCACTCAGGCGCATGATCCGGTTTGAGGATGAACGAGACCGGAGCCACTTCGCGCTGCTGATAGCTTTTCATTTCTTCATCACGTTCGGAATACAACTCTTCTCCACTTCGGTAGCTGGCACTTGCCACGGCGGATTGGGTTTTCTTGCTGATGATATTAGCTTGCAGTCGGAAATAGCTCACGTTCTCTCACCTCTTTTTCTTTTTAAATATCCGAAGGCGACAACCCAAACCCGTAAGGGCTTTGGACCAGGTCACCACTCTGAATTTCGGGTGGTGTATAACTGGGCACTCGCTTGGAAGCTCGGAATTTATTGTACCATATTTTATCCAGTTATCGTTGATTATTTTAATTTATATGTTAATATTTTAATCAATAAATTAAAAAGGAGTGAAGATCAATGGCAAACAACATTGAAAAGATCACGAGCATCGAAGAGCAAATCGAGAAACTAAAGGAAAAGCGAAAGAACTTGGAGAAGCAAATGCAGCAAAACATCGGGGCTGAAGTGCTGAAGGTGTGGAATGTGGAGTCAGAACAAGAGGCCATCGAGTGGATTCAAAAGATGGCTGTTCAAGTAAACGGCAGCGAAGAACATTCTGAGGCGTGGGATGGCCATGAATCCGAAATCCGATAACCTGGCCAAGTCTCAGGAGCTGAAGGAACAAATCACCAATCTCCAGAAGAAAAAACAGCAGCTGCAAAATGAAACGCAGCGAAGAGCGAGTTGGGAACAACGAAAAGTAAGGACGAAACGATTAATCGAGACAGGAGCGTTGGCTGAGAAGTACTTTGGATTGGATGATTTCACAATCGAGCAACGAGAAAAGATCTTCCAAACTTTCTCTGAGTTCGTGAAAAGCAAAATTCAAAAGCGTTGAGTGTGCACTCTCTGTTATTTGATTTGCATTTTACGTGGGAAACCAAAAAAACACCGGAACTAGGAAGCACTGTGCAAGACAGACTTCTTCAAGTTTCGGTGTTTTTTAGTCATATGAGTTTTGCTTTTCGACTCGTTCAGCCGTGAAGAAAAAGACAGGAATCTAGAGGCTGTTTCCGCAGGATTACAGCCTCTGATTATCGGCTTTTTTAGGGTGAAGCGACACGTAGAGCGCTTTGTAACGTAAGTTACTAGGCGCTCTAGTGCAGTCGCCCAAATGATATTTTTTTAGGGATTGAAAACTTGTATTCAATTATTATTGAGTTCAATTACAGTCCAATTATCAAAGTCGAAATTTTGTAACTCACGCTTTTGTTTTTCAGCATCCTCTAAATTTTCAAAAGTAATTTCTTGTCCCTCTTTTGTAAGAGTGGTTCCATTTTCAGACCGAATAATGTACATGGGAAATTCTCCTTTCGTGAATAATAAAAATATGTAATCTCAAAAAAGTAGAAATATCTACCTTTGTTAGGTAGATATTTCTACTTTTGTATATTTGAATTTGTTGAATCCTCGTTTAAGAACTCTGTCATATATTCAATTTGTTTTTTTTGTCGATCTGTTAATTCATTCTCTTCATAGTAGTCTACAAGCTTAGAAATAATTGCATAAGTTTTGTTCTCATCCATGAATTTACCTAGGATACCTATTTTAGTGTGAAGATCATTAGGAAGTTTAATGGATTTTACATTATTATTTTTGCCAACAACGCCTTTTCTTCTAGTGGCTTTCTTCTTAGGTTTGTTTTCAACAGTTTTGATTTCTGTTTCTGTTTTTTCTATTGGAACATCTGTCTTTTTCAGTGTAGCTTCAATTTCTTCAGTTGGAGATGTCGGCACAGACGGATTTGAAAACTTAAAATCATTGTTACTAGTTACTACCACTGGCGATGGTCTTTCCATAGATTTGGTTTTTCTTTTAATTAACGGACCTTTTTTAGGGCTTTCAGACATTTGTTTCTTCCTCCTCAAATCGAGCAAGCTTCTCTTCCATTTCGTCGACTACATCTAAAAATGTTTGATGTGCCTTACGGTCATGATGATCATCGTTTTTAATACCTGTAACGTCCCAGGCTTTTAAACGTTCTAAGTGTTTTATAACATTTGAAAACACGTTGTCTTCCCCAAATAACTCCGTTGCTCTTTCAACAGTAGTTTGATCGACTCTACCTCCGGCTCTTAAAAGAACTGGAAGAACTCCAAGCACTTGTATCTCAGCTTGATATTCATCATGCATAAATTGGAGATAAGAAACATAGGTTTCTGCACCCTCTAAAGAAAGTTCTTGGGCTTGAAGAATAATTAATACATAATCTGAAGCCATCATTGCATTATCTGAGTAGTCACTGATTGTTGGAGGTACATCAATAAAAATATAGTCATAATGTTCTTTAAGTGGATCTAGTAGTCTCTTTAATAGTGTTATTTGTTCAAGATCTGTTTTGAAGTTTTGATATAAGAACTTCGAGAAGTTTTTAAAAGATACTGCAGCTGGTATCAAATCAAGATTTTCATTAACATTTAGAATTACGTTTTCCAGATTCCCTTCTTGAAACCCATCAAATATAGTTTTGCTAATTTCTGTGATGCCTGCAGAGCGAGCAATTAAAGTACTTGCGTTTCCTTGCGGGTCCATATCTACTAATAGGACTTTCTTGTTGTGAACATTTGCATATTCCCAACTAGTCATTACCGAGACTTTAGTTTTTCCTACGCCACCTTTGAAATTTCCAACCACAATAGTTTTAGCCGTCATTTTATTTTCTCCTACCCTTCCTAACAAACTTCTACCTAACAAACTTCTACTTCTGTATATTTCTGATAATAACATAAGTAGAAGTTTGTGTATATGAGAATTAATTTGTAATAAAATTGTAATATAAGGTCAATCATTCCAACAAAAGTAGAAAAGTAGAAATATCTACTTCTGCGAGAATGATGTTCATTCTAACAAAGGTAGAAAAGTAGAAATATCTACTTCTGTGAGAATGGTATTTATTCTAACAAAGGTAGAAAAGTAGAAATATCTACTTTTGCGAGAATGTTATTCATTCTAACAAAGGTAGAAAAGTAGAAATATCTACTTTTGCGAGAATAATATTCATTCTAACAAAGGTAGAAAAGTAGAAATATCTACTTTTGCGAGAATGTTATTCATTCTAACAAAGGTAGAAAAGTAGAAATATCTACTTCTGCGAGAATGGTGTTTATTCTAACAAAAGTAGAAATATCTACTTTTGTTACTTTGGAAAATAATTTTAACTTACTCTTTCCTTTATTGGTAAGGTCTTTAGATGATAGAAGACTAGATTATTTATAATTCATTCTAACAAAGGTAGAAAAGTAGAAATATCTACTTATGTGAGAATGATGTTTATTCTAACAGAGGTAGAAAAGTAGAAATATCTACCTCTGCGAGAATGTTATTCATCCTAACAAAGGTAGAAAAGTAGAAATATCTACTTCTGCGAGAATGATGTTTATTCTAACAGAGGTAGAAAAGTAGAAATATCTACCTCTGCGAGAATGTTATTCATTCTAACAAAGGTAGAAAAGTGGAAATATCTACTTCTGCGAGAATGGTGTTCATTCTAACAAAGGTAGAAAAGTAGAAATATCTACTTCTGCGAGAATGGTGTTCATTCTAACAAAAGTAGAAAAGTGGAAATATCTACTTCTGCGACTTTGAAAACCTTGATTTGACGCTATTTACACGGTGTTTTCGTTCCTATACGGTTAGGAAAAGAAGCATGGTAAGTCAATGGAGGGAAGGTTAGATGAACAAATTGTATGAAGTAATGGATGCCGTTTTAAAAAACGGTATCCATTCTTACAAAGTTAAGAATTCTAAAGTCAGCCTTCCACTTCGAGTTGAGGCTGCCAATAAAACTCGTAGTAGAAAAACTGGAGCGATTGGTGTTGTCCGATCGAAAGAAGATCTTTCAACACCTTCAGGTGTTAAAGGCTATGTGGTAACGTCCCTAGAAACTCTCTTGGAGGACGTTTCTTTGGTTTCGCATTGGAATCCCAACGTATTCAACTACATAAGGTACTCCGATGAAGAAAGACGGTTCCTCAAGGGACACGAAGAGAAGAACCTCCAACAAATCAATACCTTTGTCGTCGATATCGATACGAAAAAACAGCCGTATACGGAAATTCTGACGGCTGCACTTGATCATTGCGTCGGGGTTCCCACACTTGTCTTGGAAACCCCGAAGGGCTTTCAGGTCTATTTCGTCTTGGAAAAACCGTTGTTCATCAGCAACCAAAACGATTTTCGCGGACTCAAAGTGGCAAAACGCATTTCCGAAAACATCAAACAGAGCTTGGCCAAGGTACTGCAGGGTGTCGACATCTCCTGTAATGACTTTGGTTTTTTCCGCATGCCCAATGAAACCAACATTCGGTGGTTCTCGGAAGAAATGGTTTATGGCTTCGGGTCGTTAATTGCCTGGTCGAAGCGTCAAGACGACGATAAGGGGAGAGGCCTGTTTGTTGTAGCGAACGATTCAAGAGAGCACGACCCAACACAGACAGCCTGGTTCCAGGAACTGCTGAAGACGCGTCATGTGAAAGGGCAGTCGGGACAGCTCGGGCGCGATAACCTCATGTTCACGCTTGCGCTTGCTTGTTACAGTGCCGGAAAGGGGAAGGCAGAGACATTGGATTTACTCGATGAGTACAATTCGGGGCTTGCTGCGCCCCTTCGGCATTCAGAAGTCGAGAAAATCGTCAGAAGCGCCTACAAGGGGCGTTTTAAAGGCGCTCACCAAGACTATATTCAAGAACTCTTGAACGAATGGGGGAGTCACAAGGAGATCGCCATCGAAAATCAGATGGGCGGTTGGTACAAGTTTAAAAAAGAACGCGAAGACCGGAAACGGAGCCATTACGACGAATGGGAAGAGGATTTGCTGCAGTACATCCAACAGGAAGCGTCACTCGATCAACCCATTCATTGGACGACGCAGCGAGAACTTTGCGAAGCCGTCGGCATTCCACGGAGTTCCTTCAACGTGTTAATCCAACAGTCAAAGAAAATCCTCATCAAGCGAGTTGGCAAAGGACGTACAGCCCAGACCGGAATTACCTCCGTGGCTGTGCTTCTTCAGTGTGCCCTCAGTTACCAACAAACCCATCGGGTTCAGTACCAAGAAGCTCTTCAAGTGATGGTGTCGGAACGCCTGAATGAGCGCATTATTCACAACTTGATTGACGATGTGGAATGGTTCCTTGAAAAACGATTATCTGAACCGATAATTGGTAAAAATTTCAATTCTTCTTAATGGTCCAGTCTGCCAATACATATCTGTATACATGCTTTTTTATCTGGGTACGTTATATGTTTATCCATCCATCACTCTTTTGATCTCATTAAAAAAACACTCAGCAATGGCTGAATGTTTAGGTGTCGGATTTTTTATTGGAATCGGATTCATAGCTGTTAAAGCGTTCGTAAATCTTTTCGAGTTGTTTTTCCTGGAAATCTTCTTTAAAGGCGCGTAAAAATATCTCACTTGGGTCAATCTCGAGCACGTTTGCATAATGAATAAGCCATCCAATGGAGACATTTTGTTTTCCCCGTTCAATGTTTGAAATGGTAGGCCCGTTCATATCGCTGATGGCTTCGATATCTTTGAGCTTTAACTTCTTTTCGACGCGAATGGATTTTAACGCATTCCCGATTTTTTCGTAAATATTCGGTTCATTGGATGAAATCATGCGCAAATTCCTTTCACAGGGAATGCCGTTTTTCGTTTTCCGTGCTATACTGGTTCCCATAATTTAATATATACATTAAAAAATCTCTACAAACTCTTTTATTGGTAGTTTGGCGACCGTCAATAAAAGAGTTTCGGCGTAGAGAAATTTCAAAGGAACTATTGATTGCTCTAATTATAGCATAAATGCAGGTCTGACGAGTAGTCCCAGTTAGATTTTGTCTATGCAGAAGAGCTTGAAGCCCTTTGGAATTTCTCTGATTCAGTGAAGAGAATGAAAGGGGTATGAAACATGACTGGAAAGTACAACATACGAGAAGAGGCTGCGCAGCGATTTTATCGACTGCCCAAGGTATTTTTCACCAATGACCGTTACAAGAAACTGAGCAATGATGCGAAGATCGCCTTTGCAATTCTTCAGGATCGCTTGGACTTGTCGATAAAGAATGAGTGGTTTGATGAGGAAGGGAATATCTACTTCTTGTATGCGAACCAGCAATTATCCGACATCCTGAATTGCAGTAAACCGACCGTGATTAAAATCAAAAAAGAGTTGCATCAAGCAGAACTCTTAGAAGAGAAACGCATGGGATTATCGCAATCCAATCGGCTCTATTTACTCAAACCGGTTGCTGAAATTTCCGATGCAAAGCAGATGGAAGAACGGGAAAAAGAGCCTGAAACCCTTGGGGCCCAAAAGAAGTTAAAATCTTTTACTTCAAGAAATCAAGATTCTTTACTTCAAGAAGTTAAAAGTTTTAACACTAATGATACTGACCTTATCAAGACTGATCTTAGTGAGACTGAAATAAAGATCAATCAACTGCGAGAGAAAACCGATCTTCCGGAAGTGATTGTGCAGGTCTTAGTGAAAAACAAAGAGCGATTGATGGATGACGCCATTGAGGTTCAAGATGTGGCGAACCATTACTTCGCTCATCAAGAGGTATTGACGCTGCACCAGTATGCGGATGCTTTACAGTATTCTCTTGAACGTACGCCTGGACGAATCAAAAGCATTACCGCACGGCTGACGAAAGCTGTCGAAGATAAAAAGAAATGGCTGGGCATCCAGACACAGTCCATTCAAAAGCCTGTCAGAACTGAGTTAGTACCGGAATGGCTTCACGAACAGAATACGAGGGAAGCATCATCAGAAACGGTTTCTCCAGAAGAACTGGAGGCTGAAAAAGCGAAATTACTTCTTAAACTAGCGAAAAGGAAGTCCAAGTGACTTCCTTTTTTAATTTATATATTAAAAAAATAATCTGATAAATTAGGCCTTTCACAGTATACTTTAAGAATAAAGGCGCACCTCATAGGTTTTTATTGTTTATTTTGGGGCCTTAAAAGAGGATTTAAGTACTGCCATTAAACTGGAATTTTTTATTGCCGAATTTATGGCAATTTGTTACCGTTAAGACAGAGAAGAAAGGTGGTGGCAAATATGTTTGATCGAATTAGTACGTTTTTGACTACATTGTTTACAGATATGCAAACAACTTTCATCACGATTTTTATGATCGGTCTGTTGATTTGTGCAATCGGGGTATGGGCTGGCGATGAGCAATCGTCACCAAAATTCAAGGGTGGTTTGAAACTCTGTGTCTCAGGCGTCGTGCTGTTCTTATTGGCAAAACCAGTCATCGACTACATCCAAACAAACTTGTAAGAAAACGGTAGAAAGTATGTGATACCCATGCGAACAGATTCCTATATAGAGCGCCAGGAACGGCTGCGTGAGCGAGGCAAAGTCGAATTGCCGTTGAACATCGACACGAAGAAGTACCTGTACGGCAACATCTCGTTCCAGGACGTGTTCATCGTTTCCCCGTTTCTGATCTTAGGGGCGTTCATCTCGTACTTGTTATACCGGGCAGGGACGCTCAATCAGCAACTCCTCCTCGTGGCGTTTGTGCCGGCGATGATTGTGACGGTGTTTCAGTTAAACAAGCATCCCGTCCGAAAGAACTTGTCGCTCTTGCAATACAAAGTGATTTGGAAGCTGCGAGCGAAGCACCGGAAGAAAGATTTTCATTACGCGAAAGGAGCCTTACCGATGAGCCGGAACGAACGGGACACCCGAACTGAATTAGGACTCGCGAATATCGCCAATGGCTGTTTGGAGTCCTCGGACCGGCGCTTGATTAAGGTATTGGAAGTGTCTTCGGTCAACCTCTCGCTAATGAACGAGCTGGCGAAAGAGAACGTCTTGTCGGCGTATCAGTCGTTTATCAACGATACGGGCGAGAAACAGATCCAGTTGATGCAAGTCGCGCAGCCGATCAACTTAACGAACTACTTGATGTGGTTCAACGAGCAAGTCGATCAGAACTTATCCTATGCGAAACGCATGCTCAAACAAGGCTATGCGGACCAGATCGAACGGATCCAAAAGTCGAAGAACATGGTGACTCGGAAACGGTACTTGGTCATTTCCAAGCCGATGACGAATTCGCCGAAGGATTATTTGAAGCTCGAAACGACGGCGAATATTCTGCAAGCCAAACTCGAACAAATGTTGTCGGGTTACGAGAAGTTGGACGTGAAGATTCTCGAGAACGACGAACTGTTGAAATTCTATTATGCCTGCATCGATTTCGAAAATGCGCAGGCGCAAGGACAGAACATTGTCCATAAAACCAACGCCAAGCTCGATGTGGTCGTTGGCAAGAATACGGCCAAAGCTTTGGTTGAGCAATACAAGAACTTGCTGAACGATCGATTTGAGTAGGAGGTGGAGACATGGTGTGGAACCCGAAGTGGCTGCAGCCCAAACAACCAGACGAAACAACTTTTGAAGACACGGTCAGTGGCATGAACGAAACGCTTCTCACGGCCATTGCCCCAGACAACCTGACGGAATACGATTCCTCCGTCCGGGTGGGGGCGAATTACACCCGGACGCTTCTCATCGTGGATTACGATCCGATTCAAGACCAGAACAAGATCCAGCAAGTGACGGAGATTCCCGAAAACGTGTCCCTGGTTCATTACCTGCAGGAATACAACATGGGCGAAGTACGGACGCAGCTCGTGAAAAGCATCAAGCAGAACAGAATGAAGATGAACACACGCTTCGCCGATGAACAGACCATCATTGAATCCGAAGGGCAGATTGAAAGTGCCTCGGAAATGCTGCGGAACCTGTCGTACCGTAACGATAAGATTTATCTCTTTCATACGCTCATTCATTTAGTCGCGAGTTCACAAGAAGAACTGGATCAACTGACGACGACCGTCAAAAGCAAATTCTCGAAAATCGGCATCATTCATAACCCAACGGACCGAGCTGTGGATGCGTTCCGGTCGTTCCTTCCGTTGAATGACAACAAAGTCGACGAACTCACCTACAAAATGACCAACTCGGAAGCGATCTCGTATTTCTTCCCGTTCCACGAAAACGAAATGTTCTCCGAAACGGGCTTGATCAAAGGTCGGAACATGACCACGGGGAATGTCGTGATTGTCGACGATACGAACCTATTGAACCGGCATGAATTCGTCATCGGGATTTCCGGGATCGGAAAATCGACGTACTTGTTTGCGAACATGACGAATAAGCACATGCTCGGACGGAAAATCATCACGGTGGATCCAAAAGGTGAATTCGGTCGGAACTACTCGGATCTCGGCGGCGCCTGGGTCAAGTTTCAGCTGAAAGGCGGTAACCGGATCAACCCGATGGACCTGCCGAAAATCAGCGAAAAGATTCAAATGGAAGAAACTGAACTGGGGAACATTTTGCTGACGAAAATCTCAAATCTGTTGGTCATGTTCCAATTGATGTACAACTCCATGAGCGATCTGCAGGAAGACATCCTGAGCCGGTACATCCAGAAGGTCTACGAAGAGAAGGGAATCGACGAGACGACCGATGTGAACCAATTGACGGCCGATGATTATCCCATCTTGGAAGACCTGTACAAACTCATTGAACGCGACAAACAGAACGACCCTCCGTTGTATGAACGGATCCGGGATTTCCATACGACCTTAGAAACCTATGTGTATGGCATTTATTCGGAACTGTTCAACGGACCGACGAACGTTAACATCGACAATGACTTGGTTTGCTATGACTTGAAGGAAATGAGCAACAACGAAAAGATTCAACGGATTCTCTTCTACAACATCCTCTCGCATACCACCTATGAAATCATGAGTGGCGACCGGCAGCCGAGCGAAATCTTCATTGATGAAGCACACGTCATCGCCGATCCGAAAGTGCCGAAAGCGATGGAATTCATCTACTTCATGATGAAAGTGCTCCGGTCGTTCAATTGTGGCATTACCACAGCGTCCCAATCGGTCGAAGACTTCTTGTCGGCACGGGATGAGAACCGAAACTACGGAAAAGCAATCATCACGCAATCGGTTCAACGGCTGTATTTGCCAATGAGCGAAGAAGAGCTGAAGTACTTAGAAGAAGAGCTCGGAAACCAATTTTCGAAAGAAGAACGGTCGACCTTGATTCTGAAAGACGGCAAGAAGAAAGAACAAGCCGGCAAAGGTATTTTCTATACCGGTTCCAAAAAGATCAAACTTGAAGTGCAGCTGAATGAAGTGACTGAGAAGCTATGGTTTGAACAGAAGAGCATCAACGAACTGACGATTTGAAAAGGGATGAGGGCATGAATCCAAAAGACGCAGCCAAAACGATAGGGTCGATCTTGCTGACGAAGGTCTTGTTGAGTCCACTCGGATTGATTGCCGTTGGGGTCACGATTTTGCTGATTATCATGCCAGTGTTCATGTCAATGGCCAGTAAGGGCGAAGATTTCAATTTAGACGACCCCGACAGCAATTTAGAAGCTCTCTCAGGCTCCTCAGGCGGCGCCTATTGCGCTCCGGAAGGCGAATTGGACAAAGAGTTATGGGAAGCTGGATTCGCCTCTGCAGGCGTTTTTGAAGAAATGGGAGATGTGTTCTTGGAGGTGGCTGAAGAACAGGGCATTGATCCGGTGTTAATGGCTGCGATTGCGCTTCACGAAACCGGTCATGGGACTTCGTCAGCTGTGGTGGAAAAGAACAATCCCGGAGGCTTGATGGGGTCAGGCGGGCTGTTTGTCTTTGATTCCTTGGAAGAAGGGATTGCCTCGATGGGCAAGACCTTGCACAATCGCATCATCCAGGACGGGCTCGGCACGATTGCTGACCTGGGTTCCGTTTATGCACCGATAGGAGCTAGTAATGACCCGACTAACCTGAACAGTCATTGGGTTTCGAATGTCACGAAAGTGGTTAGCTCGTTAGGTGGATTAACGATGAACTGCGAAACGCCGACCGGAGAATTTGTTCAGCCGATTCCGGATGTGATCATCAATTCGAATTTCGGCATCCGAGTCCATCCGGTGACCGGCATCGTCACCCCGCACGAAGGGGTGGACTTGAATTGCAGCCGGCCGGATCCAATCTTTGCAGCGAAAGAAGGAAAAGTGGTCTTTGCCCAATACCCATCAGGTGTGTTAGAAACATACGGCAATGTCGTCGTCATTGAACACGCGAATCAGCTCTATAGCCTGTATGCCCATCTCAGCAAGATTGACGTCGAAGTGGGTGATCAGATTAGCCAGATGGAGCAACTCGGCCAGTGTGGCACGACCGGGCGCTCGACCGGTGACCATCTACATTTTGAAATCCATACGGATCGCATGTTTGGCAATCGGGTCAATCCGATGCCGTATCTTGAAGGAGAGAAGGGGATGGACGAATGAAACAGATGAATGGGCAGACGATTCTACTGGGGGCGCTCGTCTTGGTCTTCGCGCTTGTAAGCTTCAACCTCTACTTCAGCAAGCAAGACGCTGAAAAGGAGAACGAACGTCTAACAGATCAAGTCGAGCGTCTGTCGGCAAAAGAAAAGCAAAGCGAGGCACTCTACACAGAGACGGAAGCGTTTATCCAAGCGACCTTTGAAGGTGATGCTCTTCAGTACTTCACGGATTCCTACCGTATGGAAGTGGAGGACGAAGTCGTAGAGGACGAAACGATGCACGGACATAGCCGAAGCAACACGGAGAATTTGGAGATATTCAATATCTCCGTTCGTCCAGCAGAAGAAGGATTTCAAGTCTATGCCATTTACCGGATTACCTTAACGGGTGTAGACGGAGAGTTAGAGTCGCCTGGGAGTCAGCGTGTTATGTATCTGATGTCTCAAATGAATTGGGTCGAGGAGCAAGGCGAATGGAAAGTCGGTGCGCACGATTTGGAACCGTTAACGTCCGGAGAAGAGTTCGAGGAAGCGATAAACAACGGATAATGGAAGGAAAGGATGATCGAGATGAAGGCAAAACTCCACCAGGTGCTCGTCTTCCAGCAACGTGTCCAAAAACAGATGGATGGATTGATTGATCGGCTTTCTCGAACAGCCATTGACCAGGAAGAACGTAAGTTTGAATTGATGTATGACAAGCCTTTAAGTGAAAAGGAAAAAATTGAGATAAAGAAACACATTATTATGAAATGGGCGATTCTTTTACTTGTACCTCTTCTTTTCCTTATCTTAACGTTGCTGAATAGGGAGGTAATGATGTGAAAAAAACTTTGATATCAATCTCTCTCTTTCTTTTATTCATCCTTGTTCCATTTACAGTCGTATCTGCTGAAGAAGGCGAGTTTATGGATGAGACAATCGAAGAGTATAAGACGACACAATCAAGTAGTGAAAAAGTGGACAGTGTCGAATCTTATATGAAAAACGTACTTTACCTCGAAAAATACGATTACAATACCAATCAATTTAGCTGCAAATGGCACGAAATCGGTTGTCATACAAATAGCTTTTTGTTCACAACAGTAAGTGGATTTGTATATGGCGCAGTAGATAGTTTTAGCAAGTTTCAAATTGATGCGGATTTTATTACAGGAAATCCAGTTTATGAAGGCTATATGCTAAATTTCAAATCTTTGGCATGGACAATTACTGCCATTTTTATTTTATGGCAAACGACTAAAATCGTAATCCTATACACTGGAAATGGAGAAGAAGGGATGAATTCACTTCACGACAAGCTGATTGCTGTGGTGACGGGTGGAATACTGCTAGGTATCTACGCTCAATTGTTCGATTGGATTCTAGAATTAACTCATTTACTTACAGAAACCATGCTCACATCTCCTGTTACCCATTACGATATCATGCAAGTCATGGCTGTAAATTCAGTAGGGTATGGGTTGATTTTAATGATTGTGGTTTCAGCCATTCTCTTTGTTTTTTTCTTATCAATTCTGTATCGAACAGTCCTGTTTGTCATCCTTTATATCACAGGGGTCTTGGCTATCCCCACGATAGTCAATGATCAGTATAACTTTTTCAATTTATGGCTGAAAACGGTCGTGAGCAACATATTAACTCTGACGATCCAGTTATTATGTTTTGTTTTAGGAATAAAAACGTTAGTGGACCTTACTGATGGAGGAAGCATGATTTTGGGAATGATTTTCTTTATTGTAGGATTATCGATTCCAACATTGTTAAACCAATTTGGAGCTTCTACGGGGTCTGCTAAAGCAGTTGGATCCTCGGTGAAGTATGTTGCTCGATATGCAAGAAGATAAAGGAGTGGAATGATGAAGAAATATTTGTATTTACTCACCTTGTTCATAGCTATTCTGGTACTTGGAGCATGTAATTCAGGTGCTGAAAATCAGGGGGATACAGAACAAAGTTCTGAAAATAATAAAGTATTCAATGAGGAAGATATCACACGAGCTGAAGAAGTACTCATTTTTCTAAACGAAAGAATGGCTGAGCTTGAAGAAAAAGTGAACAAAAGTATTCAGAATGAAGAAATAGTTATTGAAGATGAAGCATCCTTCAATACACAAATCCAAGAGTTGGCTGACGAGATCGTTTTCAAGAAGTTAGCTGAAGAATTTGATGGAGTAATTGCTTTTGAAGGTGCAGCTGGAGAAAACGAAAATATTTATTTTAATAAAACGAGTAGTGAACCATGTAGTCTAGGTCACTGTGAATACGATGGTATTGAGACTATGCAGGTAGATGTCAATGCTGGTGAAACTGAAGAGTACAAGTCATCTCACTTTTCAATGACAGAACTCATACTTGAGGAAGCTAAATACAGCTACGAGAGTGACGAAGAAGAACAATCATCTGAAATTCATTTCGTAAAAAGCAAAGAAGATAAGCTGGTTTTAGCTCAACATCCTGCTTTAGATATTCAATCAATCAATCTAAAAGAGATTGATAAAGAATACGACGAAATTCAATCAAGTGTGCCTGAAAGTGAAGTAGAGGCTGAACAAGAAGCCTATCGAGACGATGTGGAAGAAATCTTAGCTCATTATCCAGAGCTTCAATAGTCAGATAAAGGTGGTGAATGTTACATGGTTATTCGCACAATCGCCAATCGAGTCGGAACCATCGAAATTGATCAGAACGCGTTTTATTTCTTACAGCCACTAACCGCATTTCAAACAGAGGAAATGGAACAAATCGAACGGGCTTACGAGAAACAGATGCAACAGGTCACAGGAGATCCGACCTTCTTATCGGCTCAAGAGATTTCTTTTCAATCGGGTCAGGTCCGGTTCGAATACGACTTAACGGATTTGCATAGTTTTGATGTATTGAAAGCGATGGCATTCGAAGACAAGCTGACGTATTACTTATCGCTCGTCCAACTGGCCCGGCAGTCTGAAGTCAATGTCTTGTGGCAAAAAGAGAATTTCGTGCTCAATAAAGAGGAATCTCTCCTTCATGTCATGGTCGCTGAAAATGACATGATGCCACTAAGCCAGGAGAAAGACCGACTGACAGCTGTCAAAGAGCTCATCATCATTTCTCTGACACGATTAAATCAAGTGTACGGCAGACCAAGAAGAACGGACTTTTTAGAACAAAGCGACGAAGTGATCCGATTTGCCGAAACGATTTATTTGCGCCTGCAGTCGTTGGAAGAAATGGAATCCTATATTTCAGATGTGTTCAATCAAGTAGAAGAACAGAAAAAAGCGAAGCAACAAGAACTGGAGTTGACCAAGCAAAATCAAACGAAGTGGTCCGTCACGATGGCATCGCTTCGTGAGAGTCTTCAACGACTCCCTTCCTTTAACAAACAGCCCAAAGAAAACCGTACAAAACCGGCAACTGGTGGGAATAAAAAGTTATTCGTTGGTGTGGCTGCAGTCCTCCTGGCAGCATTTGGACTGAACGTCGTCCTTACGCAAGCCACAGAGAACGCTCAGGAAACGGAAGTAGGGGAAGAGACCGATGGCGAACTAAATCTGGCCGACGTTTATCGAGATGGGCTTTTAGGAGATACAGAGAGTGTCTTGGAAAGCTTAGAATCCGTAGACTACAGTGAGTTGCAGCCTGCTGATCAGAACGTGCTCAATCGCTTATACATTGAGCAAGGTGAGCATGAGAAAGCCCTTCATCATCAACCCGAGTTACTTGGAACCATTGCAGAGCAACTGAGTCGCGATGGAGACGTGGAAGGACTTGAGAACCTTCAAGAGATGACCGGCGAATCTTCCGAAGTCATTGAATTTGAACTAGCTGCTGTGGAAGAAGAATGGACGCGCATTATCGAATTGCGAAACCAAGTCGAACTAACTGACTGGCGTGTCAAAACCGTTTTAGCAGCATTCACTGCAGAGAAGGATTTCCAAGGCGCGAAAGGGTTTCTCGAAAAACATGATCTAGCCGATGAAAAGTGGATGAGTTCCGTGTTAGAAGCTGAAAAACAGACGCTTCAATTAGAGGAATTAGAGGCGGAGAAACAGAAACTAGAAGAAGCGATGGAAAAAGAGAACGATAAAAAAGCATCGAAGAAAGCCGAAAGGCGATTGAAGGAAATCGATCAGGAGATAGAAGCCATTACGAAGCAAGAGTAAGGGGGAAGAGTGTGCATACAAAAAGGCTTAACAATTTAGGACGTATTGTGATCCCAAAAGAGATTTTAGAGATATTTCAGCTGCACGAAGGCGATTTGGTCGATATCACACATAACGATCGACAAATTATCGTTGAACCTCATCGACAACGGTATGTTTGTGCTGTGACGGGGAAGGTGGCAGATGAAGCCATTCGGATTGGCGAAGCCTGGATCAGCAAAGAAGGCTTGAGGCAAATTGTGAAATACATGAGTGATGAATGAAAGCGTACCCGGCCATGATCGAATAGCCGGGTACGCTTTTGGGTTGGACTGGATTAGACAGAGACGATTTGTTGGTCTTCCGCAACATGAGGTTCGTTTTTCAGAATTTCCAACAATCGGCGAGCTGTACCACTCGGATGGTTTGTGCCTCGTTCCCAAGCTTCTACTGTTTTAGTGGAAACGCCCATCAAGGCCGCAAATGACTTCTGTGTCAAGTTCATCTGTAGACGCAAGTCCTTGATTTCTTGCGCAGAAAAAGTGGCGAGCTCTTTGATCGCGACCGTTTTCTTGCGGGCTTTGGTCGAATTGCCTTCTGCGTATGCAATCGCTTGCCCTAGACTGGTTTTCAGTTCATTGAACAATTGATCTTCATTCATTGGTCATCCATCCTTTCAGAACTATACAAGCTCTTTAATTGGTCTACCAATTGCTTGAGCGCTTTCTTTTGGTCTGGCTTTAAATTGCCTTGTTGGTTCTTCGCGTAAATCAGCAGCAAAATCGTATGGGAGGACGTCTGGATATCCAAGTAAATGATACGATACGCGCCACTTTTGCCTTGATGTTCGCTTTCTGGGGAAAACCGCATTTTACGAAGGCCACCGGTCCCCGTGATGACGTCCCCTTGTCCGGGATCGGTCAGTAGCTGAAGTTCGAGTTCGCGCTGTTCGGCAGCCCCTAGTCCTTGCTTTTTCCAATTTTGATCAAAGTTTTCTACATATACAAAGGTTCTTTTCATACATACCTCTCAAAGGGTGACATATACTCTCTTAAATATACCCTATTCAATAGGGGTTATCAACTAAACTATGCTAAATCAGGACTAATAAAAAACCCACCGTGATCAGCATTTGAACTGAGTCTCATTTAGTGGACAATTTAATAAAAGCACCCGGCAGCTAATGAATGAACTGAACCCCAAATGGTAGACACTTTAAAAAGTGCCCTAAATTTGGGGTTCAGTTCACGCTGGAAGTCTGAAGATGCTTCTTTTTTTTAGTTATTCTCAAGCGCCAAATATAACTCTTCGAAAAGCTTGTCTTTGATAAAAGGGTTCATTGCTAAGCTAAGTTCTTTTTTCGTTTTATAAGTATCCTTATATTTGTAGTCATATAGTAAGCCAATCACTTTTGTTCGTGGAGTTTCAAGGTGTATGCCCATATCCTTAAATTTTGGATAGGCGTAATAAAACTCTTCCACTTTTTTCTTTTGAGCCTGTTCTTCTCTTTCTCTATAGACCTTCGATATTTCTTCCCACTCTTTATCCGCCTTTCTGCGACGTTCTGCCATCTCTTCTTTGAATTCCTCATTCCTTCTCCGTCTCGCCTCGTGAAAATCGAACGGTGTATCGTGATAAGTTCTGCCTAATGATTCTTCCATCACTTTCACAATAAGGATGGCCTCGTCGTCGCTTAGAAAGGCTCTTTGGCGACAGGCCTTCATCCACTCAGGCTTGGGGATATATTTGTCTACATACCATTCTTCAATCATTGGTTTTAAATAAGCATCGTATCCCATTGCTCCAAGTTCAGGCGATGCCTCTTTAATTATTAAGACGTGCAGGATGGCGTGTTCGATCAAATCGCAATAAACCAACCTCTCTTTCCGTTGGTATACGAACGGAATGTTGTTTTCTTTAATGAACAACTGATCCGATATCTTTAATTCTTTGATCTCGTCGATGTGATGGCAATATAGCCCCTCACTAGTTCGTTTGTATTTCCCCGATGTGATGTTTTTAATCTCGCCATTCATAAATCGTCGATACGACTTTTCGCTGAAATAATCATATTTAGATGGCCCATACTTCTTGAGCAAAAATTCAACGGTTTCGCTATAAGACATCTTAAGTAGGTTTTCATAATCTTTATACGTACCCATCAGATACCCCCGTAATTCCATAGTGTTACATATTATTTCCAATTATAATTGATATATCGTGAGTTGCCTATGAATTTTATTGTCGTAAACTATTCCTATATGAGTGAAAACGTATTTGTCATTAAAAGACTCCCAAGCAACTTAATACTGGGAGTTAGAATCTGATTTTTTCTGTTTCTATTCAATATATCGTTTGATGTCTTTCGGCAATCAAAAATAATTGGAAGAAACGCAATCAAGTAAAACTTTGAGTTCGTATTGGGAACCCAAAAGTGAATAGTGATTAAACAAAGTCCAAATATCGCATAGTTATCAATATTATTCTCATTTCGTGAAAAAATCTCGTATGATTTTACTTGCTCCATAAGAAGCTTTTCTTATAAATCTTCCCCATCCTAAGTCCGAATAAAGGCGAAAGCAAAAGGAGTAGCCAAAGCTACTCCTTTTTTAGAGTGTTAATTTATACGGAGTTAGTATACTAAGAAGAGTCCAGGTCAATGAGGGCGTGTTCATTACAGCTCTTGATTAAAGAAAACATGTTCTAGAAAAAACAACTTTTTAAAAACGTGCGTATTCATTTGTAAGCAGTGTCTAAAAAAATTAGCTATTAAAACTACCTTAACCCTAACCCTAAAATAAAAGGTAAAGCAAAAAAGGGTAACCAAAGCTACCCTTTTCTAAAAAGTTTACTCAACAATATTTGCTTATCGTCCTTATATTTTTCATCTATTTGCAATTGATTATACAATAACTTTCAAAATATCTAAACCAGATTTTAAGTAATTCGCTAATGGCAATTTCTCAGTCATTTGATTAATCTCAACCTCTTTACTAACCCATCCATTTTTTTCAAAGTAGTTAAACTCATTTTCGTAAATAAGATGAGGAGGAAGAGATTTGTCATAATCTTGATCTCTTCCAAGGTACATTACAGTTTGCAACATTTTCACTTCATCAAAATCCAAGGAGTGTAGATAATCATCAAGTTCAATTGCTAATGCATTGATTTTTTGACCTTCAGCTGTAGCTTCGAAATCACTCATTTCACTTATATTCCCGCCTTCAAAAGTAGATATATCATGAGCATTTCCCCAATTTTCAGCTAAGCGAATTGCATCCCTAAAGATTTGTTTTTTATCATTGAATAATGAATTTACCATTTTAATTCCCCCTTGTTTTTTTAAGTTGACCTAACATGCTAATAAGTCATAACTTCTGCAGCTTAGTTTTTACTTGCTGTCATAATTATACTACTTAAATATTAAAAATAGAGATTATCAGTACAGATATTTTCCTCTTTTTCTTTATATTTACAAAATTTGAAACAATATAGTGTTTAATGCGTATAAGGTATATCAACAAAGTTAAAGAAATTCATGAAAGGCTGATGTCAGATAAAAAATTTAAATAAAGTGTGGTTTTTTTAAAATATTAAGTAAAAGGAGTATGTATGGAACAAGTTATTTCAACTTTTATAAAGTCAATAACATCGGGAAACTTTAAGTATTTATTAATCTTCGTTGTTTTCTATACTGCATGGAATTGGAATTCTAGAAACCGATTTGAGCGAATATTTTTAACACGGAATACTGCAATTTTATATAGAGCTTTAATTGATCTATTTGTGTTTGTAGTTATTCTATTTACAACTTTACTGCCGACATTTGAAATAGAAAGTTTGCTAGATCCTTCAGGCTTTAGTTGGGATCGTATAGCTTTATTTGTTTATATACTAACTATAATTCTATCAACACTTTATGCAGTTAACTTTAAAGAGATTAGAGAAAACTCAAAAATGAAAAACAAAATAACCATGTTCTTTCTTATAACTCTCACACCGGTTTCTGCGTGGTTTGTGTTTCTCAATTTAGTACAACTTTTTCTTGCCTCGATTGGAAAATCTTTAGGATCCGAATTCAAAGAAACTCATCAAGTATTAATTGGCGCAATACAAAGTTCGGATTTCAATACTCTACTTATTTCACTTCTCATATTTGCAGCCGTTTTTTACTTTCCAATAAAATTCACTTTAGAAGCTACTCTCCAAGAGTTTACAAGGCAATTTAAGTCAAAAAAAACACAAAAGGTTATTGTTGCTTTGAAAAATGGAAGGAAAGTAGAAAATTGTTTTATGAATAATAATCACCCGGGCCGGTACCTTCATTTAACTAATAAAAGTAGTGGGTTTACACAACACATAGCAATAAATAAAGAAGAAATAGAGTATATTCTTATTACCGATGATAGTCACGGAAAGAACTCTGATATCTCTATTGTTAATAATTAAATTATATTTGCAGTTCAGTCATTTAATGAAGGTAAAGGAAGTGCAGTGATGAAAGGTAAAGAAAGAGACGATGCATCAAATAAAACCTATAAGCTCGCTTCTCCGAAACATACTCATCTTAAGTTTACTGATGGATTACAGAGGCTGAACATCTCAGTTTCGCGTGTCGAAAATATTATTTCTAAAGTTCTAAGTTTTGAAAAAAATTTATCTGAACAAATAAAGCCTCTAATAGGAATAGCAGGAAAAGTCGTTGAATTTACACAAACTATTGATTGGAACCAGGTCGAGGAAAGATGGATTTTAATAGCTGAAAATACTGGGGAAAATGGTTGGACTATTCCTTTAAATATGAATTTGGACACACTTTTTTCTCTAACTGAAATAAATAAAAAAGAAGAAATCGATAAGATATTTATGGACTTCTTTGCAGACCAAGAAAACTATCAATCTATGAAGAAGGACATTCTTGCTAATGAATCCCTCCAAGATTTTCATGCATTGTTAGTTCAGTGTTTTGATAGCTATGAGAGGGAAGATTTCTTAATAGCTATACCTAGTCTTTTCAGTATTGTAGAAGGATATGCCAACGAACTAATTATCGATCAGTTCAAGAAAACATCTGATTATAATCCTAAGAAAAGAGTTAGTTTACCTAATAAATATAAACAAGTGCATAAGCAAAATGATTCTTCTTTTAAAGATATTGTATACATTTCAGCATTAATATTCTTGGAGAAGTCTTTTGATCAAAATGCTTTTAATGATGATCCTCTTAAAGACAATAGACCGATGATAATTAATCGACATCGTGTTCTACATGGTAGAGACAATCCTGCTTTATGGACAAAAGTAGATGCAATATGCCTTTTTAATGCAATTGCTACATTATCTTCACTAGAGGTACCAGAAGCAAATTAAAATCAATAAAAATTGATTTTATATGTAGAGAAAACATTACATGCGAAAAAAATCTCGCAATTAAAAAGAAGTGGGGGAAAGAAATGACTTATTTATATATTGATGAAAAAGGCCCGCAAGAAACAATCAGAGCCTCGAATCCTTATAACGAAGAAAAGAAGATTAGATTAGGAAATGACAACATGTATGTATACGTTGCCGATGTAATAAAAATAAGCAAAGATAGCCTTTCTATAATTGAAGAGAATTATAAGTTGTTAGAGCAAAAATATATAGCTTCTAGAAATTTTGACAAGGAATTAAAGGGAAAAGATATCTTGGATAAAAATTTTAAGTTCGGAATTGCCAGTATGAAAAATAGAGAGATAGATTTTTATAATTCACTAATAGATATACTTCTTGAAAACCAGGTGGATAATTTATTATTGTCTATAAATAAGATGTCTCTAGTTGCTGATAATCGACTAACACATTGGATACTTGAATTAGAAAAGAAAAGGTTTATAGAATCAGCTTGGCTGCTGAAATATTCCTTGGTTAAGTATCTTGAAATTGAAGCGAGTGCTAGTGTGATTCTATCCATTTTCGATTCGAATAAAAGTAACAAAGAAGTTCTTACAGAAATCCAAAAAGATTTAGAAGCTTTTATAGAAAAAAATAAGAATATTAATAGAATGAGAGGGCAAATATTAGAATATAAGAAATTGATCCAAATTATTAAAACCAACAAACATCTAATTTCAACTTCTTCATTTGAGGAAGTCTCATTTGATTGGGAAAAGTTTAGCTTTGATATTGATTTATGGATGACGGAAATGAGCCTAGATACCAAATTCCAAATACAATCAACTGAACTCATCCTTGATGAGGGAATACCTTTGCACCCATTCGCCAAATTTGATTTCTTATCAGTTAAAGAAGAAGAAGATTCCGTTAATCACGTCGGACTTCGAATTTCTGATGTTTTGATTGTATTTATGGGTAAGATGATTTCAAAACTAGCGAATGACGTAAGATATGATAAAAATAAACCAGATGAAAGAAAACTACTTTCCAAATCTTGGTTTGCATTAGACGAAGTACAGTTTAAGCTATTAAAAAAAATGAAAGATTATTTTTTTCCTGATAACTCAACCTACTGTTTTGTAGTGGATGTCTATTTTGACGATGCAGCCTTACTGCAAACCTATTTTGAATACGTCAGTACTTATGAATCGTTTGACAGCTACAAAGCTCAGGCGGAGAACCATGTAGATAACCACTTTAAACATTTTATAGAAGTGATCAATTCAAAATGGGCTTTAGCAGTGAGGAATGAAAAAGTCATCAGGAAGGAACACGGCAGCATGATTGATGCTATCGCGGCTCAGATATTACGTCCTCTATGATCGTATAAAAATTATAGAAGTTATTTTTATAACCTTATCTATCAAAAACGATGGTTTATAAGAGTCAGAGAAGAAGGCGCCATTTTCTTCTCTGGCTCTTTTGCTTTGTTCCATTACTTTTTTCAAAATCAATCTATCATAAATGTTGTTTCACAATGATTTTGAAAAGAAATGGGGAGGCAGAAAAATGACGGAGTTCAAATTGGCAAATCACCAGGACACTTTGGAGAACCAGAAACGTTATCAAAACAGAAAAATTCATATTGAAAAAAAGATGGAGGAAATCCCAAAACAATATGAGGGCGATATTCGGAGATACAAGAACTATTGCTGCAGCACAGGCCAAGTAATCGGCGCAGAGGCGATGCTTGATTATTTGTATATCTCACTAACTGAACAGCAAGTTAAGAAAACAACGTGGGAACGCCGGCTGGCAGCTATTAGAAAGTACTTGAGTGTCATTCATAAAATAGATTTCAAAGGACAGGCTGGTGTGGCATACGAGCTTTCAGGGATACGGAAAATGTACCAGGAAGATCAATACGCTCATTTGACACAAGTTCGAGGAAAGTCGGCCTTGAATAAGAAAGAGTTGATGGATATGCTCCATTGTCTCCCGATAAGAGCAAAGGCGATTTGTCTCGTCAATTTAGTAACCGCCAACAGACCTAGCGAAATGGTGCGGTTAAAAATAAGTGATTTCGATCTGAGCAACAAATGCGTGCACGTTTATTTGAAAAAGCAAAAAAGATGGCATACGAAACGTCTCACTCCGGAAGTTACCCATGCAATCGACGTATACATACACGAATACCGTCTGAAGCCAGATAATTACTTTGTGGGAAGGATGTATAAGAATGGACGCTATGAAAGCACAGCAATCAGTGAAATAGGGTACTATAAATCTTTGCAGCGATGGACAGGGCTGACGGGATATAACTTCAGAAAAAGCCAGGTAGTAGCGATGCACGCAGCTGGCGCAGATGTATCCACTATCGCGCAACAAACCGGCCACCAATCGCTGGAAACGTTAATTCAACATTATCTTACGGTATCTGAAGGGACTATTGATAAGTATTTATGAATGCATCCTAAAAGTGAATTTAAGAAAGTGAAAATGGGAGAGGACTGTTACTTTTTGTGACAGTCCTTTTCTATTTGGCAATGCAGATATTCGTTTATTGAACTACCGGTAGTCATATATATGAGAATTAATAAAGCTAATTCTCCATAAAAAAATATTGGCCTAAACTACTTGTCCTTTTAAAAGTAAATAATTTATGTAATCAAAATTATTGGAAATTTAAGGTATAATAATTGTGAGTCAACGCAGAACTTACTAAGAAAACAAGCAGAGAAGGGGAGAATATGAATTTTGCTATAAACAAAGGGGATAACACAGAGGAGTTTATCGATTCACTTAAAGAAATTTATTCGGTGGATCAGTTAAAGCAACTAGCAAAAAAGAACTTGTATGTTTGTCCATACTGCCAAGTATCTATGCGTGTCAGGTCAGGAGATGATAGAGGGACTTATTTCGCCCACCCTTCTAACTTGGCATGCTTAGAATCTAAGCAAGTAGAGCGTGCGTATCGCCAGTACAAAAAACAAATTCAGCGAGAATCCTTTCGGCATCCGGTACTGGTCAGTCTGATCAAAGACGAATTAGACACAGCAGCCGCTGGAAGAGAATTAGTCGAGATTACGGAAGGGTATCGCGTTCCGCGTTTTAAGAAACACTTTCCGGATTTATATGTTCAAATAGGCAGCAAAGAGTGGGCCATTACGGTATTAACAGATATGACAGAACATGAGAGCTTGGAGCATAGTCGGAATTTCAAAGCACGACATCAGTACTTCATCGAAAACGGATTAATACCCCTTTGGCTGATCGATAAAGCGAATTTTGCAGCCGAAACGATGAAGAGTAGTATTCTGCTGTGGGAAATTGAGTGGTTGAGTTCACATACCAGTAAAGAGGACCACGCCTGGAAGACTGAAATCGCAACTTATACTGACCGAGAAGAGTTGTTTAACGTGTCGGGGTATACTACTTCAGCTCTTAGTTCAAATCGGAAAATAGACCTGAAAAGCATTTACTACATTTCACAGATTGAAGATAAAAACTATATTCGTGTTTTTCGCTTTATTGATGACGCAAGAGGTGAAATCTACAGAGGATTTCTGATTGGTGAGACATCAAGAGTTCCGTTTAGCCAAGCACTTCATATCGAGAATGAGGCATTCATGCTACGAGATCCGGAACAAGAGCTTTCTTTCAGGAAGACGTTCAAAGAGAGTGTCTTGCAAGCTGTGGAGAGGAAAAAGGAAAGGGAGAGACAGATTTTTGAAGAGCAAGTGCAACAAAATGCACTTCTCCGAAGAATCAGAGAAGAAGAGAAAGAAGCTGCAGTTGTCCCAATAGAGGGAGAGAAGACAGAAGAACTGCAAGAAGCTATTCCACAAATCGAACCGTCGGTTTCCTCATCGCGAGCAATTTCAACATCTAACGCCATGAGTCTGCAGGAAAAAGAATTGGATGATCATTTTCGCCAATATTTTTATGAGTTAAATAGAGGGAAAGTCCAAAATTTATCCTCACACGTTCCCGAAAAGAAATATAAAGAATTTCTCGAAAGAATGCGAACGACAAGAATAGAAGGCGCTAGTTATATCTTGTCTTCCAATCATGTTTGGAGACCGATTATTTTAACGTGGTTGGAAGAGAACTATTACGTGGAAAACTGGACGGTTTCTGTGCAAATAATAAGAGACGTTTTAAAAAATGCTCGAGTTGAATTTACAGAAAATCGTGAAGAGATTTTAAAAGTACCCATTAAAGATTTTCTTATGGTCTACCAAAAATCACTTAAAAAAGACTTGAAAGTAAAAAGTAGCTTCAGTATAAAAAGCTGAAAACTGAAATGTACAGGATGAAGGGAGACTGAAAATTGAAATGTTCTAAATGTGAGAAAGAAAATAATAGCTATATGAAAAATTGTAAGTACTGCGGAAATAGGTTTGTTCCTTCAGAGCCATCTGATAATACGCTTGGACGTTGTGAATGTGGTTGTCCAGTGCCATTAACCAACGGAAAAGGATATTGTGTCAATTGCAAAGAGGAAGTCTACAGTTCCGAGTTAGGCTTTTACTAAGAACCATATCCTTTGGCTTAATTGATGGTGTTCTATATTTCAGGCCATGAAATCATAGGGACAAAAAATAGAACTAGAGAGGATATGCTTCTATCTCTCTGGTTCTATTTGAGTTTCTTCTATTTTACATAGCTATCTACGAATGAATTAAATCCTTACCTTTAGGATTTTCCTTAAACGTAGGAGTTAAATCTTCGAGACCACCCAAAGCTACGAAAACTTTATCATATGTTTCGGATTTGATGTTATCAGCACCACTTTCAATCTTCGATAGGGTCGCCTGTGTAAAGGTATCTCCATGATCTTTGATCATAGAAACAACCTCTTTTTGGGTCAAGCCTAGTTCAAGGCGTCTCTTGAGTATTTTTTTACCCATAATGACCGAAATTTTATTCAGGTGTTCATTGACTTTCGGCACTTGTCTTAAGATGCCCATGACATCGTTATAATTCTTATTTGCCATTTAAACCCTCTCCTTTTTTACTCAGGTTTAAAAAATTCAACCATCATTTTTTCACTCGCACTAATTGCGTGTTCAAAGTCTCGTGAATAGGTCGCCTGCTTGATGACAGCTTTTGTGAAGTAAATGGTTTGGTTGCCTTTGTCATCCATTTCATAGAAAAAGATCGCTCGAAAAGCTCCTATCGGTCTCCAATTCGCTCGTGCTTCCATCAGTGGGGGGTGGTGGTTCAGTTCTTTTACTACATCGACTAGTGTGATGGGATTTCCTGCCGAGCTGATACCGTATAACGTACGTTTTTCTATAGGAGGAACTCCTATGGCTTTCATGTAATCAAGTAGCTGGGCTATACGAGCTGCAAGTTCTGCATAATCTTTATCGGTCATGGCTCTATCAGCAATAGAAGTGATTAAATCTATGACTTGTTGGTTGCCATGTTCATCTGCTAAGAATTCAATTTCTACCATAATTATATCACGTGGAATATAAATTTTCTAACAAATTATATTCTATGTAATATATTCACCTCCTCTTCATTTGAATACAGAGTTACACCATACGGATAGCTCCGATATAGGAAATTAAGTTTCTTCTATTATAATAGGTTACCTGTTTGTTCTTCGAGCGCTTTGACCAATTTATAAAAACTGGTCTTTTTCACTCCGGCTTCCTGCATGGCTTCGACTGCCGTTAACTCTTTGGCTTTCCATTTTCTATAAACCTCTTTGAATTCTTCGGAAACAAAAACAGCCGGCCTTCCAAATTGAATGCCGTTTTGCAGCGCTAAGTCAATTCCTTCACGCTGCCGTTTCCGGATACGTTGCCGTTCCTCTTCTGCCATCCAGGATAGAATCTGCAAAACCAAGTCTGCAATAAATGTTCCCATGCTGTCTTTGTATTGAGTCGTATCCAACAACGGCATATCCAGCACCACAATATCGGCTTCAATGTTTTTCGTCAGGTCATTCCACTCCTGAAGGATTTCTTCTTTGTTCCGGCCGAACCGATCTAGGGAGTGGATATACAAAATGTCGCCCTTCCGGATAACTCGTTTTAATAATTGATAGTTCGCTCGTTCGAAGTTCTTTCCACTTTGTTTGTCTAAATATATATCGCGTCCATTGATTCCCATTTTTTTCATGGCGTCCAATTGACGTCCTTCATTTTGATCTTTGCTGCTGACACGTATGTAACCAAATTTGCGATGTTCCATAATTCACCTCTATAAACGATTGTTTCCTCTCATTATACCTGAAAACCGTTCGCAAAAGTGTATGCAAATTCGCGAACGTTCGTAAATTGATTTGACACGTTTACGAACGCCTATTTCGTTCTTTTTTAGCTGTTTTCAAAGTGTTCGTAAAAGTGTACTTTTACGAACGGTTTTTGAATTACATACGAACTTATAAAAATATCGTTTTTAAATTTTCTAATTATTGGTAATATAACCATATACATATTTAGATTAGATAGACGATGGAAACAGTCCGGATAAAGGAGATCAAACAGAAAGTAGGCAGAATTAAATGAAGGCTAAAACAATCGTAAAGAATTTTGGCTTTGAAGTTGAAGAAGAGCCAGTCAGCATCTATCCGTTTTCGCCAGTGTATCGGATGAAACGACCTGAAGGCGACTTTATCGTCAAAAAAACGCAGCATCCAATCGAAAAAGCAAATCGTCTCATGAGATATACAAGAGTATTAAACGAACAAGGTGTTGATGTGGTCACTCCGG
>NZ_JARCHV010000005.1 GCF_028890485.2 Planococcus sp. SK3692
AAAAAAATATTATTACGATGTAATATGTTATGTTCTTAAAATTTCAATTTGAAAAATCCATGTGGAAGTTCTGGCGCAAGAACTAGGATTTGAATGTAACTCATGTGCAGTTGAATTATATTCAAAGTCCTAATTCCTTTGACTTCTCTAATAAATTTGAGAAATTTAATTTTATCCCTTAACTTCTAATTCTGAAGCTTCTGATATATTTGAGACAAACATAATAGAAAGTAGTAATATGAATGAATAGTGTCAGTAACTTCTAAATATAAAAACATACCTTTTATCCCTTATTTTGGATTATTTTTAAGTTTTACTGAAAATAAAAAGTAGCATGAGACGATTTTTAAGAATGATAATTATAAAATAAGGAGAATTGAACATGAAATCCAGCTCTTTAAATTCATTTAAACTATGTGTAGTTTTCTTCTGTTTAGGTATTTTAGCTTTAATAGTAGGCGTGAACGGAGAATCAATTGCTATATTCTTTTCGAGACCTTCAGGCGCTGCATCATGGGGAACATCTGAAAGCATGATGAACGGATTTACATACATACCTATGTTTATAGGCGCTTTTTTCTTTATACTAGCGAGTATTGTTTTTACAATTTCTTATATAAAAGTACAAAAGAACTGAATATATAATCCTTCTAAGACCTCAATCTAATATATTTTAAGAATTTTTGAGGAAAAAGATGTTAGTCCAATATTTTTTTTGATAGTACTTTAGCAATTAATAAAGATTATTTATTACTGTGTATGCCTTTATCCTTTGTATGAATATTTGTAAAATGAAAATAATAAATAAAACCAAAAGCGAAATCCTTAATCTTAAGGATTTCGCTTTTTAATTAATACCTTACTTATACGTGTAAATTGTAGAAATTGTATAATAAAATTTCTATCAGGATTTATTATTCTTTTGTTTATTTTGAAGACTATTAACTACTATTCATCTTGAATTAAGAAAGCTACAGGTTTTAAAAAATTGTATTTGGCAGATAAGAATTTGTTTGTTGAATGTAACTTAATGCTAATTAAGTTACATTCAATTCTTTTTTGAAAGTGGTTGTTTTTTATCGCTTTCCCCTTCTTTTTAGAAAGAATAAAAAGGAGGATGAACATGATGAAAGTATCCGTTTATACGCAAACCGGATGTGGTCCCTGCAAGTTGTTTAAAATGTGGCTACGAGTCGAAGAAATTCCTTACGAAGAAAAAAATATTTCGGAAAACAAAGATCATCTAAAAGAATTTATGGCATTTAAAGCAAAAGGTGTGCCCTTTACGCTGATTGAAGAAGATGGCCACCAGACGCAGTATGTGGGGGCAACCTCTACATTAAAAAATGAGTTGAGACGCCATAAAGAAGCGAAGCAGCCTAAGTTATAAGCCAACGTAGCTAAATGAAATCCCCTTACGAATGGACCAACCCATTCGTAAGGGGATTTTTTAGTTCTGCAGCTTTACGTACTGTGGGTTCGCCGTGATATATAGCCCACTTTTCAGCTCATACGGGCTCCATCGACTAGATGCTCCGCGACAATTGTAAATAGTTCCCCACGACTGACGGTTGTATACCTAGCTTCCCATGCTAAACGATCGTATACCCAAAGACGATCGACAATGACTTCAAGCAGTTGACCAGCTACCGGAGGCAGAGGATTCTCGGCCCCATTCACTAACTCTTGTTTAAATGCTGACCACTCTGTCAGTAAATTGGCCGGACAGTTTTTCCCTGTCCAATGTTGATGTGTGACCACTTGAGCAACAGGAATATTCCATTCGCTTGCCAAGAACCGAAGAAGTTCCAGGGCTTTTGCACGTGTTTTATTGAAATCCCCGTCTTGGTTCACGCAGAGCTCAATTCCAATGGATCGAGAATTTCCAACAGCCCCGGCATGCCAGCCAACTTCATCTGATGGGAGGTGTTGAATAATTTGCCGATCATCTACAGTGTAATGCCACGATACTTGGCGCTTTTGCGCATCAAGCCCTTTGACGTAGCGAGCATGACTCGCTGCATCTGCCCCTGAGCTGGTATTGGCCGTTTCATGCACCGTGATATGCGTCGGTACTAAAGGCGTTCCTGGGCGATTGCTATTGGTTGAAGGAATAAAGTCTTGTTGGATATTCATCTGTCTGCACCTCTTCATTTCGTTTTTTGTGTAGATTGTTCTAATTCTCGAATGGCTTCTGTTAAGTGTTCGATTCGCTTTTCAAAACGAATGAGTAAATAGATGGCGATTCCTGCTGGAAAGCCCAATTCACTTAATGGAATAAGCCATTCCGGAAAACTTTCCATGGCTTCTCACCTCTCTTTTCACTATAAAAAGAAAAAAGGTTGCCGAATCAGCAACCTTCTAACCCACAAAAAAAGTAAAAAGAGAATAAATTTAGTTTAAAAAGGGAACACGTGTTCTAAATTAATGTAAAATAAAAGCAGTATTTAAGAAAAATAGGAACATAAGTTCTCATTTAAGTTGTTTTTTGTGCTTCTTTTGTTCTTTTTAGAGTAAAGACATTAGTTGAATAAACAAAAGAGAGGAAGAAGCAGTCATGTCTACCGTAATCCATACCGTACGCGCATTTATAAAAAGCAATCCGACTTTTTGCAGTAACCCTCTGATCAAATCTTTTCTTAAAGAAGAAGGAAACCAACACCTCTTAACTCGTGCCATTGAGCAACAAGATCTCAAGGCTTCCCAATTGTTAGATCAGCGCTTTGAATTTTTTTACTTAAAAGTCCGCATGCTTCACTACACCAACAAACTGGCTCACTTTTACAGCCAAACGTACGACCAAAAAAAACGGAAACAACGTGTGGAATTGACTTTCGATGTAGAACTCGATACAAGCGAGGGGAGTCAACAAACCATTGGAGAATCAATTCCTGCCGTTCATTTCACCATGGATGATGAGGCTATTGAAACCGTTCAAGAACTTCTTCCGACTGCCGAAATGATGAACGTCTTTCAATCTTTCAGTGAAAAAAAGAAAACTATTTTGGATCTGTATACATTCGGCCGATTAAGTAATAAAGAAATTGCTGAACAGCTGCACTGTACACCACAGAATGTATCCAAAATGAAAGCCAAAGCACTATCGCAGCTCAAAGGGGCTTATGTCCATGGATAAGAACAAGGTAATTCTTGAGGTACTAAAAGACATGGACAAGCGAATTGATGCAGGGATCAAAGCGACTACGCCTCAAGATCGTGAAGACCTTAAGCAGGACATTACGACGCGGCTCGTAAAGGCAGCAGCCGACATGGAACCCATTTCATTTTGGCAATTTAAAGAGAAGTTGGATGACAAAAAATAAAATTCACCTTCCTGGTTTCAAAATAGAAGACTTTCTTTCTTTTAGGAATAGGCACCAAAAATTAAAACGAAATGAGGAATGAATCATGAACATCGACAATCAATTAATCACAGCAGACTCAGCTAAACGG
Source organism: Planococcus sp. SK3692 (assembly GCF_028890485.2). Classification (GTDB taxonomy): domain Bacteria; phylum Bacillota; class Bacilli; order Bacillales_A; family Planococcaceae; genus Planococcus. The sequence continues at coordinate 3,454 of NZ_JARCHV010000005.1, forward strand.
TGGATTGAAATGTTGCAGAAGCAATTGATCCGAGAAAACCCAAGCGCTTTGCCAAATGATGGCATTGATGGTATTTACGGAGCCGAAACAAAGGAATGGGTCACACGTTTCCAACGACGCAAAGGGTTATACATCGACGGTATCGCCGGAACTGAAACGTTGGAACGCTTGCGTACGGATATCGTGTTTTATGTAGGTGGTCCTTCTGGACGAGGCGTTGAACTGTTGCAGGAGGATTTGGAGTATTTCTATCTTTCATCGGGGATAATTGACGGCATTTACGGCTCTGGAACGCGACAAAGCGTGAGAGATTTCCAATCCGATAACAGCTTGTTTGTAGATGGGGAAGCTGGTCCTGGAACATTGAAGAAGATGGATGAACTTCTAACAACTCTCTTTACTCAATCTGGTGATACAGGAAGCTTGGTCCGCCGAATTCAAGAACAATTGAATGAGCAAGAAAGTCTCAACATTTCTGTTTACGTGGATGGGATTTACGGTAGCGAAACAAAAAACGCCATCATGCAGTTTCAAGAATCAAATGATCTTTATGTAGATGGTATTGCTGGTCCTGTGACAATGAACTTATTGAATATTGAAGCTATCCACCCCTTACTACGAGAAGAATTAATTGAGTTTTCTCAATATCAGGGCGAAGAACCTCAACTTTTAGAAGAATCTGTTCAAAAAGAATATATTACTGCTTTACAAAGTAATAATGTATTTTTGTCTACTCTTCCAAGTGGGTCTACAAGTTCAATTGAAGCCAATGCTCTCTTAGACAAGGGTGTATATGACTTCGGAGAAGAAGTTGTCATAATCGTAGGCTTTTATACCGAGAGCCTTAATAGCTTTATCTCCTATATGGATGTTAGTACTCAAAAATTAGTGGCTCATTTTGTTTTTGAAACTACCGGAGAAAGATTTGAAGACCGAGTAAAAATGACAGTTTATAATCTTGAAGGAACTACAGTGGAGAGTGTAGATCAAACATGGGCCGATTTTTCTTATAATAGTTTAAATTCTGCGATTGACCTTACTTCAAGGGTTCTTGAAGCTCAAAGTCAGTCAAGCTTCCGTGTAGCTTCGTCTAGTGACGAACTTATTGAAGATCTTAGTTGTATTGTTAAATCAGAAGGAGTATGCCTATTCCTTGGAGCACTTGGCACTGCACCACCTGCAATGCTAGCAATTTACGGTGCATGTTCAGCTACTGCATCAGTTTATACAACACTTCATGGTTGTGGTCTTCCCGATTAAAAACAAGTCCTTTTCTCCATTGTGGGAAAAGGACTTGTTTTTTTGCATATAAAAAGGGTAGCAAAATAAGAAGGGGGGATTCTTTTGTTTGGAAAAATGAAATTTGTAGCATCTAGTATGATTTTAATTGGAATACTTCTCTTATTAGCTAAAGTTGATAAAACCTTTAACTTGTATAATGTGCCTTATATCTTGATTATCCTGGGCATAATCCTACTCATTATTTCATTATTAGCTACTAATCAAGAGAAAAGTTTATTGTGTAGAATTGGTTTACATAAATATGAGCAAGTAGGTCGCGATAGTGAAGTAAAAGCAATGTTTATCTATAAATGCGAAAGATGCGGCAAGGAAAAAAAAGTGATGAAAGCATTTTAAATAGTTAGATTTTATTTAAGACCGACTTTAAAAGTTGGTCTTTTCTTCTGATTTTGAATGTAACTTAATGGTAATTAAGTTACATTCAAAACCCCGGTTCCATTGACTTCCCGAGAAAAACCAGGGAAACTGACATTAGCAGAAAAAAAGATACATTCAAAACCCTGATTCTACTGGGCTCGCTTTTCGTTGGCGGCGCTCTTTTTTCTTTTTAGCTCAATACCTTGAATAGTGCAATACATGCGTATTTAATAACCAAACACGAAGGAGACTCGTAGCTATGAAAGACTATGGAGTGGGAGTTATATTGTCCGTTGGAACGGCTATCTTATTGCTTGTGATCAATGCCGAGATTTATCAAAACGTAATGGCATTAGCTTTGCCGATGATACTTCTTGCGCTGCATGTTGTAGCTTATAAATATTATCTACGTGAGAAGCGTTACGGCGCCTATTCTTGCTTTGTTTTATTTCTTGGCCTCGTTATTTTCTTCTCCCTGCCTGCGATTACCCAACAACAAGCTGAAACAAAAGTCTTATCTAGCTATGATTTGGAACAAGTGGCAGTGACTACCGTTCCAGTTCTTCGCTCGTGGAATCCTTTTGAGCCCGTAGGTGCTTATTTAGTGAGTGGCATTTCCACATCCGGAGAGGAGCTCGTGTTGTTCGTCAGTACAAAAACAGGCGAGGTCCATGAAACAAACCCTTGAAACGAAAAGGAGTCCCCATATTTATGAGCAAACAACAAGAGATAAAAGATGTGCAGCCGATCCGGTCGCTCGAAAAGATCGAGGATATGAAATGGAGCTTGAAAAAGTGGTGCGGGGAACGGGATTATATTCTGTTTCTTCTCGGCATCAATTCGGGCTTGCGTGTCGGGGATTTATTAGCCATCAAAACGAGCGAGATCCAGGGCAAAAAGGTAGTGTCGTTGCGTGAAGGGAAAACCGGAAAACGTCGGACGATCCACCTCGGCAACATTTACGAGGAACTGGATGCTTATATTCGCACGTTAGAAGGCGCTGAGTGGCTATTTCCGAGTCGAAAGGGAAATGGACCGATTACACGCGTTCAAGCGTACAGACAGCTTAACAAGGCCGCACAGATGGTCGATATCTCGGTAGGCATTGGTACGCACACCTTACGCAAGACCTTTGGGTATTGGCATTACAAGCAATTCAAAGACATTGCCGAGCTGCAGAATATCCTCAACCATGCGCATCCGCAGATTACCTTGCGCTATATCGGCATCACCGATGAACAAATTGAGAGCAATTTAAAAGCGTTTTGCCTGTGAAATTGACTTAAGCTGCCGACAGCATCCGGTGGCTTTTTTCTTTTTTATTTGCCAGTAAAAAATATAGAAAAAGACTCAGCTCTCTTAATTAGTCCCTCTTTTTCTAAGAATGAACTTGATCTGTATGTTCTTTTCTTTGTTTTTTCATTTTTTCAAAATGAAATTTTGCCTGTATATATATATTGTTTTTAAAAAATTAATTACATTAGTTATATTTAGGAGTGCCCTTGCGCCTTAGAGCCACAAAGGTTTGAAAACTTTACTGTACTTTTTTCTTCCCTTTACTGTACTTTTTTCTTCCCTTTACTGTACTTTTTTCTTCTTTCTAATTGAACCTTAATTACAATAAAGGTACAATTTAAATTACATGAATACCTATTTATAATTTTAAAGTACATTTAAAGGGAAGTTTTAAGTACATAAAGGGGCTGGGGAAATGGCAAGAAGAAATTCTAAAAGACAAATAATTTCATATGAGAATGCAATAAAGAAAAGTAATGAATTGTCTATGGCAAAACTAAATCAAGGTTTGTCTTTAAATCAAATGCAGTTATTGGCTTTTTCTATTTTCAGCACTCAACAAAATGGGGTAACTGAATTTCATAAAGCTGATTTTGAAAAGAAGTTTAAACTAACAAAATATAATACTGAAGATGCTATAAAAGATTCTGATAAGGTCACTAGTGTGAAATTCAGTACGGCAGATCTGGAAAATGAAGAATTTAAATTTTGGAATGTTTTTATGGGCATGAGTTATAAAAAAGGACATTTTAAATTCGAATGGAATCCTCGTATGATTCCTCATATCTTAAATTTGAAAGATAAATACATTACGACAGATCTAACTATTGCTTCTAAATTCAAAAGTAGTTTTTCTTGGACTTTATATGATTTCGTAAAAGCCCATCATGGTTACTGGCATAGGGTGATATCAAAAGAAGATTTGATGAAGTTATTTGGAGTTCAAGATACAAAAACATATTTAGAGAATACTGGACGCTTTAAAAAATCTGTTCTTGATGTCGCGATTACTGAAATAAATAAACATACTGAGTTAGAAATACGTTATAACGTAGAAAAAGAAGGGCGTACTATCAGCAGCTTTGATTTAATTTGGTCAAATGGCCAAAAGCTAACTAGTGCTACAAAGAAACAAATCAAAGAAATTCAAAGTATTGTAGAAGTGGTTTTTGAAGATATGTTTCAGTACGTAAATGTTGATGATAAGGAAGATCGGCAGCGAGCGATTAATTTAATTCGAGAAATTGAAGGAATGCAAGAATTTATAGGGGAACCAGTAAGTATCACAAAAGAAAAAGCAGATGAACTTATTCGGAAATGCATTTGGAACTTTCAAGAATTAAATCGCTTACTTGAAAAGAATCATCAAGCCATGTCACCTGAAGCTGTAAAAAAAGTTAAATTTTATAATTGGCTAGAAGATAGAAGTTAGGAATTCACTAGGAAAATTATGGAGTTTTTAAGGACGGTAAATGCTATCCTGGAAGAAATGAACTGAATTGGGAAGGGGACTGTAATATGGGCATGTTAGATTTTATCTTTAAAAACAGAAATACATCTTCAAAAAAAGAGACAGAAGAACAACCGGAGATAGTTATTCCAGAAGTTAAAGAAGAATATAAAGGTCCAGAAACTATTGCAGAAACCAACTATTCAACCATGATAAAAGAAAAAAACGGTGTCTTTGAACGCTTAGAATTTAAAATAGCTGGAACCTCCTTTCACCAGCCGGCTATTAAAAAAGCGATAAAAGAAGCGAAGGAACATAGCTTTTACTTTGACGAAAAATATAATGGCATGTCGAACAAAGAGATTTTAGAAGAAACCTTTGATGAGCCTATATTTGAATTTGAGGGGGCTCCGTTTACTGATTGCAGCCTTAAATTAGAGCCTGATAATAAATATGATCCAGAAGCTATTGCAGTTTACGTAGGCTCGTTTTTAGTGGGCTACATTCCTGAGAAAGATTTCTCGGAAGGAAAAAAGTATATTTATGGTCAGTTAACAGGGGGATTGAAAGAGAATCAAGAACTAAATCCTAGCGCTAGTCTCCGGGGTGGCAAATACAAAATAAACCGTGGAGATGAAAAAGTAGAAATCGGAGAATCAGATTATAAATTAGATGGATATGTAACTATAAAGACAAACTTAGAATAACTTTATATTCATGTTTTGAATGAGGTTTTGATAAAAAGGAGGAAATGGCGAAAGCTATTTCTTCCTTTTTATCTGGAAATTAAAAGTCCCAAGAGGGACTGATATTTCCGTGATTTTGAACTTGGGCGATACCTTACGAAGTAAGGCAGCCCCATGTTTTTTGACTTTGGGGGGGCGCCTCACTATTGAGGCAGCCCCTTGATTTTGACCTTCGATCTTACCCTCGGAGAGCACACCTTTATGGAATAAAGTATAGTGTGCTATACTTTACATGGAAGTTGACCGGTATAAGGGGGTGTGTTTTTGTGAGTTTTGCTGTGGTACGGATGCAGAAAATGAAGAGCCCGGATTTAAAGGGCATGCAATTTCACAACCAGCGAGAACGGGAAAGTCGGACGAATCCAGACATCGATCCGGACCGTGAGCACTTGAATTATGATTTGCTGCATCAAGAGAAAATTGATTACAACCAACAAGTAAAAGCCATCATCGAGAGCCAAAAAGAAAGCGAACGAAAAACCCGAAAAGATGCCGTGCTCGTGAATGAGCTGCTGGTGACTTCGGACCGGAAATTTTTTGATGGGTTAGATCCAGCTGAACAGAAACGGTTTTTCGAGGAAAGCCATAAATTGTTTTCGGAACGCTACGGCAAACAAAATATCGCGTATGCGACCGTTCATAACGACGAGAAAACGCCTCACATGCATTTAGGGGTCGTTCCGATGCGTGACGGCAAACTCCAGGGCAAGAATGTCTTTAATCGTCAGGAATTGCAGTGGATGCAAGAGGAATTTCCGAAACACATGCAAACCTTGGGCTTTGATGTGGAACGGGGCATTGCTTCGGACCGGAAACACATCGAAATGAGCCGTTTTAAGGCGTTAACCCTCAATGAGGAGATTAAAACCCTTGAGAAGGAAACCGAAGCCCTTAGAAACGCCCTGACGGCTTCTAAGAAGGTCGATGAGCTGCAAGTCAGCAAACCCACGCTATTTGATCGGAACCACGTGAAATTGCCGGTAGAGGATTTCGAAGCCCTTAAAGCAAGAGCCAAAGCGACCGAAGCCATTGAAAGCACCATAGCGACGCATGAGAAGCAATTTGATGACATGTTCGATGCGGTTGTCTCCAGTGATCGGAAACTGGATCAAGAGAAATCCAAGACCGAACGGCTGCAGAAAGAAAACAGCCAGTTGAAACAAGAGAACCAGGAATTGCGAAAAGAAAATAAAACCTTGAGAAGCAAGTTGAATCTGTTGGTGGAGTTTGCAAAAACACACTTGGATAAATTCAAGGAATGGCAAAAAGAGCGTGAGCAAGAAAAACAAAAAACTATGGCTAGAAAAAGAGACCAGGAGTTGGAGCGTTAAGCCAACAACGGTCTCTTTTCTGTTTTCGCACAAATACTAGGTATAAAGTAAAAATTTACAAACAATTTAAAAAGATAAAGGGTAAAATAAATCAAGTTGAAAATTAAGGAGGATCGATTGTGAAAAAGAATGTTGTTACTTCATTTTTTATGTCCATTATTTTCTTTTGTTTGGGAGTTGTATCTTTAATTTTTGGGTTTAACGGGAATTCTGTTGCCTCTACACTTTCAAGACCCTATGGTGCATCCGTATGGGAGACATCTGAAACCATGATCAATGCCTATATTTATATCCCGATTTTCATTGGAGTATTTTTTCTTATTTTATCTATCATTACCTTTACCATTTCCTTTTTAAATTTCCAAAAAAAATTAGTGTGAGTAGTTCATCGGAAATTATCGCTTCTGAGATAAGGTAAGTTTACATATCCCGACTTATCGGAAGTTCTTTAATAAAACCGTAGAAGGTGCTGATTCATAGCATCTTCTTTTTATTTTTCTAGAAATGCTGTTAAACCAGTATCTTTCAGCCTAAGAGAAGCATAAAATAAAGCTATATTTAACTTTGATTAAAGCTAAATTTAAGGGGTGAAAACATGCGAATTCCAATCAGTCGGTTAGTTAAAGAGATGCCTCTTGAAGCCCATCAACTTCGAGAATGGGAAAAACGAGGATGGCTTGGTGAAGTGATAAAAGATCCTCGGCAGAATCAGCAACGAGTTTATACAGAAGAACAAGTGGAACGAATTCAATTAATTGCCGATACCATTCAAGCGCAGCGAGAAAAAGGCATTAAGCGAACAGACTTAGCGGAAGTTGAAGCTAAATTATTGGAACGGTTCGGGGGCGAAGTAAAGCGAATCGATACAGATTTGGTAGTGCCTCCACAGTCTCTCAATCAGATTGTTGAATTGCTGATGGGGCAGAACCAAAAAATCAATGAGCTGCAGCAACTCATGCACCAGCAGCCAAAACAACAGTTGCCAGATCCGGTGGATTATACGGAAGTGCTCACTGACATGAAAAATGAATTGAAAAAGAGCCAGGAACGAGAAGAGCAACTTTTAGTCATCGTCCAGCAGCTGCAAACTAATTTGGATGAATTGAAAAAAGCCCCGGCAAAATCCAAGTGGAAGTTTTGGGACAAAGACTAGATTTTGGATGTAACTTTTGGTGCGGAATTGACGGCGCGAACAAAACAAAAAAACGTGTCTTGGTAACAGATGTTTTTCGGAAAGACTTAGAGGATACTTGCAAAGCTTATCAATCAATTTCTGGTTTAATCAAAAGACACTGAATCACAGGACATGTTAAAACATCAAACTAACTAAAAAACTCACCGTACAGCTTTTTTTATCTTATAAAAAACTTCATTTGTATGTTTTATACATGTAGTTGTTATTAAAGTATTCATTAAAATTATCAAAACAAACAAAAATACAGGCTGCCAAGAAGATGTTTCGGCAGCCTGTATAAAGCGTCTTTAGTGAATAGTTTTTATACTTTTATTTCAATATAAAGGAAAACCGAATTTTAATGTTATAAGAATTGTTTTTTATTTTTATAAATTATTATTTAAAGTTTGGATAACCCGATACAAGATTGTAGTGAGCACTAACAGGTGTTTTCACCTTGTAAGAACTTCTTGAAACAACTCTACCAAGTCTCGTCCCTACTCTTGTCCCTGTTTCTACAGAATACATTACTCTATACCCCATATGAGCTACATTATATTTTGTATTAGTCATAGAATAACCTGTAGTACTAGTAAACGATTTATTTAAAGAAAAACCTAATTCTCTATATGCACCGCTGACTACCACACCAAATGTCTCACCTTTAGTAGATGTTATAGTTCCACCCTTACTTATAGCCGCTGAAACAGGTTTATAAGCAGACCACTGTTTATAAGTACTTACATTTGATTTTGTGTATTTAATGTCTCTGACATGATCTGGACAAACCGGAGTAAATGTTGACATTAACATTACTCCCCCACCGCCACCGCTGCACTGTGAACTTCCATCTTCTAGTGGTTCTGGAGCTACTCCCAAATCGGTACCTTCTTCTTCGAGTTCAGCGGGTAAAATACTTTCATCTTCTACGAGCTCATCAGCATGTGCTAACGAACCTAGTCCAAAAGAAAGCAACACCACTGAAAAAAGCATTAGTAATAACCTCTTCATTTAACCCAATCCTCCTAATTACTTATTAGTAAAAAAATCCTATTTCATAGAATTAAGATTATTCTAAATCTTCGAATGAGAAATAGATATATAAATAAATAGAGATTGCTAAATAGAGATCGAAAAGTATCTTAAAGCAAAAAAAATATTATTACGATGTAATATGTTATGTTCTTAAAATTTCAATTTGAAAAATCCATGTGGAAGTTCTGGCGCAAGAACTAGGATTTGAATGTAACTCATGTGCAGTTGAATTATATTCAAAG
>NZ_JARCHV010000006.1 GCF_028890485.2 Planococcus sp. SK3692
AAAAAAAAGTATTTAAGAGTTGAATTAATTAATTTATTAAAAAAATTCTAAAAAATATTCCTACAGAAGTCTTTTTATGTAATAATATGCAATGTAAGAAAAAAAAGGAAGAAGAGGTGTTTTTTATGAAAAAAGGTTTTTCTGTTATGTTCGCTTTGCTTTTAACACTAGGAATGTTCAGTACATTTACTGACGAGGTTTCAGCTGCTGGAACTACAGTAACTTTGCAAACTAATCAGACTAGCGCATCGACAGTCAGAGTAAATGTCAACCAACACTTAACTATGAATGTTTACAATAGTGGTAGTCAAAGAGTTAGTTACAGAGTATTTAAAAATGGCGTAGCTCAAACTGGTTATCTCTCTGTATCTCCTGGAGCTCGAATTTACAATAAAGTTGCTAAGGGTGATGGAGCTTATTCACTAAGAATCTATTGTGAAAGTAGTTCTGGTACAGGATGTAAAGCTGGGGCAGGTATTATTCCGTTTTAAGATGCTAATAAATTAAATTTTAAGCCCTCCTTATCAAAAGGAGGGCTTTTTTATATTATATGCTTGAAGCAGACGGATGATTGGAACGCTTTTCATAGCCGAAGCTCCTCTCAGCAAATTAAGACTTTATAGCTTATAAAATTACTAGTAGTCCACGAGGTTATTCGTTAAAACTCTATTTTCGGAAGTTGTTATGTACAGGATGAAAATAATAGTTACGACATTAATCGCCATATATAGCCCTTATTTTATTCTCAAAACGCTGTTCTTTTTCTGTTTCTGCTTTGACACAAAAAATAATAAAAGTCTAAATAATATCTCTAACAGTTGTATAAGAAAAACTTCGCCTTCAAACCCTCTTTCAAAATTTTCAAGACGTCATAAATAGTACTTATTTGTTCCAAATTCTTGTCCAGAGACTTCGTGTATCTTTTTTAGGCATCAACGTGTTAGATTCATTTTCTCGCTTCTGCGAGGAAATTTCTAACCCCGAATCATCTGACACTGGTGCAAGGAATTGGTTTTGCTGCGCTTCCATCTGATCAATCTTCTTCTGCATTTTCTCCAATACTTCTACAAACATCATATCTCGTTCTTTTTGACGCTCTTCTTGTTTTTGCAGCTGGGTTTTTAGCTGTTTGACTTCATCCAGCGTAGCAGCTGCTATGTCGTCGCTATCGCGCTCGCGTGGCGCTACAGAGACGCCCTTTTTTAACTCCTTAGATGCTTCTATAACAGCATCTTCAAGCGATTTTTTACCGCTATGCACTGTCGCTATGAGGCTTTCAATCGCTATGTACTCGCTACCTGTGTAAAGACGGGCGTTTTTGTGTGTTCGTTTGAATTGAATGCCCTCCTGTTCAAGCAAAGCAGAGTACTTTCGTAAAGTAGAGGGTTGGATTTTTAATCGGGTGCTTACTTCACTCGGGGTCATCATCAATCGCTCACCGCCTTTTTCTTTCATGTTATAAGAGTTCGATTCCTCGTGCACTCTTTTTTCACACATCCGAAGGCGACATGGAAGTTCCAGGAATCACCCTAAATTTAGGGTGGTGTATAACTGGGCACTCTCGCTTTTCACTCTCGGATCTTGTTGGGACTTTTATTCTTTTCATTTAGCCGCTGCTCGTCCAATGCCCAGCATTCTTTACAGCTGGAAGCTGCCCATAATACACCTGATTTCTACAGGGTGTATAGATGGGCACTCTCCACTTTTTCCAGAACTCTCAATTCCATCTAAAGTATTTTCTTAAACATACATAATCGATTGGTCAAGTGACTCGTATTCCTTTACAGTTTGTAGAGGTTGGTAAATATTTCTATAATTTTCTCAAAGAAAAGGGAGGTGACTTTGTTGTTAACGCTTTTACATATTCTATTTGCAGCACTCACATTTGGATTCGCGGTATATGGATTACTCACAAAGAACTTTGAATACCAACACTTCATGATTCTCTCTATGGGCATGATGATGCTGGTGATGGGTATTAAAGAATTTCGTAGAAAGAGAAAATGGGTGGCCTACTTGATGTTCTTAGCAACAGCTTTTAGCTTATTCGTTGCCGCGAACATTTTCTCAAAGTCCTCTTAATCTCTTAAAACGTGCATATATCTCTTTTAAATTAAGTAAACAAATTACACATCAAAAATCATCAAAAGAAATTCAAACAAAAAAATGGAGGCACTTAATCGATGATCAATACAACGAGAATACTTCAGATAATAGGAACTTTAGGTTTTGTTTTAGCTTTTTTTGATGTTGGTATTGGCTGGTTCATCGGCTTCTTTTTTACAGGTATTTTCTTTGTACTTCTAAAAGACGATCAAAAAAAATTCAAAAAAACAAACATAGCTTTTGGGTTAGTTTTTCTTATTTATTCTTTATACGCTCTTTATACACAGTCTAATCTTTTTTAAAATGCATCTGAAAGAAAAAAGAGTGGGAGGTTTGTAAACGAATGCATTACTAGTCCCAGAAAAGCAAGGCGCTTTAATTTCGCACATGTCGATTTCAATAGAAAAAGAGACCAAGGTGGGCTTAGCGCTCCAACTCCTGGTCTCTTTTTCTAGCCATGGTTTTTTGTTTTTCTTGCTCACGCTCTTTTTGCCATTCCTTGAATTTATCCAGGTGTGTTTTTGCAAACTCCACCAAGAGATTCAACTTGCTTCTCAAGGTTTTATTTTCTTTTCGCAACTCCTGATTTTCTTGTTTCAACTGGCTGTTTTCTTTCTGCAGCCGTTCGGTCTTGGTTTTCTCTTGATCCAGTTTCCGATCACTGGAGACAACCGCATCGAACATGTCATCAAATTGCTTCTCATGCGTCGCGATGGTGCTTTCAATAGCTTCGGTCGCTTTTGCTCTTGCCTTGAGCGCTTCGAAATCCTCTACTGGCAATTTGACGTGGTTCCGGTCAAATAGAGAGGGTTTGCTGACTTGCAGCTCATCGACCTTTTTAGAAGCCGTCAGTGCGTTTCTAAGGGCTTCGGTTTCCTTCTCCAGGGTTTTGATCTCCTCATTGAGCGTCAAGGCCTTAAAACGGCTCATTTCGATGTGTTTCCGGTCCGAAGCAATGCCCCGTTCCACTTCAAAGCCCAAGGTTTGCATGTGTTTCGGAAATTCCTCTTGCATCCACTGCAATTCCTGCCGATTAAAGACATTCTTGCCCTGGAGTTTGCCGTCACGCATCGGAACGACGCCTAAGTGCATGTGAGGCGTTTTCTCGTCGTTGTGAACGGTCGCATACGCGATATTTTGTTTGCCGTAGCGTTCCAAGAACAATTTATGGCTTTCCTCAAAAAACCGTTTCTGTTCGGCCGGATCTAACCCATCAAAAAATTTCCGGTCCGAAGTCACCAGCAACTCATTTACGAGCACAGCATCTTTTCGAGTTTTCCGTTCGCTCACTTTTTGGCTTTCGATGATAGCTTTCACTTGTTGGTTGTAATCAATTTTTTCTTGATGCAACAAATCATAATTCAAGTGCTCACGGTCCGGATCGATGTCTGGATTCGTCCGACTTTCCCGTTCTCGTTGGTTGTGAAATTGCATGCCCTTTAAATCTGGACTCTTCATTTTTTGCATCCGTACCACAGCAAAACTCACAAAAACACGCCCCTTTATTTCGGTCAACTTCCATGTAAAGTATAGCACACTATACTTTATTGCATAAAGGTGTGCTCTCCGAGGGTAAGAGCGAAGGTCAAAAGCAAGTGGCTGCCTCAAAAGTGAGGCGCCCCCCAAAGTCAAAAGCATGGGGCCGATCGTCCTCGATGGACGTTCATTCCCCAGTAGTTCAAAAGCAAAAAAAGACAGCCGGCTTCGGCTATCTTTTCCGTAGGTCAACAGCAAAAGCTAAGGCCCCTGGCATATCGTTTTAAGTATGCTCTTGAGTCATTTCTTCAACTTGTGAATCCAATACTTTTTTCATTGCAATCAAAGAAAAAAGACATCCTTCTTTCTCCTTTAAAATATCATTCAAATAAATTTTATTGCCACTTGAATATGAATTTGGAAATGATACAGACAGGTAGGTCATTTTCTTTTTTCGCTCTTCCCAAAACCTATATTTAACCTCTGAATATCCTTCGTACTTTTTTAGAAATCGATCTATCGATTGTCCTTCTCTCTGCCAATTAACTAAAGAATTATTTATCCAAACTTCTTCCCAACTATCGTAAAAAGGAAAATGCGCTAAAATATTTCTCATAACCTTAAACAACTCACTACTAATTTCAGCCTCCATCGGGGGGCGTGTCTTTTTTAAACCTTCTATGAACCACTTAATCGGTTCATAGTTTAGTAATTCTCCATAAATCGCAAAGGCTTCTTTTAATCTGCTAAATCGATAATATTTGTCTTTCTGCCAAAAATCCTCTTCAAATACTTCATCGAAAATATCATAAAATTTATTGTAAGCTAAATTCAAAAAGAGGTTTTCTGCGTCAGTCGGGCGCTCAATTCCTGTCACTTTTATTCCTCCTTTTTCAGTCTCTCTCTTCAAGCCAATTATAAAATTCCACTTTCTTTAATGATCCAGTTGATAAAACTCTATGATTCTTTTTAAGTAGCCTATTTAATTCTCTAAAATTCCACACAGCTTTCTGAATTAAATTACTCGCTTTTTCGCTAGTAATACCAATAGATTCACTAGTGAATGCTCGCATTTCTTCGATTTCTTGTATCAAACGAATTGCGCGCTGCCTATCGTTTTCGTCATTTATATTCACGTATTGGAACATATCATCGAAAACAATATCTATAAGGCCTTGAATCTCTTTGATCTGTTTCTTTGTAGCACCTGTTACCCTTGCCCCACTCGACCATTCAATTTTAAAACCGGCGATTGAACGTCCTTCTTTTTCATCTTTATAAGAAATTATTAAACCCGTATGTTCATTGATTTCTTTAATAGCTATATCTAATACATACTTTTTAAACAAACTCGTATTATTGAGATAAGCTTTTTTATTTTCGACACCAAATAATTTCATAAGAGCTTCTTTCGAAATAATCTTGTACCAGTGGTCATAATGAGAATTTATATAATCGTACAGAGTCCATGAAAAACTACTCTTAAACTTTGAGGCGACTGTTAAATCAGTTGTAACATATTTATCTTTTAATTCGAGAATATGAGGAATCATATCTTCTGTCCAAGTAAAGCTGAACAGTCCATTTTTGTATTTCATTTTTGCAAACACGTTCCAATATTCGAATGTGTCACTCTCCAAATCTTCCCAGGCTACTTGTAAACCTAAAATTCGTTGAGAATCTTTTTTAGCATCATTCGTCCGATATTGTACGATTTCAAACTTTTTTTCAAATTCCGATTTGTGAAATTCAGTTACTCCATCCTTTTGAGTAGAAAAAATAGAAAACGCTAGCAGCTGCATTTGGTTTAAGGTCAACCCATGGTTTAGTTTTGCCATAGATAATTCATTACTTTTTCGAATTGAATTTTCATAAGAAATTATTTGTTGTTTAGAATTCGATCTTCCCATAATTAATTTCTCTCCCTTGTTGGTTATGAAATAAATACTCCTTTTGATTTGAATGTTATCGTTAATCCACTTTCTTCAAGTAAAACTTATGAAAGTAATTATACACGAACTTTCATTTAAAAAGGAAACATTCTTTTAATAAACAGGAGTATTTCTTTCAATAGACAGGAGTATTTCTTTCTTTTAAATCTTCAAATCCTTGGGGCTCTAAGGTTCACGGTCAACCTTAAATAGAAAGAACTTAATAAATCTTTTTAAATAATATATATATAAGCAAAATTTCATTTTGAAAAAATGAAAAAAGGCAAGAGAAGAACATACAGATCAAGTTCATTCTTAGAAAAAGAGGGCCTAATTAAAACAAGCGAGTCTTTTTCTGCATTTTTTACTAGCAGATAAAAAAGAAAAAAAGCCACCGGATGCTGTCGGTAGCTTAAATCAATTTCACAGGCGAAACGCTTTTAAATTGCTCTCAATTTGCTCATCGGTGATGCCGATATAGCGCAAGGTGATTTGTGGATGCGCATGATTCAAGATATTTTGCAGCTCGGCAATGTCTTTAAACTGCTTGTAATGCCAATAACCAAACGTTTTGCGCAAGGTATGCGTCCCAATGCCCACCGAGATATCGACCATCTGTGCCGCCTTCTGAAGCTGTCTGTACGCTTGAATGCGCGTAATCGGTCCATTTCCCTTTCGACTGGAAAAAAGCCACTCAGCGCCTTCTAGTGAACGAATATAAGCATCCAGTTCCTCGTAAATGTTGCCCAGGTGAATCGTCCGGCGTTTTCCGGTCTTTCCTTCACGCAACGCCACCACTTTCTTGCCCTGGATCTCGCTCGTTTTGATGGCTAATAAATCCCCGACACGTAATCCCGAATTGATGCCGAGAAGAAACAAAATGTAATCCCGTTCGCTGCACCACTTCTTCAAGCTCCATTTCATATCCTCGATTTTTTCTAAGGACCGGATCGGCTGGACGTCTTTGATTTCGCTTTGCTTGCTCATGGAAAGCTCCTTTCGGTTAGCTGCTAAAGAATTATGGCTAGAAAAACGGATGTAATGATCTATTCAAGGTGTTTTGAAAAAAGAAAAAAGAGCGCCGCCAAGGAAAAGCGAACGCAGGAAACGCAAGGATCTGAATGTATCATTTTTTTACGTATTTTCAGTTTCGCTCGCTTTTTTCGTGAAGTCAATAGAATCAAGGTTTTGAATGTAACTTAATTACTATTAAGTTACATTCAACATTAGTAAGACGACTACCGTTAGTCTGATGACATTCGTATTCACTTAACTACTGATAGTTTAATTGTGTCCAGGGCTGCAACCGAATCAGTTTCAGAATCACAAGTGGCTTTGGGTGAAAAATCGCATTGTAAACCACTTGTAGTTTTTTTGATCATACGTCGTAACTATTACAAAATTACCGTGAACCTCTAAATAATTTCAAAATATTTAAGAAACTACTGCTATTAAATCTTTTTTTATCACTTTCGATTAAGGTGTGGAAGTTATATCAAACGCGTTTTCTATAATGACATCTAAATGGTCTTTTGGAACTTTTATATTCTCTATGGTTTCCTTAATCGAGATGTTCTCTACGCTCATTTAAACTACTCCTTTCAAGTCTATTTAGCTTTTAATAATTTCTAGATTACTATTGAAATCATTATTTATAATGTCCGTTCATACTCCTTCCGTTATCGATTAGAAACAATAACGTGTGAAAACGTTTCAATTACTTTTATATTTCGTCATTTTTTTAATATCAAGCGTACTATTAGTATTTATAGTCTTTCAGTTGGATATTCATCTACACAAACTTTAATTAATTATACTTCTCTGCAACATAAAATCGATTAACTACTCAGTAAAAAAAAGTATTTAAGAGTTGAATTAATTAATTTATTAAAAAAATTCTAAAAAATATTCCTACAGAAGTCTTTTTATGTAATAATATGCAATGTAAGAAAAAAAAGGAAGAAGAGGTGTTTTTTAT
>NZ_JARCHV010000001.1:0-718909 GCF_028890485.2 Planococcus sp. SK3692
AATAGATTACTTCTTCGAAGCTGGCGTTGTCCGCCAGATCGTCGATATTGTAGCCGACGTATGTAAGGGTATCATCGATGATCGAGCTGATCGCCGATTGTGTTGCGACTACACCTTCTAAACCTTTAGTTGTTGATGTCATAAAAAATCTCTCCTTTTTGATCGTTATGGTTGCCGGTCCAGGACGATAAGCGATAGGCTTTTAAAGCGCTTTCATCAAGATTCAAAAAAATAAAACTTGTGCGATTAAGACCGGATTTAACTGATTATTACGTAAGTTTACAGCATGCAAGCAAACGACAGGGGTTGTGCAGCTGAAACACGGAAAAGAAGGTTAAGGCAGTTAATTTGCAGCTTGAGAAACTGAAAAATCAATTCATACTTATTCGGTGGTGCAATTAAGCAGCGAGTAAGCGCCACTGCATGGTCAGCTTATGGAAATGTTTATGTCATGCGGAAAAAGGGAAAATGCTCTTGCTTGTGTTTTTTTAAAAGTTTTTCTTATAATAAGATTATCAATATGAGAATAGAAGTGACTTGAAAATTGGCGAAAGATGGACATACAAAGAAGGAGTTAAACCATTGAAAACTACGGAACAAGGGATCCGCTATATTGAATTGATGGATGGAGAGCCTGGTTTGGATATCCCGGCTATGGTGAAAAAAGCGAAAACAGCGTATAAACCCTTTAATTTCAAAGATAAAATTGAACTGCTCTTTTTTTACAATGAACGGAAAGATTTCAGCCATGCAATTTTTACGGAATACGGCATCATCGATGATGAATTTGATGGCAAGAAGGCGGTTCACCATCCGTTTGGCGTTAAAAGCATCATCGGCATCGAAATCTCGGGAGATGACACGATTCCCTTGATTGCCTTCGTCATTGGCGAAGCAATCGAGCATTTTAAGCAAAATATGGATATACGGCGGCATGCCGAATGGCAAGACCTAGAGAAAAGTGAAAGCTACCATTGCTGGCAAACGTATTTCTGTCAGGCCCATAGTTCAGCGATCCGGTACGAACTGGAAGGGGCGGCAGATTTGTTTTTGAGAAGCTTGCCGTTTGTCTTGGCGAAAAAAGAAGAAAGTTTTTCGGCTCCGTACTTTACAGGCACATTCCGCCATTTGATCCATACCTTAAGTGAGTTGTACGTCATGAGGCAAGCCGGAGAATTGGAACAAGTGGCTGACTTCATGGCAACGATCAGTGAACTCACCGATCCGGAATTTATGGAAATCTATGAGAACCTTTCCACAGAGCTGGCTGACTACCTGGAAACGCTCGGCGTCAAATACAATGAAGTGCACGATTATGCCCTTTTCAATCTCATCGGGCAACGCAAGGATCAATTCGCTGCATTATACAGCTGATTGTTGGCCTTGGGCCCTAAATCTGTTTTATGAATCAAGCCAGTTTAACTACTAAAGAAGCCTTTGCAGCAGCGAAGGCTTCTTTTTTTATTGAAAGGATATTCAGAAAAATCAAAATGGGGGTAGCATTTCGTAAGGAAAGTACGGTACACTTTCTATTAACGGAATGATTAAGGTTTATTTCCTTAAATATAAAAAGCAGGTGATTGCAATGAAACAACGAGCGCAAGAATTGTTTGAAGAACTATGTGCATTCCGTCGGGACCTCCACGAGCATCCCGAACTGAGCGGAGAAGAAATGGAAACTTCAAAAAAAATACAAGCAAAGCTTGAGGAATACGGCATTCAATACCACACTGGATTTGCGAAAACGGGTGTGCTCGGCGTCATTGAAGGCGGCAAGCCAGGGAAGACTGTCGGCTTGCGTGCCGATATTGATGCGTTGCCGATTTTGGAAAAAGCGGAAGTGCCGTTCAAATCCAAAATTGACGGGAAAATGCATGCATGCGGACACGATGCCCATACAGCAATGCTATTGGGAGTTGGAAAATTGCTTCAGCAACAAAAAGACGAAATCGCAGGAACGGTATTGCTCATCTTCCAGCCGGCCGAAGAAAATGCGCCGACTGGCGGTGCGGAGCAAATGATGGCAGACGGCGTGTTCGATCGATACCAGCCGGATGTTTTATTGGCACAGCACGTATGGCCAGGACTTCCGGCCGGTCAAGTCGGCGTCATTGACGGGGCGATCATGGGGAACTCTGACCGCTTTCACGTGACGATCCACGGAGCGGGCGGCCATGCCTCGATGCCGCATCAGACAATTGATGCGATTGTTATCGCGGGCCAAGTGATGTCGGCGATCCAAACCATCATTAGCCGAAACGCCAACCCGATGGACTCAGGTGTCATCACAATCGGAAAAATCTCGGGTGGCTACCGCTACAATGTCGTGGCAGATAGCGTCGTGCTAGAAGGCACAATCCGTTCTTTATCAGACGACACGAAGAAATTGCTAAAAAAACGCTTCCATGAAGTCGTCCACGGCACAGCGGAAATGATGGGCGGCTCGTGTGAAATTGATTATTCGGACGGATATCCCGCAACGGTCAATACGAAACGCTGGGCTGAAGTGGTCCGTGACTCTGCAAAGAGGCAATTAGGCACTGAATCTGCTCCGGAAGTAATCGGCAGCATGGCCGGTGAAGATTTCGGGCGCTTCTTGAAAAAGTATGAAGGTGTTTACTACTGGCTCGGCACATCGGTTGGGGAGAACCAAAAACCGCTCCACGACCCGGGCTTTATGATCGACGAACAAGCATTGCCGATCGGGACAGGATTGATGGCGCAGGCAACACTTGATGTGCTTGCGGAATTGAATAAATAGGAGGAATGGACATGGCAGATGCTATTGAGCGGTTTATGGAAGAAATCGAACCGCATCTCATCGAGCAAAGGCGAAAACGGCATGAATATCCTGAAATCGGCTTTGCAGAATATGTGACGACTTATGAATTAAGTGAACAGCTAGCCGGTAGAGGCTTTGAACTCTTTTTTGGCACCGATTTTTTAACGAGCGACGAACGCATGGGCGTACCTAGCGAAGGGTTTCTGAAACAACAAGAACAACGGGCGCTCGAGTATGGCGTTCCTGCTGATTTTTTGGAGCGGATGAGAGGTGGGCATACCGGATTTGCTGCTGTGCTCGATACCGGCAAAAAGGGGCCGAATTTTGCGTATCGTTTTGATATCGATGCCTTGCCGATTGAAGAAGACGATACTTCAAACCATGTGCCCGCTAAGCAAGATTTCCGCTCGGATATTCCCGGCATGATGCACGCCTGCGGTCACGATGGTCATGCCGCAATCGGCCTCGCGCTTGCTGAATACTTAGCAAAAGAAAAAGACCATCTTCGCGGCAAATATACGATTATCTTCCAGCCTGCTGAAGAAGGCGGGCGCGGAGCGAAAGCCGTTGTCGATAAAGGCTGGCTCGATGATGCGGATTATTTCCTGAGCGGCCATGTGGGCATACACAATCTGCCATCAGGCACCGTTGCAGCGGCTACGTCCAAGTTTTTGGCAAGTTCTAAAATCAATGCGAAGTTCGTCGGCAAATCGGCCCATTCAGGGTTAGAACCGAACGAAGGGCGCAATGCGCTGCTTGCAGCAGCATCCGCCACCATGCATTTGCACGGCATCTCTCGCCATAAAGACGGAGCGACGCGCGTCAATGTCGGCACTTTGCATGCCGGATCGGGCCGCAACATCATCGCTGATCGAGCGCTGATGGAAATTGAGACGCGCGGTGAGACCAACGAATTGGACGAATACATGCAGGACCAAGCAATGCGGATCTTAAAAGCGAGTGCAGCGATGTTTGATGTCGAACTGGACATCGAACATATGGGAAAAGCAATTTCGGCCGACGCAGATCCGGAATTTGCTGACATCGTGAAACGCTCCTGTGCCGCTTCAAAACGTTTGAACATAGTGCCGCATTTGCCGATCGGCGCATCAGAAGATGTCACGTATATGATCGATCGTGTCCGCGAGCGCGGCGGCAAAGCAACATTCATGATTTTTGCCAGCCCCTTGCCGGCTGGCCATCACCACCCGCGTTTTGATTACGAGGAACAGGCATTGACGGCAGGGTTGGAAACATTGATCCGTACGACCGATCAATTGCTGAAGGAGGACGAGAGCCGTGCATAACTGGCTGGTGGAACAATTGCAACGGATGAATTTAAGTGATGTATTGGTCCAGCCTAAAGGGTTTACGCGAGAAGGCTATACAGCAGAAGAAACAGAGGCGATCAAAGTCTTTAAAGCGATTGCACTAGAACTCGGACTCGACGTTTCAGAAGATGCCGCCGGAAATGCCATCGCGCGCTGGGATGTTGCAGGCGGGCTCTCAGCAGTAGCGACGGGGTCCCACCTCGACACGGTCCCAAACGGCGGCGCATTTGACGGCGGGGCAGGCGTCGTCTGCGGGCTTGGCGCCATTAAGATGTTGAAGGAAGCTGATTTTCAACCCAAGCGCCCGATCGAAATCATTTGCTTCCGCTCCGAAGAATCTTCGCGTTTCGGTGTTTCGACAATCGGCAGTAAAGCGATGAGCGGAATATTGGATCCATCCATTGGCTCACTCGAAGACCAGCATGGCGTGACACTTGCGCAAGCGGTCGAAAGCCAAGGGTTTGCTTGGCAGGACCTGGTCAATGCAAAGCGCGCGAAACATGAGTTGGCATGCTTTGTTGAATTGCATATCGAACAAGGGATGCACATCGTCAACCATGAAAAAGACTATGGCGTCGTGAAAGGCGTCGCCTGTCCCGTTCGATTAGCGGTCACGTTCAATGGAAAAGCGGGCCATACGGGAACGACACCGATGGATAAACGGCAAGATGCGCTGGCTGCCGCCGCGCCGTTTATTTCATTCGTCGAGGAAACGGCGCTTCAAATGAATGATGCCTATGGAAAATCGCTGGTCGCGACCGTGTCGACATTGACGGCTTCGCCGAATTCGATGAACGTCATCCCGCAAACGGTTACAGCAGGAGTTGATATCCGCAGTGTAGATGATCAATTGAAACAAAAGATGGCAGATGCCATACAAAACGAAGTACAACGCATTGAAGAAACGACTGGCGTGAAGATCGAGATCGAAGTGCTAGTTGATAACCCGTCCGTTTTGCTCGATGACAATATCGCCCAGCAATTGGTCAATGCAGGCGACCACGAAGCTTACTTGGCGCATCGGATGGACAGCGGCGCAGGGCATGACGTCATGAATATGGCGCAAACCTGGCCTAGCGGGTTGTTGTTCATTCCTTGCAAAGATGGCTTGAGCCACCACCCCGACGAATTTGCCAGCGCTGAAGATTTGAAGATGGGGGTCGAGTTATTATCCCGCTTTTTGATGGAGGCTGCTGGACATGACGGAAAACGTTAAAGTTGGGTTGATTGGTCCAAACGATTCGGTCAATGAAACGATGAAAGCAGCGAGCAGCATCGAAGGCATCGAGCTTATCCCGTTCATTTACCAGCACACGGAAGAAACCAAAAACATCATCAACCAACATTCAGCGCGCATTGGCCATTGGCTGTTTTCAGGCCCCGCGCCTTATCATTTTGCGTTGAAAGAAAAATTAATCGCTGCAGATCACGCGGATTATATCTTGCTGCATGGTTCGAGTTTGCTTGGCACGATGCTCGATGCCTTTATGCAAGAAGGGGCAGTGTTATCGAGCATCAGTGTCGATTCGGTTCCGCGCCGCGAAGTGCTGAAAATGCTCAAGGATTTTGATCTGGAAAAATTGGAGATCCATACCGCGCCGGAACTCGGCTATATTCCGGCAGAAGAGCTGATCGACTATCACGAAAAACTTTACCGCTCTGGGCATATTCAAGCAGCGCTCACTTGCGTCCACGCTGCATACAATGGCTTGAAGGAACGCGGAGTGCCTGTCTACCGGATCAGCGTATCGGAACTTGCTGCGCACCGTGCGATTTCCGTTATCAAGGAACGAAGCTTGTCGGATTTATACCGCATGAAGCAATTGGCGATGATAGGCATCGAAATCATCTACCCAAGCCAAGCACAGCAACGCAAAACGCCGTTTAAAATTGAACGGCAGGAACTGGCGGTGAACCGGGTGCTCATCGATTTTGCAGAGGAAGTCAAAGGCTCGAAAGTCGGCATGGGCAATGGCATTTACTTCATTTATACGACTCGTGGGGAATTGGAACTTTACAGCAAATCACATCACCCACAAGAGCTGAAAGAAGAGATTTTTGCCAACAGCAAGTTCCAAGTCCGCATCGGCATCGGTTATGGCCGGACCGTCACGGAGTCTGAACAGAACGTCCGACTGGCGCTGGACTATGCCCGAGAAAAAGAGAACGGCGTGGTCATCAATATCGACGAAGGCGGAAAAGTAACAGAAATCAACTTATCAGGCGACCGTCTCCGCTACAGCCGCCGCAGTTCCGAGTCGAAATGGCAAGAAGCGCTGAAAGGCGCGGCAATCAGCCAGACCGTCATCGCCCGCATTGAATCATTGTCCCATCATTATGCGAAAGATGAACTCACCGCTTTGGAATTATCGCAATGGATGAACAGCACAGAACGCAATGCGCGCAGGATCTTAACAGAACTCGAGAACATCGGCCTCGCGGAAGTGACAGGAGAAGAAGCAGGGCGTCGCGGCCGGCCGCGGAAATTGTACCGTTTGTTATTCGGTGCATAAAACGAAAAGGGAGGAATGGGAATGGCGACACCGACAGAACAACCAGACAAAAAAGGATTTTTGAATTTCATTGAAAAGTGGGGCAACCGTTTGCCCGATCCATTCTTCATTTTTGTATACTTAGCTGTTTTTGTCGTTTTGCTATCATGGCTGGTCAGTTCACTTGGGACTACCGTTGTCCATCCAGGCACTGGGGAGGAACTGGCGATTCAAAGCCTCGTTTCAGGGGAAGGCATTCGCTATATCCTGGCAGAGACCATCAATAACTTCACCGGGTTTGCACCGCTCGGGCTTGTGCTAGTCATGATGCTCGGTATCGGCTTGGCCGAGCGTGTCGGGTTGATGGAAACTGCCATCAAAAAATCCATCCTAAATGCACCGAAATCTTTGATTACGTATGCGGTTATTTTCACAGGGATCATGGGCAACTTGGCGTCAGACGCCGCCTTTATCCTGGTGCCGCCGCTTGCGGCTATGGTCTTCGCTTCTGTCGGGAGGCATCCGCTCGCAGGCCTTGCGGCAGGTTTTGCCGGAACGGGTGCAGGATTCACGGCAAATATCCTAATTACCGGAACCGATGCATTGCTTTCCGGTATTTCCACAGAAGCGGCCAGAGCCATTGACGATACCATGATTGTCACTCCGGTCGATAACTGGTATTTCATGAGCGCATCGGTCATCGTCATGGCGATCGTCGGGGCGATCATTACCGAGAAATTGGTCGAACCGCGGCTTGGCAAATACACAGGCAGAACCGATAACTCATTCGAACCGGTAACAAAACAAGAAAACAAAGGCTTATTGAATGCCGTGATCGCAGGGGCCGTCTATATCGGCTTGATCGCTTTGCTGTTGTTCTTCCCAGGTTCGCCTGTCCGAAATGAAGAAGGCGGCATCATCCCATCACCTTTCCTATCTGGCATCGTGCCGATTATTTTGTTTTTCTTCATCACAGTGGCTGTCGCATACGGCATCACGGTTAAGAAAATCACCGAATCCAAAGATATCCCGGCATACATGGGAGATGCCATTAAGGACATGTCCGGCTATATCGTCTTGATCTTTGCAGCTGCCCAGTTTATTAGTTATTTTAACTGGAGCAACTTGGGCATTTGGCTCGCCGTCAACAGCGCTGAATTTTTGACGAGCATCAATATGACGGGCTTGCCGGTCATGGTCGGCTTCAGCGTCCTCGCCGCCTTGTTGAATCTATTGATTTTCAGCGGGTCTGCTCAGTGGGCGTTGATGGCGCCAATTTTCATCCCGATGTTCATGCTGCTTGATTATCATCCGGCATTTGTCCAATTGGCGTTCCGCATTGCCGATTCATCGACGAACATCATCACGCCGCTCAATCCGTATATTTTGATCGTTCTCGCCTTCATGCGCGAATACGACAAAAAAGCGGGACTCGGTACTTTGATTTCCTTGATGTTGCCTTACAGCCTTATCTTCTTCGGCGTATGGCTTGTCATGATGATCATCTTTGCATTGACTGGCCTGCCAATCGGTCCAGGAATCAGCTTGCGTATGTAAACCAGAAAATCCGCCTCTCGCAGGCGGATTTTTTTACGAGTTGAATTAGTTTAAGTACAATCGGATGACCTCATGATGGGGGACTCGGAGTTTTCGCAAGTTTTTTCCGTTTGTTAATAGTTTGTTCATACTTGCCCTGTATACTAATTTAGGAAGTCATCCGAGTGGAGGGTGTGTCGAATGAACCGTCAATCCAATCAAATGAAGCAGTTAAAAAGAATGTTCGATGAATCGTATGAAGTGTGCAGAAAAACCAACGGCGCCATCGTTTCCGAACTGCGCAAACAAGGCGTTAACGCTTCACTATGCAAAAAGCCGGCAATTCTTGAACCGTCTGTCTAAACCGCTAACGGTTTTCGAATTGCCGCTAATGAACTTGAAATGACCAACAAAAAAAGCTGTCCTGCTGCCATGCGGCAGAGGGACAGCTTTTTCAATTAATAGCTAAGCCCTTTTTCGTAAAGCCACATTTTCAGGCTTCCGAATGAAGGGAAGGAGATGGATTCGCCAGTTTCAGGATGCTCAGCGCGGACGATGATGTCCAATTCGTTCGGTGTAAAAGACCAGCCTTCTTCCATAAGGGAACGCACTACTTTCACCATCATGCTCGAACCTTTAATTTTACCCATTTCCATCGCTATCATCTCCTTCATTAATATCTTTCATTATAACAGGGAAATCATTATGAGTAGTACACATATGCTTTCTGTAGTATTCCTGTAAACGATTGATTTTAAACCCACATTTGAAGTAAAAATTATAGCAGCTAGAAGACTGTGGTCTATTCAATAAAATCTTGTTAAAAGCCTGTTGCGACCAGTCGTGTACATCGTGAGGTAATCTATGCTAAGAAGCACGAGGAGAAATCGTCTAAAAGTTTAGAATTGGTAAAAAACTGGTTGACTTTTGCAGAAAACCACCTATAATTCACAGTAACAGCACCATTTATAGGAAAGAGTCTCTGGTCTTTTTTAAACTAATCGGTAAGTGAGGAGGAAGACTGATGAAGCTCATGCCCAGAAAACGGGAGGATTTCTTCCCGAAACTGTTCCAAAGCGATTTGGATTCGGATTTCTTTGACCGATTCTTCAAGGAAAGCAATTACCCGCAAGTCGATGTCAAAGAAGGAAATGGACAATATGAAGTGGTGGTCGACGTGCCAGGTTTTTCAAAAGAGGATATCCAGGTCGATTTTAAAGACGGCTACCTGTCCATCAGCGGCAAGAAAGAAGAAAGCTCAGAAACTTCAGAAGACGAAGGGCATTATATCCGAAAAGAACGTTCTTTCGGTTCGTTCAAGCGCAGTTTTTATGTCGGGGATGTCGATGAACAAGCCATTAAAGGAAACTTTAAAGACGGTGTCTTGCAATTGATTGTGCCGAAGCCGGAAGAAAAAGACTCCGGCAATGGCAAACGCATTGAAATCGAGTAAAGAGCCCGGCCAAAGGCTCTTTTTTCGTTGAACTGAAACGATCAAATAAAGGAGGGCATTTATGGCAGGAAAGGATCAGGCAAAAAGAAGCGAAGATGCCCATAAGTTAAAAAAGAGGAATTTCTGGTCCGGCGTATTGTTCGGGATCGGCTCGATGGCGTTCGTCGATGAAGTCATCTTTCACCAATTGCTCCAATGGCATCATTTCTATGATTTGGCGACACCGCAAGTCGGCATTTTTGCAGATGGCTTGTTAAATTCCTTTGCGTGGTTTGCCGCGGTCGGCGGGCTATTCCTATTCGCAGACTTGAGAAGGCGACAAGCGGCCAACATGAGGTATTGGATTGCTTCTATTCTCATTGGTGCGGGTGCATTCCAGTTGTTTGACGGTATCATTGACCATAAAGTGTTCAGGACCCACCAAATCCGTTATCAGGTCGAGTTGTGGCCTTATGACTTGAGTTGGAATTTATTCGGCGCAGCCTTGCTTATTGCCGGTATCATCCTTGCAAAATCCGCCAAAGAAAGGCGGTCTGTATAAAGCAATGATTCATCATTACCTTGGTCCGGTAGAACCTTGGTTTCAGCTAGTAGCAGCATTACTGCTCGTCTGGGCAATGATATTTTACCCGATGCTATCAATCTGGACCAATGAACGCTACAAAAACTGGCCCATGCACCGCTACGTCTGTTGGTTTGCCGGCGTAATTGTCGCGGGTGCGTCATTAGTCGGCCCTTTAGCGAACGCAGCACACACCAGTTTTTCCGCCCATATGACCGGTCATTTATTGCTCGGCATGCTGGCACCGCTATTATTACTCCACGGTAAACCGCTGGCGTTGGTGATGAGGGCATTGCCGACCAATGCCGCTCGCCGTTTGATCCGCCTAATGAATAGTCGATTCATTTCATTTGCCAGCCACCCCGTGAGCACGGCATTGTTGAATTTCGGCGGACTGTTTGTGCTTTATCGAACAGACCTGTTCATATGGATGCATCAATCAACTTGGGTTTATGCATTGGTTCATATCCATGTTTTGTTCGCGGGTTACTTATTTACCTGGTCAATCCTGCACGGTGATCTGACTATTCATCGCCATTCATTCCGTTTGCGCGCAGCGGTCTTGATTGTTGCGCTTGCAAGCCATAAAGTGTTGGCCAAACTGCTCTACGCCATGCCCCCCGCTGGAGTCACGACGAGTGACGGGGAGATGGGGGCATTGATCATGTATTATGGGGGCGACGTTATCGATCTGGCACTTATCATACTGTTTTGTTATAGCTGGTACAAAGCTACTGCACCTGGCAGAATCACACGCGCAATTTGAAAGCCATTTCCTTTTAGGAGATGGTTTTTTCTTGGCCGCTATTTGTTTTGTTTATCGCACGTGCGGGCGGAAACGACAAAATGATGGTAGACTAGAAGAAAGCAATTGTCAGGAGGCACGTAATGAATAGCTACATCGTTATGCAGGGGGAAACCTATAGAGAAGAAAAGCGCCTCGGGATTCTTCGGGCGCCTATGAAAGACAAATCCGGCGCCACGCCGCATTCGTGGGAACGCGTCAAATTATTGCAAAAAGGGGATCGGATCTTCCATTATGCCAAAGGAGCACTCGTTGCAGTCGGCACGATCCAAGAAGATGCACGAGAGCAGTCAGCAGGTACGCCAGAAGCTGAATGGATAGCGCCTTGTGAGTACTTGGAGCTGGACACCCCATTGGAAATCGCGTCTTGCATCAAAATGGTGGCGGAACATTTGCCAATTAAATATTCCGCTTTCCAGCCAGATGGAAATGGAAACTCAGGCTATGTATTTCCGTGTAATGAATCGTTGGCATTGGTGTTTTTGGAATTATTGTCGTCATCGAAATGGCGCAATATTGAGCAATTGGAATTTGTTTATGATGCCGTGCGTGAGGAAAAATACAATTCCCTGACTGCGTGGATGATGGATTCCGAATACTTGATCCGGCGAAAGTTTAGGGACTTGAAGAGTCAATTTAAGGCGAAGCAAATGGAGCGTTGGGGAAATCAATGTGCCATCTGCGGTCTTGGCAACCCTGCGTTGCTTAGGGCGGCATATAGCAAACCTTGGAAAGACAGCAGTGATGCAGAACGGACCAACCCGGCAAATGGTGTCCTATTATGTGCCAATCATGCAGCGCTATACGAAAGTGGACAGATTTCCTTTACAGGTTTCGGCACGCTCAGGATGTCAACAGCGCTTGAGCCGCAAGCGAACCAGTATGGCTTGAAGAAAAATATGCGCATCGCAGCAAAGGATTCCAATATAGCTTTTTTCAGATGGCATAGAAATAATTTTTTTGAGACTGAATAACATTCATGAAGCGCAGCAATTGCTGCGCTTTTTTTATTCATTAAAATATTCATTAACTATACAGACATACTCCTTCTTGAGGTAGCGCGAGGTTGGACGGATAATAAGTCGGCCTGCAGGTTTGTGCGCAAGTAATCAATTCATGAATATAAATGAATAAAAAATGTACCGGAAATATGAATATATCCATTTATTCAATCTCGTTTTTATTTTATTGAAATCATTGTTTCTGCCGCATCCACATACCTGAGTTGATCGAAGGCGGCGGAATATATTTCAACCTTCCACTGAATATTTTGGTTAGATGTGGTATAGTGTATTCAACAAATGAATGAATGGAAGGGTGACGAAAATGGTATCGACCACAGAAGTTGCAAAACATGCAGGAGTCTCTCAAACGACCGTGTCCAGGGTATTGAATCGGCCTGAGCAAGTGAAAAAAGAAACTTATGACAAAGTGATGCAAGCCCTAGCTGAATTGGATTATGGAAATTCAAGCATCGCAAATGCACAGCCTGTCGAAATGCCAAAACAAATAGCTGTGCTGTTTTCGAAAGATTGTGCTGCTGATGAATTCACCCATTTACGCGAGTTTGCAGAATCGGCACAGGCATATGGCTATCAGTTGACAGGCCATGCATTGACTGGCAGCGAATCAGTAGAAGCCGGCAAAGCTTTAGTGAATGGCGTCGCTGGCGTCATCGGCATCGGAAATTTGCCCGTTGAACTGAAGGAATACATCAATGAAACAAGTTCATTTTTGCAAGCAGAAGAAGCAGTGAACGAGGTGAAACCATTTGACGGGCGCAAAGCGGCATTTCTTGCAACTAGCCACCTTGCTGAAAAAGATCACCAGCAGATCGCTTGGGTAGGAGGAGACTTGCCGGATAGCGGCGAAAGGTTGCAAGGATATTATGAAGCTTTGGCGCAACATCAATTAAAGCTGCGCAAAAAACGCATCCATTCTACTCAAAGCCCAGCGGATTTTGATGCCATTGCCGCGGAATTGCGTACGTTCAAAAAACCGACCAGTGCATTTGTCGCCGCGAGTTATGAAGACGGACTGCAATTATTCAATTCCTTGAAAAGTGCCGGATTCAAGGTGCCAAAAGATATCAGCATCGTGGTTATAGGGGAGCCTGATGAGGAAGGTGGAGCTGAATTGACGGCAGTCAAGCCGCCAGCTGCTGCACAGCCGCTCACCCAGCAAGTGGTTGTGCGCCTGCTCCAGCACCTTGATGGAAAAGAAACTGAGTTGCCATATGCCGAAGACGAATTAC
Organism: Planococcus sp. SK3692; assembly: GCF_028890485.2. Taxonomy (GTDB): domain Bacteria; phylum Bacillota; class Bacilli; order Bacillales_A; family Planococcaceae; genus Planococcus. Next base: position 13,216 of record NZ_JARCHV010000001.1, read on the forward strand.
AACTCAACAAAGGCGTAACCGTGAAGAAGTATAAAGAGCGGCAAAAAAGCAAAGCGTGACCATAAAAAAGCGTCCGTACAGGAAACTGTACGGACGCTTTTTTTCGTTAAAGCTCTTTGTGTGAAAACGGGCATTTTCCCTTGACTGGCTCAATATCGTCGCCAATAAAAAACTGCTTCCATTCATTGTGTTGAGGATCGCCAAAATGGCTTATGTCTGGGTGAGTCGGCAATTCATCCCATTTCTCAACTCGTTCACGCACTTTCTCGCGCGACATGATGCCGCCTTTTTCGGTCCCTGTCAGTCCTTCGAAAATCCTTCTCGGCTGGAATCCGAGCACCATCGAATTTCCAAGGTGGCGGGTGCGGCGCTGTTTATAGGCCGGCGCGTTGCCGAAGATGAAAATGGGCTCTCCTTTGAAATTGAAATCCCATAAATAATGGTCAGGATCGCGCGGCGCTTGTTCCGGCCACTCGGTGTCATCCATGTCATGAAGATACTGAAGAATCTCCCAGAACTGCTTGCGGTAAGCATTTAGAGGCCCTTCGGATTCAAACGGTTCCACAAACACGAACAGGCCATGACGCTTATGCTTCGGGCCTTCGAATAAAGTCAGAAATTCCGCAACAGCTCCAGGCAAGTTGGACCAATCGTCTTGGCTTATATAGGCATAGCGCAGCTCGCTTTTCAATTCGCCGCTTCTGCCGAAATAGCACGGGAACGTCTTGTCCGTTACCGTCTCATGGAAAGTTTTGTATTCGCGCAGCAACCAGTCAGGCAAGTCGTTGCGGTTCGTGAAATCTTCTTTTGTCAATAAAGCTGGGATAGTGGTTTGCATTACTTAGCCTCCAATTTCAAAATCTCATCCTTCCATTTGTTCCCTGAATGGTTTTGATTGAAACACCCTTTCTAAACTTGTCGGAAATAACGACAATAAGAGAGTAATAAAAAAACGCTGCAAAACAGCGCTTTTTCATGATCAATTTTCGGGAGTTTCAAGAGGGGGTTGATTCATTTATTCATTCAAGATCGTTTGCGGTACCTGGCCATTCCTCGCCCGTCATTTCCACTAGCCCGAGAAGTTTTCTTCTGCGCCGTTCAAGCGATTGCATCGTTTCTTCATAGGAGCCTGCATCCACTGTCGGAATCGACCGGTCGAGATATGCCAGCACTTGGTGCGGCGGAACCACCGAGGATGCATCGATAGATGAACTATGCAAGGTATCCAAATAACTGGTGATGCTGCTTGAGAGTTCCTGCATCAATAAAGCATTGGGCTGAATATCTTTTGGTATGCCGTATGTTAAAAAAGTCAATGATTCATCGAGTACGACAATATTGACTGGCAGCGAACGGTCGTGTGTCGAGCTGCGGTAATAATGGAGTACAGGATAGGCGTTGTACTTCGATACGGCATCGCTTAATTCATTCGCGAACGTATCGAGCAATAGATTAAGATTATCGAAATTTTTTCCATTCCACGAATTGTTGACAAAGGAAGCGGGGTCTTTGGCAATGCCGCTGATGCTCGCGGCAAGTGAACGTTTTTCCGACACGGCGCTCAACACTTGCAGCAAATAAGTCACCCCGAATGTAATGAATAACATGCCGGTGCCGGTCGCAAAGATCGCCACGATCTGCCAGATGCCGTCATCCGGTGCGAACTCGCCGTTGCCAAGCGTGAAAATCAAATAGCCTGCATAATAGGCATATTCAATCCAAGACAATGGGCCGCCGTCTTTAGTATCGACAATCATATCCGAACTGGCAAAAATGAAAGTCCAGCCCGCCCATAACAGGAAAATCCATGTCGTCAAGGTAGAGACCAAAATAATCGGCCCCGCGAGGCTCAGGAATTTTGAGTTATTTCGGCTCACTTGCTTATGGAGCGTCCAGTAGGCGGAAGTGAGCTTATTGGTCAATGGGCCGGCGCCGCCATCGACCCATAGAGTTGTCCAGATGAAATCGATTAGCGTGAGGACGACGATGCTGATGCCGATAGCTAGATAAAGCTGATCCATCTACATCCCTCCTTTAAGGTTGCTACTTGTCCATACCCAACCAGCCCAGCACAATATGCACATAAGCGTGAAAAGGGATAACAAGCAAGCCCATATGTTAAAATAGAGAAATACGAAAGCAAGGGGGCGTGCAGAAGATTGGACAAGAACTTCCGGTCAAGTGCCCTTTATCAAAAGGCACTCAGACGTAAACAAAGCAATGCGGCAAAGCCGCGACAAATAGATAAGATCATTATTCTCGGTGATTCGGTGGCATATGGCTACGGGACAAAAGGCGGGATTGCAAGGCATTTGGAAGACAGTTTTCCGGATAGCGAAGTGCTGAATTTAGGCATCAATGGTTTGACGAGCGACGGCCTTGTCGAACGGCTCCGGGCCGATCATTGGCAGGCGGAATTGGCTCATGCCGATCTGGTGCTGCTGAATATCGGCGGCAACGATTTGCTGCGCCAATACCAAGGCGGAGGGGCAAGCGAGTTGATCCGCCAGTTTGCTGCATTGAAAAAGAAATACCGCCGAAATTTATTGGAGATTTACGGGGCTATTCAAAAAGGCAACGAGCAAGTGCTCATTGTCCAAAACAGTTTATACAATTCGATGAAAAAAGAAGTGCAGTATTTCGGTTTCACCAATCTGCTGTTTCGCATGTGGAATTCAGCAATCGGTGCGAAAGGCGTTATCGTTTCGAACACATGGAAAATGGGGAAAGTGCCGTCCATCTGGCTGGATTCGATCCACCCAAACGAAGAGGGCTATGCGATTATGCACCAACTATTATTGGAAACTTTACAAACTACCGGCATACCAGCCGCCACTGAGCGTCGATAATCTAATAAACCCGGGCCATTCATAGCTTCCGGGTTTTTTTGATGCGAAAAATAAAGCTGCACGCGACGCTCTATAAGTTAATGGGAGAAAATGCTTGCGGTTTTAAAAGAACGTGGTATATTATGTCTATAAATTTTTGGAATAAATGATACCTGTGGTTCTTTGTGGGACTTTGGTCGTTCGTCTAATTCATGGTAGAGGGGTGGGGCGTGTGAGAAGAAAACTGGTGCTGATTCAATTATCGAGGGCATTGGTGCCATTATTGGTCATGCTTCACCATTTATCGACGACCATGATGGATTACTACGGATTCAATATGTGGAACTTGGCTTATTTGCCGCTGACAGGCGGCGTCTACTATTTCTTTTCCTTGTCGGGATTTATGGCTTATTATATTTATCGGAAGAAATTTGGCATGAAAGGGCAGTTGAAAGACTTTCTTGTGAATCGTTTTATACGGATTTACCCATTGTATTGGGTGGTGACCATCGCATTTTTAATCTTGGCGTTTCTGTTCCCTTGGTTTGCAACCGGCGCGGAGCGGGATCCTGCTGTTATTTTAACCTCAATTTTTTTAGTCCCGAATCCTGAGTGGCAAGACCCGTTCTTGATAGTTGCTTGGTCATTGGAATACACTATTTATTTTTATCTGATGTTTTCACTGCTTTTTATCAATCCACGATTTATCGGGAAGACGTTATTTGTTGGCTGGGGCGTTTTTTCGTTTTTTGGCGCCACAGGTATTGTCTATATCGATCATTTTCTCTTCGATTTCCTGTTTGTTTCCTATAATTTTATGTTCATTGCGGGTGTGGTTTGTGCATGGCTCATCCTTAATGTGAAAATTCCGCTCAGTGCAGGATACTTATTTATGGTGATTGGATTGCTTGGCTTCCCTATAACTTGGATGAATGCGTTAAATCCTTTTATGGAAATAAGCTTCGAAACAAGTGCCAGCGTCTCCATCATGTTGTTATTGATCGGTCTTGGCGCAATCGATTTGAAAAAGGATATTCATATTCCGAACGCGCTACACCAGCTCGGCAACGCTGCTTTTGCAATTTATCTGGTCCATAATGTGGTACTCGACTTGTTTTCTGAATTGATGGACCAAGCAGGATTGCATGAAGTAGTCGGCGATGTCGGCATGAGCGTCATACTTGTCATTTTGATGATGTTCTTTGGGGTTTTGGCGCATTTCAAGCTCGAATTGCCGCTGCACCGAATCTTTAAAGGCTGGCTGCAACAAAACAAGGCATCTGTTGTGGCACCAGATGGTACGGATGCTGCGACGAAAAATACTTAAAAAAACCCCCTAAGCCTTAGCTTAGGGGGTTTTTGTTATTCAGGCTTATTCAATAAGTTTTGCAAGGCCTTTTTTTCGCGGCTGATTTCGTCGACGGTGCGGACGCCCATTTTGCGGAAAATGGCGATCGGCGGTGTCCATCCTTGCAGTGCATGCTGAATGATGGCTGCACTTGAAACGCCTGCTAGCAGCGCCCATTTTCGATTGGCTCGAACTGCCAAAAGAGCGGAAATGGCTGCAATGGACGCCATATTTACTTTCATTAGGCGTTCTGTGTCCCATTCGTGGTCCAAGTCATTGATACGCATCTGAATTTCATTTTTGCCTTGGCGCTTGTAGTAATTGACCGAGGCTTCGGTTTCCCGTTCGATTTGCTGATTGATGTAATCAGGTGTGTGATCGCTCACTTTAGATTGTGTTGATGGCAATTGTTCTTTTGCTAAATCCAGTTCCATGAAAAATCCTCCATTTCATTGCAAGTACTGTTTCTAGTATTCCGCAAATGGCTTTTCTTTAAACCCTTAAGTTTTACGGAATCCTTGCAGCGACACTTAGTCGATGCTGTCTGTCTGGTCTTTCATGATTTGTTCATCCATCGGGCCGACGATTTTTTGGGCGATTTCACCTTTCGTATTGAGGATGTAGGTGGTCGGCACGGTACGGATTTGATAGGCTTGCGCAGCGCTGCCCGTTTCATCCATCGGAATCGAAAAAGTTAATCCGAATTCGTCGATAAACGAGCGAATCGCTTCCTCTCCGTTATCTTGTGCGGTCAAATTGACAGCCAGTATCACAACGTCGCCGTCTGCATTGTTTTCGTGGAATTCCTGCATATGCGGCATTTCGGCGCGGCATGGGGGACACCAGGTGGCCCAGAAGTTCAAGATGACTTTTTTGCCTCGGTAATCGGAGAGTTTGACTGTGTCGCCGTTTTGGTCAGTCAATGTGAAATCGGGTGCCGTCTGCCCTTGTGAGAGGCCTTCGGCAAGTGGCTCGCCTTGAGCGTTAGCGGAAGATTCGCTAGTGTCAACAGGCTGTGTTTCTTGTTCAAAAAAATTGATGGCGATAATGGCGATCGCTGCAACCAGCAAGATGCCGATAATGGCTTTTTTTATCATGTGCTCGGTCCTTTCTGTTCAAAACGTATGTACATGACGAGCGTAAATACAGCGACCACGACGAGCGTTGCATTTTGCCAAGTCAATAATGGACCAAATGCACTTAATATGAGCAACTCTATTGTGAAAAATGCGGCAAGCAATAAACCATTCGGGACGTCTGGCCGTTTTGCAAGCAAGCGGATGGCCACAATTGCCGCTGCCAAAAGAGACGCTTGGAGCGCAGCTTGAAACCAATTGCTTTCAAACGTTTGCAAGATGGCCTGATACGATAGAAAAAATAACAGCCAGGCAGTTGCGGCCTGTCCGGGCAATGCGGCATGTTTTTTATGCACGCGGGCTAAATAAGCAATGAGCAATGCCGTGGCGAGCAAGTGCCCGTATAAGCCACCGTTGAAATAAAGAAGAGATAAAGGCATATCAAGAAAATGCTGTAAATTGAAAACGATGTAGCTGAGCTTCCACGTCAAAATATAAAGCGCTAACGCATTCCAGTACCATTCACCGAATTTGTCCCCGACCGCAGCGCGTATCAGCAAACTGGCTAATGCGGCTGCCAATAGTACAGAAACCCATATCGCGGGCACCGTCAAGTGAAGTATTGGGACGTAGCTCACTGACTATGTCCCGTCCGGTGTCTATTCATTATAAAGATACCTCCATCTGTATGAAAAATCTTATGCCTGTCGCTTTCCATTATAACGGAAAGCGCCATCTTTTCATCTTTTGAATTGGTGAAAACAATCAGCCATTTGTATCGAGTTTTCAGGCGAAATTCAGGCTGCGATTAAGTTCACAGCCTGGCATGTATGCGTGTGACGAAATTTCGAACTCTCGCTCACTCGTATTGTTTCCATACTTCCGGGAGCAGCCCCGCAATATTGTGTGCAAGCATCGTGTGGGGGGAGCGGGTTTTAATGAATTCGTCTGCACAGGCGCCGTGCAAGTAAACGGCGTTCAACACGGCATGGCGCCAATTTTCGTGGCAGCACAGCATGCCGAGCATCATGCCGGTCAGCATATCGCCAGTGCCGCCTTTGGCAAGCGCGGAATTACCTGTCGAATTGTGGAATTGTTCACCGTCTGGGAAGGCGATGACAGTTCGCGCGCCTTTTAAGACGACCGTCAAATGATGTTCCGCAGCAAATGCCGCTGCACATGAGCCGGGAGACTCGGCAATTTGCTCTTTTGAATACCCGGAGATCCGGCTGAATTCACCAACGTGTGGCGTCAAGATGAGTGGCGTGCTTCTTTTTGGATAGCTGCGCTCGCTCAGTGCGCCCGCATCGAGTATGAGTGGGGCAGCTGCCTCGAGTAAACGGTCAATCGCCGCTTCGGTCAATGCGTCCGGTATCATGCCCGGCCCGCAAGCGATGGCTTTATAAGACGTGAGTGAATGGCTGCCATTGGCGATATGGACCAGCGCATCTGGTACATACGTCGCTTCGGCCGCTGCGTGTGCGATTGCGCGGATGGTTTCACGGTACGTGCCGATTTCCAATTTTCCGATGCCGCTTGTCAGCGCCCCAAGAGCGGATATCAACGCAGCCCCAGGCATGTCCGGGCCGCCAGCCACTAATAACGCAGTGCCAAACACGCCTTTATGGCTGTCTTGTGCGCGTTTTGGCAACGTGCGGCGCACCATTTCCTGAGACCAAAGGCTGCTGTCTTGCGGTTTTTGTGAATCGATCATATGAAAACCTCCTGTTCTTTTTGAATATACTAACTGTAGCCGATTCCATCCCACAGGCAAACCTAATTGTCTGCACGTGGCAAACAAATGAGCTTATCGGATTTTGCTTAGACGAGTGATTCAGCCGGCAGGTATTTCGTCCCACGAAACAATGAGAAATTCTTGGGTGAAAATCTGCGCTCCGGCAATGGTAACGGGTGAAAGGCGGTAGAGGGGGTGGATTATATATCCAAAGAACTGAAATTTCTGACAACTATAGGCAAGCTTAACAAGCTTTGCTATACTCAGCCTATTCAATCAAAAGGAGTGGGGATAGTTGAAAAAACACATATTCAAGACCATGACAATGGCGGGGCTTTGCGCGATGCTTGCGATGCCTGTGCAAGCGGCAGAACCGGCGCAACCGACTGAACACCATCACGACAACGCAATTTCTGGCTTTATCGATTATGGTGAGCTGCAAAAAGAACTGCAACGGATCGAAGCGAATAGCAAAGGATCGGTTGCAGTGGATGTTGCCGGCCAATCGTTTGAAGGCCGCGATATTTATACTGCGACAGTCGGGACAGGCGATAAAGTGCTGTTGATTCAAAGCGAAATCCATGGCAATGAAAAAACAGGCACCGTGGCCATTTTGAATATGTTGAAAACACTATCCGGCAATTCGAAAGCGGCGAAAGCTTTGCGCGATGAAGTGACAGTCGTCTTTATGCCGATGATGAATCCTGATGCATCAGAAGACGATAAGCGCCGCAATAGCATGACATGGAATGATGTCGTTGCGGATTATCCGGAACTTGCCGCCGCAACGCCGTCATGGAATTATTTAGACCGCGGCATCAGCCAAAGTTATGATTACGGCGCCAACCCAGGCTTTGACGTCAACCGCGACTTTAACCCGGACTTAGACTACGTGCCACAAGCAGAAGATTTCCCTGGCGCATCCAATGAACCGGGCTGGTTTATCACAAAAGAAGCCCAAGTATCACGCGATGTCTATCAATCGTTGCAAGCTGAATACGGAACAGTCGACGTCTTTATCGACCTTCATCACCAAGGGATGTATTATGTCGATGGCACTTCGGATCCGGTCACGTTATCGCTGTCCGCCCAATTCGTTCCAGACCCATCCACTGCTGAAGGGGCAAAATACAGCGAATATGCAGACCGCTACGATTACGATTTTTCCCGCCAGTTGAATGTAGCAGCGTATGAGGAACTACAGTCCTACGGCAATTCGAAATTCACTAATATCTCATTGTATTCACAAGGGCTCGATTTGCCGGGCACTGCGCTTGGCAGCTACGCACTAAATGGCAGCGGTACCGTGTTGTTCGAAGTGCGCGGCCAAACCCAGTCGCTTGGCCAGAAAGAAAAAGGGCAGTTGGTTAAATCGGTGGAACGCGGCTTGACAGCCATTGTTGAAGGCGTTGCCGATGACAGCGTCTATTCATTGGACCCGGAAGATTATGAAGATATTCCGCTAACATCGTATAGCCCGTCCAGCAATTGATGTAAAACGCCGCCGAATTCTGGCGGCGTTTTTAACTGGCAAGTTGTCGGCGAAGCTCAGGCTTTGGTAGACTGAAGGCAAATAGAAAGGGGTGTCTTATGGCAATCAGCAAATTGAACGACCGCCTCCAGTTGATCGACGGCTTTGACCTGGGCCTCGAGCAGCGAACAGGCAGCTACGTCATCATGGAACAGCAGTTGACCATTATTGAAACGGGGCCGAGCCCGTCGGCGGAATATGTCAAACAAGGATTGAAAGAACTCGGCATCTCACTCGATGAAGTCCGCTACATCATCGTGACTCACATCCACCTCGACCATGCCGGGGGAGCGGGCTTGTTATTGCAGGACTGTCCGAACGCAACACTCATCGTCCATCCGAAAGGCGCAAGGCATCTGGCAGATCCGAGCCGTCTCATCGCCGGGGCAAGGGCGGTGTACGGAGACAACTTCGATGATTTGTTCAATCCGATCGTCCCGGTGCCTGAACAGCGCATTGAAATCAAATCAGAAGGCGACCGGCTGACGATCGGCCCGGACTGTACGCTTGAGTTTTGGGACACGCCGGGCCATGCCAAGCATCATTTCGGCATTTTAGATCCTGTATCAAATAGTTTTTTTGCAGGGGACACTGCCGGCATCCGATATGCCCAACTGCTAGAAGACGGAATCGAATTTTATTTGCCGTCCACCTCGCCGAATCAATTCGACCCCGAGGCGATGAGGGCAGCCATTGAACGGATGAAAGACCAGCAATTTGATTGGCTTTATTTCGGGCATTTCGGCGCAGCGCGCAATCCTCAGGCAGCATTAGAGCAGGTACTGACATGGTTGGACGTGTTTGTGAAAGAAGGACAGGCCGCTTATGACAATGATGAGTCGGCGGATCAATTGGCGAAACGGCTATTGGTCCCGGTGTTGGCGCAATTGGCAGAAAAAGGTGCCAAACAGCCGCACCGTGTGATGCCTTATATCGAAATGGATCTACAGGTCAGCGCACAGGGCTTGCTGGATTATTATGATAAACGAGGCTCAGGCAGCTAGCCTAAAAAATTTTCCCCTTCAGGCAAACGGCCGGTTTACCGCCCCCCGTTTAGGGGCAAAGACTAGGGCAGAGAAAATTCATTTACCTGAAGGGCGGAAAATAAAGTGGCACAAGTGTTAACGGAAAAGACAGCAATCATTACAGGAGCAGGGCGCGGCATCGGCCGGGCAACCGCCTTGGCTTTGGCCAATGAAGGCGTGGCCGTTGGGCTGATCGCCAGAACCAAAAAAGAAATCGAACAATTGGCGAAGGAAATCCGTTCATTGCGGGGACGGGCAGCATTTGCGGTTGCAGATGTGTCCGATCCCAAGCAAGTCGAAGCGGCTGTCCAGAAATTGACCGATGAACTCGGCACGATCGATATCCTCATCAATAATGCAGGAATCGGCAAATACGGCAAGTTCATGGAACTCGAAACCGAGGATTGGCAAAATATGCTCAATATCAATTTGATGGGCATGGTCCACATGACAAAAGCGGTGCTTCCGCAAATGGTAAAAAAACAGGGGGGCGACATCGTCAACATTTCCTCATCATCTGGACTCAAAGGCACAGAAGGCTCCAGCGCGTATAGTGCTTCGAAATTTGCGGTGCTCGGCATGAGCGAGTCGTTGATGCAAGAAGTACGTCCCGACAATATCCGTGTATTCGCGTTGGCACCGAGCCGCGTCATAACGGGCATGACTGATTCCGGCAACGAGACGCAACAGGAAAAAGAGAAGTTCATGCAGCCGGAAGACATTGCGGAATACATCGTTTCACAATTGAAACTGAATCCGCGCATCTTCATTCCTTTATCGAAACAATGGGCGACCAACCCCTTTTAAAGACACGAAAAACCCCTGAATGCCGTTGCGGCGTTCAGGGGTTTTTTTAGCTGATTCCTTTTACGTATGCTTCGACTTCTTGAGACGTCGAAAGCGCAAGGATTTGGCTGGTATGGGAAGCCATTTCTTGTTTCGATAAACGGCTGATTTGAGCACGCGCTTTCAAGACAGAAGAAGCGCTCATGGAGAATTCATCCAAGCCGAGCCCGAGAAGAATCGGTATGGCAATTTCATCGCCGGCCATCTCGCCGCACATGCCAGCCCATTTCCCTTCTTGATGAGCGGCGTCGATGACCATCTTCACCAAGCGCAAAATTGCAGGATTAAATGGCTGATATAGATAGGACACGCGTTCGTTCATGCGGTCTGCTGCCATCGTGTACTGGATCAAGTCGTTCGTGCCGATGGAGAAGAAATCCACTTCTTTGGCAAAGACATCCGCCATAACAGCGGTGGAAGGGATCTCCACCATGATGCCGACTTCAATCGAGTCGCTGACTGGAATGCCGGCATCCAGTAATTTGGCCTTTTCTTCTTCGAGCATAGCCTTGCCTTGGCGGAATTCTTCTACCGTTGCAATCATTGGGAACATGATCTTCAAATTTCCATAGACGCTTGCGCGCAATAAAGCACGCAGTTGTGTTCTGAACAATTCCGGCATTTCCAAGCATAAGCGGATCGCGCGCAGGCCGAGGAAAGGGTTCAGTTCTTTCGGCAAGTCCAAATACGTGAGTTCCTTATCGCCGCCAATGTCCAGCGTCCGGACGACGGTTGGCTTGCCTTGCATACCTTTCAGTACTTTTGAATAAGCATCGAACTGCTCGTCTTCTGTTGGGAAGGTATCTCTTCCCATATACAGAAACTCGGTGCGGTAAAGGCCGATGCCTTCTGCTCCGTGTTCGAGCACGCCAGCCAAGTCTTTCGGCGTGCCGATATTGGCGGCAAGTTCCACGTGTTGCCCGTCGGCACTTAGCGTCGGCTCATCTTTCAGCTTGGCCCATTCGGCTTTTTGTGCATCGTACGCTGTCTTTTCTTGTTCGTACTCCCGGATGGTCGCTTGGTCCGGGTCGATGATGATTGTGCCATGCAAGCCGTCGATGATCACCGTTTGGCCATTGCGGACCGTAGCCATGGCATTTTTGGCGCCGACCACTGCCGGAATTTCCAAAGTGCGCGCAAGGATGGCCGAATGGGATGTGCGCCCGCCGATATCGGTAATAAAGCCTTTGACGAATTGGGCGTTCAATTGGACGGTATCGGACGGCGTCAAATCTTCAGCGATGACAATGACTTCTTCATTGATCATGCTTGGGTCTTGGATTTTGACGCCAAGCAAATGGGACAATAGCCGTTTGCGGACGTCTTTAATGTCCGCTGCACGTTCTTTCATATACTCATTGTCCATCGCTTCAAACATCGTGATGAACATATCGCTTGTTTCTTGCAGCGCAAACTCCGCATTGATGCTATCGGATGTGATGCGTTCTTTGATCGGCCCGATGAGTTCCGGGTCGCTCAAGACGAGCAGGTGGGCGCCGAAAATCTCAGCCTCCTTGTCGCTGATCTGCTGTGCGGTCTTTTCCTTGATAACCTCAAGTTCAGCCGACGCTTGTGCAACGGCCGCATCGAAACGAACAATTTCATCTGAAGGATTGTTCACTTGTTGCTGCTTGACGGTCAATTGCGGATTTTCCAGGCGGAACGCTTTGGCGATGGCGATACCGGTGGAAGCTGCGATACCGGAGAACGTGCTTGTCATTGGTTGGAAATTCCTTCTGCTTTCAGTACTTCGTCGATTTTGGCCATCGCTTGTTGTTCATCGGTTCCGTTCGCAGCAATCGTCACAGTCGAACCTGAAGCAATGCCGAGCGACATGACGCCGAGTATCGATTTCAAATTGACTTGCTTGCCGTTAAATGAGAGCGTGATGTCTGACTCGAATTTTGAGATGGAGCCGACAAGTGCCGAGGCCGGGCGAGCGTGGATGCCCGCTTCGTCTGTAATCGTATATTGTTTTTCTACCATGATGAGTTCCTCCTATATTATGAGCGTATTTGAGCGGTATCCATTCTTATTTTGAATGAATTTGACTGCTTATGAAAGATTATGATTGATTTTGAAAACGATTTCAAGTATTATCTATTTAATCAGAAAAAAAGAAGGTGAAGGAATGCTGACGACGGAGCGGCATCAATTGATTTTGAACCTGTTGAAAGAAAAGCAAAGCATTAAAATCCAAGAACTGGTCGAATTGACGGCAGCTTCCGAATCCACCATCCGACGCGATTTGACGGAACTGGAGGAATTGCAGAAGCTGGAACGCGTATTTGGCGGCGCCAGCCGGATCGCCCAAAATATGCCGGAACCGAGCCTGTCGGATAAGGCGGCAAAGAACTTAAAAGAGAAACAACTGGTCGCGCGCTATGCGGCATCCCTTGTCAAAACAGGCGACTCACTATTCTTGGATGCAGGCACGACGACGGCGCAAATGATCCCTTTTCTAACAGCTAAAGATGTAACCGTTGTCACCAATGGCTTAAGTCATCTAGAAGCGTTGAACGAACACGGCATTACGTCCTATTTGACGGGAGGGTTCATCAAATCGCGCACCGGCGCTTTGGTCGGTCCGCAGGCGACACAGTCGCTGGAGAATTACCGATTTGATAAAAGCTTTCTTGGCGTTAACGGCATCCACCCCGTACACGGTTTCACCACACCGGATCCTGAAGAAGCGGCCGTTAAGCGAAGGGCCGGGGAATTATCCAGAAGTTGTTACGTACTGGCGGATCAATCCAAATTCGGTAAAGTCAGTTTCGCGCACATCTTTGACTTGAACCGGTCCGCGCTCATCATCGACGGCTTGCCGGAGGATGCACTAGAAGAAATTGAACGACAAACGACTATTAAGGTGGTGACACAATGATCTACACATGCACATTTGCTCCATCCATTGATTACACAGCGTATTTAACGCATTTTGAAAGTGGCGCTTTGAACCGCTCAGATGAAGTGTATTATTATCCCGGCGGCAAAGGCATCAACGTCTCGCGCGTACTCAGCCGTTTGGGCCTTACAAGCCGAGCGCTCGGATTCGCCGGCGGGTTTACGGGGCGTTTTATCGAAGAGTTTTTAGACGCAGAAGGCATTGAAACCGACTTTATCGACACCGGTGCCATTACGCGGATCAATGTCAAAATCAAGACCGAACAGGAAACCGAATTGAACGGGCCCGGGCCGGTGCTAGAAGAAGCGCAGCTGGAACAATTGAAAGAAAAAATTGCTGTTATGCAAGCAGGCGATTGGTTCATCCTAGCTGGTAGCTTGCCGTCATCGGTACCGACACAGTTTTTCAAGGGTCTGGCATTACGTTGCGAGGAGCGGGGCATTCATTTCGTACTCGATACGTCCGGCCCTGCACTAGAGGAATTACTGGATTCAAAGCCTTTTCTCATTAAACCGAATGAGCATGAACTCGGAGAGATTTTTGGTGTGGACATCAATACCCAAGCCCAAGCGTTCCAATATGCCAGCCTGCTTTTGGACAGAGGGGTTGAGCATGTCGTCGTTTCCATGGGCGGGGCGGGAGCCATCTATGCTTCCCGAGGCCATCGCTATACAGCGAATGTGCCAAAAGGCAAAGTTGTCAATACCGTTGGCTCAGGAGACTCCTTAGTATCAGGATTTATCGCCTCATATATTCAGCACAAAGACCCCTTACAAGCATTCCGATACGGCGTCGCCAGCGGAAGCGCCACTGCTTTCCGCAGTGATCTATGCGAACAGCGAGATGTCGAACGATTGCTTCCTGAAGTGACCGTAACCCCATTCGAAGAAAAGGATGTGACAAAATGAGAATTACACAATTATTGACGGAACACACCATTATCCTGGATTTAAAATCCCGCTCCAAACGGGAAGTATTGGACGAACTGGCTGAGCAATTGGACCAGGCAGGGAAATTGAACGACAAGCAGCAATTCACGAAAGATATCCTGGCGCGTGAAGAACAAAGCACCACGGGCATCGGCGATACGATTGCCATACCTCACGCCAAATCCGAAGCGGTCAAAACGCCAGCCATCGCGTTCGGCCGTTCGTTTGAAGGGATTGATTTCGAATCCTTGGACGGTCAGCCTGCGCAATTGTTTTTCATGATTGCGGCAACAGCCGGTGCGAATGATGACCATTTGGAAGCTTTATCGCGCCTTGCCACGTTCTTGATGGATGAGAAGTTCCGCGTCAATATCCTAGAAGCCGAGTCGAAGCAACAAGTGCTCGATATCGTCTCTGCGAAAGAAGCGGAAGTGGACGGGCCGGAACAAACTGAGTCGACGCCAGCTGCCGGTGCACCAGCTACAGGCGGTAAAATTCTCGCGGTAACGGCCTGCCCAACAGGCATCGCGCACACGTATATGGCAGCAGAGAAGCTTAACGGGCGTGCGAAAGAGCGCGGCATCAACTTGAAAGTGGAAACGAACGGCTCGAGCGGCGTGAAAAACCGCTTGACGGATGCAGAGATCGCGGAAGCGGATGCCATCATCGTCGCAGCCGACACGAAAGTCGAAATGGCAAGGTTCGACGGCAAACACGTCATCCAGACACAAGTCGGTAAAGCAATCTACGAAGCGGATCAATTACTCGACCGAGCACTGGCACAAGATGCACCGGTCTATAAGCATGACCGCACAAAAGATGCAGATACCGGTACTGAAACGAAATCAGGCTTCTATAAGCATTTGATGAACGGCGTATCGAACATGCTGCCATTTGTGGTCGGCGGCGGAATCTTAATCGCCTTGTCATTCTTCTTTGGCATCAACGCGGCAGACCCGAATAGCCCGGAATACAATGAATTTGCTGCGATGCTGTCAACGATCGGCGGCGGCACGGCGTTCTTCCTGATGGTTCCTGTCCTTGCCGGATTTATCGCAATGAGCATCGCCGACCGTCCCGGGTTTGCTCCAGGGATGATCGGGGGCTTGCTTGCCATCACGGTTACAGGCGTTGAAGAAGCGAGCGGCGGTTCCGGTTTCCTCGGCGGTTTGATCGCCGGCTTCCTTGCCGGTTACGTGACGCTTCTCGTGAAGAAAGTGTTCTCGGGTATTCCGCAAAGCCTGGAAGGATTGAAACCGGTGTTGTTCTACCCGGTATTCAGCATTCTGATCACAGGAGTCATCATGATGCTCATCAACCCGCCACTGACGCAAGTGTACACAGGAATCTCCGCTTTCCTTGAAAGCCTCGGCGGTACCAACCTTGTTCTCGTCGGACTTCTCCTTGGCGGCATGATGGCAGTCGATATGGGTGGTCCGGTCAATAAAGCCGCTTACACATTCGGCATCGCTATGCTCGATGCACAGAACTTCAACTTCATGGCGACGGTCATGGCAGCGGGTATGGTTCCGCCGCTGGGCCTTGCCATCGCAACAACGATGTTCAAGAAGAAATTCACCAAACCGGAACGTGAAGCCGGAAAAACGGCGTACGTTCTTGGTGCCAGCTTTATCACTGAAGGCGTCATCCCGTTTGCTGCAGCCGATCCGGCGCGCGTCATCCCGTCGGCTGTCGCTGGAGCGGCAACGACCGGCGCGCTGGTCATGCTGTTCGATATCGGGCTTCGTGCACCACATGGCGGCGTCTTCGTCATCGGCTTAGTGGATGGGGGAATGGCGAGCATCTTAATGTATTTGATCGCTATACTCGCTGGTTCGTTTGTGACAGCGATCCTTGTCGGCTTGCTGAAGAAAAATGTCACGACAGCTGCATAAATGAAAAAATGCCATCCGGTGAAAGCCGGATGGCATTTTTTTACGACTTGGCAACAGCAAGTGATTTAAGGCTGCAAAGCCAAACTCGTTCATTGATCGGCATCAATCATCCCTTTTTCTAATAACAGGGCGGATGTGCCGGCAATGGCTTCATGGGCGTCTTGCCCGTCCGCGTGGATGGTAATGGTCGAGCGGGTCGGAATCCCAAGCCCCATAACGCCGAGTATGGATTTCAAGTTGACGATCCGGTTTTTAAATTCCAGTGATAATTCACAGTGAAAACGATTTGCCTCACTGACAAGAGCCGCAGCGGGCCGTGCATGCAAGCCTTCTTCCGCGGAAATGAAAAATTGTTTAGTAACCATTTATGATTTTCTCCTCCTTATGCAGATCTGCATTTCTCCATTATAAGGTTTTTCGGTCGCAGTTGTTAAGTGCAAGTTTGAAGGATGGATCGAAGCGGCAAAAATAATTGAAAACGGAACAACAGACTAGGCAAGGAACCAGAAAGAGAGTAAAATGTAAATAAGTTGAATATTCAGACAAAAATATAATTCCTAATTAAGCGATGACCGAAAGGACAGCATGAGGGAGGGAAAACCATGAAGACCAGCAGCACGGCCGACTTTTTAAGGGACTTTAACGACGCTTTTTTCAAAGGCAGACAGGAATTCATTGAGCAGCATGTTTCCGATGACGTGGTATGGGTTATGGTCGGATCGATGCCTTTAAAGGGCAGGCAGGCTTTAGTGGATGCGGCTTTCGGGATGCAGGATTACACACAAATGGCTTTTGAAATCGACACGATTATTGCGGAAGGGCAAGAAGGAGCAGTAAAAGGCGTCATGACTGCAAAAGGCGGCAACGATCGGGAACGCAAATATTGTTATTGTGATTTCTATGAATGGCAAGGGGAGGGCGAGCTTCAAATAACGAAAATGACATCGTTCGTGGTGGAAACGAAATAGAGCCGAGAGGGGCTCTATTTTTTTGATGGTAATTATTTAATTTACATGTACTAAACTACTTAAGGTTTTTGAATAAATAAAAAACAAGCATTCAAGACAAGATAGACATACTCGGAGAAGAATGCTGACAATTCTTGCGTTCTCATGAAAACTTCGGCAAGATGGGATAATAAGCAATAAGAAAGGGTGCAAGACAGTGGATTATCTGAAATCACGCAAAAATGGATATGTCGTTTTACTGAGCGGGCTTATCCTGGGTGTCATTATTGCCTGGTTGATCAATGATGACCCGGACACATCAACCTTGGTCGCTGCAGGGGCGATCGGTGTGGTAATCGGGGAAGCGATCATGTTCTGGCGCTGGAGCAAACAACGCAAGACAACACAACGCAACGATTGAGGGCTAGCAACAAGTAATCATATAACAGCAGAAGGGAAGTAGAAGGCAATGACGACAATCTGCCTGATTCGGCATGGCGAGACGGAATGGAATAAGATTGGCCGCATCCAAGGGACAACGGATGTGCCGCTGAACGACAAAGGAAAGCTTCAGGCACGTGCATGCGGGACGCATTTGACGAAAGAAGCATGGGATGTCATCGTGACGAGCCCACTCAAGCGCGCTAAAGAGACCGCGGCGATTATCAATGAAACGATGGGTTTGCCGATCATTGAAATGAAAGAGTTTCAGGAAAAGCATTTCGGCAAAGCGGAAGGCATGACGGCAGAGGAGCGTTACAGCTTGTATCCAGACAAAAATTACCCAGGTCAGGAACAGCCACAAGAGTTCCACGGCAGGCTGTCAAAGGGGCTCTCACAACTCAATGAGCGCTTCGGGAACCAGCGTGTGCTCGTCGTAGCGCATGGAGGCGTCATCAACGCCATCCTTGAGCAATTGGCGCACGGTGAGTACGACGGAGAAGTCCGTTTACAAAATGGCGGCATGAACCACTTGGCGTATGCCAGCGAGCGCTGGGAGATCCACAAGTATAATTTCATCGACCATCTTGAATTGCTGGATGCGACAACCAAGTAAGTACGAAGCCAAAGGAGCTAGACATATGGAGCACGGTGAACTGAAAAGCTTGCGCGAAGAAATCGAAAAACTAAAATTTCACAACCGGACGCTGCTGGCGCTGCTTGGGCAGTTGTTAGAAGAGGACATGCAAGACCCGTCAATCCATGAAGCGATTGTGGTGCATGATTTGTCAAAAGCTGAACTCCGGGAATTCACGCAATTGATTCGCGACTACGAAGGCGATGTGAAAGCTTTTAAGCAGCAGTCAGGGAACTTGGGCCCCAAATTTACGGACATGAGCGTCAAAGGCTTGCTGCAAGCGTTCGTTGGGTCTAATATGCTGACCGATAAATGTGAATCAATCCTTCAATCATATGAAGTAAATTGAATGAAAAACCACCGCCTATTTCAGGCGGTGGTTTACAGGGTATTGAGCATTGCTGATGGCATCAAATCATTTGCGTTTTTTGGCAGTATCAGCCGTAGGTGCTTCCTTCGCATCGAATATGCCGCGCCGATAAACAAATACAGCCAGCGCCGCCATAAATAAAGCGGAATTAAACCAGAACACGAGATCATTTAAATTGCCGCTAAACAACAAGGTGTTGAGGACGGTCAATAAATGCATCACCAGTAAAAAAATGAATAAAATCGTTGAGGTTCTCATCAAATCACTCCAAAATCGTTTTGCTCTATCCATTGTAACGGAATTGGCGGGTAGCGGTAAGCCTTTATGGTAATTGTAGAAAAGAGTTCATGAAAGGATGAGGAAAATGGTCAAATGGAAAGAGCAAATGGTCATCGATGCACCCATCGAACGGGTGTGGGAGTTGTTCCAGGACGAGCAGATCCAGCGCATCATGCCAAAAGTAGAAGCGCATGAGCTGCTTGAAGGGCAGAATAATGCGACAGGTGCCAAACACGCCCAAGTATACACCGAAGGCAAACAGCAGCAGCGCTACATCGTTGAAACACTATCGTATGTGGATGAACCAAACAGGAAATACCGCGAGACGGCTTTTGAGATGGGGCAGATGTTCAAAGTGCGCTATGCGTTTAGTTTGGAAAAACAGTCGGACCAAAGCACGCGTTTTGTGTATGAAGGGCAAAACAAAGGGATGAGCGTCACAGGGAAGATGATGCTTTTGGCAGGCAGTAAAAAGGCCGCTCAAACCACCGTGTTGAATTTCATGAACAGGGTCAAGGAGCAAGCGGAATCTCAAAATTAACAATAGTGGATTAACTGGAATTGTCCAACCATTTTAATAAATGTAGTAAACTACATAAGGTATTTTATAAAAAGAAAAAACCGCCAACAACCAAAATTCATTGACTGCAAACAAAAAGAAGGAAGCGATTGGTAACACCTCGAAATTACATAGGTAGAGGCTATATGTTATTCCAGGGTAAGAACCGACAGAGCATCATCGTTACTGGGTGTCAGGGAAAGGGGTACGCGAATGGTCATATATATACGGATGATTGCTGAAATGCTGGTCATCGCCATTTTTATTTATTTTGTCAGCGGCCGGTTGATGGGGTCAAAAGTGAACTTCACGAAACGGATATTGTCTGTCGTGCTGGGGATTGTCTTGACGACATTTGTCTATTGGTATTCCTATTTGCGCTATACCGAATTTATGGATGACGCCTTCGCAACGATGTTGACAGATACCAGCACCGTCATTTGGATCGGCAGCATGCTGATGATTTCAATGCTGTTTTACTTGATCCTTGAATTATTCGATCCCATTGAACTGGGAGACCGAGGCGAACGTATCACGAACCGCAAGTTTATCTGGAAACGGCTGCGCAGCCGCTGGAGACGCCAGAAACGCTTAAGCAAAGTGCTCGAGATTGCGGTCAAAAACGGCATTTCCAGCACCCTGAAATATGCGCGTCATCGCGAAAACAACCATGAGCTTGCAGTTGCTTTTCGCAGGACGCTTGAAGAGGCAGGTGGTGTGTTCATCAAATTCGGCCAAGTATTGTCGACTCGGACAGATTTGTTTGCACCGGTTTTCATCGAAGAACTGAGCCAGCTGCAGCAAAACGTCAAAGCTTTGCCAAAAGAGCAAGTGACAGAAATCTTACGAAAATCCATGGCGCAGCCGATTGAAGAAGTGTTTTCAAAGCTTGAGAAAGAACCGCTGGCATCGGCATCGATCGGCCAGATCCATCGCGGTGTGCTGCGCAAGACCAATGAAGAAGTCATCATTAAGATGCAGCGTCCGGAAGTGAGCGCTATCATGCGGGATGATTTGGACATTCTCGTGGAATTTGCTGAATGGGTGTCCAGTAAATCCACATGGGCACAAAACATCGGATTCCGTGAACTGGCGGTCGGATTCGCCAATGGCTTGCGCGAGGAAATCGACTTTGAGATCGAAATGCGTAATATGATTCAAGTGAAGAACGCTCTAGAAGACAGCAAAAATCAAGTCAAAATCCCGAAAGTGTACCGGGAATACAGCAATTCAACGATTATTGTCATGCAGTATTTCCAAGGCAAAAGCATTTCAAAAGGCGATGCGGTGTTCCGCCATTTTACTGTTGAGCCAAAAAAATTCGGGCGCACCGTGTTGTTTTCATTCTTGGAGCAAATGCTGTTTTCTGGCATATTCCACGCTGATCCGCATCCCGGAAACATCTTTATCGACGAAACCGATGGCCAACCGATTTTGCTTGATTTTGGTTCGGTCGGCCGCTTGACAGCCCCGCAGCAGGAAGCGCTCAATCATTTCATTATTGGCATCCAACAAAACGATGCCAGCATTGTCCATGATGCCGTCAGAAAGCTGGTGGAAAATGGCGAGAAGCTCGACGGCGCGAAATTTGAACATGCCATCGGGGAGATTTTATTAAAGATTTCCTATGTCGACCGAATACCGACCGCAGAATTGATCCATTCCTTATTTGATGTCACCCGCGAATTCGGCTTGGCGTTTTATCCGTCTGTGGGAATCGCGCTCAGGTCGTTAATCAGCCTTGACAGCACCTTGCACACCATCGATCCCAAGTTCGATATGTTCACAGAAGCGAAAAGCTTCGCGAAAGAATACAAGACATCGGTATTGAAAAAGCCATTTAAGCAGCCGTTCGCGACAAAAGAACGCATCGAGGAGGAATTGGTGCTGATCTTGCCGGAAGTCGCCAAGCTGCCGAAACGCATCGACCAATTGATCCGGCGCGTTGAAGGCGGTAAGATCATTTTGCACCATGATGTATTTTCTGATAAGCACAACGCTGGATTTGTCATGCAATTATTCTCCAGGTTTGTCTTGTTGATGTCGGGAATTACGTTCGGGTTCATCTCAGCTGCTTTATTGGCCATCGCCCAATTTATTGATACCGTATACGCAATTTACTTGAATACAGCGGCGTACGGAGGGCTGTTCTTATGCGTCATTTTGCTCGTCAGGTTGTCGATTCAGGCCATTCGGGATATGAAACGCAGCAACCAGTATAAATAGTTGCTTGAATAGAGCTTTCTTACTAAAAATCCATCCTGGAACCGTTTGCCAGGGTGGATTTTTTCATAGGCTGATCAATGGAAAGAGATTACAAGTTTCTGGACAGCGGATTTTATATAGCTATACGTAACAAGATGAAGGTTTAAAGCAAGAACGTGTAGCATCAAACCTGATGGAGTGATCGAGTCATCGAGTCATCAATCGAATTGTTTATAACCAAATGCTCGAATATGAACCAAGGCAATAAAACCGGAACTTGCAAGGATTTTGGATTCGCTATGCCAGTAGGATGAAATACATATCGAGAAAGGACACGGTGATAAATTCGAAGTGCTAGAAGAAAGCGTTCTGAACGACCATTTGAAATAATCAGTAGCTGGTCTTTAGAAACACAGGGGTTGGGTGATGGGGACCGGCCAAATGGCTGAGAATGTCGTTTTAAAATTTAGTTTACATAATATAAATTATAGGAAGTTGTGTTTCATTTAATAAGTATACTCAATACAGTGAGACGAAACCGGGATTTTCAGTGAAACTGGCTATTTTTTCATCTGTTGCGTTATTCGTTTTATTTGAGTGATTTTATCTTTTTTCTATGAATGCTGCGTTGCTTCACATGATGAGTAAATAATAAAACCCAAACCGGTTCAGCTGTTTACCAGCCGTTTCGGTTTGGATTTTATTATTTGTCAGCTTATTGCGTATCCATCTGATTCTTAAGTAATCAGTCTGTGATGATTGTGTAATTCATTCATGCATCGCTAAATTTCGTATTCATTCAGCATCTTTTAGGTTCTTTCGGTTTTTAAGTTGCCACAAACCGCTCTGGCTGGCTTCTTGCTGCTGTCCTGAATCTTTAAAACCTCTATAAGTTGGCGGAATCGCATCTTTCATTCACACATATTCGCTACGGGAGCCTTTTATATAGCTTTCCCAGGAATTGCCGCTTGCTGCCGCTTTTCCGGCCAATTCACTAGGAAAATGCCTGTAAAGATTAACGCACCGCCGACGATTAACGATACTCCGACTTGCTCCCCTAAAATGAGCCATCCCGAAATGACGCCGAAAAATGGCGCTAAAAACAAAAATGCGCTTACCTTCCCGGGATTGCCGTTTTGCAACAAGAAAAACCAAATCGCAAACTGAATGATTGAGGCCGGAATAGCCAGCCAAAAAATGATGAACAGCGACTCGGGATTGAGCGCCAATCGCTGGGTTTCCAATAAGCTGCTTGCTATCAGTAAAATCACGCCGCCAAACAGCATTTGATACGCCGTCAGCACCCACGTATCGAGCCGAATGCCCCAATGCTTGATCAATAAGGTACCGATTGCCCAGGACACAGCACTGCCGAAGCCGAATAACGTGCCGACTTCCAAGTTCACTTGGCTCCCCATTGTAATGAAGACGCCGAAAAACCCAAGCAGCACCCCTCCCCATTGAACGATGCGGTAGCGGATACCGAGTGCGGCCGTGCCGAAAATTACCACCAATAACGGATTGGTGAACGTCAAAATGGCGGATTCCCCGGCCGTGATCGTCCGCAAGCTCAGGAAAATGCAGCCCATGACGCCCGCGGTCTGGAAAAAGCCGATGATGAGAATATGCAGCCACTCGGAGCGCTTGCGCGGGTGCTTGCGCCGGAACAATTTGACGAATATCGCCATCAAGATGCCCGCTATGGTAAAACGGATCCCGACCAACAGCAGCGGCGAAACGTGTTCAAGGCCGATTTTACCGACTGCAAACGAAGAACCCATCAAACTGGTGGTAATGATGACGAGAAATGCGAAAAGGAATTTGTTGTTCACTATGCACCTGCTCCTTACTGCATGAAAAGATTCATCCAGAAATAGTCAAAACTTTTAATTTATTAGTCCATCGTACCGCAATTCCGCTCCGTTTGCCTCCATATCTTTGATATCTGCGCTATTCATTCCACACCAAAAAACCAGAAGCACTTCTACCTGTGCGCTTCCGGTTTTTCTTACATGAAGAAATCGGATCAAACATCCATCACGAGGAAATTCCAGCGATGCCCGTCGACATCCGAAAACCCCGCTCCGTACATGCCATTTCGCTCACCTGGCCGCGCATAGACGGTGCCGCCTGCCTGTTCGATGCGAAACGCAAAGTTATCGACTTCTTCACGGGTTTTTGCCGATAACGAAAACAATACTTCAGAGCCGATCGATGTGTCCGCGATCGCTTGCTGCGTAAAGGCTTCAAAGCTTTCTTCTGGAAACAGCATCACATAGAGATGCTGGCCCTCTAAATAAAACGCCGCCTGCTGGGCATTGCTAGAATCCGCTTTTGGCATCAAGAATCCAGCTTGTTCATAAAAGGCCTGTGCCGCCTGCAAATCCTTCACCGGCAAATTGATCCACAACCTGTTATCCATGGTACTTCACCTCGCTTCCATTCCTAAAACACCGATCAGCCGGACCGTGGAATCAGTTCCATTCGTTGTTTTCAGCTTGAGTTTTAATAAACAGGTGATGTCCGCAGTGAGTGTTATCTTTCTATTCCCCGGCCCTTCTTTTACAAACCCTCCTGTATGCGAGCCGCTCCGTTGACTTTCCCTAAACGCTCCTTTAATATAATATTTTATTCCCTACTATATCACTCAGAAAAGGATGTTTTCTATGACGACTAGCACACGGGTCCAACCCGTCAATGAAGTCAACGATCCCGTCTACCGGGACACGACGGCCTTAAACTCACCACAGAAATCCTTGATTGCCGGGGGCATTGTGGTAGCAGCATTATTGACGGTGTATTTACTCGCCACGCAGCATATTGCTCAAACTGTACTGCTTGGTATCGGGCTATTGCTCGGCTATACCTTATTCCATGCACGCTTCGGCTTTACGTCCGCGTTCCGCCGCTTCATGTCGGTCGGCAATGGCCAGGCGATGCGCTCGCATATGCTTATGCTGGCGGTCGCGGTCACGCTTTTCGCACCGATTCTGGCGTACGGCTACTCGTTCTTCGGTACCGGGGTGTCAGGATACGTCTCTCCGGTTGGCGTGAGCTTGGTCGTCGGCGCGTTCATTTTCGGCATCGGCATGCAGCTTGGCGGCGGCTGTGCTTCCGGTACACTGTATGCAATCGGTGGCGGACGTTCGGTCATGTTCATTACGCTGTTATTCTTTATTATCGGCACGACAATCGGCGCGTATCACTTGCCGTTTTGGACAGAAGACATGCCAGCTTTTGAACCGGTGTCCCTCGCTACCTCCACGGGGCTTGGCTACGGCGGCGCATGGCTCGTCTCGATTGCGTTGTTCGGGCTTATCGCTTGGATCACTTTGATCATCGAGAAAAAGAAACGCGCACCAAAAATGGCGCCGCTTCCGACCACCACTGGATGGAAACGCATTTTCCGCGGCTCTTGGCCATTGTTCGCCGCAGCGATCGTACTCGCGGTATTGAACGCTTTGACATTGATGACGCGCGGGACGCCTTGGGGCATCACGTCCGCATTCGCGTTATGGGGCTCGAAAATCGCTGAATTCTTCGGCGTGGACGTCGCGAGCTGGGGCTACTGGCAAGGCGCAAATGCCGCGATGCTTGAATCGTCCATTTTCGCTGATTCCACTACGGTGTTGAATTTCGGTGTCATCCTTGGCGCCTTTCTCGCATCGGCAGCTGGCGGCTTGTTCAAGTTCACCAAGATCACCATGGGCAATTTCTGGGCATCCGTTGTCGGCGGCTTGCTGATGGGCTACGGGGCGCGTCTTGCGTTCGGCTGCAACATCGGCGCGTATTTCGGCGGCATCGCTTCCTTTAGCCTGCACGGCTATGTTTGGGGCATTCTCGCACTCGCCGGCACGTTTTTCGCACTGTACTTGCGGCCTTTGTTTGGCTTGTCGGTCCCGAAATCCAACGATTCGGTGTGCTAGAGCTTAATAGTGAAAATCTAAAAAGGAGGCTCCCTATGGCAGGGAGCCTCCTTTCTTATGGTGACGCTTAACGAATCCTACGAATTTGATCGGCCAGCTGACTGATTGCACCATTAGCGAAATCCGCAGGGCTTCTTTCCTCTGTTCACTGCTCGACGGGGGCCCGGCTTTTTAGTTCGCGGCGCAAAATCTTCCCGCTGATCTTTGTCTTCGGCAGTTCTTCGATCACTTCGATCTCACGCGGTGCAGCGTGGGCGGACAGTTTCGACCGGACAAATTGGCGGATGTCTGCAAGCAGTTCGTCGCTGTGCGAATAGCCGTTATTCAGCACAATGAACGCTTTGACGATTTCGCCGCGCAGCACATCGGGCTTGCCGATAACGCCCGCTTCTGCGACCGCCGGATGTTCAAGCAATTTGCTTTCCACTTCAAATGGGCCGATGCGCTCACCCGAGGAATTGATCATGTCATCGCTGCGCCCTTGGAAAAAGATATAGCCGTCTTCGTCTTGTACCGCCAAATCGCCGGATAAGTACCAGCCTTCAAACTGGAAATACGACTTGTATTTGGCTTCGTTTTGCCACACTTCCCGCATGATGCCCGGCCACGGAGTGCGGATGGCCAAATAGCCGATCTCTCCGTTTTTTTGTACTTCGCCTTGATCGTTCAGGATGCTGACCGTGATGCCAGGGAACGGGCGCCCCATGGAACCCGGCTTAATGATTTCAGACGGCAGATTGACGATCATCTGGGCGCCGGTTTCGGTCATCCACCACGTATCGTGGATGCGCAGGCCCAATTGCTCGTTTCCCCAATAAATTACTTCCGGGTTCAACGGTTCGCCGACGCTCAGGATATGGCGCAGCGAACGCAGGTCATAGCGCGCCAACACCTCATCCCCCGCTGATTTCAGCATGCGGAATGCGGTCGGTGCACTGTACCAAACGGTGACCTTCGCTCGCTCGATTGTGGCGTACCAGGAATCGGCATCGAAACGCCCGCCGTTGACGACGACGGTGGCACGGTTCAGCCAAGGGGCGAAAATTGCATATACCGTGCCCGTTACCCAGCCCGGATGTGCCGTGCACCAATAGACATCGTCGTCTTTCAAGTCGAGCACCCAATGGCCGGTCTGGTATTGGTGGATCATCGCGCGGTGTGCATGGATGATGCCTTTTGGTTTGCCGGTCGAGCCGCTCGTGTAATGGATGTTGAGCGGGTCTTCCAAGTCGACCCATTGCGTCGAAAATCCGCTGTCAGTAGTTTGTGCTGCCAGCTCCGTCAAGGAAATTTCACCCGCCTGGCATCGATCGGCACCGGCGGTAATGAAGACTTTCTCCAATGACGGCAAATCATCCCGTGGTATACGAACGGCAAGATCCGTGTCGGTGATGATGAAGCGTCCTGCACAGTCCTGGATGCGGTCGCGCACCGCTTCTTCCATGAACGCCTCGAACAACGGGCCGGCGATCGCACCAAGCTTCACCACCGCTAGCATGGCGATATAGCAATCGGCATTTTTCGGCAGGAAAATAAAAACGATGTCGCCCCGGCGGACGCCTTCCCTTTGAAGTGCTGCCGCCACGCGGTCGGTCTGTGTTTTCAATTCATCGAACGTCCAGCGCTCCTCGTATTCGCCATCGATGTAATGAAGCGCTGTTTTGCTGCCAAAGCCGTCCTCGACGTGCCGGTCGATGCATTCATGGGCCATGTTGACTTTTCCCGTCTTGCTCCAGGTGAATTGCTGTTCCACTTGCTGCCATGAAAAGGAACGGCTTGCCTGGTCATAATTCGGCAAGTTGGGCTCTTGTCCTGGTTGAAAGCTTGGTGCCAATGCTTGATTGCTCATGTGATGTGCCTCCTTTTGTCTATAGAAAAAACCCCGCTCATCGAAAGAAGAGGGGGTTCGGTCCTCAACTTATCTTTCAGCCTCACGGACTGCAGGAAGTAGCACCTGTGCAAGCATTGCTTGCCGGTTGCTGGGTTTCATTGGGCCTGATCCCTCCACCACTCTTGATAAGAAGTGTTGCTATGTAATTGAAAAGCGAATATCCAAAACAAAAAACAGACCTTCACGAGAGAAGGTCTGTTGTGCCTTCTCTTATCTGCCAGACGGATTCGCCTGTTGGAAGGAGCACCTGTGCAAGAAAGACTTGCCGGTTGCCGGGCTTCACAGGGCCAATTCCCTCCGCCGCTCTCGATAAGATGAGTGTTGTCTATGAGATTCGCTATGTCGACAATGGTAAGGGAGCACTTCCGGAATGTCAATAATTCCTTCCAAATAACTTGAAATATTCCTTGTTTTCCGACTTCTCTAATCGACATTCCTTTTTGCCCGTGGCTACAGTTGCCCGCTTGAAATGCAGATTTTATCAATTATTGCGGATCAGAATGGTTCTTTAATGGAATACCCGAGAATATCCTGCCCTTTTTCTTGATTATTGCTATACTGAAGAGACTCCAATGAAAAGTGAGGGTGCTCATGATACAACCGTATGGGATTCACACCATCGATTCGCAAGATCTAAGATTTTCGCGTCACTCCCCCCTGCCGCTCCATCGCCATCAGCAGACCGCAGAGCTGGTGTGGGTGGAAAGTGGCACGGCAGAAGTCACGCTCGTTGACCAGCGGCTGGAGCTGTCAGTTGGTGAGATGCTGTTGATCCCTACAGGCTGTTGGCATCGTTTCGACCGTGTGGATGGACGCATCAGAACCCTGATCTGCCCATCGGCCGCTAAAATTCCAACGGTTCAATTAGTGAAAGCAGAAAGCCCACAGTTCGTCGCTTCGCTGTTTACAGAACTCGAGCGTGATATTCAATCGGCTGCGACAACTGTCGGCAAATGCCGAAAAATGGTGGAATTATTATGGATGGAGTTCGGCATCATGCAGCTTTTGGAATCTGATTTGCCCACGGAATCTTTCCGGTTGCTCCACCTCTTGCATGAGTTAGAAGAAACCTGTCACTTATCGTTTTCTTTATCTGACACCGCCGCTCGGTTCGGCCTTAGCAAATTCCACTTCAGCCGACTGTTTAAAGAGTGTTGCAAGGAGACACCGCTTCAGTTCGTCATCAGCTGTCGCATGGATTGCGCGCAGCAGTTATTACGAGCGACTGGAGAGGATGTGGCATCCATTGCTGCGCAGTGCGGTTACAAGAGCGCGACACAGTTTCACGCTGCGTTTACACGTCATAGCAGCATGACACCGAGGCGCTATCGCCTGCAACAAAGGGATGGCCTGTAATGCCATCTAAAGGAGACCATATATGACGATTGAAACCATCTACCGCTCTTTGGAATTTTTGGCGTTGCTGCTATTCAATATTGCCATCGGCGCGCTCGGTTTCATCCCGAGTATTCTCATCACCCCGGTCAACCTCGACCGCTTTGGGTTGGCTGGCGGTAGTGCCTTATCCGTCAGCGGTGAAATTATCGGTGCGCTATTTGGGTTTTGGCTGTACCGCTACGGGGCGAAGCATATTCCGTCCACTTGGCAGCAACAGCGGTGGTTCCGGTTTTTCCTGCGCCAAAAGAATGCCACTGTCTTTTGGGCGGTCATTGCATTCCGCTTGCTGCCCTTTGCCCCGTCCGGCGCGGTCACAGCAGGAGCCGCGCTGACACGGATTTCCACTCCTGCCTTCTTTGCGGCGAGTTCGATTGGAAAATTACCCGCCGTTTCCATTGAAATCGCGGTCGCTTTTGGGCTGACTTTGTGGCTGCCCCGATCTGTGCTGTATAGCGTGGTCATTGGTTTATTGGTGATCGTCTTCGCAATTGCTATCTTCAAAAAACGAGGCACTCCGAAAACCGATGCGCCGTGAAAAAAGCGAGAGATCCTCATCCGGGAACTCTCGCTTTTTGTTATTCGTTAATTGACTTTCTTGCCTCCGCCCCAGTACATTTCACGCAATTGGAACTTCTGCAGCTTGCCCGTTGCCGTCTTTGGCAAGCCTTCCACAAAGTCGACCGATTTCGGCACTTTGAAGCGCGACATGTGCTCCCGCGTGTAGTCGAGGATTTCCTGTTCGGTCACTTCTGCTCCTTTGTGCAAGACGATGATCGCTTTTGGCACTTCGCCCCATTTCTCATCCGGCACGGCGATGACCGCCACTTCCGCGATCGCTGGATGTTTATAGAGCACGCCTTCGATTTCAGTGGAGGAAATGTTTTCACCGCCTGAGATGATCATGTCTTTGATGCGGTCCTGGATTTCGATAAAGCCGTCCGGATGCGTCACGGCGAGGTCGCCCGTATAGAACCAGCCGTCGCGGATCGCTTCGGCAGTTTTTTCCGGGTCTTTGTAATAGCCTGCCATGACGACGTTGCCGCGCGTGACGATTTCCCCGAGCTCCTTGCCGTTCCAGGCGACTTCTTTTCCGTCTTCCTGGTTGACGACTTTTGTTTCACCGTTAAAGGCCAGTTCAATCCCTTGGCGCGCCTTGATGCTTGCCTGTTGATCGGCATCCAGCTCATCGAATTCGTTTTTCCATTCGCAGTACAAAATGAAAGGTGAGGTTTCGGTCAGTCCATAGACGTGCATCATGTTGAGGCCGAGCGTCTGCTGGGCTTTCGCGATGAGTGCCGCAGCAGGCGGTGCACCGGCTGTGCCCATGCGGATCTTGGTGTTCAATTTAATGTCTCTTGCTTTCGGTTCATTGACCAGCATATTGACGACCGTCGGCGCGCCGCAAAGCGACGTGATGCCGTGGTTTTCAAATAAATCAAGGATGAGCGGCGGATCGACTTTTCTTAAGCAGACGTGAGTGGCACCGGCTGCGGTGATCGCCCAGACACCGCCCCATCCGTTCGTGTGGAACATCGGCAAAGTGTGCAGGTAGACGTCATCGAACTTGATCTCCAGATGATGCAGGAAGTTCGCGCCATTCAAATAATTCGTCCGGTGCGTCTGCATGACGCCTTTTGGATTTGAGGTCGTGCCACTCGTGTAATTGAGCGACAGCATTTGGTTTTCATCGAGTTCGACGTTTGGCAATTGTTCATCGTCTGTGACCGCTCCGATAAATTCCTCGTAGCCGACGCCCGCAAGACTGGTCTCATGCCCTTCAGCCGGCGCGATGATGTATTTCTCGATCGGCAAGTCGCCTTGGATCTCTTCGATGATCTTGGCGTATTCCGCATCGACAATCAGCATCTTTGCGTCGCTGTGCTTGATGATATAGCCCAGGTCTTTCGCAGACAGCCGGTAATTAAGCGGCACGATCACGGCTCCGAGCGGCGGGATGCCATAAAATGCTTCCAGCATATAATGGGTATTCGGCAGCATCACGGCAACATGGTCTTTTTCCTTGATGCCGGCATTAAGTAGGGCAATTCCTAACTGGTCGGAGCGGCGTCCAAACTCCTTGTACGTGAAACGCTTGTCTCCGTCGATCACGGCTACTTTCTCCG
The DNA here is from genome assembly GCF_028890485.2 of Planococcus sp. SK3692. Lineage (GTDB taxonomy): Bacteria > Bacillota > Bacilli > Bacillales_A > Planococcaceae > Planococcus. Next base: position 44,110 of record NZ_JARCHV010000001.1, read on the forward strand.
GATAATACTTGACCGCACGTCGTTTCCAGTCCAGCGGTGTCAATGGTACGATCATTTCGAAAAACCCCTCTCGTGTCTCTTGAGTCCAACTGTTATATATCAAGTATAGAAAGCCGGACACTTGCTGTCAACGGAATTTTCGGAAATGGCAGAAAAATGAAACAATAGATTTTTTGTGTTATAGCACAATTCTTTTCACGACGAACTAATCAATTTCCCATCAGCTACTAACCCACGCGAGAAGAGCAGCAGCATTCATAACGGCGTGTCTGGTTTCGGAGCACGGGAGTCTTGTTTCAGCAACGCCAAATAATCGACGTCTTCGTAGGTGCCATTCATGTAAAACTCTTGCTTAAACCGGCCTTCAAACGCCATGCCCGCTTTTTCAAGCACGCGTCTCGACGCAGGGTTGCGCACGAGGCAGCGGCCGAATACGCGGTTCAGGCCGTGTTCAGTAAAGGCCTGTTGCAACAGTTTTTGGCATGCTTCTGTCGCATAGCCCCGCCCCCATTCGGCAGGGTCGATAAAATAACCGATTTCGCCGGAGTGATGGGCTTTCGACATGGCGACCAATCCGCAATTGCCGATATAGCGTGCGGGGTGGTCTTTCGCGAAGACCGCGTATTCAAAGGCGTGGCCGATATCAAAGCTTTTTTGGACATAGTCGAGCCAGCCATCGAGTTGCTTTCTCGGATACGGATGCGGAATCATCAGCATCATTTCAGCAATTTCGCGTTTCTTCACCACCGCGTAGACACTATCCGCCATATCCGCTTGATAAGGCTTCAACCACAGCCGTTCGGTTTCCAGTATCATATGCATAAGCCCCCTATCTAATGATTGCAATTGGTATTGCTCTAGCCAAAAAGAACGAACTCCCCAATTCATTCAGTGATTATTCAGTTGATCTTCTCTTTGAATGGGCGAACCTATAACAAAAAGGCGCTGAATGATTTATTCATTCAACGCCTTTTCGGGTTATTCAATAGCAGGAACTCGGTAAGCTGCCATCACGGCGCCGTCTGTTGCTTCGTCAACGATAAACGATCCGTTGGAATAACGGTCAACCGCTTTTAGGCGGCCTGGCGCAATCGAGATGCGCAAGCCTTTAGCCGTTTCGAGCAGAATCTCTTCTTTGCCGGTCGTGCCGATGACAGCGACGACGCGGTGGGGATTGGATTTCAATTCCCGCAGCATGATGACGCCGCGTTTGGCGCGGCTGCCACTTTCAAATTCACTAAGTTTCATCTTTTTGGCGGCTCCGCGCTGCGTGGCGAGCACGAGATCTGGCTGCTGTTTCGGATCGATCATGACGACAGATACCGCTTCGTCGCCTTCTTTCAAGTTCAAGCCTTTAACACCAGCTGTCCGAAGCCCTGTGACAGGCACTTCTTCAAGCGGGAAGCGGACGCCGTATGCCATTTTCGTCGCCAGGAACAACTCCGATTCGTTCGTCACGAGCCCGGCGAAGATCATGTCGTCGCCTTTTTTCAAGTTCATCGTCTTGATGGCGCGTGAATAGCGCTGCACGTGATAGTCTTTCAACGCCGAACGTTTCACTTGGCCGAACTTGGAGACGGTCAAAATGGTCGCATCTTGTTCAAAATCTTCGAACGGGAACACCGCAAGCACCGATTCGTTTGAATCGAGTGTAACGATGCTCGACAAATGTTGGCCAAGGTCTTTCCATTTGATATCCGGCAGTTCATTGACAGGCTGGAACACGAAATTCCCGCCGGTCGTGAAGATCAAGACGGTATGCTGCGTATTGAGATTACCTTCGAACAACAAATGATCGCTGTCTTTCATGGCAAAATCTTTGCCGTTCGAGGCCGCGTGGGAGCGGGTGCTCGTCCGTTTAACATAGCCTTCTTTCGTCACGGTGACAATCACTTCTTCGCTTGGAATCATGATTTCACGCGTAATGGTCAACTCTTCGATCTTTTCTTCAATCTCGGAGCGTCTCGGCTCGGCAAATTTCTTGCGGATCGCCTGCAATTCCTTTTTGATGACGTTTTTCAATTTCGGCGCGCTCGTCAAGATGCCGGTCAGCTCGGCAATCAACTTGCGCAAGCTTTCCTCTTCTTTTTCGAGCTCGGTGATATCGGTATTCGTCAATCGGTAAAGCTGCAAGGAGACAATCGCTTCTGCCTGGGCTTCCGAAAACTCGAATTTATCGATCAAATTATTTTTCGCGTCACGTTTGTCCTTGGACGCACGAATCGTCTTGATCACTTTATCAAGAATTGACAAGGCTTTGATCAAACCTTCGACGATGTGCATGCGGTCGCTTGCTTTTTGCAGGTCGAACTCCGACCGTTTCGTCACGACTTCTTTTTGATGTTCAATATAAGCATCGAGCATGGTCGGCAAGGTCATCATCGTCGGACGGCGGTGATGAATCGCCACCATATTGAAGTTGTAGCTGATTTGGAGGTCGGTGTTTTTGAACAAATAGTTCAAGATGCCAGCCGCCTGCACTTCTTTTTTCAATTCGATGACGATGCGAAGGCCCGTGCGGTCGGATTCATCGCGCACTTCGGAAATGCCGTCGAGTTTACGGTCGAAGCGGTGGTCATCAATTTTCTTGATGAGGCTCGCTTTGTTCACCTCAAACGGGATTTCCGTAATGACGATCTGTTCTTTGCCGCCTTTTAACGGTTCAACAGCTGCTTTGGAACGGACCACGATTTTGCCGCGCCCCGTTTCATAGGCTTTTTTGATGCCTTCGACGCCTTGGATGATGCCACCGGTCGGAAAATCCGGCCCTTTGATGACGGTCATCAATTCATCGATCGACACATCCGGATTGTCGATGCGCATGAGCACTGCATCGAGTGCTTCATGCAGCGCATGCGGCGGGATGTCAGTCGCGTATCCTGCAGAAATCCCGGTTGAGCCGTTGACGAGCAAATTCGGGAAACGCGCCGGCAGTACGGTCGGTTCGACGTCCACATCGTCAAAATTCGGAATGAATTCGACGGTGCGTTTTTCAATGTCGCGCAATAGTTCGCCGGAAATCGCTGAAAGCCGGGCTTCCGTATAACGCATCGCGGCCGGGGAATCCCCGTCCATTGAGCCGTTATTGCCGTGCATTTCCACGAGCATGTGACGGATTTTCCAGTCTTGGCTGAGCCGCACCATCGCTTCGTACACCGAGCTATCGCCGTGTGGGTGATAGTTACCGATGACGTTCCCGACCGTTTTGGCGGATTTCCGGAACGCTTTGTCGTTGGTATTGCCTTCGTGGTACATGGCGTATAGGATGCGGCGCTGTACCGGCTTCAAGCCGTCGCGGGCATCCGGCAGCGCGCGGTCCTGGATAATGTATTTGCTATAGCGGCCAAACCGATCGCCGATGACTTCTTCTAAGGGCAGATCTTGGAAACGTTCGGTTTGTGTCATACGAGTTCCTCCTCAGCGTGAATCAAATCATTTTCTAGAATGTTGCTGTCGTCTTCCAAACCGAAGTCGACGTTGTTTTCGATCCATTTGCGGCGCGGTTCGACTTTATCGCCCATCAAGGTCGTGATGCGGCGTTCAGCACGTGCACCGTCTTCGATCGTCACACGGATCAAGGTGCGCGATTCCGGGTTCATGGTCGTCTCCCATAATTGGTCGGCGTTCATTTCCCCGAGACCTTTATAGCGCTGGAGCATATAGCCTTTGCCGACTTTCTTGATTGACTCGTCGAGATCCGCTTCAGTCCATGCATAATTGACGACTTCTTTTTTGCCCACGCCTTTGGACACTTTATAGAGCGGCGGCAAGGCGATGAACACTTTGCCGGCTTCGATGAGCGGCTTCATGTAGCGGTAAAAGAACGTCAACAGCAGCACTTGGATATGGGCGCCGTCGGTATCGGCATCGGTCATGATGATGACTTTGTTATAGGCGATGTCGTCTACGGAGAAATCAGAAGATACGCCGCCGCCGATTGCGTGGATGATGGTGGCGATTTCTTCGTTTTTCATGATTTCTTCAAGTTTTGCTTTTTCGGTATTGACGACTTTCCCGCGCAGCGGCAAGATCGCCTGGAATGTCCGGTCGCGGCCTTGTTTGGCAGAACCGCCCGCCGAGTCACCCTCAACGAGGTACAATTCGTTCTTTTTGGCGTTGCGCGACTGGGCCGGCGTCAATTTACCGGACAACAAAGTATCGGATTTCTTGCGTTTCTTGCCATTTCGGGCATCTTCCCGCGCTTTTCGTGCGGCGAGACGCGCCTGAGACGCCCGTATTGCTTTGCGGACAAGTGACGCACTGTGTTCTGCGTTCTCCTCGAGGAAGTACATCAAGTGCTGGGAAATGACCGCATCAACAGCACCGCGGGCTTCGCTTGTGCCCAGTTTGCTCTTCGTCTGCCCTTCAAATTGCAGCAAAGCTTCCGGGATGCGCACCGAGACGATGGCTGCTAAACCTTCGCGGATGTCGGAGCCTTCAAGGTTTTTGTCTTTATCTTTCAATAAATTGATTTTGCGTGCGTAATCGTTGAAAACGCGGGTCATCGCCGCTTTGGCGCCGGTTTCGTGCGTTCCGCCATCGCGTGTTCTGACATTATTGACGAATGATAGAATCGTTTCGGAATAGCCGTCGTTGAACTGGAATGCGAATTCGACTTCAAGGCTCTCGCTCTGCCCTTCCATATACGCCACTTTGTGGAGCACGTCTTTTTCCTCGTTCAAGTATTCGACAAAGGCTTTGATACCGGTTTCATAAAAGAAGCTCTCGCCGGTTTGGCTGCGCTCATCGATCAACTCGATGTTCATGCCTTTCATGAGGAACGCAGATTCGCGCAAGCGTTCGCTCAAGGTGTCGTAATTGTATTTGGATACGCTAAAGATGCTTTCATCCGGCAGGAAATGAATCAACGTGCCTGATTCTTTCGTTTTGCCGATCTCTTCCAAAGTCGTCACGGGTTTGCCGCCGTTTTCAAAACGCTGGCGGTATTTGCGCCCGTCGCGGTGGATTGTCACTTCCAAAAAACTCGACAAGGCATTGACGACAGAGGCGCCGACGCCGTGAAGGCCGCCGCTTGTCTTATAGCCGCCCTGGCCGAATTTGCCGCCGGCATGAAGCACCGTCAAAATAACTTCCGGTGTCGGTTTGCCGCTTCTGTGCATTCCTGTGGGCATGCCGCGGCCATAATCGCGCACGCTGATGCTATTGTCTTCGTGAATGGTCACCGTGATGCGGTCGCCGAATCCGGCAAGCGCTTCATCGACGGAATTGTCGACGATTTCGTAGACCAAATGGTGAAGCCCGCGGGCATCGGTCGAACCGATGTACATCCCGGGGCGTTTGCGGACAGCGTCCAGGCCTTCTAAAACTTGGATCGCTTCTTCGTTGTATGCATTGCTGTTCGTTTTAGCCATCTATTTCCCTCCAACAAACATTTGTTCGTATACTGTCTACTTTTAATCGTATGCCATTCCAGGCGTTCCTGTCAATGTTCATAGAAAAAGAGCGCTAGGCGCCCTTCGTGAATCGGCTATTTCAGGATGGCATGTTCGACTTTGATGCAGCGGTCCATGATGACCGTGTAGCCGGCTGCGTCGAGGCGATTGAAGACCTCTTCATCGACGACGTTCAACTGCGTCCAAAACACCGGGGCATCGATTTTCAGGAATTCTTCCGCAATAGCGGGCAAAAACTCGCTGCGGCGGAACACGTTAACGATATCGACCGGTTCCGGAATGTCCGCAAGCGTCGCGTAGCTTTTCTCCCCCAGCACTTCATCCGCCATCGGATTGACGGGGATGATGCGGTAGCCTGCATCTTGCATCGCTTTGGATACCATATAAGAGGTTCTCATCGGATTCGGGCTCAAGCCGACAACGGCAATGGTCTTGGCATTGTCGAGCACTTCTTTGATTGCTGTGCGATCTGGGTTTTTCAACAAAATCACCTGTCCTTTTAGTCTATCATACATGAAATGCGTGCGTTTGTTGAATAATCCGCCATCTATTGTTTCTGTGTCTTCGGTCATGGTAAACTGTAGAAAAGAAAACAGTGTACGTCAAAGGAGTCAATTATGGACATTTTGCTTCCGGTAATTATCGCTTATTTACTCGGATCCATCCCTTCAGCATTATGGATCGGAAAACTTTTCTACAATACGGACATTCGGACGAAGGGCAGCGGCAATTTAGGAGCAACCAACACCTTCCGCGTGCTCGGCCCGAAAGCCGGATTCGTCGTCACCATCCTGGATATTTTAAAAGGCACGGCCGCGACGCTGCTGCCGCTCGTGATGGTCACCGATGTCCACCCGCTCATTCTCGGCGTCATTGCGGTCATCGGCCATATGTTCCCGGTGTTCGCGCGCTTTAAAGGCGGCAAAGCCGTTGCTACATCCGGCGGAATCCTGCTTGGGTATCAATGGCCCTTGTTTTTACTTGCCGTGGCGGTGTTGTTGATTGCGTTGAAGATCACCAAGATGGTATCCTTGTCGTCAATCATCTTGGCTGTCGTCTCGGTTATCTATACGATCATCTACACGATCAATACCGGTGATTACCTGTTCATGGCGGTCATTTTTACACTGGCCACGTTCATCATTTACCGGCATCGCGCGAACATCGCGAGAATCCGCGCAGGCACCGAACCGAAGATCAAGTGGTAGAACCCGAAAGGACGTGTATACATGGAGATCCATTTGAGCAACGATGCAAAAGATTGGTTCCATAACGAAATGGAAGTCGAGTCTGGGGAAGCGGTGCGGTTTTTCGTCCGCTACGGAGGCGCTGGCCTACAGCCGGGCTTTTCACTTGGCGTCACGAAAGACAGCCCTTACGAAGCGGTGGTCCGCCTCGAAGAAGGAAACGTGCTGTACTTTATTGAAGAAGCGGACCAGTGGTATTTCGATGAACACGACCTGCACGTCACTGTGGATGACGCATTAGGTGAATTAAGTTATTCATACGAATCAAAAGAAGCATGACGCCAAATGGCGTCATGCTTCTTTTTGATTTAATCTATTCATTTTGATTAATGGTTAATCTATTCAGTTGATCCAAGCGGCCTTCTGCCTCCAAAATTTCCGCTTGCCTGTCGCCGAATAAATCAAAATGCGGGTAGTCATTGCGCAGATCCAGCCATTCACGCCGTAAGCCGTAGCGACTGCCCCAATCGGCGAGTTTGTCGATATCACTGCAGCCGACTTTCGTGACCGTGGTGCAGCCAGGGAATCGGTGATCTACCCAGTAGTGGGTAAGAAACGAGATATGCCCATCATGTACATCCTGTTTCCAGCGCTCCAATTCAGGTCGTCGGATTCCGAACGCCATCTTCTGCCCCCCTCACCACTTCTTTGTATTTGGCATCCCACTCCGGTGCCACTTTGGCAAGCGGGACCGGACGGAAGCTGTCTTTTTTTACGACGACATGCTCAGATGTCGCTTTCGCGGCGAGTGTGCCGTCTTCATGCAGTACTTCGTAGCCATATGTCGTCCGTAAGCGGCCGTGAGACGCCACCCAGGTCTTGACGCGTGCTTTTTGCCCATAGCGCAGCGCGGCTTTGTATTGGATGGAGATATCCGTTACCGGGGACAAGAACCCTTGCGATTCCATTCCGGCATACGTAAACCCGAGATCCTTAATCAATTGGGTGCGACCGAGTTCAAGCCAGATCAAGTAATTGGCGTGATAGACGACGCCCATCTGGTCCGTTTCCGCGTAGCGGATTTCAATTTCTTTTTCGCTTATGTACATTTTCCTTCACCTCTCCTCTAGTATACAGGACATGCATTGCGATCAAAAAGCACAAGGCCCTGAAGATGCGTTTCTCATAGCTCGCCAGATTCTTTACGGACGATTCTTCCCAAAATAAAAAGGCCGCCCGAAGGCAGCCTTTTTATTTTTTTATGCTTCTAGCAATTTGTTGCGGAGCACCATTTGCAGGATGCCGCCGTGACGGAAGTAGTCGACTTCCACTTCAGAGTCGAAGCGTGCGAGGACTTTGAATTCCGTTACTTTGCCATCTTCAGCAGTAGCTGTGACCGTCAATACGTCGCGCGGTTTCACATCGTCGGACAAGTTGACGCTGATGGTTTCATGGCCTGTAAGACCAAGAGAATCAGCGCTTTCGCCGTTGACGAATTGAAGCGGCAAGACGCCCATCATTACAAGGTTTGAACGGTGAATACGCTCATAGCTTTCCGCGATGACTGTTTTGACGCCTAGAAGGAATGTTCCTTTGGCAGCCCAGTCACGGGAAGAACCCATGCCGTAATCTTTACCGGCTAGAACGACAAGGCCAGTGCCTTGCTGTTGATACTTCATGCATGCATCGTAGATTGGCATAATTTCGCCAGTCGGCCAGAATGTCGTGAAGCCGCCAGTAGTGCCTGGTGCGACTTGGTTACGGATTCGGATGTTCGCAAACGTACCGCGCATCATGACTTCGTGGTTACCGCGACGGGAGCCGTAAGAGTTAAAGTTACGCGGCTCCACGCCGTTTTCACGCAAGTACAAGCCAGCTGGTGTATCTTTGCCGATCGCGCCTGCTGGTGAAATATGGTCCGTCGTGATCGAATCAGCGAATTTCGCCATGACACGAAGGCCAGATAGCGGTTGGATCGGTGTTGGTTCTTTCGACATGCCTGTGAAGAATGGCGGGTTTTGGATATACGTAGAGTTGTCATCGAAAGCATACAAGGAATCATCGTTTGTTTCGATCGCATTCCACTCTGCGTTTTCCGTGAAGACATGCTCGTACTCTTTACGGAACAATTCAGGCGTTACCGTGTTGTGCACGACATCTTTCACTTCTTCAGTTGAAGGCCAGATGTCTTTGAAGAATACATCGTTGCCATCTTGGTCTTGACCGATTGGGTCTACTTCGAAGTCGATATCCACTGTACCGGCAAGTGCATAAGCCACAACGAGCATCGGGGATGCCAAGTAGTTAGCTTTTACAAGCGGGTGAATGCGTCCTTCAAAGTTACGGTTACCGGACAATACAGATGAAACGAGCAAGTCGTTTTCAACAATCGCTTCTTCGATTTCAGGAAGGAGCGGGCCGGAGTTACCGATACATGTTGTACAGCCGTAACCGACCAAGTTGAATCCGATTTGGTTCATGTAGTCAAGCAGGCCAGAATCGCTCAAGTAGCCTGTCACGACTTTCGAACCTGGTGCGAGTGATGTTTTCACGTATGGAGGCGGTGTCAAGCCTTTTTCAACCGCTTTTTTCGCAACCAATCCAGCGCCGAGCATAACGTACGGGTTGGACGTGTTTGTGCAAGACGTGATTGCAGCAATCGCCAAAGCACCAGTGTTCATTTCAGCTGTTTTGCCGTCGTTAAATTTAACAGTCGCTGTTTTATTGATTTCATTTTGATCCAACGCGAATCCGTGTGGGCCTTCTGCAGCAGTGATTGCTGTGTTGAATTCTTTTTTCATTTGGGACAATGGAATCAAATCTTGCGGGCGTTTCGGGCCGGACAAGTTCGGTTCGATTGTCGTCAAGTCGATTTCAACAAGGTCTGTGTAGATCGGATCTTCGTTGTCGACGGTGAAGAACATATCGTTTGCTTTCAAGTACTCTTTAGTGACTGCGATTTGCTCTTCTGTACGGGCAGTCAAACGCATGTAAGTCAATGCTTCTTCATCTACTGGGAAGAATCCGCAAGTAGCGCCGTATTCAGGTGCCATGTTGGCGATCGTCGCACGGTCTGCAAGTGGCAATGTCGTAACACCAGGGCCGAAGAACTCGACGAATTTGCCGACTACGCCTTTTTTACGCAAAGTTTCAGTGACTTTGAGTGCCAAATCCGTCGCAGTTGCGCCGTTTGGCAGTTCGCCAGTCATTTTCACGCCGATAACTTCAGGAATCGGGAAGTATGAAGGCTGTCCGAGCATGCCTGCTTCCGCTTCAATTCCGCCGACGCCCCATCCAAGTACGCCGATCCCGTTGATCATCGTCGTGTGGGAGTCCGTCCCGACAAGTGTATCCGGGAAGGCTTCGAATGTGCCGTCTTCATTTGGAATAGCGTGGACAACATTCGCCAAGTACTCAAGGTTTACTTGGTGAACGATACCTGTTGCGGGTGGAACCGCACGGTAGTTGTCGTAAGCTTTTTGAGCCCAGTTGAGGAATTGGTAACGCTCTGCATTGCGTTCGAACTCAAGTTCCATGTTCGCGCGCAGTGCATCTTCCGTGCCGTAACGGTCAACTTGAACCGAGTGGTCAATGACCAAATCAACCGGAATTTCCGGGTTGATCTTGTCCGGGTCGCCGCCCATTTCAGCCATTGCTGAACGAAGCGCCGCCAAGTCGACAACTACCGGTACGCCGGTGAAGTCTTGAAGGATGACACGGGAAGGTTTGAATGGAACTTCCGCTTCTTTATTCGCGTCTTTGCCCCATTTTGCCAGTTCTTCCACATGTTCGTCTTTGATGACATATCCGTCGTGCTGACGCAATACGGATTCCAATAGTACTTTTACAGAGTACGGAAGGCGAGATACTTTCGCGATCCCCGCTTCTTCGAGTGCAGCGAGACGATAATAATTATACGTCTTGCCGTTGAGCTCGAACGACGTGCGGCTGTTGTGCAAACTGCTCTTTGCCATAATCGTGTTCCTCCTTTAAATCTTCTGAAAAGGCGTGTTACCGCGTCTTTTCTCCTCTTCCATCATACCGAAACAATGTGCATAAGTAAATTACATTAAAATTATAGATTTCAATAAGTTTTTCTAATGACTATTTCTTTTTGTCATCGACTTTACTTAAGGTCTCTTCCAATTGAAGTAAATGGCGTTTCTCGTGGTAACCAATGAACGGGAACCATTGGACGAGCGGCACATCGCCGAACACAGGGTGAGGCATCGAGTTGTTCTCGAGGGTGTCTTCATCTAAGTGAGCATAAACTTCATAGAGGCGATTCCTTGAGTCATTCAACTTCTCTTTCATCTCTTCCAAAGTGAAAAATCTTTCTTCTGGCACTGTATGGTTAGGTGCCTCGACTTTCACTTTGCGGCTGACCGATACTTGGATTGGTTTCTTCATGGCTTTTTTGCGTTGGTTTTTCTTCGCTGTTTTGGCAACACCCGCTGTAATCGTCTCTTCCATTTTGTGTAGGTGGTCCAAAATCTGCATAGCAGACCATGCATCATCCGACGGTTTTTCATTCAGCAGCCCATCATCGAATGGTTCGACTGCCTTCAAGATGGTATGGCGGATTCTTGCATTTTCTTCGTTTTGCAATTGCTGCACCTCATTTCTAATTTCCATTATCTTTCTTTATACCCGCTTTGTCGATGATCATTCGTTTTTTCACGGCCATTTTTGAACTGCTTGTTGGCTCTTTTTGGTTTTTTTGTATTATCCTTAAGTAGTTTATTACTTATGAATGAATAATTGACTTTTTCAGTCATTTCCTTGCCTGCCAAGGGAAAGTACGTTCTCTTTCGCCCATAAACTGATACAATGAATAAAACCCAGTGAGAGAGGTGAATGTCCATGCCATACGGTTATGAAAAATACAGATTGGATAACGGCATCAGCCCAAACACGGTTGTCCATGAAGTTCAATTGATCCGGGCGCTCTTTGCCTTTTTGCGAAAAACTTACAAAAAATCGGTGGAGCCCCATGAAATCCGCCCTTCTGATATTCAGCAATTCCTCCTGGAACAAAAAGAAGCCGGCATCAAAGACAGCACCTTGAACCGCAAATTGATTTATATCCGCCGCTGGTTCGACTATATGTGGCAGATCGGCAAGATTCCGAACGATTTTATGCCGAAATTCAAATTAAACCACAAACTTGATTTAAAGCCCCACGACATCGAAGTCGATTACGGCCATCTATTGAAAAAGAAGCCGGATGTGTTGAAGTCCGCGAAACTGCCACTCAATGCCAAGCTGCTTTACGTCTTTTACCTGAGAGGTTTGCGCCTTCGTGATATGGTGACGATTGATATCGATAACTTCCTGAATGATGCAGACGGCCTCCACCTGGACGTCGAAAAGAAAGACGGCTATCATTGCACGCTGCATTTCGATGAACATGAAGAAGCAGTGATGGAACAAGGGATCGAGCGGGCGAAAACCCGCGGCACGTCCTTTCTGTTATCGTCGAAAGTGAAAGATCAATTCACCAATTTTCAGATGGGTTCCCTATCTGACTACACCGAAGCACTCGCCGAATTTGTCGGCGCACCGATGCGTTCGGGTGATATCCGATTCGCCTATGTCCACCATTTGTATGCGGTGGAACACAAGAATCTGGAAGAGATTCAGGAAATCCTCGGGGTCTCGCTCGAATCCGCTTCCCGCATGTTGAAAGATTCACTCGTGCGCATGAAACGGCAAGCTCATCCACCCGCATAAAAATCCACCCGTTCCAATTGGATCGGGTGGATTTTTATGGATTCGTTTTTTTAATTTTAGGACTGTGCGCGTCTTACTGGATTTCAGGCAAGGAAGCCGAAATCGAACGCGAAGCTGAAAATGATGAGTGTGTGGATGACCGTAAACCATACACCTTGTCTGTTGAGTTTTTCCAGGTTTTCATATTGCATGGAACACACCCCTTTTCTGTTTTGTTTATTATAATTAGTTTTCAGAATATTGGCAAGTTAATTGTTCGTGTGTATTTTACTCTTAATTTTAGGCCTTTATAAGAGCCAAAAACGGGTATACTAGAAAAAAACAGGAGGCGATTGAAATGAAAAAAGCATTGCTGGTAGTGGATTATACGGTGGACTTTGTCGCGCAAGACGGAGCATTGACATGCGGTGCTCCCGGACAAGAAATCGAGGAAGCGCTTTGTTTCATCACAGAGCAATTTCTTGAAAACGGTGATTTGGTGGTCATGCCTGTTGATTTGCATGAAAAACATGATCCCTATCACCCTGAAACCAAGCTTTTTCCGCCCCATAACATCAAAGGAACAGATGGCCGCAAATTATACGGCCGGCTACAGGAAGTGTACGACCGCCATCAAGAAGACATCGTCTGGATGGACAAAACCCGCTATAGTGCATTCGCAGGAACACGCCTTGAACTCATCTTGCGGGAACGCAAGATCGAAGAACTTCATATCATCGGCGTCTGCACAGACATTTGTGTATTGCACACGGCAATCGATGCATATAATGAAGGTTTTCAAATTGTGATCCATGAACAGGCCGTCGCAAGCTTCGACGAAGCCGGCCATCGCTATGCCATGCGGCACTTTGAAACTATTTTAGGCGCCCATATACGATAATTTTTACTGTTCCATGTTTTAAAAGTCCTGAATGTGGTTATACATAGAGTGTAGCACTTATACAATACAACATTTTGAAGGAGCTGGAAAAAAACATGGGAATCATTTTATATCTAATCATGGGCGGTATCATCGGTTGGCTAGCCGGCCTAATCCTCGGGAAAGACATTCCTGGCGGTATTATCGGTAACATCATTGCAGGTATCATCGGTGCATGGCTAGGCGGCTTGCTCCTAGGCGACATGGGGCCAGTTGTTTGGGACGTAGCGATCATCCCGGCATTGATCGGCGCATTGATCTTCGTCTTCGTTCTTAGCTTGATCCTTGGATCAATGAACAAAGGACGTAAACGCGCATAATAAAAAGAGTGGACTTCGGTCCACTCTTTTTTATTATGAATTATTATATTGTTCTTCAAAGCGCCCGTAATAATGCAAGATGTCTTCCACGTATTCATCACTATGGTTGTAGCGGTAAATCGCGCGCTCTAAGTCCCCTTCTGCCGCACCGTTTTGCGCCAAGTAATTGGCGGCGCTGTGAAGGGCGTCTTCCAAATCGTAAGGGTCAGCTAAACCGTCGCCATTGGCATCTACGCCGTAACCGCCGTATTTTGCAATGACTTGCGGATTGGTCTTATCCGCTTCGGGAATTTCTCCTTGCCCTTGACCTGAACAGGTCGGGTGGCTCCAGCCGACAAATGTGCAAGGCATGAACTGCATATGCCCTTCCGCTCCGACCGGCGACAACAGCGGATCCATCGTTGAGAATTTCGTTTCAATGCGGTGATGGGCAGCAAGTAATGTCCATGGGATTTCGTAGCGATCAGCCGCTTCTTGGTATAGCGTGATATTTTCTTCTGGAAACGGCACTTCAAACACACGGTCCTGCCCTTTTTGCACCGTTTCTTTCACGGTATCACCGTAATAGGAATACGCCACTACCGCGAGCAGCGTAAACGCCACAATCGCTGCCGGAACAAAGGCCAATAGCAGAAGGAATCTTAAAATAAGCGAAGTTTTTTTTCGTTTTTTCTGTTTCATCTGTTCACACCTATAGTTTCTTTTGCCTCAGTTTACCACAGCAGCCCAGCCTTTGCCCGTTTGCCACGAGCAATCGGCAATGCCTGAAGCAGGAGATTAATCATTCAGAGAGAATAGGTATTATAAGAATTGGAAGGAGGAGTAAGCAATGTGGGAAGATTTTAAGAAATTCGCTTTAAAAGGAAATGTACTGGATTTAGCAGTGGCCGTGGTCATCGGAGCCGCATTCGGTAAAATCGTCACCTCATTGGTCGAAGACATCATCATGCCTGGGGTCGGAATTTTACTTGGGGGATTCAGTGTCGAAGATTTGACTTATACCTTTAATGGAGCGGAACTCCGCTATGGCGCATTCACACAATCCGTCATCGACTTTTTCATCATTGCGTTCTCTATTTTCATGGTGATTCGTTTATTTACACGCTTGAAACGCCAAAAAGATGTACCCGCTGAGGAAGAACCGGAAGTGCTCGACAAAAAAGAAGAGCTGTTGGTCGAAATTCGCGATCTTCTAGCAAAAGAAAAAACCGGCCTATGACCGGTTCCCCTAGCTGCCGAGTTGTTTCGGTAGCTTTTCTTTTATTTCACTGTGCCAGTCCCTGCATGTCTTCGATGATTTCTGCAGTCGGCACTTGTTCGAAACCGTCGTAATTGCCGACGACTTCGCCTTGCCGGTCAACCAAGTAAAACGACGTGCCGTGGATGACCTGGTCGCTGTTTGGGTCATTCTTGACCAAGGACTTGAAATTCTCTGTCGCAAATTCCGAAATTTCATCCTGCGAATAGCCCGTCAGCAAATGCCATTTGCTTTCGTCGGGAATCGGATAATGCGACAAATATTCGCGCATTTTTTCTGGTGTGTCTTCTTTTGGATCTACGCTGAATGCGACAATCTTATAGTCGCTCAATCCTTGCGCTTCCATTTCCTTCTGCAAATCAGCCATATTGAACGTCATCGGTGGGCACACTGTCTCACAATTTGTGAAGACAAATGTCGCCAGCCAAGGAGTCCCTTCCAAATCTTCTTTGCTCAATTGTTCGCCACGGTGATCGGTATAATTGAAATCTTCGACCATATCCGCGCCGCATGCTGCGAGAAACAGCATCAGTGCCGACAATAGCACCGCCCATTTCCACTTCATATAATTGCCCCCACTCTGGTAACTGCCTATATCATAGCCGAACAAACGCTTGAAAACAATCCGGGTTGTCGCTTCAGAAATCACAACTTTGTGAATTACGGCGCCTTCATCGTAATGAGCGCATCGTGGATCGCCACAAGTTTTCCTTCCACGCGGTGCATCAGGTAAAACGAAACGAATATCGGAAATCCGAGTTCCTGTATCCATTGCATCCACTCCTGCATCGAAGCGCCTCCTTTCTTTCTAAAAAAGCCTTCCCGCATTAGCGGGAAGGCCTTGTTCTTTAAACTTCGTATTCGACGACGTTACGTTCGACGACGCGTGCGCCTTTGGCCAGCGCAAACGGTGAACCGCCGACTTCAAAAATATTCTGTGCGACGATCGACTGCATGCCGGTGATGATTTCCTGCGCCGTCAAATCTTCGCGCGGTTCATCGACCGTCAAGGTGACCGCTTTGTTTGCGGCTGTTTCAAAAATCAATTCCAGTGTCTTTGCCATGTGCCCCACTCCTCTTCATTATTGGTAGATGCTCGAACTAGAGATTTTCTCCAATTCCATAAGCGGTTTCGTGCCGAATGTTTCCAATACTTGCGCCGCCTGGAAAATCCCATCGGCAGTAGCTGCTTCCGCCACGTTTTGATACGCTTTGACTTTGCGCTTCAAACGCCCATTTTCGTCAAGCCCGGTGTCAAACGTCAAGCGCATGCTTGCGTTCTTAAAATCGCTGAATGCCATAATGCTCACCCCCTTTCATTCGCTATATAGACATAAACGCGAAAAAAGGATACATTTCAGGTGAATTTTTTTTCGTAGGCTTCTATAATGGTATAGAGAATGATTGAGGTGAGACGAAGTGGAATTAGAAGGCTGGTTTTTATGGTTCATATTATTTTGGGTCGTTGTGTTGGTCGGGCTGTTTGCGATCGGCGGCTATTTTATGTTCCGGAAATTCCTGAAATCGATGCCAAAAGAAGACGGCTTGTCGGATTTGAACTGGGAAGAATACTACGTAGAGAAAACGATCCACCTATGGGGAGCCAAAGAAAAAGAGCTATTGAATGAACTCGTGCAGCCAGTTCCGGACTTGTTCCGCCCGGTAGCGAAACAAAAAATCGCAGGCCGCATCGGTGAGATTTTACTTGAGGAAAAAGCCAAGAAAATGGAAATGCAACATATCATCCGTGGCTATATCCAAGCGACGCCAAAACGCGACCACAAATTTTTGCGCAAAAAAATGGCGGAACTCGAAATCGACCTCACCCCCTATGAGCAATATTTTGAACAATAAACATGAAAAAACGCTGCTCCCTATTCGGGAACAGCGTTTTTTTAAAGTATTTATGAATTCTGTGATTTGCTGTGAATAAAAAGGAGATCACTTATTCTATATTTAAAGCTCAGTGTTCTCTCCAAGTATTTGGAGAAGCGTTCGCTCGACTCCAGTGGATTAGCGAGACGACCGAGACCCCGCAAGACGCAAAGCGGCTGAGGAGGCTTGGGCGCGAGCCCACGGAAAGCGAGCGATAAGCTTCGGAAAATACGAGTTCTTACCTTTCTCGACAAGCTAAAAAAACGCTGCTCCCTATTCGGGAACAGCGTTTTTTTGTCCTGCAATCAATTGGTATTTGCGCAGCATCGCAAGACGCCACGGCACAAGCATGCCAAAAGCGAGCAGCCAGAACATGCCGCCTAGCTCCCCGACGTCAATCGACGAGCTAAGGATGACTTTCGCCAGCAAGCGCACGAGCAGTAACCCGAGCAAGATGAAGACGAAAGCTTTTGAGCGCTTTAAATAGATTTCCCCGTCTCGCACTTCAAATTTCGATGTGCGGATCAAGATAACCGAAAACAAAGCCCCGACAAGCAATGCTTCTATGATTTGCAGCGGCGCCACCCGAAAAAAAGGAAAAATGAACATCAAGGCACCAGTCGACATGAACAAAGGCGGCAAGATGATCTTTTTGACCGATGCCGGTTTTTTCGCCGATTTCGACCGGACGATGATGGCGAGCGTCCCCATGACAAGCGCGCCGATGGTTGTAACAGCTAGAAAGACAGCCGGCGGGATGCTATTGAATAATTCATCCATCCAGTTGTGCCTCCAATTCGCCGAGGCGGCTCTCCAGTTCATCCATTCGCACGAAACGGGCAAAACGCAACTGCTCTTTCCCGTCTTTAAACAAGATGACTACAGGTGCCGTGAACAGCATCAACTGTCCGGCGATTTCCGGAACGCGCGCCGCATTCACCAAATAGAACGGAATGGATGCATCCTGCTCCAATCCCTCGACTTGTGGCTTTAGCCCCTCGCATACCGAGCAATGATCGGTTTTGACGAACAGCAGGAACGATTCGCGATTTTCTATTTTCTGTTGGAATTGATCCATTGAAGAAATGGTTTCCATGTCATCACCTACTTTTTAGAATCCTTGGAAATCCCCGAAAATCGGGCTTAAAATGCGAATGATGTAGGTCATGCCGTCAAAGAACAGCAAGATCCCTACCGCAATCATGATGAATCCGCCGACTTTCATAATCGTGCTGTGATGCTTGCGCAGCCAGCCGAGGCGGGTAACGAAAAACGACAAAACGAAAAACGGAATCGCAAAGCCTAGAACGTAGGCGAGCATATACCAAATGCCCGATCCAGGGTTGGTCGCAGCGAGCGCATAAATGGCCGCTGTAATCGGACCCGTGCAAGGGGTCCAGCCGGCCGCAAACGCGAGGCCGATGACGAAAGTGCCCAAAAATCCGGATGGCCGGTTCTTGAACGAGAATTTGCGGTCTTGCATCAAGAATTTCGGAGTGAAGACCCCAACGATCATCAAGCCGAAAATAATGATGAACAAAGCGCCCACTTGGCGGATCAATTCATCATAGCGTACGAACCATTCATAAAAGAACGATGTGCTGAAGCCCAAGGCGATGAAAATGGTGGAAAATCCTAATAGGAAAAACAATGTATGGAACATTCCACGGCGCTGCATCACTTTCCGGTCATTTTTAATCTCATCCATGGTCATGCCTGTAATATAAGATAAAAAGGCAGGATACAAAGGCAATGTACATGGCGAGATGAAACTTAAGAATCCGGCACCGAAAGCCAAAAGTAAATTAATATCGGTTGCCATTCGAACACGCTCCTCTCTCTCACGAACTCTATCTTATCAGAGATGGTGCGCAAAAACCGCCAAATTGCCTGTGAAATCTTTATGGACATTTCTGTAATCTTCACTCTTTTGCCCTATATGTTAAGGATACACGCAAAGCGCCAAAGCGCCATAAAAAAACCGGCTCTCTTTAGGGGGAAGAGAGCCGGGCGCAAGTAGCTTGCTTGTTGTACCGAACAAAGCAAGCGCGCATATAAATGGACTAATGATCACCCGATGAGTTTCTTGGCTAGTCCCAATTGATGATGTACTTGATCAAATCCTGTACCGCCGAGTGAGTTGCGGCGTTTAACGGCTGTCTGCGGAAGCAAGGTTTCGTAAATATCGTCTTCAATGAGCGGGCTGGCTGCCTGTAGATCCTCAAGCGGCAGATCTTTCAAATAATAGCCGCGCTGGATGCACGTGAAGACCAGCTTGCCGGTCACATCGTGCGCTTCGCGGAATGGCATGCCTTTTGCCGCTAAATAATCCGCAAGTTCTGTGGCATTTGAAAAGTCGGAGTTCACCGCTTTTTCCATGGAGGCGGTATTGACATTCATCGTCCGGATCATCCCTTCAAAGATCGGCAACGCCCCCATCAAGGTGTGAACTGTGTCGAACATGCCTTCTTTGTCTTCTTGCATATCTTTATTGTAGGCAAGCGGCAAGCCTTTCAAAGTCGTCAGCAAACCGAACAGATTGCCGTAGACACGCCCAGTCTTGCCGCGGACGAGCTCCGCCATGTCCGGGTTTTTCTTTTGCGGCATGATGCTCGAGCCGGTCGAGAACGTGTCATCGAGTTCGATGAAACGGAACTCTTCACTTGACCACAAGATGATCTCTTCTGCAAAACGTGACAAGTGCATCATGAGCATCGAAGAGTTGCTGAGAAACTCCAGGATAAAGTCGCGATCGCTGACGGCATCCAGGCTGTTTTGGTAGACACCTGAGAAGCCAAGCAGCTCAGCGGACAGTTCGCGGTCGATCGAGAAACTCGTCCCGGACATCGCCCCTGCACCGAGTGGTGAGACATCGATACGCTTCATGGATTCCTGCATGCGTTCTTTGTCGCGCTGCAGCATCCAGAAATAGGTCATCAAATGATGGCCAAAAGAAATCGGCTGCGCGCGTTGCAGATGCGTATACCCCGGCACGACCGTCTCGACATGTGTTTCTGCCTGCTCGACAATCGCCGACTGGAATCCTTCGATCAATTCGATGATTTCCGTCACGCGGTTTTTTAAGTACAAGTGCATATCCGTCGCGACCTGGTCGTTGCGGCTTCTGCCGGTATGGAGTTTGCCGCCGACAGGGCCGATCTCATCGATCAGGAGTTTTTCTAAATTCAAGTGGATGTCTTCGTTCGATACGCTGTATTCGAGTTCTCCGTTCTCCGCTTTTTTCTGCAGCGTCTGAAGTCCTGACAAAATCAAGTCAGCGTCTTGCTGCGGCAAGATCTTGCAGGAAGACAGCATGGTGACATGCGCCATGCTGCCCTGGAGATCCTCGAGCACTAATTTCTGGTCAAAGGAAATGGAAGCCCCGAACTCATCGACCCACTGTTCAGCTGTCTTTTGGAAACGACCGCCCCACAGTTTGGTCATAGCTGTACCTCCTCTTTGACTTGTGCCGTGACCGCAACTTCTTTCTTGTTGATTTTAGAGTTGACGACTGTCGGCAAGCCCCATAGCTCGATGAATCCGACCGCAGACTCGTGGTTGAATGTATCATCTGTCGAATACGTTGCCAGCTCTTCGCTGTATAGCGAGTTCGGCGACTTACGCCCTTCAGTGATGGCATGGCCTTTGAACAATTTCACACGCACGGTGCCGTTGACGAATTCCTGTGTTTCTTTCAGGAAAGCTTCAAGTGCCACACGCAGTGGAGAGAACCAGAGCCCTTCATAGATCAATTCCGTCATTTTCTTCTCGATGACCGGCTTGAAATGAGCCATTTCTTTTACCAAAGTGATGTCTTCAAGTTCTTTATGCGCAGCAATCAAAGTCATCGCTGCTGGTGCTTCATAGATTTCACGCGATTTGATGCCGACCAGTCTGTTTTCTACATGGTCGATTCTGCCGACGCCGTGTTTGCCTGCGACATGGTTCAATTCAAAGATCAGATCCGTCAATTTATAGTCGACACCGTTCAATTTCGTCGGTACACCTTTGACGAATTCGATTTCCACGATATCCGGTGTATCCGGCGTATCTTCTAGTGCATTGGTGATATCATATGCATCTGCTGGCGGCGTTGCCCAAGGATCTTCTAAGATGCCGCATTCGTTGGCACGGCCCCATAGGTTCATGTCGATGGAGAATGGTGAATCCAAGTTGACTGGCACCGGCACGTCATGCTGTTTGGCATAAGCGATTTCTTCGTCACGTGACCAGCCCCACTGACGAACAGGTGCAACCACTTCAAGGTCCGGGTTCAAGGATTTGATGGACACTTCAAAACGAACTTGGTCGTTGCCTTTTCCTGTGCAGCCATGGGCAACAGCTGTTGCGCCGCTTTCCACTGCGATCTCCACAAGTTTTTTGGAAATCAACGGACGAGATAGAGCAGAAACGAGTGGATATTTGCCTTCGTATAATGTATGGGCTTGAAGTGAAATGAGTGCATAGTCTTCGGCAAATTCGTCTCTGGCATCGATCATATAGCTTTCGACCGCTCCGACCTGCAGCGCTTTTTGTTTGATGAAGTCCAAGTCTTTTCCTTCTCCGATGTCGAGGCAAACAGCGACGACGTCATAACCTTGTGATTTGAGCCACGGAATGGCCACCGATGTATCTAGTCCACCTGAATATGCGAGTACGATTTTTTTGTTCATATAATATGACCTCCTGTATTTTTATGCGTTATATGCGATGAATATACACATAATAACATGGCAATTTTGATAACGCAAGGGAAGACACGCATAAATTTTCATGTTTTTTAGGAAATATGCAAAAAATCGAATTCCTTCTATAGAAAGAACAAGTTCTGTGCATGCAAAAACCCGGAAGGCTCTGTGCCATCCGGGTTGTTGCTGCCGGGATCTGCCGTTCGGCTTATTCCTCGGTATCTTCTGTTTCTTCTTCTTCATTGCCCATTGTATATTCCAATGTATTCATATCGATGCGTACTTCCGTTAAATCACCAGTTTCCATATTATTAAATAAAAACCCGATTTCATCGCCGCGGACAATCGGCTGCCCCATCAAAATCAATCTAGACAATTGCTCTTCATTGATGAATGTTTGCAATGCCTCTGATTGGCGCTTGGATTCTTCGTCCTGCAAAATGGTGATCTTTTCCGCTTCCCCTTGCATCGGGAATGATTCTTCTAACGGGCCTGTATAATCCGTCGTGACTTTCATGCCTGTTCGCAAATCGCTGATGACGGCTTCTGACGTTTCGCCGCCTTCTGCAAATTGGACTTCAACATCTTCCGCAATTGAGAAGTAAATATTATTGATAAGGATGCGTCCATCCCCAATCTGTGTAATAAACCCTTCTTCCGTCAGGCCTTCCTGTTCAACTGCAATTTCCGGTTCTTCTTCAGTTGCTGCCGGCTCCGCCGGTTCTGTCGGTGCGGCGTCATCGGAGCAACCTGCCAATAGCAGGAATCCTGCAAGAAATAAACTAGCTTTTTTCACTTTATCCCAATCCTTTACGCTTAGATTCTTGTTGCAACTCTTAATTTTCAGTTTACCCGCTGAAGCTTGCGCATGCAACTCTGTGCATTAAGCCTGGCGGTATACGAAAATGCCTTGGTCGTTGAGCCGTTCTTCGATCAAGCCGTCTTCGAGCAAATAATCGACCTGACCGATCGTCTCGGACAGTGTTAAGCCGAGTTCTTTTTCGTACGCGTGCGGAAACAGCTGCTGCGTCAATTCGTAAACCGACTGTTCGTGTGAGCGGTCAAGCATGGCGAGCACTTTCATCGCCCGCACATGTTGCTTTTCGAGCCGTGTGGAAACGAGTTCGTGGACATTTCGCACATCTTCCCCGTGGCCGCTGTAGATGATGTCGATCGGCATCTTCAACAGTCGGCTGAGTGAGGCGTTGTATTGCAGCAAAGACTTCGGGCGTCCTTCTTCTGGATTATAGGGCGGTTCAATGAGCGGGTTTGATGACACTTTTGCGATGACGTGGTCGCCGCCGATCATCGTTCGTTCTTCCGGATTCCAAAACGACAGGTGGCTTTGGGCATGCCCCAAAGTCTCCATGACATGCCAGTCAGCGTGGCCGGGAATTGTATCGCCTTCATTGATTGCCATATCGAGCGGGCGGTTGCCCATTAAGTTGAGCGGCCGCTTCATCTTCTTCATCCAGAACATCAAATCGCCCGGCACTCCCTCTTCTTTTAAACGCTCTTGATAAAACGCGTCGTGATAATCGAAAAAGGCCTCATCACGGCGCAGCCACAAGTCGTTATATGGGTGGCCGTAGAGTTTGGCGGCGTCGAAGCCGTCCACCCATCCGGCGTGGTCCGGATGGTGGTGGGTCAAGACCACTTGCTCAATGTCTTCAGGAGCGACATTCTCCGCTTTTAACCCGGCCTTAAGCGCTTCCCAGGCTTCCGGCGTTTTCGGTCCGGCATCGATCAAGGTCAACGCGTCGCCTTTTAATAGATAAGAATTGACATCTCCGACTGCAAATGGCGTCGGGATGGTAATTTTGATTGGTTCCATCATTCCCACTCCCTTAAAATGAATGTCTATTCACTTATCATACCTTGAATGCCAGGCCCCGTCACGTGGGCTAGCCAATTTGACAAACAAAATTTGTTTACTTATAATTTAATAACATATGTAAGCGTCGATGAAGATTAGTACGGAAGGTGATGGGTACAAGAGAGTGCCGCCAACGCTGAAACGCCGCACCCCCGCTCCCTTCCTGAACCTGCTTCTGAGCTGCCGTGCAAACACGGCCGTCTGTCCGCGATAAGGATATCGAGTTGTGCAAATGTGCAAACTTAGGTGGTACCGCGGAAACAAGCGTTTTCGTCCTTGGAATAACAGGGATGATTGCGCTTTTTATTTTGAGAAAAGGAAGTGGAACGTATGAAAATTGTATGTGTAGGGGCCGGATCGATGGCCGAATCCATGATCCATGGCTGGATCAATAAGCGAATTATGAAACCGGAAGAAATCTCTGTCATGAACCGTTCAGATCAGGACCGGTTGGAATTTCTTCATGATGAATACGGCGTTAACATCGTCTGCGATGACAAGACCGAACTGAGAGATGCTGATTTCATCCTCCTTGCGATGAAACCGAAAGATGTCGAAGTGGCATTGAAAGGGATCCGCGAAAAATTGGCGGGCGATACCGTCATTGTCTCTGTTGCAGCTGGGGTTTCGATTGAAACCATCCAAAAGCATGTCGGCGATTTCGCCGTTGCCCGTGCAATGCCGAATACCTCTGCGCAAATCGGCAAGTCGGCTACTGGTGTCGCCTGGAGCAAATTCGTCACCAAAGAACAGCAGCACTTGCTGAGAAAGCTATTGTCCTCAATCGGCGGCGTAACGGTCGTGGAAGAAGACCAATTGCACGCAGTGACCGGCATTGCCGGAAGCGGACCGGCGTATCTTTATTATTTCGCGGAGTCCATGGTGCAGGCAGGGATCGATAACGGCTTGTCTTCTGCCGATGCCAAAAAACTTGTGCGCCAAACATTCGATGGTGCAGCGGAAATGCTCCAGCAGGAAGATTTCGGTGAATTGCGCAAGCGCGTCACCAGCCCGAACGGCACCACCGCAGCCGGACTTCAAGCCCTCTATGATAACGACTTCAAGCGCATCGTTGGCGATTGCGTCACTTCGGCTGCCAATCGCTCCCGCGAGCTCGGCAAAGAATTCGAATAAGAACCTCTCCACATCCCGTGAAAGCAACGACTTTCACGGGATGTTTCTGTTTATCCGAATGTTTTTATCACTAGAGAAGCACGGGAAGCCTTCCGAATCGAAGCCTTCTTAACTTTCCGGTATAATAATCTCTTGTACAGAAACTGAAGGAGGAATAACACGTGGCAAAACTTTTCGAAGAATTCGAGCTTAAGGGCGTTCATTTTAAAAACCGCATCGTCATGGCGCCGATGTGCATGTACCAAAGCGATAAAGAAGACGGGCATGTTACCGACTGGCACCGTGTCCATTACCCGACGCGCGCAGTCGGCGGTGTCGGATTGATCATCACTGAAGCCACTGCCGTCCAGCCAATCGGGCGCATTTCGTCCCGTGACCTCGGCATATGGGACGATGCCCATATCGACGGACAAGCGGAAATCGTCCGTTTGATGAAAGCGAATGGCGCAAAAACCGGCATTCAATTGGCACATGCCGGCAGAAAAGCGACGGTCGATGGTGACATCCAGGCCCCAAGTGCGATTGCCTTCAACGATAAATACAAAACTCCGAAAGCGATGACGATAGATGAAATCGATGAGACCGTCCAAGCGTTCCAAGACGGCGCTGTACGTGCTAAAAAAGCCGGCTTCGACGTCATTGAAATCCATGCAGCCCACGGCTATTTGATCAACCAGTTCTTGTCTCCTTTGACCAACCAACGCACTGATGAGTATGGCGGCACGAGCGAGAATCGCTACCGACTGCTGCGCCGCGTATTGGAAGCAGTGAATGCCGTTTGGGACGGGCCCTTGTTCGTGCGCATTTCAGCAGAAGATTATACAGATGGCGGCATGACGCCTGAACAGTACGTCGAGATGACCAAATGGATGAAACAACAGAACGTCGATTTGATCGATGTCAGTTCAGGAGCCGTCGTTCCGGCACAGATTCCGGTGTTCCCTGGCTATCAAGTGAATTTTGCGGAAACGATCAAAAAAGAAACACCGATCGCAACCGGTGCTGTCGGCTTGATCACCGAGCCGCGCCATGCAGAGGAAATTCTCCAGAACGGACGTGCCGATTTCATCTTCCTGGCACGCGAATTGCTGCGCAACCCGTATTGGGCCTACACTGCCGCTCAGACGCTCGGAGCCGACATCGAAGCTCCTGTGCCTTATGAGCGGGGTTGGATATGAGACAGTTGCAAAATAGCTGTAATTTAGTATACTGAAAGTAACGAAAAAAACCGGATGCTGTGTGCATCCGGCCAGCTGCATGCCGCCTTTTGAGGGCGGTCGGCTGGACACTATAGGTTTACGAAATAACCGTCAGCCCACGCCAATGGGACGGTTATTTTTTTTTCGGAATGACCAGAATCAAGGATAGGACAAGCGTCAATGCGCTGATCGTCAACCCGACACTTGTGAACACAAGCGAAAATGCTTCTGCCATGGTCATGCTACCACCCCCTTTCTATAGGGAATGGCCAAACCGCCCTCATGCAGCTGTATCTTTATTTTACCACAAACAGAACACTTGTTCTATTGATAACTGTAAAAATAATCAGTAAAAATAACCCAATTTCACGCAGTGTGCTATCACATAATTGGGTTGCGAACAGGATGCACGTGTTCAATTCATAAGAGCACAAAACCCTTGCCACTTCGAATGGCAAGGGTTTTGTGTTTTTATGGCGTTATTTCTTTAAAAACCAAACTTCCTTCATATCCACGAACAAATCGATCGGTTCCCCAACTGCAATTTTTTCAGCTTGTGAGATAGTAAGCATGCATTCCATTAATTGATGTCCTGCTTTTACTTTCAGGCTGTACATGCCTCGCCCGTATTTCAATTCCTGGACAATTCCCTTAATCCGGACCTGGCCCAATTGATCACTTTCCACTGTTTTCAGTGCTTCTGGGCGGATGATCATAAAATAATCACCGTTTGCCAGCGGCCGATTTACAGCGGCTTGAATTAATTGATCAGTGGAGGCGAAATGGCCGTTTTCGATCACACCGCCCAAGATATTCCGCAAGCCAAGGAACGACGCGACTGTTGTTGTTTCAGGGCGTTCGTATAATTCCCGGGCACTGCCGACTTGTTGCAATTTGCCTTCGCCCATGACTCCGATCCGGTCAGATAACGCGAAAGCTTCATCGCGGTCATGCGTCACGAACAAAACGGTCACACGAAATTCTTTTTGAATGCGGCTCAGCAGCTCGCGCATTTCTACCCTCAGTCCTGGATCGAGCGCGCTGAACGGTTCATCCATCAACAAGACGCGGGGATTTGCCACTAACGCCCGGGCGAGTGCCACGCGCTGCTGCTGTCCGCCGCTCAGGTCGTCGGGAAAACGGCTGCCGAATCCGCTGAGTCCCACGTGTTCAAGCATACCGTGCGCTGCTTTCAAGCGTTGCTGTTTACCGACTTTCTGCATTTTCAAGCCAAACGCGACATTATCTTCGATGGTTTTATGCGGAAACAGCAACGATTGTTGAAATACCATGGCGAATCTTCTCGATTCAGGCGGCACATTCGTCAGGTTTTCATCCCCCACCCAAACCTCTCCGCCATCTGCTTCCAATAAGCCCGCGACTAGTTTCAGCAAAGTCGTCTTGCCACAGCCAGAAGGGCCAAGAAGCGAAAAGAACTCACCTTCACGAATGGCCAGCCGGACCGGACGAAGCATGAACGAATTTTCTTCTCTTGGCTGTGCGGATTTGTAGCGCTTTTCCATATCGATGATGCGCAAATCGTTCACGGTTTCACTCCTTTCGCCTGATTCTGTGCGGCTTTATTCATTTGATAATAGCGTTTTAAAGCGGCATCCATGACGATCAAGGCCAAAATAGCGATCGCTGCATAAAGCAATGAATAAGCCGATGCTATACCTGGATCTCCCCCACTAATGAACGGAAACAACAAAATGGGCAGAGTGACCACTTGGCCGGCACCGATAATGAAGGTGATTAAGTATTGGCTTAAGGAAATCAAAACGCTTAAACTTGCGCCAGCCACTATGCCGGGCAAAAGATGAGGCAGCACGACGTGAAAGAATCGCGGCATCGCGCCTGCTCCCAACATGCGCGCTTGGTCTTCCCAATCAGTTGACAAGGTTTGATAGCTGATCATGACCGCCCGGAACATATACGGCAAAGTCGGTGCGATATGCGCCAACACCACTCCAAAAACCGTTTCCGTCAAGCCGAGCCGCAAAAAAGTTAAGTGGATTCCCATGACCGAGATAAAAGGCGGAATGATGATCGGCGCAAAAATGATCGCCTCAAATAACCACCTGCCCCGAACCGGATAACGCATCATGGCGTTAGCTGCCGGGACTGCCAGTATGATATTGATAGTTGTTACGATCAGCGCAATCCATAAGCTGATGCCGACCGCTTGCCATGTACGCCCGTCATTCATGACATATTCCCATGCACGAAGGCTCCAGGCTTGCGGAACCACATCCGGCCAGCGCCAGCCGAATGACAGACTCGTTAAAATCAAGGGAACAAATGGAACGATGACAAAAATGAATACTCCAATGAATAAAAATAAGGACAGGAACCTCGGATGTTTTTTCATTATCCCCATCCCTTCAGTACATTCCATCGCTTACTGAAATAATACGCTACAAGGCCCAGCAAAATCGTAATCGCTGCGAGGATCATATTGACCGCCAGTGCTTCGGGACGGTCCGCAAGCGTACCGCTCGTATAAAGCTGATACGAATAAACCGGCAGAACACTCGGATAAGTGACACCGAGCAGATACGGCACTTCAAAAGCGGAAAACGTAAACACAAAGACGATGAACGTTGCAACCGTCCATGCCGGCATCATGACAGGCATCACTACTTCCCGGATGAATTGCCAGTTGCCCGCACCGAAAACACGTGACACTTCACGCCAGGAGCCATGGATGCGCGACAGCACCGGATACAGCATCAGGGCCACAAAAGGCGCTTCTTTCCAAGCGTAGGTGAAAATAATCCCCCATCCGAACGGGTCATTGACGAGCACTGGAAAATCCGCGATGTCGTCGATCCAGCCAATCGCCGCGAGAATTCTCGACACAAAACCGCTTTGCATAAACAGCAGTACGATGATATAACCGGCGACCAGATGCGGTATGGTCAAGGGCAATTGGAACAGACGATGCCAAGCCTTCGGTGAAGTGGTTTTCATGGCATCATTCAGGAAAAACAATGCTATAGCAACGAGCGCCCCGATGATAGCGGACAGGAGTGAAGACAACGCCGCGACCCGCAGCGTGAGCGTCAGCGATTCCCAAAAAGCTTCGGAACTTAAGAGCCTGTCGTAGGCCGCCAAGTTTAGCTCTGTCTGTCCAATCGCAGGAAAATAACCGAAGCTTTTTAGCAAACCATCAAAAATCCCCCCGAAAAACAGGAGGATAATTGCAGCGGTAGCCGGCAGAAGCAAAAGATAGGGCTTACTCTTTCGCCACATGTTCGGCCCACCCTTTTTCAATGATGTCGATATAATCGGAAGACAATTCAGGCAAGCGGTTTTGTTCCAATTCTTCTATTGAAACTGTCGCTTCCCCAAGATCTACTTCATTCATCGCTTGTTGCTCTTCAGGCGATAGCTTCTCCAAATCAAGCGCCGTCAAATCGCCCCAGTTCTCAGGTGATAATTTAGCGGTCTGCGCTGCTGGCGACATCAGTTCATTGATCGCGACAAGGGCTCCCGCTTTATCCGATGCGTTAAAGGGAATCGATAGGAAATGCGTATTCGCAAGCGTTCCCCCGTCCAATAGATAGGTGCGGGTCGACTCTGGGAAACGTCCTTTCAACACTTCGCTCGCAGCGAGTGCCGGGTCGTAGCTCATGGTCATCTCGATTTCACCGCTCGCAAACAATTGGTCTTGTTTCGCCAAGCTTTCCGGGTAGGTTTCCCCCTCCCGCCATAAATACGGCTCAATGCTATTCAAGTATTGCCACATCGGCTCGAGGCGTTGTTCCAAATCTTCTATCTCTGCAGCAGGCTGAGCATACTGCTCGTGGCCGCCGGTTGTTTCATACAACACGTGGCGGACAAAAGCGCTGCCTGTAAAATCAGGTGGCGCGGGGTATGTGAATTGCCCTGGATGTTCTTTTACCCAATCAGCGAGTTCATCCATCGATTTCGGCGGAGTTTCGTCTTGGGCTTTATCGTGCACGAATACGAATTGCGCCTTGCCCCACGGTGCTTCTAAGCCTTCCACCGGTTCTCCAAAATCCTCGGAAACTTCCGGTGCAGCGGCATCGACATAGTCATTGAAATTCGGCAATTGGCCGGTGAAATCGCCCCATAGCAAGCCATTGTCTTTTGCGGCTTTGAAGTTTTCGCCATTGATCCAGACGATATCCATGCTGCCATCGGTTTTACCGGCCGTTTTTTCGTCGAGCAATTGGTTGATGATGTCTTGCGCGTCATTCATCGGCACTCGGTTCAACTCGACGCCGTGCTGTTCTTTCAGGCGCGGGGCGACCCATTCATCCAAATAATTATTGATGTTATCGTTCCCGCCCCACATGTACATATTGACTTCTTGGCCTTGTGCCGCTTCTTGAATCACTTCCCAATCATCTGTCAACAAGCTGTCTGCATCGGTTGCGTTTCCTGCATCTTCGGATGAACAGGCCGACAAGGCAAGCACCAAACTGCTAACTGCTGTTATTGCATATATTTTCATTGGTCCCACTTCCTAATCCCTTTTATGCTGCATCTCTGTATTTTTATCCTCTACGCATCAACAACGAGTGTCAATTATTCCGGTTCATTCGTTTTGCCGTCTCTTTTTGATTCCAGCGGTTGCGGATCACAATCGGAACGACCGTCAAGATGATAAATACAACAACCGCTGCTGCAATGATTTTCGGGTTTCCACTGACAAAACTGCTACCGAGAAAATTATAGGCGAACGTCCCTGGAATGATGCCGATCAATGTCGCAAGTGCGAACGATGTGAACCGCACTTTAGCGATCGCCGCCATATAGCTGATCAAGTCAAAGTTGATGACCGGGATCAAGCGGAACAGCAGGACATAAAGAAATCCGTTCTGTTCCATTTGTGTCTGAAATTTCGCGGCATTCCCTGTCCAATCTTTCGTTGCGATGCTTTTCCCTACCAACTTGGCAACAAGAAAGGACAACATCGCCCCTAAAGTTGCGCCAATGATGGTGTATAGCGTACCCATCCAAGCACCAAAAGCCAAGCCTCCGGCAATCGATAACACCGAGGCTGGGAAGAATATGAGCGGCCTGATGGTGTACACGATTATATAAACGACTGGCGCCCACAGCCCGAATGACAAAATCCAGCTGCGGATATCTTCCGCCTCCACATCAAAGACAGAGCGGCTGAGCCAAATGACTAAGCCAATCGCAATAGCCAAAAGCAGCCATTTGACGACACGCTTTTTATTCATGAATTACGCGTGTGTGTCGAAATACTTGAATAGCGTTTTTTCATTTCGTTATAACGTTTGCGGTTGACCCCGGCATCTGAGTATCCGACGCGTGAAGCCGAGCGGAACTCAATTTGCTGTGCTGCATCGTTAAAGTAAAACTCAATGTCGTCTTTATATTTCATCAGTTTGCTCGTCGCGATTGCATAGACATAATCATTATTCACTTGTACAATCCGCACACCTTCATAGCCTTTTAGCATGCCAACCAAGTTCTTTTTAGCTTGCTCTTTGCTGCCGTTGTAAGGCCATGCTGGAACGAATTTATCGCGGTCAGTCGTCTGCGAGGAAACGGCATTCGGTGTCGAAGGCATTTCTTTCAAGCGCCCGTTTTTCACGCCAAGCTTTGGCTTGGTGTTATTCTGGATGGCCATATTGGCAATGCCAAACCCAGCCGCTGCCGCCGCCCCATACAAGCCGATTTTTCCGACAGGCAACTCGCCGTCTTTTGCTTTATTGAAGGTTTTCACCACGGGTTGATTCAGTAAATTATCGACATAGACCTTCTTGCCGATTTTCACCAATACTTCACTATAAGTTGGATATGGATGAATCACACCGGATAGTTTCCCCATATTGATGCCAAGTGTTTTAAGTGTCTGAATTTGGCTGATGATTTCGCCGGCGCGATCTCCCAGAATACTCGCTCCAAGGATATGCCCTTTTTTGTCGAGAACGATCTTCACTTTGCCGATCGAGCCTTGTTTCGTATTGGCACGGTCGATATCCGCATAGTCGTGTTCGTAGAGACGGATCGAATCACCGTATTGTTTGCGTGCCTGTGCTTCGGACAAGCCAGAATGGCCGAGTTCCGGATCCGTGTATGTACACCAGGTCACATGGTCGTAATTCATTTTGCGATTGATCGGCAAAATGGCATTCTGCGTTGCCGTAATGCCTTGTGCGTTTGCCATATGCGATAGTTGGTAAGGGCCGACGACATCTCCGATGGCATAGATGCCTTTGGCGGTCGTTTCCATATGCTCGTCTACATGGATGCGTTTCTTATCGTACTCGACACCGGCAGATTCCAGGTTATAGCCGTTGACATTCGCTTGGCGACCAAGCGCAACGAGAAGCCCTTCATTCGACACAAGCGTTTCCTTGCCGTCTTTATCGACCGTCAATTCAATCTGGCTGCCCTTTTGTGCCACTTTTACCGCTTCTGCGCCCACATGGATCGTGACGCCTTCTTCGATGAGGCGCTGCTGGATCATCAACGCGAGTTCTTCGTCGTCGTTGGACAAGATGCGGTCCGATTTTTCCACCAGCGTTACTTTCACGCCCAGGCGGTTGAGCGCTTGGCTCATCTCGACACCGATTGGGCCAGCGCCAAGTATCGTCATCGTTTCCGGGAAGGATTCCAATTTAAAGATGGTTTCATTGGTCAGGTATTCCACTTCATTCAAGCCATCGATCGGCGGCACCATAGGAGTGGATCCTGTAGAAAGAATGATTTTTTTCGCTTCAATCGTTTCCCCTTCCACTTCTAATGTATTCGGCCCCGTGAACGTGGCGTAGGCATTGAGAAAGTCGATGCCGGATTCTTTCAAAACTTCCGGCGATTCACCGGAGTATACTTTTTGAATGACTTTTTGGATGTCTTTCAATACTTCCGAAGTATCGATTTTCAGCTCAGGTGAATACTTTTTGGCGTGATGGACTTCTTTCGCGATATTGATGAGCGACTTGCTCGGTATGCAGCCGGACCATGTACATTCTCCGCCTGGCAAATTCTTGTCGATAAGAACGGTCTTTTTTGAAAATCCAGCAGCTGTAAAAGCGGCTGTCAGGCCTGCTGCTCCTGCGCCGATAATTGCAATGTCATATTTTTTGGCCATTTTTACCAAATCCTTTCTTGGTCGTGAATTAAATATATCTTAACAAAGACTTCTATACACTTACCCTTATTTACCCTCGAATAGTCTGCTTATAAAAAATCCTCTCAGTTTAAAGAGTTCCGTCGGGGGTGTAAACGATGATATGCTCTATACTTAGAATATCTTTTACATGAAAAGGTGAATCATATGCTTGATACATACGCCAGAAAATACGTACAACCGGCAGTCGATAAAACTGCCGACTATCTATTGGGAAAAGGCTGGACGGCTGACGGCGTGACCAAGACGGCATTTGCCATCGGCTTGTCATCAGGTGTCTTCATCTACCTGAATCAGCCGGCCTTGGCGCTTATCGCGCTTTGGCTATCCGGCTTCTTGGATGTGGTCGACGGGACGATGGCGAGGAAAACAAAACCATCTCCATGGGGCACGCTGCTCGACATCAGTTTTGACCGGCTAGTGGAAATCAGCGTCATTTTAGGCCTTGCTTTCCGTTTTCCGGACTCGATGTGGGCTTTGCTATTACTGAGCGCATCGATTATCGTAGCGATGACCGTTTTCTTAACTGTCGGGGCATTATCCGAAAAACAAGGGATGAAATCGTTCTATTATCAAGCCGGGCTTGCAGAACGGACAGAAGGGTTTATCTTATTTAGTTTCATGATTGTCTTTACGCCTTATTTAACGGCGATCACCCTATTGTTTATCGCCGTTCAGATTTTCACTATTTTTCAGCGCATGGCCGAAGCCAAGCGGATTTTATCGTAAGGGGTGTTGAACATGAAAATTATTGTCTTGGTCGGCGGCGGCCACGCCCATTTGCATTGCCTCGCCCAATTCGCAAAAAAGCCGCGTGAAGATGTGCAATTGGTGCTCATCTCCCCTGCGGCCTATCAATATTATTCAGGGATGTTTTCAGGATTTACTGAAGGGGTTTACGGTTTGGATGAGATTCGCATCGATTTGGATCAACTCGCTAAAAAAATCGGCGTAGCTTTCTATCAAGATACCATCTGTTCCATCGATCCGAAATCCCGCACACTGACGGGCCAACATGGCGAAATCTATCCTTATGATGCAGTGTCCTTTGACATCGGATCACAGATGGATAGCCCCGAAGCGCTGGAAAAATACATCTCGCCAATCAAGCCCAACTACCATTTCCCAGAACAATTGCTGAAGTTCCGGGAATCCGCCAAGCCGGTCATTGTGGGAGGCGGCGCATCAGGTGTAGAATTAGCCTTTTCTACACACGCTTGGCGCATGCGGCAGCAATTTTCTGACACTTTATTGTTCAGTTCAGGTGCGTTGCTGTCAGGCCACGGAGCGGCTGTTTCCGAGAAAGTTGAGGCAATCTCCCGTAAAAAAAAGCTGCTCTTTTTTACTGATGTAACAATAGAAGATATCGATGAAACGTCCGTTACCGCAAGCAACGGCGACTCTTACCCCCAATCAGACGTCCTCTGGCTGACTGGACCGAAAAGCTCAGAGCTATTCGCCCACTCCGGTATGCCAATAGACCGTGCTGGATTTCTCGCTGTCAAAGACACGCTGCAATCGACACGTTTCCCTGAAGCCTTCGGTGCCGGCGATTGCGTCTCGATCGACCGCTATCCAATCCTTGCGAAAAACGGCGTCTATGCAGTTCGCCAAGGCCCTGTGCTATGGGGAAATTTACTGAGTTTCCTCGACGGAAATCCATTATCGGCCTTCATTCCGCAAAAGCGCTATTTAGCCATCCTCTCCACGGGTGATGGCGAAGCCTTATTGACTTACGGACAATGGAGCATGCACGGCAAACTCCCATGGAAACTCAAACAGTCGATCGACAAGAAGTTCATGAGGTCTTATCAATCGATTTATAAGTAAACTGGCGAATAACCTGCCCACTTGATATTGCTTGGCGAAAAGATTCATCATCAAGCATGTGAGGCAGGCCCCCATTCCAGAATAGCATCTTGAAATCTTTTCCCATTCTCGCTATAATTCTTTATACAGTAGTTAAGTCGTCTCCCGCGGCCATTCATCGGGCTACATAACATACAGTTGTATGGAAATTAAAAATGCAGCATAGGCTGCCATATTGAATTGCGCAGAGTATATACCTGACAATAGAGCTGGGAATAACGCCAAAGAGAATGAATCATTCTTTTTGGCGTCTTTTTTTATGCTCCAAGCAGTGAGCAATGGGCGGATAGACGTTTAAATGCAATTCAACGACTATCTCCCTTAAGACCTCTTGCCCTTATAGCTCGAAAGCTCTCAGGGATTCGAAACGCGCTGGCCAATGCCTTATTAAAAATGGCCAGAAAAGTACAAAGAAAGTATAAAGAACTAGCCGGCAGCGATACGCCGGAAAGGAGCCAGTAATTATGCATGATGCAAGACCTGTTCAATCAGAAGTTTCGGGGTATATTTCAAATCTGCTGCGCCAACATTTTGGCAAAGGCCCGGCTTCTGTTTACGTTACATTGAAAAGGCCTTATATTACCATTCATTTTCGTGGATTTATCAGCCCCATGGAAAAAATCCTACTCGATCAAGAAGAAGGCAAACGAGTATTGGAAATACGCAATTTCATGTTCAATGCCTTGAAACCCGAAATTTTAAATGAGCTCTGGACCATTACCCAGATGGAATTCACCGAATTATACGCTGACTGGAACTTGTCGTTAAAAAGCGGCATGTTTATTGGCGTAATGAGTGAAGAATGCATCAAAGATCCCCTAGAATGGCCGGAAGATGCAGAACGTGACATTTTTTATAAACAAGTGGAGCGAGTCAACGAAGAAGCTGCACGTGTCCCTGATAAGATCGAAACCATGTGGATGAGCAACCGAACTTTGCTGTTAAAGCGCAGCGGCGTTTTGGTGGGCATCGAAAAAGCATTGATTGAAGACGGGTTTATTGAAATTTTAAAATTGAAGAAACGCCCTTTAGAACACAAACTTTTGAAAGCCGCTCCGTTGAATCATTCCTTGCAAAGGGAGATTGATGAAATTTTCATGGATTGGAACTTCAGCCAAGACGTCGGATATATTGCGTTCATCTTATCCGCTGAACCTCGGCTATAAAAAACAGTACCATCAGCCACCGAATTTCCCTACCTGAACAAGTAAAATTAGCAGTGGTCCTGAATCCCTTTGTAAAAAGGGTAGCTCCCCTAAGTTTTGTGTTAAAGACAGCCTAAAACGGGTATGGCTTAATACACGAACCTAAAAGGAGGAAGTTTACATGGATCCGATTATCTGGCTTTACATAGCACTTGGAATCATTGTCCTGGGCCTGATCGTCGCCGTCGTCGGTGTCGTCATGCTGTTATCCGGCATCAAAGAGCCGATGAAAGAAATGAAAGGGTCGGCTGATAACTTGAAAGGCCGCATGGACAAGCTGATGCTTGAAACAACTCATTTGCAGCATACGACAAATGAATTGAAAGAAGACATTCAGCAAAAATCCGAGAAAGTGGCCGTCTTGGTCGACGGAGCAAAAGGAACAATCAATTCTTTCATCGACATGAATTCGGTGGTCCGCAGCATCACATCCGGCATTTCAAAAAAAGTCGAAGACGACCCGGCCAACCGTTTCCAAGTCAACCAATACAGCAATAACGCAGCCGGCTTGATGAAATATTTGGATAAGAAGAAAAATCAGGGTCAAGCCTATACTCCTGAATCCAGCGTCCGAAAAGAACAAATCAAAACGTATTAATAAGCATACGCTTTGTTTTGCAAACAGCTCACCCCCCCCCCTCCCGTCTTAATTACGGGAAGGGGGTTTTGTAATGTTTCAAGGCTAAACGGGGTTGTGTCGATCAATACTTGATTTGACAATATATATTAATAAAAAGATAATATGAATATATTACCATTTATATTATACAAGCTTGCCGCCCACTCGATTGACGGCATTGAAGAATTTCACACATTGACTTGGAGGTGCCTCAGTCCACATGATCAAACAAAAGAACAAATTATTTATTCTTCCTGCCACGCTTCTCTGCTTGGCCGGCTGCTCTGCAGCAGATGACAACACACAGCAAAAAGAAGAAACGGCCACCGACTCCCCATCTGCTGCGGAAGAATCGTCCGCAGAAAACAGTACAGTCGACACGGCTTCGCTTCAATTTTCAACGGTTGAAGAGCGCTTGCAACTAGATTTGGAAAATGCTCCGTATAGCGGTGAGCAGTATGAGAAAGATGCCATGATGGAAAAATTGGCAGCTATGGATGAAAGCCATTCGGCAGAAGATATTTACTTGGAAATGCTGGCACTGGCTGGTGAAGACTACCGGGAATTCGACAAGTTTATATCCAATGTCGATACTTCTTTTGAATCGGCTAGCGCACAACCCGGCGAAGCGGATGGACCAGAAGCTCCTGATCAGCAACAAGTTAATATCGCTGTTCTTTTCGACTCCAGCGGGAGCATGGCCGCTGATGTCGGCGGCACCTCTAAAATTCAATCCGCCAAAGAGGCCGTCAGCTCCTTCGTTAGTGGACTGCCTGAGTCGGCAAACGTCTCTCTCACCGTATATGGCCATAAAGGGACAGACAAAGCTGCGGATAAAGAACTGTCTTGTGAAGCGATTGAAGAAGTATACGAATTAGGCGAGTTCGATGACCAACAGTTCACCAGTGCGCTCGAATCCTTCTCGCCCGCCGGCTGGACGCCGCTTGCCTCAGCCTTAGCATCCGCACAGAATCTTTTTGACGATCAAGCAAGCGGCGAATCTGAAAACTTAATCTATGTAGTGAGTGATGGCATGGAGACGTGCAATGGCAATCCTGTAAAACAGGCGCAACAACTGAACCAGTCCGGCGCAAAAGCAATTGTCAACATCATCGGTTTTGACGTAGAAAATGATGGTCAAAAACAATTGAAAGATGTAGCTGATGCTGGAGACGGTACTTATTCTACCGTGCGCAATGAACAGGAGCTAAAAGCATTTTTTGAAAAAGAAACGACAAGAATCATTAACGAATGGTACCAATGGGAATCCGAGAACCTAAATAAAGTGTACAAATCCGAAACTGAGCGCATCAACGAACTGTACAACCAGGAAACCGAATTCATCAATGAGACATATGATGAGGAAACCCGATTCAAGGAACTGAGTTATGAATTAGAAGAAGCTGCTGAAATCGACGGAGCGGCAGTTCGCAAGCTAATCAGCGCGACGGCGATCGATATGAGGCAATTCGCTAGAAGTACTGCCACTGATTTGCGCAAAGAACTTCGCAGTGGTGGCAATGAACATAGAGAAGAAACGCGGGATAAGGCGAAAGAAGAACGTGAAGAGTTGCGTGAAGACGGCGATTGAAACGATGCAGGTCTTCGATTGCAAGACTACCGAACTCTCCGACATTTTCATTTCTTAGGAATATTAAAAAGACAGCCAACTGGCTGTCTTTTTTCAGGTTGTCGAGATTTGTCGAGAAAGGTAAGAAATCGTATTTTCTGAACCTTATCGCTCGCTTTCCGTGGGCTCGCGCCCAAGCCTCCTCAGTCGCGGTACGCCTTGCGGGGTCTCGGTCGTCTCGCTGATCCACAGGAAAGATAAGGTCGACCCATGGGAGACATTATCTTTGCGAAAGTAATGCGCAGCATTATTGAGCAGAAGGGTTTACGAGCGAACGCTTCTCCAAATACTTAGACAGATCATTGATTTTTGAATGTAGAAACAAAGATCCATTCTACTTCGTAATGGATTAATAGACTTCTTCAACACTTAGATTGGATGATTATCGGCAAAAAAAGAATTTCCTGGACATTATTAACCCGCTTGCGAATAGCAATAAAGCCACGTACGCCGGCAGGATATGGATAAAGCTTGTATAGCCGATGACGTAATGAATAATGATGGCTGCGCCGAACGCTGGCAGGCCGCCGAACAGAAATGTATACCAGACCCACCGCTGCCCTTCTTGAAATCCCCAAAGCGCAAGCATCAAAACGAGCAATCCGACACTGATCAAGGCACTGCCAAGCCCGGCGCGATCATGTGCAATTACAGGGATGAGCCGTTCGTTGATGGAAGCAATTTGTTCAGGGCTCATGCAAATATAAGCGATGTCCGTTTCGACGAATACGCCGTTTACGCCAATTATCGAAATGACCAGTCCTGCCGCTGCGAGCGCAAATCCGAGTGAGACAAACGCCAGCTGTCCCCACAGGCTGAGTTTCCACGCCTGGTGGTTCGTGCGGTTGCGCGAAGACGAATGTTCGCTATGGTTTTTGGATGACCGGTAGCCTTTCCAGAAAAATGGCAACAGAACGAGCCAAAGAATGCCATGGAGCCAGTCGAAATAACCGAACCCGATGAACAGCAATATACCGAGGAACCCTAGAATGCCAGCGATATGTATGGCGCGTTTTGCCCACTCCAAACCGTACCGGACGCCGTGCCTCGCCAATTGCATATAAAGAATGCCGCCAGATACCATCGTACCGGCAACGGTCATCCGGTCATGCTGCATGAAATGATAAATATTCGGATTGATCGCCATGAGTTCTTCACGCGATAAGTTCAAAAACGCCTCATCATAAGGCATAAGGACGATGGTCATGCTGACGAGCATGGCCACTGCCCCGCCGAGGAACATGAACAACCCGAACAGCCAATGCCAAATCCAGCCATCGTACACAGGAGGCGCAGTTATTCGTTGATCCAGCAGCCCTTCATTGATCCGCTTCGGCAATCCGGGGCCGGTCCTGACATAACCGCTAGAGAGCATCACCAAATCCGCTCCGACCCCGTATAAAGCCAGTGCATCTTTTGGTTCAGCGATTCCGCCTGATACGATAATCGGCACTTTACTACACTGTCGGATAACAGCCACTTTTTCGGCCAATTCCCCGGCCTGATCGAGCGGATATTTTATGCCTTCACCTGTGTCGATTCCCTGTTCATCGATGACGATTCCGTCTATGTATATTTCATTAGCGGCCAGTTTCGAAACGACGGAATCAGTTTCATCCGCAGAACTGGCATATAACAACGGCTTGCCGCCAACTGCTTCTTTTAAAGACTGCCAATGCTCCGTAATTAGCGGCTCTTCGACGATAAAAGCTTCTCCGTAAGCGGACATCTTGTGCAACAACGAACGGGTCTGCTCAAAAGATCCGCTTTTTGCTATGCGGATGAAAAGCGGTTTGCTAAACGGACTTAGCTTCTCGAGCTTCTCGATCGTTTGCTTGAGGCCGAGTGACTCCAAATTGTATGGAAAAACCAAATTATCTATGGCGTCGGTGAAAGCCGGCGAGCCCGCTTCTACTGGCTCCCACGACACCGGGCCGATTTCAATAAAGCCCATGCCTAAATGGCTGAATGCCTTGGTTCCAGAAAGCAAAGGATCGATTTTTCCACTCAAGCCGACGGGGTTGGCAATCTTTAAACCGAAAATCTCTTTTTCCAGCTGCTTGGCTGGA
This sequence comes from Planococcus sp. SK3692, assembly GCF_028890485.2. GTDB lineage: Bacteria > Bacillota > Bacilli > Bacillales_A > Planococcaceae > Planococcus. Next base: position 84,243 of record NZ_JARCHV010000001.1, read on the forward strand.
GCCGTGTGCCCCAAGTATTCGATCAATTTGCTGCCGCCAGGAATCGAGGCAATTCGATGCATGCCTCGATGGATAAATTCTCTCCCGGTTTTTGCCGGCAAGCGGGAAAGCGTCGGTTCAAACATCGTATGATAAGTCCAATCCGGCAAGAAAATCACGTCCTAAACAGAGTATGCTGTTATTTTACATTATTTGATGTGGAAACAACGCAAACTTCACGAAAAAACCGCTTAAATCCATACATCATTTTCAGCAGTCTTCTCACTTTTTGCATCGCCTGTATTGATCAAGCCTTTCGGTTCAATGAGTATTCAGGCTCTTCCCCTTTTTCCACATGACCGCCGGGAACATTAAATCCTCGCCCTTTTACTTGAACAAGCACAAGTTTTTCATCTAGAAAGCAGTAGCCATGAACACTTGTCACGATGTCGTTTTCTTTGAGTGGTTTATAGGGCTGCCAGGTCAGGCTTACAGTCTGACCATCCCAAATGACATAAGTTTGATTTCTCACGAATCTCTCATCCTCCAAACGGATAGATATGACATTTTCCAGCTTTTCCGGATTTTTAAAAGTTTAGCTTTTGTTTTCGAGCTGCTCTCCCTGAAGCATATCTTTCAAAATGCGCAAATTGGCTTCATAGAATGCAAAATTCTTCTCCAGTCCACGTCGCTGGCTCCAGCCGATGCTGTTAAAGGCATCGATAAACCGGTAAAAAGGCAAAACGGCTCGTAAATCGATCATCGGCCGGATACTGTTATAGCCTTTTTGAAAAGAACTCAACAAGGCAGGATCCGACTTTAAAAAATCACGGTGAATTTTAGTGAAATCGATTTCCGTCGAACCGAAGCGCACACTTTCGAAATCGATCATGCCGGAAACCCGGCCTTCCTCCACAATGATATTGGCTGGCCGGAAATCCATATGGACAAAACTCGGCCCGTCTGGTGCTGGAAGCTCCCCTTTCATTTGCTCAAACTTCCGTATGCTAGCCATATATAAATCCTCATCCAATACTTCTTTCACATCTTCCGCGAAGCTGTAAAACTGCCTTTCGATAAATTCATGCCAATTGGGGAATTCATTTTGTATGGCGACAGGTGCGGTTGTGTTAGAAGGTTTGATTTGATGCATAGACGCTTGCATGGCGCCGATTTGATAGGCGATTTCCGGAGAAGCTGTTGCGGACAAAGGCTTTCCTTTCAGTTCGGCCAGCAGAAAAGCCCCTGGACAGCTATCGTCACCCGCCCAATGATCGAGCAGCTTTGGAATCGGGACATGTTCAGCGAGGATTTTATAGGCGGCCAGCTCGCGCTCATATTTCACACGGGTATACGGGATTTTCAAAAAGACGGATTCGCCATTTTGTAAGGTGCATTTGTAAACCGTTGAACTGAAAGAATCTTCGACTTCGTCGACGGAAATCACTTGCAGCTTGAATTGTTTTAACACCTGATTCAGCATGGATCACCCACCTCAGTTCTTAGTCATGTTTAAACTTCTTTTTGTCCAGATATCTAACAGGAGGGCTAGCGATTTTCTAAAAACATTAAATACTTATTGACCATTTTTACCGACAGCTTGTGAATCGAATAATAAAATGAGTTTCATAATATCTACCATTGCGGATGCCATTAATTAAGTGATCCCAGCAAGCACCTGTACTTGTAAATATTAGTATATCAAAAGCTCTTTAAGATTCGTCTCGTTTTCAGAAATTTTCCACAAAAGATCGATCGACTATATAATCAATTAATCGGCGGATTAGAAAAACCCGAAGCGCAATGGCTTCGGGTTTTATCGTTAGTTCATATGCTTGCGCTGGAAATCGGAAATGCTTTCGTATTCTTCTTTCAGCAAACGCGATAAGCGGATATAGATCGGAAGCAGTTCACGGTAAATATTGCTCGCTTCCGTTTCCGGATGATGCGTATGGGTGCTGCCGATCATTTCAGAGACGATGCTGAAATCCTCGATCTCACCTGTGGCGTACATGCCGAGGACCACTGCACCGAGACAGGAACTTTCAAAACTTTCCGGGATGATGACCGGCTTGTCGAAGACGTCGGCCAACAGCTGACGCCACAACTCAGAGCGGGCAAAACCGCCGGACGCTTGAATGCGTGCGGGCTCTCCTGTCAATTCCTCAACGGCAAGTAGCACGGTATACAAGTTGAAGACGATGCCTTCTAATACAGCGCGGATCATATGCTGCTTCTGGTGATGGATGCTGAGGCCAAAGAACGACCCTCTGGCATTGGCATCCCAGAGCGGTGCCCGTTCCCCTGTCAAATAAGGGTGGAATAATAGCCCGTCAGCTCCTGGTTTGACGGTGGCAGCGATCTTCGTCAATACGTCGTACGTATCAATCCCGAGTCGTTTTGCCGTTTCCACTTCAGAAGACGCGAATTCATCGCGCAGCCAGCGCAAAATGATGCCGCCGTTATTGACCGGACCGCCGATGACCCAGTGATTTTCCGTCAGTACATAACAGAAAGTCCGCTCTTTCGGGTCGGTTTTCGGCACCGGTGATACCGTACGGATGGCACCGCTCGTCCCGATGGTCACGGCAATGACGCCGGGATCGATGGCATTGACGCCAAGGTTGGCCAATACGCCGTCGCTCGCACCAATGACAAATGGAAGGTCTTCCCGGATGCCCATGAACGCAGCGAACTCCGGGGCTACTCCTGTGAACTGCTCAGTCGTCGGCACGAGGCGCGGCAATTTCTCTGCTGTGACACAAGATACATCGAGTGCACCTTGGTCCCAGTCGAGCTGTTCTAAATTAAACAAGCCGGTAGCAGAGGCGATTGAATGGTCTTCGACATATTCACTGAAGAATTTGTGGAAAATATAGCTCTTGATACTGATGAACTTCGCAGTAGCTTGGCAGATTTCCGGTTTTTCATCCTGCAGCCATAACAGTTTCGACAATGGCGACATTGCATGAATCGGCGTACCGGTCCGCAAGTAAATGTCATGGCCATTCAAGTTTTCTTTGATGTGCTTCGCGTGCTTTGAGCTTCTCGTATCTGCCCAAGTAATGCTATTGGTCAACAGCTCCCCTTCGGCGTCCACCGCAATTAGGCTGTGCATTGCCGAACTGAACGACACGAGTTTTAATGATTCCTTGCTGATGTCACTTTTTCTCAAGGTTTCCCGGACAGCTGTCAAAACAGCGCGGAAAATTTCTTCCGGATCCTGTTCGGCAGTCAATTGGTTCGGTGTGTGCAAGGGATAGAAAACTGTATGGCTATCTTTAATTTCTCCCGCTTTATTGAATAGGACAGCTTTTGTGGAAGTGGTCCCTATGTCGACCCCTAGATAATAGGATTGTTCAGGCATGTTCTTCTTCCTTCCTTATAGCAGAAAAAGAAAAAGGAAAGATTCCTTTTTCTTTTTCTGAAATCATGTAATAAAGAAACTCAAAATCAATACTACCACGAATCCGGTGAGGCCGATGATGGTTTCCATCACGGTCCAGGATTTCAAGGTATCTTTGACGCTCATTCCAAAATAGCGGTTAACAAGCCAGAAGCCGGAATCGTTTACGTGAGACAAGACCGTAGCGCCGGCAGCGATGGAAATAACGATTAAGCCAAGTGCAGGACCCGTTGTTCCGGTAATTTCCAGAAGCGGTGCGATCAGTCCGGCAGCCGTTACCATGGAAACAGTAGCGGAACCTTGCGCGACACGGACTGCTGAAGCGATCAAGAACGCTAGGACAATCGGCGGAAGCGCAGAATCGCCCATCATTTGGCCAAGCACATCACCAACACCTGAGTCGATCAATACTTGTTTGAATACACCGCCAGCCCCTGTAACGAGGATGATGATACCCGCAGGTTCAAGTGCTTTCGTGGCAATGTCTTGAACTTCCTGGCGCGAATAGCCGCGGCGCGTGCCGAGGAAGAAAAACGTCAGAATCGTAGCGATTGTCAAGGCGACGAATGGATGGCCAAGGAAAGTCAAGATCTCACGGATCTGGTTCCCTTCATCCAACACGACGGCTGACAAGGTGTTGAACAAGATCAATACAAGTGGAATCAAGATCAAGGAAATAATCATGCCGAAGCTTGGCAATTCTTTGTCGTATTCCTGTTCTTTAATATCCATGTAATCCGGAATCGTCAAATGAATACGCTTCCCTATGTAGCGTCCAAAAACAGGTCCCGCTAGAATCATGGAAGGAATCCCCGCAAGCACCCCGAACAGGATGACCCAACCAAGTTCTGCCCCGACCAGTTCCGCAACCGCAATCGGCCCCGGAGTCGGTGGGATGAAGCTATGTGTAACTGCAAGACCCGCCAATAGCGGAATCCCGTAATGCAAAAGCGATTTTCCGGTCTTTTTCGCCAAGCTGTAGACGATCGGCACCAAAATGATGAAACCGACATCGAAAAATACTGGAATGGCCACGATGAAACCTGTTACGCCAAGAGCCCATGGTGCTTTATCTTCTCCGAATTTCCCGATCAATGTAGCAGCTAAGCGTTCAGCACCACCGGAAACTTCCAGCATTTTTCCGAACATGGCGCCAAGGCCAACGACGACTGCGACAAAGCCGAGCGTCCCGCCCATGCCGTTTTGAATCGATTGAATAACATCCCCAAGCGGCATGCCCGCCGCGATGCCGAGCAGTAGACTTACCAATAGTAACGCGACGAACGCGTGCAATTTCGTGCGCATGACCAAAAACAGCAATACGAAAATGCTTGCGACGGCGATGATAATTAATGTTGAACCATCCATGTGATTTCCCCCTCTTCAGATAAGCAATAATTTATTTCTTGACGACTGCGTGCCCGCCGAATTCGTTGCGCAGTGCCGCAACCACTTTTCCTGTAAATGTATCGTCTTCAAGCGAACGGTAGCGCATCATCAGTGACATCGTGATGACCGGTGCCGGCACATTCAAGTCGAGTGCCGTTTCCACTGTCCATTTCCCTTCTCCTGAAGAGTTCATGACCCCTTTGATGCCATCGAGCTTTTCATCTTTCGAGAAGGCATTTTGCGTCAAGCCCATCAAATAAGAACTGATGATTGAGCCGTTGTTCCAGACACCTGCCACTTTCTCATAGTCGTAGTCGAAATCGCTCTTATGGAGGATATCAAATCCTTCAGCAATCGATTGCATCATGCCGTACTCGATGCCATTGTGAATCATTTTCATGAAATGCCCGCTGCCTGATTTTCCGGCATAGAGATAGCCGCCTTCGACTGAGATGTCGCGGAATAGCGGTTCGATGTCGTTGAATTTCTCTTCATCTCCGCCGATCATCGCGCAAATGCCGTGGCGTGCGCCTTCCGTCCCGCCGCTTGTGCCGCAGTCGAAGAAATAAATTCCGCTCGCTTTCAATTCCTCAGCGCGGCGCACCGATTCTTTATAGTTCGAGTTGCCTCCGTCGATAATAGCATCGCCTTTGTCCAAAAGCGGCACCAATTGTGTGATAACCGATTCCGTAATTTCTCCGGCCGGCACCATCAACCATACCGTACGCGGGGCCTGAAGGTTTTGCACCAACTCCTCAAGCGATCCTGCCACTTTGAAATCGCTTACTTCCAAGGCGTTCGCATCATGCCCTACCACTGTGTGGCCATGATCTGTTAAATTGAGTGCCAAGTTCTTGCCCATCTTGCCCAAACCGATAATTCCGATTTCCATTTTAAAACCTCCTATAGAATAAAAGAATATTTTTCCTTAATGGATTCAGTATATCAAATATTTTTCCACATACAAGCATGTTATGATAGAAATATAAAAAAACTTCAAGCAATAGAAAGAGGCGTGGCAGAATGAAACAACAACCATTCGCATTGGCAGCCATCCGTGGCAGTTACCGCAATTTTAGTGAAAAGGAAAAGAAAATTGCCGATTACATCTTGAATGACCCGCGCAACATCATCCATTTGACGATCAACCAAATTGCCGACGAGCTCGGGCTCGCAGAATCGACTGTCTTCCGCTTCTGCCAGCGCCTCGGCTTCAAAGGATTCCAAGCATTCAAAATCGCCCTAGCTGCGGAAGTCGTTGCGCCATTAAAAGATATCCATGAACAAATTGAAGAAGGTGATGAAGTCAAAACGGTGGCGGAAAAAGTGTTCCGCTCCAACATCAAGACACTTGAAGATACCTTGCAGATCATTGACGAAGAGGCCTTGAAACAATCAGTCGCAGCAGTGCTGTCCGCACGCAAGATTGAGTTTTTCGGAAACGGTGGATCTGCGATGATCGCCATGGACGGCTATCATAAATTCGTTCGACTCGGCCTTCATGTGGCGATGAATATGGACGCCCATTTGCAGCTCATGTCTGCATCACAGCTTACCAAAGGCGATGTAGCCATTGTCATCTCCCACTCCGGCAGCACGCGGGACGTCCTTGAAGTGCTTCATGTCTTGAAGGAAAAAGAAGTGACAATCGTCTGCGTAACCAATTTCGCCAAATCGCCTTTATCCAAAGATGCGGATATTGTCCTGTACACCTTGTCGGAAGAAACGGATTTCCGTTCAGAAGCCCTCGCTTCACGCATCGCCCAGCTCACCTTAATCGATGCGCTCTACACGAACGTCATGATCGCCCGCGGAGACGAAGGCAAGACGGCACTCCGCCATATGCGCGAAGCCATGTCACAGAAACGCTTGTAGGGATTAGGAATTTTGGGCATACGAAAAAGCTGGAACCTAAAATGGTTCCAGCTTTTTTTGTATGGTATTTAACATTTAACTATTACAAATTATAAGATCGGGCTCAATAGGCGCGCAAAACCTTCGCGCAGCTTGATGGTCCAGTCGCGCTGTGCGTAAAGTTCTTTCGTCAATTTGCGGCAGTCGGCTGTATCCGACTCGAACAGAGACTCCAGTTCCAGCGCAATCCGGCGGTTGAACACGAGCGTATTGATTTCAAAATTCAACCTAAAGCTGCGGGCATCCAGGTTGGTGGTCCCAACTGTTGAAATCTCGCCATCCACGGTCATCGTCTTGGCGTGCAAAAAACCGCGGTCGTATAGATAGACGTCCGCCCCGTAATCGAGCAGTTCGCCAAGAAACGACCAAGATCCCCACATAACAAAAGGATGGTCCGGCTTGCCAGGAATCATGATATTCATTTTGACACCGCTCAGCAAGGCCATTTTACAGGCGTCCATAAAACTTTTATCCGGAATAAAATACGGCGTCTGGATGTAGATTTCGCGCTTTGCCGAAGAAATCATTTTGATTTTCATGTTTTTCAAATGCTCAGTATGCGAATTGGGCCCGCTGGTGACGATTTGCATCGGCGAGAAATGCCTGATTTGGTGAGTTGGAAAACAAAAAATGTCGTCTCGATTCTTGTACTGGTTGGCGTAGTTCCAGTCCAACACAAAACGGTCCTGGATATGATGGACGACATCGCCTTCTATGCGCAAATGGACATCGCGCCAATAGCCGAATTTCTTCACTTGACCCAAGTATTCCGTTCCAACATTAAACCCGCCGATATAACCGATCTTCCCGTCGATGACACATACTTTCCGGTGGTTTCGGTTATTGAGGCGGAAATTGATTCCCCATTTGGATGGGAAAAAGATTTCCACTTCGCCGCCATGTTCGATCAACTCTTTGAAATCTGACTGTTTTAAGCTTTTTGACCCGACCGCATCATATAAAAGCCGCACCTTGACCCCTGCTTTGGCCCGCTCGAGCAAAGCATCAAAGAGCCGCTGGCCAAGCGCGTCCCGTTTAATGATGTAGTATTGGACATTAACTTCTTCCTGCGCGTTGTTAATGTCTTTAATCATTTTATCGAATTTCTCATTGCCCTCAGAAAAAATGCGAGTTTCGTTGTAGAAGCTGACGAGCGATTTGGACGATCGCAAATTCATGATCAGCAATTGCTCATATTTGTTCAGCAGCTCTTCATCATACTCTGATTCCCCTGCCTGGATGCGCTGGACTTGAGCATCGACTTGGCGAGTGTAATAAGACTGTTCATCTTCGCTTAGATTGTAGAAATTGTTGTTGGTCAAATGCCTTCCGAAAAACAAATAGACGATAAATCCAAGTATCGGCAAGAAAAATAATATCAATAGCCATGCCCAAGTAGCCCCTGCATCCCGCCTTTCGTTGAAGATGATGACCAGTGCGAGCACGATGTTCAACAGCAACAAAGAGTTCAATGTCCAGCTCAGTACGACTACCCAATCCATTCACGCCACCCCTTTCGCTCTGTCCCCCTTTTATTCTCTAAATATGCAAATAGTCCTCTATTAAACAACAAAAAGCTGCCAAAGCGGAAATTTTTCCGTCTCGACAGCTGCTTCAGAGTCGCGTTCAGTTTTCTTCAATGGCTGTCTTCTTGAAAAGCCAGCGGAATATCGCATATTGAGCTGCGAATAAAAAGAAAGCAGCCAAGCATAAATTGATGTAATACCAAACGCCGTCTCCGAAAAAATCCAAAGGCGACACGGTAGATGGCCGCTGCGACAAGTACAAGTAATTTGCTTCCATCTGTGGGTTGATCCAAAATCCGATGACCGCTGCATAGATGAGCAAAAGTCCATAGACCGAAAACACTGAACGCCACGTGAGTGCGCTTGGCATAGCCAAAGCCAAAAACAAACATGCCCATGCGATGGCCGTATGATGAACAAAGAATTTCCAGAAGCGGTAATGCTGGTAATCATAAGGCATATCCGGCGTGACGAGTGCCAGTGCTGCTGGGACGATGCCGATGAAAAATGACACGCGGATCCAAAAAGGATGCAAAGTCAACAAGCCGATCATGGCAGTAATAGAAGCAACTCCGCATAGATGAAGCGGCATATAGCGGTTAAAACTCCAGTAATCGTGGCTAATGGCCCAATATTGATAGGACACTTCAGAGATGAGCAGGACAATAAACAGCAACCAGCGCAATTGTTGGAACAGCGTATCTTTAACAGATAAATTGTCTTTCAGAAGAACCAAGCACAGGAACCCTGTTAAAGCGATCGCCAGTACGACCAAATGGCTTACGGAAAAAAGCTCAAACGGATAATCGGATCTTGCACCAAACCACGTGTCCATCGCTGCCCCTCCCCATTCGTATTTTGATGCTATCTTATCATTTTTTCTTTGGATGGAATGGAATTCCTCCAGTTTCAGCTAGCTTTATTTTCATAGGTGATGGCACTCATCAAGCCAACCGCTTGTTTCTAAATTCAATCAGATATGAGCACACTTTCCGACATTCCTTAAGATGATAAAAGCTGTGAAATTGGGGAATGGTAAAAGCAATATAGCCTGATTCATCGTTTCATCACTGTGCCATGCTAATTTCATCACCTTAAAATAGTTCGAATCGTGTTCAATACTGGAACAGAGGGGTGTCTAAAATGATCGATTACTCAGAGACGGCTTTTACTGGAGCGGAAACTATCCTCTTTATTCATGGCCTTGGTGCAAGCCGCTGGATGTGGTGGCAGCAAGAAACGGCATTTTCCGATTATCAGTTAATCATGGTCGATTTGCCAGGCCACGGAAAAAGCGCCGGCATTCCTTGGGTCAGTCTAGCGAATACAACGGAGTTGATTGCCCGTCAAGTTATCAAAGACCGTTCCGTTCACGTTGTAGGGCTTTCCTTAGGCGGCCATGTTGCATTGGAATTAGCTAAGCATTACCCGGAAAAAGTTCTTAGTCTCTTTATTAGCGGCATCACCGTCAAGCCTCTGCCTTATGGATTTTTATTGAAATTGCAATCACGCGCTGTGCAGCGGGGCATGCGCAATAAGCCTTATCTTGAAAAAATGGGCCGTGTATATTACCGGTTGCCTGCTGACAAAATCAATGAATTCATCTCCAACTACCAACTTTTAACCCGCACGACCTATGAATCCATATGGAAGGAAATCATTCGCTTTCGCCTCGATTCATCGTATGGCCATTTCCATAAGCCCTGTTTGATTGCAGCGGGAGCGCAGGAATCACGCGCAATCGTTCAGTCGACTAAGATTGCTCCTCTTTTTATCCCCCATGCCACCGGAATCTTGATCCCAGAGGCACGGCATGATTGGCCGGTTCAGCAAGCTGTACAATTTAACCGACTACTGAGAGACTGGTTAATAAAAAATGTCGACGACTAGAGGGCCTGCCTGAAAACCACTGAATATGAAAAAGCGGCCAAGAAATCTCGGCCGCTTTGATCGTTAGTATGTTGATGGTTGTTCCTTCAATACTTTGTAAATCTGTTTTTTATAGTCCAGGAATTCTTCGCTCAGAGTGATGTGTTCCGCTCTTGGCCGTGCGAATTCCACTTTGAATTCAGCAACCACGTGCGCAGGTTTTTCCGATAACACCAGGATGCGGTCGGCTAAAAACAACGCTTCTTCTATATTATGCGTGACGAGAAGAATCGATCGTTTATTGCGCTGCCAGATGTCGAGCAGCCATTTTTGCATTTCTGAACGGGTGAATTCATCGAGTGCTGAAAACGGCTCGTCTAGCAAGATGAGCGGCTGGGGACTCAAGAGGCTGCGGATAAAGGCGGCACGCTGCTTCATGCCACCCGATAATTGGTGTGGATATGCTTGCTCGTATCCTGCAAGCCCTGCTTTGTCCATCATTTTTACAGCCGCTTCCTTATCTTTTTGCCCTGCCAGTTCAGCCCCTAATACAACATTATTCAGCACCGTCCGCCAAGGCAGCAGCGACGGGCTTTGCGGCATATAGCTGACGGAGCCTTTTTGGCCGTTGATGTTCTCGCCGTCCAACAAGATCGCTCCTGCATCGGGTTCGTAAAGTCCGCCGATCAAATGAAACAAGGTGCTTTTGCCGCTGCCGGAAGGGCCGAGCACGGCGACAAATTCATCTTCTGCAATATGAAGCGACAGCTCTTTCAATACTTCAGTCCCCTCAAAGCGTTTCGTCAATTGCTCAATCACCAGCTCAGCCATTCGGATTCCCTCCCCCGCTCGTTTTCCAGCGGATGACCCGCTTTTCGAGTAACACAATCGCCGCAAAAAACAGCATACTCAAACACATAATCAACAAGATCGCGACAAAGACTTGCGTCGTGCGGAACGACGATGAGGCGAGCGTCATGTAAACGCCGATGCCTTCTTGCGCCCCGAGCCATTCGGAAATGACGGCACCCATGACGCTATAAGTCGCCGCGATTTTCATGCCCGAGAAAATCGAAGGCATGGCATGCGGCCATTCGAGTTTCCAAAAAATTTGGCGTCTATTGGCTCCAGCCATTTTCATATAATGAAGCAATTCGCCGCTCGTCTGCCTGAACCCATCAAGTGCTGCGATGGTGATCGGGAAAAAGCACACGAGAATGATGATGATCAGTTTTGGCAGCAAGCCGAAGCCGAACCAAATGACCAATAGCGGCGCCAAAACGATAATCGGGATATTTTGCGATAAAATTAGCAAAGGATAAAAGGTCTCCTGTAGTTTCGGCACGAGATGAAGGATCATCGCGACACCGAGCCCAATCAACGATCCGATGAAAAAGCCGAGGATCGACAAACGGACTGTCGCCAATAGATGACCGCTGTAGTTTGGCCAACTGTTTATCGCTTCAAGCCCGATTTGATATGGAGTCGGCAGCAGCCATTCCGGCACTTCAAAGAGCGGCACCAGCACTTGCCAGAGGATCAATAAAAGGATGAGGACCACAACCGGTCTCCATCCTTTTCGCACAATCATCACGGCCGGTATTTCTCCGTCAATTTGTCCATCGATGCGCCGTTCGGCTGATACAGCACTTTGATTTGCGAGATGACGTTCGAACTGCCGACCTCGATCATCGCCTCATTCATTTCCTCAACGATTGAAAATAAATGGGCCAGATCCCCTTCCATCGTCGTCTCCAATGGATTGACTTGGTACGGGACACCTGACTTTTCAATGACGGCAATCGCTTTATCGACATACGGAATAACGTCTTCCCCATTCTTCGTTTTCGGGATAATTTGAATACTTAAAAGTGCATTGGCCATCAGTTTTCCTCCTCCGGTAAAAATTCATTGGTGTATGCCTGTTCGACGTCCAATTCCTCATCCAGTAAGCCATTGTCGAACATCCAGGCAGCATAATCCGCCCAAACTTGCTCTTGTTGTTCGCCGAATTGCGGCGCATCGTCCTGGTATTTCGGCGATAGCCACTCTTGGCTTGCTTTCACCAGTTCCGGATCCAAATCCGGCACTGCCTCGATCAAGACCTCAGCCGCTTGCTCCGGCTCATCAATGGCGAATTCATAGCCTTGCGACACGGCTTTGGTGAATGCACGAACGGTTTCCGGATCGTCTGCGATCATGTTTTCATTCGTCATGAGGACCGGCGTGTAATAATCCAGTTTGTCCGAGAGATCGGTCAAATACTGCATGTTCAATTCGTCGCCGCGTAGCTCGGCTTCAATGCCTGTCCAGCCGTAATAGATCCACGCAAAATCGATGTCGCGCTCGACGGCCGTGAAAAAATCGCTATTGCCAATATTGACGATGTCGACGTTTTCCACATCGGCCCCGCCTTGTTCCATAATGGACCCAAGCAACGCTTTTTCGACCGGCGCTCCCCAGCCGCCATAAGTTTTTCCTTCATAGTCACTTGGCGACTCAATGGCTTTTTCTTTGGGTGAGGCGAATCCAGACGTGTTGTGCTGGATGAGCGCCGCAATCGAGACGATCGGAATGTCCTGGACACGAGCTTCCGTCAAGCTTTCCTGAGCACCAATGCCGAACTCCGCCTGGTTGGAAGCGACCAATTGATTGGCGCCTGCTTCACCTGGCAAGATGATCTCGACATCCAGTCCCTGCTCTTCGAAATAGCCCTTTTCCTGCGCGACATATAAGCCGGTGTGATTGGTATTCGGCGTCCAATCCAAGACCATCGTCACTTCTTTCAACTCTTGTGATTCATTCGCTACATCGCTGCCCGGATTTTCTGCTTCTTCAGTGCATGCCGCCATCAGCAATACCGGCGCGATGGCAATCGTCCATTTTTTCATCTTGTTTCCCCCTCTGAATTAACTCATAAAAGATGATTTCAGGAGCTGAATGAGGGGACATATCCAATTGCGGATACAAAAAAGCGCCCAAGGTTATAGAAACCTTGGGCGCATATCATCGCAGAATAGACCGATTTGAATATGTTCCCTCCGCTGGTATTAGCCAGTTCAGGTTCCAAGGGTCAATATCTCACGGATATTCTCTCAATCGGCAACACCGATTCCCCCACATGTGTTTTATGAAATTAGCATTTGTCTTTCAAGGTCTATCTTGTCACAGATGACGGATATGTTCAAGCACGGTCTGGCATCTCGCTTGAACAAATTAGAGTTCCTTACATCGGGACAGCTTCACCGCTGTAAACTTTGAGTTCGATTGGCGCGCTCATGAACCCAGCCGCTTTTTTGGAGAAAGCCGTGAAATGCTCGCTCGTGTTATGGGCTTCGATCGCTTGCGCATCTTTCCATACTTCAACCATCGTGAAATGGCCGTCCTTCTCTACCGATTTCATCAAATCGTATTGGATATTGCCTGTTTCTTGGCGCGAGGCTTCGATCAGGATTTTACTTTCGTTTAAAAAAGCTTGCTCTTGGTCCGGTTTAACTTGCAAATGTGCGTGAATAATCATCATATGATTTCGCCATCCTTTAATTTGTATTTTTAATAATCAACGATATTGTCTTGCATGCGACGCAGCATATCGCTAAGCGCATCCACTTCCTCAGCGGTAAAATCATGGAGCATTTGCTTGACGAAGCCCGTATTTTCTTTGCGGTATTCGACGATGCGCTCGCGGCCTTCATCGGTTAGGCTGACAAAGATTACGCGATTGTCCTCTGGATTTCTGCGCTTTGTGACCATGCCGCTCGTTTCTAGTTGTTTCAAGTGGCGCGTGACCGCGGCGCTATCGATATTGACCAATTTTTGCAGCGTCGACTGATTGATTTCGTCCACTTTATAAAGCTGCGACAATAACTCATAACGCGACGCACTGATGCCTGTGCAACGCTCGAACTTCGGGCTGATTTGATTGGTCAGGCCCTTAAACTGGTGCAGCACTTGTTCCTGCTTTGAAAATGAACACGGCATTGAAAGACCTCCTAAATGATCGATGAAGTCAATTGATAGCTGTGCCCACTATTCATTGACCAGTCAAATATAATACATACATCCCCAATACTCAAGGTCGTCTGGCTTAGCTCCAAGTCGTGGTCGTCTCGACCGGCAAGCGGTACGACTGGAAGCCTTCGTTGGCCGCTTTACCAATCGTGAGAAGCATGACTGGCACATGACGCTCTTTGTCCAAGCCGAACGTTTCAGCGATCTTCTCTTTGTCATAGCCACCGATTGGGTTGGTGTCGTAGCCGAATGCACGGGCAACGAGCATCAACTGCATGGAGACAAGCCCTGAGTCGAGCATCACGATGTCTTTCATTTGCTCTCTCGACATGCCTTCATACAAAGGTTTGAAGTAGCCGACTTGGAATTCTTTCACTTCTTCCGGCATATAACCGAGTTCGACCGCTTTTCCATAAATCTCTTCTGCGTACTCAATGTTGTTGAGGTCGCCGAACACGGCGATGACAGCTGATGCACTCATCACTTTTTCCAAGTTGAAAGATGCGAGCGGCGCAAGCTTTTCTTTTCCTTCTGCGCTGTCAATGACGACAAAACGCCAAGGCTGCATATTGATGGAAGACGGCGCCGTAGAAGCTTGTTCCAAGATTTCGGTCATTTCCTCGCGGCTGATTTTCACATCCGGATCATATTGTTTAATGGAACGGCGTCCATTGACGATTTCATTGAAGTCGTTGGTTTTTTTGCTTTGTAATGTGTGCATGGTAAATTGCTCCTTTTTCTATCCTGATTGTTTTGAGGTATATTCATTGACCCCTCATTAATTGATGCCTCACATAATATAAACCCATTGCAGGAAAAATGCAACTGAAAAGTTTCACAGTATTTCTGTACTATAGAAATCGGCGATAATTAACTAATGGGCTTTGCTTCAGGAAACTAAATCATATTTCGGAAAGCTTTTGTTCATGTTTCTTCACCTTCACCACTCAAACATACGAACATCTTTAGGAAGAACTTTTTCTAAAAAGGCTATTTGTTCTGCGTTTAATTCGTAACCGATTAATTCCATTCCATAATGTTCAGATGAAAATAGTAGTTCGCCTTGTCTCTCCAGAAATACAGAGAACCACTTCAACCTGCCTTTTGCATCAAGAGAACGCGTAAGAATGAGTTCTTTCGCTTTTTCATTTAATTGCCCATTTGCAATAAGCAACTGGCCATCGTCATCACGTTTTACATTCGGCAACTCATTTACAATATCTTCGAATTTTGCGCTTTCTTCTTTCCAGCAATGAATTTCAAATGAATCTGCATACACAAAGAAATACTCAATCATCGGTATCCAAAACGAATAGTCTTCTGCGTAAGAAAATGTTTCAGGCGTATCCGCCATGCTTGTAAGTTCATAGTGCATATTGTGTTTCATCATCAGCCTCCGGAATTTTAGTCATTCGACTAGATTCTCTTTCTTCACTAAAAAACCCTATCGTCTTATTGAATATAGTTTCAACTACGCAACACTTCTAAAGATTAAAAGGATATTTATTATTTAAAGTCGAAGCAGTACATATAGAAATTCCTCACATGTTATCTATACTACTTTTTAATTTAACAAAATTTAGCCATTTCACCAGATCATTTCATCTGACAGGAGGCTTGGGTCATGCTGTTGATACCGTTCTTGATCGGCATTGTATTCATCTTGATCCATTTTTTTGCCAGTGTCCTGGTGCCTCGAGATAAACTGAAGCAAGTGAAATGGTTTTCGTTTTCGGGCGGGCTAGCTGTTTCGTATATTTTTATCTACCTGCTCCCCACGCTTCATAAGCAACAAGCCGCCATCGAAGAACCGTACCGGCAGTTGACGATGGAGTCGGAAATCTATTTCGTCGGCCTCCTCGGCGTCGTCATGTTCGTCGGTATTCAAATCGTCATCCAGCAAAACTACATTTCCCACACTTCGACCTTCTGGTCCGTCATCGTGTTCTATGCTTTCTATAACGCACTCGTCTCCTACTCCATTTTGTCGTTTGAAGTATCAGCCATTCAAGCCTTGTTCTATTGCGTCGCAATCGGTCCGCACTTCATGGCGGTCGCCCACGATATGTGGAGAAAGTTTCCAGTGGAATACAATAAATACGGCCGTTATATATTGGCTGTCGGTATTATCAGCGGGTGGATTATCGCCTTGACGACAGAACTGACACCGCTGTTCAAATCGATCGTCTTCTCCCTAGTTTCCGGTGCGATGATCTATACGGTTTTCAAGCACGAATTGCCGAGCGAAAAAGAAACGCATTTCCCGACTTTTCTTATTTCCGTTGTCATTTATTCCGCAATTACGATTACACTGAAATTTGTGTTCGAATGGTAGATAACAAAACAAGCCCAGCACAGTGATAAACTGTGCCGGGCTTGTTTATTATCGCTTCTCTTCTTCCTCTTCATCATAAACTGGGAACTCGGGATCTTCAATAATTTGATAGGTCCCTTCCAGCATATTGATTTCAAGTGCATCAAATTCTATTCGAATCGATTCCGGCTCTTTGCCTTCCTCCATTCGGCTGACATGGCCAAAGGGATAAAAGGTCAATGAGGTGGCCAGAGGATCAAGCCCTCTCATTGTGGCGGTCCAAGAAAAATCTTCCCTAGTGCGGGCACCTGCGTAGGTTGTTCCACCATTATAAGGAACCAGGTAGACATTGCCCAAATCATCCGCAGCCATCAGCTCGACTTCCACCGCTTCCCATATTTCCAATAAAGCTGGTTCCACCAATTGTTGATAGGCGACATTCACGGCAACGTCCGTAAACGTTACTTCCGTAAAGTGAATGGACACACCGCCTTCTGAATTGATTTCGTCCAGTATAATCGGATCTGTTTTCAACTGATCGACCGCAAACTCAAATTTCCAATCGCCTTCAATCTCTCCGCCATCCGTATACAGACTTTTCGGTTCCCACAATACGTTGACCTGGGCTGCTTCTTCGTCAAGATGCGGAATGGTATTGATGCCAATCAATGACCCTTCTGCCAATTTCCAATCCATCGAGCCTGCAGGACCTTCTCCTTCAAGCAATTGCGGAAAACCTGTTAGGTAGGCAGAGTCATCTAATTCTTTATTTGCAGTAACCGTGTAAGTGAAAGTGACATTTGTTCCGTCGTATACAGCTTTGTCTATAGAAATGGTGATGCCATTGCTGGATTGGGTTAGTTTTACGTCATCACTGAAGCGCTCGTATTGGATGAGCCCCTCTTCTTCTTCGGCGAAAATGGAAAAGACATTTCCGATGACGGGTACTTGGGCCATATAATTTGCAAGAACTGGAGACGCAGAAAGAGTTGCCGTAAACAAGCCGATAAGTAGAACCGCTGCAGCGATAGTTGGTATGAGCCATTTTTTCCGTTTGTTCTTTTTAGGCTTTGAAGTTTCATAAAAGGCATCATCAATGATGGACTCCAAGCGGTCTTCCGGCACTTTGATATTTTGCATAGCATTTTTAATTAAAATCTCTTTGTCGTTCATCTGCGTACACTCCTTTCAAATCCTTTTTCAACATCGCCAATCCACGGTGAAGGGTTGTCTTCACTGTCCCTTCAGGACATTCCATCACGATGGCGATCTGCTTTACTGTAAAATCTTGATAATACCTCAACATCAACGCTGTCTTGAATTTTTCAGGCAGCGAATCCAAGGCACTCGACACATCCAATCGTTCGGCCACATCGGCGGTTGTACTATTTTCTAAATTCCGATCCTCCACTTCATCCATGTAGACCAACTTTTTATTGTTCTTTAAAAACGCCAGCGCTTTGTTTATGCAAATGCGTACCAGCCAAGTTGAGAAATAATACGGTTCTTTCACTTGATGCACCGATTCGATTGCTTGAAGTACAGTTTGTTGAAATACCTCGAGAGCGTCGTCTTCGTTTTTCACATATGTATAAGCCATCCTGTATAATCTTTCTTTTTCAGATTTCAATAATTGCTGAAGGGCGATTCGGTCTCCCTCGATCGCCGCTGTAATTACTTCTTCATCGTGCTGCATCTGCCTCATCCTCCCTTTGTATATTAGAGATCCCAGCGGTTCAGAACGTTTCAATTATTTTTGTTTTTTGTAAAACATTGTAATTCTCATTAAACTATACCTGCTAGAATTCACAACTACCATTTCATTGTAATTTTAGTTCTAGTGGTAATTAAAGATCATCCAATCACCAACAGTAAACAAGAGCGCTGCAAATCTGCAGCGCTCTTTCTTTTTAAACTATTGATTTCTTGCTGCAAAAAACAGCAAGATTCGTATAGAGCCTTCTTGAAATTCAGCGTAACCTGAACGGGAGGTGGTTGTTATGTACCGACGTGTATTGAAAAACAAAAACATTATGTGTTACTTAGCGGGAGCTGGCATCTCCCAACTCGGCAATGTGTTGGCAGGGCTTGCCTTTCTTTTTATTTCCTATGAACTGACAGAGTCCGCCGCTTTAACGACCATCATTGCTATATCACAAGCCATGCCTTATTTGCTATTTGGCTTGATTGGCGGGGCCGTTGCAGACCGGGGCCATAAAAAAAGGATGCTCGTATGGATCGACCTGCTGCGGATCCCGCTCATCTTTTCGTTGGTTATATTGCATCAACTGGACATGCTGGCGTTTTGGCATTTGCTGATGGTTGCCTTTGTGGTTCAAAGCTTGGGTTGTTTGTACAATCCCGCTTACCGAGCCGTGTTGCCGCTGATCACACCCCTTGATCAACAAACAGCGGTCAATAGCTTGTTGGATACAGTGACAAGAGGGATTCAAGTTTTGACACCTGTTTTCGCAATCGCCCTGGTAACTAGCGGGCACACGATTCACTTCTATACAATCGATGCCCTGACTTATCTTGCAAGTGCAATGCTGATCTTGAACGTGCATTGGCAGGAGGCGATAGATGAAAATGATAGAAAAAAGGTGCAAACACAAGGAATCTTTCGTTCGATTAGGGTGTTTATTCAGTGGGCAAAACGCGAAGAGACGATCAAGACTTTGTTTGTAGCAACGTTTTGGATGGTCTTTTTCAACACCTGGGTTTGGCAGGTCGGCTTACTGTTGCTGCTCATTGATAGCTACCCTGGGAGCGGCCAACAACTTTACAGCCTGATCTTGGGTTGGTACGGAGTTGGTGTGATTTTGACCAATATCGCCATCCCTTATTTTTGGAAAACCTTGACCTTGCCGCTTTATTTAGGGGGCTCGATTGTTTGGGGAGTCGGACTTGTGGTGCTTGGATGTGCGAGTAACCTGCCGTTTTACTTTGCCGGAGTGTTAATTGCAGCGGCCGGTTTGCCGCTGTCCAGCCTAGCCCGGGTGTATTTGATCCAAATCCTTGTGCCCGCGAACATGATGGGCCGGGCTTTCAGCTTTAATGCGGTTCTACTCTATGGCTCCAACGTCTTGTCGCTCGCGGTCTTCGGCGCACTTGCTCACACCGTAGGCATCCAGCAGCTATTTATCATCTGTGGCAGCCTAATGGTGATGGCCGCCTTATTTTATCTTGTTCGAGGCGTCCTGACAGAACATACGCGGCGAAAAGCCGTAGAGCCGCTTGAATAATTGATTAAACGAGCCGATCGAAGAAAATCCACAGGCATAGGCGATATCCGTGATGGTCCGGTTTGTTTGGATCAATAGCTCCTGTGCTCTCACGAGACGATAAAGCTGCAGCCAGGAATACGGGGAAACGCCAATTTTCTCTTTGAATAGATGCGCCAATTGAAACTTGCTGATATCCAAAATCGCCGCCATCTCATCCAATGTCCACGCATGCTGATAATCATTTTTTAACGCTGTCATCACTTGAAAAAGTACAGGGTGGACCGTGCGGAAAGGTTCAGTGGTTATATCAGGTGTATGCGTCCCAATCGCGGTTTTTGCGAGCAATAAACTCAATTGGGCAAAGCTATGCTCCAAGAAAATTTCAGAAGAATCATTTCCGCTTTCCATCATCACGTATTGCTGCACAAAATGAACCCATTGCTCGATGAAAGGATTCTTCTGAGGCGTTTGTGCAAAATAAAGTTCCTTGTCGTTTCCGGTAACAGCCCTTGCTGCCTCCTTAAGAAACGAGGCATCCAGTTCGACCAAAAACTTATGGTCGTCTACTGCAAGTTGCCGGTGCCCATCATGCGGATTGAACACGATAAATTCTTGGTCCGATATGGTTAGATCGTGGCGGTTGCTTTGGTAATGCATCGATCCTTTCAAGGAGAACATAAATTTAAAACACGGATCGTCGCGCCACAGGCTTTCCGACCTTTTTTGATCAGTTGATAACAATAAACAATTGGAAGCTTCCATAATGATGGCCATCCATTCCACCCTTTCTATCTTTTCAAGTATTCCATTCATATAAGGAGTGATCCAGTTGAAACATGCACTTGTCATCGGCGGAACCGGCATGCTCGCCCAAGCGACGCTAGAGTTATCGAGAAATGGCTACCGCGTTTCAGTAATTGGACGCAGCGAGCAGAAAATGCAGCAACTGCTCGATCAAAACCGCAATCAATTAATGCCTGTCTTCGTCGACTACTCAAATACGAAAGCATTCGCTGCTGAACTTATTAAGATTCAGCAACAGGGCACAATTCAGTTGATCATTGCCTGGATCCATGCATCTGGGAGTGATGTAATCCCTTGCTTAAGCGAGCTCCTCCCCGCTTCCATCCCTTGCAAACTAGTCCATGTTATTGGGAGCAGTTCAAAGCGAAGTGATATCCAAGCCAACCATAATATCCCCCTGCCATATAAGCTATCACCAAGTGCAGCTCGGGTTCAAAATCGAAAAGGGCGTATCCCGCTGGTTGACACATGAGGAAATCTCAACAGGTGTGATAAATGCCGTGCGAGGCAACAAAAGCTATCAAGTGATCGGAACGCTAAGTCCCTGGGAACAGCGTCCATAAAGCTGCATACACTCTGCAAAAATTTTAGTTTCCATCTTGCTTAAAATGATACGGCAAACTTGGTTGCAAGACTTTCATCCATATGTCTGATTTTATGAATGAGCAAGCAAAAAAGCTGCTCTTCAAAACTCATCACGAAGACAGCTAGTTTATGTGTGGCCTTTTCAAAATGAATCTGTCGACTAGCGAATAAGGCTAGAAAACCTAAATCCGGCAGCTTCTAATCCTTCATTTAGAAACGGCTTCCCAATATCTAATCAAAACAAATCGATTGCTCTATATGGAATGAGGTCCGTAAAGAAAAGGACGAACGCAAACACAGTAACCCCTATTCCTAACCAAAAATACTTTCTCCAACATTGTATGAGAACACCTAATACGAACACTGCAGCGGGGATGAGCCAGAGTGGAAAGATAATTTCAGGTGCTTCCGGTCCGTATTCAGAGATGAAGCCAGCTGCGAACCAATAGGATACGGGAAGTAAAAAAAGGCCAGCTACAGGAAGGTACACAAAACGCAGAAATATGATGGTTAATTTCATAAAGAAACCCCCTCTTCATCAAACTGAATACGAAGCATAAATAACTTTATTAACGAGATGTATGCTAATTTAAGCAATCGATAAACGCTTATTAATTTGGGTAATTATACCATAAAGTGAAATGGGACATGCTCGTGGAAGCAATTCTTTTCTTTTTATTTCGATCCCCCCTTATACTTTCAAGCTGTTCAGTCACAAAAAAGCAGGCATTCATGGGTTGCCATGAATGCCTGCTTCTCTACTATTGACCGTCGTAGGTTTAACCTAAGATTAGGTGCTCTTTAAGAATAATAAATTATTCTGCTGCAGTAATCCGGTAAATCAGACCGCCATCTGTGCTGGCGATCAGCCCGCCATCTTCAGTGACAAGAATATCACGGAAACGTTGCGCCTCATCAGTTAACAATCGTTCTTCTCCAACAACGATGTCATCTTCAATAACGACACGTACAATATAATTCGGTGCTAAACCACCGATGAACAAGTTGTTTTCCCATTCAGGAATTGCGTCGTTGTCATAGAAGGCCATACCACTCGGTGCACTTGTTGGATCCCAATAATATCTCGGTTCAACAAAACCTTGCGCTTCGTGCTCTGAAATTCCATCATTGACCAATTCACCTGTGTACTCGATACCATAAGAAACAATTGGCCATCCATAGTTATTTGCCGGTTCAATAATATTCAGTTCGTCGCCAGCTTGCGGGCCGAATTCCACAATCCACAAGTCTCCTGTTTCAGGATTGTAGTCGATGCCTTGAATATTACGGTGACCGTAGCTGTAAATCCCATCCAATGCGTCTTCATCTTCAATAAATGGATTCGAATCTACTGGTTCCCCGTCTTGTGTAATATGAATGACTTTACCTAAGTAAGCATCCAAGTCTTGCGCACGCTCACGAATTGGATCATCTGAACGCTCACCAGTTGTTAAGAATAGGTTGCCTTCCTCATCAAAAATGATGCGGCCGCCATAGTGCAAGTCACCGTCATAAGCTGGTGTCGCTTGGAAGATGACTTCAAAATCTTCTAGTGAAGCTTCATCTTCTGACAAAACGCCTTTACCGACAGCAGTGACCGTACCGTCTTCAAAGTCTTGTGAAAACGTCATGAATACTAATCTAGATTCGTCAAAATCCGGTGCAACGGCTACATCAAGCAACCCGCCTTGCCCTGAGTTATTGACTTCTGGTGTCCCTTCGATCGGATCTGAAACAGTGCCGTCTTCAAGGGTGACAATAAGAAGTTCTGCTTCATCTCTTTGCGTCACTAGAATGCGGTTTGGTTCGAACTCCTCCATTCCCCATGACACGCCAAGACCTTCAACGACAACTTCCTCATTCAGTTCTGTTTCTGTCTCTACCGCAGGTGCTCGAGTTTGTTCCGGAAAGGCTGGTTCAAACTCAGTCACTTTCGGTTCAGTTTCTGCACTTTCATTTGTGCCCTCGCCTGCACCTTCTTCTGTTGTTGCGCCCTCATCGGCACTTTCTTCTGTTGCAGCATCCGAGTCATTCGTTGACTCTTCGTTTGAAGCGTCATCGTTGCCACATGCTGCTAAAGCCAATACAGAACTTAACACTGTAAGGGACATTAACCTTGACCATGATAATTTTGTCATAATTTTTCCTCCCCATTTCTAGAATATTCAACTGAATATATATCAAATTTCGGTTTCCCGAAATTTAACATCTAAAATGGTTAAGACTTTTATATCATAATGAAACATATGAAACACATTTGTAAATAACGTTATCATAATTTTAGGGTAATAGAAAATAATTTGACTTTTTACATGATAAAAGGAAAATATAAGAAATTTGTTTTAGAGAGTTTGCTTTAAGATTCGAATTGACAGATATACGTTCGACAATGTGAAATCCATTTCAACAACTAAACTATGGAAAAACGAATTCGTCTCCATATAACTGATCGCAAATATACCTTTTTAAGAAAAGCAAAGAGAGAGAAGACGTACCTGCCTCTCTTCTTCCTTCTGTTTTTGTAGCTTCCGATACATCAATATGTAAACTACCTCTCTCCTATATTTTTCACGTTAACATCTAAATATACTTGATAAACTGACGTTCTTTCAAATTGGTTAATTATGTTAAAATTTAAATGGATATTATTTCATTAATTCCTAAATGCTATGAAGGTGATCAAAGTCGCAAATCATTCAAACTGGAGGGACGAAATGGCTCACATCAAGATAAATAATGTGGTGTTGCATTATGAAGTTAAAGGTTCTGGAGAAGCGATTCTTTTCACACATGGTGCTTCATGGGATCATCGACAGTGGCAACCACAAGTTGAGGAACTATCTAAACATTATATGACCATTTCATGGGATGTACGTGGGCATGGAAAGTCTTCTTTGCCAAAAGGAAAAGTAGACTCCGAAGACTTCACAAAAGACCTAGTTGGTTTACTTGATCACTTAGGAGTAAAACAAGCACATCTCTGCGGATTATCTATGGGCGGCCATATTTCTCTTCAAACTGCTATCCGGCATCCGGAACGGGTGAAATCACTTGTCTTAATCGGTACACCTTTTACAAATTCATACAATTGGGTTGAAAAAATGCTCGTTCCAATCAACAGATGGTCAAGCATGTTTATACCTATGCCTGTCATGGCTAGTATTCAAGCAAGAACCCTTTCTAAATTTAATCCTGGCAACAAGCAGTACATTAAAGAAACCGTTAGCTCCATCCCTTTAAAAAATTGGATACGAATATGGAACTCAGTTTCACAAATGGAAAGCGGCAAAGAGTTAAGCAAAATTAATTGTCCCACCCTAATTCTTCAAGGCGACCATGACAGTATGACGGAAAGGCAGCAAAAAGAGATGGCCGCTCGTATTGCTCAGTCGAAAATGATTTATATTAAGGATGCCCATCACGCTACAAATTTGGACAACCCCAAACAAGTAAACCAGGAGATTATAGAACACTTATTACTATTCAAATGACAGGACTTGTAAATGTGAAAACCTGAGGCTACAGAGGTGGAAATTGGAAAGGCACATTCGACAACTCTTTCATTTACCACATATTGAGTAATTTAAAGCGTTTTTCTAACGAAATTATTAAACTCAGTTTCTTCTTCTGAAAACGGGTTATGATTACTTTTTTCGAATACTGTAAATTTGGCCGAGGGAATTAATTTGGCGATCTCCTCCCCAAACTTTAAAGGACATTGGGCATCGTACTTCCCTGAATAAATATAACTCGGTATGTGAATTTCTTTTAATTGATCTCGAATATCATAATTAGGAGATTCGTAATTGATAAAATAGTCTAGACGTGAACCGACAGTTTTTCCGCTGTTCGGTTTTTTCATCGATTCTTTTAACTTCTCTTCTGAGTGGAAAGACATTAAAGCCCATTCATAACTTGCTTTCTGCCGCACTTCAAGAGGTGTTTCGGGATCATTCAGTAAAGCCATAATTTCAAAAACCCTCTGGTAATGTGGATTCTCGCTACAATAAATACTGCTTTTATCCTTTCCATATTCCTTACTTGCTGCAGCTCCCCCAGCAACTATTTTGGTAAGAGCTGCTGGATGATTGATCGCATATTTCAAAGCGAGCATCCCCCCTGTAGAATGACCAGCAAAAGACCACTCTTCATAATGCAGAGCCTTCCGGATTGCTTCTAGGTCTATTAATGTTTCTTCCATGCTATACGCTTCGATTTTATTTGCTTTAACAGACTTGCCAGCTCCGCGAAGATTAATCAGGTAGACACGGTAATAATTTGTAAAAGGCTCTGCCATTAGATTTCCTTTTTGATTGAATTCACTGTATAGATGCGTGATAGCCAACGGTTCGCCTTCTCCTTTTTCAAAGACCTCAAAACTTCCTCTCTCTGTATTAATGAATCTTTCATTCCACATGTGCTTTCACGCCCTTTTTCAAATTTCTTCTGAATCAGATTATACATTATATGTAAATTAGAGGATATGTAGATAGATGAATAAAAAAGAAAGTTCGCGTTCAGTCTCTTAAGATTAAGGATCATATGTTAAATAAACTTACCAACCATAGTGGATATGTTCACATGTTTTGCTAAGAATAAGCTTACTTCTATTTCTTTTATTATTGTTAAAATAGTTTTATGCGATAAAATAAATTTATACATCTTATAAGGGAGGATTCAAATGTCCAGCAATTACAATATGATGAAATTAATTTTCGACCCTAAAATCGAAGCTATTCTTTATTCTGTTAAAGATAAACAAAAGACAGTTAAAGAAATTGCCACTGAACTAAATGACAAATCATCTCGACTCTATTATCCTATTCAAAAACTGCTGAAGATGGAGCTCATAAAGGTTAGTGAAGAAAAGCAAGTGGGAAATCTAATTGAAAAATATTATACTTCGCGTCATTTATTCAGCAACGATGAAGTTATTCGTCTCGAAGGAGAACTCGCAAGTAAAAATTTCGAATTTTTTCTCTCACATATTTTGCTCTCGGTTAACAAAGGACTCAGTTTGCTGGAATCTGACTTAGCCGAGGCAAAAGACAGAACAATACGAGAAGAGTCACGAGCAATCTATAGTGAGATGACTGCTTCCCTAACAAATGAAGAATGGATCAAGGTAAATGAAGAAATTCAAAAGTTGATTAGTAGCCGGAGCGAGCAAGATAAAACCGATACAAAAGAATATACCTTCTCTATCCTCACGTATGAAGATGATACAAAAGCCACTAATTAATAACTTAGTGGCTTTTGACTTTTTCAGACTTGTTCTTGAAGTTTAATGTCTTCAATTTTTGGCAAAGTTCTGATGTTTTTGTTCAACAAGAAATAGAAGACGATGGCTATTAGTCCAAGAGAACTGATTAGCATCATATAGTTGACGCCAATTACTGGTGACAACATCCCTCCAAGCAGGGCACCTAGAGGCATAGCTGACACTATGACACTGTCAATGATAGAAGAAACCCTTGCCAGTAAATTTTCATCTATAGATGTCTGCAAAAATGTAATCAAGAGAATCCTCATCATTCCAAACGGCACAAATGCCAAACCAAGAAAAACGGTTGAAGTCCAATTGCTGCTGGTAAAAATAGAAGAAGCCCATAGCAGAAAAGAGAGTAATGGCAACATTATCATTAAGAAGCCTAATGGGAACTTCATTACTTTTACAACCATTAATGAGCCAGCTAAGTTGCCCAAGCTTATTGCCAGTATGTATATGCCATATTGTTCAGCTCCTCCTCTTTCATTGGCATAGACTGGAAGGATAGCCTCTGCCATGCCGAAAGAAAAGTTGGCAATCAAAAAAGGCAGACAGATAAAAACGATTTTCGATGTAAAAAAGTAAATAAATCCGACCTTTAAGCTTTTCTTATACTCGGTCCAATCGCTTGTTTTTCGTTTCATCACTACATTTGTCTGCTTTACTTTTAGCATACTGAAAAATAAAGCTGCCACCAGGAAGGTCAAAGCATTAAATAGATAAATATTTTGAACGCCGATAGTTAAGATAAATCCGGCAAAAACAGCTTTCATAGAAAGATCCACCAGCTGCTGAGAACTGCTAATCAGCGAATTGAATTTCCCCCTTTCTTCTTTTTCAACTATTTTGGGCACAACAGCAATTTCAGCTGTTCCCTGGAAATTTTCTAGGAACGAAATAAAAAACATGACAGCCAGTACAAGAAAGACGGATTCATACCCCACCCAAATTCCAAATGGTATAGAAAGCATCAATAGAAATTGGAAAAATTGAGCGTAAATTAATACTTTTCTTTTGTTCATCTCTTCGATTAGTGGCCCCAGTAGAAAATTAAAGCATTTCGGAAGCATCACAATTGCTGCAGCTACTCCTGTATAAAAAGCATTTTTAGTCAAATCAAACACATACCAGATTACAGCGATTTCATACAAGCTGTCACCAGATGCGGAAATTAACCTTCCCAGAAAAAGATTCCGGATATTTTTGTTCCCTAACATAAACTCACTCCCTAATATTATTTATCGTTAAAATAAATTTTAACGATAAATAATATTTTGTCAACGGCTGAATTTAGAGAATTTTTATTTACAGTGAATTAGAAACCCTTCTTAAACTACACTTATCCATAAAAAAAGAAGAAACTCATGCTAGAGTTTCTTCGCTTCCGATAATCCGGCAGTATGTAAACCATTCCTTTTAAGACTTTAGCCGATTTCTATTGTTTATCTTGCAGCTGTTCCCATTCACTTAAATACATTCTCTCTTCGATTTTTTGGGGATTTTCTAGCTTGCAGATGAATTCTAAGCTATTTCCATCTGGATCATTGAAATGGATCTTGGCATGTGCAAAATCTCTATTCGGCATGACAAAAGGTTCTGTTGGTTCAAATCCAAATGCCTTTCTTGGTTCATATCCCCTATTCTTTAACCATTCTACAGACTTTTTCAATCCTTCGATTGATACTTCAAAAGCAATATGCCTGATAGATGGATGGTATTCTACTTCTACTTTTTCAGTATTCCAAAGACCTAACCAACTTTTTTCTTTTTCAATCCAGAGAAAAGCTAATTTGTCTTCAACTTGATGATCGAACTCTAACCCTAAGCCTTTGTAGAATTCAACTGAGCGTTTTAAGTTACTGACTGGCAAGTGGGCTTCATAAAGACCTTTAATCAAAATAAATTCCTCCCTTTCTTCTCCTTTCACTTTACCCGACTTGTTTATTCCACTCTATACAACTTTCGATTGAACAGTAGTTAGTTCTTTTTTTATGATTCGGAACGTACAAAGTCATCTATTCTTTTTAAAATAAGCGCAAAAGGCTACTTTTCAAAAAAAAAAAAGAAGAAGCGTATTCTTCGGCTTCTTCGCTTTTGATAAAAGTGGGACTATATAAACTAAAATGTAAATCTAGAAACATAATTTTCTTTTCAAAAATTTAATTGTCGCTAAAATCGCTCTCCTTCATAATTATTTTTATACCATTTTGGTTTCATTCTATCGAAGGAGTCATGATCGTCCAGAAAAGTATCTATTCTCCCAAGCATATTATTCAGGTCTTTTGGAAATGAGTTTAAGGTCCAAACAACCGTTGAAAAAACACACATAGCCATATAAAGAGCGTATAGGGTCCAAAAATCTTCGTCAGGATCTATATTGTCAAAATACCCTCTTATTTGTCCTATTGAGAAAGGAATGCTTATATTCCGACTGAAAATACCTATTTTTAGAAATTCGTGAATAGGATCTCCCCAATCATATCTATCAAAGTCTATAACTCCAGCAAAAACTCTATCTTTCACAATAAGATTTCCGAGATGAAAATCATCGTGCTGAAAAAGATTTGGACGCTCCTTCATAAGATAGCTATTATCATTAATAAATCGAATTATTTTCTCATCATTTTTAATTTTAATACCTGAAGATAAGTAAGCCTCTACATACTTCTCATGCTTTTCAAGCTTTCTGGAATACCAAGAGGGAATATAATCTGGAGCTTTATAGTGATGCATTTTTTTTAGTTCTTTTCCTGCCTCACAACCAAGGTTGTACTGCTCTTGATCGGTATAGCTTGAGACTTCATCTCCTGCGTCGTTACCTTCAATATAGGAAGTAACCATATATCCCTTTTCTTCTATTTCACCAATAGCTATTGGCTTGCAGCAATTGACTTTACGGTCTTGCATTCTTTTCAAAATTGAGTACTCAATTTTCTTTGATTCAAGTTGTTCCAAGGCAAATAGTCGAAGAAAGAGCTTATCATTGCCGTTTGACATGTAAACTAAGAATTTTTGATCTGTTGAAAACCCTTTATTAATTTGAGAAATTTTTCGATAGTTTTTGATACACGGGATTTTTTTAGCCAAGCTTTCAATCATACTCCAGCCTCCTTTCCAATATTTTCTATAGCACATTTTAAATACTGATTTTCCTATAACTCATCCATAAAACGTTACACTTCTTTCAAAACATTGCTAAAGCCCAATTCATAGAAAAAACTCAAACTTGAGCTTATTTTCTCCATTAAAACCATATATGTAAGTCAGTATTTTTAACAACTAACTAAATATAGCTCGTATTGATAGTTCCTTTGGATTTAGTATATGTCACTTTTCCAAAAGCTCCATTCACTATAATGTTTTGCGGAGGTGCATGGCCAATATCCACATCATAGAGGACAGGGATATATTGATCCGCAAATATGTCATTCAACGCATCAATTAGTTGAAAATCTTGATTGGCCGAGTAACGAGAAGGTCTTCCGATTAAAATGCCATTTACATGGTTGAACCAACCGGCTTGTTTCATTTGCCATAAACTCCGGTAGATATTAATCGCATCCAAGCCCACGCTTTCTAAATACCATACAACCCCTTCTTCAGCCGCATACTTCGAAACATAGTCGTCCACTTGATCGAAAGGAGTACCGATAAGTGTGCGCAGCGTGCTAATGCAGCCCCCAAGGAACCTTCCTGAAAATTCTACTTGCGAATCTCCACTCAAACTTTTCCATTCTGTCTCCGAATCAAAATAAAAGCCGGTTGCTGGATTTCTATACACCTTCTCCCAGTTGGACTGATAGTGATCAGACGAGTATTGAGTGACTTCTCCATTCTCCGGGCAACTTAACACATCTGTCCATCTGGAGGTTAATGAATCCCATTGAGGTGCTGATAATTCTGCAAAGTTCGTCCCATGAGCAGAAGCGTTTCCGGTTATCGTTGAATAGGCAAAAAGGAAAGTACTTATATCTGAGTAGCCCAGTATCCACTTCGGCGGAACGGCTTTTAGCTTCTCCTAGTCCATTAACGGAAGGATTTCCATGGCGAAACTGCCTCCCCAGGGCGGAATAATGGCTCGGATATTTTCGTCTAACAAAAAAGACATTAATTCTTCTGTCCGTTTTTCTTTTGGTGCACTTCTTCCTTTTTGTTGCGTCCAAGCCGTTTCGCCCATCACTACTTTGTAACCCTGTGCTTCTACATTTTCTTTCGCTTTAGACAATAGAATATGCAGAGATTCTTCTGCACCACTAGAAGGAGCTGTTACACCGATTGCATCTCCTCTTTTTAATGGTTTAGGATAAATCACTTTCATACCAAACACCCCTTTTAAAAATGGTTATTTTCAAGTCAATGCAGCACTAAATTGCGAATAAATTAAAGCAATTAAGTCGTCTAGCGTTCCAATGACTTTTTCAACTTCCGGAAGATGGTAAAATGTACTCGTTAACGACACATCATTGATTTCATCAGTTGGAGAATAGAGAAATACTTTTTTATCGCCAGCTAAGGCTAGGCCCAGCTCAATGTGACTTCCTTTTCCACCCGGCAACAGAATGACTACAAAATCTGAATCCATAACCGCATTCTTCTCTTTCACACCTATATTTTCTAACTCACTTAACGTTGATGCGCGATTATTCTTCGTCCAATCATACGTATGGACAAATCCGAAATCTATTAATTTTTGATTCACATATCTAACCTGTTCCTTATTGATAAAACTTGAAGCGACGTAAAATTTCATGTGAAATCTCCTTTTTCCGATAACTTAATGGTATGTAAACCAATTCAATAAAAATGAGCTATAAAAATTGCACTATTAATTCTTTTGAGTTACCGCGTATATACAGGTATCCGTCAAAGTTTTTCCATCTGCTGATAAATCTTCATTCACAAGAATCCCTTCTAATTTGAATCCCAGTTTTTCGGGTATCGCTCGACTTGGTAGATTAGTGGATTCACATCTAATTTCAAGTCGCTGGAACCCAAGCTCATTAATCCCATATTCCATTAATGCTTTTACTGCTTCTGTTATATATCCATTGCCACTAAACTTCGTATGGATCCAGTAGCCAATCTCACATTTTTGAACTTCCCAGTCCACGCTCTGTAAACTTGCTGTTCCGATAAAATCTTGAGAATCCTTGTGGAAGATCAAAAAGCGAAAACTCTCTCTTTCAAGAAATTTGATGTGAGCCTCGCGGAGACTAATTTCAGTCTCTTCCAAAGTTGGAATCTCTTGTGCAAACGGCAACCATTGCCTCAGTTCATGAATAGAATCTTTAATTGCTTTATTTACTGCTTCTCCATCTCTAGAATAAGAAGGGGCTCTCAAAATTAGTCGTGCTGTTTCTACTTCAGACGGTACATTTAATAAGATAGAATTCATGTTCATTCTCCTCATTTCAAATTTATAGTAGTAACAAGTTTACATTCAAACAAAATAAAAAACCTTCACCCCCAAGAACTTAATCTTAAGGACGAAAGTTATCATTTCGTGGTACCACCTTAGTTTATTGGTGCATTGCTGCAGCCAATCTTATCGGGTACAGTCATACCCTATCCTGATAACGGTGGATTCCGTCTTGCTATCCCTAATCCAAAAGATTAGCTTGGCAAGAAGCTCAGAGACTTTATTCCGCTAGGTTGATCATTACTCCTTTTCAGCAAAACGGAGCTCTCTTTAAACCATCAATCCTTAGGTACTTCTCTCTTCAACGCTTTTTATAATTTCCATAATATTATCACAACTGTAACAAATTAGTAAATACTCATCTTAATAAGCTTTCATAGTAATTAACTCTAAAATAAAATTGTTCTTTAAAGTGCTTTTCCCAAGGTATAAAGAAAAAGAAGAAACCATGTTTGAGCTGGTTCTCTTCCGATAAGGGGTCATAGGTAAACTAGCTTGTATATGTTTAAATGTTGAATCCTTATAAAAAAATCTTTATTCCCTTCTAAAATTTGGTATATTTGGAATAGATAGAATTTATCAACTGTTTAGATAGGGGGCGTCTGCGCTGAACCAGACAATCGAATGCCGAAAATTAATAAAAGCCTTTCAAGGCGACGGTGTCGAAACTCTTGCGTTAAAAGACATCAATCTCGTGCTGGAAGATGGCGATTTCATCTCATTTATAGGTCCCTCAGGCTCCGGAAAATCTACTTTGCTCAGTATTTTAGGTACGCTTGATGAACCCACATCGGGGGAAATACTGCATAGCAGCCAACCCGTTTATCGGCTCAACAGCAAGCAGTTGGCCGATTTCCGGTTTGAAAATATCGGCTTTATCTTCCAGCAATTCCACTTGATTCCAACCTTGACAGCATTCGAAAACGTCATGGCGCCGCTGTTCGGCCGAAAGGTCAGTTACAACAAGAAACAGCGCGCAATGGAATTATTAGAAATGGTTGGGTTACCTGACAAAGCGAACGCCCTTCCATCCCAGCTTTCCGGTGGCCAACAACAGCGTATCGCTATCGCTCGTGCACTCGTCCATGAACCCAAATGGCTCTTGGCAGATGAACCAACCGGTAACCTGGATTCTGAAACCGGTGAAATCATCTTTCAATTGCTGCATTCGTTAAATAAAGAAAAAGGTTGCGGGGTCCTTTTTGTAACGCATGATCCGAAACTGGCCGATCGGGCTAACCGCAAAATCGAGATGCGCGATGGCAAAATTGTTTCGGACACCCAGGTAAGCCACTATGCTTAGGTTTATCTGGAATTCGTGGTGGCGGAACAAGGAGCGGTTCATCCTTCTGTTAGTGGGTGTACTGATCTTGAGTACGGGCCTCAGTTATCTTATTGGCATCACTCAAGCCAATAATGGCACTGTTGTGGATGAGCTTCAAAAACGCTGGAAATCTTCTTACCATTTGGTGGTTCGACCGGAAGGCAGCCGAAGTGTGACGGAGGATATGAACCTGCTCGAACCCAATTATTTAAGCGGCATGGACGGCGGTATCACGATGGAACAATACGAAGAGATTAAGAACATCTCCGATATTTCCATTGCCGCGCCCATCGCGATGATGGGATCGATCCGCACCAATGTAACCTTGGATACCGTCGATATCCAAGAACCTGGCGTATATAGAATGAATGTCTATGAAGAGGCGGATACCGGGGCAGGAGCCGAAGTTTTTGAAGCTAACAATTACTTCA
Organism: Planococcus sp. SK3692; assembly: GCF_028890485.2. Lineage (GTDB taxonomy): Bacteria > Bacillota > Bacilli > Bacillales_A > Planococcaceae > Planococcus. Next base: position 117,710 of record NZ_JARCHV010000001.1, read on the forward strand.
CCGTCGGCGATTGGCGGGCAGAAGGACTTGGCAAGGAATATGGGGCCTTCCCTATGCTTGATGCCCTCTCCTATGGGAGCGATGTCTTAATCGCAGGAATCGATCCGGAAGCCGAGTCTGCCCTCGTCGGAATCGATGAGGCTATTATCCAAAATGAAAACAGCCGGTTCTTTACGGCAGAAGACATCGTCGAAGAAAGCGAAGTCGGTTTCGATAACTTAACAGATATCCAAATCCCAGTGATTCTCAGTAACCGGGAATATGTGGATGCCGAGATGACTTATACGTTCGAAAAACTGGACTTTCCTTTCGCCCTGTCTGAACAGGAGGAAACGATGGAAGAAATCAAACAAAACGGCGGCGAAGCTTTTCTCGAAAAACAAGAAGGAAACGAAGTGAAAAAGTATGCGTATACGACGACCGACGTGCATCAAGCGTTGGTTCAGAACGTGTTGGACGACTCCGTCACTTCCTCTGCCGGTTATGAGGATTTCAACTGGCTGACGTTTAAACCTTCTCCAGTCGAATACAAACCAGTTACCAGTCCGTTTGGAAACCGATGGCCGTTCTCGTATCAAGTCCAGCCATATGAAGTGCCAGAAGATACAATGCTGGCGGTCCGCCATATGTACCGGCCCGCAAAGAAATTTGGGGAGAGCAGTGCGGAATGGCCGCGTTTGAAACTTGACTACGTCGGTGTCTTTGATCCACAAAACATGCAAATGTCCAAAGATCCGTTGACAGAACTCCCGATGGAAACTTACTTTCCTGCCAAAGCCCAGTGGGTGATGGATGCAGACGATCAGCCCGTCAATCCGCCTAACGATATGAAACCGACGAATAACCCCTACGGTTTTTTGACTAAACCACCGTTGGTTCTGACGACTCTTGAGGCGGCGGCCCATGTGTTAGGAGATAAACCCATCTCAGCTATCCGCGTCAATGTGGCGGGCGTGGATTCGATGAATGAAGTGAGTGAAGCGAAATTGCAGGCCGTGGCAGCTGAAATCGAAGCGAAAACCGGCTTGATTACCGATATCACTTTGGGCTCTTCGCCGCAGTTAGCCTTGACCCACTTACCAGGCCTTAACGGTGAGGAAGCGGTCGGCTGGGTGCAGCAACCGTGGATCAAGCTGGGTTCATCCATCTCCATCTTCCAAGAGACCAAAGTTGGCATGTCCGGTGTAATTGCCAGTGTCATACTGGTGGCCATTGTTTATGTATTCGCGTCGAACATCATTATGCTTTATGCACGGAAGAAAGAATTTTCTGTCCTGCTGGCTCTCGGTTGGCGACCTTCTCAGCTGTCCCGGCTATTGTTTCTGGAGTCAACTATTCTCGGTATTCTAGTCGCTTTGATCAGCTGGCTGATTTTAGGTGCTTTTATGACCACCGGCAGTATCGATTCTTCACTCTCGCGCGTCTTTTTGATTGGGGTGAGTGGCCTGGCGATCTATTGGTTAGGCTCGCTACTACCCATTTGGATGATTCGTCGAATCAAGCCCTACGAAGCCATGCGCTCGGGCGAAATAGCGAATCGTACGCGACGCTGGGTCCGTTCCGAGTCCGTTATAGGGATGAGCTTTAACAATTTGCTTACCCAGTGGCAGCGCAGCCTGCTTTCCATTCTGGCTATCGCTGTTCCGACAAGCCTGTTCATCTTTTTCCTATTCGTGACCTTCCGCTTGAAAGGCGTCCTTTATGCGACCTGGCTCGGGGAATTTGTTGCACTAGAAGTTAGAACAATGCATTATGTCGCGATGGCAGTCGCACTGCTTATTGCCGTCTTGACGACCACCGAAATCATGTGGCAGAACGTGTCGGAACGGCAAGCACAAATTGCCGTCCTGAAAGCAACCGGCTGGCAGAATCACAGTGTTCGTTTGTTGGTCATTTGCGAAGGGATCATGACTGGCTTCTTGGCTGGCATCTTCGGCCTGGGCATTTCTCTTGTCCTCATCTTCCAAATGTATGGTCGAGTCCCAGTCGCTGAATTTGGTTTCTTAGCCTTTACCCTGTTGATTCCAGTTGTGACCGGTATACTAGGTTCTGTACTGCCGGCTGAAAAGGCTGCACGCATATTGCCATATCAAGCTATCAATGGAACGCTGCAAAACTCGAAAAAAGTCGAAAAGCAGTTTAAATGGACAATCGGCGTGATCGGAACGAGCTTAGTGGCAGGTGTCTTGGCACTGTTGTTGTTTGCCATCCCAGAATCTACACTTGATTCTTCTGAAGATGTCGCAGTGTCTTCTGACACCGGCACCAAAGGAAACATGCTATCCGATGCAACCAAAGAAGATAACGAAGAGGAACCTCCTCAACAAGCGTCTAAAAATGCGATTGATGAACTGGGAGAGACAGCATATCGATTTTATACGATTGGGGATAGCGCCGATAAAGACGACGTGTTCCGATTCGGAAACTTAGTAGAACCACCAGACGGACTCACACCGTCAATAGAAGAAAATCGGTTTATTTCTGTCCCAGTGACATTGGAAATAGGAGGAGAAGAAGCCTCCCTGACCTACAAACCACAAAATATCAAGGCGCTGGATGATGATGGGAACGAGTATGCCATTACAGATATTCAAGTGACCGAACCAGGAAATTGGAAAAATCGTTATAAATTCATGACACCCGGCAAAACTAGTGTGATTTTGACTTATGAAGTTCCGAAGGAGTTAGAAAGAGTGGCTTTGTTGGCAACAGGTGATTATACTGCCGGACTTGTTGTGGTAAAAGTTCCTTTAATACCAGAGGGATAAAAAAGTCGTATCTATCGAAAGGTCATCGGTTTTAGTTTAAAAACCGATGACCTTTTTTGTTTACTATTATTGGATTCACTTATACATTTCAAAATCAACTTCTTAACATAAATTACATTAGTCTAAAATTATCGCTTGGTCGCATCAAGTATTAGTGATGGAAAGATGGGCTTATCCCCTTGATTTCTAGGATCACACTTTTTCGATCGAAAAATAACTCCGTCCTCTTCTCGCCATTCATTAAAGTGAAAGTGACCTGTTTCATCACAATACTCAAGTAAGTTCACTTCATAACCAGCAGTTTCAAATATGGCTGATAGAGTTTTGTAGTTGTATACGATTTTATGGCTAGCAGCTGGATGATCTTTAGGGCCAGGTCCTCCAATTTTGATTAGATTTTGATAGTCTTCATCGGGAAAGTATCCATCGGGTACAGCACAACGAATATATCCTTGTGGTTGCAGATACCGATAACAAAGCCTTGCAGCTTCTATTCCTTCTTGATAGGTAAGGTGCTCCCATATATGTTCAGCCAAAATTGCAGTTATAGAATCCTTTTTGAATTGGTTTTCCCAAGTACTTTTATCCAACAAATTTAGATCTTCCTTTTGGGTATGGATCCATCCTGGATTGTTGTTATATTTCTCAGCGCCAATGACTACTTTGATTTCCCTTTGTTCACTACCCAACATGATCACCTCTGAATTCGTTTAACTAAATGAAAAATAAACTTTAAGTTAATTTTTTTATGAGTTTCATGTATTCCCCATATTCATCTTTGCCAAGAAATATAATATTCGTAAAACCTTTCTTCTCATACAGATGCCGTGCGTTTAAGTTATCTATGTCTACACCGAGTGCTATTTCCTTATATCCAAGTTTCTTGGCATAATCAATTAAATAATCGACAATAATACCACCGATTCCGCGGTTTTGACATTCTTCTTTTACAATCATGCGCGACAGATAAATTCGTTGGCCTGGAATTGTGTAGTCTGGGTCATGGTTATGAAAAACTAATGAACCTTCTCCTACAAACTCGTCATTCTCTAAACATATAAAAGTGACTCTGTTTCCATTTACTAATTCGTCATAAAAACGATCGGTCATTTTCGGATTTTTTTCCATCTCCCAAATATTACTGCATTTGTAGAAATCTTCGGCCTTTAGTTTCTTTATTTGATGTGACCTCATACTACCTCTCCTGTTCTGTCCTTAAGTTACTGTGAATTCCACTTGAAATCAAAGGCAGCTTTTTCAAGGCATGTCTGTTCATCAGTCATTTTGATGATAATATCAAAATTCTGGCTATAAGGATGCATAAACAGTTCATACTGAATCCGGCGTTCTTCGTGGGACTGCCTTAAATAATTTATGTCGATACCTCTTTCTGTCACATCACGACCGGACCTTCTCTTTAATTCCGTTTCGCCATCTGTATAGAAATAGATTTTCACGTCAAATGAAGCGGGATCAATAAATGCCGTACTCATCCCCTCAACAATCGTCACATTATTCTTGTCAGAGAGTAGCTCACTTTTTTGGTAAGGCGTATTTATCGTAGATACCTCCATCCCCTTTTTGATCATTCGAATGTCTCGTTCAAGGGAAGGTAAATGATGAGCTGCGGGATGGCAGGCAGTCATTTTATACCGATGGTTTTTATTTTGATAAGAATAGTCGATTATGGCATGCTTTCGGATGGTTGAACTTACAATATACGGATCGGTGTTTAGGTAATTGACTTTATTATTGCCAAGAAGGTTCAAAAGCTCGGTAGTGAACGTAGTTTTTCCGGCAGCACCGTGTCCGGAAATTCCGATCAAGATTGGTTTATCCACCATGCTGATCCAACTTAAGAGTTCTTTCATTAACCATTCCATAGTTTTCTCCTTCCTTTTTTCTACTATTGGTTTTCTTTCCCACTGAAAGAGATTGGTACCCAAACCGATTATTGAAAAAATGTTTTTAAGATACTTTGATAGAATAAATAGCTTGCTCAGCTCCGAATCTAATAACTGTTCGCTCACATTTCATACCTACTCTCTCTAAGAGTCGACAGGATGCCTTGTTTGCAGTTTGGGTTTCAGCAACGACTTTTGAAAGTTTTAACTTCTTTAAAGCAAAACGCAGTATGGCTGAAATGATTTCACGCGCATACCCCTTCCCCCACCAGCAAGGTAAAAATTGGTAAGAAACTTCTTGAAAAACACCTTCATGGTGAAGGTCCAGAGAAACCAAACCAATCATTTCTTCAGTAGTTTTCTCTCTGACTACCCAATGAAAGGACTCTTGTCTGGAGTTAAGCATCTTTTCAAAGGCCATTCGAGTTGAATCTTCAGTTTGAGTTCCACCAAGAAATTTTCTAACTTCCTGATTTGCATATATCTTTCTGACATCACTATAATCCGATTTTTGAAGTACATTAATCACGCATCTCTTTGTGTCAAGCAAGCCAAGTACTCTCCCTCCTGATGTCAATAACTGCTAGTAATAGTTTTACTTCTTAGAAAGAAAACCATCTTACAATAAGACGGCTTCTTGTTATTTCTATAGTTAAATCTCTTGCCTATTTAAGGAATGTTTAATAAACCATTTCCAATATATCTTTAAATTGTGCCCCTTTTGTTTCAAGGCCAACCTCTTCGCTTAAGACAGTATTCAGTCTAAGAATTTCAGGAACCATGCTTTCTACAGTTGCCATGATTTCATCAGATTTTCTCCCACAATTCCATGTTTCTAGAAGACAAAGCTGTCTTTGATCTAATGTGCTTCTTTTCCCTTCAACTTTGGACCAACTTCCATAGGAAGCATCGAAATGTTCGTTTATTTCCATATACCAGCCGGAAACAATAAGCCACCGTATTTTATCCAAATTAGATTGTGCATAATACAGCTCATTCCTCATAACCGTGCGATAAGTTTCATGAGTGAAAGCGAGAATTTTTCCTTTCCAGAATTCCACTTCATCAGTTCGAAGTTTATATGTGAAATTTGATGATTCTTTTATGATGTTACTTATCAAGCTATTCGGATCGTAAAGTACCTTTAGCCCCTTTAACCAAATGGAAGGCGCGATTTCTTCAAGAGCATGATACCAGCTATCTATTTTGACGAAGCAATCATAGTGAGTGACCAATACCGGATCATATGGATTATCGCTTTCATAAAATAGCACGTTTCCCCATTTCCCAGCCCTGTCACGCTTTTTCTCAATGAATTCCGCTCTCTTTTCTGATTTCACAATCGTGTGTAAGTCAATATCCGAGTAATTATCGAAGTTCTTTTTTGCTAATGAGCCTCCTACGTATATAGCGAGAACATTTGGATCAGCTGTTAAATCCTTCAAGGCATTTCTCAGAAGGACTTCTCTGTTTTTGGGTAAAGATGCGTCCCTTTCAACATGTTTAGATACAAATCCCACACATAGCAAATCATCTCCTGTTAGTTTTATGGTCTTCCAATTTCATACATTCGATAATAACTATAGAAGTCCTTTTTTAATAGTCGACAAAAGGGTACCATAAAAACTTAATACCTTTATCATTTGAAACCGTTCGTAAAAGTTTATACAGACACAAAGAAAAAGCTTTCGCTTGAGTTTCTTCACTTCGTATAAGGGATCATATGTAAACTAAAAATAAATCAAAAGCCTTTAATCTTTATTAACACAAAAATATTTACGATCTCTGAAAGTCTTCTTGAAGAACAAAAAGGAGGGAGAATATCTTCTTTATATTCTCCCTTTCCAATATTTTATGCTATATAAGCTGAAGACAGTTGATTCTGGTATTCATTGTGCTTTACTCTCTGCTTGTTGAATAAGTGATAAAACCATTTCTAAATCTTTGTCTTCTTTTAAATGCTCTGGTGTCCAAGGAATGTAGACATCCGGTTTGATACCTACACCGTTCATCCAATAATTTTCGTGCATCCGGGTAGTACTGTAAATAAATTCATAATCTCCGTAATCCATTGTTGCTACATTAGCATAATCCATGATTCCCATTGAGGGCCGGCCAACTACGGTAACTTTGGAAGATTTTTTTACGTTGCTGACAAACGTATCGCCGGAACTGCCGCAATAGCAGTCACTTAATACAAAGACACGCTTCGGTAAAGACTTGCCTTCGATGACAAACCCCATGTCTTCTGGAACTTCTAACATCCCTTGCCCGATGTGTCGTTTTAAACGACCAACTTCTTCTTTTAGTGATATCGAGGTAATATCATCCTGCTCTTCTTTTAAATACTCTTCAAATTCTGCAATCCGCAACCGGCAATTTCGCTCCGTGTAATTCAAGTACATCACTTCATCTTCTTGAAATAAATCAGCAAATGGGATAGTTTCAGAAAACAAGTATGGAAATAGCGGAAAATAAGAAGTGTCGCTTCCTCCTAAATTCTTTCTGACATCGATGATAAGGGATTCATTCTGTTCCAAATCATTTTTATTGTCATCAATCAGTTTTTGGATCGGCGCCTCATCAATAAAATCCGTCAGTTTCATATAGCTGATGGAAACACCAACCTTTTTGAATGTATGCTCGCCTTCATAAGGCAGGTCTTCGTAATGTGACAAAGGCAAGTCAATCATTTCCATCCCCCGTTCAATCTGAATCGTTTTCATTTTATAGACTACCCGATTCCATAATTGGCGTTCTGCAACATGATCCATCAAAGTTTTCTTGTAAAGGTTTTCAAGTTCTGGAATGTCCATGCCATCAAGCTGTACAATCTTGTCGCCTATCTGCAGCCGCGTCTCCCCTTCAAGTTGAGTAACATATAAAGCATTTTCAAAACGCCTCACCAAAAATCCAACACTGGGTGACGAGCTCTTTTTCGAGATGAAAATTAAATGTCTGTCTTGGAAATCGAGCAAATAGTCTTTGATCGTTTCCTCGAATTCTTGTTCACTCATGTCGTTTGTGATGCGGTATTTTTCAGGATGATTCAAATGCATCACATCCATATGTCCAGCATAATCTTCCCGTATGATTTTCTGAATATCTTGAAAAACTTGTTCTTTCGTCTGCATGAAATTCCTCCTCATTTTTAAGTTCATTTAACTGTTCTTTATTTAACAATTGCCGTAAAACGGGGAATTAAAAAATCCTCCCAAGTTTTTTTGGAAGGATCAGTCACATGATAGCTATTTTACTCAAAGCAAATAACCTGAATTACAGATACCGGTCCTTTGAAAAGAGATAAATGAGCAGACTAATCCTATTCGGCAACTAAAATGTTCATACATTTTCGCTGAAAATAGAATTAGTTCAACATTGGCATTCATCATCCCTTCAAAGATAGTGTCTTTACTATAGCACTAAAACCAATATATGCCAAATTATTTTTGTTCTATTCTGATAAATCATATATCTCTTTGTTTTTGAAAAACCGTTAGTAAAGGTACACCTACATAAACGAAAAACAGAAGATACTTAGGACCAGTACCTCCTCTAATTTTCTATTATGGACTTCCCATAATCACATGATATGTAAACTTTATCTTTTTTTAATAAGAGATCACACATAACCAGATAAGTCTTTCTTCGTTACTCTTCTTTTTTGTTCCAATCTCTTATCACAAAAAACGGAATTATTAAGCTATAAATTAACACAATCCATGAAGTCCATCTTATTTCATAACCTGACTTCATTTGATAAAAGATGTCCACTATGGCATATATAAAGGCAAAAAATGAGAGCATTAAAAGAAAAATCTCACTTTTTCTCTCGGATAATTTCATAATAATCGGTTGATTACCGTATTCATAAACATCCTTTCACCTCCAATTAGATGCTATTGCTGGAATTGTCTTATAGGCAGTGATCACTTCGCTGCATGTGCTAAGCTGGTTAATAACAAATTCAATAATTCCAACACCAGATTTATAATCTTTTTTTCTTTCAATAACGTTTGATAGGTAAACCCCAATCCTTTTAAAAAGCGAGTTTTCAAACTTACTGTCATTGCATTTTGAATGTATCTTATTTTTGTTCAAAATCAGTTTCGGTGGATTTTCTAATCAAGCGCATGAAACTGGGAGATTGAATGTAACTTAATTAGGATTAAGTTACATTCACATGAAACAAAACTGTCTGGATTTCAGGTGGTTTTTCATTAAATGCGAACCTTTTGGTCGGTTCAATCTCCTCATCAGCTACGCCAGATATCTTTGAAGTACTCGGACAATAACCCCTTTCCTTGGAACCTGTCTTCCAGAACAACTTGCAATTGTTGAAATTCGTTCTTCAGTTCGGCTTCACTAGAGGGAAGGAAACCTATGTAAGAATACCGATATATGGGGTCGTCTGGGTTTAGTTCATGGGCACGTTTCAACATCGATTCACCTTTTTCTTCCCATTCTTCATAATCACCAAAGTAATACGGAAACAGGGAAATCATCCATCCGAAAATCCAGAGGAAATCTTCACAATCCTCGAAATTAGCTAATCCAAAATTCGTAACTTGAACTAATATGGTCGTTAACTCATCCAAGTCTACATTTTTGACCCCTAGAGGGACTTCTTCGACTAAGAGATACCAACAAAAGAAACCAAGGCGAATATTCACTTTTAAGTCCTGGGGGTTTTCCTGCCAGTTCTTTATTAAAAGCGATCTTGCTTCATTCCACTTTTCCTGACTTTCTAATGCATCCACTTCTGTCCATTGCCAATCTATCACGGTGCTTCACCACCTATCTTGAGTACTTGATTTGAATGTAACTTAATTGCTAATAAGTTACATTCAAACTCCTAATATAAATTTAGACAAATCACTTTTGTTGAACATCTCTTTGTATAAATGAAACCCTTGGAAATGAAACCCTTGGAGGTTCTGTCGACACCACATCGATTGTATGATTCAAAGCATTTATCCCGTAGTGGTTGTATGGCTCAGGATGTTCTTCATCAGCTGTGGTGCCGATCTCAATAAAGTCCAGGTATCGGGATTTTGAATAAAGTGAAAAACCTCGCCCTTCATAATCCTCGTACTTGTCCAAAGCAGTGAAACTCTCGTTTAGAACCGAATAAGCAATGTAAAAGTCAAACTCAAGTCGAAGAATGGGAAGGGTTTCATCCACATCGAAGGCTTCGTGAGACGAAAAATTATCATTTTCACTAATTGGAGTTTCAGGTGTTTTACAACGGTCAATATCGACGATTAAGGCGTTGTCTTCAGGTTCGAACAATGAATTCAAATAAAGATAGCCTGGGTATTGAAGCAGTTCAGCATAATTCATGAAACTCTCCTTCCTAGTCTATCGGCTTTTGAATGTAACTCAATTCACAATAAGTTACATTCAGATATTGAAAATATAATGATTCTATAAGCTTTCTTTCATCCGAATAACTTTCTCTTCAACTTCTAGACCTATTACAAATGAATAGTTCAGACTAAATACCACTTAACTACCTTTATATTTTTTTCGTTTTTCAATTTAAGGAGGAATTTGGAAGAAGCCATTCATAAGCTCTATCGTAATTCCGTAAGCAATAATACCGGATGGTGTAAAATTCGCTATTAGAGTAAAAACCCTTTTGATCTAATTTTCTTTGCTAAACATTGAAACAATGCTTAGGGGAAGGGCAAACAAAGAAGCTATTGACGAAATAAATATTCCTCCAGCTAGCAGAGATTGTACATTCTCATTCGAAGTACTCAATGATAAAAATATAGAGATGGGGAAAACAATTATCGTGAACAGCGCTATATAGAACGAAATAGTAGTAAACATCTTTAGACTTTCCCTCGCCAAAAGTTCCACCTTCCCTACTGAAATTTTTAACCCCGTCTGGATAAGTAAGAATCTCTACAGTATTCTTGTACTGTAGTAATATGATCGTCTATTTAACTAAAATAAATATTACTGAAATTGAATTTTGAATGTAACTTAACTGCACTTAAGTTACATTCAGAGACATAAGACTCTGCCTCAGCGGTTTTCTCAACTAATCTGGAATTTTAGCCATGTCTAGGTTATAAATAACACCAGTACACATGAAATAATTGTTTAAAATTCCCGGCTCCACTCTTTATCTTCCAAAATTTCACCTGTTTCAGCAACATAGGACACAATCAGCTGACCATGTTGCACAATGTCTTCATCCGTTAAGTAAGAAATGAAATCACTGAAAAGTTCCTCATCACCCGCCGTTCTTTTCCTCGGTATATCTAGCCGGACTGTGGGTTCGATATTATAATTTTTGAAACTTCCAGGGTTGAGCGGATCAACATTTAATATAGCTCCTATCTCATCGTCAATATATACATAAACTTCAGCCGACTCTCCAAAAGCTTGACGCACGTATGGGCTCATTTCCTCTTCAAGTTCATCTGACCATTTATCAGAAACATACGTATCCACCAACTCTTCTGTCTCAGCATCCGGATACACTAGAAATTCTATATTGCTTCGGATCTCTCGCACCTTAGTTGCGTACTCAAATTCGAAATTCCCCATATTGTCATACAACGTATCGTAGATCTCAAAATCATCATTGAAGTTTGCTTCTAAGTATCGCCCTGCTTCTTGCCTTATCTTTTCTTCTCTATCAGGATCCGGTTTCATGCTCAGGTTAAATAATATGACGAGCACTACCACACCTAGAAAAATGACGCTTAAAATCCCTAGAATAATTTTCACGATTTTTCTCAATTCAGCCCCTCCTTACTTCTACTTTCGAAATTTAGATTGTCACCTTTGTTTAAAGTTCTTCATCTTTCTCTATTTTTTCACTTTAACATATATATCCAGCAGAAAGAATTCACACATCATAGTTCCCAGCGCCCTCCGTTCGTAAAAGTACACCTTTGCGAACACAGCAATACAGCAAAAAAATGAACAAAAATAACGTTCGTAAATGTAAAGAAACACTTTACGAACGTTCGGCAAATTGCAGCCACTATTGCGAACTATTTCAAGCCTATCTAGGAAGAAGTATCATTTTAAAGTCTAGTTAGCGAATATATTCACTTCCACTTGCTGGATCATAAAAAAATATGATATTAAGAATTAATGAGCATCCAATTTATTAAGTACTAAATTCTCGCTGTTTTCTATTCGCTTTCACTAAATTCAAAATCTGTAAGCCATCACTCGGAAGGCCACCTAAAAAGCGGGGATAAGTCCACGGAATCAATGATGTGATGAAGAGAAAAAAGTTTGCTCCTGCGCTATTAATGATGATATTCCCCGCTACTCCAGAAACAAAATGAGAAGCGATGAATAATGTCACAAAACAAAGCAATGATGCGATTGGCCCGCCGAGGTAGAAGACGAGTTTTTGTTTATATGTAAACGGCGGTGACTCTTTAGGGATGGAGTACTCGCAGAAGCCCGATATGGCGACGGTCAGATAACAGGTAATTCTTCCAAAAGACAGCCTTAGCTTGTTCGCTTTGCTGGATGAACCCATAAAGATTTCAGCTTTGGAATTTTTGCTCACTGTGACTGTTGCAATTGCATGTCCCATTTCATGTATAAATAAAGAGCAGCTCACAACGAGTAAGACAATAATTATTTCAAGCAACATCAAACTATATTCCCCGTTTCTATATTTATGCTTTCACAGCATTTTTTCTCGGTTTGGCTCTTTTGAAAAAACATCTTCTCCCACATCAAATCCTTCAGGCCACCAATAACTTTCAGGCAATTGGCTTTCCTCAAACAATGTTCGGAGATGGCTGATCGCTTCAACCCATGTCGAAAATACTTGAAAGGCATATGGCGGGTCTCCCCAGCTATCATTCCATACTGCCCATTCGCTATTAGGCAGCTGTGTGGCATGATAAAACGCATCTCCATCCATTTGAAAAATGCCAAAAGTGTTTTCTGAAGTATTCTTCCAATTCGTGTAGCCTAATTCATTAGAAAACTGGTCGTATTTCTCGAAAACCCACCTATGCAATACTTTCCACAACCGGTTCATCGCATCACTTCCCGACTTTACTAAATACGTAAAAAACTTATCAGACCCATGTAAGCCGGCAATTAGACGACATTAAAAAAGCCCCCAATTAACCTAACGATTCCCCTTACCGCCATAAACAGGATTCTGAAGGGTAGAAATAGCAGTTCTGGGATCCAAAATAAGATCACCTCAAAAATGTCACTCTTATTTGTATTCTTTTTTTCTGCTTGTTCATTTGAATGGTCCCCTTTCAAATTTCACTATTTGTAACCTGTTTTTGACTCTAATAACTTCATTTTTCATAGCATTACTCTTTTTACACATACTTATTTTACCATTTAATGTTTTTAAATACAGTACTAAAATCACAATTATTAAACAACTCCAACCACTATTGAGCACATAAAAAAGAAGCTTCTCATCATCAGCTTCTTTTACGTCCCCTATATTCCATTTATTCTAGTATGCTTTTTAACTCCATTGTTTGTTCTTCGTTTAGAGTATAGAACTCTTGCTCGTCTTCTCTTGGCGAGGCGCTTTCTCTATTGGACAAAACGGCACTGCCATCATCCATATACCATATGTACCGCCAAAGTTCAGAAACGTTTTCTTCGGGTTTATCCAAGGTAAGAACAAGATCCGCGGCTGGAGCTAACTCCTTTGGCGGTTCTACTTTCTCTTCCATTTCAATAATCTTCCACAACTCAGATATTGTTTCTGAGTCTGTGAAGCCTGTATTGAACTTCGCTCCTGTCGTGCCTTCATCGTTAAAAGGAGTGCCTACACGAACTATTTCCTCTTCAGAACATCCTATTACCATCATCACTGGAAGACATACAACGAGCAATACTAGAAACTTCCTCATCCAAGTTCACCTCTTAACTATTATTACGATCCTTCACACCGGGTTGTTATAATTAGATTAAGTCAGTAGCAGATTACTTGATGCTAGGAGCCATAATATGATAAAAAGCTTTCTCGAACGATTTTTCAGTGCGGTTATTTCTGCCCCGCTTTACGTATTGTTGATGTTCTTGTGGCAGCTCCTCATTATGAATGAACAGGAGCTGTTGTCTGACACCACATTATTTAAAGTGTTATGGTCAACTTACGTATTTATTTTCCCGGCATTTTTTGTGTTGGGCATTCCGATGTCGTATTTAGTGGACTTCCTGACGCGGTTAGTGCCGTCCAGTAATTGGATCGTCACCTATTGCTGCAAGCTTGTCTTATATGTTTTGTTTACTAGCCTCGTATTCTTCGTGATGTTCCGGGTCTTTATACTTTCTGATGTTGAATTGGTAAACACGAGCCTAGTACCTGCGCTAATTGGATTTCACGTTCTGTTTATGGTGCGGAAAGAATACCGAATGAAGCATTCGTAAAATTCGCTAAAGAGACTGCTGATAAAGCAGTCTTTTCTTATGAACAAAAATCTTGTTAGTTTAAGGTGTACTCCAAAATAATGTAGAGATAAATGGAATAATGACAGCTAAAAGAAGAACCAATGAATTTCCAATTAAGCCCACTACTCTGAGCGATCTGTTCTTGGCAAAGAGTGCTGCCACGATTCCGATAAGCGGCAGAGCAACAGCTACAATCATAGCTGAATTAGAGAATAGATTTTCATTAAAGAACCAAACTGTATAAACAACCAAAGAAATCAAAAACGCTGAGACCGAGATTGTTCCTGAGTTCATTATTTTTATCTCCCTTCTATTAAAAATAATTTATCTATTTTTCAAAAAATAAAGAACATGGAAATAACTCATGACGGGCACAATAACCAACATTACCGGCGCTAAGCTGAATATATTTTCCATATCGTCTAGCAAATAAATTAAGATCATACAGACCAGCATATACATAATTAACTTATCCAAATAGCTGTATCCGCGCGTGTTAACGGAAAGAAAATCCACTAGATATGAAACGGGAATGCCCAGAATGAGGTAGACAGGGAAAGAATACAAGCCAACTACAAGCAATCCCAACCAAACTGGGCCACTGTAGTCCACTCCCTCACCTGTATAAGGAGCAAGGCCCCCACTTAAATATTCAATGATCAAATTGATCAGCAGCATGCTTGGAATCGCAAGCAGAACACTGACAAATCTTGTTGTAAAATCTTTCATCACATCACGCCTTGCTACAATGTTTTTTTAATTGAAGTCTGTAGAGGAAACAGCGAATTTATTTTGAACTATGTATAGACACAGAATCGAATTCACTTTTTAAGATCGAAAAGATTTTTGTGTCCCTAAATTCTCCTTTGATACGTTCATTCTTTCTCAAAACGCCTTCAAAGGTCATGCCGGCTTTCAACATGACTTTTTCAGACCCGATATTGTCTAAATCGCAGCCGCCTTCGATCCGGTTCAACTGAAGCACGCCAAAACTGTAACTCAGGACTTCCCTTAGCGCTTCTGTAGCGATTCCTGCTCCCCAAAATTTGCGATTTAACACGTAACCTATTTCTGCTTTTTGATGTTCATTTGACCACTCGACCAGCGAACAAGTTCCGATGACTTTCTCGCTCTCTTTATACACAATCGCCCATACACCGCTTTGGCCATCTTTATATCCGTCCACAGTCGGCTGCAGGAAGTTGAATAAGGTTTCTTCTTTTGAATCGTTCTTCTCCCAGGTCATGCGATGCGCCACTTCGGGATCGGAAGAGAATTCAAACACATCATCCAAATCGTGTCGTGTCACTTTTCTTAGCAGCAGTCGTTCCGTTTCAAATGTCGGCATGTCTTTTAAGTGATTTTCAATTTTCATAGTGAACCTCTTTTCAAGTAAATGAGATTTTTTAACTTCATCTGGGATAAATTTTATAATTCATCCTCCTCTTTTTCTTTTAGCCTTTTATTTTCTTCTTCTAGTTGGCAAACTCTTTTTTCCATATCAGACTCACGCTTTCCCTTGGATTTTTGCATGCGGTCTATTCCATATAAGGCCAACACAACCCAAATAACCGAAAGCATAACCCAAATAATCAGTGGATCAGATGACATTGAAATCCCCCTTTTTAGCTTTAATGGTTGGATAATGCGTCTTCACTTTATTCGAGATTCAGGCACATGGTGACGCTCCTTGTCGTAAATCCCATATTCTCGTACATTTGCACAGCTGGATTTTCTGCTTTTGCGCTTAACCGTACTTCTGCGTACCCTTCTTTTTGAAAATGCTCAATGGCCGCATTCATCAACCGTTTTGAATGTCCTTTGCCACGGTGTTGTTGTCGGATATACAGTTCGTAAATGAATCCAATCTGCTTTTCAGTAAACTGATCTTTTGTGGTTCCTACTAGAACCCAACCAAGGATTTCATCTTTCGCTTCTGCGATAAAATAAAACCCGCCTTTATCCAATAAAGGCTGAACCAAGCTTTCGACTTTTTCACTTGAAGGCATCACTTCACCTAAAATTCCATCGAAAATAGCTTGCGGTGATAAGGATAAGATGGCGTTCAAGTCGCTGTGATCCGCTTTTCGAATGTTCATATTTGGTGTCATCTCCATTAGTGGGGCTATACTTGTTCCGCGATTATAGTCATCTTGATTTTTGACTGAAATTCATATGGCGCAAAATAACTTATTTGGATAAAAAAGAATGTTCTTTATACTATACATTAGCGATTAATTGGAGGAGATACAATGAAGAAATTTGCTATAGGATTAGGAATCTCGTCCGCCTTGCTGATGGCAGGATGCAGTGATTCTGAAGAAACGGCTGATATTGCTGTTAATGAAAGTGAAACAGTGGCTGAGGAATCCACACCTGAAGCCATGGCTGAGGAAGAGACGCCTGAACAAGAAGATCCACAATTGGAATCTCCTTATCAAGAGATCAAGGAGCATTTTGACAGTTACGAACTGCCTGAGGAAGGTCGGTTGGCGGACAGTGAATTTGTGAATGCGGTTGAATACGAAAATGGCTATACCTTTGATCAAGACACTAAAGCCATGGTTGCCCGAATTCATTCGGAATCCGGTCCCGCTGAACCAACGGAAGGCCAAAAAACGGGTGTTATTATGGGTTGGCTTCAAGATGCTTCTACAATACCTTCTCCTGAAAACAGAGCGGGCGGAAATGCTGATGGACAAGTCACCGCTCCACTTTCCAGGCTCCAGCAAATCAAAGACCTGAATGACTTCGAACCCTTAGAACAATGGCTGATCGAGACAGAAAACATCCTTTTGAACTTCGATGATATCGAAACCGAACAGGAAAGAGCCAAGGTCTATGCGGAAGCCTATGAAAGGCTTGAGAAGATGAGTTCATTAATTCAAGAACCATAAGGGATCCGTATTTATATCCGTTTTTTACTGTGCTTGTTAATTCAATCAACAAAGAGAGGAGATACTGAGCCACCAGTATCTCCTCTCTTTTATGAATTTTGATAATTCACATCTCAAACTACGACTAAATTCTACACACTGCTTAATTGACGAGTGTCTTAAACTATTCTTAAGATAAAATTTTAATCGTTTTACAGTTGATATGGCAGTCCATCATCGGAATAATCATTTTGCATTGATAAAGCAATACACCATTAATTTCGATATCCTGGATTGAAATGTCGTGAAAAAAGAAAGCTGAATCATTTGGGGATTGTGGAATATTCCCCTCCATGCCTTCCAACCAAGTATTGAAGCTTGCTGAGAAGCAATCTTTAAATATAACAGTTTGTACTTCTTCATTCAGACCCATCGCTTTAAACTTCATTGTGACTGCATGCTGTTTATTGTCATAGATTAAGTCTACCAATTGCGTATCGATATAATCGGTTTCCATGAGTTTCATTTCCATTTCTTTTCCGCTTAATCTCATCTTGATATCTCCAATCGGTTTTCAGTATCACTTCAATGAAGTTGCAGAAAAAACACCACAATTGACTGCGGCGTCACTCCCCCCCTTTTATTGGTTTTCAATTTACCACTGTACGGTATCTTAAACTTTGAAAATTAATACTTAGTAAAAGTAGTTATAGCATTATGCACCAAATAGTTTCGGTGGCTCAATTCCTCTATCCATTTCTTTGGATTGAGCTGAAAGAATCCAAATCGATCTCGATATGTACAACTCCCAGTATTCACTTCAATACATTCCCGATCTTCCTCAAACTCTTCCCTATAAGCTGCTAAAGCATGCTGATTCGGAACGCTATAAACCTCTATCACATCACCGATTTCCATATGTTTTTCAAGGTAGGTTAAAAAGATCCGATTCCCTACTCCCTCTGCTACATAAAGATAGGGCAAAGAGAAAAGGCCTTGGACTTCTTCAAGCCATTCCTTATCTGCTGTTTGCACTGAGAAGCACATATGGTCTTCTTCAGCCCCATATTCGGTGCGCTGATTATACTTTTCTATGTCATGCGGGATGATAAACGGTCTTGAAGATGCTAGGAAGGTAATTTCCGACATTTCGCCACTCCCTGATGAAAAAGAATTAGTTGCTTGCAAAGTAATCCTACCTTATCTTAATTTAAATGATTTCCTTTGTACTGCTCTACGTATTCTTCATCATCCAATACTTCAATAACGTTTGATGAATACAATACAGAGCCAATGAAGCCGTCAATGTCCAGGCCTTTCATTTCATAAGTCTCCTCAGTGTTTACCGTAGCTGTGGCATCCTCCAAAAAGGTGACTTTATAGCCTCTATCAAAAGCGGCGATAGCTGTAAACATACAGCAATATTCCGTATTGAATCCCGAGATAAATATGTGACTGACCCCCATACCTTCTAACAATGACGATAAATCGGTATTGAAGAAAGAACTTGGCGTTTGTTTTTCGATAATATGCTTTGCATACTTTTCTAACGAACTATGTATAGCAGAGCTGTCAGAATTTTTATATAGAGGGCTTTGTTCTTCTTCATCTAAATGCTTCATGAAAATTACTGGATCACCATTATTTTGAAACTCTTTAATGGTTCTTTCGATCAATAACAATTCTTTTAGGAAGTTCCCTTTTTCTACTAAGCCATTTTGCACATCAATAACTAAAAGTGCTTTCAAATTAAAACACCTGCTTTCTATAATGTTAATTCTCATATTGCACGATGGATGAAATGTAGCTGTAGATAAAATCTTCGTATTCGCATTTGCTTTAAACACAATCTAACAGTAACTTTTTCACTCAACAAAGCCCAAGTCATCCAATGGCCAGAAAACATAATTTGTGCTGCCCACTATTTCTTTGATCGGTATCAGCCCAATGATTCGGCTATCCGTGCTGTTTTTTCGGTTATCACCCAATACGAAGACATAGCCTACTGGAATCGTTTCAAATTCTGTTACTTTTTCAAGCGAGAAATCTTCAGTGAATGTTTCTATGTCACCATCATAAGGTTCTTTTTGTGCTTCTCCGTTTATTAACAGTTGGCCATCCTCGTATGCCACATGATCCCCTGGTAGTCCGATCACTCTTTTAATAAAGTCTTTATCTTCTGTAGCATGAAACACTATTATGTCGTATCGATCAGGCTCTCCAATCAAATATCCGATTTTATTTACAATCATTCGATCTCCGTTTTCCAAAGTCGGCATCATCGACTCGCCATCGACAACAATGGGGGCAAAAAGAAAAAAGCGAACGAACCCTACTACAACAAAAGCAATGAAAATCGCTTTTCCCCATTCCCACAGTTCATTTTTTTCCTTCTTTGAACGCGTCATCTTTTAAATCCTCTCCGATCAGACAGTTTTTAAGTTTTGTGCAGTGCATATTGGCGGAACTTAATTACTTGTTCTCCTGTTTCCTCTATTTCTTTAAGATTTCTTCATCTTCTGAACAAAGAGCTAAACCTTTAGCTGAAACGTTCTACGAAAAAACATGGTCCAATTCGAAATGCTCCAGTAGTGTCCTCTTGCGCCCTTCTGTTTCCCATTCATGGTATTTCTCAAAAACGGCCTGTATATTGTGATTATAGCGTTCTTCCACTAGGTATTTAACAGCAAGAAAACTTCGCCAGTAATCAAACATGATACTGGATAGCCTTGCCTGATAGGAATTGCTTCCAAAAGCGCTTAGAGAACGGCTTCCATATTCAGACTTGAATGTGTTGACCAGTTCGGTTTCGATTGCTGCGATTTCCTCAAACTCACTATCAGTTAGAAAGAATTTTCTTGGAAGATACTCACACATGCCTTCTTCGAACCAGGTATTGTCTTCCCGTGCATTTTCAAATTCATCTAAGAACAAATCTGAGTGGTGCGTTAATTCATGTCCCAATATCGTCAGCAGGTGCTTCTCGGATAGACGTGCATAGAAAGCTTGGATAAAAGGAAGACTTTTTCCATCCAATTGTTCTAGAAACATATTTCTCCAAGCATTTAAATCAGGAGTTATGTAGATAGTGTCTTTATTCGTAAAAGCAGGAATCGGAAGATCCGAGAAAATAGTGGTTGCCGCACCAAAAGACGTCCACACTATTCCTTTTGGCTTTTCTATCAATTCATAATTATCTTCCAAGAATTGCTCGTAGTTCTGCAGTTTCTTAGTAAAGTCTTGAATAATCGTTTGAAACTTATCGTATTCACTTGTTTCTTCAAAAGCGTATATGTGCTTCATCCAAGCAGTCCTTTCTTTTTGTACTGGTCTGTATTTCCCTAAAGAAACTAGCAGGTTTAAAATCCATCTGTCTAAAGGTTATTTACTGCCTTAAACCAAGCACTTGAAAAAGTGGATTCGCTCTCCTTCGGCCAAGTAGAATTCATATTGTTGCTTCTTATAAAATGCAATCGCACTCGTCCAGTCCCTATTCGTTTCCAGAACCACTTTTTCGTAGCCCTGTTGCTGTGCCCACAATTCTAAATGTTGGAGCATTATTTTGGCTATGCCGCTCCTTCTGTATTTTTTGAGAACCGACATGCGTTCTATTCTGCCAATACCAGTGGCTTCATACGAAACCGCTCCAGTAGAAATTACTGTATTGTCATAGACACCAACAAAAAACATCGTCTTTTCCCGGCTGTAACTGCTCACTATGTCTTTTAAATCAGGATTGTAGGAAGGATCGATAAATCCGAATCGCTCCTCTAAGCCTTTTAAAACGACTGCCCTCGCTTCGTTTTTGAAAGGCCCCGTAATTTGTTGTATCTTCATTTTTTTACATATTTCCGATACATCCACTTATGCTCACATCCTACGAGTTTGTGCCGACTAGCTCTTCACATAAAACTCCGAAGCTTTTTGTGAAACCAAGGTTCCAGCCTGTTTTCCTTCGACGATTCTCTTCATTTCACCTTTTTTATCGAAGTTGAATATGTTGACGGAGATATTGAAGTCTTTCGCCAGAAGAAGAGCAGACTGGTCCATGACTTTGATGTTTTCTTTTAAGATATCGTCGAAATGCAATGTCCGATACATTTTCGCTTCACTGTGATGATTTGGATCCAGATTGAATACACCGTCCACGCCTTGCTTGGCAACGAAAATGGCATCACAATTCGTTTCGATTGCCCGCTGGACGCTTGGGTAGTCAGTCGTCACGAACGGCTGCCCGTTGCCTCCGCCGAAGATGACAATGGAGCCTTTCTCCAAATGCCTCTTGGCTCGTAGCTGAATATACGGTTCTGCTACAGACGGTACAGGTATCGAAGTCATCACCCTGACATCTTTTCCGGTCTTGCTTTTTAAAACGCCTCTTAACATCAAGCTGTTCATGATGGTGCCAAGTGTTCCGATGTTATCCGCTTCCACCCGGTCGATATTCCATTGCTCCGCCAAGCTGCCGCGGAAGATATTGCCGCCGCCAATAACAAGTGCCACCTCGATGTCCATATCGCTAATGGAAAGAATCTCATTAGCAATATGGTCAAGCTTTTGATGGTCAAAGCTATTTCCACTTTCGCTTGCCAATGCCCCACCACTGAGCTTGATCAACACTCTTTTAATCGTTTTCATCCAGACACTCCTTCTGACAGCTACCCATTAGCCGCTTTGAATTTTCACACTTTTTACATTATACTAATACCGCGCTTCTTTTTGATATATTTAATTACTATTTTGTAAATATAAAGAAATTCCCAGCATTTTTTAAAGGATGTGTTGAAAGGAGTGAGCCATCATCAGTATTGAAAAGACGGCAATTAACGTAATCCCAAGGCTTAAACAGATGGAAACTTTTCTTGAAACAATAGCCTCAAATCCACAGGCCAATAGAAAAGACTTATTCCTGGATACATTCAAGGTATCGAATCAGGAATTTGAAACGATGGCGTTTTTCGGTATATTCAATCTTGAAAAGAAGATTGAAACTCTCGAGAAACAACTCCAAGAAATGCACTGTCTTGCTTATGAAAAGTTCATCAAAGACGAACTAACTCTTCTGCAATTGGAGTTTCCAGTATCAAAAGCGTTAGAGTTTGAATTGTTCATTCTAGACGACCAAGATCACTTCGTGCGAGAAAAACTCGGCGGCGTCTCAGCATATACCGATTGGAATGGCAGACTTTTTTTCGCGGTGTTGCCCGATGCTCAAGTTCGTTCCACACTAAAGTCAGTCATTACGCATGAATACCATCATCACTGGCGCATACACGCCTTGGCTATAACAGAGCAAAACCAAACTTTGTTAGACCGGTTAATATTGGAAGGCCTAGCAGAACATTTTGTGAAAATCAGGTTGGGCAATGACTATTTAGGCCCTTATAAAGATGCACTCACGGAAAAGCAAGCCCGAGTTCTGTGGGAGACCACTTATCACTCCAATCACAATGAAGTGGGCGAAAAAACAGATGTCTATATGTTTGGCAGCAAAGAAGAAAATATACCTTTTTGGGCCGGTTATGCCATTGGCTACTATTTGGTGAAATGGTATTTAGAAAAAAATGAAGGTAATACGATAGAAGATATGACGTCACTGCCTAGCAATAGTTTTATAGTTTAGTTTTCGAAATGAAATAACCAGTTCTAGAGATGAGGATGATCCAAATTAAAAAGACAAGAAATTCATTACAGAATTTCTTGTCTTTTCGTATGTGTATTTTTGTTCACGTGGAAACCTTTGTGCCATTTGGTTAGACTAAAGTTTTTCGATTCATATTCTTTTTCCCATGGATGTTGACTGCACTCGGTAACCCATCTTTTCATAAAGTTCATAAGCATGGGGATTGGTCCCGAACACATTTAACCCCATGGAAGTTACGCCGCGATTTCGCATATCTTCCTCTAGTTTCTGCAATACCGCTGTAGCCATCCCCTGTTTTCTATACTCTTCTCCAATTAAAATATGATAGATGTAAGCTTTATTCGTACTGGACTCGATATTGTACCAAAGGGAGCCAATTACTTTATCTTCTTCCATTGAGACAACATGACAAACTGACTGCCCCTCTGTATTTTGTTTGTTTGAAAACAGTTGTGCCATCAAAGCTCTTGATTCTTCCATCGCTGCATCCTCTGGAATCATGTAGTTTTCCGATCAGCCTTTCGCATAATCAGGGATCAAGAACGCCATAAACTGATCGAATTCTTTTTCTGACATTGGCTGCATTTCTATTTTCATTATTTACCCTCCCCAGCAATATAAATCTTCGATTATTACCACTACTTCTAAAATTATCTGCTCACATCTTTTATCTAAATAAGGATTTCAATTCTTCCCAATACAGTTGATACCTTTCCCAAACCGGCGGTACTACCTGGCCTGTTCGATTCATTTCCTTCAATTCTTCAACACGGACCCATTTGGCATCACAGACTTCCCCAGGCTGCAGAGTTAGTTCATTGATTTCAATAGTTCTCTTGCTTACGTACAAATAGCTGTCCAGAAATGATTTGCACTTCGACCTCTCACCCAAGTATTGAAGATCCGCTGCAGTCACGGCAATCCCCGTTTCTTCAGCAAGTTCTCTGACAGCACCTTCTACGCTGCTTTCCCCTGCATGTACTGAACCCCCTGTGCTTTCCCAAAGCAATGGGAAAGGCTTAGTGGCATCTCTTTGAGTCATTAACATGCACCCGTCTGCATTAATTGTATAGATCTCCACAACCACATGAAATTCATCCGGTTGAAGTTCCTCTCCACGTGTATGTAATTTGTTTAGTGGTTTTCTTGAAGCGTCTACTAAATCCCACAACTCCATCCTGTTTCCCTCCTCAGTTTTGCCCATAATTTAACTTTGCACAAACCAATTTCAAAATTTAAGATTTACCATAATGTACTTTCAACTGATTCCAAATTGATGGCCAATTCTTCTTGGAAACCCGCTCTTCATATATTTTTAAACGTTGATCGTTTTCTAAAAAATATGGTGTGGGCTTAGCATCCAAACTGATCAAATCTTGAATTCCATGAGGAGCCGCTATTACCAAACGGTCTTGGTCATCCAGTTTAACCCCTATGGCCGTCGCTGTTTCTGGAAACTTGGCCATTGCATCAACTGAAGATGTGTATGCTGAAACATTATTTCTGATGTGCATTCTCGCCTGATTTTTTACCGACCATGGAATGTTTGGAATAAGCTCGGTGAGTTTCGCTTCCAGTTCTTTCTCTTTTCCTTCACCAATAAGGGTTGCATCGTAATAAATGACATCAAAATCGGCAAGAGCACTTCTCTCTTCAAATCCATGTGAAACATCCCACGCCTTTGAACGGACAAATCCTGCACAAATCCACCAATCTGGCAGGTGCAAGGATTTTACAGCATGCAATAAATCCAACATCCATTCGTCTGCTTGTATTAGGCATACAAGGTCTTCTTTGGTTTTCAGCATGTAGCCGCCTCCCTTGCAATCAAAATTAATCTAAATTAAGATCGTGCCTTTCTTTATACTTCCTTACGGCTTCTCCCTTTATTTTACCATTTCATCTGCATTCCAGATATTCAGCAAAATCTAATTCTCACCCCTTGACGCTCATAAACTTGCATTACTCGCTGCTAATGTTTTACTTTCAGCCTTTTTGCCAAATAGCCCAGTATACACAAGCAATGTGCCAAGCATCAGGATAAGCCCCATATACACGGACATCATCGTCGGGATCAAGTAAGCTCCCAGAATGATCGTCGAGCGGGCAATCAAGTCTGCACCGCTAAAGGCGATACCAGAAAACGCTGAGTAAGAGCCTCTTTTATCTGTTGGCATCATATTCGCCTGTTCCGCATTGCGGATTGGCGAGTACATCAATTCCCCAAGTGTTGCGATCACACTGAAAAGAAGCAGCAAATACCAGGAATTAGCCGAAGTCATGACGATATAGCCAACACTGTAAATGAATAGCCCGTAGAGAAGGACCTTTTTCTTGTTGAACCGATCCGTGATTTTATTGATCAAAAAGGTAAAGCAAACGACCAACAGCATGTTTTGGATATTGAGTATGCTCAGCATCCGAACGCCGCCAATTTCAAATCCTTCAATCGAAATGGGTTGAAAACTCTCTGCCAACCGAACGCCAATATAACTGTTTAACGAAAACTCGGCAGCGAAAATGAACATCGACCCGATGACCACTTTTACGAAGGGCTTGTCTTGAAATGCCACTTGATAATTTTGGAGCACATCGAGAAATACATTTTTATGCTGCTTTTCCAAGCGACTGGCTTGTAGGTCTTCGAGCCAAATTGCATACGCTACGGGAAGGCATGCCGATGTTATAGATAATAATAGAAATAATTCGATTTGATGGTTCATGTACAATAACCCGCCTAAAGCTGCTCCAACAGCTAGTGATAAATTGACTAACCAATAATCGATCGCATAGACAGCTTTGCGATTTTCCGGAGTGGTCGAGTCGATAATAATCGCATGAATGGCTGGCCTTCCTAGACTGCTGGTGATGATATAAGCGATATAGGCTGAAGCGAACAGCCAAATCCAATTAGTCTCCGGCACTAAACTGATTGTCATCGCGCCAAAAAACACCGCACTTAGCGAAGAAGTTACCATCAGCACTTTCTTTCTTGGCAAGCGATCGGAAATATAGCCGCCCACTAAATTAATCACAAACCCGATGACGACCGTAAATATCAAGAACATCCCCGCCGCCACTTTCCCTATTTCTTCTGCAAAAAACAGCGCCATGAACGGCATAACTGCAGAGGATACCGCCCGATTGAAAAAAGAAGTAATGAGACGCACTTTGATGTTCCGTGGATATTCTTGCCATTTCATATTGAATTCCTCCTCCATATTCTGTATATTAAACCAGACAAAATATTGAAAAAATGGACAATTTCAAGAGAACACGTCCACTTTTAAAGGAGAAAGCGATGGAGAAGCAGTTATTAACCTTATGGAACAGCGGATCTTCAGGAAATGTAAAGCACGAAGAAATAGCGAAAGCCCTCGACCTCAGCACGAAACAGACCACTCGCTACATCAAAAAATGGGCTGATCAAGGATGGCTCGAGTATACAGCGGGACGCGGCAGAGGGAATTTATCCAATCTGGTGTGGTTAAAAGATGTCGAAGCGATTTACGAAGACCAGGTGATGACTATCATCAATCAAGAAGCTGTTGAGGAAAGCAGCAAATACTTACTGTACGATTGGTCCAATGACAGTAAATTGAGGCTGCTCAATCAATTCCGCCTGAGATTTGGTTATTTTCAAAGCGCCGATGAAATCGATAAGTTGATCGTTCCAAGGCGCCATAAATTGCTGACCTTGCATCCGCTGAAAGCGATCGATATGCAAAGCGCCAATATGGTGGCCAATGTATTTAACCGTCTGGTGGCGGTGGATGAAAACGGCGTAATCAAACCCGAACTTGCCCACGCTTGGGATGTCGGCGAATTTCATCTTCGGCTTTATTTGCATAAAGGCGTCAAATTCCATGACGGTTCTACTTTAACTGCCGATGATGTGGTAACTTGTCTCAATCGATTACGAAACCATGTGTATTTTAATTCCTTGTGGGAACCGGTGGCTGAAGTGAAATCAGCCGCTCCGTTAGTTGTGGACCTGTTCTTTCCTGAGGGCTGCAGCTACTGTCTTCAATTGCTCGGCATGATGAATTCGAGTATTTATAAAGAAAGCAACGGCAGAATTTGGGGAACCGGCGCATTTTATGAAGCGGAAAATTCAGAAGACAAAACGTCTTTAAAAGCCTTCGATGAATATTTTCAAAAAAGGCCCTTGCTCGATGTCGTTGATTTTGTCCAGGTTCCGAGAGATTTTGAAATCACTTATCGTTCTTCAAGCCATCCGAAAGAAGCAGCCACGTTTCAAGTGGAAAGTGATACCGGATTTGGCATTGTCGTGATGAATGCGTTCCGTCCTACCGATATCGGGCGGCAAGAAGTTCGGGATTATGTTCACTATGTTATCGTGAAAAATCGGCATACGATAAGCGATTATCATACACGTGCATTACCAAACGCCAAGAGTTGTTTAGCTGGCTACGATCAGTGTTATAACGTACCAATAGTGGAGTGCCCCCACTTCACAAAGCCCTTAGTATTGAAAGCAGTCGAGCACTACGAAAAAGCGGCAATATGGCTGAAAGAAGCGCTCGAAAAAGAAGGGGTTCCCGTAAAAGTCCACTGGATGTCTTATGCAGAAAAGCTATCGGATCATGGGACAGATCAGCAAGGTGACTTATTTATTCATGGAGAAGTACTGGAAATGAACCAAAACTTCTCATTTTTTTATTTTCTGAAGAATAGCTACTCACCTTTAGCTGGGGCCATCTCAAAAAAACAAGAAATCCTGGCTTGCCTTGACCAGTATGCACAGACTCCCTTCGCACAATGGACTTCTTTAAACTTACAGGTCGAGAAACTCTTGCTAGAGGCATCGATTATGATTCCGCTTTATTATGAGAAGCGCCATATTCCCTTTTCTGCAGATTTAATGAACATTAAAATCAGCCATTTCGGATATGTCGACTATTCTAACTTGTGGGTGCGGCCAAGTGTTTGATGAAGGGCTGAATTATATTGCAGAGAAAAGGACAGAAGAGTCAGTGCTCTCTTCTGTCCTTTTAAGTCTGTTTATGATTGGAAACATAGTGAGCAGCCAATTCCGATATCTTATATTTTCAATAAAATCCTTTTAACTTTTGCTTTACTCTAGATAACTATCCAACCACTGCGATAAATCGGGAATTTGCATGGCATATTTTCTTAGCTCATAAATAGTTTCGATTACTTGCACAGTACCTAGTTTTTGCTCTTCTTCGTCTGTACATTCGATCCACAAAGACCTTTTTAGATTATATTCCAACCATCCTAATTTACCCGAAAAACCGCTAGCTATGACCATATTCCAATCGGCCTGAAGGCCATCTCGGCACTTTTCCTTATATCCACTTAAGAATGAAGCAAACTTCTGTTGAATGATTTCGCCTATTGCGTTTTTTGACCAATAGATGGCCGTTTCTAAAAGATCTTGTGCTGAATGAATGTATCCTGCAGACTCCCAGTCAATGAGGAGTGGGGTATCACCTTGCCACAACACATTTTTAGGCTCTAAATCTCTATGACTGATAATCATCCCGGATGACAATGCTTCTCTTGCTACTTGTGACTCCAAATTCCACTCAATTATGTCCTGCAGAGTCTCATGGAGCAGGTCTGTCCATTCCACTCCCATTTCTCTTCCACGTTGCAAATACATACTCCATTCAGCAGTTTTTTCATTGCCAATTTTCTCCTGTGCGACTTTTAGTTCGGAAAAGTCAGTTTGGTGAATACCAGCAAGTATTCCGCCCATTATTCGGCAATGACTTGTGTCAATTTCACTGATGCTTAGATTTATTGCATCTACCCACTTAAAAACGAGATAAAATTGATCGTTTACGTTTTGCAAACTGTTTCCGTTTCGTTTTTCAGCAGGAAGAGCCGGTATATTTTCAGCAGCTAGCTGTGCAATTTTTTCTGAATTTATGTAATTTAAAACGGCGTTTTGCCTTATCATGATATTTGGATTTAAAAGCTTTACTATGTACTTTCCAGTGGTTGTTTCAAGTGAGTACACTCTATGCAAATGGCCACCCGTTACAGAGAATGGGTTACTAATTAATTCACCAAGTTCTGATTGCTTGGATAACTCAATGAATTCCACTTTATATTTAGGAGTACTCATGTTCTTCCCTCCTTTGTGATGATATCTCGTACTGGTCATAATGCTTAAATACGAGAATTAAAACCCAGTTCATAACTTCGTCCTAAATTTTTCTCGTTTATGAAAGGTAATTTAAGATCTCCTTTAGTGACTTAATTTCAGCATATGGTTCTATATCAGTACGATTCTCCAGTGAAAGCGGATTAAACCATATGCCTTTAATATTCGCATTTTGGCATCCTTCGATATCTTTCTTTAAGTCATCCCCAATAAACAATACGTGTTCTGGTTGGATATTTAATTTATTCAGGGCAACTTCAAATATACGTCTATCTGGTTTAGTAAATCCAACTTCTTCAGAAATAAAGACTTCTTCAAAATAGTTGTTTAAATTAGTATTAGATATTATCGCATATTGCCTCTCGGTCGATCCATTGGTAATAATAGCTAATTGATACTGTTCTTTAAGAGAACTTAAAAACTCGAGTATAGTTTCATCAACAGAAAAATAGAGGGGCAGATTTGTATTCCAAAAACCCTGCATGTCATATTGAGAAACTATACGTTTAGTTGGGAATTCATTAAAAACCGGCTCTAAGACTCTTGTTTTATCATTAATCCCATAATTTTTCTTGTCGTATTCTTTAAACCTTCTCAACATTTCGTTTTTATTCGTATGTTTTATATTTTCATAGAATTTTTCTAAAAGAACCAAAAATAGCTTTTCTATTGCCTGTTCTCTATCAAGCAGCGTGTCATCTAAGTCAAATAATATCGTTGAGATAGAATTCAAATCCCGCCACCTCCTCTTATATCTATACTATTAACCAGCTATCATCTTATTGATACTTCATATGGATAGTGCCTTTTGTATTTTTGTAAGTTATCTTAGCAAACGCCCCGTTCACTAGAATATTTTGAGGTGGAGAGTGGCCAATGTCTACATCGTAGATCACCGGAATATTGTCTTCAGCGAAGGTATCACTTAATGCATCCACTAATTCAAATTCTTGATTTGCTGTATAACGCGATGGCCGTCCGATTAAAATTCCATTCGTATTATTGAACCATCCTGCTTGTTTCATTTGCCATAAACTTCGGTAGATATTAATTGCATCAAGACCAACGCTTTCTAAGTACCAAACTATTCCTTCTTCAGCTGCGTAGTTAGACACATAGTCTTTAACTTGATCGAACGGCGTCCCAATCAATGTGCGAAGTGTGCTGATACATCCTCCAAGTAGTCTTCCTGAGAACTCTGCTTCTGATAATCCACTTAGATGTTTCCATTCCGTTTTTGAATCAAAGTAGAAACCTGTTGCTGGATTGTCGTAGACTTTTTGCCAGTTTGATTGATAGTGATTAGAAGAGTATTGGGTTACTTCCCCGTTCTCACAACACCCTAGTACATCTGTCCACCTTGAGCTCGTTAGGTCCCATTGAGGTGAAGAAAGTTCTGCGAAATTTATTCCATGAGCTGAGGCAGTTCCTGTAATAGTGGAATAAGCAAAAAGAAAGGTACTAATATCAGAATACCCAAGCAGCCACTTTGGCGGAGCAGACTTCAATTTCTCCCAGTCCATTAAGGGAAGAATTTCCATAGCGAAACTGCCTCCCCAAGGAGGAATAATCGCCGTTATATTTTCATCTAGCAGAAATGACATCAATTCTTCTGCCCGCTTTTCTTTAGATGCACTTCTTCCTTTTTGTTGAGTCCAGGCCGTTTCTCCTGTAACTAACCTATATCCGCATGCCTCTACATTTTCTTTTGCTTTAGACAATAGAATATGCAATGGCTCCTGTGCTCCGCTCGATGGAGCCGTCACCCCAATTGTATCTCCTATTTTTAATGACTTAGGATACCTCACTTTCAAAGCAAACTCTCCTTTTTAACTCAGTTTTTATTTATTGTATCAGAATATTTTTTACAATAACTGTAATTCTTAAAATACACTGCATAATTATTTCCTTACGCCTATTTCAAGTAGTCAGAAAATTGATAAGGATTTTTTGAAACCTTAGTGGTAGACTATTGGTCTTACTTTAAAAGGAAATAACTAACAGGAGGTTCTTATGAAACTGAAAATCATCCATACGAACGATGTTCACAGTAATTATGAAAACTTTGCTCGAGCAGCAAGCATGATTAAGGAATTGAAAGATGAAAATACGCTCATCCTTGATGGCGGCGATTTCGCCGATTTCAAAAGCATTGAATTGCAAGGAACGCGCGGTGTCGCAGCGCTTGAATTACTTCAGTCGACCGGCTATGACGCTTTGACGATTGGGAATAACGAGATGTTCAATGGCATAGATACCTTGGAGCATATGGCTACAACCAGCCCGCTCCCTTTCATTAGCAACAATCTCCGAAAAAAAGATGGAAGTGAAATTCAGGGCGTTGTCAAAAGCGCGATTTTACATAAAAATGGCTTGCGTATATTAGTTACCGGCGCTTCCCCCGACATGGATGTTTTCAATGACGGGCTTGGAATCAGTGTTTCGGATTACGTCACTATGACACAACAAGAAATCTCAAGCCGCGCCGGTTCGTATGATATTTGCATCTTGTTGAGTCATGTGGGCACAGCTGCCGATGAAGAACTGGCTCTAGCGATTCCTGAAATTGATGTCGTGATTTCGGCACACGATCACCAGCTGTATTCAGAAGCCAGACTGGTGAACGAGACGATCATGAACAGCGCAGGAAATTACGCTGAACACATCGGTGTGATCGAGCTTGAAGTGGCGAACGGCAAGGTTGAGCTTCTTCATTCAGCCACATACTCAACAAAAGACGCTGCGACAGATTCTGTGGTAATGAACATTCTAAAAGATAATAAAGCGAAAGCGCTCGCTTCTTTAGGGAAGTCCCTATACGATTTACCGGAGCCGCTTTGGCATGACGTGATTGAAGAAAATCCATTGACCAATTTGATCGCGGACGGCTTGCGGGACATGATGCAATGCGATATCGGATTGATCAATAGCGGCATCACCAATGCTGGCCTGTTTCACAATATTTCCCGTCAAAAACTGATTGAAGTTTGTCCATCTCCACTAAATCCGACTTCTTTTGCAGTTCAAGGTAAGCAGCTAAAAAAAGCATTCACGCAATCTTTGGATGCACAAGCGTGCCTGGCGGATGGTCGTGGACCTGGATTCCGCGGGAAATTTGTCGGCCGGCTGCACATTTCAGGAGCTTCGATCATCCATGATGGCAAACGTGTTCAAGACATCCTGATTGATGGTGAATCAATACAGGACGAGCAGTGGTGCAAAGTCGCCAGTTCCGATTACCTGCAGCGCGGATCCGGCTATCCGGACTTGGCCGAAAATCGAAACCAGGTCTATATGGCCGAAGAAATTAAAGATGTCATTCAAATTTATGCGAACCAGCCCAAGTTCCTTGAGCAGGCTTTTAAAATGCGCACGGAAAGACAAGGTGAACATGCAGAACTCGGTTCTCCTCCCTTGTGAGACAGCCACTGCAGGAACAATAAAGAAGGGTCAATTATCTGTTGATAATTGACCCTTCTTTTATTCGAATTCGGACTTTTATTTGTTTCAATGAGACAGCTTTGTAGTTGTTGTTTGTTTTTCATGTGTGATTCATTTATGGACAATCTTTGCCAACAGGAAGCCTAAACAACCACCAGCCGTATTTAATAGTAAATCATCTATATCAAACGATCCGCGCTTAGTGAAGAACTGCAGCAGTTCTATCACCAGACTGCTAGAGAGAAGAATCGGCCACGAATAAGCAAATTTGATTCTCTTTATGTATAAATAAGCTCCTCCAGGTACAAAGAGCATCACACTAATCAGCAAGGCCGCAATAAACGTTGATAGATTCACTTCAGAGATATAGTTTAAAAAGTCAAAAGGCATCAAATTATAATCACTTGTTTTTCCATCTCCTCTATAAAGAGTCGCAGAGAACAAAAAGATTAAGTAAAGGACCAACGCCAAATCTATATAGATCGGATCGACTTCATATTCTTTCAATAACAACTTAAAACTCATAAAAATGAAGAAAGCCAACAGGAATCTGCCGAGTATATAGGGCACTGGGGACACAGCGAACATCACAATTACTTCATCGATGATGTAATACATCAAAACTTGGGACAACAGCAGCGATAGAACAATTAAAATGGAATTCTAAAAATATTCATCTTTTCACCTCGTAACCAGATAGCTTGTATATCTATATTTTACCAAAAGAGTTTTAAAAAGAACTGAATATAGCAAAAAGAATGGTTTTATATCCCGCTTCTCCTTTCACCTAATTTATGGAAATGTTATACTTTGTATATTATTGGATAAAGAATATGAGTAGATTTTCCATACTGCTGATTAGGAGGAATCAAATGATTCTCATACTCGCTGCCTATATTGCCTTATTAAATTTTGCAGTCCATAAGTTTGCAGGAAAAAACAGGGAGAAGTGGATCAATACCGGGTTTCTTACCACTTTTGTCCTTCCTTTGGTCATCTTCTTTCTCTTTGCTCGTATTGTAGGTTTTCTAACAGGTGCTGGAATGGGTTCCGCTGCTGCTGGGTTGTTATTTGGAGCCGCTACATGTA
This sequence comes from Planococcus sp. SK3692, assembly GCF_028890485.2. Taxonomy (GTDB): domain Bacteria; phylum Bacillota; class Bacilli; order Bacillales_A; family Planococcaceae; genus Planococcus. Next base: position 151,009 of record NZ_JARCHV010000001.1, read on the forward strand.
TTACTGGATTCGTCTTTTTATATATTGGTTATACGGCTAAACCCGGGCACTCGTGAAAACAGACTTTTACGGAAATGAAGAGGGAGAAGACGCGCATTTATATTAGCGCAGCTTCTCCCCTTTTTATGAATAAACCGTACTGTTCACTTCGTTGAAGCATTTCACTTAAACCCTGGATTTTACAAGCTCAAATTGTTAGCCAAAACATTTTTGTCCACACTGCTTCTTAAAACTCAAACACCTTGTACCAGTACAAAGTAATATCGATATTGGGATTAGCTTTTTGCTTTAAGGTATCAGCACCACCCAATACAAATCCTTGATTTGCATAGAAACGACATGCGATTACGTTATCGTTCTGTGCTTCAAGAGATAGGCCAATCAATGATTGTCCCTTTGCCCATTTTTGTGCAGCTTCTAACAGGAGCTGACTGACACCTTTTTTTCGGAAACTTTTGCAGACGGCGATATTCTCAATATATGCAAAGCGGTTCCAGTCTTTCACCAAGCGAATCTGCCCGACGCATTTCACCCCCTGCATCGCCAGGAACACCACTTTCTTCTCACTGTCGATATATTCTTCCCAATTGAGCTGGTCATCAGGAAAACGCGTTTCCGATGGGTTGTCGTATAATCGTTCTTTGTATGACCATTTTCCATTCGAAAAGCTCGGGAGAATGTTGCCGATAATGGAAAAAGGCTCATTTGCTTGATTTACAACAGGGATCAATTCCTTCTTTAACTGCTTTATTGAAACCTTTTCGTTAAGTTCCATACATAACTCCTCTCGATAGATCCTACCGTTTCTTTATGTACGTTCTATAAAATCCTCGTTTTATTTCCGGCTTTGATTTTTATATTTATACCGAATGAAGTTCCAGAGTCGATATGATCGGGAACACCTGATAAGTCGATTAATTCTTTTAAATGAATGTGCTTTTTGCTATTAGCTGCTAGTGTAACGGTATAAGGGCTAGCTAAATTCATCAGCGACTCCATCCGCATGTCTTCTTCCATAAACAACGAATCGATAAATTCCAATTCCACTGTCACAGCCTCATCACTGCGATTACGTAATACCAGATTGCATTCGGCATCCATGGAATCATCCAACGTGACAAAGTTGCACTGGCCATTTCCGTCATAAGAGATAGCTGAAATGCCATTTGCTAGAGTTTCCTGGTATGTCGCAATCAATAGATTCGGTAAAAACATATAGACAATGACGACTGCGAACACTATCCGAAATCGGTATTTTTCCAGGCTACGGAACAACAAAATGATAGCACCAATAAACATGATAGATCCAATGATTCCCAACAAGTTGTATCCTTCTTGATCTTGAATCGGAAACGACATAAAGACAAATTGAGCCTCTTTCATCGCTGTATTTGGAAACGGAAAAAATAAGTACATGCAAATAACGAATATAATAAACGAACCCACGAATGCCGTTTTATTTTTAATCATGGTTTTTCCTCTCTTTTAGACGTGCTCATCTTCCTTTCGATATATCTTTTCCTAGAATAATATTACGTGTCAAGTTGAGCATATTGTCTTGTACCTTCTCAGTATTCTTTTGTCGATCAATTAAATAACCAACATGGTAAACGAATCCATTGTGATAGGAATAGAACTCGTTAGCGGCGGTTCCGACCACATTCAACTTTTCTTCTGCTTCATCATACTCATAATATCGGTACAATAAAGCACTATTTGTTGTCAGCACTTGCTGGAAAATAAAATCATCTCCGCTCAGCTCTTGTTTTTCAAATCGATTTCCGACCGAATCGGTTGCTTCTGCAACTTCATAATTCTCAACCGGATTTTCGTCCATTTCAGTTATCGAGACGATGAAAAACTCATCTAGATTGCCCTCTTCCGATTTCCCAAGATAGCTCAACTGGACTTGATGAATCACTTTCCCGGTTCGGTCTTCGGAGGTGACCACATACGCATTTTCTCCATCTACTTCGAAAGGCAGTAAATCAGGATCGATTCCCTTTTCAAGCAGGTGATGTTCACTTAAAATCGTCGGAGACAATGGGTGTGCTTCTGTAGGTTTAAAAAACTCCACATGTTCTCTCTCATTCAACCCGTCATAGGCATTGAAATTTTCGCTATAGGTTAGACCAGTGCCCTCTACTTCTTCTAATCCCTCCGGAGCACTAGAACAGCCACTGCATAGGAAGGTGCTCATCATTATCGACATAACAGGTACGAATGATTTCGTCATTTACGCTTTCCTCTCCTCCAATATGGCTTCCACAACAGTTTCACTTCTGCGATAACATAATGATGTGGATTGTATTAAATCTCAGAAACCACATCAATCAGTTCGAAATAATGGTATGGGTAAGCTGCAATAAAAAAACTCATTTCATCAGTTAAGAAAATCTAATGAAATGAGTTTGCAACTTAATGCTTCAGTTCTTGATGACAGACTCTAGAAGACCCGGAATACCATACATAGGAGCATCCACTTTCTGAAGGTACATGCCAAGCCCCACAACTAAAATGATGACAACAACAGATAAAATCAACTTCACGCTTTCTCGAGACACCCGGCCTTCGCTCCCTAAATAGACTGCAACTAAAATTGAACTTGTTAGAGGAATTCGTTTACTATTTTAGCTACTAATAGAATACCACTAGTATTTGGAAAGTAAATATTTATTAGAAAATATTTCATTACTAGTTACAATGATCTTCATGAAAAGCCTGAATTGAGTCTAAATGACTTGTTTCTATCTTTAAATCGATTGATATAGAAAAGTTTCGCTAATGACCTTAAGCATCTAATCACCAAAAGAAAATCCAAATAAAGTAATCAAAAATAGCGCGAGTAAAATGACGCTAACAATCGTGGTCACCCAAGGTACGATGAGGCTTCTGCCGGATTCTTTTACTATGCCGCTTATTCCAAAAAGCAGTCCGAAAGGTGCGGTAACAAATGAATACAAAATAATCGTTAAAGCCCCTAAGCCATTGATGAACAACATGGTTACGATTGAGATGATTTGAATGAAGAGAATCAATAACATGGCAAAAGAGATTTTGCCCATATTAGTTCTTGGCACAGAATTCCTCCTTTAAGCAAATCTGTACAGATATCGCGAAATTTTACTGTGATGGCAATTTAGCCATATCTTTTAAAAATTCATGTTAATACTTATTAAGGCGTTGAATTTCGAGTGAAACCCCTGCCTCTTCCAGCAAATTCATGATAAGTTCTCTCGATATACTCGAAGGCATAATAAACCGATAACGCTTATTGTCATCTAAAATAAACAACAATGTCCCGTTGTCCTGCAAAAATGAATGAGAAGTGGGTTTTTCATTTACTTCGACGCTCTTGATATCAACGACATTGAGTTGAAAATTATTTTTATGCTTTAGTAGTTCTAGTTGATCGTTTTGAAATGCCTGGTCAATCTTGTTTTCGCTGCGCTCAGCTGATTTTTTGTAAATCATATCACGCAACATGTAAATCAAACCCGAATAGGAAAACCAAACGTCATTGTCTTCATCGAATTTATAGTCAATTTTAAAGAAGAAAATCTTCCCTTCTTTAATAAACACTTTATAGCTCTTATCGAATGTAAAAGTACTCGGTTTCTTAAGATAGAATGATTGATGCATTTTTTGCTCCTTTTATATTTGGTTTATTCTAATGTCCGGTTTATTAAATTAGATATAACACAAGTCCGAATATCAGGTCTTGAACAGCACTCCATTTAATGCATCTACATATCTTTTCGCCGAGTTTTGTACGGCTTCCCACGCCTCGTTCACTACGATCCGGTGAAAGGCATCATACACTCGGTCGAAGCGGATTTCATTTATTTGAGTCGCCATCCTTTCGACGGTGGATGCCGGCAATGGTATGAAGTTCGGGTAGCTATACATAAAACTGACCCACTGGCGGTCTGCCACGACGCGAACGATATCGCCTGTCAGTAATACGCCTTTGCCGTCATTCCCATTTTTCCATTCCAGTATTGCCGCGCCTTTGAAATGGCCACCGATCCGGTGCAGTGTGAAACCTTCCGCAACTTCGAGCGTTTCGCCTGACCAAAAGATAATGCGATCGCTTGGTCTAGTCACCCATTGTTTATCATCTTCATGAATATAGATTGCCGCATCGAAGGTTTCAGCCCATTCAACTTGAGTCGAATAATAATGGGGATGGGACAAGGCAATGGCATCGATTCCTCCCAGAGCTTTAATTTTTTCAATAGTTGGAGCGTCGAGATATGTTAAACAATCCCACAGGATATTGAAGTTCTCCCCTTGAACCAAATACGCTGTTTGACCAATCGCAAAACTTGGCACCGTCGTGATACTTGAGAGCCCTTGTTCTTCTGACGTAATCTCATTCTGATAAGCAGCGGATTGAACCATCTCTTCTAAAGTCGTCCAACTTTGACCTTTAACGCTGACGTATTGCCGTTCTTCTGTACAGATTGAACAATGCTCTGGTGCTGACTCAGCGCTCTCGGTTTGGACGCCACACGTATTGCAAATAAACTTATTCATATTCTTCATCCTTCCTATTTTCGGTTATCTAGTTAAAATTAGTATATCCTAGAATTTTCAATTTAAATTCATTCATAGGTCTAATTTTTCAATTTTTCGCTTGCTGATAATTAAACACAAAAAAGCTGTCGAAGCAGCCCACGTTCTCCTGCTTCGACAGCTTTTCGCTTATAAGATTAAGGCTGCGGTCGTATCATCGATGACTAGTACATCAAAATATCCGCCTCTTAAAGCGGCTTTAATGCTTTCCGCTTTATGGGTGCCTTCTACAATCCCGATTACTTCGGGTATGCGTTTGTATTCGTCGATATCAAGCCCGATGACCAAGTCATTCAAGGGATGGTCGATTTGGTTTCCGGCCTGGTCGTAAAAACGAGAACCGATATCCCCGACCGCTCCAGCTTTTTTTAAGGAGACCAAACTTTCGGCTTTCAAATAATCCATGGTGGTCATCGTGGATTGTTCAAACGGGTTGCCGATTCCGACTACTGCCATATCCACATTGCGTCCTTCTTCAAGGACCAGGGCAATATCTTCCGACTCGATCAAGCGCTTTTTCAATTCCGCGTTCTCTACCATCGCCGGAGCGTATAAATATGAACAGGTCGTATTCATCTTTTGCGCCAATTGATACGCCAGCAAATTGGAATGGAGCTCCACGAGCTTGGTCCCCATGCCGCCGACCAGTGGAATGATTTTCAACTGCTGGTGCTGCTCATACGGATATTCCTGCACAAATTTCGCCAAGGTAAGCCCCCACGAGATCCCCAGTTTCTTGACGCCTTTCATATTTTTCGAGACGTAGAATGAAGCGGCTTTCCCTAGTGACTGCTTGACCATTTCAGCATCCCGCCCAGCTGCCGGCACGACAATGGCTTCTTTCAATCCGTACTTCTTTTCAAGGCGGTTTTCCAGTTCTACGGTGTGCGCATTTTCATCTCTAATGTAAATTTCGACGATCCCATTTTCCCGTGCCTTGTTCAGCAGTTTGGAGATTAACGGACGGGACACACCCACTTTTTTGGCGATTTCTGCCTGCGTGAGCCCTTCAAAATAATACAATGTCGCTACTTTCACGATTTGCCTGCGCTCGTCCCAATTCATTGTCACTGCACCTTCTCTTTTAAATAAACTTAAAGGCGGTTAGTAAACCGCTTTCATTTGTTTGTGGCAACTGATTGTATTTACCAGTTTTCACTCTTCTGAACAACTATACTATATGTGTCTACCCATTTGTCGGGTAAATGACAAATGATTTCCATTTCTTCCGACTGCCTCGCACTTAATGGTGAACGCCTTTTCCAATCCAAGAGGCGGCGGCTTCGTATAAGCTTTCGGTAATAGTCGGGTGGGCATGAATCATCGAAGCCAGTTCGTCCACCGTTCCTTCCAAATGAATAAACGCAGAAGGTTCCGCGATCATTTCCGTTACATGCGGACCGACCATGAGCACACCTAGAATTTCTCCATATTGTGTTCCAGCAATCAGCTTCGTGAACCCTTCCTTCTCATCCTGCGCTAACGCCCTGCCGTTTCCTGCATGGTCAACTCGCACGACCTTGTAGTCGATGCCTTGCTGCTTCGCCTCGGCTTCTGTTAAACCGACACTGGCAATTTCCGGACTGGTGTAGACACAGCGCGGAACCATCCGGTAATCAACGGTCTGTTTTCCACCCGCTGCATTGGCGGCTGCTACGACCCCTTCCGCACTCGCGACATGGGCAAGCTGCCAGCCACCCGTCACGTCACCAATCGCATAAATGGTAGGGTCGCTCGTTTGCATGGCGCTATCCACTTTCACAAAAGGACCATCCATCTCGAGCTTCAATTCCGCAAAGGCCGAAGTATTGGGCGCTCTGCCGACAGCCATCAAAATCGCTTCGGTATCCAATGTTTCTGCTTTTCCTTGAGCGGTTTCTATATGAATGAGCTGACGGGCACCTTGCTGTTCAATTTTGGTCACTTTGGTATTCGTCATGATGCTAATCTTTTTCTTTTTCAAAGATCTCGCAAGCGCTTTAGAGGCTTCCGGTTCTTCGCTCGGCACGATCCGGTCGTTCATTTCCACGATGCTTACCGGCACGTTCAAGCTGGCAAAAATGCATGCGAGTTCCACTCCGATGATGCCGCCGCCTATAATCACCATCGATTGCGGAATTTTCTCGATGTCGAATATAGAATCACTCGTGAAATACGCCGCTTCTTCAATGCCATCGATTGGCGGAACGAGCGGACGTGAACCGGTTGCCAGGATAATTTTTTCTCCTTGGAGGACTTCCTCTTTGTCAGCCAGCTGAACCGTGATTTTCCCGGCCGCTCGAACTTTCCCGACGCCATTATAGACATCGATTTTTCCTTGCTTCAATAGATGGTCAATGCCAGTTCTCAATTGCTTAATGACCGCATCTTTGCGGGCGAGCATTTTAGAAAGAGAAAAAGTCATGCCCCCGGTTTCAATGCCCCATCTTTTGGCTTTTTCGATTGTTTCAATCACTTCCGCATGCCTCAATAAAGTTTTAGATGGGATGCAGCCTCGATTCAAACACGTGCCGCCGAGTTCGCGTGCTTCGATCAGCGCCACTTTTTTTCCGAGTTTCGCGGCCCGAATTGCCGCAACATATCCTCCTGGCCCTCCGCCAAGCACGACCACTTCGTAATCATTCACTCACATCGACTCCTTACACCAATAGTTTGAACGGTTGTTCAAGCGTTTCCTTCAACTCCGTCAAAAAAGCTGCGGCCGGGGCTCCGTCAATCACCCGGTGATCAAATGCCAAGCTCAAGACCATCATCGGCCGCAGTTCGATGGCCCCTTCAATCCCCACCGGTTTTTCATTAATGCGTCCAACGCCCAGAATAGCTGATTCCGGCTGGTTAATGACCGGTGTAAAGGCGTCGATAGCATACATCCCCAAATTGCTGACAGTGAACGTGCCGCCTGACATTTGGTCAGGCGCAAGCTTATTGTCGCGCGCTGCCTTGCCCAGCCGCTTCGATTCTTCGGTCAATGAAGACAACCCTTTTTGATCTGCCTGTTTAATGACAGGGACCATCAGGCCATTTTCAACAGCTACAGCAAGGCCGAGGTTGATATCTTTTTTGTAGACGATTTCGTTGCCTTCAAGCGACACATTGACATTCGGATGTTGTTTCAAGGAACTGGCAACGGCTTTTAAGATGATTTCCGTATAGGATACCCGCAAGCCCGTGAGCTGTTCAATCGGTCCGATCAATTGTTTTCGCAGGCTGATCGCGTGAGACATATCCACTTCTGTCGTCAATGTCACGTGAGGAGCGGTCGACTTGCTCTGTGCCATGCGCTGCGCCACAACTTTCCGGATCCCGTCCATTTTCACTCGTTTGTCCTCAGTTGCAGCAGGGACAGCAGTCGTTCCTTTAGCGTTTTCCACATCAGCACGGTAAATTTTACCGTTTGCACCTGAGCCTTTTATTTCCTGTAAGTCGACACCTTTAGCAGCTGCTACTTTTTGTGCAAGCGGTGTCGCTTTAGCGGAAGTTTTAAATGAAGCAAATTCCATCACATCGTTTTGATGAATTCGCCCGTTCGGCCCAGAACCTGACACATCGGATAAGATGATGTTTTCTTCTCTCGCTACTCTTCTAGCTGCAGGTGTCGCACGAGGTTTTTCAGCAGAAGCGTTTTCAACATGTGAGTCAGTGCTTTCTTGATCAGCGGTCGTTTCGCTGATGCCTTGTTCTGTTAAATCCTCTACTTGAGCTTGGCGCGAATCGCTTATATCTTCTTGTTCTTTGGCAGCCCCCGATTCACCGGGTGGTAGATCCGGTACTTTTTCGCCAGCTTCACCGATATAGCCGACCACGTGATTGATAGGCACTTCATCGTCTTCTTCAAAGTACTTTTTCAGCAAGATGCCTTCTTCGTAGGATTCCACTTCGATGTTGATTTTGTCCGTCATGATTTCAAATAACGGCTCTCCGACATCAACGGCATCGCCTTCGTTTTTATACCATTGCAAAAGCGTTCCCACCTGCATCGTACTGCTTAGTTTCGGCATAAATATTTCTTTGGCCATCAGCCTGTTCCCTCCTTTCTACTGGCGATTTAACGTCTCTTTTACAGCCATGATGATATCTTCGACTCCAGGAATGGCGGATTTTTCAAGTTCCGGGTTATACGGAATAGGGACGGCTTTTCCGCCTAATCGTTTAATCGGGGCATCAAGATAATCGAATGCTTCGCTTTCGGCAATCACACTGGCAATCTCACCGCCAAAACCGCCGCGTTTGACCGCTTCGTGCACAACGACGAGGCGGCTCGTCTTCTTGACGGACTTGATGATGGTCTCAGTATCCAATGGCACAAGCGTACGGGGATCGATCACTTCGACGCTGATTCCTTCTTTCTCGAGCTCCGTTGCGGCTTCCAGTGATTTGTGGACCATGATCGCCGTAGCGACAATCGTTACATCGCTGCCTTGCCGTTTAATATCTGCTTGGCCGAGAGGAATCGAATACAATTCTTCAGGCACATCCGACTTCGTTTTATAGCACAATTTATGTTCATAGAAAATGACCGGGTTGTCTTCATCGATTGCTGCTTTTAAGAGCCCTTTGGCGTCGTAAGCAGTGGATGGCTGGACGACTTTCAAGCCAGGTACGTGAGCCATCCAGGCTTCCAGGCTTTGGGAGTGCTGGGCGGCTGCCCCGGTACCGGATCCTGCTGGTGTGCGCAGCACCATCGGAACTTTTCCTTTTCCGCCGTACATATAACGGATTTTGGCTGCTTGGTTAACCATATTGTCCATGGCAATCGTCATGAAATCAGAAAACTGAAGTTCCAGGATTGGGCGCATGCCCGTCAACGCTGCACCCACCGCTGTGCCTGAAATTGCAGCTTCCGAGATCGGGGTATTGCGAATCCGCTCCGGACCGAACTCTTCAATCATGCCCCGTGTTACGCCAAATGCGCCGCCGTACACGCCGATATCCTCACCCAAGATAAACACATCTTCATTTTGCCGCATCTCCTGGCTCATCGCTTCTCTAACCGCTTCCAAATAAGTCAGTTCCCTCATACTCTTCCGCTCCTTTGCTGCTCTTTATGCATAAATGTCTTCCATTAAATCATCGATAGTCGGCATCGGGCTTTGTTTTGAAAACTCGACGGAATCCTCGATTTCCTTTTTTGCTGCGGCTTTGATTTCAGCAGCGCCATCCTCTGTCAGCAGCCCTGCCTGAATCAATACATCCCGGAGGCGTGCGATTGGATCCTTTGCCCGCCATTCCTGTTCTTCCTCGCGTGTCCGGTATTTCTTGGCGTCACTTTTCGAGTGGCCTTTCCAGCGATAGGTTTTGGCTTCGACAATCGATGGGCCTTCTCCATTTCGTGCACGGTCCACTGCTTCGCTAACGCCATTCATGACATCGAACACATCATTTCCGTCAACGACTGTTCCGGGTATTCCGTACGCATCGGCTCGCTTCGCCACATCTTCAATGTTCATCATTTCTTTTGCTGGGCCCGACATGCCGTACTGGTTGTTTTCACAAATAAAGACAACCGGCAGTTTCCAAATGGACGCCAGGTTCAACGCTTCATGAAAGCTGCCTTCATTGGATGCCCCGTCGCCAAAGAAGCATAAAACGACATAGCCTTCATTTTTCATTTGGGATGTCAGTGCCGCACCGGCAGCAATCGCAAATCCGCCACCGACGATTCCATTGGCACCGAGATTGCCTTTGTCCACATCGGCAATATGCATGGATCCGCCTTTGCCTTTGCAATAACCGGTTGTGCGGCCGAATAGTTCGGCCATCATTCGATTGACTTCTGCCCCTTTAGCGATGCAATGACCATGGCCGCGGTGTGTGCTCGTGATCTTGTCGCGGTCTTCTAACACCGCGATCGAACCAACTGCCGACGCTTCTTGTCCAACCGCTAAATGGGTCGTGCCATGAATCATGCCTTTGGCGAAAAATTCATCTACTTTTTCTTCGAAAAACCGAATCTGCCACATTTGCTTGAGTAAGTTTGATAAGTCCGTTTCCTTAAGGTGCGCTGGCAAAGTAAATGATTGTGTCATGAAAAACCCTCCTATTTTACATTTGTATAGATACGTAACATATGTAAAATTATAAGTCTTTTCAGATTATTCGTCAAGAAGAAAAGGGCCAGACTCCTCTTTGATCCAGAAGTGTGGCCCTTGTAGACGGTGTCTTATTTTTTCTTAGGTTTATACGTGTTGATCACTCGCCGGGAAGAATGGACATCTTTTAACACGCGATATGGTTTTCGGATAGCCCGATACGGCATTGATAACAGCAAATAGCTGAGATCTTCCTTGTACTCTTTCGTGATGCGTGTCGGTTTTGTGGAAATTCGTTCATATAGTTCTTTATAGAATTCTTTTTTGAGATCCATGTTCATCTCAACTGTACGGTTGCACTGCATGCAGCGAATACGTTTGATATCATCGTTGATGTACGTAATTTCATGGTTGACGTCTTCTTTGCAATGGATACAGTATAGGCCTGCTTCCATTTTTTTCATTTTCATACTAGAACACCTTCTCCTTTGGGTAGTTAACATGCCTCCACAATGATGAGAGCCCCCTGTCTAGTATCGTTGAAGCCATTGCAGGTAAGTAAAGTAAACGACTTGAATGCTGCCTAAGATTTCGCTGCAAATGTATCATCTTGAATGCGGCGCAATCTCCAAATGGTCGATTCTTGTGTTTGCACAACATCGTCATACGTAATAATTTCACCTTTTTGGATAGAACGTTTCAACTGGACGTGGCGATCTACCAGGCCGAGCGGCAATGCGTTTTTTTGTTTTGCTTCAACCGCTGACAAGATGCTCCCATGGACCGTAAATCCGCCGATGCTATCGAGGAACTGCCCTTCTTGGAGATCGATTTTCGCGACCGTCACGGTTTCCGCTTGAAGCCCTTTCCAAGGGGCAATAGTCGCCTCATTGTAAATATACGCGCGGGCAATGGAGATCGGGGTCTCTAGGCTGGTCAAATGATAAGGACGGTATAGCACGTAATTTGGGCCTGGCCCCATGCTTAAGTATTGCATTTCGTGATTAACTTCTTCTTTTTCAGAAGCAATGATGGCAAAAACCCCCGGTGCTACCCCGTTGATGTATTCGACAATCTTCTGATTGTTGACTTGGCCGCCATCCTCTTTGGATTTAAATATCTCGGGAAGCCCTTTTACATCACTGACAAACCCGTGCATGCCCGGTGTATCCGGAAGGAAGCCAGTGGCATTGGCAACAGCCGTCATTTCCACCATCGTCTTCGTCCCGTCCTGGAACGATGCGAGCATTTTTGCACTGGCTCCTTTTCGAGCCGCTTCTTCTGCTGCACTATCGGGGTTCGCTGCCAAATTCAATGGATTGTTTTTGCCTTTTCCAAGTGCTACTACATCAAATCCAAGTGCATCGGCAAAATCATATAATTCCATGATGGCACCCGGTTCGTCGCCTGCGGTTCCGGTATAAACCACTCCGCTTGCATCCGCCATCTTCATCAGCAAAGGGCCAATTGTGACGTCGGCCTCCACATTGAGCATGACGATATGCTTTTTGTTCAAAATGGCATCCCAGGCAATTTTCGCGCCGATGTCCGGCACCCCGGTCGCATCGACGACGACATCCACTTCCGGCAAAGAAGTAACCAATTGGGCATCGGTCGTCGCTGCCACTTTGCCCGCACGAATCGCTTCAGATGCTGTTTCCGCTTCATTCGTTTCAACGATATCGCCATCTGCGACACCGGCTTTTGAATAAGCCTTCACGACATTTTCCAGCTGGATGTCTGCGGTGATGACAACGCGCATGCCTGACATATTTTCGATTTGGGAAACCATCCCTCTTCCCATCTGGCCAGCCCCGACGAGCCCCACTTTGATGATCGTTCCTTGCCTCTCCAACTCTTCTAGCTTTCTATTTATCCCAAGCATGGCCCAGTCTCCTTTATATCAGACTTTTAATATACGAATTTCAGCTCCAAGCGCCAGTTCCGGCAGAGGCGTTTTTTCCACACACATCGTGCCAGGCAAATCGGCGTTGCAATCTCCTGTAAAGGCGATCGTACAATGGCCGATATCCCGCAGCGTTTCATTCACTTTACTGCCAACGAAAAGAATTTCGAATCGTTCCCCGTTAATTTCTAGAAAATCGCCCGCTTCGACCCCTTCAAGCAAATCCGCTTTTTCATGGATGACAGCGAATGAGCGAAGTTCTTCTGGCACGGTGTTATTGAAAATAACCATCATATTTTCTTCGGCGAACAATTCCACTTCGTCCCCGATTTCTGTAATTTTCGCTTCGTATTTTTTTATCATATGCTTTTCCACCCAATTCCTTTTTTAATACATGCCAAAGCTCAATAAATACGCGATGACCACTGCAAGCGGCCCTGTAATTAGCCGTGAAATCAATACAGCCGGTACACCGACTTCGATCGTTTCCGGCTCTGCTTCTCCAAGCGTCAACCCGACCGGCACAAAATCTGCTCCGACTTGAGGGTTGATGGCGAACAATGCCGGAAGCGCAAGTTCAGGCGGAATGTTGCCACGCCCGATTTCTACACCGACCAAAACACCGACGACTTGTGCAATGACCGCACCCGGTCCGAGCAATGGCGATAGAATCGGCAAGGAACAAATGACCGACAAAATAAGGAGGCCGACAAAGTTTCCGGCAAGCGGCGTCACGAAGTTGGCGATGATATCGCCGATTCCAGTAAATGTGATGATTCCGATTAACATACTGACAAATGCCATGAAAGGCAAAATGTTTTTGATTACCTGATCAATCGTTTCGCGCCCTGCCTGATAAAGAACCCCGACGACTTTTCCTGCGCCGCGTCCGACCCGTTCGACGATATTCATCTTTTTAGGCGGCTCTCCGCTGCTGTTCGCGGCCACTTTTCTTCTGGCTTCTTCTTTTAATTCCTGCGGCGTTTTGCGCACAGCTGGCGCGACAGTTTCGTCTACCGCATCCTTCACTTCGTTTTGGTCTTCATAGAACGCGGCCTCAGAGCTAATATCCGAAACCGTTACACCCGAGACAAAATTTTCTTCGTTGATGAATTTCATTAACGGCCCGGAAGGTGAAGTAGCGTTTACATTAATCGTTAAAATATTCATCTTCGGGTAGACGCCGCAACGGGCTGTTCCGCCGCAATCAATGACGACGCACGCCATCGTTTCTTTCGGATACGAACTTTTAAATCCATCTACCGCTTCAGCACCCGTCAAACGCGCTATCTCTGCCGCTACGGGATGAATCCCACCGCCTGTGACCGAGACGATATAGCGCTGCGTCTCATTTGGCCGGATGGTCAGCGGCCCGCCCCAACCTCCGCGGCCTTTTGTCACGGAAATCGCTTTATAGTTTAATGGTGATTGATTGTCTGCCATTTTTCTTGCCCCCTTTTCAAATAAGCGCCTCTAGAACCTATTAGACTTCCATTCCTTTAGACTTCATCATGCGGATCGTGATGAATTCCGTGACGATTCCACGGAGCAAGATGACAATGACACCCACTAAGAAGAAACGGATTGCGAGTGGCCCCAAAGACAGTCCCAATTCCGTAATGCCTGCTGCAATTCCGAGATAGACGAACAGCTCAGCGGGATTGGCATGCGGGAACAACCCGGTAATGGGATGCACGAATGACACAGCAGAATCATAGAAAGCCGGCTTTTGCTTTTCCGGCAAGAACTTCCCGAATGTGTAAGCCATCGGGTTGGTTAGGAAGAAGACAGCCAAGACCGGGAAGATCGTGTAGCGCAAAATGATGTTCTTCGTGCTCTTTGCGGCCAAACGATTGATGCGCTCTTCACCGATCAACCGGATCAACGCATTGATTGCAGTGATCAAGACAATCAATAAGGGAATAATTCCTGTGACAAGCCCTGTAAATGTATCGGCCCCTGCTTGGAACATGCCGATAAAGCCTTCAGCGAGCGTAACTAAAAAATCCATCCTTATTCCTCCTTATACTGCTAGATTTGGTTTTTTGCTCATTTGCGCTTCAATCTTTTCAATGGCCATTTTAAAGGCCTGGCCATCGGGTTCATCGTCCAGCTGTTGTTTGAGCGATTCGATGTGCAGCCCATTGTATTTTGGGAATGCCTCAAATCGGCTGAATACCGTTACGCCTTTCATCAATTGGCTTTCAATTACTAAACCGTCTTCATCTGTCACCAGTATGGCAATGACGCCGATTCCTAATTTCTGTTTCTGTATGCCTACCCCTAGGTAACCGGAAGGCCGTTTGCTCATTTTCTTTAATGTAGCTTGGTAATTTTTTAATTGGACTTTTGTCATCAAAATTTGAAGGATCCATATCCCCGCAAACAATGCGATAAACCATCCCCACAAAACAAATCCCCTCCACTCTTCTTTACATTTGTTCTGAATAAGCACAAATGTTATTAAAAACATTATAAAAGCGCTTTCAAAATAAATCAATAGCTGTTGAAAGAATATTTTAATTATTTTGTCAAAGATGCTTTTTACTTTGGCGGTAGCTGGTTTCCTCTCTATGTTTGGGTAACTTTCAGCAGACTTTCTTCTATAGAAAGGTGTTTTCTTTTATATGATGTTGTCTATGTCGAGCAAATTATGTTTGTTGCTATTGAAAACAGCGCTGCGAATATGAATTCGCAGCGCTGTTTTATTCTAAATGTTTATGGAGGTAATTGATTTTTCTAAAGAAACACGATAAATGCCAATACGCTAGCGAGCACAATACGGTAAATCGCGAAAGGCACCAGCTTGATGCGTGCGATCAACTTGAGGAAAAACTTGATGGATATCAATGCAAAGACAAAAGCAGTAATAAATCCTGCAGCGTAGAAGCTCAGATGATCGAATGAAATGGCTTCCCAATTTTTGACGAGCGAAACAATCGAAGCCCCGAGCATAATCGGGACAGCCATGATAAAGGTAAAGTCAGCTGCGGTTCGATGGTCCAGCCCAAGGAGTACGCCTCCCGAAATGGTCGACCCTGAACGAGAAAAGCCTGGCCACAGAGAGAAGCACTGAACCGCCCCCACACTTAATGCCTTGAGATAGCTAATTTCATCCAGTGAATTGATGGAGGGCTTTTTGGGCCCGAATTTGTCGGCAATGATCATAAAGAATGCACCGACGACCAAACCGACCAGCACGGTTTCGATGCTGAAAAGGTTCTCATCAATAAAGTCTTCAAACAGCAAGCCGAAAACCCCCGCTGGAATAATGCCGATTACGACGTGCAGGATATTGAATTTTGCGGGGGTATCTTGCTCGATTTTGTATAAACCGACAAGGCTCAACATGCGTTTCCAAAAGACGAAGACGACTGCAAGAATGGATCCGAGCTGAATGACGATTTTGAAGGTATTGGCTGATGGAGCCCCTAAAAACCCTTCCGTATTGAGCCATAAATCATCAAAGATGATCATATGCCCTGTTGATGAGATGGGTGCAAATTCGGTTAAGCCTTCCACTATCCCGAGCACCAGCGCTTTCAATATTTCGATGATCTCCATAATTGCTCCTTTTAAACGTAATGGACGGACAATATGAAGACGCTATTTTTTAAATTTGGGTTCCGCACAAAGCTCCAAGACTGAATTTATTTTTCTTCAAACTAACAAAGTTTTAATTACCGATCGCATTCACCTTCAACTAAACCCGGTATTTCGTACACATTCAATCGCTCGAGTGCCATCTTCCACTCCAAATCAAAACCCGCTAGCCGCCTGTCCCAGGAGACAAGCGGCTAGCGGGTTTTAGAATCCTTATTCGGTAATGCCTACATCGTCAAATCCTTTAGCCGTGGCTTTTTCTTCCGCACTTCCTTCTCCATAAATGTCGGTTGCTGACTGGACAATGAGTTTGCGGGCTTCGCTAAAGTTGGAAGTTGGCGTCAAGTAGACCGTCAAGGCACGGTAGAAAATCTGGCCAAGTTTTTCTTTGCCGATTTCTTCGCCGATCAAGTAAGCTGCGTGGTTGGTAATGGATGAATTAATATGGACGCCGCCATTATCCAAACTTCTCGGCAAGTCATAGAATTCATCCATATGGGAAGGATAGTTTCCTTCACCGTCGCCGTACTCAACGTAAGCCGCGTTAACTGGATATTTGCTTGGGTCGCTTAAGCTGCGCAGCGACACCCTTCCGTCTTCTTTAGCGTCAGGGCCCATGATGTCTTCCCCGACTTCCCAATCGTCCTCATCAACCAAGGCGCCGAAAATATCCGCAAAGGATTCATTCAACGCGCCGGATTCAAAACGGTACTGGAGATTCGCGGAATTGGAGATCACGCCGTGCGTCATTTCATGTGCTGCGACGTCCAAGCCGGCTGACAATGGCACCATAAACGAGCCATCGCCATCACCGTAAGTCATATGGCGGCCATTCCAGAATGCGTTGTTATAGTTTTCGCCGTAATGCACATAGGAAATGATTGCCATGCCCTTGTCGTCGAGCGAGTTGCGGTCGTGTTCATCATGAAAATATTCATACACTTGCTCCGAGTTATAATGCGCGTCGACAGCTGGGCGCAAGTATTCATCTTTCCACGAAGCGCTGTGGTTCGTGACAATTTCGCCGTCGTTGGCATCAAACGTATAGATGCCTTCCAAGCCTTCGTGCGACTCATCCGACAGACTGAAAGTTGTGCCTCCCTTGGCTTCTTTACTCTTTGTCGTGTGGATTTTGCGCTGCTCGCCAAGTACACCGGTCCCGACGGATTGATGGATGTCTTCTGCATGCATAATCGCGTTGTACTGATCGATCACTTTACCGTTTTTCGCATCGACAAAGACAAACCAGTTGCCGGGCTCGTCTCCGAGGAAGTTGACGTTGACCTTATAAGCCAGATAGTTTTCACCGTCAAACGGATAGACGACCACTTCCGATTCGGGCGCATACTCAAGTTCTTCCGGTGCATCGACTGCACCCTTAGCTGTTTGAACGGCCGTCAAGACACTGACAGCCGGCGTCGTGTCGACGTTGCTGGCGGACGCTTCAGGGAAATGGCTGCCGTTGACGGAAACCACTTCATCTTGCGCGTTGTAGTGAACGACCACTTCCGCTCCCTCCACTGGGACACCGTTGACGGCCTGGTTAAAGCGGACGTGTGTCATGCCGAGTGAATCTTTTTCAATTTCTTTTTGCTTTAAGTTTTTCTTGGGATTTTTCAGACCGGTCTTGTTCTCGTTTTCCGCTAGATAATCAAGCGCATTTGACGCATTGCTGGATGCCCGCTTCTCGGCAATTTTCTCTTTGACGAATACAGGGACATTGGCATTTTCATTCCACGTTTTATCTGGCGCTCCATTTCCTTGTTGGCCATTTGCCAATGTGGTGCTGGCTGTAAACGAACTTGCAACGAGAGCCGATGATAAAATGACAGGTACAATATATTTTTTCTTCAAATTTTTTCCTCCTCGACGTTAATAAAATTTAGTATACCGAAGTAAATTTAGACAAGCAAGAAGATTACAGATTATTTGGTATATTTGAAAAATACTACCTAGCAATTTTCGGAGGGCCTCTATCCTTTTACACTAAGGAAAATATTGGATTTAACCAAAACAGCTTCCGGCAGGATAAAAGACATATACGAGCCGAACCCGTCTTCTTTTTAAAAAGCAAAAAGAGGAAACACTGAATATCTCAGCGTTCCCTCTTGAATGTGAGCACTTTTTGAGGTTTTTATTTGCCATCCTGATTCATGAGTTGTGCTTTGTAGCGATCAGAATTGTTCAGCGCACTTCCACCACTTCGTCTAAAGGCAGTTCCAAGGCGCGAAGGCATAAGTCTTTTTTGAGCGTTTCCAAGGTTTCTGCTTCCCCCTGTGTGAGCAGGCAGTCCCTTTCTTTCTTCACCAAATCGTAAAACACAGCAGGCAGGAAATCTTTTTTCAAGCTGACTTCCACTTCTTCTCCTGTAGCACGCGAAAAGATGAATGCATAGGAACTTTTCGTGTAAGGATCGAACCTGGCAGCGGGATAGTCTGGATCTACGAAGTATTTTCCGCGCGTTTCGGCTCTTGTGATGAATTCGAAAGCATCTCGAAATCCCGCGCATCCCTGTCCTGCTTGGATGGATAGTTCTTGCCGCTCGGGCACATCCATGCCGTAGAGCGCCTCGAATGCGGCTTCAGCCATGCGGTAAGCGACGCCAACCGACGCCATTTCCTTGGCTCCGTGGTATTTGCGGATATCATCAAAAGCGATGTGGACCAATTCCTGTTCATCGTAGATTTGAATAGCTGTCATTTCCAATACCTCCTGCAATGAATGATGTGTATATAAGACTTTTCCGAATTCCTTATTCTTGCTCAATCAAATTCCTGCTTTTTCTTTTTGTTCAGCCAATAGGCGAATACAGCAGCGGCTGCCATAACGGCAAGTGTCGTCTTATTTACCTTTCCTGCTTGTTCATCAATTTCTTCTTTGATAAGAACGTTCGCCTCTTGCCCGGTATTCGCAGACTTCAAATCACTTGAAGTAAAGAGCCACTCCAGCAGGTCCGCTGCTTCACCAGGGTTCTGCGCAGTTTCACGGCTTTCAATTTCAATCCTTGTATCCTGCAGCATTTCAGCAGTGGCTGTGCTGGAAAGCGACAAGCCAACAATCAACAAGAAGAGGAATTTTTTCATCTGCTCGCCCCATTTCTCCAGTGGAACTCAGCACCTTTTAAAAGACCCTGGCATAAGCCGAGGTTTCTCTATTGCTGTGCCACTTCAATCTACCACCACTGAGAATTGTTATCAACTAGGTGGTTGATACTCATAACTGATTTTTCCCTTTTTGACCGTATGCTGCGGCTAGCTGCATTATTGTTTGTGATGGCACCATAAACATTTCTTATAATAGAAAAACTCCCCTCATTAAAATGAAGAGAGCTTTTCCGAAATGTGATCGCAATAGGCTTGTTCTGCTTCGGTTAATTGTTGTTCCGTATCAATGACGAGCCCGTTTTGCCGGACAATGCGCAGCCCTTTGACGGAACGGTAAACCAAGGAAGCGTCCGTTGAATCGAGCGCTTTTAGCGGAAGAAAGGAAACCGAATCACTTTGCCTCAGCGCTTTTTTGATGATCTTGAAATCGGTCATCTGCATATAGAAAGCCTCGACGTCTTTCGCTTCGAGCGCCTGCTGGATGAGTGTTTGCATATGCCTGCTTTGTGTCTGCAACACCGCTGCATGTTTGAGGTCTTTGGCATAGATCACTTTTCGGGTCGCCAAAGGATGGCTCGCGGAGAAGACCAACTGGAATTCTTCCTCAAACAAGCCTTGGATGTCATACGATTGGTGTAATTTCGCATCTGCAGGATAAATCGGCATGACAGCGAACTTGGCTTTCTTGGCCATTAACTGCCCACGCAATTCCGTATAGCAACGGCCGTTGATTTCAAAAGGGCAGGCCTTGCAGCAAGCCGCGTGGACATCGAATAATTCTTCGTAATAATTTTCGGCAATGTGGTTGCTCATATAAATGGCAACTGGCTTTTGGACGGCAGGCGTGGCCATGAGTTGCTGCGTCGCCTCAAACAAGTCGAGCAGCTGCCTGGCTTGTTTTTGTAAGAGAATGCCGCGCTCTGTCAGCTCAATGTGCTGCTTTTTGCGGATGATGAGTTTCACGCCGTAGTATTCTTCCAAATAGCGGATGTGCTGGCTGACGGAAGGCTGCGAGCAATACAGCTGTTTCGCCGCCTCGGTATAGGATCCGCATTCAGCCAGCACTTGAAAGGTATGTAATTTCCCCAGCACGGCATTCACCCCTTTTAATTGATAATAATTCTCAATTCATCATACCATAAAAAATCCCGCTCTCCTGTTCGAAAGCGAGATTTGCAGCAACTGCATTCATTTATTGAAAGCTTCAAAGCTCCGAACGCTCGACGCCTTCGAGGGCATCATTGGATTGGTTGTCTTGCTTTTGAATAATAGACTATTGCTTCATGTGTCCCTCACATCCTCCGCTCCTGTTTTATTAAACGGCTGCGGCATAAACAAAAGACGGAGAACCCGTTCAATTTCAGCTAAGTCCCCCGCCTAAAAATGCTTATTGTTTTATTGAAGCCAACTATCCAAAAATGCCTGCTGGTCCCCTTCAAAATATGTCTCAAAGAACTCCCTGAATTGTTGTTTTGTCACCCGCTGAAATTGAAACTCTCCATAATAAACCGCCAGAAACTCCAGTGCAGCCTCGTTTCCACCGCGCTCGTCGAAAAAGCCTTTCAGCAATAAAGGAACTTTGCCATAGACAGTCGCATAATAGGCCGGGGTGTCAAATTCGTCAAGCGCCAAATCAGCATAGGTTTCCGTTTCGTAAGATTCTTCATAGGCTTTTGCATTTTGAAAACCGCTGTCCTCATCACCGTAATAGTCGCTAAGGAACAAGCCGGTACTGAACTCGGTCAAACTCTCATCAAGCCAAGCGTTTTCGTATGGATCATTAGCGACCAAATAGTAAAACCATTGATGGGCAATTTCGTGTACCAAGATCGAATCAAGTAATTCTTCGTCCATCGGCACTTCCACAATGTTCGGATATTCCATATAGCCGTCATTCGCAATCAAATCCAGTTCAGCAAACGGATAATCGCCGATGTTTTCTTCGAAATAAGCAAATGCTTCGACTGACAGTTCAGCCGTCTCCTCCAGGATTTCCGACTCAGCCGGCACAAACACACGCAACTCCGTATTTCCAGATGTGCGTTCTGCGACTTGCCAATCGGCTGGATCCAAAAACGCCGCATAAAAATCCTTGATTGCTTCTCCAGTTAAGGTTCCAGATGAACTGGCCTCTGCCGGACCGTCTGGTGCAGAAGTGGCGATCAGGTAATCCTCTGGCAATTGATAAGTGACCGTATAATCGCCGTACCCCGTTTCATAGGATTCTCCTTTGGGATCATAGTCATTGACTTGCCAGCCCCCGTCATATTCAGCAAGCATCGGATACCAATGGGCTAAGTAATAATTGTTTTCCACCTGCGCCAAGCGAATGCCGTTTTCAGGTAAGGTGAGTGTGTATTCAATCGTGACAGCTTGTTGCTCGCCTGGTGTTAAATCCGATTCCAGTTCGATGAATAAACTACCGCCATTCAATTCATATCGCAATTCATCTTCACTCGAAGTGATTGAATTCACTTGTAAGTTTGCTGATTCAACTGAATAACCTTTAGTCATATCTTTATTCATAGCGTTGGGGACAAGGTGGAAGGCGATGTCTGCCCAACTTTCCTGCGAGTCGTTTGTAATTAGAATGTCTGCAGAAACCTGGAAAACTCCTGCTTCTTTCATATCGAGGTCAATGTCGTAGCTAGTGCTGCTTTGTGGAATGCTAGCATTCCACGTCTGCTCACTCGGTTCCTCTGAATAATATTGAATAACCAAATAAATGAAAACTGCAATGAAAAACAGAAAAGCCAGGAACCTGATTTTCCTTTTCACTAGCACACCTCCTTCACTCAACAAGAAATTGAATAATTATATTCATTTTGCAACATTTACTACTTCCCCTTTCTTGAATAGTTCTATTCAATCAATTTTTAATAGACGCGCGTTCGCGAATGGCTGTCCTTATCAATGGTTCATTTTCATCTTGTGTTCGTTTCGCCGAGTTGATCATCGCCATAGCCAAATCTTCAGTGGGAAGCGGCTGTTGGGAACGAAACAATCCTGCTTTATTCATGAATTGAATGGCTTTTAAGCCCAGCACTTCGAAGGTGCGGTCGCTTCCCTTCCTCATCAAGATCGGCGGCTTGATGATGGTTAACTTTGGAAAGCCTAACTCTTTAACCGCTTCCTCCAACTGCCCCTTCATTTTCGAATAAAAGCTGCGGGCTTTTGGCGATGCAAACTCAGCAGATACCAATACATACCGCTCGACTCCATTTTCTCTTGCGGCTTTCGCAAATTCATATTGATAGCCATAATCAACTTTCCATTGTGCCTCTTTGCTTCCTGCGGCTTTAATTGTCGTGCCCAAGCAGGAAAACAACACATCCCCTTTGACCAAGTCGCGCCATGTATCCGGCTGGTCAAAATCGATGACATGGACTGTTAATTTATCATGCTGATTATCCAGTGGACGCCTTACGAATACATCGACTCTTTCAAATGAATCATCTTTCATCAATTGCTCTACAAGGTCTTTTCCTGTCGCTCCCGTTGCACCGATCACTAATGCGTTCATAATGGTCCTCCTTTATTGACTCTACTCATTTTAGTTTTTTCTCCAGCATCTGTGTTCGCTCAACCGCCTCTTTTAATCCTGGTGCGCGTTCAAGCATTTGTTTGTAATGGGCCAGCGCCTTGTTGTAATGCTCTTCTGCCAAATCCGCTTGGCCCGAAACTGCATAGACATCCGCTAATTGTTCGTGGGTCTTGCCGATGCTGTTATGCGAATAGATATAGTCAGGTGTTTTTTCCATCACTTCAGCGCTTAGCGTTAACGATTCACTGAGGCTTGCGATCGCTTCTTCCACATGGCCTTGCTTCATATACAGCTTGCCCCTTTCGCGATAGGCAGAAGCGAGCCGATTGCGCGAGCCGCCTTGCTTAGGCGACAGTTCGATGGCCTTTTCGAAGGCTTCGACGGCTTCACGGAATGATGCGTGAGCTTCGGAGAATAAGTTCAATTCGATTTGAAGATTCATATAGTCGACTGCTGCATGGCCTTTTTTCTCCAACGCATCGACGAAATCAGGTGATTGTTCGAGCACTGCATCATAAATAGCCAAAGCACGGACAAAACTTTGAATTTTTTTTGCTGGTTCGTCTACTGCTGAATAGTGCTCGGCAAGGCGTTTATGGGCGAGTCCCATATTAACTGTGATGCGGATGCTGTCTTGGATGTCTTCTGACCGGAGCGCCCGCTCGTAATATTCAATCGCTTTCATATAGTACTCTTCGGCAGTTTTCTCGGCATCGATTTCAGCAAGCTCGCCTAGTTTTTCGTACCCTAAGGCTGTCAGCGCATCGATACTGGAAATGGCACCGAGGCGATGTGCTGCCTGATCGCCCGCTTGAATAGCGTGCCGGTAATTTTCCAATGCTTCCTCATAACGGGCGAAACGGATATTCAATTTCCCAAGGCGCACCGTTTGCATCATTACGACTGTAAAATATGCTTCGTCTTTATTGCCGTGAAAATCCGCAATGTAGTTCTTCCCTTCGTGTAACTGGCGATAAGCTGCATCGTAATGGCTCAACTGTATGTTGATTTCAGCCAAATCGATAGAGCAACGGGCGAGCGATTTGGCGTTGTCCGGGTTCGCTTGCACCTTTTTATATTTGTCGAGGGCGGCCTCGTATTGGGAGACCCCTTGCTCATAATTGCCTTGAAGCAAATACGTTTCACCGAATAACTGGTGTATGGCCCCCTGCAATTTTTCATCGGCATCTGTTGTTAAAGCCATTTGCAATTTCCCGTAATGGGCAGACAGCCACTGGAAATGGCCGCTATTTTTTAATTTCTGTCCTTTTGCAAGAAACCAAGACAAAAACTCATCTGTCGTGAGTGCCCGCTTTCCATGGTAAAATGCTTCTTCAAAGTATAGTTGTTTATCGTAGTCGCATGTTTCAGTTAATCTCTCGTCATAATAGGCAAAGAGCACGGCATGCACTTGCTGGCATAGATCGGCATCTTGCTCGTGAACTTGTTCTTGCAGACTGGTGCGCATCATCACGTGCATTTGCCATTGCTGTTCGTTTTCTTTTGTAATGAAGGAAAAGCGGAACAACTCGGTGTACGCGGTATGCGGGAAGCCGGTATGGAATTCGGTCACCAAATGGCGGAACAGCTCAATCGTCCAATGTCTCGTAAACGACAACACTTTCAAGGTCTCTTTTTCAGGCAGCTCTAAATAAACGAGAAAACGGTCCAAGATTTTCTGTGGCGTTCTCGAAAATTCATGCAGTTGCGGTTCATGTGTTTCTTCCAATAGATTATACGTATCGACCATGAGATCAAGGTAATATGGAAGGCCGTGGCTCGCTTCAATGATTACTTTACGGATTTCTTCGGAATGGATGCCGCAAGATTGCAGAAACTTGTCGGAATCCATTGGCGACAAGGCACCGATCAAATGCTGTTCCAAATACAGTTCATCGTCCCAGGCCGGATTTGTTTTGGCCCATTGTATCTTTTCGCGTCCACAGATGACCCATAGCACTTCAGGCAATTGCAGCACCAATTCCTGCACCCACGCGTCTTTATCGTAAAATGACCCTTGCTGCCTCGATTTCTCCCATAGGGCTTCATATGTATCAATAAAAATGACCGCGCCCGCTTGCTTGCTAGCAAGATGCGCCCTCAAATCGGCTGCCCAATAAGCCGGCAGCCGCTCTTCTATTTCATGCGGCAATAAATCCTGCAGCTGTTCGAGAATTGCTTTTCCGTTGCCCATCCACCATTGCAGAATTTCTTTATATTTCGCAATGCCGCTGATGAACTTTAAGGTTTTCGGGAACCATTGTGCAACCGGGACATTCTCCAATTGATGGATGACTTCGCCGATAAAACTGCCTTCTTCCAAGAATGGAAGCGCCTCGTCTTTTGCCTTCATGCTGACTTGCGGATTGAGTTTTTTCCAGTAGATGATATACGCAAGGTCAAAACTAGTGAATTTGATGTGATGCTGTTTTTTCAGCTCTTCTCGTAGCCAGATCATGGCTTCGCTTGGCGTGCGGTGCTTTTCTTCCTTAAAATCCAAGATGGTTTTGACGATAAACGGATCTCGCAATTCGAGCTTCCGGTCCAATTCCCGAAGCAGCCTGGACTTGCCGATGCCGCCGACTCCGTAATACGTCAGCACTTTATAACGTTCTTGTATCTTCTCATCCACCGCATCCATAAATGCTTTAGTCGGTTCCTCGCGGTCGGTAAATTCCCGCATCGCAGAATGTTTTTGGTTTTCTGATGCATGTAATGAAAATCTCGGGCGCAGTTCCATCGAGTTCCCTGCTTTCTAAATGGTCTATTGGTATGTAAGAATTTTTTGTCAACTCATTTTACCATATAGAACTTATTGGAAACTGTGTTGGCTTCTATAAATATTTGCAGTACTTTAATTTCTCCTTCTATGTATTTTCTCCAAAAAAATAACGCAGATCCCTTTTAGGACCTACGCTCTTTTGATTTTATTTAACACCTAACAAATTTGCGCTTAAATCCAAGACGCCCCTTCTCCAAGCCTTGCTGGATGCTGTCATAGGCATAGAGCTGAGTCGGTTTCTTATTTTCCCGTTTGAGCTCGACTTTCCCGACAGCTCTTGCGGTTTCGGCCGCTTTGTTGCTCAACGGCTTATAGGAAATGCCGACGGTGTAGAGGAAATTATTCATCGATGCTTTCGTCCGTTCAGGGGATTCGTGGATCGTTTCTTTCACGGTATCCAGCATAGCGGAAATTTTGTCTTCCGAGAATTCACTGTCCTTACGGTTGCCAAGCAGCCAGCAATAACAGCTCCAGCCGGCAGACATGCGCAGTTCATCGCCGCTTTTGATCCATTTATCGGCCACTTGCTGCGCGATATCGGATTCCGACAAGGTAACCGCCACGACATAATCAGACAGCATGTAGAAATAAGCCCCGTCCATCCAGCGGTCGAAGTCAGCTTCCGTCATCGCTTTCGGGTCGGCGATGATGCCTGCAAAATACATCGCGTCGTAGTTGCCGGTCTCATACAATTGTTCTGCTAAAGGCTGGTCGATTTTGATTTGTTTGGCCATTGGCTTCATTGCGCCCGTAGCGACGCCAAACACCGGCTCTTTCGCCCCGCTCGACAGGTACATGTTTTTCGTCCGTTCTTTCCCTAGCGCTTCGAGTTCTTGCATGACTGTATGGAAATCCATGATTTGCACTTCCCTTCAAGTATTCTTCTATAAATAAAAAACGCTTTCCTTGCTGCTTTATTCGATCTTATCGAAAACAACCGGAAAACGCGTATTATGTCAGTTATCTAGAATTTTCATCATTTTACGCTCTTTTTTATTCCATCCAAATTCATCAAAGTCGTGGGCGATTTCACTATCCTCGTGGACTTGGCGCATGCTTTTCAACAATTCTTTTTCATGTTCCACCATAAACCTCGCACTCATATGGTTGACGATGAGTTTTTGAGCACGGGCTCGTCTTGCCACATTGGCCGCATCCAAAGTCGTCGAATGTCCGTATTCCTTGGCGAGTTTTTCCGTTTCGCCATCGAACGTCGCTTCATGGACGACCAGGTCGGCATCTTGCGCTAATTGTTCCGACTTTAGGCAGTACTGGGTATCACCAAGAATTGCGACCGTGAAGCCGGGTTCTGCCGGGTCGGTCACTTCTGTGGATTCCACTTTTCGGCCATCTTCAAGCTCGATGGTTTCTCCTGCCTTTAACTTGGCAAGCAGCGGGCCTTTCGGAACACCGAGCTGTTTTGCTTTGTCCATATCGAGCTTCGGCAATAGCGGTTTTTGCTTGATTCGATAGCCGTAGGTCGGGATGACATGCGCCAGGAGGCCCGCTTCGACGGTCATCGTGTCGTCTTCAAAGATGACGCCTTCCTTCACTTCGTGGAAACGGATCGGGTAAGTCAAATGCGTCCGGCTCAAGCGTAAGGTCATTTCCACGTATTCCTTCAGCTCTTTTGGGCCGTATAAGTCGAGCGGCTCATCGCCGCCTTGAAACGATCGCGACCCCAAAAGCCCCGGCAGGCCGAAAATATGGTCCCCGTGCATATGGGTAATAAAGATCTTCTCGATTTTTCTCGGCTTGAGGGTCGTTTCGAGGATCTGATGTTGGACCGCTTCCCCGCAATCAAACAGCCAGACAGCTCCCCGCTCTTCATGTAATTTCAATGCGAGCGCCGAAGTATTGCGTTGTTTTGACGGCATGCCCGCCCCTGTTCCTAAAAATAATACTTGCATTAGCGTTTCTTCCTCTCGTGGTCACTCAGAAAATCTTTGCTTAAACTGGTTTGTGCGTCATGCTTCGATTGATGATAAGGTATGCCCCTCGAAACAGAGCCTTTGCCGAAACGGCTTTCAAGTTTGGCGACTAAATCCAGAATCGGCTCATCTTTCGCGTGTTCTTCAAAATTGAAGAGTGATAATTGCTCGGTCATGTCGCCTTTATCGACAACGTTTGAGACGGTCACGCCAACAAGCCGCAGCGGTTCGCCGTTCCAATGCGTTTCGAATAATTGCCATGCCTGCACCATGATGTCTTGCTCTTTCCATACAGTATTGTTCAAGGTGACGCTGCGGGTGCGGTTTTTCCAGTCTGCGCTGCGCGTTTGGATGCTGACAGTTGGCCCTGCCAAATTTTTCGCATGCAACCTGGCTGCAACTTTCGAGCTTAAAGACTTGAAGATTTTCTGTAAGCTTTCCAGGTCAGTTTCATCGAACGGCAAAGTTGTTGAGGTGCCGACACTTTTGCGGTCATAGATTGAATCCGGATCGACTTCGCGGCTGTCTTCTCCTCTGGCACGCGCCTGCAGCCGCACGCCATTTTTCCCCATCTTCTCCTTAATTAAGCCCTCCGGCGCATTCGCCAAATCACCGATCGTATACAGCTTCAAGCTATTGAGCTTTTTCGCGGTACTTTCACCGATGCCGTGCATTTCAATAACTTCTCTTGGCCAGAGGATGCGCTGGATATCGCGCTTTCTGAGGATGGTGATGCCAAGCGGCTTTTTCATATCGGACGCTGTTTTGGCCAGGAATTTATTCGGCGCGATGCCGATGGAACAAGGCAAATCGAGTTCTTTCAAGATGCGCTGCTGCAACTCTTCTGCAATGTCCACCGGATGCTGATCAGCCGAGAGTTCCGTCACGTCGATATAAGCTTCATCGATCGACACTGGCTCGACGGCATCAGTATAGGTACGCAAGATCTCGAACATTTGCCGCGACGCTTCCCGGTAACGGTCGAAATTCGGCGGCATCAGCAAGAGCCCCGGGTATTTCTTCTTCGCCTCGTGCACTTGCATCGTCGTGTAAATGCCATGCGCCCGCGCCTCGTAAGAACAAGTGACGATAATGCCTTTGCGCTCTTTCGGATTTCCCGCAATCGCCAGAGCTTTTCCTTTCAGCGACGGATCGTGCGCCTGCTCGACGGATGCATAAAAGCTATTCATATCAATGTGGAAAATAACTCGCCCCGCCATAACAATCGCTTCGCTTTCCTTTTTCTTTCAGTGTATCAAAAAATAGGCGAACAGGCATCCTGTTCACCTTTTCCAGTTCCAATGGATTTGTGCTAGATTTATTAAGCTTTGCTAAATAAAATTAGTGCTTAGTTGGACTTGTAAGCGTGGTGTGCTGACCGTTGTTTGTTTCATCTTTGAATAGCCGCCTCCCGCTTTGGGCTGGCCTCTCACAATAAGCCAAGAAGAACACTTGTCTTATTGCTTCGGCTCGCCCGTGTGCGCGGTTCGGCTTTAATATTTCCTTGAGTGTTGCGTGCGAGGAAATATCATTGTTGAGTGTTTTCATCCGCTGGTGGGGACGCTTAGCTAGACTTGATGGTTATGAAGTTGCCGTGGCTATTCAATTTGAACTTACAAACCTGAACAAAACTATTCAAATTAATTCCATTGCTAGATGCATTTGATTTACTTTCTAAAACTAGAGATGAAGCGGAAAGGGGCCGACGCCTGAGGGACCGCGCGGGCTGGCGAGACAAATGTGCCGCGCTCTTTGCGGCACATTGGCTCAACACCCGCCCCATCCCCGGGCAGCTGAAAGCGCGACGTCCTGTCGCATCAGCTGCATGACTCGCATCCTGCGAGCCCCAAGCGCGCCCCTTGCAGCGCAATCTCCAGTACTAAACAACTGCCCCGATAAGCCATGTGTAATGGCCTGTCGGGGCAGTTGTTATGGTTTGATTAACGTGTGGCTGCTTCTTTGACGATTTCGACCAAGAGCTCGGTCAGTTTCTCAAGCTCTAGGACCGGCATGCGTTCGTTCGTTGTGTGGATTTCTTCATAGCCGACACATAGGTTGACCGTCGGGACGCCGTGGCCATTGATGATATTGGCATCGCTTCCGCCTCCGCTTGTAAGGACAGGCGATGGGCGCCCGATGCGCTCAGCTGCAGCTTTTGCGATATCTACGACAGGGTCCATTTCATCAAAACGGAATCCTGGGTACATGAGCTGGACGTCTGTTTCCGCACGTCCGCCCATTTCCTTGGCAACTTCTTCAAAAACGGATTCCATGTGAGCCGTTTGATCTGCCAATTTATCTTCGCTGATCGAACGGGCTTCAGACAAAATATGGACTTCGTCGCAGACGATATTGGTCGCTTTGCCGCCTTCGAAACGGCCGATGTTTGCAGTCGTCTCTTCATCGATGCGGCCGAGTTTCATGCGCGCGATCGCTTTTGACGCGATGGTAATCGCAGATACGCCTTTTTCCGGCGCAACACCGGCATGCGCCGTCTTGCCGTAGATCGTGGTCCACAATTTTGCTTGGTTCGGCGCAGACGTCACAATACCGCCAACTTCGCCGTCGCTATCGACTGCATAGCCGAATTTCGCCTTCAACAGGGATGCGTCGAATTCTTTCGCCCCGACCAAGCCGCTCTCTTCGCCAGCTGTGATCAGGAATTGGATGTCCCCGTGCTCAACGTTTTCTTCTGACAAATGGCGTGCGAGTTCCAATAACGCTGCGACGCCGGCTTTGTCATCAGCACCCAGGATCGTCGTGCCGTCTGAATACACATAGCCGTCGCGAACTTCTGGCTTAATGCCTTTACCCGGAACGACTGTATCCATATGTACGGTGAAATAAATCGGCGGTGCGTCTTTTTTCGTGCCTTCAAGTGTCGCCACCAAGTTTCCTGCACCATGGCCTGTGCGTTGTTTTGAATCATCTTCGACTACGCTAAAGCCGAGAGCTTCCAGTTTTTCCGTCAATACTTTCGCAATGGCGGCTTCTTCTTTTGTTTCGGAGTCGATTTGCACAAGCTCCAAAAATTCTTCCAATAAGCGATCGGTTTTCATTCCAAAAACTCCTCTTCTATTCCATTTAGTCCAGTTCCTATTATAGCCTTAGCATTTGACGACTTCATGCAAAACGCATCAATCTCTTCCCTTTAACAGGAAGAGATTGGTCGTAAAGTCTTTTATAGCGGCATATTGCCGTGTTTTTTCTTCGGCCGTTCGTCTTTCTTGTTGCGCATCATCTCGAGAGCCTGTATGAGTTTGATGCGTGTTTCACGCGGGTCGATGACGTCATCGACCATGCCGCGTGCGGCGGCGACGTAAGGATTCGCGAATTTCTCGCGGTATTCTTCGATTTTCGCTGCACGTGTCGCTTCGGGATCGTCGCTTGCGTCGATTTCACGGGCGAAGATGATATTCGCTGCGCCGTTCGGGCCCATGACCGCGATTTCGGCATTCGGCCAAGAGAACACCAAATCCGCGCCGATTGATTTCGAGTTGAGTGCCACATAGGCGCCGCCATAAGCTTTGCGCAAAATGACGGTCATTTTCGGGACAATTGCTTCCGAATAAGCATAAAGGATTTTCGCCCCGTGGCGGATGATGCCGCCGTGTTCTTGTTTAATGCCCGGGAAGAACCCAGTGACATCTTCGAAAGTAATAAGCGGGATATTGAAGCTGTCGCAGAAGCGGATGAAACGCGCTGCTTTATCGGAAGAATCGATATCAAGCCCGCCTGCCATTACTTTCGGCTGGTTGCATACAAGCCCGACCGTTTCGCCTTTGATGCGGGCCAGGCCGATCACGATATTGCGTGCGAATTCCGGCTGAACTTCCATGAAGCTGTCCTTGTCGACGACTTGTTCAACGACTTTCCGGACGTCGTATGGGCGAATCGCTTCGTAAGGGACGATATCAGCCAGATCCGGGCGGTAATCGTCTTCGTTGTCGACTTCAAGGCGCGGCGGCATTTCCTGGTTATTCTGTGGCAAATAGCTGACCAATTGGCGCACCATTTCGAGAACTTCCTGCTCTGAACCTGAACGGAAATGAGCATTTCCGCTAATCGCAGTATGTACACGTGACCCTCCGAGATCCTCCGAGGAGATTTTTTCTCCCGTGACCGTTTCGATAACTTTCGGCCCTGTGATGAACATCTGGCTCGTTTTGTCGACCATGAAGACAAAATCGGTAATGGCCGGCGAATAGACCGCTCCGCCTGCAGATGGCCCCATAATGACGGAGATTTGCGGGATGACTCCTGAATAAATCGAATTGCGATAGAAAATATGGCCGTAGCCATCAAGCGATAATACGCCTTCCTGGATGCGCGCACCGCCGGAATCGTTCAAGCCGATAAATGGAGCGCCGTTTTTCGCTGCCATGTCCATGACGTTGGCGATCTTTTTCGCGTGCATTTCACCCAACGCACCGCCAAAAACGGTGAAATCTTGAGAAAACAGGTAAATCGGGCGGCCATTCACTTTGCCATAGCCGGTGACGACACCTTCTCCTGGGCCTTTGCCCATACCGAAATCGGTTGTGCGGTGTTCGACGAATGGGCTTAATTCGACAAAGCTGCCTTCATCGAGCAACAAGTCGATGCGCTCGCGGGCGGTCAGTTTGCCTTTTTCGTGCTGCTTATCAATGCGGGCTTCGCCGCCTCCTAATTCAATTTCTCTTTTTCTGTCATACAACTCATTGATGCGTTCATAAATGTCCATTTCCCCACTCCTCTGTCACTTCTTTTCGCAAAGTTCGTACAAGACGCCGTTTGACGATTTCGGGTGTAAAAAAGCGACCATTGCGCCGCCCGCTCCCGGTTTCGGTTCGTCACTCAATAAATTGACACCGTTTTCACGAAGTTCCGCCATGCGTTGTTCGATGCCGTCGACACCGAATGCGATGTGATGGATGCCTTCGCCTTTCTTCTCGATGAATTTGTGGATCGGGCTGTCTTCACTCATCGGCTCAAGCAGTTCCAGCTTGATGTTGCCCGCGTCGATAAAGGCCACTTTCACTTTCTGCCCTTCCACTTCTTCGATTTTCATCAACGGACATTCGAGTACCTCTGTGTAATAAGGCAGGACCTGCTCCAAATTTTTTACAGCGATTCCGATATGATCGACTTTCTTCATCCTTATTCACTTCCTTTTTTGGCTTCCTCTTTATTGTACCCATTCAAAGGCAAAAACTCTAGTTGTTATCGAATATTAAGAAAATGGCAAAGCTGGCAGTTTAAAATCCTGCCTGGATGTGGTATGATTCTCTCAAAGTACAGGAATAAAGGAGCTATGCTATCCATGAGAAACCAAGCTTTCCGTAAAGTCATTGTCTACGCAATGGTCGGATTGATGCTGCTATCGAGCCTGATGATGGGCTTAAGCTTCGTCATTTAATATGAATATGGCTAAAGGGCTTCTTCGCGTGCGTGAATCACGCGCTGTAGAGGCCTTTTTTTGTGCGCTCAAAAAGCGGCCAGAGAGTCATGTCTCTGGCCGCTTTGGTTAGACAGGGCTTGGATTGAGCCCTTTTTTATTGTGGAAGCCTTTATAGCTTTGCTTAATCTCGAGATAGGTTTCCATTTCCTGAATGATGGCATTAAGATCTGCCATTGCCAGGAATTTTTCGTGCGTGTCCGGGAGCGGCATCTCGGCAAAATTCGCTTTCAGCCGGTCCAGTTTGGTGATGTATTGGTCGGCAGTATTGCCGGAATGCACATGTTCCGACAAGTCTTCCAGAAAATCCGCGACAAGCTGGGTCTGTCCGACAATCACCGGTAGTGCCGTGATTTTCGGCAAGATGCGCTCAATGATTTGAAGCTGCTGCTCGCGCATATCGAAGTAATGGTAATACTTGTTCTCGTGGCGCAGCAAGTGATTCTCAACATCCTGATAAGCGAGTGCTTTGGCTTTGTCGATCAGCTTTGCCGATTCCATCAATTCCTTGCCGGTCCAGCCCGATTCACCGTGTCGCAAGTAAATGGTCGTTTCCCGGAAAATCGTTGAATACAGCCGTTCGACTTCTTCTCGGTAACGGTCGAGTTTTTTCTCGATGCTCGGCATATACATATTGACGATCAACGCGGTGCCAAAACCGATCATCATCAACAGGACTTCATTAAAGAATAAGTTGATCGTCAAATTCTTTGAGTCATATAGATGCATTAAAATAACTGCGCTGGAGACGAAGCCGTCCGAAAACCCTAGGCTGACGAGCACCGGGATGAACAGCAAAATCAAGATGCCGAGTGTGATGGGATGATACATCCCCAGCTCAAAAAAGATGAAGGCGAAGCCAATGGCGATCATACTGGCAACAAAGCGGGAGAAGGCAGCGCGGACCGACTTCTTTTTCGTCGGCTGAATGCAGAGAATCGTCAAGATGCCAGCTGACACATAATATTCGAGTCCAATCAACTGTGCCAAATAGATGGCGATGGCGGCGCCGAGTGCTGTTTTCATGGTCCGGTAGCCGATGCGATATGGTTTCAGTTTCATAGGCGTCTCCCCTCAAAATACAAAAATGCCCCCGCTGCCGGGGGCATTTTTTCTTACATTTCTTCGCAATGCTCTTCGAAAATTGACTGGATATGTGTAATGACCGACATCGGATCGTGCCCTTCGATTTCGTGGCGGCCGATTTCATCCACTAATTTACCGTCTTTCAAGAAAGCGAACGATGGGGAAGATGGCAAATGGTCATCGCCGAACAAGTCACGCGCTTGCGCTGTTGCTTCTTTATCTTGTCCTGCAAACACCGTATACAAGTGATCCGGACGTTTATCGTAATGGACCGAATGAAGAGCAGCTGGGCGTGCGATGCCGCCTGCGCATCCGCATACTGAGTTGATCATGACAAGGCTCGTGCCGGGTTTTGCGAATGCCTCTTGCACGTCTTCAGCCGTTTCGAGCTGTGTATAGCCACCGTCTGTTAGTTCTTGGCGGGCTTGTGTAACAATATCATTCATTAAGAAATTAAAATCCATGCTCATCTGTACCACTCCTTCATTATTGCTGTTCTTATCATATCAGGACGGCGGCACAGTTGCAAAAAAGCTTACTTGAACAGTTCCGTGACCGCCTGCGAGACCGTCAATCGGTCGTTGAGAATGCGCTGTTCCATGTCTTTCACCTGTTGTTTGCGCTCAGGGTCCCCGTAGAAACGGCCAAGCAATTCATCGGTGATCATCGAATGAAACCAATCGCGCGTCTGTTCCTGGCGTCTGGTGCTCCAGTAGCCGCTTTCTTTCACCGTATGTTCGAAATCCTTGACCATATCCCATATCTCTTGCATGCCGGTTCCTTCAATAGATGAAACCGCAAAAGGGCGTGTCGTCCATCCTTCTGTTGCCGGCTGCAAAAAATGCAGCATCTGTTTGTATTCCCGCACGGTTTTCTTAGCAAGCGGTAAATTGTCCCGGTCCGCTTTATGGACAATCATCGCATCCGCCAATTCCAAAATGCCTTTTTTCATGCCTTGCAGCTCGTCGCCAGCACCCGTCAGAACAAGCAACAGGAACATATCGACCATGCCGCGCACGAGCGTCTCGCTCTGCCCGACACCGACCGTTTCGACCAAGATCACGTCGTAGCCTGCCGCTTCGCACAAGAGCATTGTCTCGCGTGTTTTTTTATGGACACCGCCGAGCGTTCCTGCAGTTGGTGAGGGCCGGATGAACGCTTTAGGGTTTCGCGCCAGTTCTTCCATGCGCGTTTTGTCGCCGAGTATGCTGCCGCCCGTTCGCGAGGAACTCGGGTCGATCGCGAGCACCGCCACCCGGTACCCAAGCTCTGTCAACATGGTACCAAAAGTTTCAATGAATGTGCTTTTGCCCGCTCCAGGGACACCGGTAATGCCGACGCGGATGCTATTGCCCGTTTTCGGCAGCAGCGCATTCAATAATTCCTGGCCGCGCTTTTTGTGCTCAGTATTGGTGCTTTCGAGCAAAGTGATCGCCTTCCCTAAGTGCAAGCGCGATCCGCTTTCCACACCACGTGCGAGTTCACCTAGATTAAACTGGCTCGTTGTGGGTTTTTTAAATTTCTTCCTTGGCAATGCATTCATGCCATCATGCTTATCTGAAACACCCGACATGACTTGTCTGGACTGCTTCTCGCGATCCATCAGTCTGCCTCTTCCTCGTACCCGAGGCGCGCATAGATTTCTTCGATGACTTTTTGGGCAGCGACCGGGATGACGGTACCCGGGCCGAAAATGGCGCTGGCGCCATTAGTGCGCAGGAATTCGTAATCTTGTGCCGGAATAACGCCGCCAACGACGATCAAAATGTCTTCGCGCCCAACTTTTTTCAACTCTGCCGCGAGATCTGGCACAAGGGTCATATGGCCAGCCGCAAGCGAACTGACACCGATGACGTGGACGTCGTTTTCCGCTGCCTGCTGGGCTGTTTCTGCAGGGGTTTGGAACAATGGCCCGATGTCGACATCAAAGCCGAGATCGGCGAACGCAGTCGAAATGACTTTCGCGCCGCGATCGTGTCCGTCTTGTCCCATCTTGGCAATCAAAATACGCGGGCGGCGGCCTTCATTTTCGATGAATTCCTCTGTCATTTGTTTGACGATCTGCATTTCTTCTTGGTTGGAGAAGTTAGAACTGTATACGCCGCTCACGGAACGGATCACCGCCTTATGTCTGCCGGAAGCTTTTTCAATCGCATCTGAAATCTCGCCGAGTGATGCCCGGTGGCGAGCTGCTTCAATCGCACAGGCCAGAATATTGTCTTCACCGGTTTCTGCCGCTTGTGTCAGCTCTAGCAGCGCTTTTTCTACTTTTTTCTGATCGCGCGTATCGCGCATCCGGTCGAGTCGCTCGATCTGCTTTTTGCGCACCATTGTGTTGTCGATGTTTAAAATG
Organism: Planococcus sp. SK3692; assembly: GCF_028890485.2. Classification (GTDB taxonomy): domain Bacteria; phylum Bacillota; class Bacilli; order Bacillales_A; family Planococcaceae; genus Planococcus. Next base: position 187,362 of record NZ_JARCHV010000001.1, read on the forward strand.
TCGATCGGATCTTCCTCGTCGAGGCGGTAGCGGTTAACACCGATAATCGTCTCTTCATTGGAATCGATTTGTGCTTGTTTTTTTGCAGCCGCTTCCTCGATGCGCATTTTCGGAAGGCCCGTTTCAATCGCTTTCGCCATGCCGCCGAGTTCTTCGACTTCTTCGATCAAGGTCCAAGCTTTTTCCATTAATTCTTCCGTCAATTTTTCGACGTAATACGAACCTCCCCAAGGATCGATCGTATTGTTCATCAAAGTCTCTTCTTGAAGGAATAATTGCGTATTGCGTGCAATGCGTGCGGAGAAATCGGTCGGTAAAGCAATCGCTTCATCAAGTGCATTGGTATGTAAGGATTGCGTATGTCCCATTGCCGCCGCATTCGCCTCGAGCAGCGTGCGCGTCACATTATTAAACGGATCTTGTTCGGTTAAGCTCCATCCCGAAGTTTGGGAATGGGTACGGAGCGCCAAAGATTTGGCGTTTTGGGGGTCAAAGCTCTTCATCATCTTCGCCCAGATTTCTCGGCCAGCACGCATTTTGGCGACTTCCATGAAATAGTTCATGCCGATGCCCCAGAAAAATGACAAGCGCGGTGCGAACTGGTCAATGCCAATTCCTGCCTCTAAACCGGTACGGACGTACTCCAAACCATCAGCGAGTGTATAGGCAAGCTCAATATCAGCCGTTGCTCCCGCTTCTTGAATGTGGTAGCCCGAAATGGAAATTGAATTGAATTTCGGCATATGGTCGGATGTGTATTTAAAGATATCCGCAATGATTTGCATCGACATCGCCGGAGGATAGATGTACGTATTGCGCACCATGTATTCTTTCAAAATATCGTTTTGGATTGTGCCTGCCAATTGCTCTGGAGATACGCCTTGCTCTTCTGCAGCGACAATGAAAAATGCCATGATTGGCACAACTGCGCCGTTCATCGTCATCGAAACCGACATTTGGTCAAGCGGGATGCCGTCAAACAAAATTTTCATGTCTTCGACACTATCAATGGCTACACCCGCCTTCCCAACATCACCGACAACGCGCGGATGGTCTGAATCATAGCCGCGGTGCGTCGCGAGATCGAATGCGACCGATAAGCCTTTTTGCCCCATCGCCAAATTGCGGCGATAGAAGGCGTTGCTTTCTTCAGCTGTCGAAAAACCGGCATACTGGCGCACCGTCCATGGCCGTGACACATACATCGTTGGGTATGGCCCGCGGACGTTCGGTGCAAATCCGGGATAACTCGTTTGTTCTTTATTTAAGTCTTTCGAGGAATAAAACGGTTTCACCGCAATGCCTTCATTGGTCATAAAAGCGCTCTCATTACGGTCGCCTAATTTAGCGGTATCAAGCTTTGTAACATCAATTTTTGTGAAATCGGGTGTCGTCATTTACAGCGCCTCCTTTCCAAGCGACAAAATAGCTTCCAATTTGTCGATTAACGGTTTACCTGCATAGAGAGAGTCGCGGATGCCGTTTACTTCCCAACTTTTTAACGTTTCCTTATCGATTTTCCCGGCAACATCAATCGCCGTTTTCGCATCGAGTTGCGGAATTGTTCTTTCAAGTGTTTCACGGCTTCCACACAGAACGGCGTAATCGAGTTCTTCAGAACGGATATATCGGTTCACTTTGTCAGCGGATGAAAGATACGGGCTGATTTCAGGTTCGATTCCTGCGACGGATAAGAAGCCCTGCACAAAATCTGCTTGCGGTTTCACGGCTTTTAACGGCTCCAATAAGATAATCGCTGATTTGACGCCCGTTTCGCGGCTTTTCGTACGCAATTTTTCGAATGGCGTTGCCAAGCGTTTTGCTGTCATATACTCCAAATGCGCCGTATCGATTTTTGCATCTTTTACCGGCTCCTGTGGATTGGCGTAAATATTCGTGCCGATTAAAGAAGCTTTTCGGTTCGCTACTTGCTGTTCGCGATCAAGCCATTTAGCTTGAATATCGTCTGTCAGCCAGCCGGTCCGCTTCACTGCCGAATAGCCTCCTGCTTCCTGGATTTCCAAGAAATAGCTCCAGGCGGCATCGACGTATTCACGCGTCAAACTTTCGATGTAATACGATCCAGCTGCAACATCGGTGACATGTGATACATGGGATTCTTCTTTAATGACCAATTGCACATTGCGCGCGATGCGCCGGCTTGAGCCAGATGGGACTGTCAGGAAATCATGCGGATGCACGGTATGGCCATCCGTTCCCGCAAGCACCGCAGAAAAAGTGGCATTGCCTGCCCGCAGCAAATTGACGTAAGGGTCCAGTTTGGAATACGAACGTACTGAGGTTTCCGTAAATACCGGGATGCGCGGTGCTTGTTTTCCGTAAGCGGAGCAGAATGCCTGCCATAATACGCGGAATGCCCGTATTTTGGAAATTTCCTGAAAGAAATGCGTGTCGACTGCAAAGCGCACCCAGAAGCTCTTCGCTGCTGATTCGAAATCCTGCCGGTCCAGCGCTTCGGCCATCATGCTCAGCGCCACCCCAAGTTCATGGATGATCGTTCCACCGGCATTATGCGTTGGCAATGTATCAATCAAGCCGGTACGGACATTTTCCGGTGCCTGGATGGGCTCTTCCGTGAAAATAACGCCATGAACGTTTGCTCGCTGGTCAGCTGACAACCGTTCGAACACACGTAAAATCGGATCATGATCTTCCGTCAGTTTGAAATAAATTGGATAACGGAAAATCAATTCCGCAAGCTGTTCGAGCTGCGCTTCGGTCCAGTCGAATGGCTGCGCGCCGGAATAGACGACCGCTTCATTGCCGCGGGACAAATCATCTTGTGTCACGGCCAAAAATTCTTCGGCATCATGTGCGGTAATTTCCTGCGCCACAATCCACGATGGGCCGAACTTTCCGCTCTGGACAGCCGCCACTTGCGCTTCCACGTCGGATACGGATCGCTCCAGCATGTCTTTTGTATAGAGGGGTTCGAGGTTGATGTCTTCAATGGTGTTGGTTTTCATCACCTTTTCAAAATCTTTTCCTTTCAGTGCGGCTTCTGCTGCCTGTTTCCATTCTTCGTATGTACGCTCAGGAAACTGAATGTTCTTCATCGATTCAATCGTCAAACTATTCCCTCCTCAAAGCTTTCTGATTCCATTTTACCTGACACGGCAGGTTACTGAAAGAAAAAAAAGCTTGAAGTCCGAAGACTCCAAACTTTTCATCAATAAACTGAAGTATTGTCTTTGTTCATTTTTTCAAGAATTTCTTTGACGCGTGCCAAGAACTGTCCACAAACGAGGCCATCGAGTACACGGTGGTCAAGTGATAGGCACAAATTAACCATGTCACGTGCAGCGATCATTCCACCTTGCATGATAACTGGACGCTTGACGATTGATTCGACTTGGATGATGGCAGCTTGTGGGTGGTTGATGATACCCATCGATTGGACAGAACCGAACGACCCGGTGTTGTTGACGGTGAATGTGCCGCCTTGCATATCAGCCGACTTCAACTTGCCCGTACGTGCTTTTTGCGCCAACTCGTTGATTTCACGGCCGATGCCTTTAACGGATTTCTCGTCAGCATTCTTGATGACCGGGACGAACAAGGCATTGTCTGAAGCCACGGCAATCGAAATGTTGATGTCTTTTTTCTGGATAATTTTATCTCCAGCCCACATCGAGTTCATCATCGGGAATTCTTTCAATGCTTGTGAAATCGCTTTGACGAAGAACGCAAAATACGTGATGTTGAATCCTTCTTTTTTCTTGAAGTCGCCTTTGATGGAATCACGGAATTGCGCAAGGTCCGTCACGTCAACTTCGATCATCATCCACGCATGCGGCGCTTCATGCTTGCTCTTGAGCATATTCGCTGCAATTGCTTTGCGCACGCCGGTGACTGGGATTTCGATATCGCCAGGAGCCGATTCGATGGATTCTTGCTTCGCAGCTGGCGCTTTCGGCGCTTGTTGCGGCTCAGCTTGTTGAACAGGCTCTGTTGCCTCAGTTGCTTGAGGCGCTTGTGCCGTCTCGTTACCTGCTTGTGGAATATTGCCGCTGTCGATCAATTGCATCAAATCTTTGCGGGTGATGCGGCCTTCGTTTCCAGATCCTTCGACTTGGTTCAAGTCGATGTCGTGATCTTGAGCGAGACGCAGAACAGCCGGTGAGTAACGTGCTTTGCCGCCTTGTGGCTTAGCCGGTTTTGACGAGCCTTGCTCACCTTCGAGTTTTTTCGCCGGTGCCGCTCCTGCAGCTGGCATTTCATTGGCTTTTTCGCCTTCAGCGGGTTTTGCTTCTTCCACTGGGGCAGAATCTCCACCTTCAGTTTCGATTGTGCAGACCACTTCGCCGACTTCCAATGTATCGCCTTCAGCAGCGATCAATTCTTTAATCGTTCCTGTAAAAGATGAAGGAACTTCTGCCGTTACTTTATCGGTATTGACTTCCGCCAGCGGATCATACTTGTTGACGTGGTCGCCTGGCTGGACGAGCCATTTTTCGATCGTGCCTTCTGTTACACTTTCGCCAAGTTGAGGCATCGTGATTTTTTCAATAGCCAAAGGGATTCCTCCTTTTCAATCTATGATGCATATTCATTTATAAGGATTATGCGTAAATAGCCGGTTCGCCTATGCCTGTCGAAGCTAAACGGCCGTTTCCGCTTTTCTTCTGTCCAGCTCCGTTGCCCAGCCCCTCGAGGTCGCTTCGGTCCCACCTGCACTGGCAAAAAGCGCCAGTGCTGGCGTGACCTCCAGCGCTTGTCGGGACTAGATCGGCAACTCCGCTTTTCTTCTGTCTAGCTGCAACGGCCAGCTTCTCGGGTCATAAATCATTCTGGCTGTGCGGCAAAAAGCGCCGCTTCGCCAGTCTGCTTTATGCCTGTCGAAGCTAAACGGCCGTTTCCGCTTTTCTTCTTAAAATTCAGCTAGTTCTCTCATGGCTTTTTCTACTTTGTCCGGGTTGATCATGAAGAATTTCTCCATGGTCGGAGCGTATGGCATGGCCGGGATGTCCGGTCCTGCGAGGCGCTTGATCGGTGCGTCGAGGTCGAATAGGCAGTTTTCAGCGATGATTGCTGCCACTTCTCCGATGATGCTTCCTTCTTTATTGTCTTCTGTGACAAGAAGGACTTTACCGGTCTTTTTCGCTGCTTCGATGATGCCTTCTTTATCTAATGGATAGATGGTGCGCAGATCCAAGATGTGGACGGAGTAGCCATCTTCCGCTAAACGTTCTGCAGCTTGCAATGCGAAATGGACAGCCAATCCGTACGTGATGACGGTGATGTCTTCGCCTTCGCGTTTAACATCGGCTTTGCCGATTTCGATTGTGTAATCGTCTTCCGGCACTTCACCTTTGATTAGGCGGTAAGCGCGTTTATGCTCAAAGAACATAACCGGGTCTTCGTCGCGGATCGCGGCTTTCAGTAGTCCTTTAGCGTCATATGGAGTGGATGGGATGACGATTTTCAATCCAGGCTGGTTGGCAAATACCGCTTCGACGGATTGCGAATGGTAAAGTGCGCCGTGGACGCCGCCGCCGAATGGTGCACGGAAGACAATCGGGCAAGACCAGTCGTTATTTGAGCGGTAACGGATGCGCGAAGCTTCCGAAATGATTTGGTTGACTGCTGGCATGATGAAATCAGCGAACTGGAATTCAGCGATCGGGCGCAGACCGTACATGGCCGCGCCGATTCCGACTCCGGCAATAGCTGATTCAGCGAGTGGCGTGTCGACTACGCGGTCTTCGCCGAACTCATCGTAAAGTCCTTGTGTTGCTTTAAAGACGCCGCCTTTTTTGCCGACATCTTCTCCGAGTACGAAAACGTTTTCGTCACGCGCCATTTCTTCTTTCATGGCGAGCGTGATGGCATCGATATAGCTCATAACTGCCATTATTCGTTTCCTCCTTCTTCAGCATAGACGTATTTCATTGCACTTTCTGCTGGTGCGTATGGTGCATTTTCTGCATAATCTGTCGCTTCGTTAACGAGCGCCATAATGCGGTCGTTGATTTCTTTTTCAAGATCGTCGTTCATGATGCCGTTTTCTTTCAAATAAGCACCGAACAACAGGATCGGGTCTTTTTCTTTCTGTGCAGCGAGTTCGTCAGCTGAACGGTATTGGCGGTGATCATCATCAGATGAGTGAGCCGTCATTCGTTCTGAAACCGTCTCGATCAAGCTCGGGCCTTCGCCGTTGCGTGCGCGGTCTGCTGCTTCTTTTACGTGCTTGTAAACTTCAATCGGGTCGTTTCCATCGATTGTGACACCTGGCATGCCATAGCTTGCCGCACGATCCGAAACGTTTTTGCTCGCCACTTGGCGTTCAAACGGTACCGAAATCGCATAGCGGTTGTTTTCGACCATCGTAATGACCGGCAATTTATGTACGCCGGCAAAGTTCAAGCCTTCGTGAAAATCGCCTTGGTTGGAAGAGCCTTCGCCAAGCGTGTTGAACGTGATGAAATCTTTTTTCTTCATTTTCCCAGCAAGCGCAACGCCGACAGCATGCGGAAGCTGAGTCGTTACTGGTGAAGAACCTGTCAGGATGCGGTTTTTCTTCTGACCGAAATGCCCAGGCATCTGGCGTCCGCCGGAGTTCGGATCTTCTGCTTTGGCGAATGCCGACAGCATCAGATCTTTCGGTGTCATGCCGAAATGAAGCACTACACCAAGGTCACGATAATAAGGTGCCACATAATCTTTCGTGTTGTCGAGCGCATAAGCCGCTCCAACCTGTGCTGCTTCCTGCCCCTGGCAAGAAATAACGAAAGGTATTTTTCCCGCTCGGTTCAGAAGCCACATGCGTTCATCGACGCGGCGTGCCGTCAACATTGTTTCGTATATTTTCAAGACATCTTCGTTCGTCAAACCTACTTCTTCATGTTTCGTAGCCATTGAATTTCCTCCTTTAACTATGGATCGCTTTGCCGTCTACGGCTAAGGCCGCTTCGCCCATGACTTCTGAGAGCGTCGGGTGCGGGTGGATTGTATCTGCAATTTCCCAAGGCGTTGCGTCAAGTACCATGGCAAGTCCGGCTTCTGAGATCATGTCCGTTACATGCGGCCCGATCATATGGACACCGAGGATATCGTTTGTTTCTTTATCTGCAATGATTTTCACGAAACCATCCGATTCTCCGTAGACCAGCGCTTTGCCGATCGCCTTGAATGAGAATTTCCCGGTTTTCACGTCATAGCCTTGTTCTTTCGCCTGGTCTTCTGTAATGCCAACACTTGCCGCTTCGGGGTTTGAGTAAATGCAACGCGACACAAGATCGTAGTTAATGGCATGTGGTGCATTGCCTTTAATATGCTCAACTGCGGTAATGCCTTCGTGAGATGCCACGTGTGCGAGCTGCATACCGCCGATAACGTCGCCAATTGCATAAATATGGGATTCTTTCGTCTGGAACGTGTTCTTCACATGGATAAAGCCTTTTTCGATAAGAATGTCCGTGTTTTCAATCCCGATATTCTCCACATTCGCTTGGCGTCCGACTGATACTAGCATTTTTTCGGCAGTGAAGGTTTCGTTACTGCCGTTAATTTCGGCTTGGATCGATACTTGGCCATCGCCTTTTTCAACGGTTTCCGGCAACACTTTTGCGCTCGTTGCGAACTTGACACCTTTTTTCTTCAGTAATTTCTGCATTTCTTTGGAAATGTCTTTGTCTTCAGTTGGGACAATGCGGTCTGCATATTCGAGAACTGTCACGTCGACGCCGAAATCGTTGAGCATCGAAGCCCATTCGATTCCGATAACGCCTCCGCCAACGATCAAGATCGATTTCGGCAGTTCGCTCATGGCAAGCGCTTCTTCTGAACTCATGACGATGTCACCGTCGATATCAAGGCCCGGCAATGTCCGCGGGCGAGATCCTGTTGCGATGATGACGTTATTCGGAATGAGCATTTCGTTCTCTTCCCCGTTGTTCATTTCAACGGAAATGGTTCCTGGGTTCGGTGAGAAGATGGATGGCCCAAGAATGCGGCCGATGCCTTCGTAGACATCGATTTTGCCTTTTTTCATCAAGCCTTGTACCCCTGCATGAAGCTGGTCGACGATTCCTTGCTTGCGCTGTTGGACCCGCGTGAAATCAAGTGATACATCGCCCGTGTTGACGCCGAATTCTGCCGCATGGTGCTTGGTCGTCGCATACACTTCTGCACTGCGCAATAATGCTTTACTCGGGATGCAGCCTTGGTGCAGGCATGTGCCGCCCAAATTGCCTTTTTCGACAATCGCTGTTTTAAGTCCAAGTTGTGCTGAACGGATCGCTGCTACATAACCGCCCGTACCGCCGCCTAAAATGACGACATCATAATTCTGAGCCATAAGGTATTCCTCCTATATAAATTGATTAACCGCTCGGATAGATTCTCGCTTGTTCTTCACCGTCGAGAACACGGCTTGCGCCTTCTGCGAGTGCCTGTAATTCATTTTCTCCAGGATGGACGACAACATCGGCAATCCAGGAGATTCGGTCGGAAATGGCTTTGACGAAATCTTTGCCATACGCCAAGCCGCCCGTCAAAATGATGGCATCCACTTGGCCTTTTAAGACGGCGCTTGCAGAACCAATCTCTTTTGCTACTTGGTATGCCATTGCGTCATAAATCATTTCTGCGTCTTTATCGCCTTTTTGAATGCGTTTTTCGACCGTAACAGCATCATTGGTTCCGAGATATCCAACCAACCCGCCTTGTCCGACCAATTTCTTCATAATCTCATGGCGATAATATTGTCCTGAAAAGCATAGTTCGACCAAATCGCCAGCAGGCACTGTGCCCGCACGTTCCGGGCTAAATGGCCCGTCGCCGTGCAATCCGTTGTTGACATCGATGACTTTTCCTTCTTCGTGGACACCGACCGTAATGCCGCCGCCCATATGGGTGACGATAAGTCGCAGGTCTTTATAAGCGCGCCCTGTTTCTTTCGCATAACGTCTAGCGACTGCTTTTTGATTGAGCGCATGGAAAATTGACTTGCGTTCAATGAGTGAAAATCCAGATACCCGCGCAATCGGTGCAAGTTCATCAACAACGACCGGATCGACGATAAAGGCGGGAATGTTCAGCCCTTCAGCTATTTCATTGGCAATGATGCCGCCGAGGTTGGAAGCGTGCTGGCCAGAATAGCCTTCGCGCAAATCGTTGAGCATTTCTGCGTTTACGGCATAAGTACCGCCTTCAATCGGACGCAGCAATCCTCCTCTTCCGCATACAGCAGAAAGTTTGGATACATTCATGCCATCTTCATCGAGCGCTTCTAAAATGGTTTGTTTACGAAATTGAAACTGGTCAATAATGGCAGGGAAATCCGCCAACTCTTCAGTGGAGTGGCGGATAGTCTTTTCAAGGATCTGTACATCGTTGTCAAAAACGCCGATCTTTGTCGAAGTTGAGCCGGGATTAATGACCAGAATTCGATTCAGCTGTTTTTGCACATCGATTTCCTCCGTTTCTTCTTTCAACTTTAGCGTCTGCTTAAAATGTCGTGGCTGTGGCCGTTGCGCAAGAATTGGCTTCTTGATTTGCGCACGCGTTCGATGCGTTCTTCTGCCATGCGGTCAGCTGCGATATAACTTGGAATCCCGTCGCGTTTTGCAATTTCGAAAATACGGGTGATGCTGTCGTAAATAGTTTCAACGCGTTTCATCGCACGTTCGTTGTTGTAGCCATATAGCTCATCCGCAACGTTGATGACGCCGCCTGAGTTGATGACGAAATCCGGTGCATAGACGATGCCGCGTGCTTCAAGCTCATCGCCGTGGCGTTGTTCTTTTAATTGGTTGTTAGCAGAGCCTGCAACTACTTTCACTTTCAATTGAGGAATCGTTTCATCGTTGATGATGGCGCCCATTGCACACGGTGCAAAAATATCCGCCTCTTGCGAGTAAATTTCGTTCGGCTCGACAGCCGTTGCGCCGAATGCATCGACTGCACGTTGAACCGCTTGTTTGTTGATGTCTGTGACGATCAATTTCGCGCCTTCTTTATGCAAATACTCGCATAGCGGGTAAGCGACGTTTCCGACGCCTTGTACGGCTACTGTTTTGCCTTCAAGTGAATCGTCGCCGTATGCTTCAAGCGCTGCAGCTTTCATGCCGATGTATGCGCCGTATGCCGTAACAGGTGATGGGTTGCCCGAAGAGCCGAATGCTGGCGAGATGCCTGTGACGAAATCCGTTTCTTCGTGGATCATGTCCATATCAGCGACTGTTGTTCCAACATCTTCTGCAGTAATGTAACGCCCGTTCAAGCCTTGGATGAAACGGCCGAAAGCGCGGAACATTTCTTCGTTTTTGTCTTTCAACGGATCACCGATGATGACAGTTTTCCCGCCGCCAAGGTTAAGGCCGGCTGCTGCATTTTTGTACGTCATGCCGCGGCCAAGGCGGATGGCATCTTCAATCGCTTCTTCTTCACTTTCATAGTTCCACATACGCGTGCCGCCAAGTGCTGGCCCAAGCGTTGTGTCGTGGATGCAGATGATGGCTTTTAGCCCTGAATTTTTATCTTGGCAAAATACCAATTGCTCATAGTCATGTTCTTCCATCTTTTTGAAAATTTCCATCGTAAATTCCTCCTAATAGTGTAAACTGTATAGTTTTGTATAGATCCGGTTGGCAGCAAGCCATCGGCAAGGTTTCCCTTGACTCGACGCTGCTTTTTATAAAGTCGCTGAGCGCAAGGCTAGAGCGAGGGAAAATAATTTGCTTTCTGCACTGTCGGCGCGCGATGTCAAAACGATCGGTGCTTTAGCACCCGCGATGATGCCGCCGACTTTGGCTTTAGAAAAATAGACAAGCGATTTGTAGAGGATATTGCCGGCTTCGATATTCGGCACCAAGAGGATATCTGCGTGTCCTGCCGTATCTCCTTCGATGCGTTTATGTTTTGCCGCTTCAACGGAAATCGCATTGTCCAGGGCAAGTGGCCCGTCAACGACGCAATCCGTGATTTGCCCACGCTTGTTCATGGCAGTCAGTGCTGCAGCATCCAATGTTGCCTGCATGGCAGGATTAACAACCTCCACCGCCGCTAGCGCTGCCACAATCGGCAACTCTACGCCAGTCGCTCGCGCTACCTGGACGGCATTGCGGATGATCTGGGCTTTTTCCTGAAGCGATGGCTCAAGGTTCATCCCGGCATCGGTGACAAAGATGAGCCGGTCATAGCCAGTGACTTCAAAAGCCGCCACATGGGATAATATCGACCCAGTGCGTAGGCCATAGTCAGGGTTGAGTGCCGCTTTCATCAAGGTGGCGGTCGGGATATGCCCTTTCATCAAGACGCTGGCGTCATTCATGAAGACTGCACGTACCGCTTCTTTGGCTGCTAGGTTTGGCCCTTTGACATGATGGATCATCAGTTTCGGGTGGCCTTTTAAATGTGGGAAATCCTCAGCGATTAATTGCTTTAATGTTGCTTCGTCATCATACAAATGAAAGCTCGCAAGATTTTGGTCGAGCGCTAATGAAATAGCTTCCATTACCGCATGGTCAGCAGCTGCTGCCACTGCGACAGCGTGCTCTTCCTGCAAATCAATTTCATCAACAATGTTCTGCAAAGTGGTCATATCTATCACCTCATTCCTTTTAATTAAAACAGAAGAAAGCCTGAGATATAAGGGATGTAAGCGTTTTATTTGCAAAATACAGCAGTTCTCTTTGCAAATTCTTGCAAAACCTTGCAAAGAGTTGCAAAACGCTATAGAAGTCCGAATTTTTCCAATTTATAGTATAGAGTACGCAAGGAAATCTGAAGCTGTTTAGCGGTTTTCGACTTATTCCCTTTCGCTTCTTCAAGCGCACGGTGGAGGATGCCGCGCTCTACCGTTTCCAATTGCTCCTGCAAAGGCGCCGATGCTGGAATAACGACTTCGTTCTTCGCTTCTTTGGCCTTCAGCATATTTAACGGAATATGTTCTTCTGTCATCGTTTTATCGTTCATCTGCATGAAAATCATCGAACGGCTCAAAATGTTTTCCAGTTCCCGCACATTGCCCGGCCAATCGTACATTTTCAAAAACTGTACGGCTTTCTCCGACACACTTTCCACGTTCCTCCCATATTCCTGATTGAGCTTTAATAACAGGCGGTCAACGATGCGCGGAATATCTTGTTTCCTGCTGCGCAGCGGCGGAATCAAAATCGGCATGCGGTTTAATCGGTAATACAAATCTTCTCGGAACGTTCCGTCAAGCAGCGCTTTTTCCATATTGGCATTGGTCGACGCGATGACTCGAACATTGACCGGGATCGGCTTGGTCCCACCAATCCGCATCGTTTCGTGTTCTTGCAACACGCGCAGCAATTTACTTTGGATTTGCGGCGACAATTCGCCGATCTCATCGAGGAAGATGCTGCCGTTATTTGCTTCCTCCAACAAGCCGCGCTTTGCCCCGGTCCGGCTTTCAAGCGTCGCGCCTTCCTCGTAGCCGAACAATTCAGCATCAAGCTGTTCGCTCGACACGGCCGCACAATTAACGCGGACAAATTTATTGAACTGGCGCTCACTGGCGCTGTGGATGGCGTGCGCGAACAATTCCTTGCCCGTTCCCGATTCACCCCGTAACAACACCGTTACAAGCGTTTGGGCAGCGAGTTTCGCTTGCTGGAGTGACAGCTGCATTTCAGGGGACAAGCCAATGATATCGTCGAATGTATATTTCGACTCAAGCGTCCGGATAATGCTCCTTGCCCGGTCCAACTCTTTCATAAGCGAGCGGATCTCCGTCGTGTCATGGATGACTCCGACGCTCCCCTTCAATTGGTTATCAACAATGATCGGGGCCACATTAACGATTACTTCCCGTCTGGCCGGCCCGACTTTTAAATTAACGCCGCGCACCGGTTTGCGGGTTTGCAAGGCTTTGAAGTGCATGCTTTCGCCCTCAGAGATATCGGCAGACGCCGGACGGCCGATCACTTGTTCCATCTCAAGACCCGTGATTCGTGTATAGGCCGGATTGACAAGCAAGCCATTTCCTTTTTCATCCACCACCGAAATCGCATCGTCGCTCGATTGGATGATCGCTTGCAACATTGTCTGGATTTCTTTCAAATCGGTAATTTCCTCTGCGAGCGAAACCACTTCCGTGATGTCCTTGAACACCGCAAAGGCACCAATCAATTCGCCCGTTTCATCGATCATCGGAAAACGACTCGTGACGATTTTCGATCCATCTTTCAGTTCGAGCTCCCGGTTCAATTCCGTCCTGCCCGTCTCGATGATCCTCGGCAATTCGCTCATCGAAATCAACTCGTGGATATGGCGTCCGATCGCTTCGTCCTGCTTGACCGAAAGCATGCGTGCCGCACTGCGGTTGATGAAGTTAATATGGTTATCGAGATCGATGCCGACCATACCTTCGTCAATTGAATTAAAAATGATTGATCCTTTATGACTCTCATTGCTCAGTCGGTTGATATAATGCTCTTTTTCATCCATCAAGCGGACAAAAATATTGGCGACGCTTCCGGGAATGATGACAGTGCGCGGGGGATAATACCGGCGCAGCCGCTGCGTCAAGTCATCGTCTCCTGTTACGTTAAAAACGATGTCGACCGTTTTCGGCAATTCTCGGTAATCTGCGCCGGTAGCTATATGAAATTTTTCAGCTTGTTTTAACGCTGGCGCATCGGCGTGGATATCTGCGACTCCTTCGACATGAAACCATCCGGATTCAACGAGTAGTTTTAAAATTGCAGAACCGCCGGTACCACCGCCGATAATGATCACTTTTTGCAATTTTCTTCAAACCTTTCTGTCGCGATTCGTGCAATAGACTGCACACATATTTCTAGACTACAGCAGGGGACAATTCTTGACAACTTTAAGTGGATTGGAAACAATGGTACATGAAGGATGTGGAATAGATGGGACGATTGATTGCATTTATCATTTTGCTCATACCCGGTGTCATGGCCGCTTACGGCATCAAACTAATGCGGGATACCCTTTTCAATAAATTGCTCGAACCGTATCCGGCTCTTTGGATGCAATTTACACTTGGGACACTTTTTACTGTGATCGGCATCGGCTTCTTTGCCGGATTCTTGTTGAACCGCGACCGTAAAAAGGGCAATGTGTCTGAAAGGTTTCAAAAACGTTAACGGACTGCAGGCAATTGAACAAACAAAGAAAGAACGCCAGGAGTTATGCTCCCTGGCGTTCTTTTTTCATTAAGGATGTATTTTCTTTGCCCCTAGGGTTTTCACGCGCGCCGGATAGTCTGTAATCACGCCTTTGACTAAAGGGTGAAGATTTTTCAGCATCCGTTCATTTCCTGAAATGCCGTAAAGCCGTACTGGCTTATCCAGCCGAGCAATCGGTTCAAGCCATTTCGCCTTATGGAATCTCTTATGAAAGTGAAAGCTGTCGACCCACTGCCATTTCTCCAATTCGTTCCACTGCGCAGCGCGCTTCAATATCCATGCCAATTCCATATGCGGCAGCAATCGTTTCATCTCCCTAAGAAGTTCTCCATCAAAAGAGGAGAGATGGATATGTTCCACACCTTCCAACAAGGCACAAACAATTTCAGGGCCCTCCGGATGGCTGGCAACGGAAGATTTCAATTCAATATTCAAGGGAATGTGTTTCTTTTTCGCCCAGTCGATCACTTCGTAGGCCAGCGGAATCGAATGGCGCCCGAAACGCTTGAATCTTTTGCGGATCGATAACGATTTGAGCGATTCGTATGGCATTTCATAAATATCCGCTTGCATTCCAGCCAAGCGTTTTAATTGGTCGTCATGGTAAATGATCGCAATGCCGTCTCGTGTCATTTGAATATCCAGCTCGATGCCGACTTGCAATTGATGGGCTAATTCAAACGCCTGCCATGTGTTTTCAAGTGCATGCCCCGAGGCGCCGCGATGCGCGTAAATTTCGATTTCAGACATAGCTTCCTCCCCTTTTGGATAGGACCTAGCTTTAATCATTAATTTTATCATCTCACGGACTGGCTGCAAGTGTTGAGCTTTCTTGTAAGCGGTTTTGATTTTTTTATATAGCCTTATGTAGTTTAATACATTTATTACAGACGCGCTGCCGCGCAAAAAAACCAGCGCCCACTAAAGGCGCCGGTTTGTGCACATTATTGTTCCGTGTTGCCGAGACTGTCGACGATCATGGCGATGAATTCCGAGTTGGACGGCTTCGACTGAAGATGCGCTTCGCTATAGCCGAATACGTTAGCGATATGCGCGACCGATTCGCTGCGCACCCACACTTGCCCGATGGCATGGCGGATCGATCGTTCAACCCGCGCTGCCGTCGTATCGAATTTCAAGGCGATTTTGGGATAAAGCTCTTTCGTCACTTTGCCAAGTGCGGAAGGTTCATCCACGACGATCGACACGGCCGCCTTCAAATACATATAGCCTTTTAAATGAGGCGGCACGCCAATATCTTTCAATCGCAACGTGATGAGCTCGTCTTTTGTCACCATGCCGGTCTTTGCTGCTTGGTCGCCATTTTTCATGATGTGGTTGATTTGAACGACCAAACGCTCGGTTTCGAACGGTTTCATGATAAAATATGAAGCGCCGTAGTCTGCAGCCTGGCTCATGATTGATTCTTGGCCAAACGCCGAAAGCATGATGACATGGATTTTGCTCATCCGCTCATCCGACCGCAAGACATCAAGAACGGCAATGCCGTCTAAATACGGCATGATGATGTCGAGCAGCAAAATATCCGCTTCGGTCTGTTCGAGTATGCCGATGCATTCCCTGCCATCATACGCAACACCCACAACTTCCATATTCGGCTGCGATTCGAGAAATTCGGTCATCAATTCGACAAGCTCTCGGTTGTCATCGGCAATGGCGATTTTTATTTTCTCCATATTTTTCTCTCCTAAAATACAGGCTCCGGTCCCTTATTTCATCAACAGCTTCCGGTCCCTCGCCAAAGTCAGCAATTCATCCGCATGCTGCAAGGTCAATTCGGTAATTTCTGCCCCTGACAACATGCGGCTCATTTCTTCGGTGCGCTTGCGTCCTTCGAGTTCTTTCACCGATGTGGTCGTGCGGTCCTTCGATACTTTTTTCTCGATAAACAAATGCTGGTCTGCCATGGCGGCAACTTGCGGCAAATGGGAAATGCACAGCACTTGCGAATGACGGGCGATGGCAGCGATTTTCTCGGCAATCGCCTGTGCCACGCGGCCGCTGACTCCCGTGTCGACTTCATCGAAAATGATCGATGTAATGCCTTGGTGCTTGGAAAAAATCGTCTTCAACGCAAGCATCATACGCGATAATTCGCCGCCTGACGCTACTTTCGTCAAGGGCTTTAACGGCTCGCCAACATTCGTCGAAATATGGAATGCGATGCTGTCTTGGCCAAAACGGTCGAACTTGCCTTTTGGCAGCAAATTGAATTGCACTGAAAATGACGCTTTGCCCATATGGAGCTCTTTTAGCTGTTCCATGATGGCTTTTGATAATTTGGCTGCCGCTTGTTTTCTCAGCATCGTCAGTTCTTCCGCTTCGATGCGCAAGTCCTCGGTCAATTCCTTCAGTTTTTCCTGATCGAGGCGCAGGCGTTGGTCGCGGTTAAGCAATTTATCGAGTTCGTCCGCTTGTTCTTCCTGATACAATAACATGTCCTCAACCGACGCGCCGTACTTGCGCTTCAGGGATTGCAATAATGCCAGGCGCTGTTCGATTTCATTGAGCCGTTCCGGGTCGAACTCCAGCTGGTCCAGGATGCGCTTGATTTCAGTCGACGTGTCCTGAAGCTGATAGAATGCCCCGGTAACCGATTCTGAGGCTTCTTTGAATTGCTCATCGACTGCAGCGGCATGTTCCAGTTCGCTCATCGCATTGCCGACCCAATCAAGCCCCTTTGACTCCCCTTGAATCGCTTCATGGGCCTGTGAAATCGATTCGAAGATTTTGGTGAAATTCTGCAATCGTTTGCGTTCTTCCAGCAAAGTCTCTTCTTCTCCCGGCACGAGCTGGGCTTCTTCGATTTCATTCAATTGGAATGTCAACAAGTCGATGCGCTGTGCGATCTGTTGCTCGTTCTCATTATAGCTGGCAAATTCACGCTTTAATTTCGTGTATTTTTCAAATGTATGGCTATAACCTTCTTTAGCTTTAGTTAACAGTTTCCCGGCAAATTGATCCAATAGATGAAGATGCTGCTTTTCATCCATCAATTCCTGCGTCTCGTGCTGGCCGTGGATGTCGATCAATGCGGCACCGACTTCACGCAAAATGGAAATGGTGACCAATTTCCCGTTGATGCGGCAGACGTTTTTGCCTTTGCCATTGAGCTCGCGGCGCAATAAGACATCCCCATCGCTTGCTTGGATCCCGAAGTCCTCCAGTTTTTTATGGACCGGATGCTTTTCGCTTTCAATATGAAACAAGCCTTCAATCTCAGCTTTTTGGGCCCCGTGGCGAATGAATTCTTGGCTTCCTCGCCCTCCGGCTAGTAAATGCACGGCATCGATGATGATCGATTTCCCTGCACCGGTTTCCCCTGTCAGAACTGTCATGCCTTCTGTAAAACTGACCGATAATGTATCGATAATCGCAAAATTGCGGATATCCAATTCTCGCAGCATATACATCCACCTCTTTAATTAAAGCATTTCAATCAAACGTTGTTTCAGCACTTCACGGTGTTCCACATCACGGCAAATGATCAAACATGTATCATCTCCGCAGATGGTCCCTAAAATTTCTTCCCAATCCAAATGGTCGATCAGCGAACCGATTGCATGAGCATTTCCCGGTAAGGTCTTCATGACCAGAAAATGGCTGGCTCCATCGATGCTGACGAACGCATCGGTGAGCGCACGGTGCAATTTCTGCATCGGGTTAAAGCGCTGGTCTGCCGGCAAACTGTATTTATAGCGCCCATCCTGCAACGGAACTTTCACCAAATGCAGTTCCTTGATATCACGAGAAACGGTTGCTTGCGTCACTTCATAGCCCGCAGCTTTCAATAAGTCGACCAAATCATCTTGCGTTTCGATTTCGCGATTTGAAATCAAGTCGCGGATTTTGATATGACGTTGTCCTTTATTCATGGTGCTCCCCCTTGAGTGAATAATTATTCCAGATACTTTATATCGTACATCTAATCGGCTTTGAAAACAAGGAAACTTCCTGCCCCACTAGAACTATTTACCCCTTGCGAGCAAGCTTCACTCATTTTCAGCATCAACACAGAAAAAAAGGGCAGGGAATAAATTCCCTGGCCCTGTTAACTCGATTGCGTATTTTTGTCCTTGAATGCAGAATGGGCATGCTCGACGGTTTGCGCAATCGACTGCGCATCCGGCAAATCACTTTTAGTTGCTTGTTCATTGGACACAAGATGAAATAAAAACTCGATATTGCCTTCACCGCCGGTAATCGGCGAATAGGTCATCGCCTTGACTTCGAAACCGCAGTCGACTGCATAAGCTGCTACTTTTTGCAGCACTTCCTGATGCACTTTCGGATCGCGGACGATGCCTTTTTTGCCAACTTTCTCGCGGCCTGCTTCAAATTGGGGCTTGACGAGCGCAAGGCAATCGCCGCCTGGGACCAAAATGGTTTTCAGCACCGGCAAGATGATGCGCAGCGAAATGAAGGATACGTCGATGGTTGCCACTTCCGGCAAGCCTTCCTGAAAATCTTCAGGTTTCGAGTGGCGGAAGTTCGTGCGCTCCATGACCGTTACGCGCGGGTCTTGGCGGATTTTCCAGGCCAGCTGGTTATAGCCGACATCTAGCGCATAGCCGTGCCGAGCCCCCTTTTGCAATGCGCAATCGGTGAAGCCACCCGTCGATGAACCGATATCCAGCATCATTTTGCCTTCCACCGTCACATCAAATTCAGCAAGCGCTTTTTCCAGTTTCAAGCCTCCGCGGCTGACATAGCGCAAGTCATTTCCTTTTTTCTCAAGCGGTGCATCCTCAGGTATTTTTTCGCCTGGTTTTTCGAGGCGTTCAGTGCCCGAGAAAATCACACCAGCCATGATGGCGCGCTTGGCTTTTTCACGTGTTTCACAGATGCCCCGATCTACTAGCAGGACATCCACCCGTTCTTTCTTCACTTTATTCATAGAGCGTTCGACCGCTCCTGCTGTTGCGAATTTTGCTTTGCGCGCTGTTTCACTTTTTTGACCACTTCGTCGCTATTGAGGTGAATCTCATCCATCAATTCAGCGACATCGCCATGTTCAACAAAGAGATCTGGAATGCCCATGCGGTCAATAACGGCATTCTGGTAGCTGTTATCATGCGCGTATTCAAGCACTGCACTGCCGAAGCCGCCTTGCAATACCGCTTCTTCAATTGTCAATACCGGCACATTGCGTTTAAAAATCGACGCCAGCATTTCTTCATCCAGCGGTTTGATGAAACGCGAGTTCACCACTTCCACTTGGATGCCTTCTTCGCGCAATTGTTCAGCAGCATGAAGCGCCATCGGGATTGTTGTGCCGAATGCCAAAATGACTGCATCTGCCCCTTCGGTCAACACTTCCCAGCTGCCAATCGGGATCGCTTTAAGTTCATCGTCCATTGGCACGCCAAGGCCATTGCCGCGCGGATAGCGCAAGGCGATTGGGCCGCCGTTGTAATCGATTGCCGTTTTGACCATATGCTGCCCTTCATTTTCATCTTTTGGCATCATCAAGACCATGTTCGGGAGATGGCGCAAGAAGGCGATATCAAAGACGCCCTGATGCGTTTCGCCATCCGCCCCGACAAGGCCTGAGCGGTCGATGCCGATAAAGACATTCAAGTTCTGGCGGCAAATATCGTGGACGACTTGGTCATACGCACGTTGCAGGAATGTCGAATAAATGGCCAGGAATGGCTTCATCCCTTGGGTCGCAAGTCCCGCAGCCATCGTGGTCGCATGCTGTTCAGCGATACCGACATCGAACATGCGCTCAGGAAATTCAGAAGCGAAGCCTTCCAATTTCGAGCCCACTGGCATGGCCGGCGTGATGGCGACGATGCGCTCATCGGTACGTGCCAGTTTGCGTGTCGTTTCAGCGATCAAGCCGCTCCACGAAGGCGCTGTGGAGGAGGATTTCACCAAATCGCCAGTTTCCATTTTATAAGGCCCGATTCCGTGCCATGTGCCGATTTTATCCTGCTCGGCCGGCAAATAGCCTTTGCCTTTTTTCGTAATGACATGAAGCAAGACAGGGCCTTTTGTTTTTTTCGCATATTCCAGGTTGTCTTCAAGCTCCTCAAGGTCGTGCCCATCGATAGGGCCGAGATATGTGAATCCGAGCTCTTCGAAAAACATGCCGGAAACGACCAGATACTTCAAGCTGTCTTTGACGCGCTCTGCCGTTGAGGCAAGCTTGCCACCGACTGCCGGTACTTTTTTCAGCAAGTATTCCAGATCGTCTTTGACTTTATTGTATTTGCCGGCTGTCCGCATGCGTCCAAGAACGCTATGTAGCGCCCCGACATTCGGTGCAATCGACATTTCGTTGTCGTTCAGGATGACGGTCATGTCAGTTTGTGCATGCCCGATATGGTTCAATGCCTCAAACGCCATGCCGCCAGTCAATGCGCCATCGCCAATGATCGGAATGACATAATTTTTGTCTTTTTTAATATCGCGCGCTGCTGCCATGCCCATTGCCGCAGATAAGGAAGTCGAGCTGTGGCCGGTTTCCCAGACATCGTGATCGCTTTCGTTGCGTTTCGGGAAGCCGCACAAGCCTTTGAATTGGCGTAGCGTGTCGAATTGATCTGCACGTCCCGTCAAAATTTTATGGACATAAGACTGATGCCCCACATCCCAAATCAATTTGTCGTCGGGGCTATTAAAAACACGGTGAAGTGCAATCGTCAATTCCACTACGCCGAGGTTCGGGCCGATATGGCCACCGGTTTTCGAAAGATTTTCTATGAGAAATCGACGGATATCTTCACTTAAGAGCTCCAATTGTTCTGGATTTAACTCTTTTAGGAAAGATGGACCAGTTATCGAATGAAGATCCATTTGCCATCACACACCTTTTTTCTATATTTTCCTGTATTGTTGTCTCCCCATATTATAGCAAGACTGGGCAAATGTACAAACAAGAGCCCTAACTCAGCTTTTTCGCTGGACGATCAATTCGGTCAATTCCTTCAATAGCTGCTGTTCGCCAGGAAGCCCCTTAAGCGCATCGAGTGCTTGTTGTGCGTGATAATCCAGTTTTTCTTTCGCTTTTGGCAAGGTCAAAATGCCTGGATAAGTGCTTTTGTCGCTTGTTTCGTCTTTCCCGGCCGTTTTCCCAAGCTCTTCGGAAGTGCCCGTCACATCCAAGATGTCATCCTGGATTTGGAACGCCAGCCCGAGATGGCGGCCGAATGTTGAAAGCGCCACCAATTGCTCAGAACTGGCGCCTGCAAGAATGGCTCCTGAAATGATGCTATAGGTCAATAACGCGCCAGTCTTGAGTAAATGCACTTGCTCCAATTGCTCCAAGCCCAGCTGCTTTTCTTCCCCTTCAATATCGAGAACCTGGCCGCCGACCATGCCTTCTGCACCGGCAGCTGTCGACAATAAGTCGATGAGGCGCACTTTGTCTTCTGCAGAGACATCTTCCAAACGCGCCAAGATGCCAAAGCTCAAAGTCAATAAAGCATCTCCTGCTAAAATGGCGACTGCTTCACCGAATACTTTATGGTTGGTCGGCATGCCGCGGCGCAAATCGTCATTGTCCATGCTCGGCAAATCATCGTGAATTAAGGAATATGTATGGATCATTTCGATCGCAGCTGCCACTTTCAACGCATCCGGATGGGCTGCGCCTTGTTCATGCATCGTGGCGAGCACGAGCATCGGGCGGATGCGCTTGCCTCCTGCCTGCAACGAATAATGCATCGATTCCTTCAAAGATTGCGGAATGGCCAATCCACTGATCAATTCTGCCATCTCCTGCTGGATGACTGGTTCATAATGGGTTCTGAATTGTTTTAGGTTCATTGCGCATTTCCTTCCCCTTCGATTTCAGCAGGCACTTCTTTTCCATCTTTCATCATCGTCACCAGCTGGGTTTCGGCATTTTTCAGTTTATCGTGGCATAGCTTCGACAGCTCCATGCCTTTTTGATAAAGTGTTAGCGCTTCTTCAAGTGGCACATCGCCTTGTTCGAGCAAGCGCACAATTTCCTCCAACTGTTCCATCGCATCGTTGAACATCATCTTATTTTCTGCCATTTAGTCGCGCTCCTTATCTTTTGGGTTGATCGCTTCGATGACGGTTTCGACTTCCCCGTCTTTCAATGAAAGGCTTAGCCTGTCGCCAAGCTCGAGCTGATCGACTGATTTTACAACGCCGCCTTGTTTGAACGGAATTGCATAGCCCCTGTCCATGATCTTCAAGGGACTGAGTGCGTCCAAGGTACGGATTGCGGATTTTAATTGCTGGTCCCGCTGCCTGAACACTTGGGTAATGCGCTGGTCGAGCCGGTCACCAAGACCGGCTAACTCACGTTCGGCTTGGCGAATCCGTTCAGAAGGCTTGCGCATTTCCAATTGGCGCGAAAGCATCGCCAAACGGTCGCCTGAGCGCCTTGTCGTCAGTACCGTCTCGCGCTGCAGCGCATCCGTCGCCCGTTCGATGCGCTCGATGAACGGACGGTAGAGCCGGTCTGGGTAGGCCATCGGATAGGAATTCTGGAGCTGCGTCAGGCGAATGCGGCGCTGCTCCAAATCATTCGACATGAGCCGGAACATCACTTGCCGCTGGCCCATGACGCGCTCGAGCAGCTCGATGCGGCTCGGAACCGCGAGCTCTGCAGCGGCGGTCGGGGTGGCTGCGCGCAAATCGGCGACAAAATCAGCGATCGTCGTATCGGTTTCATGGCCGACCGCCGAAATGATTGGAATTCGGGAATCATAAATCGCACGTGCCACTGCTTCTTCATTGAATGCCCACAAGTCTTCAATCGACCCGCCACCGCGCCCGACAATTAAGACATCGCTATCTGTATGGTTCGCTTGTTGGATGGACTGGACAATCGATTGGACAGCTCCCTGACCTTGCACCAATGTCGGAAACAGCACAATTCGCGCAAGTGGGTACCGCCGCCTGAGCGTAGTGATGACGTCGCGTACCGCTGCCCCGGTCTGCGCCGTGATTACTGCGACTTTTTCAGGAAACTCGGGCAGTGGCTGTTTATGCGCAGCATTGAACAAGCCCTCATTTCCGAGCTTTTCTTTTAATTGCTCGAACGCCAAATAATAATCGCCGATGCCATCGGGCTGCATTGATTGGGCATACAGTTGGTATTGCCCCGATGCTTCGTAAACGGAGATATCCCCGCGGATCAACACGGTCATGCCGCTTTCCGGACGGAATTTCATCGATTTCGCCTTCGCAGAGAACATGACGGCCGGCATGCGCGCTTTCTGGTCTTTTAACGTGAAATAAATATGCCCGCTCGTATGGATTTTTACGTTCGACAGCTCTCCTTTTACGTAAACATCACGCAAATGAGGGTCGGCATCGAATTTCTTTTTTATGTATTTCGTTACAGCTGCAACACTTAAGTACGGGTCGGTCGCCAATATGTCAACCCCTGTCTATAGAAAGTAAAAAGCTGTCTTTCTTTCGAAAAACAGCTCTATTTGCTATTCATTTTACACGCTTTTGGCAGCTTTGTCTTTCGATAATCCTTTTTCAGCCGACAGCAATGTATTTTCCATCAGCATCGCGATGGTCATGGGCCCAACGCCGCCAGGAACCGGCGTGATAAAGCTTGCCCGCTCACGCACCGCCTCGAAGTCGACGTCGCCGCACAGCTTGCCGTTTTCGTCACGGTTCATGCCGACATCAATGACGACCGCATCTTCTTTAATATGGTCTGCCCCGATGAACTTCGCACGGCCGATTGCCGCAATGACGATGTCCGCTTGCTTGGTCATCGCCTTTAAGTCCGCTGTTTTGGAATGGCAATAGGTAACAGTCGCGTCTTTTTGCAACAGCAGCTGGCCGACCGGTTTGCCGACGATATTGCTGCGGCCGATGACGACAGCGTGCTTGCCTGCAGGATCGATGCCGTAATGCTCAAGAAGCACCATTACCCCGTGCGGCGTGCACGGCAGGAAAGTGTCTTTGCCGATCATCAAATTGCCGACTGAAATCGGATGAAATCCATCGACATCTTTTTCTGGAGCAATTGCCGTGATGATATTGAATTCGTCGATCTGGGCAGGAAGCGGCAATTGCACTAAAATGCCGTGAATGTCCGGGTCGTTATTCAATTCATCGATTTTTTCAAGCAGCTCTTGCTCGGTCAGTGAAGCGGGGTATAAATGAAGATCCGAACGCATGCCGAGTGATTCGCATGTTTTCTTCTTGTTTTTGACGTAGGTTTGCGAAGCGGAATCATCGCCCACTAAAACGACCGACAGGCCAGGGGTGATTCCGTTTGTTTTCAGTTTCTCTACACGTTGTTGCACTCGCTCTTTAATTTTCAGGCTTACGGCTTTTCCATCAATCAATTCAGCAGTCACGTAGATTCCTCCAATGATTAGTTCGCAGTTTGGTCAGTGAATTTCGACAGCACGCCGTTGACGAAACGGCTTGATTTGTCGTCCCCGAAGGTTTTACTCAATTCGATTGCTTCGTTCAAGACGACGCGGCTTGGCGCATCCTCCATGTATTCAAGTTCAAAAACAGCCATGCGCAAAATGGTGCGTTCGACTTTTGGCAAACGCTCAAGCGACCAGTTTTGCAAATGGCCTTTGAGTTTTTCGTCGATTTCCTGCTGCTTGCTGTTGGTGCCTTCGACTAATAGTTTATAAAATTGGTCGGTTTCCCCGTCCATGACATGTTCCATCGCTTCTTCGATTGTCAATTCGGTTCCATCGAGCTGGAATAGCGTCTGAAGCGCTTTTTCACGTGCTTCGTGTCGTTTCATCATAACTCCGGTCTCCTTTTTCAAGCTGATTATCCACCCATTATACAGGTAATCCCGTGGAACTTCCAAGTTTGAAATGTTCCAACAAATCACCACAACCCTAGCGCATCCATAAAAAAGAAGGCTGGCCGAAACATGCACGAGCATGTCCGGACAGCCTGCTTATCAGTCTACTTGGGGATTGTCGAAATGTATTCCGGTAATGTGTACATTCACTTCCTGCGTCTGCAAAGAAGTCATGGTCTCCAGGGTTTGTCGGACTTGTTCCTGAATTTTTTTGGCCGTATTCGGGATCGATACGCCGTAATCGATGACGCAATAGACATCAATCGCCAGACCCTCGTCCGATAATTCGGTTTTGATGCCTTTGCCATGGACTTTTTTCCCCAAACGTTCAACGACGCCTGAAGCAAAATTGCCGCGCATGCTGGCAACGCCTTCGATATCGGTCGCAGCGATGCTGGCGATAATTTCCAGCACCTCTGAGGCAACTTCAATATTGCCGAGATCCTGCGCACCGGGTGATTTCATTTTTACATAGTGGATTACTTTTTCTGCCATTTGAATGTTCCTCCTCAGGAGCCCATTACATCGTATTTTTCCAGGAATTTCGTATTGAAGTCCCCGGATTTGAACACTTCATGATCCATGAGGCGAAGATGGAATGGAATGGTCGTGAAGACGCCCTCGACAACAAATTCATCCAGCGCGCGCTTCATCTTGGCCACGGCTTCTTCGCGCGTATCGGCGAATGTAATGAGCTTGGCTACCATGGAATCGTAATACGGCGGGATTGTATAGCCTGAATACATCGCTGAATCAACGCGCACGCCCATACCGCCTGGCGGCAAGTACATATCCACACGCCCTGCTGACGGCATGAAGTTTTTCAGCGGATTTTCAGCATTGATGCGGCATTCAATCGACCAGCCTTTGAATGTCACGTCTTCTTGTTTATAGGCAAGCGTCTCACCTGAAGCGACTTTCAATTGCTGCTGGATCAAATCGATGCCTGTAATCATTTCTGTGACGGGATGTTCAACCTGAATGCGCGTATTCATTTCCATAAAGTAAAATTTTTGGTTTTCCACGTCGAAAATGAATTCGACTGTGCCGGCACCGCGGTAATTGACCGCTTGCGCCGCTTTAACAGCCGCTTCTCCCATTTCAGCTCTTAGTTCGGCTGATAGTGCAGGGGATGGTGCTTCTTCGACGAGCTTTTGCATGCGGCGCTGGATCGAACAATCGCGTTCGCCGAGATGGATGGCATTGCCATGCGAATCAGCTAACACCTGGATTTCGATATGGCGGAAATCCTCGATGAATTTTTCGATATAGACGCCCGGGTTGCCAAATGCTGCAGCCGCTTCTTTCTGCGTCATATTCAAGCCTTTGACAAAGTCTTCGCGTGTTCTTGCCACCCGAATCCCTTTACCGCCGCCGCCTGCTGTTGCTTTGATGATGACCGGAAAACCGATCTTCTCGGCGATTTCCAAGCCTTCCTCTTCGCTTCCGACGATTCCCGTAGAGCCCGGAACGACCGGTACGTTTGCTTGGCGCATCGTTTCACGGGCAACGTCTTTCGTACCCATTTTCGAAATTGCTGCAGCGGTAGGTCCGATGAACATGATATCGCACGCTTCACATAGTTCAGCAAAGCTCGAGTTTTCAGCGAGGAACCCATATCCCGGGTGGATGCCGTCGCAATTCGTCAGTTTTGCGACACTGATGATATTGGAAAAGTTCAAATAGCTGTCTTTTGATAATTTCGGCCCGATGCAATACGCCTCATCGGCAAGTTCGACGTGGAGCGCTTCTTTATCCGCTTCTGAATAAACCGCTACGGTCTGGATATCGAGCTCTTTGCAGGCGCGGATGATCCGGACGGCGATTTCACCGCGGTTGGCAATCAATACTTTTTTCATCATTGTCAGCCCCCCTTAATTTGCTTTTACGAGGAACAAAGGCTGACCGTATTCGACCAATTGGCCATCTTTGACTAGGATTTCAGCGATTTCCCCATCCACTTCAGCTTCGATTTCGTTGAAGAGCTTCATCGCTTCAACGATGCACACGACTTGGTCTGCAGATACTTTCGTTCCGACAGCTACATAAGCCTCTTCTTCCGGTGATGGCGATTGGTAGAACGTGCCGACCATCGGAGACAGGATTTTGTGCAAATCTTCATTTGATGCGCTGCTAGTTTCAGCCGTTTCCGCTTGCACAGGCTGTTCTGTCGGTGCAGCTTCAACTGCTTCCGCTTGTTTTGGCGCTGCTGGTGCAGGTGCTTGCGCAGATTCTTCAACCGTTTTAGATTGTACAGCTGCTGGCTGCGCCGGGTTCGATGAATTTTTCTTCATTTTCACTTTGACGCCATCGAATTCATAGCTGAATTCGTCGATGGACGACTGATCCACCAATTTAATGATTTCGCGAATTTCCTGGATTTTCATGTTATACCTACTCCCCTGTTATGTATTTAATTTTAGCTACTCCACCATTTTAGACTTTTTCGAATCATTTTGAAATAGCGAGGCAGACATTTTAAAAAAAGGCCCCTTAAAAGAGGCCTTTCCTACTTATTGTGCACGCGAGACGTATGAAGAATCGGTTGTATTGATGATTAGTTTATCCCCTTGATTGATGAAGAACGGCACTTGGACAGAAAGTCCAGTGGTGAGGATCGCTGGTTTCGACCCACCGCTTGCCGTGTCTCCTTTAATGCCAGGGTCTGTTTCAGCGACTTCCAAGACGACTGTGTTCGGCAGTTCGACGCCCAGCACTTCGCCGTGGTATTGGATGACTTGCACATCCATGTTTTCCTGCAGGAATTTCAGCTCATATGCGATGCTTTTTTCCGGCAATTCGATCTGGTCGTAAGTTTCTGTATCCATGAATGCGTGCATATCGCCATTTGCGTATAAATAGTGCATCTTGCGGTTGTCGATTTGTGCTTTTCCGACTTTTTCGCCAGCGCGGAATGTTTTTTCATTGACCGCTCCCGTGCGCAAATTGCGAAGCTTTGAACGGACGAATGCCGCCCCTTTACCCGGTTTGACGTGCTGGAATTCCATCACGCGCCAAATATCGTTATCTACTTCAATGGTCAACCCTGTTTTAAAATCGTTTACTGAAATCATTGTAGTTCCTCCGTTTGTTATAAAATGCGAAGCTCTTTGGAAGAATGCGTCAAGCGCTCATTCCCCGTTTCGGTTATCAGTATATCATCTTCGATGCGCACTCCGCCAATTCCCGGCAAATAGATGCCCGGTTCGACCGTCACCGCCATGCCTGGTTCGAGGATGGTTTCCGAACGGAACGACAGCCCCGGGCCTTCGTGGACTTCGAGCCCGATACCGTGGCCGGTCGAATGGCCGAATGCTTCCCCGTAGCCTTTTGACTTGATGTAGTCGCGTGCGATGGCATCCGCTTCGATCCCGGTCATACCCGGCTTGATTTTCTCAAGTGCCAGCACTTGCGACTCCAAGACCACGTGATAAATTTCCTTGAGCTTGTCTGACGGTTCACCGACCGCAACCGTGCGCGTGATGTCCGATACATAGCCATTGTACAAAGCGCCGAAATCGAGCGTGATGAGGTCGCCCTGTTCGATTTTCTTGTCGGATGCAACGCCATGTGGCAATGCAGAACGCAAGCCCGATGCGACGATGATGTCGAACGAAGAGGAAGTCGCACCTTGTGAACGCATGAAGAATTCCAGTTCATTGGAAACTTCCAGTTCTGTCATTCCTGCCTTGATGTATGAGCAAATATGCTCAAATGCATCATCGGCGATCTTGGCTGCCGCTTTCAGTACTTCCAGTTCTTCCGGTGATTTTACCATGCGTAACTTTTCGATTAAGCCGCTGACCGGTTCGAGCGTTGCGGATAATTTTTCCTGGTATTGCGAATACGTGGCAAAAGTCATATAGTCCTGTTCGAATGCCAGCCGCTCGACTGCCGCTTCTGTAGCAATGCGCGCCACTTCGTCAATCAAGCCTTTTTGCGCTTGGACCACTTTGAATTCTTTCACTTGCTCTCCTGCCTGCTCCGTATACCGGAAATCGGTAATGAACCAGGCGTCATTTGGCGTGATGAGTGCAAGCCCAGCCGTTCCGGTGAAGCCTGTAATAAAACGAAGATTGTACGGATTTGTCACCAGCAGGGAATCCAGTTCCCGCTTTTGCATTTGTTCACGCAGTTTCATCAATTTCATCAGTTTCATCCTTTCTGTTGTCGAAGCAAGAGTGACTGGAGCCCCAGTCGGTAAACGTCCTTGCCGAAGCCGGCGATTTGCCCGATGGCTACCGGCGCGATATGGGAGTTGTGGCGGAATTCTTCCCGCGCATGGATATTGGAAATATGTACTTCAACGACCGGCACTTGCACCGATGCGATGGAGTCGCGCAAGGCGATGCTCGTATGCGTATAAGCACCGGCATTCAAAACGATGCCGGAAATGGCATCATCGTCCGCGCCGTGGATCCAGTCGATCAGTTCGCCCTCGTGATTGGACTGCCGGCAGATCAGCTCGAAGCCTTCACTTTCTGCATAATCCGCCAGTTCCTGCTCCAGCTCCTGCAATGTAAAACTTCCGTACGCTTGTTTTTCGCGTTTGCCGAGACGGTTTAAATTGGGACCGTTCAACACCAGGACTCTCATGCCCTTGCACCCCTTTCTTGGCTTTCCTTTTCCATTTTATCATACGATCAATTCCCAGCAAGCCAGAAGACGGGGATGTGTACGCTGACAAAATAATGATGAAGAATTGTATGTGCCGCTATCAATCGAAAGTGAATCGTCTTTTCCACAATCAAAAATCAAAGAACTACCCCAGTATTTGGACAAGCGCTCGCTCCATTCCCTTGCGCGGAGTCGTGAGATAAACTTCGGGAAATACGTCTTCTTAATTTTTTCGACAAACTAAAAAAGCGGAAGCCTTTTTGGGCTTCCGCTTTTTGTCGCCAGTGAATATCGCTCCGGCTTTATGAAATTCTGGGTTACAGTCCGCACTTCAATTGGGCTGCACAGTTCGTGCATGTATTGCATCCACCCATTTCTTCCACTGTCCCTTTGCGGCAGACTGGGCAAGTGTTGCCCACCTCTGAACCGATCGTGACATTGGTCGAGCGCAAGTCCTGGATCGTGTCGATCAAGACAACCGGGCGTTTGCCAGTGTCTTCTTCTTGATGATCCTCTTCGAAAGTATTATCTTCCGCTTTTAATGTCAGCACTTGCGAATCGCGGCTGCCGTCGACGTAGACTGTGCCGCCTTTGGCACCGCCTTTGTAGAGGCGCTCATAGACGCCTTCAACCTGTTCAACGGTATAGCCTTTTGGCGCATTGACCGTTTTCGAGATCGAGGAATCGATCCAACGCTGGATGATGCACTGCACGTCCGCATGAGCTTCTGGCGCGAGGTCCATCGATGTGACAAATGCTTTTGGCAAATTGTCTTCTTCTGCATCCGGGTTATTTTTCAAGTACTCACGGACGATATCCGCTTTTACTTCGATGAATTTCCCGAGGCGCCCGCTGCGGTAGTACGTAAATGAATAATACGGTTCGAGTCCAGTTGAGACGCCAACCATCGTGCCGGTCGAGCCTGTCGGCGCAACCGTCAGTAGATGGGAGTTGCGGATCCCTTTATCAAGCACCGCTTGGCGGATTTCCTCTGGCATGCCTTGCATAAAGCCGGTTTCGGTAAATGCGCGGCGCAAGTTCTCCGTTTCTGCATCTGTTTCGCCGACAAGGAATGGGAAACTGCCGCGTTCTTCAGCAAGTTCTGTCGATGCTTCGTACGCTGCAACTGCAATCGTTTTGAAAATTTCATCGACCAGCTCGTTGCCTTCCGGCGAACCGTATTCACGGTCTGAGTAGATGAGCAAGTCAGCAAGACCCATGACGCCAAGGCCTACACGGCGTTCGCCAAGTGCCTGGATGCGGTTGTCTTCAAGGAAGTAAGGCGTTGCATCGATGACGTTGTCTTGCATGCGGACACCGACGCGCACTGTTTCTTTAAGCGCTTCAAAATCAACTTGCTTCGTTTTCGGATTTGCAAAGCGTGCTAAGTTGACGGCTGCCAAGTTGCATACGGAGTAAGGCGCAAGCGGCTGTTCACCACATGGGTTTGTCGCCACGACTTTTTGGCCGTATGCCGTCGCATTTGTTTTTTCATTGGCATTATCGATAAAGAAGATGCCGGGTTCTGCGGAATAAGTTGCACATACATTGATCAAATTCCATAGTTCGCGCGCTTTAATGACGCGGTAGGTGCGGACTTTATGGCCCATCTTTTCCCAGTCGCGAACATCGCCGATTTTATGCCATTCTTCGTTGTAAACCGCCATCTCTTCTTTTGAATACGATTCAACGGCCGGGAAGCGCAATTCGAAGTCTTCGTCTTTTTCGACGGCTTCCATGAAGTCTTTCGTCAAGGTAACAGAAATATTGGCGCCGGTGAGGAATTCTTCGTTATGGACGGAGAATGTGCCGCCATCGCGCAATTTCGTTTCCGCATCGCGCATGATTTTTTCATTGAACCCGCCCATGCCCGGAATGGTCCGGTAGTTGAGCAAGCCTTGGTACATTGCTTCTTCCTGTTCAGTCAAAGGCTTGAATTTCAATTTATCGTTCGCTAGACGTTTGATTGTTTCGTCTTCTGTGTTTTCGATCAAATAACGCAAAATACGCGGATTTTGCATTTTGGAAATAATGAATTCTGCGATATCCGGATGCCAGTCAGCAAGCATGATCATCTGGGCGCCGCGGCGTGAACCGCCTTGTTCAACCAGGTGTGTCAGTTTTGCGATATCGTCCAGCCATGAAACAGAACCGGATGATTTGCCGTTGACGCCTCGAGCGAGCGTATTGCGCGGGCGAAGTGTCGAACCGTTCGTCCCCACGCCGCCTCCGCGGCTCATGATTTCCATCACTTGCTTGCGGTGGTCTGAGATGCCCTCGCGTGAATCGGCGACAAATGGCATGACGTAGCAGTTGAAATACGTGACATCGGTGTCAGCGCCTGCTCCGTAAAGTACGCGGCCGGCAGGAACGAAATTCAAGTTAACGAGCTGGTCGTAGAATTTCGTGAACCACTCGCTTTGCTTTTCAGGAGTTTTCTCGACTGCAGAAAGCCCAGTGGCATTGCGTTTGGCGATTTGCTCGTAAAATACTTCGAGCGGTTTTTCGATGACATCGATCGGTCGGTTGACGATGCCTTGTTCGACTTCTTCTGGATTGTCGATCGCGCTGCGGTAATCTTCTTCGATCCAGACGCGCGCTTTGTTCGCTTCTTGGTCGATCGAGACGATATAGCCGAGGCCGCGTGCTGGGAATTTCGGGTCTTCTTTGACCGTCAACACGACAAAATCGCCAGGCTTCAAAGTGCTTTTGCTTGTGTCTTTGAAGGAATAGCGATCGATCATAACCAGGCGGGATACGCCTTTATGGGTTTTTTTCATGTCCTTTGTTACCGCGTGGACTTGCGGGAATGCTTCAATGTCTTTGTTCAGGGACTCGACGTTTAATGTATATTCGGATTGTGTGGCGGAAACCATTTGACAAATCCTCCTTTATATTATATGTGGTTAACACTATATATAGTATTATTACAATTCCCATGATACTATATATTGAAACTCACTCGCAATAACATTTTTCTGATGGAAAAATTACGCTGCCCGGTAATCGAGCAATGGCAAGGGTTCTGCGTTTTAGCTTTCGTTAAAATGAGACGAAAGACACGTATGTTCGCATAATCCAGCGCAAAAATCGATTTAATTTCCTGTTGAAAGCACTTGACAACTGAAAGTCCAGTTACAGCGCACCTTCTGCCCTCTGGCTTCACAGGATTGCCTCTGATTTGCCCAGATTACTGTAACATAGCCATTGAATATCCGTCACCTTATCTCTTATAATGAGTAAGTATAGAAAGGGGCAAGAACAGTGGAATTATTGTATATCACATTGGGTGTCGTCATTGCCATCCTCATTTTTGCGGTTATTTCCTTCCTGCGCATCCGCAAAGCGGTCACCGATTTAAACCAGGAAGAATTTATCCAAGGCTATCGAAAAGCGCAGCTCATCGATGTCCGGGAACCAAAAGATTTTGCAGCCGGCCATATTCTCGGGGCGCGCAACATCCCGCAATCGCAATTGCGCCAGCGTTACAAGGAAATCCGAGCCGACAAACCGGTCTATCTATATGACCAGAATGGAGCAAGAAGCGGACGCGTCGCGTTGTTCCTGAAGAAAAAAGGATATGAGCAATTGTTCCAATTGCAAGGCGGCTTCAAAAAATGGACAGGCAAAATCAAATCCAAATAATCAAAAACCCCGGAAGCAATTGCTTCCGGGGTTTTTTTATGTCATTCGCTGTCTGTCGGTTTCTGGTAACGAAGCACCGGCTTGCGTGCCGCTTTCGTTTCATCCAAACGGTTGATGACCGTCGTATGCGGTGCATTCTGGACGATCTCTGGGTTTTCTTCCACTTCACGCGCAATCTGGATCATTGCATCGATAAAGTCATCGAGCGTTTCTTTCGATTCCGTCTCGGTCGGTTCAATCATCATGCCTTCTTCCACGTTGAGCGGGAAGTAAATTGTCGGCGGATGGTAACCGAAGTCGAGCAGGCGTTTCGCCATATCGAGTGTACGTACGCCAAGTTTCTTCTGGCGGCGGCCGCTCAATACGAACTCATGCTTACAGTGGCGGTCATAAGGCAAATCGAAATGAGGCGCGAGCCTTCTCATCATGTAGTTGGCATTCAAGACGGCATATTCAGTTACTTTCTTCAAGCCGTCTGGTCCCATCGTACGGATATACGTATAGGCGCGGACATTAATGCCGAAGTTGCCGTAAAACGGTTTGACGCGCCCGATGGATTCAGGACGGTTGTAATCGAATGTAAAGCCTTCATCAGTCTTGATGAGGATCGGCTTCGGCAAATAAGGGATCAAGTCTGCCTGGACGCCGACTGGGCCAGATCCTGGGCCACCGCCGCCGTGTGGGCCTGTAAAGGTCTTGTGCAAGTTCAAATGGACGACGTCAAAGCCCATGTCGCCAGGGCGTGCTTTCGACATGACGGCGTTCAAATTCGCTCCGTCATAATAAAGCTTGCCGCCGACTTTGTGGATGATCGAGGCCATTTCCAGAATATCTTCTTCGAAAAGGCCTAGCGTGTTCGGGTTCGTCAGCATGAGTGCCGCTGTATCGTCGCCGACTACGCGCTTCAAGTCTTCTAAGTCGACCAAGCCGTGCTCGTTCGATTTCACCGTCACTGTCTCAAAACCAGCGACTGTTGCAGAGGCAGGGTTTGTTCCGTGTGCAGAATCCGGCACGATGACTTTTGTGCGCTTGAAATCACCGTTCGCTTCGTGGAAAGCGCGGATCATCATCAGGCCTGTCCATTCACCATGTGCGCCTGCAGCTGGTTGAAGCGTCACTTCGTCCATTCCCGTGATTTCCTTCAGGTGTTCTTGAAGGTCATACATCAACTCCATCGCGCCCTGCACAGTCGATTCCTCCTGTAATGGGTGGATGTTCGCGAATCCAGAATAACGCGCAACGGATTCGTTGATTTTCGGATTGTATTTCATTGTGCAAGAGCCGAGCGGATAGAATCCTGAATCGACACCGTGGTTGCGTTTTGAAAGCGCCGTGTAATGACGCATGATGTCGAGTTCCGAGACTTCCGGCAATTCGGCAAACTCTTCACGTACTAGATCTTGGCCGAGCAATTCAGTCAAATCCACTTCCGGCACATCAAGTTCCGGCAAGCTGTAGCCGACACGGCCTTGTTTAGTCATTTCAAAAATGAGTGGCTGATTGTCTTTATGCATGGGAAGCCTCCGTTTCTCGCACGAATGCATCGATTTCTTGTACAAACGCGTCGATTTCTTCTTTGGAACGCTGTTCAGTGACCGCAATGAGCATATGCCCTTGCAACTCATCATAGCTTAAACCGAGGTCGTATCCGCCGATCATGCCTTTCTCAAACAAAGCGGCATTCAACTCCTTGACCGATGAACCAATCTTGACGGCAATTTCATTGAAATGCGCGCCATCAAATGCAATCTCAAAACCGGACTTCTTCAATTGTTGTTTCATGTAATGAGTCTTGGTAATGTTCTGTACGGCGATTTCCTTCGCGCCTTCCTTGCCAAGCGCGGTCATGGCTACAGAAGCTGCCAATGCATTCAAGGCTTGGTTCGAGCAAATATTCGACGTCGCTTTGTCGCGGCGGATATGCTGTTCGCGTGCTTGCAAAGTCAAAACGAATCCGCGTCTGCCTTCATCGTCCGTCGTTTCACCGACAAGTCGGCCTGGAACTTTGCGCATCAATTTTTGCGTTACGGCAAAATAGCCGCAATGAGGCCCGCCAAATGCTTCTGGAATACCGAATGGCTGCGCATCGCCGACTGTAATATCAGCGCCGAATTTGCCTGGAGGCGTGAGCGCTCCAAGTGCCAGCGGGTTCGCTGATACCGTAAACAAAGCGCCTGCTCCGTGAACGATTGGTTCGAGTTCTTTCAAGTTCTCCACTTGACCGAAAAAGTTCGGATATTGGACCATGACGGTCGCAGTGTTTTCATCGACCATTTCTTTCAATGCATCGATATCTGTGCGGCCGTCTTTGAGCGGAACCTCCACGACCTCAATCGATTGGCCGAGCGCATAAGTGCGGACGACGTCTCTTGATTCGGGATGGACAGCGCCGGAAACTAGAATTTTCTTGCGGCGCGTCTGGCCAGCTGCAAGCATTCCCGCTTCCGCGAGTGCTGTGCCACCGTCATACATGGATGAGTTGGCGATATCCATGCCGGTCAGTTCAGCAATCATGGTCTGGAACTCGAAAATCGCCTGCAATTCCCCTTGGGAGATTTCCGGCTGATAAGGCGTATAGGCTGTGTAAAATTCAGAACGGGAGATGACGTGATCGACAACGATCGGTTTGTAATGATCATAAACACCTGCACCGAGGAACGATGCGTAACGGACCGAATCCGCATTCTTGCCGGCAAGCTGTGCCAGTTCTTTCGTCAAGGCTGATTCAGATTTCGCGGGTTTGATGTTGTACTCGCCTTTGAAACGCACTTTTTCAGGAATGTCTGAAAACAATTCGTCGATCGACTGGACGCCAATCGTCTCGAGCATGTCTTTTTCGTCTTGGGAAGTCATTGGTAGATAGCGATGTTTCATCGTGTGCAGTCCCCTTCTTTATTCGGATTATTTGGAGCGTTTGTAAAATGGCGCTGCGACAATTTTAGCTTTCAGGCGCTTGTTGCGGATTTCAACATCCACTTCAGTGCCCAGCTCATTATGCTTAGCATCGAGAAGTGCCAGCCCAATATTCTTTTTCAATGTTGGCGACTGGGTACCGGTTGTGACTTCACCGATTTTCTCATCGCCCTTGTACACTGCATAGCCATGGCGCGGGAT
Organism: Planococcus sp. SK3692; assembly: GCF_028890485.2. GTDB lineage: Bacteria > Bacillota > Bacilli > Bacillales_A > Planococcaceae > Planococcus. The sequence continues at coordinate 223,689 of NZ_JARCHV010000001.1, forward strand.
GCCTTTGTCGATCATTTCGATGCCGACGGATTTGCGGGGTACGCCGGCTTCTTTTTGTTCCACTAAAGCTTGCTTGCCGATAAAGTCGGAGTCTTTTTTCAATTTGACCGCAAAACCGATGCCGGCTTCAAGCGGCGTGATGTCTTTGGACAATTCTTGCCCGTAGAGTGCAAGGCCTGCCTCAAAACGCAGCGTATCGCGTGCGCCGAGTCCTGCCGGTACGATGCCTTGTGATTTACCCGCCTCAAGAATCCGGTCCCATAGAGCCGTAACGGCTTCTGGACTGCCATAGATTTCAAATCCATCTTCTCCCGTGTAGCCAGTCCGCGAAACCAATACTTGCTGTCCAGCGACCGCTACTTGGTCTTTAAAGCGGAATGGACGGATTGATGACAAATCTTCTTCCGTTAACGCAGCGAGTACGTTTTCAGCAAGCGGTCCTTGCAGCGCCAATAAGCCAAAGCGTTCCGAGGCGTTATCGAGTTCGACTTCGCCGTCGCGATGCTTTTGCATCCACTCGAAATCTTTCTCGATATTCGATGCATTGACCACCAGCAGATAACGCTCATCCCCAAGTTTATAGACGAGCAAATCGTCGATCGTGCCGCCGTCTTCGTAGCACAAGGCCGTATATTGCGCCTGGCCGTCCTCAAGTTTCGCTACATCATTGGTCAGCAATTTTTGCAAATAAGACAGGCTGTCGGGCCCCGAGACGAAAATTTCGCCCATGTGGGAGACATCAAACAATCCTGCTTTTGTGCGGACTGCTTCATGCTCGTCCTTGATAGAAGAAAATTGCACCGGCAATTCCCATCCGCCGAAATCAATCGTCTTTCCGCCGTAGCGGGCATACGATTCAAACAAAGGTGTTCGCTTCAATTGTCCCAATCTTTTTCCCTCCTGTTTTCAAGGCACACAAAAAGGACAGAAAATCCCCTTTACTTTGAAAGGGAATTCTCTGTCCTGGCACCTGAAAGTTTACCGTAACGGCTTTCCTCATCGGTAGCTGAACATCGTCAGCATTCTCCAGAGATGCGTCCTGTACGAGTCTTTTTGCCTGAGAGATTCATGAGTTACTCATTTGCTCCTTCGGCGACGCCAATGCGTTCTCTCCCCGTACAATCATCCGCCCAAATCAATGTTGAATTGGTCCATCCCGCTATACAGAATAGTATAACTTCGACTACATCCTAACATTGAATCAACGAAAGCGCAATCTTTTTTACCTTAAAGGCTCAAACACGAATAATAACAATTTATACACATTGATCATTCGTCTTCAGCCGTTTAACTTGAAATGCAGCATATTGGGTAATCTGCCGCAGTGTTCGGTGTTCGGTGCGGATGGTAATATGCGCTGTCCGTTTATAATCGCGGTAACGCGATTTATGGAGCGCTTCGATCTCTTCGCGTGTCGAACGCCTGACGATCGGACGGTTCGGGTCTTTATGAATACGCCGCCAAATTTCCTTAAAAGGCGCATCCAAAAATAACACGAGCCCCGTCTGGCGCATGAGACGCTGGTTCACTTTGCGCATCGTAACGCCGCCGCCAGTAGAGATGATGCAATGATCTTGTTGCAAATTTTGCAAAAATTCCGTTTCGAGATTCCTGAAATATTCTTCGCCGAAACGTTCGAAGATTTCCGGTATCGTCATGCCCATTTGACGGACAATTTCTTTGTCCATGTCATAATAGGGCATTTTCAATAAAAAACTTAGCCTCCTGCCGACCGCACTTTTTCCGCAACCCATAAAACCGATTAAATATATTCTGTTCATTGTTCCCACCCGTACTACCCTACTCAGGGATTTTATTTTGCCCAATTTCCATCAGTAGTTGTATAGTAGCATTTCTATGAACATTTTCCAAACTATCATAAGTTTGATATTCAATCGCATAAAGCAGCACCATATGGGATATTAGCGTCAATGCGGACATAAAGAACACGAGAGACAGTGGATAGACTGCACCGGATTGGCTAGTCAGGAAGCGCAAGCGCATAATCGACCTCCTCTTTTGCGCCGCTTTGGAATTCCAGCTGAATGGTTAAACGCTTGCCTTCTAATTGAAACATGCTGTTTTTCACATCGGTCAGCATGATTTCATGGCCGAGCTGGTTTTTCCGTTTACGCACGACGCTGCCGTACAATTCGATATCGTAAACAATGGCGCCTTGGACAATGCGCATGCCTTTCCCATCGCGCATGATATAAATTTGTTCGCTGCCATCCAGATACTGCTGCAGCTCCAGTGTAAACAAACGGAACTCCGTGGCGCCGGAATCCAGATCTAACATAAAATGTGTGCTGAATAAATAAAACAGGACGGCAAGCGGCAGCATAATCGACAATGTCAACAACTCCAATAGGCTGTCAAGAAACGTAAATCCTTTTGATGAACGAATGTTCACTCGATGCATAGACGCACCTGCTTGCCTTGAAAATCCACGTAGTCGACACAAGGGCCTTCCGCTTGCCAGGAATACAAGATGCCGTTCACTGAGCGCTGGCCTTCCGTACTGCCTGCAGAGGCAATGATTTTTGCCGCTTCATGCAAAGTCTCATAAGCCGCGAGACGCTCTTTCTTCAGTTCGAGCCTGACCTGCATCTCATGGGCGAGCGGCAGGAGCGAACCGAATACGAGAAATACCATAAACAGGCTGAGCATCGTTTCCGCCATAGAGATGCCCTTGTCATTTTGAAACCACCACACGCCCCTTTCCAAGATGGATTGTCACCGTCCTTTCACCGGTGCTGGTCGAAAAGCGCATTGTGCCTGGCTGGAAGATCGACCCACTCGGCGTGAAGTATGCTTGACGAATATTGCTGGCCGCGTTCAAGTGGATCGATTTCGGCATGGCCCTGGAATATCCTGGATAGCTTAATCCATACGTCACTTCATAACCTGGCTTGTGGTTCCAGAAAACCAAAGTTACGGATGTACTGAGTGAATAACTCTGGCTTTGCGCATAATGAATGTCTTGTTCCAGCAATGCGAAAAAACGGTCTTCTTCACGCTTTCTTTCGAGCGATGCAGCAGAAGCCACAACAAGCGAGGCACTGATTCCGACCGCCATCAACACCAGTAGCATTTCAATCAATGTAAAGCCTGAACTGCTTTTTAGGAGCCTTTTGATGAGCTCACCACGCCATCCACTGAAATATTGATCACTTCTCCGTTCGGGCAGCTCGTCTCGCCTGTTTTCAAATAGCCTTCAGACACCAAATCTGTCATCGCCGGTACCGCTTTTTTATCCATTCGGTAAGATTCTACTTGGCCCTGAACCATCTGGACGAATGCCTTGCAGCCTTTTTCATCGACCGCTGATGTCTGTTTCGAGACATTCGGGATGGCGATTGCGATCAATACTGTGATGATCAACATGACAATCAACATTTCAATAAGCGTAAAGCCTCGTTGGTTTTTTAATTTGTTCATCGTATTCCTCCTTAAATCGTATGGACGAGATTGTACATCGGCAAGAGAATGGCCAAATAGGCGGCAACGATACAAACAGCAATCAACACAAAGAAACTGGGCTGAATGATTTTCAATGAACGTTGGGCTTGCAGTTCAATTCGGTCGAGCAACACTTCGCTATAGAGCATCAATTCTTTCCCGAGCATGCCGGTTGCTTCACCGTGGCGGATGAATGCCGCCATGTCGTTTGCCGCAAAGTCATGGCGCCCAACAGCAACTGACAGAGCGATACCGGTCTTGACTTCGTCGTGCAACGATTCAGCAATCTGGCTGATGATAGCGTGGTGCCGCTGGACGCGCAATAATTTTAGCGCTTCCTGCAAGGAAATCCCGCTATGCAATAACGTACCAAGTTCCCGCGAAGCGATTTGCGACCAATAAAGACGCATTACGGGGCCAATGACCGGCAATTTGATCAATAGTGAAATTTGACGCTCTGCAGGCTGCCGCTTTATATATTCACGAAAGCCAATAATTATTAACGCAACAGCCGTGAAAGCAGCGATCGCCACATCCGGAATGCGCAGCAAATAAACCGGAACCCCTTCGCCTTCTTCGCCGTGCTGCAGCGAAGAAATCAACGCAGTCAGATTGGGGACATAATTGGTTCTGAAAAACAAGAACAACGCAGCGGTAAGAATTAACAGCGAGACCGGATAGATAAGGATATTGCGCAGTTTTTTTTGCACTTCTTCGGTCCGCTTGAACCCTGCAGCGATGCCGGTCATCGCTTCACTGAGTTTGCCATGAAAATCGGCAATCTCAACCGGAAACAACACACGCTCGCGGAATCCGAGAAACTTTAGCACTTCTGCTGCGTTGCCGCCGCCTTTTAATATGCGGTCCATGCCCGCGAGCGCCTCATCTAATCGTTCTGTGTGCATGGGCAAAAGGAGCGTCATGGCAACAGGAAACAAATAACCTTCTGACAGCAACACCGAAAGCCTTGTTAGAAATTGGCCACGTTCACGAAACGGCACGCGCCTAGAATTCGAAACCGGAATGAAGCGCACCGATCCTCACTCCTTCCCGGATCTGTCCGCCAAACGATAAATGCTCCGGCAATTGATAATCCTGCTGCTGTTTCGCGGAACGGATGGCGTCCGCTAAACTTTCATCGCATAAAATTTCATACAACGCGCGATGCTTCGTCTCGAGCTGCTCCAAATCCTCATACATCGGCACAATTTTCTGGGCTGCGATGCCGATGAGTGTCTGCAGCATGTCTTCGTATGGAATGCCTAAATCATGGAGTCTATGAAGACAGCCGACCGAATGCCTAGCATGGATCGTTGAAAACACTAAATGCCCTGTTAATGCAGCCCTGACGGCTATTTCAGCGGTTTCGGCATCACGGATTTCGCCGATCATGATGATGTCGGGATCATGGCGTAAAATGGCTTTCAAGCCAGTCGCATAATTCATTCCTGACTTTTCGTTTACTTGGATTTGAAGAAAGGCAGGGTTTTGCCGCTCCACAGGATCTTCGAGGGTGATGACATTGCGGTTGAGCCGCTCGGAACAATGGCGCAAGAGAGAATACAAGGTGGTCGATTTGCCGCATCCGGTCGGGCCGGTCAACAGCATCAGCCCTTGCCTTTCGCCGGCAAGTTTCTCGAGCAGCCTTGCCGAATCGCGGAACGCCGCCAATTCGTCGAGGAATAACGCGGTACTGTCGGGAATGACGCGGATGACGATGCTTTCTTTTGTCATCACCGAAGGCAATGTTGAAATCCGGAAATGGTGGGTATGGCCATTCATCTGGAGATGGAATGAGCCGGTTTGGGGTTTTCGTTTTTCGCTCATGTCCAAAAGGGAGAGGTATTTGAAGTAAGCAATCATGCGATCGCCTAAATCGAAGGGGATTTTCGACACCGGCTTGAATTGATTGTAGGTCCGGTGGGTGATGCTGTAGTCGCGGGGTTCTGGCCTGATGTGGATATCGGTGGTTTTCTCTTCTACGGCGGAATGCAGCAGATCGAAGCATCGCCGTTCAATGATCTCTTGCATATTCACCTCCTGTCCGGGTCTATGAGCGGAGGCTGCCTCTCCGCTCACCATTAGTATAAGCACAAGGATAGCGCTTGAATATCGAAAATACCAAAATAATTATTTGAACGCCTCAAAGCCCTGAAATCCAAGTTTTCAGGCCTTGTCTGCATAGCTATAGAACGCTTTATGGATACACCTACACCGCTTTGTCACAAACTAGCTCGAAGTCCTTGTTTACACATAGACTCGTCTTCCTATATAATGAATAGGAGATTATTGTATTGTGGCAAAGGAGGGATTACCCATGGATAATATGTTTAAATTAATGGGATGGTGGACTGGAATCTTTGCAATTTTATTTTATGTCGGCGATATGGTAGAAGTATCATTGTTGATGGTTGCCAATACCGGATTGTTCGTACTGCTTGGTTACTTAAACATTTCTGAGCGGATGTATATGTACATTTTTGCTGCTTACCTGACAGTCTTTTTCGTAGGCTTCACTTATTACTCTACGTTCATCCACGTCCCAGGAGCAGGTCATTAATAGTAATTGAATGTGAACGCAGAAAAACGGCCATTTCGGCCGTTTTTTTATTTCCTTCATCTATTCAAGAAAGGATTATGCTGCTGTTCCTGTTTTGGGGTGGTTTCCGGGCCATGGCCTGGAAACAAAAAAGTTTCTTCCGGCAGCGTTAATAACGATTCGCGGATCGATTTCAACAACAGCGGTTCTGACCCTTCTGTTAAATCGGTGCGCCCAATGCTTCCTGAAAACAAGGTGTCGCCGACAATAGCGAAACGATCTTCCGGAAAATAAAAGCTCACGCTGCCCGGCGAATGGCCAGGTGTATGGAACAACTCCATATGGAATGGGCCGATTTGGAGTGATCGTTCATCGGTGATCCATTCATCCGCATCCGCCACTCGGTAATCCGGCAATGCTGCGTATTTGCCTGAGCCATTCAAATTGGGGCGTCCAAGAAAGTCCCGCTCTTTGTGATGAAGATACACAGGAATCTTATATACGTCCCTCAATTCATCGACAGCTCCGATATGGTCGAAATGGGCGTGTGTCAGAAGAATCGCAAGCGGCGTCAATTGCTTGCGTTTCAGAAGTTCCTGGATCTTCCCCGCTTCTTCGCCGGGATCGAAAATGACGCACTGTTTTCCTTCTCCTGATATGATGTAGCAATTCGTTTGTACTGGCCCTAGTTCCAGCCGATCGATTTTTAACATGACTTTCACCTCATTAGCAGTATATCATGAACACATTCTTTTGCTTGTTCAATAGAATGACATTTTTACGCCTCGACAAACTTGCAGAATTTCTTTACAATATAAAGAGTAGAAGACGGCACTGGCTGTTAAAGTTGAAGGGAGTGTCATAAGATGAGTTGGATTTTGATGGTTATTTTCGGCCTCACAGCAGTTCTTGCTGCAATCGGTACAGTTCAAACCCTAAGAAACAAAGAAGTTTTAGGATTCTTATTTAATTTTGGGACCTTTGTTATTTTCGGCGGTTTCACCGTTGCAACTCTCATTACACACGGTTACCCACCTGGCCTTCATTAAGAAAAAGAAACCGGCGCAATCATTGCGCCGGTTTTTTTTATTGGCCATAAAGAAAAAGGCTGCCCACAGGTGGGCAGCCTTTTTTATCTTACGGTTGTGGTTCATCAACTGTTTTCAATTGGCCGTTTTCTTCATCATAGAATCTCAGCAAATCACCGTTGATGATTGTTTCGGAATACTGAAGCTCCTCGAGGGCGCGTTCAGCATATGGATCGCACACGCTTTGATCTTCTACCGGTTCTCCCGTTTCACTATCGTAGCAGACATTTGCCGCATAGACATATTCATCAGTCACGAAGCGCCCGTCGCGGAAAATAACGAATTCTTCATGTTCTTCAGAGAATAAATCTCCGCCAAATTGAATGTCTTTTTCGGTTTCCATACCCATCAAATGAAGGATCGTCGAACGCATATCCACCTGGCCGCCGATTTCCTCATCCACATAGCCTTGTTCATATCCTGGAATATGGACGAAAAATGGTACTTTTTGCAATTGTGCCGATTCATAAGGCGTAATTTCTTTGCCCAGATATTGCGCCATTGCTTCGTTATGATTGTCGGAGATGCCATAATGGTCACCGTACATCACGATAATGGAGTTTTCGTACAAGCCTTGTTCCTTCAAATCTTCGAACAAGGTTTTGACCGCTTCATCCAAATAACGCACGGTTTGGAAATAACGGTTCAACGTGCCTGAGTTGGAATCGAATTCCTCAATGAACTTGTCTTCTTCATCCAATGTGAATGGATGGTGATTCGTCAGCGACAACAGGCGCGTATAGAACGGCTGCTGCATTTCTGCCATTTGGTCGACGGACTGTTCAAAGAACGGGATGTCTTTCATGCCCCAGTTGACAGCCTCGCCTTCGCCTACTGTGTAGCTCTGGATATCGTAGAATTTGTCGATGCCCAGCGATTCGTACATCATGTCGCGGTTCCAGAAGCTCTTCGTATTGGCGTGTTGAACATTGGTTGAATAACCTTCAGTACCCATTTTTTCTGCCATGGAATTGAAAGTATTGCCGCTATGTGTAAAGAATACGGCGCCTCCGCTCAGCGGATACATGCCAGTCTCAAGCAAGAACTCTGAGTCGGAAGTTTTTCCGAGCCCTGTCTGGTGGTAAAAGTTCGGGAAGTAAATCGTATCTTCATCTTTCGTTAACTCGTTGAGGAATGGTGTAATGGTTTGCCCGTTCATTTCGCTGTTCAAAGTGAACGACTGCAAGGACTCGAGTGTGACAACGATCAAATTGCGCCCTTCTGCTGCGCCGAACATTTCTTCAGAAGGTTCGGCCTGATTCGAACGCACGTAGTTAGTTACTTCCGTCAACTCCGAGCCGTCCGCAAGCGCTCGCTGTGCTTGCGATTTCGATTGGATATAGACATCATACAAGTGGTAATTGTACATTCCCAGGTTCTTGACGAGCATTTCGCGGTCAAAGCTTCTCGTCAATAATTGAGGGCGTTCTGCTTCAGCAAGTCCGAGGTTGAAAAACAAGACAGCTGCCGACAGCACAAAATATGCTTTGCGGTGCGTCGCTGCCGATTTCAGCGCGGTTTCTTTTTCTTTTACAAAACGCATTGCCAATAAGATGATGAAGATATCGGCAAAATAGAGAATATCGCTCCAATAGACACTTTCAGCGGCACTATTACCTAAATCGCCGAAATTATCGGTCTGGAACAATACGGGCAGTGTAATGAAATCCGTGAAGAAGCGGTAAAACGCCACATTGCCGTATAGAATGATCGATGTTACGACCGCGATAACTAGAATATAGCGGTTTCTTGCTTTCTTGCTCTTAAAGAACAGCGCGCCTCCATAGGCGAATAATAATAAACTTAAGGGGTTCAAGAACAGGATGAATTCCTGCAATGCATTGTCAATTGTAATGGAAAAGGCCATTTTGTAGACGACATATGTCGTCAGCCAGGTAGCGATGACTGCGATGGCCAGGACCGAATGCTTAGGCCATTCTTTGTTTTTCATTGCCGCACATCCTCCTCGTCTTACCGGAGCGTTTGTCCGGTTCGTGCGAATTTCGGTTTCAAATAAAATGGAAATTCAATACCTTATAGTATAAAACAAATCACTCTCGAGCGAAAGCAATTACCCTTAACAGACGCTTTAAAACGTTTTTGGTTTCATGATTTTCCTTTTTTCTCATATTCTGTGCGTTTCTGCCGCAAGATCATCAAGGCAGACGCATATTCACGGGGGGTGATGAAATCGTGGTCGTATAAATCGCGGATGTCGGATTCCATTAAATCAAGATCCGAAATGAAATCTGCCGTGTAGATGATTGTTCCGTACGTTTTCAGCAATTGCATTACATCGTATAGGTCTTTCATGCTCTCACCGCCTTTGAGTCGATTGTTCTTATTTCAGTAATGATGCCATCGACTGGGATGTCGTGGCTTTCAACAGGCAGTTCGCCAGCCAGCTGAAAATCGAAAGCAAGCGAGCGGGTATTGCCTTTAAACCCACTTAAATAACGATCATAATAGCCTCCGCCGAAACCGATTCGGTAGCCACTGGCTGTAAAGACCACACCGGGCACGATTAATAAATCGAGGCTTTCAGGACCGACCGCTTCCGTTTCGGCTTCAATCGGTTCTTGGAGGTCCATATACACCACTTCCAATTGGCCCAATCTATCAAATAACCGAAAATTCATTGTCCGGTCTTTTGCAAAACATTTCGGCGCGGCGACTTTTTTGCCCAGTTGCCAACACAACTTGATGAGCGGAATCGTATCGACTTCCGGCCAGCGTGAGATGGTCACGCCGACGGTTTTGGCTTGTTGAAAATCGCTGTCTTCTAAAAGTTTCTCTAGAATCGCTGCCGACATTTCGGCATGTTGTGATTTTGAAAGTTCATTCATTTGGCTGATTACCGATTTTCTCAATACGGCTTTTTCCATTATGCAAACTCCCTTTCCGCTAAACTGTAAGTCGTCTTTATGTATCATTTCTATCGTAAACTGCGCAAAACAAAAGAAAAAGCCAAAACCCCGGGAGGTTTTGGCAGTCAATTACTTACTTCGTTTCACGGTGTGTTGTCATTTTCTTTTCACGTGAGCAATATTTTTTCAATTCAAGACGCTCAGGGTTGTTGCGCTTATTTTTAACAGTGCTGTAGTTTCTTTCGCCACAGTCTGTGCAAGCTAGTGTAATGTTTACACGCATCGATATCCCTCCCAATTCTTTCAAAAAATCCATTTCATTAATAAGCGTGATCTATACGACTTAATTATTATAGCATACCTTCAGTGATTGTCTACTGAAAAATGCCGCTTCCCCATGATTTCCTTAAATAAAAAACCACAGCCGTGGCTGTGGTTTTTCTTCATTTGTTCAGATCGTAATGGCGCCCGCGGACGAGGTAGAATAATTGCTCCGCGATATTGGTTGCATAATCAGCGGAGCGCTCCATATAACGGCTGACAAACGCCAATTGCGTCACTTGGCTAAGCTGTCCTGGCTCTTTTGCGCCGTGCTGGAACAACAGCCGGATCGCTTCTCCATACAAATCATCAACTTCGTCATCGAGGTCGGCAATTGCCTTGGCTTTTTCCACATCTTCGTCTATCAAGGCATCGATGCCTTGGCGCAGCATGGAAGTGGCGAGTTCATGCATGCGCTGGATCTTGCTGATCGGATCAAGCAAGTCTTGCTGCCCGATGCGGATCGTTTCTTTGGCGATGTTGACGGCATAATCGCCGACGCGCTCCATATCCGATGCGACTTTTATTGTGACGATCAAGCGCCGCAGATCGGTCGCAACCGGCGATTGCTTGGCGATCAACAGAATCACCTGGTCGTTCAATTCTTCTTCGAGCCGGTTGATGTTGGCGTCATTTTCAATTACTTGGAGCGCCTGATCGACATCATGTTCGATGAGTGCCTTCATCGATTTATCAAGTGCATCGATGGCCATTGTGCTCAGTGTAATCAATTGTTCTTGTGCTGAGTGCAATTCATATTCAAATTTTTCGCGTACTGCCATTTAAAATTCCTCCCAATCGTCCATTTCTTATGACCAGCAGGAAATTGGCTCCTGCTGATTAGAATCGCGGGTCAGCCGAATCGACCTGAAATATAATCCTCTGTCCGTTTGTCGGCAGGATTCGAGAAAATCGTATCTGTGCGGTCGTATTCGATGACTTCCCCGTTTAAGAAGAAGGCAGTCTTGTCAGAAATTCGCGCAGCTTGCTGCATATTGTGCGTGACGATGATGATGCTGTACTGCTCTTTCAATTCCTGTACCAATTCTTCGATTTTCAATGTCGAAATCGGGTCAAGTGCTGAAGTCGGCTCGTCCATCAAGATGACATCCGGTTCGATCGCCAATGTCCGCGCGATACAGATCCGCTGCTGTTGGCCCCCTGAGATGCCGTATGCATTTTCGTTCAAGCGGTCTTTCACTTCGTCCCAGATCGCTGCGCCGCGCAAACTTTTCTCGACGATCTCATCTAGGATTTTCTTATTTTTAATCCCATGGATGCGCGGGCCGTAAGCGATATTATCGTAAATCGATTTCGGGAACGGATTCGGCTTTTGGAACACCATGCCGACGCGCGTGCGCAATTCTTCAACACCGTAGCTGGATTCGAAGATGTTGCGGCCGCGGTAGTGGATTTCTCCTGAAGTCTTCACAGAAGGCACAAGTTCCACCATGCGGTTCAAGGTTTTCAAATAAGTCGATTTCCCGCACCCTGATGGCCCGATAATCGCTGTGACTTCGTTTTCCCCGATTTCCAAGTCAATGTTTTTCAAAGCATGGTTATTGCCATACCATAGATTCAATTGACGCGTGCTATAGACACTTTCCTTTTCAGCTAGTTCTACTGAAGTAGGTTGTGCTGTATTGATTTTCGTTTTGATCGTTGCTGTGTTCATAATGAACTCCCCTTCCGCATGACACTTTAATAGGATTTATCGAATTTGTTCCGAATGAAGACCGCGATTGAATTCATGAATAGCAACACGACCATCAAGACGATGATCCCCGCAGCTGCGACCGTCTGGAACTCAGCTTGCGGGCGGCTAGACCAGTCATAGATCTGCATCGGCAAGGCGGTGAATGTATCCATAACACCTTCCGGCAAAAACTGGATGATAACCGGGATGCCGACCACGATCAATGGTGCTGTTTCGCCGATGGCCCGCGACAAAGCAAGAATGCTGCCTGTCAGAATGCCGGGAATCGCTGCCGGCAAAATGATGCGCACTATGGTCTGCCATTTGGTGGCACCCATTCCGTACGATGCATCACGCAATTCGCCAGGAACCGAACGGATCGCTTCCTGTGCAGCCACGATAATGACAGGCAGGATAAGCAAGCTCATCGTAAAGCCTGCCGCAAGAATGCTGTTGCCGAGTGCCATTGCACGGACAAAGATCGTCAAGCCCAGAAGGCCGAAGACAACCGATGGAACCCCCGCCAAATTGGAAATATTCATTTGGATAAATGTCGTGATGCGCCCTTTTTTGGCGTATTCTTCTAAATAAATCGCTGACCCCACACCCAGCAAAATGGATGTCGGGGCGACCACTGCCATTAGCCAGATTGACCCGACAAGCGCCGCTTTAATTCCCGCTTGTTCCGGAAACCGTGAAGCGAAATTGGTCAGGAAGTCGAGCGACAGATGCCCCGCGCCTTGACTGACGATTCGGTATAACAAAATCACCAGCGCAAGCAGCGCAAGCGCCGTCGCAAACATAAAGAGCCCCTGGAAAATCCGGTTGACGACCATCCGGCCGTTCATGCGCCGGACGACTTTTTCCTGTTCAATGTATCTCATCTTAATATTCCTCCCGGAAACGTTTTGACATATACCCAGCCAGGATATTCATCGCCATCGTGAAGAGGAATAATGTGAACCCGACCGCATAAATGGAATAATAAATCGTCGTTCCATAACCCGCATCGCCCTTGGATACTTGCACGATATAGGCGGTCATCGTCTGGATGGAGCCTGTGAAATCGCCATCGAATTTCGGTGTGGAACCTGCCGCAAGCGAAACGATCATCGTCTCGCCGATCGCGCGGGACAAGCCGAGCACAACCGAGGCGATGATGCCGGACAATGCTGCTGGAACGGTAATTTTCCAAGCGACTTCAAACTTTGTCGAGCCCATGGCAAGCGCCCCGTCGCGAATGCTTTTCGGAACAGATGACATGGCATCTTCCGATAGCGAAGCGATCATCGGGATGATCATGATGCCGACGACGATCCCTGGTGAAATCGCGTTGAAAATTTTGATTTCCGGGAAAAAGCTTTGCAATACAGGTGTCACAAACGTTAGGGCGAAAAAGCCGTAGACGATTGTCGGAACGCCTGCTAACACTTCGAGAACTGGCTTAACGATGCGCCGCACATTGTCAGAAGCGTATTCGCTCAAGTAAATGGCCGCCGAAATGCCAATTGGTACAGCTACAATAATCGCGATGCCGGTAATTTTCAGTGTGCCGACAATTAGCGGCCAAATGCCGAATTGGGCTCCGCTATTTGCGAATGGCAGCCAAGTTGTGCCAAGAATGAAATCAGACAGAGGCACTCTTGTGAAAAACGTGACAGTTTCAATGATTAATGTCAAAACGATGCCGATAGTTGTTAAAACCGAAACAGAAGCAATGAGGAATAACAAAATCGGAATGAGTTTTTCAATGATTTTTTTGCTTTTCTTATCTTTCGACTTTGCGATCAGTTCTTGAACCGATGTCCGCATAATAGAATCCCCTTTCAACCGCAAAAGGCGAGCAGCAGCTGCTCACCCTAAGCCTGAACGTGCAACTTGATTTATTTCAACGCTTCTAGATCTGCCAAGCCTTGCTCGTAATCTTCTACTGCCAATGGAACGTATCCGACAGCTTCAGCCATTTGACCAGCATTTTCTAGCGTGAACTTCATGAAATCGTAAGCCGCTTCATCTTCAGCAATTTTCGCGTTGTTGGCGTAAGTGAAGAGTGGGCGTGACAATGGCGAATAATCACCGGATTCGATTGTTTCAGGAGTTGGCTCGACGCCATCAATCGTCACGACTTTTAACGTGTCTTGGTTCGCGATGTAGTATGCGTACCCGAAGAATCCGATAGCATTTGGATCTCCTTGAATCCCTTGCACGAGTGTATTGTCGTCTTCAGACAACGTTGCTGATTCAACAATGTCTTCTTCTTCTAGAATGACTTCATTGAAATAATCGTATGTTCCAGAAGCTGTGCCTGGTGCATAAAAGACAACTTCTTCATCCGGCCATTCCGGGTTGATGTCTGACCACATTTTTGTGCTGCCATCTTCTACCCAAAGTTTTTTCAAATCTTCAACTGTCAAATCTTCCACCCAGTCATTTTCCTGGTTGACGACGACTGACAGCCCGTCATAAGCAAGAAGGAATTCTGAGTATTCGATGCCCGCTTCTTCTAGAGCAGCCACTTCTTCTTCTTTGATGGGTCTAGAAGCATTAGAGAAAGCTGTTTCACCTTGAACGAATTTTTCGAATCCGCCACCTGTACCGGAAACACCGACCGTTACTTGGACTTCAGGCTGAACTGCTGCGTATTCTTCAACAATGCCTTCAAGGATCGGTGCGACTGTGGAAGATCCATCACCAGTGACCGAACCTTCAACTACTGCTTCGTCTGAAGCAGAATCAGCTGTTTCGCTGCCTGTTGCAGTTTCTTCCGTGCTGCCGCATGCCCCAAGTACTAGTGCCGATCCAAGAATTGTTGATGCCATAGCGAACTTCCAGTTTCTCATTTTAATGTTTCCCCCTAATATGGTTTGTTGTTTACAAGACCAACTATACGATTCTATTGTTGAGGACATATGAAGCCATTGTTAAGAAATTGTAAATGACGAAAGCCTTATTGAAAAAAACAAAAACCGCCCAACCAATATCCATTTCAGGACTTTGGTTGGGCGGTTTGGTTCATTGGATGGAAAGCTAGTTTATTTAATGCGTGTGCCGCTAAATGGCGGCTTGATTTCATTCGGTTCGTCTTCGGAGTGCTTTGCTTTCAATTCAAAATACTTGTCTGCCGCAGCACGGGCGATTTCATTATTGGTCTTTGGAACTTTGGTTGGATCCGTTGTCACGTATGGAATAACGACGGCATACGCGATTTCTGGATCTTCATAAGGGGCAAAGCCGACATGCGCGATATTAACGTTCACTGTATTATGAAAAGGATTGCCGCGCTCGAAGTAATAAGCTTCCGCCGTTCCGGTCTTGCCGGCAGCGGTATACGGGGTATCGCTGAACTGGGCGCGTGCCGAACCGGAGCTGCCAATATACACATTGCGCATGCCTTCTTTGACACGGTCGATTTCTTCTTGTGTATTATTGATGCGATTCATGATCTTCGGTTCGATGACTGTCTCGATCGGCCCGAGCGTTTCGCCATCAGGAGAAGCTTTGCGGATCTCCTTGACGATATGCGGCTGCACACGGTAACCGTCATTTGCAATGGTTGAGATATATTGTGCTAATTGCATCGGCGTATACGTATCAAATTGCCCGATGGCAAGGTCCAATAATTTCGGCCCAGGGTACGTGCCGCCAAGATAGCCAGTGCCTTCGTTCGGCAAATCGATCCCGGTCTCAACACCGAGCCCGAATTGAGCGAAGGAATTGCGCATAACGGCAAAACTTTCCGGGGCGACGCTCAACGGCCGATTGTATTGATATTGACGGTCGGCGATATCCAAAGCGATTTTAAACATATAAACATTGGAAGATCGTTCAATGGCCATCAAGTCGTTCATCGGGATGCGGTTGAACGGCGTTGTGTTAAAGATCGAATTTTTTTGGGTAGTCCCAGCAAATTTCAACGGTTCATCGATCTGCACTTCCCCCATCTCCACGGCATCTTGCTCGTATCCCGTAAGCAATGTAGCACCTTTGATAGTAGAACCCATTTCATGGGCGGCCGTGAATGTGCCGAACGCATAATCATTGACGACGCGTTTGCCGTTTTCATCTTCGCCGACGCGTTTACCGACCATCGACAAGACTTCTCCGGTTTTCGGGTCCATCATGACCAAGTAGGCGTCTTTGACAAGCTGTGAGTTGGGTCCCGCTTTCAATGCGAGCAATTTCTCTTCTACGATGTTTTCTAGTTCATATTGAAGTTCACTGTCAATCGTCAAGACCAAATCTTTTCCGGGTTCACCTTCATCTACAGGCACCGTTTCGATGACGCGGCCGCGGCCGTCGGTGATATTTTTGACGCTCGATTTCTGGCCTTGCAGCACATCTTCATATTGCTGCTCCAAAAAGCTCGTCCCGACACGGTCATTGCGGGAGTAGTCGCGGCTTAAGTAATAATCGAGGCGGTTGGCCGGAATTCCTTGATCAGGCGTTGTGGTGCTGCCAAGAATCGTCAAATCGGTCATTTTTACACGTTTCCAATCAGTGACTGTATTGACGCCTTCTAGTTTGGGATCGGTCAAGCGCTCTGACACGACAGCGAATTCTTCATCGGTAACGCCTTCACCTTTGATGATTTGTGGCGACAACGCATAGCCAGAAGTCATTTCCCGGTAGATCGCAAGAACCTCCAATTGTTCTTCTGTCAGGCTGCCGAGTTCTTCGTCGGTGATTTTCTCACGGATTAACGCATCGAGCTTCTGTTGCTTTTCTTTTTGGGGCACATCTTCCGCTTCAATTGCAGCACGCTCTTCAGCCGTCACTTTTTCAGTTGCGCTTTCCGTATTCAATTGTATGTAAAAGTCTTGCTTATCACGCAAAGTGACTTTTTCTGTATCTTTTTCAATCAGTTTAGCAAGCTCTTCAGCCACTTCCATCATTTCGCTGCTTTTCGTCGTCTGCATCTTCGTGTACGTGATGCTGTTGACAGGTTCGTTATCGACTTGAAGGCGCCCAGCCGAGTCGAAAATTCGGCCGCGCGGCACGCTGGTGTTGACCGCGACTTCCTCGGTGCGGGCAATCGCCCGGGCATAATCTTCCCCTTTGACGATCTGTAAATACCCTAATCGCAGGATGAGCATGGAAAACAGCAGAAAAATAGCAAAAAAGAGGATGTTCATCCGGAAGGTCGTATTGGATTGGAGTTTAGACTTCGCCAGCGATACACGGCGTTTTTGAGGGGTTTTCATGAGCACGTAGCTCCTTTCAAAAAAATATCCAGTTGCTAGTATAGCACGGACATAGAAAAACACACACTTTTTCAGACGAAAAAGTGTGTGTCCAGGTTTCAATATTTAACAATTATTTAGCAGCTTCGTAGCGCTTGGACACTTCGTCCCAGTTAACAACGTTCCAGAATGCTGCCAAATAGTCCGGGCGGCGGTTCTGGTATTTCAAGTAGTATGCATGCTCCCAAACGTCCACTCCAAGAATTGGCGTTTTGCCTTCAGATAGTGGAGAATCCTGGTTTGGTGTTGACGTGACTTCCAACTCGCCGTTAGAGACGACTAGCCAAGCCCAGCCAGAACCGAAGCGTGTTTTGCCTGCAGCTTCGAATTTTTCTTTGAACTCGTCAAAGCTTCCGAATTTGCTGTTGATCGCGTCAGCTACTGCACCGGTCGGCTGTCCGCCGCCATTTGGTGAAAGAAGCTGCCAGAAAAGCGAGTGGTTCGCGTGGCCGCCGCCGTTGTTGCGGACAGCTGTGCGGATATCTTCCGGCACTGCGTTCAAGTCAGTAATCAATTCTTCGATTGATTTTGAAGAAAGATCGTCATGACCTTCCAAGGCCGCATTTACGTTTGTTACGTACGTGTTGTGGTGTTTCGTGTGGTGAATGTTCATTGTTTCTTTGTCGATGTGCGGTTCTAGCGCATCGTACGCGTAAGGTAGTTCCGGTAATTCGTATGCCATGATTAAATTCCTCCTTGAGTCTATTGTTCTACTTTGTTAGCGTATCAAAATTTTCAGACCGACACAAATATAAAGCATATGGACCTGCTTTTTTCAGACCTTAGTCGGAGACAATAGTCAAATCACCCAGAAGAACAAGCCGACCATTACGGCTTGTATAACGCCTTTGGTCAGTGCGGAAGTGATAAAACCGACCACAGAACCGACTCCGGAGCGAATCGATTTTTTGATCGACGATTTATTGACAAGCATTTCTGCAATAATGGCGCCGAGGAACGGGCCAATGAGGATGCCGGCAAACGGTATGACGAACGGGCCGAAGATCAATCCGATCGTGCTGCCTACCAAGCCTGCTTTTGAACCGCCGAATTTTTTCACGCCGACCGCGTTGGCCAAAAAGTCTGCGCCGAACAGCAGCAGAACGAATAAGATTTCGATGAGCCAGAACCACCACGGCAAATCAGCAAAACTGAAAAACAGGCCATAAATGATAAATCCGCCGAAAATGAACAGCGAAGCCGGGATAACCGGGTACACAAGACCGATAAAACCGATGGCAAAAAACACAATGACAAAAACCCAGCCGACTATTTCGAGCATCACGAGCCCTCCTTTTCCGATATAAAAACTCCCTTTCATCGTGCCTTACATTTCGAGAAATGTAAAGGATGAAAGGGAGTATGAATCATGTGCGGTTGCCGAGGATAGCTTCCGCGATATTGACGGAGTGATCGCCGATCCGCTCCAAGTTGCTGACGATGTCAACAAAGACGATTCCCGCTTGTGCGGAACATGCGCCTTCATTTAGGCGTAGGATGTGTTTCTTACGGAATTTGCGTTCCATTTTGTCGATCAAATCTTCTTGCTCTGCCACTTCACGCGCAAGCTCGTGGCTTGTCGTGTCGAGTGCATCAAGTGATTTCGAAACCGTCGCAATAGTCAATGTGAACATCTCGTCCAAGTCTTCCATCGCTTCGCCGGTCAATTTCACTTTATTCGCTTCCTGGTAATCGATCAATTCGATAATGTTCTCGAAATGATCGCCGATACGTTCGATATCGCGGACCGTTTCCATCAGCATCGTGTGGCGAGTGGAATCTGCTGCTGAGATCGATTCTGCGGAAATGAGCACAAGATAATCGGTGATTTTGCCGTCCAGGTTATTGATGGCGTCTTCCAATTGATAGCCCATTTCAGCATGTTTCTTACTTTTCGTTTTCAAATACTCATATGTTTCTTCGAGACCTTGCACGGAATATTTACCCATGCGCAAGACTTCTTCTTTGGCCTGGCCAAGAGCGATCGATGGCGATTGCTCGATGAAGTTCAAGTCCAAATGCTTCGGCTTGAATTCGATTAGTACTTCGTCCCCTGGAATCACTTTTGTGACAAGGTATGCCCAAGCACCGATCAACGGGAATTGGATCAAAGTGTTCACAACGTTGAACGTCCCGTGCGCAAATGCAATCTGCATTTTCGCCTCAAGGTCCAAAACGGCTGTGATCCACTCGACATACGCCGTAAACGGCACCAAGAAAATCAGGAAAATGATGGAGCCGATGACATTGAACAAAACATGGACAGCTGCTGCACGGCGCGCGGCGATGGATGTGCCGAGTGCTGCGAGCACCGCTGTCACAGTCGTTCCGATATTGTCACCGAAGAGAACCGGCAATGCGGCATCAAGCGTAACCAAGTTCTCTGCGTAGAGTCCTTGGAGAATGGCGATCGTCCCGCTGGAGCTTTGGACGATAAACGTAAAGATTGTCCCTGCTGCAACGCCAAGGATCGGGAATTCACTCAAGTTGACGGTCATGTCGATGAAGGCCGGCAATTCACGCAACGGCTTCATCGCCCCGCTCATCGTTTCCATCCCGAAGAACAATCCACCAAAACCGAAAATGACTTGCCCGATATTCTGGATTTGGTTTTTCTTGATGAAGAAAATCAAGAAGGCACCGACTGCCATGATTGGCAAGGCATATGCGCCGACGTCCAATCCGATGATGAAGGCCGTTACGGTCGTTCCGATATTCGCACCCATGATGACGCCGATTGCTTGTCTTAGCGTCATGAAACCGGCACTAACGAGGCCGACGACAATAACGGTCGTCCCTGAACTTGATTGGATCAAGATCGTTACGACGATACCGACCAACACCCCCATAAACGGGTTGGTCGTGAAACGGTCCAAGATGTCCCGCAATTTATCGCCTGCAGCTTTCTGTAAAGCGTCACCCATATACTTGATTGAGAATAGGAAAATACCGAGTCCCCCGAAGAAGGTAAACAGCAATTCCTGCCAATTCATTTCCACGATTCACATTCAACTCCTAAATATAACGTAATCACACCTCACCTATTATGAAGACTTCGCTAAGTAAATGTAAATACCTTTATTGAAAATTTACAAACCCGTAACATTAGCCCCCGGTATTCCCCAGTTAACGTGATAATATTACAATACATAGGGAAAGGAAGATCGAAGTGAACCTCTATCAACTATTCAAAGCAAGTTTTATGGAGCCCAAAAAACGGGCGGCGGTCCGCATCATGCCGATCGGCCGCATCCTGAAATTCGTTTTCTTGTTCATTGCCTTGCTGTCGCTTATCTCATTTGCCGAGTTCGCGCTTGGCATCGGCTCGAGCTCTTCTGAACTGGAGGGCTTGCTGCAATTCATCGAAGAAATCGAATGGCTCCTGTACCCGTTTGCACTCGTTTTTTTATTCGTCTCGACGACGCTTTACCATTTCATTAAAATTAGCGTCTTTGCCGCATTTGGCTACGGCTTTCTCGCTTTGCTCAAACGCCGCGGGGAATACCGCCATATGTGGCGTACAGCAGCGCTTGCCGTCACTGTTCCCACCATTGTCGCTTTCGTCGCGAGCTTCTGGACCAATAACTTATGGATATCGCTCGCGACTTCCATTTGGACACTGTTTCTTCTATATAGTGCAGCTCGTTTCTATCCAAAAGCCCCACCCGCAAAAAAATAGCGCTTGTATTGCAGTACTGTAAAGAATCCTGCGCTTACAGCCGTCTTTCTTGTCTTTTCAAACGAGACACTGCTAAAATGGCTATAGGCAAGAGAAATAGACCCGCACGCAGATGTCGTGCAAGGGTAAGCTGAGTAATCGTCCGGTTTACCGGAAACTCACAAAAAGGAGAGAATTTTAACATGAGCGAAATGACTCACCGTTCAAAAACACGCCCCGTCAAAGTCGGCGATATTACGATTGGCGGCAGCAATGAACTATTCATACAAAGTATGGCAACAACGAAAACACACGACGTAGAAGCGACGGTAGCGGAGATTCTCCGCCTCGAAGAAGCCGGATGCCAAGTCGTCCGTGTCGCATGTCCCGATGAGCGAGCAGCATATGCCATTGGCGAGATCAAAAAGCGCATCAACATTCCTTTGGTCGTCGATATTCATTTCGATTACAAATTAGCGTTGATCGCCATCGAGCAAGGCGCTGACAAAATCCGCATCAACCCAGGCAATATCGGCCGCCGCGAAAAAGTTGAAGCGGTCGTCAATGCAGCAAAAGCGAAAGGCATTCCGATCCGTATCGGCGTCAATGCCGGTTCACTCGAACGCAAAATCCTCGAGAAATACGGCTATCCGACAGCGGACGGCATGGTGGAATCAGCCTTGCACCATATCAAGATCCTAGAAGACCTTGATTTCCACGACATCATCGTCTCATTGAAAGCATCTGATGTCAGCTTGGCTGTGGAAGCTTATGAAAAAGCATCGAAAGCATTTGACTACCCGCTCCACCTCGGCATTACGGAATCCGGCACATTGTTCTCCGGTACCGTAAAAAGTTCTGCAGGGCTCGGGGCATTACTTGCTAAAGGCATCGGCAACACATTACGCGTGTCATTGAGTGCAGACCCTGTTGAAGAAGTCAAAGTCGCTCGTGAACTGTTGAAAGTATTTGGCTTGTCATCGAATGCTGCGACACTCATCTCATGCCCGACTTGCGGCCGCATTGAGATCGACTTGATCTCGATCGCGAATGAAGTGGAAGAATACATCTCCCACATCAAAGCACCGCTGAAAGTAGCTGTTCTCGGCTGTGCCGTTAACGGTCCAGGGGAAGCACGCGAAGCGGACATCGGCATCGCTGGTGCTCGCGGTGAAGGCCTGCTGTTCATGCACGGGAAAACAGTCCGTAAAGTGCCTGAAGAAACAATGGTCGAGGAATTGAAGATCGAGATCGATAAATTGGCAGAAGAATACTTCGCCAAACAAGCGGAAGAAAAAAAGCAAAAGGAACTGGAACAACAACAAGCATAAGGTTGTGATCATATGTACCGATTTGGCATCGATATCGATGGCACCGTCACTTGCCCTACATCGTTGATTCCCCATATTAATGAAGCGTTCGGTAGTGAATTGACCATCGAAGATATCCGGGAATACGATCTGACAGCTGCCTTGCCGCAGCTTGATAAGAAAGAGTTCTACTCCTGGTTTAAAAAGCACGAACCGAAAATTTATGCGTCTTCACCTATTTCGAAAGACGCCAAACGAATCATCAATAACTGGAAAGACCAATACGAACTGTATTTTATCTCCGCTCGTGGAGATAACGTTCGAAACGTTACATTCGATTGGTTTGAACAGCATGCGATTGCATACGACCATATCGAATTGATTGGTACGCATAAAAAAATCAGCACCGCCAAAGCGCATAATGTTGATTTGTTCTTCGAAGACAAACATGACAACGCGGTTGAAATTTCCGAAGAACTCGACATTCCGGTCATTTTGTTCGACACTCCTTACAATCGTGAGCCGGTGCCAAACAAGGTCGTCCGCGTCTTCGATTGGCTCGAAGCCGAAGCGTGGGTAAAAAAAGAGTTCGGTGTCCAACAGGAATTACTTAAGCGGTAAACGAAGAGCGCAAGTTTAAACTTGCGCTTTTTTTATTTGTCCGTTTCTATTGTGAGTAGATAAAAGGGCCTGACAGCATTAGCTGTCAGGCCCTTTTTATTACTAGCGTTTATTTACATTCCGGGCATTTCCCGTAGATTTCGAATTTGTGGTTGTCGATTTCATAGGCCGGCAATGCTGCTCCCAACAAGTCCATCGGGCAAAGCGGAATTTCCTTGATCTTGCCGCAGTCCATGCAGATGAAATGATGGTGGTGATGGTCGCTTTCGCAATGCATGCGGAAATGCTTTTCACCGGACAACTCGGTCGCCTCCAAAATATCGAGCGACACAAACGTCGCCAGGTTTCGGTAAACGGTATCGTAGCTCATGCTCGGGTAGTCTTTTTGCATGACATCCAAAATATCACGGGCGGTCAGATAGCGTTCGTCCCCTTCGAAGATTTCCAGAATCTGATTGCGTTTTGTCGTTTCCTTAAAACCGTTTTCTTTCAGGATGCCCCACGCTTTCGTTAAATTCATGCGGCTGCCCCCCTTTTCTTAGATAACGAGATTTTTCGATAAGCCAGAATGACCAGCAGAATGGCGATGGATGTGACAACAATTGTGCCCCCTGGCGCTAAATCGAAATAAAAGGCGGTGACCAGTCCCGTCAGGACCGATATTTCACCGAATAAAATTGAGAGCCAGATGGTTTGCTTAAAGCTTTTGGCGACGCGCATGGCTGTCGCTACCGGAATGGTCATCAGAGATGACACGAGAAGAATGCCAACGATGCGCATCGAACCGGCAATGACCAATGCGGTGACAATCATGAACAAAAAGTGGATCCACTTTGCTGGCAGCCCGGATGCCCGTGCGTATTCGTCATCAAACGACAAGACGAATAACTCCTTGAAGAAGATGCGGATAAACGCCAGCACAATTACGGCGATCCCTGCGACAATAAATAAGTCCTGGCGGCTGACAGCTGATACGGTGCCGAAAAGATACCCGAACAAATCGCTCGAGAATCCTTCCGCCAGGGAAATAAAAATGGCGCCAAAGCCAATGCCGGCAGAAAGGATGATCGGAATGGCCAGTTCTTCGTAATGCTTATAGACGCTGCGCAGCCGCTCAATAAGCATCGAGCCCATCACGGAGGAAGCAATCCCGAGATACAACGGATTCAGTAGCGCGAGCGCCCCAACACTTTGGCTTAAATAAAGGCTTCCGGCAATGCCGGCAAGCGTTACATGGCTTAAAGCATCTGCGATCAGCGACAGCCTTCTTACGACGATAAAGACACCGAGCAGCGGTGCGATAACGCCGATGATCAAGCCGGATGCGAATGCGTTTTGCAAAAACTCATAGGATAGAATAGCGTCAAGCATGTGTATGGCTTCCTTCCGTATGATGGATTTTCCGGACGGAATGCCCATACCACGCTTCGCGCTCTTCATCGCTCATCATATGCAATTGGTCTTTAAAGCCGTGGAAATGGATGGTTTGGTTCAAGCAAGCGACGTGCGAGATGCGGTCGGTCACCGTATCGACGTCATGCGTCACGAGCACCAGCGTAATATTGCGTTCCCGGTTGAGCGCAGCGAGCATGTCGTAGAACGCCTGCACGTTTTGGACGTCAATGCCGACAGTCGGTTCATCGAGTATGAGCACTTTCGGCTTGGCGACAAGCGCGCGAGCTATAAAGACGCGCTGCTGCTGCCCCCCAGAAAGTTCGCTGATGCTGCGGTTTTTAAAGGATTTCATGCCCACTGCATTCAGCGCTTCTTCGACTTGCTGGGCTGTGTTTTTCGGGAGTTTATGGAACAAGCCGGCTTTTTTCGCCAGGCCACCTGCCACTACTTCCTGAACAGTTGCCGGAAAAGCCGAGTTGAACGAATTCGACTTTTGCGACACATAGCCAATCCATTCGCGGTGTTTGAACTGTCTCGAATCAACGCCGAACAATTCCACGCTGCCTTCGGAAGGCCGGATAAGCCCGAGCATGATTTTCAATAAAGTCGATTTCCCCGATCCGTTTGGTCCGAGTATCGCCAGGAAATCGCCTTCCTCCACTGCCATCGAAATGTGATCCAGTGCTTTTGTTTGTTCATATTCATAGCTGACTTCTTTAATGTTGATTAATGGCGCTGCCATAGGGACGCCCCTTTTCCAATAAGAATGATTACGATTTACTATAGAAAGTATAGAGCACTTGTCTGCTCCTGTAAACCGTTTGGGCTTTTAAATAACGCTTTTGGAAGTCGATCAGCAAACTGCAAATCGTAAAAGCCTCATTGCTTTATCTTGCGCGGCCCTTTTCCGATTCGGACTGCTTTTAACTTCAAATAAAAAAAGGCTGTTCGAAATGCCATGTTTCATGACTTTTCGCAACAGCCTTTTCCTTCATTATTATGATTCGATCGGCAATTTCATCTTCTCAATGTCATCAGGCGCAAAAATGCCGTTTTTGAACATCTCGATTTCATATGCGTAGGGTGCTTTTTTCTTTTTCGCATCCAGGCCGACATACGGCGTTTCGAGTATTTTCGGCACATGCATCAATTGTTTGTGGTGGACAATTGAATTGAGTGCGTCAAAACCGATTTCGCCGAAGCCGATGTTCTCGTGGCGGTCTTTCCCTGCCCCGCGCACGTTTTTACTGTCGTTGATGTGCAGCACTTGCAGACGATCGATTCCGATAATGCGGTCGAATTCCGCCAACACCCCGTCAAAATCTTCTTTGATGTTATAACCGGCATCGTGAACGTGGCAAGTATCAAAGCACACCGACAGACGCTCGTTGTGAGTGACGCCATTGATGATCGCCGCCAGCTCCTCAAAGCTTCTGCCAATTTCTGTTCCTTTTCCAGCCATCGTCTCAAGGGCGATGTTGACCGGAAAATCCTGCGTCAACACTTCATTCAAGCCTTCGATGATTTTCTGTGTGCCGGCTTCCACTCCCGCGCCGACATGTGCACCGGGATGCAAGACGATTTGTTCCGCACCGAGTGCTGCCGTGCGTTCGATTTCCGACTGCAAGAACTCAACGCCGAGTTCGAATGTTGCCGGTTTAGTTGTGTTAGCAATATTGATGATATAAGGTGCGTGAACGATGATATTCGACAGGCCATGCTCTGCCATATGCGCCCGTCCCGCTTCGATATTCAATTCTTCGATCGGTTTGCGGCGCGTGTTTTGCGGTGCGCCCGTATAGATCATAAAAGTCGTAGAGCCGTAGGAAGCGGCTTCCTCACTCGCGCCGAGAAGCATTTTCTTGCCGCTCATCGAGACATGCGATCCTAATAGCATTCAAAAAACCCCTTACTTTTTGCGGTTTTTACGTCGTTCCGCTTTTTTAATTTCGTCCATTTTCCATTTCATTTTCTTCTTGTACATCGGTTTGACACTTTTCGGTTTGTGGACCATCGATTTTGCCTTAGTATCGGCCTCATTCTCTGTGCGCACACGTTTTTTACGGCCGTGGCGCTCTTTCATATCGACAAATTCGCCTTTGACGATGTCTTTTTGCTGGAATGGGATCCCCATCTTCTCGACGCGGACAATGGCATCCTCGTCTTCCGGGCTGAACAACGTAATCGCGACGCCTTTAAGGCCCGCACGCGCTGTGCGCCCGACGCGGTGGATAAAGAACTCCAGGTCTTCCGGCAATTCGTAGTTGATGACATGGCTGACGCCTTGGATATCGATTCCGCGTGCTGCAAGGTCTGTCGCTACGATGTACTGATACTCCAGGTCGCGCACTTGCTTCATCATTTTAACGCGCTCGCGCGGTGCCAAATCTCCGTGAACCTTCCCTACGCGAATGCCGCTTTTCGACAATTCTTCAGCGATGTAATCGGCATTTGTGCGTGTATTGACGAAAATGATCGCGAGATACGGATTGATGATTTTCATCACTTCTTGCAAACGTTCAACTTTCTTTTTGCTGCGCACAGGCACCAAATAGAAATCCAAACCTTCTGCAGTTGGGCGCTTATCGCCGATTTTGATATGTGCCGGGTTGGCCATGTATTTTTTCAGGAAGGGCTTGAGTTTTTCAGGAATTGTAGCCGAGAAAACATACATTTCCAAGTCTTCGCGCATTTTCCCTGCGACTTGGTCGATTTCTTCGATAAAGCCCATGTCGAATGCCAAATCTGCCTCATCGACGACCAAAATCTTCGCGGTATGGACGAGCAATGCATTTTCATTGACGAGGTCTTTCAAACGACCCGGTGTCCCGATCACGATATGCGGCTGCGTCTTCAATTTATTGATCGAACGTTGTTTGTCCGTTCCGCCGATGAACGATTTCACTTCGATGCCGGAATCGCCGATCAGTTTTTGGATTTCGTTAAAAATCTGTGTTCCGAGTTCACGTGTCGGCGCAGCGATCACCGCCTGCACTTCCTGTTTCGAAACATCTATACGTTCGACGATCGGGATGATGAAACTATGGGTCTTGCCTGTACCTGTGTGGGACTGGCCAATGGCACTGTTTCCACTCATGATTTGTGGAATCATTTCCTTTTGGATAGCTGTCGGTTCTGTAAAACCGAGTTTTTCGACCGCTTCAAGCAAAAATGGCTTGAGACGGTATTCGTTAAATTTTGTCATGGGATATAGTTCCCTCCTTAAGCTCTAGCTATTATAGCATAAAATGGCTCTCCTGAGCGATGCATCTTTTGTAAAGAGACGGTGTCTCCGTTATAATAAAGTCATGATGTTGAAAGGAGTGCGGTTTGATAATGAAAGTAAAAAAGATATCACCAAGAGGCTATTGCTACGGGGTAGTAGATGCTATGGTCATTGCGAAAAATGCAGCCATGGATGAAACCTTGCCGCGCCCGATTTATATACTGGGCATGATTGTCCACAATAAACATGTGACGGATGCATTTGAACAAGATGGCATCATCACTCTTGACGGCAGCAACCGCCTAGAAATTTTGGAAAAGGTTGAAACGGGCACCGTCATTTTCACAGCACACGGCGTATCGCCGCAAGTGCGCGAACTGGCTAGAAGAAAAGGGCTCGTGTCGATCGATGCCACGTGTCCGGATGTTACCGTAACGCATGACTTGATCCGCGAAAAAACAGCGGAAGGCTACCACATCATCTACATCGGCAAAAGCGGCCACCCGGAACCGGAAGGCGCAATCGGCGTCGCTCCGGACCTCGTCCATTTGGTTGAAAAGCTCGAAGATGTGAATTCGCTTGAGCTCAACGAAGATAAGATCATCATCACCAACCAAACCACAATGAGCCAATGGGATGTTGTCCATTTGATGGAACGGTTGAAAGAACGTTTCCCACAAGCAGAAGTGCATAAAGAGATTTGTCTGGCTACACAAGTTCGACAGGAAGCAGTCGCAGAACAAGCCGGAGATACCGATCTTTTATTGGTCATCGGTGACCCGATGAGCAATAACTCGAACCGCCTGGCGCAAGTGTCGCAAGATATCGCCGGCACGCCGGCTTACCGCATCTCTGATTTGTCTGAACTGAAATTGGAATGGCTCGAAGGCATCGAAACGGTCGCTTTGACCGCTGGCGCCTCCACGCCGACACCGATCGTCAAAGAAGTAATGAAGTTCTTGGACCAGTACGACCCGGAAGATCCGGAAACGCACACACTCGAGCGTTCCGTACCACTCAACAAAATCTTGCCGAAGATCAAGCATCCGAAACCATCGGACCGCATCGAGCCGTATCCGGTAAACGAATAAGCTATAAAAAAGAGGCCCTTAATGGGGCCTCTTTTTTATCTCTTCACTTTAAACGAAACGGCTCTGTGTTTACCTCGGAAGGCAGAAATTCACATTGCCATTTTGCGCTTTGTTTCGTCATATAATCGACGACTCCCTGGATCATCACTTTTTCGACATGGTGCCCTGGGTCAATCACTGGCAAGCCGATTGCCTGTGCATCTTGTGCGACGTGGAAATAAAGATCACCCGTTACATAGACATCCGCTCCGGCGCGTTTTGCCTGTTGGATGTATTTATTGCCATCGCCGCCGAGCACCGCCACTTTTTCGATCGTTTCATCACCAGTGCCGACGACACGCGCAAACGGTACATCCAAACTTTTTTTCACATGCTCGGCAAAAGCATCCAGGCTTATCTCTTCTTTTAAACGCCCAATGCGGCCAAGACCCATCGGCAATTCCTTGTTCTCCAAGGTGAAAACGTCGTATGCCGGCTCCTCGTAAGGGTGCGCTGCCATCATCGCACGGATCACGCGATCTTTTTCGGCTTTTCTGACAACGACTTCAATTTTCGATTCTGCTGTCTCTTCCATTTTGCCCGCTTCCCCAATATATGGGTCGGCTGAAGCATTCGGCCGGAAGCGCCCCGTGCCAGACAAAGTATAGCTGCAATAGTCATAATCACCGATTGCTCCGGCACCCGCGTCGCCGAACGCTTTTCTTACTTGGTCTTCATGGCTTTCAGGCACGAATACGGCAATCTTCACGAGCTCCGCTTCGTACGTCTTCACCAACACTTCCGTGTCGCTTAATCCGAGCGCATCTGCCAACAAGTCATTGACACCGCCCCACGCAACATCAAGATTGGTATGGGCTGCATATACTGCAATATCATTTTTGATCAGTTTCTCCATCAATTGGCCTTGGGGAAAATCTGTCTGGAGATTTTTCAAGGGCCGAAAAATCGGCGGATGGTGCGCGATGATGAGGCCTGCGCCTTTTTCGATCGCTTCGTCCACCACTGCATCATCGACATCCAGCGTCACCAGCACGCGTTCAATCTTTTTATTCAAGGTACCGACGTGCAGCCCGATCGGATCTCCTTCCATCGCCAAATATTTCGGCGACCATTTTTCAAACTGTTCGATAATCTGTTGCCCGTTAGGAATTTTCATCCACGAACACCTCTTCCATCAATGCGATTTTTTCGAGCAATTGCTCTTTTTTCGTACGAATGTCTTCGGTTTGTTGTGTGTTCTCCAAGCGCTCGGCGATCGCTTTCCATTGTGTCGCTTCGCGCTGCCACTTTTCCTTGAAAATTTCGCTTTGCTGTTTCACTAGCTCCGGGCCGAATAGCAACTCTTTCGCATCTAGCTGCACTTCTTCAGCAGTCGGCTCCAACACGAGGATCTCATAGATCTTGTCTTTTTCTTTCAAGATCTCTTCTGCTACAATGCGCCAGCCGTTTTCGACAGCCCATTCCCGGATTGCTTGGGCGTGAACGTTTGGCTGAAGGATTAAGCGCTCTACCCCTTCAAGCCGCCCTTTGCCTTCTTCCAAGATGGAAGCGATCAGCGTGCCGCCCATTCCGGCAATGGTCACCGCTGTAATCCCGTCTGATGGCTCGATCGCTTCAAGTCCCGGGGCGAGCCGAACCGTGATCTTGCTTTCAAGCCCTTCCGCGCGTACTTGCTTTTTTGCCGATTCATAAGGGCCTTTGACGATCTCTCCTGCAACCGCACGGCTGGCGATGCCGTGATGGAGAAGATGGCATGGCAAATAGGCGTGGTCTGAGCCGATATCTGCCACGACCGCACCTGCTTGCACATATTCTGCCACTTTCATTAATCGAACTGATAATTGCTGCGCGTTCATAAAGTTCCTCCTAATTGACAAAAAACCCTTAGCTCCAGAAGAACTAAGGGTTTTGATGCTATTCGAGTGAAAGGACCCACTCAGCCATTGCTGCTACGTTCTCTTCAGGAACAAGTCCTGGAGGCATTGTTCCTTTGCCGTTGATCAAAATTTCTTCGATTTCTTCTTGGCCAAGCTCTGTAGCCACTAGTGATGGGCCAACTCCGCCTTCATAGCTTGAACCGTGGCAAGAAACACAGCTTGCTTCTGCTGTAGCTTCAGGGTCAAAGTCGCCGCTTGCCGCTTCTTCTCCGCCTTCGCCTTCAGCTGCTTCTCCGCCGCCTTCTTCTGCCGCTTGTTCTTCAGCGATTTCAGCTTCGTTGCCGACTCCTTCCAATGACAGGAAGAAAATCAGGCCAATACCGAAAGCCATGATTAAGATATAAGGTACAATTGCATTCTTTTGCATCCGTAACCCTCCTTCTACTGTGTTCTGCTTGATGATAGTATAAGTATCATTCATTATTGTACTGTATTATCCAGTAAACGAAAAGCCATAACGAATAATAAATGCCGGATTGTGACAAAATCGGTAAATTCGAAGGATTCTGTTGACGGCAATGATCAAGCAGTTCAAGCTTCATGGTTTTACGAATCCAATCAGCAGCCGACCAGGCGTGAAATGACCATGCGCTGCACTTCAGATGTTCCTTCGCCAATCTCTAGGAGCTTGGCGTCGCGCATATAGCGCTCGACTTCGTATTCCTTCATATAGCCGTAGCCGCCATGGATCTGGATCGCTTCATCTGCCACTTCCATCGCCATCTCGGAAGCATATAGTTTAGCCATGGACGCTTCTTTCGTGAACGGGCGCCCTTGATCTTTCAGCCATGCCGCCTTGTAGACCATAGTGCGTGCCAGTTCGATCTTCATTGCCATATCGGCCAATTTGAATTGTGTCACTTGGAATTCCGATAAAGGCTTGCCGAACTGCTTGCGTTCTTTCGCATAAGCGAGTGCTTTATTGAATGCGCCTTGTGCGATCCCGACTGCCATCGCCGCAATGCCAATGCGCCCGCCGTCAAGTGTTACCAAGAATTGCTTAAAGCCTTCGCCGCGTTTGCCAAGCAGGTTTTCTTTTGGCACGCGAACGTTCTCAAGCACTAACTCGGTCGTGTTCGATGCGTTCAAGCCCATTTTTTCGTAATTATCAATAATCGTGAAGCCTTCTGCATCGGTCGGCACGATGATGGCGCTGATTTCTTTTTTGCCGTCATTCATGCCGGTAATGGCCGTGATCGCCAAATGCTTCGCATGGCTTGCGTTTGTGATATATACTTTCGATCCATTAATTACCCAATCGTCTCCGTCTTCTACTGCACGTGTTTCCGTTCCCCCTGCATCCGATCCGGCATTCGGTTCTGTCAGACCGAACGCGCCGAACGATTCTCCGGAACAGATCGGCGTCAAATACTTCTGTTTCTGTTCTTCTGTCCCGAACAAGCTGAGCGGAGCACCACCTAGCGAAATATGGGCAGAGTATGTGATGCCTGTTGAAGCACAGACACGGCTCAATTCTTCTGTGACAATCGCAAAACTCGTCGTATCAGCCCCCGCTCCGCCATAAGCTTCATCAAACGGCAAGCCCATCATCCCCATGTCAGACAGCTGCTTGAAGGCCTCTTTCGGAAATTCTTTTGTGCGGTCGCGGTCGACAGCACCAGGAGCCACTACTTTATCTGCAAACTCCCGCATCGTCTTCTTGATCATTTGCTGTTCTTGTGTCAAATCGAAATTCATATCTTACATCCCCTTTGCTATGAATACGCTTACAATATTCATTATATAGCTAAAATTCCGACACAAGCAAGGCATAACGGAAAGTTATTCCAATATGTTGCCGCCAAGAATTTTATTACAAAAAAATCCTTCCCGGCTTTTGGCCAAGGAAGGATTCATTTCGTTTACTCTAAGAAATCTTTCAATCGTTTGCTGCGCGATGGATGGCGCAGTTTGCGAAGTGCTTTTGCTTCGATTTGACGGATGCGCTCGCGCGTCACGCCAAATACTTTTCCGACTTCTTCGAGTGTCCGCGTGCGGCCATCATCCAAGCCGAAACGCAGGCGTAAGACATTTTCTTCTCGGTCGGTCAATGTGTCGAGCACGTCTTCCAATTGCTCTTTTAGCAATTCGTAAGCCGCGTGGTCAGACGGAGACTGCGCATCGGAATCTTCAATGAAGTCTCCCAAATGCGAATCGTCTTCTTCACCGATTGGTGTTTCAAGCGACACTGGTTCTTGGGCAATTTTGAGGATCTCACGCACTTTCTCAGGCAAGAGATCCATTTCTTCACCGATTTCTTCCGGTGAAGGCTCGCGCCCAAGGTCTTGCAATAGCTGGCGCTGTACGCGAATCAGTTTGTTGATCGTTTCGACCATATGGACCGGGATACGGATTGTGCGTGCCTGGTCAGCGATGGCGCGCGTAATCGCTTGGCGGATCCACCATGTGGCGTAGGTGCTGAATTTAAAGCCTTTCGAGTAGTCGAATTTCTCGACCGCTTTGATAAGCCCCATATTCCCTTCCTGGATCAAGTCCAAGAACAGCATGCCGCGGCCCACATAGCGTTTCGCGATTGAAACAACAAGGCGTAAGTTGGCTTCTGCGAGGCGCTTTTTCGCTTCCTCGTCGCCTTGTTCGATCAATTTCGCAAGGCGCACTTCCTCTTCGGCTTTCAATAGGTCGACGCGCCCGATTTCTTTCAGATACATGCGGACCGGATCGTTGATCTTGACGCCTGGCGGTACGCTCAAGTCGTTCAAGTCGAATTTTTCTTCCGTCGGTTTCATGAGGCGGTCCAAATGTTCTTCATCGTCGCTCTTGCGTTCGAGTTCAATTCCGTGCCCTTCCAATTGATCAATGAATTCTTCTACTTGGTCCGATTCCATTTCGAAAATGGCCAATTTATCGGCAATCTGTTCGTAGTTCAATTCTCCGGCTTTTTTCCCTTGTTCGATCAATTGCTTTTTCGCGTCTTCTACACTTGCTTCCGGGCCTTCAGCAGGCAACGGGATGCTGTTTGTTACGACTTCTGTTTGGCGTTCAGATTTCTCAGCCATACAACTTCCTCCTTTAGAAAAAACCGGAATAATCTACAATGATTTCCTTAAAGCAATCACTTCTTGTGCTAGAAGCAAAGCGCGCTTCAAATCATGCTGTTTTTCCGCTTCTTTTGATTGCTGGATTTTTAAATTGATTTGTTGTTCGATGCGGTGCTTGTTCAAATGCTTCAGGCAATCTTCGATCTCTTCTTCCGGGTGTTCGGGATCTCTTTCGGCCAAGGCCGTCTCCATCACCAATTTCCGGAGTTCTTGATCCTTCAGGGTTTCCAAAAACTTATGAAAATCCGCCTTTTCCCATTCTTCGTAAAATCCAAGCAGCTGGACATAAAGCGCTTGGTATTCTTCACTGATGAAAGGGATGGTTTCCGCTTCCCGGGCAAGTTTGTCCATCACAGCCGGGTCTGCAAGCGCGTGTGCGAACAGCATACGTTCTGCGCGGTGCAGCGACGTGATTTTCTTTTGTTCCCGTTTAGGGGCTGCTTGGACCGATTCAGCGGCTTTTGGCCTGCTGCGTTCGATGCTGCGTGTTTCTAAGCGTCTGTACTGCTGCAATATCGCTTCTTCTGAAAGCTTTGTTTCGGCCGACAGCTGCTTAATATACAAATCTCTTTCAACCGGCGAGGATTTTCCGGCCAATAGCTGGAGCACCTCTTGGATATATTGAAGGAGATCGTTTTCATATTGAAAATTCTTATGGCGGCGCGCATGCATCATCGCAAATGCGATAAAGGTTTGCGGCTTTTCGATAACGTTCTCACGAAAAGCATCGGCGCCGTTTTGGCGGACATAATCGTCGGGGTCCATGCCGTTAGGCAAGACTGCAATTCCGACTTTGAAATTCGCTTCTTCGAGCGGGACCGCCGCCCGCTTTGCCGCTTCCCATCCGGCATCATCACCGTCAAAGCACACGACCACTTCCTGCGCAAAACGCTTCATTTGGCGGATGTGCTGGGATGTCAATGAAGTCCCCATGGTCGCGAGCGCGTTGTCGATGCCAGCCTTTCCGGCAGCAATGACATCCATGAATCCTTCAAACAAGACGATTTTTCGATTTTTCCGGATGGCACCGCGTGCTAGATGAACATTATAGAGAACTTGGCTTTTTTGGAAAATCGGTGATTCCGGGCTGTTCATGTATTTCGCTTCCTGCTTCGACTGCTCAAGCACCCTGCCTGAAAACGCAATTGCTTTGCCGTTTTCGTTCATGATCGGAAACATGATCCTGCCGCGGAAACGATCAAACCAGCCATCAGATTTCTCACGTTTGATGGCCAGCCCACTCGCTTCCAATTGTTCATCATCGTAGCCTTTTCTGCGAAGGGCTACTTCCATATAGTTCCATTCAGGAAGCGCCCAGCCGATTCGGTATTTTTCGATGATTTCCTGGGTGAATCCCCGATTCTCCAAATAATCAAGAGCCGCTTGCCCTTCTTCGGTGTTCAGCAAAATATGATGGTACATATCAGCAGCAAATTCATGCATCAAAATGAGCGGATCGTCATTCCTTGCCTGAGCTGCCCCTTTGCCTTCGCCTGGCTGGACATCGATTTCAATTCCTGAACGCTCGCCGAGTTTGGCTAGCGCTTCCTGGAAGCTGATGTTTTCGATATCCATTATAAACGTGATGGCGTTGCCGCCCGCCCCGCAGCCGAAGCAATGAAAAATCTGCTTATCGGCCGTCACTGAAAAGGACGGTGTGCTTTCCCCGTGGAAGGGGCAAAGGCCAAACCAATTACGGCCTCTTTTCGTCAATTGGACATATTCGCCCACGACGTCCACAATATCCGCTTTAGAGCGGATTTCTTCAATCACTTCTTCAGGAATTCGATTGGACACCATATCACCATCTTTATTTGCTTACTTTACTTAATTCGTTGAAATCCATCAAAATCCTTCAAATTTCGACAAAAAGATGGGAAAGCTCATCATGTTGTTAGTAAGCTTTAGCCACAATTCTTCATTATAAAACGTTTTTTTGTAAAAATCCATAAAAAGGCGTAGAAAAACGGTCTTTTAATTATACAAGCATAAGAAAAACCGCCTTGATAGGCGGAATCCTCTTATTGTTTTTGCAGTTTGCCTAGAATCAAATTCGCCGTTTCCTCAACAGCACGATTCGTCACATCGAGTGTTTCGCAGCCGATGCGGTCGACCACTTTGCGAAAATGGACAATCTCCTCATGGATGCGGTCCAATTTTGCATAATTGGCATCATCGTTTAAACCAAGTGCAATCAAACGCTCTTTGCGGATATTGTTCAACTTCTCCGGCGAGATGACCAAACCGAAGCATTTTTTCGGATCCACGTCGAACAGCTCATCCGGCGGGTCCACTTCAGGCACGAGCGGCACGTTGGCAACTTTCAGCCGTTTATGCGCCAGATACTGGGATAGCGGAGTTTTCGATGTTCTCGATACCCCCACCAAGACGATATCCGCAAGCAGTATGCCGCGCGGGTCCCGACCGTCGTCGTATTTGACCGCAAATTCGATCGCTTCAACTTTCTTGAAGTAATCATCGTCAAGCTTACGCACCAGCCCGGCTTCGCCAATCGGCGCCGAATGCAGCTCCTCTTCCAAAGCATCGAGCAATGGACCCATCAAGTCGATCGCTTTAATGCCGTGGCGTGCTGTTTCACGTTCAACGAAATGGCGTAGTTCTTTCGAGACGAGCGTATAGACAATCACTGCCCGCTGACCATCTGCCAGTTTGATGATCTCCTGCAAGTGTTCAATGGAATCGATATAAGGGAACCGCTTCAAGACGGCATTTTGTTCTGTATTTAAGTATTGGCTGATGGCCGCTTTTGCGACTAGTTCTCCGGTTTCGCCCACCGAATCGGAGACGATAAACACGCGCAATAAACTCATATTCTGCACCTCACAGTTCGTGGTTTTCCGAAAGGGATAAAAATGCCCGCGTAATATTGGTCTTGGTTAGGCGGCCGACCACTTTATATCCTTCCGGTTGTTCTTCGACGACCGGCAATGCATCGATTTGCTGGTTAATTAGCCGGTTTGCAGCCTGTATGAGCGAATCATTGCGCAGACAATACGTGATATTCGGCATGCGCGTCATGATAATATGTACAGGAATTGCATTTAAGTCCTGATTGCCAAGGCTCGTACGCAATAAATCTTTGCGTGACAGGACACCCGCAAGGCAGGATTTTTTATCCACAACAAAAAGCGTCCCGACGTCATCCAGAAACATCTGGCTGATGGCATCGTATACGCTGACATCATCCCTGACTACGACAGGGATTGACTGGAAATCCTTCACTTTCATATTGTTCATCGTATCGGTAATATCCTGGCCCGGTTTCTTGCCCGAATAAAAATAACCGACACGCGGCCTGGCATCTAAAAAGCCTGCCATCGTCAAAATTGCAAGATCCGGCCGCAGTGTTGCACGCGTCAAATTCAGACGGTCTGCGATCTGCTCGCCTGTAATCGGGCCATTGCCTTTGACGATCTGTAAAATTT
The DNA here is from genome assembly GCF_028890485.2 of Planococcus sp. SK3692. Lineage (GTDB taxonomy): Bacteria > Bacillota > Bacilli > Bacillales_A > Planococcaceae > Planococcus. Next base: position 260,645 of record NZ_JARCHV010000001.1, read on the forward strand.
CCTCTTGCCGCTTATTGAGTTCGATTGGACTCACCGCCTCAAATTCAAATATGTTATACTCAATACCAATTATTATATACTATTGCATGCCATATTGCGAAGAAAAGATTGCCATGATACAATAATCGGGAATCAAATAATGGCAGTGATGGATCGATAAGTACCGCGCACGAAGCGAGCAGGGATGGTGAAAGCCTGCAAAGCGGGAAACGGCAATCCGGAGCCATAGGTAATGCGAGCGGGCTGGACTTTCAGCCAATCGAGGTGGAACCGCGGGTAACGTACTCGTCCTCGGACTTTTGTCCGTGGCGTGTGCGATTTTTTTATTTTATGGAGGTAATGAAGATGTCAATGGAAAAAGTAGTATCATTAGCCAAACACCGGGGATTCGTCTTCCCGGGCTCTGAAATTTACGGCGGGCTCGCCAACACGTGGGATTACGGCCCTCTCGGCGTCGAGCTGAAAAACAACATCAAAAAAGCATGGTGGAAGAAATTCGTCCAGGAATCCGTCCATAACGTCGGTTTGGACGCTGCCATCCTGATGAACCCGAAAACTTGGGAAGCATCCGGCCACCTCGGCAACTTCAACGACCCGATGATCGATTGCAAATCGTGCAAATCACGCCACCGTGCCGATAAGCTGATTGAAAATGCATTGGATGAAAAAGGCATCGAGCTAATCGTCGACGGCTTATCGTTCGATCGCATGAAAGAACTGATCGATGAGCATGAAATTACATGCCCGACTTGCGGCAAAGCTGATTTCACGGAGATCCGCCAGTTCAATTTGATGTTCAAGACTTTCCAGGGCGTTACTGAATCATCGACGAACGAAGTGTATTTGCGTCCGGAAACGGCACAAGGGATCTTCGTCAACTATAAAAATGTTCAGCGCTCCATGCGCAAGAAAATGCCTTTCGGTATCGCACAGATCGGCAAGAGCTTCCGCAACGAAATCACGCCAGGGAACTTCACGTTCCGCACACGCGAGTTCGAACAGATGGAACTCGAATTCTTCTGTAAGCCAGGCGAAGACCTTGAATGGTATGCCTACTGGCGCGACTTCTGCAAAAACTGGCTGCTTGAGCTGAACATGGCTGAAGACAATATGCGTTTGCGCGAGCACGACGCCGATGAGTTGTCCCATTACTCGAACGCCACTGTCGACATCGAATACAAATTCCCATTCGGATGGGGAGAACTATGGGGCATCGCGGACCGTACCGATTTCGATTTGAAGCGCCATATGGAATATTCCGGCGAAGACTTCAATTACATCGATCCGGCAACGAACGAACGCTACGTACCGTATTGCATCGAACCATCTCTCGGCGCAGACCGCGTGACACTCGCTTTCCTTGTGGATGCATTCCAGGAAGAAAGCTTGGACAATGATGATACACGTACGGTGCTGAAGTTCCACCCGGCACTTGCGCCATACAAAGCAGCGGTATTGCCTTTGTCGAAAAAGCTTTCTGAAGGCGCGACGGAAGTATTCGCCGACCTTGCGAAGCATTTCATGGTCGATTATGATGAGTCCCAGTCCATCGGGAAACGCTACCGCCGCCAGGATGAAATCGGCACGCCGTTCTGCATCACCTACGATTTCGATTCTGTCGAAGACGGTGAAGTGACCGTGCGCCACCGCGATTCCATGGAACAAGTCCGCATGCCGATCAAAGACGTGCAAGCGTATATCGAACAGCATATCCAATTTTAATCAAAAAAAGACATCCCGAGGCTAGTCGCCTTCAGGGATGTCTTTTTTCGGTTCCGGGAAAAATTCCGGCGTCCGCTCGAGCTGCTCTAGAAACGAACGCGACTTCAGCCGGATGCCTGCCTGTTCCTCGTAAATGGTCCGGACGATTTGCTTGAGCAAAGTTTTCGACTCTTTCTTCAAGGTCAATGCTCCGACACGTTCAATCGGCACGAAATAAAACGTGCGGATTAATTTCACGAGCGCCGGGCTTAAGCGGATAATGTAGCGGTCGAGATGGAAGCAGCGATGGCACAAAAAGCCGAGTTCCTGGAACGAGAAGGCGAATTCCCCTTCCGTCGCACCGCAATTGGCGCATTCGTGCAATGTCGGGGTGAGCCCCGCCACGCGCAGCATTTTCCATTCGACAAACAAGGTGATAGCTTCCGGGTCATAGCCGTCCGCAATCGCGTGCAGCGCCTGATACAGCATATCGTAGATCGCCGGCTGCGGCTCGTCCTGTTCCGTCAGGCGGTCGATCAGTTCTGTGACATAGCTCGCATAGGCGGTGGCCATGATGTCCTCGCGGATATGGCGCAGCGACTCCAATTGGTCGCCTGCCTGCAACGTGCCCATGCCGCGGCCTTTATAGATCGAGAAAACGCCGTGGGTAAACGGCTGCGTGATGGCCGCCAGGCGGCTTGCGGGCTTTTTCGCACCGCGTGCCATGCATGTGATCTTCCCTGCTTCTTTCGTAAACAAAGTGACAATTTTATTCGTTTCCCCATAGGGACGCGTTCGGATGACAATGCCTTCGAGTTGGTTCTGCATGAGCCAGGCTCCTTAGTATTCGTCGTCTCTGAAACCGAAATCACGGAGATGCATCGCTTTATTGCGCCAATCTTTCTGGACTTTGACCCAAAGATCCAAATAAACTTTTGTGCCGAGCAAGTTTTCGATATCCTTGCGCGCGCGTGTGCCGATTTCTTTCAAAAGCACGCCTTTTTTGCCGATGACGATGCCTTTTTGGGAATCGCGTTCGACCATGATCGTCGCCTGGACGCGAATCATGTTTTCATTTTCTTCGTCCTTGGCAATTTTATCGATGACCACAGCGATCGAATGCGGAATTTCTTCGCGCGTCAAATGCAAGGCTTTTTCGCGGATCAATTCCGAAATGATGAAACGTTCCGGGTGGTCTGTCACTTGGTCGGACGGATAGTATTGCGGCCCTTCCGGCAAGCGCTCTTCGATTTTTGCGAGCAAATTCTCGACATTATTCCCCTGCAAAGCGGAGATCGGAATCGCTTCAGCGAAATCGAATTCGTTGCGGTAGGATTCTACAATTTTCGGCAGATTGTCCGGATGCACTTGGTCGATTTTATTGAGCACCAAAAATACCGGCACATCGATGCCTTTCAGCATGTCGAGCACATAACGATCCTGTTTGCCGATGCGGTCCGCTGCACTGACGACAAATAGCAGCACATCCACTTCACGGAAAGTGTTTTTTGCGACTTTCAGCATGAAATCCCCAAGCTTATGCTTCGGCTCGTTAATTCCTGGCGTGTCGATAAAGACCATTTGGCTGTTTTCGTTCGTTACGACGCCTTGTACTTTGTTGCGTGTCGTCTGCGGCTTATCGCTCATGATGGCGATTTTCTGGCCGACTACACGGTTCAGGAAGGTCGATTTGCCGACATTCGGGCGCCCGATGATGGAGATAAACCCTGATTTGTATCCGTTATTTCCTTGATGCATAGTCTAAATCCCCCGTTGTGAAGGCGCCCGGAAGCAATTCTGCGATGGTCGTCTCCGACACCGCTCCTTCTAGATTCGTTAAATAAACCGGCATATCCGGCGCACAAAATTCCACCAATACTTGGCGGCAAGCTCCGCACGGCGCGACCGGTCCTTTCGTATCAGCAGCCACTGCCAATGCTTCGAACTGCTTGACGCCTTCCGAGACAGCCTTGAAGACCGCTGTGCGTTCTGCGCAATTGGTCAGCGAATAGCCGGCGTTTTCGATATTGCATCCGGTATACACGGTGCCGTCTTTGGATAATAACGCCGCTCCTACCGGAAACTTCGAATACGGCACGTAGGCATTGCCTCGCGCCGCGATTGCTTGTTCCATCAATTGTTGTTTGTCCATTTTCATCACTCACTTTTCTATGATCACAGCAGCAGTCAGCTGCCGGATGATGTTTAAAACCATTTAGGCAAAAAGATCAGTAAACCGATTATAGCACTTGTCACAGCAAATACCAAAACGGCTCCTGCCGCCATGTCTTTCGCTTGCTTCGCCAGCGGATGGCGCTCTCTCGTAACGAGGTCGACGGTCCGCTCCAACGCGGAATTGACCAGCTCAAGTGCCAACATGCCTCCGATCAGCACAATCACCAACATCCACTCGATACAGTCGAGGCCAGTCCAGATGCCGGCGATCAAGACGATCAATGCAGATACTGCATGCACTTTCATATTCTGTTCCCGCTTTAGCGATGAGGCAATCCCTTGTGCCGCAAAACGAAATGAGGATAGAAACTTACTCAGCTTCATGCCCATCACGCGTAACGCCAAGGGAAGCTAAAATTTCTTCCTGTCTACCGAACATTTCCTTTTCATCTTGTTCATTCATATGGTCATATCCGAGCAGATGCAAAAAGCCGTGCACCGCCAAAAAACCGAGCTCGCGTTCGAAACTATGCCCGTATTCCTCTGCCTGTTGCTTGGTGCGCTCCACCGAGATGATGATATCCCCGAGCAGTCGCGGACCTGTTTCGCCGATGATGGCCACTTCATCTTCCCCTTGTTCTTCCATTGAGAAGGAGATGACGTCCGTCGCCTGGTCCTTGTCCCGGTAATCCCGGTTGATTGCACGGATCGATTCATCATCGGTAAATGTGACCGATACTTCCGCCTCTCCTGTTTGCTCATGCTGGGCCGCGTGTTCCAATACCTTGTTCACAAAGGCCAGCGCCTTGTCGTCTAATTGTTTTGTTTCGTCTATGAAGTCAATTGTCAGCATCGCTTTGCCTCCTCCAGTACATTATTTTTGATCATCGGGATAGGCGATTCTTGAATGGAAGATACCGTTCAAAGTTTCGCACATAACACTTTTGACACGTTTCAGTTCTTTTAACGTTATATCACATTCATCAAACTGTCCATCTTTCAATTTGTCTTCCATAATGGAATCGACCATTTTGCGAATTTTATCTGTACTCGGTGATTCCATCGAACGGACTGCCGCTTCTAAGCTGTCGGCCACCATGATAATAGCGACTTCCCGGCTCTGTGGCTTCGGGCCTGCGTAGCGGTATGGTTGTTCAGGGAGTTCTTCATTATGCTGTTTCGCTTTATAATAGAAGAATTTCAATAAAGTTGTGCCATGGTGCTGTTCTGCAATATCGATCAATTCTTTTGGCATTTTCTGTTCGCGCAAAATGGCTGCACCGTCTTTTGCGTGTGCCAAAATAATGTCACGGCTTTGTTCGGGGCTGAGATGGTCGTGCGGGTTGCCATGTGATTGATTTTCGATAAAGTACTGTGGGTTGATGGACTTGCCGATATCATGATAATAACAGCCCACACGCGCAAGCAAACCGTTTGCCCCGATCGCTTCACATGCCGCATCTGAAAGATTGGCCACCATGACGCTGTGGTGGTAAGTTCCCGGCGTCTCGGTTAAAATCTTCTTGAGCAAGGGATGATTAGGATTTGATAGTTCGAGCAGCTTCATCGTCGATAAAATGCCAAATGCCGTTTCAAACAGCGGCAATAAACCAGTGGCGAGCGTACCGGACAAAAGACCGGCTGCCAGCGCCGCGGCAACATAAAAAGCTATTTCTTGCGCCGTATACTGGCTTTGGTTCATGAGCAGGTAAAATGCTGCATAAAGCAAATGAACGCCGCCGACTGCTAAGCTGATCGGCAAGATGCGGATGCTTCTATGCCCGTTACGTATTAAGTATATCCCCGTCAGGCCGCCAAACAACACATATAAGGCAGAATCCATCTGAAAAACACCGGCATAGCCGCTTTGCAGCATCATGCCTGCACAGGCGCTAAGCAAAATCGTCACATACACGGCCGTCCGCTCGTCGATCAATAAACGCAATAAAATGCCTGCCAGTGCTGTCGGGTAGATAAAATCAATGACCACTCCGAAATTGCCGCTGATGACTTCAAGCAGCTTCATGATGGCCAAACATAAAGCGCAGACGACAAAAACAATGGTCAGCCGGATGGCTTTTTTGACACCTTCGACTTTAGCGCTCTGCAACACCAGCAGCAATAAGCCCGCCGCAATCAGCACGAATAGACTCAAGGCGACTGCTGGACGGTAATTCGATTGCTGCTCGGTCATGCCGGCAAGTTCAAGTTGGCGGTAGACTTCGCGGTCAATCAATTGGCCATCCTGGATAAGAACTTGTCCCTGCAAGATACGCGTCGGCTCGACACTCGCGCGCGCCTGTTCGGTTTGTTGTTCCGTCAATTCTTCGTTGATCAGTTCATTCGGGACAATATTGGCCCTGGCAATGGCTGCTGCTGCAGGAATTGCTGAAGCTGGCACCTCGTCGTCTTCGCGTATTTCCTGTTCGGCCGCATTGCGTGCTTGCGTCAGCCCGTCCTCACGAAGCGGCTCCTGCAAAACAGCCAGCACTTGGTTGCGCACTTCACGTTCGACGCGCATGAGCACATCGTCTTCTAAGGCAAGCAGTGATAGCAGCATATCGTCTGTCAAGCGCAACCCGTTCTCATTTTGTTCGAGCAAGCGGATCGATTCACGAAGGCTGCTTAACGCTTCATCTGAACTCCGTGGGTCTGGTTCATCCTCCCCGTCTGTTTCAGTAGCCCGCTTCGCTTCAAGCACGTAGCCAAACAGCGAATCGACGACCGCCGCCTGGTTATCCGCAATTTCTTCGATATACCGGTAGCTCGGTTGCACTTCCTGAGCTGCCCGCTCACGTTCAAGCGCTGTCCTAACCGGGTCTTCAACAGTTTTGGCCGCCCGTATCGTTTCCTCGGACAATTGGAATAATTCCACTTCATATGTATCGGTTGCCATCGTATCGTATAAAAATCCAAACATGAGCAGCGCTGTCATGAAACTGATGCCGATCAAGACTACAGGAGCCCCGAACCGCACGTAAATGCGCCTGATCCATCCCGCCATTTGACCACCTCACTAATCTTCTTTCATCATACCAATACCTCGTGCTTTTTTCATCGCTCCTTACAAATTAATAACAATTCTCTGGATCTTGCCATGCTAAAAATTTCTGTAATCCATAGATAAACCAGATTATTTTTTCATATCGTTTTAGCCGAAAAAAAGAACCAACCTTAGCTAGGCTGGTTCTCGTAAGCTTCGATGATTCTTGAGACGAGCGGGTGACGAACGACATCGCCTTTTTCCAGGTACTGAAATTCGATGCCTTTGACGCCGTGCAGATTTTTCTCTGCGGCGATCAATCCGGACTCCGCCCCGCGAGGTAAATCAATCTGCGTTTTATCGCCAGTGACAATCATTTTCGAATTAAAGCCAAGGCGCGTCAAAAACATTTTCATCTGAGCTTTTGTCGTGTTCTGGGCTTCATCCAAAATAATGAACGCTTCCTCGAGTGTACGGCCCCTCATGTAAGCAAGCGGTGCCACTTCGATCGTTCCACGCTCGATTAGGCGGTTGGTCTGTTCCTGTCCCATGACATCGTGCAACGCATCGTACAATGGGCGCAAATAAGGGTCGACTTTTTCCTTCAAGTCACCGGGCAAGAATCCGAGGCTTTCTCCTGCTTCGACGGCTGGACGCGTTAAGACAATCTTTTTCACATGGCCGTTTTTCAAAGCTTGCACTGCCAATACGACAGCTAGATATGTTTTTCCAGTACCGGCCGGGCCGATCCCAAATACCATATCGCTTTTTTTGATGGCATGGATATAATGGCGCTGCCCAATCGTTTTGGCACGAATGGAACGTCCCGTCGCACTGCGCGCCACTTCTTCATCGTAAAGTTCAGCAAAATATTCAATCGTCCCGCTTTTCGCCATTTCAATAGCTGAAACGATATCGCGCTGGTCGATATTGATGCCCTTGCGAATGACTTTCAATAACTGTTCCAATAGCAATTTGCCCGTTTGGCGTCCTTCCTCGGAGCCTTCGAGACGAATCACATCGCCACGGGTGATGATGTGTATATCAAAACTTTCTTCGATCAGCGACAGATGGCTGTCGGATGTGCCGAGAAGCAATACTGCTTCATTCGGGTCTTTCACATGCAATTCGAGTAGGCTATTTTCTGTCATTTAGACGCTCCTTGGATCGTGTTTTTATATCTCTTCAACTCTATCATTTTCTCTATGGAAATGTAAATCATTTCAGACGCTTTTAGTTTACATAATATTAATATATACATATTTTTTCATAAGAAAAAGCCGGCATCTATTATGCCGGCTTTGCTTTTAACGTTTTGATTTAGGCGGCTGCAAAATCTCCGCCATGATGATGCCTTTTCTTACGTCTTCTTCGTTCAATGGGAGTAAGTCCCGTTCTTGCTCTTTCGTAATTGCCCGCTTCAATGGCTCTTTTTGATGAGCACTCAGTCGTCCTGGGCGGCTTTTCGGCTCAGCGGCTTGCTTTACCTGGGCAGGAGTTCGTTTTTCCACTTCCTCCATTGCCCGCGACTTGGCTCGTTCCGCTTGTTCCTTCACCTGGCGTGCCTGTTCTGCCCGTTTCGGATCGTTCTCCATCTGGGATTGAAACTCGCCATATATTTCCTTGGCGTAATCTTCAATACGCTTGAAGCTCCGCTGTCCGCCTCGTTGAGGTTGCTGCGGTGCTTGAGAACGCTGTTGAGCTGGACGCGCAGGCGTGCCGGGCCCTTGTTGGCGCTTCGGCTGCTGTGCTGTCTGTTCTTTACCGTCAGGTTTTTTATTTTTACCGAACAAAGCGCTCACGGCCGCGATGATCAACATCATGATGAGGGGTTCCATTCCAAAACCTCCCTTGAGTTATGACGGAATTTTTTAGTTCTCGTCCTCTTGTTTTTCCGTTCCGCTTTTCGAAATGGATTCACGCATGCTTGTATCAGCTTGGACATTCTTGTAATTGATATAATCCATCACACCGATGTTTCCTGAACGGAGTGCTTCTGACATTGCCATCGGCACTTCCGCTTCTGCTTCGACAACTTTCGCGCGCATCTGAACGACTTTCGCTTTCATTTCCTGCTCACTAGCGACAGCCATCGCACGGCGTTCTTCAGCTTTTGCTTGTGCGATTTTCTTATCGGCATCCGCTTGCTCTGTTTGAAGCTCAGCACCGATGTTTTTGCCGATATCCACGTCTGCGATATCGATCGACAAGATTTCAAAAGCTGTACCGGAATCCAATCCTTTTCCTAATACGGTTTGGGAGATGAGGTCCGGGTTTTCCAGAACTTTTTTGTGGTTTGTGCTCGAACCGAGTGTAGAAACGATCCCTTCACCGACACGGGCAACGATTGTTTCTTCACCAGCACCACCGACTAGGCGGTCAATATTGGCGCGAACTGTAATGCGGGCTTTCGCCTTCACTTCAATCCCGTCCATTGCAACACCGGCAATAAACGGCGTTTCGATGACTTTCGGGTTAACTGACATTTGAACCGCTTCAAGTACGTCACGGCCGGCAAGATCGATTGCTGCTGCGCGTTCGAACGGCAAATCGATATTGGCACGGTGTGCTGCGATCAATGCATTAACAACACGGTCGACGTTACCGCCAGCCAAGTAATGGCTTTCCAATTGGTTGATCTGTACGGAAAGTCCAGCTTTTGAAGCCTTGATTAACGGGTTGACGATGCGCGATGGAATAACCCGGCGCAATCTCATCCCGATCAATGTGAAGATGCTGATGCGGACGCCGGCAGCTAAAGCCGAGATCCATAAGGTGACTGGTACGAATGTGAAAAAGATGGCAAGTACAACGATAATACCAATTATCGCGGCGCCTAAGCCGATTGCTTCAAGTCCCATTTATTCTTCCTCCTCTTGTTTTTCGAGTTCACGCACAACGATGCGAGACCCTTCTACCTTGATAATTTTAACATCTTTGTTGCTGTCGATAAACCGGCCTTCAGATACCGCATCGATGTATTCATCACCGAGACGGATGGTGCCAGAAGGCCTCAGGGCATTGGTTGTACGGGCAATCTGGCCGACCAGTTCCGGCCGATTGACGGCCGAGACATAGCCATGCTCCGTATCGGTGGCATCGGTCAGGATGATCCGTTTGAACATGTTCAACTTTTTCCCGAAAAATTTCACTAAAATCACCATCCCTGCTGAAGCTACAAGTAATGCAATCAAAATCGCGACCGCTGTTGATTGGACGTCTTCACCCGCTAATAGAACACTTCCGATAACGGCCAGTATCCCAAGAATCCCCAGTATACCGCCCGGAACGAAAAATTCAAGCAAGATTAAACCAAGACCGAAGACCAACAGCAAAATCGATTCGTATCCGGCAAGCCCAGCCACTAAATGCCCATAGAAGAATAGCATGAGTGAGAACAAGCCGAAGAATCCAGGTATCCCGACTCCAGGAGTGAATAGCTCAAGGAGTAAGCCGAGACCTGCTACCGACAAGAGAATCGGAACCACAATCGGGCTCGTTAGAAAACGCGCCAGCGTCTCGGACCAGTTTTCTTCCACTTGGATAACTTCAGCGCCGGAAAGCCCTTTTACTTCAAGAAGTTCATCGAGAGACGAAACCGTTCCTTCTGAATAGCCGACGTCGAGTGCTTCCTGGGCGCCGAGTGTCAATAAGTCCCCTTCAGCAGCCCGGTATTCCGGAAGATCGATGCTGGCATCTGCCATCGCTAAAGCAAATTGCGGATCTCGGCCGGAAGATTCTGCAGCGCTTCTCATCGAAGCAAGCCAAGCAGAATTTGCCTTATCGGCAGCTGCGTTGCCCGCTTGGTCAATAACTTGCGCCGCACCCATCCGCCCATTCGGATGCATATAAATTTCATCATTATGCAAGGCTAGAAAAGCGCCAGCCGAGAGGGCGTCCTGGTTGATGAAAGCGAGTGTCTCAGGCTCAGCTTCATCAACCAGACGGGCAATGCCATCTGCTGCATTGACAAAACCGCCCGGTGTATCAATCTCAAAGATAATTGCTTCCGCACCGGCTTCTTCGGCTTCATCAATACCCCGCTCCAAAAACGACTGCAAGCCCCGCTCCACTTCCGCTTCAATCGGAATGACAAAAACTTTTCCGTTATCCGCCGAGATGGCTGGAACCGCTAAAGCGAATGCGATCACCAGGAACAAAAAGCCGATCCAAGCTTTTTTTCTACGCACGGCAAGTTCCCCCTCTCCTTCATGAAAACTTTAGGATAATTATGTATACGGATGAAGCGAGCTGCGGTTTCAAAAGTCGGCTTCTTTTTTCATTATAAAGCAATTTTCTCCAAGTTACGATGGAATGCGCTTACATCTTTCTTATTTCGTGACCGTTTTAAGGCGTAAAAAAACCGGAAGCACATTTGTGCTTCCGGTCTTAGCTGTTCGTTGCTATTTTTAAAAGTCATTTAAGATCAAAGTCAATTAAAATTTACGTTTACGCGCAGCTTCTGATTTCAATTTACGTTTCACGCTCGGCTTATCATAATACTCGCGCTTTCTTACCTCTTGCATTGTTCCGGACTTCGAAACAGTGCGTTTGAAGCGGCGAAGAGCATCTTCAATTGATTCGTTTTTACGAACTGTAGTTTTTGACATCTCTTTTTCCCTCCCTCCGAACACACGTTGAAGCAAATAACAACAAGTGTTATATACTAGAAAATTATAACGCATGATTTGACCTTCGTCAATACTTAATAATCGTTGTCTGAGGTGAGGCCTTGCATGATTTGGACTCCTGAACTTGCCCCGATGCGAGTCGCTCCAGCTTCGACCATTTTCTCCACATCTTCAAGACTGCGGACGCCGCCAGAAGCTTTAACACCGAGATCCGGGCCTACTGTTTCGCGCATTAAGCGCACAGCTTCAACTGTTGCACCGCCCGTTGAGAAGCCCGTCGATGTTTTGACAAAATCGGCTCCCGCTTCTTTTGACAAACGGCTGGCCAATTTGATCTCATCTTCCGTCAACAAGCAGATTTCAAGGATGACTTTTACGATTGCTTTTCCTTTTGCTGCGTTCACGACCGCTTCGACATCCGCTTTCACAACATCTTCCTGGCCGCTCTTCAAAGCACCGATGTTCAAGACCATATCAATTTCGCCTGCGCCTTTTTCGATGGCATCTTTTGTTTCGAACGCTTTTGTTTCAGAAGTCGAAGCACCGAGCGGGAAACCGATGACTGTGCAGACTTTCACTTCACTTTGCTCAAGTTGTTTAGCAGCAAGCGCAACCCACGCCGGGTTGACGCATACGGAAGCAAAGTGATATTCTGCCGCCTCTTTGCAAAGCTGTTCGATTTGCGGGGCTGTAGCTTCCGCTTTCAATAATGTATGGTCGATTAAAGATGCAATATTCGTCATGATTCAGTTCTCCATTCTACTAGTAGGTTTTCTTTCAGACAGGCAAATTGTCCATCACGCGAACAAATTGCCCTTCGTTCATTGGATACCCTGCCTTGGTGATTTTCACCTTGACGATTTTTCCGATCAACGATTCATCGCCGGGAATGGCGACTTTCAAGTAATTATCCGTGTAACCGACAAGTACGCCGCCTGTCAGATGATCTTTTGACTCTTCTTCCGGGATAATTTCCAGAAGCTCGCCTTCATAGCGGCTCGCATAATCCTTCGCCAGTTGATCGTTCAATTCGATTAAACGGTGCACGCGTTCGTTTTTGACCGTTTCATCAATTTGGCCATCCATGCGCGCTGCCGGCGTGCCGGTGCGCATCGAATAGGGGAACACATGAAGTTCCGAGAATTTATGGTCACAGATAAAATTGAAGGTCTCCATAAATTCTTCTTCCGTTTCTCCAGGGAACCCAACGATGACGTCTGAAGTGATCGCCAGGTCCGGTAAAGCGTCGCGCAAGCGCTCGAGACGATTGGCGAAGAAGGCCATCGTATATTTGCGCCGCATCCGTTTCAAAACCGTGTCGGACCCTGATTGTATCGGGATGTGAAGATGCCGCACGACAATTTCGGATTGTTTCAAGACGGCGATCACTTCGTCTGTCAGCTGACTGGCCTCGATCGAAGAGATGCGCAGACGTTTCAACCCGTTCACGTACTGCTCCAAATCGCGCAACAGCTGCGCCAGATTATACTCTTTGAGATCTTCGCCATAGCCCCCGGTATGGATGCCCGTCAAAACGATTTCCTGATAGCCGGCATCGACCAATTGCTGCGCTTGCCGGATGACTTCCTGGGGGTCGCGCGAACGCATCAATCCGCGTGCCCACGGAATGATGCAAAACGTGCAAAAATTATTGCAGCCTTCCTGGATTTTCAACGAAGCGCGTGTCCGGTCTGTGAAGGCAGGTACGTCCAATTCTTCGTAGACCCGGTTCTTCATAATATTGCCGACAGCATTGATCGGTTTGCGCTCTGTGCGGTATTGCTCAATATAGTCCAAGAGCTTGGTCCGGTCTTGTGTGCCGACGACAATATCGACGCCAGGAATTGCCATGATTTCAGCAGGTGATGTTTGGGCATAGCAGCCCGTGACGCAAATGACTGCATCCGGATTCGAGCGGACGGCACGGCGTATCACTTGGCGGCTCTTTTTATCGCCTGTGTTGGTAACGGTGCAAGTATTGATGACATAAACATCAGAAAGACGTTCAAACTCAGTGCGCTCATAACCCTGTTCTTTGAATAACTGCCAAATCGCTTCAGTTTCATAATGGTTCACTTTGCAACCTAAAGTATGAAATGCGACTGTTGACATCAAGTGCCACCTCTTTCATTCAAATTCATAGGATATTGCAGACAATGCATAAAGCGGGGCCGTCTCTGTGCGCAAGATGCGCGGCCCAAGTGAGGTAAACAATGCGCCAGCTTCCTTAAGTGCGGACGCTTCCGTTTCCGAAATGCCGCCTTCCGGGCCGAAAATAAGCAAGATTGAGTCTTTATCATACAATGATTCCAGAATTTCGGCAAACCGCCTACCGCCGCTCTTTTTCGCCTCTTCTTCGTAGGCAACGATGACCACATCGTAATTTTTCGCAGCAATCGTCAGTTGTTTGAAACTGTGGACCGTATGTATTGCAGGAATGCGGCTGCGATGCGATTGCTCAGCCGCTTCCTTAGCGATTTTCTTCAATCGCTCGATTTTTTTCACGCTTTTGGCGCCGTCCCATTTGACGATCGAGCGCTCAGCCGAATAGGGCAACAATGCACTCATACCGAGTTCTGTCGCTTTTTGAGTAATCAGCTCGAGCTTATCGCCTTTCGGGAGACCGCAGGCAATCGTCACTCGTTTCGGCAATTCGCTCCGGTCTTCAAGCTCTCGGATGAGCTTGACTTGAACAGCTAGGTCAATATCCGTAATTTCTGCCAAATAGACGTGACCGGCAACAACAGCAATCAATTGTTCTCCAACTGATTGGCGCATTACTTTAGCGATATGCTTGGCGTCGTCTCCTGTGATTGTTAAATGACCATCGAGAGCTTCTTTATCTTCCAGAAAATATCGTTGCATGGTCACACCCCATCATAGCGGTTTTTTTGAAATGATCGTAACCCAGTCTTCCATCATCATGATGTCTTCGATAATGAAGCCTGAAGCTTCAAGCGCTTGTTTTACATCATTCTTCTTCTGGACGATGATGCCGGATGTGATGTAGATGCCGCCTGGTTTAACTGCCAGGTAAGCATCATCTGTAAAGGACATGATGATCTCAGCGAGTATGTTCGCCACGACCACGTCCGCCGGGTCGTCGATCGCTTCGAGCAAGTTGCCGTGGAATACATGGACGCGATCTTGTACTTTGTTTAATTTGACGTTCAGCCCCGCTGCTTTCACCGCAATTTCATCGAGATCCAGTGCTCTGACCGATGCTGCTTCAAGCAAGGCTGCACCGATTGCAAGCACACCGGAACCGGTTCCGACATCGATCACCGTGTTGCCTTTATCGACATGCTTTTCGAGCGCTTGCAGACTCATGACAGTTGTCGGATGGGTTCCAGTTCCAAACGCCATGCCTGGATCGAGTTCAATGATCAGCTCATCGCTTGAAACGGGGTGATAGGTTTCCCATGTCGGCACGATGGTGAATCTTTTGGAAATTTTTACTGGGTGGTAATACTTTTTCCAAGACGTTGCCCAGTCTTCTTCGTTTACTTCACTAATCGTGACAACGTTGCGCCCAACATTGATGTTGTATTCCGCAAGGCTGTTGATGGCCAGTTTGATGCCTTCAACGGCTTCTCCGAGAAAGCTATTGACCGGTAAATACGCTTTCAAAATGACGCCTTCTGTCGGAAAATCTTCAGGATCCAGCGAATAAATTTCACCGAATACATCTTCTCGGTCTTTCGTCAGATCTTCGGAATCCTCGATGACGACTCCGCTCGCCCCTGCTTCATGCAGAATGTTGGAAATTGATTCAATCGCTTCGTTCGTTGTATGAATCGACAGCTCAGACCATTTCACTTACGACCAGCTCCTTTATCGAACAATTATGTAACAGACAGAAAACTCCCTGTTGCACGGGGAGTTTTCCATTTGTCCAAGGCTCTATCTGCCTATTAATCACCTTTGATGGTTCTTTTGATTTTATCGAACAATGAACTGCTTTGCTCTTCTGGAATGTCTCCGGAAATCTCGGCAAACTCGCGCAGCAATTGTTTCTGCTTTTCGTTCAACTTAGTCGGCACTTTCACTTTAATCGTGATGTGCTGATCGCCGACGCCATAGCCGTGGACATTTTGAACACCTTTTCCGCGCAGGCGGAAACGGGCGCCATTTTGCGTCCCGGCTGGAATTTTCAGTTTCACTTTTCCGGAAACTGTCGGCACTTCGATTTCGTCACCGAGCGCTGCTTGCGGGTAGGTGATTGGCAATTCCAGATGGATGTCATCGCCGTCACGTTCGAAATGCTGGTGCGGTTTGACGCGGAACAGCACATAAAGATCTCCAGAAGGCCCGCCGTTGAACCCTGGGCCGCCTTGCCCCGAAACGCGCAATTGCTGCCCGTCATCGACGCCCGCTGGTACTGTTACTTTGATCTTCTTGAGCTTTCTCACTTTGCCTGCACCACGGCATGTAGTGCATTTTTCTTCGATGATCTGGCCGGTGCCTTCACAGTGATGGCAAGCGCGGCGGTTGACCATGCGGCCGAATGGCGTATCTTGCGCAACATTCAACTGGCCAGTGCCTTCACAATAAGGGCACGTCTTCTTGCTCGTTCCAGGCTTCGCTCCTGATCCGTCGCAAGTTTCGCATGTTTCATCTTTCGGGATTTCAATTTCTGTCTCCTGGCCGAACACTGCATCCAGAAAATCGATGGTCATGGAATATTGAAGATCATCGCCTTTTCTAGGTGCATTCGGGTCGCGACGGCGCGTGCCGCCTCCGAAGAATGTGCTGAAAATATCATCAAATCCGAAGCCTTCTGCCCCGCCAAATCCGCCGCCTCCGAAGCCTTGGTTTGGATCTTGATGGCCAAACTGGTCATACTGGGCACGTTTTTGTTCATCGCTCAGCACTTCGTATGCTTCTTTGACTTCCTGGAACTTCTCGGAAGCATTTGCTTCCTTGTTGATGTCCGGATGATATTGTTTGGAAAGCTTTCGGTACGCTTTCTTGATTTCCTCTTTTGAAGCATCCTTAGAAACACCAAGGACTTCATAATAGTCTCGCTTATTCATAGGTCACTCTCCCTCTTGCAGTCAACTGTAATTGTACACGGTTTAAATTGCGCTTGCAAAGACATTGAAAAAGCCAAAGCAGTTGCTTTGCTTTGACTTTTTCGGCCTTGCATATCTTACTTGTCTTTGTCGTCGTTTACTTCTTCAAAGTCAGCATCGACAACGCCGTCGTCATTTCCTTGCTGAGCTTCGCCTTCAGCGCCTTGCTGGTTCTGGGCTGCTTGCTCATAAGCTTTCATGGCAAAGCCTTGAAGAAGCTCTTGCAATTTATCTTTTTTCGTGCGGATATCTTCGATGTCTGTACCTTCTAGCGCGGTTTTCAACTCATCGCGTGCTGCTTCCGCTTGTTTCTTCTCGTCTTCAGAAACTGCTTCGCCAAGATCTTCGATTGTTTTATCTGTCGTAAAGACTGCTTGGTCTGCTTCGTTGCGAAGTTCTACTTCTTCTTTGCGCTTCGCATCTGCTTCTGCATTTTCTTCCGCTTCTTTCACCATGCGATCGATTTCATCATCCGTAAGTGTTGTGCTGGATTGGATCGTGATCGTTTGTTCTTTTTGCGTGCCAAGATCTTTCGCTTTTACGCTGACAATGCCGTTTTTGTCGATATCGAAGCTGACTTCGATTTGCGGCACGCCGCGCGGTGCTGGCGGGATATCTGCCAATTGGAAACGGCCGAGTGTTTTGTTATCGGCTGCCATTGGGCGTTCACCTTGCATGACATGGATGTCAACTGCCGGCTGGTTGTCTGCTGCAGTAGAGAATGTCTGCGATTTAGATGTCGGGATCGTCGTGTTGCGTTCAATCAATTTCGTGAACACGCCGCCCATTGTTTCGATACCAAGAGATAATGGCGTAACGTCAAGCAATACTACGTCTTGAACATCGCCAGTCAATACGCCGCCTTGTACAGCTGCGCCCATTGCGACAACTTCGTCTGGGTTAACGCCTTTATGCGGGTCTTTACCTGTTTCTTTTTTAACAGCTTCTTGGACAGCAGGGATACGTGTAGATCCACCGACCAAAATGACGCGGTCTAGTTCTGATGCGGAAACGCCTGCATCTTTCAAGGCTTGGCGAGTCGGCCCCATCGTGCGTTCGACTAGAGAAGAAGTCAACTCGTCGAATTTCGCACGGGATAGGCTCATTTCCATATGAAGCGGTCCTGCTTCACCGGCTGTGATAAACGGCAGTGAAATTTGAGTTGTTGTTACGCCTGACAAGTCTTTTTTCGCTTTTTCAGCAGCATCTTTCAAGCGTTGTGTCGCCATTTTGTCTTTTGACAAGTCGATGCCGTTTTCTTTTTTGAATTCCTGGACTAAATAATCGATGATCAATTTATCAAAATCATCGCCGCCCAGACGGTTGTCGCCGGCAGTCGATTTTACTTCAAACACGCCGTCGCCAAGTTCAAGGATCGATACGTCGAATGTACCGCCGCCAAGGTCATAGACCAAGACTGTTTCGTCTTTTTCCATTTTATCTAGGCCGTAAGCAAGCGCTGCTGCTGTCGGCTCGTTGATGATACGTTCCACTTCAAGGCCAGCGATGCGGCCAGCGTCTTTAGTCGCTTGGCGTTCTGCATCGTTGAAATATGCAGGCACCGTGATGACGGCTTTTGTTACTTTCTCGCCAAGATAATCTTCAGCATAGCCTTTGATATATTGAAGGATCATCGCTGAAACTTCTTGCGGCGTGTATTCTTTGCCTTCAGCCGTTACTTTTTCCTGTGTGCCCATCAAGCGTTTGACAGATTGGATCGTGTTCGGGTTCGTGATGGATTGGCGTTTCGCTACTTCACCGACTTGGCGTTCGCCGTTTTTGAACGATACGACCGATGGTGTTGTGCGGTTGCCTTCTGGATTTGGGATGATTTTTGGCTCGCCGCCTTCTAACACTGCGACTGCTGAGTTTGTTGTACCTAAGTCAATTCCGATAATTTTGCTCATTTAAAATTCCTCCATTAACATTAGATTCTTGAATTTCAATTATTCGTTTACTTTTACCATTGCCGGGCGGAGCACTCTGCCATTGAGGGTATACCCCTTTTGAAGCTCCTGTAACACCGTTCCGGGTTCGCTGTCTGCATCGCTTTCTTGCATGACCGCCTGATGGAAATGAGGATCGAATGGTTCGCCGACTGCTTTGATCTCTTCTAAGCCTTCCGACGCGACAGCGTCAGCCAAAGATTTTTTGACCATTTCAAGGCCCTTCAGAAGTGAGGCAGATTCTTCGCTCTTCGTTTCTACTGCAAGCGCACGGTCAAAATTATCCATGACCGGCAAAAGATCCGTCAACAATGATTGAGAACGGAATTGCTTTGCCAATTCCTGGTCTTTTTTGGCACGGCGCTTGAAGTTGTCATAATCTGCCAAAAGACGCAAGTATTTGTTCTGCTCTTCTTCAAGTTGTGCTTGAAGTACGGCTTTTTCATCTACTTGCTCTTCCGCTTGTGCTTGTTCAGTTGACTCGACAGTCTCCGGCTCTACTGTTTCAACGGTTTCTGTCGATTCGTTCACAGCACCTTGCGCTTGTTGTTGTGCAGTTTCCTGCTCTAAGTCTTGTTGTTTGATGGTTTCTTTTTCATTCGACAAAATATGTGCCTCCTTTGGTTCACTTTCCTTGGAACAGCCGTGTCAGCTCTTTCGATAAATCGCCGCTAACGTAATCCAGCAGCGAGATGATTCGGCGGTAATCCATTCTTTTCGGCCCGACAATCGCAATGGAGCCCATTTGCTCGTCTCCAATATCATACGATACCGTGATGACCGAGCAATCTTCCATAGCTGCCAGTGCATTTTCCGAACCGATGCGGATTTGAAGCCCTTGAGCGCCGATTGGCAGGATTTCAGGAATGTGCTTGCCTTCTTCCATCACATTCATCAGCTCACGGATTTTTTGGATATCATGGAAATCCGGCTGCTTCAAAATATTCAGCTTGCCTCCATAATACACATTATCCGCTCGCGGAAGCAGCAATGCCTGCTTGAACGTCCGGAACAATTCCCCGTAACGTTCGATATGCTGGCGCAAAAGAGCGAGCGTTTCCTGCTCGAGGCGTTTGTGCAAATCGTGCAAGGAAACACCGATGAGCCGCTCGTTCAAGATATTGACCATCTTTTCGATATCGGATGGATCCAGATCCGGCGGGATGGAGAATACCCGATTTTCCACATGGCCCGAGTCGGTGACGATGATCGCCACCGCCATTCCAGGCGACAAGGGCACGATCGACAATTTCTTGACGATGTGTTTACGGATATCCGGCCCGAGCAGAATCGACGTATAATTCGTCAATTCGGAGAGGATGCCAGCCGAGCGTTTGATGATCTCCTCGGTTTCGTTCACTTTTTCTTCGAAAACCGAACGCAGCTGGACAATGTCCTGCTGCGGTACTGGATTCGGCGTCAACAAATGGTCTACATAATAGCGGTAGCCTTTTTGGGACGGAATCCTTCCCGAAGATGTGTGAGTCTTTTCGAGGTAGCCCTGGCTTTCAAGCTCAGCCAATTCATTGCGAATGGTCGCCGAACTGGAAGTGATGCCCGGCTTTTTAGCTAGTTGGTTCGATCCTACCGGCTGCGCTGATTGGATATAATCATCGACTGTCACTTTCAAAATGAGCAGCTGCCGTTCTGTTAACATGATCATCACCTCTGTTAGCACTCTATTAGTTCGAGTGCTAAGACTACACTAAAATTACCAAATCTTTTTTTACTTGTCAACGGATGCGCTTCTTTATGACAGCAAAAACTGCTCGAAAACTTCATTGCCGACGAACCGGCCTTTATGCGTCAACTTGACACGGCCTTGTTCGACCGCCAAATTGCCTTTCGCTTTTTCTTTTTGTAGAATCTCGCCGTACACTGTTTCCAGCGGCGCGCCGAACTTTTCTTCGAAATGGGCGATGTCGACACCGGCCGTTTTGCGAAGGCCGAGGAACATCTCTTCTTCCATCTGCGCCTTGATGCTGACGTGTGTCGCATCGAGCACTGGCCGTTCCCCTGATTCCAATGGCTCCATGTATTTTTTTAATGGTCCGTGATTGGAATAGCGGACGCCGTTCACATAGCCGTGAGCGCCAGCGCCCACACCGATGTATTCTTCATTGTCCCAGTAAAGTAGGTTGTGGCGGGATTCATGGCCAGGTTTTGCGAAATTGGAAATTTCGTATTGATGCAAGCCATGCTTTTCCATTTCAATCATGAGGCGTTCATACATATCGCCTTCTAAATCTTCGGTCACTGTATTGAGCTTGCCTTTGACCATCAAATTGTAGAACACCGTTTTCGGTTCAATGATCAGCGAGTACGCAGAGAAATGCGGCATGCCAAATGAAAATGCGCGCTCGAGCGTTTCATCCCATTGCGCCATCGTCTGTCCTGGCAGCCCGTACATCAAGTCAAAACTGATATTACGAAAGCCGACTTCACGCGCAGTTTCCACGGCACGGAGCACGTCCTCATTTGCATGCGTGCGCCCGAGCCGCTTCAATAAATCCTGGTCGAAGGTCTGGACGCCCATGCTGAGACGGTTGACGCCGCCCTTATACAGCACTTCCATTTTTTCGCGTGTCAGTTCATCTGGATTGGCTTCTGAGCTCCACTCGACATCTTTTGCCATCGGGACATACTGATGCACCAGTTCGAGCAAACGCTGCAATTGTTCCGGCGTCAGCGCTGTCGGCGTCCCACCGCCGAGAAACACGGTCTCTAGCGGTTCATTTAATGCGCCTTGTAGTTTCCATAGCGCCAATTCCTTGCCGATCGATTCGATATAGGCGTCCACTGGCTGGTCTTTGAAAAACACTTTATTGAAATCACAGTAAAAACAAATCTGGTGGCAGAATGGGATATGGATATATATGCCTTTTACCATAAAAATCCTTCTTTCTAATAGGAAAAGGAGGCAGAAAAACCGCCTCCTTTTTTCGTTTATTTGGATTGGTCATCCATTTTGAGAACAGCCATGAATGCTTCTTGAGGAACTTCCACGGAACCGACTTGCTTCATCCGCTTTTTCCCTTCCTTCTGTTTGTCGAGAAGTTTACGTTTACGGGAAATATCGCCGCCATAGCATTTTGCAAGGACGTTTTTGCGGATTGCGCTGATTGTTTGGCGGGCAACGATCTTCTGGCCGATGGCGGCTTGGATCGGAACTTCAAACTGTTGGCGCGGAATCAAGGTCTTCAATTTGTCGACGATGATTTTCCCGCGTTCATAAGCAAAATCCCTATGGACGATAAAGCTCAAGGCATCGACTTTTTCAGCATTCAGAAGAATGTCCATTTTCACCAGCTTGGAATCCTTGTAGCCGATCAATTCATAATCGAACGAGGCATAGCCTTTTGTCCCTGATTTCAATTGATCGAAGAAATCGTAGACAATCTCTGCAAGCGGCAGTTCGTAAATAATGCTGACGCGTGAGTTGTCGAGGTAATCCATTGTCATGAAATTGCCGCGCTTTTGCTGGCAGATTTCCATGACGGCGCCGACGTAATCGTTCGGGACCATGACAGTTGCTTTGACATATGGCTCTTCGACATACTCGATCTTCTGCGGGTCCGGCATCATCGCCGGGTTATCGATATTGAGCACTTCCCCGTCCGTCATATGGACGTGGTAGATAACGCTTGGTGCCGTCGTGATCAAGTCGATATTGAATTCACGTTCGATGCGTTCCTGGATGATCTCCATATGCAACAGGCCAAGGAATCCGCAGCGGTAGCCGAAGCCAAGCGCTTGTGAGGATTCAGGCTCGAATTGCAATGCTGCATCGTTCAGTTCCAGTTTTTCCAGGGCATCGCGCAAATCATTGTATTTCGATGTATCGATCGGGTACATCCCGCAATAAACCATCGGGTTCAAGCGGCGGTAGCCTGGCAGCGCTTGTTGTGCCGGGTTGTCCGCAAGCGTGATGGTATCCCCAACGCGTGAATCCGCGACGTTTTTAATGGAAGCGGTCAAAAAGCCAACATCGCCGACCGTCAATTCGTCGCGCAACGTTACTTTCGGCGTGAAGACACCGGCTTCAACGACGTCAAACTCTTTGCCGCTCGCCATCATCTTGATTTTGTCGCCTGGTTTGACGGTGCCTTCCATGATCCGGATATACGCAACCACGCCGCGGTACGGATCATACAATGAATCAAAGATCATCGCCTTAAGCGGTGCTGACGGGTCTCCTGTCGGCGGTGGAACTTTTGCAACGACTTGTTCAAGGATCTCTTCGATGCCGATTCCTGCTTTAGCAGAAGCCAGCACTGCTTCGGAAGCATCTAAGCCGATGACATCCTCAACTTCCTGGCGCACGCGCTCAGGGTCTGCTGCAGGCAAATCGATTTTATTGATGACCGGAAGAATCTCGAGATCGTTGTCGAGTGCCAAATAGACATTGGCCAATGTCTGCGCTTCAATGCCCTGTGCAGCATCGACGACCAGTACCGCACCTTCACATGCTGCGAGGCTGCGTGATACTTCGTACGTGAAGTCGACGTGGCCTGGGGTGTCGATCAAGTGCATAATGTATGTTTCTCCGTCTTTTGCTGTATAATTCAGCTGGACGGCGTTCAATTTGATGGTAATTCCCCGCTCCCGCTCCAAATCCATGGAGTCGAGCAATTGGGATTTCATTTCGCGTGCTGTCAGCGCATTCGTTCTTTCCAAAATGCGGTCGGCCAGCGTCGATTTCCCGTGATCGATGTGCGCGATGATGGAAAAGTTGCGGATCTTTTGTTGTCTCGCTAATCTCTGTTCTTGGTCCATTTTCTTCACTCCCATATAAACTACTTTGAATTATAGCAGTCAAGTGGGTATTGGGCAATGAATGACCGCATAAAGGTTTCAGTGTCAAGGGAAACTTCTTTCCACGTAACTATTGCATTCGGCCGTCCGATTTGATAAAATAACTTTTGTTGTATAGAGACACTGAAGAGCAAGGGCTTGCACCTGCCGCTCAAATTGTCTAGGAGGTGAAAGATATGCCAAACATTAAATCTGCAATCAAACGTGTTCGCACGAACGATACGAAAAATGCTCAGAACACATCTGTTAAAACTGCAATGCGTTCTTCTGTGAAAAAAGCTGAGAAAGCTGTAGCTAATAATGAAGAAAACAAAGGGGATTCCCTTAAAGCAGCCATCAAACAAGTCGAGAAAGCAGCTTCTAAAGGTTTGATCCACAAAAACACTGCTGCCCGTAGAAAATCAAGCCTCATGAAAAAAGCGTAAATCGCATCAAAAAGCCGGTCCCCAATTGGGCCGGCTTTTTTCTGTGCAAAAATTGCTGCCCGATTATGTGGGCAGCATCTCTTTCACGTAGTCCTTGCATATTCAAGAGGATTGCTTCGCGTGACCGGCGCGTTTCATGAGGAAGAATTCCAGCACCCGCTCCCTGTTGCCGGAAACGGTTTTTAATTGCAAGTCGATGTCTGCCAAATCGCCGAGTACTTGAAGCAAGCGGGCTTCCGAAATCTGGCGGCGCTTTTCCACCAATAACTTGACGCGATAAGGATGCGCTTTGAGTTGTTTGGAGATTTGCTGCGCGTGATAGCCTTTTTTCTGCAGGTAATAGACATGCACCATAAAACGGATCTGCGACGCGAGAAGCGCAGCGAGTGCGACAGGCTCTTCCTTTTGGCGCAACAGGTCATAATAGACGCTGAGCGCCGTCTGGATGTCCCCGTCGAGATAAGCCTGCAGCATCTTGAAGGCATCCTGCTCAAGTGTACGTGCCGTCATGTCTTCGATGAGCGCTTCTGTAATCTCTTCTTCTTCCGAGCCGAGGTATAAGGACATCTTCTCGATTTCCGAAGCGAGCAAGGTTAAATTGGTGCCTGCCATTTCTATGAGCTTTTGTGCACTTTGGCGCTCCAATGTCTTGCCATGGGATTTGGCCTCATGCGCAATCCAGCTTTCCAACTCATGCGGCTGCAGCGATTTCGCTTCGATGAGCACGACATTCTTTTTCATCAACTTGACGATCTTTTTGCGTTCATCCAATTTTTCATACGGCGCTACGAAAATTGTCACGCTTGTTGACGGGGGATTCTCGAGCCACGCTTCCAAGGATTTGAGGTCATGATTGATTTTCTCTTTCCCGCGTTCTGCCGCTTTCAAGAACGAAGCATTGCGCGCGATGATCAGCTTGCGATCGCTGAAAAACGGAATCGTGTCTGCCTCTTCGAGCACATGGCCAACAGGCACTTCGTCCAAGTCGAAATTGGAGACATCCGTCTCTCCCGCCTCCGCCATCTGCGCTTTCAGCAATTCGACTGTCTTGGTGATGAAATAACCTTCTGTCCCGACAATCAAGTACACCGGATCGATTTTATCCGCGCGTATCGACTTCCAAATTGATGTAATCATACGATTCACTCCCTCTTCCCTTAACTATACCGGATTTCTTCGCATCGGTCTGCCTCGCAGGACAAGTCTGCTTTTGACAGTTGTGTGACGTCGGCTAAAATTGACGGACATTGTTTAGTTCGATATGGATTTTTCGCTTTTATTCCCTTATAATAAAATCAACTAGGAGGGATTTTCAATGAATGAATTTGAACAGAACGTTCAGTCCAAACGCAACGATGCCATCGATGCAGGGATGGGCTTCGTCGTTTCCTTTGGTTTCTTCGCACTTATTTTCATCATCGCAGGCGTCGTGCAATTCGTAGCCCGCTGATTACAAAAAAACCCCGGCCTATGCCGGGGCTTTTTTTATTTTCGGCTGGTGTTGACCATTACGCGACCGTCTCCAATGGTCATGTGGATCGTTCCGTTCTCGGCTGTCGACACAAGCGGCAAATCCAATTCACCAAAACGCGCTGTCACTTCTGGGCTCGGATGGCCGTAGCGGTTGTCGATCCCTGCGGAAACGACCGAAACTTGCGGACGCAAGGCTTCCAGAAAAGCTTGTGAGCTCGAAGTCTTGCTTCCGTGATGCCCGACTTTCAGCACCGTTATGTCCGCTAACTGTTCACCGTAACGCTCAATCACGCCAGCTTCACCTTCGCTCTCCAAATCCCCCGTAAAGACAAAACGCTGCCGCTGATGCTCCATCAGCAACACCAGCGAATCGTCATTGCCTTCGTACAAGTCATCTTCCGGCGATAAATACGTGAATTGCGTTTCGCCCACTTGCCAGCCTGCGCCGCTCTTCGGCAACTCCACACGCGCTTCGCGGGCAGACGGCGCGAGTTCTGTCATCAAAGCATTCGCTCCAGAGCCAGGCGTAATATGCAGACGCTCCACAGCCAATTCTTCAAAGACTTCATCCGCTCCTTCAGCATGATCTGCGTCAGGATG
The DNA here is from genome assembly GCF_028890485.2 of Planococcus sp. SK3692. Classification (GTDB taxonomy): domain Bacteria; phylum Bacillota; class Bacilli; order Bacillales_A; family Planococcaceae; genus Planococcus. The sequence goes on from NZ_JARCHV010000001.1 coordinate 286,469, forward strand.
GCTCAAAATAAAAAGATCGACGCTCGCGATGCCGCGCCCTTTCAAATACGGCACGACCGTTTGCCGCCCCACTTCAAACGACCGGCGTCTTTGCTGGAATGTTTCCCCGTCAAACCGCAGCACTCCGCCGGCATCGATCAAATACACCGCCCTGCGATACGGCAGTTCAATCAATGCGCTGTCTCCTTGTCCGACGTCGATAAAACTGACGTGAAGCCTAGGATCTATATATGGCTTGACCGTCAGCAGCAATGCCGGAATGAGCAGGATGAGCAATAACCGCAGACGGAAGCGTCTTTCCGCCTGGACGAAAAACATCAGAACGCTGGCAGCCATCAACAACAGCCAGCCAACAGACGGCCTGCCGGGCGTCCAAACTTGATGCGGCAACCTCGCCAAAGATGAAGTCAGCCGTTCAATCGAGCTGCGCAGCGGCTCGTAAACCGTGAAGAGCAGGCTATCAATGCCGAACGGCAAAAATGTCGCCGCCAATAAAATGAAATTCGCCGGCAAAATCACCAATGTGAACAACGGTACATAGATGGCATTTACAAAAAATGAAGATAGGGAGATTTCAAAAAAGTGGAACAGCAATAGAGGATATAAGGACAGCTGGGAGACGGCCGTGACAATCAAGCCGCTTTTTAAAAAAGAAGCCCCTTCCATCAATTTCAGCGAGGCGATAATCCCGAAACTCGCCCCATAAGACAATTGAAAGCCGATATCCTGCAACAGGCCGGGATCCATCCATAAAAACAAGATAAAGCTCATCGATAAAGCTTGAACGGCTGATACATGCAGCCCGAAAAGCCGTGCGCCTAGCACCAATGCCACCATAGCGCATGCCCGCATAACCGACGGTGCAGCTCCTGCAAATACCGCATAAAGTGGCAGCATAACCAGTAATAACACCGTCGCGCTTTCTTTCCTGACCCGCAAGCGCAGCAAAATAAAATAAATCATGCCGGTGACGATGCCGACATGCAAACCGGATATTGCAAAGAGGTGGGTAATGCCGAGCGTCCGCTGAATTCTGGCCTGTTCAGCATCCATGCCGCTGCGATCCCCCAGCAGAAGAGCTTGTGCTTCCATGGCCAACGATTGTGGGAAGGAATTCTCGATGTGTTCAATCAACTCACTGCGCTGCCCAGCCAAACGTGCACGAAGCCCAGCTCCGGATACCGCCGACTCGAGCGTTTCGATCTCAAGCATGCCTGATGCATTATGTCGTTTCAGATAGCCCGCCATATCAAATGCGTATTGATGGGCAGGCTTTCTCGGCTCCTCATATTTCCCCGCCACTTGCAGTATTGCTGATGGGCCAAGCGCCTGCAATCGCTGCTGTTCTTCAGCCGAACGGATTCGGTAGCTGGCATAAATGATTTGGCCGGAACGGGCAGAAGCAAATCCCGACAAGCGGTCACCGTCGATTGTCATTTCATCGAAAACTAGAACCTCTTGAAAGTCTCCTGTTAATAATGGCCCTTCCACCAGGCGAGTGTCCATATTAATGAAAGAAATCAATGACACTGCAAAAACAATCGCCAGCCAACTACCGGCTTCTTTCCGGTATATCATCCAACAAAAAAGCAGCACCATGAGCAAAAGCTTATCAGCTGAGCCATGTGCTGCTTGTGCAGCAATTGCCGTCGCAATTGCTGCATAGAGAAATAACGCTTCCGTTAAACGATAAGTTCTCCGAATAATTCCTTCACCCGTTCTTTATAATGGGACAACTCTTCTTCGCTCGCCCCTTTTGCACCAAGCTTGTCAATCAATTCCATATACAGCGAGGTTTTCTCTACACTAAGGAAATCGATCGTCCGTTCGTCGAATACCACTTGGATCACTTCAACATTTGCCTGTTCCAGTAGTTCGATCGCGTACTCATGATTTTTATAATCCGCCGCATAGTACAGGCGCGAAATGCCCGCCTGAATAATGGATTTCGTGCATTGGAGACAAGGGAAATGACTGACATACATATCGGCGCCGCTGACGCTGACTCCGTATTTTGCGCATTGCAATAATGCATTCATTTCCGCATGAATGGTCCGCACGCAATGATTATCGACGACATAGCAGCCTTTATCGATGCAATGGTCCCCACCGGAAATGGAGCCGTTATAGCCACCGGCCATGATGCGCCGGTCGCGTACAATCGTCGCTCCGACAGCGAGCCGCGTGCACGTGCTTCTTAGCGCTAAAAGATGGCTTTGAGCCATAAAAAATTGATCCCACGTTATTCGCTTCATCTGATTGCCTCCTGCTATTTCGTTAAATTAAGTGTAGCAGAGGCAGTTGTTTCGTCAAGGGTCGTCTGTCCCTATCTGATACGGACCAATTCTTTCAATTGTTCGAAGCTCTTTTCGCCGATGCCTGTTACGTCCATCAATTGCTCGATGCTTTTGAATGGCCCGTTATCGGTCCGATGCGCCACGATTGCCGCTGCTTTAGCCGGGCCGATTCCAGGAAGTTCGGTCAACTCGTCTTCTGTTGCCGAATTCACATTGATGAGGCCAGGCTCTGCACTGCCGACCGGAGCTGCAGCTGTCGGTGCCAGGTTTTCTTCGCCTTGCTTTGGCACATAGACGGAGGATTCATCCAGCACGATGACCGCCAGATTGATCGAGCGGCTGTCTGCTTCAGGCAAAAAGCCGCCGGCAGCTTCGATGGCATCATTGATGCGCGACCCGGCAGGCAATTCATACAAGCCCTCTTGTTGGACAGCGCCTTTCACGTCGATCATGACGCTTGTCGGGGGTGTGGCATCGGTTTCTGCTGGCGGAGCTTGTTCGGTAGTTTCTTCGGAAGTGAGTTCGTCGAGGCGAGTAGCCTCAGGGGGTTCGTGCAGGAGAAAGAAATAGAGAAGCGCCAAAACCGCAGAGATCGGCACAACGATACGGCCATATTTGGCAAGTTGCGGAGATAGATTCAGTGGGCATCCCTCGTTTCCGCAGAAAGCAAACAGCTGAAGCTGTCTGAATTATATAATAACGATCAATCAAAAGTCCATCTTTCCATGGAAAAACCCGCATATAAAAATATGCGGGTTCGGTGTTGCTGATTATTTTTTCGCGCGGAAAAAGATCCGTTCGCTTTCTTCAGTTGGTGCATCCGCTGTAAAATCAGCAGTCACTGATTCCACTGTGAACCCCGCTTCTGTGAGCCATTGTTTGTACACGTCGATGGGGAACGTCCGTTGTTCGTGCGTTTCTTCAAAACGTTCGAACATCCAGCCTTCACGCACGAAAAACGTTAAATCATGGATGACGCTATGAGGGGCTGAGCCTTTTTCCGTGTGCCACATATAAGCAAGATCTTCCCCGTCGTAAACGAACGGGCTATGCATGAAGATCTCGTCAACCTTGAACACCGAATGGACATCGAAAAAGAAATATCCGCCCGGCTTCAACGCCGCATAAACTTGTTCGAACGTCTTTTTGACCTGCTCTTCTTTTGCTAAGTAATTCAAGGAATCGATCGCGATCGTCACGGCATCAAAATCTTCTAAGCCTTCGAGATTGTCCATGGACAATTGAAGCACCGGAATCTCCTGTCCTGATTCTTTAAATCGATTCTGCGCAACTGTGAGCATATCAGCGGACAAATCACTTGCCGTCACGTCATAGCCTAGTTCAGCCATCAATTCAGAAAGCACGCCGGTTCCGCATGCAAGATCGAGTACAGATCCGGAGCGCATCGTTTCAGCAATCCATTCTACATATTGTTCGTATGGAATATCTTCCATCAAGTCGTCATAAACCGCTGCAAACCGCCCGTAGTTCATACTTCGAGCTGCGGGGCATCGCGCCATAGACGCTCAAGATTATAGTACGAGCGCTCATCGCGATGAAAAACATGTGCCACAACATCGCCAAGGTCAACCAAGACCCAGCGTGCTGCGTCGAAGCCTTCGACGCTTTTCACTTCATAGCCGGCTTCTCCAGCTTTGTCCATCAATTCACGGGCGATCGACTGTACTTGACGGTCCGAGTTCGCGCTGCAGATCAGGAAATAATCCGCCAAAAGCGAAATCCCTTCCATATTCAATACAACGATATCTTCTGCTTTTTTATCCTCTGCGGCTTGGTACGCCACTTGCAATAATGTATCTTTAGTCATTCTTCACGTTCCCTTTCTGTTGCTCAAAATGCTCTAGGCATTTCAAGGAATCCGGATAAACCGGCTGATTTTTTGATGCGAGAAATTCGATTGATTGCCGGATCGAGGCTTCCATCAAGCGGTCGAGCCCATCATTCTTCATGGCTCTCAACCGGTCGACTCCCGGAAACTTGCGGCTCGGCTCAATCATATCTGCAATATAGATGATTTTTTCAAGGTCGGACATGCCGGCACGCCCTGTCGTATGGTAACGGATTGCGTCAAGAATTGCTTCATCTTTGACTCCGAATTCATAGTTGGCTACGTAGGCACCAACTGGGGCGTGCCATAATTCGTGGTGATAGTCGAGCAATAGCGGGTCCATGCTTTCTTTTTCGATGATGCTGCGCATCCACTCGCGATCCGCAAATTTCACCACGTCGTGAAGAATTGCCGCAATACGCGCTTGTTCTTCCGGCACTCCGTACTGCTTGGCAAGTACGACCGCCGTATTCATTACGCCCACCACATGGTTAAAGCGTTTTTCAGGAAGGCGTTCTTTCACTTTTTGGAGCATCAGGCTCGGGTCCATACAATCGCTCCTTTTGAATAAAAGTTTCCACTTGTACGGGAACGAAAAAAGTCAATGGCTTGCCTGCCAAGACGCGCTCCCGCAGCATTGTCGAGGACAAATGCATTTCAGGGGAATCGATCATCATCACCGGGTATTCCGTTTCAGCGATATAACCTGGCCGTCCGATGCCGACAAACTGGACCAATTTGGCCAGCTCGCCGATGCGGTGCCAAGTATGCAGGCTTTCGACCATATCGCCGCCGATAATAAAATAAAATTCACATTCCGGTTCCCGTTCGATGAGCTTGATCATCGTTTCATACGTATACGAAACCCCGCCGCCAGACACTTCAATGTCTTCTAAGCGGAAATGAGGTTGTTCCGCGATGGCAAGCTGGGTCATCTTAACACGTGTTTCCGTATCAATGCCGCTCCATTCCTTATGAGGGGGGATGGCATTCGGCATGAACCGCACTTCATCCAAACCTAATGCATAATAGGCTTCATTCGCCATAATCAAATGGCCGAAATGCGGCGGATTAAACGTGCCGCCGAGAATGCCGATTTTGCGTTTATTCACGGAAGATCAATCCGCTTATTGTTGACGGACGCTTTATACAATACAACAGTATGGCCAATCAATTGAACCAATTCCGCTTTTGTTCCCTCTGCCAGATGGTTCGCCACTTCGTGCTTGCCGTCTTCATTGTTTTGCAGAATGCTGATTTTTACGAGTTCGCGTTTTTCAAGGGCTTCCCCGATTTGTACGAGCATCGCTTCATTGACGCCGCCTTTTCCGACTTGGAAAATCGGGTCCAAATGATGCGCTTCACTTCTTAAAAAACGTTTCTGTTTACCTGTTAACATGATTTCCTCCTAATTTTTCCGTAATCAATTGAATCATTTCTTCTGTATCCGGACGGATGCCGGTCCATTTTTCGAACGCAATGGCGCCCTGGTTCACGAACATGCCGACGCCGTTCAACACCAGGCAGCCTTTCGCTTTCGCTTCTTTCAAAAATGGCGTTTCGAGCGGGTTGTAAATGATGTCCGCAACGACTGAGCCGCTTCTGAGATGCGTCATTGACAGCGGCAGCGCTTCTTCGGTCAATCCGACAGAAGTCGTCTGGACGATCGTCGCAAAGTCACTGAGATTCGCTTCGGCTTCAGCTAGCACCATGGCTTTGCTGCCTGTTTCATCCGCCAGTTCCTGTGCCCTGCGAAACGTTCGGTTGGTGATGGTGATATTGCTGAATCCTGCACGCGAAAGCGCAAAACTGATGCCTCTTGCCGCTCCGCCTGCACCTATTACGAGCAGCGCCTGGTCTTTGTAGACAGGATAACTTAGTAGCGAACGGACAAACCCATCGCCGTCTGTATTGAACCCCTTGAATCGCCCGTTTCCTGCAGCGACCGTATTGACCGCATTCATGATACGTGCCGTTTCGTCCAATTCATCCAACAGCGGGATCACTGCCTGCTTGTGGGGCAAAGTGATATTAAATCCGCTGACCCCAAGTAGTTTCATCGATCCGACCGCTTGTTCCAGCTGTTTTGGTTCGACATGCACCGGGATATAGGAAGCATCGATGCCGTGTTTTTCGAACCAATGATCATGCATAAAAGGCGATAATGAATGGGAGATCGGATCTCCGATGACCGCATACCATTTCTTCATTGTAAAACCTCCTATATAAGCGACGGGCGGACGATGACTTCTACGCCTTTAGGTGCGTGGGCAGCGATCGTCACGTCATCGTGCTGGACCGTGATCCAGCCGAGCCCGGAAAAGACGATATCTGTCTTGCCTTCTTTGATGCGGAATTCATGACGCACCAATCCAGGAAAATCTTCTTTATATTCAGCGGATGGCGGAGCAAGCATGCCACCCAGATGCTGTTCATATAAATCATCTGCGTTATCCAACTTGGTCCGGTGGATATTCAATGAATTTGCAGCATGCACAGTGAATGAGGAACGTTTGCCACTGATGAAATCAAAACGCGCCAACCCGCCGATGAATAATGTCTGTTCCGGATTCAATTGGAAGACACGCGGCTTTATTTCTTTTTTCGGCATGATCGCTTTAAGATCTTCTGTGTGCAGGTGATGCGCCAGCTGATGATGGTTGATGATGCCCGGCGTATCGAAAAGTGACCGCTCATCATCAAGTGGAATGCCGATCATATCAAGTGTCGTTCCAGGGAAATGAGAAGTCGTGATGACGTCGCCTTCGCCGGTTGCCTGTTTGATGACACGGTTGATGAATGTGGATTTCCCGACATTCGTACAGCCGACCACATAGACATCTCCCCCGTCGCGGTATTTTTCAATCGCATCCATCGCTTCAGCGACGCCGGTTCCTTTATGGGCAGAAACAGCCAAAATGTCGATTGGGTTCAAGCCCAATTTACGTGATTCCTGTTTCATCCAATTGATCAATTTCTTCTCTTTGACTGATTTCGGCAGCAAGTCCGCTTTGTTGGCAATCAGCAAAATTGGATTGTTTCCGACAAATCGGTGCAAGCCCGGAAGCCAGCTGCCGTTGAAATCGAAAATATCGACGATTTTCACGATTAGGCCCTTGCGTTCCCCAAGGCCGTTCAAAATCCGCAGGAAATCGTCATCCGTCAAGGAAACCGGCTGCAATTCGTTATAGTTTTTCAATCGGAAGCAGCGCTGGCAAATGATTTCTTCTTTATCGAGCGAAGAAGGCGGCGCGTAGCCGATATCGTCTTTCCGTTCTGTTTGGATCTGTACACCGCAACCGATGCAATATGGCATTTCTGTCAATTTTCTTCCTCCCACATCAATTGTCCTTTTTCTTTCAATCTCTTCATGATCCGGCGCTCGACCATCCGGTTGAAACGCGTAAAGAAGCCGTCCGATTGCGCGACCGGCAACACGAGAATCGTATGAAGCTTATTGCGGTTGCCGCCAAAAATATCAGTCAGCATTTGGTCCCCGATGACGACGACTTGTTCGCGCTTGACGCTCATGATTCTCAGCGCTTTGCGGAAAGCTTTGCCCATCGGCTTTCTAGCTTGGTAAATAAATGGAATACCGAGAGGGTCTGCAAATGACTTCACGCGCATTTCATTATTATTGGAAACGATGACTACTTGAATACCGGCATCTTTCATCGATTTCAGCCATTCGATGAGGCGCGGCGTCGCTTCTGGGCGATCCCATTCGACCAATGTGTTGTCCAGGTCGGTAATGATGCCGAGCACCCCTTTTTCTTTCAATGACTCTGGCGTAATGTCAAAAACCTCTTTAACGTACTGCCTTGGAATAAAATATCGATACACACATAACAACTCCTGTTTCTAGGGACTTAAGTTCATTGATTATACCATATATGCAAGGGGTTCTCCCACCTTGATCCGGTCGCCGTCGTGGATTTTCGCATTGAATTGAAGATGTCCGCTTTCAAAGAATAATGCGACCGTTGAACCAAAGCTGAAATAAGCGACTTCCTGGCCTTTTTTCCATTCATTTCCGAACTCCGTCAATTCGATGGAGTTGACATACATCGCCCCGACTTTCACGACCAACACTCGGCCATGCGGCGTTTCCAGCTCCGTAATGAGCCGGCGGTTGCCGCTGATCGGCGTTTTGCCATAAGTCAGCCCCAGCCGATTGACCGGGTAAGATTTTTCCCCGAGCATATACTGCTTTACGACTTCACCGTCTGCCGGGCTATGGATGCGGTGATAATCTGCAGGGGATAGATAGAGAATTGCATACTGACCGTTTGCATAGCGCGCAGCCATCTGTTCGCTTCCGAGAAGTTCGACTAATGAATAATCGATGCCTTTGACCTTGAACTGGCTGTCATCTTGGATCGCGCCATGGATCTCGATGCGCCCATCGACTGGAGACACCAATTCGGTATCGGCAATAGGCCGCGCCTGCGCCTTCAAACTGCGTGTGAAAAAGTCATGCAAGCTCGTGTAGTCGCTGCTCGTACGATCGATATCACCAAGTTCAATTTTATAAGCATTGATGAATCCCGGGATGGCCTTTCGGCTGATAGCGGATTGAGCAAAGCGTTTTAACAGGGCAGAACTGGTTTTGCCGTTGCCCAATTCAATCATCGATTGGTATAGGCGTTTTTTCATGCTTGCACCTCCGTCGTTAAAATAGTCTACCATTTTTTGTCGATTCGCAGTATAATTGTCGAAAGCATATCGAAAAAAGGAGCGCTTGCATTGATATTGATCGACAAAATGGACCACACCATTAAACGGCTGAAAAGCCAGGCAGCCAACACATTGACAATCGGCAATATGGTGTTCGGTGGTGCCTCATTAATGGCGACTTTGAACGAATACTATAGCTACAGTGTGCTGTTTATTTTTATCGCTGCATTTTTGGATCGTTTCGACGGCATGGTCGCGAGAAAATACAATCAGGAATCCGAACTCGGCAAACAATTGGATTCCATGGGGGATATCATTTCGTTCGGCGTAGCGCCGGCATTGCTGATCCATCAGCTCGCTTTGCAGGATTTCGGGCTAGCCGGCATGGTGTTCACCGTTATCTATATTTCTTGCGGCGCATTTCGCTTGGCACGCTTCAATATCACTGAATCGAACGGTTATTTTACGGGCTTGCCGATCACTGCAGCCGGAACTGTGCTAACTTTGTCATATTTCGGGTTCGGATATTGGTCGCCCGCTGTCTATATGTTCATCCTATTGATCTCTTCACTATTGATGATCAGCACATTTTCATTACGGAAAGTATAAAAGCTGAGGGCTAGACGCCCTCAGCTTTTTGCTTATTTCGGGATGAAATTACGTTTATACGCGCTGAAGCATCTTTTCGATGACGCGCAGAACGATTTCCGTCGAGTGCTTAGCAGCTACCGGGAGGAATTCGTCGAATGATACCGAGGATTCTTTGCCGGCGATATCCGACAAGGCGCGGATGACGACAAACGCCGTATCGTATTGGAAGCAGACTTGCGCAACGGCAGCCGCTTCCATTTCCGCTGCTTTCATCTCTGGAAATTGCTGTTTGACCAATGCGACACGTTCAGGATCGCTCATGAACGAATCGCCAGTTGCGATAAGCCCCACTGCATGCTGGTGTTCACCGATCTCATCGACCGCCTTAACTGCGAGTTCGATCAGTTCCTTGTTGGCGGTATAGGCAGCCGGCATTTGCGGCACTTGCCCAAGCTCATAGCCGAATACAGTTGCGTCAACATCATGGTGGCGCACTTCATCCGAAATGACCACTGCGCCGACTTCCAGTTCTTCATCAAAGCCACCTGCAGAACCGATGTTCAAGACAAGGTCCGGCTTGAACTCCTGCATCAGGATTGTGGTCGTCATTGCCGCATTGACTTTGCCGATGCCGCTTTTCAACAGAATGAGTTCCTGTCCTTTGTATGTACCTGTTGTAAATTCGCTATTGGCGATTTCACGGACAGATGTGTTCGCTAATTGATTGCGCAGTAATTCTACTTCTTCTTCCATTGCGCCGATTACACCGATTCTCATTAGATCCGCTCCTTGCATCCATGATTACGCCGGAAAAACGGCGCCCTGTTAATAGGCGCCGTCCAGCGTTTTAAGTACATCCATTTTCTCAGGTTTCCAACCTTCCCCGTCTACCCATTCAAGGAAGACACGGTACTTCTCGGACTGGTCTTTTGACTGGACTGTCGCGATGGATTTTTGCGGACCGCCGCCGTTTTGGACCATCATGACATACATGTCATTCTGGGATAAACCGGTTGCATACGTGACCGCTTCAATTTTTTCGTTCCAATCAACTGAGTTTTTTTGATAAGAAGAAACATGATCGCCGCTTTGGCTTGTGCCGACAGGCTCCCAGCTGGTGTTAACAATGGTCTCGCTGACGATTGGGTCGTTGGACTCTTCACGTGTGATGGTGCCGCCTTTGGTTTCTTCTTCCTCTTCTTCTTCTTTTTCTTTTTCTTCAGCTTCTTTTTTCGCTGCTGCTTCTTCTTCGGCCTTGGCTTCCTCTTCCGCTTTCTCTTCAGCCTCGAGGTCATTTTCTTCTGCTGTCACTTGCGTATCGTCATCGCCGCTCGTTTGGCTTTCTGTTTCCGGCGTTGTTTCTGTGGATTCAGGATCTGCTGAATCGTCGCCGCCTCCGAATAGCAATGTCGCCCCGATGATCACTACCAAAGTGAATACTAAGGCAATCATGATATTCAGGATGGAATTCGAACGATTTTTATTGTTCTTATTCTTATTCAAACGAGAGGGATAAGATTTTTCTTCGTTAGCCATAAAAAGCCCCCCTTTACACATATCTTAACATATTTGGCCCATGACAAATTTGACGTTTCAACTAAAGTTTTGTTTCATCCATCAAAAAAACAGCCACTCCCATAGGAATGGCTGGGTGCATCAATTGATCGAAACGATCTTGACTTCCATTTCCCCGCCTGGTGTCAATACTTTCACGCGGTCGCCAACAGTGCGGCCAAGCATGCTTTTAGCGATTGGCGAGTCGTTCGAAATACGCCCTTCCAACGGGTCTGCTTCTGCAGATCCAACGATTGTGTAGGCTTCTTCTTCACCATCTGGAATTTCCATAAACGTAACTGTTTTCCCGAGGCGCACGACATCGTTGCCGGCTTCCTCTTCATTTATAATTACCGCATTGCGGATCATGGATTCCAATGTAGAAATACGCCCTTCAACAAAGGCTTGGTCTTCTTTGGCAGAATCGTACTCGGAGTTCTCGGACAAATCCCCAAAACTTCTTGCCACTTTAATGCGTTCCACCACTTCTTTGCGTTTGACCGTCTTCAAATAATCTAGTTCATCTTCCAACTTCTGCTTTCCGGCAGCTGTCATCGGAAATTGTTTATCGTTTGCCATACTCTTCCCACTCCTTCAACTGCTGACTATGGATGCGCTAACACCCGTCAGTCTCGTATCATTCTATTATAAATTTCCAATCTATTCAAGAATTGTTTTAATTTTTGTAACCATTAGATCAATTGCGACTTCGTTTTGGCCGCCTTCCGGGATAATGACATCTGCATAGCGCTTTGTCGGTTCGATAAATTGGTTGTGCATCGGGCGGACGACCGTCAAGTATTGCTCGATAACCGAGTCGATTGTGCGGCCTCGCTCATTGATGTCGCGCATCAAGCGGCGAATGATGCGAAGATCTGCATCGGTGTCGACAAACAGCTTAATGTCCATCAGTTCGCGCAGGCGTTCGTCTTCTAGGACCAATATGCCTTCTAGAATGATAACATCTTTCGGGTCGATAACAATGGTTTCTTCAGCCCGTGTATGCACGGCGTAATTATAGACCGGCTTTTCGATTGCGCGCCGTTCGAGCAATTCGTTGACATGCTCTATCAATAGGTCCGTATCGAAAGCGAGCGGATGGTCATAATTGGTTTCGAGGCGCTCTTCAAACGCGAGGTGGCTTTGATCCTTATAATAATAATCCTGCTCGATGACCACCACGGAATGCTCTTTGAACACTTCGTAAATAGAATTGGTGACACTGGTCTTGCCTGATCCTGAACCGCCAGCGATGCCGATGACGACCGGTCTGTTTTTAGACATATGCGTTAACTCCTTGTGTTTCGATTTTCATTTTTTTCTGCAGACGAGAAGCCCGTCGCCAACCGGTAAAAGTTCGCAGTCGAATCCGGGATGCCCATCCATTGTTTCACGAAACGCGCGGATGTTGCGAATCATCGTACGTTTGCGTCTTGGCACTTCTTTAATCGGCTGTTCCACCATGCCATGCATCGACATATTATCGCAATAAATAATGCCGCCTGGGGATAGCAAACTTTCGTATTTTTTGAAGAAACGCTCATATTGCCCTTTGGCTGCATCGATGAATACAGCATCGTAAAACGGGGTTAATTTAGCAATATCCAGTTCGAGCGCATCGGCACAGATGGCCTGCACACGTCCTTCGAGTCCCGATTCCTGGATAAATCCAAGCGCTTTGCTGTGGCGTTCTTCATCCCGTTCAATTGTGTCAATGCTGGCATCCGGCAAGGCTTTCGCTATCCGGAGCGCCGAATAGCCGATTGCCGTTCCGAGTTCAAGCAGGCGCTGCGGCTGTTGCTGCTGCAATAATTCCAGCAGCTCCTCGATGCCGTGCTCTTCCATGATCGGCACATGATGCTCCGCAGCGTAGGAGCGCATCGTTTCGAATAAAGCTTCTATTGTTGTATCGGGCATTGCGGATGTCCGCTCCTTTCATGCTCTTGTGCTTCATTTGAACAGAAAAGAAGAAGGGAAACGGACGCTCCCTTCCTTCTTAGATCAATTTCCGATATGTTCGTCACGGTATTTAAGATGCTGTTCGTAGTTGGTCGAGAAGTAATTATTGCCCTCTGAGTCAGCGAGGAAGTATAGGTATTCCGTTTGGTTCGGGTCAAGCACCGCTTCGATCGATGATGCGCCGGCAGCGGCGATCGGTCCAGGCGGCAAACCTTTATTTGTATAGGTGCTGTAAGGATCTTCAAACTCGTAATCCGAGTTGAACAGGCGGTCCTTATGCTCACCCATCGCATAAATGACGGTCGGGTCTGTCTGCAGCGGCATGTCTTGATCCATCCGGTTATAGAATACGCTTGCGATGGTTTGGCGATCTGATTTCGCAGTTGCTTCTTCTTCTAATAACGAAGCGAAAGTCAACAGCCAATGAGGCGATTTTTCCTCTTCTTGCAAAACGCTTTGGTACGGTTCGATATTCGCTTTCGTGGCATCGAGCATTTGCTCAATCAATACTGCAAGCGAAGGGTTTTCTTCATAGATCGGATAAGTAGCCGGGAATAGGTAGCCTTCGAGCGCAAATTTGACGTCTTCGCCTTTGATTTCCTCTGTCAGCAAATCAGGATATTTGACGATCAATTCGTCGATATAAGCCTCATCCTGCACTTGTTCCATAAATTGCTCCGCGGTGTATTCGGTATTTTCCGCAATCACGCGCTCGGCGATTTCTTCTAAGGTCAAGCCTTCAGGAACATTGATCGTGTACAACGGTTCATGATAAACTTTCCCGGTTTTCAAACTTTCCGTAATTTCGTCCAATGTCATTGATTGAGTCAAGCCATAGCTGCCTGCCTGAAATTCGGATTCATTCTTGAACTTGACGTAATACTTGTAGATTCTCGCGTCTTTAATGACGCCGTTGTCTTCAAGCAATGCGGCAATGCTGTCCAAGTTGGAACCGATCGGCACTTCGACATCGATGACCTCCTCGGAATCCGGATTGACAGGTTCGAGTGCGCCCGTGACATAGCTATACGCTTGCCAGCCGGCCACCGCAATGACCACAAGAAGGACGAGCGCGACGATCAATACAATGCGCCGAACAACTCTCACTTCTTTTTTCTTTTCCTTCATCCTGTCGAACATGACATCTTTTTTTGACTGCTTTTCCACGGGTTTTCCCCCTCAGCTATTCATCTCTCTAAAACAGAAGCGATTCAAACGAAAGGGACGGAATCAAGGTTCAATTCCGTCCCCCTTATGGTTATTGCTCTTCGTTTTCTTCTTCCTCAAGGAAAGTATTAAGCATTTCTTCGATCATGTCCCATTCCTCTTCCGTTTCGACCGGGCGAAGTTCGCCGCCGGAAACGTTCTCTTCAGAATCCAGGTTTTCAGTGAATGAAGATGCGTGGATTTCGATCTCGCCTTCTTCGTCTTCATCTGCGCCAACTGGGAAGTACAAGACGTATGATTTCCCGAAATCTTCCGATTCAAATGTGAACAGCACTTCGAATAATTGTTCGTTGCCGTGCTCGTCCACTACTGTAATATGCTCTTGACCATGTTCCATTTGTGTCACCTCATCATTTTTTTGAATCAAGGTAGCCTTGCAAAATCATTACTGCAGCCATCTTGTCGATTACTTTTTTGCGGTTTTTCCGGCTGACATCGGCAGAAATCAGCATTTTCTCTGCTGCCATCGTCGTTAGCCGTTCATCCCAAAGCACTACCGGTATATCATATCCTTCTTTTAGCAATGCTGCAAACTTTTCGGAAGCTTCCGCCCGTGGCCCGATTGAGTTGTTCATGTTCTTCGGGTAGCCCACGACCGCTTCCGTTACTTTGTATTCTTTGATCAATTCGCCAAGGCGTTCAAGCCCGAACTGGCCATTCGCCTCGTCGATTTTGACGGTTTCGATGCCTTGTGCCGTCCAGCCCAGTGCATCGCTGATCGCCACTCCGATCGTTTTGGAGCCGAGATCCAATCCCATTGTTCGCATAATTATTCCTCGTTATTCTTTTTGATGTAGAACTTCACCAGTTCTTCCAAAATTTCATCCCGCTCCAGTTTCCGGATCATGTTCCGGGCATCCTGGTGGCGAGGGATATAAGCCGGATCACCTGAAAGTAGATACCCGACGATCTGATTGATCGGGTTGTAGCCTTTTTCCTCTAGAGCAGCATGGACTTGCAGCATGACCTGCTTTACGTCCTGCTCTATCGACTCATCGGATGAATCGAATTTCATCGTGCGATCAAATGAGCTCACGACAAGCACCTCACTTTCGGAATGTGTGATTTAATATTTCGTTCCTCTTGCTGAATCCCATTATAACTGAAAGCACACATTTGTTAAACCTATTTGACTAAAGTGTAAACCGATTCGAGCGCCGCATCCAATTGCTCTGGATTTTTCGCTCCAGCCATCGCCATGTCCGGACGCCCGCCGCCTTTGCCGCCGCATTGCTCAGCAACCGCTTTGACGATATTGCCTGCGTGGTAATCTTTGCCGGCAATGTTCTTCGATACGCCTGCTGCAAGCATGACTTTGTCGCCGTCGCTCGCACCTAGAACGATAACCGCCTGCTCGAATTTCGCTTTCAAGTCATCGACCATCTGGCGCAGCTGATTATTGTCTTTTGCTTGAACTTTTGCTGACAGTACTGTCACATCTCCAACTTTTCTTGCCGACTCCAGCAATTCGCCAGATTGGGCATTGGCAACTTTCTGCAGCAGCGATTCATTTTCGCGCTGCAGTGATTTGATATCGGCTTGTGTTGCTTCAACTTTTTGCACGAGGTCGCGAGGGTTCGCTTTCAATAGGGAAGCTGCTTCGTCCAAGGTCTTCTCGCTTTGCTTCATGTTCACATAAGCGCCTTTTCCGGTCAATGCTTCGATGCGGCGGACGCCGGCACCGATGCCGCCTTCTGAAACAATTTTAAAGACGCCGATTTCGGACGTGTTCGCCACGTGAATCCCGCCGCATAATTCAAGCGAGTAATCGCTGATCGCAACAACGCGCACGACATCGCCGTATTTTTCGCCGAACAAAGCCATCGCGCCCATATCTTTTGCTTCCTGTAAATTATGATAGCCAGATTCAACTTCGATACCTTCCCAAATTTTTTCATTGACTGCCTGCTCGATCGTAGCCAGTTCCTCTTTCGTCACTTGGCCGAAATGGGAGAAGTCAAAGCGCAGACGGTCTGGGCCGACGTACGATCCAGCTTGGTTGACATGCGTGCCGAGCACATCTTTCAAAGCCTGATGCAAGAGGTGAGTCGCCGTATGGTTTTTGACCGTATGGCGGCGTTCGGATGCATCGACTTTCGCTTTAACAGCCGT
This sequence comes from Planococcus sp. SK3692, assembly GCF_028890485.2. GTDB lineage: Bacteria > Bacillota > Bacilli > Bacillales_A > Planococcaceae > Planococcus. Next base: position 302,735 of record NZ_JARCHV010000001.1, read on the forward strand.
TTTCGTCAACTCACCGGAATCGACTCGGACATTATGCAAGTTCTGGCCGTTCGGCGCTTTTTTCACATCAAGCACTGAAGCTGACACCAAATCATTCGATAAGGTCCCTTTGTCGGCGATCTGACCGCCGCTTTCAGCATAGAATGGCGTACGGTCCAGCACAAGCTGTACTTCTTCTCCTTCTTGTACGCTGTCAGCCAATTCCCCGTCTTTGACGATGGCGACAATTTCAGCGTCTGCCACTGTATGCGAATAGCCGATAAATTCGCTTTCTTCTTTAATATTGCCGAGCACTTCCGATTGCGTCTGCATGGAATTAACGTTTTGGCGTGCGTTTCTTGCACGTTCACGCTGTTCGTTCATTGCACGTTCGAACCCTGCGTGGTCGACCGTCATTTCTTCATCTTCTGCATATTCTTCTGTCAATTCCACCGGGAAGCCGTACGTGTCATACAGACGGAACACATCTTCACCCGGGATTTCGCTATGGCCGGCCTGTTTTTGCTTTTTAGCAACCGAAGACAGAATCTCCAAGCCGTCATGCAAGGTTTCCAGGAAACGCTCTTCTTCGAGTTTCATGACACGGACAATGAAATCTTCCTTGTCTTTAACTTCAGGATAGAAGCTTTGCATGATCTCGCCCACGACCGGCACAAGCTGGTACATGAACGGTTTTTCGATGCCAAGTTTTTTCGAATAGCGCACTGCGCGGCGCAATAGTCGGCGCAGCACATAGCCGCGCCCTTCGTTTGATGGCAAGGCGCCGTCTCCGATGGCAAATGCGACTGTGCGCACATGATCGGCGATGACTTTGAATGCCATATCCTGTTCCTGGCTCTCGCCGTAGGATTTGCCCGAAATTTCTGCTGTTTTCTCGATGATCGGGACGAACAGATCGGTGTCGTAGTTAGTCGGCACGTCTTGCACAACCGAAGCCATGCGTTCCAAGCCCATTCCCGTATCGATGTTTTGTTTCGGAAGCGGCGTGTACGTATGGTCTGGATTGTGGTTGAACTGGGAGAACACCAAGTTCCAGATTTCCAAATAGCGCTCATTCTCGCCGCCCGGGTACAATTCAGGGTCGTTTAGGTCGTTGCCGTAGCTCTCGCCGCGGTCGTAGAAAATCTCGGAGTTCGGTCCACTCGGGCCTTCCCCGATATCCCAGAAATTCCCTTCTAAGCGGATGATGCGTTCAGCCGGCACGCCGACTTCATTGAGCCAGATCGCGTAAGCTTCCTCATCTTCCGGGTGGATCGTAACAGACAGCTTGTCTGCGTCAAATCCGATCCATTTATCGTCTGTCAGGAATTCCCACGCCCAGTGGATGGCTTCTGTTTTAAAATATTCACCGATCGAGAAGTTGCCGAGCATTTCGAAAAATGTATGGTGGCGAGCTGTTTTGCCGACGTTTTCGATATCGTTTGTGCGGATTGATTTCTGCGCGTTGACGATGCGCGGATTTTCAGGGATGACGCGCCCGTCAAAATATTTCTTCAATGTCGCGACACCGCTGTTGATCCACAACAGCGACGGGTCTTCAAACGGCACAAGCGGCGCGCTTGGTTCCACGTCGTGGCCTTTTTCTTTAAAAAAGTCGAGATAGAGCTTTCTGATTTCTTCAGCTTTCAAATTCTTCATCAAAATTCCTCCTTCTGCATAATAAAAAGCCTTCATCCCCTAATAAAAAGGGACGAAGGCTTGATTCGCGGTACCACCCTGGTTACACAGAAAAAGTATCCTGTGTCTCTCAAGCGCCTTAACGCGGCGGGACGGCAGTGATTAGCTGCACTCGGGAGTAGCGTTCAAAAGATGCGGCAGAAGGCCCTTTCAGCCAAGGGGAGCCTTTTTCTAAGCAGCCGGAATCTCTTTACTGTCTCCGTCTAGGTGTTGTCTATCTGTTATAAATTGAATTATAGAAAACCACGCGGGCCTTGTCAAGCACGCTTACGCTTCTTGGAAGTCACGCGGCGTGACACCGTCCATGCCGACCATTGGATGGATCAGATGGGCGTTTTGCTGCGTCAGGCTTTTGGGTCCTGCGGCTTCCGGTTCCGGCTCTGCCTTTTCAGCTGATGTTTCTAGCGCATCTGAGTGGGCTCCTTCATCCGGAACAGCCGCTATGCCCAACCGGTCCGCCAATGTCGTCAAGCGGCTCGAATCGTCGGTGCGCTCGACACCATAGCGGAACACGCCCGGGTCGCCGCACAAGATCAAGAAATCGCGGCTTCTCGTGATCCCAGTATAAAGCAGATTGCGCCGCAGCATCTTCATATAACCGCGAACGACCGGCATGATGACCGTCGGGAATTCCGAGCCTTGCGCTTTATGGATCGAACAGCAATAGGCGAGCGTCAGCTGGTTCAAGTCGCTGCGCTGATAGGTCACTTCGATGCCGTCGAATGAAACGACGAGCAGGTCCTGCTTTTCCACCGTCTCTTTCGCTTTCATAATGGCGACAACTTCGCCCATATCGCCGTTAAAGACATTGCTCTCGGGCTGATTGACCAGCTGCAGCACTTTGTCATTGATGCGGTACGTGATGTCGCCGAACACCAGCTCTTTACGGGAGCCGTCATCATTCGGGTTGACCATCTGCTGGATCATCTGGTTGAGCGCATCGATTCCAGCCGGCCCTTTATACATCGGCGCGAGCACTTGGATGTCTTTGATCGTATGCCCTTTGGATAATGCGCTCTTGACCACTTTTTCGACAACCATCGGAATCTGGTCCGCACCTGCTCGGATGAATGATCGGTCGGACGTCTTCGCCTCGATATCGTCCGGCAGTTTCCCGGCTTTCATTTGATGCGCGAGTTCGATGATCGATGAGCCTGAGCTTTGGCGGTAGATTTCCGTCAGCTCGACCGTCGGGATGCGGCCAGATGCCAGCATGTCCCGCAGCACTTGGCCGGGACCGACAGGCGGCAATTGATCCTGGTCGCCGACAAAGATCAGCTGGGCGTCGACAGGGACCGCTTTTAACAATTGATGGGCAAGCCACGTGTCGACCATCGACATTTCATCGATGATGATCAATTTGCCTTCGATGTCTTTTTCCGTTTCCTCTTCCCGTTCCTGCCCGTTAAAGCCGAGCAAACGGTGAATCGTCATCGCCGGCAAATCGGTCGACTCACTGAGGCGTTTTGCCGCGCGTCCTGTGGGAGCTGCCAAAATGATCGGGAACGGTTCTTTTTTCTTGGCGTAGTCTTTCGGGTCGAGCGACAAGCCGTGCAGCTCGGCATAAACTTCGACCAAGCCCCGGACGACGGTCGTCTTGCCGGTACCAGGTCCACCGGTGAGGATCATGACGCTCGAGTTCAAGCTTTTCTCGATGGCATCGATTTGTGTCTCGGCATAATTCACGCCGAGCCGCTCTTCCGCTTCGCCGAGCGCTTTGCGGATCTCGGATGACGGGAACCCGTCGCGCGTCTCCTGTTCGGCAATTAAAGTCTCAAGCTTTGTTGCAATGCCGACTTCCGAATAATACAGCGACGGCAAATAAAGGCGGGTTTCTTCCCCCGCCACTTTGCCTTCTTCGTTCAATTCAATCGCCGCCTTGGAAATCGATTCGACCGGAATGTCTTCGCGTTGGCTCGCCTCGAGCATTTGCTTGACGAGCAGGATCAGATTCTTCGCGTCGACGAAGACATGCCCTTCCGACAACGATGCCTGGTTCAAGACATGAAGGATCGCCGCTTTGATGCGGTCAGGATGGCTGCCGGTGATGCCGAGTTTCGAACCGAGTTCGTCCGCCCGGTGGAAGCCGATGCCTTCGATTTCCTCGATAAGCTGGAATGGGTTTTTCGTCAGGATCTCAATGGTTTCCTCTCGGTACGCCTGGTAGATCCTCATGCCGATTTGCGGGCCGAAGCCCCAATCGTTCAATTGGATCATCACGCGTTCAAGCCCTAAGTTCATCTGCAATGTCGAGCGGATCGTGTCTTTTTTCTCATCCGACAGGCGTGGAACGGCATCTAGCGCATCCGGGTCTTCCAGGATTTTCTTGATGGCATCGCTGCCGAGCTTCTTGACGATTGTCTCGGCGGTTTTGCGCCCGATGCCGTTGAACAAATCACTCGACAAGTAATGCACGACGCCTTGTTCGGTTTCGGGCACTTCTTTCTTGAAGGTTTCGGCCTGGAACTGCACGCCATATTTCGGATGGTTCTTGACGCTGCCGGTGAATTTGTATTGCTCTTCTAGCGACAGCTTCGGGAAATAACCGGAGACGATGATTTCCTTTTCGGTATACGGGGTGTTGGTTTGCTGGATTTTTACTTTGATGATGGAGAAGAGGTTTTGGGGATTGTGAAAAATCGAGACGACCGGACGCCCCAGCACAAATTCACTTTCTTTTTGGAATAAATCGATCTGTCCGGACATGCGGCCGTCTCCTCTCTTTCAATGCTTTAATTCAAGCGTTCGTTGATCATATCGTAGGCGTAACGCGCCATTTCGTTTTTATCATCCAATGTGTACGCACGCTGTAAATGGTACATGGCATCTTCCGTACGGTCGCTCGATACGGCATACAAAACGCCGAGGTTGTAATGAACGTCGGAGTGGTCCACATCGATTTCAAGCGCGTAAACAAACTGCTCTTCCGCTAGATCGAATAGTTCCATAGAAGCCAGCGCGATGCCGTAGCTGAGACGTGCTTGCAAATCGGTTGGATCCAATTCAACAGCGCGCTGCAAATAAGGCAAGGCGAGTTTCGGCTGGTCGATGCGTTCGAAGCATTTGCCGATCATATAATGGGCATCCGAGCCTTCGATGCCGTTTTGCACCGCTTTTTCGTATAGTTTCAACGCTTCTTCATAGCGCTCTGCATTGTAGTATAAATTCGCCAAACCGTAATAGGCAGTTGCTGAGGTTTCATCGAGCGTCAGGGCTTTCTGGAAAAAGCGCTCGGCACGCTCGGTTTCGTTCATCGATGTCAATACATGCCCGAAATTGATATAGCCGAGTGCATCTTCCGGCTGTTGTTCGATGGCGTTTGTGAACGCTTGGATGGCGTCTTCTGCACGGCCATCTTGCAAGGCTTTGATGCCGATTTCGTTATAATTCATCGCCGATTCCTCCATTATCCTACATAGTCCAGTTGTGCGCCGTTTTTGAATACACGGTCGATCGTGCCGCCGCCGAGGCATTCGTCGCCGTCGTAAAAAACGACCGCTTGGCCTGGCGTAATCGCGCGGACCGGCTCATCAAATGTGACGACTGCTTCGCCATTTTTCATGTCGACCGTCACGCCGACGTCTTGCTGGCGGTAGCGGAATTTCGCTGTGCACTGGAACGATTCGGCCGGTGCATCGCCTGTTGTGAAGCTCAAATTGACTGCTGTTAGGCTATCGGAAAACAAGGCATCGTGATGGATGTTTTGCCCGACATACAAAACGTTTTTCTCCAAGTTTTTTCCGATCACGAACCACGGATCGCCCGCTCCACCGATGCCGAGCCCTTGTCGCTGGCCGATCGTGTAATACATCAAGCCGTCATGGGAACCTTTTTTGACACCGTCCAAAGTCTCCATTGAACCCGGTTGAGCTGGAAGATATTGGCTTAGGAATTCCTTGAAATTGCGTTCGCCAATAAAGCAGATGCCGGTCGAATCTTTTTTCGTCGCCGTTGCAAGCCCTGCTTCAAGTGCGATTTCACGAACTTCCTTTTTCTCGATCGCACCGAGCGGGAACATGACTTTCGACAATTGATCTTGGTTGAGCTGGTTCAAGAAATAGGTTTGGTCTTTATTGTTATCGACGCCTCGCAGCATGTGCGCAACACCATTTTCATCCGTTTCAACGCGTGCGTAATGGCCCGTGGCGAGATAATCCGCACCGAGGCTTAAGGCATGCTCAAGAAATGCCTTGAACTTGATTTCCTTATTGCACATAACGTCCGGATTTGGCGTTCGGCCGGCTTTATATTCCTCCAGGAAATATGTGAACACTTTATCCCAGTATTGCTTTTCAAAATTGACCGCATAATACGGAATGCCGATTTGGTTGCAGACGCGGATAACGTCTTCGTAATCTTCCGTGGCGGTACAGACGCCATTTTCGTCGGTATCATCCCAGTTTTTCATGAAGATGCCGATGACGTCATAGCCTTGCTGTTTCAATAAAAGAGCGGCTACCGAAGAGTCGACCCCTCCGGACATGCCGACGACTACGCGTGTATCTTGTGGAGCTTTTGTTTCCATTGTATTCACCTTTTCTATTTTTGCGCTAGGCGCTTCGTGATTTGAGCCGTTTTTTCGGCTGCTTGTTCAATATCCGTGGCGGTCAAGCCAATGCCAAAGCTGAAACGGATCGAATTGCGCAGTTCTGCTGCGTTTTGCCCGTACATCGCAACGAGCACGTGCGACGGGTCGATCGAACCGGCCGTGCATGCCGACCCGCTCGATGCGGAAATGCCGGATAGGTCCAAATTGACCAAAAACGATTCAATGTCGATGCCCGTCAAGGAGACGTTAAAGATATGGGGCAATTGATCGATGCCATTCTCTTTGAAATCGATGCCTTTTTCATTGAATTCGGCACGGAACAGCTCTTTGAATCCGTTGAACGCTTGCCGTTTATCTTCCATCGTTTCCTGCGCGATTTTCACTGCGCTTGCGAACGCTTGGATGGCCGGCACGTTTTCCGTTCCGGCGCGGCGTTTGCGTTCCTGTTCGCCGCCGTACAGCAAGGGCTTGAGCGGCGTGTTTTTGCGCTGGTATAAAAATCCGATGCCTTTCGGGCCGTTCACTTTATGGGCAGAAACCGATAGCAAGTCGACGTTTAACTCATCCACATCGATTGGCAATAAACCATATGCCTGCACCGCATCGGTATGGAAAGTGACATTCGTCCCTTTCAACAGCTCCCCGATTTCAGCGATTGGCTGGATCGTGCCGATTTCGTTATTGGCGAGCATGACCGTCACGAGAATCGTATCATCTCGGAGCGCTTGTTTCACGTCTTGCGGCTTGACGCGGCCAGTTTTGTCCACCGGCAAATACGTCACATCATAGCCCTGTTTCGCCATTTCTTCACAAGCGTGAAGAACGGCGTGATGTTCGGCTTGCGTGGTGATGATATGGCGACCTTCTTTGGCGCTGGCTGTTCCGAAAATCGCCAAATTATCCGCCTCTGTGCCGCCGGATGTGAAAATGATTTCGTTATCGCCTGCGTGAATGCTTGCAGCGAGTGTGCTCCGAGCTTCATCCAAAATGCGCCGCGCACTGCGGCCGGTCTGGTGGATGCTTGATGGATTGCCGTAATGTTCACTTAAGGCTTCAGCAAACACTTTTGCTGCTTGCGGATGCATCGGCGACGTCGCCGCATGGTCCAAATAGATTTGTTTCATGATTTATTAACTCCTTATATATAGAACATGTAATGTTCGGTGTCGCCTTCTTCTGTCTGTGCCAAATCTTCGATTGTTGTCGTATCCAAGACATTTTTCACAGCATCGCGGATGCGGCCCCATAATTCACGCTGGGGTTGTTTCTCGTCTTCGATGCCTTCTACTGGTTGGATCGGCCCCTCAAGCACTCGAATGACGTCTCCCGCTGAAATCTCTTTCGGGTGGCGCGTCAACATGTAGCCGCCGTATGCCCCGCGCACGCTCTTCACGAGCCCGGAATTGCGCAGTGGTGCCACGAGCTGTTCGAGATAGGCTTCCGATAACTCATTGTCCGCGGCAATCTTGCGCAGCGGCACCGGTCCTGCGCCGTATTGTTTTCCTAATGCGATCATAATTGTTAAGCCGTAACGGCCTTTCGTTGATATTTTCATCTGAACTACTCCCCTAAACCTAATCGTCAATTCTTCAAATAAGTATAGCATATCTTACAGGTCATAGGCTTTCAATGACTTTCAGCGCCCAATTCGCTATACTGATGGAATGAATAAACGGAAGGAGTTTTCCTCGTGCACAATGAACCACTTGCGTTTCGCATGCGTCCGCGGACGATTGACGAAGTCGTCGGCCAAAAGGACGTCATCGGCCCCTCTACAGCATTGTATAAAATGATCAAAAGCGGCCACGTGCCGTCCATGCTCCTATATGGCGACCCTGGAATCGGCAAAACTTCAATCGCCCACGCCATCGCCGGCACGTCTGATCTGCCGTTCATCGCACTCAATGCGACAACTTCCGGCAAAAAAGACGTCGAATCGGTCGTCCAGGAAGCGCGCATTACCGGGAAAGTATTACTGTTTTTAGATGAAATCCACCGCTTTAATAAATTACAGCAAGACGCGCTGTTGCCGCACGTCGAATCAGGATCGATCGTGCTGATCGGCGCGACCACGGAAAATCCGTTCCACGATGTCAACCCGGCGATCCGTTCGCGCTGCGGAGAAATCAAGCAGCTCAAGCGGCTGACACACGAAGACATCGTCGAGTTGTTGAATAGCGCATTGGCGGATGAAAAGCGCGGGCTCGGCCGGGAGAAGATCCGGATCTCCAAAGAACAAGTCAACCGCATTGCCGAAGGGACGAACGGTGATGCCCGGAAAGCGTTGACGATGCTCGAATCGATTGTTATTGCGTCCGACGAAGAAGACGGCGAATACATTGTCGATGACGGCATCATCGAGCAGATGATTAAGCGCGTCGGCGTATTCGGCGACAAAAAAGGTTCCCACTTCTTCAACCTGTTATCAGCTTTGCAGAAATCTGTGCGCGGCAGCGACGTCAATGCGGCAATGTATTATCTCGCCCATCTGCTGGAGAACGGCGACTTGACTGCAGTGACACGACGTTTGCTCGTCATGGCTTATGAAGACATCGGCCTTGCCAATCCGGCTGTCGGCGGACATGTGCTCGCAGCGTGCCAGGCGGCAGACCGGCTCGGTTTGCCGGAAGCCCGTATCCCGCTCGCACAAGCCGTCGCCGAGATGTGCTTGTCGGAGAAATCCAATTCCGCCTACCGTGCGATTGATGCGGCTATGGCCGCCATAAATAAGGGACAAGTCGGCGATATCCCAGCGCATCTGCGCGATACACATTACGCCGGCAGCGCCGAACTCGGCCACGGCGGCTATAAATATCCGCACGATACTCCGATCGGCTCGTTCGGCGGCTGGGCCGACCAGGATTATTTGCCTAAAGAACTAAAAAAAGCGGAATTCTACAAGCCGGTCGTCGCTGGAGAAGAAAAGAAATTCGCCGGTATCTACGAAAAACTGAAAGGCTTCCGAAAAAAATGATGCATAAAGAAACGGACGGAGAATGATGACATTCTCCGTCCGTTTTTCTATTGGCTATTGATTGACGCGCTGGATATGGATTGATTTGGTGATCTGGTTGACGACCCAGCTCGCCGCGATCAAGCCAACGGTCGATGGGGTGAACGCATTGGAAGATGGCGGCATCTGTGCCTTGCGGATCGCCGCGTCTTTTTTGCCGACGGTTTCAACGACATCTTCACGCACCACAATCGGGCTTTCATCTGAGAAAATGACCGGTACGCCTTTGCGAATGCCCGCTTGTTTCAGTTTCTTGCGGATCATTTTCGCCAGAGGATCGGTATGGGTCTTCGAGATGTCCGCGATTTTAAAACGCGTTGGGTCCGTTTTGTTTGCGGCGCCCATGCTCGAGATGATTGGAATGCGGCGGCTATAGCATTCTTTGATCAAATGCACTTTATAGATCAGTGTATCCGAGGCATCAATGACATAATCAGGCTTATGGCTGAAAAACTCTTCATAAGTGTCTTCTGTATAGAACATATGAAGTGTCACCACTTCACATTCCACGTTGACGTCTTCAATGCGTTTTTTCATCACTTCGACTTTTGACTGGCCAACTGTCGAAAGATTGGCCACCAATTGGCGGTTGATGTTGGTGATGTCGACATTGTCTTTATCGACAAGGATGATTTTTCCGACGCCGCTTCTTGCGCAAGCTTCGGCTGCAAATGAGCCGACTCCGCCAACGCCAAGAATGGCGACCGTCGAACCTTTCACCATTTCCATACCTTCTTTGCCGATGGCGAGTTCGTTTCTTGAAAATTGATGTAACATATTCCCACTGCCTTTCCGATTCGATATTAAATAGGGATACTAGGGATTATACACATTGAAAATCCCTCCGGCAAATGCCGGAGGGATTTGGATTGCTTATGTATGAAGAATCCCGATCGTGCCGTCCTTTGTGTTGCGCATCGTTTGAACCCGCTTATAGCAGGTGGGTGACCGCATCACCACTTATAACTTCCCGTTAAGGCATGTTAGCCATGGCGATATGTAGGTCTCCCGACGACAAAATGTTGGGTCAAAATCGAATTGCTAAAAACGAACACATCAGGATTCTCTCTACAAGTATAGTAGCACACCCGAAATGGATGCACAAGCCTTTTACTCTGAATCTTTTTCACTATTCTGAATAGTTACCGCTAGGCTTAATTCTTCCAATTGGGCCGATGATACTGGACTTGGCGCTTCCGTCAGCATATCGCTCGCAGAAGCAGTCTTCGGAAATGCGATCGTGTCACGCAGGTTAGTGCGCCCCGCCAACAGCATCACCAAACGGTCAAGGCCAAATGCAATGCCACCGTGTGGAGGCGTCCCGTATTCAAATGCTTCGAGCAAGAAGCCGAATTGCTCTGTCGCTTCTTCTTTCGAGAACCCGAGCACTTCGAACATTTTCTCCTGGATGTCGCGTTTGTAAATCCGCGCCGATCCCCCGCCTAGTTCATAGCCATTCAACACCAAGTCATAAGCTTGTGCGCGGACGTTTTGCGGTTCAGTGGAAAGCTTGTCGAGGTCTTCTTCAAACGGCATTGTGAATGGATGATGCGCCGCGTAGTAACGGCCGTCTTTGTCGTCGTATTCAAGCAACGGCCAGTCGGTGATCCATAGGAATTTGAAGATCGATTGGTCAATCAAATCCAAGTCTTTTCCGAGCTTCATGCGTAAGGCACCGAGTGCATCCGCCACAACCGTTTTGGAGTCAGCGACGAACAATAGCAAGTCTCCTGCTTCCGCATCAGCTGCTGCGATCAAGCTGTCAGCCATTTCTCCTTCGAAAAATTTGGCGATTGGCCCTTTGACGCCGCCTTCTTCCATTTTCAGCCACGCCAAGCCTTTCGCTCCGTAACGCCCGGCGAATTCGCCAAGGGCATCGATGTCTTTTCGTGAATAATTGTCGGCTTGGCCTTTGGCGTTGATCAATTTGACTTGCCCGCCAGATTCGACTGCCCCTGTGAAGACTTTAAAAGCGGAGCCTTTCACCAGTTCCGATACATCGGTCAATTCCATTCCGAAGCGCACATCGGGTTTGTCGGAACCGAAACGTTCCATGGCATCCTGGTAGCCCATGCGCTCGAATCCTGGATCGATGTCGATGCCTTTGACATCCTTCATCACCTGAATCATCAAACGTTCGTTTAATTCAATGATATCTTCCATCGTCTGGAAGCTCATCTCCATATCGATTTGCGTGAATTCCGGCTGGCGGTCAGCGCGCAAATCTTCATCGCGGAAACAACGTGCGATTTGATAATATTTGTCTACCCCTGAAACCATCAGCATTTGCTTGAACAATTGCGGTGATTGCGGCAAGGCGTAGAATTCGCCGTCATGGACGCGGCTTGGCACTAAGTAATCGCGTGCGCCTTCCGGTGTGGATTTCGTTAAAATCGGTGTTTCCACATCCAAGAATCCTTCGCTGTCGAGGAAGTTGCGGATCGTTTTGGTGACGTCTGAACGCATTTTCAAGGTTTCGAACATCGCTGGGCGGCGCAAGTCCAAATAACGGTATTTCAAACGCAAGTCTTCACTGACATCCGTTTGATCTTCAATCGCAAACGGCGGGTTTTTCGCGGCATTGATGATTTCCACATTGTCCACTTGCACTTCGATTTTGCCAGTTTTCATCGCTGCATTCACTTGGCCTTCCGCCCGTTCGACGACAAGCCCATCGATATGCACCACAAATTCATTGCGCAAGGATTCACCGATTTTTGACGCTGCTTCCGAAATTTCCGGGTTGAAGACCACTTGGACGATTCCTGAACGGTCCCGGACATCGACGAAGATCAATCCGCCGAGGTCGCGGCGTTTACGGACCCACCCTTTCAATGATACGCGCTGGCCGATTGCCGTTTCGTTCACTTCTCCACAATAATGTGTTCTCGACATATTTATTCCTCCAATGATTTCTTTTTCTGGATGTTTTCAACCAATTCACCGAATGGCACTTCTTGCTGGTCGCGCGTCGCCATTTCTTTGACGGCCGCTTTGCCGCTTTCAAGCTCCGATTCACCGATAACGATGACAAAACGTGCTTTTTTACGGTCGGCAGACTTCATTTGCGCTTTCATCTTGCGGTCAGTGAAGTCCATATCCGCCGAGATGCCGCTTGCGCGCAAGTCGCGGACAACCGATACGGCTTTCTTTTTCGATGCCGCATCCATTGCGATGACGTATGCATCAAGCGACCTGTCTTGCCCGATTTCCACTTTTTCCATTTCCAGTGCCAGCAATAAGCGTTCGATGCTCATCGCAAAGCCGATCCCAGGAGATTCCGGGCCGCCGAGATCTTCGACAAGCCCATTATAGCGGCCGCCCCCTGCAAGGGTTGTAATCGCCCCGAAACCTTCCGCCTCGCTCATAATTTCAAAAGCGGTGTGATTGTAATAGTCAAGCCCTCTTACCAGGTTCGGATCGATGACATAGCTGATGCCGAGTTCGTCCAAATAATCCTTAACCTGTGTGAAATAAGCCGCCGATTCTTCATTCAAATAATCAGCAAGAGAAGGAGCCGTCGCCATCAAGGGATGCTCGCGGTCCACTTTGCAATCAAGAATGCGCAGCGGGTTCTTTTCGAGACGGGTCTGGCAGTCGCTGCAGAACTCTTCAATCGACGGAGCGAAATGTTCGATCAGCGCTTCTTTGTGCGCCAATCGGCTTTCGGTATCGCCGAGAGAATTCAAGACGAGCCGCAAACTTTTCAGCCCGCTCGCTTTATAGACGTCCATGGCGAGTGCGATGACTTCCGCATCGATCGCGGGGTCTTTCGAGCCGATCGCTTCCACGCCGAACTGGACGAATTGACGCATACGGCCGGCTTGCGGACGCTCGTAGCGGAACATCGGACCGGTATAATAAAGCTTCACCGGCTGGTCGGGCTGGCCGAACAGTTTGTGCTCGACATATGAGCGCACAACGGATGCGGTGCCTTCCGGGCGCAATGTCAAAGACCGATCTCCACGGTCTTGGAATGTATACATTTCCTTTTGGACGATATCGGTCGTATCGCCGACGCCGCGTTGGAACAATTCCGTGTGTTCGAAAACCGGCGTGCGGATTTCCTTGTACTGATAGAGATTGCATAATTCATTGATTGTTCGTTCGATTTCCTGCCATTTGGCAGATTCTTGCGGCAGCACATCGTATGTGCCGCGCGGTGCTTGGATATTGCCCATTGTCATCTCTCCTTTTCCATACAAAAAAGCCCCCGCCCCTTGCTTGCGCAAGGGACGAGAGCTAACAATTAGCTTCCGCGGTTCCACCCTAGTTGACGCAAAACTCTGCGCCCTCTCTGTCCGGATAACGGCCGGAACCGTCTTCGCCTAATAAGCGCAGTGCGCCGTTCAGCAAAGAACCTCAAGAGTGTTATTCATTGCAGATCTCTGCAGGAAAGCTTTCAGCCCAGGGCTTTCCCTCTCTTTTCAGTCGATGCAAACAATTACTTTCTCCGTCTTCAGCAAAAATTATATAAGTAGAATAAATCAATCTTAATCAGCTGAAGAAATCTTGTCAAGCTTTTGCATACATTGCCTGATTTTTTTGATATTATGGTGAAGATGAACTTATTATAGGAGGGCCTCTATGCAACGACGATTATTACTTACCTTGCTGGTTTTCATTTTGGCCTTATCTGGCACGATCCCCTTAGCCAATTCGAATCCTGCCCGTGCAGATAACGGCGAAGTGTCCGCGACCGGATCGACGGTCAACATCCGGACCGGGCCGGGTTTGAGCTATGAAGTGATCGGCTCAATGAAACAAGGCGACAAAGCACAACAAGTTTCCCGCAGCGGCGATTGGATCGAGATTCGCCACGGCAATACAGAAGGCTGGGTCGCTTCCTGGCTCGTCAGTACAGAACAAGCACAAGACACATCAACCAAAACCGCCGTATCGTCCGTCGATAGCTTGAACATCCGCGCGCAGGCTGATTTATCTTCCGCGGTGCTGTCGAAAATGAATGCCGGTGAACAGGCGGAAGTCATCGCGAGTCATGGCGAATGGACAGAAGTGCAATTCCGCAATGTCCGCGGATTCGTCTCGACACAGTACATAAGCTTGACTGAGCAACAAGCCGCGTCTCCGGAAGACTCGTCTTCCGAAGAACAGGCAGAAACGGCTCAAGCCCTTGAAAAACTTTCTTCATTCCGCATCGCTGTCGACGCATTGAATGTTCGTAGTGAACCGAGTTTAAACGCAGAAATCCAGGACTCCGTTAAAGAAGGCCAAGTGTTCAACGTCAAAGGTATGGACGGCAATTGGGTCCAGCTTGAACTCGCGGAGGGCAAAACCGGCTGGGTCTACGCCTTCTACGGCGAAATGTCCGATCAGCCCGTGCAACAAGCGAGCGCTACAGATGAACAAGTGACCGTCCTTACCGACGGAACGAATCTGCGCGCGCAAGCAAACACCTCGTCAGAAGTAGTCACTCGCGTTGATGCCGGCATACAGCTGTCGGTGGCAGGCAAAGAAGGCCAATGGTATTTAGTGGCGCTTGAAGACGGCCGCCAAGCTTATATTGCCGACTGGGTCGTTCGCACCGGAGCGTCCAGTGAACCCGCACCAGCAGAAGAACAACAACCCGAAAGAAAAGCCGGCACCTTGAACGGTTTGACGATCGTCTTGGATCCGGGCCACGGAGGCAATGACGGTGGCACGGTCGGCGTCCGGAAAACAAAAGAAAAAGACCTCAACTTGAAGACAGCGGAAATCCTGTCCCATCACTTGCGCTCTGCAGGCGCGGACGTCGTCATGACAAGGCAGTCCGACGTGTACGTCGACCTTCGCCACCGCGTTTCCGAAAGCCATCAAGTGGCAGCGGACGCTTTCATCAGCATCCACTACGATGCCACGGAAGACAGCACGGTTTCAGGTTTCACTTCGTATTATCAGCATCCGTACCAGCAGAAATTGGCCGAACATATCAACGGCGGATTGGCCGGGAAATTGACACTCGATGACCGCGGCGCAAGAAAAGGCAATTACCTCGTCTTGCGGGATAACCGCCAAGCGGCAGTGCTCGTCGAACTTGGCTTTCTCAGCAATTTCAACGAAGAACGCATCGTCTCGAGCGACCAATTCCGCGAACAAGCAGCACTTGGCCTCTACAACGGCATCATCAGCTATTTTGATTCCGAATTAAGCGAATAAGATCAAATGCCCCGCTTCTCTAATGAGAAGCGGGGCATTTTTGTTTAGACTGGCCCGGCGATTGCTTTGAAAAATCATTCCCAGGCGTTTTATCCATCAAAAAAGAGGCAAGCAGATTCGCTCGCCTCTTCCAAACATTATTTCTTAGCACCGTCCGAATCAACGATAATGGTGACCGGGCCGTCGTTGACGAGCTGGACGTCCATCATCGCGCCGAATACACCGGTTTCGACCTGTAAGCCGTGGCTTGTCAATTCCTCGTTGAATTTCAGCCATAACGGTTCTGCTTGTTCTGGGCGCGCCGCTTCGACAAAGCTTGGGCGCCGCCCTTTTTTCACGTCCCCGTATAAAGTAAACTGGGAAATCGACAGCACGCTGCCCCCCGCTTCCTCGATCGAGCGGTTCATCTTGCCGTCTTCGTCTTCGAACAAGCGAAGTCCGGCAATTTTCTTCGCGGCATACACCGCATCCGCTTCGCTATCGCTATGGGTGATGCCAACCAATAAGACATAGCCGGAATCGATCGCCCCTGTAATTTCTCCGTCAACGGTGACGGATGCTTTTTTTGAACGCTGCAATACGACTTTCATGGCTCCTCCTTAATTCGTCACGCGTGTAACCGAATAGACGTCCGGAATCTGCTTGATGCGTTCCACGACACGGTTCAAGTGGGAAATATGTGGAATCATGATCGACAAATTAATCGTCGCGATCTTGTCTTTGTCGGCACGGCCGCTGACGGCGGTAATCGTCGTCTTCGTCTCGCTGACCATGTGCATCACTTCGTTAATCAAGCCGGTGCGGTCGTATGCCTGTACTTCGATATCGATTTGATACGATTTATTTTCCGGCAATCCGGCATTTTCCCATTCGACCGGGATCAAGCGGTCGGATTCATCTGCCTGGATATTCGGGCAATCCGCACGGTGGACCGAGACGCCGCGGCCTTTTGTGATAAAGCCTAGAATGGCATCGCCCGGCACCGGGTTGCAGCATTTAGACAAACGGATCATCATATTGTCGATGCCGCGCACGATGACGCCAGATTCCGTCTGTTTTTTCGGCTGGTTGGATTTCATTTCCACGGTGATTTTTTCGATGGCTTCTTCCTGCTCGCGCTTTTTGCGCTGGCGCTCCGCCAATCGGTTGACGACTTGTTGGGCGGTGATGCCGTTGAACCCAACAGCTGCATACATATCATCTTCGCTGGCGAAATTGTATTTCTCTATGACACGCTTGATGTTCTCCGCTGTCAGCACTTCTTTTTGAGTGAATTCCTGAGCTTTGATCTCTTTTTCAACAAGGTCACGGCCTTTATGGACATTGTCATCGCGAACCTGCTTCTTGAAGAATTGCTTGATCTTGTTTTTGGCCTGTGTCGACTTGGCGATTTTCAACCAGTCGCGGCTTGGGCCGACCGACTGCTTCGACGTCAAAATTTCAACGATGTCGCCGGTGTGCAGTTCGTGATCAAGCGGCACCATTTTGCCGTTCACTTTTGCGCCGATCGTCTTGTTGCCGATTTCGCTATGGACGCGGTAGGCAAAATCGATTGGGCAAGAACCGTCCGGCATTTCGATGACGTCGCCTTTCGGGGAGAACACGTATACCATATCCGAAAACAAATCGAATTTCAACGATTCCATGAATTCTTCCGCATTGTCGGATTCGTTCTGGAAATCAAGGATTTCGCGGAACCACGACAAGCGGGAATCGACTGAGCTCAGCGGCTTGTCAGAAGTCTTGCCTTCTTTGTACGCCCAGTGCGCTGCGACCCCGTATTCGGCGATGCGGTGCATTTCCTCTGTGCGGATCTGCACTTCCAAAGGATCGCCCTGCGGCCCGATGACGGTCGTATGGAGCGATTGGTACAAATTCTGTTTTGGCATGGCAATATAATCTTTGAAGCGCCCAGGCATCGGTTTCCATGTGGAATGGATGATGCCGAGCACCGCGTAACAGTCTTTGATGCTATCGACTGTAATACGCACGGCAAGCAAATCATAGATTTCGTTGAATTGCTTGTTCTGCATCGCCATTTTCTTGTAGATGCTGTAAATATGCTTCGGGCGTCCGAATAGATCGGCTTCAATGCCGACATCGTCAAGCTGGACACGGATTTCGCCAATGACGTTATTCAAATAGTCTTCACGTTCCGTGCGTTTTTTCTTCATCAAGTTGACGATGCGGTAATATTGCTGAGGGTTCAGATAACGGAGAGCCGTGTCTTCAAGCTCCCATTTGATCGTATTGATCCCGAGACGATGTGCAATCGGCGCAAAAATTTCCAGCGTCTCATTCGCTTTGATACGCTGTTTTTCAACCGATTGGTATTTCAAGGTTCTCAAATTATGCAGACGGTCAGCCAGCTTGATAAGGATGACGCGGATATCCTGCGCCATCGCGACAAACATTTTGCGGTGGTTTTCCGCCTGCTGTTCTTCTTTTGACATGTACTTGATCTTGCTGAGTTTGGTGACGCCATCGACCAATAATGCGACTTCCTCATCGAATTCGCGGACGATGTCTTCGCGGCTGACGTCGGTGTCTTCTACGACATCATGCAAAAAACCCGCTGCGACGGTGGCCGGATCCATTTGCAGTTCTGCGAGGATCCCGGCCACTTGCACCGGATGCACAATATACGGTTCGCCGGATTTCCGGAATTGGCCATCATGGGCTTCATAGGCAAGCTGGTACGCCTTTTTAATCGTTTCTACGTGTTCTGCATTCATATAGGACGCAACCATTTCGAATACATCTTCAACTGTTCTCACTTGATCTTTCGCCATAATTGCCCACCTTGCTTTATTTATTTCCAGAAGAGTATTTCTTTATTATAGATAACTTTCCGCTAAAAAGTAAAGCTTTTGCGTGATTTCATCTATCTCAAGAAAATACCCCAGGGGCTACAGGCGATCTACTTTCTGTTTTCGGATGCCGTCGACCATGATCCATTTGCTGTCATCACCGACTGCGACGGTCTTATTTGACGAGTCAACGCTCATGATGTTCTTGACGCGGACGTTGCGAGCGCTCTGCTGGCCACCCATGATCGAAATGTCCGATCCTGCCGTGCGGAAGCCGCGCACCACGCCGTTTGACAGCGAAATATGCTCAGCACGGTATTGCACAGCGGAAGCGGGACGCCCTTTGTAATCATAAAGCGGATCGCCTTCGAACAAGAAGCGGTTGATCGCCACATTGCGGTAGCCCGAAATGACCAGCGAGCGCGGCGATGAATCTTTATAAAGACGTGTTTCAACAGGAGCCAGCGAAACAAGGCGCTGCGCTTTAATATTATATGCCGATAAAGACTCGGGATCTTCCCGCAAGTGATGGCCGATATGGCGGAAATTGAATGAGCGGTTGTCGTTGACCGATAGATGGCCGGAAATGAAGACGCCGGACGCTGCGGAGGAATTGGCGTGTGCTTTAATTTCGATGCCGCCGAAGCAGCGAGTGGTGGAATTATTGAACAGCCAAATATGCCTCGAGCCGTCATCGATTTCGATGCCATTTGAATTCGAATAGCCTTTTTTATGGGCTTTTCCGCTCGGGTCGGAGAAATGGCAGTTCGAAACGAAGACGTAATCGCTGTGGTGGGTTGTCAAGCCATCGTCCCCAAAACCAAAGCCGTTCACTTTATCGACCCAAATATACTTGCAGCCGCCCCTTCCGCGCATGCCATCGCCTGCGTAATTATAAAGCGGCGACGTGATGTCGACGCAGTGCAGTCCGGGATTGATCGCTTCGACATCGCGCACCCAGCCGTAAGTGACGCCAGCGAACGTCACGCAGCTCGAATAATTGCCCCAGGCACTCGTGCGTTCTGTCTGGCCGAGCCGTTCCACATTCCAGTCGAGGCTCAAGCTTTCGATCGAAATATTGCGGTTGCCGGTTACATAATTGGAGTTCGTCAATAAACGGGAACGTTTCGGTGCTTTTGGATGCAGTTTGATGATGGAGGCGGTCTTGCCAGCCCCGACGATCCGGCTCCACGACGGGACACGGATGCCTTTGACGATGTAGACGCCAGGCGGAACCGTCACTTCCACGCGGCCGTTGCCGATTGCTTTTTTGAAGGCTTCCGTACAGTCAGTGATGCCGTCGCCAACTGCACCATAATCGCCTATGTTGACGCGCCGGTTAATAGTAGAATCAAGTTTTTTGCATTCCCGGTCGAGCTTGCCTTTCCATTCCGGAAACAGGTCCTGGCCAAACACAATGGTGCCATAGCCGTTGTCATCCGCCACTTCGTACTCATCGGCAAATACGGACCAAAGCTTCTCGAAAAAGTGGACTGGCCGTTTGATGCGAGCGCGGGGAAGGTCTTTCTTGATGTCATTGAACAACGCTTCGGTCTCCCTGGTAGTTTGTTCTAAAGGAGTCGCATCGTTTAGCAGCTGCCCGATCAATTCATTGTTTTGCACAGGGTCATACCGTCTGTCCAATTCGATCATGGAAATCACCTCTCTCGCAAGTTTCTTTCTCTACCATACCCTACCGTCAGAAAAAAAATCACCTTGCCCCAAAAGGCAAAGTGATTTTCTTAATATTGCATCAAAGTTGTGACGTCATAGCCGTCCAAGTTCTTGCGGCCATCCAAATAAGTCAATTCGATTAAAAATGCGCAGCCGACAACTACGCCGCCGAGCTGTTCGACCAAGTTGATCGTCGCGTTGATTGTTCCACCGGTAGCCAAAAGATCGTCCGTGATCAAGACACGCTGTCCAGGTTTGATGGCATCTTTATGCATTGTCAATACGTCTGTCCCGTACTCAAGGCCGTATTGTGCGCGAATCACTTCACGCGGCAATTTGCCTTCTTTGCGGACGGGCGCAAAGCCAATTCCAAGAGCGTAAGCGACAGGGCAGCCAATGATGAAGCCGCGCGCTTCCGGTCCGACGATCAGTTCTGCATCGACCGTCTTCGCGTATGCGACGATTTGATCCGTTGCGTATTTATAGGCTTCGCCGCTGTCCATCAAAGATGTAATATCCTTGAACTTGATTCCTGGCTTCGGCCAATCTTCTACAATCGTAATATATTGCTTTAAATCCATAATTCTTCCTCCTTGGCTGACACTTGGGCGTCAAACCAGTCTTTTAGATCCCGATAGGATGCATACAGGAGCTTTTGTTCCAAGGCAATTTGCCGCTCGCGCTTTTTATAAGCTGGCGCTTCTGACAGATCACGTTTTCCCGGAGCCTGTGCAATCTCGGTAATTCCATTGTTAAGTGTAACAAAACCGAGTTCAAAAAACACCTGAAGCATGAAAAATAATGTTTCGCGGCTCCAGCCTTTATGTTTGGCAAGTTCTTCGCCGTTCTTTTTGAAGTCGAACGTGCCGCGCTTTTTGACAAAGCCGAACAGCCACTTAAATTGGTCGCGGTCTGGGATGCGCTCGAAATACTGGGATTCCTGCGCATAGAAATGGGCATAGACGCGCTTCGGCCGCAATTGTTTCAGCACCGATGACAGCTGTTCTTCCGAATCCGGCAGATCCAATAGCACGAGGTGGTCTTTCGCGGAATTCGTTTCAGCGAGAGCTTGTGCCGCAATAATCGGCCCCTCAAGCAACGAGCTGAATACCGCTTCCGTTTCTTTTTGGAAGGCGACAAACACCTGGTTCTGTTTCGGGATGAGCTTCGACCAACGGCTCACTTGGCGGATGCCACGAATATCGAATAATTGCCATTCGTCCGTGCGGATATCTTCCACCAACAGCTGCGGTTTTTTACGACCGTTCCATTCGTTGACCTGCAAGTCACCGATGACATCGATTTTCACATCAGGCGTCAGTTCATCGCCAAGCTCGCCGATGCCAAATCCAACAGCATCCAAAGTGGAACTGTTTTGCGCCAGCTCCATTTTTAAATGTGCCTGGCTCGCACCGATTTTGCGGATGCCCGCTACTATGACGCCGTTCAAGTAAAACTTCGGCTTGGCAAAGCCCATGCCAAATGGCGCGAGACGGCGCATGCCTTCAATGGTATCCGTATTTACTTCATCGAGCGTGACAGGAATATCGATCGACACGACCGGCACCAAATCCTCTGCCGTCAATGAAGTTTGTGCTTGTTCGTTCAATCGCTCGCGCAACTCGTCGACATTTTCTGCAGCAAGCGTCATGCCAGCTGCCATCGGATGGCCGCCGAAATGCGGCAAGATGTCACGGTTTTTGGCAAGTTCGTTGTATAAATGGAAGCCTTCAATGCTGCGCGCCGAGCCTTTCGCTTTGCCGTTTGCCAAATCGAGTGACAACACAATCGATGGGCGGTAAAATTTTTCGGTCAGTTTCGAGGCGACAATGCCGACAACACCGGCATTCCAGCCTTCTTGCGCGACGACGATGACATGCGGCAGCTGATCCCCGTAACGCGCTTCCACTTGCTCGATCGCTTGCTCGGAAATCGCCTTGACGATCGCCTGGCGTTCTTTGTTCAACACGTCCAAACCATCTGCAAGCGACCTTGCTTCGGATGGATCGTCGGTCATGAACAAGCGCACAGCCGGATCTGCTGATTGCAGGCGGCCAATCGCATTGATGCGCGGGCCGAACATGAAGCCGATCGTCTCTTCCGTGATGTCGCGCTGCTTGACGCCTGCCACATCCGCGAGGGCCGCAATTGCGGGCATCGGTGAATCCTGTAAAGCACGCAAGCCTTCTTTGACGAGCACGCGATTTTCGCCGTGCAACGGCACCAAATCAGCAATCGTGCCGATCGCGACCAGCTCCGTCAAATGGTCTGGGATGTCCCCGTAGAGCGCCTGCGCCATTTTGAATGCGACGCCGACGCCGGCCAATTCGCCGAACGGATACTCGCCTTCTGGATGTCGCGGATGGATAATGGCGAGTGCTGCCGGGAGTTCATCGCCGATATCGTGGTGGTCACTGATGATGACGTCCATCCCCAGCTCATTCGCCAAACGCACCGGTTCAATTCCTGACACGCCGTTGTCGACCGTGACGATCAAACCGACCCCTTCCGCATGGGCTTCCTTGAACAGCTCTGCATTCGGGCCGTAGCCATGGTCAAAACGGTTCGGGATCTTAAACGACACATCGGCGCCCAAATCCTGCAGCACGGTCATCATGACTGTCGTACTGGTCACCCCGTCTGCGTCGTAATCGCCGTAGACGAGAATTTTTTCTTCCGCTTCAATTGCCTGTTGGATACGCGCCACTGCAACGTCCATATCCTTCATCAGAAACGGATTATGTATGCCGGATAGATCGACATCCAGAAATTCCTGCGCTTTTTCCACTGTGTCGATTCCGCGCGTGACGAGAATCTTCGCCAGCACAGATGACAAGGATAACGCTTGTTGTAATTCCTGGACGGCTTGTTCATCCGGGCTTGTTAATTGCCATCTTTTTTTCGATTCAATCATTGGATCTCACTTCCTCACCCGTACATTATACAACATCAGCGAGCAGACAAAAACCTTTCGGCTAAGCGCCGAAAGGTTCATTTTTTTACAATTCGTCGCGGCGCGTGTCCGGACGGCGGTCTGGTGTGTCGTTGACACCGAACTCGTCGTGCTTAGGCTGAGACCGGAGCGAATCGTCCGCATCGTGCGTCCGTTCTTCTCCTGTTACAACCATTGCATCAGGCGTGACGCCTGCGCGCTGGTATTCAGCGATTTCGTTTTGCTGTGTCGCGATCAGTGATTCCTTAACCGCCACTTCTTTCTGGAGCGTCTTTACTTTGCGCTTCAATTGGTAAGTGCGCGTCATGGCAAGAATGCTCGACAATAGGAATCCGAGCAAAGCGGATACGAGAATGACCAAGATCAATGGCCATTGTGCTTCGCCGAACACATAATTGACCGGCACATTATCGACATTAAATACTGCAAATACCGCGATGATGATAGCAAAAACAAGACCGAGCAATAAGAGCCATTGCAATTTCATGTGAACCATCCCTTCTTTTTTCAAGCTGCGTACACCTTGCCGCTTTTTTACATAGAAAAAGGGACAAGGTATCGATACTCTATACCCTGTCCCTTTCTGCTATTAAACTTATACGACCGGTTCGTCAGAGCCCCATTTAGACTCTTGTTCTTTCTTCTCGATATCGATCGGGCCTTTCTTATTCAGCTCGCGTTTTTTCATGACGAGCCATAGCTGGGCAGCGATGAAGATCGACGAATACGTTCCTGCAATCAAGCCAATCAATAAGGCGATCGAGAAATTCGTGATCGAAGCAGCCCCGAAAATCAGAAGCGCAAGCACAACGAGGAACACCGTCATGACGGTATTGATCGATCGCGTCAAAGTCTGGCGCAGTGAAGTATTGACGATTCTTTCCAGTTGCTCCACCGTCTCCACCTTTTTGACACGGCGCATATTCTCGCGGATCCGATCAAAGGTAACGATCGTGTCATTGATTGAATAACCCACAATCGTCAGCACGGCAGCGATGAAGGTGATGTCCACTTCCAGCCGCAGCAAACTGAATGCCGCGACGATGAAGAACGCATCGTGCAAAAGCGCGACGACCGAAGCCACCCCCATGCGCCATTCAAAGCGGAATGCTACATAGATAATGATACCCACTGCCGCAATGGCAAGTGCCTTCATAGCATTTTGTGCAAGTTCACGGCCGACTGTCGGCGATACGGTCGAAACGTTCGGCTCGATTCCGTATTCATCCACCGCTGCCGCTTTCAACTCATCGATTTCCGATTGGCTAAAGTCATCGACGTACCGAACTACCCCAATAGAAGAGTCTTCACCTGCCATGACGATATCGTCAGACGGGTAGCCTGCACTTTCCACAAAACTTTCCACTTCGTCTTTAGTCAATGAAGAGTCAGAAGTGATTTCCACGCGTGTACCGCTGGAGAAATCAATTCCAAGGTTCAATTGGAAAATCGACAGTACGACCATGCCTGCCAAAATGAGCGCAAGCGAGGCAGCAAAGAATTTGCGGCGGTTGCCGGCAAAATCAAAGCGGTCGTAAGGCGTCGTTAAATCCGTGATATGAAGATTTTCTTCTTTCGTGTGAATCTTGTTTTTCGATAAGCCGAACCATCCTGGCTTATTGTCTAGGAACCCGCTCCATACCCACAAACCGAGCAGAAGTCGAGAACCCCATACAGCCGTCAGGAAGCTCGCGAGAATCGAAATGATCAGCATCGTTGCAAACCCTTTGACGGAGCTTGTGCCGAAATAGAACAAGACAGCGGCAGCAAGAAGCGTCGTGACGTTGGCGTCCAAAATAGCCGAGAATGACGATTTGGCGCCTGCACGGAACGCATTCCGAACGGACTCGCCCGTCCGCAATTCTTCGCGTATGCGCTCATAGGTGATGATATTGGCATCGACTGCCATCCCGACACCGAGCATGATGGCCGCGATACCTGGCAAAGTCAGGACGCCGCCAATCCACTGGAAGATCACAAGGATCAAATAGACGTAAGCGGATAGCGTGACGACTGCGATCGCGCCTGGGAAACGGTAGAACAATAGCATGAAGATCAGAACTGCCGCGATCCCGATTCCGGCAGCGAAAGTCGTCTGGTCAAGCGCCTGTTCACCAAATTGCGCCCCGACTGATGTCGAATACACTTCTGTAAGTTTCACTGGAAGCGCCCCGGCGTTCAAAATACCGGCTAGATTCTGTGTTTCCTCTACAGAAAAGGAACCGGAGATTTCGACGCTCGGTGAATTGATGCGTTGTGACACACGCGGGTCGGAAACGAATTTCGGATCCGCTTCCAGGCGTTCTTCCTGATAGGAATCGACGCCTTCTTCAAAATCGAGCCAGATGACCAGGACATTATCCGGTGCCGGCTTTTGAGCGATTTCGCCAGTCACTTCGGCGAATTTGCCCGGTTCGTTCAGTTCAAGCGTGACGATCGGCTGACCTTCCTGATTGAAAGTTGCCGTGGCGCCGCCTTGCGCGAGGTCATTCCCCGACAACATGACATTATCATCCGCATCGCGGAACGATAAATTCGCCTCGGTTGAAAGCAATTCGCGGGCAGACGATTGGTCTTCAATCCCTGCCAATTGGACACGTATGCGGTTGCCGCTTTCGATTTGGATGCTCGGTTCACTGACGCCAAGCACATCGATGCGGCTTCTCAACGCATCTGTCGTATCAGAGACAACTTCTTCTGTAATTTCTTTCTCACTGCCTTCTAGCGGTTCGACTTGATAAAGAACTTCAAATCCGCCCTGCAAATCAAGCCCAAGATTGATGTCTTTGGCGATCGGCAGGCTGGTCGTGCCAATCAATCCGATAAGCAGAAATACCAGCAGGAAAAAGGCGATGATGCGAGATCTTGCTTTCATATGTATAGTTCCTCCTCAATATAGAACACAGCACTTACATTATCGGTGACGTGCCAAAAGGTGTCAAATCCCACGCGGTTTCTGGCGCGCCGGACGAAGAAGCTGCTGCAGGTCCTCCATGCTGTCTTCCGTGAAAAAGTTCGCGGTTTTAAAGGCTTCCACCTGATGGTAAGCGACAAAATCGGAAGCTGTCAGATCCATGATGTCCGACACCATTTCATGCAAACGCATGTCTTCGATTTTTTTCTTTTTCCACGCTTTTTTCAGGCAATAATCCCATAAGGCTTCCGGGGTAAATGTTTCATATTGCAAATACGTAAATTCACTGCATTTGCTCTCCAATGCCGGCAGCACTTGCTCGTACTTTTCCGGATAGCTCATCATGTCGGTTCTCCTTTCTGCAGTTCTGTTTCCATTGTACCTTCCAGATGGAAAATTTAGAACAAATGCATGAAAATTTTCGGAAAATTGTTTAATTTATTTTTCGTGTTAATCAAGTGATTCAGTCGGGCCATTCCCTGCTTAGACGAAAAAAACGCCTCCCGGATGGAAGACGGTTTTTGCGGTTACTTATTCAACGATGCGGGCGATGGCTTGGCGCTCGAACTGCATGCGCGTGCCGTCAGCTACCGTGATGTAGATCGTCGCGTCGTCTACTGCGTCGACTTGGCCGTGCAAGCCGCCAATCGTCACGATGCGGTCCCCACGCTTCAATTCTGATTGCATGTTAGCTGTCGTTTTTTGGCGTTTTTGCGCCGGGCGGATGATGAAAAGCCACATCAGCAAGAACATCAATAGTAAAGGTGATAACGCAATTAATGTTTCCATTGTTCAATTTCCCCCTTTCGTGTTCTCTATCGTTTCGAACTCAGAAATTTTTTGCATTCGGCTTATTGAATCCGTACGCCTCAAAAAATTCTTCGCGGAAATCTCCCAGGCGGTCTTCGCGGATCGCTTGACGCACCTGTTCCATTAAGTTTAACAGAAAATGCAGGTTATGATAACTCGTAAGGCGAATTCCGAAGGTTTCATCTGCACGCAATAAATGATGCACATATGCGCGCGTGTAATTGGTGCACGTATAGCATGTGCATTTCTCGTCAATCGGCGTGAAATCGCGCTTGAATTTCGCATTTTTCAAGTTCAATCGGCCTTCACTCGTCATCAATGTCCCGTTGCGGGCGATGCGCGTTGGCAATACGCAGTCAAACATGTCAATGCCGCGGATCGCGCCGTCGATCAAGGAATCAGGCGAGCCGACGCCCATCAAATAACGCGGCTTGTCGAATGGCATGAACGGCGTCGTGAATTCAAGCGCACGGTTCATGACATCTTTCGGTTCGCCGACCGACAATCCGCCGATCGCATAGCCTGGGAAGTCGAGCGCGACCAAGTCTTCAGCACTTTGTCTGCGCAAGTCCTCGTATTCGCCGCCTTGGATAATCCCGAACAAGCCTTGGTCCTGCGGGCGTTCGTGCGCTGCAAGGCAGCGTTCTGCCCAGCGCGATGTGCGTTCGACACTTGATTTCATGTATTCATGCGTCGCCGGATAAGGCGGGCATTCGTCAAACGCCATCATGATGTCCGATCCAAGGTCGTTCTGGATTTGCATCGCTTTTTCCGGGCTCAAGAACAGTTTGTCGCCGTTCATATGATTCCGGAAATGAACGCCTTCTTCTTTGATATTGCGGAATTCACTCAGTGAAAACACTTGGAAGCCGCCGGAATCAGTCAAAATCGGACGGTCCCAGTTCATGAATTTATGAAGGCCGCCAGCTTCTTTAATGACGTCATTCCCAGGACGCAGCCACAAATGATACGTATTGCTCAAGATGATGCCGGCGTTCATCGCTTTCAATTCTTCCGGGCTCATCGTCTTGACGGTCGCTTGCGTGCCGACCGGCATGAAAGCAGGCGTTTCAAATGAGCCGTGCGGTGTATGGACGATGCCAAGACGCGCGCCTGTTTGTTTACAAGTTTTGATGTGTTCGTATGTTACTGCATGGGTCATGATTCGGTCTCCTTTTTCTGCGGTTCAATAAACATCGCGTCGCCGAAGCTGAAGAAGCGGTAGCGCTCTTTCACGGCTTCATTGTACGCATTCAAAATGGCGTCACGGTTCGACATGGCGCTGACGAGCATGACAAGGGTCGATTTCGGCAAATGGAAGTTGGTGATGAGTCCATCCACCGCTTCGAACTGGTAGCCCGGGTAGATGAATATATCGGTCCAGCCATTGTCTTCCTGCAATTTGCCGCCGAATTTCTTCGCGACCGACTCGAGCGTGCGCGTCGATGTCGTGCCGACGGAAATGACGCGGCCGCCTTGCTGTTTCGTTTCATTGATCAACTCTGCGGTCTCTTTTGTGATGCGGTAAAATTCTGCGTGCATCTCGTGGTCTTCGATCGATTCCACCGATACCGGGCGGAACGTGCCGAGCCCGACGTGCAGTGTAATGAATGCGATGTTGACGCCTTTGTTGCGGATTTCTTCCAATAATTCATCGGTAAAATGAAGCCCGGCAGTCGGCGCTGCGGCACTGCCCCGCTCTTTCGCAAACACTGTCTGGTAACGGTCCTGATCTTCCAGCTTTTCGCGGATATATGGCGGCAGCGGCATTTCACCCAATTGGTCTAGGATCTCGTAAAAAATACCGTCATAGATAAATTTGAAGTGGCGGCCACCGTGGTCCAGGACGCCCGTGCACTCAGCGCGCAATAGCCCATCACCGAATGATACGACCGTGCCGATTTTCACTTTCTTGGCCGGCTTGACGAGTGTTTCCCACACGTCTTCTTCCGTCTGCTTTAATAGCAGCACTTCAATGTTCGCGCCGGTTTCTTCTTTCGTGCCCATAAGGCGAGCCGGAAGCACGCGGGTATCGTTCAACACAAGCGTATCGCCACTATGCAGATGAGCGAGGATGTCGCGGAAATACTTGTGTTCGACCGCGCCCGTTTCTTTGTCCATCACGAGCAACCGGCTAGACGTCCGGTCAAGAAGCGGCGTTTGTGCAATCAATTCTTCTGGCAAGTCAAAATCAAAATCATTTACATTCAATTGTGGTTCATTTGTTAGTTTAGTCATTCAGGCATCTCCATTTTAAAGTGTTCGTAAGCAAGAGGCGTCACAGTGCGCCCTCTCGGCGTCCGTTGAATAAAGCCAATCTGCAATAGATACGGTTCATAAACATCTTCAATCGTCGTCGATTCCTCGCCGATGCTTGCGGCGATCGTATCCACACCGACAGGCCCACCGCGGAAACGGCTGATCATGCCGGTGAGTAGCTTGTGGTCGATATGATCCAGGCCAAGCGGGTCGACTTGGAGCATCTCGAGCGCTTGCTCGGCCATTTCAGTCGTGATCGAGCCATTGCCGCGCACCATCGCGTAATCGCGCACCCGTTTCAATAAGCGGTTCGCGATACGCGGGGTGCCACGGGAACGGCGTGCGATTTCAATGGCGGCATGCGGGTCGATATCCGCTTCGAATAAGGCGGCGCTGCGTTCGACGATATCCGTCAAAGCTTCAGTGTCGTAATACTCGAGCCGTGACAACACGCCGAAACGGTCGCGAAGCGGTGCCGATAATGCTCCG
Source organism: Planococcus sp. SK3692 (assembly GCF_028890485.2). GTDB lineage: Bacteria > Bacillota > Bacilli > Bacillales_A > Planococcaceae > Planococcus. The sequence goes on from NZ_JARCHV010000001.1 coordinate 332,039, forward strand.
GCACGCGTGGTCGCCCCAATCAAGGTGAACGGCGGCAAATCAAGCCGAACCGAACGTGCAGTCGGTCCTTTTCCGACGACGATATCGAGGCAGAAATCCTCCATCGCCGGATACAGCACTTCTTCGATCGAACGGTTCAAACGGTGAATCTCATCGATGAACAACACATCTCCCGGCTCGAGCGACGAAACGATCGCCGCTAAATCGCCAGGACGTTCGATCGCGGGGCCTGATGTCATCTTCACGCCGACTTCCATTTCATTGGCGATGACGGTCGCGAGTGTCGTTTTCCCGAGACCCGGCGGCCCGTAAAGCAGCACATGGTCAAGCGATTCGTTGCGCATTTTTGCCGCTTCGATGAAAATCTCCAAGTTGTGCTTTACTTTCTGCTGGCCGATGTATTGCGACAAACGCTGTGGCCGCAACGATTGTTCAAAGCGTTCATCAAATTCCGAAATTTCGCCGTCAATGATGCGTTCTTCCATGGCGTTCGCCTCCTCGTTAAGTTTGTTTCAATAATAATTGAAGAGCTTTTTTCATATAGCCTTCCGTGTCGAGCTCCAAGCCTTTCAATTGGGGCTTCACTTTCGTGATCTCGCGTTCCGAATAGCCGAGCGCGGAGAGTGCAAGCATCGCTTCTTCGAGCTCCGACTCGTCGCCGCCGAACAAATCCGGCTGGCCGGCTTCCGCGTATGATTCCCCGAAGAAATCGGTCAACTTGCCTTTCAAGTCCAAAATCATCTGACGGGCCGTTTTCTTGCCGACGCCAGGGAATTTCACCAAATACTTCTCGTCTTCCTGCTCGATCGCTTCGATGACGAATTGTGGTTGGCCGGATGCCAAAATCGCCAAAGCACCTTTAGGACCGATGCCAGACACGCTGATGAGCTTGCGGAACAATTCCCGCTGCTCGAGCGTCGGAAAGCCGAACAAAAACTGCGCGTCTTCTCTTACGTGGTGATGGACAAAAATCTGCAGTTCATCCGATCCGAATGAATACGGGTTTGGGGCAAAAATCTGCCAGCCGACACCCTGCTGTTCCACTACTAAATATTCAGGCGTCACACGCGTGACTTGGCCTTTTATGTAATCGTACATTGCACTCGCCCTTTCATTTTCAACCTATTGATTATACCATATTCCGCCCGCTCCTACGAAGAAAGCTATCCGGTTCAGCCAGACATTGCCGAGCGCCAAAAGAGCTCACCGCTGATTGAAGTTTCTCTTTATGTTAAAATGAAGTACAGCGATATGGAGCAACGGAGGGTTTTCATGAAAAAGTTATATGGCGAAGAACGCCGCAATGTTTTACTGGATGAACTCAAACAGGCGGGCCGCCCGATGACCGGCAGCGAGTTGGCGAAACTCGCGCAAGTGTCTCGCCAAGTGGTGGTCGGCGACATGACTTTACTGAAGGCGAAAGGCGAACCGATCATCGCAACGAGCCAAGGCTATTTGTATTTGGACCCAAGCGGCAATAAACAAGTGAGCCGGCGCATTGCCTGCAATCATCTGCCGGAAGACACGGAAGCGGAATTGCGGTTATTGGTCGACTGCGGCGTCACGGTCAAAGACGTCTCGATCGAACACCCTGTCTATGGCGAGCTGACAGCCGGCATTCACGTCTCGACGCCGCTCGATGTTGATTTGTTCATGCAGCGCATACGCGATACCGGCGCAAGCTATTTGCTGGAACTGACAGAAGGCACACATATCCACACCATCACGGCAGATCTTCCTGAAACGCTTACGGAAGCAGTCGAAGCGATGAAGCAGCACGGCTACTTGCTCGAAGAAGCAGAATAAGCAAAAATCCCCCGGACGCCAACTAAGCATCCGGGGGATTTTTTATATTGTCCTGATTTGATTATGAATTATACGTATAGTAGGAGCCGAGCGTCTTGACGCCGCAGCCGAGAGCCGTGAGCTCTTCGAACGCACCACGCATCATCGCCGCGTTCTCGTCTTCCAATACATCAGCGATAAAGAAGTAATTGCCAAGACCGGTCTTCAACGGCCGCGATTCAATCTTCGACAAGTTCAATTGGCGCCACGCGAATACCGACAGCACTTGGTGCAAAACACCAGAGCGGTCGTCTTTTGGCGGCGTGATCATCAAGGTCGTTTTGATCTGCGCTTCGTGTCCCGGATCTGTCAATTTATGGTTGCTTCTCGATAACACAAAAAAGCGCGTGTGGTTGAAATGAAAATCGTGGATGTCGCGCTGTACGATGTCCAAGCCGTATTTCTCCGCTGCGTAATCATTGGCAATCGCCGCAATATTGCGCTCTGGCAATTCCGCCACCATTTTCGCAGCCGCCGCAGTGGAGCTGTATTGCTCAAGCGGCGTGTGCTTATAGGTGTAGTAGAGGAATTTATGGCATTGGGCCAAGGCATGCGGATGCGAATAGATCGCTTCGAACGATTCCGATCCGCGATTTTCGGGATGGACCAATAAATGCTGCTGGATCGGCGACAGCACTTCCGCCGTCACATAGAGCTCCGCTTCGTGGAATAAATAATCCACTGTCAAGGGCACTGATCCTTCGAGCGCATTCTCTAGCGGCACAACTGCATAATCGACCGTGCCATCCGCAACCGCTTCAATGCATTCGGGAATGGTCGTATACGGCATCAGCTGTTCCGTTGGAAATACTTTGGAAGCAGCCAAATGCGTAAACGACGCTTCCGGGCCTAAAAACGAAATTCTTTTTTTCTCTCTAGTCATGGACTCATTCCCCCTACATTTATGACGAACCGCTTGATACCACATCGGCCGACTCAACAAAGTCGAGTTTTTTCAATTGCTGCAAGAACATGTCCAAGTCGACGTCCATCGCCGTCACATCGAGTGACAAAGTGACGTTCGCGCGCCCTTGGATCGGAATGGTCTGGTGGATCGTCAAAATATTGCAGCCCATTTCCGCGACAGCCTGAAGCAAAGTCGCAAGCGTGCCGGAACGATCTTCCAATTGCAGGAAGACCGTCAAGATCCGCTCTTTGACGATGGAATGAAACGGAAAAACCGCGTCACGGTATTTATAGAACGCCGAACGCGACAGTCCGGTCTGTGCGACCGCATCCAGAATGGACATGCGGTCCCGCTGAAGCAGTTTTTTCACTTCCAGCGTCTTGACCATCGCTTCCGTCAGTACATCTTCCCGCACCAGGTAATAGCGTTGTTCCGAAATATCCTTCATTCAAGTACCCTCCGCATCAGTCGGTGAATTCGAACTCAAATTCAAGCAAACGGACCGTGTCGCCGTTTTCTGCCCCGCGCTCGCGAAGAGCATCATCAATGCCCATTCCGCGCATTTGGCGGGCGAATCGGCGAATCGAATCTTCACGAGAGAAGTCGGTCATCTTGAACATCCGCTCGATTGCGTAACCGGAAAGGACAAAAGCACCGTCCGGGTCGCGTGAGATATCGAATCCGTCGCCTTGCAATTCGTGCTTGTAAAGAACTGTATCCGCTGCATCCGGATCTGCCTCATCTTCCATCGGGAATTCAGGCGTCACTTCAAGCAAGTCGGCTACTGCAAACATCAGATTGTTCAAGCCTTTTCTAGACAACGCGGAAATCGGGAACACTTTCGCGTCTTCCGGCAATTTTTTGCGGAACTCTTCCAAGTTTTCTTCCGCATCCGGCATGTCCATCTTGTTCGCCACAATAAGTTGTGGGCGTTCAGTCAAGCGCATATTGTATTGCTTCAATTCTTCGTTGATGGTTACGTAATCCTCGTAAGGATCGCGGCCTTCCATGCCCGACATATCGATGATGTGGACAATGACGCGCGTCCGTTCGATGTGGCGCAGGAATTGATGGCCAAGGCCGATTCCTTCGTGTGCGCCTTCGATCAATCCTGGCAAATCAGCCATGACGAAGCTGCGCTGGTCTTCCGTTTGGACCATGCCGAGATTCGGGACGATCGTCGTGAAATGATACGCTCCGATTTTCGGTTTGGCTGCCGTGACAACCGACAACAACGTCGATTTGCCGACACTCGGGAAGCCGACCAAGCCGACATCCGCCAATACTTTCAATTCCAAAACGACGTTGCGCTCTAAGCCCGGTTCGCCTTTTTCCGAAAGTTCAGGAGCCGGGTTTTGAGGCGTCGCAAAACGCGAGTTACCGCGTCCGCCGCGCCCACCGCGTGCGATGACGGCAGATTGCCCTTCTTCGACCAAATCGGCGATCGTTTCACCAGTTTCTGCGTCTTTGACGACAGTGCCCGGCGGAACTTTGATGATGGTGTCATGCGCTTTTGCGCCATGTTGGTTTTTGCTCATGCCGTGCGTCCCGCGCTCGGCTTTAAAGATGCGTTTGAAACGGAAATCCATTAGCGTACGCAAGCCTTCATCGACTTGGAAGACGATATCTGCGCCTTTTCCTCCGTCACCGCCGGCAGGGCCGCCGTTCGGTACATATTTTTCGCGGCGGAATGCTACCATGCCATCCCCGCCGTCGCCACCTTTTACATATACTTTTACGTGATCGACAAACATATTATCCCTCCATCTGTGCGTGGATCTCAACTTTCGAGCGATCCGATCCGCACGCTTTACCAATTGCTAATTGCGGTGAATCCAAAATCAGTGACGACCAGTCGCCAGGACCTGACAGTTCCAGCGAAAACCGGCCATCCACTTCCATTATGTGCAGCTCTACCGGGTAAGGCCAAGCGTCGGAAAACGCTTCTTTTGCGCTCTCCGCAAATGTTTCAAGCCAGCTGCAGAGCGCCGCATCCAATTCGCGCGGCGCTCGCATGGCTTCACAAAAAACCGCGAGACGCAATTCCGGAAAACGCCAGCCAGCCGTCAATAGCCACTCTTCTGTTTCAGGCATAGAGAGTGCCGACAGCCGGCTTTGGTGCATAGCCGCTTCGGCATACGTACGAATGAGCGCCAGGGCTCTATCTGTGCGCCCTAAATCCAGATTCAATTTGATCATCTGCAGCTCATTCAAAAAATCATGGCGCGCATGCCGAAGCGATTGTGCCACCGTTAGCCTGTCGTCCATAATGCACTTCCTTTTCACACACTTTTAGCCATTATACCAAGTTTCCGGCCGGATTTCCCGGCGCGGGTTTTGGCTAATCTTGTTTCAAAAGAAAAAGGACTGCGAAAGCAGCCCTTTTCGTTTTTATTAAGCTTCCTGAGCAACCGGGTAGACGCTCACTTTTTTCTTATCGCGGCCGTAGCGCTCGAAGCGTACTGTTCCATCGATTTTCGCGAAAAGTGTGTCATCTCCGCCGCGTCCAACGTTCTCGCCTGGATAGATTTTCGTACCGCGTTGACGGTAAAGAATAGATCCGCCAGTTACGATTTGTCCGTCAGCGCGTTTTGCGCCAAGGCGTTTTGATTCCGAATCACGACCGTTCTTCGTTGAACCAACACCTTTTTTGGATGCAAAAAACTGAAGATTTAATTTCAACATATGTCCCACCTCCTAAGCTGTGAAGGTTATTTTTATAAAGTCTGCATATTCATGTTCAATCGTTTCCAGAGAAATGATCATAGCGCGTACCAGCAGTTGAACCTGCTCATCCGTCTTTTTGTCCATGTTCTCCGGAAAGGCGATTTTCAAAAAACCGCTATCCGCCTGTTCGATGTCCGGTTCAATTCCCGTCAGCTCCATAATGGCGTTCACTGCCCCGAAGGAAACAGCTGAAGCCCCGGCACATACGAGATCCTGGCCGTGTTCGGCAAAATCCGCATGCCCCGACATTTCAAAGCCATGGATGTAGCTGTCGGTTTGATGAATAGTCACCTGGATCATTTTTACAGGTTGATTGCATCAACAGTCAATTTCGTGAATGGCTGACGATGACCTTGTTTTTTGTGGTAGTTCTTTTTCGCTTTGTATTTGAAGACAGTGATTTTCTTGCCGCGGCCCTGTTTTTCAACTTTCGCTGTAACAGTTGCTCCTTCTACGAAAGGAACACCCACTTTAGTATCGTCTCCACCTACAAATAGAACTCTGTCAAATGTTACTGTGTCACCAGCTTCTGCGTTCACTTTCTCAACGTAGATTTCTTGGCCAGCTTCCACTTTGATTTGTTTTCCACCAGTTTCAATAATTGCGTACATATCCTTGCACCTCCTCTTAGACTAAGACTCGCCTATCCAGGTGATCTTGCGATGCTTTAAGACCTGGTTCGAGCGGTTGTAGCACGGGTGCGCTACAAACATAACATTAGAATAATATCATGCGGGAGAGACCCGCGTCAACAGAGAACTGAAAAGAGTTGGTGATGAGCTCTTTCGATTACTGGGATTGTGGTTAAAGGAATTGAATATCGCTTCTTTACTAGTTTGTGATATTGGGAATGAAGAGTGTGGTGATGTTGCTAGTGTTTGAGTTTGCGTCATGTTGGAGCATCACCTCCCGGCTTGGGGTTGGCCTCTTGCCATAAGCCAAGAAGAACACTTGTCTTACAGCATCGGCACACCCTTGGCGCTGGTCGGCTTAGAGATTTCTTGTCGCATGGCTTGTTTAAATTGTTCTACTTCCATATACAGTTGCCGGCTAGTGGGGGAATCGCTTCTCTATCAGGGTTTGTGATTTGAAGGATGAAGTGTGTGGCGATATTTCTTCTATTCGAGTTTACATCATTTTGGAACGTCGCCTCCCTGCTTTGGGTTGGCCTCTCACAATGAGCCAGAAAGAACATCTGTCTCATTGCTTCGGCTCACCCTTGGCGCTGGTCGACTTAGAGGTTTCTTGTCGCATGGCTTGTTTAAATTGTTCTACTTCCATATACAGTTGCCGGCTAGTGGGGGAATCGCTTCCCTGTCAGGGTTTGTGATTTGCAGGATGAAGTGTGTGGCGATATTTCTTCTGTTCGAGTTTACATCATTTTGGAACGTCGCCTCCCTGCTTTGGGTTGGCCTCTCACAATGAGCCAGAAAGAACATCTGTCTCATTGCTTCGGCTCACCCTTGGCGCTGGTCGACTTAGAGGTTTCTTGTCGCATGGCTTGTTTAAATTGTTCTACTTCCATATACAGTTGCCGGCTAGTGGGGGAATCGCTTCCCTGTCAGGGTTTGTGATTTGCAGGATGAAGTGTGTGGCGATATTTCTTCTGTTCGAGTTTACATCATTTTGGAACGTCGCCTCCCTGCTTTGGGTTGGCCTCTCACAATGAGCCAGAAAGAACATCTGTCTCATTGCATCGGCTCACCCTTGGCGCTGGTCGGCTTAGAGGTTTCATTGGTTCATGTTTGTTTAATCAGATTTTCTTTTATAGTTAGTTGCCGGCTAGCGGGGGAATCGCTTTCCCTTTAAGCGTCGAAACAAATTATCGAAATTAATTTCAGCGAAGGATAAATATCAATTCCACTATAAAATTAGAGATGAAGCGGAAAGGGGCGACTCTGGAGGGATCAGGACGAGCTGAAGACCCTGGACTGAGCGCTAGCGAGGGAAGCGGCTGAAGCCGGCCCCCCGGGCAGCCAAAAACGCGACGTCCTGTCGCATCGGCTGCATGACCCGCATCCTGCGGGCCTAAAGCGTCCCCTTGAAGCGCACTCTCCACCATAACCCTTTTATAAGCCTATTTATAAGTAATATCATATCAACAGAATGTCTAGCTTCCGCCCGGAGCGCAAGCCATACACTACACTTCTTCTTTATTAAGTTCTCCAAAACAAAAACGCCCCCGCAAATGCAGTGGCGTTTCTACTATAGAATATTATTTGCTCGAGAAAATGGATTTGAGTTTACCGAACATGCCTGGTTTCGGCTTGTCCATGGTCATGAGCGGAACCGATTCACCTAGCAGGCGGCGCGCGATGTTGCGGTAGCCGAGTGCTGCAGGGTTCGATGGGTCCATGACGACCGGTTCGCCTTTGTTCGAGCTTGAAATGACGCGTTCGTCATCCGGCACGATGCCGAGCAGGTCGATCGATAAATGCGTCGTGATCTCGTTGACATCTAGTGCGTCTCCCGCTTCCATCAAATGCGGGCGGATGCGGTTGATGATGAGTTTCGGCGCCTCCAAGTTTTCTTCCAGCTCGAGCAAGCCGATAATGCGGTCAGCATCGCGCACTGCGGAAATTTCCGGAGTCGTGATGACGATCGCGCGGTCTGCGCCGGCGACGGCATTTTTATAGCCTTGCTCAATACCGGCCGGGCAATCGATGATGATGAAGTCGTAGTCCGCTTTCATCCCTTCGATCAATTCTTTCATTTGCTCCGGGTTGACGTCGTTTTTATCGGCCGTCTGGGCTGCCGGAAGCAGGAATAATTTATCTTCGAAGCGCTTGTCTTTCACAAGCGCTTGATGGATTTTGCAGCGGCCTTCGAGCACATCGATCAAATCGTAGATGATGCGGTTCTCGAGGCCTAAAATAACATCCAGGTTGCGAAGCCCGATATCGGTATCGATCAAGCAGACTTTTTTGCCTTGAAGAGCCAATGCAGTGCCGAGGTTCGCAGTCGACGTCGTTTTGCCGACGCCTCCTTTGCCTGATGTAATTACGATAGCTTCTCCCACACTAGCTTCCTCCTTTAAACGTAGAAATTTGCGGACGCAGGAATCTCAATTCCTGCAGTCGGTCGATGATGATTTTGCCGCTGGTATGTAAATAGGCGCATTCCATTTCAGGCTGCTCCGACAAGCTGTCGAGTTCATCGGTCATCGTCTCGAGTTCATCAGCAATCTTCAGGTGCGTCGCTTCGAGCCACGATGCAGCGATGACTGCTTCCTTGTTGCCACTCGCGCCTGCGTGGGCAAACCCTTTGAGGCGCCCGAGGACATAGACGTTGCCGCCCGCTTCGATGCGGCCGTTCTGGTTAACATCGCCGATGACAACGAGATCGCCTTTAGCTTTGACGACTTGTCCTGAGCGGACGATGCCGACGTATGTTTCCGACTGGCGCTCAGAAATCATCCGGTTGCATTCTTCGACAGTGACGACATCGCATTTCGTGCCGATCACTTTCATCTTCGAATTGTCGTGGATGACTTTTTTGATTTCTTCCAATTGGGCTTTGCTGTAATGGCGATTCGCCAATTGGACCTGTACTTCCGCGTCTCCTTCGAGCGCAGGGTCGGATACTTTCTTCTTCAACTCATCGAGGATTTCCGTATAGGAGGCCATATCGTTGAGCTGGATGAGAAGCCCTTTGTTCGTTCCTTTAATATTCACGATATTTTTCAAAAAACCTGTCACCTGCGCTTTCATTAATATAACCCGAACTTAGTGCCACGCTGTGGATCTTGCGTGACCATCATCGACCTGAATACCCAGCCAAGCAAGCCTAAGTACAGGGCGTTGGCGATTAAGGTCGGCCACAATCTGGATGTCAAAAACGTTCCGGCCGGCGCATCGGTCAAGCCAATCAATTGGAAGAACAAGTAAAGCGCCACTTCCATCGCGAGCAAAAGACCGAGTGCCAGCAGCGTCGCCGACAGCAAATTCTGTGGAATCTTTTTGAAAAAGTACGCGGCGATCAGGCAGACGGCCGGATACAGAAAAGAATATAATCCAATAATATCAATGTAAAAGACATCATACAAGAGGCCGAAGAACAAACCGTAAAACAACGCATGGCGCAGCTCATAGAAAACGGTCAAAAAAATCAGGAATAAAATGAGGAAACGCGGGACGACGTAATAAAGCGATCCGCCGATCGACAAGGGCGAAAACAGGCCAAAGATCGGTTCGACGAAAAACAGCACGAGGCAGACGATGGGAACAAGAAAACGGATCATGATTCCTCTTCCTCATCTTCTGTCATCCCGTTGTCTTCGCCGTCGACTTCCGGCGCGAGGCGGTCTGCGATGACGACATGGTTGAGCATCGAGAAGTCCGCTGCCGGTTTGACATACGCCAGTTTCGTCAAGCCGAATTCATCGATCGTCACTTCCGTAATTTCCCCGATGACGATGCCTTTCGGGAAAATGCCGCCGAGCCCGCTTGAGACGACTTGGTCGCCTTCTTTCAAGTCGACCGAGAAATCAATGCGCTTGAGCAGCAACTCGCGGCGTTCCGCGTCGTAGCCTTCGATCAGGCCAAACACATCATCTTCTCCGAGCACCATCGCAGATACGCGGTAGTTCGGGTTTTGCGTCGTCACGAGTTCTACTGTCGACGTGGTGGGCGTGACGATCGTCACTTTGCCGATCAAGCCGCCAGCGGTCATGACCGCCATATTTTCCTTGACGCCGTGGTTGGTGCCGCGGTTCAAGATGATTTTCTCTTCCCATTGATCCGGGTTGCGTGCGATGACGACTGCCTGGATCGGGTTGTATTCACGTAAATCCTCTTCTTTTCCGACGAGTTCTTTCAGTTCCTCGTTTTCGGAACGAAGATCGGTCACTTCTGCCTGCACGCCCGCAAATTCCTCGAGGCGTGCTTTTAGCAGGCGGTTTTCTTCAAATGTGTTGATCAGCGAGTCGATATTGTCAAAAACACCGGTCACAAAATGTGCGGGCCGTGAAAATACCGATTGCCCGGCGCCTACTGCTTCTTTGACGATTTGTTCGGGCAGCGACACTTGGCCGCGGTCCCGAAGCGTCAATGAAATCAAGGCGACGAGCAGGATGACGCCGATCAACAGCAGGATAAGCCGCTTATTCGATAAAAATTGTGGCATATGAGGCCATCCTCCTTATTGATTGGCTCGTTTAGAGCAGTAAAAACTTAGCGTCTTTCAATCGCGGTACGGTAACGATTGAAGTCTTCGAGCGCGCGCCCCGTTCCAAGCGCGACACAATCGAGTGGGTGGTCTGCTGTGAACACCGGCATGCCGACTGCGTTCGCAATCACTTTGTCGAGATTCTTCAACAATGCTCCGCCGCCAGTCAAGACAATGCCGCGGTCCATGATATCAGACGCCAGTTCAGGCGGCGTCTTCTCAAGCGTGGCCCCTAGGCCGTCAACGATGCGCGTGACTGGTTCTTTTAACGCTTGTTCCATTTCGCGCGCAGTGATCGTCAAGGTTTTCGGGAAGCCGGTGACGAGGTCGCGGCCGCGGATTTCCATGTCCAATTCGGCTTCTTCTTCGCTTAACACAGCGGCGGTGCCGATGCCCATTTTCAGGTTTTCGGCTGTACGTTCGCCAATGACGACATTATAGCGCTTGCGGACGTATTGCTTGATCGCCTCGTCCATCTCGTCCCCGCCGACGCGGATCGATTCACTCGATACGATGCCGCCGAGCGAGATGATGGCGACTTCCGCTGTTCCGCCTCCTATATCGACGACCATGCTGCCGACAGGTTCCCATACCGGAAGCCCTGCGCCAATTGCTGCAGCGAAGGGCTCTTCGATCGTATAAGCCTCTGCTGCCCCGACCGCACGCGCGGCATCCAGGACGGCACGCTGTTCAATGGAAGTAACGCCGTACGGCACGCAGATCATTACTTTGCCGCCGCGCCATTTGCCTGGCGCTTTGCCGGTCGCTTCACTAATGCAATGTTTGATCATCGCGAGCGTCGTGTCGTAGTCGGAGATAACGCCGTCACGCATCGGGCGCAATGCGACGATATTGCCAGGCGTTCTGCCCATCATATCGCGCGCGCGTTTGCCGACAGCAACAATTTCATTCGTACGGGTGTTCTTGATGACAATCGATGGCTCCCGGAGCACGATGCCGCGCCCTTTTAAATAGACGAGCGTGTTCGCCGTTCCGAGGTCGATGCCGATATCTTTTGAAGCAAATCCAAACACATGAATCGGTCCTTTCTTATGTAAACCGGGGGTACCGGCAACAGCTTTGCGCAATACCACCCATTATAGAACATCCGGAAAAAAATATACAGTGCTACATGAACCCCTTTTCTTTCAATGAAGTGAATTGATGGTCGCCGATGATGATATGGTCGAGCAGTTCGATGCCGATGATCGAGCCGGCTTCCATAAGCCGCTTCGTGACATCGATGTCTTCAGGGGAAGGTGCTGGGTTGCCGGACGGATGATTGTGCGCGCAGACGATTGATGCGGTCGAGCGTCTGACAGCTTCGCGGAAGATTTCGCGTGGATGGACGATGGAGGCGTTGAGGCTGCCGACAAAGATGGTTTGGCGGTGCATCACTTGGTTTTTGATGTTGAGGAATAAACAGACGAAATGCTCTTGCTTGAGCGAAGTCATATCATCCATTAAATACGTAGCGGCGTCTTTCGGGGAACGGATCGTGAATCGTTCATCGGTTTGCTTGGAAGCAAGCCTGCGTTCCAGTTCAATAGCAGCGAGCAGCTGAACGGCTTTTGCTTCACCGATGCCGTTGATAGCGGTCATTTCTTCAATCGCGGCGTGTTTAAGTTCGTGGAGATGCTCGAATTGCTTGAGCACGCGGTTGGCAAGATGCAACACCGATTCTTCTCGTGTGCCAGTGCGCAGCAGGATTGCGATGAGCTCTTGATTGGACAAGCTCACCGCTCCTTGCTTAATGAGGCGTTCGCGCGGCCGGTCGGCAATGTGGACATCGCGGATCATCATCGCTTGGTCATTTGGCATAGTCATGCGCTCCTTCGACTTTCACGTACCCTGCGCGGGTCAAGTGCTGGAGCAGCTGTGCGACAGGCAAGCCGACAACTGCGTTGTAATCGCCTTCGATTTTTTCCACAAATAAGCCCGACACCGTTTGGATGCCGTACGCTCCTGCCTTGTCGTAAGGATCTTCCGTGCCGGTATAGGCATCGATCCAAGACGCAGGCAATTCGTAGAATGTCACTTTGATGCTTTCGTGAAAACTGGCTTGTTCTTCGCCTTGGCGCACGCATACGGCAGTGATGACTTCGTGCGTCTTGCCTGACAGCTTGCGCAAATACGCGGACGCTTGCTGTTGGTCTTTCGGCTTCAATAAAATTTCTTCGTTTAACACGACGACCGTATCTGAGCCAATCACGAGCGCTTCTGGATGGCTTGCCGCAATATCCGCTGCTTTTTGGACAGCGCATGCGTTGACATAGTCGACCGCCGATTTGAAACTTTGCGGATCGGGTTCTGGGATGTCGCTCGGCACAATATCAAACGGAATGCCAAGCAGGCTGAGCAGTTCATTTCGGCGCGGTGATTGCGAAGCCAGAATGAGCGGGTGTTTCGATGTAAACTTCATGGAATAAACCTCCTTTTTGGAGCCATCATACCATTTTCAAAAAGCCGCGGCAAAATGGTGAAATACTGATTTTCGTTCAAAAACGGCTCATGAATCCTCATTTTCAAGAGAGCGCTTTCACATCACCCTTAGCTTTTCAAACTTTTTTATTGAATGGACAATATTATTTCACACCTCCTCACCCACGCCACGAGCGCATTCTCGAGACTTATCAAATATTATCCAAAATTAGCGCAATTGGCACTTCCTTAAATTGCTTTTCTTATGTTTCTTAAGGTTTTATAATGGGTAGAGTCTTTAATTTTTTGAAAATTACTATTACACAATAATTTGATGGTGATTTTCAAATTTATGCTGGAAGGGAGTTTGTCTATTTTGAAAAAACAAAAACGAGGATTGTTCCAAAAATCCCTCGACCGCATCGAAACGATCGGTAATAAACTGCCGCATCCGGTGACCTTGTTTGCGGTTCTCGCACTCATCGTCCTTGCGCTTTCCGCTTTGCTGGCGAATCTCGGCATCTCTGTCGAGCACCCAGGCCAAGAAGGCGAAATCGTGGAAGTGAAGAACTTATTGAACGCAGAAGGCATTCAATACATCTTCGCGAGCATGGTCGATAATTTCATCGGCTTCGCACCGCTCGGCGTTGTGCTCGTCACGATGCTCGGAATCGGGGTTGCGGAACACACAGGCCTCATCTCCGCAGTGTTGCGCGGATTCGTCTTGTCGATTCCGAAATTTCTCATTACTGGCGGACTGGTTTTCGCCGGGATCATGTCGAGTGTCGCATCAGATGCTGGATATGTCGTCTTGCCCCCACTGGGTGCGGTGATCTTTATCGCTCTCGGGCGCCATCCGCTTGCCGGCCTTGCCGCAGCGTTTGCCGGTGTTTCTGCCGGATTCTCTGCCAACTTGCTGTTATCGGCAACAGACGCGATGCTTGGGGAAATGACCATCGCTGCCGCTTCGATCATCGACCCGGCGTATGCTGAAGGCATGAACATCGCGATGAACTATTACTTCATCATTGTTTCCGTGTTCTTGCTGACAATCGTCGGCGCAGTCGTGACGGAAAAAGTCGTCGAACCACGCCTTGGCGAATACAAAGGCGAATTCCGTGAAGAGATGACTAGCCTGACAACGCTTGAGAAAAAAGGCTTGCTATGGGCTGGGATTACGACACTAGTCGGCGTCATTTTGACGGCTCTTCTGATCGTGCCGGAAAGCGGCGTATTGCGCGGAGAAGACGGCGGCATCGTCCAATCTCCGTTTATGAGCTCACTCGTTCCGATCATCACCATCCTGTTCTTCTTGCCAGGTCTTGCATACGGCATCGCGACGAAGAACATCAAGAGCGACAAAGACGTCGCTGCACAAATGTCCGACACGATGGCATCGATGGGCGTCTTCATCGTCCTGGCGTTCACTGCCGGACAATTCGTCGCTTACTTTGCTGAATCAAACATGGGCATGGTGCTCGGCGTTTACGGCGCACAAGCACTGGAATCCTTGAGTTTGACAGGCATTCCATTGATCATCGGCTTCGTCATCGTCGTCGGAATCATCAATTTGTTCATCGGCTCCGCTTCCGCGAAATGGGCGATGCTTGCACCGGTCTTCGTACCGATCATGATGCAGCTTGGCTACTCACCGGAATTGACGCAAATGGCTTACCGCATCGCTGACTCATCAACAAACATCATCACGCCGCTTATGACGTATTTCGCGATCGTAATCGCCTTCGCACAGAAATACGACAAGAAAATGGGCATCGGTACATTGATCTCTGTCATGTTCCCGTACTCGATCTTCTTCATGATTTTCTGGACATTGATGTTGATCGTCTGGATGTTGTTCGGCCTTGATCTTGGGCCAGCTTCACCAATCCGCTATAACGGATAATAAGAAAAAGCGACAGAACCGATTTAGTTCTGTCGCTTTTTTGCTTCTCAATAAACTTTGTATCATTATGTTTTCCGAAGCTAACCGCTCGCTTTCCGTGGGCTCGCGCCCAAGCCTCCTCAGCCGCTGCGCGACTTGCGGGGTCTCGGTCGTCTCGCTGATCCACCGGAGTCGAGCGAACGCTTCTCCAAACATTTAGACATCTCATTGTTTTATGCAATGTTAATAATTATGGATGCTTTAATTTTAGCACTGACATAGTTAAAATATCATTAGTTTACATAATAAAGTTATACTCTACATAAATACATTAACATACCAGCCAATAAATTGTTCGCCCCATAAATAAACAAGTACGGCCGATAACGCGATTGACGGGCCGAACGGAATCGGTGTTTTTCTGCCTTGTTTTTTTACCCTTAGCAAAATGATACCCGCCACCGCGCCGATGAATGACGCGAAAAATAAGGTCAGCAAAGTCCCGGCCGTTCCGAGCACGAGCCCGATGACGAAAAACAGCTTGATGTCGCCCCCGCCCATGCCGCCTTTTGATATTGCCGCAATCAACAACAATACCGAAAAGCCAACTGCCGCGCCTAAAAGCGAATCCCACCACGGATCGAGTGGAATGACGAAACGCAACACGAGCAACACCGCCGCAAACGGCAAGAGCACTTTGTCGGGGATGAGCATATAGGCAATATCGGAGACGGTGATGATAACGAGCATCGACACGAACAACAAGCCGACAATCAGTTCTGGCGTAAAGCCGAATTTCAAGAACACCGCAGTGAACAATGCAGCGGTGATCGCTTCCATCAAAGGATAAACCCAATGGATGCTTGAACCGCATTTTCGGCATTTGCCGCGCAGGAACAGATAGGAAAACACCGGCACCAGATCAAGTGCCGTCAAGCGCCGGTCGCAGGTGGTGCAATGAGACGGCGGATAGGCGATCGATTCGTTTTTCGGCACGCGCAAGCCTACTACATTATAGAACGAGCCGAACACCAACCCGAACACAGAAGCAAAAACGGAATATACAGCAATCATAAGGTCCCTCTTTTACTAGTAGAATTTGTTTGTTATGTAAGTAAGATGTTATAAACAGCGTAGCAGCATTATGAATTCGCTCCAGGTGGACGCTTTCCGCGGGCATGTCTTCAGCCGCTTCCCTCGCTTTGCTCGGTCCAGGGTCTTCCGACCATGCTATTCCCGCCGGAGTCGCCACCTTTCACTCTTTCATCTAGATAATTTTATATATATATCTAATCAAAAACACTTTTGATCACAAATGAAGAAAAGGAAATCGCGATGATTTCCTCTACTCCTCCCCTGATGCACTTTCTTCGACCGTGACATCGACGTCAACATCCACGTCGGAATCTGATTCTTCTTCGATATCATCAGCGTATTCCGTGCCATCGTTTGCCGGCAGCGGGTCTTGCTTAGCCGCAGGTGCTGGGGCATCGATTTTCGGAACGGTGTCTTCCAATGCGATGAGGTCTGGGCGATAATAGGCCGCAAACGACAGCGTCACTTGCAGGCGTTCGGTTTCTTCAACGACTTCCCGCACTTCCGGATTGGCGCCGAAATTAATCGACTCGATGACCAAGATGCGTTCCATTTCCTCGATTTCAGAAATGAAATCGGTAATTTCGTTATAATTCTCTGCCGTGAACGCGACAGTTGTTTCCACTTCTTTTAAATTCTCGAGTCCTTCAACCGGAATTACAAGTTCTACATCTACTTCTTCCATACTAACTGCTTCGACACGAGTTCCCGAAATAAGTTCAGCTTCTTCAATTTGAAGCACTAACAATTCAGAAACAGGATCGATCGACACTTTCTTTTGCAATTCAAGCGCACTGACAGTTTCGCCTTCCGGCAATTCCTTCACTTGCGTCTGCAGCGCCATCAATACGTCGCGTTCAGACCGCAGTGATTGCTGGGCTTGTTCACGCGCGTCTTTTGCCGGTGCATACATTAAGAAGTAAGAGTACAACCCAAGAGCTAACAAGAACAAAACAGCGAGTGCGATGAGCGCTTTTTCTTTTTGGCTTTTTGTCATACTGCTCATGCGGCTTCATCCCCTGCTTCTGCATCGTCCGTGTCAACTTCAACATCCACTTCCACGTCAGTTTCTTCCGTTTCCGTTGTCTCTGCCGGTTCTTCAGAAGCATCTTCGGTTTCTGCTGCTTCTTCCACAGCTTCCCCGTCCAGTTCTTCGCCGCCTTCGACCGGAATGCGTTCGTCTTGGAACAATAATGTATAAGTCGCTAAATATCGCGGCGCATTTGTTACAGCTTCATTCTCTTCAGTTCCTTCGCCTTCTGCCTCTTCTTCCAAAACTTCTGTCGCGACATTATCTAGTGTCGCAGAAGACAAAAGTTCAGACGCTTTTAGCTGCGCTAAATAATAAGCCGATTCACGTGATGAGTCGAACTGGACCACGAGCTGCGCCTGATCCAAACCTGTGTACGAGAAGGTTTGGAAAAAGCCGCGTGCCGGAAGCAAGGATACCAGTTCTTCCAATAGCGGAATCGTATCGAATTGATAGCTTTCTGCCCATTCGACCGTTGCCTGCAATTGCTGTTCTTCGTTCATGCCTTGACGCGCTTCAAGTTCATTGCGGATTTGCGCCTGCTCAGCCATGACGCCTTGCGCCTGCACTTGCAAAGCTTGTTGTTCGTTCGCTTCAGCTCTTGCCATCATCGCAAAAACGGCCCAAATGATGATCGCCAATAATAAAATCGCGACCGCCGCGATTAAAACAGCTGGCCGGTCGCGTTCTTTTTGGGGTAGTAAATTAATATCGACTAACATGCCTACACCTCTTTCAACGCCAGGCCGATTGCCCGGTTAAAGCGCGGCGGCACCATTTTGCCGTCCGCTTCGATGCCGTCTTTGACGAGCGGCTCGACGTCTATCAGGAACCGGTCGGACAAACGGCCGCAAAATGCGTGCCAATCGCCAAACTCTCCGTTGCAGATGACTTTCGTGATGCCTTTCTCGCCTTCATTCATATTATAACGATAGAAATTGCCGAGCTTTTCGGCTTCTTCTTCGACCGCCGCAAGCAGTTGCGATGGATCTTCCGGGTCTGAGACGAGCACAGTGAGATCGACTGGCCGCATGAACATCGGGAAATGTTCATGGAAAATCGACACCGTCATTTTCTTGCCTTGCATATCGATAAGCATAATGTGTTCCTCTTCCGGAAAATCATGTTCGAGGTACGCCAAACGGTAAAGTGCAAGCGGTGTAATATCCGCAACGAGCGGTTTTAATTTCGCGCCATCAAACACTTCTTCGTAATCTTTGATGACCGATTCTTTCGACGCGATGATAATCGCTTCCGGTTCGTCGGAATCCAAGTGGTATGGCACCACATCAAATACCGGGTCTTCAAAAGGCAAGTACAAAGTGGAGCCGATTTCGATAAAGAAATGCCCTTTTAATTCGTCGGCTTCGACGTCTTCGGGGTAAGGGACTTTGCGGATGATAACAAATTCGTCAGGGGCGAGGAATCGGACTGACTTTTTGGAGAGACCCCACTGATCGACCGCCTTACCGAGTTCCACAGCGAGCGCTTCTGGGTCTGCGATTTTGCCGCTGTCCATAATCCCTTTTGGAAGAAACAATTCTTCCGCCTGGATCAAGGACACCGGCTCCGCAGACTTCAGCTCAACATAGCGGATTGCATCTTCTTCTATCGTAATCGTCGCTACGCGCGCTTTTTTCTGGAAAAACGGTAAGGCCATTTGATCAGCTCCTAATTAACTTGATATTTTATAAATCTATTCATTTGAATTAATCAGCCGTGTCAGCATCTCCTAGTGAGCTTCTACCTGCATCTAACTCAACTTTAGTAGCACTTACATCGGAGAATGTTTCACTACCGGCATCTCCAGAAAATGTAATAGTTGTAGGGGTTGTCCCATTATCTTTCGCTACACTAAACTCAGTAATATTTCCTGTATCTTCTAGATAGTCTTCTAACTCATTACTACCAGCTGTCGTAGTTCCATCCCAACCCACTTCAGTTTCGTCTCCATTTTCTGCAAAGTACAAAGTCGCAGCAGACAATACATTTTGTGCGTCTGCAACTAGTGCATCTTCACGAGAGTTCTGAATCAAGTTGCTAATCGCCGGAATCGCAATAGCCGCGATGATCGCGATGATAACAATAACCGCCAATAGCTCGATTAGCGTCATCCCTTTTTGATCTTTTAATTTCTTTTGCAAGAATTTTTTCATTCTCTTTTTCCCCCTTATCATTTTGTTAAGTAAGTACCACTTTCAGTACAGATTAATTATATCAATGGTCGCAGATTAAACAATATCTTTTTAATATTTTTTTAGAAATTTTTTCTTGTTAATATTGCTAAATTACCTACAAATTATCCACATTATTAAACATCTCAAACATTGGCATCATGATCGCTAAGACGATAGTCCCGACGAGAGCTGCCAGCACGACAATCATCAAAGGTTCAATCAAGGCTTTTAGTCTGTCGGTTTCCGCTTCCACTTCTTTCTCGTAAAATTCCGCTACTTTAGCAAGCATATGATCAAGTGATCCGGTTTGTTCCCCGATTGCGATCATGTGCGGAATAAGCGGCGGAAATGCCCAGTGCTGCTTCATCGGCGCGGTTAAGGATCCGCCGCGCTCAAGTGAATCGCGCGACGCAAGCAACACCTTCGACATCACCGCATTGCCGACGACTTTCTCGGTCATCGTCATGGCCTGTAAAATCGGCACCGAACTGGTGAACAGCGAACTGAGTGTGCGCGTGAGCCTGGCGAGTGCTGACTTCTGCAAGAGTTTTCCGAAGATGGGAATTTTCAAGACGAACGTATCGAGTATCATACGCCCTTGCTCGCTGCGTTTCATGAGCCAAATCGTGCCGGCGAAAATCAGCGCGAACAGCACGAGCAAATACCAATACTGCACTGTAAACCGGCTCGCGCCCATAACGATTTGCGTGACGATCGGCAATTCCCCGCCAAAGCCTTGGAACATATCGACAAACATCGGAACGATCGTCGATAACAGGAAAATGACGACGCCGATTGCAAGAATGCCGACAACGACCGGATAGCTCATCGCCGAAATGACTTTTTGTCTCGTCTGGTACGCTTTATCGTAATGCGTAGCCAAACGGTCGAGCGAGTCATCGATATTCCCGGACAGTTCGCCGGCACGCACCAAGTTGACGGTGAGCGGTTCGAAGATTTTCGGGTATTTGGCGAGCGAATCGGATAAGGAATTTCCTTTTCTCAGTTCTTCATCGATTTCGGCGAGTGTCTTGCGCAGCTGTTTGGATTCGACTTGCTGCGACAGGATCTTCACCGAATCGACGATGGTGACGCCTGCGCGCATCAAAGTCGAAAACTGGCGCAAGAACATGATGAATTGGTCGCGTTTGACCGGGCTGCCGAACGTGATGTCTTTTTGCAAGGCACCCACCGGCACTTCACGGATATCGATGACGCGTATCCCTTCTTCACGCAACTTTTGCACCGCTTCCTTGCGATTTCCGGACGTGACGTAGCCGGCGCGAATTTTCTTTTGGTCACGGCCTTCGTATTTAAAGCGCGCCACTTACTCTTCGCCTCCGATCAAATAAGGCGCCGCGATTTGTTTCGTGATACGGCCTTTATTGAGCAGCTCCTGGACGGATGTTTGCATAAGATGCATGCCCGCCGCACGGTTCGTTAGGATGACGTTCGGGATTTGGTGAACTTTCTCGGTACGGATCAAGTTGGCGATCGCTGTGTTGTGGATCATGATCTCAGTCGCTGCGACGCGTCCTTTGCCGTCTGCTGTCGGAAGCAGCCGCTGTGAGATGACAGCTTTTAAGATGCCGCCAAGCTGCGTGCGGATCTGTGCATGCTGCTCCGGCGGAAACACGTCGATGATCCGTTCGACGGTTGATGCGGCACTCGATGTATGGAGCGTACCCATGACCAAGTGGCCGGTTTCAGCAGCGGTGATTGCAGTCGTAATCGTCTCAAGATCGCGCATCTCCCCGACCAAGATAACATCCGGGTCTTGACGCAGAGCGGCGCGCAGGCCGTTGGCGAATGATTTCGTATCAAAGCCGACTTCGCGTTGGTCGATGACCGATGAGCCGTGCTTATGCATATACTCGATCGGGTCTTCAAGCGTGATGATGTGTTTCGACATATTTTCATTCATATGACGGATCATCGCAGCCAAAGTCGTCGATTTTCCGGAACCGGTCGGGCCGGTGACGAGGATCAAGCCTTGATGCGTGTCGGCTAACTTTTTCAAAGTATCCGGCATTTTCAAATCGTCGATTGACGGAATGACTGTTGGGATCGTCCGGAATGCATGCGATATCGAGCCGCGCTGGTGGAATGAGTTAACACGGAAACGGGACACTCCGGGAATCGCGTAGGAATAATCCATCTCGCCTTTTTGCAGGAACGTCTCCCATAAACTTTCCGGCATCAATGCTTTGGCGATCGCTTCGGTATCGTCCGGCAATAGCCGCTCTTCCCCGTAGCGCTTGAGTGAGCCGTGCATGCGGAAGACGGGCGGGATGCCGGTCGTCATATGGATATCGGAGACATCGAGTTCACGCGCCGCGGTTAATACTTTATCGATAAAATCAATAGCGGTTTCATTCATAATTAGTCACTCATGGCAACGCGGAGCACTTCTTCCGTCGTCGTCATACCCTCCTTTACTTTTAATAAGCCGTCATCGATCAAAAAGATCGTTTCATTGGCGACAGCGATTTTACGGATCTCGGCAGCCGTGCCACCGCGGTTGATGACATCTTTGATGGCATCGTCGACGACGAGCACTTCGTGTATCGCCATGCGACCTTTATAGCCGCTCATATTGCATTGCGGACAGCCGCTTCCTCGGGAAATCGTCTCGATCAATAGGCCCCTTCTCGCAAAAATCTCTTTCTCACGGACGGTCGCTGGCTGGATTTCCTTGCAATCGCGGCACACGCGGCGAATCAAACGCTGTGCGATAACCGCATTGAGTGAAGCGGTGACAAGAAACGGTTCGATGCCCATATCCATCAGGCGCGTGATCGATGCGATCGAGTCATTCGTGTGGATCGTGCTTAACACTAAATGCCCTGTGAGCGAAGCCCGGATGGAAATATCCGCTGTTTCTTTGTCGCGGATCTCCCCGACCATGACGATGTCGGGATCCTGGCGCAAAATCGACCGCAATCCTGCCGCAAAGCTCAATCCGACATTGGCATTCACTTGGATTTGGTTAATACCTTCCAATTGATACTCAACCGGATCTTCGACGGTGATGATGTTGACTTCTTCAGAATTCAATTTATTGAGCGCTGCATATAAAGTAGAAGATTTCCCGGAACCGGTCGGGCCGGAAATCAAAACGATGCCGTTCGGCTTGTCGATTTCTTTCATGAAGCGCTTCATGTTGGTGGCATTAAATCCAAGCTTCGAAATATCGGTCAAGTTCTGGCTCAAATCCAGAATTCGCATAACGATTTTCTCGCCGAACACCGTCGGCAAAGACGACACGCGCAAATCGATCGCCCGGAAGTCGACGGTCGTCTTGATGCGCCCATCTTGCGGGATGCGGTTTTCGGTAATGTCGAGATTGGCGAGAATCTTGATGCGCGCTGTCACCATCTGCTGCATCGATTTCGGTAAAATCCGCTCGGTCCGAAGCGTACCGTCAATCCGATAACGCACCAATAATTTGCCTTCATGCGGATCCAAATGAACATCGGATGCTTTCATCGCCACCGCATTCGACAGCAATTGATTGACGAGGCGCACGATCGGTGCGTCCAAGTCGGTCAACTCGTCGGTTTTGTCTTCTTTGACATCCGGCATTTCTTCCAGCAATTCATCGTAAGATTCTTCTTCGTAATATTTGGCAATCGTTTTCATGATGTCTTCTTTTGAAGCGATCGTCGGTTCGATTTGAAAGCCCGTCGATAAGCGCAAATCATCAATCGCAATGAAATCCGTCGGGTCGGTCATCGCAATGAACAAACGGTCGCCTTCTGTCTTCAATGGCACAAGCAATTTGCGCTTCGCAAAGTCTTTCGGCACGACGTTGAACAATAGTGGGTCGAACGGATAGCGGAACAGCGAGACATGTGGGATGCCAAGCTGCACTTCAAGCGTTTCGATCAATTGCTGTTCAGTGATTAGCCCGCGTGCCAATAGGGCATCTCCGAGTTTCTGGTCGTTCTGTTTCGAATCGAGCGCTCCTTGCAGCTCTTCTTGCGTCAATAAGCCTTGCTCGACAAGAATGTCGCCAATGCGTTTGCGTTTAATGACCATTCAAATCCCCCTTGCCCTGTCGTTACTCGTCGACTGGTTTTCCTGCTTTGTCGTAAACCGGATCTTTGTCTGCCGGCGAATCGTTTGCACTGTCTTCGCCTTCATTTTCATCATCCGTACCAGCTCCAGAATCCTGAGCTGAACCGTCACTTGCTTCTGTAGATCCATCCGCTGATTCATCGGATCCAGTGCTTGTTCCGACTTCACCATCAGCTGACGTGCCGTCTTCTGCACTTTGTTCTGCCGGGTCGTGAATGCCGTTATTGTTTGCGTCAATAAAGCCTTCGTCGCCTGGCTGCGGAATCGGTTCTCCGGCCGCATCGGTCGCTGGCGTTTCAGGTACGATAAGCGGATACACTTCGACGCGGTGGACCGGCGGGTAGAAATCGCTCGATACCGGTTCGACGCGCACTTCTTTATCGCCTTCTAGAATGCTTTTCACCACTTCAATGCGTTTGCCGTCCCGGCCTTCTTCGCGCACTTTCTTGCCGCTTGAGACGAATGCGCTGTATTGCTTGATGAGCCGCGGCTCGACTTCTTTATCGCTTGCGGCTGAAATATAGTATGTGTGGACGAACGGCTGTCCGTGGATGGATGCCTTCAGGACATCGTTTTCCATATAGACATTCAGAGTGAATGAACTCGTGTTCGGGTTGGAAAATGTAAAATCAACGCCCAATGTGCGGTTGATCGCTGCTTCCTCGCCGACCGGTACATTTTTCGGTACTTGTTCCCCGATGCTGCGCTGTTCAATGAAGAAATTCGTCCGCAACACTGCTCCGTATATAGCCGAAGCGATTTCCGTCAGTTCGGCATCTGTCGCTTCCAACAAAGTCAATTGTTCGAGCATCGGCAAAAACGCGAACGATTCATTCGGGCCAATCACCGTACCATCAAGCTCGTCGATCAATTCGTCTGCCCCGATGCTATTTATGCTTGAGGAAAAGCTGGATTGCGCTACTTCAGTTGGCTGCATTTCCAGCGAATCGCTGCTGATGGCGACGCGCGTCACGGACTGACCGCCTTCAAGTGCTGTTTCCAGTTGCTGGTGGATATTCGCGATATCCGCTTCTGTAAACGGCACATCGGTGAATTGCTTTTTCAAAAACGAACGCGTCGTTGATTCCGATAAATCGAACACAAAATCGTTCTGCGCGCCGCTCTGTGCTCTTTCCAGAGTTTCATCCAATGAAATTTCAACATCTTTCAACGGATATTTTGCTGTGGCATCCAAATAGGTCACATGCAGTTCCGAGGATTCACGGACCGCGGAAGTCTGGCTCAAAAACAAAGACTTGGCATCGGCGACCGCCATATTCGAGACATCGGTCGTGCCGATATATGTATAATCGCCGTATTCGGCTGATGGAAATACCCATTCATCGACCGCATACGCACCAGCATTTGCCGTGCCAAACACGACAAGGGCGGCTCCAAACACGCCGCCGAACACTTTTCCGAATTGCTTATTGTCCATCTTAATTCCCCTTTCCGACCGGGCCGATGGACT
Organism: Planococcus sp. SK3692; assembly: GCF_028890485.2. Classification (GTDB taxonomy): domain Bacteria; phylum Bacillota; class Bacilli; order Bacillales_A; family Planococcaceae; genus Planococcus. The sequence continues at coordinate 356,840 of NZ_JARCHV010000001.1, forward strand.
CCATGCCAAATACCTTCTCGGATTTCTCTATAATGGCCTCCTGTTTCTTTACAGGCTCTTCTTTGATCGCTATCGGTTCTTGCGGGATTGCGGCGGACTGCTTTTTGCGTTCCAACCGCTGTTCTTTCAGTTTCACTTTTTCCTGTTTTTCACCTTCTTCTATTTTTATGAACAGCAACGCTGTCACGAGCGATAATCCAAGAATCGCGAGCAGGCTCATATGCCAAGCAAAACTTCCTTGCATCCAAAGCGCTACCGCTGCTGCTAAAAGACTTCCGATTGCTACAATATAGACCTTTTTCTTATTCTCTATTTTCTTAAAAAACACAACTCCTGCCATGACCACAGCTGTAATCATGAGCCAAATCAATAATTTAACCATTCTAACTCCCCCTACCCCTTGCGCATTACTTTATTAGTATTCGACTTCTAAACCGAAACCAGATCCAATCGGCTCCGGAACCGAAACATCGATCGGGACAATCTTACTTTCTTTCATTGAGATGCCGCAGTTTTCTAAGAATGTAGAATAATCACTGGCTCTCGTTACATATATTTTTGTTAGTTCTGTATTGATTTTTCCTTGGTTGTTTCTTAAAGCAAAGTTCTTATCTGCAACTTCTGTGTAGTAAATCAAATGGCCACTATCCGAAAACGCGATCTCTCTTTCCAAACGTGCCAAATCATCCGTGTCAATTCGATCGAGGTCTATGCAAAAATTAGAATGGTTCGATACTTCAATATGATTTTTCCAATCTATTTGCGCTTTTTTCGTTTTGTCCTGATAGCCTAGGACCACAAAGTTCGTGTTATACATGTTTTTCAGGTTTACATCTACATCCAGCTCTTTTACGACGATTGTCTGTTTTTCACCGTTTTTGCCAAGGTTTATAATATTGTTTCCGACTGAAAGCTTGCCTGAGATAAATAAATTTGCATTAATCAAATTGTTCATATTGTTTGGCGCCCCTGCATCGTTTTCGTTCACAACGATATTGATGCCTTTGAAATCTGTATTATTGCAATTCTTTTCACAAACGAAGTCTACATAGTCATCCGTAAAAACGCGGAAGTCTTTTGGATCCATATCGTAATCAAGTGAGGCTAAAAACCCTTTCAAAGTTTCATCGGCCTTTGCTTTGCATTCATAGGGCGCTTTTGCCGAATCGTTTTTGACCGCAATTACTAAGTCTGCGCAGGAAATTGTAGGCGGTGTCAGCGAAAATACTTTATCATAAGTCAAATCTTCATCTTCTGTAATCACGATGGTGTTGATCTTTCGTGTTTCTGTACTGTCAAGAAAACTATCCGGAATTTCCACTTGAAAAATCGCATTAAGTTCTTTTTGGTTGTCTACTGCTTTTCCCTCGACGTTAAGAACAATTTCTACCCATTTCACTTGTTTGTCGATGACGAGAATATCGCCAACATCCTTTTGTGCTGCATTCATTTTCTTGGCACTTGCTGATTTGACATGATATTGCACTTGCTCTCCGTCAAAAGGAGTTTCTTCATTAGCTAACTTCAAGGCATCCAACTCACTGCTTTTTTCAAGAATTTTTTGGACATACAACTCTTTCATTTCTCTATCGATCTTTTCTTCCCATGCAGTGCGTTCTAATTCAGTATCGCAAGTTGCTCCTAATGGCAATTCAATGCAGGCAATAAGCTCATTTAGCTTAAGTTGTGTTTCTTGTTGCATCTCTTCTTTTAACAACTTCAATTCGCGTTCAAAATCCGAACTATAATAAATGGTGCCCATTTCGGCTGCCGCTACCGCTTGGTTCCCCGTATCCACGACTTTTTCCTGTTTGGCGTGATTCAATGAACCCGCCATGAAAGTTGCAGCAAGCCCCATGAACAGCACGATGATGAGCAGGACAATGACGAGCGCATAGCCTTTTTCGTTGTTCAGCTTTTTCATATTGCGCCTCCTATGGCCGGTCCGTGCGGATGCGTGTCAAAGTCGTCTGGATGCTTAAATTACGGCCGTTTTTTGTTAAATTCAACTGGATATTGGCATGATTTTTCTTTGGTTCAATTAATGTTTCAGCAGTTAAATCTGAATTTCCAGCTATGATGGTACCGCTATAGTCATAATCCTTATCAAGTACTCCCTCAAAAACTTCTGTCCCCGTGCCATTAGGAATCTTCAGCATCAATTGGCCGCCTTCAAATTTAATCGAATACACTTCATTCTGTCGATGGGCAGCCGAAAGTTTCGTAATAATGATATTGGCGTCTTGCTGAATTTCGGTTTTGCTCGTTTCTGCAGTGGTGTGTTTCATGCCGATTGACAGAGCCGTCCATGCCGCAGTCGCAATGATGGATACAAGGAGAAGCGCTGCGAGCACTTCGATGAGGCTTACGCCTTTTTCATCGAGTCTGTCCATCAGTTTTGCTCCTCTACACGATATTGGAGGTAACCATAGGTTTCGCTGCTGACTTGTCCGTCTTCATAAATCTTTAAATGCATTTTATGCAACTGGGCAAGCGTCGGGTCATCGCATTTAAGCAGGCTCGTTTCTGTTTCAGTCAAAAAAGGCGTACAAGCAAGAGCTAGTTCGACTTCGTAGGTATAGCCATCCTGCTTTTCGAATCGTGCATAGCCATCCTGTTCAGAAACTTTTGTATAGCTCAAGCTAGTCATCGTATCTTCGTATTTATCAATGAACTTTTCATAAATGACAGGATCTATTTCGCTGCGATCCCCCAGCCAGTCCGCATTGGAGATATTAGCCATCTCTTGCCTGGCCAAGTTCATTGTGTCTAGTTTCGCTTCGGTCTTGTTGTTGAATAAAGTCATTTGGGGAAATACAGTCATGATGCCGACGAAGACGATTCCAAGGATGACGAGCGCCGCCAACACTTCGACGAGCGTTAAGCCTTGTTGTGATTTCAGCTTATTCATTTCCAGCATTCCCCCCTAAATTTTCATGTTTAATTGTAATTAATTACCTTATAATGGAATCTTTTTAATCAAATACTTCTACGCATATATTATTGCATGTTTATGGTTATTTGACACTGTATTTTTACAGGATAATCTATACTTTTTAATAAAACTTTAGCTTTTATTCGCATCTTTCCTGAGAGAAAAAGACTACAGAATCGGCAAAAGCCGTTCTGTAGTCTTATTTTGAGTATGCCGCGACTTTGTTTCGCCCCGCTTGCTTGGCCCCGATATACAAAGCCCGGTCTGCGTTGCGGATCATCGCCATGGCGTCATCGCTGTCATCCGGCGCTGAAGAGACGCCGATGCTCATCGTAATCTGGATGCTGGCAGCCCCCGGGTTGTCATCTAAGTCGCTGTGCACGAGGAATTCATGTTTTTCGATTTCCTTGCGAATATTTTCGGCGAATAGCATCGCCAGTTCTTTGCTATAACTTGGCAACAGGATGACAAATTCCTCACCTCCATAGCGGGCGACGGTTCCTTCGCCGCCGACCATGTCCGTTAATAAATTGGCAAGCCCGACGAGGATTTCATTGCCGCTTTGATGGCCGTATTTATCATTGATGGCTTTGAAATAATCAATGTCCATCATGATAACCGATAAGTAGTCAAGTTCGCCGCTGTTCACTTTGTCCATGCACTTGCCGATTGCTTCATCGAGATACCGGTAATTGTAAAGTTTAGTCAGCCCACAGCGTTCGCTCTTGGCAATCGCTTTTTGGACAAGCACCGCTTTTTCCAAGGAAACGGCAAAGTACGTGCTTAAAATATCGAGAATTTGCAGCTGGTGCGGAAGGAATGCATGCTTTCTGCGGGCAGCGAGAACCAACACGCCTTCGATTTTATTGTTCCGCGAAATCGGCATGGCCATGACGCTCTCTGAATCCGCATGAATGTATTGCGTGGGCATGCTCTTCCATTGTGCTTTGTTGCTGAACATATACGAACTGTCTTTTGTAATTGCTTGCCCTGCAATTCCTTCATTGCAGTCGATCGGTTTCTTGTCGAGCGGCTGAAATTGATTTTCTTCGAACTTACGCAACATCAGCAATTGCCCATCTCGGAAATCAATGACATACGCAAAATCCACTTTGAATAATTGAGCAACCTGAATGACAAACTGGTCGAACACTTCGTCAGACGACATGCGGGCCGCCAATTGATGGCCGATCACACCCGCTTTTTTCAAATCGTTATTTACTTTTTCGGAATTGGTGTACATGTGGATAATTGCCGTCATCGTAAAGAACGGGATGCCAAGCAATAACAGAGCCGCCAAGCCAAAATAGGCTTCTGACATATAGAGGGCAATGGAGAATGGAAACACCAAAAACGTAATGGCAAAATCCCAGATGGTGTCGAGCGAGAAAAAGTCTTTATGCTCGCCGAGGATGCGGGCATACCCATAGAGAATGAGCTGATTGGTGACGAAAGAAACAGTCTGGAATAACAAACCGAACACGATGACATCTGCTAAATTCAATGAACCGATTTCACCGCCTGCAAACAAGAACGATAAACCGGCAATCGTTGAAACGGCGAAAAACATCATCGAGTTGAACGGAATGCGCACCGACAAACTCTCGGAAGTGCGAAGCCTTAAAATGACGATGATCATCGTAATTTGAGACAAGACGACTTCGACGAACAAACCGTATTTCAGAAATACGGCTACTGTCAACCATTGAACGAGATAGGTCGGCACCCCGCTGATGTTCATCGGGAACAAGCAAGCCAGCACGAAGAAGGCCAAATATGCTAATACATCGGCCAATTCCAAAGAAGGCGGCGGATAATTTTGATAGATAAGGTAAAGCCCTGGCGGAACGAATAACAACCATGCCACCCAAAGGATTCGCCTTCTTTTTATTAATGGGTCCATCGCTCTTCTCCCTTGCTATGTTCTCGCAGCACCCCCCCCCCATTTTGCTGATCAGCGGTTTTTGTAATGCCAGAACATCTCATAATTTTGTTGCTTTAACAAGCTTAATAGGTAAAGCGAACCCGTGACTATTGTCACTTCTATATCTTTGTATACAGGTAATATATCATAATCATTTTGAATTGTCTTTATTTTACTTATATTTTCTGAAAATAAAATCTGCGCTGGCATGGCGCGTTCGTCTCGGAAATCCACAAACGTAAAACGGGTGGCGATATTTTCCAGTGACTTTAAAATGGATAAATAGTCCTTTCCTTTAATTAAGCCCATAACTATATGGATTTTTTTATTTGGGTAATTTTCCTGTATGGTTTTCACCAATGCGTCAATGCTTGCTGCATTATGCGCCCCGTCAAAAATGACTTTCGGAAATACTTCTTCAAAGCGAAATGCAATCGATGCTTCAGCCAAACCAGAGGTGGCTTTTTCTTCTTCAAACAACTCTCCCAGGATGTGTTGAGTTGCAACCCATGCCAATGACGCGTTAATTTTCTGATGCTTTCCTTTCAACTTCAATGAACCCTTGTATTCTTCTTGCACAGCAAGAACAGTCGCATTTTTTTCTTTTGCGATTTGATGGACTTGTTTGAGTGCTAATTCTGGCAAAGATCCGATGGCAACCGGCTTATTTTGTTTGATAATTCCCGCCTTATGCCAAGCAATTTCTTCTATCGTCTCCCCAAGAAAGGCAGTGTGCTCCCTCGAAATGCTGGTGATGATCGCCATGAGTGGATCAATCACATTGGTGCTGTCGAACCTGCCTCCCATGCCCGCTTCGATAATGATGTAGTCGGGAGATTTTTCTTTCAATATAAGAAAGGCCGCCGCCGTCAGCAATTCAAAATCCGTCAATGGGGTTTTCACTTTCGCCAGCTGCTCCATCGCCTGGTCGAAGTCTGCGGGTGAGACCGGTAAACGATTAATCTGGATTTGGTCATGGATATCTTCAATCGCAGGCGAAAAGAAATTGCCGACACGTTTCCCGTGCGCCATTAGAATGGATGAAACAAAAGCTGCCGTGGAACCTTTGCCATTGGTTCCAGCAATATGGACAAACCGCTGCCCGTGATGGGGATTTCCCAATTCAGCTAAAGCCGACTCTATTGCAGCCAGTCCAGGTTGAATCGAAGCATCCGAGTGGACACCCCATTTATCTTTATAGTAATCGAGTCCTGTAATCATAAAAAAACCTCTTTCCGTAAGTAAACATGATACACTTTTTACGTATGAGTATATCATGAAGGTGGAATGGAAATGCTGAGTTGTTGGGTGATCTATAACGGAAGCCTCGTTTCCGATAAATTTCAAGACCAAGCACAATTGATGGCCGAAGCCGCCGAGCGCCAAGGCATCCAAGTATCGATCAAAAAAAACTACGAAATCCAGATGTCACTTTTAGAACCGCAGGAGTTCCCGGATTTTGCCGTATTGCTCGATAAAGACATCTTGCTCGGCTATTTCCTTAAAAGCCGAGGCGTTCCAGTCTATAACGATCCGGCCATCATCGACCTGTGTGACAATAAAGCGACGCAATATATTCGTCTGGCGGAGCAAAACATTCCGATGCCGAAAACGATCGTCGCCCCGAAAGTGTACCCGAACTTTACGATCCAAGGTTCCGGCTATTACGAAGGCGTCTTGAAAACGCTCGGCTTGCCGATGATCATCAAGGAAGGCCACGGATCGTTCGGCATGAAAGTGTATTTGATTGAAACAGAAGATCAGTTTTATGAGAAAGTCGAAAGCCTGTCCGGCGTCGATTACGTGTTCCAGGAATTCATCGCGGAAAGCCGCGGGCGGGATATCCGCGTCAATATCGTCGGCGGTAAAATCGTCGCCGCGATGAAGCGCCAGTCCGATACCGATTTCCGTGCAAACATTACAAACGGCGGCCGCGCATTTCCAGTCGAACTGACGCCAGAGCAACAACAGCTTGCTTTGGAGGCGGCTGAGGCTGTCGGTGCGGTATTTGCCGGCGTCGACTTATTATACGGTCCGAATGACCAGCCACTTGTCTGTGAAGTGAATGCCGCTGCGCATATTCGCAATATCCTCAACGTCACAGGTATCAATGTTGGGGATGCGATGATCCGCTATATCCTGGAGGATTTGGCGTGATTGTTTTGTATGAGTCAGTCGCTGCCCAGCACAATCAAGGATTTATCGATGACTTAAAGTGCTTTTATTCGATTGAGTTGCTTACCTGGGATGACTGGAGCGATGCGGGGATCGAAGATTTGTTGCCGCGCGTCAAGGGACAATCCGTCTTTTTCCGTGTCCGCCAGCCGCATGCCGCCCGCTTTTTGGAAGATCAAGGGGTACGTCTCATCAACCGCGCTGAAGTGAACCGCATCGCCAACGACAAATGGCAAAGCTATCAATTATTCCAACTGCTCGGTGTGCCGGTGATCCCGACACGAAAAACGCCGCTCGCTCTCCCGCATATCGCCAAAACCGCAGATGGACACGGCGGTTCGGAAGTGTGGCTCGTTGAATCTTCAGAAGATGTGCCGGTCAGTGAATCGGCGGTTCTCTATCAACCCGTCATTCCGCATACCGCGGATGTGCGGGCATATGTCATCGGCAAACAGATCGTCGGCGCAGTCAAACGCAGTGCAAATGATTCGTTCAAAGCGAATTATTCGCTCGGCGCTTCTGTTGAACGCTTTGAACTGACGGCCGCACAGCGAAAAGACGTGGAAAAAATAGCCACAGCTTTAAAAAGTGATTATATCGGCATCGATTTTTTGCTGCTGGAAGATGGCCGCCATGTGTTCAACGAAATCGAAGACCCCGTCGGCGCCCGCTCTTTTTATCAAACACACGATGATAATATCGCCGAGCTATTAGCCAGGCATTTCACGAAATTGGAACAAAACTATCCGTTCAGTAACAACGACCGGAACTAAAAAAAGCGATTCCCCATCGAGGGAATCGCTTTTTCTCATTACAGGTTCTTCAATTCTTCCATGCGTTTTTCAACGGTTGCGTGCTTCTCGAGGTAATCTGCTTCTTTCTTGCGTTCCTCTGCGACTACCGCTTCCGGTGCTTTCGACACGAAGCGTTCGTTCGACAATTTGCCTTGAACGAGCTTGACTTCTTTCGCCCATTTATCGAGTTCTTTTTGCAGGCGTTTCAGTTCTTCTTCGATATCGATCAGTCCTTCAAGCGGCATGAACAATTCCGCTCCGGATACGACCGCTGACATCGATTTCTCTGGTGCTTCGATGTTATGGCCGATCGTCAAGGTTTCCGGGTTGCAGAAACGCTCGATATACGCTGCGTTTTCTTCGAGGACAGACAAAGTCGTCGCGTCTTTCGCGCTGATCGTCATCGGCACTTTCTTGCTCATCGGCGTCTGAACTTCGGCGCGGATCGTGCGGACCGAACGGATGACGTCCATCAATAGCTTCATGCTATCCGCTTTTTTCGCATCACTCAGTTCCGGATTTGCTGTCGGCCAAGCGGCGATTGTGATTGATTTGCCTTCAGTAGGCAAGTTCTGCCAGATTTCTTCCGTGATGAACGGCATGAACGGGTGCAGCAAGCGCATCGTGTTATCGAGTACGTATGCGAGCACGGAACGAGTCATCGCTTTCGCTTGTTCGTCTTCTCCATACAATGGCAATTTGGCCATTTCGATATACCAGTCACAGAAATCATCCCAGATGAAGTTATAAAGCAAGCGGCCGACTTCCCCGAACTCGTAGCGTTCCGCAAGGTCTGTCACTTGTTCGATCGTTTCGTTGAGGCGTGTCAAGATCCATGTGTCCGCTACGGATTTCTCACCGGACAAATCGATGTCTTTGTGTTCCATGCCTTCCATATTCATCATCGCAAAACGCGAGGCATTCCAGATTTTATTGGCAAAGTTCCATACCGACTCGACTTTGTCGTTCGAGTAGCGTAAGTCCTGTCCTGGAGATGATGCCGTCGCGAGGAAGTAGCGCAAGGAATCCGCGCCGTATTCTTCGATTACGTCCATCGGATCGACGCCGTTGCCGAGTGATTTCGACATTTTACGGCCTTCCGCATCCCGAACAAGGCCGTGGATGAGCACGTCTTTGAACGGTTTTTCGCCCGTGAATTCAAGCGCCTGGAAAATCATGCGCGATACCCAGAAGTTGATGATGTCATAGCCCGTTACGAGTGCATCGGTCGGGTAGTAACGGCTCAACTCATCGTTTTCTTCCGGCCAGCCGAGTGTCGAGAACGGCCACAATGCGGATGAGAACCATGTATCGAGCACGTCTTCATCCTGCGTCCAGTTTTCCGCGTCAGCCGGTACTTCATGGCCTACGTAAATTTCGCCTGTTTCGTTATGATACCAAGCCGGAATCTGATGGCCCCACCACAATTGACGGGAAATGCACCAGTCACGGATGTTTTCCATCCAATGAAGATAGGTTTTCTCGAAGCGGTCCGGCACGAAATTGACGCCGTCTTCGCTCTTCTGGCTGTCGACCGCGGCTTTTGCGAGCGGCTGCATGTCCACGAACCATTGCGTCGACAGATACGGTTCCACGACTGCGCCGCTGCGCTCAGAATGCCCGACCGAGTGGAGATGGTCTTCAATTTTGAACAGAACGTCCATATCTTGCAGATCTTTAATGATCGCTTTGCGGCATTCGAAACGGTCCATGCCTTCGTATTTGCCGGCATTTTCGTTCATCGAACCGTCTTCGTGCATGATGAGTACGCGCTCCAAGTTATGGCGATTGCCGATTTCAAAGTCGTTCGGGTCATGGGCAGGTGTAATTTTCACGGCGCCGCTTCCGAACTCGCGATCGACATACTCATCTGCCACAATTTCAATTTCGCGTCCAATAATCGGCAAGATGACTTTTTTGCCGATCAAATGCTGGTAGCGTTCGTCTCTCGGGTGAACCGCTACCGCCGTATCGCCGAGCATCGTCTCCGGGCGCGTTGTCGCGATTTCGATATGCCCCGATCCATCAGCAAGCGGATAACGCATATGGTAGAACGCGCCTTGCACATCTTTGTAGATAACTTCGATATCCGAGATCGCGGTTTTTGTTGCCGGGTCCCAGTTGATGATGTATTTGCCGCGGTAAATCAATTTTTTCTCGTATAATTTAACGAATACTTCGCGCACCGCTTCCGACAAGCCTTCGTCCAATGTGAAACGCTCGCGGGAATAATCAAGCCCGAGTCCGAGTTTCGACCATTGCTGGCGGATATGGCCTGCGTATTCTTCTTTCCATTTCCATGACTCTTCAAGGAATGCTTCGCGGCCCATGTCGTGGCGTGATCGGCCTTCTTCTTTCAGCTTGCTTTCGACTTTCGCTTGTGTCGCGATGCCGGCATGGTCCATCCCTGGCAGCCACAATGCGTCAAAGCCTTGCATACGCTTCATGCGCGTCATGATGTCCTGTAAAGTCGTGTCCCAAGCGTGCCCTAAGTGAAGCTTGCCCGTTACGTTCGGCGGAGGGATAACGATCGTATATGGCGTTTTGCCGCTTTCCGGTTTGGCTTCGAAGAATTTATTGTCCACCCACCAGTCGTAGCGCCCTTGTTCGATTGCCTGTGGTTCGTATTTCGTTGATAATTGCTTGCTCATCCAAATTCCTCCTCTTGGCCAATATTCGGCTCTGTTTTCTGTCAAACTTAAAAATGAATACAAAAAAACTCCTGTCGTCTCGTAAAGGACGAAGGAGTTTTTCGCGGTACCACCTTTATACACAGGCAAACTTCGCCTGGCTCTCAAGTTCGATAACGGATTCGCATCCGATTCCCGCTACTCACTTCACGGCAACTGCTCCGAGGTGACATTCAAATGCGGAACATGAAAGCCTCTCACCACTCGGCTCTCTCTCTGAAATGTCCCGTACACTTTACTATCCTCATCAACGCATCAATATCCTGTTAAGCTTATTGTACTCAATAGCCTGATTTAGCGTCAAGCTTTTTCACATAGTACGTCACGAGCGGCGCCGCGACGAGCAGGATGAAGAACAGCCGGAACAGATGGAAGCTCGTCACGAGCGGCACATCCGCCCCTGCTTCGAGTGCGGTAATCGTCATCTCTGCCATGCCACCTGGAGCTGCACTCAAGAAGAAATCAAGGAATAGGTATTCTGGCAACAACAGCTCCAGCCCGTAAGCAAGCCCCGCTGAAAACGCAATGAGCAGCACGGTATTGAGGAATACCGCTCCCGCGATCCGACCATCCAAGGAATCGCCGAGCTTTTCCATCGACAAGCCGAGATGCGTCCCGATCAATACTTGCGCGATAATGATGACGAGCGACGGCAAATCGATTAAATCGCTGCCGGTCAATGTCTGGACGACCGCCATCGCAAGAACCGGCGCCATTAATTCGCGCGCGGGAAATGAAATGCGCTTCATGCCCCAATACAAGACATAGCCGAAGACAAATGCGATGCCAAATGCATACGGCGAAAACCGGAAGCTCGTCTCCGCAATATCACCAGGTGCACGACCCGACAAGAGTCCTGCTGCGAGGGGCACGGTAAAGACGATGAGCAGGATGCGGAAAGTCTGCATGACCGATACGATCGTCACATTGGCAGATTTCACTTCTTCAGAAATCAACACCATCTGTGACAAGCCGCCCGGCATCGAACCGAGCAATGCTGTCGACATCGTCACACGCGTCATACGCTGAAACAACCATCCGAGCGCTAAGGAAAACGCGACGACCGCGATGGTCATGACGAACATATACGGCAAATCTGCCGCCATCAACAATACCGACTCCTGTGTAAAGGCTGCCCCGATCTGCACTCCGAGCAATAGCAACCCAAGCGTCCGAAACACTTTTGGCCAGTGAAACTTCATATCGGTCACTTGGCGCAAAATGAGAAAAGCCGCCATCGGGCCTAGGAGCCAAGGCAAGAATAAGCCGGTCAGGCTGAACAGAAAGCCAGCGCCGAGCGCAATGGCTAAAGTTATCAGAAAACGTTTCAATGCTTTACCAACTTTCACTAATTAAAATTCACATTAGTTTTATATTACCAGACTATTAGACAAAAAATGCACTTCCCCCTAATATATCGATCTCCCGACTGATAAGTTTTGTCATCGTTAAGTTAATTCGTATCCTCTTCCTGCCGCTGCCTTAAAAGAGAAAAAACAAGTGCAAAGTATATTTGCAAAAAAACCGCCCTCAAAAGCCATTCGCCATGGCCTTCAAGGACGGTTCGATTCATTTATCTCGTCAGTTTCGCAAACACATTATGGAATGCTTGAACTGTGCGTTCGATATGTTCAGGTGTATGGGCAGTTGAAAGGAACATGCCTTCAAACTGGGATGGTGGCAAGTAAATGCCTTCTTCCGCCATCAAACGGTAGTACTCCGCAAACAATTCCAGGTCAGAACTCGAAGCCGTCTCGAAGTTCGTCACTTCCTCATTCGTGAAGAAGAAGCCGATCATCGATCCTGCACGGTTGACCGTGTGCGGGATATTGTATTTTTCAGCCGCCTCGCGGAAGCCTTTTTCCAGCTCGTCTCCACGTTTAATGAATGTATCATAGCTCGCTTCGTTCAAGCGCGACAATGTCTCAAAGCCTGCACGCATCGCGAGCGGGTTTCCGGACAACGTGCCCGCCTGGTAGATCGAGCCGCTTGGTGCGACTTGTTCCATGATTTCGCGTTTGCCGCCGAATGCGCCGACAGGCAATCCGCCGCCGATGACTTTGCCGAGGCAAGTCATGTCCGGTGTGACGCTGTAATGGCCTTGTGCACAATTATAGCCGACGCGGAAGCCAGTCATGACTTCATCGAAGATCAGGACGGTGCCGTTTTCGTGTGTCAAGTTGCGCAGTTCTTGAAGGAAACCTTCTGCTGGCGGAACGACGCCCATATTGCCGGCAACCGGCTCGACGATCACAGCCGCCAGGTCTTCGCCGAATTCTTGGAATGCTAGACGCACGCTTTCCAAATCGTTGTAAGGAACGGTAATCGTGTTTTTCGCCACTGATTCCGGAACGCCTGGCGAGTCTGGCAAACCGAGTGTCGCAACACCGGATCCTGCTTTGATCAACAAGCTATCGCCGTGGCCGTGATAGCAGCCTTCAAATTTCAAAATTTTGTTGCGTCCGGTGTAACCGCGCGCCACGCGTAATGCGCTCATCGTCGCTTCTGTTCCAGACGACACCATACGGACCATTTCAATTGACGGCACGCGCTCTTGTACGAGTTTTGCCATATCGTTTTCAAGGGGCGTCGGTGTGCCAAATGAAGTGCCAAGTGTTGCCTGCTCCTGGATGGCTTTTACGACTTCAGGATGGGCATGGCCCAAAATCAACGGGCCCCAAGACAAGACGTAATCGATATACGTATTGCCGTCGATGTCCGTAATGGTCGCGCCACTTCCGGATTGCATGAAAATCGGGTCCATATTGACCGATTTGAATGCACGTACCGGGCTGTTGACGCCGCCTGGCATCAATGTTTTCGCTTCTTCAAATGCTTGTTTAGAGTGTTCGTAACCCATGTTATTTCCCCTCCAGCCAGCGTACCGCATCTTTTGCGTGGTACGACATTAGAATATCTGCGCCCGCACGTTTCATGCTGAGCAAAGTTTCAAGAACGATTTTCTCTTCATCGACCCAGCCGTTTTGCGCAGCTGCCTTGACCATCGCGTATTCGCCGGACACATTGTATGCGACGATCGGGATATCAAAGTTATCGCGGACTTCGCGGATAATATCAAGATAAGACAAGGCCGGTTTGACGATCATGAAATCTGCGCCTTCATTGACATCGGACGATGCCTCGCGAAGTGCTTCCATGCGGTTTGCCGGATCCATCTGATAGGTTTTGCGGTCGCCAAACTGAGGCGTTGAGTGTGCCGCTTCGCGGAACGGGCCGTAGTAAGCAGAAGCATACTTCACGCCGTATGACATGATCGGAATATGGCTGAATCCTGCTTCGTCAAGACCGTAGCGAATCGCTGCGACAAATCCGTCCATCATATTTGACGGCGCGATGATGTCGGCCCCAGCTTTTGCTTGAGATACTGCAGTGCGTGCCAACAAGTCGAGTGACTCGTCGTTCAAGATGACGCCGTCTTCGATGACCCCACAATGGCCATGGTCTGTATATTGGCACAGGCATGTATCGGCGATAACGACGAGTTCCGGATGGCGCTGTTTGGCAAAGCGGATCGCTTCTTGTGTAATCGCATGGTCGTGGTAAGCTTGCGAGCCGACCGGGTCTTTATCTTTCGGTACACCGAAAAGAATAACGGACGGAATGCCGAGCTCGACCACTTCATCCAATTCTTCGCCTAGGCGGTCGATCGAATAATGATAGACACCTGGCATGGATGAAATTTCTTGTTTATAGTTTTCGCCTTCAACAACAAAAATTGGGTAAATGAAATCCTCTTTTTGGATAGAAGTTTCACGGACCATTGCACGGAGATTCGCAGAACCGCGCAGACGGCGGTGGCGATCAAATTTCAAGTCTTTCATAAATTGCAACTTCCTTTCGCTATTGTCTGGATGATTTCAAGATAAGTATACGTTTCAGGGCGGAAATCGACTTCTCCCCCCGCTTCCATGATCGCTCGTTCAGTAATATGCCCAATCGCTGCGGTCTGGATATTCTCGAAATTTCCACCCGCATCCGTATAAGCGGAAACCGCTGAAGGGCTGGCGAAAATAATCGTGACATCGGACATCACAGCGAGTGCTTGTGCATTGTCTTTCTTTTTGACGGTATCGTAGACGGTCCATTCATCGATCACAAGTGGCATCGACAGAATGGTGTCTTTCGCGAGAGCCCCCCGGACAAACAAACAGCGTTCCTTGCCGGCGATGTCCGGAAATTCCTGGACAAAGACATCGGCACTGAACGTTGATGGGATGAAGTCAACCGTATAGCCGTGTTGTTCAAGCATTTCAGCGGTCTTATCGCCGACAGCCGCTATTTTTGCATGGATGTCAGGACGCAGCATGCAAAAGGCTTGTGCGCTATTGCGGCTTGTGAAAATCAGCCAGCCGTAACGCCCGAAATCAGGTGCATCAGTGTTTCTAAGCTCCGTTTCGATCAGCGGAAAATATTCCACTTGCGCACCCAATTGCTGCGCCAGCTCTGCCGCTTCTTTCGGGAGCCGGCTGCCGGTGAAAATGATGACCGGTTTTTTCTTACACATTGCTTTCGGCGATGACACGCTGGATCAAGTCATATCCGCCTTGTGCACTGATTTTTTCAGCTACGATACGGCCCGCTTCAATCGGGTCTTTGCCAGCCGCTGATTCTTTGTATACTTGATCAGCTTCAGGAGAAGAAATCAACCCGGTGAAGGAAACTTCATCACCGGAAACCGTTGCATATCCTGCAATTGGCACTTGGCAGCTGCCATTCATGTCTTTCAGGAATTTACGCTCTGCCGTAACAGCCAATTCTGTTTCTTTATCGTTCACTTTTGCCAGTTCCGCCAAAAGCTCTGCGTCGTCTTCACGGCATTCGATAGCCAATGCGCCTTGGCCGATCGCCGGCAGGCAGTCTTCTGTCGACATGAATTCAGTGACGATGTCATCGCCCCAGCCCATGCGCTTCAATCCGGCTGCTGCCAGGATGATGGCATCGAAATCTCCTGCGTGAAGCTTCGCAAGACGTGTATCGATGTTTCCGCGGATCCACTGGACATCAAGGTCTGGGCGCAGCAAGAGAAGCTGCGAACTCCGACGTAAGCTGCTTGTGCCGACGACAGCGCCGACCGGCAAATCCATCAATTTTACGTGATCATTCGCGATGAATGCATCGCGCGGGTCTTCACGTTCTGGGATACAGCCGATGACAAAACCTTCGGGAAGAACAGCCGGCATGTCTTTCATGCTATGGACGGCAAAATCGATTTCCTTGGCATAAAGCGCCTGCTCGATTTCTTTCACGAAAAGCCCTTTGCCTCCCACTTTCGACAATTGGACATCCAGGATGCGGTCGCCTTTGGTGACGATCTCCTTGATCTCGAATTCAAACGGCGCACCTGCCGCTTTCATTTTCTCGATGAATTGGTTGGTTTGCGTCAACGCAAGCTTGCTTCTTCTTGACCCTACAATGATTTTTCTCAACTGAATCCTACCTTTCTATTAATACCAAAAATGAAATTCCGATAAACGGCTGCCGAAAAAGAAATTAAGCAGCAATAACAAAAATGCATACAAATGAGCCCAGGCATAATTCATGCCATTCAAGTTCCCTCGCCGGTGTCGCCATAGAATAAAGCTATAGACAATCAGCAAGATGAACGAACCCACGATTTTCACATCCAAGATGGAAAATTCCTCCAGCGACACAACCGCCCACTGAAAGCCGAGAACGAGCGAGACAAACAGCATCGGAATCCCGACTAGGATGGAAATGGTCATGCCTTGTTCGGTCTGACCGAGCGACGGCAAGCTGCTCCATTGCTTTGTCCACTTCTTCTGCTTCAATAGCCTATACAGCAGCAAGTGAAGCGCGGAAAAGACGAACGACAACGAAAATGCCGCATACGACAGAATAGCGAACGTGATGTGGATGAACAACAACTCCGACACCAAAGCTTCCCCGACCGGCGACCGTTCGATCTGTACCGGCGCAAATGTATGGATAACCATAAAGATGAATCCGATGATATTGATCAAAAATACCGCAAAGTCGAAGCGGTAAAAAATCCGCAAGACGAGCGATAGCGTAACGAGTAGCCACGCATAAAAATAAATGCCTTCAAACAAAGTCAGTACCGGGAAGCGCTGCGTCTCTACGATATAGAGCACCAGGAACACGGTCTGCAATAACCACACGGCCCCAAGAAGTGACATGGCGATCCGGATGGCTTTTTTCGTAGTATATAAATAATCGACAAAATAAAAGACAAGGCTGATAGCATATAGTATAACCATAGCTTCATGCAGCCTTGCCATTGTTATATCAGCCATCCTATTCCCCTTCGTTTCCATAATTAAAGGCGTTTCGCCTCTACATTTTAACATATAGATTCGAAAACGCCTCATTATAAGATAGCTCTATCCCGCAATCGCGGCCCAGTTGGGTCATTTACGGCGATGGAGATGAACATCCATGCCAATCGGAAATGCTTTTATACAGTATAGCCTGGATTTTCTTGCCCTTGCAGCGCTTCTTGCTGCTTTTCAAGACGCGCACGCTCTGCTTTTTGGCGCGTCGCGAGCGCTTGTTTTTCACGCTGCTCTTCAACTTCATCTTCAATGCCGAAAATCTGCATGAATAATTCAAGCTGCTCACGCGATTTTTTCGCCGTGCCCATTTCCTTGGCCTGCAAAATCGGCTCTTTCAACAATTGGTTGATGATCGATTTCGTATGCTTGTTGAGGATCTTCTTCTCGCGATCCGTCAAATCCGGCATCTTGTTCTCGATGCTTTCCATCGTTTCGGCTTGGATGCCAAGCGCTTTTTCACGCAGAGCAGAAATAACCGGAACAACGCCGAGTGTGCCCAGCCAGTCGTTGAACTGTTCTGCTTCTAGCTCGATCATGCCGGCGATTTGTTTCGCCGCGCGTTCGCGCTCAGCGAGATTCGCTTCAACGATGCCTTGCATATCATCAATATCATATAGGAAGACATTTTGAAGGTCGCCGATACGTGGATCCATATCACGCGGTACCGCGATATCGACCATGAACAATGGCTTGCCTTTTCTCAACTTCTCAACAAACTGCATCAACTCAAGGTCGATAACAAAATCCGTCGAGCCGGTAGAAGAAATCAAAATGTCCGCTTCCAATAATGCACATTGCAATTGATTTAACGGTTTTGCCATCCCGCCGAATTTATCGGCGAGCACTTCTGCTTTCTCGAAGGTGCGGTTAATGACCGTAATGCGATCAGCGCCGCTTCCTTGCAGGTTCTTGATGGCAAGTTCGCCCATCTTCCCTGCGCCGAGAATGACGACGTGCTTGTTCTTCAATGAACCAAAGATTTTCTTGCCAAGCTCGACCGCTGCGTAGGAAACCGATACGGCATTCTCGCCGATCGCTGTTTCATTATGCGCACGTTTTGCCAGTGTCACGGCTTGCTTGAACAATTGATTGAACACGGTTCCTGTCGTTCCGATTTCCTGACCTGCGAGGAAACTGGATTTCACTTGGCCGAGAATCTGCGTCTCGCCAAGAACCATCGAATCGATTCCGGCAGTGACACGGAACAAATGATCAATTGCTTCGTCCTGTTCGTGAAGGAATAAATACTGGGAGAACTCCTCCATTGGAATATCGAAATACGAAGCCAAGAATTGCTTCACGTAAAAACGACCGGTATGCAGCTGGTCTACGACGGCATAGATCTCCGTCCGGTTGCATGTCGATACGATGACGTTCTCCAATATGCTTTTTTGTTGTTGCAGGGCTTGCATCGCTTGTGGAAGCTCGCTTTCAATGAACGACAGCTTCTCGCGAATCGATACAGGCGCTGAACGATAGTTGACCCCGACTACGAGTGTATGCATGGGTTTAAAACACCTTTCGCGTTCCATTTTTCATTTCCCTAAGTATACCACTTTTCCATCAGATTATGCCTGCGATTTTGTGAACAAGGCATGAACCTGCTTGAACTTTACTCTATCGTACAAGGGTTTCCGCTGTGGAAACTCTACTTTATAATCATTCTAAACTTAACTTAATTACAATTCTAGCAAAGCGATTATGGTGTCACAAGTATAACGCTCGTAGTCGGAATTGACTGTGAACTTATGCACAATGAATGGTGATTTTCCTAGTGTTGAATTAGGAAAAAGTTATGTGAGTTACCGAATTTGAATAGGAAATGTATGCGGTGGAGATTTCGCTTCAAGGGGACGCTTTCTGAGGGGGCCGGCTTCAGCCGCTTCCCTCGCTAACGCTCAGTCCAGGGTCTTCAGCTCGTCCTGATCCCTCCAGAGTCGCCCCTTTGCGCTTCATCTCTAGTTTTAGAGAGGAAATGAAGTTCATCACACATTGAAGTAAGCTTCAATTATTTTAATCATCTTCGCAAATTCGAATTGAACAGCACACGAAACTTCTCTGCAATTATCAAGTCCAGCTAAGCGTCCCCACCAGCGGATGAAGTCAATCAACAATGATGCGTCCTCGCTCGCAATATCCAATGAAATCTAAAAGCCGAACCGCGCTCACGGGCGAGCCGAAGCAATGAGACAAGTGTTCTTCTTGGCTCATTGCAAGAGGCCAGCCCAAAGCGGGAGGCGGTTCCTTTGTGATGGAGTAATCAACGGACCATTCATCCCGCTCACAAGTCCAGCTAAGCGTCCCCACCAGCGGATGCTTCCAATTAACAGTGACACCTCCTTGCATATAAAATCCAACGGAATCTCAAAGCCGAACCGCGCTCACGGGCGAGCCGAAGCAGTAAGACAAGTGCCTTTCTTGGCTTATTGCGGGAGGCCAGCCCAAAGCGGGAGGCGACTATCTCACGACGAACCCTACAAAAAAACAACCTATCTCGCTCACTCGTCTAATTATTCCGTTCAGATATTTCAGCTGATCACTATATATAAAACAAAAAACAAGACCCGGAAAATCAATGATTTCCAGGGTCTTGTTTCATTTCAAGCCAATCAGGTAAACTGCCTGCTGATTTACATGCGTTTTTCGATTTCCTGCCAAGCGGCTTCTTGGCCAAGGCCTGTTTCGGAAGAAAAGACGATTAATGGATCGCCTTTCTCCATATCCAGTCCTTCGCGGACGATTTTCTTATGCTTATCCCATTTGCCTTTCGGGATCTTGTCGGCTTTTGTTGCAATGATGATGCACGGAATATTGTAATGTTTCATGAAATCATACATCATCTGGTCATCTTTGCTCGGCGGATGGCGAAGATCGACGATTTGGACCACTGCACGCAATTGCTCACGGCTCGTAATGTA
Source organism: Planococcus sp. SK3692 (assembly GCF_028890485.2). Taxonomy (GTDB): domain Bacteria; phylum Bacillota; class Bacilli; order Bacillales_A; family Planococcaceae; genus Planococcus. The sequence continues at coordinate 376,611 of NZ_JARCHV010000001.1, forward strand.
TGTTTCGATCATCTTGCCCCATGCTTCGCGCTCGCTTTTCGATACTTTTGCATAACCGTATCCTGGAACATCCACGAAGAATAAATCTTCTTCGATTTTATAGAAGTTCAAGGTTTGCGTCTTGCCGGGTTTGGAGGAAATACGCGCCATGCTTTTGCGCCCGATCAGCTTATTGATAAAAGATGATTTCCCGACATTTGAACGCCCTGCTAATGCAAACTCGGGAAGCTCGGTTTCCGGGTATTGTGCTGGACGAACCGCGCTGATTACTAATTCTACGTTATGGACCTTCATTCTTTTGCTCCTTCCAACGCGATTTCAAGCGCCTGTTCCGCTTGGCTGACGAGGTGGAATTCCAATTCTTCACGAATCGTTTCCGGAATATCGTCAAGGTCACGTTCGTTTTCCGCTGGGACGATAATCGTCTTCAATCCCGCACGATGGGCGCTCAAGGTTTTTTCCTTCAGCCCGCCGATTGGCAAGACGCGTCCGCGAAGGGTGATTTCTCCAGTCATGCCGACATCACGGCGCACCGGGCGCTTCGTGAGTGCTGAAACGAGCGCTGTCGCAATCGTCACACCGGCGGATGGGCCGTCTTTTGGAACGGCTCCTTCCGGCACGTGGATATGGATATCGTGCGCTTCCTGGAAATTCGGGTCAATGCCGAGCGACTCCGCCTGTGCACGGACAAACGATAAAGCCGTCTGTGCAGACTCTTTCATGACATCGCCCAGTTTACCGGTCAATTGCAGCTTGCCTTTTCCTGCAGACAACGACACTTCGATTTGCAAAGTATCGCCGCCAACAGCGGTATAAGCAAGACCGGTCGCAACGCCCACTTGGTTTTCGCTTTCAGCGACGCCGTAGCGGAATTTCTTCTTGCCGAGATAGCTCTCGACTTCTTTCGCGCCGACCGTCACATGTTCTTTTTCTTTTGAGACGATTTGTTTGGTCACTTTCCGGCAAACAGAAGCGATTTGGCGTTCCAGCCCGCGCACACCGGCTTCCCGCGTGTAATAGCGGATCATCGAAACGAATGCGTCTTCTTGGAAGTCCAATTGCTCCGGCGTCAAGCCGTGCTCTTTCAATTGTTTAGGCGCCAAATGGTTTTTGGCGATCAATTTTTTCTCAAGTTCTGTATAGCCTGCGATCGAAATGACTTCCATGCGGTCACGCAGCGGCCCTGGAATCGATCCAAGGTCATTGGCAGTCGCAATGAACAGCACATTCGATAGATCATAGCTTTCTTCAATATAATGGTCACTGAAGGAATTATTTTGTTCCGGGTCCAATACTTCAAGCATCGCGGACGACGGATCGCCGCGGAAGTCATTGGACATTTTGTCGATTTCATCAAGCAAGAAGACCGGATTGACGGTGCCTGCTTTTTTCATTCCCTGAATGATACGTCCCGGCATTGCACCGACATATGTGCGGCGGTGGCCACGGATTTCCGATTCATCACGCACGCCGCCAAGTGAGATGCGGACGAAATTGCGGTCGAGCGAATCGGCGATCGAACGGGCTAGTGACGTCTTACCGACACCAGGAGGCCCCACAAGGCACAAAATCGGCCCGCGCAGCGATTTGGTCATCTGCTGGACAGCCAAATACTCAAGCACGCGTTCTTTTACGGTTTCAAGGCCATCGTGATCACGGTTCAACACTTCTTCTGCATAATTGATATCCAAGCGGTCTTCTGTTGCTTCAGACCAAGGAATCGTTACGAGCCATTCGATGTAATTGCGAATGATGCCGCTTTCCGCCGCAGCTGAAGGCAATTTTTCATAGCGGTCCAATTCTTTTAACGCTGTCTTTTCGGTCGATTCCGGCATGTCGGCTTCTACGATGCGTTTTTTCAAGTCAGCCACTTCTGCGCCTTTTCCGTCCTTGTCGCCAAGTTCGGTTTGGATCGCTTTCATCTGCTCACGAAGATAAAACTCTTTTTGGGTTTGCTCCATCGCTTTTTTCACACGGTCGTTGATACGTTTCTCAATGTCCGCCACTTCCTGCTCATTATGCAGGCGGCTGATCAATAATTCTAAGCGCTTCGTAATATCGAAAGTTTCAAGAATTTCCTGCTTCCCTTGCAATTTCAGTGAAAGATGAGACGCGATCATATCCGCTAAACGGCCCGGTTCTTCGATGTCCGATACGGTATTGAAGGTTTCAGTCGTCACTTTTTTCGAGCCTTTGCCGAAGATTTCGAATTGCTCGAGCAAAATACGCATCAAGGCGTCTTGTTCGGCATCGCGCTCCGGCTCATCCGGGAATGAAGTGACTTCCACTTGCGTGAACTTCTCCCCTTCTTCGTATTGGTTCCACTGGCCGCGTTCAAGACCTTCCACAAGCACACGGATCGTGCCGTTCGGCAATTTCAGCATTTGCTTTACATACGCCAAGGTGCCGATTTTATGCAAATCGTCTTTATCCGGTTGCTCCACTGCCATATCTTTTTGAGTCGCCAAAAAGACGATTTGGTCATCCATCATTGCTTGCTCGAGCGCTGCTACTGAACGCTCCCGGCCGACATCAATATGCAGGACCATCGACGGGAAGACGAGCAGCCCGCGGAGTGGCAAGAGCGGTACTTGTTTTGTCACTTTTTTCTTCGCCATAACTAAGTGCACCTCCGTCATTTCTCTTTCTCTCTGTCAGTCTGCGCCAATTAAATCGAAGACTGTTGCATTTTTCGTGGAAAAAGGGCTGACCCCCATACGCGCGGATGTGCACGATTCAGAGTCAGCCCGTATCATCCTATTCTTGTGCATCCGCTCAAAAGTTAAGCAGATGTTTTTTCGTTATTGCCGTTATCGTACTCAGTGCCATCTTCCAGCATCAATTTCGGCTGTGAATTCTCGGTCACTGTTTCTTTTGTAATGATGCATTCGACAATATCTTCACGCGAAGGCAAATCATACATCACATCAAGCATGATGTTCTCGATGATTGAGCGCAATCCGCGCGCGCCTGTTTTCCGCTCGATCGCGAGGCGGGAAATTTCGATCAGCGCGTCATGTTCGAACGTCAATGTAACGCCATCAAGCTCCATCATCTTCTGGTATTGCTTGATAAGGGCGTTTTTCGGCTCTGTCAAAATTTGCACAAGTGCATTTTCATCCAATTGCTCAAGGCTTGCGAGCACTGGCAGACGGCCGATAAATTCAGGGATCAAGCCGAATTTCAACAAGTCCTCTGGAATCAATTGGCTAAGAAGGGATTTTTCATCCATTTCTTCTTTGTTCGGATCTGCGCCGAAGCCGATGATTTTATTGCCGAGACGGCGTTTGATGATTTGGTCGACTCCGTCAAACGCACCGCCTACGATGAACAGGACGTTCGTCGTATCGATTTGGATGAATTCCTGATGAGGGTGCTTGCGCCCGCCTTGTGGAGGAACGCTTGCTGTTGTGCCTTCCAGGATTTTCAATAAAGCTTGCTGTACGCCTTCACCGGAAACGTCGCGTGTGATCGACGGGTTTTCGGATTTGCGTGCCACTTTATCGATTTCATCGATGTAAATGATGCCTTTTTCTGCACGGTCGACATCGTAGTCTGCAGCTTGGATCAGTTTGAGCAAGATGTTCTCGACATCTTCCCCGACGTAACCAGCTTCAGTAAGCGATGTAGCATCCGCAATGGCAAACGGCACGTTCAGGATGCGCGCGAGTGTTTGCGCGAGCAAAGTTTTCCCGCTTCCCGTTGGCCCGATCAAGACGATATTCGATTTCGAAAGCTCGACATCGTCAATCTTGCTTTGGGAATTGACGCGTTTGTAATGGTTGTAAACCGCGACTGCCAAGGATTTTTTCGCCTTGTCCTGGCCGATTACATAGCCGCCAAGGATATCCATGATTTCTTTTGGTTTCGGTACTTCCTTGAACTCAGTTTCTTCTTCTGTTCCGAGTTCCTCTTCTACGATTTCCGTGCAAAGCTCGATGCACTCGTCGCAAATATATACACCTGGCCCTGCGACCAGTTTACGAACTTGTTCCTGCGGCTTACCGCAAAACGAACATTTCAAATGCTCTTTTTCATCATTGAATTTGAACAATGTAGTCACCCCTATTCAAGCCATTATGTTACAAGATTATTTTGATTGTATCAACTAATTAGAACTATGCCAAAGAAACTGACTTTATATGTAGGAACTTGAATTTGTTTGCCATTATGTATAGAAAACAAGGTGCGGTTGCCGCACCTTGTTCTATTAAAAACCTTATGTGTTATTCAGCAGCTTTAGCGTCAGTAACTTTAGCGTTCTCTACTAGGAACTCAACCGTGTTCTGCATACGGATGTCGTTTTCTAGCATTTCAGTGCCGCCTAGAGCTGTTTTGATCTGTTCAGCGTCCATGTTGAATTGGCCAGCCATTTTCTCAAGCTCTTTGTCGATGTCTTCAGAAGTGACTTCCATGTTTTCTGCTTTCGCGATCGCTTCAAGCGTCAATGATACGCGTACACGTGTTTCAGCGTCAGCTTTCATTTGCTCGCGAAGTGCATCTTCGTCTTGGCCTGAGAACTGGAAGTACAATTCCTTGTTCATGCCTTGTTGGCTTAGACGTTGCTCGAAGTCTTGCATCATGCGGTCGATTTCAGAATCGATCATCGCTTGCGGGATTTCAACTGTAGCGTTTTCTGCTGCTTTTTGTACAAGCTGATCGCGCATTTGTGTTTCAGAAGCGTTTTCTTTCTCCGCTTTCAAGTTTTCTTTCATTTTCGTGCGAAGCGCGTCAAGGCCTTCTACTTCTTCGTCAAGTTCTTTAGCGAACTCGTCGTTTAGTTCAGGAAGTTCTTTCGCTTTCACTTCGTTTACCGTCACTTTGAATGTTGCTGATTTTCCAGCAAGTTCTTCAGCGTGGTATTCTTCAGGGAAAGTGACTTCCACGTCTTTTTGTTCGCCTGTTTTAGCGCCAACCAATTGCTCTTCGAAGCCTGGGATGAATGAGTTAGACCCGATTTCTAGGGAGTAGTCGTTGCCTGCTCCGCCTTCAAACGCTTCTCCGTCTACGAATCCTTCGAAGTCGATGACAGCTGTGTCGCCGTTTTCAACTTGCCCGTCTTCTTTGACAGTCAATTCAGCCATGCGTTCTTGGCTTTCTTTCAATTGCTCTTCGATTTCCTCATCCGTCACGTTCGTGTCTTCTTTAGAAACTTCAAGCCCTTTGTATTCGCCGAGTTCCACTTCAGGCTTCACTGTTACTTTGGCAGTGAAGACCAATGGCTCGTTCTTTTCCAATTTTTCGATGTCGATTTCAGGGCGGTCAACCGGGTTGATGCCTGCTTCTTCGACTGCATTCGCGTAAGCGTCAGGCAGGATGAAATCAAGTGCATCCTGGTAAAGAGATTCTACACCGAAACGTTTTTCGAACATTTGGCGAGGCATTTTCCCTTTGCGGAATCCTGGTACGTTAATTTCTTTAACGACTTTTTTGAACGCTTTATCAAGCGCGCCGTTTACTTCTTCAGCCGGCACTTCTACTGTAAGAACTCCGACATTACCTTCTTGCTTTTCCCATTTTGCTGACATGTATAAGCCCTCCAAACATTTTTTTACAAAGTCATGTACGATATTTGTACGATTTTTGACAACCTCCACATTATATCACACATATGAGCAGGTTCAACTATTTCTATCCATTGCGCAATTCTATGTATGCCTCGGCCTGCATGAGCATTTCCAGCAGTTTCGGATCAGCTTTTACATCGGCGTCGCCGCTGAACAAACTATCGAGATACGCATGGTAGGCTTCAGCGATTTCCGCTTCCTCAAACTCTTCAAAGAAAAACGGATACAGCAGATAAATATGCCGGTCGACCAGTTCCATCACCATCTGCAGCTTGGCCGGCTCTTTTTCCAACGCCTCTTCCAAACGCTTGCGAATCCCGAGGAGGCGTTCGTCCTTCAGCGGATCCGGCAACTCGCTGATGGCAAGCTCGTTTTTGTAATGGAATTTTTCAACACGCACAGTCCCGCTTACTTGCTGTTCACGCAGCATGAGCAAAAGATAAGATTTCGCCACCCAATCCACTTCCGGATGCCTAATCAATTCGATCAATTGTTTCTTCATGGCAGGATACGCTTCTTTTGGCAACTCTGTCACCCGTTGCTCCTGTTCAGACGCACTTAGCGGCAAAAATTGATCCAAGCCGAATTGACCCGTTTCCCGTTTGGCAGAGGCTGCACTTTCAGCGATTCGTTCATTGAGGTCGCGCAATTGATGGAATTGCTCCAAACGTTCTTTCGGCAAAACATTTTCCTCGATGAGCACTTCGATCATCTTCTCCGCTTCTTCGAATTGCTTTACTTGCATTAAAATGCTTATGTATAGCTCCATCGTCTCCAAATAATGAATCGGCCCGACGCGCAGCAATTCCTGCACAACTTCAAGCGCTTCTTCGAATTCTCCCAGCTCATACAAGCTGTACGCATATCCGCCGAGCGCTGCCGCATGGTCCGGCTCGTAGACGAGCACTTGATACAGTTTATCGCGTGCATCGGCGTATTGTTCATTCTTTAAACTGGTCATCCCCTCCGAAAGCAAACGTGTGACCGTTGTTGGAAAGACGATGACATTGCCCTTGCGCTTCAAATCCCCAAACTTCTTCCGCATGTTACCACCTCTTTGTCCATTCATCATACCATAGGAAAATACACTGTGAAAATGAAAGCCGGCGCTAGTCTGCGCCAGCCAGTTCACCGTTCAGAAACAGTTTATACGAGACTTCTGCTTTTAAAGAATGGGCGACCGGGCAATATTTCTCCCCACTCACTTCGATAGCATGCCAGACTTTAGCTGCGTCGATGTCCCCTTCAACGATAAAGCTTACCGTAATCGCTAAAAATTCCTTCGGCGGGTTTCGGCGTTTGTCTCCTTCCGTGACGATTTCGATAGAGCGCACCTCTTTCATCTTGGCACGCAGAATCATCACGACGTCCATGCCAACGCATCCCGCAAGCGAGCCGAGCAAAGCCTGCATCGGAAGCAAGCCTTGGTCATTCCCAACTCCCTGATGGGCATCCATCCGGAGCGTGTGCCCACCCTGTCCCGCAGCTTCAAATACAAAATCCCCTTGCCATTTCGTGCTGAGCTTCAGTTGATCGGTTTCCATATTCAACACACTCCTCACAGCTTTTCATTAGTTTATCACTGAGGGCTTTCGCATTCATCTGTTAAATTAAAAAACTGCCCACGCTTCAGCGGGACAGTTTCATGAAATGATAGTATGCATAGCAACGTAAGCCATATAGCAAACGACTTCACGCGCAAAGAATGGTGCGACGCTCGAAAATCCTTTAAATTCAGTCGTCGGCGTCGGCGAAGAATGGGCATCGATTCCTGCGTGTTCCGCCATTAACAGCGCACGCTTCATATGTAAGGGATCGCTGACAACAAGAAAACTCGACAAATCGTTTTCTTCCGCCACCTCACCAGCGAAGAGAAAGTTCTCTTCTGTAATGAGTGATTGAGTCTCGATCAAAATATCTTCTTCAGGAATGTTATTGCGAATTGCGAAATCACGGCTTACGACCGACTCGGCAAGATCCGCTCCATCTGTGATACCGCCTGTAAAGATGATTTTTTCGACATAGCCCGCCTCGTATAGATCGATGGCGTGGCGAATGCGCTGCTCAAGCACCGGCGAAGGCTCCCCGCCGATGACTTTCGTGCCGAGCACAATCGCCGCATCGGCTTGTATCACCTCGGATTCACTGGCAAACGTCCAAATGCTTGTCGCCGTCGCCGCAATTAAAATCGCTTGAATAAGGGAAAGTACGATCAAAATCTGTTTCCATTTGTTTCTGAACACGTTTCATTTCCACCTTTAGGTCTGTTTTTTCTCTATCTTTTTCCATTATACGATATGTTTCTCAAATAAACAGCGAAAAATCAAATGTCCATCATTTCTTCACAAGCGTTTATGGAAAATAAAAAACCTTGCTTTCCCGATGGGGGAAAACAAGGTTTTGGGACGTCCCAGGAGGGATTCGAACCCCCGACCGACGCCTTAGAAGGGCGTTGCTCTATCCAGCTGAGCTACTGAGACATGACTTTCCTCACGAAAGACAATTTTAATTATAGAAATCATCCGAGGAAAAGTCAATGCTATTTCAAAAAAATATCTAATTTCTTATTTCAGCCACTCTGGCATTGCTTCACTGAGCTTGCTGAGCGCTTGCCCGCGGTGGGAGATGGCGGCTTTTTCTTCGGGTTCGAGTTCCGCCATGGCACGCTCTTGTGCCGGAACGTAAAAGATCGGGTCGTAGCCGAAACCATTGTCGCCTCTGCGCAAGCGCAGAATCTCGCCTTCGCATGATCCCGAGAAAGTTTGTGTTTGTTCCCCCGGTGCAGCAACTGCCAGGACGCAGCGGAATCGCGCGGTGCGCTCTCCGTCAGGCACGCCGGATAATTTCTCCAGCACTTTGTCGATATTGGCATCGTCGCTCTTTTCGCCTCCCGCATAGCGTGCGGAATAGACGCCTGGTTCTCCGTCCAATGCATCGATCTCGAGGCCGCTATCGTCGGCGATCACCGGGATGCCGAGTTCTTTGGCGACGCCTTCCGCTTTCAGGATGGCATTGGCTTCGAATGTCGTGCCGGTTTCTTCGATGTCGAGGTCTTGTGCGACATCTCTCAAGGTCAATACTTCATAGCCTAGCGGGGACAACAAAGTTTCGAAGTCTTTGGCTTTTCCTTTGTTCTGTGTCGCAATGACGATTTTTTTCATAGGGCGGATTCCACCTTTTCGCCGATCCGCGACGACAATTCGCCGATCGCTTGTTGTTGGATTTTGATCAATTGCTGGATCCCCGCTTCACCGAGGTCGAGCATTTCGTTCAATTCCTTGCGGCTGAATGTTGCTTCTTCGCCTGTGCCTTGCATTTCGACAAATTCGCCGGACCCTGTCATAACCAGGTTCATATCGACCGCAGCCGTTGAATCCTCTTCATAGTTCAAGTCCAGGATGGCTTGCTTGCTGCTGTTAATCCCAACGCTTGTGGCGGCCAGATAATCCGTCACAGGGAATACTGGTACATCCAACTTGCCGAGCGCGATTGCCATGGCGATAAAGGCGCCGGTAATGGAAGCCGTACGCGTTCCTCCATCTGCCTGGATGACGTCACAGTCGATCCACAGTGTGCGTTCGCCGATCTTCTCGAGATCTACGACAGCGCGCAAGGAACGGCCAATCAGGCGCTGGATTTCCATCGTCCGCCCGCCGAGCTTGCCGCGTGTCGCTTCGCGTTGGTTGCGGCTGCCTGTCGCGCGTGGCAGCATGGAATATTCCGCTGTGACCCATCCTTTGCCTTGACCTCTTAAGAAACTCGGGACACGTGATTCAATCGTTGCTGTGCAAATCACTTTCGTCTGGCCGACCGTAATCAGGACCGATCCTTCTGGATGGATCAAATAATCTGTCTCTACTTCCACCGGGCGCAGTTCATTTGCTTGTCTATTATCAATTCTTGTCATCATTGAATCCTCCTCATGTACTCAAAAAATCTTACCATAATTCTGCCTGAACGACAAAAACCCGGCGGCTATGCCGTCAGGTTTTCGGGAATTGAATCGAACGGATGCATGGATCGTCAATGGCAAGCCATTTTTTGATGATTGTGCGGAAAATCTCCGTCGAACCGGATGTATAAAATTGATGGACGGGCGGTTTGCGGCGAACCGCGAACTTGTCCTGGTAGCTCAAGTGCCGCGATACGTCTTTCGCCGTCTCCTGCGCCGAAGACAGAACCGTCACGGTATCGCCAAGCTCTTGCTCGATAAAGCCCTGCAATAGGGGATAATGAGTGCATCCGAGGATGGCGGTGTCGAATTCCTTCGATTTGATCGCCGATAAGGTCTCCGCTACCATGCGGCGCGCGAAGTCCCCTTCATACTCATCACTTTCCACGAGCGGAACAAAACGCGGACACGCCAATTGAATGACGTCCGAAGCCGAAACAAGCGATTTGATGGCTTTTTCATAAGCGCCGCTCTTGACGGTTCCGGATGTGCCGAGCACGGCAATCTTTTTCGTCGAAGAGGACTTGATGGCAGCGCGGGCTCCAGGGAAAATGACGCCGATGACTGGGATCGGCAATTTCTTCTGTAAGGAATTGAGCGCTGCCGCTGTTGCCGTATTGCAGGCAATGACCAGCATTTTAATATTCATTTTCATGAGCGCTTCTGCCATCTGCCACGTATAGCGCCGAACTTCCGCAAGCGGACGGGGGCCGTACGGGCAGCGCGCATTGTCGCCGATATAACAGATTTTTTCATTAGGCAAAAGTTTCATGATTTCTTTGGCGACGGTCAATCCGCCGACGCCCGAATCAATGACTCCGATTGGCGCATTCAATGTCATAGCCCCGCTCCTATTTCATGTTGATGTGCATTTTCTCCAACAAGCTTGAAAATTGCTCGACTTCTTCTTCACTGAAGTCTTCAAGTACTGCTTCTAAATAATCCTGGCGCTTCTTGATCACCTCTTCGATGATCCGCTCGCCTTCTTTCAATAATTTAATGCGCACTACCCGGCGATCCTGCTCTTCTCGGATGCGAACGACCAAATCGTTCTTTTCCATCCGGTCAACCAGGTCGGTCGTTGTGCTGAATGCCAAAAACATTTTATTCGACAAATCGCCGATTGTCATATCGCCATGTTCAAACAGCCATTGAAGCGCCACGAACTGCGGCGGTGTGATGGTATACGAATTTAAGATTTCACGGCCTTTTTGCTTGATGATCCCGGATATATAACGCAATTCCTTTTCCATAAATGCCACACGCTCCAAGTCGTGGCGGCGGTTTAAGTTGTCTTCAGTCATGGACTTGGTTCACTCCCTAGCTACTGGTATTTGTTCCATAGTGACGCTTTCGCTCCCATAAGGCAAGAGCCGCATTATTTACCCGAAGAAGTCAGACTTCCACTTTTCAGCATCGCCTTGTCCGCGTCGCTCCAAGGGTGGCCTTTGCCGCTCGTTTTGGAGATCTGGACAACGGCGCCTCTGCCGGTGAAGCAGGTTTCCTGCTTGTCGTTCACCGCCCAATAATGGATATCTGCCGAAGAGTTTCCGATCGATTCCACTTTCACGTATACCTTCAATTGTTCATCGAAGAATACTTGGCGGACGAAATCGACCTGCATGTCCGCCACCACGGGAATCAAGTCGCTGCCTTTTGACAGCCACGCTTGCATCAAGCCGATTTCTTTCATGAATTCGATTCTGGCGTATTCAAAATATGCAATTGGCACCGTGTTGTTGACGTGCCCGAACATATCCGTTTCCGAAAAGCGCACGTGCACCGATGCGTAAAACGTAAAATCTTGCTGCCATTTTGTGAAATCCTCTATGTATGCCGCTCTCATTCCAGTTCCCCCTGTAAATCAGTTCTCATTTTGTTAGTATAGCAAAAACTGGCGCAAAGGACATCTGTTTCAACCAAGCTCGAGTATTTTCAGCTGAAACAAAAAAACTCCGCCATAAAGGCGGAGTGTAAATTAGTCGACCATGTGATCGCTTCCGAAGAAGTTACGGAACATTTGGATGCTCACGTCGCGGTTCAAAGCTGCGATGGAAGTGGTCAAAGGAATGCCTTTCGGGCACGATTCCACACAGTTTTGGGAGTTACCGCAATCCGCAAGGCCGCCTTCGCCCATGATAGCGTTCAAACGCTCGTCACGGTTCATGGCACCTGTTGGATGCGCGTTCATCAAGCGGACTTGAGAAAGCGGAGCTGCACCGATAAAGTCGGATTTCTCGTTGACGTTCGGGCAAGCTTCAAGGCATACGCCGCACGTCATACATTTAGACAATTCATAAGCCCATTGGCGTTTGCGCTCAGGCATGCGTGGACCTTCGCCAAGATCATGCGTACCGTCGATCGGCACCCACGCTTTGACTTTTTTCAGCGAATCGAACATGCGGCTGCGGTCTACGATCAAATCGCGGACTACAGGGAATGTTCTCATCGGCTGAAGACGGATCGGTTGTTCCAGCTGATCGACAAGAGCTGTACACGACTGGCGTGCTTTGCCGTTGATGACCATCGAACATGCGCCACAAACTTCCTCGAGGCAGTTCATGTCCCAGTTGACTGGAGTTGTTTTCTTTCCTTCTATATTGACCGGGTTGCGTCGGATTTCCATCAATGCCGAGATGACATTCATGTTGGCGCGATATGGCAATTCGAACTTTTCCCAGTACGAGCTTTCGTCCGTAGAGTTCTGGCGTTCGATTTCGAAAATAACCGTTTTTGCTGCTTCACCCATGGTAAATTAGCTCCCTTCTTATTGCTATGCTTTCGCGGAATAGTCGCGTTTGCGTGGCGGGATCAAGCCAGTGTCGACTTCTTCATAATGGAAGATCGGCGCATCGTAACCGTTGAACTTCGCCATAGTCGTCTTCAGGAATTCCTCGTCATTACGTTCCGGGAATTCCGGTTTGTAATGAGCGCCGCGGCTTTCGTTGCGTTTTAACGCACCGATCGTGATGACACGTGCTAAATGTAGCATATTTTTCAACTGACGGGTAAACATGGCACCTTGGTTGCTCCAAAGTTGCGTATCCGTCATGCTGATGTGGTTAAAGCGTTCAAGCAGCTCCTGGATTTTACGGTCTGTTTCTTCGAGGCGGTCATTATAGCGTACGACCGTCACGTTGTCCGTCATCCATTCGCCTAGTTCCTTGTGCAAGACGTATGCATTTTCAGTTCCGTCAAGCGCCAGGATTTCATCCCATTTACGTTGCTCTTCAGCTTCGTGCTTCGCGTAAATATCATTCGGCAAGTCTTCCGCTAGGACCTCAAGGCCTTTGACATAATCAAGGGCATTCGGTCCAGCGACCATGCCGCCGTAGATCGCTGACAATAGGGAGTTTGCGCCGAGACGGTTCGCACCGTGCTGGGAATAATCGCATTCGCCTGCTGCCAAAACGCCAGGGATGTTCGTCATCTGATGATCGTCGACCCATAGCCCCCCCATTGAATAATGGACAGCCGGGAAGATTTTCATCGGAACTTTGCGCGGATCGTCGCCTGTGAATTTCTCATAGATTTCGATGATACCGCCAAGTTTGATGTCGAGTTCTTTCGAATCTTTATGGGAAAGGTCCAAGTACACCATGTTCTCGCCGTTGATGCCGAGTTTTTGGTTAACGCACACGTCGAAGATTTCGCGTGTAGCGATATCACGTGGGACCAGGTTTCCGTAAGCCGGATATTTTTCTTCTAGGAAGTACCAAGGCTTGCCGTCTTTATACGTCCAGATTCGCCCACCTTCACCGCGTGCAGATTCTGACATCAAGCGGAGCTTGTCGTCGCCAGGAATCGCTGTCGGGTGGATTTGGATGAATTCGCCGTTCGCATAATAAGCGCCTTGCTGATAGACGATCGATGCAGCAGATCCTGTGTTAATGACAGAGTTCGTAGATTTCCCGAAGATAATCCCTGGTCCGCCAGTTGCCATGATAACAGCATCCGAACGGAACGATTTGATCTCCATCGTCGTCAAGTTCTGTGCAGTGATTCCTCTTGAAACGCCTTCATCATCAATGACGAGGCCAAGGAATTCCCAGCCTTCATATTTCGTGATAAGCCCAGCCACTTCATAGCGGCGAACTTGCTCATCGAGTGCATATAGCAATTGCTGGCCAGTTGTTGCGCCGGCAAATGCCGTTCTATGGTGCATCGTGCCGCCGAAACGACGGAAGTCAAGAAGGCCTTCAGGCGTCCGGTTGAACATGACGCCCATGCGGTCAAGCAGGCGGATGATGCCAGGTGCTGCGTCAGCCATCGCTTTAACCGGCTTTTGGTTAGCTAGGAAGTCGCCGCCGTAAACGGTGTCATCCAAGTGAATTGCCGGGGAATCCCCTTCACCTTTTGTATTCACCGCTCCGTTAATGCCGCCCTGTGCGCACACAGAGTGAGACCGTTTAACTGGAACGATGGAAAATAGATCGGCAGGTGCTCCTGCTTCGGCAACTTTGATCGCTGCCATTAGGCCAGCTAGGCCCCCACCGACGATAGAAATTTTGCCTTTCGCCATTGTAGTGTTCACTCCTCTTTTAATTCACCAATGTTTGGGACATCCTTAAACGAATGCAAACAATGCTCTGATACCAATGATCGATAATACAATAAAGACTAGAAGTGTGAAGTAAGTTGAGTAGCGCTGTGCCTTTTCTGAAACCGTGATTCCCCACGTTACAAAGAAAGACCACAATCCGTTCGCCAAGTGGAACGTCGCGGACAGGACACCCAATACGTAGAAGGCGAACATGAACGGATTCGACAGGATGTTTTCCATCATGTTGAAATCTGCCTCTGCTGCACCAATCGCAACTTGGAATCTTGTCTCAAACACGTGCCATGCGATAAAGACCACAAGGAAAATACCGGTGTAACGCTGTGCAACAAATAAGATGTTGCGCATGTAGCTGTAATGCCCCGGGTTGTTTTTCGCTGTGAACGCTATGTATAATCCGTAGAAAGCATGATACATGAGCGGCAAGTAAATGACGAAAATCTCCAGGAAGATGACGAATGGAAGATTTGCCATGAAGTGGGCAGCTTGGTTAAACGCTTCCACGCCTTGCGTAGCGAAATGGTTGACGATCAAATGCTGCGTCAAGAACAATCCGATTGGAATGACCCCGAGTAAAGAGTGCAGCCTGCGCATTAAAAATTCACGATTGTTATCCAAAAATTTTACCCCCCTCAAAACATTAGTTGGCAGCACAAAGTTTTCCTATATCAGGAAAATATCTTTGCGATGCTATAAGCATCATGTACAAGAATATGACATATTTATTGTACTCCCCCCCTCTAGGAGCGTCAAGGCAAGGAAGCCTTTTTGAGGGCATCAAGTCTAGGATCTGCGAGAGTTTTTGCCGATATTAAATAGGAAAGAATTCATGAAAAGCTATATTTTTATTTCAAAACAGGCGAGATATAGGCATCCGTTTCGCTGTTTTATAAGCTCATATAGGACCGCAATGGCATCATATCAAATTTGAACAAATTGTGAATTTTTGCACAAACTCTCAGGAACGCAAAAAAGCCCAGCTCGGCTGGGCTTTTAGCTTATCTGACAGACGCTGGCGTCAAGCCGTATGCATCGTGGAGGGCATTTGCTGAGCGTTCCATTTCACTTGCCGGCACAACGACAGATACTTTGATTTCAGACGTGCTGACCATCTTCACCGGTACATCCTGCGCACGGAGAATATCAAACATTTTGGCAGCGACGCCTGGATTCGACACCATGCCGGATCCGACGATCGACACTTTTGCCAAACCGGTTTCGATATCGATGGCGTTATAGCCAATTTGCTCCTGAGCTTCCGACAACACGCGCTGCGCTTCTGCCAGGCTGTCTTCTTTGATGGAGAAAGAAACAGAAGGCGGAAACTCTTCGCTGATGCTTTGTACGATGATATCGACATCGATCAAATGATCTGCCAGAGTCGTGAAGATATGGGCAAGCGATCCGTTAAAGGGTTTGGTATAACTGATAGTGATGCGGGCGATGTCTTTTTCGAATGCCACACCGCGCACGATTAGATTTTTTTCCACAGTGATCACCTCTTGTATGATAGTTCCCGGTTCATCCGAGTAGCTGGCCCTTACAGAGAGGGGCACTTGGTTATTCTTGGCAAATTCAACGGCGCGCGGATGAAGCACTCCCGCCCCGAGATTGGCCAGTTCGAGCATTTCGTCGTATGAAATCTGTTCGAGTTTGCGGGCGCCCGTGACATAACGCGGGTCGGAAGTGTAGACACCGTCGACATCCGTGTAAATCTCGCATTTGTCTGCGCCTAAAGCAGCCGCCAGCGCCACAGCAGTCGTATCGGATCCGCCGCGGCCGAGCGTCGTGATGTTGCCGCTCTTGTCGACACCTTGGAAACCTGCGACTACACAGAACATGCCGGGGTCGAGCGCTTCTTCCAAACGCTGCGTATGAATCGTTTCGATGCGCGCATTGCGTGGGACGGATTCCGTTTCGATGCCCGCCTGCCATCCTGTAAAGCTTAAGGCATCATGACCGAGTTCTTTAAACGCCATCGCCAATAGCGAAATGGTTACTTGTTCACCTGTCGCGAGCAGCATGTCCATTTCACGCTTTGACGGCTCAGCGGAAATCTCGCCGGCGAGGCCGAGCAGCGTGTCTGTCGTTTTGCCCATTGCCGAGACGACGATGACAACGCGCTTGCCTTGTTGTTTTTCACGGATGGCGCGCTTTGCTACACCTACGATTTTCTCAGGAGACGCCACAGACGTCCCACCGAATTTCATTACGATTGTTGTCATTTTCTTCACTCCCACTTAAAGTAAGTGGCCCTCAATAAAAAAGAGGCAACTCGCCGATTGCCCGGCAAGCTACCTCTCTTCTCATGTACGATTTCAAACGTCCATGTGAGATAGCCCTCCAGAGTCAAACTCTGACAGCCCTGCATCTCTTAAATGCAGGACCAGCATACACGCAAGCAGTGCGCGTAAACTTCGGCGGGCGTCCCTTTCGGCATCCTTCACAGATTCTGCAAATCTCGGAATGCTTACTTTTGACGTCCGCTCCTCTATCATCACTTTTTACAAGTGATTCAATTGTGTTCTTACAATACCACGAAGTTATTCCTGTTGCAACGGCTGTTCCTTGAAATGCCGTTCAATTTCAGCAGCCAGCTTCTCGGGAATTCCCGCTTCTTGGATCTCGCCGGCGTTCGCTTCTTTGATTTTACGGACGGAACCGAAATGCTTAAGCAATTGCTGTTTGCGTTTCGGGCCCACGCCTTGAAGCCCGTCGAGCGCGGATTGAATTGAGTTCTTGCCGCGCAATTGGCGGTGGAACGTGATAACGAAGCGGTGAACTTCGTCTTGGATACGCTGCAATAAATAAAACGCTTCACTTGTGCGTTTAAGTTCCACCATTTCAATCGGGCTGCCGTACAAAAGTTGAGACGTTTGGTGCTTGGCATCTTTTGCAAGGCCTGCAATCGGGATATCGAGGCCGAGTTCGTCTTCAACGATTTCTCGCGCCGATTCAATCTGGCCTTTGCCCCCATCAATGATGATCAAGTCGGGCAGCGGCAAGCCATCTTTTAGTACACGGCTGTAGCGCCTGCGGACCACTTCACGCATGGCCGCATAATCATCGGGCTTTTGTGCGGAGCGTGTTTTGTATTTCCGGTAATCTTTCTTTGACGGTTTGCCGTCGATAAAGACGACCATCGCAGAAACAGCGTCCGCTCCTTGGATATGTGAGTTGTCGAATGCTTCAATGCGCAGCGGCGTATGGATGTTCATCGCTTCGCCCAGTTCGTTGCAAGCTCCAATTGTGCGTTCTTCCTGGCGCTCGAGCAGCTGGAATTTTTCCTTAATGGCAATTTCAGCGTTCTTGCGCGCAAGCAACACCAAATCCTTTTTCTTGCCGCGCTGCGGAACGAGCACTTTCGCACCGAGCCATTCTTTTAGGAATTCTTCATCTTCCGCTTCCTGCAGCAGGATCTCATTCGGTTTGATATGGTCCGGCTTTTCATAGAATTGGCCGAGGAAAGTCAAAAACTCTTCTTCCGGGTCGCGATACAACGGAAACATCGACACTTCGCGCTCGATCAATTTTCCTTGGCGCACGAAAAACACTTGCACGCACATCCAGCCCTTGTCAACAGCATAAGCAAAAACGTCGCGGTTGGTAAAATCGTTCATGGCCATTTTTTGTTTTTCCATGACCGATTCGATATGGCTGATCTGATCGCGGTATTCTTTCGCCCGTTCAAACTCCAGATTCTCTGCCGCCTCGCTCATCTTCTCGGTCAGCTCCTGCTTCACTTCACGGAAGCCACCGTTTAAGAAGCGGCTGATGCCGTCGATCATTTCACGGTACGTATCCTTTTCCACCGGCTTGACACAAGGCGCAAGACACTGGCCAAGATGGTAATACAGGCAGACGCGATCCGGCATCGTATGGCATTTGCGGAGCGGATATAAACGATCCAGCAGCTTTTTTGTCTCGCTTGCTGCATAGGCATTCGGATAAGGGCCGAAGTATTTGCCTTTGTCTTTTTTCACTTGCCGCGTGATGACCAATTTCGGATGGCGTTCGCCTGTAATTTTCAAATACGGATAGGTCTTATTGTCTTTCAGGCGAATATTGTATTTCGGGTCATGTTTTTTGATGAGTGTCAATTCAAGGATAAGCGCTTCCTTATCCGAGGAGGTAACGATGTATTCAAAGTCTTCGATCTCGTTCACGAGCCTTTGTGTTTTCGTATCGTGGCTGCCCGTAAAATAAGAACGCACACGATTTTTCAATACTTTTGCTTTGCCTACATAGATAATCGTCCCTTGTCGGTCTTTCATCAAATAACAGCCCGGTTGGTCAGGTAACACCGCGAGTTTATGTTGCATCATTTGACTTTTCATTTTATCACCCTATTTAAAAAACCGGGTTCCACGAATGGGACCCGGTTTTGGAATTATGCGTGTTTTTCAACCAATTCAGCCAAAGCTTCTTTCGGACGGAAGCCGACGACTTTATCGACTGTTTCGCCGTTTTTCATCAAAAGAAGTGTCGGGATGGACATGATGCCGTATTCGCTAGCTGTTTGTTGGTTTTCATCAACATCCAATTTCACGATTTTCACTTTGTCGTCCATATCTGCATCGAGTTCTTCAAGAACTGGAGCGATCATTTTACAAGGCCCACACCATGCTGCCCAAAAGTCTACCAATACGAGTCCTTCTGAAACTTCTTGTTTGAAATTCTGATCTGTACCTTTAACGATTGCCATGTATAATTCCTCCTTAAGTGATAACCAAACTATATTTCGATTATAGCAGACGTGATTTACGCTAGCTATTTATTTGCCTAGTCCTTCCATACCCGGCTGTTGTTGCAAGTAAACGGGCTAAAAGAGATGAAGAGAAAGTATCTTAAGTAAGGATCGATACAGTGGAATTGATTCCGCTCCAATCGCAGGCAAAAAAACAGCCCGCATAAATGCGGGCTGCCGTGATTACATAACTTTCTTGAATTCTTCTGTGAGCAGCGGGATGACGTCGAATAGGTCTCCGACGATTCCGTAGTCTGCCACTTTGAAGATGTTCGCTTCCGGGTCTTTATTGATCGCGACGATGACTTTGGAATTGGACATTCCTGCCATGTGCTGGATCGCGCCGGAAATTCCTGCTGCGATGTACAAATCAGGTGTAACGACTTTCCCTGTCTGTCCGATCTGCAAGGAATAATCGCAGTAATCTGCGTCACATGCACCGCGTGATGCTCCGACTGCGCCGCCTAGAAGGTCAGCCAGTTCTTGCAATGGCTCGAATCCCTCTTTGCTCTTGACGCCGCGTCCGCCGGCGATGATGACTTTCGCTTCAGAAAGATCGACGCCTTCTGCGGATTTACGGACGACATTTTTGATGATCGTGCGCAAGTTCGTGATATCGACCGACAAGCTCGACACATCGCCAGAACGCTCTTCGCGCTCAAGCGGCGCGATATTGTTCGGGCGTACCGTAATGAAGACCACTCCGTCTTCTTTCAGCTTCACTTTTTCGAATGCTTTACCGGAATAGATCGGGCGGATAAAGACAGCGTCAGCACCTTCCCCTTCGATATCCGTCACATCGGAAATCAAGCCAGTTTGTAATTTCGATGCAATTTTTGGCGACAAGTCCTTGCCGACTGCCGTATGGCCGAAGACGATTGCTTCTGGCTGTTCCTGGTCCACAACCGCCATGAATGCTTGGCCGTAGCCGTCAGATGTGTATGATTTCAAGTGTGGGTGCTCAACTGTGATAACGCGGTCTGCTCCGTAAGCTACCAATTCGTTTCCGAACTCGCTCACCGCTTCTCCAAGCAAGACAGCAACGACTTCCCCGCCGCCTGAAATTTTCTTGGCTGCGGCAATTGCTTCAAATGATACGTTACGCAAAGCGCCTTCACGCGTTTCGCCCAATACTAATACTTTTTTCGACATAGTCCGTTAACCCCCTAAGTAGATGTGAAAATGAATGATTGGCGTACGTTTATATAACTTTCGCTTCAGAGCGAAGCAAGCTGACCAGTTCAGAAACTTGGCTTGGAATTTCGCCTTCCAAAATACGGCCGGCTTGTTTTTTCGGCGGCAAGTAAACTTCAATTGTTTCCGTTTTCGCTTCTACATCTTCTTCGTCGATATCCAGGTCATCGAGCTCAAGCTCTTCAAGCGGTTTTTTCTTCGCTTTCATGATTCCCGGAAGCGATGGATAGCGCGGCTCGTTCAAGCCTTGCTGTGCTGTAACCAATAAAGGCAATGAAGTTTCAAGTTCTTCTGCATCTCCTTCGATATCACGAACGATTTTCACTGTTTCGCCTTCGATTTCAAGGCTGGTGATCGTCGTCACGTAGTTGATATCAAGCAAGTCTGCAACGCGTGGGCCGACTTGGCCGGATCCGCCATCGATGGCCACGTTGCCTGCCAAGATGAGATCCGCTTCTTTGTCTTTCAAGTACTCTGCCAGTATGTAAGCTGCCGTAAACTGGTCCATTTCCTCCACATCGTCTTCTGTATTGATCAAGACTGCTTTATCGGCACCCATGGCAAGTGCTGTGCGCAATTGCTTCTCAGCTTCCTCGTCACCGATTGTGACTACCGTTACTTCGCCGCCATGAGCGTCGCGGACCGTAATCGCTTCTTCAATTGCATACTCGTCATATGGGTTGATGATGAATTCAGCGCCATCTTCTTGAATCTGGCCACCGGAGACAACCAGCTTTTCTTCTGTGTCAAACGTACGTTTTACCAATACATAAATGTTCATGAACGTAAACCTCCCAAGTATTATTTCCCTTTAAATTGTGCTTCGCGTTTTTCCAGAAAAGCGCTAATGCCTTCCTTCGCGTCTTCCGATACGAAAACTGTACCGAACGAATCCGCTTCTGCTTTGACCCCTTCTTCAAAAGCCCCGTGCTTCGAATACTGAAGCATGTCGATAGCCGCCTTAACGGATACCGGGCTCTTTTTTGCAATTTTCTTCGCAATTGAAAGCGTTTGCGAAAGAAGGTCTTCTTCGCCGAAAGAACGGTTGGCAAGGCCGAGCTGCACTGCTTCTTTGCCAGTGATCGGATCGCTCGTCAAGAGCATTTCCGCGGCTTTTGCCACTCCGACATAACGCGGCAATCGCTGCGTCCCTGCAAATCCAGGAATCAAGCCCAGCTGCAATTCCGGCAATCCCAGTTTAGCATTTTCTGTGACAAAACGCATATGGCAGCTCATAGCCAGTTCCAATCCACCGCCGAGTGCGGCGCCGTGAATGGCGGCAATGACCGGCTTGTGGAATGTTTCCACGCGTTCGAATACCGCTTGGCCGCTTGCTGACAGTTTCGAGAATTCTTCCCCTGAAGTTACTTCCGTGAACTCCTTGATATCGGCGCCTGCCGAGAAGAAACGACCTTCCCCGTGTAAGACGATCGCACGGACATCTGAGTCATTTTTCACTTCATCCAGAAGTGCATCGACTTCCAAAATCAGCGCGCGGGACAATGCGTTTGCCGGCGGCCGGTTGATTGTCGCAATCGCTACCCCATCTTCTTTTTTCCAACTGATAAATTCCACCTGCTCATCCCCTCCTTTTACGCTTGCATGCCTTTCAGCAATAAGCGTTGCACTTTCGGTGCGAGTTCGACCAAATCATACTTGTGATCGTTCATCACCCAGGTAGTAATGGTCTCATCCATTGTACCAAAAACCATCTGGCGGGCTAAACGAATATCCATATCTTGATCAAATTCTCCTGACTCGATGCCGCTTATCAGGATTCGGTCCATTAATTTCAAATACCCCCGCAATACATTGTTGATCTTCATGCGGATCTCATGATTGGACTGACGGAGTTCCAACTGCGTGACAATCGCCAGATGCAGATCGCTTGCGAGCAAGGTGAAATGACTGTTGATCATCATGCCAAGCTGGTCGGCAGCACTTGCGTCTTTTGCGATGATTTTCTCCAATTCACTGACGAACACGCCCATCTTCTCCTGGAAGACGGAAATGAGAATGTCTTCTTTATTCTTGAAATACAAATAAATTGTACCGTCTGCTACACCGGCTTGTTTGGCAATTTTCGAAACTTGCGCTTGGTGATAACCATTTTCTGCGATCACGATAACCGCAGCGTCGATGATTTGCTTATATTTCGGTTTATCCTTTTTTACCATCCTGTCACCACCCAAAAAAATATGAAAATATGAATGGCGATTCATTCATATTTTCATATTATCGTTTTGTTTAAATTGTGTCAAGCTTTTGCTTAGTTAAGAAGGAACCGCTTCATTGCGTTTGGCGATTTCTTCATCCACCAGCGATCTGCGCAATATTTTACCGACTGCAGTTTTTGGAAGTTCTTTTCGGAACTCATAGATGCGCGGCACTTTAAATGCAGCGAGGTGTTCCCGGCAATGTTTGTCCAATTGTTCTTCTGTAACAGTATACCCTTCTTTCAGCACGATGTATGCCTTAACTGTTTCGCCGCGGTACGGGTCTGGGATTCCGGCGACGACACATTCCTGGATCGCTTCGTGTTCATACAGCACTTCTTCGATTTCTCTCGGATAGATATTGAAGCCTCCGGCGATGATCATGTCTTTTTTGCGGTCGACGATAAAGAATTGCCCTTCGTCGTCCATATAGCCAAGATCCCCCGTCAATAACCAGCCGTCGACAATCGTAGCCGCCGTCGCGTCCGGACGGTTCCAGTAGCCTTTCATCACCTGCGGCCCTTGAATCGCGATTTCACCGATCTGCCCGTTCGGTACAGGATCAGTCGTTCCCGGAAGGAAAATTTCACAATCCGTATCCGGATACGGCATGCCGATCGATCCTTTTGTCCGCTCGCCCCATACGAGATTTGAGTGGGTGACCGGTGAGGTTTCGGTCAGGCCATACCCTTCGACCAGCTTGCCTCCCGTGATGCGTTCGAATTTCTCCTGCACTTCCGTCGGCAGCGGCGCTGATCCGCTTAAGCATGCTTCAATGGAAGACAAATCGTATTTTTTGATATCCGGATGGTTCAATAAACCGATGTAAAGCGTCGGTGCACCAGGGAATAGTGTCGGCTTTTGCTTATTGATGGTCTTCAAGGCCTGTTCTGGGTCGAACTTCGGCAATAGCACCATCTTATTGCCTTGCATGACAGACAAGATCAAGACAGTCGTCAATCCGTATACATGGAATAATGGAATGATGCCCATGATCGTCTCTTCGCCGCGCTTCGATTTATAGAGCCAAGCGTCGCACATCGTCGCATTGGAGATTAAATTGCGATGCGTCAACATGACGCCTTTTGGCGATCCAGTCGTTCCGCCAGTGTATTGCAAAAGCGCCAAATCTTCGTCGAAATCAAATGGCGGCTGTGTAATTTGCGGCGAAGCTGTTTTCATGATTTCCGTGAAGAGGTGATTGATCCCCCGATGTTCGACTTTCACCGTCATGCCATATTGCTTTTTTTGGATGAACGGGTACACGAGGTTTTTCGGGAATGTTAGATAATCCTTGATGCCCGTGACGATAACGTTCTCAAGATCCGTTTCTTTGATCACTTTGTTGATCCGCGGGAATAAAATATCAAGTGCAATGATCGCTTTGGCACCGGAATCTTTCATCTGGTAGGAAATTTCCCGCTCCGTATAAAGCGGATTTGTCATAACGACGACGCCCCCAGCATAAAGAATCCCATAAAAACTGATGACGGCCTGCGGACAGTTCGGCAACATGATGGATACCCGGTCGCCTTTTTGGATGCCTAGCTTCTGAAGGTAATTGGCCATCTTCATGGCAGATTGATACAACTCTTCGTAGCTAAGGTCCTTGCCCAGGAAATGGATTGCGGTCTTTTGCGGAAAGTCTTCATAGGCTTTCGTCAAATATTCCTGGACTGGCATGCTCGGATACGTTAGCGTGTGCGGTACTTCCGCCGGATAATGAGCTAACCACGGTTTTTCGGACATACTTTCTACCTCCCCCTCTTTTATCGGAATCGTGAGAATATTCCTACTTTAAGTATAAAGAATTATGATAACGCTTTCAAACATTATTTTCTATGAGGTTTTAATCCATGAAAAAAACGGCGCACTGGCCGTTTTTAAAACACGAATAGGAAGACGATTCCTACAAGCACAAACAAGATGCAAAAAACGATTAAGATTTTGATCAGGTTCTCCATTCGTTCCAACTCCTATGAAATACTGGCTCCGATAACATACGACAAGCCGACTGAGATGGTCATCGAAATCAAGCCGACCGAACGGTTATCGCGGGCGATTTCTTCGTCCACTTTGAATTTCGGCGTCAGAAATTCAAAAAGGATGTAAGCAAAAATCAACAACACGAACCCAAACAGCCCCCAGCCGATCATCTCAAACAGCGTTGTGTGCTGTTCAATCGAAAAGCGGAAAATATTTGTGACGCCAAAAATCTTTCCGCCAGTAGCCATCGCCACGGCCAAATTGCCGCTTTTGATTTCTTCCCAGTTCTTGTATTTTGTTACGACTTCAAAAATAACCATCGCTACGATCAAGCATAAGACCACTACACTGAAATAGCCAGCTGTCTCGACGAGCGGATGGGTCCAAAATCCTTCTTCGAACATTTGCAAACTCCCCTTCCGCCCTTACTTCAATTCAGCGACTGTGACACCCGAGCCGCCTTCACCCGGTTCGCCAAAGCGGTAGCTCTTAACACGCGGATGTTTCTTTAAGTATTGCTGCACGCCTTGTCGTAGCGCGCCAGTCCCTTTGCCGTGAATAATGGAAACTTGGTGGTAATTCGCCAATAAGGCATCATCCAAATATTTCTCCACGCGCGAAAGGGCATCCTCGTAGCGCTCACCGCGAAGGTCCAACTCCATTTTCGTATAGCCTTCACGGCCTTTCAAGCTGGTCATTGTGCGGGTTTCTTTTTGCTTTTCGGGTTTCGTGTAGCTGAGGTCGGATTCCGGCAGCTTCATTTTCAAGATGCCGACTTGGACGATCCATTCCGTGTCGGAAACTTTTTCGACCAAGCTGCCCTTTTGTCCGTAAGACAACACTTTTACTTCGTCGTTCGGCTTTAAAGCAACCGGCTCGTTTTGCTTTTTCGCTTTTTTCAAGACACGGTTTTCCGGCATGGCATTTTCCAGCCGTTTTTTCGCGTCGATCAACTGATGTTCTTTGACGCCGGTCTGTTGGGTCAGCTGCATTTGGCGCAGCTCCTTAATGACCGCTTCCGCTTCTGCACGTGCCTGGTCGACGATTTTGCGTGCTTTTTCTTTCGCTTTGTCTTCGAGCAGCTCTTTGCGGCTGTCGTATTCCGCGAGACGTTTTGCCAAATCTTCTTTTAAGGTTTCGGACTCTTCGAGGACCGATCGGGTTTCTTCTGCATCCCGTTCGGCTTCTCGCCGGCTCTTCTCAAGCGAGGCAATCATCGAGTCGACTTCTTTGCGGTCGGTTCCCGTGAAACTTTTCGCGTGTGAAATGATGTGTTCTGGCAAGCCGAGACGCTTGGAGATTTCGAACGCGTTGCTGCGCCCTGGCACACCGATCAGCAAACGGTAAGTCGGGCTCAATGTTTCCACATCAAATTCAACGCTGGCATTAGCGACGCCATCCCGGTTGTAGCCATAAGCTTTCAGTTCCGGGTAATGGGTCGTCGCGATGACACGAGCACCTCTGCCATGCACTTCATCTAGCAAGGAAATGGCAAGCGCCGCCCCTTCTTGCGGGTCGGTTCCGGCACCAAGCTCATCGAAAATGACCAATGAGTTTTCATCGAACTTCTCCAAGATGTCGACAATATTGACCATATGGGAAGAAAACGTACTTAAGCTTTGCTCAATCGACTGCTCATCGCCAATATCGGCAAAGATCTGATCGAATACGGCCAGTTCCGATCCTTCCAGTGCCGGCACTGGAAGTCCTGCCTGTGCCATCAAAGTCGACAAGCCAACCGTTTTCAAGGTGACCGTCTTGCCTCCTGTATTCGGACCTGTGATGACGATCGCGGTGATGTCCCGGCCAAATTCGATATCGTTCGGCACCACTTCATCTTGAGGAATGAGCGGATGGCGGGCTTTTTTCAAATTGATATAGCCTTCTGTGTTCATTTCAGGCTTCGAGCATTTATGGGCTTGGCCGTATTTTGCTTTCGCCAAGATCAAATCGACTTCCGCCAATACGCCGACCAAAGTGAACAATTCGTGTGAGACTTCCTGTACTTTCAAAGACAACATCAGCAAGATGCGGTCGATTTCTTCACGTTCTTTCAGCTTCAGCCGGCGCACTTCATTGTTTGCCTGCACGACGGCATCCGGTTCGATGAACAGTGTCTGGCCCGATGAGGATTGGTCATGGACGATACCGCCGTAATGGCTTCTGTATTCCTGTTTGACCGGGATCACGAAGCGATCGTTGCGAATGGTCACAATCGAGTCCGACAGCATTTTCGAGGCATTGCGCCCGCGGATGAGGCTCTCGAGCTTTTCACGCACGCGGCTTTCCTGTGCACGGAGCGATTGGCGGATGCTGCGCAGTTCGGAGCTGGCGCTATCGACCACTGTCCCGTTATCATCGATGCAGGCATTGATATCGTGCTCAAGCTGCGTCAATATCGGCATGCTTTCTTTTTTCTCCATGAAATGCGGAATGTCGATATCTTCTTCGGCATCGATGGCTTCAAGGAAATGGCGCAAAATACGGCTCGCACGGATCGTTGAGGAGACTTCCATCAATTCTACCGGACTCAAAGAACCGCCAATTTGTGCGCGTTTCGCGTGGGGGCGAATATCGGAAATCCCGCCCATTGGGACATTATTCTTGATGCGCAACACTTGTGCTGCTTCATCCATTTCTTCCAACAAGCGGTTCACTTCCGCGATGTCAGTAGACGGCAGCAATTCTTTCACTAATCCTTTTCCAAGTGATGAGGTGCAGAATGCCGCCACTTCTTCGCGGATTTTATAAAATTCGAGAGTTCGTAATGCGCGCTCTGCGATCATATAAACTCCTCCTTTATCGTTTCAAGAAATCTCTTAACTTCTCAAGTGGCCATGTATTGACCACATTGTCTTTTTTCAGCCATGCTTTCTGTGCGTGACGGACGCCTGTTGCCATAACATCCAATCCCTCGATTGCATGGGCGTCGGTATTGATGGCGACCGGGACGCCTTTTTCCTGTGCCATGACGAGCCATTCTACTGCAAGGTCGAGGCGGTACGGGCTCGCGTTCAACTCGACGATTTTGCCGTATTCCTTTGCCCAATCGAGGATTTGTTCAACATCCGGGTTATAGCCGTCTCGTTTCCCGACGATGCGGCCGGTCGGATGCGCGATCATATGGACATAAGGGTTTTTCATCGCCGTCAAAATGCGCGCCATGATCTGCTCTTGAGGCTGTTGGAAACTTGAGTGGATGCTCGCAATGACAAAATCCAATTGCGCAAGTACATCGTCATCAAAATCCAAACTGCCATCCGGCAATATGTCCATCTCCGTTCCAGACCACACTTCGATGCCTTCGTGGCGTTTATTTGCTTCGCGTAATTTTCCATTCTGTTCAATCAAGCGCTCTGGCGTCAACCCATTCGCGACTTTCAAGTATTGTGAATGGTCAGTAATGACCATGTATTCGTAACCGCGGTCTTGGCAGGCATTGATCATTTCATCGATGGAATGCGCGCCGTCCGACCAAGTCGTATGCATATGCAAGTCGCCGCGGATATCATCGAGCGAGACGAGCGACGGCAATTCATCAATCCGATCGATTTCACGGCCGTCTTCGCGGACGGTCGGCGGAATGAACGGCAGATTAAAATGAGCGAAAAATGCCTCTTCCGAATCGAAAGTCAACACGGAACCGTCTTCCTGCTCCACACCGTATTCACTGATTTTTTCTTTTTTCCCTTTAGCCAGCTGTCGCATACGCACATTATGATCTTTTGAACCCGTAAAATGATGCAGCGCCGTTGCGAATTCCTTTGGTGCAACCAGGCGGAAATCGACATCGATCGGTTCGACCACTTCTACGGCGACTGACACCTTTGTATCTCCTGAAGCAATCGTTTCTTTTATCGGCAAGCCGGCGAGCAGCTGCTCTTTCACTTTGGCCGGTTGATCTGTCGCCACGATAAAGTCGAGGTCTTTGCTCGTTTCTTTCGTGCGGCGGAAACTACCGGCAACTGAAAACTCCGCAACATCGGAAATCGTCGTCAACAAGTTTTCGATGAAAGCCACGGTTTCTTCTGTTTTCCAGATTGGATGTCTCCCAGGGTCGGTTTCGAAGTTTTCCAGTTCGAGTAGGATTTTCTCTTCGGATTTTGCGCCGAATCCTGGAAGCGCTTGGACACGCCCATCGATACACGCCTGCTTTAAGGATTCCATCGAATCCACGCCGAGTTCTTTGTAAAGTTTGGCAATCTTCTTGCCGCCAAGCCCTTGCAGCTTGAGCATGGGCACAAGCCCTTTCGGCACTTCTTCCTGAAGCTCCTCGAGAACAGACGATTTGCCTTCAGTAAGCAATTCCGTGATGACATCGCCCGTCCCTTTCCCGATGCCTTTTAGCTTGGTGACATCTTCAATCTCATCCAAACTGCGCTGGTCGAGTTCAAGTGCTTGGGCAGCTTTGCGGAAAGCGGATACTTTAAATGGGTTGTCCCCTTTTAATTCCATATATAATGCGATATTTTCCAAAGTACGGATAATGATTTTTTTATTCATGCGAAACAAACCTCCCTAATCGGTTCATAAAAAAACTTCCCTCGTAAGAGAGAAGTTCCTACTACATATAAATATACCACCATTCCTTTACTTTCTCAGAGAAATAAGGCGTGTGTTCGAGGATGGCACGGGCGATCCCGGAATTTTCGATTTGGTTTTGAATCACATCGATCGGCAATAACGCAAATACGTAGAGACCGATGAACAATAGGATATGTGCTTCGATGAGTCCAAGGATTGCACCAAAAATGCGGCTCAAGAAGCCAAGCACCGGTATGTATTTGATAAAATCAAACATCGATGCAATCAATGTCAGCAAAAATTTCACGACAAAGAAAATGAGTGCGAATGCCAACAGCTGATAAAAAGTTTGGTCGAGGTTCAATTGTTCAAAAGCCATCGCAAAACGCGAAGTTTCGTCGACCGTCGGGTATGGAACCCACAACACAAAGTTTTCCGATAGCGGTTTATAATACGTGTAGGCGACAATGAGCGCGACGATAAAGCCGACCATGTGCAAAAACTGCAGCACGAGCCCTCGTTTAAAGCCAACCAGAATTCCCGCCAGAAGCAATACCAATAAGATTAAATCAAGCATATCCGTCAGCCCTTCAAGTTATTCAATTCAATTTCCATTTGTTCTAGCTGCTCTTTCAGTTTAAGATATTCATGTGTCGCATTTACCGCGGTCAATACGGCTAGTTTCGCTTGGTCAAGCGATGGATTGGCGGCGTTGATCTCCCGCATCTTGCTGTCGACCATGGAAGCGACAAGCCTCATATGGCCGGATGTCTCAGTACCGAGCATCTTGTATGTATGGCCATATATATCAACGACAGTGCGAATTTTATGCTGCTCTTGCAATGCGCGTTCCCCCTTTGGAATTCTATAGACCATCATAACACGAACACGAGCGGATTGTGAATCATAAGAAAGGGGACTCCCAATGACCAACAACGTCTTGAAACTGCCAGAAGAAGCCTTAAAAAGCTTGATTGAACATTACCGAAATAAGGAAATAACCACCAAGAATCCCCATGCACGCTTTGCCGCCAAGCTGCCGGATGCGATGATCACCGTCTACTCATCGGGAAAAGTCATGTTTCAGGGCGCCGGCGCTGAACGGGAAACGGCCAAATGGGGTGCTGTCCACAGCAGCAAGGAAAAAACAGACAAAACAAAAGGCAATGAACTGCCTCCTGATTTCGCCAAACGCTCCGTGCTCGGCTCCGATGAAACCGGTACGGGCGATTTTTTCGGCCCGATAACGGTCGCCGCATGTTACGTCCCCGCACAGCAAGTCGAACTCGCCAAAGAACTCGGCGTCAAAGATTCCAAGCAATTGACGGATGACTATATGCGGAAAATCACACCCGATTTGAAAGCAGCATTCACTCACAGCGTGCTGACCTTGGACAACGAGAAATACAATCAAGTGCAGGCACAGGGCTGGTCGCAAGGCAAAATCAAAGCCTTGCTCCATAACCAGGCGCTGAAGCATGTCTTGCGAAAAATGGCACCGGAAAAACCCGAAGCGATTCTAATCGACCAATTCGCAGAGCGCGGCATCTATTATCGGCACATCGCACAAGAACCGGACATCATCCGTGAAAATGTGCTGTTTTCCACGAAAGCGGAAAATCTTCATGTATCTGTCGCCTGTGCATCGATCATTGCTCGTGTCGCTTTCTTAGAGGAAATGGACCGGCTTAGCAAGGTTGCAGGTGTCTCCTTGCCAAAAGGCGCCGGTGCGATCGTCGATAAAGCAGCAGCGAAGATCTTGTTGTCTCGTGGTGAAGCCTTCTTGAAAAGCATCACGAAAGCTCATTTTGCCAACACGAAAAAAGCGCAAGCCTTGGCCGCAAAGAAAACAAGCACATAAAAAAACAGTCATAGGCTCACGATGAGCCCATGACTGTTTTTGATTTTAGCGGAGTTCTGCTCCTGATTCCGTGAGCGCTTGGATGATTTTCTCATGCGCTGCATTCACTTCGTCATCAGTCAAGGTTTTCTCCGGGTCGAAATATCTTAGCGAGAATGCCAAGGATTTCTTGCCTTGTTCCATACGATCGCCTTCGTATAGATCGAAGACGCGTACATCTTTCAAAAGCTTGCCGCCCGCTTTGCGGATGACGCCTTCAATCGTCTGCGCTTCCACGATATTCGACAAGACCAAAGCCACGTCGCGTGAAATTGTCGGATAGCGGGATACTTGGGTATAGACAAGTGCTTGCGTTTCGCGCGTCAACAAAGTCGCCAAGTTCAGTTCCACGGCAATCGTTTCTTTCAAATCGCGCTTTTTCTGCTCGGACGGGTGCAATGCGCCGATGACACCGATGCGTTTGCCATCAAGCAGGATAAAAGCGGTTCTGCCTGGATGCAAGCCGTCCATTTCGCCGCGTTCGAACGTTAATTCAAGGCCCAACTTTTCAGCCAGCCCTTCCACGATGCCTTTTGCCACGAAAAAGTCGACAGCTTTCTTTTCGCCCTGCCAGCTGTGATCGACCCATAATCCTGTCATGACGATCGCCAAATGTTCTTGCTCATCGAGCAGTTCCTCCTGCCCTTTCAAGAACACCGACCCTGTTTCATACAAAGCTGCCGAATCGATGCGGCGTGCCGTGTTATATGAAAGCGATTCGAGCAAATGAGGCAATAAGCTTTGGCGTAAAATGCTGCGCTCTTCGCTCATTGGCATCAACAAGCGTGTCGTTTCAGTCGGCTCCAATGCAAATTGCGTCGCTGCCGCTTCAGAGGTCAAAGAATACGTTGTAGCCTGAAGCAAGCCAGTGCCTTCTAGGAAATGGCGCACGATGCGGCGTTTTGCCTGGTAAGGGCTCAACCCGCCCGGTGTGGCATCGGTACGCGGCAAAGTAGCCGGAATCTCGTCATAACCATAAAGCCGTGCAATTTCTTCTACGACATCCTCTTCGATCTGGATGTCTTGACGGCGTGTCGGCACTTCGATGATCAATTGATTATTCGCCGCTTCCGTATTGAACTTCAAACGGCTCAGGATATCAAGCATGTCTTCCAAGCGGATCTTCATGCCAAGGCGGCTATTGATGAAGTCTGGAGAAACTTTGACGATGCGCTCTTGTTTATCAAGCTGATCGAATACGAGCGATCCGCCGAGCACTTCCCCCTCTGCCAGTTCAGCCAGCAATTGAGCAGCACGTTCCGCAGCTGGGATGACGCGGTTCGGGTCGACGCCTTTTTCATAGCGTGAACTCGCATCGCTTCTCAAATTATGGTCTTTCGACGTACGGCGAATCGAATCGGAAGCGAAATAAGCGGACTCGATAACGACCGTTGTCGTCTCGTCGCTCACTTCTGAATTCGCGCCGCCCATGACGCCTGCAAGTGCGACAGGATCCGTGCCGTTGGTGATGACCAATTGATGCGCAGATAATGTGCGTTCTGTGTCATCCAGCGTCGTGATCTTTTCGCCTTCTTTGGCGTGGCGCACGGTGATGTTTCCGGAACCAAGGGAATCGTAGTCAAACGCATGGAGCGGCTGGCCGTATTCCATCAAAATATAGTTCGTCACGTCGACGACATTATTATGCGGGCGGACGCCAGCAGCCATCAAGCGCTGCTGCAGCCATAACGGAGATTCCTTCACTTTGACGTTGCGCACGACTTTCGCGACATAGAGAGGATTCGCTTCAGGCGCATCCACTTCAAGTGACAACATACTTTCCGCACGATCTGCCACTTCAGTGTAGCTGATTGCCGGCAAGCTGACGTCTTCTCCCAAAATGGCGCCGACCTCATAAGCGACCCCGAGCATGCTCATCGCATCCGCACGGTTCGGCGTCAAGCCCAGTTCAAGGACCGTATCGTCCAAGTCTAGATAGGACAGCACATCTGTGCCAGGCTCCGCTTTTTCAGGCAAAACACAAATGCCTTCTGCATAGCTTTTCGGCACCAGTTTCGTTTCGATGCCAAGCTCTTGCAATGAGCAGATCATGCCGTTCGACACTTCCCCGCGCAGCTTCGCTTTTTTGATCTTCATGCCGCCTGGAAGTTTCGCCCCTGGACGTGCCACGATGACCGACTGTCCTTGTGCGATATTCGGTGCGCCACAGATGATCTGGTCGATTTCCCCGCCGCCGACATCCACTTGGCAGATTGACAGTTTATCGGCTTCCGGATGCTTCACGCATTCCGTCACGTAGCCGACGACCACATTGGCTAATCCTTCCGAACGATCAATCACGGCTTCGACTTCAATTCCAGCGCGTGTGATTTTCTCCCCGAGTTCTGCTGGGGGCAAATCTTGTGTATTTACATATTCTTTCAACCATTTTGTTGATACTAACATGAAAGTTCCTCCTTAAAGTTCCGTCCGTTGAAATTGCGTCAAGAAACGCACGTCGTTCGTGTAGAAATGGCGGATGTCCTCGATGCCGTATTTCAGCATCGCAATTCGCTCAGGCCCCATGCCGAAAGCGAACCCTGTCAGGCGCTTCGAATCATAGCCGGCCATTTCCAGTACGTTTGGATGCACCATGCCCGCTCCAAGAATTTCGATCCAGCCAGTCTTTTTGCAGACATTGCACCCGTCGCCGCCACATTTAAAGCAAGAGATATCCATTTCAACAGAAGGCTCCGTGAATGGGAAGAAGCTCGGGCGCAGGCGAATTTCGCGGTCTTCGCCGAACATCTTCTTGGCAAAAACCGACAAAGTCCCTTTCAAATCGCTCATGCGGATATCTTCTCCGACTACGAGCCCTTCGATTTGCGTGAACTGATGCGAATGCGTCGCGTCATCGTTATCCCGGCGGTACACTTTGCCTGGGCAGATGATCTTGATCGGCTCTCCGCCTTTTGCTTCCATCGTGCGCGCTTGCACCGGTGAGGTATGCGTGCGCAGTAAAATGTCTTCCGTTATATAGAAGGAATCCTGCATATCGCGCGCTGGATGGCCTTTTGGCAAATTCAGCGCTTCGAAATTATAATAATCCTTTTCGACTTCTGGGCCTTCAGCGATTTCATAGCCCATCGATAGGAATAAATCTTCAATCTCCTCGACGACGCGCGTCAATGGATGTGGATTGCCCGTTTTCGCTGGACGTCCTGGCAAGGAAATATCGATTGTTTCGCTTTGCAGTTTTTCATTGATTGCCTGTTCTTCCAACAGGACCATACGCTCATCGAGTGATTCTGTCACTTCAGCGCGTACTACGTTTACGAGTGCTCCCATTTTCGGACGTTCTTCTGCCGGTAATTTCCCCATGCCTTTCAAGACATCGGTGATCGGCCCTTTTTTTCCTAAATACGCTACGCGCACGTCCGTCAATTCTTTGACCGTTTGCGCTGCTTGGATTTTCTCCAAGGCTTCATTTTTTAACTCCTGCAATCTTGCTTCCATTTTCTCTCCTCCTTGAACATAAAAAAGCCCCGCCCCCAAAAAGGGACGAGGCATTGATTCGCGGTACCACCCTAGTTATCGCACGCATGCGATCACTTCATTGAATAACGGCTCATCACCGGCCAGACTTTACGGCACTCGGCCGGTCCCCGTCTAGCAGCTCGCGGGGTGAACTTCCGGAGTTCCTGCATATCCGCGCTTTCAGTCGAGGGCGGACTTCCTTGGATGCAGGGGAACTACGTACTTTTCCCGGTCAACGCTTGTTTATTTCTCTTCTATTATAATGAACTTTCGCCGGTTAATCAAACACCAGTTTTGGGAACAAGGCTATACAATAGAATTCCAGTCGCCACAGCTACGTTCAGTGATTCTGCAGGACCGTAAAGCGGCACCATGAGATTCTGGTCGGTCTGCTCGAGTAGCTGCGGCTCAACGCCGCTTCCTTCATTTCCGACGATGAGCGCAAAACGCTCTTTCGACTCTGCCTCATACATCGGCACCGATTGGTATAGCGCTGTACCATAAACCGGAATGTCCCGCCCTTTCAAGCGTTCGACCCAGTCGAACAAATCACCTTTGACGATTGGCACCTGGAAATGGGCGCCTTGCGCTGAACGTACCGTTTTCGGATTGTAGGCATCTGCCGAACCTTTGCCAAGAACGACAGCATCAATCCCGGCTGCTGCTGCGGTGCGAATCATCGTCCCGACATTGCCTGGATCCTGTACGGCGTCGATCAACAGCAGCGTCTGCCATTGTTCTTGGATAGACTCATCGTAATCCGGCTGTGCGCAATGCGCGAAAATGCCTTGCGTATGCTCGGTTTCCGCAATCTCTTTGGCAATCTGTGCCGTCACCACATAAAGCGTGAGGCCCTCGATATCCCAAGCATCCGGAATTTCGGTGCCTTCGCGGACGATCAAGCCTTTAATCCCGTCTTTCTTATTCAACGCCTCTTCCGTCAAATGAAAGCCTTCGATAAGAAATTCCCCGAATTTATCGCGCTCTTTTCGGGTCGTGCTCAGTTTCTTCCAATGTTTGACGAGCGAGTTCTGCAATGATTCAATTCGTTTCATAATACGTTCACCACTTTTTTCAGAATAGCTCCAGTATAGCATAGGGCCGTTTTACGCAGTAAAGAAATCAAAGCCAAGTGCTGTCAAAATCCCGAACGCGAGGGTCCAGACCCCGATGCTGATAATCATCCAGACGGTCGTATTGCGCTTCGTCGCACCTAGCGTCATGCCGATAAATGCCGCGATATGCGTGCCGATCAAGATTGGCCCTAAAAGCGACAGCCCCGGGAGCCCGTATTTATTCCAAATGCGCACAGCGCGTTCATTTTTCTTCGATGGCTCTTTGCCTTTTGCTGCCTGGCGCTTATCATACCAGATGCGGAATTTGTCGAAGCCGATAATAAGCAACATCACCGTCAGCATATTCCCAACAAACGCCGTGATCATGACCCATACCGGCGACAAGCCCCAGACAATGCCAAGTGGGATGACGAGCGCGATTTCAAACCACGGAATCGCCGCCCCGATAAATATCAATGCGTATTCATAAATCATTCAGCCGCCTCCTTCAGATGCCTGCGCATTTCCATATAATAAATCAGGTTCTGTCCGAATGCGACCGCAAGGATTCCCCAAACGATGAAAAGTCTCGGGATCGGGAAAAGCATCACGATCAATGCAAAGAACGGCAATGTCCAGGTGATGAATGTATACACTTTCTGTACTGCTTTTCTTGTGATGAACGTCATCCCCTCGTCTTGTTCCATGTATTCAGGAGGGCGCATTGAAAATGGAGAAATTTTCTTACCTGGATTTTTTCGGTTGTACGATTGCAAAGCAATCAAATAGATCGTGATTAATACTAAATACGCGATCAGTGCCGCGAACAGCAAGAACCCTTCCACCGCTTGCGTTTCGATGCTCAAGCTCGAATCAGTCTTCGTGACATTGACTAAGCTTGAAGTGAACCCAACCGCCATCACTGCCAAAATCAAGATAAATGCCATATTCCAAAGCGGGTATGTCATGCGAAAATCCTGTTTCATCTCTACTCCTCCTCCAACCAAAATAAGTCGCCTACTTCCACTTGCAAGACCTTAGCGAGCTTCAAAGACAATGTAATCGATGGTGAAAATTCGCCTTTCTCGATAAACGCGATCGTCTGCCGCGTTACATCCACTTGCTTGCCCAGCTCGCTTTGCGTGTACCCATAACGCGCCCTAAGCTCTTTCACACGGTTTTTCAGCATCCGCAGCCCTCGTTTCATGTATAGTTTATATAACATAATGTAATGTATAATTAACATTAAGTCAAGTTTACCTAACATAAACTAATTTTATTAATGTGTAGTGTGAAAATGAATCTAGTTTTCATCGAGCGTCAAATTTCAAATCGCCGCCCGGCTTTGGGTTGGCCTCATGCAGCAAGCCAGGAAGAACGCCCGTCTTACTGCGTCGGCTCACCCTTGGCGCTGGGCGGCTGAAAACGCGACGTCCTGTCGCATCAGCTGCATGACTCGCTTCCTGCGAGCCTCAAGCAGCATCTTCCCTGCAGTCGAATAGTGTTAGCTAATCCTATCTATTCACCTAAGATTCGCAAGTCATTTTCGCAGTAATTCCACAACCAATTTACTGCAGCCACAATAAGGAGCTACTCTCCTAAAATCTGCTGGAGTCAATAAAAAAAGCCCGGCATATGCCGGGCTTAGAATATCAGTCGAATGTAATTTTCGTTACTGTGTCGCGATCTAGCTTTTTGATTACTTCGATGATCAATTTAACTGCATTCTCATAATCGTCACGGTGCAGGATGCCTGCGTGTGAATGGATGTAGCGCGTCGCTACACCGATCGATAAGGCCGGTACGCCGTTTGCCGTCAAATGGATCGAGCCGGCATCGGTTCCGCCGCCTGCAATCGTTTCGAACTGGTAAGGGATTCCTGATTCTTCCGCTGTATCGACAACCAACTCACGCAAGCCACGGTGAGATACCATCGAGGCGTCGAACAACAGGATTTGCGGGCCGTCACCCATCTTGCTGTTGGATTCTTTTGAAGTAACGCCTGGTGTATCGCCTGCGATGCCGACATCCACTGCAAAACCGATATCCGGCTGGATGAATGAAGTTGCCGTTTTCGCGCCGCGTAGGCCAACTTCTTCTTGGACTGTTCCGACGCCATAGACGACATTCGGGTGGTCGACGCCTTTCAAACCTTTCAAGACGTCAATTGCAATGGCGCAGCCGATGCGGTTGTCCCAAGCTTTCGCCATCAATAGTTTATCGTTGTTCATGACCGTGAACTCGAAATAAGGAGTGACCATATCACCTGGTGTGACACCCCATTCTTTTGCTTCTTCACGTGAAGAGGCGCCGATGTCGATGAACATGTCCTTGATTTCCACTGGTTTTTTGCGTGCTTCCGGAGACAGGATATGCGGCGGTTTTGATCCAATAACGCCAGTGATTTCTTTCCCGCTGCGCGTCGTGATCGTCACGCGCTGAGCAAGCATGACCTGGTTCCACCAGCCGCCGACCGTCTGGAATTTCAGGAATCCTTTGTCGTCGATTTGGGAAATCATGAAGCCGACCTCATCCAAATGGCCAGCGACCATGATTTTCGGGCCATCTGCAAGTCCTTCTTTTTTGGCGATCAAGCTGCCGAGGTTATCCGTCTCAATCGTGTCGGCAAACGGCTCTATGTATTTCTTCATAACCTCGCGGGATTGGCGTTCATTGCCAGGGATGCCATTCGCGTCTGTCAAATCTTTTAACATTTGTTGTGTATCATCTAATTTCACCATTATTTCGACCTCCTAAATAGTCATTGCTTTTTCAGTATATAGGAAAGCGGTTACGTTATCAAAAGATTCATTCAATACCCTTGCTGCTGGCGCTTGTAATTGATTTCATTCTTTTCTACGTAAGCTGTCAGCACTTCCTCATAGCTGAAACCGAGCGCATTCGCTAATGCCCCGAAGATCTGCCACAAGCTCAAATACTCTTCATGCGTTGCTTGTTGTGCAAAGCGCCCGACTCCTTGATGCGCTGAGAGGAACAGTTCCGTCAGGTCTTGTTCACTCGTTGGGGCTGGCCATTGCTCCAGTGAATCAAAGCCCTTCTCAATACCGAGCGACAGGATGAAATGAATGCAATCGACATATTCCTCAAGCAAAGTACTTTTAGCTGAAGGGCCTTTTGTGCTCCAGAATTTAAAGCATCTTGTCTCGTTTGCAAGCTCCGATAATTCTACTTGAAGGGCCAACACTTTCTTGCGGAATACGGATTCCTCGACGCTTCGGTTCGATTGGATATAGCGGTCAAGCTCCCGCTGCATGTGAAATAATTCCTGAAGGTTCATAGTCTTTCTCCTTTTTGATCAAATTAGTGAAACTTCCAAGCTTCTGTTACGTATTATACATAAGACTATCCTAGTAAGGGGGGCAATCCGATGGCATTTTTGATCCGTTTGATCATCATCGCCTTGATCATCTATCTGTTTTACCGTCTCCTGAAATTCATTTTCGACCCGAAGCGCAAGCTTGATGCCGCGCTTGAATCCGGCACTTATTATTTTCATGACGACGTGGGGAATGTACGCAGAAACTTTTTCATCGCCATGCGCGGCGTCCTTTTTGAAGGCGAGAAATATTTAGGGACGACGAAAGAGGCATTTGATGTCGTGTCCATTTTCGTTTGGACTGAGACGCCCGACAAACTAATTGGTTTCTCAAAAGAAGATTTTCATTTTCTGGAGAAGGAAATCCGCATGAATTATCCGGATGCAGATATCTCCTGGAAAAGCCCAATTGAACAATTGATGAAAAAAGAGGAAGAAGCCTGAGCTTCTTCCTCTTTTCTTATGCCATTGCGAACCATATGAGCAAGCCAGCCTGGACTACTGCCAAAGCAAAAAATCCGATGCGGAAATTCGTGTGCTTTGTTTTATGCCTGAACAGCATCATGCCTGCGTATGCCCCGATGCCGCCGCCGATTGCCGCGACAAGCCATAAGCGTTTTTCAGGGATGCGCGGCCCACGTGCTTGCGCCTGCCTTTTGTCTGCCCACATCATGATAAAGGCAAAACTCGACAAGGCCGCTAAATATGCTGCCAGAATGATCATTGTCTTCCCTCCCGATCAACTTCAACAAAAAAAGGCCGGCAATTAGCCGGCCTTCCTTCTATTGAACTAAGCGCTAGGCCCAGTATGAATTAGTTGTTAGATGCTTTTTTCGCTTGGTCAACCAAAGCTGTGAAAGCAGCTGCATCAGATACAGCGATTTCAGCTAGCATTTTGCGGTTGATGTCGATGCCAGCAAGTTTCAATCCGTGCATCAAGCG
Organism: Planococcus sp. SK3692; assembly: GCF_028890485.2. Lineage (GTDB taxonomy): Bacteria > Bacillota > Bacilli > Bacillales_A > Planococcaceae > Planococcus. The sequence continues at coordinate 416,069 of NZ_JARCHV010000001.1, forward strand.
GCTGTAAGAAATATCGTTCAAACGAGCTGCTGCGTTGATGCGAGTGATCCACAATTTGCGGAAATCACGTTTTTTGTTGCGACGGTCACGGTAAGCATAGTTACCTGACTTCATGACTTGTTGGTTCGCTACTTTAAATAGTAAGTGTTTCGAACCGTAATAACCTTTAGCTAATTTTAATACTCTTTTACGACGCTTGCGCGTCACTGTTCCGCCTTTTACGCGTGGCATATTGAATTACCTCCTGCTTGAATATGAAAAATTCGATTTTTGTAGTTGTGGGTGTTGTCTAGACTTCAACGGCCAACTCCTCGGCCTTAAGCTGCCCTTCCTGTTCGACATAAAGCGCCGCTTCGGAAGTACATCTTAAGTCGGCCGGAGCTGAGCGGCCGTTTCCGCTTTTCGTTCTTACTTCATGTTGTAGATCAATGATTTGATGCGTTTCAAGTCGCCTGCAGAAACCAATGAGCCCTTACGGAGCTTACGTTTTTGCTTAGTTGACTTGTTTGCGAACAAGTGGCTTGTGTGGGAACGGTTGCGTTTTACTTTACCAGTTCCAGTTTTCTTGAAGCGTTTAGACGCTCCACTGTGGCTTTTCATTTTCGGCATTTCGGGTTCCTCCTAAACAATTATGCTATTATTCCTTCTCGTTGACCGGGTTCAGCATCAAGAACATACTGCGGCCTTCCATTTTCGGGCGCTGTTCAACCGTCGCGACTTCCTTGCACTCTTCTGCGAAGCGCTCAAGGACGCGTTGTCCGATTTCTTTGTGCGTGATCGCACGGCCTTTGAAACGGATTGAAGCTTTCACTTTGTCGCCTTTTTCAAGGAACTTGATGGCATTGCGGAGCTTCGTGTTAAAATCGTGGTCATCGATGCCAGGGCTCAAACGAACCTCTTTGACGTTGATGATCTTTTGGTTTTTACGAATTTCGCGCTCTTTCTTTTGCTGTTCAAATTTGAACTTGCCGTGGTCCATGATCCGTGCGACCGGCGGCTTAGCTTGAGGAGCCACTAGTACTAGATCCAAGTTGACACGAGCTGCAATCTCGAGCGCCTCGTTGCGTGATTTGATTCCGAGCTGTTCACCATTTTGGTCAATAACCCGTAATTCACGTGCACGAATGCCTTCGTTTACATTGTTGTCTCTGCTAATAATGATCCACCTCCGGGTAGTGTCGCGAATAGCTTAAATGTGTAAACCGGACGATCCGGTTCACAGGCGCAAACAAAAAGCGGGCGAACCCCGAGGAGTTCGCCCGCCATAATATGACACATGCTAGATGCATGTAAAAGTCAATCGTGTCTACCTGCCAACAATCGGTCGATCAGGTGAGAAGCGGGCGCTCCTGCTTGCACATATAAGTATTCAATAACCTAAATAAGAATATCACGCAGTACTTTTACTGTCAAGCACTTTAGCGAAGTTCGGATTGAACGAGTTTAAGGAAGTCTTCGAACGGCATGCTCTCCGAGTTCTGCTCGCCGTATTTGCGGACATTGACCGAGCCGCTTTCAAGTTCCTTATCGCCGATAACGAGCATATAAGGAACTTTCTGCATTTGTGCTTCGCGGATTTTATACCCCAGTTTTTCATCGCGCTCATCGATGTCGACGCGCAATTTATGCTGCTGCATTTTTTCCTGAAGCTCTTTTGCGTATTCGCTGTGCACATCGAGCGATACCGGGATGATTTCCACTTGTACCGGCGCGAGCCATGTCGGGAATGCGCCTTTGTATTCTTCGATCAAGAATGCGACGAAACGCTCCATAGTCGAGACGACCCCACGGTGGATAACAACCGGACGGTGCTGTTTGCCATCTTCCCCGATATACGTTAAATCGAATTTCTCAGGCAATAGGAAGTCGAGCTGGACAGTCGATAAAGTCTCTTCTTTGCCAAGCGCTGTTTTCACTTGAACGTCGAGTTTCGGCCCGTAGAACGCCGCTTCGCCTTCTGCTTCAAAATAATCGAGGCCAAGTTCATCCATCGCTTCTTTCAGCATCGATTGTGCACGGTCCCACATGGCGTCATCGTCGTAGTACTTTTCTTTATCAGCTGGGTCGCGGTAGGAAACGCGGAACGAATAATCTTTCAAATCGAAGTCTTTGTATACTTCAATGACGAGATTAACGACGCGCTTGAATTCTTCTTTGATTTGATCCGGACGCACGAACAAGTGAGCATCGTTCAATGTCATGCCGCGTACACGTTGCAAGCCGGACAAGGCACCTGACATCTCATAGCGATGCATCAAGCCAAGTTCTGCGATGCGGATCGGCAATTGGCGGTAGGAGTGAATGCCTTGCTTGTAGATCATCATATGATGCGGGCAGTTCATTGGGCGCAGAACGAGATCCTCATTGTCCATTTGCATGACCGGGAACATGTTCTCTTGGTAATGATCCCAGTGTCCGCTTGTTTTATACAATTCGACACTGCCCATAACCGGTGTGTAGACATGGTCATAGCCCATACGCTCTTCTTTGTCGACGATATAGCGTTCGATGATGCGGCGGATTGTTGCACCCTTCGGCAGCCACATCGGCAGACCTTGGCCGACTTTTTGGGAGTTCATGAACAAATTGAGCTCTTTGCCGATTTTTCGGTGGTCGCGTTCTTTCGCTTCTTCCAGCATTTCAAGATGGGCTTTCAGTTCTTCTTTTTTGAAGAAAGCCGTGCCGTAAATGCGCTGTAGCATTTTATTGTCACTATCGCCGCGCCAGTAAGCACCAGCAACACTCAGTAATTTGAATTCCTTCAATTTTCCAGTCGATGGCACGTGAATGCCGCGGCATAGGTCAAAAAATTCACCTTGTTCGTAGATCGATACTTGCTCATCTTCTGGAATCGCTTCAAGCAATTCTAATTTATAAGGATCGCTGATTGCCTCGAAACGTTGTTGTGCTTCGTTTCTTGATACTTCCACACGGACGATGTCCAAGTTTTCATTGATGATTTTCTTCATTTCTTTTTCAATGACCGGTAGATCTTCAGCTGTAATCGCCGATTCTGTATCAATATCGTAATAGAAGCCGTTTTCGATGACCGGCCCAACACCCAGCTTGGCATCCGGGTATAGGCGTTTGACTGCTTGAGCCATCAAATGCGCTGAGCTGTGGCGAAGTACTTCCAATGCTTCTTCAGACTCCGGTGTGATGATCGCGATCTCGCCGTTTTCTTCAAGCGGCGCTTTCAAGTCAACTAGGTTGCCGGAAAGTTTTCCCGCTACTGCTTTTTTACGAAGACCTGGGCTGATCGATTGTGCGATTTCTTCAGTGGATGTTCCTTTAGCGAACTCTTTTACTGCGCCATCTGGGAATGTTAGTTGAATCATGTCTGCCATATGAATCTCTCCTTTAAATGATATTGGGGGTGAGTCGCGAACCACAGGGTCTGGTTCAGCTCTTCGGCTTTTGCTGGTGCTAACTTCGGCTGCCTGCTCCTCGGGGTCTTAAGTCCCCCTGGCTGTGCGGCATAAAGCGCCGCTTCGCCAGGGCGCCTTATGCCTGTCAGAGCTGAACAGGCGCTTCCGCTTTTCTTGGTGTCTAGCTTCGGCAGCCAGACCCTCGAGGTCACAAGCCAATTTGCTATTGCGGCAAAGAGCGCCGCTTCAGCAAACAGTCTTGTGCTTGTCGGAGGGCCACAGGATGTGGGTCAGCTAACCGTTGCGACAGGACGTCGAGCTTTTAGGTTAGCTTCCTCTTTCAGGCTGCCTTCGCTTTTCTCGGTGTCTAGCTCCAGCTGCCTGCTCCTCGGGTCATAAGCCACTCCGGCTGTGCGGTTGAAAATACACCGCTTCGCCGAATCGTCTTATGCCTGTCGGAGCATAACGGCAGCTTTCGCTTTTCTCGGTGTCTAGCTTCAGCGCCTAGCTCCTCGGGGACTTAAGTCACCCTGGCTGTGCGGCATAAAGCGCCGCTTCGCCAGTGCGCCTTAAGCCTGTCAGAGCTGAACAGGCGCTTCAGCTTTTCTTTTTTCCCACACAAAAAGCCCCATCCCAAAAGGGACGAAGCTCTGTTCGTGGTTCCACCCTTCTTCTCTTCCGCACAATTTTTGCGCGCGGAATGAAGCTCTGCATCGGCTAACGGGCCGGTACCGTCGCCTGCTACTAAAGTTCGCAGGCGCTGCTCGAAGGGGGTAAACAAAAACGCTGTGCCGGGAAGCTTTCAGCCGAGTCTTCCCTCTCTGTATGCCATGCGTGATCGCTCATGTCCTTGTCGTTGCATGTAAATCATTAATGATGATTCTTACTATACGATGAAAAAAATCAAAAGGCAATAGTTTCTCCTACTTGTTGCGGCGGTTTTCGCCTTCAAGTTTGACTGGGACGGTCAATGCCTGGATCCGCTCCATAATGCGAGCTGCTTTCAAATCTTCTTTTTCGCCACGTTGTGAATAAGTTAAATGGTGTGCGAGTTCAGAATAGCTGAAGTTCGAGCTCATGAAAGTCGGCAATTTCTCCGCCATCCGGTAATGAAGGATCGTTCCAAGCACTTCGTCCCGCGTCCAACTAGACATTGCTTCAGCTCCGATATCATCGAGCATGAGCACATCGGCCCGTTTGACGTATTCGATTTTCTCCTGAAGTGTATGGTCGCCGATCGCTTGCTTCATTTCACGCATGAATTCCGGCACGAATACAAGAACCGTTTTCACATTGATTTCCGCAAGTTCATTTGCAACTGCGCTTAGCAAATAAGATTTGCCGGTGCCGAATTTGCCATATAAGTACAAGCCTTTTTCCGGAAGCGAATCCGGTCCTGTCGCTTTCTCGAGAAATTCGTCGACTGCACGAAAAGCAGGGAGCCTGCGGTCGTCCAGCTCGAAGTTTTCGATTCGCGCAGCCATCACTTCTTTTGGCATATACATGCTGTGGATCAAAGAGGAAGCATGCCGCTTATTGTCTTCGGCGGTCTTCAACCGGCATTTGGTGTATGAGATGCCAATATTGCCGCGCTCCAAGACAAGATTCGGCTCAAACCCTTTGAGGTGATTGATGCAGCCGCCGAGATTCGGGCATTTATTGCAGTCATGCGATTGGTCGATATATTCGTATAGCTTGCCCATGCCTTTTTCCACTGTCGGTCCGTCAATATCCTGTTCGTGTTCTTTCAGGAACTTGAGGACGCCGGGATGTTCCAGTACTTCTTTCTTCATCGCGTCGTAGCGCTCGGAAAATGAGGGCGCATTGACCACTCGCTTCATCGTTTCACGAATCGGTTCCATCTAATCACCCTTTCTTTTCTTCAACGCAAGCTTCGCAAGCAATTTCTGCTTTTCCTGTTCAAGCTGTTCACTTGAAGCTCCTTGGCCAGGCGTTTCCACTTCGTCTTTCTTATTAAACCATTCAGGCAGCTTTTCTTCGCGGATCGGCTTGCGTCCGGAAGATGCTGCGCGTTTCGGTGCGGCGCTTGATTCATTTTTCCATTTCATATACTGCGTATGTTCGATGCGTGCAAATTCCATCGCCTGCTTGGCTGTCGTGACATTTTTTCTCAGCCAATGCGATGCTATTTTTTCTACATACGCTTTTGTTAGTTTCATATCGGTGCGCAATAAAACATATTGAAGCAATACGTTGACGACAGCCGGTTCCATGCCATGCTGCGTCACCAATTGATTCGCCAACTGTACGTCAGCCGGCAGCGGTTCTTTGCCGTCTGCGATATCGCGCAGCACTTGAAGCGGTGATGCCGACTCCAAATATGCGATCAATTCGTCTTCTTTATTTACAGGCGCTTGTTGTGCGTCTGGTTGCGTCGTTTTGGGTTCTGCCGTTTTGACGGGCTCGAGTTTAGGCGCAGTCGTCGTGACGGTCATTTTATAATAATCGGAAGCAGCTTTACGCAACCCTTCTTCATCTATCCGGTAATCGTCTTCGATCGCCAGCAATACGACTTTTTGCATTTCAAGCGGGCCGAAACCGTAGAGGAACGACAGCTTCACGATAAAATTGCGGATGGATGGGGTCAATACGCGCTTTGGCACGAGTTGTTCAGACAGGCCTTGGCGCAGCAACGCAAAATCAAAGTCTTGATCCATTTCATATTCCCCGTCCGTCCGTGATTCAAGCTCTTTTTCGTCTGCCGGATAACCCGACTTCGCGTGTACCGGCTGGAAGATATCTGTGAAAGTCCTGGAGACTTCTGCATATCCTTCAGCAAGCGGCGCCTGGATGACAAAACGATCGCGGACACGGCGATACGACGATTCACCGATTTTACTGAACAGGAACATCGACAATAACGGGTCGGCAAAAAAGTTTTTCGGGTCGAGCGGCGGGCATAGTTCATATACAAACGAACGGTTTTCCCCGTCTTTTCGAAAAGTCTTCAATAAACCGATTGCTTCGAGTTGAATGCGGGATTCGAAAATCGCTTTGACCGGTTTTCCGAGCGTGTTCATCAATGTATAATGCGTCGAATCCTCAGACCGCATTTCGCCATCTGCCCAAAGTGTCAAGTAGAGGGAGATGGCATCTGACCCGACCATCGGCTGATAAAGGAGCGTCAGCAACTGGCGGTCGTAATTGGAAAATGGATATGGCATGCGAATCCGGTAAAAGTCGGCGGGCTGAAGTTCTTTGTACATTGTCATGTGGTCACCGCCTTATTTGCTGTCCTTGTCACCGGGATTGCGGTCAAGCAGATCCTTCAGTTCATCGATAAAGACCGTAATGTCTTTGAACTGGCGATAGACCGAAGCAAAGCGGACATAGGCCACTTCATCGATATCCGCCAACCGGTTCATGACCAATTCACCGACTTCTTCCGATTTCACTTCAGGATTGCCACTCCGGCGCAATTCTTTTTCAATATCGAAAACGACTGCTTCGAGCATGTCAAGCGACACTGGCCGTTTTTCACACGCGCGGATCAAGCCGCGCAATACTTTCTCGCGGCTGAATTCTTCGCGGGAACCATCTTTTTTCACGACGATCAGCGGCATCTCTTCTACTTTCTCGAATGTGGTGAACCGGTAACCGCATGCTTCACATTCACGACGCCTGCGGATTGATTTCATTTCATCTATTGGCCGCGAATCTACAACGCGGGTGCCGTTATGCTGGCAAGCTGGACATTTCATGGTAGACATCTCCCCGAAAATTCTCTATCTGGTAGTAACAGTATAACAAAAAAATTCCCCATACATTAGAAAAAGCAGAGGATTTTCTCCTCTGCTTGTGTTTTGCGTTATTAGTGGTCAGTTACACCGTTAGTGATACTTTTGTCGCTCCGGCGCCGACTGGTCCCATGCCGCGTGGCAATTCAGTTACTTCGCTTTGCTTTGAATCCAAAGCTTGTGCAATGTAATCTGCTGCAATTGTTGGATCAAGATCTCCGCAAGTGTACACATCGACACTAGCGTACCCGTGTTCCGGGAAGCTGTGGATAGTCAGGTGTGATTCCGAAATAATGACTACGCCGCTAACACCCTGTGGTGCAAATTTATGAAAAGCGACTTCGCGGATTTCCGCACCTGATTTGAGTGCTGCATCAACAAAAGTCTTTTCGATATAGTCCATATCGTTTAATTTGTCAAAATCACACTGCCAAAGTTCTGCGATTACGTGACGTCCCATAGTTTCCATGGTTCGTTTCCCCCTTTGATAACATTTTGGTTTTGCGCAAAATATTCAAAGTTGACTACCACGGGGGAAAGTTAGTCCAGAGAGGTCCTAACCCTTTAAGCAGTCATAAGAATAATAATATACGCTCCTAATTCCTTGCTCTACATACTAAATAGAATTGAGAAGTGGCAGCCGTTTTTGGCTACGATTCATAGTATATGATGAATGTTTTCGAAATGCAATAAATAAATGCTTTTGTGGACAATTTTTTTCAATACAATAAAAAAAAGATTCCGCTTTCCTATAAGAAGAAAAGCGGAATCTTTTTGCATTATTTTGAAGCGACAGCCATAGAATTGGCTACCTTCTTCATTAAGTCTACAACGCGTGCAGAGTAGCCCCATTCGTTATCGTACCAAGCAAGCACTTTCACTTTGCGGTCTCCCATAACAATGGTCGTCAAACCATCAACAATTGCAGAACTCGGGTTGGTATTAAAGTCGATCGACACAAGCGGCTCCATCGTCAAATCGAGGATGCCTGAAAGCGCGCCTTGTGATGCATCCATGAATGCACGGTTGACGTCTTCCACCGTCACGTCCTGTTGGACATCGACAACGAGGTCGACGAGTGACACGTTCGGCGTTGGGACACGCAGCGCCAAACCGTGCACTTTCCCTTCAAGTTCCGGAAGAACCAATGACAAAGCTTTAGCAGCCCCCGTTGAAGTCGGGATGATCGACTGTCCGCAAGCACGGGCGCGTCGAAGATCCTTGTGTGGGTTATCTAAATTCTTTTGGTCATTAGTGTACGCATGGACAGTCGTCATCAATCCGTTTTCGATGCCGAATGCATCATTCAAAACTTTCGCGACAGGAGCCAAGCAATTCGTCGTGCAGCTGGCGTTTGAGATGATGTGGTGTTTGTCGACATCCAATTTATCGTCATTGACACCCATGACGATCGTGATGTCTTCGTTTTTACCAGGAGCCGTCAAGATGACTTTCTTCGCTCCTGCGTCCAAATGAAGCGCAGCTTTATCGCGCGAGTTGAACTTGCCCGTTGCTTCAATGACGATATCGACACCCATCTCCCCCCAAGGGAGTTCCAATGGATCGCGCTCGTTAACCAATTGAATACGCTTTCCGTTTACAACCAACGCATTTTCTTCTGCTTTCACTTCACCGGAGAAGGTACCGTGATTTGTGTCATACTTAATCAAGTGAGCAAGTGTTTCTGCCGGATAACTGGCGTTGACTGCCGAAATTGTCACGTCATCCATCAAAACTGCTTGTCTGAAAACCATACGGCCGATGCGGCCAAATCCGTTAATTGCAATCGAAACTGTCATGTATTTGTCCCCCAATTAAATAAGTCATACTTATATTTTTAATTCGTTATATAGTATAACACATTATTTACTTGTGAGAACCTGAAAACAAAAGAAAGCGCATACTTTTTTAAGGTCGTGTCTGCCAATTGTCCAATATGCGCATTAATTGGCGCCTTGTGTGATCAATAGAACCGTTGTTGTCCAATACTTCATCTGCCCCTTGTTCTTTGACGCTTAGCGGCAATTGTGAAGCAATCCGCGCTTTCGCTTCTTTTTCCGCCAATCCATTGCGTTCCATGAGGCGCTTTAATTGCTCTTGCTCCGATACACTAACGACCAAGATCTTGTCGACCATATGCTGGAGCTTGCTTTCGAATAACAGCGGAATGTCCATGATAACGGTTTCATATCCTTCAGCCGAAAATGCTTGGCGCTGCCTAAGCATTTCCCGGCGTATTGCCGGGTGGATGATGTCATTTAATTTTTTTCGGCTCGCTGGGTCGTTGAAGATGATTGCCCCGACTTTCTCGCGGTCCATCGACCCGTCAGCCCGTATCACTTCCGTGCCAAAAGCTTGCACAATATTGTTCAATGTTTCCGTTCCGGGCTCGACCACTTGCCTGGCGACCAGATCTGCGTCAACGACTGGATAACCCAATTCCTTGAGCATCTGCGAGACGGTGCTTTTGCCGCTCGCGATGCTACCGGTCAATCCGATGATCATGTAAATTCCTCATTTCTGGCAAGACGGGCAGTAAACGGACGCCCGGCTCGCGATTTTTACTGTTTTCGTCTCTGTGCCGCAAATCGTGCACACTTTTTTGCCGTACATGCCAAAACGATTCTGCATGCTGCCCGACTCCCCGTTAATATTGCGATAATCGGAAATTGTGCTGCCGCCTGCGTCAATACTCTCAAGCAAAATGGCGGCTATTGCCTGAAACAATTCAATTTTGCGCTTGCGGCTGATGCGGCTAGCAGCACGCTTCGGGTGGATCTTCATGCGAAACAGCGCTTCAGTGGCGTATATATTGCCGCATCCCGAGATGACCGTGCCATCCATTATGACTTCTTTGATTGGCTTGTTGCGGAATTTCGGGCTTCCTGATTGCTGCAAAAACCATTCAAGTGCCTCGTCGGCAAACGGTTCCGGCGCCATCAATAGGAGCGGCGGGAAATCCGCTTCGGTTTCGAGCACACGCATTTCCCCGAAACGCCGGATATCGGAGAACGCCAGCAAGTTGCCATCATCAAGTGTCAGCACCACATGGACGTGGCGCCTGAACTTATCTTCCGGGATTGCCAGCAGGCTATCGACGAAAAACCATGCCCCTGACATGCCCAGATGGTTGACCAGCAGGAATTCCTGCTCGTTTTTCATGGTCATGTAAATATACTTGCTGCGCCGTTCGACGGCGAGTATTTGGGAACCGGTCAGGCGCTCTTGAAAATCATCCGCTTCGATGCGCTTCAAGATCGCTTCTTTGCCCGATTGCTTTGATTTTCGGATCGTATCGGACACATCGACGGAGACAATGCGTTTGCCGATCGACACGGGGCGGATTTGCCGGACCACCCCTTCTACTTCCGGAAGTTCCGGCATCACAAATTCCTCCTTATTTTGTATCGTACCAAGTATCACCTGAAGCGATATCGACTTTCAATGGCACATTGAGTTTCACGGCAGACTCCATCACTTCTGGAACCAATTCCATGAGTTTTTCGAGTTCTTCGGCAGGTGCTTCAAAGATCAGTTCATCGTGCACTTGCAAGATCATCTTCGACTGCAAGCCTTCACGTTCAAGCGCAATGTCCATCTCGATCATCGCCTGCTTGATGACATCAGCCGCACTTCCTTGAATCGGCGTATTCATTGCAGTACGTTCCGCAAAACTGCGCAAATTGAAATTCGAGCTGTTGATGTCCGGCAAATAGCGGCGGCGGTTCATTAATGTCGTGACAAAACCGTCTTTTTTCGCCTGTTCCACAATCGACGTCATATAGCCTTGTACGCCTGGAAAACTCGCCAAATATCGTTCGATAAAGTCAGCCGCATCTTTGCGGGTGATATTCAAATTTTGCGATAAGCCGTAGTCGCTGATGCCGTAAACGATGCCGAAATTAACCGCTTTGGCAGCACGGCGCATGTCGGAAGTCACTTCTTCGAGCGACACATTGAAGACATCGCTGGCCGTTTTCGTATGAATGTCCAGATCCGATTGGAAGGCTTCGATCAAGCTTTCGTCTTTCGACATATGGGCAAGTACGCGCAATTCGATCTGTGAATAATCTGCCGCGACCATGACCCAGCCAGGTTGTGACGGGACAAACGCTTTGCGGATTTTACGCCCTTCTTCTAAGCGCACTGGGATATTTTGCAAGTTCGGGTTCGTGGAACTAAGCCTGCCAGTCGTTGTCAAGGCTTGTTGGAAACGGGTATGAACCTTGCCATCTTCGTGAATTTCTTTCAATAAACCTTCAATATACGTCGATAGCAATTTGCCGAGCTGGCGGTACATCAAGATATGATGAATGATTTCGTGTTTGCCTTCCAATTTCTCAAGCACATCCGCTGCAGTCGAGTAGCCGGTTTTGGTTTTTTTGATTGCCGGCAAGTCCAATTGCTCGAAAAGTATAACGCCAAGTTGCTTCGGCGAATTGATATTGAATTCCTGTCCAGCAAGCGCATAGATTTCCAGTTCGATCATGCCAAGCTTGCGCTTCAATTCCACACCCATGTCCGCCAATTGGCCGCGGTCTACATTGACGCCGAGCGATTCCATTTGGCCGAGCACTTTTGCGAGCGGCAGTTCCAATTTATCGTACAAATCGAATTGTTCATTTTCCTCGAGCTTTTTGACCACGACTGGGCGCACATTGAAAATGGCCCTCGCCTTTCTCGCCATGTGCTCATTCAAATCAGCTGCTTCCGGGACTTTCTTCTTCGCCCCTTTGCCGTAGACTTGTTCGTTGGTCGATACGTCCGAATAGCCGTATTCACGGACAATATCAGCCAAGTCCGTGTACTTCAGCGATGGATTGACGATATAAGCGCCCAGCATCAAATCAAAGTCGACACCATCGATCTTAATGCCTTTTCGGAGGAATGCTGCTGTCGCCGCTTTTGAATCGGACATGTATTTATGGGCAGACGAATCTTCGAGCCACATCTTCAGTGCTTCGGATTGTTCCGCCACTTCCATCGGGATGACATATGTCGCTTTCTCCGACGCCAACGAAACGCCAAGCAAATCACAACTATGGTAATGCTCATCGTACAGTTCCAGGTGGACCGCCATGCCGTTTTCCAAGTGACTCTCATCGACTGTATCTAGCACCTCGAAATGCAGTTCTTCTTTCTCTGTTTCCTCAGCCGTATAATCCAGCTTTTCCAGCAAAGATTTAAAGGCGAGTTCGTTCCAAATGCGCACCAACTCATCTTGGTCTGGCCCTGCATAATCGAGTTCATCGATCGACACTTCTACCGGCGCTTGCCGCTCAATTGTCGCCAGCTTTTTGGATAAATAGGCAAGTTCTTCATTTTCCACGAGCTTTTCTTTCATTTTGCCTTTTTGTTCCTCGATCGCTTCGTAAACGCCTTCCACCGATCCGTGTTTAGCGAGCAACTTTAAAGCCGTCTTTTCTCCGACACCTGGAACGCCCGGAATGTTATCGGAAGAATCGCCCATCAAGCCTTTCATGTCGATAATCTGCAGCGGCGTCAGGCCGTATTTTTCTTGGATATGTTCCACCGTATATTTCTCGATATCGGTGATGCCTTTTCGTGTAATGTAGACGACTGTCGAATCTGAAGCGAGTTGCGTCAAGTCCTTGTCTCCCGAGACGACAACGACCTGATCGCCTGCCTGTTCGGCTTGAAGGCTCAGCGTGCCGATAATATCATCCGCTTCGTAATTATCAAGTTCATATTGTTTGATTTGGTAGGCTGAAAGCAGCTTGCGCAAATACGGGAATTGCTCAGATAGTTCAGGCGGAGTTTTTTGCCGACCGCCTTTGTATTCTTTATAGGCTTCGTTGCGGAATGTGGTTTTCCCGGCATCGAATGCCACCATCATATGGGTCGGCTTTTCTTCCTCCAATAGCTTTTGCAGCATCGTCGTGAAGCCGTAGACTGCATTTGTATGCACGCCGTTGTCGTTCGTCAATAATGGCAGCGCGAAAAATGCGCGGTATGCCAAGCTGTTGCCATCGAGCAGTAAAATTTTCTTTGACACAAAATTACCCCTTTCCATAAAAAAAGCCGTCATTCCCTTTATTTTACCACGCAGGCAAATAGAAGAGAAATGACGACTCATCAGCTATTCAAGATTTCCGGATAACAGTCTTGCATAAGGTGAATCGGACGGCATGATGATAACCGTGTCTTCACCAACCGTTTTCGAATACGATTCGAGTGAACGGTATAGCTCATAAAACTCTGGATCTTTCGAAAATGATTCGTTATAGATTTGTGCGGCTTCTGATTCCCCGTCCGCTTGAATTAAGGCGGCTTCTTTTTTGGCCGTTGCAATGACTTCTTGCGCTTCGCGATCGGCTTGCGCTTCGATTTCACGTTTGCGCGCATCACCTTGCGACAAATAATCCTGTGCAGTCGAATCCCGTTCCGAAATCATGCGCGTAAAGACAGCTTGCTCGTTTTCCGCCGGTAAATCGGTGCGCTTCATGCGGACATCGACAACTTCGATGCCGTACTGATCGTTATTGAGCAATTCATTGACTCTTTCCGTTACCGTGTCATTCAAACTTCCTCGCGAGGAATTTTCATCGTTGATGATTTCATCGTAATTCAGTTGGCCAAGCTCGGTGCGCACGACGGAATAAATGAACTCTTCCATGCGCGATTCAGCATTGACGATTGTGCCGGCATTTGAAATCATGCTCAACGGGTCGGTCACTCGCCATACGGCATAATTGTCGATCAAAATGCGCTTTTTGTCTCTCGTGTTGATTTCTGCTTCAGTCACATCATAAGTCATTTGGTATTTCGGGATCGTCGTGACGCTTTGGATGAACGGAATTTTCATTTTGATGCCTGGATCTTCCTGGACTTTGACAACTTCGCCGAACTGCCGGACAACGCGGTATTCGTTTTCTTTCACGACGTACGTATTGGTCAACACAATCAACAAAGCAAAAAAGATGAGCGTCGAGATAAGGATGGGTTTCCAGTACTTCCGATAATTGATTGGTTCTCTCGGCTCTCTCGGTTTTTTGGCCCGGTTTTTATTGCCGAAAATATCTGTTGTATTGGAATTGCCGAATGGCTGTTTTGGATCCATCAGTTGCCGCCCCCTTCTTCAGTTTGTTCTTCTGTTGCCGGCGGTACCGCCGTTTGCATTTCACCGAGCGGCAAATACTTCATCGTTCCTTCGTCGTCATTCATTATATACAATTTGGCATTCGGCAGCACCGACTCCAAGGTTTCCATGATCAAGCGCTGCTTGGTCACTTCGGGATTCCCTTCGTATTCAGCATACAATTTATCGAATACCGCCACGTCGCCTCGCGCTTGCTCTACGCGTTCCACTTTCTGCGCTTCCGCACGGGAATTGATGGCCGATTTCTCGCCTAAGGCTTCGTTGCGTTTCTGGTTTTCGTATTTATTCGCTTCGTTGATTTTGGTGTTCATTGTTTCCCTTGCGTCCGTCACGTTCGTGAACGCTGCACGGACTTCTTCGTTCGGCAGCTCCACGTCCTGAAGCTTCACGGCCAAGACGGAAATGCCGATATCATATTCTTCGATAAGCGATGACAATAGGTCGCGTGTTTCCGCTTCAATCTCCGCTTTTCCGGAAGTCAAAGCATCATCGATTAAAGAACTTCCGATGATTGACCGGATGGATGCGGACGTTGCGTCATGAAGCATTTCCCGAGGGTCTTCCGCATTGAAGAGAAATTTTTTCGGGTCGGTGATTTTCCACTGGACGACAAGATCCGTCAAGACGATGTTCTCGTCGCCTGTGATCATTTTTGTCTCTTTGTCGTAGGAAGTAACTTCGCCATCCTCGTTTTGGTCATAACCAAATTGGAGGCTATACGTTTCTTTTGACATCACTTCCGCTTTTTGAACCGGCCAAGGCATCTTGAAATGAAGGCCTGATTCCGTAACTGGCTCACCTGCTTCGCCAAATGTAATAATGACTGCCTGCTCCGATTCATCAACCGTATACCAGGAAGTAAAGACGGCAACCAATAAAAGTATGCCTGCAATCGATAAGCCGATAATCGACAGCACTCGTTTTGTAGTCATGGTGTTTCCCCCTTTTATCTTTATGACTATGTATACGGAATAATAGTGAAATAGTTTCAGTAAAATAGAAAAAGAGCCCGGGGAGGGGCTCTTTTTCAAGTCATGCGGTTGAAGGGGGTTCTATTAAAGAATAGCACCTGATTGTGAAGCTGGTGTTAAGCCTTTGTAAACTTACCATTGATTGTTTTTGTATTTTTTATAATAATTCACTTGGCGCGCAAAAAGATACAGTTTGCGCTTCATATGGGTATCTTTTTTGTAAAATAGCGGATTGCCCCATTTCTTTTCCTTGATCAAGCGCTTGATGTCTTTTTGGACCGCTTGGTTCTGAACGAAATTGCGCAAGACTACTTTCGGGACGACGGTGAACAAGAAGTCTTCATTCAAATAAGTGATCGGCTTGTCTGCTTTATAGATCAAATCATCGACCAAATACTCCGCCATGTTGTGGCCAAGTGCTGTCACGTAATAACTCGAGCGTCCTTGACGGATATTCACTTCAAAGACCTTGAATTTCTTATCGCGCGAATCATATTTTAAATCGAAATTGGCAAATCCGGTATAGCCAACCGCTTCAAGGAAATGCTGAAGCTTTTGCATCATTTCCTTGTCAAAGCGGGTAATGAGCGCCGTGTAATTGCCGATAGCTGTTACGGTGTGTTCTTGCAAGACAACTTGCGCGAACGTCACCAATTGTGTCTGGCCTTTTGAATTCGCGTAAATGACAGAATCCCACATGTATGTATCATCGCCTGGAATAAAATCCTGAATGATTAATTCATCGCGGTATCCGCTTGCTTTGATTTTCTGGACGACTTCGAACAATTCTTTCGGGCTGTCCACTTTATAGACTTTTTCCTGACCTTCGAACTTATTGCGGCTGTATTCGATGCCATTGCTCGGCTTGACGACGACTGGATACATCATATCGCTATCGTCGAACGGGACATCCTGGCTGCAATCATAAAAATAAGTCGTTGGCGTATCAATGCCGTGCTCTTTGCATAATTCATAGAAATTCGCTTTCATCTGCAGCTGGTTCATCAATGCTTCATTCGGATAGTTGAAAACATAATGCTCGCGCAGCACTCTGGCATTCTCAATGATCAAGCGCACATATAAATCATTCGTGCCGACCAACAGCAAGGTTTTGCCGGGAGCTCTGTACTTATCCGCCAGGCCAATCAAAATATCAGCAAAATGTTCCGGCTCGGATATTTTTTTATCGAATTCGATGGTTTCAGTGATTGAGCTCATCTCCGTAAATGACAAGGGCTCTTTGCCGATCAAAATTGGCTTGATGCCGTATGCTTCGTGAAATGAAATTGCCATATTATACGCGTTCATATCGGTGCCGACGATAATCGGCAAAAAAGGGTGTTTGGTTTCCATATGTTCCTCCTAAATTTCTTCCGCAAGCGGCAAATGAACGGTAAAGGTCGTTCCAACGCCGACTTCACTTTCCACTTCGACATTGCCATGATGCGCTTCAATGATGTGTTTGACGATCGAAAGACCAAGTCCCGTGCCTCCCGAATTCCTGCTGCGCGCCCGGTCGACTCGGTAAAAACGTTCAAACAAACGGCCGATTTCAGATGCTTCGATGCCAATGCCTTGATCTTCCACTTTGACGATGGCCTCGTGCCCTTCAGCGTAAAGCTTTAGTGACACTTTAGTATTTTCTTGTGAATACGTACAAGCATTGATCAATAAATTGACGATTACTTGGATGAGTCGGTTCCCATCACCGTTCACGATAACTGGCGCTATATCCAATTCAAGGCCAATATTTTTTTCTGCGAGTTTCGGATGCACCGTTTCGACGGCCCGTTCAATGACAGCTTTCATGTCAGTCGGCTCTAATTCGATATGAAAAGCAGAACGCTCCATATTCGACAAATTCAATAAATCGTTGATGAGCATTTCCAGGCGGTTACTTTCCGTATGGATAATTTCCAGAAACGACAATAAAGTATCCTTATCCTGATAAGCCCCATCCAGCAAGGTTTCAGAAAAACCTTTTATGGAAGTGACGGGCGTGCGCAATTCGTGTGAAACATTCGCCACGAAATCTTTGCGCACTTGCTCCAACTTTTTCAACTCGGTAATGTCGTGGAACACAATGACCACTCCGAGCCAGCGCTCATGTTCCCCGATGACCGGTGCACCGTAGACGTCCAGATTCTTCATTTTCAGCCCTTCAGTGAACTCGATTTGATCGCGTGAACGCGTCTCTGTCATGAACACTGTTTCAATGAAGGATTTCAGTTCCGGCGCAATGTTGATTTCACGGTACAAACTGCCAAGAACTGCTTCACTGCTCAACCCTGTTTCTTCAAGAAAAGCACGGTTGACCAATGAAATTGTGCCTTGCCGGTCAATCATAACCAATGCGCTGCCCATATTCTCAATCAATGTTTTCAGCCGCTCTTGTTCCATAAGTCGGACAGTGGCGATTTCCTGCAGATTGCGGGCAAGCACATTGATCGTCTTATTCAACTCCAAGCTGCCCTGTGCATCAGATTCATAAGCACGTGCGCGGTAATTTCCTTTTACAAGCTCCACTGCAGTGGCCGTGGCATTTTCTACCGGTTCTACTTGCAAGCGAATGATGCGGTTTCCAATGACGGCGGATGCCCCGAGCCCTACTAGGAAAATAAGCCCCAGCGCCAGCCACACGGCGGATTTATTTGCCGTTTCTTCGTATAAAGGCAGAAACTGAAGCACGATCAGGTAGAGCCCAACGAGCAGCGTGCCGATCCATAGCAACAAGGAAATCAACAGGCGGCGCCTGAAAGTCATGAACTCTTCGGCTCCTCGAATTTATAGCCCAAGCCACGAATCGTTTTAATATAAGTCGGCTTGCGCGTGTTCTCTTCAATCTTTTCGCGCAAATGGCTGACATGGACATCGACGATGCGCGTATCGCCTGCAAAATCATATTTCCATACAGCGCTTAATAATTGATCGCGCGTCAAAACCCTATTTTTGTTTTCCGCCAAGTAGACGAGCAGCTCGAATTCTTTAGGCGTAAATTCTAATTGTTTTTCATCCAAAAACACTTCGAATCGATCCGGGAAAATTTGCAGCTTGCCAAATATATATGGGGCAGACCCATCTTGCTGGATAACAGGGCTTGTCTCTGCCCGGCGCAAAACTGCCTTGATGCGTGCAACCACTTCACGCGGGCTGAATGGCTTAGTCATATAATCATCAGCGCCCAGTTCAAGGCCCAGCACTTTATCAAACTCATCGCCTTTTGCCGTCAGCATGATGATGGGCGTGTTCACTTTCTGCTGCCGCAGTGATTTGCACACTTCCACTCCATCCATTGTGGGCAACATTAAATCCAACACGATCAAATCCGGCTTTTCGCTCAACGCAAGATCGTAGCCTTGTTTGCCATCATTCGCGATAATTGTTTCATACCCCGCCTGTACCAAATTATACGATAACAGCGTTGCAATCGAATGTTCATCTTCAATGATCAAAAGTTTCTTCGGCATTTTGCATCCTCCACACTCAATTTGGAACCCCCATCCCAAACCGCTTTAGAAATTCTCCATCGCCTGTGTCGTCAATTTGTTCGACGTCTTCGGCGGTTGTGCCACGATTTTCCCTTCTATACAAACGGCGCCTTCCTCATCCGTGCCTTCAACACGAATTGTCGCCAAATTCCCTCTTACATCCACATCGGTCACTTCCAACAGAAAATCAACGGTTGCGTAATGGTAAACCGGCTTTTTAAAAACCAAATGCTGTTCACAAATATACGAACCTGGCCCTGGCATATACTTGGATACCGCTGATGTGACAATGCCCGTCAACATGATGTTTGGGACGACCGGCTTTTCAAAATGGGTCGTTGATGCAAAATCATGCTGGATATACAAGGGATTTCCATCGTTCGTCAAGCCGAGATACAACAGCAAATCCTTATCCTCGACTTTTTCCGTCAACTTCAACTTTTCGCCGACTGTAATGTCTTCAATCTTTCTGCCTAATTTGCGTTTTTTCCCGAGCAACACAGGCGTTCCCTCCCCTAAGTGGTTCATATCCTTATAGTATCAATTTCATGAGTACAAGTGCAAGTTCGCTTTCATGCCCGCCGAATATATGTCCGAATTTGGCTTCCGTACGTATAAAGAAAAAGCCGGGCAGGAAATCCCTGCCCGGCTCCGTGTTTTACACTAATACATCCATGACCGCTTTGACTGACGCAGCGGATTTGTTGAGCGCTTGTTTTTCTTCTTCGTTCAATTCGATTTCGATGATCTTCTCGATTCCCGATGCACCAAGCACTGCCGGAACACCCAGGTAAATGCCGTCCATGCCGTATTCTCCTTGAAGATAAGCAATTGAAGGCAAGACACGTTTTTGGTCCAGCAGAATCGCTTCAGCCATTTCCACTAACGAAGCGGCAGGCGCATAATACGCAGAGCCATTGCCAAGCAGGTTAACGATTTCTGCCCCGCCTTTTCGTGTCCGTTCCACAATTTGCTCCAGCCGGTCTTTTGGGATCAGGGTTTCAAGCGGGATGCCACCTGCAAATGAATAGCGCACAAGCGGGACCATATCATCTCCATGACCGCCAAGCACGAATCCGGTAATGTCTTTGACAGACAGATTGAGCTCTTCCGCTACAAAGCTCCGGAAACGCGCCGAGTCCAACACGCCGGATTGGCCGATAACACGCTCTTTTGGAAATCCAGATTCTTTAAAAACAGTATAAGTCATTGCATCGACCGGATTGGTTAGCACCAAAATTGTCGAATTTGGCGAGTGGGCAACGATTTCTTTCGTGACAGATTTCATGACTTTTTGGTTGGTCTGCACCAGATCGTCCCGGCTCATGCCCGGTTTTCTAGCCACCCCTGCCGTAATGATGACGAGGTCGGAATCTTTAGTATCTGCATAATCCGAAGTTCCCGTAATATGGGCATCAAAATTCAACACAGGTGCTGCTTCTGCCATATCCAGCGCTTTTCCTTTGGCTGGGTCTTCCATTGCAGGAATGTCAACGATGACCACATCCCCCAATTCTTTTTGCGCCAACAGGAATGCCGTTGTGGCGCCTGTGAATCCAGAACCAATTACCGAAATCTTTTTGCGTTTAAATGTCATGAAAAACTCCCCTTTCCATCGGATGATACAACAAAGAGGAGGCAAAAGCCTCCTCTTTCATTTTACATGTTTTTAATTAGTTCATCAGCGAATGCAGATGTTTTCACTTCTGTAGCGCCGTCCATTAGACGAGCGAAATCATAAGTAACAACTTTAGACGCGATTGTTTTTTCCATTGAATCAGAGATCAATTTCGCAGCTTCTGTCCATCCAAGATGCTCAAGCATCAAGACACCTGAAAGGATAACAGAAGAAGGGTTTACTTTATCAAGGCCAGCATATTTCGGAGCCGTACCGTGAGTCGCTTCGAAGATTGCATGTCCTGTATCGTAGTTGATGTTGGCGCCAGGCGCGATTCCGATTCCGCCGACTTGTGCAGCAAGTGCATCAGAGATGTAATCGCCGTTCAAGTTCATTGTTGCAACAACATCGAACTCGCTTGGACGTGTAAGGATCTGCTGAAGGAAGATATCAGCGATGGAATCCTTGACAAGGATTTTGCCTGAAGCCAAAGCATCTTCTTGTGCTTTGTTCGCAGCATCTGTTCCTTTTTCGTCTTTGATTGCATCATATTCGTTCCATGTGAAGACTTTGTCGCCGAACTCTTGCTCAGCCACTTCATAGCCCCAGTTTTTGAAAGCTCCTTCAGTGAACTTCATGATGTTTCCTTTGTGGACAAGCGTTACGGAATCGCGGCCTTCAGTCAACGCGTAGTTGATTGCAGCGCGTACCAAACGTTTTGTTCCTTCTTCAGAAATCGGTTTGATGCCGATACCTGATGATTCAGGGAAGCGGATGTTCTTAACGCCCATTTCGTCAGTAAGGAATGAGATCAATTTTTTCACTTCGTCGCTGCCGTTAGCGTATTCGATACCAGCGTAGATATCTTCAGTGTTTTCACGGAAGATGACCATGTCTGTGTCTTCAGGGCGTTTAACCGGTGAAGGCACGCCTTCGAAATAACGTACAGGGCGCAAGCAAGTGTAAAGGTCAAGCTCCTGGCGAAGTGCCACGTTCAATGAACGGATACCGCCGCCGATTGGCGTAGTAAGTGGTCCTTTGATCGCGATCAAGTATTCGCGGATAACATCAAGTGTTTCAGCTGGAAGCCATTCGCCCGTTTCGTCGAAAGCTTTTTGGCCAGCCAAAACTTCTTTCCAGACGATTGATTTTTCGCCGTTATAAGCTTTGTTTACCGATTCTTCCAATACGCGTGAAGCTGCGTGCCAGATATCCGGTCCAGTTCCATCACCGATGATGTATGGAATGACTGCATTGTTAGGGACGTTCAAAACGCCATTTTCTACTGAGATTTTTTCGCCGTTCGTCATGTGTAAGTTCCTCCTGAGTTCAAAGTCATAGGGCTGCACATTGTGTCAGCCCCATCAAATTTTATTGTATTGCCTGAATTAACGTTCTTCAACCGGCACATAAGTCTGCATGCCAGGCCCGATGTATTCCGCGCGTGGGCGGATCAAGCGGTTGTTCGAGTATTGCTCCAGGATGTGCGCGAGCCAGCCCGACGCACGGGAGACCGCGAAGATCGGCGTGAACAAGTCATGCTCGATGTTCAAGGAGTGGTAGACCGAAGCCGAGTAGAAATCGACGTTTGGCGGAAGCGGTTTTTCGCTCGTCACCAATTCCTCGATTTTTACGGACATGTCATACCATTTCGATTCGCCGCGAAGCTCGGTGAGCTTTTTCGACATTTCGCGCAAATGCTTCGCACGCGGGTCGCCTTGGCGGTAGACACGGTGGCCGAAGCCCATGATTTTCTCTTTGTTCGCAAGTTTTTCCTTGATGACCGGCTCGACATTGTCGACGGATCCGATTTCTGTCAACATCTTCATCACTTGCTCGTTGGCGCCGCCGTGCAGTGGGCCTTTCAAAGCGCCGATCGCTGCCGTTACGCCGGAATAGACGTCCGACAAAGTCGCAACCGCGACACGTGCCGTGAACGTCGATGCGTTCAGTTCATGGTCGGCGTGAAGCACGAGCGCTTTATTGAACGCTTCGACTTCGATGTCTTTTGGCTCTTCGCCAGACAGCATGTACAGGAAGTTCGCCGCGAAGCTGTAATCCGTTTTCGGCTGGATCGGTTCTTTGCCTGCGCGGATGCGGCCGAATGCCGTCACGAGCGTCGAGATCTTCGCCTGGATTTTGATGGCTTTGCGGTAGTTCGCCGCATCTTCCATCACTTCCGCTTCTTCGTCGAACAAGCCGAGCATGGAGACCGCTGTGCGCAATGCCGCCATTGGATGGACATGCTTGATGTCGTATGTCTTGAAGTGGTCAAGTACCGCTTGCGGTACTGCCATGTTGTCCGCGAGCTGTTGTTTCAGCTCGGCCAGTTCGTCTGCCTTCGGCAAACGCTGGTGCCACAACAAATAGATTACTTCTTCGAAGCTGGCGTTGTCCGCCAGATCGTCGATATTGTAGCCGACGTATGTAAGGGTATCATCGATGATCGAGCTGATCGCCGATTGTGTTGCGACTACACCTTCTAAACCTTTTGATGATGTCATGTAAATCTCTCCTTCTACATTCTACTTCATCATTCCAAAAAAAAAACAGAATAATGAGCCATCTGCTTTCATGCACTTTTCCGTAAATGGACTTACCTAGTCATTATAATCAACTTTGTACAATTTGTGAATGAAAACGCTTGGTAAAATTTAAAACCGATCGCCTGATGATGAATGAACCCGGGATTATCCTACGATAATCCGGGTATTTTTCATCTTCTTCTGAAGCATGCGATAAACGAGCGGCTTATAGAGCTTCTGAGTCGGTGCAAATAATAAGCTGAATCCGATCGCATCTGAAATAAATCCAGGCGTCAGCAGCATCACACCGCCGACTAAGATAAAGGCTGCGCCAATTAGGCGGTCACCAGGCGGCTGCATTTGGTTCATGCTCGCTTGGATATCGCGGATCGCTTTTAGCCCTTGGCGTTTTGCCAAGAAAGCCCCAAGCAATCCAGTCGTCACAATCAAGGCAAGTGTCCAGAAGAATCCAAGCTGGCCGCCTGCCCAAATCAAAATCGCAAGCTCAAGAGTCGGTACGATCACCAATGCCAAAAAGATCCACTTCATCATAGTCAATCGACCTCCAAACTTTCTTTACTTATACGCTTGCATGCCCGTGATAAATAACGCCTGCGTCTGCGTCGATCGTGATATCCTGGCCGGATTCAACTTTCGTCACTGCATCTTTGACACCGACGATTACCGGAATTCCAAGGCTCAATCCTACGACTGCAGCATGGCTCGTCAACCCGCCTTCTTCTGTCACGATGCCGGCACAATTATTGATGGCGTCCATCATGTCGCGATCGGTTCCATAAGTAACGATGATTTTGCCTTCAGTATCCATGGCTAACGCTTCTTCAGCATTGCGCACCACTACTGCTTCGCCGAAGCCGACGCTCTTGCCGATGCCTTGCCCTTTTGCCAAGATGTCGCCGATGACCCGGAGCTTCATCAAGTTGGTCGTTCCTGCTTCACCAACCGGTACGCCTGCTGTGATGATCACGAGATCTCCATGTTTGATCAAGCCGTGCTTCAATGCTTCTACCACTGCAACATCGAGCATTTCATCTGTCGATTCAACACGTGTTCCGACAATCGGCTGAACACCCCAGATCAAAGTCAATTTGCGTGCAGTCCGTGCAGTGGATGTTACTGCAATGACCGGTGAACCTGGACGGTATTTAGAAATCATTTTCGCCGTATGACCGCTTTCGGTTGGCGCTAAAATTGCTTGCACGCGCAAGTTAAGCGCCGTGTACGCAACTGCCTGGCCGATGGCTTCTGTCATATTCGATTCTTTTTCTTTGCGGCGGTCGGAAACGATTTGCTTATGGTTAAGGGCAGCTTCCGTTGTCTCTGCAATGCGATGCATTGTTTCGACTGATTCTACCGGGTACAGCCCTGCTGCAGTTTCGCCTGATAGCATGATTGCATCTGTGCCATCAAAGATCGCGTTCGCAACATCGCTCGCTTCAGCACGGGTTGGGCGCGGGTTGCGCTGCATGGAATCCAGCATTTGAGTAGCCGTGATAACCGGCTTCCCTGCGCTATTGCATTTATTGATCATCGATTTTTGCACGATCGGCACTTCTTCTGCAGGAATCTCCACTCCAAGGTCGCCACGGGCAACCATCAAACCGTCTGATACCATGATGATTTCATCTAAGTTATCGACGCCTTCTTGGTTTTCGATCTTTGGAATGATCTGGATATGCGATCCGCCATTTTTCTCCAACAAGCTACGGATCTCCATAACGTCTGAACGTCTGCGGACAAATGATGCAGCGACAAAGTCAACATCCTGTTCAATGCCGAACAATAGATCTGCCGCGTCTTTTTCAGTGATGCCCGGCAATTGAACGGATACACCTGGAACATTGACACCTTTTTTCGTTTTCAAGGTACCGGCATTTTCAACGATCGTATGGATGTGGCCGCGTTCTTTATCAATGCTCGTCACGCGCAATTCGATCAAGCCATCATCCAGCAAAATCGTAGAGCCTTCGTGTACATCTTCAATCAACTTATCGTATGTGATCGAAAACATTTCTTTAGTGCCCAGTACCTCTGTCATGGAAATCGTGATTGCTTGGTTAGTTTCAAGTTCAATGGAATCATTTTCCATTTTATGTGTTCTAATTTCCGGACCTTTTGTATCCAGAAGAATTCCGACTGTAATGCCGGTCTTCTCTGAAGCTTCGCGGATGCGTTTGATGCGCAAGGCATGCTCATCGTGGTCGCCATGCGAGAAGTTCAGGCGAGCAACGTTCATGCCCGCTTTCATCAATTGTTCTAGTACTTCCGGTGATTCACTTGCCGGCCCGATTGTGCAGACGATTTTCGTTTTTCTCAATAGACTCACTCCAATTAACTGTTTAAATTGATAATTCTTTAGAAAGTTTGTACATATTCATATCGGCATCGTGCTCTTTTTCGAACGCCGTTGTCATATCATAGTCTACCACTTGATGATTTTTCATGCCAATCGCCAAGCCGCCTTTTCCTTCGAGCAGTACTTCTACTGCACGAGCGCCAAATAGGCTGCCAAGCACACGGTCACGTCCAGTCGGTGTACCGCCGCGCTGAATATGCCCAAGAACCGAAACGCGCGTTTCTACATTCGTCTTTCCTGAAATCAGCTCAGCCAGTTCGCCGCCGCTCATGACACCTTCTGCGACGATGATGATGCTGTGTTTCTTGCCTCTTTTGCGTCCGCTTTCGAGACGCTCAAGCATATCATCGATGTCAAACGGGTCTTCGGGGATAAGGATAGTTTCGGCACCGCCAGCAAGACCCGCCCATAGAGCTAAGTCGCCAGCATCTCTACCCATCACTTCAATGATGAACGTCCGTTCGTGGCTTGTCGCCGTATCACGAATCTTATCGATCGCTTCGATGACGGTATTCAACGCAGTATCAAAACCGATCGTGTAATCCGTTCCAGGAATGTCGTTATCGATCGTTCCTGGCACCCCGATGCTTGGGAATCCTTTTTTCGTCAAAGCCATTGCGCCGCGGTATGAACCGTCTCCGCCGATGACCACCAATCCTTCGAGCCCATTTTTCTTCATCTGTTCAATTGCTTTCCATTGCCCTTCTTCTGTCCGGAATTCGTCACAGCGCGCAGAATAAAGCTTCGTGCCACCGCGTTGGATAATGTCGCCGACATCTCCTGCTTGCAGATCTTTGATATTTCCTTCAATCAATCCTTGGTAGCCATAGTAGACGCCAGCCACTTCGATGCCATGGTAAATGCCTTTCCGGACGACTGCGCGTACCGCTGCGTTCATCCCCGGCGAATCGCCGCCACTTGTCAACACTCCAATTTTCTTCACCAAAACCGCCTCCTGCACTTCCTTTTTTACTTTATTCACCTTACCACGCAGGGCCTGTGATGTCAGTCCATAACTCCTGTTTGGTCTGCGTTTTTTATCGAATTGTAAAAAATAAAAAGACCGCTTTACGCGGCCTGATTTTTATTCTGTAAAAACACCGATTGACCTGAATTTCTCATAGCGCTGGGAAATCAGCTGCTCTGCACTTAAGCCTTCCAATTCTTTTAGCGAATAGCGGATTGCGCCGCTGATCAAATGCGCCTGGCGTGCTGTGTCGTGATGCGCACCGCCGCGTACTTCGGGAATCATATGCTCGATGATGCCCATTTCCAATAAGTCGGGTGCCGTAATTTTCATCGCTTCTGCTGCAGTTTTCGCCAGTGCCGCATCTTTCCAAAGAATCGATGCCGCCCCTTCAGGCGAAATAACCGAGAAAGTCGAGTTTTCAAGCATCAGGATCTGGTTGCCGACGCCAAGCGCGAGCGCGCCGCCGCTTCCGCCTTCACCGATGACGATTGACAGCACCGGCACTTCAAGACCGGCCATTTCCACAAGATTGCGGGCAATGGCTTCGCTTTGCCCGCGTTCTTCTGCAGCTCTTCCCGGGTATGCGCCTTTTGTATCGATCAAACAAATGACTGGGCGGCCAAATTTCTCTGCCTGTTTCATCAAACGCAATGCTTTCCGATAACCTTCAGGATGCGGCATACCGAAATTGCGCCGGACGTTCTCTTTCGTATCCTTGCCGCGCTGATGGCCGATGATTGTCACGGGCTGCCCTTCAAAACTCCCGATACCTCCGATGATCGCCTCATCGTCCCCATAGAGGCGGTCTCCGTGCAATTCAATGAAATCCTTAAACACGAGCGGCAAATAATCCAAAGTTGTCGGGCGTTCCGGATGACGCGCCACTTGGACGCGGTCCCACGGTTTCATGTTTTCATATATTTCTTCTTCAAGCTTGGAAAAACGCTCTTCCAAAGAAGTGATTTCCGAACTGAGATCGACATCCGCCGTTTTGGTGTATTCCTTCAACTCGGAAATCTTTTTTCTCAATTCAATCAAAGGTTCTTCAAACGCCATCGTCTTCATTTTCTTTTTAGGCATGGGATCCAGCCCCTTTCACATGCAATTGCACAATCGTCGACAGCGTCTCGCGCATTTTAGAGCGATGCACGACCGCATCAAGCTGGCCATGGTCTAGCAAAAACTCTGCCGTTTGGAAGTCTTCCGGCAATTTTTCGCGCACCGTCTGTTCGATGACGCGGCGCCCCGCAAAGCCGATCAATGCTTTTGGTTCTGCCAAGTTGATGTCGCCAACAGAAGCAAAGCTCGCAGATACGCCGCCAGTCGTCGGATGCGTCAAGATGGAGACGAACAATAAACCTTCATTCGCATGGCGTTTTAACGCGACACTTGTTTTCGCCATTTGCATGAGCGACAACACACCTTCTTGCATGCGGGCACCGCCGCTTGCTGTAAAGATCAAAAACGGCACTTTCAATTTAGTGGCTAACTCGACAGCGCGCGTGATTTTTTCACCGACTACCGAGCCCATTGAGCCCATGCGGAAATGCGAATCCATGACAGCCACAACCACTTGCTGGCCTTTGATCGAACCGGTCCCTGTGAGCACCGCTTCGTTCAATCCAGTTTTTTCACTATCGGCCTGGACTTTTTCGCTATAGCCCGGAAAGTTCAGCGGGTTTTCGGATTTCAAATGATCGTCTACTGAATCAAAGCTTGAATCATCCAGCAGGTGAACAATCCGCTCATGTGCCGTCATCTTGAAATGATGGTCGCATTTCGGGCATACTTTGCCCAAATTCTCCAATTCTTTCGTCAAAGTGATGTGCTTGCAATTCGGGCATTTCGTCATCAAGCCTTCTGGCACATCTTTTGCCGCTTTGGAAGGGATCGTCGCTTCTTTTTCATCTCGTTTTCGCTTAAATATATCGCGTATCATTGCCATTGTTCATTCTCTCCTTTAATTAAGACGCTGCTCCAGGCTTTAAAATCCCGGATGGCCGTTTCAGCATCCTGCTGCTCAATCGCCTGCAGGATATTTTTCAGCAAAGGCCTCTCTTCCGGCATAACTTCGCCATCATAAGGGTTGCCCCCATATTGTTTTAATAGGAACCAAATTTTCAGTGACAGGCGGTTGCCGGACAGCACCATCAATTCACGGACAAAGTCTTCCCTTATGAATTCATGCCCACCTAGCCGATCGCGTAAACTTTCCCATATCGGAAGTTTGGACGCATCACTTGTGCAGATTGCCTGGATTGCCGCAGTTTCGTGTATACACATTGTCTCCCGTACATCTTCTAAGGTTTTATTGTCTTGCAGGATAAATGTCGCCAGCAATTCGACAAGCCGGTGTTTTCTTGGGTCTGCTAAAAATGTCCCTTCCCCTCGCCGGGTTTCAATAAGCCCCAGCAATTCCAGGCTCCTGAGTGCCTCGCGGATCGTCGAACGCCCAACTGCCAGCTTTTCAGCCAACTCCCTTTCTGAAGGGATCCGGTCGCCCGGAAGTATGTTCTGTTCCCGAATCATGTCCCGCATTTCACTTACAATATTTAAATAGCGTTTAGGCTGATTCATGAAAACTCCTTCTGTTTCCATTTTTTTGAAAGTGGTCTGACCACTAATCCTTCTATACCTTACAAAAAATTTCGGCTGCCGTAAAGAAAAAACTGCATTTCTTTTTAAGAAATGCAGTTCCATGTCGATTCTCTTTTATGAAAATAGCTTATTGCACTGCTTTACAAAATGGTTTTGCAGATGATGGTCGTCTTGCCTTGGCGGGTTTCAGCTGTTCCATGGATTTCGAGCAAGGCGTCTTTGTCAAGCATTTCGTTGTATTGCGCATACTCTTTCGGGAACAGAGTAACTGATGCCACGCCCGATTCATCCTGCAAGGTGACAAACGCCATCGCATCGCCTTTTTTCGTGCGGATGCGCCGTACGTCTTCGACCAAACCAAGCGCTTCTACACGCTCACGGTCTTTTTTCTTCGACAGCTCATTAAGCGCTGTATACGCTTTGTTGCGCTGTTCTTTTTCCCGTTCTACAGGGTGTGTGCTCAAATAAAAGCCGAGTGCTTCTTTTTCGAAATCGAGCTTGAGCCCGTCCGGCATCGGTTCGGCTTTGGTGTATTTCGGTTTCATGAAGCTAGATCCCATGTCATCAAACAGCCCAGGGTCTTCATTCGGTTTGACCAGTTCCGCATGTTTGATCGCACTGTCAAGCGACGCAAGCAGAACGGCCCGGTCTTTTCCGAGAGTGTCCAGTGCACCGGCTTTGATGAGCGGCTCGAAAGCCTTGCGGGTGAAATGCACCGCAGATATCCGTTCGGCGATATTGAACAAGCTTTGAAAAGGCCCATCCTTTCGCGCCGTGAGAATGGCTTTGATGGCTGTTCCCGGGACGCCTTTTACAGAGCTTAGGCCAGCGCGGACCTGCTGCTCTTCCGAGGAAAAACCATGGCGGCTTCTGGCAATGCACGGAGCGGCAAGCTGGATCCCACGTTCTTTCATTTCACGCATGAACTGTGCCGTTTTCTCATTATTTCCTTGGCTATTCGATAACAGCGCAGCATAGAACTGCACGGGATAATGGGCTTTCATATAAGCCAGTTGATAGGAAATCATGCTGTAGGCGACTGCGTGGCTTTTCGGGAAGCCGTAATCGGCAAATCGCACTATCAAGTCATAGACTTCTCCCGCTTCTTTTGCGGTATAGCCTTTTGAGTCAGCTCCATCGACAAAATGCGCTCGCTCTTCATCAAGGATTTGGCGGTTCTTTTTGCTGACGGCACGGCGCAATAGATCGGCCTCGCCTAAGCTAAAGCCCGCCATTTCTGCAGCGATTTTCATGATTTGCTCTTGATAGACGATGACACCGTATGTTTCTGATAAAATCGGCTCCAGCACCGGATGGATATAGGCTACCGCTTCTTCGCCATGCTTACGGCGCGCATAAAGCGGGATGAACTCCATCGGGCCAGGACGATACAAAGCATTGACTGCGACAATGTCGCCGAATGCGCTCGGCTTGATGAGCATTAATGCGCGCCGCATGCCCGGTGACTCCAACTGGAAAATCCCGGCTGTATCGCCTTTCGCCAGTAATCTATATGTTTCTTTGTCATCGAGCGGCAAGTTTCGGTAATCGATAGAGAAATTCAAATCGCGTTTCAGCATATGCGCCATATTTTCCAGAATCGTCAAATTGCGCAAGCCGAGAAAGTCCATTTTCAATAAGCCGATCGCTTCTAGTTCCTGCATCGGCCATTGGGTGATGAAAATCCCATCGTTGCCTTTTTCAATCGGCACGTAATTCACTAATGGGCCCGGGCTCAAAATGACGCCGGCTGCGTGAATCGACGAGTTTCGTGGCAAGCCTTCCAGCTTTAGCGCCGTCTTGAACCAGCGTTCACGAGTTTCGTTGCCGATGATCCAGCTCTCTAGCGCTTTTGATTCGCGTAGCGCTTCCCGCAAGGTGATGCCTGGACGGCTTGGAATGAGTTTTGAAATCTTTTCGAGTTCTTCAGCTTCAAAACCGAATACCCTCGCCGTGTCTCTCGCGACTGCTTTTGTGGACAAAGTGCCGAATGTGATGATTTGTGCCGTCTGCAAAGCTCCGTATTTTTTCGCAACGTATTCAACGACCTCGTGTCGACGGTGATCTGCGAAATCGATATCGATATCCGGTAAAGTGACCCGCTCCGGATTAAGGAAGCGCTCGAATAGCAATCCATGGGCGAGCGGATCGACATCCGTAATGCGCAGTGCGAAGGCAACGAGCGATCCGGCAGAGGATCCACGCCCTGGGCCCGTCAAAATCCCCTTGTTTCTTGCGTAAGCCATGAAATCGGAAACGATGAGGAAATAGTCGATATAGCCCATGGCCGAGATAACGCCTAATTCGTAATCGAGTCTCTCTGAATAGCTGTGGGCTAATTTTCCGACACGTTGTTCTAGCCCCTTTACGCACAGTGCACGAATGAGCTCGCTTTTGTCGGTACCTTCCTTCACAGGATATTTTGGCAACAATTGACGGTTCAGTGGGATGGTGACACGGCAATTCATGAGCAGCTCTTGGCTGTGGTCCAACCATTCCGGATGGTCTGAAAACCATTCCGATAATTGTGCTTTTGTCGGCACGAACGCCGCTGCATGTTCAGGCTTTGGGCGCTCAGGATCGTTTAACTTAAAGCCGTCCCCGATCGACCTCGCCACTTCATAGGCAAAGGCATCTTCTTGTTTGACGTAACGGCATTCCTGGCTCGCCATGACTTTGAGACCGAATGCCAAACAGAATTCGGCAAACGCTTCTTCGGTCTCCTGCACATTCCCTCCAGGCCGCTCGATGCTCGCAACCAAGCGCTCGCCGAATAAACGCGACAAGCTGCCGAGCGCTTCGCTGCGGTCTGTCAACACCCAAGACGCATTATCGGGAATCACGCACAATAGACCTTCTTGGTAAGCTGCGAGCCATTTTTGCGGGATGGCTTCCACATCACGAGTTGATAAGGCACTCGTCAGCTTTAATAACATTTGGTAGCCCGTATTGTTCTGTGCATACAACACTACAGGCAATGCGGTACCGTCAAAGTCGACGGGCACTGAAAGGCCGAGCACCCCGTGGATGCCGGCCTTTTTGCAGGCGTCCCAAAATGGCAGGACGCCGTATAATTTGGAATTGACTAAGGCTGCCGCGCTTGCGCCTTGTTCAGTAAGAACTGCAAACAGTTCTTCGAGGCGAATCGTGCTTTGCAGCGGATCAGCCGCGGTCACAATATGCGGGTAGACCATTTCAACACCTTCTTTCCTTATGCCTTCGCGCAAATTTCTTTCAGGCGCTGGATGACTTGGTCCGCTTCATCCCACGAATAAGCGACTGCGCCGGATGCCATCGGATGCCCGCCGCCCCCGAATTCTTTGGCGAGCGTATTGATCACCGGTCCTTTTGACCGCAGTCGGACGCGTATTTCAGTGTCTTCTTCTATTAAAATGACCCAGGCTTTAATGCCTTTGACGTTGCCGAGCGAGCCGACCAGCAAAGAGGTATCTGTCGGCGTCACATCGAATTTCGCCAAAATGTCCTGTGTGATCTTCACAAAAGCGGCACCATTTTCATCAATTTGGAAATTCTGGTACATATATCCTTGCAGTTGAAGCAATTTGCGGTCCATCTCGTACATGCCGTTATGAAGCTCGTTGCGGTCAAAATCATATTTGATCAATTCGCCTGCTACGTCAAAGGTCTTTTGTGTTGTGCTTGGAAACAGGAAGCGCCCTGTATCGCCGATGATTCCGGCATAAAGGAGCCTGGCACCCGCATCAGGCATCTCCCAATTTTCTTCTGTTTGCCCATATGTAAATAATTCATAGATCATTTCAGACGAAGAACTTGCTTGTGTGTCCACTTGGCAAATATCCCCGTAATTATCATCGTTTGGATGGTGGTCGATTTTCACCAATTTTGCCCCGCTGTGATAGCGCTGGTCGTCGATGCGGTCCGTGTTCGCGGTGTCCGTCACGATGACCAACGCCCCTTCGAAATCCTCATCTTCGACTGCATCCGGAAAATCAAGGAAATCCATTGTGTAGTCGTGTTCTCCAGCGGCAAGTACGCGCTTGTTCGGGTAGTTATGGCTCAGTATGTATTTCAGGCCGATTTGTGATCCATATGCATCCGGGTCGGGACGCACATGGCGGTGGATGATGATGGTATCGTATTGTTTAATTGTGTCGATGATTTGACTATACATTGCTTCAATCCTCCAGTGGACAGGGAAATCCATTCGCATTTTCTGATCATCCCCATTACAATGGAAATAGATTTGCATAACAGGAGGTTCCCCATGCTCATATTTGTATTTTTAATTATCATTTCCGCTGCATTTTATCTTTACTATAAAACAAAACAGATCCGCACGCGTCTGCCGGTGCGAAAAAACTGGTATGCCAGCCGTGCGCAGATTGCACTTGGCAGCTTTATCGCCTTTTTTGGCATCAACCAGCTGTTTATTTTCCAAACGGTCGTCACTTATATCATTGCCGGCATCTTTATCATTCTTGGCTTGGCGCTGATTGTCCATAATTTCAAGGCAAACCGTCATTACCAAGCGTTTCTCGATGAAGAAACCCGCTTGAACCCATAAAACAGCCCCTCCCTTGCGGAGAGGTTGTTTTTTTATGGCCGATTACTCCACTGTCCTGCCAAAGCAGTGCATTTTAGCGGTCGAGCAATTGGAAAGTGAGCATCGCCTTGCCGATCACTTGCTGTTCATACAACACTTCGACATCGACTTTTGCTGATTTGCGGCTGATATCTAGGATTGTCGGACGGATGAGCAATGACGCGTCCAGCTGCACCGGTTTCAGGAAATAGACAGTGAGGTTTTCCAGCACGCTGTCTTTGCGGTTTTTTGTTTTCAATGCCGTGGCTGCCGCTTCTGTCAGCACCATCGTGTAAGCGCCATACGACAGCGAGCCGTATGCGTTGGTCATTTGGGGAGTGACACGGAATTCCAGGCTGAGCTTGTCTTCTTGTACTTGGTTCAATTGGCTTTTGATGATGTCGTCGATCGTCTCGCCTTGCTGCGGCTGGCGCTGGGCTGTTTGGATCGCTTTCAAGACATCCTGACGGCTGATGATGCCCATTAAATTGTGATGGTCGTCAGTAATCGGCAGCAAATCGATGCCTTCCCAAATCATTCGGTGCCCTGCGGCTGCGACACTCGTTTGCAGCGACACAGTGATCGGGTCCTTGGTCATCACTTTATCGATCAATTCCGTATCTGAAGCGCCGATAATATCCCGCGAGGTGACGATCCCGACTAGCCTGCCGCTACCGTCGACAACTGGAAATCCGCCATGCGTCGTTTCATTATTCAGCTCATTATAGCGGCTGATTGGATCTTTCACGTGCAGAAAATGCGTGTTCTCCAGTGGGATTAAAATGTCCTCGATGAGCAGAATCTCTTTTTTGATCAATTGGTCGTAAATCGCACGGTTGATCATCGTCGCTACCGTGAACGTGTCGTAGCTTGTGGAAATGACCGGCAATTCCAATTCATCTGCCAGCTTTTTCACTTGCTCAGAGGCATCAAAACCTCCTGTCACAAGAACTGCTGCCCCTGCCTGCAAAGCATATTCATGGGCTTTGTAGCGGTTGCCGACAATTAACAAATTTCCCGCTTCCGTATAGCGCATCATGTCTTCAAGCTGCATCGCCCCGATGACGAATTTGTTCAGTGATTTATGGAGCCCGGCACGCCCGCCGAGCACTTGGCCGTCGACGACTTTAACGATTTCGGCATACGTCAGCCGTTCGATATTTTCTTTTTTCTTGCGCTCGATGCGAATGGTGCCAACCCGTTCGATCGTCGAAACCAGCCGCTTGTTTTCCGCTTCTTTAATGGCCCGGTAAGCGGTGCCTTCTGATACTTGAAGCTCTTTGGCAATCCGGCGAACGGAGATTTTCTCCCCCACAGCCAAAGTCTCGATATAGTCCAAAATCTGTTCGTGTTTCGTCGCCATTGTTTCACCAATCTTTCTGCTATCCTCTATCCCTTAGTTTAGCATAATCCGAATGGAAGTCGACAATCCGGCCAGCAGCCTTTAGAAAGTGTGCCTACGCTCGAGGCAATAAAAAAACAGGCAAGAGAGATCGTCCTCCTCCCTTGCCTGCTTTCATCAATCGATTTTATAAGTCAATGCTGTCTCCAGGCTCCATGATCTGGACTTCCGCCTGCTTGACTGCTTGCTTGAATTGTTCAGGGTCCTGCTTGATTGGCGGGAAAGTGTTGTAATGAATCGGCACCGCCGTCTTCGGATTGATCAGCTCGACGGCATAAGCCGCATCTTCTGGCCCCATCGTGAAGAAATCACCAATCGGAACAAACGCTAAGTCGATGGAATGGCGTTTGCCTATGATTTCCATGTCGCCGAACACTTCCGTATCGCCGGCATGATAAATCGTCTTTCCTTCCGCTTCAAAGAGGATTCCAGCTGGCATGCCGCCGTAGATGACTTCCCCGTCTTCTGCCGTATAGGACGAGCTATGAAACGCTTTGGTGAATTTCACTTTGCCAAAATCGAATTCTTTGGCGCCGCCAAGGTTCATGCCGACTGCATCCAGTCCTTGTCCGCTTAAGTAGTTTGCCAGCTCCACAGGGGCTACTACGACCGCGCCGCTTGATTTGGCAATGTCCACTGTATCGCCGACGTGGTCGTTATGCGCATGGGTCAGCAGGATCGCATCCGGCTTTTCTTCGCTTGCTGTCAAATCTGTCAATTCGTTTCCGCTAATGAACGGATCGATAAGGATCGTTTTGCCCCCGGTCTGGATCTTTACAACCGAATGGCCGTGAAATGAGATTTTCATGATATCCCTCCAATAGAGTTTTGGGTCGTTGCTTTCTGCTGTTTTATACCCTGATTTTTGATATGCTACACATGAAGGGGAGGAATACATATGAACAAACTAGCCAACTTAAAAAAATATTTAAAGCAGCAGCAACTCGATGCGGCGCTCATTACCGACCCGCATAACATCTTCTATTTGACCGGCTTCAATAGCGATCCGAAAGAGCGTTTGCTCGCCGTTATGGTGTTTGCTGAAGCCGAGCCATTCCTCATCTGCCCGGCAATGGAAGCGCCTGATGCCAAAGCGGCCGGCTGGACTGGCGAAATTGCAGGACATGCCGATACGCAAGACGCAATGCAAGTGCTGTACGAAACGGCAGCCAAACGTAATCAGCCGATGGAACGCATCGCCATTGAGAAAGCGCATATGATTGTTGAGCGCTATGATGCGATCAACCATTATTTCCAGTCGCCCGAAATCCAGTCGATTGATGGGCAAATGAACACCATGCGCGTCATCAAAGACGAGGCCGAACTCGATATCCTGCGCCACGCTGCCTCGCTTGCGGATTATGCCATCGAAGTGGCGGCTGACGTGATGCAAGAAGGAATGACGGAAATTGAATTGATGACTGAAATCGAGACAGCGTTGAAAAAACGCGGAATCACCCACATGTCGTTCGATACCACTGTCCTGACAGGGCCGAAAGCTGCTTCACCGCACGGCAAAACAGGGCAACGCAAAATTGAACGCGGCGATTTTGTGCTGATGGATCTCGGCGTTATTTATGAAGGGTATTGCTCAGACATTACCCGGACGCTGGCTTTTGGCGAACCGAGCGAGCAAGCGAAAGAAGTATACGATATCGTTAAGCGTGCTGAACAAGCGGCACTTGATGCGGTGCGTCCTGGCGTTACAGCGGCTGAGCTTGATGGGATTGCCCGCAAGACCATCGAAGACGCAGGCTACGGGGAATATTTTACGCATCGCCTTGGCCATGGCCTCGGAATTTCCGTCCATGAATTCCCGTCCATCCACGGAGGCAACAATATGCCGCTCGAAGCAGGCATGGTTTTTACGATCGAACCTGGCATTTATGTTGCGGATCAAGTCGGCGTACGCATTGAAGACGATCTCGTCGTTACCGAAAATGGCTATGAAGTATTGACCAAATACCCGAAAGAACTGACGGTCATCACTCGATAAAAAAAGAGCTGTCCCGAAAATCCGTATGATGGATTTTTCTGGGACAGCTCTTTTCTAAAAATTATTGCAGCAATTCGTCGACTGATTTGTATTCAAGGCCTTGATCGTCGGCTACAGCTTTATACGTGACAAAGCCGTCCATCGTGTTGACGCCTTTTTTCAATGCTTCGTTGTCGAGGACTGCTTGCTTGAGTCCTTTATTGGCGATTTGTACTGCGTAAGGGACCGTCACATTCGTCAAGCCGATCGTTGATGTGCGTGGTACTGCACCCGGCATGTTCGCAACGGCGTAATGAACGACATCGTGCTTCACATAAGTCGGCGCATCGTGAGTGGTGATGCGGTCGCTTGTCTCGAAGATGCCGCCTTGATCGATCGCGATATCAACCACGACTGAACCTGGCTTCATTGACTTGATCATGTCTTCCGTGATCAATTTCGGTGCTTTCGCTCCCGGAATCAATACCGCACCGATGACCAAATCCGATTTTTCAACCGATTGCGCGATGTTCAATGGGTTGGAAATCAATGTTTGTACATCTTTGCCGAACAGGTCGTCCAATTGGCGCAAGCGTTCTGGGTTCAAGTCAAGGATTGTAACGTCAGCGCCCATTCCGATCGCCACTTTCGCAGCGTTCGTTCCAGCGACGCCACCGCCGACGATTGTCACTTTACCGCGTGAAACGCCAGGGATGCCGCCAAGCAGGATGCCGCCGCCACCGTGGATTTTCTCTAGGAACTGAGCACCAATCTGTGTCGACATGCGACCCGCTACTTCACTCATCGGCGTAAGGAGCGGTAAGGAGTTATTTGGAAGTTGAACCGTTTCATATGCTACACCTGTCACTTTCGACTCGAGCAAAGCATTTGTCAATTCCACTTCCGGCGCCAAATGCAAGTAAGTGAAAAGCACTTGGCCTTCACGGAAATGCTTGTACTCGCTAGCTACCGGCTCTTTTACTTTCATGATCATGTCCTGTGCCCACGCTTGGTCAGCATCAGCAACGATGACCGCGCCAGCTGCTTCGTAATCGGCATCTGTAAAGCCCGATCCGAGCCCTGCACCGGATTGGATGGAAACTTCATGGCCGAAAAGTGCCAAGTTCACTACTCCCGCTGGCGTCATTGCCACTCGGTTTTCATTGTTCTTAACTTCTGTAGGTACCCCAATACGCATTACAAAACCCTCCATTATATTGTGTCTGAAATAATAAAATGAACCAAACTATCAGTATTTGAAACCACATCCATTCTAACAGATTCTGTTTGATATTGCTCCATTAATTTGTCTTTTCAAAAGATAAATTTTGCCACCTCTAAACCCGCTATCATTCGTGCTGGCAGAAGAAGGAAAGGTATTTCGAAATAGTGAATGGAAAAGAAATCACAAATAAATCAATAAATTTCATTGTTAAAGAAGGAACAATTTGCCTATGCCTCGAAAGTTACAGTATAGACAAAGGAGGAATGTACAGATGACATTAAAGTATAATCAAATCATGGTAGCTGTCGACGGATCGAAAGAAGCGGAATGGGCCTTTAAAAAGTCCATTGGAATCGCAACACGCAACCACGCAACGCTGAATCTGGTCAACGTGATCGATACGCGTTCGTTCGCTGCAATTGAAGCATATGACCGTTCGATTGCTGACCGTGCCCAGAAATTCGCTGAAGACTTGCTCGGGGATTATAAAAAAGAAGCCGAAGCCGGCGGTGTTGAAAAGGTCAATATCGTGGTCGATTACGGTTCCCCTAAGACAATGATTCCGCGCGAACTTGCTGAAAGAGTCGAAGCCGACTTAATCATCTGCGGCGCGACCGGTTTGAATGCAGTCGAACGCTTCCTCATCGGCAGTGTGTCAGAACATATCGTCCGCTCTTCAAAATGTGATGTACTTGTGGTCCGTACAGACGAAGCACAAAGCGATGCACCAGACGATTATTATTCGGAAGAACGTTCCGGAAAACCTGAGTAACACATACAAAAGCACGCGGCATCATAGCCGCGTGCTTTTGTATGTGTTATGGCTTCACTTTAATGACAATTTTCCCCCTAGCGTGATGGGATTCGCTTAACTCATGCGCTTCCCGCACGCCTTCTTCTGTCAACGGATAGATGTGGCCGACTTCCGGTTTCACTTCCCCGCTGACAAACAGATCACCCAGTTTCTTCAATTGCTGGCCGTTCGGCTCAAGCCAGAAACTACTGACGTGGATGCCTAGCTCCTCCGCTTTTTCCTCATCAGGCTGTCCGGCGATGCTGACTAGCCTGCCACCGCGCTTCAAGACGCCGTAACTTTTTTCGAGCGTTTCACCGCCCATTGTATCCAACACGAAATCAAAGTTTTCCAGCACTTCCGAGAAATCTTCTTCGCGGTAATCGATGACACGATTCGCCCCGAGAGAAGTGACGAGTTCGTCATTTTTATCGCTCGCAGTCGTCGCCACATAGCAGCCGATGCTGTTGGCGATTTGGATCGCCATGCTTCCAACGCCGCCAGCACCTGCGTGAATCAGCACTTTATCGCCTTTTTTGATATGCCCAATCTCCACCAGGCATTGCCAGGCAGTTAGCCCCGTCAATGGAATCGCTGCGCCTTCCTCGAAAGTCATGCTTTCCGGCATGCGGGCCAACAGATTTTCATCGACCGGGACAAATTCAGCATACGTTCCTTGCCGCGTTGTATCGGGACGCGCAAAAACCCGGTCGCCTGGATGGTAATGCTTGACCTCATCGCCTACTTCTTTGACGACTCCTGCAACATCCCATCCGAGAATGATCGGGAACTCCCACGGCAGCATTTCTTTCAAATAGCCTTCTCTCAGTTTCCAATCAATCGGATTGACTGAAGTTGCATGGACTTCCACCAACACTTGATGTGCTGAAACGGCTGGCGTTTCCACTTCACGTTCTTTCAGTTGCTCTTTTCCTCCGTACTGGTCAATGACGATTGCTTTCATTTGCACCCACTCCTCCCTTTTACCACCTATATACCCTGACACCATTTTGCTACACCTGAAAAAACACAGGAACTTGCCTAATTATGCTATTATGGTAACTGTTTCATAAAAGAGGTTCGCAAACTCCCTCTCTAAAAAACTAAGGAGCTGTATATTAATGAAAAATGAAAAAGCAGTCGTTGTTTTCAGCGGCGGGCAAGACAGTACAACTTGCCTATTTTGGGCGTTGGAACAATTCAGCGAAGTGCTCGCCGTCACTTTTGATTATGGCCAGCGCCATGCTCAGGAAATCGACCACGCAAAACGCATTGCCAAGACACTCGGCGTAAGCTTGCAGGTGCTCGACATGGGGCTCATCAACCAATTATCCGCCAATGCTTTGACGCGTGATTCGATCAAAGTAGAAGAACAAACGGATGGCCCTCCCTCCACATTCGTTCCCGGCCGCAATTTATTGTTCCTGTCTTTTGCTGCGATTTACGCCGATGCATTCGGCGCACGCCATCTCGTGACCGGCGTCAGCGAAACGGATTTCAGCGGTTATCCGGATTGCCGGGATACCTTTATCCGTTCGCTCAATGTCACGCTCAACTTATCGATGGACAAGCAATTTGTCATCCATACGCCGCTTATGTGGCTCGATAAGGCAGGTGTCTGGGAACTATCCGACCAGCTCGGCGCTTTCGAGTTCGTCCAGAACGAAACCTTGACCTGTTACCATGGCATTCCAGCTACAGGCTGCGGGACATGCCCATCTTGCGTGCTGCGAAATGAAGGCTTGCAGACGTATTTGTCCCAAAAGGCAGGTGCGAACTCTTGATGCAGCAATTCTACCCATCTGTTCCGCATTCCTATAGCTTTGAGTTGAATAAAGATATGCATTTTTCCGCGGCGCATTATATCCCTGCTGACGAAGCAGGCAAATGTGCGAAAATGCATGGCCATACTTATCACTTAAATATCACGATTGCTGGCGACCAATTGAACCGCACCGGTTTTCTCATCGACTTTAAGCAATTGAAAGATTTGATCCATAAACGCTACGACCATAGCGTATTGAATGACCATCCCGAATTCACCGATACATTTCCAACAACTGAGCAGCTGGCACAGCAAATACACGAGCTGGTCCAGGAGACGCTCGACCGTTCGGACAACCAGCCGAAGTGCATTCAAGTCATCGTTCGGGAAACCCCGACAAGCTATGTCATCTACCGGCCGAAAGAGGTGTCTTAATGAAGATCCCTGTAATGGAAGTATTCGGCCCGACGATCCAAGGCGAAGGCATGGTCATGGGCCAGAAGACGATGTTCGTGCGTACCGCCGGCTGTGATTATTCTTGTTCATGGTGCGATTCTAAATTCACTTGGGACGGCACCGGTAAAAGCGTCATGATGACGGCACATGACATCGCCCAGCAGCTTGAGGAGCTGGGAAAAGATGCTTTTTCACATGTCACCATTTCCGGAGGCAACCCGGCACTTCATAAAGGCATCGCAGAACTGGTCGCGTTATGCCAAGAAAAAGGGTGGCGCACCGCTGTCGAAACGCAAGGCAGCATCTGGCAGGACTGGCTCTTGGAAATCGATGAAGTCACCGTCTCCCCGAAGCCTCCGAGTTCTGGCATGATTTTAGACTACTCCAAACTCGATGCGATGCTTGGCAAGCTATCGTCATCTCAAGCCAGCCTGAAAGTCGTTGTCTTCGATGATTCCGATTTCTTTTTCGCAGAACAGCTGCACTTGCGCTATCCAGCATTCCCGTTCTTTTTGCAAGTAGGAAATGATGACACTGAGACAAGCAATGATGAAAAACTGGTCCAACATTTGCTTGGACGCTATCAATGGCTGATTGATAGGCATTTATCATCGGCCCCTCTTAATAATGCCAAAGTGTTGCCGCAGCTCCATACATTGTTATGGGGCAACAAGCGCGGCGTGTAAATATCAAAAAACCGGCCATTCCGCCACTAACTGGGGAATGGCCGGTTTTTCTATTGGATGCATGCACCGCTTAAAAGGTCACGCTTTTTTTACAAACTCTGATTTCAACTGCATCGCACCAAAGCCATCGATTTTGCAATCGATATTATGGTCTCCGTCCACAAGTCGGATACTTTTGACTTTCGTGCCGATTTTCAAAGTATTGGAACTGCCTTTCACTTTCAAATCTTTGATGACCGTAACAGCATCTCCATCTTGCAAAATATTCCCAACAGCATCGCGCACCATTTCTTCTTGCTGCTGGTCAGCCGGGTTCCATTCATTTGCACATTCCGGACAGACAACCATTCCTGCATCTTCATACGTATACTCACAACCACAATTTGGGCAATTCGGCAACTCCATCATCTATCTACTCATCTCCCATAATTCACGATGCTTCTTGCACCGACAGATGCTTTTAGTATACCAAAGCATTGTGCAGCGCGTTGGCCCATTTTCACTTGACCACCAGCACCGGGCATTCTGCGTGGTTAACGACTTTATGGCTGACACTGCCAAGCATCACTTCACGGATCGGCGACAATCCGCGGCTGCCGAGGACAACAAGATCGTATGCCTTTTCCTTGGTCATCTTGACAATGGCAGGACCCGGAATGCCATGCAGCACTTCGATTTGGTGGAATATTTTTTCTCTGTCCAACATCTCTGTCACCGGCTGGATTTTCTTCCGCCTAGCCAAATCAAATTCCATTGCCGATGCATCGTGGATCACTTCATTTTCATCTTCCTTATAGTCCGATACATAGACAACCGTCACTTCCGCCCCATCAACCAAACTAGCGATTTTCACTGCTTCTCTGGCTGCACGGATCGAGTTTTCCGACCCATCGACAGCCAATAGGATGTGCTGATACATACTCCCACTCCTTTCAAACTGATCGTTCTCTTGTCTCTTTACGCTATTCGCCGTTTGCTGGAAAGTTCCTGCCTTTTTCCAGAATCGAAAAAACCGGCCCTATCCGGATAGGGCCGGCTTGCGTCATGATTTGTTTTCTTTGAACCATCCATTGACTTGCGTGAAGAATTTCGCCATCGTTTCCGGCTTCGACATATTCGGGACGCGCGCTAGGAGCACTTCTTTCGGTGCTTTCAAGCCGTCCTTTTTCTTCTGCAACACCAAAACGGCTTTTGCATGCTGAGCGTTTTTGAAGATGTTCTCCGGCAGCTCCATCACCGCTTGGATATGTGCCTGCTGTTTCAAGAAGCTGTGCAATTGCCCGGCAAGCGGCGACTCGAAGATATTCCGTGGAATGACAAAGAACAAATAACCGCCTTCTTTCGTATGCTTCAAAGATTGCTCAATGAACAGGTGATGGGCATAGGACATGCCTTCTTCTGCTTTCAATTCATAATTCGAGGCAGTCGCTTCGTCCGGGTAATAACCGACCGGCAAATCGGAAACGACGCAATCGACCGGATCGATCAATAGCGGCTGCAAGGCATCCTGCAGATAAAATGTCACTGGCTGCTCGATCAAATTGCCGATATTCGAAGCCAGGCGGATCAACAGGTCATCCAGTTCGACAGCTGTCCCGCTCATGCGGCCGTCCAAATAATTCATCACCGTAAACAGCAGATTGCCCGTTCCCGCCGCAGGATCAAGAATCGTTGCTTGCTGCTCCTTGACGAATAGCTCCACCAAATAGCCAATCAACAAACCAAGAGCGTCCGGCGTCATTTGGTGATGAGGCTGGACATGTTCTTTCATGCCTTTTAAAATCGACAGCTGGATCGCTTTTCGCATATCTTCTTTTGTTGCTCCTGCCGCAATAATCAATTGACCATCCAGCCAACGCTCGGTCGTCGTCAGCAAACTTTCTAGATAGGAAGATTCTTCCTGTTTTTGGATCGACACCGTTTCATTGTCAATCGCCGTGAAAATGCTTTCCATCGATGAATTCATAAATCTCCGTCCTCAATAAGGAAACCCACTCGGCAAGAGTGGGTTTCCTGGTATTAGTTTGTCAGCGCTTTGACTGCTTCAAGTGCTTTGTCGTAATCGGGGTGATCGGTGCCTTCTGCCACATATTCCACATATGCCACTTTTCCATCCTTGTCGATAACGAAAATGGAACGTGCCAATAAACGCAGCTCCTGCATCGTCAAGCCGTACGCTTCACCGAACGAAAGGTCGCGGTGGTCGGACAATGTCGTAATCGAGTCTACACCGTTAATTTCTGTCCAGCGCTTTTGCGCGAATGGCAAGTCGCAGGAAACCGTCAAGACTTCCACGTCTTCTCCTAATGATGCTGCTTCTTCGCTGAAGCGTTTTGTCTGATCGGAACATACTCCTGTATCAAGTGACGGAACGACACTGACCAAAAGCACTTTGCCTTTGAAATCATGTAAGGTCTTCGGTTCCAGGCTGTTCGATAACGCCGTGAAATCCGGTGCCTGATCGCCCACTTTCACTTCATTGCCTGGCAATGTTACAGGGTTTTGCTTGAATGTGATTTGTACCAAATTGCAACGCCTCCCTTTCAGATTACCCTTATCATACTAAATGCTTTCACTCTCTTGCAACTGAGACCCTTCCAGCCGTTTTCTAGCCATCTGCTGTTTGCGGTATGATTCCTCGTGGACAACAGTCGTATCCGCGATGAAATCATGCACGCCTTGCTTGAGCGGCGTAAAGCCGACAATCCAGTACAGCGGCAAGATCGTCACCGAAATAAAGCGGCCGATCCATTCGCGGAACAATAAAGTGGACCACGATAAACGATCCGTCTTCAGTGAAACAACTCGCAGGCCGAAAATCATCTTGCCTACCGTTTGTGCGAAAAACTTGGTCATCAACACGAAATAACCGTAAAAGACAATCGCGGTCAAGATCGCATAAGGCGCATACCATGCCGTTTCAGATGTGTCCCACCCGAACAGCGCAAACAGCGGGCGGATCAAAATAGATGAAACGGCCGAAATGACCAGGATATCGATCAAATACGCCCAGAAGCGCATCCAGAAACCAGCCGGCTTGCG
This sequence comes from Planococcus sp. SK3692, assembly GCF_028890485.2. Classification (GTDB taxonomy): domain Bacteria; phylum Bacillota; class Bacilli; order Bacillales_A; family Planococcaceae; genus Planococcus. The sequence continues at coordinate 460,770 of NZ_JARCHV010000001.1, forward strand.
TTCATAAAAAAGGATTCTATCGTTTTCCGGCCGGACCGGCGGAGTTGCAGCCGCTCGCTCCGCCGCATCATTATTGACGTGATCAGTCATGCTTCTCCACCTCCTTAGTTTTCACCGTATAGATACATCATGCGCGGACCGCTGTTTTGGGACAGCATATCCGAGATGAACTTCGTTTCCATGTCCATACCGAAGAGTGATCCGGCCTTCATCGCGAATAGTGAAGACCAGTTATCGCCAGCACCATATTCGAAGACTTCGCCATCCGCTAAATCGAAATCGTCGCGCATCGCCTGGATAACATCTTCTTCAAAACCGAAATCGTCCGCAAGGTTCGCTTCAACTGCTTGGCGGCCGTTCATGATGCGACCATCCGCGTATTCCTTCACTTCCGCTTCGGTCATGTCGCGGCCTTCTTCGATGACATCAACGAATTCCTCATATGAACTGTCGAGCATATCCTGCAAAAGCTGACGCTCGTCATCTGTCATTTCACGCGTCGGGCTCATGATGTCTTTGTACGGTCCCGATTTGATTGTGACGAAATCCACACCGTAGCGCTCTGCCAATTCGCCATAATTGACGCTTTGCATAATTACACCGATCGATCCTGTCAAAGTCTCTTCGCTGACAAAGATCTTTTCAGCTGGCGCAGCGATATAATAACCGCCTGATGCAGCCATGGCTCCCATCGAAACGTAAAGCGGCTTGCCGGTTTCTTCCTGGATTTCCGTAATCTTATCGTGAATCTGTGCAGACTCAACGACTCCTCCACCTGGTGAATTGACTTTCAAGACAACCCCTTTAACGCTGCTGTCTTCTTTAACAGCTTGCAATTGTTCCATGAACAAATCGTGGTTATAACCGGCAGCGCCAAAAACGGAAGCTTCTCCCGTATCTTGGATCGCCCCGTCCACATTCAACACGGCAATCCGGTTGGAAGCATCGCCTGATTCAACCACTTGTTCACTTAAAGCCGTCTGTTCCATGCCTGTCCAATCATCTAATCCTGAAGTAAAGTCTGATTGCAGCACTGAAAAAGCCGAGTTAATCACTAGAGATATTCCCAACAAAGCAGCAGCGGCCACCAAGGCAATCCATCGTTTTGTGTTCATCATATTTCAGTTCCCTCCTTAAGTATTCCATTTAACTATACGGCATAGCCGTCAAAATGTTTCACTTTCCGCCAAATTCGGCGCCAACTAAATGGCGGTTCTTTCTTGTCCGCCTCGCCTCCATGATTTTCGAGCCGGTAAAGAGGACCAAAGCACTCCAGATAAACGAGAATGAAATGACCGAAATCACGCCGAACTCTTCCCCGTACAGAAAAACGCCAATCAACAGCATCAAACTCGGCGCAATGTATTGAAGAAAGCCAATCATATACAACGGAATGAGCGGCGCTCCCATGGCAAACAATAGCAGCGGCAAGGCGGTGAGGAACCCGCTGAGAATGACGAGCAAATCGGTCGGCACGCCGCTATGCAAAAACGCTGCGCGGTCGATCGAAAACAAATAGACGTAATAGGCAGTCGCAAACGGCAACACGAACAGCGTCTCGATCGCCAGCCCCCTTAACGCATTTAATTGGATGGTCTTCTTGATCAATCCGTAGAACGCAAAGCTAAATGCCATGCCGAGCGCAAGCCAAGGAAGCGTTCCATAGGAGATCGTGATGACTGACACGCCGATTGCTGCAAGCACGAACGCAATTTTCACGGCCGGCGACAGCTTTTCCTTTAAAAAGAATGAGCCGAGCAGCACAGAAATCAGCGGATTGATGTAATAACCGAGGCTCGTTTCGACAATCCGGTCATTGGTCACGGCATAAATATAGAAAAACCAGTTGGCCGAAATTAGGAATGAAGCGAGCATAAGCAGGAAGAAGGTTTTCTTCGATTTCCACAAAGATTTGATATCCTCCACAAAGCGCTTGCCGCCCCCTGTTAGAACGATAAAACCGAGCGTCAGCCAAAACGCCCAAAAAATTCGGCCGGCCAATAATTCATCGGCGGGCACATGGTCGACTTGTTTCCAGAAAATCGGGAGGAACCCCCAAATCGTATAAGTTAAAATTGTCAGCAATGTACCTTTTTTCTCATCAGTCATCTTCGCATCGCGCACCATTCTTGAAATATTTTTGTTTACGAAATAATAGCCCCATTATATGCCTGCTCTATTGGAAAGTAAATACAGCAAAAGCCCCCGGTATGAGCGGGGGCTTTTGGGAAACTTATTATTTTTTTGCGTTTTCGGCTTGCCTCAGTTCGACGCGGCGGATCTTGCCGGATGCCGTTTTCGGCAACTCCGTGCGGAAATCGATTGCTCGCGGATATTTATAAGGGGCCGTCAATTCCTTGACGTGGTTTTGAAGTTCCTTAATAAGCGCTTCTCCGCCTTCATGGCCTTCAGTCAAAACGATGAACGCTTTCACAATCGTCCCGCGGATTTCATCTGGTGAACCAACGACAGCGCATTCCTGTACGGCAGGGTGCTTAACGAGTGCATCTTCTACTTCGAACGGCCCGATTGTGTAGCCTGAGGAAATAATGATGTCATCACCTCGTCCTTCAAACCAGAAAAATCCGTCTTCGTCTTTTGACGCTTTGTCACCCGTCACATAATAATCCCCTCTGAACTGCATTTGCGTCCGCTCTGCGTCTTTAAAATATTCCTTAAAGAGTGCCGGTGTCTCGACGTGTACAGCGATGTCCCCGACTTCTCCAACTGGACAAGGCTCTCCGTTATCGTCGATGATTTCCACACGGTTGCCCGGCGTCGGTTTGCCCATCGAACCCGTGCGACCTGATGTGCCTTTCATCGTTCCGACGAGCAAAGTGTTCTCGGTCTGCCCATAGCCGTCTCGCACATCCAACTTGAAATGCTTCCGGAACACATCGATCACTTCGGCATTCAATGGCTCTCCGGCCGAAACGGCACTGTGGAGCGCGCTTAAATCGTACTTTGCCAAATCTTTTTGCTTCGACATCAGGCGGTATTCTGTCGGCGTGCAGCACAGCACGTTGATTTTTCGTTGTTCCAGCAACTCCAAATATACTGCTGGGTCGAATTTGCCATTGTAGACAAACGCAGTTGCCCCGCTTCCGAGCGTCGCAAGGAACGGGCTCCAAATCCATTTTTGCCAGCCCGGGCTTGCTGTTGCCCAGACCTGATCCCCCGCTTTTGCCCCAAGCCAATGCTCCGCTGAAGTGCGTAAATGTGCATAAGCCCAGCCATGGCTATGGACGACGCCTTTTGGATTCCCAGTTGTCCCTGATGTATATGAAAGAAATGCCATATCGTCATTTTTGGTCGGCGCCGCGCTGTAAATATCAGATGCTGAAGCCATTTCGTTCGTCAACGAAATCCAGGAATTCGATCCTTGGCCAATGACGAAATTTGTCAGCCCATCCATTTCCACGACTCCTTCGAATTGGCCCAGAAACGGTTCATACGCAATGACCGCTTTGGCTTCGCTATGGTTCAGGCGGTAAGAAATGTCTTTCGCACGCAGCATTTCAGAACTCGGAATGACGACAAGCCCTGCTTTCAAAGCGCCGGTGTACACGACATAGGCTTCAATGAGACGAGGTACCATAACCAAGACGACATCGCCTTTTTTTAATCCTGCCGCTTCGAAGCTATTAGCTGCCCGGTTCGCCTGTTGAATCAATTCATCATATGTAAGTTCTTTCTTTTCCCCTTGGTCATTCTCCCATACAATCGCTTTGCGCCCGTCTCCAGTCGCAAAGCGTTCGAATTCTTCCACCAAATTATAGTTTTCAGGTGCCAGCAATTGTTCGCGTTTCATCCCAATCTCCCCTTTGCCAATAAACTAATATTATTCTTATATTATTATACAATAGATATTTAATTATTCAAAATAATTATTCAAAACAAATCGATCGTAAATACTTCCTAATTGTCTGGCTCAAGCATTTTGATTGCAGTGACTTTTTTTAAAAGCCACTATCAACATTCTAATGGATTGTTCTAATAGAATAACGAATTCCCCCCATAACAAAAGCCCGGCCGAGAACAAACTTGTTCTCGGCCGGGCTTTTCTAGTGAATCGGATTACAGCAAGTCTTCGAAACGCTGTTGTTTATTTCTTGGGAATTCAATGATCTCACGCGCTTCCACCGCTTGATCGATCATCTCATCGAATGATACAAAACTCTCGTAATGTTCCACTTTATCCGTTTTTGGTTTCGTTTTCGGATTGGCTGGCGTGAAGATCGTACAGCAATCCTCATATGGCCGAATGGAAATATCGTATGTGCCGATGGCTTGTGCCGTTTCGATAATTTCCAGTTTGTCCTGTGCGATCAAGGGGCGCAAAATCGGCGTTGTCGTCACAGCGTTAATCGCCTGCAAACTTTCAAGCGTCTGGCTGGCGACTTGGCCAAGGCTTTCGCCGGTAATGATTGCTTTAGCGTCCGTTTTTGCACGCACCGCATCCGCTATGCGCATCATCATGCGGCGCGTGGATGTCATGGTGATATTGTCCGGCACTTGTTTGTGGACTTCCTGCTGGATTTCTGTGAATGGAATGATATGCAAAGTGACAGGAGACCCGAAGCCGCTCAATTTTTCCGCGAGATCGAGCACTTTCTCTTTGGCGCGCTCTGTCGTAAACGGCGGGCTGAAGAAATGGATCAGTTCAAGTCTTACCCCTCGCTTGAGCATATGATATCCAGCAACAGGGCTGTCGATCCCACCTGACAGCATCAATAGCGCCCTGCCACCTGCGCCAATCGGCAAGCCGGCTGCGCCTTGAATCGTTTCAGCCATCATATAAGCGGCGTCTTGACGGATTTCGACATTCAAGTCGATATCCGGGTTTTTCATCGCGACTGTCAGTTCGGGTGTATTTCCGAGTACATATCCCCCTATCGCGCGCATGATTTCCGGTTTTTCGTAAGGGAATTCTTTATTTGGCCGTTTGACGGAAACTTTAAAGCTCTTATCTTTAGTATCCATCTTGCTGACGATCGACAAAGCAGTATGCTTCATCTCATCCAATTCCAGGCTAGTCTGCGTCACAGGGCTGAACGACTGGATGCCGAACACATAAGGAAGGCGTGTCAAAATGTCTTCCATCCCTTGTTCATCGTCGCAGAACAAGAACATTCGGTCACGTTCTGCTTTGATGCGCAAAGTCGGCGTGCCTGCGAATAAAGTCTGTATATTATTGCGGAGCCTTGAGATGAATGCTTTTCGGTTGCGGCCTTTTGTCGACAGCTCGCCGTAGCGGATAAGAATTTGGTTGGTTTTCATGATGGTTCGACTCCTTTGATCAATTGATGCGCTTTATGGAAACGTTTCTTCAATTCGGTGATGTCTTCATGGGTGGTCATAGCGCCAAAGCTGATGCGGATCGTGCCTTCACGGTATTCACGCGGCAAGCCGATTGCTTCGATGACGTGGCTTGCTTGCTTATTCTTGGAAGAACAGGCGCTCGAAGTGGAAACGATGACGCCTTGTTGCTGCAAGGCACCGACTAAAGTCTCCCCGCGCACATCCTTGATCGCCACGGCTAGGATATGCGGCGCGGCACTGGATTCGCTGACGATGTAAATGTCTTTGTATCCGGAAAAAAAGCTGCGCAATTCCGCATTCCATTCTAGATGATCAGGGTTTGGTGTTGCAAGGCGCAAAGCTTTTGCCAGTGCTGCAGCGTTCGGAACCGATACTGTCCCGCTACGAAGCCCGCCTTCTTGGCCGCCCCCGAACAGGATGGGTTCAAGTTCCCCTTTATTGACGGCCAAAATTCCGCTGTTCTTCAATCCATGAAGCTTGTGTGCAGAGACGGTCAGTAAATCCGGCATCTCCTGCTCGCTTAATGGCAGTTTACCAGTACCTTGCACGGCATCGACGTGAAACAGCGCGCGGTGGTTTTTGAGCATGCGCCGAATAGCTGCCAGTGGATGGATCGTGCCGATTTCGTTGTTGACCTGCATCAGGCTCACCAAAATCGTATCATCCCGAAGTGCCTGCTTCAGCTCAGTGAGATCGATCGCTCCTTTCCGGTCGACTGGAAGCAGGGTGATTTCAAATCCTTCTTTTTCAAGTTGCTTCAACGGTTCCAGAACCGATGGGTGTTCGGTTTTGCAGGAAATGATGTGGCGCCCTTTTTCTTGATTAGCATAAGCCGCACCGTGTATCGCCAAGTTGTTCGCTTCAGTGCCGCCTGATGTGAAGATGATTCTTTCACAGCCGAGCAGCCCCTTGATCTGGCTGCGCGCCGACTCGAGCAAATCTTCCGCTTCATTTCCTAAGCGGTGCAGCGAAGCCGGATTCGCGAAATAGCGGCTGCTTGCCTTCACATAAGTTTCGAGCACTTGCGGATCCGGTTCAGTCGTTGCGCTATTATCCAAATAAATCATTGCAATCCCTCCGAAAAGAAAACCACCAGCTTGTCTGCTGGTGGTTTCGTTATTTTCTTAGTCCTTCTCTTTTACGAGCACTTCAATGCGTTTCATCGAGCCGGGTTCGAAATTCTCGACTGCTGTCGCCGCTTCTTCGAGTGCTTTAGTATAGCGCATTTGGCGGAATGATTCTTCCGCTTCCAAAAGATGGGCGTGAAGCTGTGGATTCGTTTTACGGTAACGGTTTCCATACTGGATAATGCGTTCCACGAGCAAGACATTTTCGACCATTTCTTTTGCTTTGATCTCTACATCCGTAATGCTGGTTTCTGCCTGTTCCATATAATTATCGACTAACTTCATATTAAGGGGCACTTCGCGAAGCGCGCGCATCGCGACAAACAAATGCTCTTCCGCTTCCTCGAGACGGACATCCATGTCTTCCGGAATTCCCGGGATATTCGCTTTATGCAGCATGCGGTCCGTTTCCTGAAGGCGGCGTCTCAATTCTTCCACATGAATGCGGGCTTTGTTTTCCTCGACGCGCAAGTTTTTCAACGAATCGGTAAAGTCCATCTGTGTCGAATCGACAATCGTTAAATCTTCACGAATGTGCATCAATTCGTCCTGAAGGTTTGAATAAGCGGATTGGTCTTCTTCCAAACGGTTTGATAGAAGTTCAAAACGTTTGGCCAATTGCTCGACCTTGTCCAGGCAAGTCTTTGGAATGGACGCTTCCTGGTCCGTAATTTTATAGCTGTGCTGTACATAGCGGCTTTCTTCTTCCAGCTCCTGGGTGTCACGCGCCACAACTTGCAGATGGCGTTCCGTTTCCATCAAGTGCTGATCGATATAATGTTTGGCCGCCACTTCTTTTTCAAGTAGATCGTACATTGCGTCGATTCGGTCTTTGATTTCATCGACTTGGTTTTTACTATCGGTTACTTCCAAAATTTCCAGTTGTTTTTTCAAGACAGCCAGCTCTTGTTCGATCTCTTCGATCTTTTCAGTTAAGCCAAGATGGTTGAGGTAATACGACTGCTCTTCCATTTCCTGTTTGCCTTGGCGTAGCTGTGCCAAATCCTGTGGAATCTTCTCATCGATTTCCGTCAGCATCATCGGGATATCGTCCACCAGCATGAAAGCTTCTGAGCTGTCAGCAGATAAATTAATGACTGTTTCACGAGCTCTTAAGTAATTTCCTTCATCCGTCAGCTGGTCGTATTCCTCAAAGCGTTGAACGAACGACTCCAAGCGTTTTTCGAGCGGTCCCGCCGCTGCGCCGTATGATGATTTATGCGCAAGCAGGTTTTTGCGGGCACGAACGTATTTGTCTTGGATTAGATCCATTTCGCTGCGATTTTTCTCTTCACTGCCAACCAATTCATCGAGTTCCGAGAAAATGACCGCGATTTGTTGGTCTGTATCGTCAATTTTTACTTCGGCTTGTTTCTCGAGTTTGGAAGCTTTCGGGAAATTAAAACGTTTGATCGATTCTTCTGCGTCATAGAGTGTTGCGTCTATTTTCGGGATATCGACATCCATGATTTCGTCCCATTTATTGCGCCAGCGCTCGAACATTTCTTCTGTCTGGCCATTCAAGTTTAATTGTTTCACCTTAGTAAGTTCTTCCATAATTGGTTTCTCTTTTAGTTGCAGTTTCAGTTGTTCCAGACGCTCAATTTCCGCATTGTGTTTTTTTCGAAACACCATGCCAATGATAAGCAGCGCCATTAGAATGATGACCGCAATGATGATATACTCCATCATAAGTCATTTAGCCCCCTGTTCCAAATACATTACCGGTTACATAAGTATGTTTAATGATTCTTTCATTTTAACATGTATTCTACTCTTTTGTTTGCCAAATTAGAAGAAAACAGGGAATAATTTTATCAAATTGAAAAGATGGTGAACTTTATGAATAAACGCGATGGCCATATCCACACCCCATTCTGTCCTCATGGAACGAGCGATCCGTTCCATGCTTATATCGAAAAAGCGGAAAAAAACGGATTTTTAGACATCAGCTTCACCGAACATGCCCCTTTGCCTGAGGGCTTTATGGATACGACGCCCGATCAAGACAGCGGCATGAAGATGGGCGAACTGCCCGCTTATTTCGAGGCGCTCGATAAGGTGAAGGCACAAGCAGCGGGCATGCGAATCCGCAGCGGCCTAGAAGTTGATTTTATCGAGGGCTTCGAAAAACAGACAACCCAATTTTTGGAAAACATCGGACCAAAACTAGAAGACGCCATCTTATCAGTCCATTTCCTGCGCTATCAAGACCGCTGGATCTGTTCGGATTTTAGCGCGGAAGTATTTATGGAGCTCGCGAAAGACATGGGTTCTGTGCAAGCCGTCTATGATTTATATTACGATACGGTCGAAGCTTCCATATTGGCGGACCTCGGCCCCCATAAACCGAAACGCATTGGGCATCCGACTTTATGCCATAAATTCCAGCATGTCCATAAAGAACGAATCGATGATGATGCCCGCATCCGCAAGATCCTTAAGATGATAAACGACCATGGCTATGAACTGGACGTCAATTCCGCAGGGCTATCAAAACCAGGCTGCCTGGAATTTTATCCCCCGGAGCCTTATATCGCGTATGCACGCGAACTCGGCATCCCGCTCGTCTTCGGATCGGATGCCCACAGTGCTGAAGGCTTGCACAAATACGCGGATCGCTTTTATACTGAACACTATTAAATAGAAACTATTAGAAATGAGATGATTCCATGTTTGCTACATCTAGCTACAGCGGTACACGTGAAGAACAATACAATCTGCTCAACAAACAATTGGACGCATTGCTCACTGGCGAACCGAACCGCATTGCCAATTTATCCAATGCTTCTGCACTGCTCGGCCAATTTCTTGACCGCATCAATTGGGTCGGATTTTATCTGATGGAAGATGGCGAGCTCGTCCTCGGCCCATTCCAGGGAATGCCGGCATGCGTTCGCATCCCGGTCGGAAAAGGAGTATGCGGTACGGCCATCGACAAAAATGAAACGATGCTCATTGATGATGTCCATGCTTTTCCTGGCCACATCGCCTGTGACGCTGCATCGCGCTCGGAGATTGTAGTGCCTCTCTATAAAAACGGCGAAGCATACGGCGTGCTCGATATCGACAGCCCGGAACTTGCCCGTTTTACAGAAGAAGACCGCATTGGACTTGAAAAATTTGCAGAGACATTATTGAAGCATATTTAAACAGACGAAAGATCCCGGCAGACAGTCTGCCGGGATCTTTTTTAGATTTCCTGCAAATTGGATTTGATTTGAGCGAAGGCCCGCTCGAGGTCAGCCATTAAATCCTCGACGTTCTCAAGCCCGACCGACAAGCGTACGAGTGAATCGCTGATGCCCATCCGCTCCCGCTCTTCCGGAGGGACGACCGCATGGGTCATGGTAGCCGGATGCTGGATCAAGGTTTCGGCATCGCCGAGGCTGACCGCAATCTTGATAAGTGATAGAGCGTTCAAAAACTCCTGGGCCTGTTTCTTTCCGCCTTCCAGCTCGAAGGAAATCAATCCACCGCCGCGGCGCATCTGGTCTTTTGCAATCGACACTTGCGGGTGACCAGCGTCAAAAGGATACAAAATGCGCTTGACTGCCTGTTCGCCGTGGAGAAAGGCGACGACTTTTTCCGCATTATCGATGTGGCGGTCCATGCGCACATGCAGGGTTTTCAGGCCTCGCAGCAATAGCCAGGCATCGAATGGCGACATGATGCCCCCGAAATCTTTCTGTACGGTCATGCGGATCGCCTGCATCTCTTCCGCATCCGCTCCGACTAACACCCCACCGATGACATCGCCGTGGCCATTCAAATATTTGGTAGCGCTGTGAAGCACAAAATCCGCGCCGAACTCGAGCGGGTTTTGCAAATACGGCGAGCTGAACGTATTATCGACGACCACCCGCAAGCCGTGTTTTTTGGCGGCTGTTTCCACCGCTCGCAAATTGACGAGCTCCATTGTCGGGTTGATTGGCGTTTCGACATAGATGACTTTCGTCTCCGGACGGATCGCCTGTTCAATCTGCTGTTCCGTCGTCATGGCAATCAGCGAATGCGTAATGCCGTATTTTTCTTCCATGATTTCCAATAAGCCGAATGTGCAGCCATAGATTCCGCGCGAACACAGCACGTGGTCGCCTGCTTTCGTCAAATGGACAAGGATCGCACTGACTGCGGCCATCCCCGACCCAAATGCCAGCGCGCCTCCACCGCCTTCGATCTCCGCCATGCGCTGTTCCAAGACGCGCACTGTCGGATTGCCGAGACGCGAATAAATATTTCCTTCCTGTTCCCCGGCAAAACGGGCTTCTCCCTGTTCGGCATTCGCGAACGAATACGTAGACGTTTGATAAAGCGGCGTAGCCAAACTGTCATGATGCACAGAACTGTCATAGCCCTCGTGGATCACTGCCGTTTCAAACTTTTTCTTTTGTTTCATCATTCATACACCCCTCACTAAAAATAGAAAGCGCTTACATTTACAACTATCTCCATTTTACTCTGAGGGCGTAGAAAAAGAAAGCTTCATTTTTACGCTACCTATCCTTTATCCATTGACTGCCACTGCCGCTATCGGTTATACTAGCCTTTGTGTAAAATAATCGCAGCAGTTGTATGTGCGGGTTTGCCCATTTTGTTCCTTGTGCAGAAAAGCGTAATGCTTTCATCTGCCCAGAGGTGTATCGCGTAACTCTTGGCTGCTGAGCGAAGGTACATGAAAACAAAATGGCTTACAGCATGAATACATCTGGTTTTTATTTTACTCTAAAAACCAAATCAGAGGAGGAGACTCATTATGTCTCGTTATACAGGTCCAGCATGGAAACTGTCACGTCGCCTTGGAATTTCTTTGAGCGGCACAGGTAAAGAACTCGAAAAACGCCCTTACGCACCAGGTCAACACGGTGCTAACCAACGCCGTAAAGTTTCTGAATACGGTTTGCAATTGCAAGAAAAACAAAAATTACGCTTCATGTACGGAGTTAACGAACGCCAGTTCAAAACAATGTTCAACAAAGCTGGTAAAATGGAAGGCAAACACGGCGAGAACTTCATGATCTTGCTTGAAACACGCCTTGACAACGTCGTTTACCGCCTCGGCCTTGCGCGCACTCGCCGCCAAGCTCGCCAATTGGTAAACCACGGCCACATCCTTGTTGATGGCAAACGCGTAGACATCCCGTCTTACGGCGTAAAACCAGGACAGACTATCGCTTTCCGCGAAAAGTCCAACAACCTTGATGTTGTCAACGAAGCGATCGAAGTAAACAGCTTCGTTCCAGAATACGTTTCAATCGACGCTGACAAAAAAGAAGGCACATTCGTCCGTCTCCCAGAGCGCAGCGAATTGTCTGCTGAAATCAACGAACAATTGATCGTTGAGTTCTACTCACGTTAATCGATTGACCAAAACCCTCCAGGTCCGCCTGGAGGGTTTTTTCTATGGCGATTATTTCGCGAACATCTTTCCATCCTTCGGTTTAAAAGATGCCAGGTTCCCTGCATTCGTCGATTCCTCTCACAGGCTATGCTACACTGTAGCCATATAAAGGAGGCGTCTTTATGCGAATCGTATCCATTTGCCCAAGCAATACCGAATTGCTCGCTTTTTTGAAAGCCGACCATTTGCTGGTCGGTGTCGATGATTATTCCGACTGGCCAAAAAGCATTGAGGGGCTTCCCCGTCTCGGACCAGACTTGTCTATCCGCATGGATGAAGTCGAAGCCCTTGCACCAGACCTTGTATTGGCATCGCTCAGCGTGCCCGGCATGGAGAAAAATATTGAAGAGCTCGAAAAACGCAAGATTCCGCATCTTATCCTGGACCCACAATCGCTCGCGGATATCCGAAGTGACCTGGAGACAGTCGCCGAAGCCATCCATTTCGATAGCTCGCACGTGCTCGAGGAATATGACGCCGCCATCGCCGAACTGAAAAAACGCGGAGATAGTGCCACTTCCTCCCCGGCCCTGTACTGGGAATGGTGGCCAAAACCCGTATTCACTCCAGGAGGCATCAACTGGCTCAGTGAAATCAGCCGGCTGGTCGGCGCCCACAATTGTTTCGAAGATGAGGAAACTGCGAACATCCAAACAGACTGGGAAGCCGTGAGAGAACGCGAGCCAGATTTCATTTTGCTCGCTTGGGTCGGCATTATGACATCGAAAGTCAAACCGGAACTTGTATTGAAACGACCGGACTGGCAATCGATGAAAGCGATCGAACAGATCCATGTCATGGAAGAAGCTTTGTTTTGCCGGCCATCCCCAAGGTTGATTGAAGGGGCCATCAAGCTCGGCAAACTGGTTCACCCACAAGCATTCGAGGATTTTCCGCTCCCTTCCTTCATTAAAGAAAAGCAATCGCATGTATAATGCAAGACCACAAAACCCCACGCCGCTTAACAGCGCCGCGGGGTTTTATTGGTCTATCCAAACTTATAGCTGGTCGCGCCCCGGCTCGGCACTACCACGTATATTCGTTGAGCGTTCCGTGCCGATCAACGGATCTTCATTGTCGGTGAACCGGTCCGTATTATTGCGGTCGGACTGGTTCGTTTCATCGTCTTCCAACAAGATGAGAATCCGTCCTTCCTTGAACTGGGCTTCGTAGCTTTTGGCTTCTTCTTCTGGAACGCCGAGCCCGATCAATGCACCAGCTATTCCGCCGACGCCCGCTCCGGCTGCCGCTCCTGCAAGACCTGCTGCGATTGGCCCGGCTGCTACGATCGGTCCAATGCCTGGGATTGCCAGCGCGCCGAGGCCGGCCAAAATGCCGCCGAGACCGCCGAGCGCGCCGCCTGTAGCCGCACCAGCTGCTGCGCCTTCGCCAGCTTGCGTCCCGGTTTCTTCGGTTATATGCTCCACGTCTCTTTTATCTTTGCTAAGAACCGAAATGTCTTCGTCGCGATAGCCTTGCCGCTGAAGATCCTCGATGACTTCCACCGCTTCCATTTCTGTTCCGTATGATCCGACAACTCGTGACATATTGTTCATCCTCCTTTTAATGGCTTAAAGTCACCACGTATCTAGTGATTGTCTTTCCCCGTCAAAGAGGCAATAAACCTGTGCCTGCACGCAAAAAGCTGCTTGCGGATGCAAGCAGCTCTTGTGATTAGACAAATTGGATCATATGGTATTTTTTCTTGCCGCGCCGGACGATCGCGAATTCGTCATCCAAACGGTCTTTTTCATCAACGACATAATCGAGGTCGCGGATTTTCTCGCCGTTAATCGAAATCGCACCGTTCGTGATGTCTTCACGTGCTTGGCGTTTTGAAGGAGACACTTTGCCGTCGACAATCAAATCGACAATCAGCTTCGCTTCTTTTGGCATTTCAACAGAAGGAACATCTTTGAACGCCGCCTTCATTTCGTCTGCGCTCAAACTTTTCAGATCGCCGCTGAACAAGGCTTTCGTGATGCGCTGCGCATCCGCGAGCGCTTCTTCCCCGTGGATGAGCTTGGTCATTTCTTCAGCGAGGACAGTTTGCGCTCTTCTGAGATGCGCTTCCGTTTCAACGCTTTTCTCGAGACCTTCAATTTCCTGTTTTTCGAGGAACGTGAAAATCTTCAAGTATTTTACGACATCCGCATCCGCCGTGTTGATCCAAAACTGGTAAAACTCGTAAGGAGACGTTTTTTTCGCATCGAGCCATACTGCGCCGCCTGCGGTCTTGCCAAATTTTGTGCCGTCCGCTTTTGTGACAAGCGGAATGGTGATGCCGAACGCTTTCGCTTCTTCTTCATGCGTTTTGCGAATCACTTCAAGGCCTGATGTGATATTTCCCCACTGATCCGACCCGCCGATTTGCACGCGGCAATTGTATTCATTATAGAGGTGGTTAAAGTCGATCGCTTGAATCAGGGTATAAGAGAATTCCGTGAACGAAATCCCGCCCTCAAGACGTGAGGCAACCGAATCTTTCGCCAGCATGTAATTGACGGAAATCAACTTGCCGAAATCGCGCAAGAACTCGATGACGCTCATACTGCCGATCCAGTCACGGTTATTGACCATTTTCGCCCCGTTTTCTGTCTGGAAATCAAAAATCTGCTCCATTTGCTTTTTGATTGATTCAACATTGCGGTCGATCTGTTCCGTCGACTGCAATTGGCGTTCTTCGTTGCGTCCGGATGGATCGCCAATCATGCCGGTTGCCCCTCCAACTAAAAGGATCGGTCGGTGGCCATGCAGCTGGAAACGGCGCAGCGTCAAAAGCGGCACGATATGGCCGATGTGCATACTGTCTGCAGTCGGGTCAACTCCGCAATACAATGAAATCTTTTCCTGGTCGAGCACTTCTGCCATTCCTTCTTCATCTGTTTGCTGGTACAGGAGTCCGCGCCAGTTTAAATCGTCGATTAATGCATTTGTCATGTAAATTTCCTCCTTAGTTCTGCTTCACTTGATTGCCGGGACACAAAAAAAAAGCCCCTGCATGAAATTCATGCAGGGACGCATATGCGCGGTACCACCCAGCTTGAAGGACGCATCCTCCCACTCGAATGTGCCAGACGGGGCACTTCCGCAAACTCCAGGCCTGTAATTCGACGCATGCATTTTGGCCGGTTCGCAGCTTCCACCGGCTCTCTGATTTCAAAATCGCATGCCCTACTGTGGGCCGTTCTCCGTTTGATTATAAAGCTTCTATTTATGTAGTGTACTCGAATCCTAAAGATTGTCAATATCTTTCGTTTCAATTATCGGATTATGCTATAATGAAAAAGATTTTTAGGAGGGGGATAATGTGCAAGATAAATTTAGAAGATGGTTAGTGAAGGCAGAAGAAACAACCGATAGATGGACTTCCCATAAGTGGTTTAGGCGTTTTAAAATCACCACGGGCGTCATTTGGAATTTGGCAATCATTTTAGCTATTATACTGGTGGCAGGCGGCGTGTTTGCCGCATCGGCAGGAGCCGGCTATTTCGCTTCGTTAGTGGACGAGGAACAGCTTCGGACAGAAGATGAAATGCTGTCGGACATCTATAGCTACGAAGAAACCTCCCAATTGTATTTTGCCGATAATACGTATCTCGGCAAATTGCAAACCGATCTTGACCGCGAAGAAACGACTTTGGAAGATGTCTCTGATATTGCCATCGACGCAGTGCTGGCGACGGAAGATGAGTATTTCTTCGAACACGAAGGGATTGTCCCGAAAGCAATCATGCGCGGCTTGTTCCAGGATGTCTCCAATTCGGACAGCCAATCGGGCGGATCGACATTGACACAGCAATTGATCAAAAACCAGATTTTGACAAACGAAGTGTCTTATGAACGCAAAGCAAAAGAAATCCTCTTGGCGATGCGCCTTGAGAAATTCATGAACAAAGAAGATATTATGGAAGCTTATTTGAATATCATTCCATATGGCCGAAATTCAGCGGGCACGAATATAGCCGGCATCGAGACAGCAGCAAAAGGCATATTCGATGTACCTGCAGGCGAATTGAACTTGCCGCAAGCCGCATTCATTGCCGGCATTCCGAAAGCGCCGTTCAGTTATACACCTTATACGAACACAGGTGATCTCAAGGAAGAAGCGGGTCTTGAGCCTGGTCTTAACCGAATGAAAACCGTGCTTTATCGCATGCTTGAAACAGGCTATATTACGGAGACAGAATACGATGAAGCAATGGCCTACGACATCAAGGCGGATTTCCGTGAAGGTGAAACCCGCTCATACGAGGATCATCCGTTTGTAACTGCAGAATTAGAAAAACGCGCCACCCGCATCATCATGGACGTCTTGGCGGAACAAAACGGCGTAGACCCTGAAAATCTCGAGCAAGACCAAAACTTGTACGAGGAATATGCGATTCTAGCAGACCGCGCTGTGCGGTCGAACGGCTACCGCATCCATTCCAGCATCAATAAAGACTTATACGAAGCACAAGAAGAAACACAGAAAGCCTATCAAGGATACGGTACGACCCTATCCGAAGATTATGTCGATGAAGACGGCGAAACGAAAACCCGCCAGTTGCCAGTACAAGTCGGCAGTGTCACCTTAGAAAACGACACCGGCCGGATCTTGAGCTTTATCGGCGGGCGTGACCACGAAATCGAGAACTTGAACCACGCCAC
Organism: Planococcus sp. SK3692; assembly: GCF_028890485.2. GTDB lineage: Bacteria > Bacillota > Bacilli > Bacillales_A > Planococcaceae > Planococcus. The sequence goes on from NZ_JARCHV010000001.1 coordinate 477,273, forward strand.
GCAAGCCTATCGCTCGATCGGATCGACGGTCAAGCCATTGCTCGTTTACGGCCCGGCTCTGGAAAATGGCGTGATCGGCGCCGGCAGTCCAGTGGTCGATGTGAAATTCACATTGAACGATAACGGCAATCCTTATGAACCAACCAACTTCGTTCCGACGAGTGAACAAGGCATCATGCCTGCGCGTGATGCGCTCGCGCAATCGCAGAACCTTCCCGCTTTGCGTTTGTTTGCGCAAATGCGCGACGAAATGCCGATCCAGTATTTGATCGACAACGGCTTCTCGCGTGTAGATGAAGCCGACGGCGTCGTTTCTTCGGCACTTGGCGGCGGCATCGAAGGATCCGTTGAAGAAGTTGCCAACGCCTATGCCACATTAGCGAACGGCGGCAAGCATATGGAAACGACGATGATCGACAAAATTGAAGATGCAGATGGCAATGTCATTTACGAACACGAAGCTGAAGCCAAAGACGTGTTCACGTCTCAAGCTTCTTATGTATTGACCGATATGCTGCGCGACGTCTTCAAGACAGACCGCGGAACAGCCAACCGTGCAAACGGCATGCTGAAGTTCAATGCAGATTTTGCAGGCAAGACCGGAACTACACAGGAAACACGTGACGTCTGGCTAGTCGGCTACAACCCGAACATCACGATGGGCGTGTGGCTCGGTTATGACAAAGAGCGCTATTCGCTTGATAATTTTAGAAACCAGAATTTGCAGCCTTCAGTTCGTGTCAACCAATTATGGGCGAACTTGATGAATACCACCTATGATGTCGCACCTGACGCTATCGGTTCAGGAGACAAATTCCAGGAACCAGAAGGCGTCGTCACTCGCTCATTCTGCGGAATTTCTGGATACGCACCGAATGATGCTTGTCAAAAAGCAGGCCTAGTCCGTTCCGACTTGTTTATCGCTGATGCCATGACGCCAAAAGATGGCGATGACAGTTTGAGCAGCGGTTCGTATACAACCATTAATGGCAAACGCTATGCAGCTTTGTCGAGCACGCCAAGTGAATTTGTATCAGGCGGCGGACTCGGCGTATCGGAAGAATATGTCGACCGCATGCTCGCTCCATTTGGCGGAGATGCCGGCAAACTATTCCCTGGCAACTCCAGGTTCAGCAATGTCGTTTCAGGCGCTCAATTCGATGCAGACAGTGCAGCCCCTGCACCGGTTGGAACATCGATCAATGGACGGACAATCACGTGGAGCGATTCCGCATCCAACGATGTCGTTGGCTACCGTGTATTCCGCGGCGGCAGCAGAGTCTCATCTGTTTCCGAATCGAGCAGCAACTCCTATAGCGCATCTGGCCCTGGAACGTACACTGTCGTCGCAGTAGACATTACAGGCCGTCAATCGCCAGCGTCTAATAGCGTAACGATTGAAGCACCAAAACCGGAACCTGCTCCTGAACCAGAAGCAGATCCTGCACCGGAACCGGAAAGAGAAGAAACTCCGGCGCCGGCGCAAGAAACAGAAAGACAGGAACCGGAAGAAGAGCCTGAAGAAGAACCAGCTGAGGAAGAACCGGCTGAAGAAACTCCAGCTCCAGAAGAACCCGAAGAAGAACCGGAAGAAGAGGAAGAAGCACCACCTGAAGAACCGGAAGAACCTGAACAACCAGAAGAGCCGTCAGAACCGGACACAGAAGCTCCGGATAGCGAAGAAGATGCAGCATAACGAAAGCCCCTCTGCTAATGCAGAGGGGCTTTTTTTAATCTTCCATTGTGGACAAATCGCCAGTCGGCAGATCCAATTCCCAAGCTTTCAGGACGCGACGCATGATTTTGCCGCTTCGCGTTTTCGGAAGCTTGTCTTTAAATTCGATTTCACGCGGCGCTGCGTGGGCGGCCAGTTCTTTCTTGACGAACTGCCGGATGTCCTCGATCAGTTCATCAGATGGCTCGTAGCCTTCTACAAGCGCGACGAACGCTTTGATGATTTCTCCTCGCACTGGGTCTGGTTTGCCGATGACACCCGCTTCAGCGACTGCCGGATGTTCGAGCAGTTTGCTTTCCACTTCAAATGGCCCAACACGCTCACCTGAAGTCATGATGACATCATCCACTCTTCCCTGGAACCAGAAGTATCCGTCTTCATCCATATAAGCCGAATCACCGGACACATACCATTCATCATTCAAGAAGTAGGAATCGTATTTTTGCGGGTTGTTCCAGATTTGGCGCATCATGGATGGCCAACCTTTTTTAATCGCCAGGTTGCCCATTTGGTTGGCTGGCAATTCCTTGCCTTGGTCATCGACAATCGCCGCTTGAACGCCTGGGATCGGTTTACCCATCGAGCCTGGCTTGATTGCCATCGATGGGTAATTGCAAATGACTTGTGCACCCGTTTCCGTCATCCACCATGTATCGTGAATCCGTTTATCGAAAACTTGCGCTCCCCATTTGACGACTTCGGGGTTCAACGGTTCACCTACAGATAAAACGTGGCGCAATGTCGATAGATCGTATTCTTTCACCAATGCATCCCCTGCCCCCATCAACATACGGAATGCTGTCGGGGCGCTGTACCAGACAGTGACACCAAAATCTTCGATCGCCTGGTACCAAGCATCAGGAGAGAAGCGGCCGCCGAGAATAACAGTCGTGACACCATTCAGCCACGGTGAGAACACGCCGTATGCCGTTCCCGTTACCCAACCCGGGTCAGCTGTGCACCAGTATATATCCTGCTCCTGGAAATCCAACACCCATTTTCCTGTTTGGTATTGCTGCACCATCGCATATTGCGCATGCAAGACGCCTTTTGGTTTCCCAGTGGAACCGGATGTATAATGAAGAACCAATCCATCTTCTTTTTCGAGCCATTCGACATCGAATTTATCAGAACAGGAATCGAGATGCTTAAGCACATCGACATGTCCCCCGCTCTCTTCTGCCCCTTCCGCTCCTACGAGGAAGATTGTCTTCAAGTTGGGAAGGCGGTCTTTCGGTATGCGCGGAAGCAATTCCGGCGTCGTGATGATCGCTTTAGCATCGCTGTCATCCAGACGGTCGTAGATTGCCCCTTCCATGAATGCTTCAAATAACGGCCCAACGATCAAGCCCATCTTCAATGCACCAAACATGAGGAAATACAGTTCAGGCGAGCGCGGCATGAAGATGAAGATGCGGTCTCCTTTTTCCAAGTCGGAATGCGATTTTAAAAGATTCGCCGCGCGGTTCGTCATGCGCTTCATCTCATAGAATGTGTAGGTTTCATGACGATGCTGGTCTTTATAATAAAGAGCGACTTTGTTTTTGCGGTCCGATTCAGCATGGCGGTCAATCGCCTCATGGGCCATATTGATTTTTCCGGTTTGAGACCAGCTGAACTCTTTTTCAACTTCCGACCAATCGAAACTCGCCGACTGCTCTTCGTAATTATGTAAGTAATGCTCCCCTGGTTTTGCTGGTAACGCTTCCACTTTCACATAAATCACCCTTTCCCTTTGGTTCTCTATATTCTACATCAACCTGGAAGGGAAATGCTAATAATTTTAATTCTTTAGAAAATACGGTGTATTTATCCAAGCAACTTTCTTTTCCTGATGGCCTTCATGTATAATGAAGCTAATTGCAACCACAGGCGGTGAAATGATGGAACATAAGAAGACGTATAATGCGATGGAATTGAAAACGAAACACGGACGGCTCATTATTGAAGGACCGGTCCCATCAAAGGAATTGAAAGAGCTTGATTTTCACGAGGATTTGGTCGCTTTTCGCCCACCGGAACAGCAGCATAAAGCCATTACCGATATTGCGGATTTGCCGGAAGGCCGCATATTGATTGCCCGCGACCAAAACATGATTGTCGGATATGTTACATACCTTTATCCCGATCCACTCGAGCGCTGGTCTGAAGGAAAGATGGAAAATTTGATCGAGCTCGGCGCGATCGAAGTCATTCCGAAATACCGAGGTGCTGGTGTCGGTAAAGCATTGCTGCAAGTATCGATGATGGATGATGCCTTTAACGATTTCATCGTCATCACAACCGAATATTATTGGCATTGGGATTTAAAAGGGACAGGTCTTAACGTATGGGAATACCGAAAGATCATGGAGAAAATGATGCAAGCAGGCGGACTTGAATATTTCGCGACCGATGATCCGGAAATCAGCTCGCATCCAGCCAACACGTTGATGGCGCGCATCGGTTCTCGCGTCGATCCAGAATCGGTCCAGAAGTTCGACCAACTGCGTTTCATGAACCGCTATATGTACTGATGACCAAAGGGGTGTTTGTATGCTAGTAGAAGAAATCATGAAGAAGGATGTTTTCACGCTGCGCTCAGACCAGACCGTCCAAGACGTCCTGGATTTGTTCGAAGAAAAACGGATTCGCCATGCTCCCATCGTCGATGATGGAAAAGTGGTCGGCATCGTTACCGACCGCGATTTGAAAGATGCCATGCCTTCCATGTTCACGGTATCCCCGAAAGGCGAACCGTATAAAAAGAAAGTTTCGGAGATCATGACCAAAAATCCGATGATCGCCCATCCGCTTGATTTTGTCGAAGAGATCGCCTTGCTTTTCTATGAACAGAAGATCGGCTGCCTGCCGGTCGTCAGCCAAAATGAACTTGTTGGCTTTCTGACGGAAACCGACTTGCTGTATACCTATATCGAATTGACCGGCGCACACCAGCCCGGCTCCCAAATCGAAATCAAAGTCCCAAACCGTTCAGGCGCACTTTATGAAGTGAGCAAAGTGTTCTATGAGCACAAAGTCAATGTCCTGAGCGTCCTCGTCTATCCGGACCGGCAAGATAATGCCAATAAGATCTTGGCTTTCCGCATCAAAACGATGAACCCCATACCTATTATTGAAGATCTGCGCAAAGAAGGTTTCGATGTCTTATGGCCGAATCTTATTCAGGAATGAAAAAACACGCTGTCTTCATCTATTCAGAAGATCAATTGGGGTATAAATTTTCTGATACGCATCCGTTCAACCAAAAACGGCTCATTCTTACCATTGATTTGCTCAGGGAAATGGACGCTCTTCCAGAGGATTTGATTGTGCCTGCACGGACTGCAACAGATGAAGAACTATTGCTCGCGCACGATCAGCGCTATATCGACATCGTCAAAAAAGCGAGCCGCGGCGAGATTACGCCGGAAGCCGGAGAAGGATACGGCATCGGCACAGAAGATACGCCGATTTTCGAAAACATGCATGAGGCGAGTGCCCGGCTGGTCGGCGGCACATTGACAGCTGTTGACCAAGTAATGGAAGGTAAAGCCGAACATGCTTTGAACCTCGGCGGCGGGTTGCACCACGGCTTTCGCGGAAAAGCATCCGGCTTTTGCATCTACAACGATAGTTCGGTCGCCATCCATTATTTGAAAGAGAAATACGGAGCGCGCGTTTTGTATATCGATACGGATGCCCACCACGGTGATGGTGTTCAATGGTGCTTCTACGATGATCCGGAAGTATGCACGGTATCGATCCACGAAACCGGCCGCTATCTATTCCCTGGTACCGGCAATATCAACGAGCGCGGGAGCGGCCAGGGCTACGGCACTTCATTTAACTTCCCAATTGACGCCTTTACAGAAGACGAATCGTTCTTGGATATTTACCGGACCGCCATGCGTGAAATCGTTGAGCATTTCAAACCGGATGTGATTTTAAGCCAGAACGGCGCTGATGCACATTATTTGGATCCCTTGACCCATTTGAGCAGTACGATGGAGATTTACCGTGAAATCCCGAAAATCGCCCATGAACTGGCGCATGAATTCTGCGACGGCAAGTGGATAGCGGTCGGTGGCGGCGGCTACGACATCTGGCGGGTTGTGCCGCGCGCCTGGTCGCTCCTGTGGATGGAAATGAACAGCCATCCCTTGCCGCACGGGAAGCTGCCTGAAGCATGGCTTAAGCGCTGGCAGCCTGAATCCCCTGTTCCTTTAATCGAGACATGGGAAGATCCGGAGAATATGTACAAGCCGATTCCACGGAAAGAGGAAATCACCGAAAAAAACCAGCAAATGCTCGATAAAGCGCTGTATATGATTCGCAATCAATAAATCACGCATGTTTTAGTCGGAATATTCCGCGCTTTGGATAAAAAAACCACCCTTGCTTCAGGATTGAATTCAATCCCGTCGCAAGGGCGGTTTTTTGCTGGCTTAACTTTGTGTTCAGGCCTATTCGTGTTTCGTCGACTGCCGCTCTTCGAGACGGTAAGGCAGTACAACTTGGTTTTCTTCGATTTCTTCGTTGTTCATATATTTCGTCAACAAGCGCATCGATACTGCGCCGATATCATAAAGCGGCAATGCTACAGCCGTCAACATCGGGCGTGCCATGCGAGCAAGCTTCGAATTTTCATAAGTGATGACTTCAACATCTTCCGGAATCCGTTTGCCGTGCGCCTCTACTTCATGAATGACACCGATCGACATTTCATCATTGCTGACAAAATATGCTGTCGGTTCAATCGATTTCAGTGTGCGGACTGCTTCTAGGCCTTCTTCGTATGTGTTATTGCATTCGACAACCAGGTGCTCGTCATAATCGAGCCCTGCTTCTTGCAAAGCATCCTGATAAGCTTTCAACTTATGTTCGCGGTTGATTTCGGATGATAACGGACCTGAAATATAAGCGATTTTTTTATGCCCACTGTCGATGAATTTCTTGACCGCTTCATAAGCTGCGGCATAATAATCGATATTAACGGAAGCGATCGATGCTGTATCATCGATTGAACCCGCCAAGACGATCGGTGTCGGGGAACGCTCCATTTCCTTGCGCAATTCATCCGAAATGACATCGCTCATGAAGACGATGCCATCCACTTGCTTGCCAAGCATCGTTTCAAGCAATTGAAGCTCTTTGTTCGGATTTTGATCGGAATTCGACAAGATGATGTTGTAGCGATACATCGTCGCGATATCCTCAATACCCCGTGCCAGTTCAGAATACGTGCTATTGGATATATCGGGTAAAATGACGCCGACCGTTGTTGTCTTCTTGCTCGCTAGTCCTCGAGCTACGGCATTCGGACGATAGCCGAGTTCTTCGATCACTTTCAGTACTTTTTTTCTTGTGGCTGGTTTTACATTCTGGTTGCCATTCACTACCCGGGATACGGTAGCCATGGAAACATTTGCCTCACGTGCCACATCATAAATCGTAACGGTCATTTTGCGCCCTCCTGTTCCATTCTTTCATTCAATGATACGATAACCGCTTTATGAATATCAACTCTTATTATGTAATGCGGCAGTTGTTAACTGGAAAGTTCATGAAACTGTCCATCTTATAGCCCTTATTTCATCACTTTTTTCAACGGCGGCCTTTTAAAACACAAAAAAGCCGGAACGAGTCCGGCTTTTGATCATACTTTCAATTCGTACTGCTTCATGAATTTCATCAATGAATCGTAGTATTCATCGAATTGCGGCAAACTCATTTGCTGTTGCGCATCAGAAAGTGCGACTGCAGGATCCGGGTGGACCTCTGCCATCACGCCGTCAGCTCCGATAGCGATAGCTGCCTTAGCTGCAGGCAATAGCAAATCGCGACGTCCTGTAGAATGCGTAACATCTACAAAGACCGGCAAATGCGTTTCTTGCTTCAAGATCGGCACGGCGGAAATATCAAGCGTATTACGCGTTGCTTTTTCGTATGTGCGGATGCCACGCTCGCAAAGGATGATCTGGTCATTTCCGTTAGCGATAATGTATTCAGCTGCTTTGATGAACTCATCAACCGTAGCAGACATGCCGCGCTTCAGTAGCACCGGTTTGTTGATCTGCCCAACCGCTTTCAATAGTTCGAAGTTCTGCATGTTGCGGGCGCCGACTTGAACGACATCCAAGTAGTCCAATGCTTCTTCGAGATGATGCGGTGTCACGATTTCAGTCACAACGCCAAGCTTGTATTGATCAGCTGCTTTTTTCAGCATTTTTAAGCCTTCCAAGCCCAAGCCTTGGAAATCATATGGCGATGTACGCGGCTTGTATGCCCCGCCTCGGATCAATTTCAATCCTTTGTCACTAATAGCCTGTGCCACTTGGTCAACTTGTTCTTGTGACTCAACAGCACATGGGCCGAAGATGAACGATGGCGTGCCTTCGCCGATATTCTCGCCATTGACGGAAACGATCGTATCTTCCGCTTTTTTCTTACGGGAGACAAGAAGCGCTTTACGGCTGTCCTCTTCTTGCATATCGAGTGCTGATTTGAAGATTTCCTTAAAGATATGGTCGACCGTTTTTTGATCGAGCGGCCCATTGTTATTGTCTTTCAAAAGATTCAGCATGTGGCGCTCGCGTAATGGATCGTACTTCGTAGCACCTTGCTTTTCCTTGATTTTCCCGATCTCCTGGATCACGGAAGCTCTCTCGTTGATAAGAGAAAGAATTTGCAGGTTTACTGCATCCACTTGTTCTCTAAGCTGTTCCAATTCTGTCTGACTCATTCTCCACTTCCCCTTTCAAGAGTGACGCTATAATAGCTGTCATATTAACACGATATGACCATTATAAGCAAACTATTCAGCAAAGTCACGAAATATGTTTAGCGATTCAACGCGCTAAAGCGTTTTCATCGAGCAATTTATCCTTAAAAAGCAGTCATAGCGCAGATTAAGAGCCTACACGAATTTTTTCGGTCATAGAAAAAACGGATGGAACTAGTCCATCCGCATTTCATCGTTACAGTATTCAGTTAAGCGATAAATGCTTCCATCGCTTTGCTTTTGATTTTATTATGGCTGGCATGCCAGTCAACTTGCTCGCTGGCAAAATGGAAGAGTTGAGGCGATTCATGGCGAACCCCTGTTATTTCCTCGATAGCCGTAGAAAGCTCTTTATCTTCCTGGACGATCAGATAAAGGAATAATTGATGGGGATGCAATGATGCATACTGTGAATATTCTTTCCATGCGCCTGCTGAGACCGGGCAAGTACTGCTATGTTTTAACAGCCAATAATGCTGTTCATGGCCAACCGTTTGCTTAAGCTCATCCAAGTTTCTCACATGTACAAAGTTTTCCATTTCAACCGCTCCCAAAATTAATTCTTTTTGTTTTGATTGCTTTGTGGATTTGCTGATCCTTTTGCATTCGAGGAACCTTGTGAATTAGAAGACCCTTTAGCATTTGAAGAACCTTGTGATGATGCAGAGCCTTTAGCGTTCGAAGAAGACTTTGCATCAGTTGAACCTTGAAGGCTTGCAGAAGCATTCGTTGCTGCTGATGTTTTCGAATCGTTATGGCTTGATTTGTTTTCTTCTTTCACTTCTTCAACTGCTTCTTTCAAAGCATTGGCTGTCGATGTAAATGCATCGCTTCCTGCTTTGTTGCCGTTATCGACTTTGTTTTGTACTGTCTCGAGCAACTCGACGCTTTCTTCTCCTTCAGATGAAGCCGTGCCGTCATCCATTGGAGAATTGCTGCCTTTCATATTCTTAACTTTATCGACCACTTTTGTCGATTGTTCTTTTAGTTGTTGTGTGAAGCCAGGGCCATCATTTGAATCGCTAGAGTCTTTCGACTGCTGCGCTTTTTCTTTAATCGTCGTTGCTTGTGTCTTCAAGTCTGCCTGTAGCTCTTTCCCGGCTTTAGGCGCGAAGAACAATGCTGCCGCCGCTCCCACAAGGCCGCCGACAATCATGCCTGTCAAGAAGCCAGATCCGCCATTCGATTCTTCGTAATCGTATAGGTCGTCATAGCGGCTTGATGAACCGTAGGATTGCGGTACATATTGGCTTTGTTCATATTGTCCGCCTTGGTCGCTGTATTTACCGCCTTGCGTATAATACTCGCCATTGTATTGAGATTCATTATAATCAGGTTTCGAATACGTATTTTTGTTTTTTCCCATTGTCCATTCCTCCATTGTGTTGGTATTAATACTGGTCGCTGCTGCCTGGCAATTTCTTCTGGCCAGGAACCGGCGTGTATTGCTCTGTGCTGCGTGTTTGGTATACTTTGCGTTCTTTCCATTTATCCGCAATGCCCATTGCAACATTGCTCCACTGGACCACTTGAGCAATTTTGTCTTCATTCTGCTCGACTTGCACACCCACGCGTGAAGTGATGTGGCGAACTGTAGAATTCAAATCTGTTACAGAGTTTCCGACGCCTTTGACCGCATCGACGACACCATTCAATTTTTCCGATTTGACGGTGATGTCTTCAGCGAGTTCATTCGTCTTATGCAGTAAGTTCGTTGTCTCCAACGTGACTCCTTGCAATTGGTTCTCCAGCCCTGAAACAGTGCCGGAAACCTCTTTTAATGTGTTCTTGAGTGAGTTCAAAGTCATCGCCAACGCTACGCATAGAATTAAAAATCCAACAGCAGCAACAATCGCGGCAATGTAAAGCAAGATTGACCAATCCATTCTGTTTCCTCCTTCGGTTTAGGTAAATTTCGTATACCTGTTTTCTACCCTGCGCTAGGTGGGTTTAAACACGCCTCTATTATTATTCGGCAAAAGCTTTTAAATGCCTGCACGCACTGCCTAAGATTTTCATTTTTGTCTGCCTCTTTTTATTTCCCTAGAAAAAAAGCCTAACCATAAGTTATGGTTAGGCTTTTTTCGGCATTGTTAAAACTTCTTCGTATGCTTGCTGGAATTTCGTTACATCTCCAGCTCCCATGAAAAGATATACCGCATTATTGTGGACAGCCAGTTTTTCGACATCTTCCAATTGGAGGAGCTGGCTGCCTTTGATTTTTTCCTGAAGGTCGCGAATTGTTAAAGTCCCCGCTTCTTCTCTAGCAGAACCGAAAATATCGCATAGATACACATGATCTGCTTCTTGCAGGCAATCAGCAAATTCCTGAAGGAAGGTTTGCGTCCGGCTGAATGTGTGAGGCTGGAAAATCGCGATCAACTCACGGTCCGGATACTTCTGGCTCGCTGATTGCAAAGTAGCGCGAATTTCGGTTGGATGATGGGCATAATCATCAATCAATACGCGATCATTGATGACCGTTTCCGTAAAGCGGCGTTTGACGCCTTCATAGCTGACGAATTGGCGCTGGATGATATCCGCCGGAATGCTTTCATATTGGCATAGTGAAATGACAGCGAGTGCATTCAGCACAGCATGATCGCCAAACATCGGAATGGTGAAAGTATGGAAGAATTCGTTGCGGATAACGACATCAAACGTCGTGCCTTCTGTCGTTTTGACAATATTGCGCGCCTGGAAATCGTTTTCTTCGCCGAACCCGTAATAGACAACCGGCACCGGCGCTTGGATCTGCTGCAAATATTCGTCGTCTCCACACGCGATGATGCACTTCTTCACTTGCTGCGCCATTTCCTGGAACGCCTTGAAGACATCGTCGATGCTGCCGAAATAATCGGGATGATCGAAATCAATATTGGTCATGATCGCATAATCGGGGTGATACGCCAAAAAGTGACGGCGGTATTCGCATGCTTCCGCAACGAAGAAATGGGAGTCTTCCTGACCCGATCCCGTGCCATCGCCGATTAGGTAAGAAACTGGCTTATAACCATTCAGCACATGTGCCATGAGACCTGTCGTCGACGTTTTTCCGTGTGCGCCGGTAATTGCCACCGAAACGTATTGCTTCATCAAATCGCCAAGGAATTGATGGTACCGGATGATGGTCGCACCGCTTTCACGGGCTTTAACCAGCTCTGGGTGTTCGTCGTTGAAGGCATTCCCGGCGACGATCGTCATATCCTGCGAAATATTTTCGGGATCGAAAGGCAAAATGGTGATGCCTCTCTCCCGCAGCCGCTCTTCTGTGAAGAAATGCTGCGCGATATCAGAGCCTTGTACCGACTCGCCCATATCATGCATGATTTGGGCCAGCGCGCTCATGCCAGAGCCTTTAATGCCCGTAAAATGTAATACTGTCATAAATGAACCTCCTGTGGGAGTGGAAAATTAGTCTAGTCAAACCGCCTACGCGGAATCAATAGCTGGGGGTTTTTCACAATGCTCCGATTATATCACAAAGTTCGGACGCACCGAAATAATCAATAATTCCTGAAATTTTGGCGCTGACTAGGTTCAACGGAACACTTCTTCGATGTCGCTTTCCGTAATTAGCACCGTTCTCGCTTTGCTACCATTCTGTTCAGAGATGAATCCGTACTCTTCGATCAGGTCCATCAAACGCGCGGCACGGTTATAGCCGATATGGAATTTCCGCTGCAATAGCGAAGTCGATGCGCTTCCTTGTGACATGATGAAACGACATGCTTCCTCGAACAAATCATCCTGTTCGGAAGGCGATTGGCTGCGCTGGATCAATTCCTCTTCTTTGAAAATATAATCGGGTTCGCCTTGTGCACGGACATGGGCGATGACTTTTTCGATTTCATCATCCGTTACAAATGTTCCTTGCAAGCGGTTTGGGGCGGACATGCCGTTTCCTAAATACAGCATATCGCCTCGCCCAAGCAAACGCTCTGCCCCTTGAGTGTCCAAAATCGTCCGGCTGTCGACTTGAGACGAGACAGAAAAGGCGATGCGCGTCGGAATATTGGATTTGATCAAGCCGGTAATGACATCCACCGATGGGCGCTGCGTGGCGATCACTAAATGGATTCCACAAGCGCGCGCTTTTTGGGCAATGCGGCAAATGGAGTCTTCTACATCTGAAGGCGACATCATCATCAAATCGGCCAGTTCGTCGATGACGATCAGGATATAAGGCAGATGCTGTGCCGGCTGTCCTTTGTCATCGACCATTTTATTGTAACGATCCAAATCGCGGACCCCTGTATGGGCAAACAATTGATAACGGCGTTCCATTTCTTCCACTGCCCATTTCAAGGATGCAGTCGCTGCTTTGACGTCCGTAATGACCGGGCTGATCAAATGCGGAATATGGTTATACGGTGCCAGTTCGACCATTTTCGGGTCGATCAACAGCATTTTCAAATCGCGCGGTGATGACTGGTACAGCAGGCTGATGAGCAGCGAGTTGATGCATACGCTTTTCCCTGACCCTGTTGCGCCCGCGATCAAGCCATGTGGCATTTTGCGTAAATCAAGCGTAACCGGTTTTCCAGCAAGGTCGAGGCCGAGAGCCGCTTCAAGCGGTGAATCCGATGCCTTGAAGTTTGGGCTCCCGATGACTTCCGATAAGCGCACTGCACGGCTTTGGCGGTTCGGGATTTCGATTCCTATGGAGCTCTTTCCGGGAATAGGCGCCTGAATGCGGATATCTCGTGCCGCAAGCGCCAATTTCAAGTCGTCGGCCAAGTTGCGAATTTTGCTTACTTTTATTCCCTGCGCTACACGCAGCTCAAAGCGGGTGACGGCTGGTCCTTGAACCGTGCCGACAATCTCCGCCTTGATCTGGAAATGGGACAAAGCCTCTACAAGGCGCTCGCCTTGTTCTCCCATCCACGTTTCATCTTTTAAATCATTCTCAGGCTCAAGAAGATACTCATGCCCTGGCAATTGGTAGCCAGCATAGCTTTTTTCATCACAATCTGCTGGTTTAGCTGCGGTTTCCTCTATTAATGCCGTTTTTTTTTCCGCTGTCGGTGTTTGCGGCTGTTTCGGCAGACGCTCTTTATCCGATTTCAGCATTAACACATTGAATGGCACGGTTCGTTCTTTTTTTCCCATGTCCTGTGTTTTCGCTTGCGGCAATACCGGTTTCGGCTCCGGGCTATGTATAGGATCTTCACTTTTAGTTTCTGGCTGCGGGCTTTGCGGCGTTTCTGCAAGGGTTTCTGTTTCCATTACAGGCTGTTCGGCAAATGTCGGCGACCCGCCTTTACCCGTATCGTCCCCCTGAATTTCCTCGTACACTTCAGCACTGTCTGCCTCCGCCACTTCTTTCGATGGCTGTTGTTGATCAGTTGTGCGGTAAACGGTCACTTCCGCTTGTTCAGGTTGTTCTTCAGGTTGTTGGTGAGACAATTTTTCAGGCGATTGTTCAGTTTTTTGGTTTTTTGGCAATAAGTCCTGGAGGCTGCGATCTGCCCATTCATACTGGGGTTCAGGTTTTTTTTCCGGTTGCTGATCTTCTGCCGCTTCTGCTTTTTCAAATGTTGTTTCACTGATAGCTGCAGTTTCTGGAGCTTGCTCATTCCGTTCTACAGGCTTATATACCGTTGTTTCCATAGTGGAACGCGGTTTTTTTGACTGCGGCAACCGGTCGTCGCTTTTTTTGTACAATTCTTGCAGGCTGCGCTGCGACCAATCGTTTTTGCGTTCAAGCTCTGCTTTCTTTTTCGCTTCCTGTTCCAATAATTCATCGATTGGCGTCGGACGGTCTGTAAATCCGTGCACCGGAGAGGCAACACGCGTCGGCTGGAAGCGTCGCGTCGTATTGCCCGGAAGGTCAAGACCTTGCGCTTCAGGCGTTTTGGGCACATGTGGACGCTTTTTCTTGGCGCGCCCTGTATTCGGTTTCGGTAATTTACCACTCGGTTCCAAGGCATCGAGTTCGTATGCTTTTTCTTCCGTCTCTTTTAAAGGCGCATCAAAGCGCGGTTTTTCTTCCCGCCGCTCAGGTTTGCGGTTCTCTACAGGCAAGCCTTTCGCTTCTTCATCCGAGATAAGTGGAAAACGGAATGGTGCGGGCTTGCTATCCTGTGGTTTCGGCTCGACATGCTGTGGTTCTTCACTGCGGACGTACGGCTTTTCTTCTGTTTCCGTGTCTTCTGAGAACATTTTATTCCACATATTTTTCATCCAGCTCATCGTTACACCTTCATTTCAAATGGAGATCCTGTTTGCGCATCTTCCGGCAATACCAAAATTCCTTTTTCCGCCGGTGCATCCGGCAAGTCCAATTCTTTCGCTGAGCAGATCATGCCGCTTGAAGCGACGCCGCGCAGCTCCGCATCACGGATGACCATACCTGAAGGCATGACCGCTCCCACTTTAGCGACAACTACTTTCTGGCCCGCTTCCACGTTCGGCGCGCCACAAACGATCTGCAAAGTTTCTTCGCCGACTGCCACTTGGCATACATTTAATTTGTCAGCATTTGGGTGCTTGTCTTTCGATTCCACATAGCCGACGACAAATTTCGGCGTCAAGTCGACTTCCAATGTATACGAGACACCGTTTTTCTCCAATGCATTTTGAAGCGCTGTTACCAATGCTTCCGTCACTTCGACAGGCTGTCCTTCTGGCAAATCTGTATAATTGCTTGCTTGGAACAAGTTGAAACCAGCAATTTCCTGCTGGTCATTTTTGATCAAGGTGACGTCCCCAAATTGTGCCGTATGGATTTTTTCCGGCTTTTCCAATGTCAATTGGACGAGCAGCACATCGCCGACGCCTTGTTTATTATAGAATGCATTCATTTTTTATCGTTCTCCTTCTCGGGTCTGTTTTTCGCTAAGATGAATATCGGTTCAAGTGTCTCATTTTCATAGACGAATGATAAGGACGTAATCGGCACTTTGCCATTCGTAAAGAAATGCATCGCCATCTGGGCCAGCACATCATACCCGGTCTCGTTGCGGATATCTCCGATGATTAGGACGTCCTGATGAGGAACTGAGACCGTCATGTCTCCTTGCACTTTCTTTTTCATGTCTTTTAAAAATGTTTCATTCAAGATGCGTGTCGCATCATAGCCATCATTTTCATTCAGGAAATAGAAGACATTCCCTGCCACATTGTCTTCTTTGACAGCCGTCTTCAGTTTTTTCACTTGGAATTTGGCGATTTCCTGCACTTGATCGGCTGTCAGCGCTAAGCTTTCCAACACTTTTTCATCAATCAGCCGGTAAGTCGTGCCGGCATCGAGTGCGTAATAAATACGTGTCTCTGCAGTATGAGGGGCCGTCAGAAAACGATGGCCTTCTCGCGATTCTTCCGGAAACGATGTGGAACGGATGACCGGGTAAATATGCTGTTCGCTTGGCAGTTCTCCCGCTGACTCGCGTTCCATCGCCTGGAAAGTTTCGGAAATCGTATAGGCGATTTCTTCGATTGCTGAATCGCCTTTTGTTTCAAAACGATTGATTACTTGCGGCAAGGAAATGGTCATGCCTTTTCCCAGCTGTTTATGCCTAACATTTGCGATATCTTTTTGGCGGTCCAATGTCCAGCTCAACTGGTCATTTGCAACCCGCTCTTTCAGTATAGTAAATAACTCAGCGGATTTCATTCCTAATTTCCTCCTTTTCACAAACAAACGGTTCATCCTGCACACAGGAGAACCGTTTTCCCTTTTATTTCGACAGGTTGGAGATAAACGATTCAATTTCCTCCTGCGTTTTGCGGTCGCGGCTGACGAAGCGCCCTTGCTCTTCGCCTTCCCGGAATCCGAGGAAGCTCGGGATTCCGTAGATATCTTTTTCGATGCATAGGTCGATGAATTCGTCCCGGTCAACCGAGACAAAAGAATAGTCACTGAATTTCTTTTCAATATCGGGCATGATCGGATCGATCACCCGGCAATCGGGGCACCATCCGGCTGTAAACATGAAGACAACGTTCTCTGAGTTTGCCAATTGCGTAAATTGCTGGACTGACTGCAATTTTTCCATTTCATTCACTCCTCTTGTGCCGCTTCGATGGAACGGGCAGTTTCCATCATCCATCCCATTTGGTTTCGAAGTGCGGCCTGCTCTGTAATTGTTGAAAGTTTCGCGCCTCCGGAACTGACCACTAACTCATAGCGGTCCTCTGCAATCGTTCGGACCGTAACGAACCCAAAACGGCCATGCTGGCTGAATTTCTCATCAGCAAGCCACGCCTCATCCGGATTCGCTTTTTGCAGATCATAGAAGAACGTGCTGTCCGATGCTTCGTTTGGATTGAGGAACAACTCAAACGCTTGGCTGCCGCGGGTGATCAACACATGATGATCGTCTGAAGGCTGTTCTATTTCATAGCCTCCAGGAACATAGAGCTCCGTTTCGCCAGCCGTTTCGTTTGGTTCCGGCGCATCCTCTTCAAATGCCGTTCTGGCGCTTGATACGCCCTCCACCAGATCATCCTCAGGACTGACGCAGCCGGCGAGAATCAAGACTGACGAAAACAACATCATTTGTAGACCCATTCGAAGCACAGCATTTCCCCCTCTTTTTCTCCATCGGCTGCCCATTTCTTGAATAAAACAGCCGGGCTTGGTTGATTGATTGAGCTTTTCTTTTCTAGCTACATTTTAAAGATGTTTAGGGGCACATGCAACTTAATCGACGTTTGCCTGCCATTGCCCGAACAATAAAACGATGATTTGGGAAAACATTTCGACACGGTTCATCTTGCCGGCAGTCAAAATACCGATCGCCCCTTTATGATGGCGGATCCCCGTTTCCTGTGCGTAGCGGTCCATAACAGGGCCCAGCTCTTCGCCAGCTCGCAACAGCGTAGCGATTTCTGCAGGCAACGGCACTTGCGCACCTCCTGCAACATAAACGGCTCCACTCGATGTGACGAGGGCTCCCCAATTACACAGATACAATGTCCCGTCGAGTTCAAAGACACCGCCTTCCAATCCGATTGCTGCGTCGCAATCAGCAAGTACATAATGCGCACGGTTGATCGCTCCCGCTTTCGTTTCTTCAATGGAAAAAGGCTGTGCTGAAACACCTGATTGTGCTTCCTGATGATTGATTTCTGCCTGAACGCCCAATTTCTCAAGAGCTGAGGCGACTGCCCCGGTTTTAGCTGGATTGGTTGATGCTACACATAATTTCATAATTTCCTCGCCTTTCTATTACGTCAAATCTTCAAATCTTCATTTCCAATCAGATGAAAAGCGGCCCAAGGGCCGCTTTATGTCAGACGTTTTGTTTGATTGTGTCAATCGTCGATTGGTCTGTTGCCTTCACCAGTTTCACGAGAAGCTCTTTCGCCGCTGCGTAATCGTCTGTATGGATGACCGAAGCGGAAGTGTGGATATAGCGTGAGCAGATGCCGATGACAGAACTCGGGATTCCGTCGTTGGCGATATGGACTTTCCCGGCATCGGTCCCGCCTTGAGAAACAAAATACTGATAAGGGATGTTGTGTGTTTCGGCTGTATCCAAAATGAATTCACGCATGCCGCGGTGGGTGACCATCGTACGGTCGAGGATACGCAAAAGCGCTCCTTTTCCTAATTGGCCGAATTCGTTCTTGTCCCCTGTCGCATCGTTTGCCGGGCTTGCGTCCAACGCATAGAAAATATCCGGTTGGATCAAATTAGCTGCCGTCTGCGCACCGCGAAGGCCCACTTCTTCCATGACCGTCGCACCCGAAAACAACTGGTTTGGCAAAGACTCACCTTGCAATTCTTTCAGCAATTCAATCGATAAGCCACAGCCATAACGGTTGTCCCAAGCTTTAGCCATGATTTTCTTGTCATTGGCCATCGGCGTGAACGGGCTGAATGGGACGATTTGCTGTCCAGGACGTACGCCCATCGACAGCGCGTCCTCTTTATCATCCGCACCGATATCGATCAACATGTTCTTGATGTCCATCGGTTTTTGGCGTGTCGCCTCATCGAGCAAATGCGGCGGGATCGACCCGACGACACCTGGAACGATGTGGTCTCCTGCAACGACGTCCACTCGCATAGCCAACATGACTTGGTTCCACCAGCCGCCGAGTGGCTGAAAGCGCAGCATGCCGTTATCGGTGATTTGCGTGACCATGAATCCGACTTCGTCCATATGGCCTGCCACCATGACACGCGGCCCATCTTGTGCGCCTTTTTTTACGCCGAATATGCTTCCGAGATTGTCCGAGATAATCTCGTCCGAATATTTTTCAAGCTCGCTGCGCATGAACTTGCGCACGGCGTGTTCATTGCCGGGTGCTCCCGGAAGCTCGGTTAAGGTTTTAAACATCGCTCTTGTATCTTGGTTCATATGAATTCCCCCTTGATAAGTTATATATGTGCATCCTTTATCAGTTTAGAGCTTTTTCCTTGTGAATGCCAGTTCAGGTAATTCGATTAACGAAATATTTTGATTGCTTGCCGTTCGTTGCGTGTATTTTTTCGCTTTGTGGTACAATTTAGCCAGAATGCAAAGGAGGGTTTTCATGAAAAATCGTGATTTGCTCATTGGGTTTGCTGCCGGCGCAGCCGCAGCTTATATCGCAAAAGAAGTGTACGAAAACAAACAGACGCTCTACCCAGCCGATGATGTGTTGAAGAAGGTTAAGCAGTCTTTCAAAGAGGAAGGGCCGATCGACGGCTCATGGATCTTTATGAAAACCGAGCCTTATAACCAGCATGCGGTCAAAACCGAAGTGTATAAAGGCGGCATCACGCGTCATCGTGACGATGAACTCGAGCAATACGAGTTTCTCGCTGATGCCTATACAGGCGCCGTCCTGGAAGTCACCAAATCATAATAGCGGCCAAATCAAAACGCCCTGCGGCTAATGCGCAGGGCGTTTTGGCGTCTATTCGAATACTTTTTCTTTGCGTTCTAATGCATCGACAACTTCTTTTCCGTCTTCGTTCCACTTGATAAGGCGGTAAAACGCGTCATGGTAAAAGCTGAAATAGAAATTGCCAGGCAGCGCTTCTTTCATCAGCTTGTCCTTCGCATAAATCGAGTCCATCGGGTAATCGTCAAACGCCAATACCCATAATGGATTTTGATGGGCATGGGTCGGCATGATGTCACCCATATGGAGAATCGTCTCCCCGTTCTGCTCAAGCTTGATGACGCTATGGCCGTTCGAATGGCCTCCCGTATGAATCATGGTGATTGCATCGAAAACCGTCATTTTGTCGGTAAAGGTTTCGACCTGTCCAGTGATCGGTTCCCAATTTTCTTTCCAATACGTATTGCGTGAGCGAATGTTCGGGTTTTGCATTTCTTCCCATTCCACAGCCGATACGTAAATTTTTGCGTTCGGGAACGCAGACACGTACGCCTCGCCCTGCTTTTTCGTCAGGCCTGCTGCGTGATCACCGTGAAGATGTGTCATCAAAACCGTGTCGATATCTTGTGCAGACAAGCCAAGCTCTTCCAACTGCTCTTCTACACGTGATTCCGAGGAAACGCCCAGATTGCGCTTTTGGCGATCGGTCAATTTGCCATTGCCGAGGCCGCTGTCGACGAGAATATTATGCCCATCGAACTGTACCAAAATCGGATGTGTCGGCAATTCAATCTGGTTCTGCTCATTTGCAGGATAGCGTTTCGACCACACCACTTTCGGGACGACGCCGAACATCGTGCCTCCGTCGAGCCAAGTCGTCCCCCCATCAAGCCAAGTTAATAACATGTCGTGAAATTGAAATTTCTGCATACAAACTCCCCCTTATGAGTTGATGTTACGCCTGGAATTTCGCCTCCAGCCGGTAGATCGGCTGCCCTTTTTTCAAAAATTTCTCTTCGTATTCCGTCATGATGTTCCATTCCGGTTCATTTGCGTGAAGATCCAGCGATACATCCTTCAATAACATACCATATTCGGAAATACTCGTGAGCGAGTATTCAAAAAGACCTCGGTTGTCGGTCTTGAAATGAATTTCGCCGTCTTCAGGCAATACGCGCTCATACAACTTCAGGAAACTTTCGTGCGTCAAACGGCGTTTCGCGTGTCGCGTCTTCGGCCAAGGATCCGAAAAGTTCAAGTAGACGCGATCGATCTCGCCTGCTTCAAAAAAGCTTTCAAGTTCTTGTGCATTTACTTGCAAAAGGCGCAGGTTCGGGATGCCGCCTTCTGGCTCTAACGCCCCTTGTAGTGCCGTGACGATGACGCTTTCGAACAATTCAATTCCAATGTAATTGATATCCGGGTTGGCTTGAGCCATACCCGTAACGAAACGCCCTTTCCCGCTCCCGGCTTCGATATGGATTGGGCGGTCATTTCCAAATTCCTCGTGCCATTTGCCTTTCAATGCTTCCGGATTCGGAATGACGATTTCCGGATGGGCTTCGATCAACTCAGCTGCCCACGGTTTATATCTTGCTCTCATGAATAGACATCCTCTTTCTGCTTATAATTTTGCTTGTTGCCATTGTTTCGCTGATACACGAAACTCAAGTTTCTTTTCTGCATCCACCATTCCCGCATCGTCCCCATCCACATGGCGCGGCACTGGGTGGTTTACGGTGAACGAAAAATTCTTGCCGCTAAACTGCACGACTTCCCGAAATTTTGTGTGGCTTCCGCTAAATACCGTACCAAAAACAGCCAGTAGTTTCAATCTCGGCAAACGGTGAACAACCGTCACTTCGAGCTGTCCATCATAGATGGAGGAATGAGGCGAGATTTTCATACCTCCGCCAAAATAGGGTTGATTGCTGACGGTAGCAAGCCATACATCATCATAATGATAAACCGATCCATCCATTTCGACAGTGAGACAAAATCGCTTGAACGTAAACAGGCTCGTGACCACAAAAATCAAATACGCCAATTTGCCGAGCCCGAACTTATTCAGCCACTGCTTTATTCGTGAACGATTGACAGCATGTGCGACAGCGGCATCAAAGCCGATCCCGGAACTGCTGGCAAATAGCTGCTCTGGTTGAATGCCTGATTGCCCGATATCGGTCCACTGTCCTTTGGGGTTTGTCAAAAAATCGCTTATTTCCTGCGCTGTGGAAAAACAACTGAACGTACGCGCAAAATCATTGCCTGATCCTCCGGCGACTGAAGCGATGTACAGATGCCTCGATCCGGCGGCAGCTGCAGCAACTTCACGCATCGTCCCGTCTCCACCAAAGCCGATCACCAAGGTTTCCCGTTCCCTTTCTTTCAATTGTTCGACCAATTGAAACGCATGTCCTGAAAACCGGGTGACGAAATGTTCATGCTGAAAATCGACTGTTTTGGAAAACTTGCGCCATTTTTTAAGTGCCGTCCCGTTACCGGCTATGGGGTTAATGATAAAGACAATATCCATAGTATTTTCCCTGCCGCTTATGTGCGGCCTTTCAATTGATAAGTTTGAATTTCTTTATAGCGCGGAGTTTCCTGTGGATGAATCTCGAATAAAGAGAACGAATCGACGCGAAAATCCAGCTTTTCCAGCTGCCAGTCTTCGGGTAAGTTCCCGCCTTTCCAGCGGCTGGCAAGCGTGATATGCGGGACAAACGGTTTCGGGTCAGTAGCAAGCTCTAATGAATCCAATTGTTGCCGCACAGCCTGTTGTAGTTCCATCAATCCAGGACTGTCAGCAAGCGCGGCATAGACAATGCGCGGAGTTTCAGGATTGCCAAAGGTCTTCACGCCGGCAAGCTGCAAGCGAAACGGAGCTCGATCGATTTGCCCGAGCCGTTTTGTGATTTCTTCCAATTCCCCGAAGCGGTCTTCGCCGATAAAGACCAAGGTAATGTGCATATCGGCAGGCGGTGTTAGACGCTTATGGGTAGTCAGCTCCCAGGAATCTCTTGCTTGTCCAATTTTTTCTGCAGTTTGTCCGGGAATCCGGATTCCGATAAAATAATGCGTGCTCATTGTCATCACCTCACTTCATTATAACCGACGGACACTAAAAAAGGACCGGCTGTTTGCCGGTCCCAGGATTGCATAATAAGTGCAGGAATCAGGAAATAACGCCCAATTTGATCCGCGCTTCGAAAGCCTTTTGCAGTTTGCGCGTCAATTCGCCAGGCGTGCCATCCGCAATTTTCTGTCCAGAAATTTCAATTACCGGCATGACCTCGGTAGTTGTAGACGACATGAAGAATTCATCCATTTCAAGTGCCTGCTGCTTTGTGAAAGCCGTTTCCACTACGTCGATGCCCAGTTCTTCGCATAGCTCGAAGATGACACGTCTTGTGATGCCGTTCAAAATCAGATTGTTCGCCGGGTGGGTATAAAGAACACCGTCTTTAAGGCCGTACATATTCGATGACGATCCTTCCGTTACCGTATCGCCGCGGTGAAGAATCGCTTCGAAATAGCCTTCTTCATAAGCTTGCTGTTTCGCCAGCACATTGCCGAGCAAGTTCAAGCTCTTGATGTCGCAGCGCAGCCAGCGCACATCTTCAATCAAGACTGCTTTCACGCCATTTTGCAACGATTCGACAGGACGCTCAACCGATTTTGTGTAGCCAACCACAACCGGCTCAGCATGTTCAGGAAATTGATGGTTTCGCGGAGCCACTCCGCGTGTAATCTGTACATACACTTGGCCATTGTCGATTTGATTCAATTCGACCAAATCATAAAGCATCTTGTGGAAAACATCTTTTGTGTAAGGAACCGTGATGCGGATTTTCTCTGCACTGGCATAGAAACGGTCGATGTGTTCCGTTGCGGTGAACAGATCCCCTTCATACACGCGGATAACTTCATAAATGCCGTCACCGAACTGATACCCACGGTCTTCTTTCGAAATCTCCAAATCCTGTTCTTTTACAATCTCACCATTAGACAAAATCCATTCCATTGCCATTCCTTCTTT
This sequence comes from Planococcus sp. SK3692, assembly GCF_028890485.2. Lineage (GTDB taxonomy): Bacteria > Bacillota > Bacilli > Bacillales_A > Planococcaceae > Planococcus. The sequence continues at coordinate 500,595 of NZ_JARCHV010000001.1, forward strand.
CCTGTAATTATTTGCAAGCCAATTGATAAATGGCTTCTGCATATATCGCTGTTGCTTTTACCAAATTGTCGATATCGACGAATTCATCGGCTTGATGCGCGACATCCGGCTCTCCTGGGAACAACATGCCGAAAGCGACGCCTTTATCGAGCACGCGTGCATAGGTGCCTCCACCGATCGCCAATAAGTCTGCCGATTCGCCAGTCTGCTTCTCATAAGCTTTTTGCAGTGTTTGAATGAACGGATCCGTTGCATCGACATGGTGCGGCTTGGAGTTGGAGACGATCTCCACTTCCACACCATCTATCAGATGGACTGCCATCATGTCATCAAATGGGCAGCTGACCGAATAACGCATGCTGACGCGCACATCGGCTCGTTCCCCTGCTTTAAAGCGCATGATCCCCGCATTGAACGTCGTGTCGCCCGATGCCTCATCGGAAAACGCGAGCCCGAGCTTATGCCCTCTGGAATCACCGCTGAAATAATCGGCGATAAAACGGACAAATTCTCCACCGTTTCCTGCAACTTTATCCTGCAAAAATTTTGCGAGCAAAACGCCGGCATTGATCCCGGCATCCGGTTCCATTGCATGGGCTGATTTGCCGTATACGGTCAGTACGACGCCATCTGTAGACGGCGTGCAATCGCAAGCTACCTTCTCGGTTTCGCAAAATTCCCGGAATGCCGCATCTATCTCGCCGCTTTCCAACGCTACTGTTGCCACCGCACGATCCGGCACCATATTGGTCCGTTCTCCTGAAGTGAATTCCAGCAATTCGCCGGTTTTTGCAGAATCAAGTGTGTACTTGATGTCCGCAATGCCTTTTTCCGCATTGATGATCGGGAAATCCGCATCCGGCGCAAATCCGATATCTGGCATTTCCTCTGTCTGGAAATAACGCTCCACACAGCGGAAGCCGCTTTCTTCGTCGGTCCCAATGATCAACCTGACACGTCGCTTGAAATCGTAGCCTGCATCCTTGACCATTTTCAACGCCATCCACGCAGCAATCGTCGGGCCTTTATCATCGATGGCTCCGCGTCCGAATAATTTCCCGTCTGCGATCTCACCGCCGAACGGGTCTTTTGTCCAACCGTCGCCAGCCGGAACAACATCGACGTGGCCAAGAATTCCGAGAAGTTCCGGCCCTTCGCCTATCTCCAAATGCCCTGCGACATTGGCGATGTTTTTTGCCTTAAACCCTGCACGGTCGCCTTTTTTCAAAAACCAATCCAGCGCTTGCCGAACTTCTTTTCCGTAAGGAGCGTCAGGATTTCCGTCTTCGCTTAATACGCTCGGAATTGCGATCAACTCCTGCAATTCACTGAGCAATTCTTCTTTACGCCGCTCTGCTTCCTGCTGCCAATCCATGCCTCACACTCCTTTTTGTTATGGCTATTGTACACCTTTTTCAAATAATTTAAAGAACAGCCGGTTATTTTTGGGGATTTTTTTCTATTTCATTCATATTAAGTTCTAGTAAAGAAACCCAAAATCATGGAATTCAAGACGTTTTTTCGATATAATCAAATTGTCAGACAAGTCAAATTGACGGATTTTCTAAAAAAAGGAGCTGTCTACCGCTATTATTCCTTAATCGCTGTATACACCACACTCACGCGTCCGCTAGTCTTTGCCATTGGTACTAAAGATGAAGGAGTGGTTCTTAACTTATGAAACCCACAACTGACCGCATGCTCATTCGAATCAAAGACATGTACAAGTACATTCTCGAGAACGGGACTGTGACCACACAGGATCTGGTCGATGAATTCGGCATCACTCCTCGCACCATTCAAAGGGATTTGAATGTGTTGGCCTTTAACGAACTGATAGAAAGCCCAGTTCGGGGCAAATGGACAACGACGGAGAAGAAAGTCAAAATGACGTCCTGAAAACAAAGAAAATGACCGCCTAGGCGGTCATTTTCTTTGTTTTAATTTAGTTAATTCATCTTCCGTCAATTCGCGGTATTCCCCAAGCTCAAGCGTTTTGTCTAACTCAAGCGTGCCCATCGACAATCGCTTCAAAAACACCACTTGCTTATTCACACTTTCGAACATGCGCTTGACTTGGTGGAACTTCCCTTCGGTGATGGTCAATTCGATCTCAGACTCTTCCGCACTATTTAAAATACGCAGCTGTGCGGGCTTTGTCTCGTAACCATCATCGAGCGTGACACCTTGTTTGAATGCTTCTATGTCTTCCTCCGTTACGGGGGTGTCAATTCTCGCATAATAGGTTTTATCGACATGCTTTTTCGGCGACAATAGCTCGTGCGCCAATTTGCCGTCGTTGGTAATCAGCAGCAAACCTTCTGTATCTTTATCAAGGCGCCCGACCGGGAACGGCTCGAAACGCTGTTCGTCTTCCACCAGCAAATCGATGACGGTTTCGTCAAAACGGTCTTCGGTCGCTGAAATGACACCTTGAGGTTTATTCATCATCAAATAGATAAACTCCCGGTAGACGACCGGTTCCCCGGCGACCGATACTTCATCCTCGTTTTCATCGACATGAAACTTCGGGTCGCGCACCGTGTCGCCATTCACTTCCACCGCTTTTGATTTCAGTAAAATTTTCACTTCTTTTCTTGAGCCGAATCCTGAATTCGACAATAATTTATCGATTCTCATAAAATTTCCTCCTAGAAGCCGAAGCGTCTTGTAATGCGCGTAATTCTCGCGCCGAGCAGCTTCTGGGCAAGGCCTGTCTTCAAGCTGAGGTATCCGTAAACAATAGCACCGACCCCACCGATCAAGATGATGCGGATCATCGACAAGAATTTATTGTCCATGCCAATAATGTAATCGAGGCCATTCATGGCAAAATACACCGCAAACGCCATGATGACATTCAAGATAAGAATAAGCAAAATACGGCGGAACACCATTTTCGAGCGGTAGTTCATCGTCTTCGAAATGACGATCATGTTCATCGTAATCGCAACGACATAACCGATGATTGTCGCAGCAATCGCACCGTCCGTCTCAAATAAGATAATCAGCGGCGTATTGAGCAAGGCTTTCAGTCCGAGACCGATCAGCAAGTTGATGATGATCCATTTTTGTTTATTGATTCCTTGCAAGATGGAAGCTGTCACAGGGAAAGCGGCAAACAAAATCGCGACTGGCAAATAATGCGACAAAATCTCAGAACCGATATCACTCACTTGATAAAAGACGTGATACAGCTCATCCGACAGCATTGTCATGCCGATCACTGCTGGCAAGGTCAAAAACAAGATCAACTGGAACGATTGGTCCAATGTTTTGGTTACTTGCAAATGTTCGTTGCGCGTGAAATGCTTTGTGATGAGCGGAATGAGTGCCATCGAGAAGCCTGTTGCGAGCATAACCGGAATCATGACCAATTTATGGGCAGTCAAATTCAAAATGCCGAGAATATCTGTCTCCATGATGTGATTCCCAGCTGCCATCGCCCGGTTGAAAGTCATCAAATCAACAAATTGGAACAAGGGGTTGGCGATGCCGAGGAAAATGACCGGCACGGCATACAATAGGATTTCGCGGTACATATCACGCAACCGCACATCGTAGGATTCGACGGATGTAGCGAGTAAGTTATTGTATTCCGGCTTCTTTTTGCGCCAGAAATAATACAAAGTGACAAGTCCGCCAAGTGCACCGATTGCAGCAGACAATACGGCGAACTGGATAGCGGTTTTCGGCGTACCATCAAATATGTAGATAACTGCAAATGCGCCGCCGAGCAAGAAAATGATGCGGACAATCTGTTCGACCAATTGCGACACAGCGGTCGGCATCATATAGTTATAGCCTTGGAAAAAGCCTCGCCATAGGCTCATGAACGGAACAACGATCAATGCGAAGCTGACCCAGCGGATGGCGTCCGCGATATCATTTACAGAATAGAGGATCTCATCTTCTGAAATAGTGATCCGTGCGAGCGGCTCAGCCAGCATATAAAGAGCCAAAAACGACACGATGCCGGTAACCATCATCGTCAGCAAGCCTGAACGCAATAGCCGCCTCCCGGTTTCGTAATCACCGAGTGAATTGTATTTCGCCGTGAACTTGGAAAATGCAATCGGCGCACCGGATATCGCCAGTGCCAGCATCAAATTATATGGAATGTAGGCATACTGGTAAAGCCCGATATTATCTGCTCCCACCATGCTGTAGAACGGGATGATGTAGATGACGCCGAGTATTTTCGACAGAAATAAACCTAAAGTTAAAATGGCGGTACCTTTAATTAATGAGGACATTTTGCACTCCCTGACTTTGTTCATAATAAAAAGCAATCTACACGATAGTTTACACCTATAGACAAAATTACTCAACGTGTTTTGCCTCATCGTGTATACTGAAAAGAAAACGAAAGTGAGTTTTTATTATATGTATGACATCATCATCATCGGCGGAGGCCCATCCGGCTTGATGGCTTCCATTGCTGCCGCATCGAACGGCAAGCGTGTACTACTCGTCGAAAAAGGCAAAAAGCTTGGAAAGAAATTGATCATCTCTGGCGGCGGCCGCTGCAACGTGACCAACCGCCTTCCTTTGGAAGAAATCGTGCGCCACATTCCCGGGAATGGCCGTTTCATGTACAGCCCGTTTTCCGTTTTCAATAACGAAGACATCATCCAGTTTTTCGAAAGTCTCGGCGTTGCCTTGAAAGAAGAAGACCACGGTCGCATGTTCCCTGTGTCAAACCGCGCACAAGACGTCGCGGATGCGATGTTTGGTGAAATGGACCGGCTCGGTGTCGAGCGAAAACTCGATTCCCCCGTCAAAAGCTTGCTGATGAACGACGATAAAGTGACCGGCATCCGCCTGCACTCTGGCGAGGAATTCGAATCGCACGCGGTGGTTGTCGCAGTCGGCGGCAAAGCGGTGCCGCAAACCGGATCGACCGGAGACGGCTACCCGTGGGCAGAAAAAGCGGGACATACCGTCACCGACCTCTACCCGACAGAAGTTCCGTTATTGTCGAACGAACCGTTCATCAAATCACGCGACTTACAAGGGCTTGCCCTGCGCGATGTCGCCGTCACGGTGCTCAACAAAAAAGGCAAAGCGCTCGTTACGCATCAGATGGATATGCTGTTCACCCATTTCGGATTGAGCGGACCGGCCATCCTGCGCTGCAGCCAGTACGTTGTCAAAGAAATGAAGAAAAACGGCGGCCAAGAGGTAACGGTTCGCATCAATTCCATGCCGGATGACAACGCAGAATCCGCTTTCCAGCTGCTTAACAAGCTCATGAAAGAGGAACCGAAAAAAGCCTTGAAGAATGTCTGGAAAAGCTTAGCGCAAGAACGCTGGCTGTTGTTCCTATTGGACCGTGCAGGCATTGACCCGCAGCTCACCGGCGCGGAATTGCCGGCAGATAAAGTCCGAACACTCGCGGCTGAAATGACGGCGTTCACGATGACCGTCTCCGGCACGCAGCCGATCGAAAAAGCGTTCGTCACAGGCGGCGGCGTATCGATCAAAGAAATCGAGCCGAAAACGATGCATTCGAAGAAAAAGCCCGGTTTGTTCTTCTGCGGCGAAATCCTCGATATACACGGCTACACCGGCGGCTATAATATCACCTCCGCCCTTGTCACCGGGCACGTCGCAGGAAAAAACGCAGCCGAATTCGCTGCATCATATCAAACAGAAAGTCCGATTGCATAAGCAATCGGGCTTTTTTTATGGAATAAACAGTGTTTTGGATGCGCTCCTTTAAAATAAACGGAATTAAATCAGAGAGGTTTCATGTGGAGGTGTTCCTAAGCATTGATTTGGTTGTCATCTTAGTATTCGCCGCCGAGCTTTGGGTTGGCCTCTTGCAATAAGCCAAGAAGAACACTTGTCTTATTGCGTAGGCTCACCCTTGGCGCTCGTCGGCTGAACGATTTCATTGTTTGAAGACTGTTTAATTAGCTCCGCTTCTGTATTCAGTTGCCGGCTAGTGGGGAAATCGCTTCCTGGATAATTTGGGAATAGATAGTGAGAGTTTTCTTGCGGAAATGTTATTGAGCATTGATTTAAGTTTCATCTTAGTATTCGCCGCCTAGCTTTGGGTTGGCCTTTGGCAATAAGCCAGGAAGAACGCCTGTCTTACTGCGTCGGCTCACCCTTGACGCTCGGCGGCTGAGAGATCTCTTTTGTGAAGATTGTTTAATCAGTTCTGCTTCTTTATCCAGTTGCCGGCTAGTTGGGGAATCGCTTCCCGAGATGAAGCATCTGACTAACCAGTCCTTGAATTGGAAAGATTGTTATTTTATTTAACGGTTGAAGGACAACGTGACTTCATTCTCTGACCTGGTTGAAGCAAACTCCAGAATATGATGCATCTCCACACCTTCTATTGAGTGAACTAAAGAAATTAATTTCCAATCTAAAACTAGAGACGGAGTGGAAGGGGGCTGACTCCTGAGGGACCGCGCGGGCTGGCGAGACAAATGTGCCGCGCTCTTCGGCACATTGGCTCAACACCCGCCACATACCCGGGCAGCTGAAAAACGCGACGTCCTGTCGCATCAGCTGCATGACTCGCATCCTGCGAGCCCCAAGCAGCCCCCTGCAACGCAGTCGAAAAGCGGAAGCTTTTCCACTCACTTTTCTAGAATTGACTCTTCCAGTCTCAAGAATCTCTAAAATTTCACTATCCCATTGGTATTCAATATGAAAAAAGCCGCCAGGGAAATTACCCTGGCAGCTTTCATTATTTATCCTACAACAATATTAACCAATTTCCCTGGAATGGCGATGACTTTGCGTACTTGCTTGCCTTCTGCCGCCTTTTGGACATGCTCATCAGCAAGTGCTGCTTCTTCCAGTTGTTCTTTCGTGCTGTCTTTTGCGACAGTCAGCTTGCTTCTCACTTTGCCATTTACCTGGACAACGATTTCGACTTCATCATCGACCAGTTTCGACTCATCAAACGTTGGCCATGCTTCATACGTTACCGTCTCGCTATGCCCCAGTTTATTCCAAAGCTCTTCGGCTAAATGCGGCGCGATCGGCGACAGCATTTTCACGAAGCCTTCGATATATTCTTTCGGCAAGCTCTCGGCTTTATAAGCTTCATTGATGAATACCATCATTTGCGAAATCGCTGTATTGAAGCGAAGTCCGTCGAAGTCTTCGGTTACTTTCTTGACGGTCTGGTTGTAGACTTTCTCGAGTTTTCCGTCATTTTGGTCACTGACTTTGCTGGAGATCGCTCCGTCTTCAATCAGCAAACGCCACACGCGGTCAAGGAAACGGCGAGATCCGTCTAGCCCGTTCGTCGACCAGGCGATGGATGCTTCGAGCGGCCCCATGAACATTTCGTACATACGCAAAGTATCCGCGCCGTGGCTTTCGATGATCTGGTCTGGATTGACGACATTGCCTTTGGATTTCGACATTTTCTCATTGCCTTCACCGAGGATCATTCCTTGGTTGAATAGTTTCTGGAACGGCTCTTTTGTTGGCACGACGCCAAGATCGTATAGCACTTTATGCCAGAAACGCGCATACAACAAGTGAAGGACGGCGTGTTCCGCACCACCGATATAGACGTCAACCGGCAACCAGCGTTTCAATAATTCCGGATCCGCGATGGCTTCGTCGTTGGTCGGGTCGATAAAGCGCAAATAATACCAGCAGCTGCCCGCCCATTGTGGCATCGTGTTCGTTTCGCGGCGGCCTTTCATGCCGGTTTCAGGATGTGTGACATTGACCCATTCCTCGATATTGGCAAGCGGTGATTCGCCTGTTCCGCTCGGTTTGATATCCGTTGTGACCGGAAGTTCGAGTGGCAAGTCCTTATCATCGACCGGAGACATCGTGCCGTCTTCCCAGTGGATGATCGGGATCGGCTCGCCCCAATAGCGCTGGCGGCTGAACAGCCAGTCGCGCAAACGGTAAGTAATTTTCTTCTCGCCGACGCCTTGTTGCTCGAGCCAGTCGATCGCTTTTCCAATCGCTTCGGTTTTATTCAAGCCGTCAAGGAAACCGGAATTGATGAGTTCGCCGTCACCAGCATAGGCTTCTTCTTCGATGTTGCCGCCTGAGACGACTTCGACAATCGGCAAGTCGAATTGTTTCGCGAATTCGTAATCGCGCTCATCGTGTGCAGGTACGGCCATGATCGCGCCTGTCCCATATGTCGCGAGGACATAATCGGCGATCCAGATCGGCATTTTCTCGCCGCTTGCCGGATTAATCGCATAAGCTCCGGTGAAGACGCCCGTTTTATCTTTCGCGAGATCGGTGCGCTCCAAATCGCTTTTCGTTTTCACTTTGTCGATATATTCAGCTACCGCTTCGCTCTTGTCAGATGTCGTGATTTCCCCAACTAATTTATGTTCTGGGGCAAGCACCGCGTAAGTTGCGCCGAAAATCGTATCCGGGCGCGTCGTGAATGCGCGGAATGAATGTTCGGTGCCGGCGATTTTGAATTCAAGCTCCGCGCCTTCGGATTTGCCGATCCAGTTGCGCTGCATGTCCTTCAAGCTTTCCGGCCAATCGAGTTCGTTCAAGTCCTCGAGCAAACGGTCTGCGTATTCAGTGATCCGCAACACCCATTGGCGCATCGGGCGGCGTTCGACCGGATGGCCCCCGCGCTCAGAAACTCCGTCGACCACTTCTTCATTGGCGAGTACCGTACCAAGAGCCGGGCACCAGTTGACCGCTACTTCATCGACATACGCCAAACCTTTGTTGTACAGCTGGATGAAAATCCACTGCGTCCATTTATAATAGTTCGGGTCGGTCGTGTTGATTTCACGATCCCAATCATAGGAAAAGCCAAGTTCCTGGATTTGGCGCTTGAAAGTCTCGATGTTTTTCGCCGTGAATTCCGCTGGGTCATTTCCGGTATCAAGCGCGTATTGCTCAGCCGGCAAACCGAATGCATCCCAGCCCATCGGATGAAGCACGTCATAGCCTTGCATGCGTTTTTGTCGGCTTAAGATATCGGTCGCCGTGTAGCCTTCGGGATGCCCTACGTGAAGCCCGGCGCCTGATGGATACGGGAACATATCAAGTGCATAGAATTTTTCCTTGCCTGGCGTGTTTTCTGTTTTGAAGGTTTTGTTGTCTTGCCAGTGCTGTTGCCATTTCTTTTCAATTTCCTTGTGGTTAAAAGACATTTTCTATTTTCCTCCTCTAAATACAAGCGGATGACCGCATGCCTTGCATAGTTTTCAGCAAAATAAAAAATCCCGCCCCTTAAAAAAATAAGGGACGAGATTTTTCCCGCGGTACCACCCAAATTAGCGATCGCTCGCTCAACTTGATTCCTTAACGCGGAAAACGGCGCAATCATTGCGCAGACTCCAAGGCGAGTTCAAACGTACTGCATGCCGGCTCACACCAACCGCCGGCTCTCTGTGCTGCATCCACGTTCTATTATTCCTCTTCACGGCCATTTGCTATTAGTTTCATTTTAGCTGAGCGCTCATCTTTATGCAATAGCTCAGTGTACTTTGACGCTATCGGTGTTCAACTGAGCGTCGGTTGCAGCGACGACCTCGTCTACTGTGTGGCCTTCGAATACTTCTTTCAACACAAGACCGGATTCCGTCACTTCGATTACTGCACGTTCCGTGATGATCAAATTGACGACCGCTTTACCGGTCAACGGCAATTCACACGCTTTCTTGATTTTCGCGGAACCATCTTTCGATACGTGATCCATAATGACGATGACTTTCTTTGCGCCGTGGACGAGATCCATCGCGCCGCCCATGCCTTTGATCATTTTGCCTGGGATCATCCAGTTGGCCAGGTCACCGTTTTCTGCGACTTCCATGCCCCCAAGGATCGCGACATCGATATGACCGCCGCGGATCATGGCGAATGACTCTGCGCTCGTAAAGAATGCGGAGCCTTGGATCGTCGTGACGGTTTCTTTACCGGCGTTGATCAAGTCTGGATCGACTTGGTCTTCTGTCGGATACGGCCCAATGCCGAGCAGCCCGTTTTCAGACTGCAAGACGACTTGCTTATTATCGGAAATGAAGTTCGCCACCAAGGTCGGCATGCCGATGCCAAGGTTGACGTAATCTCCATCGTTGATTTCTTTTTCTGCACGTTTTGCGATTCGTTCTCTAATAGCCTGTTTGTCCACTGTTGTCCCCACCCTTTCTTAGCGCGTCGTCAAACGCTCGATTCGTTTTTCCTGATCTGCTTGGAACAAGCCTTGTACGTAGATGCTCGGCGTTTGCACCTGGTTCGGGTCGATATCGCCGATTTCCACCAAATGCTCGACTTCCGCAATTGTCACTTTCCCAGCAGCTGCTGCCAACGGGTTGAAGTTCTGTGCGGTTTTGTTATAGACAAGATTGCCCATTTTATCGGCTGTATGTGCACGCACCAGTGAGAAATCCGCTGTCAGCGCCATTTCGAGTACATGTTCTTTGCCGCCGAATTCGCGAATTTCCTTGCCTTCCGCGACTAGCGTGCCGACGCCTGCCGGTGTAAAGAATGCCGGAATTCCAGCTCCGCCTGCGCGCATTTTTTCAGCGAGTGTGCCTTGCGGCGTGAGTTCCACTTCGATCTCGCCGGACAACACTTGGCGTTCGAACTCCTTATTTTCGCCCACATATGAGCCGATCATTTTCTTGATTTGTTTGTTTTTCAACAATAACCCAAGTCCCCATTCATCGACTCCACAGTTATTGGAAATGACAGTAAGGTCTTTTACCCCTTTATCAACAAGCGCCAGGATCAGCTGTTCTGGAATCCCGACCAGCCCGAATCCTCCAACCATGATGGTGGCTCCGTCTTGTATCGGTTCGACTGCCTCTTTGGCAGAATTGTAAATCGGTTTCATCGCGCGTTTCCCCCTCTGCAACATTAACTGAATTTTAATTCAATAAAACGCTTCCATTAACAATTTAACCAAAACTCCATGGGAAACGCAACAAGGACAATGGGCGCACGATTTTTGGCGGCTTTTAGGCCAGCACCAGCGTGTTATAATGACAGCTAAGGAGTGGTTTTATTATGAACAATGAATGTCCTTTCCCAAGTGACGGGAAGCGCTATTATACATGGAACCGCCATTTACGCGGGCAGTTCGGAGAAAAGATCATGAAAATCTCACTGGACGCCGGATTTGATTGCCCGAACCGCGACGGCACAGTCGCTTTCGGTGGCTGCACCTTCTGTTCGGTCGCCGGGTCTGGTGATTTCGCCGGAGACCGCGTTGACCCGATTCCGGTACAATTCGAGCAAGTGAAAGCGAAAATGCACCGCAAATGGAAAGACGCCAAATACATCGCCTATTTCCAAGCGTATACGAATACCCATGCGCCGATTGACGTCATCAAACGACAATTCGAAGCGGCACTCGCACAGGACAATGTCGTCGGCATAAGCATCGGGACGCGGCCTGATTGTCTGCCGGATGAAGTCGTTGAATACTTGGCCGAGCTCAATGAGCGGACGTATTTATGGGTGGAACTCGGCCTGCAAACCGTCCACGAGCGCACTGCGCAACTCATCAACCGCGCACATGATTTTGATACGTACAAAAAAGGCGTCGATAAACTACGAGCGCATAACATCAATATATGCAGCCACATCATTAACGGCTTGCCGCTTGAAGACAGGGACATGATGATGGAGACCGCTCGGACTATCGCAAAACTAGATGTCCAAGGCATTAAAATCCACCTCTTGCATCTATTGAATGGCACGCCAATGGTCAAACAATATGAAAAAGGTTTGGTCGAGTTCATGGAAAAGGACGCTTATATCCAGCTCGTGGCAGATCAGCTGGAAATCATTCCGCCCGACATGGTCGTTCAACGCATCACCGGCGATGGACCGATCGATTTGATGATCGGCCCGATGTGGAGCACGAATAAATGGGAAGTGCTAAACGGCATCGATAAAGAACTCGAAACTCGCGGCAGTTGGCAAGGCAAGCATTATGCGGGGAGTGTGGCATTATGACCTTGCAACGCGTCTTGCCTTTCACCAAATCTTTGCTCGAACAAGCCGTGCATGCTGGTGACATCGTGGTAGATGCCACCGCCGGCAACGGTCACGATACACATTTTCTGGCTGGGCTTACCGGCGATGCTGGAAAAGTCTACGCTTTCGATATTCAACAACAAGCCATCGAAGCGACCAGGCAGCGGACAGAAGAGTTTTCCCATGTCGAATTAATATGCGACAGCCACGCGAAAATCGATCAATATGTAACGGAATCGATTTCGGCTGCCGTTTTCAACCTTGGTTATTTGCCGAAAGGCGACCACACAATCATCACCAAAGCAGACAGCACCTTGCAGGCGATCGGCCAATGTGTGGATCGCTTGAAAGTTGGCGGCTTGGTGTTGGTGGTCATTTATTCGGGGCACGACGGCGGCAGCGAAGAGCGTGATGCCGTCATGGATTACGTCAAGCGTTTGCCGCAAACCCGCTACGACGTCATGAAATACGAATTCATCAACCAGCAGCATTCCCCGCCATTTTTGGTCGCAATCGAGAAAAAACACCAGCGCCAAAAGAACTGATGGCCAAATCTAAAAGAGCAGCGTGCACATGCACGCTGCTCTTTCATTTATTTCTCGACAGGACCTTCGAGAACAATTTTCCCGATGGTCTTACCGGACATCAGATTTCCATAAGCTTCTTTCAAGTTTGCCGGATTGATCGGCGCCATCGTTTCATTGAGCGTCGATTGGACTTTGCCGCTGTCTACCCATTCCGACAGTTCGTCCAACAATTGATGCTGCTCGATCATGTCTTCGGTCTGGAACATCGAACGCGTGTACATCAATTCGTAAACGAAGGTCACGCTTTTTCCGAAGAATCCAGAAGCAAGCGGTTTGAACGCCGGCAAGATTGAACAGATTTTCCCTTGCGGCCGGATTGCTTCGGCCATGCCTGCCATATGGTCATCTGTATTGGTTAGGCAAAAGATATAGTCCACGCCATCAATATCCAGTTCCTTTAATTGAGGCAGCAATTCCTTGTGGTGGTTGATGGTATGGTGGGCGCCGTGATTTTTTGCCCACTCGACCGTCTCCGTCCGTGATGCTGTTCCGATCACGGTGAGCCCCACCAAATTGGCGATCTGTGTGGCGATCGAACCGACACCGCCAGCAGCACCGATGATCAGAATGTTCTTGCCTTCATTGTCCTGCGGGTTTTTAGAGATGCCCAAGCGGACAAACAAGGCTTCCATCGCCGTCAATCCCGTCAAAGGCAAGGCGGCTGCGTGCGCAAAATCCAGATTCTTTGGCTTGTGGCCGACGATGCGCTCGTCGACCAAATGGAATTCGCTATGCCCGCCTTCCCGGACATTGGTGCCAGCATAAAACACTTCGTCGCCTTCTTTAAACAATGAACACTCACTGCCAACGGAAACGACCACTCCGGCAACGTCCCTTCCGACGATCGTTAAGGAATCATCGTCCGGTTTTTTCGAATCACGCGTTTTGTAATCGGTCGGATTCACCGATACCGCCTTCACCTCCACGAGCAAATCATGTCCTTTTGGCTCAGGCTTGTCCAATTCCACCGCTTCGAACTGAGGCGGTTGTTCCGTATTTCCGGGTTTATAAAATCCTAGTGCTATCATTTTCGAATTCAATCTCTTTCGCCTTCCTTTCATCTATTCATATAAATGTTTCAATTTCTTCTATAATACAGCCGAGATGTCTTCCACATATGCATCGATGACGACTGGCTGTTTGCTTGCTTTCGCTTTTGATAAAGCGTCCTGCAATTCGGCACGTGTTTTTACTGTATAGCCTTCACCGCCGCAAGCGATGGCAAACGCCGCGAAGTCGATATTGGTAAGCTCCACATTGGTCGGCTTATTGCCTGCCATTTTTTGCTCGTCTTCAATCAATTGAAGCTTCTGGTTATTGAAGACGACGATGATCATCGGCAGCTCGTATTTAACTGCGGTAACAAAATCCTGCATGCCCATGGAAAATCCGCCGTCCCCGACGATTGCGACGGTTTGTCTTTCCGGATATGCCAGTTTCGCTGCAATGGCACCTGGCAAACCACAGCCCATCGTGCCGAGCCAGGACGATAACACCAATTTTTGGCCAGTCAGCTGCAAATACTTCGCTGTCCAGATGGTAATGCTCCCGACATCAAGTGAAACGACAGCGTCCCGCTCCAGGATATGCTGGATTTCGCCTAGCACTTGCTGGGGCTGAAGCATGTCGGTTTGCTTATCGATATCCGCACGCAGCTTGTCATGCCAAGCACTTCTTTTCTCCTGAAATTGATTCAAGAACCCTCGATCTTTTTCACCGAGCTGGCTTGTCAGATAATTTAGCGCTGATCCGAGTTCCCCGACTACGCCTACCGTCGCTGGGTAATATTTGCCGATGACGCGCGGTTCGATATCAATTTGGATGGCAGGCGCGTTATCCGGCAAATACTCACGGTATGGGTACGCTGTGCCGGCGAGGATGACCAAGTCGGATTGTTTCATCGCTTGTTCAGCCGGTTCCGTCCCAAGTTGCCCAAGCTGCCCTAAATTATTCGGGTGATCATCGGGGATCAAGCCTTTGGCCGGAAGTGATGCAATAATCGGCGCTTTCAGTTTTTCTGAGAACGCCAGCACTTCCCCAGTTGCCTCTTGCGCGCCTTTGCCTGCCAAAATGACTGGTTTTTTCGCAGTCTCCAATAGCTTCAATGCCTCTTTCAAATCTTCTTCTGCCGCCCGGATATGCGGCACGGAATACTCCGGCGAAGTCATCTCTTTTTCTCGTTTGATTTTCGTGCTGAATAAGTCGTCCGACACTACGAGCACAGCCGGCCCTTTTTCGGCATAGGCTGTGCGTATCGCCTGATTGAGCATATCCGGCAATTGCTCGGCATTTTGTACGCGGCGGTTATAGACCGAAACGTCTTCGAACATCGATTCCAACTTCAGTTCCTGGAACGTATCGGTCCCGACCGAAGTGCTGGTCACTTGCCCGACAATCGCGAGCACCGGTGTTTTGTCTTTCTTCGCATCATACAAACCATTTTGCAGATGGATCGCCCCTGGCCCTGCAATCGACAAGCACACGCCGATGTGCCTGGTCAGTTTCGAATAAGCAGATGCAGCGAGCGCCCCTGTCTCTTCATGGCGGATCTGGATAAAGCGAATGTCCACCTTTCGCAGTTCCTCCATCAATTCATTGATGGAATCCCCCGGCATTCCGTAAATATGATCTATGTTCCATTGCTTCAATAACTCGACAACGTGACTGCCTGCAGTGCGATCAAACATATCCATTCCTTCTTTCTTTATTTCTGCCGTTTCAACTCTTTATCCCCCCAGCCCATCTGTAAACCTTTTTCTGCAAACATAAAAAAAAGCAACAAGCTGTTTATTCAGCCTGTTGCTCTTTTGAGGACGTTCTGCTAGCCATTTCTTCAGCGATCAACCGGAACGTCGTTAACTTATCTTTAAAATCGTAGGCAACGGAAACGAGCATCACTTCCTCGGCTTCATATTCTGCGCCAAGCGCTTCCAATTGATCCACCACTTGAACAGGGTCGCCGACGACCATGCGCCGCCGGTTATCTTCAACGAGCAGCTTTTCGAATTTCGAGTATTCGTAAGCGGCCGCTTGTTCAGGAGGCGGCGTACCGTCAGACGGCATGCCCTGTGCACCCATCGCAAGCGACAGGTCAAGTGAAGATGCGACATATTCCGCCTGCTCCTGAGTTTCCTGGCATACGGCAAAGATCGCAAAGCCTGTATACGGTCTATTGCCTTTATGCGAAATGAATTTTTTTCTGTAGTTGGCGGCAAATTCCTGTCCGCCTTCGCCGTTAATAAAATGGGCGAACATATACGGCAAGCCTTTTTCGGCAGCCAATTGCGAAGATCCCTGCCCTGAGCCGAGCATCCAGATCGGCGGCGCTTCCGGCGGCACCGGGGTTGCGTTCATTCCATAATAATCATGTGTTTCCGGAATGCTGTTTTCCAAATACATGCGCAGCTCATCTAGCTGTTCAGGAAAGCGCCCCGCATCCCGCAAACGGCCATTCGATAAAGCGAACGATGCTCTCGGCATGCCCCCTGGTGCGCGGCCAACACCCGCATCAATACGTCCGGGGTACAGGTTCTCCAATAAATTGAAGTTCTCTGCCACTTTAAACGCCGAATAATGCGGCAGCATGACACCGCCAGAACCCAGGCGGATCGATGAAGTTTTGGCGCCAATATGGCTGATGAGAATTTCTGGCGAAGAGCCCGCCAAAGTTTTGGCATCGTGATGCTCCGATACCCAAAAGCGTGTGTAGCCCCATTGTTCTGCGTGTTGCGCCAACTGTACCGTATCGGCCAAAGCTTCACAGGCTGTTTGGCCTTGGGAGATCGGGGATTGGTCTAATATGCTGAAACGTAGTGGCATCTTGATCGTTCCTTTCTATTCTTTGATGCAATTGCTGATCATGAAGTGTTATTGGCTGCGGCGTGTTTTTTCGGATTCCGCTGCCGATTCGGCAAAGTACAACGCAGCCTTGAATATTTCCTCCCGCTCCGGTTCCTGCAGCAGATCGTGGTAGCAAAATGGCCATTCCTTGAATTGGAATTCGTTCACGGCTTGCTTAGACAGCCAAGTACGCCCAGCAGCGGTTCGTGTTATCAAATCCCGCTGGCCCACATGGAGCATGATTGGAGTATCCTGAAGCTGTATTTGAGCGGCTTGCTCCAAATAACTTTGCAATTCCTTCCACCAGACCGGTGAACTGAGCGACTTGATCGCTCGCTCGGCACCCACCAATTCGTCCTGGAACTTGCGTCTCGTCAAATGGCGCAATTCGATGCCGTGATCGATTTTCCCTTTTCCGGTAAGCTTGCTGATGCCGGAAAAGGCAAGTGTTGGCTTGCTCGGCACTTTTTGCAATTCAAACCATGGCGACGTGACAATAAGCGCTGCTACAGGATGACGGTTTTCAGCAAGGGCGTGGATCGCAATCGCTGCTCCGAGCCCGTGTCCCATGAGCACGATCGGCAAATCATTTTCCGCTGCCAAGCGCAGCAATTCAGCGGCTGCTTTATCATACTCGAAAAATTGTTCACGGTGCACCGAATCAGCTCCAGCTTGCGTCCCATGTCCGGGCAGATCGCCCATATAGACATGAAAGCCGTTCCTGCGCCATTTCTCGATTTGCCATGCATAGCGCTTATGCTCTTCGTATGCACTGTGGATCAACACGATAACGCCTTTTGCATCGCCTTCCGCTTGCCATTTCCACATAATCTGCGCCTCCCTATGCAGCTTGATCAATTGACCTTTTTCGTCTTTTTGATACGATTAGAACTAATTACATCTTATCAAGGATAAAGGAGCTTTGCTATGATCTATCCATATAAAGACAAATCACCAAAGATTGACAAATCGGCGTTCATTGCTGATTATGCGACCGTCACTGGCGATGTGACTATCGGCGAGAACTCCTCTGTGTGGTTCAATACCGTCATCCGTGGCGACGTGGCACCAACAATTATCGGGAAAAACACCAATATCCAAGATCTGTCGATGCTCCATCAAAGTCCCGACAACCCGCTCATCCTAGAAGACGATGTCACGATCGGCCACCAAGTGACGCTTCATAGCTGCAAAATCAAAAAAGGTGCTCTGGTCGGCATGGGCTCGATCATTCTGGACGGCGCTGAAATTGGCGAAGGAGCATTCATCGGCGCCGGTAGCCTTGTTGCACAAGGAAAGAAAATCCCGCCAGGCACCTTGGCATTTGGACGCCCAGCAAAAGTAGTGCGTGAACTGAACGAAGCGGACAAAAAAGATATGGAACGCATTGTCCGGGAATACGCTGAAAAAGCAGCTTATTATAAATCACTTCAATAGAAAAAGCAGGCGGATATTTTTCCGCCTGCTTTTTATTATGCGTTCGCTTGTTGTTTCAGTGCATCCGCTTTGTCTGTACGTTCCCACGGAAGATCGACATCCGTGCGTCCGAAATGGCCATAAGCCGCTGTCTGTTTGTAGATCGGGCGGCGAAGGTCGAGCATTTTGATGATGCCAGCTGGACGCAAATCGAAGTTCGCACGTACGAGTTCGATGAATTTGTCTTCGCTGACTTTTCCAGTACCGAACGTATCGACAGCAATCGATACCGGATGTGCCACACCAATTGCATAGGCTAGCTGCACTTCACATTTATCGGCAAGGCCAGAAGCGACGATATTCTTCGCCACGTAGCGTGCTGCATAAGCTCCAGAACGGTCGACTTTCGTCGCGTCTTTACCGGAGAATGCGCCTCCGCCGTGTCTTGCATAACCGCCGTAAGTATCGACGATGATCTTGCGGCCAGTAAGACCAGCATCACCTTGAGGCCCACCGATGACGAAGCGGCCTGTCGGGTTGATGAAGTATTTCGTTTCAGCGTCCAAAAGTTCAGCCGGTACGACTTCATTGATGACGTATTCCTTCAAGTTGCGCTGGATTTGCTCCAACGATACTTCTGGATGGTGCTGCGTCGAAATGACGATCGTATCGACACGCACTGGTTTATTATTTTCATCGTATTCAATCGTTACTTGCGTTTTCCCGTCTGGACGGAGATATGGCAAGATTTCTTCTTTGCGCACTTCCGCCAAGCGGCGTGCGAGTTTGTGGGCCAAGCTGATCGGCAATGGCATCAATTCTTCTGTTTCGTTTGACGCATACCCGAACATCAAGCCTTGGTCTCCTGCTCCGATTTCGTCCAATTCCTTATCGGTCATCTGGCCTTCACGCGCTTCAAGTGCCACGTTGACGCCTGCAGCGATATCTGCCGACTGCTCGTCGATCGCCGTCAATACTGCGCTCGTCTCGGAATCAAATCCGTATTTCGCGCGTGTGTAGCCGATCTCTTTGACGGTCTGGCGGACTACTTTCGGAATGTCTACATATGTGGATGTTGTAATTTCGCCTGCGACAAGAACGAGCCCTGTCGTTACAGTCGTTTCGCATGCGACACGCGCATTCGGATCTTCTGTTAGGATCGCATCCAGGATTGCGTCTGAAATTTGGTCGCAAATTTTATCCGGATGGCCCTCTGTTACTGATTCTGATGTGAATAATCGACGGTTTGTCAAAAAAAGTTCCTCCTTATATCCTGCGAGATTGCTCTCGAAATTGATACGGTACTCGTTTTCCCATGTCAAGTCCGTTTCCGTTTATAGGAATTGAACTTCCAGCTTTTTCAGCCTGCACACGAGGATTAAGGGCATTCCATAAAAAAATCCCTTCACTCATCTTAATACATGAGGAAAGGAATAATCATCATAAGCACCTTTCACTCTTATCGTCCAAGGCATTCGCCTTGCTTCAGGTTGGGCACCATCGCTGCAAAACAGCAGGTTGCCGGGTTTCATTGGGCCTGCACCCTCCACCAGCTCGGAATAAGAGTATCCGTTCAATTTCCCATCATACGGAATGCAGCAAGCACTGTCAACGTTTTTACCAGAAACGATTGTCAGACTTTTAAGCATGCATCTTTTTGTACTATTGAAAGAGCACAATTAATGAACATTGACAGAATTCTAGTTATTAGTATAGACTAATCGCGTCAATGTGTTATACTAATGTTCGAATATACATCTTCCCCATTCATTTGGGAATAAACGAAAAGGAAGGTACATATATATGACTTCAGTGAATCTAGCAAATGATTTGAAAGAACTTTTGAACGGCACAAATATCAATATGCAATTATCCGTTCCACAATTGGTGGAAGCTGCAACATCCTGCGGGGAGGCAGTTTTGACGCGTGAAGGCGCAGTCAAAGCGGAAACCGGCAAATACACGGGCCGTTCGCCTAAAGACAAGTATATGGTAGAAGAAGCGATTTCGAAAGATAAAATTGACTGGGGCAGCGTCAACCGCCCGATTTCAGCCGAAATCTTCGAAAACCTATACGCCAAAGTCCTTAATCATTTGAAAGAAAAAGACGCTTTGTACGTCTTCAAAGGCTTTGCCGGCGCAGATCCTGAGTCGCGCCTTGCGATTCAGACAATCAATGAATACGCATGGCATAACCTATTTGCCCATCAATTGTTCATCCGCCCGACTGCGGAAGAATTGAAGGCGCATGAAGCTGAATTCACTGTCGTTTACGCTCCGACTTTCCACGCAGACCCTGCAGTGGACGGAACGGATTCCGAAACCTTCATTATCGTTTCGATGGAAAAGAAAATTATCTTGATCGGCGGCACGGAATACGCTGGCGAAATGAAAAAATCCATCTTCTCGATCATGAACTACATCCTTCCTGAAAAAGGCATCCTGCCGATGCACTGTTCAGCGAACGTCGGTAAAAACGACGACGTCGCTTTGTTCTTCGGACTTTCCGGAACAGGAAAAACAACTTTGTCAGCTGACGAAGACCGTAAATTGATCGGCGACGATGAGCACGGCTGGTCCGATAACGGCGTCTTCAACATCGAAGGCGGCTGCTATGCAAAAACGATCAACTTGTCACGTGAAAACGAGCCGCAAATCTTTGATGCTATTCGTTTCGGCTCGGTTCTTGAAAACGTAGTCGTTGACGAAGATACTCGCATCCCGGATTACGACGACGGATCGCTGACGGAAAACACGCGTGCAGCATACCCGATCGATGCCATCGATAACATCGTCATCCCTTCTGTTGCAGGGCACCCGAAAACAATCGTCTTTTTGACAGCAGACGCGTTCGGCGTATTGCCTCCAATCAGCAAATTGACGAAAGAACAAGCAATGTACCACTTCCTAAGCGGATACACATCGAAACTTGCCGGAACAGAACGCGGCATCACATCACCGGAAGCGACATTCTCGACTTGCTTCGGCTCACCATTCCTTCCGCTTCATGCGACCGTTTACGCTGAAATGCTCGGTGACAAAATCGATGAGCACGGCGCAGATGTCTACCTTGTGAACACCGGATGGACTGGCGGCATCTACGGCGTCGGAAGCCGTATGAAATTGTCATACACCCGCACGATGGTGCGCGCAGCAATCCGCGGCGACTTGAACGGCGTGGAGATGGAACACGAATCCGTCTTCGGCTTGAATATGCCTAAAGAAATCCCAGGCGTACCGACTGAAGTATTGAACCCGCGCAACGCATGGGCTGATAAAGCAGCTTATGACCAAAAAGCACAGGAATTGGCGAAGAAGTTCAAAGACAACTTTGAGAAATTCGGCACTGTGGATGCTGGCATCAGCCAAAAAGGCGGCCCTACCCATAATTAATTACATCATAAAAGGACGAAGAGAAATGAATCATTTCTCTCCGTCCTTTTTTGTTTTATTCTCAACTACCACATTAAGTTTCTGCATTATCGCGGACAGTTTCGGTTAAATTCTTTTTGCGCTTCTCCTGCTCTTTCATCCATACCGTCAGGGCTTTTGCGGTCTTACGATTTGCCGTGGGAGGAAAAAAATGCGTGTATTCCGGAAAATACCAAGTTTCACAAGGCTGATGATTGAGCTGCAACGCCTCTTCTAACAGAAAAGCTTGCTGGGGCGAAACATTATCGTCTTTCAAGCCATGGATGATCAGGTAAGCAGCATCGCTCTCCCCGATGCGTATGAGTGGATTGCGCTCCTCAAATGCCGGAAGCGCAGTATTTGGAGTCCCGCCGTAGAGCCGTTTCATCATGCGGCGCATATCGAGCCGCTCTTTATACGTCAGCACCGTATCCGTAACGCCTGCCCAAGTCACGACGGAACAAACATCGCTTCTCAGCACCGCAGTCCAAAGCGCCATAATGCCGCCTCTTGAAAAGGCTAGTAAATGCACGGGCCCTGAATTGAACTTTTTCAGCACGTCCACGGCATTTACGGCATCATAGCGGTCTTCACCGGCAAATTCATCTTTCCCTTCACCGCCCCGATTGCCGCGGTAATAAGGCGCAAAAACGGTAAATCCCATCCCCGCAAATTGTGCAATCCGCGCCGGCCTCACCATGCCGATGGACTGGATTCCCCCGCGCAGGTACAAGATTCCACTTCCGGCATCCTCTGTTTTCGGCTGTGCCAATAAACCCTTAATGCGCAAGCCTTCAGACCAATATGTCACTTCCCGCAGTCGTACATTCGGATTCGGTGATGGATACCATCTCATCGATTCAATGTCACCATTTTTCAATAGTCTTCACCTTCTCTATAATCGCCTCCATCCCCGCATCGCGCATCAGAAAGCTATAATTTTCATCTATTAGAAGTTCCGCAACTAATACCGGTCCATCCGTTTCCATCCATTCAACTTCAGCCATGTCCTTAATAGCGGCCGCAAATACCGTTTTGCTAAACGGTTTATCGGTATAAACCGTATATTCAGCAAGCCATTCCAAGTCATTGACGCTGGCTCCGGTTTCTTCGTGTACTTCCCGCTTCGCCGCCTGCTCCAGCGATTCGCCCGGCTCGGCTTTGCCCCCGGGAAATTCAAGCCCACGCACGGAATGCCTCGTCAACAACCAGTTTCCGTTAAATTTCCCAATAACCAGCACATGCCGGCTTTCGATCTGTGACTGCCCTTTTTCAAAAAACAAACGGCAAACACAGCCGTTCAAATCTTTATATTCCATTAAACAATCCTCCCGGCTTCAGAAAAGGCGCACAACCGGCTAACGGTCGCACGCCCATTTCCTCTATTCTACTTCTTTTCGCCGAGAAATGCAGATAGCATCCAGGAATGCTTCTCTAAGTTTTGGTGGATGGCATTGAGCATATCCTCTGTCATGTCATCACCGTCTTCAGCCGCAAGCCCCATGCCTTTTTTCAAGGATTTCATGATCTTGTCGTAATCGGAAACAAGTGTATCGACCATCTGCTCCGCGCTCTCATTGCTTGTCGCTTCGTCTACAACCGACAGTTCCAGCTGCTCTTTCATCGTGGCAACGGGCTTACCGCCAAGTGCCAGCAAGCGTTCTGCGATTTCATCCATGTGAAGCGTCGCTTCGTTATACAACTCTTCAAACTTTACATGCAAAGTAAAGAACGACGGTCCTTTTACATACCAATGGAAATTATGTAATTTCGTATAGACCACCGACCATGTAGCAACTTGTACGTTTAATTCTTCGTTTAATGCTGTTGACACAATTCATCACTCTCCATTATTTTTGATAAGCTCTTCTGCTTTATAAATACCTTTAAAAGCCCTACAATAAACATCAACGAACCGCAACCAAATAAGAAAAGAGTGGAATCACGATGAAAACCGCATTAGTAAAGCTGTTCCGTTTTTATCAACGCTTCATCTCGCCTCTGTCGCCTCCGAGCTGTAGATTCTACCCGACTTGCTCCCATTACGGAATCGAAGCGGTGGAAAAACATGGCGCATTCAAAGGCGGTTATCTCGCCATGCGCCGTATTTTAAGTTGCCACCCGTTCCATAAAGGCGGCGTGGATTTTGTCCCGGAAGAATGGCCCCCTAAAAAATAGGTGGGTTTTTTTCTTGTGTTCAATCGGATTGTATTGTATGATTCTAAGAGTCAACAAAACGTAACGATTACATTTTATGAACACGCATTAAATTTGGAGGGACATTTCATGAAGAAACTAGCATTATTTGCAGGCATAGCACTTATTTTATTGTTAGCCGCATGCGGCAGCAACACAGAAACCGACAGCGGGGCTGAAAGCGAAACGGCAGAAGGAAAACTCGATGTTTATGCGACCGTTTACCCGCTTGTTTATTTTGCAGAACGCATCGGCGGCGAGCGTGTGGATGTCAAATCGGTTTACCCGGCCGGCGCCAATGAACATAGCTTTGAGCCGACCCAAAAAGACATGATCAATATGGCAGATGCCGATCTGCTCTTTTATGTCGGGTTAGGGCTGGAAGGCTTTATCGACAGCGCACAGGAAACGCTGCAAAATGAAGACCTCGAATTTGTCGCTACGGCAGATGGAATCACCGATGAACAGCTCGAAGCTGCCGCGGGTGCACAAGCCGATGCACACACGGAAGACGAGCACGGGCATGAAGCTGAAGATGAGCACGCTAACGAAGAAGACGAACATGGCCATGACGATGAAGAGGGAAATCATGAAGAGGAAGAAGGCCACGAAGGCCATGACCACGGCTCCACTGATCCGCACGTCTGGATCTCCCCTGTCTTGAGCCAGGAACTCGCCGCTTCTGTCCGCGATGCTTTAATAGAGAAAGACCCAGAAGGTGCAGAAGAATTCAACAAGAATTACGAAGAACTTGTGGTTGAACTAGAAGAACTTGATGAGTCGTTCCAAAACTTGGACGAAAAAGTCGAACGCGACACCTTTTTCGTCTCCCATGCAGCATTCGGCTATCTTGCCGCACCTTACGGATTTGAACAAGTGGCCGTCGCAGGCTTGAACAGCCAAGACGAACCGTCCCAAAAGGAACTCACAGAAATCGTCGACATGGCGCGTGAAAAAGACATTCAATACATTGTCTTCGAACAAAACGTCTCGTCGAATTTGACAGAAGTCATTCAAAACGAAGTCGGCGCCGAAGCGATCGAAATGCATAATCTTGGGGTGCTGACACAAGAGAACATCGATAACGACGAAACTTATTTCACCTTGATGGAAAAAAATCTTCAAGCACTTGAAACGGTCTTGAAATAGTAAAAACTCGCCGAACAATACGTCGGCGAGTTTTTTTATATTTTCAGCCTATATCCTATTCCCGGGCTTTCACTTAGTTTAATTTCCCCGTTCGCCACACGGATTTCTGGAGAAACGATATCTGTCTGCCAAAAATGGTTTGAGTCTGAAAAATCACCAGTCAGCTTCATTTCCGGCAGTGAGGCAAGCGCGAGATTATGCGCTTTGGACACACCGAACTCGATCATACCGCCGACCCACATTTCGATTTGTTCGTTTCTGCAGAATTCAACGACTTTCAAGGTTTCCGTCCACCCGCCAAGACGCCCCATCTTCAAGACAATGATGTCCCCTGCTTGCTTTTCCACCATACGCTTTACATCTTCGAGGCTATGGATGCTTTCATCTAGACAGATTGGCGTTGTCATGTTTGACCGGGCAATCCGGTGGGCGTCCCACTGCTGTTCTCCGTAGGGCTGTTCAATCAGCGCGAAACCCGTCTGGTCAAATGCTAGCAACTCTTCCAAAGCTCGTCCCGAAAAACTGCCATTGGCATCAGCGTAGAACGAAATCTCTGGATTGGACGTAACAAGCTTTTTCAATAAAGCAACATCTGAATCAGGCGAAATTTTCAGTTTGATGCGCCGATAACCGCTGTCGATCGCCAACCTTACATTCTCCGACAATTCATCGCTCTTTCCTGCAACGACCACGCCTGCTGGAATCGAGGCAGAGATTCCACCGACAAATTCATACAACGGTACTCCTTGTCGCTTGGCAAATAAATCCCATACAGCCATTTCTATAGCCGCTTTTGCCATATGATTGCCTTTTACTGTTGAAAATAAATGCGCCGTCTCAGCCGGATGCTCCAACTGCTCATTTATCAAGAGAGGGGCTAGCACCTGCTCCATCACAAAACGGCTGCCCGTCACCGTTTCTTCTGTGTACCAAGGCGTATCAAACGCGACACATTCACCGTAGCCCTCTCGCCCCTCAAGGTCTCGGACAATTACCACAGTCCCTTCACGTTTCTCGACTTTCTGCAATACGGTAATGAAAGGGTGCTTTAAAGGCTGCTTCACTTTGTGGAATTCAATGCCTGCAATTACAGCCATGTCTTCAATTCCCTTCTGAGCAGTTTATTCGATGCGTTCCGCGGCAGCGCATCCACCATACGGAACAATTTTGGTACTTTATAGCCGGCCAGCTGTTCCCGGCAAAATTGCGAAAGCTCATCCAATACTTCAGGATCATCGAGCACGACAAACGCTGCTGGCACTTCTCCCCATGTGCTGTCTGCCATCGCGCAAACCCCGGCTTCCCGGACAGATGGATGGGCCATCAACACTTTCTCAATTTCTGCCGGGTATACGTTCTCTCCGCCAGAAACGAGCAAATCCGAGCGCCTGTCGACAACGAATAAAAATCCTTCTGAATCCAAATAACCGATATCTCCTGTTGCGAGCCAGCCGTCTTTTTGTACACCGCGTTCCTCGAACTTACCAATATAGCCAGGGGTCACTTGAGGCCCTTTAATAAGAATCTCACCCGCTTCCCCCGTCATTGCACCATCAATTTTTACTTGATAGAGAAATAACGGCTTGCCGGCAGAACCGATTTTTGTTTTCGCGTCAGCCGGCTGCAAAGTCGTCGTCTGCGAAGATGTTTCGGTCATGCCGTAAGTTTGAAGCACTTGAATACCATGCGCTTCCGCCCGCTGCAAATACGAAACGGGAATCGGTCCGCCCCCTGCAAGAACTTGCTTAAAGCTTGGAGACACGCGCAGTTGCCGTTGCTCGATCTCTCGCAATACTTGATCAAGCGTTACAGCGACCACCGAACTATGCGTCACTTGTCCTTTACATAATTCATCTGCACACGCCACAGCATCGAATTTGTCGTAAAGCCTGACGCCCATCCCGCAGACGAGCGACCGCATCAAAATCGAGAATCCGCTGATATGGAATAACGGCACCGTGCATAGCCAGACATCATTAGGAGATACCCCCAAGTTCAGCGCAGAAGACACCGCGCTGGAAAAATGGTTTTCAGCTGTCTGCCGAACCCCTTTCGGATTGCCCGTCGTCCCGGATGTATACATGATGGACATGGTGCGGTCTTTCGCCCATTCCGCCAGCAAATGAAAATCCGCGATCGGCGCTTGTCTCAATTGCTCAAAAGAAACGGGCTGTGCTGCTGCCACTTTTTCGTATAACTCAGCACCCACGAATACTCGGTCCACCTTTGCGTCTTCAATCTGATACGCCAGTTCCGCTCCCGCCAGCCGTTCATTGAGCATGACCATTTCACAGCCGATATGCAGGCAGCCATAAATGACAAACACAGCTTCGGCATTCGATTTGGCCAATAAGGCGACACGCGAATGCTCCGTGATGCCAAAATGCGCTAGCTTCCCGGCATAATCGAGTGCGATCTTGTTCACTTCTGCAAAAGTCCATTCATCCTCGCCGAACGATAAAGCCAATTGATTCCCTGTCAAATAAGCGCGCTGCGACAGCCAATTCGGATAAGTCATTTTCAAAATCCTTTCTTTTACAGTTAATCGATTGAAAAAAAGCTGCCTCCGAAGAAGACAGCTCTTTCAAATTCATATGATCACGGGAAACGCGGGAATTGGCCAAAGTCCGGTTTGCGTTTTTCCTTGAACGCATCGCGGCCTTCTTTTGCTTCATCTGTTGTGTAATAAAGCAAAGTTGCGTCGCCAGCCATCTGCTGAAGACCAGCAAGGCCGTCCGTATCCGCATTCATTGCCGCTTTGACGAAACGCAGTGCAGTCGGGCTCATTTCGAGCATTTCCTCACACCATTTCACGGTTTCGTCTTCCAATTGCTCGTAAGGCACAACTGTGTTGACAAGGCCCATATCAAGCGCTTCTTGTGCATCATATTGACGGCACAAGTACCAGATTTCGCGGGCTTTCTTATGTCCGATGATGCGTGCCAAATAGCCGGAGCCATAGCCTGCATCAAATGAACCGACACGCGGCCCAGTTTGGCCGAAGCGAGCGTTGTCTGCAGCAATCGTCAAATCACAAACAACGTGAAGCACGTGTCCGCCGCCAATTGCGTATCCAGCAACCATCGCAACAACCGGTTTCGGAATGACGCGGATCAAGCGCTGCAAGTCCAAGACGTTAAGGCGTGGAATTTCATCTTCCCCAACGTATCCGCCATGTCCACGAACGGATTGGTCGCCGCCTGAACAGAATGCTTTTTCGCCTTCGCCTGTCAAGACGATGACACCGACATCCGAATTATCGCGCGCGCGTGAAAATGCGTCGATCAATTCATGAACCGTTTTCGGGCGGAACGCATTGCGCACTTCCGGACGGTTAATGGTGATTTTTGCAATCCCATTATATGTTTCGTATTTTATGTCTTCATATGTAAGTTCTGTAACCCATTGACGTGTTGACATGTTAGTCCTCCTCATTGATTCCATTTAATCGTTCCATAACCATTGTAGCAAATTCAACCGGTTTTTCCACATGAATCGCATGTCCCGCTGAAATGATGCGATGTTCTGCGTTCGGCAAGAGCTCCTGCATCTCACGCGCGGTGGCGTAAAA
Source organism: Planococcus sp. SK3692 (assembly GCF_028890485.2). Lineage (GTDB taxonomy): Bacteria > Bacillota > Bacilli > Bacillales_A > Planococcaceae > Planococcus. The sequence continues at coordinate 528,720 of NZ_JARCHV010000001.1, forward strand.
CTTCGGGTCCAACTCACCGGTGATCAGTAAAACCCGCATCTTCAATTCCGGCAGGCAGTCCCAATACGATCGTTGGGAACCTGTGCCCATGCCTTTCAAGCTGTTCGCCAAGCCTTGTGCATTTTGTGCCAACCGTTCTTGTTTTACTTGTTGACGTACGTATTCCGGCAATGACTTCTGGCTGTCGAACAACGGAATGTTCTCCCATTTCCCAACGAATTGCTCTATGCCGCCTTCAAGAATGTTAAAGGCCAACTGGGCATCCCTTTCTCGCCGCTCTTGTCTTGCTGCTTCTGTTTTCAAGCCAGGTGAAGCACTTTCCAACACAAGCAGATCAATACGATCCGGAAATTCACAAGCATATGCAAGCGCCGTACGCCCGCCCATCGAATAGCCGAGCAGAGTGAATTTCTCTAACTTCATCTCCTCAAAAATGAAGTCAAGGTCATCCAGCTGCCGCTCCATAGTATAACGGCTTTCATCTGCCGGGCTTTCTGTCTGGCCATGCCCAATCAAATCGATCGCCACAATCCGGTAATCTCGCCAGTTTTCAATGACTGTTTTCCATGTAGCCGTGCTGCCCGTAAAACCATGGAGCAAGACCAAGACAGGGCAAGCTGCCTCACCCGCCACTTCAATATGATAGCGAACTCCATTTGTCATCAATTCCATGTGTTTAGTCCCTGATCCAGGCGGCTCCACAATTTCCGGTGAACCGTTACGTTGTTCGAGCGGTTGGTTGCCACTTCGATGATTCGTACCGGTTTTTCTTTCGGTGTTCTAAGCGCCGACTGCAATTCTTCCACAGTCTCCACAGAGAAATATTCCGCATCGTACATGTCAGCTGCCGCTTTGAATTGGATACCAGTCGGTGTACCAAATAGTTCCTCGTAATAGCGCTCTTCTTTCGACTGCGGCAAATAGGAGAATATTCCGCCGCCATCGTTATTCATGACGACAATCGTCATGTCGGCCGCTTGTAATTTAGACGCAAGCAACCCGTTCATATCATGCAGCAAAGCCAAATCCCCGATCAACAAATATCCGGGTCGTTGGTTCGCAGCTTGGATGCCGAAAGCCGTCGAGACAACACCATCTATACCGTTCGCACCCCGATTGGCATAAATCCGCACATCCCGCTGCGTCGACTGGAAATAGGTATCCGCATCTCGGATCGGCATGCTGCTGCTGACAGTCAAATCGCAGTTATCAAGTTCATTGAATAAGGCTTTTGCCAACACGCCTTCATCCAACTCTTGCTGGCAATGCGCGGACATGGACTGCCGCACCAATTCTCCCGCTTTTATCCATTGCTCCAAGTATTGGTTTGAAGCTTTCACTTCCAAGCTTAGCTCCCATAATACAGAAGCATGCTGCTGGATGTGGTGCGTAACGGCAGATTGCGGATCCCTAAACAACGGGCTTTCATCGATGACGACGTATCTCACAGGCTTGTTTTTCGCCAAAAATTGGCTAAGCGGCTTGGATACTGGCTGCGGCCCGATTCGTACGACCACATCAGGTGCTACACGGTCAGCAAATTTCTCGGTTTTCAACAAAGCATCATATGAATCAACGATGACATCGATAAGATCATCAGGTACATTCGACCGTAAATTCGATAACGGATCGGCAAGCACAGGCCATCTGAGACGGCGGATAAATTCCCATTGTTCTAATGAAATCTGAGCAGTATTTTCCCCTGCAATCAACATGCCGCGTGAACGGCTGAATACTTCTCGTAAAAATGCCGCAGCTTCATCAGTCAGTTGCTGGCCATTTTCAAAACGGTACGGTTCCCCGTCGCTTTCGTAAGGCTGCTCGAAATCGATGCCCAACGGTTCACGGAACGGCACATTCAAATGAACCGGACCTTTTGGCGCTGTTTCAGCCATGGCTGCAGCACGCCCCAAATGGCGCTTCAAAAAGTCCAAACGGTTGCCTTGTTCGGGCAACGGCAGATCAGCTGACCATTTGACATGGGAGCCAAACAAATTAATTTGGTTAATCGCTTGCGGAGCCCCGACTTCACGAAGCTCGTGCGGGCGATCCGCTGTGATTACGAGAAGCGGCACACGCGCATAATATGCTTCTACAATCGCCGGGAAATAGTTGGCTGCCGCAGTGCCTGATGTACAAATCAAAACAACTGGGCTATTTGAAGCTTTTGCCAAGCCAAGCGCGTAAAACCCAGCCGAACGTTCATCTATTTGACGATATGTTTCTATCCCCTCTTGTTTCATAAAAGCATAAGCAAGAGGCGTCGAACGGGAGCCTGGACTGATGACTGCTTTTTTTACCCCTGCATGCATCAGCGAATGTGTAAACGCCGAAACATATTCAGTTAAAAACTCACGATTCGTCATGCAAATTTCCTCCCAATACACGAAGCATCGGGCGGAACTTCACCCATGTCTCATCATATTCAGCTTGTGGCGTAGAATCTGCCACAATGCCGCCGCCCGCGAATAAATAGGCTTTATCACCATCAAGCAAAGCAGATCGAATCGCTACGGCAAATTCACCATCGCCTTTAGCGTCAATCCAGCCGATTGGCGCTGCATAATATCCTCTATTCAATGGTTCATACGAGCGGATTAAGCTCAATGCCTGCTGTTTCGGCTCCCCACCAAGCGCCGGTGTTGGATGCAGCGCTTCGACTAGATCCAATAGTGAACTGCCATTTTTCAACTCGCCTTCAACAGGCGTGTATAAATGTTGTATATCTCGAATTTTCAATAGCTTAGGGATTTGTGGAATACGCGGACTCGAACAATGCTCCTCAAAAACGTCGCCAATCATCTTCACAACATACTGATGCTCAGATCGGTTTTTCGAATCATTCAATAATGCTTGCCCCAATGCTTCATCCTGTTCAACCGATTGGCCGCGGGGCGTAGAACCTGCCAAACATGTAGACAAGGCTTTATGCTGTTCCACTTTAACAAGGCGCTCTGGAGTTGCCCCGAACAAGAATTGTTCGCCGGCTTCAAGACCAAACAAAAAGCTTTCAGGTTGTTCATTGGCTGCCTGGTAAAGAGCTGAGGCCGGTGCTAAAGCTTCCTTAAAACGAAGTTCCAGTGCTCTTGCGATAACCACTTTATCGACTTCGCCTGCTCGGATTACGTCCGTCACTTTTTCAATGGACCGCATATACTCGTCTTTTTTCAGTTCCTTTTTATCCGAAACTGTGGGTTTTTGATACGCTTTTGGCTCTGAAACTTGCGCGCCATGAATTAGCCGGTCACGTTCTTTCCGCAACGCTTCAAAATCCATAAAACTGTTTGGCTGCTTAGTGATCAAATGGACACTGACATACGCCTGCTCCCCCTTGATAATAAGCTGAAACGTCGGTACAGCGAAATAAGCCTGCGGAAAATTTCTCCATTCGCTCGGCTGATTGTTCAAAGGATCAAATGAAAAACCGCCAAACAATACTGGTTGTACTGCTGTTTCTTCATTTACCAATTGGGCACTTAACGCTTTCCAGTCCTTTTGAATGCTGTTGAAACGCCCCTTATAATCATTTGCCGTTAGCACATAAGCATGCCCAAGACCGACCATCGTAAAGGATTTTTCGCGGTTCTGCCAAAACATCCTCTTGCCTTCGTATTGTTCCTGCCCCGCTTCAAAAAATGCCAGAGCAGACATGGTTGATACTTCAATGGTTTCTGTGTAAAAACGATAGCCGCTAAAGCGGTTCGCTTCCATTTGTCCAGTTGATGAATACGATTGTGAATTCACCGGATTACCTCCGTTTACTGCAGCTTCAGTTTGCTGCGATACATTTTAATCTCTACCTTCTATCATACCCCTTTCTTCGGAATTCAGCACAACATATGCTGTAAATCTCTGCATTTTGGAGTACAATATAGGTTGGAAAGAAATGAATAGGAGAGATAGAAATGACACATTCCATACAAGCTGATAGTGGATGGCGTGTCTGGTGGCAACTCACACGTCCCCATACTTTAACAGCATCTTTTGCCCCAGTGTTTCTTGGGACAATGATTGCAATCCATTATACAGCTTTAGACTGGGCGTTGTTCTTGGCCATGCTGATTGCCAGCTTGCTGATTCAAGCAGCAACCAATATGTTCAATGAATACTATGATTATGCGAGAGGTCTCGATACTAAAGAATCTGTCGGCATCGGAGGCGCTATCGTCCGGAATGGTGTTTCACCTAAAACCGTTTTGGCACTGGCATTTCTGCTCTACGCAATCTCTGCAATATTAGGACTTTATATTGCAGCTTCTACAAGTTGGTGGCTATTGGCAGTCGGAGGCATTGGCATGTTAGTCGGTTACTTTTATACCGGAGGCCCATACCCGATTGCTTACACGCCATTAGGTGAATTGTTTTCTGGATTGTTTATGGGCTTCCTTATCGTAATAGTCGCTTTTTATATCCAAACAGAAACCATTACCTCTACCGCTGTTATGCTAGCTGTACCCAGCACATTGCTAGTAGCAGCAATTATGATGGCCAATAATATTCGGGACATGGTTGGAGATAAAAAAAGCGGGCGGCGCACCTTAGCGATCTTGGCTGGTAGGCAGGCTGCAGTTACTATCTTCATGTGGTTTTTTATTTTATCTTACAGTTGGATTGTTTTATTGGTAGTGCTCGGAATCGTAACACCCTGGGCTTTATTAGTGCTACTGAGTGTTGTTAAGCCATTAAAGATAATTATGACCTTTAAGCGCTACAGTGAGCCTCTACAAGTAATGCCAGCCATGAAAGATACGGGAATCACGAATACTTTATTCAATTTCCTGTTGGCAATCGGTTTACTAGTAGATTACTTTTTATCTTAATAACTAAGAGCTGATGGCAATATGCCCATCAGCTCTTTTATTATAGAAGAAATTATCGAAAATCCATTTAAAAATAACTATGGTGAAATTCTTTTAGTTGCGATATATTGTATCTAATATATTTAAAAGGGGGTTTCCTATGAAACCTATTTTGTTAGGCCTTGCGGGGGCAATGTTTTTTGCAGTAACTTTTGTTGTCAATGCACTAATGGACGCACAAGGAGGTCATTGGGTATGGAGCGCATCACTGCGTTATCTATTTATGATTCCTTTCTTGTTATTGATTGTAATATTGAGGGGCAACTTGATTCCGCTCATCAAAGAGATGAAGAAACATAAAGTTAAATGGTTGTTGTGGAGTTTCATAGGATTCGGCCTTTTTTACGCTCCCTTATGTTTTGCAGCAGCTTACTCTCCAGGTTGGCTAATAGCCGGAACTTGGCAATTTACAATCATTGCTGGAACTTTACTAGCTCCTCTATTTTTCGTCAAAATACATATATCCGGCCAAACTTTAATACGCAGACAACACATACCGATTAAATCCTTGTTATTTTCAACCATAATTTTAGCAGGAATTGCACTTCTTCAGCTTGATCATTTAACTAATGTTACAACTTTCACATTGTTGCTTGGATTAGTACCCGTTTTAATTGCGGCTTTTGCTTATCCACTTGGTAATAGAAAAATGATGGAAGTTTGTGAAGGACGGCTAGATGCGTATCAACGAGTTCTCGGAATGACCATTGCCAGTTTACCGCTTTGGTTGATCCTCTCTATTTATGGCATTTCAACAACTGGATTGCCTTCTAACGCTCAAGTTTATCAATCTTTGATAGTTGCAATCAGTTCAGGAGTAATAGCAACTGTTTTGTTTTTTATGGCAACTGATATTGTCAGAAACAACATGTCAAAGCTTGCCGCAGTTGAAGCCACACAATCTATGGAAGTTATATTTGCGCTAATTGGTGAATTTTTTCTTTTGAGTATCGCATTTCCTTCTCCAATAGCATTGATTGGCTTAACCATGGTAATGCTAGGAATGGCAATACACAGTTTCACTTCACACAATAAACAAGAAATCGAAAAAGAAAAAAGCGCCATGCATATGAATGCATGACGCTTTTTAATATGACCCCTACGGGATTCGAACCCGTGTTACCGCCGTGAAAGGGCGGTGTCTTAACCGCTTGACCAAGGGGCCAAATACTGGCGGAGAAGGAGGGATTTGAACCCTCGCGCCGGTGTTACCGACCTACACCCTTAGCAGGGGCGCCTCTTCAGCCACTTGAGTACTTCCCCAGTATGGCTCCGAAGGTAGGACTCGAACCTACGACCATCGCATTAACAGTGCGGTGCTCTACCACTGAGCTACTTCGGAACAATGGTGGGCCTAAGTGGACTCGAACCACCGACCTCACGCTTATCAGGCGTGCGCTCTAACCAGCTGAGCTATAGGCCCATTTTTGGAGCGGGTGAAGGGAATCGAACCCTCATCATCAGCTTGGAAGGCTGAGGTTTTACCACTAAACTACACCCGCAATATGGTGGGTCAGGACGGAATCGAACCGCCGACACTTAGAGCTTCAATCTAATGCTCTACCGACTGAGCTACTGACCCACATATTTATAAAAATGGCGGTCCCGACCGGGATCGAACCGGCGATCTCCTGCGTGACAGGCAGGCATGTTAACCGCTACACCACGGGACCATTTGGTTGCGGGGGCAGGATTTGAACCTGCGACCTTTGGGTTATGAGCCCAACGAGCTACCGAACTGCTCCACCCCGCGATAATAATATTGAATAAAAATTGTCCACTCATTTTTAAAAATGGAGGAGGAAGAGGGATTCGAACCCCCGCGGGATTTGACTCCCCTGTCGGTTTTCAAGACCGATCCCTTCAGCCAAACTTGGGTATTCCTCCGTGATAAATATTAAATGGTGGACCTTGCAGGACTCGAACCTGCGACCGGACGGTTATGAGCCGTCTGCTCTAACCAACTGAGCTAAAGGTCCTAAAAAAGTGGCGGCAGAGGGGATCGAACCCCCGACCTTACGGGTATGAACCGTACGCTCTAGCCAGCTGAGCTACGCCGCCAGGATCCTTAAATTGTATAGTTGGTGGAGCCTAGCGGGATCGAACCGCTGACCTCCTGCGTGCAAGGCAGGCGCTCTCCCAGCTGAGCTAAGGCCCCATAAAGTGGTCGGGAAGACAGGATTCGAACCTGCGACCCCTTGGTCCCAAACCAAGTGCTCTACCAAGCTGAGCTACTTCCCGACTAAATAGGATGATGACAAAATATGGCGCGCCCGAGAGGACTCGAACCTCTAACCGCTTGATTCGTAGTCAAGTACTCTATCCAATTGAGCTACGGGCGCATAATATAAAATTTTATGAAACAGTTGGTGCCGAGGACCGGAATCGAACCGGTACGGTAGTCACCTACCGCAGGATTTTAAGTCCTGTGCGTCTGCCAGTTCCGCCACCCCGGCGGGGCATTGGATAGATAAAAAAAATGGAGCGGAAGACGGGGGTCGAACCCGCGACCTCCACCTTGGCAAGGTGGCGTTCTACCACTGAACTACTTCCGCTTGGTGCGGGTGAAGGGAGTCGAACCCCCACGCCCGAAGGCGCTAGATCCTAAGTCTAGTGCGTCTGCCAGTTCCGCCACACCCGCGTGGCAAATTATGAAATTAAAATGGTGAGCCATGAAGGATTCGAACCTTCGACCCTCTGATTAAAAGTCAGATGCTCTACCAACTGAGCTAATGGCTCAAACATGAGTGGTGCCGGAGAAAGGACTTGAACCCTCAACCTACTGATTACAAGTCAGTTGCTCTACCAGTTGAGCTACTCCGGCACAGAGTAAAAATGGTGGAGGATGACGGGATCGAACCGCCGACCCTCTGCTTGTAAGGCAGATGCTCTCCCAGCTGAGCTAATCCTCCGTATGTATGCCCAGCGACGTCCTACTCTCACAGGGGGAAACCCCCAACTACCATCGGCGCAAAAGAGCTTAACTTCCGTGTTCGGGATGGGAACGGGTGTGGCCTCTTTGCCATCATCACTGGACTATATAGTTTTTGAAAGACAAGTTTTATTATACCAACTCTGTTGAGTTTTACAAGTCTTTTTTTGCCCCGAGGCAAAAATTCTTGTTCTTTCAAAACCGGATAAATCGACATTGGGGGAAACTTGCGTTTCAGTTTGTTGGTTAAGTCCTCGATCGATTAGTATTCGTCAGCTGCACGTGTCGCCACGCTTCCACCCCGAACCTATCTACCTCATCGTCTTTGAGGGATCTTACTTGCTTGCGCAATGGGAAATCTCATCTTGAGGGGGGCTTCGTGCTTAGATGCTTTCAGCACTTATCCCGGCCACACATAGCTACCCAGCGATGCTCTTGGCAGAACAACTGGTACACCAGCGGTGTGTCCATCCCGGTCCTCTCGTACTAAGGACAGCTCCTCTCAAATTTCCTGCGCCCGCGACGGATAGGGACCGAACTGTCTCACGACGTTCTGAACCCAGCTCGCGTACCGCTTTAATGGGCGAACAGCCCAACCCTTGGGACCGACTACAGCCCCAGGATGCGATGAGCCGACATCGAGGTGCCAAACCTCCCCGTCGATGTGGACTCTTGGGGGAGATAAGCCTGTTATCCCCGGGGTAGCTTTTATCCGTTGAGCGATGGCCCTTCCATGCGGAACCACCGGATCACTAAGTCCGTCTTTCGACCCTGCTCGACCTGTCCGTCTCGCAGTCAAGCTCCCTTGTGCCTTTACACTCTGCGAATGATTTCCAACCATTCTGAGGGAACCTTTGAGCGCCTCCGTTACTCTTTAGGAGGCGACCGCCCCAGTCAAACTGCCCGCCTGACACTGTCTCCCAAGCCGCTAAGGCTTGTGGGTTAGAAGTTCAATACAACCAGGGTAGTATCCCACCGACGCCTCCCCCGAAGCTGGCGCTCCGGGTTCTCTGGCTCCTACCTATCCTGTACAAGTTGCACCAAAATTCAATATCAGGCTACAGTAAAGCTCCACGGGGTCTTTCCGTCCTGTCGCGGGTAACCTGCATCTTCACAGGTACTATAATTTCACCGAGTCTCTCGTTGAGACAGTGCCCAGATCGTTACGCCTTTCGTGCGGGTCGGAACTTACCCGACAAGGAATTTCGCTACCTTAGGACCGTTATAGTTACGGCCGCCGTTTACTGGGGCTTCGGTTCGCACCTTCGCTTGCGCTAAGCACTCCCCTTAACCTTCCAGCACCGGGCAGGCGTCAGCCCCTATACGTCACCTTACGGTTTTGCAGAGACCTGTGTTTTTGCTAAACAGTCGCCTGGGCCTATTCACTGCGGCTCTCTCGGGCTATTCACCCTACCAGAGCACCCCTTCTCCCGAAGTTACGGGGTCATTTTGCCGAGTTCCTTAACGAGAGTTCACTCGCTCACCTTAGAATTCTCTTCTCGCCTACCTGTGTCGGTTTGCGGTACGGGCACCTCCCGCCTCGCTAGAGGCTTTTCTTGGCAGTGTGAAATCAGGGACTCTGAGGTAAACCTCTTGCCATCACTGCTTGATGTTATATAGAAACGGGATTTGCCTCGTTTCTCATCTCACAACTTGGACGTGCACAACCAACGGCACGCTCACCCTATCCTTCTGCGTCCCCCCATTGCTCAAACGGCGGGGAGGTGGTACAGGAATATCAACCTGTTGTCCATCGTCTACGCCTATCGGCCTCGACTTAGGTCCCGACTAACCCTGAGCGGACGAGCCTTCCTCAGGAAACCTTAGGCATTCGGTGGACGGGATTCTCACCCGTCTTTCGTTACTCATACCGGCATTCTCACTTCTAAGCGCTCCACCAGTCCTTCCGGTCTGACTTCAACGCCCTTAGAACGCTCTCCTACCACGGACATCTACGATGTCCATCCACAGCTTCGGTAATCCGTTTAGCCCCGGTACATTTTCGGCGCAGTGTCACTCGACCAGTGAGCTATTACGCACTCTTTAAATGATGGCTGCTTCTAAGCCAACATCCTGGTTGTCTAAGCAACGCCACATCCTTTTCCACTTAACGGATATTTGGGGACCTTAGCTGGTGGTCTGGGCTGTTTCCCTCTTGACTACGGATCTTATCACTCGCAGTCTGACTCCCAAGCATAAATCACTGGCATTCGGAGTTTGTCTGAATTCGGTAACCCGGGATGGGCCCCTAGTCCAAACAGTGCTCTACCTCCAGGATTCTCTATCTTGAGGCTAGCCCTAAAGCTATTTCGGAGAGAACCAGCTATCTCCAGGTTCGATTGGAATTTCTCCGCTACCCACACCTCATCCCCGCACTTTTCAACGTGCGTGGGTTCGGGCCTCCAGTAAGTGTTACCTTACCTTCACCCTGGACATGGGTAGATCACCTGGTTTCGGGTCTACAACTACATACTCACTCGCCCTATTCAGACTCGCTTTCGCTGCGGCTCCGGCTTCTCACCTTAACCTTGCATGCAATCGTAACTCGCCGGTTCATTCTACAAAAGGCACGCTATCACCCATTAACGGGCTCTAACTACTTGTAGGCACACGGTTTCAGGATCTATTTCACTCCCCTTCCGGGGTGCTTTTCACCTTTCCCTCACGGTACTGGTTCACTATCGGTCACTAGGGAGTATTTAGCCTTGGGAGATGGTCCTCCCGGATTCCGACGGAATTTCTCGTGTTCCGCCGTACTCAGGATCCACTCTGGAGGGAACGAACTTTCAGCTACGGGGCTATTACCCTATCTTGCGGACCGTTCCAGGTCGCTTCGCTTAATCCGTTCCTTTGTAACTCCGTATAGAGTGTCCTACAACCCCAGAAGGCAAGCCTTCTGGTTTGGGCTGATCCCGTTTCGCTCGCCGCTACTTGGGGAATCGCATTTGCTTTCTCTTCCTTCAGGTACTTAGATGTTTCAGTTCCCTGAGTCTGCCTTCTCATGTGCTATGTATTCACACATGGATACTGCTCCATTACGAACAGTGGGTTTCCCCATTCGGAAATCCCCGGATCACAGCTCACTTACAGCTCCCCGAGGCATATCGGTGTTAGTGCCGTCCTTCTTCGGCTCCTAGTGCCAAGGCATCCACCGTGCGCCCTTATTAACTTAACCACTGATGGTCAATTAAAAAAAGTTGATCGCGAAGCGATCACGCTACTTGATGCTTGTTTCTTAATCAATGTCGATCTATCCAGTTTTCAAAGAACAAGTTTGAAAGTGCTCCGTTAGGAGTGAACCTTCAAAACTGAACGCAAAACGTCAACCCGATCCGTAAGAATCGGTTCCGATATGTTCCTTAGAAAGGAGGTGATCCAGCCGCACCTTCCGATACGGCTACCTTGTTACGACTTCACCCCAATCATCTGTCCCACCTTCGGCGGCTGGCTCCCGTAAGGGTTACCCCACCGACTTCGGGTGTTACAAACTCTCGTGGTGTGACGGGCGGTGTGTACAAGGCCCGGGAACGTATTCACCGCGGCATGCTGATCCGCGATTACTAGCGATTCCGGCTTCATGCAGGCGAGTTGCAGCCTGCAATCCGAACTGAGAACGGTTTTCTGGGATTGGCTCCCCCTCGCGGGTTTGCAGCCCTTTGTACCGTCCATTGTAGCACGTGTGTAGCCCAGGTCATAAGGGGCATGATGATTTGACGTCATCCCCACCTTCCTCCGGTTTGTCACCGGCAGTCACCTTAGAGTGCCCAACTGAATGCTGGCAACTAAGATCAAGGGTTGCGCTCGTTGCGGGACTTAACCCAACATCTCACGACACGAGCTGACGACAACCATGCACCACCTGTCACCGCTGTCCCCGAAGGGAAAGCCTAGTCTCCTAGGCGGTCAGCGGGATGTCAAGACCTGGTAAGGTTCTTCGCGTTGCTTCGAATTAAACCACATGCTCCACCGCTTGTGCGGGCCCCCGTCAATTCCTTTGAGTTTCAGCCTTGCGGCCGTACTCCCCAGGCGGAGTGCTTAATGCGTTAGCTGCAGCACTAAGGGGCGGAAACCCCCTAACACTTAGCACTCATCGTTTACGGCGTGGACTACCAGGGTATCTAATCCTGTTTGCTCCCCACGCTTTCGCGCCTCAGCGTCAGTTACAGACCAGAAAGTCGCCTTCGCCACTGGTGTTCCTCCACATCTCTACGCATTTCACCGCTACACGTGGAATTCCACTTTCCTCTTCTGCACTCAAGTCCCCCAGTTTCCAATGACCCTCCACGGTTGAGCCGTGGGCTTTCACATCAGACTTAAAGGACCGCCTGCGCGCGCTTTACGCCCAATAATTCCGGACAACGCTTGCCACCTACGTATTACCGCGGCTGCTGGCACGTAGTTAGCCGTGGCTTTCTGGTGAGGTACCGTCAAGGTACCAGTAGTTAGTTGGTACTTGTTCTTCCCTCACAACAGAGTTTTACGATCCGAAAACCTTCTTCACTCACGCGGCGTTGCTCCGTCAGACTTTCGTCCATTGCGGAAGATTCCCTACTGCTGCCTCCCGTAGGAGTCTGGGCCGTGTCTCAGTCCCAGTGTGGCCGATCACCCTCTCAGGTCGGCTACGCATCGTGGCCTTGGTGAGCCGTTACCTCACCAACTAGCTAATGCGCCGCGGGCCCATCCTGCAGTGACAGCCGAAACCGTCTTTCCGTGCGGCCTCATGAGAGGCCGCAAACTATTCGGTATTAGCACCGGTTTCCCGGAGTTATCCCGATCTGCAGGGCAGGTTGCCCACGTGTTACTCACCCGTCCGCCGCTAAACCAAAGGAGCAAGCTCCAATGGTTCCGCTCGACTTGCATGTATTAGGCACGCCGCCAGCGTTCGTCCTGAGCCAGGATCAAACTCTCCATTATAGAGTAGTATTGATTGCTCAATAGTTGCTGGCGTATCGCCGTCTAAAAGACGCGCGATTCGCTTGATCTGCCGAAGCTGATCAGTAGTTAAGTCACAAACACCGAAGCTTGGAATAGCTGCTTGCTCCGATCGCCTAAGGGCGACCATCGCAAAAGCCGTTCGCGCGCCAAAGCGCTTGTGACGTCTTTCGTTGACGTTTTGCTGTTCAGTTTTCAAGGTTCATGTTGTGCGCCTTGTTTTGGCGACTTGATTACTATATCCTTTTTGAAACACGGTGTCAATACTATTTCAAAATATTTTTATCGGCTTGTTTCGAGGACATTTACAACTATAAACCGCATGCTTGAAAAAATCAAGCACTTTTGCGAAAAAAGATTTTTCTAATTTTTTTATAATCAACAACAAAAAATAATAGACCCGCTATCACAATGCTGCCACCAATAATTTGTGACTCACTAACCAGTTCTCCAAGTATAAAATATGCTAAAACAGCCGCCCCTACTGGCTCAAATAGAATAGCGATTGAAATCACGTTAGTACTCACCCACTTTACTGCCCAATTAAATAAAGTGTGACCAAGAAGATTCGGGATAAGAGCTAATAGTAGAAACCACATCCACTCTTCCTTAGGATAGGGTGCAAACGACTCTCCTTTAACAATAATATAGAAAAATAGCGTTACAGTACTAAAACCATACACAATAAATGTATAGGTCACTAAAGATAAACGTTTCCTCACATCTTGACCGAATAATAGATATGCAGTAATCAGCGCACACGCAATAAGCGCCAGTATATCACCGAACAAAGCACTTCCACTTACCCGAAAGTCTCCATATGCAATTACAATACTTCCTGTAATTGCAACTGCCCCAGAGATTAAGGTTTTGGCAGAGAGGCGCTCTTTAAAGAAAAAGTATGTTCCGGCAAATGCAAAAAGAGGCTGTAGTGTTACTAAAACTGTTGAACTCGCTACAGAAGTGTAGTTAAGTGATTCGAACCAAAGTATAAAATGAAAAGCTAAAAAAATGCCAGCTATTGCTGAAAATGCCCAGTCTCTTCTATTTAGTTTCTTTATTTCAGGAAGATAGCTATAAAGGAATATTGGGGACATTAATAGAATAGAAAATAACATCCGATAAAAAGCGGTGACTCCTGCATCAGCTGTGGTCATTTTAACAAAAATTGCAGACATCGCGACTGAGATGACTCCGATTAGAATGGGTATATAAGGATGAATCGTTGGTTTTTCCATTTGGCACCTCTTGTTGCATTAGATTTTGACATCACTTTTCAGTTTGCCACTTGCCGGCTCCACATTCAACCGCAAAGTGAATGGAGGTTGTGATATTGGAATTTTTCAGCGCACTTGAAATCTCTTCATTCGAGACATTTATGAAATTAACGATTGCCGCTCTTTTAAGTTTAGTCATAGGGTTGGAAAGGGAATTAAAAAGGAAGCCTGTTGGTTTGAAGACAAGTATGGTCATTGCTACATTCAGCTGCTTATTGACTATCATTTCAATTGAATCTGCTTATATTGCAGAGTCGAGCAGCAACGAAGGTGTAAACATCACAATGGATCCGCTCCGGCTTGCAGCACAAATTGTTTCAGGGATTGGATTTTTAGGCGCAGGAGTTATATTAAAGCGAGGAAATGATTCTATTTCAGGATTAACTACAGCAGCAATGATTTGGGGATCTGGCGGAATCGGTATTGCAGTCGCTGCCGGCTTTTACATTGAAGCATTGACCGCGGTCTTATTAGTTCTTATTGGTATCGAAGTGATACCTCCCCTCCTTTTCCATTTTGGCCCTAAACGCCTGAGACAGACAGAAGCGAAACTGACTATTTATGTTTCCGGACAGGACGCTATCAGTGAAGTGTTGGAAGAGCTTAAACACAGCGGCATGACTATTGAAGACTTGTCGATTCTTCATCCTGAACAGCAATATGGCACTTTGTACTACAAACTTTCGATTCGCATGTCTTACGCTCAGGAAAAAGAAACGATCGACCTGTATAGGGAGATCTCTTCTATTAGTAACGTAAAACAAGTAGATATCGAAATGATTAATTAAAGGGGGAATTTTTTTTGGGAGAATTTTTTGGATTGTTAAAGGGAGGAAATAAACCATCTCTTTATGCTGCACTCATCAATACGTTTATTGCTATTATGAAAGGCGTCGCCTTTACTTTTACTGGAAATGTCGCGATGTTCGCCGAAACGATGCACTCAATCGGTGATGCAGCGAACCAATATTTTGTTTTCATTGGATCTGCACTATCGAAAAAAGCCCCGACCAAGCGTTTTCCAAATGGTTTTGGCCGCCTGTTGAACTTAGTTTTGCTTGCGGCAGTTCTGATTGTCGGAATCATGGCCTATGAAACCATTCGCGAGGGCTGGCACCAAATGTTGCACCCGACGGAAGCAGAAGGCTTTATTATCAGCGTTGTTGTTCTATCAATCGCAATTTTACTTGAGTTGTTTGTACTTTACAAAGCTGGTAAAGAAGTTCTGCATGAAGCTGGCGTTAAGGGTGGCGCTCTTGCTCCACTCACTACAAGTTTCACCCATTTAAACCGTGCAAAACCAGCTACAAAACTGGTTTTCCTAGAAGACTTGGTCGCAACTTCTGGTGGTTTGCTGGCCCTAGTTGCTGTCTTAATCGCACACTACACCGGGTTCCTTCAAATTGAAGGGGCAGCATCAATTGCCATCGGTTTGATGATGTTTTACGTCGTTACCAAAATCTTTTTGGATAATGCACGTGGTGTCATTGGAGAAACGGATGAACAAATGGTTAATCATATTGCACACCTTCTTTCTGAACGGCCTTCTGTAAAAGATATCCGTGAGCTGGAAGTAGTTAAAGAAGGTGAGTTTCTTCATGTAGAAACTTTGGTGGAGGTTGACCCTAACCTAACCGTCAAAGAAGCGGACGAGTTGCAGAACCGTTTAGCTGAACTTATTTTGAGCCAGCCAAGTGTGGATGACGTAATCGTCTCACTAGATGCAGACGATGGCGAGAAGCACTGGGTTCATGTTAGCAAACGACCTGATTCGCTAAAGAAACCTGAATAAAAAAATCCCGATGCAACTCGCATCGGGATTTTTTATATTATAGCGAAGCTTGTAGTATTTTTTCTACATCTTCCCCGTTTAATTTATTGAAGTTGCCGAATTCGCCGTAGACTAGTGTTTTGTCGACAATGTCCGAGAAGCGGGAATCATCGATATCGTAATCTTTCAGGCTGCTTGGCGCACCGATCGATGTCCAGAATTCGACGAGACGGTCGATTCCTTCGTTTGCAATTTGTTCCTCCGATTTGTTTGATGGATCGACGCCAAACACACGCGTAGCCATCTGTGCAAATCGTGCTGGGTTGACCGGCACATTATGGCGCATCCATTGCGGGAATAGAATCGCTAAGCCACCTGCATGCGGAATGTCGTAAATCGCAGAGACCGCGTGTTCGATGTTATGGGATGCCCAATCTCCGTTATACCCCATCTGCAGGAAGTTGTTGAGTCCCATAGTACCTGCGAATAGGATGGTTTCACGGTGCTCGTAGCTCTCAAGGTCTTCCATAAGCTTTGGAGCTGTCTCAATTACAGCACGCAACACGCCTTCAATCATCTGGTCCTGTACCGGCGTGTTCGTTGCATTATGGTAATACTGCTCGAACATATGCGACATCATGTCCACTACCCCATAGACTGTATGGTCGCGCGGCACGGATTTCGTGTAGCTCGGGTCCAAAATAGAGAATTTCGGGAAGGTCAACGGGCTGCCCCATCCGTATTTCTCTTCTGTTTCTTCATTCGTGATAACAGAACCTGCGTTCATTTCAGAGCCTGTTGCCGCCAACGTTAAAACTGTTCCGAATGGCAGTACTTCTTCTGGTGTTGCTTTGCGTGTAACAAAATCCCATGCATCGCCGTCGTATTTCGCTCCAGCTGCGATGAGTTTCGTGCAGTCGATGACAGAACCGCCGCCAACTGCTAGCAACATATCGATGTTCTCCTGTTTGCAGATCTCAATTCCGCGTTTTGCTGTTGAAAGGCGCGGGTTTGGCTCAACGCCAGAAAGTTCATGGATTTCGACGCCCATTTCATTTAGCGTAGCCATCACTTCGTCGTAGAGGCCATTTTTCTTGATGCTGCCTCCGCCATATACTACCAATACTTTTTTTCCGTAATTTGGAACTTCATTTTTTAATGCTTCTAATTGCCCTTTGCCAAAAATCAATTTGACCGGGTTATAAAATGAGAATGCGTTCATCTAATCTCCTCCTCCGAAATATGTTCGTTTTTCATTATGAATTTCTATTCCTGAAAAAGCAAAACATTGAGCATAAGAAAACCGCTCGGCATCAGCCGAGCGGTTGTTTTCTTATACCCATCCACGGAAGCGTGAGGCTTCTGCAGTTCTTCTTGCACCGACCATATACGCGGCAAGGCGCATGTCGATATTGCGGTTCATGGCTACATTGTATACGTTCTCAAAAGCTTCCACCAATTTCTTCTCAAGCTTCTCGTCGACTTCTTCCTGCGTCCAGTAATAACCTTGGTTATTCTGCACCCATTCAAAGTAAGAAACCGTAACACCACCGGAACTGGCGAGCACATCAGGTACAAGCAAGATTCCGCGATCCGTCAAAATCTTCGTGGCTTCAGCCGTTGTCGGCCCGTTTGCAGCCTCGACTACAATAGAAGCTTTGATGTCGTGCGCGTTTTCTTCTGTGATCTGGTTAGCGATTGCTGCTGGCACCAGGATATCACAGTCGATTTCGAACAATTCTTTATTGGTGATGGTGTTGTCAAAAAGTGTTGTCACGGTCCCGAAGCTATCGCGGCGGTCAAGAAGATAATCGATATCCAAGCCTTCTGGATCATGCAGTGCACCGTAAGCATCGGAAATGCCGACGACTTTAGCTCCTGCATCGTGAAGGAATTTCGCCAAGAAACTGCCTGCGTTGCCGAATCCTTGAATAACGACGCGTGCGCCCTTCATGTCAAGTCCGCGTTTTTTCGCCGCTTCATTGATCACGATCGTGACGCCTTGTGCAGTTGCTTTGTCACGGCCTTGTGAGCCGCCGAGTACAATCGGCTTACCTGTAATGAATCCTGGTGAGTTGAATTCGTCAATCTTGCTGTATTCGTCAAACATCCAGGCCATGATTTGCGAGTTTGTAAATACATCCGGCGCTGGGATATCCTTGTTCGGCCCGACAATCTGGCTGATAGCGCGTACATAGCCACGGCTCAGCTTTTCGATTTCGTGCATGGACATTTCGCGCGGATCGCAAATAATGCCGCCTTTACCGCCGCCGTATGGCAAGTCTACGATTCCACATTTCAATGTCATCCACATGGAAAGTGCGATAACCTCGTCGCGGTTCACATCAGGGTGGAATCGGACTCCCCCTTTTGTCGGACCGACAGCGTCGTTATGCTGTGCACGGAATCCCGTGAACACTTTCGTTTTCCCATCGTCCATCCGGATCGGGATACGCACTTCCAAGATCCGCATCGGTTCCTTCAGAAGTTCATACATCGAATCTTCGTATCCAAGTTTATCCAATGCAATTTTAATGACATCCTGCGTTGACGTCAACAAGTTCAAGTTTTCAGCCATTGTTTAGTTTCGCCTCTTTGTATTTTAGTAATTACTCGCATCTAGTGTAACATGGCAAACTTCCATTTGCCACATCGATTGTTATTTTGTGAACACTTGGTGAATGCGCTCTAGTGCCCAGTCCAGCTCTTCTTTTGTAATGATGAGCGGCGGCGCAAAACGGATTACTGTATCATGTGTTTCTTTGCACAACAACCCAAGTTCTTTCAGCTGTTCGCAGTAAGGACGTGCAGCTTCAGTCAATTCCATCCCGATGAACAAGCCGCGTCCGCGGACTTCTTTGATGACAGGATGATCGAGTTTTTTCAGTTCATCCATGAAGTAAGTGCCAAGCTCCTGCGAGCGTTCTGGCAGGCTTTCATCTTGGATGACATGCATGGAAGCGATGGATACGGCGCAAGCTAGCGGATTGCCACCGAAAGTGGAGCCATGAGAACCTGGATTGAAGACGCCGAGTACTTCATTGTCAGCAACGACGCAAGAGATTGGGAATACGCCGCCCCCTAGTGCTTTGCCGAGAATGTACATATCTGGGTCTACATCTTCCCATTCACAAGCGAACATTTTGCCGGTACGTGCAAGGCCGCACTGGATTTCGTCAGCGATGAACAAGACATTGTTTTCGCGGCAAAGTTCGCGCGCTGCTTTTAAGAAGCCTTTTGGCGGCATGATGATCCCAGCTTCGCCTTGGATCGGTTCGATCAAGAAGGCTGCCGTGTTTGGCGTAATGGCATTTTTCAATGCTTCCAAATCACCAAACGGTACAATGTTGATGCCAGGGAGCATCGGGCCGAAACCTCTGCGGTATTCAGGATCAGATGATAGTGAAACAGCAGTCATCGTACGGCCATGGAAGTTGCCTTCGCATGCGATGATTTCTGCTTTGTTCTCTTCAACGCCTTTAACGTCGTATGCCCAGCGGCGAGCAGCTTTGATGGCTGTTTCCACAGCTTCTGCTCCCGTGTTCATCGGCAAGGCCATTTCTTTGCCTGAAATCTTGCAGATCATTTCGTACCATGGTGCCAGCTGATCATTATGGAAAGCGCGCGACGTGAGAGTCACCCGGTCGGCTTGGTCTTTCAAAGCCTGGATGATTTTTGGATGGCGATGGCCTTGGTTCACTGCGGAGTATGCAGAAAGCATGTCCATGAATTTATTGCCTTCTGGATCTGTTACCCATACGCCTTCCGCTTTCGAGATGACGATAGGCAGTGGATGATAGTTCTTTGCCCCGTACTGTTCTGTTTTTTCAATGATTGACTGTGTTTGTGTCATTCCAAATTCCTCCTTAAATTAAGGCGAGACCCGCTGAGCCTGAAAAATTCGTGAAATATTTCATCTAGATGAATGCGCTTAACGGTACCTTTTTTAAAAAAAGACAGACACGGAGTCTGCCTTTTGTGCATCATTATACCATTAAACGAATAATTAAAACATCTCGGAAGTTGTTTGTGCTTGCATGTGAAGAACCAAGTAGTCTGGCCCGCCTGCTTTTGAATCAGTTCCGGACATGTTGAATCCGCCAAATGACTGATAACCTACGATTGCGCCTGTGCAGCCGCGGTTGAAATACAAGTTACCGACATGGAACTCGTCGCGTGCATACTCAAGGTGTTCGCGGTTGTTAGTGATGACGCCACCAGTCAAGCCGTATTCTGTGTTGTTGGCAATATCAATCGCCTCTTTGAAGTCTTTTGCTTTCATCAATCCGACAACAGGCCCGAAGATTTCTTCCTGCATGATGCGGGCTTGCGGATCCAAGTCAGCGAAGACCGTTGGGTTGACGAAGAATCCAGTTGAATCATCGCCATCTCCACCTGCAACTAGGCGGCCTTCGCCTTTGCCGATTTCGATGTAATCCATGATTTTCTTGTATGAGTTTCCGTCGATGACAGGTCCCATGAAGTTCGACTGGTCAACCGTGTTGCCGATCGTCAGTTCATTTGTCAATTCCACTACACGCTCAAGTACTTCGTCGTAAACATCTTCTACGATGACAGCACGTGATCCTGCAGAACATTTCTGACCGCTGAAGCCGAAAGCGGATTTGACGATGGATTGTGCAGCAAGCTCAAGGTCAGCGTTGTTGTCAACAACCATTGTGTTCTTCCCGCCCATTTCAGCGATTAAGCGCTTCATCCAGATTTGGCCTTCGTTCACTTTAGAAGAACGTTCTGCGATGCGCAAACCGACTTCTTTTGAACCTGTGAATGAAATGAAGCGAGTGTTCGGGTGGTCGACCAAATAGTCGCCGACTTCAGATCCCGGTCCTGGAATATAGTTGACGACGCCTTTAGGCATGCCTGCTTCTTCCAATACTTCGATGAATTTATAAGCGACAACCGGAGTTGTTGAAGCTGGCTTCAAGAGAACTGTGTTCCCTGCTACCATCGCTGCAACTGTCGTACCCGCCATAATTGCGAATGCGAAGTTCCACGGGGAGATGACGACGCCGACACCGAGCGGGATATAGTCGTAACGGTTATATTCACCAGGACGGCTTTCCATTGGCATGCCGTCTTTAAGACGCAGCATTTGGCGGCCGTAGTATTCAAGGAAATCGATCGCTTCCGCTGTATCGGCATCTGCTTCGTTCCAAGGCTTGCCCGCTTCTTTAGTGAGTAGCGCCGAGAATTCATGCTTGCGGCGGCGAATGATCGCTGCTGCTCTGAACAATACGTCTGCACGCACTTCTGGTTTTACTTTTTTCCATGTTTTGAATGCAGCGTCCGCTTCTTGCATGGCTTTTTCTGCTAGTTCTTTATTTGATTTGGATACGCGTCCAACGATTTCTTCTTTATCCGCCGGGTTGAATGACACGATCTTGTCTTCAGTCGTGACACGTTCTCCGCCGATGATCAATGGGTAGTCTTGGCCAAGGTAAGCTTCTACCGTTTTCAAGCCTTCTAGGTATGCGTTGCGATTCTCTTCGATCGAGAAATCTGTGAATGGTTCGTGTTTGTAGGGAATCATCATGAATCCTCCTTATAATTGAGCGAGCGCAAAAAAAGTTTGCACTCTTAATCTGTTTCCACTTATAATAATGCAAAAGATTGTTGCGTTTTTCAAGTGTTTTAATCTAAAAAGTCAAAATAATTTTGAGGTGCAGGCCATGAAACAACAGAAAATCGACTTGGCCCCTTTCTATAAATTCGCTGGAGAGCATGTGGCTGTAGGGATACACGCTATAGACAGCAAAGGGAAAACCATTTTATACAATCGCAAGATGCGTGAAATCGAAGGCTTTGATTTTGAGGAATTAACGGATCGGTCGCTTTTAGAGATGTTCCGCTTTGACCAAACACAGAGTACTTTGCTGCAGGCGCTCACGAGCGGCACACCGATATTGAATATTAAGCAAACGTATTGGAACCGAAAAGGGCAGGAAATTACTACTATTAATGACAGTTATCCGGTTTTTGAAGGCGAAGTGCTGATCGGGGCGATCGAACTCGCTCGGGATGTGACGACTTTGGAGCGGGTCATTTACCAGCCTTTGAAGAAATACGAGGAACCAATCACTTTCGCCAGCTTGACTGCTGTATCGGCGAGCATGAAAAACATCATTGCCCGTGCCGAAAAAGCCGCAGCTGCAAAACTGCCGGTGTTATTGGTTGGTGAATCCGGAACCGGTAAAGAGCTGCTCGCAGAAGCGATCCATTTCGCTCATGCATCTGATCTCCCGATGCATATTTTGTATTGTCATGGAACCGATAGCCGTTTGATTGACGAGTTGGATAAGGAAATCGAACGCATGAAGCATGGTACGATTTACTGCGAACGCATCGACTTGTTGCCGCGCGCCTTGCAGATGCAATTGCTTGAAGTGGTCGAGCGGCATGCGGCAGGCGATTGCTATTTTGTCGCGAGCGTTGGTGACGATCCGGTCGAATTGATTTCTTCCAATACATTGGTGAAAGATCTGTATTATTTCTTCTCGGCGATGACTATCAAAGTCGAGCCCCTGCGCCGTAGAAAAGAAGACATCTTGCCGTTTATCGATGATTATTTCTCCCGTCACCGGATGAAAGTGGGATCGGTTATCCGCTCTTTGTCGGATGAAGTGAAGAAGTTATTCCTCAGCTACGACTGGCCCGGAAACTTGAAAGAACTCGAATTGCTATTGGATGAAATAACATCGCTCGTCACGACACAGGAAGTGGTAACGGCTTCCATGCTCCCTCACCATTTCAAACTAAAAACCCAAAGCGGTTCGCTGCAGCCGGAAGATTTTTTGGTTCGTTCCGATAAGGACCTGCTGCCGCTCGATGAGTATTTGCAGGAAGCGGAAATATATTATTTGGAAAAGGCGATGGATTTATACGGGGGTAATGTGACAAAAGCAGCCCAGGCACTTGGCATGAGCCGCCAGAACCTCCAATACCGCTTGCGGAAAATCAAAAAAAACGCACAATCGACGTAATATCGATTGTGCGTTTTTATCGTACTTATTGGCCGGAACGTTTGATCCATTCCTGCATTTTGTCTTTCAACGAGTTGAATCCTTCAGAGTCATTCTCATTCACATGTGATTGAAGAGATTGACGTGGTTTTTCGCTTTTTTGAGCTGCCGGCGGCTGTTCTTGCAATGCACGGATCGACAAGCTGATTTTTTTCGATTTAGCATCGACGTCCAATACTTTTACGTCTACTTCCTGTCCAACAGACAAGTATTCGCTGACTTCTTTCACATAACCGTGCGTGATTTCTGAAATGTGAACAAGTCCTTGTGTTTGGTCGTCCAGTGCAACGAATGCACCGTATGGCTGGATTCCTGTTACTTTACCGGAGACTTTATCTCCTGCTTGATACGTTTTTGTCATAGTTAACCGCTCCTAGTCTTTAGCTAAATTACTGTACACCTATTGGCATCTGTATATTATAGCACAGGTTGAGCGTAAGAGTAAAATCAGTAGCCAGGATACAGCTCGAAACGCCAGCCCTCCGGTGTGAGTGCCATCTGTAAATGCTCGTACCATTGTTCAGTTTGATTTGTTTCGTAAAGAATTTCTAAGCTGGCTTCAATGTCATTTTGAATATTTAAATCCGATGCCGTAAATGACATAGACTCCAAGTTCTGAAAACCAGCGACCTGATGGCTGCTCGCAAAATCACGCCAAAACTCCACTTCTTGTTCCTCAGCTTCATCACTAAGCAAACTATTTGCCACCACAAAGTTTTCTTCATCGATCGCATGCAATAAAGCATAAGTGACGATCAGCGGCGAGGTGTTTTCCGGTAATTTTTCTTGACTCGCCAACATTTCATAAGCTTTCATGCCCTGTTCCTGTAGCTCCGGATCCGGTCCTTGAGAGAATTCTTGCTGCTCGTATTGAACAAGCCATATATGATCCTGCTCGGTTAGCAAAGCAGGCTGCAATGGATTGGCTCGATGGAATTTGATATCCTGCTCTTCATATGCTACTGCAGGTTGGATCATCACTTTCTTATAAATGCGCTGCGTCATTTCTTGCTGGATCTCAACCCACAGTGCATTCTCTGTCAGTTCAGGAACTGCCGTCCAATCAGCCATATACCGTTCCAAGCTTGGTTTCAGCTCGCTATCGGCGAACAGATGGTACATCGTTTCCGAATCTTTTTGATGATTGGCATAAAAATAAAGCAAGTAAATATCCATTGGCTGCACCCCAGCAAGCAATTTTGTGTCATAGGATTGCTTGAAGCGGGCATACAGCTCCTTGACGCGACCGTAATCGAAATCCGCCAAATCCACCAACTCCGATTCCACTGGAAAATCGCCGTTTGGCAAGGTTGAACTCAGTTCCCCTTGCCGCTCCAATTTCAACATCTCCAGGCTGTCTCCGTATTCTAAGTTATCCAAGGAATCGGATTGCTGCCAGCCGCTATTTTCCATTTCATCGATCACCGGCAATAGGATCGCCGCTAGTGGATCGTAAGAAGAGAGCGACTTCCAGAGATTTCGGATTTCGGGTTTGACGACCCCTCCTTCATAAATTTCATGTTCTGCGCCTTTTGTGATTTGCCAAAACATCTGTTCATACATCACTTCGATTTCAGTTTTCAACTTACTTTCCGTCGGTTCGTCGATTAATAAATAAAGCATGGCATCGAATGCACCAATAAAGTGGTTCGGCTCAACCAGCCAGCCCTGTTCATCGAAATAAGGATGGAACATAAACAACGGCAGATACATCCCTGCAAACGGATGGGTCTGGAATTGCGGGAGCTGCTGTAATTGATCCATATTTTTTACCAGTAAATGCATCCTATCGGGATCCACCAGGCGAAAGCGCAGCCCGTACTCTTCCCAGGCCGCCAGCAATTGTTCCAGTTCAGGTGATGCGTCGGGGATCTCTTCTATTAACAATTGCGGCTCGCCGTAATGCTCGGAAGTCTCGGGCAGTTGATCTTCGTTATTTTTTAGAATGTCTTCCGCAAAAGCCTGCAGTTCGGTTGTTTTCTCGAAGTACAACTGCATAAAGCGGTCCATTTCATCGATCGGCATATGCCCCGAATTCGCCAAGGACTCCCCCATCCCTTTTGGCGTTTCGATCATCCACACCAATTCTTTCGTCTGTTGAGTGAAAAGTTCTGCATCGTCTTTGTGCTGCTGCAGAGAGCCGCGGCTGAATAGCTTGTCTTTTTCTTCGTCTGCACCTGCGACATAGGCAAACTCGGCAAATTGTCCCTCTTCCATGTCAAGGTTCTGTTTCGCATTTTCTCTCGTCTCCGCATATTGCTGCTCCATCTCATCTGCCATTTCCTGCGTCAACTGTCCTTCTGATGCTTCCGATGCAGTAGGCAGGCGAAAGCTGTCAAAGAAAAAAGAACTCCCGACGACTCCAGCAAGCAAGGCAATCGATGCCACGACCAACCAGATGGCCGGCTTTTTCACTTTCGGGATTGGCTCTTGTGGCAGTTCGTCAGCTGCTGGGCTTTCGTCAATCGGTGCTTCATTCTCTGGGAGCTTGATCCGCTTAATGGATTTCTCCAGGAATTGCATTCGCTGTGTTAGTTCTTGAGGGTCCTCTATGGATAATCTTTCTGCTATTTTTTGCTTTGCGTTATCTATTAGTTCCATTAGCTTCCGTTCATCAAGCTGAAGCACCTGTGCCGTAAATGATGATGCATAGCCGTTGACCAAATACAGGACGGCGGCCATTCGTTCATTGAGCGGCAGTGATTGAAGCGCCAAATGGCTTTCCCGGTCTTCTTGAAAACCAATCGCGCTCCCGTCGTTATGCACAGCGGGATCCCGCGACAATTCGGCCGCGGCGGCACGGTAGAGTCTTAACTCCCGATTGACGCTTCCCCCTTGTTGGTCGTCGCGATCCTGAACATGCTTGAAAAACGAATTTATTTTGTCCGCCGCCATGCCGTTTTGATAGGCGAATCGCCTGAGCTCTTCTGTCAATTGAATCATTTCCCGATCTTTGTTTCGATTATTCTCGCTTACCGGTTTGCTGTTTTTATCCATCTCCCCATCAGCTCTCTTTCTGGTGAATTTCCTTTTATTTCTATTATACAGAAGAAATTCAATGCATTTTTAAATAATTCTATTTTTTTCTGAAAGGCTCGTGTAAAATAGTGAAATCTAATCGATTTAGGAGGAACCAATTATGAAAGCACGTGAACAATGGACGTCCAAGATCGGTTTCATACTCGCAGCAGCCGGCAGTGCAATCGGCCTCGGGGCGATCTGGAAGTTCCCATACGAAACCGGAGCGAACGGAGGCAGCGTCTTTATTTTGCTGTTCATCTTGAGCACTGTATTGATCGGTTTGCCGATCTTGCTTGCTGAATTCGTTATCGGGCGCCGCGGACAGGCAGATGCCGTCAGCGGACTTAAAAAACAAGCACCCGGAAAGCCGTGGTATTTAATTGGCTGGTCCGGATTTATTTTTTCTTTCCTAATCCTTTCCTTCTACAGCGTAGTCGGCGGTTGGGTGCTGTCGTATCTGGTACGCGCTGTCACCTTGCAGTTGTCAGGACTGGGCGATGCAGATTTCGCCGAGTTGTTCGGCGGCATCATCAGTAACCCATGGGAAGTGCTGATCGCACAAGCAGCATTCATGGGATTGACCATCTGGATCGTCCAAGGCGGCATCAAAGCCGGCATCGAACGCGCCAGCAAAATCATGATGCCAGCCTTGCTCATCTTCTTCGTCATCTTGATGATCCGTTCGTTGACACTTGACGGGGCGATGGAAGGCGTCCGCTTTATGTTCGTGCCGGACTGGTCGTTCTTCAATTTCGAAACGGCACTTGTCGCTCTCGGGCAAGCGTTTTTCTCCTTGAGCGTCGGCGTCGCGGGAATGATCACTTATGCGTCTTACCTCAAGAAGTCCGAAAATTTGACGCGTTCAGCTGTAAGCGTGGTGACTTTGAACATCGTCATTTCCATTATGGCTGGATTAATCATCTTCCCTGCAGTGTTTGCACTTGATTACTTGCCGGATCAAGGGCCAGGCCTTGTCTTCATTATCCTGCCGGCCATTTTCGATCAATTGTTCATGGGCCAATTCCTGATCATCATTTTCTTTATCCTGTTATTGTTCGCGACTTTGACATCATCCATTTCGATGCTTGAGATCACCGTCTCGATCGCAGTAAAAAATAAATACGACCGTCGCCGCCGTTTGGCATTCATCATTGGCCTTGCAATCTTTGTCGTCGGCATTCCGAGCGCTTTGTCGTTCGGCGTTATGAGTGAGCCGGTATTCTTCGGTTATACGTTCTTCGACTTTGTCGACATCTTGACGAGCCGCATCGGCTTGCCACTTGGCGCATTGTTCATCTCCCTATTTGCTGGATATGTTCTGACCAATAAAAATGCACATGAAGAATTGACACAGCAACAGACCTGGGTTGAAGTATGGCGCGTGCTTGTACGCTATGTGGCGCCAATCGCGATTATCGTCGTGTTCATCAATGGCATCATTGATATCTTCTCCTAAGCCCGTTGTTCGAAAAATGCCACAACTCTATATGTAAGAAAACGTTCCGCCGTGGTATGATAAAGCTAGAAGGAAGTCTTTAAGAAAAGGAGTGTATGGCTTTGAAAAAAGATTTGCACACCCAATTGAAAATGCTGCGGGAAGAACGCAATTTGTCGCTAGATGACTTGTCTTTAAAGACACGCATCGGCACAGCGCGCCTTGAATCCTATGAAAGCGGCGAAGAAGTACCATCCGTCCAAACGATCCTTGTGCTGTCAAATGCACTCGAAGTTCCTGCTTCCAACTTGCTCGATGGATTGGAAACAACAAAATAAAAAAGCTTCGGCAATGTGCCGGAGCTTTTTTATTTTGGCTTTTTTCAAATGATGTGTTTCGCTTCATACTTTACGGCGAGTAGCTTATAGGAAATGTCCACGCATTTCTCCAAGGGAATCCATTGCTTAAAACTTGATTCGTAAATACCTTGGATCGCTTTCGCTAAGTCAGACGGATGGTCGAGTTCGTGCAGCCTGTTGATGACATCATTCGCTTCTGTCTTGTATTCGCCAGAGCCGACAGAGAAAGGATCCCATCCCTCCATAATCCATAGCGCTCTTTTATCCATGTCCACCGTATTCATTCGTTTCACCTATCATTCCTGTATCGTTACCAGCTATAATATCATAGAAACCCAAAAGAAATGAGGAGATTGCTTTGAATTTGTTCGAACAAGTGCATGACCGCAGGAAAAGCCGTTCCGTAAAGTGGGAACGGATGGAGTCAGTTTACGGAATCCAGGATGCATCCGGCATATTGCCGATGTGGGTCGCGGATATGGACTTTCCGGCGCCGCCTCCAGTGACTGATGCATTGCGAGAACGATTGGAACATCCGATTTTCGGTTATTCATACATATGCGAGGAATGCAAAACGGCTGCTGCCAACTGGCTGACCAAACGCCACGGCTTAACGGTCGAAACGGAGTGGATGCTGTTTCATCAAGGCGTCATCCCGGCCATGGCAAGCATCATCGATGTCTTTACCGACGCTGGCGACCTAGTGCTCGTGACGCCGCCTGTTTACCCGCCCTTTTTCTCCATCCCTAAAAACCTCGGCCGCGGGGTTCTGTACTCCGAATTGATCGAACAAGATGGCAAGTACACCATCGATTGGGTTGATTTCGAAGCCAAGCTTGAAAAATCCCGTTTGTTCATCTTGTGCAACCCGCATAACCCCGGGGGCAAATTATGGACGCCGGAAGAATTGAAACATATCGTCCAGTTATGCGCACGCCACGATGTCTTAATTCTTTCGGATGAAATCCATAGCGACTTGATCCATGCTGGAGAAGCCCATACCCCGCTGCTGTCGGTTGCCGGCAGCGAGCAAAACCGCATCTTCACGTGCATCGCGCCGACGAAAACGTTTAACCTGGCCGGCATTCAAGCGGCTATGATCGTCGCTCCTGATTCCGACAAGCGCACACGTCTAGAACAGCATATGCAAGCACATGGCACGGGCTCTTTGAATGCCTTTGCGCCTGTTGCGTGGAAAGCTGCATACGAACACGGCGGACCGTGGTTAAATGAATTGCTTGAAGTGTTAGCACACCATATCGATTATGCGGTGGAACGGCTCGAACGCGAATTGCCCGGCTTGAAGATTCGCAGACCGCAATCGACATATTTATTGTGGATCGATTACCGGGCGCTCGGTTTCACCGAAGACGAAATAATGAAACGCTTGCTTGAAAAAGGCAAAGTGGCGCTTGAACCAGGATCAAAATACGGCGAAGCCGGCCGCGGTTTCTTGCGCATGAATATCGCGTGCCCCCTAAAGACCTTAGAAGATGGCGTCAGCCGAGTCATCCACGCACTCCGTTGATATGTTTGGAAAAAGGAAAAAAGCTATCGCTCGCTGCGATAGCTTTTTCTTATTGCTCGATGATTTCAATCGATTCGATGACGATGTCTTCAAGCGGTTTATCATTTGCCCCTTTTTCAACAGCGGCGATGTTGTCGACAACGTCCATCCCTTCATCGACTTGGCCGAAGACAGTATGCATGCCATCAAGCCAAGGCGTTCCGCCCATTTCTTCATAAGCGGCAGTGATTTCCTCTGGATAACCAGAGGCGCTGCCTTCTTCTATTTCTTTTGCCTGCACAATAAAGAATTGGCTGCCATTCGTTCCTGGCCCTGCATTTGCCATCGACAAAGCGCCACGGAAATTGAATAGCTGATCGCTGAATTCATCTTCGAACGGCTCGCCGTAAATGCTCTCGCCGCCGCCTCCTGTGCCTGTCGGGTCACCGGTTTGCAACATGAAGTCTTCAATGACGCGGTGGAAAATGACGCCCTCATAATAACCGGATTCGGCATGTCCGAGGAAATTCTCTACTGCTTTTGGTGCGATTTCCGGGAATAGCCGGATGCGGATTGTGCCTTCCGATGTGTTCATATCCACAATCGTTTCTTCCGTTATGCCTGGTTCAAGCTGCGGATAGCCTTGCACTTCTTCAGTTGGTGCAGGCTCCGTTCCGCCTGACTCTTGTTGTTCCTGCGAGCTGCCACAAGCTGCTAACGCAACTGCAGAAACCAGGAGCATTGCTGAACATAAAGTTTTTTTCATTTCGTTTCACCCCGCTTTATTCTAGCATAGAATAATTCAGAATACAGTGGTAATTTATTCTGCTTTTTTCGGGTAACGAACTATTATATAATATAGGTAGAGTTTTGGTTTTCAGAAAGAAGGGGTTCCAACTGGATACTCAGAAAAGAAATTTCTACATTATCATGTTCACCAATTTCCTGGTCGCCGGCAGCACGACGATGATCATGCCGTTTTTGTCGCTGTACATTGAATCACTCGGCAATTTTTCGGACGAATATGTGCAACGATGGTCAGGGCTGGTATTTGGCGTGACCTTCGTTGCCGCGTTGTTCATGTCGCCGGTTTGGGGCCGCATTGCAGACAAATACGGCTTCAAACCGATATTGATCATCAACGGCTTCGGGATTGCCACCAGCATCTTCTTGATGGGGACGGCTGATTCTGTGCTCGGATTGTTTATGATCCGCTTATTCATGGGGGTCGTCACGGGATTCATTCCGACCTCACTTGCTTTTGTCAGTTCCCAGACTTCCAAAGAAACTGCCGGTAAGACGCTCGGTACGCTTCAAATGGGCAGTGTGTCGGGCACTTTGTTCGGCCCGGTGATCGGCGGCCTAATGGCGGATGCATTCGGTTTCACTTACACCTTCCTCATCACCGCCACCATCATTGGCATCGCCGCCTTGTTCGTCGTTTTCGGGCTGAAAGAAATCCGCAAACCGAAACGAAAAGGTGCCCATGTCTATGCGCGCAGCACTGTCGTCCACGGCATCTTGCACCACCGCTTAATGTTGAATGTCATGATCATCACTGCTTTGATCCAAATCGGCAATTTCAGCATCCAGCCCTTATTGTCTTTATATGTCGCGGAATTGACAGAAGGCACTGCACAAGTAGCCTTTCTTGCAGGGGTCACGTTCAGCGCGACAGGCGTCGGCAATTTGCTGTTCGCTAGGCTGTGGGGACGGCTCGGGGACTCGGTCGGTTATGAGAAGATTCTTGGCTTGCTGTTGCTGCTCGCGTTTGTCTTTATCATCCCGCAAGCTTTCGTCACCGAATTGTGGCAGCTGATCGTTCTGCGCTTATTCTTCGGTGTAGCGGTCGGCGGCATGATCCCGACAACGACAGCCTTGATGCGCCGCGAAGCGCCGATCGATATCCAAGGCGAAGTGATGGGCTATAACACGAGCTTCCGTTTTCTCGGCAATATCGTCGGCCCAATGTTCGGTGGCATCATCAGCGGGTTTATCGGAATCTCCTCGGTCTTCATCGTAACCGGCACATTATTCGTCTTCGCTTTCGCTTTCCTCTGGTATACGAAAAAACAGCCGGACCAGGATTTCGAAGATGTGCTCTTGGAACAGGAATTGAAACACTCCTAAATTCTGTAAAAAAAAGAACCTGTTGAGAGGAGAATGCTTTCCTCAGCCGGTTCTTTTTATGTGCTTTTTTAAATTCGCAATAGTCAGATTACCGAGTTTCTTCCTATTACAAAATACAAGAAATCTACACGCTCTTCCGCATTGCCGCGAGGGTGTGCGGTGCAAAACCGCTCCCAATGCGTTATACTTTTTAATTAGAAACTCATCACGTACCACTTTGGAAGGAGGATTCATTTGTCTCTTGTATTTCTGATTTTCATACCGATCCTTGCAGCCCTATTTATTCCGCTGCTATTCAAACGACTCGGCCAGATCCATACAGGCTGGTTCGTTTTGCTGGTTCCGGCAGCACTGTTCCTATACTACGCCACCCGCCTTCCCTCAGTCATGGAAGGTGGCACTTATGTATCCGAACTTTCCTGGATCCCTTCCCTCGATATTGCCTTTGTCGCGTATCTCGATGGATTGAGTTTATTGTTCACCTTACTGATCACTGGTATCGGTGCACTCGTTGTGCTGTATTCAATTTTCTATTTGGACAAGCACCGCGAACAATTACATAACTTCTATGTATATCTATTGATCTTCATGAGTGCCATGCTTGGCGTCGTGCAGTCGGATCATCTGATTACGCTGTACTTGTTCTGGGAATTGACTTCGATTTCCTCATTCCTGTTGATCGCTTATTGGTATACGCGCGACCGCTCCAGATTCGGCGCATTGAAGTCGATGATGATCACCGTCTTCGGCGGCTTGATGATGCTTGGGGGATTTGTATTGCTCAGCATCATGGGCGGCACGTACTCGATCCGCGAATTGATCGCCCAGGCTCCGGAACTTGCGCAGCATGATTTCTTCATCTGGGCATTGGTGCTCGTGCTGCTCGGCGCATTTACGAAGTCAGCACAGTTTCCGTTCTACATCTGGTTGCCGGATGCGATGGAAGCACCCACGCCTGTCAGCGCCTATCTCCACTCCGCAACGATGGTTAAAGCCGGTATTTATTTGGTCGCCCGTCTAACCCCCGTCTTCGCTTTGTCTGAAGTGTGGATGTGGCTCGTTGCCGGCGTCGGGTTGTTCACGATGGTATGGGCATCTTTCTTTGCCTTGAAGCAAAAAGATTTGAAAGGGATCTTGGCCTTCTCGACTGTTTCCCAGCTTGGGTTGATCATGTCGCTTTTAGGAGTCGCTGCAGCCGCTTATCACGTGGAAGGTGCTGCCGACAGTTATCTGAAATATGCAGCATTTGCAGCCATTTTCCATTTGATCAACCATGCGACTTTCAAAGGAAGCCTGTTCATGATTGCGGGCATTGTCGACCATGAAACAGGCACGCGCGATATCCGCAAACTCGGCGGCTTGATGAGTTTGATGCCTGTCAGTTTCACCGTTGCGTTGATCGGCTCCTTGTCGATGGCAGGCCTTCCGCCTTTCAACGGCTTCCTTAGTAAGGAAATGTTCTTGACGGCGATGCTGTCTCTGCAGGAATTCAATATGTTCTCGATGGACGTTTGGTGGGTATTGTTCCCGATCATCGCTTGGATCGGATCGGTCTTCACATTCATCTATAGCTTGTATTTCGTATTCCATACATTTGCCGGCAAACATCAGCCGGAAGAATTGCCAAAACAAGCGCACGAAGCACCGATCGGCATGCTTATTTCACCGGTCTTCCTTGCCGCGTTGGTTGTGTTGATTTTCTTTATCCCAAACTTGATCGGCGATTGGCTCGTCAAACCAGCCGTTGCCGCAATCCAGCCGTTCCTTTACGATTCCCCGCAAAATGTGGATATTCACGTTTCAGCATGGCATGGATTCAATACCGAATTGTTCATGACTCTCGGTATTTTCGCGATCGGCGGCTTGATGTTCTGGACGCTGCGCAAATGGCAGCACCTTTACGATTTGTATCCGGATGCCATTTCACTGAACCGTTTATACGATGAAATAATGCTGCTCAGCGACGGAGGGGCCAACCGCTTCTCCCGGATTTATATGACAGGGTTTATCCGTTCATACCTTGTTTATATGTTCAGCTTCATGACATTTATCGTTTTGCTGACTTTGTTCTTGAACGAAGCGTTCCAGATCGACTTTAGCAACTTAGCTCCAATTGGCGTTTACGAAATCGTTATCTTGCTGGCATTGGTCGGCGCAACATTGACGATTCTCGGTGCTAAATCCCGCCTGACTGCAATCATTGCACTCGGGGCTGTCGGTTATTCCGTGGCGCTGTTGTTCGTCATCTTCCGCGCACCTGATTTGGCGTTGACACAACTTGTCATCGAAACCATCTCGGTCGCCTTGTTCTTGCTGGCGTTCTATCACTTGCCGCAGATCAGCCGCAAGGAAGAGCGCATGAAATTCCGTTTTGGCAATGCACTCGTTGCCCTTGGCGTCGGCGTTACGATGACCTTGGTTGCTTTATCCGCCCATTCACAAAAAGCCTTGCCTTCGATTTCCGAGTTTTACAAGGAAACAGTTTACTCTGAAGCAGGCGGCGGAAATATCGTCAACGTCATTCTTGTCGATTACCGCGGGTTTGATACTTTGTTCGAGATTGCAGTACTCGGCATTGCGGGCATCGGGATTATTACGATGATCCGCCTTCGCCTCACGAAAAAGGAGGGTCAGCATGAGAACAAATGATGTCATGCTTCAAACCGCCACGAAAGTGGTGACCTTCATCATCTTGATGTTTGCTGTCCATATTTTCTTCGCCGGCCACTATACGCCGGGCGGCGGGTTTGTTGGGGGATTGCTAACCGCAAGTGCCATCGTCTTGCTGATGCTTGCATTCGACATCCCTACCATCAAGAAGATCCTGCCGATCAATTACGTCGTGCTGACGGCTGTGGGCTTGTTGATTGCCATCGCAACTGCCAGCGCGTCGATCGTTTTCGATGTCCCATTCTTCACACATGCCTATGATTATTTCGATTTGCCGCTGTTCGGCGAAACCTCCCTGCACTCGGCATTGTTATTTGATATAGGCGTCTATTTGGTTGTTGTAGGAGTAACGATGACCATTATTCAAACGATTGGAGAGGATGAATAATGGAAATAGTCATGTCGGTTGCCATCGGCTTATTGTTCATGGCAGCTGTATATTTAATGCTATCGAAAAGTTTGATCCGCATCATTATCGGCACAGGCCTCCTGAGTCATGGCGCACACCTTTTGCTATTGACGATGGGCGGCCTCGGTGGCACTGCGCCGCCTGTTGTGGCTGACGGTGTATCGGTTAGCGATTATGCCGATCCCTTGCCGCAGGCCTTGATCCTGACAGCGATCGTCATTTCGTTCGCGGTCACATCATTCTTCCTGGTTCTTGCCTACCGTGCCTATCAGGAACTTGGCACAGACAATATGGAGCTATTGAGAGGTACAGAAGATTATGAGTAATTTAGTCCTGTTCCCCGTAGTCATCCCATTGATTTTTGCCGCCATTTTGATGTTGTTCCCGAAAAAGCTGCACATGCAGCGCGCAGTGGCGATCGCTGGTGTTGCCGCGACACTCGCTTCTGCTTTTATGCTATTCTCGAAAGTTAATAGTGACGGCGTCCAAGCCGTGACGCTCGGCAGCTGGCCTGCCCCCTTCGGCATTTCCATGGTATCCGATATGTTCTCGGTGCTATTGGTGCTAAGTTCCACCATCGTCACGCTGTTCGTGCTGTTCTACAGCATCCCGACGATCGGTGTGAAGCGGGAGCAGTCGTTCTACTACCCGGCTGTGCTGTTCTTGATGACCGGAGTCAACGGCGCTTTTACGACTGGCGATATATTCAACTTATTCGTCTTTATCGAAGTGCTGCTGATGGCTTCTTATGCATTGATCGTCCACGGCGGTGAAAAACCGCAGCTGCGCGAATCAATCAAATATTTGCTCGTCAACATCATTTCATCTGCCTTGTTCGTTTCCGCAGTCGCTTATCTATACTCTGTCACCGGAACGCTCAATATGGCCGACTTAGCTGTCAAGATCCCGCAAATCGAAGCGGTCGGAATCCTGACGGTCATCGCCGTCCTGTTCCTGGTCGTCTTCGGTTTCAAAGCGGCGATTTTCCCGCTTTACTTCTGGCTGCCAGGTTCCTATTTTGCACCGCCAATGGCGATTCTCGCCTTGTTCGGCGCATTGCTGACAAAAGTCGGCGTCTACGCCATCATGAGAACCTATACCTTGTTCTTTACGATGAATACCGGATTTACCCACGAACTGCTGGCAATCATCGCGATTTTGACGATCCTTGCAGGTTGTGTCGGGGCCCTAGCTTATTTTGATGTGAAAAAGATCATCATCTACAACATCATCATCGCAGTCGGCGTCATCTTGTTCGGCATTTCGCAAATGAACGCAGCTGGCGTCGAAGGCTCCATTTTCTACTTGGTACACGATATGCTCATAAAAGCGGCGCTGTTCCTTCTGGTCGGTATCTTGACCGTCATTTTCGGAACGAGCGATTTGCGTAAAATGGGTGGATTGATCAAGAGCTATCCAGTCTTCGGCTGGACTTTCCTCGTTGCGGCATTCGGCCTTGCCGGCATTCCACCGCTTAGCGGATTCCCCGGCAAATTACTGATTGTCCAAGGTGGCTTTGAAGGCACTCATTTCTGGGGCAGCCTCGTGATCTTAGCAACCAGCTTGCTCGTTTTGTTGAGCGTTGTACGGATCTTCATCTATGCATTCTGGGGTGAGCCAGTTAAAATTGCCACGATCGACCGGAAACATTATCTGTCGATGTTCGTCCCGACAGCTATACTCGTCGCCTTGACTGTATTCCTCGGCGCCGGTGCGGAACTCTTCATGCCGTTCATTTCGGACGCAGGTGAAGTGCTACTGAATCCATCGCTCTATATTGATGCGGTATTAAAGGAGTAGGTCTGTATGTCTTTACAAGTTCTATTGAATTTCTTCCTGGCGCTCGTCTGGATGTTTATGACCGTGTCGTTCACTCCTTCCGGATTCGTCATCGGCTTTTTGATCGGCCTCGGCATCATCATCCTAATGCGCCGATTTTTCTCGAAACGGTTGTACATTCTTCGCGTCTGGGCCTTGATTTCGTTGTTCCTATTGTTCCTTCGTGAACTTTTCATGTCGAGTATCCAGGTGCTTTCCATCGTCATTCGCCCGAATATGAACATCAAACCGGCCATTTTTGAAATGGAAACGGAACTCAGTATTGACTGGCAAGTGACCTTGCTGTCAGCGCTGATCACATTAACGCCAGGCACCTTGGTCATCGGTATTTCCGAAGACCAAAAACGCCTGTATATCCACGCCTTGGATTTCGAAGACATCGATTCGGCCGTATCATCCATCAAGAATACATTTGAACGGGCAATACTGGAGGTGAGCCGGTCATGATCATGTTTTATTGGATCGCTTTGATGATTGTCAGTTTTTCTTTTGCTGGCCTTCTATTCCGCCTGGTCAAAGGCCCGACGGTTGCAGACCGCGTCGTCGCACTTGATGCGATTGGTGTCACACTCGTGTCGATTGTCGCTTTATTGTCGTTGATCATTGAGACGGAATTTTTCCTGGAGGTCATTTTGCTGATGAGCATCCTGTCCTTTATCGGAACGGCCGCCTTTGCGAAATTCCTGGAGAGAGGGGAGATTTTCGATCGAGATCCTCGTTGATATCCTAATTATCCTTTTAATCAGCACTGGCGTCCTTTTCAGCGCCGTCACGGCCCTCGGGCTCATTAGGCTGCCGGATGTCTATACACGGACGCATGCAGCCTCTAAGAGCTCGACACTCGGTGTGTTATCGATCCTGCTCGGAACCTTCGTCCATTTTTGGTTTAATGAAGGCATCTTCAATACCCAGATGGTCATCGCCATCGCCTTCCTGTTCATCACGCAGCCCGTCGCTGGTCATTTGATCGGCCGTGCCGCTTATATGACAGGTATCAAAGTCGCGGAAGAAACCGTACGCGACGATATGGGCCCAGCGATTGAAAAACGCAAAAATAACCAGCAGGAAGAACTCGAAAACGAATAAAAAAAACTGCAGCCGATTTGGCTGCAGTTTTTTTATTCCTCGTTGCCCAACTTTTCTACTAATAACGCAAGTGTTCGTACCATGGCACCCGTGCCTCCAGCAGGGCCCAAATCATGCGCCGCATCCGCGTGTGAGGTGCCGGCGATATCCAGGTGGATCCACGACGTGTCGCCGACGAACTCGCCGACAAAGCCTCCTCCGAAGATCATGTGGCCGTCGCGGCCTGGTGAATTGTTCAAGTCGGCTACATCGCTTTTGCGCAGCCGCTTTTTGTCGCTTTCAGTGAGCGGCAATTGCCAGACGAACTCACCCGTTTTCTTCGAGACGTCCACTAGTTTGCCGTAGAATGCGTCATCGTTCGTCAGCGCACCCGTTTTGTCTTTGCCGAGTGCGACGATGACGCCGCCTGTCAACGTCGCCACATCCACCACTTGGCTTGCGCCGAGCTGTTTCGCATACGTGACGGCATCCGCTAATACAAGGCGCCCTTCTGCATCGGTATTAAGGATTTCGATGGTCTTGCCGCTCATCGACGTGATAACATCGTCCGGCTTGAAGGCATTGCCTGACACCATATTATCAGTAGAGGCGATGACAGCTACTACGTCCTTATCCGGCTTCAGCTCCCCGATGACACGCATTGCACCAAGCACAGCTGCTGCTCCGCCCATATCCCCTTTCATCCCGACGATGCCGTCTTTTGGCTTGAGGGAATAACCGCCTGTATCGAAAGTGATGCCTTTTCCGACGAGTGCGAGCGGAGCTTCAAAACTGTCTGTCGCTTTGTATTTCATGACAATCAGACGCGGTTCTTCGACAGAACCCTGGTTGACTGCAAGGAGCGCGCCCATACCGAGCTCTTCGATTTCACTGCGGCCGAGGATATCCGTTTCAAACCCATACGCTTCGCTGAGCTCTTGTGCATAATCAGCCATCGCTGTTGGCGTCAGGATATTTGCGGGCATATTGACAAGCGTTCTTGCTTCATTGACTGCCTCCGCATGAACTGTGCCAACAAAAGCTGCTTGGCGAATACTGTCTGCTGCCTGCTCTGTCAAAAAACTCAGCGACTCCAAACGGTGATCTGCTTCATTAGAATGGGTTTTATAATCAGCAAACCGGTAAGCGCCCATTTGAATGCCTTCAGCTGCAAGATGCGCGACTTGTTCGCTGTTCACTTCCCCATTTTCGAAAGAAGCCGTATAGATGGCAGCGTGGCGAATTTTTTCTTTGACCAACTGCTTTCCTACGATACCGAATGAACGGCGCAAATCATCTTCCGTCAGTTTTTTTCGATCTCCGATTCCGACAAACAAGACACGCGGGATAGCTCCATTTAAGGTAGGATAAATACTCAGCGAGTTCGAATCGAATGATAAGCCGCTTTTGATCCAGTCAGCAAGGCGGCCGTCAAAGCGCTTCTCTAAACCTTTCCAGCCATCCGCATTTTCAGGATGCCGGCTCAAACCGACAATTAGCATTTCTGCTTCGTTCTGTTCTGTGGGTTTCAATACATTGATTTCCATACATATCCTCCTTTTAACTGCATATTCAGTGTACCATTACTTCGGCTTCCGGAATAGCTTGACAAAGCGCGTGTACTATAGGCATATGGTATACTTTCTGTACGGAATTTAAGTGGAAGGGGCTGCTTGCCAAATGGAACTCTTATCCAATACGCCATTAATGATTGCGTTGTTTGCGATTTTTTTCGCCCAATTCGTTAAAATTCCCATTCAATATGCGGTCACCCGAGAATTGAATTGGGGGCTTTTCACCTCGACTGGCGGAATGCCGAGTTCTCATTCTGCT
Source organism: Planococcus sp. SK3692 (assembly GCF_028890485.2). Lineage (GTDB taxonomy): Bacteria > Bacillota > Bacilli > Bacillales_A > Planococcaceae > Planococcus. Next base: position 567,799 of record NZ_JARCHV010000001.1, read on the forward strand.
GCGGTGACATCCCTAACGACCGCTGTCGCTTACGAGGCAGGCATTTCATCCACGGTATTCGCAGTGTCTGCCTTGTTTGCGGTGATCACCATGTATGACGCGACAGGGGTGCGTTTTCAGGCTGGCCAACAAGCATTGACGATCAATCGCTTGCGCCAGGATTTGAATAATTTCATGGAAGAAACCCGCAAATGGCCATCGAAAAAAGAGGAAGAAAAAATCGAGGAACTCAAAACGCTGCTCGGCCATAAACCGAGCGAAGTTTTCATGGGGGCGCTGACAGGGATCGCACTTTCCGTCGTCTTCTATAGCATGCTCTAGAAAAAAGCCGGTCCGCAATTTGCGGACCGGCTTATTCTTAGGCGGCATCAAAACATTTGATACCCCATCTTGCGCAATATTTTCATGACGATTCCAGAAGTGACTGCCCCGAGAAACCCGGCCGTCAGCACGGCAATATCGCTGCCCGTCAACGAACGAATGGTTTCACCGAGCATCGCAAAAGACTCGCCTGGGGCCGTAAAATAATCAAACACGCCAACGTCGTCAATGACGAGCAGGATGACAACCGGATACACGACTGCCATCAGCCACGTCATGCGCAGCAGCATGTTCAACAAAAAGCCGATCCCGAAAAACATCACGTAAAAAAGCAAGATGGAAATAATCAATTGGACAATGGTAAATGAACTGTTCATGGACTCTAACCTCCGTTATTCCTTTCCTCAGTTTACCCGAAAGCCAAAGCCCTTTCAATGTGGACGAACAGTATTCATGACTTTGTCACAGAAGCCCTGCCCATAGAAAAAAGAGCAGCTATTGCAGCTGCTCTTTCGTGTTTTCACAGTTTATTTGTTTTTCCCGGATCCTGAACAGCAGGAGCACGTTTCGGAGCCGCCCAACCGTAGTTGGAAATATCCTTGGCCCGCGCAGTATGGGCAATGGTTTGCAGTGGTTCTCTTCTTGAAGACTGTCATTCGAAACACCTCCTCTGTCGTTTTTAATATTCTGATAATTGGTAATATATCACGTATCACAAACCACTGCAAATAGAAAAAGGCATTTGTAAACGGATACAAACACCTTTTCCTCGACTATCCTCATTCATTCTTGTTTTTTCTATCTTTTTCTAAATTATCTGTTAATTAATATCTAGTATTTGTGACGGAAAAACAATTTGTAGTCAGTGTAGCCAAAAATGCGTCCAGGATCGACGTCTTCGATCGGTTCGAACCCTTCCTCTACTATGTACGAAGCCATTTCGTGGAGCATGACTGATGCCTCTTGATCTTCCGATAAGTCTTCCGGTGTGCGCCATGCAGCTTCGTAAAGCTCTTCGTGCTGCGCGATAATGGGTTGTTTGTCTTCAAGCGGCCGCAGCAAAAATACCGCCATATTGTCGCTAATCCTGCCCTTTATTACTCCTGAGCGGAAACCGATCATGCCAAGCACGAAACAGTCGATGCCCGTTTCTTCCTTCACTTCCCTTAAGGCTGCTTGGTCCACCGTTTCATCCTTTTCAACAAAGCCCGCTGGCAGCGACCATTTTCCGTTCAGCCCCCCATAGCGCTTCTTGACAACGAGCCATTCGTTCTGTTGATTTACGACCAGCCCAGCAGCACCAAGCCAGACATCTCCCCTTTTGCTTCTCGACATGTCATTCACTCCCTTCGCTATGTGAAAAAAAAGCCCCCCACACTGGGAGGCTTTCGTTTTTATAGTACCTTGAATTTACCTTTTTTCAAGACCAATCCAGGTCCGCCAATCATGTACAATGCACGGTTATCGATCATTTTCTTCATGAACGATGCACGCTTGCCTGTTACTTTCTTGCCAAAGACGACGCCGATTGCATCTTCTTCGCCAAGTGAACACACAGTTCCTTTCAAGTCAGGAACAAACTCTTCTGTCGTACCTTCGCCTGCAAGTGCTTTGATGTTTTTCGCAATGCGCTCGCCTTGCTGCATCGCAATTTGTGCAGTTGGCGGGTACGGGCGGTTTGTTTCTTCGTTAATCATCAATGCGCAGTCACCGACGATGAACACGTCAGAATAACCTGGTGCACGCATGTCTTTTTCGACTTTAATGCGCGCGCGCATGCTTTCGATCGATGTTTCTTCGATCAAGCGATTTCCGCGGACACCGGCTGCCCAAACGACTGTACCGGCATAGATGAATTCGAACTCATCATCGTTCTTCTTGATTTTCACGCCTTCAGGAGTCGCTTCGACAACTGGCGTTCCAATAGAAAATTCGATGCCTTTCGCTTGAAGATGGCCGACTGCATAGTCTACCAATTCCGGATCAAATCCTGGCAAGACCATCGGTGCAGCTTCTACACAAATGACACGCACTTTTTCATGCGGCACGTCATATTCTTTGCAAAGTTCCGGCACGCGGTTCGCAAGTTCGCCGAGGAATTCGATTCCAGTGAACCCAGCTCCACCGACAACAATCGTCAAGCGGCTGTCGTTCTTCACTTCTTCCGTGGACCATGTCGCAAATTGGAATTCAATGTGCTCGCGGATATAACGCGCAGCTTTCACATTGGCGATTGACAACGCATATGTGTCAAGTCCTTCAATCCCGAAAGTTTCTCCTTCAAAACCAAGTCCGATGACAAGGAAATCGTAAGTGAATTCCCCATTGTCAGTCGTAATTTTCTTGCTGTCTACGTCGATGCCTTCGACAGTGGCTTGAACAAAGTTCACTTTGCCAGTATCGATGACGTCTTTGATATCGTAGCGCACTTGTTCCGGAAGCAGTGTTCCTGCTGCTGCTTCATGGAGCCATGTGCTTTCATAATGATATTCGTTTTTGTTGATAAGCGTAATGTCCGCAGCGTCTGTCCCAAATTCTTTCTGCAAGTTCACTACAGTAGTCAATCCACCATAGCCTGCACCTAATACTAATATTGACGGTCTTTTCAACACAATCGCAACCACCTTCAAGTCATTTTATGTACCGGAAATAATGAAACAGATTCCAGTAAACACCTACCCTCTATATTAGCCCTTTTGCAAATGCTTTTCAACAGTTGAATGCCCTTACAGCAGATGCGCAACAAAAGCGAAAATTAAAAAAACCCGCTTTTGTCACAAAGCGGGTGTTTCATCAGCAGTTTTCAGGAGTCCCTGCTTTTTTCGCAGTGCGGAAACTTGTGCCGCAACCACATGATGCGATCGCATTCGGGTTATCAATGGTGAATCCGCCGCCCATTAAGGATTGCTTATAATCCACTATAGTCCCTTGTAAAATCGGCGCATCTTCTTTATTGATCAAAATGCGGATGCCGTGCTGTTCATATTGATCGTCCGTTTCTGCCGCTTCCGGCTCGAAACCCATGCCATATGTCAGGCCGCTGCAGCCGCCGCCTTTTACAGCCACGCGCAGATAAGAGCCTTCCTCTTCGTTATGGCGCATCATTTCTTTCACTTGGAAAGAAGCGGCTTCTGTAATTTCTACAACTTGTGTCATCTACGTTCACCCTTTCTTTTCCATTTTACCGCCCGATTGATGGCAGACATAAAAAGGGACCTGCAAAAGGCCCCTGGATATTAAAAGACTTGTTCCACTTCAACGACGCCAGGAACTTCCTCAACAAGCGCGCGTTCGATGCCCGCTTTTAATGTGATTGTTGAACTTGGGCAGCTGCCGCAAGCACCGAGCAAGCGGAGCTTCACGATACCGTCCTCAACATCCACCAATTCACAGTCTCCCCCGTCGCGCAAAAGGAATGGCCGTAATTTATCTAAGACTTCCATTACTTGATCTTCCATCATAGCTTCAGTCATTTCTATCGACTCCTTTCATTACAATCATTATAATGTGAATAAGCATAAAAAGCCAATAATGAATTTCCAGGAGGCCAATATCCATGACAAAAATCCCGAACATCGAAGTTTACGGAACCGACCAGATCTGCGCCAGCTGTGTAAATGCCCCGTCGTCCAAGGATACCTACGAATGGCTCGAGGCAGCCATCTCGAGAAAATACAAAGATCAGCCATTTTCAATAAGCTATATCGATATTGAGAAACCGCTGCAAGATGCCAAGCAGCAAGAGTATGCGGAGCGCATCTTAGAAGATGAGTTTTTCTACCCGCTCGTGCTGATCGAAGGCGAAGTGGTCGGTGAAGGCTATATTCAATTGAAGCCAGTCTACCGGGAGCTCGAGAAACACGGCTTTGCCGCTGCTGAATAAATAAAAAAAGCGCTCCGGGGAGCGCTTTTTTCCAAGCTATCGAGAAAGGTAGGAAATCGTATTTTCCGAAGCTTATCGCTCGCTTTCCGTGGGCTCGCGCCCAAGCCTCCTCAGTCGCTTTGCGCCTTGCGGGGTCTCGGTCGTCTCGCTATTCCACAGGAGTCGAGCGAACACTTCTCCAAATACTTAAAGAGTTCGTTGATTGTTGAATGTAAAAAAACGATTCCATTCTAATTCGTAATGAATTAATAGACTTCTTCAACACTCTGAAAAAAAGCGCTCCGGGGAGCGCTTTTTTCTTTACCCATTATGCCATTTGTACATCCACAAGACGCCCGATTTCATCAAACGCGCAATGCGTCCGGTAACGGTGCGGTCTGCGAGGTAGGCAAAGCCTTGTTTTTTCCCGAGCGAGCCGAGGAAACCTTTCAGCTTGATCTCAGGCATCGTTTCAGGCAATGCCTCACCTTTCCATTTCATGCGCAGCACTTTGACAATCTGTTCAGCTTGTTCTTCTGCCAACTGTGCAGAGGGTGCCATTGGCAATGCGGCACAATCGCCCACGACATAAACATTCTCGTCGTTCGGCAATTGGTGGTATTGATTGATGATGACGCGCCCGCTGCTGTCGCTTTCCAAATTCAAGTCGCGTACCGGTTTAACTGGCTGAATGCCTGCCGTCCAGACGACAGCATCGACCGGAATCGTTTCTTCGTGGTTATGAAGAAGGTTCGGCTCCACTTTTGTGATGTTCGAATTGGACACGACATCAACATTATTATTATCGAACCATTTCTTGACGAAATTGCTGAGCCGCTCCGGGAAGTCGCGCAAAATTCTCGGGCTGCGGTCAAACAGCTTGATTTGCAGATCTTTGCGGCTTTCGCGCAGTTCACTGGCAAGTTCGATGCCGCTAAGCCCTGCACCGACAACGCCGACTGTGGCTCCTGATTTCAATCCAAGCAAGGCTTCATAAGTTTTCCGCGAGTTGCCGATGGTTTGGATGCTGTACGTAAATTCATCCGCTCCAGGAACGCCGTGGTATTTGTCGATGCAACCAAGCCCGATGACCAATTCATCATAGGCGATGCGCTGGCCGTCTTCCAAAAAGATACACTTTTCCTCCAGGCCGATTTCCCGAATTTCACCATTGACGATTTTCAGGCGTTCATGCTCCGGAAATGGGACGCGCACCTCGTGGTCGGATTCAGTGCCTGCAGCAAGTGCGTAGAATTCAGTTTTCATACTGTGAAAAGGTGTGCGGTCAATGAGGATAATTTCCATATCCTGCGGGAAATTATTCGGCAAGAGCCGAAGCAAGACCCGCATATTGCCATAGCCGCCACCCAGTAACACTAATTTCTTCATATAATTCTCCTTTAGCCCGTCATTCTGCTGTTGATTCCAAATATGAGTATAGCTGATTGTGATAACTTTCACAATCATTTCCCGGCAAAATCAATTAATTGACGGTTGCACGGAAACACGGTAGGATTTCCTAGTAGTGAGGTGAGCTGGAATGAATCCGATTATTGAATTTTGCATGAGCAATCTCGCCAATGGTTCGGAAGAGTCTTTTGCAAAATTAGAGCAGGACCCGAATCTGGATGTACTCGAATATGGTTGTTTAAGCTACTGCAGCCAATGTGCCGAATCCTTGTTTGCACTCGTAAACGGTGAAATTGTGGAAGCGGACACCCCTGAAGAGCTAACCAAGAAAATATATGAGTTCATAGAAGAAAACCCATTGTTTTAAGCCGCCTTTTGGACGGCTTTTTTTAATGCTTCCAAAAACTGAGGTTTTCTAGCAAATGCGTTGCAGGGTGATCTTTTTGCATCACTGTGTCCATCGGGGTCACGCCGGTATTAACGTGGACCGTGTCGATGCCAAAACGAATACCTGCCTGAATATCGGTATCATAATTATCCCCGATCATCACCATCTCGTCTTTTTCAAATCCCCATTCGTGCTGTATGGCTTCGAGCATATGGATTTCCGGCTTGCCGATAAATACAGGGTCGACATCTGTCGCTTTTGACACAACGGCTGTGATGGCACCGTTGCCTGGCAGAAATCCTTCTTCCGAAGGAAAGGCCAAGTCCTGGTTAGTCGACAAGAACACGGCTCCATTCTGCACCTCAAGGCAAGCGCGTGAAAGTTTCTCGTAAGTAATCTGTGGATCAAGCCCCATCAGGACGATGTCCGCCTGCTGATCGACACAATCGATCCCTTCCATATCAAGCGCTTCCTTCAAGCCATCTGACCCAATCAGATAAACAGTACGGCCTGGGTACCAACGCTGAATATATTTCGCAGCCGCGACCGCCGAAGACATGATGCGCGATTTATCGGCATTGACCCCGACTCTTTTCAGCTTTTCATGTAATTGCTCTTGTGTTTTGGAGGCATTGTTCGTGATATAGAAAGCTTCGATGCCATCGTGTTGCAAGCGGCTGACAAATTCGGCTGCTTCTTGAACCGGCGCTTCGCCTCGATACACGGTGCCATCCAAATCTAGGCAATACGCTTTGTAGCGTTTAATTTGTTCCATTTTCGTTCTCCGGAATGAACGCAGAGACAGGACCGAGTTCATGTTCTAGGTAATGGGCTACTTTAGGACCAAACTGTTTTAAGCTGTCCAAATGCACATCCATTACACGCTTGATCTCTGCATGGTCGACCGCAATGAATTCGCGCACCAGCATCTTGCGCAGGCCAACAAGTTCTTTCATAGGCTGGTCCATTTCTTCGGTGATGACTTTTTCATCCACCAGTATATCGATGATATCTTCGTAACTACCCGGGTCACGCATAATAAAACCATCGATCATCGAATTCCCGACATCGATCACCGCTTCAATAGCTCCGAGTGCAAGACGCTCCAAAGCCAATTGGTCTTTTAACGAATCCCACTGGCCGTTCTCTTCATATAAAGCGATGAGCGCATCTATATACGTGATGGCTTCCTTGATTTTTCCGCGGTCGATAAAATACATAATGAGTCCCTCCATTTTGCTGTTGCTCGCTGTTTCGTTTCTTCTCTATCATATCATATGGGCATAAAAAAACCCCCAGCGTCTCAATCCGCTTTGGGGGGTTCCGGTTGTTCCTGCACTTCTGGTTCTGCTTGTTCCTGCACTTCTGGTTCTGGCGCTTTTCCGGCCTTTTTCAAGACGAAATAAGAACATCCGAAATTGCAGTATTCATATAAATAATCCTGGAGTGTGCTGATCTTCGTATCATAGCTTGCCTTGTTGTTACTATCGTCAAAAAAACCTTTTAGGCGAAGCTGCCCATATCCCCAGTCGCCCAGGATGTAATCGTATTTGGCCAGAATATCGCTATACCTGTTCTGGAACGCTTCTTCCTGAAAACCTTCGCGATGATCCTCGATCACCTCGTAGTTCCATTTTTCAATTGTGATCAATATCCTCACCATCCATACCTAGTAATGACAAAAGCCTGGGCCTGCATCATTCTGCTTTTACCTGCTCGAATCCTGCTTCAAATGTATCACACCGGGGCTATGTGGACAAGCTGTGCTATTGGCAGCTGGTTAAACAAAAAAACCTCCAGCACAATGTTGCCGGAGGTTTTACATTTTATCCTAAGTCTTCTGCTTTGTTTGCTTTACTCGATCTTACAGCGTGGAAAATGCTCGCTGCAAGCCCTCCCCAGAGGAGGACCATACCGAAGATCATGACTACAATCGCGCTAACTGACATGTCGATCCCTCCTTATTCTTTTTCTTTCGCCGGATGTTCTGAATGCTCGTCGTAATAGCGGTAGTTTTTATGCCATTTGCCGAGCGAGAACAAGATGCCGAAGAGCAGGGCTCCTGCTGCAACCGCCACACCGCCGAATAAAGTGAACATATTGGAATAGCCTTCATAATTTCCTGTTTCCGTTTCGAATTGCTGGAAAATGTTCAAACGCAGCAAGCCGAACATCATATAGCCGAGAACGAGTGGTGTGATAACGCCCAAGCTGAATTTCCACCAGCCGCCGAGATGGATGTCCGAAATCTCGTTGGCATGGTTCTGAAGATCGCCCGCTTTGCGCAAGATCCAGACCACCATGATGACTTCCACCAGTCCAACTGCGGCAACGCCGAATTGGTTGATGTAGTAATCGGCGATATCCAAGAAGAACAAGCCGCCTTGAGTAGCAAATAAGATCGAGATCAGTGCGGCAAGGCCGCCGCCGAATGCGACCGCTTTGCGGCGCGAGATGCCGAATTTTTCGCTGAATCCAGCTACATAAGTTTCAGTGATCGACATGAGCGATGTCAGACCAGCAAGCGTCAATGACAGGAAGAACAAGAAGCCGAAGAGCCCGTTGAACCCTGGGAATTCATTGATGATCGCCGGGAATACAACGAATGCCAGCCCAACGCCTGCAGACGCTACATCCGCCACTTCTACGCCAGATTGCGTCGCCATGAAACCAAGTACCGCAAACACCCCGATACCGGCTAGCAGCTCAAAACTTGAGTTCGCAAATCCGGTGATGAACGCGTTGTTTGTGATATCCGATTTTTTCGGAAGATAACTGGAGTAAGTGATCATGATCGCAAAGGCGACCGATAAACTGAAGAATATATGCCCATAGGCCGCAACCCAAACGGTCGGATCCATGATGGCATCGAAATTCGGCCTGAAGAACGCTTCCAATCCAAGTGATGCGCCTTCAAGCGTGACAGCACGGATTACAATAATCGTGAAAATAACGACCAAAGTCGGAATGAAAATACGGTTGGCCATTTCAATCCCTTTTTTGACACCGGCAAGTAAAATACCGAGTGTGATAATCCAAACAATTGCCAATGGAATGAAAATGCCCCAGACGATTCCCCCCGTCTCGCCTGGACTTACGGTCAACTGAAGGAAGTCATTGAATAAGAAGCCTTCTGTATCTTCCCCCCATGCCTGATTGAACGAAAATAGTGTGTATCGAATCGCCCAGGCAATAATGACCGCGTAATACACCGAGATGACGAACGATACGAACATCGCCCACCAACCGAGCCATTCTGCTTTCTTGCCGCTCATTCTAAAGAATGAAAGTGGTGCGGATCCGCGATAACGATGGCCGATGGTGAACTCCAATATAAGGATTGGAATCCCGGCTGTTAAAAGAGCAAACAAATACGGTATAAAAAATGCGCCCCCACCATTTTCATATGCTACATACGGGAATCGCCAAATATTCCCTAGTCCTATTGCTGAACCGACCGCCGCCATGATAAAACCGGCTCTCGTTCCCCATGTAGAACGTTCCATTTCTCTTCCCCCTTTGTTGTGAACTCCCAATTTTTTAACAGAAAAATAGGAAGTTTGTTTATATTCAGATTATTTTGGAATCTAAATTTAGTATAACTAGGACCCTGTTCAAAGTAAAGATAATTTCTGAAAATTTTTCAAAAAAACTATTACAACAATAATAAAAAGGCGGAGATATAATATCTCCGCCTTTGAAACCTTAGTTCTGTTCATGTTTCTCCATTAGGGTAGTACGCTTAGACCAGAAAACGAATAGTATTGCCAAGACGATTGCCACCGCTCCGAGAGCCAAAGGCAAAGAGCCGGTGAAGCCTATGACGATATACCCTACTGCTGCAATTGCTGCAGAGGTCAATGCATAAGGAAGTTGCGTGACCACGTGGTCCATGTGGTTGCTTCCTGCACCCGTCGACGACAGAATCGTCGTATCCGAAATCGGTGAACAATGATCTCCGAATACTGCTCCCGCCAAGACAGCCGACAAGGAAGCGAGCAATAGTTCCGGTTCTGCCTGAATCATGATCGTGCCGGCAATCGGCAGCAAGATCCCAAACGATCCCCAGGAAGTGCCTGTCGAAAATGCCATGACGCCAGCCAGCAAGAACAATAGGACCGGCAAGACGCTCGTCGGTACATTGCCGCGAGCCACAGCATCAGCTAAGAAAGTGCCCGTTTCCAACGCATCGATCAAATAGGTCAATGACCAGGCAAAGATCAGGATAAAGACAGCGCCCGCCATCGATTGGATGCCCGCCCAAATGCCTCTAGCGATCCAATGCGCTTCCGCCGCTTCGTTGTGCTTGATTTGCAATGCATACAAGATGATCGCTGCAAGTGCGCCGATGATTCCGCCTGTGATCAGTGACAGTGGAACATCCGTGTTTTCAAAAATGAGCCAAATATCAAATACTCTATCGGCTTTTACATAACCTGTCCACATCATCGCTGCGACCGTTCCTACAATCAACAGCAGGATCGGCAATAGTAGATCGCGGACGCGGCCGTGCGAATGGCTCGGGAAATCTTCTTTCATTTCCCCAGGAATCACTTTATCCGGGTTGAACAATTGGCCTTCTGTAATTGCCAAGCGTTCATGCTTTTTCATTTCTCCAAAGTCCACATCGCGGATTGCGACGAAGAACACGATGGCAAGTGCCGCGATAACATAAAAATTCATCGGTGCCATCCACAGAAATGCTTCCAGCGCTGAATAGTCCAAGAAAGTCTGTCCAGCGAGTATTGTCCCGATGATGCCGATGATTGCAGCTCCCCAGCTCGATACAGGAGACACGACACAAATTGGTGCAGCCGTAGAATCGATGAAATAAGCAAGTTTGGCGCGTGATACTTTATAACGGTCGGTAATCGGCCGTGCGACTTGCCCGACAGCCAATGCATTGAAATAATCGTCGATGAAAATCAAAATGCCAAGAAATACGGTAACCAATTTTGCCCCGCGGCGCGTTTTGACACGGGCAGAAGCCCAATCAGCAAACGCATGGCTGCCGCCGGACAGGCTGACGAATGCGGTAATGACTCCTAACAGCAATAAAAACAAAATGATGAAGACATTGTAAGCGTTAAAGCCTTCGTTCCAAAAGATCACCGCAAACGAAGTGAACAATTCGTTCAAAGCTTCAACAGGCGCAAACGATGTCAGGATCAGCGCAGCCGCCACGATGCCGACGCCGAGCGACAGCAATACGCGACGCGTCAACAGCACCATCGCAATCGCGATAATCGGCGGCAGTATCGAAAAGATTGTGTTTTCCATAATTAGATTTCCTCCTATTCGTTTTGATGGTAAGGCTTAGACAAAAAAAGCCGGCCTATCCAATGGATAAACCGGCTTCCTACAATTCGTCTGTGTGCACAAGCATCAAACAACCCTGTAGCTCTCCATCCGCAGCACGCTGCAAATGACAGTGGCATTCCTGTTTGAAATGCCCCCAATCGCCGTCCCTTGACCCGGAGACGGTAATTTCGGCAAGCTTCCCTTTCGAATGTGTTCTACGCGGTCAAACTCGCACATTCTACTGATGAAGCCTGCAGCCTCTACCCATCGATATCTAATTCATTAAAAATGATAGCCCAAAAAGCACATGAAATCAACTAACAGTCCATTTTGAATGTTCCTTCTATTTAATGGCTTTCATACGGAAATAATCACCAAAGACATCACGCAGGAATTCAGGCATGAAATAGCTCTTCGGCGCCCGCTTCAATGCTGGGAAAAAATAGCCGAACGTAAACAGGTCAAGCGTTGCCAGACGATAGATGCGATCCGGATCAGCCGGCTTGCCCCCTACCATCAATTGATGATTGTGCATGTCCATCCCGCTATGGATCATTCGGCCGAATACTGCTCCCCGAAAGCCCATGCCTTTGAGCTCAAGCTGCGGCCAGTCTTCATTCAAGGATTGGAGGTAGATTTCCTTCAGCTCCGCGCCGCTGAGATCGATAACGCACGGATTGATCGGATGCGGCAGCATGCGGTGGAAATCGTAGCGAGTCATCTCCCCTTCCGGCATATCTTCCATGAAAATGCCGGCATTGAACAACCCACAATCTGCCGAGGCGAACGAGACCAGGGCATCACCAAACAGCTCAGCCATGGGAGAGGGCTTGAACCATTCAGCTTTCAAATGCTGTTCGTTAATAAATACCGTCTCCGCCATTTGCTGTTTGCCGACGCCAACTAAGTATTCGTTGAACCCTTCATCGGCTTCCGGCAACTGGTCGGTTTCGATCACTTCCGCTGTCATCTTGCGTGTTGCTATCTCGATTTCAATATGGCCGATATAATAGCCGAACTTGCCGGCTGCACCGAGCAAGGTCCCGCCGATTTCTTTTCCTTGATGGAATAGATGATGGGTATGTGCACCCAAGATGATGTCGAGTTCTGGGCATTCCGCCGCCAACAGTTCGTCTTCCCGAATGCCGAGATGGGACATACAGATAAGGAAATCGACCGACCCACGGATTTCCGCCGCTTCTCGTTTGATGGCTTCCCTGCCGCTCGTCACTTGCCAACCGAGGCGGTGGTAAAACGGGGTGAATTCTGCCGTTGCAGCGATGAGCCCGATTTTCGTACCATCATTTGTTACGATGATCTGATTTGGGCATGCCCATTCTGGCTGCTTGCCGTCTAAGTCCAATAAATTAGCGACCACGACGGAAAAATCTGCCTGCACATACAATTCGTCCAGTTCTGCTTTAGACAGCGTAATCCCTTCGTTATTGCCGATGGTCACAGCATCGTATCCGGCTTCATTGAGCAGCTGGACATTGCCTTTGCCAGCCGTCCCTTCCGTAAACGGATGCGACCGGTCAGCGTGGTCCCCGATATCGAGCACCAAACACACATCGCCCGCTTCTTCGTGCCAGCGCCTGCGTTCCGTCAGCAAGGATTTGATGCGGGGCCAGTGCGCAAAATGGCTATGCAGGTCGTTCGTATGATAAATATGGATGGTTTCACTCATGTCAAACACCTCATTATGAACTGAAAATTCCTTCGTAAATCGAGCGGAGCCCGAGTAATAATAATGCGAGCCGCAGCACGACAACCAGAGTCTCGGATTTGATGCTGCGGTTCAGCCTCGCCCCGATCTTCGCTCCGATGTATGCTGAGGGGATGATGGCTAAGGTATAGATCCACGGGACATTGCCGAGTGAAATATGCGTGATGGAATTGACAATGGCCGATAGAAAGACCATCAGCATCGACGTTCCAACAGCTACGTGAGGCGGAAATAAAAATAGCAAGATCATGGCGGGAACGAGGATCGAACCGCCGCCGATGCCGAATAGCCCGGAAGCAAAGCCGATGAAGAAGGTCAACACGAGCGCGAACCATATCGGATAGCCGTAGACATATTGCTGATCGGTTTTGCGGTCATGGAAACTTTGCTTTTTGCCGTGATCGACAAACCAGCTCACCGCCTTCAAGCGATCCCTGAGCAACAGGAGCAGCGATAAGAACACCAATAGCAGGCCGAAATACAATTGAAAGGACGGCACATCCAGACTGCGGTTAACGAAGGCGCCTAAAATCGTGCCCGGCGCACTGCCAAGAAAGAAAATGAAACCGCTCCGGTAATCGACAGTGCCAACTTTCATATAGGCAATCGTCGAAGACAAACCGGTGAAAATCATCATGACGACCGAGAGCCCGACAATCTGTTGAGGCGATAAGTCTGGAAACAAGCTGACCGAGGAGCTGAGGAACAGCAGCACCGGCACCAATATGACGCCTCCACCAAGCCCGATGAGCGCCCCAACAATCCCTGAAGCAAGTCCGGTCACAAGAAGGATCAGGAATACCATCAGAATCCGCCTTCGAACAGGTCAAGCTGTTTCGGGGATAATCCCTCAAAATGCAAACCGTTCAATTGCTGGAACTGTTTCGCATCCCCCGCTGCATGCCCGCCTGAATTATTATTGAAGATTACATATACCTGCTCTGCCTGCTGTTCAAGACGCTTTACAGCCCGGCTGATTTCTTCTAGTTCTTTGCTGTTGTAATCATAGAGATAGCGCACTTCCCGCCATTTTTCAGCGTTCCCGGGATTTAGCCAGCCGTGAACATTGCGCCCGTGCAGACGCAGCAACACTTTGTCTTCGCGGCTTGACTCGGGGACAAGCGGAATCGAGCCATCTCCTGCCTGCGGCTCATCGCACACCGAGTGGATCAACCCGTGTTCGCGAAGAAATTCCAGCGTCTTTTGTTTCATGCCCTCTGCATACCAGGACTGATGGCGGAATTCGATTGCCAAGTCAAATTCTTGCAGTTCCGCGATGATTGCGCGTATTTCATCGACATGATCTTTCTGGCAGTCGAACCAAGGCGGAAATTGCAATAATACCATGGCCAGCTTGCCCGCTTCTTTAAGCGGCCTGACAGACAATCTGTAGGCTTCGAACATCTCTTCCCGAGTCGCGAACGGATTCTCTCCGCGCTGATGCCCGGTCATGCCTTGATAAGCTTTTACGACGAACTGGAAATTGTCCGGCGTCTCGCGGATCCATTTGCTGATATTGCGCTCAGGCTGGACGGCATAAAAAGAAGAATCCAGTTCCACAATCGGAAAATGCGCACTATAATCGACCAATTTGTCTTTTTGTTTCGACCCAGGGCTATACACATCGGGATGATCTCCCCAGCCCGTCAATCCAACATAAATCATCGCCCTGCCTCCATTTTCGTTATTATTTTATGATAGCATAGAACAAAACAGGCGTCCTTTTTGAGATTCGCTGAATCAATGCCAAGCGAATCCACCTATTTTCCACTTGTGTACAATCGCATATCAAGTCGTTTTTTCAGGAGGTTTTTGGAAATGAAAAGACCATGGGACACAGATGCCCTAATCACACGCTTTGAAGACCATCGCAACCCACAGCTTGCCGCTCCGATGTCCGCCTATATGAAACACAACTTCCCATTTTTAGGAATACAGAAACCTCTGCGTACTGCGTTAATGAAAGAGCAGCTATCCGCATATCTTCTCCCTGAAAAAGCACAATTAACATCCGTCGTCCAAGTATTGTACGCAATGCCGGAACGTGAATATCATTACACAGCCATTGAATTGCTTGAACGAGCGAAAAAGCAATTGACTCCGGATGACTTGCCGTTTTTGCGGCTGCTGATCGAAACCAATTCCTGGTGGGACAGCGTCGATATCATAGCCCCCAAACTCGTCGGAGATATCGTATTGCACAATCCAAAAACCACTGCCCCAGTTCTCTTTGCCTGGTCACAGACAGAAAACTTATGGACACAGCGGGCAGCCATTTTGCATCAATTAAAATTCAAACAGCAGACCGATACACACTTGCTCGGCTCCATCATCTCGCATCATGCTGAATCCCGGGAATTCTTCATCCAAAAATCCATCGGCTGGGCTCTAAGGGAATACGCAAAAACCGATGACGCTTGGGTTATGAATTTTGTTTCTACACATAGCCTTCAGCCATTGAGCAGGCGAGAAGCTTTAAAACACATGAAAAAATAAGCTTTGGCCATCCCACACGGGTGCCAAAGCTTATTTTCAATTGGGCTTCAAATTCTTAGAATAATCCTCCAAGACCTCCGCCGCCAATTTCGGATTTCGCAAGATCCATCAATTCGTTCTTTTCGTTTTCATCGATCTTGCCGTCATCATACGCCTGCTTGACTTGAGTGATGATTTCTTTCGCTTCGCCCATGTCAGCGTTGCTGATTTTCTCTTTTAACGCGTCAAAAGTTTGGCTCATTAGAAAAATCCCTCCTCAAATTTTCGCTTCATCTTTTGTATACCCTTGGGAAAAGCAGTAAAACGAAATTCATGCAAACGAAGAAATCTACTTCCTTAAAACGGCATAAAAAACCCCGGCATGGAAAATGCCGGGGATTGATCAATTGATTGATTAACCGATCGAACCTTCCATCTCGAACTTGATGAGACGGTTCATTTCTACTGCGTACTCCATCGGCAACTCTTTAGTGAATGGCTCGATGAAGCCCATGACGATCATTTCTGTCGCTTCCTGTTCAGAAACGCCGCGGCTCATCAGATAGAACAATTGCTCTTCAGAGACTTTCGACACTTTCGCTTCGTGTTCAAGCGAAACGTTGTCGTTCATAATCTCGTTATAAGGAATTGTATCGGATGTAGACTGGTTGTCCATGATCAAGGTATCGCATTCGATGTTCGAACGTGCGCCGTCCGCTTTGCGGCCGAAGTGCACGATTCCGCGGTAAGAAACTTTCCCGCCTTGTTTCGAAATCGATTTTGAGACGATTGATGAAGATGTGTTCGGCGCCAAGTGGATCATTTTCGCGCCTGCATCCTGGTGCTGGCCTTTGCCGGCGATCGCAATCGACAAAGTCATGCCGCGTGCGCCTTCGCCTTTAAGGAAGACTGCAGGATATTTCATCGTCAATTTCGAACCGATGTTGCCATCAATCCATTCCATCGTGCCGTTCGCGTCAACGAAAGCACGTTTCGTTACCAGGTTGTATACGTTATTCGCCCAGTTTTGGATCGTTGTATAGCGGCAATAAGCATCTTTTTTTACGATGATTTCAACAACTGCAGAGTGCAGGGAGTTCGTCGTGTAAACAGGCGCTGTACAGCCTTCTACGTAATGGACGCTTGCGCCTTCGTCGACGATGATCATCGTACGCTCGAATTGGCCCATGTTTTCCGAGTTGATGCGGAAGTAGGCTTGCAGCGGCGATTCCACTTTGATGCCTGGCGGTACGTAGATGAACGAACCACCCGACCAAACAGCCGTGTTCAAAGCAGAGAATTTATTGTCTGCTGCTGGAATGACTGTCTGGAAGTTTTCTCTGAAGAGGTCTTCGTTTTCACGAAGCGCTGCATCTGTATCTTTAAAGATGATGCCCATGTCTTCAAGATCCGCTTTCATGTTGTGGTAAACAACTTCGGATTCGTACTGTGCAGAAACACCTGCAAGATATTTCTGTTCAGCTTCAGGAATTCCCAGTTTATCAAACGTACGCTTGATTTCTTCAGGAACTTCATCCCATGAAGTCTGGCTCGCTTCAGAAGGTTTGACGTAATATGTGATTTCGTCAAAATCCAGCGAGTTCAAATCTCCGCCCCATTGCGGCATTGGCATAGAATAGAATAGTTTCAACGCTTTCAGGCGTGATTCGAGCATCCATTCAGGTTCTTCTTTAATCTTCGAAATTTCTCTGACAATGTCTTCTGTCAGACCGCGTTTGGATCTGAAGATGGAGACATCCTTGTCATGGAACCCATATTTATAATCTCCGATTTCCGGCATTTTTTTCGCCATCGTCGTTCCTCCGTTCTCTGTTACGATTTTTCTTCCTCGTGCACACCTTTTTCCATGGCTTTCCACGCTAAGGTCGCGCATTTGATGCGCGCCGGGAATTTCGATACACCTTGTAATGCTTCAATATCCCCAAGGTCCACTGAATCGTCGTACTCTTTGCCAAGCATCATGTCCGAGAAAATCTCGGACAGCTTCAATGCTGCATCTACATCTTTACCTTTGACGGCTTGCGTCATCATGGAAGCAGATGCCATGGAAATCGAGCAGCCTTCCCCGTCGAATTTGGCGTCTTTAACGATGCCATCTTCCACTTGCAGCGTTAATTGGATCCGGTCGCCGCAAGTCGGGTTGTTCATTTCGATATTGACACTGTCCTGTTCAAGCGCGCCCTTGTTGCGGGGCGTCTTGTAATGGTCCATGATCACTTGCCGATATAATTGATCTAAATTATTAAAAGACATCGCTAAAATACTCCTTTGCAGAACGCAAACCTTCCACTAGGCGATCGATATCCGATTCGTCATTATAAAGATAGAAGCTTGCGCGTGCTGTCGCTGTCACGTCGAGCCATTTCATCAATGGCTGTGCGCAGTGATGACCTGCGCGGACAGCGATGCCACTCATATCGAGCACAGTCGCTACATCATGGGGATGCACTTCTTTTAAGTTAAAAGTGACAATCCCTGCACGTTTCGCCGGATCTTTCGGGCCGTAAATCTCAAGCCCTTCAATCGCCGACATTTTGTCCATCGCGATGGCTGCCATATGGTGTTCGTGTTTTTCGATTTCATCCAATCCGATTTCCTGCAGGAAGTCGATGGCTGCAGCAAGGCCAACTGCTCCCGCAATGATCGGCGTGCCGCCTTCAAATTTCCAAGGCAACTCTTTCCATGTCGAATCGTATAATCCGACAAAGTCGATCATCTCGCCGCCGAACTCGACAGGCTCCATGGCTTCGAGCAAATGCTTTTTGCCATACAGCACGCCGATACCGGTCGGGCCGACCATTTTGTGGCCAGAAAATGCGAAGAAGTCGCAATCCAAGTCCTGGACATCGATTTTCAAGTGAGGGGCAGCTTGTGCTCCGTCCACCATCATGACAGCGCCATGTTCATGGGCGATTTTCGCCACTTCCTTCACCGGGTTCATCGTGCCAAGCACGTTGGATACGTAGACCATCGACACGATTTTTGTTCGGTCGGTAATGGCTGCACGGACATTTTCAAGTGAGATGGTGCCGTCTTCTTCAAGCTCGATGTATTTCAAGACAGCGCCGCGTTCTTTTGCCAGCTGCTGCCATGGAATGATGTTCGAGTGATGCTCCATATACGTGATGACGATTTCGTCGCCTTCTTCTACGTTGGCACGGCCATAGCTTTGCGCGACCAAGTTGATCGCGGTCGTCGTGCCGCGAAGAAAGACGATTTCCTGCGTCGAACTTGCATTGATGAATTGTTGCACTTTCTCGCGGGCGCCTTCATATTTCTCTGTTGCCCGGTTGCCGAGCGTGTGGACGCCGCGGTGGACATTTGAATTATCAAACTCGTAATATTCTTTCAGCGCTTCGATAACTTGCGTCGGCTTCTGGGAAGTCGCCGCGCTGTCTAAATAGACGAGCGGATGTCCATTGATTTCCTGGTTGAGTATCGGAAAATAGCTCTTGATCTCTGGATTCATTAGCGGACTTTCCTTTCGATAACCTCCGTCAATTGCTTTTTAACGCCTTCGATTGGCAGCACGTTTACAACCGGTGCCAGGAAGCCGTGAATAACAAGACGTTCAGCTTCTTGTTTTGTAATGCCTCGGCTCATCAAATAATACAATTGAAGCGGATCTACGCGTCCGACTGATGCCGCGTGCCCTGCCGTTACATCGTCTTCGTCGATCAAGAGGATCGGGTTCGCATCGCCGCGCGCTTTCGGGCTCAACATTAGAACGCGTGATTCTTGTTCTGCGTTGGCTTTCGTTGCGCCGTGTTCGATTTTGCCGATGCCGTTGAAGATCGAAGAAGCGGAGTCTTTCATGACACCGTGCTTCAAGATCTGGCCGTCGGAGTTTTTGCCCCAATGGATGACTTGCGTCGTGAAGTTTTGCTTTTGTGTGCCTCTTCCAACCACTACCGTTTTCGTATCGCCGACTGAATTGTCGCCGATTAGGAAAGTCGTGTTATCGGAAATCGTATCGCTGTCGTTCATCATGCCGAGCGCCCATTCGATGCGAGCATCGCGCTGAGCTACCCCGCGGCGGTTAACATACGTAGTGAACCCTTCAGCCAATACATCAACTGCGCCGTATGTGACAGAGGCATTGTCTTCTGCAAATACTTCTGAAACGATATTCGCTACGCCTTTTGCTTTCGGTACTGTGGAAATATAGTTCTCGACATAAGTTACTTCACTGCCTTTATCGGCGACAATCAATGCGTGATTGAATAGAGAAGCTTCCTCATTGTCATGTACAAAGATCGCTTGTACCGGATTCTTTATCGCTAGATTCTTCGGCACGTATAGGAACATCCCGCCATTTAGAAGCGCTGCATGAAGAGCCGTCAATTTATGTTCTTCAGCTTTGACTGCTTCTGTCATGAAATACTTAGCGACCAAATCACCGTGCTCACGGATCGCCGTTTGGATATCTGTCAAAATGACACCTTGCTGCTGAAGGTTTTTGTCCAATGACACATAAGCAGGCGTATTGTTGTGCTGGATGTATAGATTTTTTTGATCCGCATCAACAATCGACTTTACTTGCTCAGGCAACTCATCCAATGAGGCATAAGTTGAGCTTTCCACTGTGTGGACCGGAAAATCCGTAAAGTTCCAATTGATGATTTTTGTTTTATCTGGTTTTGGGAGCGGCAACGCTTCGGCAGCAGCCAAAGCCTGTACGCGCAAGTTAGTAAATGCTTCTGGTTCTGAGTGCGAAGCCGAGAAGGAGCGTACATCCTGCTCGGTCATCGTTAGTTTTGTTTCAACCGTCACGTTAGTCTCTCCTTCCAATTATGCTTCTTGTCCGACAGTCTCGTCTTCGATGCCGAGTTCTGTCTTGATCCAGTCATAGCCTTCCGCTTCCAGTTTATGCGCAAGTTCAGGTCCGCCGGATTTAACGACGCGGCCTTGCATCATGACATGTACGTGATCTGGCGTAATGTAGTTCAACAGGCGCTGATAGTGAGTGATGATCAGGCAGCCGAAGTTTTCGCCCTTCATTTGGTTGATGCCTTCAGAAACAACTTTCAATGCATCGATATCGAGACCGGAGTCAATTTCATCGAGTACAGCGAATGTTGGCTTGATCATCATCATTTGAAGGATTTCGTTGCGTTTTTTCTCGCCGCCGGAGAACCCTTCGTTCAAGTAGCGTTGTGCCATATCCTGGTCCATTGCAAGAGTTTCCATTTTACTGTCAAGTTCACGGATGAATTTCATCAATGAAACTTCGTTGCCTTCTTCGCGGCGCGCGTTCATCGCAGAACGCATGAAATCAGCATTTGTGACGCCAGAAATTTCGCTCGGGTACTGCATAGCCAGGAAGAGTCCTGCACGTGCGCGCTCGTCGACTTCCATCGCCAGTACGTCTTCTCCATCCAATTCAATCGTGCCTTGTGTTACTTCATATTTAGGATGCCCCATGATTGCTGACGCCAAGGTAGATTTCCCTGTACCGTTCGGCCCCATGATGGCATGGATTTCGCTCGTGTTAATTGTGATGTTTACACCTTTTAAAATCTGTTTTCCTTCGATTTCAACGTGTAGATCTTTAATGACCAAAGTTGACATGTAAATACCTCCATAATGTTATTGAAGAATGCCTTGCACTCTTAATTAGTATCATTCTAATCTTAACTTATATCGACTTCAGTAGCAAATGTTAAAATCGGCTGCTAGCCCTGCCCAAAAACCATTTTGAAATCCGTATTTTCTGCCTCCGGGAAGCGATTTCCATCCAAGCTCGTGGATTTCCTGCATTTTCAATAAAGTTAGGCTAAATGAGAATTCATTTCAATAAACCTTGCGCGAGACGCTGAGTTTCCTATAGTCGGGCATAGAAAAACCGGACAGAGAAATCACTCTGTCCGGCAGCTTCATTTGTAAGTTTGAATGTATGTGGATCGTGTATCTATTGCTATTCGCGGTGCGCTTGGCGTTCGATCTGTGCCGCAACCGACTGGCCTTGGCGATAATCCTGCTCACGGCGCTGTTCAACTTCAAGGATTTTTTGCGGGTCATTTTGGTATTCGTTCAGTCCGTACCCGTGTACGTCTCTGAATGCCTGTTCCATTTTTTCCGTCTTTTCAATACCTTGAGAATCGATAATAAACCATTCCTTTCGAGTTATCTTATTTTACTTTTACAAGTATACCCGAACGCCTAAAGATTAAACAAGATAAATAATCTAATTTATCTGAAAATAGACCTATCGTCATAGTTATTGGGAATATATAGAAAAAGCTACCCGTTTAAAGGGCAGCTATCATAAATTATTGGCTTACTTCGTTGTATAGGTTTGAAGCAACTAAGCCGTTTTCTTCCAATATCTCGTTGAACGCAGCATCCGCCTCGGCAAATTTATCAGCAGCCGCTTGGAAGTCAGGTTCATCTGTTTCAAGTTCTTCGATTTTCATCTCGTAAGATGCCGTGATCGAAGCCAATGCTCCGTCGATTTCTTCTTGATGGTCGTTTAGCGACTCCGGCACTTCGATTGATGCTACTGTTTGAATCGCTTGTTCAGCAGAGGCAGCAGCCGCTTCTTTCATCGCAGTAAGTTCTGTGCCGCTTGGCAGCGTACCTTCAACTTGAGCGATTTCAAAATCATTCAATTGCGCATCTTCTTTATTTATATCTTTTGAAACGGATAGGTAAAATTGCATCAATTGGCTTTTAATGCTTTCTTTTCCGGATTCCATTGTGGCAGATCCAGAAGCCGTATCAGTTGTGTCTTTGGATTGTTCGGTTCCGCATGCAGCAAGCAATAAGGCCGCAGATAAACCGAGGATTGTGATTTTTTTCATGTTCGTTCCTCCTGATTTTCATATCCTGCATATAATAGCATAGGCCGATTTATCCGTATAGAGAACATAGAAAAGCCGGAATTCATTGAATTCCGGCATAATTCATGCTTTTTGGGATGGAGTGAAACGATCGACGATGTTCGCGAGTGCGCCATCTCCCGTTACGTTGGCTGCAGTCCCGAAACTGTCCTGTGCCATGTACAAGGCGATCATCAAGGCGACCATCGTCTCATCGAAGCCGAGCATCACTTCCAGCAACCCGATGGCTGCCATGACTGCACCGCCAGGAACTCCCGGAGCCGCAATCATCGTCACGCCCAGCATGAGGATAAATGGGAAGAAGCTGCCGAATGACGGCGACTGCCCTGTCAATAAAATCACGCCAATCGCACAAGTTACAAGCGTGATGGTACTGCCCGATAAATGGATCGTTGCGAACAATGGAACCGTGAAATCTGCCACACGTTCTTTGACGCCTGTTTTACGTGCTTGGCGCAAAGTCACTGGAATGGTAGCTGCTGAAGACTGTGTGCCGAGTGCCGTAAAGTATGCCGGAAGCATCGTCCGGATCAAAGCGAACGGATTTTTCTTTCTCAATACACCAGCTGTGGTGTACTGGCCAGTGAGCATGGTCCAATGCAAAATGATAATAAGGATGAATACCACCGCGAAAAGTGAAAGGATCTCCATCACTGCCCCGCCGTATGCCATATTCGCAAAAATACCGAAGATATGAAATGGCAGTAATGGGATTATGATGTATGAAATAACTTTTTCGATGATCTCTTGGAACTCTTCGAAAAATGACGCCATCGTTTTGCTTCCGGTCGAAGCCATGCCGATTCCGAGCAAGAATGCCAAGATCAAGGCACTCATTACGCCGAATAATTGTGGAATTTCCAGTTCAATAAAACTTGAAGCAAGTGCATTTGCCGGGTCATCCAAATTGTTCAGCGAACCGCCTTCCATCAAATTCGGCAAAATGGAAGAAGCTACGATAAATGCCAGGACACCTGCTACGATAGTCGATAAATAGGCGACTGCAGTCGCTAGGCCCAATAATTTACCCGACCCTTTGCCGAGCTTCGCAATACCTGGTGCAATAAAACCGAGAATGATCAATGGCACGATAAAATTCAAGAACCCGCCGAAAATTCCTGTAAACGTAGCGAATACACGAACGAGCGCTTCTGGCGCAACAGAGCCGATGAGTACACCGAGCACGATGGCCAGCACAATCCGCGGCAGCAAACCGAATTGAAATTTCATAATCTTGTCCTCCCTGTGAAAACAGTTGTTTATTCGTTATTATGTGAAATTACCATAGTTTTCGAAAAGCTAATAGCTTTTTACTAAATCACGTAATATTTTTATTATTTTGAAAAAATAATAAACTTCTCAAAAAGATGACTGGAAGTGTTTTATCCCTTAAATTCTGCCACTCCCAACCTGTTTTTCGGTATAAAAAAACGCGATGCATTCCGCTGTGGAATGCATCGCGTCTATATGATTTATTGTTCAACAGGGATGACAGCGCCGTCCCATTCTTCAAGGATGAAGTCTTGGATTTCTTGTGAAGTTAAGACTTCAACTAGTGCTTGGATGTCTTCG
Organism: Planococcus sp. SK3692; assembly: GCF_028890485.2. Taxonomy (GTDB): domain Bacteria; phylum Bacillota; class Bacilli; order Bacillales_A; family Planococcaceae; genus Planococcus. Next base: position 591,717 of record NZ_JARCHV010000001.1, read on the forward strand.
TTTTCTTCATCACCGGATTGAACGACGATCAAGTTGGCGTATGGAGAATCCGAACCTTCAAGCGCGATGGAATCTTCCATTGGCTTCAGGCCTGCATCGATCGCATAGTTGGCGTTGATGAAGACAGCATCGCCTTCACCAGCTTCGTACATCTGGACTAGTAGTGCCGGCTCGTAGTCTGTTTCGAACTGGATATTTTTCTCGTTTTCAACGATGTCGCTGACTTCAGCGGTCGTTTTTTCAACTTCTTCATCCAGCTTGATCAATCCTTCTGCTTCAAGAATGGACAGCATACGGCCGTGTTCCGCTACTGAGTTGCTCATCAGGATCGTTCCATCTTGTGGAATTTCATCAAGTGAAGCAACATCTTTGGAGTAAATGCCCATTGGCTCGATGTGGATTGCGCCAGCGTTGGCGAAGTCATATCCATGATCAGCAATCTGTGCTTCCAAATAAGGGATGTGTTGATAATAGTTGGCGTCCAAATCTCCTGATTCCAAGTCTTGGTTCGGAAGAATATAATCTTGGTATGTTTCGATTTCAAGCTCAATTCCTTGTTCTGCAAGGATTGGTTTTGCCTGCTCCAGGATTTCACCGTGTGGCACGTTCGAAGCGCCGACTGTCAAAGTGCTTGTTTCGCCTTCTGAACCGCCGCCGTTGCTGCTTTCTTCAGAGCCGCAGGCTGATAATGCCAGCACAGCTGCAAATGAACCGAATACTAATTTTTTCATTACAAAATTCCCCTTTTCTTCTATTAAATGTAGTTTTATATAATGACGGGCAATGACGCCCATTTTTAATCTAGTCAAAGCGCTCAAGACGATCTAGCGTTTATCGGATCTGCTGGTTAAGAAATCACCGACAAATTGGACGGCGAAGACGATGACTAAAATTAGGATCGTCGAGACGAGAGTTACGTCTTCACGGCTTCTTTGGAACCCATCCAAGAACGCGAGCGTTCCGAGCCCTCCAGCGCCGATGATGCCCGCCATCGCTGTATAGCCAACCAAAGCGATAGCGGTTACGGTGATTCCTGAGATTAAAGCGGGTTTCGATTCAGGCAGCAGGACTTTGCGGATGATTGTCCACGTTGTCGCTCCCATCGAGCGCGCAGCTTCGATGACACCTTTATCGATTTCTTTCAAGGCGATCAGCACCATGCGAGCATAGAACGGAGCTGCCCCGATGATCAATGCCGGGAGTGCAGCATTCGGCCCGCGGATGCTGCCGATCAAGAATTTTGTGAACGGGATAAGCAAAATGATCAAGATGATGAAAGGGATCGAACGGAAAATATTAACGAATGCCCCTGACAACCAGTTGACGACTTTATTTGCCCATAATTGGTTAGGTGCAGTCAAAAATAAGACAACACCCAGTACCAGTCCGATGATAAACGTGAACAAAGTAGACACAGCCGTCATGTAAATCGTTTCGAGCGTCGCTTCCCACATAGCTGGCCAATCAACATTCGGGAACAAAGTCTCAAGCATTGCCCATCACCTCCGTTTGTACATCATGCGCACCGAGGAAGGCAAGCGCCTTTGCGATTTCATCTGCTGTCCCCTTCAGTTGAAGGATCAATGTGCCATAAGCTCCGCGCTGAGTGTGGGAGATATTGCCGTGAACGATATTGACTTCCACTTGGTATTCCCGGATTAACTGTGTCAAGATCGGCTGTTCCGCCTGGTCCCCGACGAATATCAATTTGACCAATTGGCCTTCCGGATATTGCTCGCGCAAGTGGCGGACAGTTTCTGCTGAATCTTCCGTTTCTGTCACTTGGGCGACGAAACGCTTCGTGATATTTTCTTTTGGATGTTGGAAGACATGGAGCACTTCCCCCAGTTCGACGACGCGCCCGTCTTCCATAACCGCCACGCGATGACAGATCTTGCGGATGACGTGCATCTCATGCGTGATCAAGACGATCGTCAATCCAAGGCGCTTGTTGATGTCGACCAATAAATCCAAGATTGCATCGGTCGTTTGCGGATCAAGTGCCGATGTTGCTTCATCGCATAGAAGCACTTCCGGATCATTGGCCAGCGCACGGGCGATGCCGACGCGCTGTTTTTGCCCGCCGGAAAGCTGTGCTGGATATGCAGTTTCGCGACCTTCCAAGCCGACCAGTTCGATCAGCTCTGCAGAACGCTTGCGCCGTTCCTCTTTTCCAACTCCAGCAATCTCAAGCGGGAATTCGATGTTCTCGCGTACGGTCCGCGACCATAGCAAATTGAAATGCTGGAAAATCATGCTGACCTTTTGGCGGGCTTTGCGCAGTTTCGGCCCCGAAATTGCCGTGATGTTCTGGCCATTGATCTCAACAGAACCTTCACTTGGTTTTTCCAAACCATTTAGCAAACGGATCAAGGTACTTTTCCCCGCTCCGCTATAGCCGATAATGCCAAAAATCTCGCCAGCCGGCACTCTTAAGTCGACATGGTCAACAGCCGTCAAGCGCGCTTTGCCAGTATCAAAAACTTTTGTCAATCCTTTTAACTCAATCATGGTTGGGCACTCTCCTAAATCTTTTGCTAATAAAAAAGCCTTCCTGCTCAGATAAGCAGAAAGGCACATGTGTAAACACATTCAACCGTTCTCTCATCTTTCAAAGTTTTCACTTTGAGTGACTTGGCACCATTTCATTTTCATGACGGTTGCCGGGCTTCATCGGGCACTTCCCTCCACCTCTCTGTATAAGAGCTACGCTATTAAGTTAATTTCAGAAATTAAATTTATCATGGCTGGCTGTATTCGTCAACCGTTTTCAATTTCTCGTATAAATACGGCACCGATTGGAAAGCATAGACCTTATCCGTCACTTTTCCGTCTCTTGAAATAAGTAAGCATGGCACACTTTCCACTTCATACAGTTCCGCCACTTCCTGGACATAATTCAAATTGGCCTTGCCCATCGGAAGGTCCGGCAGAAGTTCTTCTACCACGCCGAGCATCTTGCTGGCCACTTGGCACGTACCGCACATTGGCGTATACAAATAATAAGCTGAAATCGATTGTGTGTTTTTTTCTTTCAGCCATTGTTTATGTGTCCATTCGTTCATTCTAGTCATTCCCTGCTACTGGATTTAAGACCCGGACATCCGCTGCGATAAGCACATCGATCAGTTTGCGCAGTGGGGTGGTCGCTACTTCTTTATAGCTGCGGTCGATATGAAAATGGCGGGCTTCTGGAAATTCGCGCTTGATGAGCTTACGCAATTTATCGCCGGAAGCGTCCGCATCGACCAGGATGATGATATCCTGCCCTTCAAAAGGCAGCAGCATTTCCTCGAGTCTTGTAGCACTTACTGTACCATTTGTGCAAAGAATCGTCACGGGTTCTGCAATCAATGGCGCTATTCGGGTTTTGTCGCTGATCCCTTCAACCACTATCACTTTCTCCATAAATACCCCCCCAGAAAACGATATATGAAAAAAAGCGCCAAAAAGAGGCGCTTTCAGAACTTACTCGTTTGTCATTTCTTTATATTCGTCAGCTGACATCAATGCATTGACCTCATCTTCGGAAGGGGCTTCCACAACGACCATCCACGCTTTTTCATAAGGGGATTCGTTGACGAATTCCGGGCTGTCTTCAAGCTCAGAATTGACTTCGACGATTTTCCCGCTGATCGGCGCATACAATTCCGATACGGTTTTGACGGATTCGACGCTGCCGAATGGCTCGTCCTTTTTCAGCTCGTCGCCGACTTGTGGAAGCTCGACAAATACGATGTCTCCAAGTTCATCTTGCGCGAAATGAGTGATGCCGATACGTGCTTTGCCGTCTTCGACTTTGACCCATTCGTGTTCTTTTGAATAGCGAAGCTCTTGTGGTGTGCTCATCCAAACCCCTCCAAATATGTAATTGACTCAATTTTAGTTTGCCACAACCAAGGACGAAAAACAAGATGACAAACTTGCTAGCTCCATGTATTTACATAAGTGTCTTCCTTAAAGCCCAGTGTCGCCTGAGAACCGTCCCAAGCAAGCGGCCGCTTGATGAGCATGCCGTCTGATGCCAGCAATTCGTATTGCTCTTCTGCTGTCATTTCCGGCAGTTTTTCCTTCAACTCGAGCTCGCGGTATTTCTTGCCGCTCGTATTGAAAAACTTCTTCAGCTCGATGCCGCTCATTTCATGGATTTCTTTCAGCTGCCCTGCAGATGGTGGATTTTGCGAGATATCGATATAGTCGAACTCCGCGCCATTCGCCTCGAGCCATTTCTTGCCTTTTTGGCAGGTCGAGCATTTCGGGTAAGCATAATACTGGATCATCAAATCTCCTCCTGTCTTGTAAATCAAGCATATCAAAATGCCACAGGGCAGTCGACTGGAAGGGAGTTTGGGCTATGCAATAAAACAAGAAGGGTTTGTTCTTCCTGTTTTCCAAATTGTAGTCAAGCTCTCGATAACTGTATTTTCCGGAGCTTATTGATCGCTTTCCACGGGGCGGGAATATTCAACACTATACAAAACAGGAAGGGTTTCCCCTTCCTGTTTTGTTGAATTTATTAGACGACGTATTTTTCTACACTGATCAATTTTTCGGATGCTTCGCGTTTTTTCGCAATTAAGTTGTAAGGCCTGGAACGCGTCAACTTGCGGAGTGCAGACAACATCATGCGCTGGTTGTCGCCATCGATTGCTGCGATCAAGGTTTCTTTCGCATCTTTTTCGATTTCTTCCAAAGCTTCCTGACAGAAGATCTGCGTATAAAGAAGCTTCTGCTTCGCTTTTTCTTCGCCGCTTGTGGCAATGGCTTTTTCGGTGCGCAAGACAACTGATTCCATTGCGAAGACATTGCTGACGATATCCGCGATGTTCACGAGCACTTCTTGTTCCGCTTCAAGTTTCTTGCCGTAAGTCTGTGCGGCAAGTCCCGCAGCGAGGATGGCGATTTTCTTGGCGTTTTTCACCAATGCTTTTTCTTGTGCCAAAGCTTCCGTGCCGACTTCTTCCGGCATCATCATCAACAACTCTTCTTGCAAAGCTTGTGCATGCTGCAATAGCGGCAATTCGCCCTTCATCGCTTTGCGGAGCAATGTCCCCGGTACGAGCAGACGGTTGATTTCGTTCGTTCCTTCGAAGATCCGGTTGATGCGGGAATCGCGGTAGATACGCTCGATTTCATATTCCTGCATAAAGCCGTAGCCGCCGTGCAACTGGACGCCTTCGTCGACGATATAATCCAAAGTTTCCGTTCCGAAGAACTTATTCAATGAACATTCGATGGCAAATTCAGCGATCGAATCCGCAACCAGTTTGCCGTCCGCTTGCTGCTCATTCGTGAAGCCGCTCATGCGGTCTTCGAACAAGCCGACTGTGCGGTAAACCGAACTTTCAACCGCATACAATTTAGAGGCCATGGTCGCCAATTTCTCTTTCGTCAAATTGAAAGAAGAGATCGGCGTCTTGAATTGCTGGCGCTGGTTCGTATAAGGAATGGTCAATTCCATTGCGCGCTTAGATGCGCCGATTGTACCGACACCGAGTTTGTAGCGTCCGATGTTCAAAATGTTGAAGGCGATGATATGTCCGCGCCCTGCTTCACCAAGAAGATTTTCAACAGGCACTTCCGCGTCTTCCAAGATCAATGTACGCGTGGAAGACGATTTGATGCCCATTTTCTTTTCTTCCGGCCCAACCGAGACGCCCCCGAAATCGCGCTCGACGATAAATGCCGAGAACTGTTCGCCGTCGATTTTTGCATAAACCACAAAGACATCGGCAAAACCTGCGTTTGTGATCCATTGCTTTTCGCCGTTCAGAACGTAATGTGTACCCGCTTCGTTCAGTTTCGCGACTGTTTTCGCACCCAAAGCATCCGATCCAGAGCTTGGCTCAGTCAAGGCGTAAGCTGCGATTTTCTCGCCTGTCGCAAGAACCGGCAAGTATTTCTTTTTCTGTTCTTCGTTACCGAATAGTACGATTGGCAACGATCCGATCCCGACGTGTGCGCCGTGTGTGATGGAGAAGCCACCCGCTTTAGACATCTTCTCAGCAATTAAAGCCGAGGCGATTTTGTCGAGCCCGAGGCCGTCGTATTGTTCCGGAACGTCTGCACCAAGGAGCCCCAATTCGCCCGCTTTTTTCAAGAGATTAACGGAATGCTCGAATTCGTGGTTCTCCAACTTTTCGACTAAAGGCATAACTTCCGTGTTGACGTAATCCTCTGTCGTTTTGGCGATCATCTTATGCTCTTCCGTGAAGTCTTCCGGCGTGAACACACGCGATAGGTCTGCATCTTCGATCAAGAAGCTTCCGCCTTTGATCAATGTTTTTTCTTGTTCCATTTTCCATTCCTCCTAATTTATCGTTTGATTGAACCCTTTAAGAAAGCTCTGACTATAGAGAGAGTTGTAATACTTATAGTTTTCCGAAGCTTACCGCTCGCTTTCCGTGGGCTCGCGTCCAAGCCTCCTCAGTCGCTTCGCGCCTTGCGGGGTCTCGGCCGTCTCGTCGCTTACACTGCTCCACAGGAGTCGAGCGGACTCTTCTCCAAACTACTAGATAGCTCTCCTTTTTATGCCTTGAATATTATATTGCTGTGACTGAAAAAGTTTTTATTACTTTCACACTTTCTAAAGTTCTCTTTACAACATTTCGAAGACGCCGGCTGCGCCCATTCCGCCGCCGATGCACATCGTGACGACACCGAATTGTTTGTTTTGGCGCTTCAATTCACTGAGCATGCGCAAAGTCAAAATCGATCCTGTTGCACCGAGCGGATGGCCGAGTGCGATGGCACCGCCATTCAAGTTGATCTTGTCCATATCCAAGCCGAGTTCGCGGATAACGCCTAGCGACTGGGAAGCGAATGCTTCATTCAATTCCCACACGTCGATATCGTCTTTTGTCAGCCCTGCGAGTTTCAAGGCTTTCGGAATCGCCACGACTGGCCCGATGCCCATGACTTCGGGCGGAACGCCGCCTGTTGCGAATGAACGGAATTTTGCGATTGGCTTAAGTCCAAGCGCTTCCGCTTTTTCACGGTCCATGACAAGCACGGCTCCTGCTCCGTCAGAAGTCTGCGAAGAGTTGCCCGCTGTTACCGTGCCGCGTGCCGAGAATGCTGCGCGCAGTTTATTGAGTGTCTGGATGGAAGTGCCGTGGCGCACCCCTTCATCCATTTCGAACATAAATGATTTTTCCTGGTATTTGTTCTGGCTATCGACATAGCGCTGAATCACTTCAACCGGAACGATTTCATCGACGAAATGTCCTTTTTCGATAGCCCTAGCTGCATTTTCATGGGACCGGACCGCAAACGCATCCTGGTCTTCTCGGCTAACGCCGTATTGCGTCGCTACTTGTTCTGCCGTATGTCCCATGCTCATATAATATTGCGGGGCAGTTTCTGCGATCTTGGCGTTCGGCCGCAATACATTGCCCATCATCGGCACCATGCTCATCGACTCAACGCCGCCGGCAACAATTGCTTCAGCGTGGCCGACCATGATTCGTTCAGCGGCATAAGCGATCGACTGCAAGCCTGATGAACAAAAGCGGTTGACCGTGACAGCCGGCGTCGTATCCGGAAGCCCTGCAAGCGCTCCGATGTTGCGGGCAATGTTCATGCCTTGTTCTGCTTCTGGCATCGCGCAGCCCATGATCAAATCGTCTATCGGGCCGTCATATCCAGCCCGCTTCAATGTTTCCCGTACGACGAGTGCCCCGAAATCATCCGGGCGCACCGAGGCAAGAGAACCTTTTTTTGCTTTCCCGACCGGCGTTCTGGCTCCGGCCACAATTACTGCTTCGCGCATATCATTTCCTCCTCTATCTAATCGGCGATCAATTGCGTAATGGTTTCCCTTTGACAAGCATATGCTGCATGCGCTGCTGTGATTTCGGTTCAGCAACCAAGCTCAGGAAGGCTTCGCGTTCTAAATCGAGCAAATACTGCTCATCGACTTTCGTGCCGTATGGCAGTTTGCCGCCTGATAATACATAAGCCAGTTTTTTGGCGATTTTCATATCGTGTTCGCTAATATAACCGGACAATAACATCCCTTCAGCTCCTAGCAGCATCGCCGCATAGCCTGCTTCTCCTGCAACCGGCACTTTTTCTCTTCTCGGTGCTTGGTAGCCATTATCGGAGAGCGATAATGCCAATTGCTTCGCATCGTAGATCAAATGGTCGCTATTGACGCTGATGCCGTCGATGAAATTCAGGAAATTGTTTTCGCGTGCTTCGTCTGCCGATGTCGACACTTTTGCAGTCGCAATTGACTCGAATACGCCTGCTGCCAAATTGACGTAGTCAGCTGTGACATGATTCGGTAAACCTTTCAACTGTTTCATATATAATTCTTTGTTTCCGCCGCCGCCTGGGATTAGCCCGACGCCCGCTTCGACCAAGCCCATATAAGTTTCCATGGATGCCTGTACGCGTGCTGCCGGCAGGATGACTTCCGCCCCGCCGCCGAGCGTCATGCCAAACGGTGCCGCTACGACCGGCTTCGAGCTGTATTTCAATTTCAGCATGGCGTTCTGGAACGTGCGGATCGTCAAATCAAGCTCAAAGATATTGTCGTCTTGTGCTTCCATTAAAATCATGCCCAAGTTGGCACCGACACAGAAGTTCTTGCCTTGGTTGCCGATGACGAGCCCTTTATAGTTTTTCTCGACTTCGTCGACCGAGAAATTGATCATCTGCATAATATCAAGCCCGATCGCATTCGAACGCGAATGGAATTCGAGCAATGCGATGCCGTCTCCAAGGTCGATCAAGCTTGCGCCGGAATTCGATTTGATGACACCGTGCTTTTTCTTATAGCGTTTCAAGTCGATCACTTTTTCATTGACCGGAACGGGCTGGTAATCGGAGCCGTCGAAATAATACAGATCTCCGTTTTCTTCTTTATAGAAGGAATCAAAGCCTTTATCCACTAGCGCTTGTGCAAATGATGGCACTTCTAAGCCTTGTTCGGCCATTTTTTCTATCGACTGCTTGACGCCGATTGCATCCCACACTTCAAAAGGTCCTTGTTCCCATCCGAAGCCCCATTTCATGGCATTGTCGATGGCGACGATGTCATCTGCAATCTCGCCGTGAAGCTGTGCGGAATAGACAAGTGTCGGAGCGAGGATGCTCCACAGCAATTCGCCTGTGCGGTCATCTGCATAAACGAGCGTCTTCATTTTCGCGGACAGGCCTTTTTGCTGCTTGGCCATTTCCTGTGAAGGCGTTTTCAATTTTTGCGAAGGGCGGTATTCCATCATGTCTGGATCAAGCTCCAGGATTTCTTTGTCCTTTTTCTGGAAAAAGCCCTGTTTCGCTTTGGCGCCGATCCAGCCGTTTTCAACCATGTTTTTCATGAATTCAGGCGTCTTGAACACTTGCTGTTCTTCGCCTTCGGTCTGGTCGTAGACGTTTTTTGACACATGCATGAAGGTGTCGAGCCCGACTACGTCCAGCGTGCGGAATGTAGCGGATTTCGGGCGGCCGATTAATGGGCCGGTAACGGAATCGACTTCGCCGACCGAGTAGCCGCGGTTTTGCATTTCGCGTACGGTAACGAGCAAGCCGTATGTACCGATGCGGTTGGCGATGAAGTTCGGCGTATCTTTTGCTAAAACAACGCCTTTTCCTAAGCGGTCCTCGCCAAATTGCTGCATGAATTCAACGACTTCCGGAGCTGTCGCCTCTGCTGGAATGACTTCAAGCAATTTCAAGTAGCGCGGCGGGTTGAAGAAATGTGTGCCGAGGAAATGCTTCTGGAAATCTTCCGAGCGCCCTTCTGACATCGCATTGATGCTGATTCCTGATGTATTGGAGGAAATAATGGTACCAGGCTTTCTGACTGCATCCACCTTTTCATATAGTGATTTCTTGATATCCAAGTTTTCGACAATGACTTCGATGATCCAATCCACTTCGGATAGTTTCTCGAGATCGTCTTCCAAGTTGCCTGGCGTGATCAGCTGTAAATTTTTCTTTTGTGTCAGCGGAGCAGGCTTTTGCTTCAATAGTTTTTGAGTGGCAGTCGCTGCGATCCGATTGCGGACGGCTTTGTCTTCCAATGTCAGCCCTTTCGACTGTTCTTCTTGCGTTGCTTCTTTCGGGACAATGTCGAGCAGCATGACCGGAATTCCGACATTGGCTAGATGAGCTGCAATTCCAGATCCCATGACGCCGGATCCGAGCACGGCTGCTTTTTTAATTTTGTATGACACGAGCAAACCCTCCTATTTTTGAATGAACACTCATTCATTTTCTGGGTAAAAAAAAGAAATGCTTTCCTTCTCGTTCTTAGTGTAAATTATTTTTCCTATTTTCGCAATATTTAATCGGAAGATTTTTCTGCCGTTTTTATCCAAGCGCTTGGAGACAAAGCAAAAAAAGGGTAAGATTAAAAAGACTATTAAAGGAGGTAATTTAATGAAATCCCTAAAAACAACTGAACAGTTTAACGATACAATCCAAAACGGTGAACCGGTCATCGTGAAATTCCAGGCTGGCTGGTGTCCTGACTGCACACGCATGGATATGTTCATCAATCCGATCATCGAACAATACGACAACTACCAATGGTTTGATGTTAACCGCGATGAACTCCCGGAAATCGCAGAGCAATATGAAGTGATGGGCATCCCGAGCCTCCTGATCTTTAAGGACGGCGTAAAACAAGCGCATCTTCATAGTGCCAATGCCAAGACCCCCGCTTCTGTCATCCACTTCCTGGAAGAACAAAAAGCTTAAAAGCGGAAGCCTGAAATATTCACGAATACGATAAAGCAGAGGTGCCGAAATGGATCCACAACAAGAAATTAAAGAGCTGCAAGACCTTGTGGCGTATTACCAAGACGTCATCTACAATATGTCAGCACCGATCATCCCGTCGATAGTCCCAAATACCATTCTCGTACCGATCGCCGGATACATCTTCCGCGACCGCTTCGAGACGATCCGGACGAAAGTGCTCGATTACGCCGATAGCCACCGCGATACAGAAAAAGTGGTGTTTGATTTCACCGGCGTCACGATGCAAGACGTCCAGTCATTTGATTTTAACGAACTTGCACTCGAACTGACCCAATTGAACAGCGCCTTGAAATTGATGGGCTTGCGCGGCATTTATGTCGGCTTCAACCCGCGTTTTGTCAGGGAAATTGTTCATGCCGGCATTCACGTCGATTTGGAAGTGTATACGACTTTCCGCAGCGCTTTGCAGACTTTGCTCGATGAACGAGAAGCCAAGTTGCGCTGATCCGTTTTAGAAGGAGGATGCATCATGAAAGTGCTGCTGCCTTTTCAAGCAATGAACCAATACGCTGAACATGTTCCCCTCGCCTATCGTGCTTCTGCTTGCGGCCCTGTAACCGCCGCGTCTATTCTTCGCTATCACGAAGGAGTTGTGCCGGGGATCGGCCCGCTTTATAAAATGCTTGGGACGACGCCAATCGGATTGAGCGCATTTTGCCTGATGCGGCGATTGAAGAAACTTACCGGGCCGCGGTATGACATCAAGCGGATTCGCTCGATCGAACAAATCAAACAGCAACTCGATGCCGGCTATCCGCTCGCTATGAAATTTGACCGTTATTTTTCAATGCGCTGGCGCCAAAAGACTACTTTCGCCTATCATTGGGTCCCGCTTATCGGCTATGAGGAAACGCCGGACGATCTGCTGCTGTTCATTCACGACAACGGACAAAAAAACCGCCCGAGCAAGCTGCGGGCGGTGTCGTTACGTGAAAACCAGTGCGTATTGAGTTTCATCCAGATTTCACCGGTTTCAAAGATTAAATGAATGATTTTTCCAAGAGCCTTGCGATCAGGCGGAATTCCCGCTCGTCGCATATCCTTACTAAATCAGAAGAATAATCTGGCACTGCAATTTCCTCAAGTGCCACATCGAGCTGGAGGTCATCTTTGATGACCGCCAGTTTTTTCGATAGCACGAGCATGTCCTGATGCTCTTCAATTTTCTTTTTCTGCGCTGGTTTCAGTTCTTCAAGATGTTCCAACACGCCTTCAACCGAACCGTAGCGCTGGATCAATTGTAGCGCAGTCTTCGGCCCGATGCCTTTGACGCCCGGATAGCCGTCGCTCGGGTCACCCATGAACGCTTTCACATCGGCGAACTGCTCCGGCAAGATGCCATACTCTTCCCCGAACCGTGCATCGGTATAGAGATCATAGATATGGAAGCCTTTTTTCATGAAGGCGATCTTGACCGATGGGTTCAATAGCTGAAGCATATCTTTATCACCGGTGATGATCGTATAATCCGCCTCGTCCGGCCATTTTTTCGTAAACGATCCGATAAAATCATCTGCTTCGATGCCCTTTTCGCCGTAGTTTTTCCATCCGAGAAGCTCGGACACTTCACGCGCTTGGTCGAATTGATGCACCATATCTTCAGGCGGCGCAGGCCGATTGGCTTTATAGCCGTCGAACATCTCGGTGCGGAAGGTATGCGCGCCCATGTCCCAGCAGACCGCAATATGGGTTGGCTTCATCAGTGATTTAGCGGTGAGTACGTGGCGTGCGAATCCTTGTACGCCGTTTGTCGCGAGTCCGCTTTCGGTGCGGAAAAATTGCCCGACGCCTGCTGTTGCAAAATATGAACGGAACAATACGGCCATTCCGTCTACAAGCATAATATGTGGTTTTCCCAAAAAATACTCCTCCATTCAACACGATTTCCATTATCCATTATACGCGACTTTCCATAGAAAAAGGGTGCCGGACTTCCGGCACCCTTTTCGTTCTATGTTTTCCGAAGCTACTTGCTTGCTTTCCCTGGGGCGGGAATCGAGCCTCCTCAACCGCTTCGCGGTCTGCGGGGTCTCTCAAACCCGCTGATCCTACAGGAGTCAAGCAAACGCTTCTCCAAACACCTAGGCAGTTCACTGAATTTTTTTATACAGGATAGGCTTTTGCTCACTTTTACATATGGAGAGCTATCCTCTAGTTCAGCATCTTTTTATAGCTTATCGTTTGCGCTTGATTGCTTTGTATTCAAGATTCAAGGCTTTATAGAACGACGCCATCATCAATAGCATGATGAACGAGAACGGGAAGGCGGCGATGATTAATGCCGTCTGCAAGGACCCGAGTCCGCCTGCAAAGAGCAGGATGACCGCGATAGTCGATTGCGCAATGCCCCATGTTAGCTTCACGGCGTTCGCTGGATCCAAAGATCCATTTGAGCTTTGCATGCCGAGAACAAACGTTGCTGAGTCAGCAGATGTGATGAAGAAGGTCGAAATGAGCAAGACTGCAACAACCGACAACAACATGCCAAGCGGCAGTTCATTGAACACTGCAAACAAAGTTTCTTCTGTCAACAATCCAGTCAAATCGACGCCGCTGCTTTGCACATCGATTGCCGTAGTACCAAATGCTGCGAACCAGATAAAGCTGATAAACGTCGGAATAAGCAAGACGCCAAACAGGAATTCACGAATGGTCCGGCCTTTGGAAACGCGGGCGATAAAAATCCCGACGAACGGTGACCAAGAAATCCACCAAGCCCAATAGAAGATGGTCCAGCCATCGATCCATGAACGATTTTCCCCGTCAATCGGAGCTGCACGGAAACTCATATTGATCAAGTTCTGGAAATAGTTACCGAGTGAATCGGTGAACATATTGAAAATTAACAAGGTCGGCCCGAGAATGATAACCAAGATCAGCAATGTAATCGCAAGTACCATATTGGTATTTGACAAATACTTGATCCCTTTGCTGATGCCTGACCAAGACGATGCCATGAACAGCACAGTGACAACTGCGATGATGATGATTTGCGTGATCAGGCTATCTCCTGGAATGCCGTCAAACAAATACGCGAGCCCTCCGTTGATTTGGATAGCACCGAAGCCAAGAGTTGTCGCAACGCCGACTGCTGTCGCAAATACAGCGATAACATCGACCAAAACACCCCATGGGCCTTTCATACGGTCGCCGAACAATGGGCGAAGCGTCGAAGAAATAAGCCCCGGCTCGCCTTTACGGAATTGGAAGTATGCCAGTGATAACGCAACTACTGCGTAAATCGCCCATGCATGGATGCCCCAGTGGAAAAATGTAAAACGCATGGATTCCCGGAACGCTTCCTGAGATCCCGGCTCAGCTGTCGCCGGGTCGATCGCGAAATGCGAAAGCGGCTCTGCCGCACCCCAGAATACGAGCCCGATACCCATGCCCGCTGAAAACAGCATCGCAATCCAAGTTGCAAATGAATATTCCGGCTTGTCCGTGTCTTTCCCTAAACGAATTTGTCCCATTGGACTGACAAGGAAGTACAGGCAAAAGATAACCATTACTGAAACGATCAATAGATAATACCAACCGAACGAAGTAGTCAGGAATGATTCCATATTGCCGGTAACTTCCGCAAAATGTTCTGGAGCAAGCGCGCCGTAGCCAACTGCCAAAGCAATTAGAACGATCGAGATCCAAAACACGTTTGTTACTTTCTTCATATAGTCTCCTCCTTTGAATTTCTTCACAAGATATAACGCTACGGAACATTGGCGCGCTTGTCAACTGTCTGAATTATATATCAACTAAAGCGCTTAGGTTCAATATCAAATACCCATCACTCTGCGGAACAAAACAATGGAAATTAAGACCAATTGCCCATGGGAATCCTTGGAATCCGCTTAAACAAGTTATTCTTCATTCCCTAGACTCCTGTTTCTTCTTTAGGTCATCCCGATCTCTTTAAATTAGCGAAAGTTCTCGCTTTCGAAGCTACTCAAGCTGCATTTGTTTAGAAAAGCTGTGCTTGCGGGTAAGGAAATAAGATGTCTTTACTTCAGGACATTTTCGCCATCACACACAACAGAACTGGAGCTGAATAGATATGACACAGAAAAATACCGCAATCATTACAGGAGCAAGCAGTGGTATCGGTCAAGCTACTGCAAAGGAACTGGCAGCAAAAGGCTACCACGTCATGCTCGCTGCACGACGCGAAGAGCGCTTAGTGGATCTCAAAAAGGAAATCGAAGCTGAAGGCGGAAGCGCAGATTATAAAGTGACCGACGTCACTTCATTAGACGAAATGAAATCACTGGCACAAGCAGCATTAGAGAAAACCGGAAAAATTGACATACTGGTCAACAATGCTGGGCTTATGCCGCTCTCCTATATGAATAAGCTAAAAATCGATGAATGGGACAAGATGGTCGATGTTAACATTAAAGGCGTTCTTTACGGCATCGCAGCTGTGCTTCCAATCATGGAAGAGCAGAAATCAGGCCATATCTTGAATGTCTCTTCTGTAGCAGGCCATCAAGTCATGAAAGGTAGCGCCGTATATAGCGGCACAAAATATGCGGTTCGCGCCATTTCAGACGGCCTGCGCCAGGAAATCGATCCAGCGCATGAAATCCGCGTGACAATCGTTTCGCCGGGTGCGGTCGCAACCGAGTTGACAGATACCATCACGGATGATGATGTCCTCGACAGCTTCAAGAGCATGTCCGAGTCTATGGAACCGCTACAAGCAGAAGATATCGCCAATGCTATTGGCTATGCTGTGGAACAGCCGACACATGTCGACGTCAACGAAATCTTGATCCGCCCGAGACAACAGCCTTAAGAAAAAGAATGGAGACGATTCGAATGAAAACCGATTTTTCCAAGATTTTTATAAACGGCGAATGGACTTCCGGGTCCAGCGATAGCCAAATGAAAAACACCAATCCGTTCACCGGCGAAGAACTAGTGACCACACAAGCAGCCGATAAGAACGATTTGGACGCCGCTTATAAAGCAGCAGAAACCGCCCAGCTTGAGTGGGCGAAGGAATTGCCCCAAGCGAAACAAGCCGTCATGGAAAAAGCCATCGAAGTCATGAAGGAAAACAAAGAATTGATCATCGAATGGCTCATCAAAGAAGCCGGCAGCACGAAAATCAAAGCGACGGTCGAATTCGGTGCTTCGATAAACATCTTGAAAGAAGCAGTCACATTCCCGTTCCGCATGGAAGGAAAAATCATGCCTTCCCAGCAACCGGGCAAAGAAAACCGCGTCTACCGCAACCCGCTCGGTGTCATCGGCATCATCAGCCCGTGGAACTTCCCGTTCCATTTGGCGATGCGCTCTATCGCACCGGCACTTGCCACTGGCAATGCCGTTGTCATCAAACCCGCAACCGATACGCCTGTCACTGGCGGGCTGTTGTTTGCGAGCCTATTTGAAGCAGCTGGATTGCCTAAAGGCTTGCTCAACGTTGTCGTTGGCCGCGGGTCTGAAATCGGCGACGATATCGTCACGCATCCGACGCCGCGCTTGATATCATTTACCGGCTCGACGCCTGTTGGCAAACATATTGGCGAACTGGCCGGCGGCGCATTGAAGAAAACTGCCTTGGAACTTGGGGGCAATAATAATTTCATCGTCCTTGAAGATGCTGATATCGATCAGGCAGTTGAGTCTGCCCTCTTCGGCAAATTCTATCACCAAGGTCAAATCTGCATGTCGATCAACCGCATTTTTGTCCATAAAGATATCTACGACAAATTTGCTGAGCAGTTCATCGAGCGTGCCGGCAACTTGAAATACGGCAACCCTGCAGAAGCAGATACACAAGTCGGGCCGCTGATCAACCGCGATCAAGTCGACCGCATCTTGAAAGACATCGATGCGACGGTCGAACAAGGCGCGAAGATCCGCCTTGGCGGCAAAGCGGATGGCAATGTCCTACAGCCGACCGTCTTAACCGGCGTCACGAATGACATGCCGCTTGCAGAAAATGAAATCTTTGGCCCTGTCGCCATTCTCATCCCGTTTGAAAGCGATGAGGAAGTCATCGAACAGGCCAATAAATACCCGTTCGGTTTGAGCGGTGCTGTACATTCAGCGAATA
The DNA here is from genome assembly GCF_028890485.2 of Planococcus sp. SK3692. GTDB lineage: Bacteria > Bacillota > Bacilli > Bacillales_A > Planococcaceae > Planococcus. The sequence continues at coordinate 608,554 of NZ_JARCHV010000001.1, forward strand.
TCGAACACGGCACGAACATCGCCCACCAGATCGAGACAGGCATGATCCACGTCAACGACCAATCGGTCAACGACGAAGCGCATATGCCGTTCGGCGGCGAAAAAGACTCCGGCCTCGGCCGCTTTAACGGCGAATGGGTGCTCGAGGAATTCACCACCTTGAAATGGCTGTCCGTGCAGCATCAGCGCAGACAGTACGGGGCATTTGTGGATAATACGAAGAAATAAAATAGCAGCGAAAAACCGGCAACTCCTATTCCAGGAGCTGCCGGTTTTTTCAAAAAAAGACTCAATTGATTACTATAAGACACTTCCAGTTATTATATTAAAAGAGTTTTAATATAGACATATTTTGTGTCTTAGGCTATAGCGATAGTTCTCATATCAGCTTTTCACAAAACAAAAACGCCAAAATCCTAACAAAGGATTTTGGCGTTTCGTATACTCCATAAAATTCTATGGAGACGGCGGGAGTCGAACCCGCGTCCAGAGACTCCGTTACTTGAGCATCTACGCGTGTAGCTTATCTATTGGAGTTTCGCCGCTCAATCTGCCGACAAGCAGGCGTCATGAGGGCTAGTTCGAGAATCTCTTACAGTCAGCTCAAACGGCACTGACTGCCGTATCCCACTAAAAGTGAGCTCTATGCAGCCACATGGGCGATGGTTACATAAAGCAGATCCGAGCTTACGCTGCGAATGCTAGGTTGTTGTTAGTTTTGCCAGTTGTTATAAGTTACGTTGATGACGGAGCCGATCCTCCGACGCGCAACCCAAGCTCGAACCATCCCTGTCGAATCCGTAACGTCCCCTCATTAAAAGAGAACACGGAAGTGGTTTAGCTTCGGTGTACTATTTTCATTATAGGACAAAACAGGTCAGAGTTCAAGTTTAACGGTCCCTCTCTTTGAGTGCACGGTCGATTGCCCGCTTCGCATCTTTTTTCTTCAAGTCTTCGCGCTTATCGTATTTCTTCTTCCCTTTACCGACGCCGAGCAATACTTTGGCATAGCCGTCCTTCAAGTACATCTTGAGTGGGACGATCGCCGAGCCTTCGACTTTCGACTTGCCGACAAGTTCGTTGATCTGCTTTTTATGGAGCAGTAGTTTCCGCGACCGCAATGGGTCGTGGTTAAACTGGTTGCCTTGCTCATACGGTGAAATATGCATATTGGAAATCCAGGCTTCGCCGCCTCTGATGCGTACGAACGCGTCCTTGATCTGCACTTTGCCGCTTCTTGCGGATTTAATCTCCGTACCGAGCAACACAATCCCTGCTTCGATCGTTTCTTCAATCGCGAAATCGAATCCCGCTTTTTTATTCTGGGCAATTACTTTGCCTTCTCCTTTGGCCATTTCTGTTCACCTCAAACTGTTGGAAAAAGCGGCACGCGGCCGCTTTTTTTATTTCTTCTTGTTGCGGCCTTGCTGTTTGGCAGGCTTTTCATAAAACTTTTTCTTGTTTTTCGGCTTGCGGTCTGCCCCGCCTTCGCCGCGCTTTTTGCCGTCTCTTGGCTTATCGCCACTGCGGCCGCTGCGAATCACTTTCGGTGTTTCTTTGCGCGAACTGCGGCGCGTATTTTGCACCATGCCGACGATTTCAAAGTCGATGGATGACTCTTCCGGTTTGACACCGATGACTCGTACTTTGACTTCATCACCGATGCGGAACTGGCGCTTGGTTCGTTCGCCGATCATCATCATCTGACGATCGTCAAATTGATAATAATCATCCGTCAAGTTGGACACGTGGACCAAACCTTCGATGGTATTCGGCAACTCGACAAACATGCCGAAGTTCGTCACAGATGATACAATGCCGTCGAATTCTTCTCCGACTTTATCTGCCATGTACTGTGTTTTCTTCAGTGCATCCGTATCGCGCTCGGCTTCCACTGCACGGCGTTCACGGTCGGATGTGTGAGTTGCGATATCATCCATTTCTGCTTCCCAATGGCGAATTGTCTTTTTCGACAAGTCTTTTTCGATCAAATACGTGCGAATCAAACGATGGATGATTAAATCCGGATAGCGGCGAATTGGCGACGTGAAATGCGTATAGAATTCCGTCGATAAGCCGAAATGTCCAAGGCTATGTGAAGAATATTTCGCCTGTTGCATCGAGCGCAGCATCATCGTCGACACGACTGGCTCTTCAGGCTTGCCTGCGATAGATTCGATGATTTCCTGCAACGCTTTTGGAGAAACTTCATCCCCTGAACCTTTAACGGTAATACCGAAATTCGTGATGAATTCGAAAAAGCGCTGCAATTTTTCCGTTTTTGGCTCTTCGTGAATGCGGTAAAGTGACGGCACATCCATGCGATGGAAGTGTTCTGCGACGGTTTCATTCGCTGCGAGCATGAATTCTTCGATCAAACGCTCAGCAACTGTGCGCTCACGAACCACGATATCGATCGGGTAACCTTCATCGTCCACAATTACTTTGGACTCTTTAAAGTCAAAATCGATCGCTCCGCGTGTCATCCGGCGCTGATGCAAGACAGCTGAAAGTTCTTTCATCAATTCGAACATCGGAACCAGTTCAGCGTATTGTTCTTTCAATTCCTGATTGTCTTTTTCAAGGATTTCATAGACATCGGTATAGGTCATGCGAGCCGTTGTGTTGATGACGCTTTGGAAAATATCGTGTGACAACACTTCCCCTTTGTCGTTGAAAATCATTTCGCAAGACAAAGTCAAACGGTCGACTTGCGGGTTGAGCGAGCAGATGCCGTTCGACAAGCGGTGCGGAATCATCGGAATGACACGGTCCGTCAAGTAAATGCTCGTCGCCCGGTCATAAGCTTCACGGTCGATCGGTGAGCCTTCTGTGACGTAATGGCTAACGTCTGCAATATGGACGCCGAGTTTATATGTGCCATCTTCAAACTTCTTGACTTGAATGGCATCATCCAAATCTTTTGCATCCGCCCCGTCAATCGTCACAATCTGTTCATCGCGCAAATCGCGGCGGTCGTTCAAATCTTCAGGATCAATTTGGTCTGGAACGGCATTCGCCTGATCCAGCACATCCTGCGGAAACTCCACTTCGATGCCGTATTTATGAATGATCGATAAAATATCGACGCCTGGGTCATTTTTGTGGCCGAGTACTTGTGTGACCATGCCTGTAGCGGACAAACGCCCTTCTGGCCAGCCCGTGATCTCAACGACGACTTTATGGCCGTCTACTGCGCCGAGTGTATCGTCTTTGGCGATAAAGATATCCATGTTCATTTTCTTATCATCCGTAACGACAAAGCCGAAGCCTTTGTTCGCCTGGAACGTGCCGACGACTTTTGTCGTGCCGCGTTCCAGGATGCGGATGACCGAACCTTCGCGGCGGTCGCCTGATGATCCTTCAGAAATACGGATCATGACCGTATCGCCATTCACTGCTCCATTCACTTCATTCGGTGGTATAAAGACATCGTCGAGGCCTGCTTCTTCAGGCGCAAAAAAGCCGAAGCCTTTGGCGTGGCCGATGAATTTGCCGCGCATCAAGTTCATGCGATCCGGCACACCGTAGCGGTTCGAACGCGACCGCACCAATTCGCCTTTCTCTTCGAGCTTGACGAGTGTCTTCACCAATTCCTTAAATTCGTCGGCGTCTTCAAAGCCGAATTGTTCTTCAATTTCTGTCACCGTTAATGGCTTGTAAGCTTCTTCGCGCATAAAGGCCAATAAACGCTGATCCAATGACTGTTCATTCTTGTCCAATCCTAACTCCTCCTTTTGAGACCGTCTCACACGCTCCAGTCGAGCGATTCGAGAAACTCGTATATATCTTCATGCAATTGCTTTTTCTCCTGATCCAGCGTAATGACATGGCCCGATTTCTCGTACCATTTGATGCGCTTGTCAGTCGACTCCGCTTCGTCGTGGATGATGTTCGCAGACTCTGTATTGATGACTTTGTCCAATGAGCCTTGGACGACGAAAAGCGGTGCATAGACATGATCGACGTTGTTCCGTACTTCACCGATTAATTCACGCAGCTCTGCGAGTGTTTCCATCGGCTTTTCCTCGAACTTCTTCATCTCTTCTTCGATAAGCTTATCATCTTTTCCTTCATATTTCTTGTATTCGCGGGCATACTCCAAAACACCTTGGTACATCAAGTCGGTGGATTTCATGTGCATCGGCGCACACATCGTCACAATGCCCTTGATAGGTTTTGTATACCCTAGTTTCAAACTAAATACGCCGCCGAGCGACAAGCCGGCTACTGCAATCTCCTGGTATCCCTTGTCGACCAGTGTTTGATACGCCTCTTCGACGTCTTTCCACCAATCTACGGGGCCTGTCTCCACCAGCTTCTCCGGCGCCACACCATGCCCTGCGTAATGCGGCGCGATGCTCGTATAGCCTTTCGTTTCCAAGAATCGCCCGAGCATCCGGACATCTGCGGAATTGCCGGTAAAGCCGTGCAATAATAGAACGGCACGCGGCCCTTGCTCAAAGAAGAATGGTTTCGGTTGTGAAATGCGCATAAACGTTCCCTCCAACTAAATTTACTTACTATATTATATAGGCCTGTGCCCAATTTCCCCTAAAAGAAAACGCCCAACCACTAAATGGTCAGGCGATGTGCTCTACATTATACTTTCGTTACGGCGATAGCCAGAATAAAGAATAAGGCAGCAAGGACGATCGTCACCCGGTGTAGGACAAGATCCAACCCACGGGCTTTTTGCTTGCCGAAAAGTTGCTCTGCTCCACCGGAGATGGCTCCTGAAAGGCCTGCACTTTTCCCTGATTGCAATAGAACGACAACAATCAAAGCGATCGAGACGATAAGAAGTAATGTCATTAACAATGTATGCATAAATACCACCTCCTGAAAAGAACCTTCACAACAAACTCTAGTTTACCAAAAATTGAAACCTCTAGCAATAGAGCCCCTAAAAAATACAAATGATTAAGACCATTCCATCTTTTTTTGTTCATTCTTTTTTGGAAACGGTTGATGAGGAACATTTGCTTTTTTAGTACAGAGTAGAACAAGATTTCATTTAGACGTCAATCCGCAAAATCGCTACAAAAGTTTTATTCAGCTCTTACTAAGTTCAAGCATCACAAATGAAATTATAAACGATTTTTTATAGTACCTATCCTATAGGCGGAGTGTAAGGGGCGACTCCTCCGGAAAAAGTGGGTTTGAGAGACCCCGCAGGGAATGAATGAGCGAAGCTTCGCTGAGTTCATTCATTTGCGACGCTTGAGCATAGCGAAAGTGGAGCAAGCCGAGGAGGCTCGATGCCCACTCCGCGGAAAGCGTCCCCTGGAACGCAGCCTCTATATTCCTCACACATTCTAACAGAAAAGCTGCCGGAAAAAATCTCCGGCAGCTTGTCCTCAGCTATTCGCTACTATTTCTTCAAGTTATAGAAAGTTTTAACGCCCAAGTATTTCGCTGTGTCGTGCAATTGATCTTCGATGCGAAGCAATTGGTTGTATTTCGCTACGCGGTCCGTACGTGACGGTGCGCCTGTCTTGATTTGACCAGCATTTGTCGCAACTGCGATATCCGCAATCGTCACATCTTCCGACTCGCCTGAACGGTGGGAGATGACCGCTGTGTAGCCAGCGCGTTTCGCCATTTCGATCGCGTCAAATGTTTCTGTCAACGTACCGATTTGGTTAACTTTGATCAGGATCGAGTTGCCGATGCCTTGCTCGATGCCTTGTGCCAATTTCTTCGTGTTCGTAACGAACAAGTCATCGCCGACCAGCTGTACTTTATCACCGATACGGTCTGTCAATAGCTTAAAGCCATCCCAGTCGTTCTCGTCCAATCCATCTTCAATGGAAACGATCGGATATTTGTTTGCCAACTCTTCGTACCAGTCGACCATTTCAGCAGAAGTCTTGACTGTGTTGTCACCAGCCAATGTGTAAACGCCTTTTTCTTTGTCGTAGATTTCAGAAGCAGCCACGTCCATTGCGAGCAAGACGTCTTCGCCAGGTTTGAAGCCGGCTTTCTCGATCGCGATCATGATTGTCTCAAGCGCTTCTTCGTTCGATCCAAGGTTCGGTGCGAATCCGCCTTCGTCGCCTACAGATGTGTTATAGCCTTTGTCTTTCAGTACAGTTTTCAAGTTGTGGAAGATTTCTGCACCCATGCGAAGCGCATGGCGGAAAGATTCAGCGCCTACTGGCATGACCATGAATTCCTGGATATCAACATTGTTATCCGCGTGCTCGCCGCCGTTGAGGATGTTCATCATCGGTACCGGCAATTGCTTGGCATTGAATCCGCCGAGGTATTGGTAAAGAGGCAGGTCCAAATAGTTCGCTGCTGCATGGGCAACTGCCATGGAAACACCTAGAATCGCGTTAGCGCCGAGACGGCCTTTGTTTTCAGTCCCGTCAAGCTCGATCAACGCCTGGTCGATGGATACTTGATCAAGTACTGAATAGTTTTCTTCCAACTCATCAGCGATTTCATTGTTTACGTGATCCACTGCTTTAAGGACGCCTTTACCAAGGTAACGGCTCTTATCGCCATCGCGAAGTTCAACCGCTTCGTGTTCTCCAGTAGATGCGCCAGATGGCACGATTGCACGGCCGAATGCGCCGCTTTCTGTGAATACCTCGACTTCAACAGTCGGGTTCCCTCTAGAATCGAGTACTTCGCGTGCTTGGATGTGTGTAATAATTGGCAATGTCAACAGCTCCCTTTTCAAATGGTTTATTCAACTTCGTTTATAAGTTATTCGACATACTTAAGTAAATAATGCTTCTTAATACAACGGTTTCCCGGTCATCTCTTTTGGCTGCTCAACATCGAGCAACTTAAGGATCGTTGGTGCGAGGTCCGCTAGAATGCCACCGCTGCGCAAGACTTCGCCGTGCTTGGTCAAAATGACCGGCACTTTGTTAGTCGTATGCGCCGTCATCGGCAAGCCGTCTTCAGTCAGCACTTCGTCTGCGTTGCCGTGGTCAGCCGTAATAAGCGCCGATCCGCCTTGGCGGTGCAAAGCTTCAACGATACGTCCGAGGCATTCATCCACGACTTCGACTGCCTTGATCGTCGGCTCGAGCATGCCGCTATGGCCGACCATGTCCGGATTCGCGAAGTTTAAAATGATGGCATCGTGTGCGCCGGCATCGATTTGTTCGACGAGCCGGTCGGTCACTTCATATGCGCTCATTTCAGGCTGCAAATCGTAAGTGGCCACTTTCGGTGACGAGACGAGAATGCGATCTTCACCTGGGAACACTTCTTCTCGCCCGCCGCTCATGAAGAACGTGACGTGCGGGTATTTTTCCGTTTCGGCAATGCGCAATTGCGTCATGCCGTTCGCCGATAATACTTCCCCGATGGTGTTCACCAAATTGACGGTGCCATAAGCAATCATGGTCTTCAATTCTTCACTATAGGTAGTGAAACTGATAAATGCCAGATCTTTCGGATGGTGAATGCTCAGCGGGAAATGCGCAAAATCAGGACGCGTCAACACGGTCGTCAATTGGATGGCCCGGTCTGGACGGAAATTGAAGAAGATGACTGAATCGCCAGAGTCGATGACTGCAGGCGCTTCTCCCTCTTTCACGATTGTAAACGGCAGGACAAACTCATCGACAATTCCCTCCGCGTAGGATGCTTCGACACCTGCCGCAGCGGAACTGGCGCTTGGCCCGATTCCATCAACTATCGCGCGGTAAGCAAGTTCAACACGTTCCCAGCGCTTGTCACGGTCCATTGCATAATAACGCCCGCTAATGGAAGCGAAACGCCCAATACCGATTTGCTGCATTTGTTTTTCAGTTTCTTCTATATAATGGAGCGCGGTTTTCGGCCCGACATCGCGGCCGTCCAAAAATCCGTGTACATACACTTCGCTCAAGCCTTGCTGTTTCGCGAGGCGCAATAAAGCGAACAGATGCTCATAATGGCTATGGACGCCTCCATCGCTAAGCAAGCCCATGACATGCAAAGCTTTGCCGTTTTCTTTGGCGTTCATGATGGCATCCAAAAATGCAGGATTTTCGTAGAAATCGCCGTCTTTGATCGATTTATGGATACGCGTCAAATTTTGGTAAACGATGCGGCCCGCCCCAATGTTCAAATGGCCGACTTCTGAATTGCCCATTTGTCCATCCGGTAAACCAACCGCTTCCCCTGATGCTGTCAGCAGTTCATGGGGATATTCATTCCAAAGTCTGTCGAAATTCGGTTTATGCGCTTGTGCAACTGCATTTCCAGCGGTTTCTTCGCGGCAGCCGAAGCCATCCAAGATGATTAACGCTGCCGGATGTGCCGTTTTACGCATTCGAACCCGCCTCCAACAATTTGACGAACGATTCTTCTTCTAGGCTCGCCCCGCCAACTAATGCGCCGTCGATATGCTCCATTGAAAGGAGTTCCTGGATATTGGCAGGCTTGACGCTTCCGCCGTACTGGATGCGGACTTTTTCAGCCGTGTCCTCACTGTAAAGTGAAGCGATTTTCTTGCGGACGATTCCGCAAGCTTCGTTGGCATCTTCAGCTGTTGCTGTTTTGCCTGTTCCGATTGCCCAGATAGGCTCATAAGCGATGACCAGTTCTGCGATTTGTGCGTCGGTCAAGCCCTCTACGGCCTTCTCAACTTGCGCTTCCACTATGCTTTCCATTTGTCCCGCTTCTCGCTGTTCGTCGGTTTCGCCGACACAAAGGATTGGCGTCAATTGATGTGAAAATGCCGATTTTACTTTTGCATTGACTGTCTCATCCGTTTCATTGAAATACTGTCGGCGTTCAGAATGCCCGATAATGACATAATCGACGCCAATATCTGCCAATTGGACAGGACTGATCTCGCCAGTGAAGGCTCCTTCGCCTTTATCGTGCATCGTCTGTGCGCCAATTTTCAATGCGCTGTTTTCTGCAGCATCCACTAATTGCGTCAAGTATAGAGCCGGAGCACAAATGACAGAATCAAGCTTTTCAGCATTCGGCACTAAGCCATTTACTTTTTCTACGAATTCCTTCGCTTGTGATGCTGTTTTATACATTTTCCAGTTTCCTGCAATGATCGGTTTTCTCACAAAAACACTCCCTTTATTTATCAGTTAATGCGGTGACGCCTGGCAAATCCTTGCCTTCCATGAACTCCAGAGAAGCTCCGCCGCCTGTTGAAATATGATCCATTTTATCTGCTACATGGAATTTCTCGACTGCCGCTGCGGAATCGCCGCCGCCGATGACTGTATACCCTTCAGTTTCTGCCATTGCTTGGGCGACTGATTTCGTACCATTTGCAAAAGCTTCCATCTCGAACACGCCCATCGGCCCGTTCCAGATAATGAGTTTCGACTGGTTGATGACATCGGCATACAATTTAGCTGTTTCCGGCCCGATATCCAGCCCCATCCAATCGGACGGAATTTCTTCGATTTTCACTGTTTTGGTCTGTGCGTCTTTTGAGAACTCGTTCGCGACTGTCGCATCCACCGGCAAGTAAAACTTCACGCCTTTTTCTTTCGCTTTGTCGACGAACGATTTCGCAAGGTCGAGTTTGTCTTCTTCGACAAGCGAATTGCCGATTTCATGGCCAAGTGCTTTTAGGAAGGTATACGACAGCCCCCCACCGATAATCAAGTTATCGACTTTATCGAGCAAGTGGTCGATGACGCCGATTTTGTCTTTTACTTTCGCCCCGCCGATGATCGCGGTGAACGGACGATCCGGCTCTGATAGAGCTTTGCCAAGAACGTCCAGCTCTTTTTCAAGCAGTAGGCCGGATACTGCCGGCAAATGTTCAGCGATCCCTGCAGTGGAGGCATGCGCTCTATGCGCAGCGCCGAATGCATCATTGACGAATACGTCTGCTAGAGCCGCAAATTGTTTCGCGAGTTCCGGATCGTTCTTTTCTTCGCCCGCATGGAAACGGACATTCTCAAGCAATAGGATTGCGCCTGGCTCAAGAGCAGCAATTTCTTGTTCTACTGTCTCTCCAACGGACTCATCAAGGCATTTCACGTCGCTGCCGAGCAATTCGGCCAATCGTGCGCCTGCCGCAGCTAGTCTCATGTCTTCGTTAACTTGGCCTTTCGGGCGTCCGAGATGGCTAGCCAAGATGACTTTTGCGCCTTGTTCGACCAAATACTCGATCGTCGGCATCGCCGCACGAATGCGCGTGTCGTCAGTTACTTTCCCGTCTTCCATCGGTACGTTGAAATCTACACGGCAAAATACGCGTTTCCCTTTCAAATCCAAGTCTTTCATGGTCATTTTCTGCAGCATGAAAATACCTCCTAATTATATTCAAAAAAATAAGGGGTGGGGTAAATTCCCCACCCCTTTTACCCTCTTTATTATAGAGGTTCATTGGTAATTAAGCTATGATTTTCAGCTTACAGCCCTTTTTTGTACATGTGTACAGCCAAGTCTACACAGCGTGCAGAGTAGCCGGATTCGTTGTCATACCAAGCAAGAACTTTCACCATGTTGCCGCCTAGAGCCATTGTAGATTGAGCATCTACTGTAGCGGAAGCTTTGCTGCCATTATAGTCGCGTGATACAAGTGGAAGTTCGCTGTATTCCAAGTAGCCTTTGAGTTCGTTTTCAGTCGCTTCTTTCAGCGCTTGGTTTACTTCTTCAATAGAAGCATCTTTATCAAGTTCAGCGACAAGGTCGATCAACGAAACGTTCGGTGTTGGAACGCGGATTGCCATGCCGTCGATTTTGCCGTCAAGTTCAGGCAATACTTTTGCAACTGATTTCGCTGCGCCAGTAGTTGTCGGGATCATCGACTCAGCTGCTGCACGCGCACGGCGGTAGTCAGAGTGAGGCGCATCAAGCAATGCTTGGTCATTCGTGTAAGAGTGGATCGTTGTCATCATCGCTTTTTTGATGCCGAATTTTTCGTTCAACACTTTAGAGATGCCTGACAAGCCGTTTGTTGTGCAAGATGCATTCGAAACGACGTGGTGCTCTTCAGGGTTATAAGTTTCTTCGTTAACGCCCATAACTAGCATTTTCATGCCGCCTTTGCCAGGAGCTGAAAGGATGACTTTTTTAGCGCCAGCTTCGATGTGTTTTGATGCAGCTTCTTCTGTTGTGAAGATTCCTGTCGATTCCAAAACGATGTCGATTTGGTGCTCTTTCCAAGGCAATTGCGCTGGGTCTTTTTCAGCAAATACTTTGATTTCCTTGCCGTCGACGAAGATTGAATTGCCTTCTGCTGTAACTTCAGCGTCCAATGTTCCGTGTACTGAATCGTATTTCAAAAGGTGTGCCAGCATAGCTGCATCTGTTAGGTCATTGACTGCTACTACTTCCACTTCACTGTTTTGCATTGCTTCACGGAATACGACACGGCCGATGCGGCCAAAACCATTGATTGCTAATTTTAAAGTCATTTATAATTCCTCCAATTTTGTTGTTTGATTGAGTATTGCCCTTGCTGCTCCTTCGTCGGTAACGAGGATGGTGCGTTCAGGCGCAGCCTGGAAATAAGATTCGATGGCGCGCGCTTTGGTACGTCCTCCGGCAACCGCCATGATGCTCGGTGCTTTTTGGACCTGCTCTAATTGAATGCCCGCTGTTGGGATGCGATAAACTATTTTTCCGGTTTTATCGAAATAATAACCGAAGGCTTCACTAACAGCTCCGCCTGTCTTGATCTTCTCGACTTCATTAACCGAAGATCGGCGCCTAATGGCCATCTCTTCGGCATCGCCGATTCCATGGATGACTAAATCCGTCCGGTCATAGAGCTCCATCATTTCTTTGATGACAGGTTCTTTCATCATCATTTCGAGCGCTTCCGCACTCAAATGTTCAGGCAGATAAAGCGTGCGGACGGCTCCGCCTGTTTTTTCGGCAAAGGATGAAGCGATGGTATTCGCCTGATGAAGCATTTCTTCCCCCAGGCCGCCTCGTGCAGCGATAAACTGCATGGCGGGATTTTTCTTAGCTGTCCGAATTTCGGCTGCCACGGCGGCCATTGTACTGCCGCCAGTAACGGCGATCGTCCGATAGCTTTCGAACATTTCCTCCGCGATGCGAGCGGCTTGCCTGCCGATAGAGGCTTTGACCGATGATAGCCGGTCGCTATCTCCTGGCAAGACGATTGCTTGTTTGATGCCGAGTTTCGCTTGCAGCCCCGTTTCGAGCTCAGCGGTCCCAGCCAACTCCTTGACCAGCTCACGGAGTTGGTCAAGAACATCATCCCCCAGTATCGTCAGGCTCATGCCGCTCTTGCTCATTTCGATCAAGGCTTGGTCCCTCAATAAGTCGGTCTCTTTGCGGATTTCCCTTTCGGCTGCGCCTGTCATCTCGCTGATCGTGCGCCTTCCTACGGGCTGTTCGGTTTGAATCAGCTCGAGGATGCTATAGCGCTTTTTCAGCAAGCTTGGCAGTTCAGGCAATAAATGCACTTGCGCTTGCAGAACTGGATCCATCGCTCCACCCCTTTTGTTGGATGTTTTTTGTCCCACTATATATAATTACGTCCCACTAGATTCATTGTAGCCGAGCTATTAGATTTATGCAAATAAAAAGAAGCGTTAAAGAATTAACGCTTCCAGAAGTTCACCGTATCCGAAGTTTCCATAGAGCAGCACCTGTTGCTGTTTTGTGAGCACCGGGATCATCAGCATATATTGTTCGTGCAATTGTTCATCTTCTTCAATATTGATTTCCCGGAAATCGATCGGGTAGTCTTCCTGCAGCAGCCGCAAAGCAGACTTTGCTTCTTCGCAAAGCCCACAATTCGGTCGTGTATAGAGTGTGTACATGCTATTCCTCCTTATTAGAAGCCTCGACCGGCTCCGCCGCCTCCTGAAGAGCCGCCACCGCCGCCGCGGAAACCGCCACCGCCGGAACCACCTCCGAAGCCGCCGCCAAAACTGCCGGGCCCGAAAAACCCACCACGCCTCATCGTTCTGCCTCGGCCGCGACGCCCACGGCCGCCTCCTCCTCCTCCTGTAAACAAGAATAGCAAAACGAGTACAATCAAGAAGGTCACGATTGGCTGCATGATGCCCCCACCACCTTCACCACTGCTTGGCGTCACTTCGTTAAGCGGCTGCGGGCTGACCGCTTCTCCGTCCCAATCGTATTCTGCAGAAACTTCATTATAGAGCGCTTGATACGTATTGAGAATGGCTTCGTCTGGCTGGTCTTCACGCAAATACGGGACAGCATAGTCATCCAGGATTCGGCCAACTTTACCGTCAGGAAGTGCGCCCTCTAGACCGTAGCCGATTTCGATATAGATCTCGCGGTCAGTCATCGACAGCACGACCAATACGCCGTTGTTGTCCTCAGCAGAGCCAACGCCATAATGGCGCAAGGCTTCATTGGCGTAGCTTTCGATCGGCTCGCCTTCCAATGAATCGATTACCATGACGGCAATCTGAGCGCTTGTCGCGTCTTCCAGGCCAGCTCCCAAGCTCTTGATCTCGGCTTCTTGCTCTTCGCTCAGGACACCGGCGATATCTTGGATGTAAATATCATCAGTCAACTCCGGAAATTCTGCCGCCTGCGCGGTACTGGCGAACGTCAGCAGCAACAAGAGCCAAACAGAAATTTTTCGAATCATTCTTCGTCAGTCCCGAAATCCACATCCGGCGCATCTTCCGCCCCAGCATCGGCTTCGAAATATTCCTTCTCATCAAATCCAAAGATTCCTGCCACCATATTGCCAGGGAAGCTGCGGACTTCCCGGTTGAATTCCGTCACCGAGCCATTATAGTCCTGGCGGGCAACTGCGATCCGATTTTCTGTTCCAGCAAGTTCATCGGATAATTGCTGGAAATTCTCGCTCGAACGGATTTCCGGATAGTTCTCGACGACAACCAGCAAGCGGCTGAGCGCCCCGCTTAGTTCGGCATCTGCTTCTGCCTGTTCTTCAACCGAGCCGGCATTCGCCATGCTTGAACGGGCTTCCGTGACGCTATCGATGACCTCTTGTTCCTGGTCAGCAAAGCCTTTCACCGTCTCGACCAAGTTCGGGATCAGATCGAGCCTCCGTTGCAATTGGCTTTCAAGTTGCGCGTACGATTGATTAACGTCTTCTTCTAATTGAACGAAATTATTATAGCTTGAACCGAATACGGCAACGGCGATGACGATCAGCCCAACCACCAACAGCAATGGAATAAGTAATTTTTTCATTTTCCTGTCTCCTTTTCTTTTACAATAATATTTTTTGTTTTCCCTGATTGCCTGTTTCTTGAAACACCATACGTAGGATTCTACGTTCCAGCCGCTAAAAAGATTCAATAAAAAAACCGCATAGCCTTTGGCAGGCTATGCGGTCTTTCCTTTTTACACCCTCGGAGGGAATCGAACCCCCATCTCAAGAACCGGAATCTTACGTGTTATCCTTTACACTACGAGGGCAAATGTTGTTCGCGACTTTTCTATTATACAAAAGCTTTCTCTTTATTTCAAGCTGCTATTTTCAATTCGTTAGATTTGACCTTCATTGACCATGATGTGTATGATGAATGTACGGCTGAACAGTGTTTCAGCAGCACTTACATTTACCCGAAGGAGGAAATTATCCATGAATTTAATCCCAACAGTAATCGAACAGACAAGCAGAGGCGAACGGGCATACGACATCTATTCCCGCCTATTGAAAGACCGCGTCATCATGCTCGGCAGCGGAATCGATGATAATGTCGCGAACTCAATCGTTGCACAATTGCTATTCCTCGAAGCTGAAGATCCGGAAAAAGATATTTCCATCTATATCAATAGCCCAGGCGGCAGCATCACGGCCGGTATGGCGATCTACGATGTTATGCAGTTCATCAAGCCAGATGTCCAGACAGTATGCATCGGTATGGCTGCATCCATGGGTGCTTTCCTTCTTGCAGCCGGCACGAAAGGCAAACGCTACGCATTGCCGAACGCTGAAGTCATGATTCACCAACCACTTGGCGGAGCTCAAGGACAAGCGACTGAAATTGAAATTGCCGCAAAACGCATCTTGTTCTTGCGCGAAAAATTGAACCAAATTCTATCTGAACGCACTGGCCAACCGCTTGAAGTGATTTCGCGCGATACAGACCGCGATAACTTCATGACTGCGGAACGTGCGCTTGAATACGGTCTCATCGACCAAATCATCACACGCAACAAATTGCCGGAAAACCACGAAAAAGAAGATTAAGTTACACAAAAAGAGCTGCCCCGCGGGGCAGCTCTTTTTTTGATGCTTAAGGCGCCTGGCTTTAAGCTTCTTTATCGATCAATTGCGCTAGCGCATCGACTGCTGAATCTTCATCTGCGCCGTCTGCCGAAATCGTAACGTTCGTGCCTTTGCTGACAGCGAGGCTCATGATGCCCATGATGCTCTTGGCATTGACTTTCTTGTCGCCTTTTTCCAAGTATACATCCGAACTATAGCGATTGGCTTCTTGTACGAACAATGCGGCCTGCCTTGCTTGTAATCCTGATTTCAATTGCACTTCCACTTGTTTTTCTACCATGCATATCCTCCTCCGAAAACTTGACTGTCACGCAATCTATAGAAAAGAGCAGCCTGTTACCGGCTGATCGTTTCGCCTTTTCTCAACGACTCGGCAATCTCATCGATTTTCCGGAGCCTGTGGTTGACGCCTGACTTGCTTACTTTTCCTGCGGATACCATCTCACCCAGTTCTTTCAGTGTGACATCCTGGTACTCCACACGCAAGCGGGCAATCTCTTTTAAGCGGTCCGGCAATTGGTCGATGCCGATCACTTGGTCGATAAAGCGTATGTTTTCGATCTGCCGCAGCGCAGCATCGATGGTCTTGTTCAAATTGGCCGTTTCGCAATTGACTAAGCGATTGACGCTATTGCGCATGTCGCGGAGAATCCGGACATCCTCGAATTTCAACAGCGCCGAGTGGGCGCCAGTCAAGCTAAGGAAATCAGAAATTTTTTCTGCTTCCTTCAAGTAAGTCACAAAACCTTTTTTCCGTTCGATCATTTTCGCGTTCAACTGGAAATGGTTCATCAAGATGACCAGCGCTTCAGCGTGGTCTTTATAGGAAGAATATACTTCCAAATGATAAGAGGAAGTTTCGGGATTGTTGACCGATCCCCCGGCCAAAAAGGCACCGCGCAAATAAGAGCGCTTGCAGCATGTTGTCGAAATCAGTTCAGGGGAGATGTCCTGCTGGAACTGGAAGCCTTCCGACAAGATCAACAAATCCTCAAGCACGAATTTTGCGCCTTCCCGCAAGCGGCAAATATAGACATTGTTTTTTTTCAACCGCATCTTTTTGCGGACCAATAGTTCCACCGGATATGCTTTGTAGAAGCGCTTTAGCAAAGTATAGATCCTTCTGGCAATCGCTGCGTTTTCCGTTTGAATATCCAGGCTCAACTGGCGGTTGGAAAATGACAGCGTGCCGTTCATGCGAATCATCGCTGACAGCTCTGCTTTTCCGCAGCAATCATCTACTTCAATTTGGGTCATTTCTTTTTTTGTTTCTGATGCAAAAGACAATTATGCCCCCCCTTTCAAGCTTTAGGAATACCGTTGCTGCGATGATTGTGATTCGCTGCTGGTGTATTCAAAAAGCCATTTCGCCACTTTCATCGGTTCGTGCCGGACGGCTTCACCGAAAATATTTGCAATGTCGTGGCGATATACTTCAAGCCCCATATTTCTCAGGCGCTCTTCATCGTATTCCACCGGCCATGCTTTTTCTTTTTTGTATCTTTCAGCTACACCTTGTGGCATTTGGACTTTATCGATCAAAATGGCATCGAGAAAGTTCACGCCTACATGATCGTATAAGGCTTTCACGTGATCTGAAGCCGTATAACCGTATGTTTCACCCGCTTGGGTCATCAAATTGCAAATATAGATTTTTCTCGCCTCGGCCTCGAGCAGCGCTTTTTTGATATCCTTCACGAGCAAATTCGGCAAGATGCTCGTGTATAAGGAGCCTGGCCCGATGACGATGACATCAGCTGATTGAATCGCCTGAATGGTATCTGGCAGAGTCTTGACTCCGGCTGGTTCCAGGAATACCCGCTTAATCGGCTGTAGATAAGCGGGTATTTTGGACTCGCCTTTGATGATGGTTCCATCTTCAAGCTCTGCATTCAACGTGACCAATTGATTGGCGGCAGGCAAAACTGTTCCGTTGACGTTCAAGACGCGGCTCATTTCCCGGACTGCGTGCGAAAAATCGCCCGTCAGATCGGTCAATGCCGCAAGCATTAGATTGCCCAGTGAATGCCCTTCCAAATCAAGCGAATGCTTGAAGCGATATTGGAACATTTCAGCTACGAATGGCTCGGCATCCGAAAGTGCAGCCATGACGTTGCGAATGTCTCCTGGCGGCGGGATATCCAAGTCATCGCGCAAACGCCCAGAGCTTCCTCCGTCGTCTGCCACCGTCACTATTGCCGTCAAGTCGAGCGGAAAAGTTTTTAAGCCCCTCAGCAAAGTGGACAGACCGGTCCCGCCCCCGATGATTACGACTCTTTTTTGCTGGAGACTTTTTTCCATATGCTCAGCCCTTTCTGATTTTCACATCTCTATGCGTAATGCTGACTTTGTTGTTTTTCGACAGGTACTTCCCGAAATACTCAGCAAGCGTCACGGATCGATGCTGGCCGCCCGTGCAGCCAAAAGCGATGACCAATTGCGCTTTGCCTTCTTGTTTGTACTGGGGAATCATGAAATTGAATAAATCCTCCAGCTTTGCCACCAATGTCTGTGTTTCCTGCCATTTCAACACGTAATCCGAAACCGGTTGATCCAAGCCCGATTGTGGATTCAATTCTTCTATATAATAAGGATTCGGCAAAAAGCGCACATCGAATACCAAATCGGCATCGATCGGCATGCCGTGCTTAAAGCCGAAAGACATCAAATTGACCGTGAAGACATTGCTCGTTTTCGATGCAAAATCCGAGGTGATTTTCTCTTTCAGCTGGCGCGGGCTCATATCTGATGTGTTATACATATAATGGGCCCGTCCTTGCAGATCTTTCAGCATATCCCGTTCCTTTTTAATGCCGCCAAGCACAAGCCCGCCTGGTGACAGCGGATGGGAACGGCGCGTTTCTTTATAGCGGCTGACGAGCGTTTGGTTTTCCGCATCAAGAAACAGGATGGTGATCGACACTTCCGGTTCTTTCGATAGATCATCGATTGCATCGACGAGGCTGGCGAAAAAATCGCCGCCGCGAAGGTCCATGACCGCTGCGACGCGTTTCATCGATTTGCCCGAATCCCGCATCAATTTAATGAATGTTGGGAGCAGTGCCGGGGGAAGGTTATCAATTGTGAAAAAACCAAGGTCTTCAAAACTTTGGATCGCCACTGTCTTGCCGGCCCCGGACATGCCGGTGATAATGATCAATTCGGTTTCTTCATTGTGCTTATCCATGCTGGCGATTCACCTCTTCGGTCGATGATTGGATGTTCTCTTCTAACAGTTCAAATTCGGGCGTATAATAGAAAGTCCCATATTGAACGCCTTCCTGATAAGCTGCAAATAATAGATTCGTCCGGTCCCCTTCCGCCATTGGCAAGGTATGCAGACTCTCCACTGGATGCCATTCGAGAATCCCTTCACGCGTTTCTTCGAACGGCGTCCCGTGGAGCTGTGTCGCCCGGAACGTAAAGAGCATCCATTCATCCACTGTATGCCCGTTCTCCTGGATCATCATCGTGTACACGCCTTTCAAGTGAACCCCGAACGGTTCTGCATCCGTTTCTTCCCGGAACTCACGGATGGCCGCTTCATAAATCGATTCGCCGCTTTCCATTTTGCCGCCAGGAGCTACGTACCAATCCCTGCGCGGCTTTTTCATCAATAATACTTTGCCATTCTCTATTAGCAATAAATTCGCGATTCGCTGCACATTTGCCACTCCGCATCTAATATAAACTATTTTCATTATACATCTATCCTGGCGTGTCATGCAAAAGAATGCAAAAAAAGAGGCCACTCCCCGGATATTCCGGAAAGCAGCCTGTCAAAGATAACTATATAAAAAGGGGGTTGATTTACACTACTTACTATACCTCTTTTGCATGACAATGCTGTTACAAACGGATTAAGAAAGCGTTAAGCTTGCGCTTTAGAAGCAATCTTTTCTGCAAGCTCTTCCACATAATGCTGAACGCTTTGCGCGGCGATGCTGCCGTCGCCAGTCGCCGTGACGACTTGGCGCAAAGTTTTATCCCGCACATCGCCTGCCGCGAAGATTCCCGGCACCGAAGTTTGCATTTCTTCATTTGTTTCGATATAGCCCAGGTCATTCAAGATACCCAGCGATTCGAAAGGTTTTGTCAATGGCAGCATGCCGATGTAAATGAACACGCCGTCCGCTTCGAAGTCCCGTTCGGAATCGTCTTTTGTCGACACTAAAGTAACGCTGCCGACCTTGCCGTCTTTATCGTGGATTTCTTTTACCGTATGACTCCAGATAAAATCGATTTTGTCGTTGGCAAATGCGCGGTCTTGAAGGATTTTCTGTGCGCGCAATTCATCTCTGCGGTGGACGATTGTCACTTTATCCGCGAAGCGCGTCAAGTAAACTCCTTCTTCAACAGCAGAATCCCCACCGCCGACAACGACCAGTTCCTTGCCTTTAAAGAATGCGCCATCGCAAACTGCGCAATAGCTGACACCGCGTCCGCCCAGTTCATTTTCGCCTGGAATGCCCATTTTCTTATACTCGGCCCCAGTTGTTAAAATGATGGCGCGGGCTTTGTATTCTTTCGATCCGGCTTTGACGGTTTTGAATTCATCGCCGTCGATGATCTCGGTTACATCGCCGTAAGCATACTCGGCACCGAATTTTTTCGCATGTTCAAACATTTTAGTCGATAAATCAGGACCGAGAATGTGGTCGAATCCTGGGTAGTTTTCAATTTCTTCGGTGTTGGCCATTTGTCCGCCAGGGATCCCGCGCTCAAGCATGAGCGTCGAAAGGTTCGCTCGGGACGTGTAGACCGCTGCAGTCATTCCAGCTGGCCCTGCACCGATGATTAACACATCATAAATATTCGTTGTTTCTGTCATTATAGGCCCTCCTCGTTATCACTAGCTAAATCGTAAAGCAATAAACTGCCGCCATCAACTTTTATGCCTAGTCCTTGAAATTCGGCAAAAAGCCGCTTAATTCATCGACATATTTGGACATCGTTGCGGCAGACGTGCCGAATTTCACGGCAACTGCTTTTTTTGTGGTTTCCCGTTTTTCCGCTGATTCAACCATATAACTGACGGCAGCAGCAAGCGCTGCAGGATTGCGGAACGCATAATTGCTGTCAAAAGCTTGTTCCGCCAGCAAGAACCATAATTGGAAGATAGCGTCATTTTCGCGGTCTACCATCCCTTTTTGATAATACAGGCGCTCTGCTGTTTCCATCGCACGTAAAAAGGCTTTTTCTTCTTTCACCGATTCCCGAAATGGATGGCCGAGCGCATAGCCGAGCATATAGGTTTCCAAAACGGATGGCTGCTCGGATTTCAGCCAATTTGGGTGCGAAATGATTTCTTGTTTATGGGAAGATTTCCCAAGCAAAAACAAACCGTAAATACGCTCGCTTAAATTCGGATGGTCAAGTTTATAGCTGAGAAAATCGCGGTCATGTTCGAGCGCATCGACATGCGGCATCACTGCCTGTTCTCCCCAAGGCTCATATCCTTCTTTTGCCGGATCCATCCGCTTCAGTTGCTCCCACGCGTACTTTGCGGTTTCTTCATGCCCTGAATGATAAGCAGCATGCGACAGCCAGAAATAAAACGCCGGGTCTCCATCAAATCCGCGTTTTTGCAAACTTTTCAACCAACGGTATGCTTCCTTGTATTTTCCGACCAAAGCGAAAGTCGCACCTAATTTATAACGGTGCTCAAAGACATACGGCTGGATCTTTTTCAGCAAGCCAAGAATATCATCCAATTCATCGTTTTTCTCATAATAATGGAACACCGCTAAATTGCATAAGGCATGCAAGTTGCCGGTGTTTCTGCGAAGCACATCATGAAGCAGCGTTTTGGCCATTTCCGTTTCTCCGATATAAAAATACGCCAGCGCCAAGTTATTATAAGCCCCCCAGAAATCCGGCTTTTCTGCAATGACTTCTTCCAATATCTCAATCGCTTCCGGAAATTTGCCTTGTTCCATCAAGCGGCGCGCTTTTTCCTGCAAATAATAATATTCGCTATTATGCGCTTCATTTTCATCGTCAAATAACTGCCAGTCTTCCTGCTCAGCAAAATCGATGATCTCCATTGCTTCTGCTGCATAGCTCCCGCGGGTATCTTTTTCAAGATAATCTTTGGCATATTTCCGGGCATCAAAAAACAAGCCCAAATGTGCATGGACTTCAGCCAAAAAGAATAAAATATTCGGTTCTTCCGGATCGAGCTTATGCGCAGTGCGCAATTCATCCATCGCTAGCTCGAATTCCTGCCGCTCCATCAGCACCACTCCATAATGCATGAGGATAAGCGGATCATCCGGAGTTAGTTCTTTTGCCCGCTGCAAATACTTATACGCTTTATCGTATTGTTCGCGCTGCAGCTCCTTGAGTGCTTTTTGATAGTAAAATTCCCCTGTCGGAATGAATGATACGACATTATCGAAATTTTTTCTTTTGTTTTTCTCCAAAATATGCCTCCGTAACAGGAAAAGGAACGATCGAAATCGTTCCTATCCCTAAATGTGCTGTTATTATAGCATATTTCCCTATTATTTACTTGTCCTTTTTCGCGGCGTGGCGTTCTTCGAGCACGCCTGTCACTTCTGTGAAATCAACTTTCTGCTCCTGCAGCAAAACGAGCAAGTGATAAAGCAAGTCTGCGCTTTCCGTTGCCAGTTCTCGTGCATCACGGTTTTTTGCAGCAATGATGACTTCTGCTGCTTCTTCCCCGACTTTCTTGCAGATCTTATCGACCCCTTCTTCAAACAGATAAGTCGTGTATGCGCCTTCTGGCATATCGCTTTCGCGTTGTTTGATCAAAGCGCTAAGTTCTGTAATCATGTCTGATGCTGAAGCCGCGCGTTCTCCTGCCAAGGTTTCGTAAAAACAGCTCGTTTCTCCTGTATGACAGGCCGGTCCGTTCGGGATCACTTCATAAATCAAGGAATCGCCGTCGCAATCGATCTGCACGGATTGGACACGCTGCGTATTGCCGCTAGTCGCACCTTTATTCCAAAGTTCTTTGCGGCTTCTTGAGTACAACCAGGTTTCCTTCGTGTCGATTGTACGCTTCACCGCTTCCTCGTTGGCATAGGCCAAAGTCAGCACTTGTTTTGTAGATGCATCTTGCAATATGACGGGCACTAACCCGTTTTCGTCGTATTTTACCTGTGTCACCGGACATTCACTCCTTCTTGCTGCAGATACTGTTTCACTTCTCTGATGCTCGTTTCTTTATAATGGAAAATTGACGCCGCAAGGGCTGCGTCCGCGTCTGCCTGTTCGAACACTTCCTTGAAATGCTCCCGGTTCCCCGCGCCGCCGCTTGCGATGACAGGCACTTCGACTGCGTCACGCACCGCTTTGGTGAGTGCGACGTCGAATCCGTCTTTTTGCCCATCGCTGTCCATGCTGGTCAAAAGCAATTCACCGGCACCTAAAGCGACCGCTCGTTTCGCCCATTCGATCGCATCCCATTCGGTCCGGTTGCGGCCTCCGTGCGTATAGACGTCCCAGCTGTCGCCATTTCTTTTCGCGTCGATGGCGACGACGATGCACTGCGATCCGAAGAAATCTGCGCCTTCTTTAACCAATTCCGGCCGGTCGAGAGCCGCTGTATTCAAGGATACCTTATCCGCTCCTGCACGCAGCATGCGTTTCATATCATCAAGTGTCCGGATGCCCCCGCCTACGGTAAAAGGAATCGAGAGTTCCGTGGCAACAATGCGCACCACTTCGACCATTGTCTCTTTGCCTTCGTGTGAAGCGGAGATGTCCAGGAAGACCAATTCATCGGCGCCTTGTTCATCGTAGAATTTGGCAAGTTCCACAGGGTCTCCTGCATCCCGAAGTTCCACAAAACTCACGCCTTTGACGACGCGCCCTTCTTTCACATCAAGACATGGGATGATGCGTTTCGTCAGCATGACAGCGCCTCCTCAAGCGTGAAGCGGTTTTCATACAAAGCTTTACCGATGATGAGTCCAGCAATCGGGCTGTCGGCTGCCGCTTGTTTTACTTTTTTTACATCATCAATCGTTCCGATGCCGCCGGATACGATGACTTGCGAAGCGTCATCTGCGACGAGCTTGCGGTTGGCGTCGATATTCGGGCCGGCAAGCGTGCCGTCCGTCGAAATATCTGTATAGATGAAATGCTTAGCCCCTTTTGAAGCAAAATAAGCGGCCACTTCAGAGGCTGGCTTATGCGAAGTTTCGATCCATCCTTCTGTTGCTGCCATGCCGTCTTTTGCATCGATGCCGATGACGATCCGCTCTGCGCCAAACTCTTCTATAAACGACGCGACCAATTCCGGATCCCTAACGGCCAAGCTGCCGATGATGACACGGGCAACGCCGTTCGATAAATAATGATCGATGTCTTCACGGCTGCGGATGCCCCCACCCACTTGGATGTTGGCATCGAGTTTCGCCGCTTCGATGACCACTTGATCGTTGATGCGGCTGCCGTCTTTCGCACCGTCCAAATCGACCATGTGAATCCACTGAGCCCCAGCTTCTACAAAACTTTTAGCCATTTCAACAGGCGAATCCGCATAGACCGTCTCCTGGCCATAATCACCTTGGAACAAACGGACGCATTTGCCGCCCCTCAAGTCGATCGCCGGATAAATTTGAAATTCACTCATGGAAATCCCCCCTGACATTTGCAATCCACTGCGCCAATAAATAATGCCCGAACTCGCCCGATTTTTCCGGATGAAATTGCATCCCCGTAATCAATCCGCCGCCGACAACACCCGGCACTTCAAGCTCGCCGTATTCAGCTGTAGCAAACACTTCTGAACGAGCCGTCTCGGTCGCCAGAAACGAGTGGACAAAATAGACATGTGTATCTTCCAATAAATCTTCAAGCCAATACGGCTGTTGTGCAAAGTTCAAGCGGTTCCATCCCATGTGCGGGATACGGTAAGCGCCTTTTGGAAAGCGCCGGATATGGCCCTTTAATAAACCAAGCCCTTTGACCGGCCGGCCTTCTTCGCTGTCTTCATACAATAATTGCATACCGAGGCAAATCCCGAGCAATGGAATCTTCCGCTCGGGAAGTGAACGGATAAATTCCGCTAATCCTTTTTCATCCAAGCGCTTCATGGCATCCGGAAAAGCCCCGACGCCTGGCAGCAAGATTGCATCCGCTTCAGCCAAGACTTGTGCATCGTCTGAAGTGATGACGGTGCAATCGAGTTTTTTCAACGCCTGTTCGACGCTAAATAAATTGCCCATGCCGTAATCAATGATGCCGACGATCATGTTAAAAGCCCCTTTGTCGACGGAACGCCTTCCACACGCGGATCGATCATCGTCGCGTCGTCGAGAGCGCGGGCAAGTGCCTTGAAGACCGCTTCGATGATGTGATGCGTATTGCGCCCATAATGGACGATGACGTGGACGTTCATGCGTGATTCCAAGGCGAACTTCCATAGAAATTCATGGACCAGTTCCGTATCGAATGCGCCGACTTTGGCGTTCGGGATATCTCCGCGGAATTCCAAATGAGGGCGGTTCGAGCAATCGATGACGACTTGCGCGAGCGCATCATCCATCGGTACAAATGCATTGCCATAGCGGCGCAAGCCTTTTTTATCCCCAAGTGCCTCAAGTACTGCTTGGCCTAGAACGATTCCGATGTCTTCTGTCGTGTGATGGTCGTCGATATGAGTATCGCCGTTTGCGTGGATACGTCCGTCAAACTGGCCATGCTTGATGAAAAGATCCAGCATATGGTCCATGAAGGGCACTCCCGTATTGATATCTGCCTGCCCTTTCCCGTCAAGTGAAAAGCTGACGGCAATTTCTGTTTCATTGGTTTTTCGCGTAATGTCCGATTTCCTCATGATTGACTCTCCTTTTTCCAAGCGCGCGATTCGACTGCACGTGCGTGTGCTTCGAGGCCTTCTAGCCTTGCGAGTCTTGCGATTTTCTCTTGGTTTTCACGCCATGCCTGCTCGCTGTAATGGACGATGCTTGTCCGTTTTACAAAATCATAGACGGACAAGGCACTTGAAAAGCGCGCCGTGCTATTGGTCGGCAAAACGTGGTTTGTGCCGGCAAAATAATCCCCAATCGGTTCCGATGAATAACGGCCGATGAAAATCGCACCGGCGTGATCGATTTCATCCGCTAAAGCTTCCGCATCTTCTGTCATGATTTCCAAATGCTCTGGAGCCAATTGATTGGCAGCGTTAATCAATTCAGCGCGGCTATCCGCTACATAAATAGCGCCGTGGTCACGAATCGACGCCGCGGCTATCGCTTCGCGCGGCAAAGTGGCCAATTGGCTTGCCACTTGCTCAGCAACTTGTTCAGCAAGCGCGCGGCTCTCTGTTAATAATACAGCACTTGCGAGTGGATCGTGTTCTGCTTGTGACAATAAATCCGCCGCCACTTCATCTGCATACGCACTATCGTCAGCGATGATGGCGATTTCACTCGGCCCTGCAATCATGTCAATCGCAACGTCGCCGTTTACTTCGCGTTTTGCGAGTGCCACAAAGATATTGCCAGGCCCTGTGATCTTATCGACCGGCTGGATCGATTCCGTCCCGTAAGCGAGTGCCGCGATCGCTTGAGCGCCGCCAGTTTTGTATACTTCATCAATCCCGAGGATATGCGCCGCAACGAGCACGCCGTCCGATAACTTTCCTTCGCTATTTGGAGGGGAGGTGACGACAATGCGTCCGACTCCGGCTACTTGTGCAGGGATGACGTTCATCAAGACTGAGGATGGATACGCTGCCGTACCGCCGGGAACATATAATCCAGCAGATTCGATTGCTGTGACGCGCTGCGCAACATACGACCCGTCTGCACGGTCTTGGCGGTAGCCTTGTTGCTGTTGGCCTTCGTGGTAGCTGCGGATATTGTCAGCTGCTTCTGTCAGATCAGCCAGCAATTGGGGATCGAAACGCTCCGCTGCTTGCTGGATTTCTTCTTGCGTTACCTTTAATGCGGACAACTCCGCTTTGTCCCATTTTTTCGCAAAGCGCAACAAGGCTGCATCGCCTTCGGTACGCACCGCTGCAATGATTTCTTTCACTGCTTGCAATTGCTGCTCTGTGCCGTCGGCTAATTGACGCCGAATCGACAAGCTATCAGTCAGGCGCTGGATGTTCATCGTCCCACCTGCTCCCGCAGTTTATCGACCAGCTCCGTAATGCGCTGTTGCTTCAAGCGGTAGCTTACGGGATTCGCGATGAGGCGCGATGTGATGTCTGCGATTTTCTCATATTCCACCAAGCCATTGTCTTTCAAGGTACGCCCGGTCGACACGATGTCAACGATGCGGTCGGATAATCCGATCAGCGGAGCTAATTCGATCGAACCGTTCAATTCAATGATCTCGACTTGTTCGCCTTTGCTGCGGTAATAATGCGAAGCCACCGCTGGATATTTCGTCGCAATCCGAGGCGTCACTTCATCCATTTCCGTATCCGGCAAGCCGGCTGTCGCGATATAGCATTCACTGATGCCGAGATCCAGCAACTCGTGTACGTCGCGGTCGTGCTCAAGCAAGACGTCTTTCCCGGCAATACCGATATCCGCTACACCGTGCTCGACATAAGTCGGCACATCCATCGGCTTCGCAAGAATAAAGCGGAATTTTTCATTCGGCGCTTCGACGATCAGCTTGCGTGAGTCATCAAGTTCTTTCGGCAGGTCATAACCTGCCCCGACCAATAGTTCGTATGCTTCTTCAAAGATCCTGCCCTTCGGCATGGCAATTGTCAATTCATTCATTTCGCAGCTCCTCCCCTCTGATAACTTCGGTGAACAAGGCAGTGAACGATTCCAACGCTTTAACGGCTGGCGCATACTGCAAAGTCACCCGGTTTCCTGCATTTCTTATTTGTTGTGCTTTATCGAATGCATGTTGCTCGCTTTGTTCATCGAATAAGATCAATGTGTGCGGTTGCTCTGCTTTTTCAGCCGTTACCGATTCCAGCAAACGGTCGACCCTCAAGCCAAACCCGGTCGCGCCGACCTGCAAGCCGAACTGCTCCATCAGGCCATCATAGCGCCCGCCGCTGCCTAGCGGAAATCCACTGCCGGCTCCGTAGAATTCAAACACCAATCCAGTGTAATAAGTCATGTGGCTGCTGAAGGAAATATCGAACGTAATTGCATCCCCCAGGCCATTGCGTCCAAGCAATCCTTCAAGACGCTCCATATCGCGGTAAAGCTCGCGTTGTTCTTCGTTTTTTTCGTTGATCCAGCGCTTCCAATCGGCTACTGTTGTCGCCTGCATCAATTTCAGGAATGACGCTAGTTTGCCTTCAGCGATCGGCAGCTCTTTTGCCAATTGTTCGACCCCCACGCCGTTCTTCGCGACAAACAGTTCGCGCACTTTGCCGCTTTGTTCCGCATCCAGCCCGAAATCTGCCAATATCAGTTCAAGCAGCCTCGTGTGGCCAATGACGATACGGGCAGAACCGACGCCCAATTCCTTCAGGATATCCCAAGCCAAACTGATTACTTCCGCATCCGCATAAAGGGAATCGTCTCCGATCAATTCGACACCCATCTGCTCGAATTCTGCAGGGCGACCACCTTCGCGCTTTTGTGCACGGAAGACATTAGAGTAATAGCCGAGCCGGATTGGCATTTTTTCGCGCAATAATTTCGATGCCGCCACCCGTGCGATCGGGGATGTCATATCCGGCCGCAAGACGAGCGTCTTTCCTTGGCTATCGAGCAGCTTAAATAATGCATCATCTGAAATGGCAGAGATCTTCCCGATCGTTTCGTAATATTCCAAAGTCGGCGTCTGCAAGAGTTCATATCCCGCCCGTTCGATCAATTGGGTGCCTTGCTTTCTCAAATTTGCTTTTTGTTTTGCTATTAAAGGAAAATCGTCACGCATGCCTAATGGTTTTTCAAACATTTCGATGGTCATCGTTGAACACTTCCTATTATCGGTTATTTCACTTTAGTTCGCTAGAGTGATGAATCGTTAAAGTGATTCTTATTTTAGCGCAAGCCGCTTCGGCCCGTCAAGCAAGGAGGATATAAAAAATCCTGAAAGCGCTGAGCTTTCAGGATTTTGCTTGTCGATCGACCATTTCCTCGGCTGTGTAAATGATTTTCATCGGATTGCCGCCGACAAAAGCCCCAGCCGGTACATCTCTATGGACGAGCGTGGCAGCGGAGACGATGGCATCGTCCCCAATCTTGATGCCGGGCAAAATCGTACTGTTTGCTCCGATCATGACACGGTCGCCGATCAAAACGTCGCCGAGCCGGTATTCTTCAATCAAGTATTCATGCGCAAGAATGGTCGTATTATAGCCAATGACGGTATTGGTTCCAACTCGTATGCGCTCCGGGAACATGAGGTCTGGCATGACCATCAGCGCGAACGAAGTTTCCTTGCCGACTTTCATGCCGAGAAATTGGCGATACATCCAGTTTTTCATCGGCAAAAACGGCGTGTAACGCGCAGTCTGGATAACTAGAAAGTTTTTCGCGACTTTCCAGAACGGCACGGTTTTATAAATATGCCAAAGCGAATTCGCCCCTTTAACAGGATATCGCTCGGTTCGTCTCATTTTACGCCCGCCTTCGTCAATTCCAAAAGGTCGGAAATATGCTGAAGCATGAAATCCGGTTCAAAGCTTGCTAAAAACTCTTCTCCTTTAGCAGTCCAGGCGACGCCTGCTGTGCGGACACCGGCATTTTTCCCGCCTTCGATGTCGTGGGAATTGTCCCCGATCATCAATGCTTCTTGCTGGTCCGCTTCCAATAAACGCAATGCCAACTCGAGCGGTTCTGGATCCGGCTTCGGGTTCTGCACATGATCCAATGCCACCAATACATCAAATACATCGTGTACGCCCATTAGCTTCAAGCCGTGCAAGATCGTTTCTTCGCGTTTTGTGGAGACGATTGCCATTTTCAAACCTCTGGATTTCAAGGTTCGTAAAGTTTCTGCAACCCCGTCGTATTCAGACACCAATTCATCATGGAGTGTCCGGTTCAAACGCCGGTACTGGTCGCTTAGCTCGCTGACTTTGCCAGGCGCAATTTTTGTGAAGGTTTGTTCCAATGAAGGGCCGATAAAATGCAGAACATCTTCCCGGCCGTATTGGCCTGGAAAATGTTCTCCGAGCACCGACAGGAATGTCTGGACGATCAATTCATTCGTATCAAGCAATGTTCCATCAAAATCAAACAATAAAGTCGTTATGTCTTTGTTCATGTAGAAACCACTTCCTTCCGATTGTCTTCAGCCCGTCTCCAAAGATATGAAACGAATATCGTCAGGGCAAGCGCAGTTATGACGCGAATCAACAACAGTGGCCAAATCGGGATGCCGAGCGGAATGAAGATAAGTGTATCCTCGACAATCGCATGGCACGCCACCAGAAAGATAAACGCCAGTGTGGCATCTTTCCTGCTGACCCCGTCTTCTTGCACTGCCTGGATCATCACGCCCGCTCCCATCGCCAACCCGAAAATCAATCCGGATGCGAGCGTCAACGAGGTATTTTTCTCTACGCCGAGCAGACGCGTGAGAGGCCCCATGGTACCTGCAATTTTCTGCAGGTAGTTGCGGTCTTTCAATAGTTGGATCATCAGCATGAGCGGAATGACGATCATCGCCAGCTGCAGCACGCCAAAACTCGCCTTTTCCAAGCCGAGCAAGAAAATGCCAAACCATGTTTCCGGAGCTGCCGCCACTTCCGGCGCAAAACCGTATTGCGCAATCTCACCGCCGCCAGACCATAGTAAATTGATCAAGATGCCGGACATGGCAGCAAGTCCGAAACGGACAACCAAAACGACCCATAAACGAACGCCGACTTTCAATGCTACCGCAGTTTCGATAAAGATATTATGAGAAAACGATAACATGACTGCCAGGATAAAGACTTCTTTCACTGTCAGTTCGAGGGACAAAATCCCTGCTATTCCGGCATATAGGTTCAGCGCATTGCCGAGCACGAGCGGAACGGCCGCTTCGCCGCTCAAGCCGAATATTCCCATAACCGGTGCCACCAACTTAATGATAAATGGCAGTACCGGTGTAAATTGCAGCATGGTGATGAGCAAGGTGATCGGGAAAATAACTTTCCCGAGCGACCATGTAGTCTTTAATCCGGCTTTTAAGCCATTTTTCAAAGTCGACATTCGATCTCTTCTTTCCTTATTATTTGTCCAAATATCGCGGCGGGTTCTTCAACGCGACACGCCGGTAAATGATGAAGCCGAGGCCGATGACAATGGCGATCACCGACACAAGCTGTGCCGCGCGCAATTCGCCAATGACGTAGAGGCTGTCGGTACGCATGCCTTCAATGAAGAAGCGGCCGACCGAATACCAAATCATATAGAAGAAGAACATTTCCCCGCGCACCAAATTAGCTTTTCTGAGCAGCAGCAAAATAATGATCCCTACCAAGCTCCACATCGATTCATAGAGAAAAGTTGGGTGATAATAAGCTCCATCTATGTACATATGGTTGATGATCCAATCGGGAATGAACAAATTCTCAAGGAATTGGCGCGATACTTCTCCGCCATGCGCTTCCTGGTTAATAAAATTGCCCCAGCGCCCAATAGCTTGGCCGATTAAAATACTCGGCGCCAAGATATCGGCCACCTTTAAGAATGGTGTGTTGCGACGTTTTGTAAATACGTAAGCGACGATGACCGAAGCGATCAACGCCCCGTGTATCGCGATCCCGCCATTCCAGATGGCGATGATCTGGGCGGGCTGGTCTTTATAATTCTCCCATTCAAACATAACGTAATAGATACGTGCGCCGACAATGGCGAGCGGCACAGCCCAGATCAATAGATCGGTCAAATAATCCGGATGCAAGCCGCGCTTGACCATTTCTTT
This sequence comes from Planococcus sp. SK3692, assembly GCF_028890485.2. GTDB lineage: Bacteria > Bacillota > Bacilli > Bacillales_A > Planococcaceae > Planococcus. The sequence continues at coordinate 639,529 of NZ_JARCHV010000001.1, forward strand.
CTGGCCCACAAGAAACGCGATGACAATGCCGGTCGCAATGATGACGCCATACCACCGGACATCGATCGGCCCGAGTGAAAACGCCACCGGATCGATCGCTGCTAAAACTGAATACATATAATGCACCTTCCCATTCGCTTAATTTGTATCTTGTGCGATGACATCATCAAGCCGCTTGGAGAATTCCTCAGCAGCGTTGACCCCCATGCGTTTCAGACGATAGTTCATCGCGGCTACTTCGATAATGACGGAAAGGTTGCGTCCTGGGCGTACAGGAATCGTTAGCTTCGTCAAATCCGTATCGATGATTTTCATCGTCTCTTCCTCTAGGCCGAGACGGTCGTAAGTCTTGTCCGGATCCCAGAGCTCGAGATCGATGACGAGAGAAATGCGCTTGAAATTGCGCACGGCGCTTGCCCCAAATAAAGTCATGATATCAATGATGCCAACACCGCGGATCTCGAGCAGATATTCAATCAGTTTCGGTGGATGCCCGACTAGCGTGCTTTCGCCTTCTTGGCGAATCTCCACGCAATCATCCGCTACGAGGCGATGGCCTTTTTTGACGAGCTCCAAAGCGGTTTCACTTTTCCCGACACCGCTTTTTCCGGTAATGAGTACGCCGATGCCGTAAATATCGACCAGTACGCCATGTACGGCAGTCGTCGGAGCCAACCGACTTTCCAGAAAGTTCGTCAGCAAACTGGAGAAGCGAGTGGTCGTCATATTCGTCCCGAGCACCGGCACGTGTTTTTCAGAAGAGGCGATGACCAATTCCTCCGGTACATCGACACCGTGGGAGACGATGATGGCGGGCGTGTCTTCCGCGCACAACTTCATCATCCGGTCCAAGCGCTCTTCCGGTTTCAGCATGGCAAAAAACGATAGTTCCGTTTTTCCGAGCAATTGCATGCGGTTTGCAGGATAATGGGTGAAATAACCTGCCATTTCCAGTCCCGGTCTTGAAATATCACTGATGGCAATATGGCGCCCAATGCCTTCTTGGCCGCTGATCAGTTTCAAGCCGAACATCTCCATTACTTGTTTTACTGTTACTTGTCCCATAGTTTTCCCTCATTCCCCCGGCTGCGCAAATTGATTTTCCCAAATAATTCCTTCGTTTTGCGGTCGGTTTGTTTTTATTTTAACATGGAAAAAAAGAATTTGAAGAATTTCGTCCCCTTTCTATCCCTTTCCTTCTATATAAGGAATGAAGGGGGAATGTTATATGAAGATTATCATTGATGCAGGGCACGGGCCAGGGACGATCGGCAAACGAACACCTGATGGGAGGATGCGCGAATTCCATTTCAACAACGCGGTTGCTGAAGAAGTGAAAAAACGCTTGGCGGCGGACGGATACACGGTGTTGTTCAGCCATCAGCAAGAACGCGATGTTCCTTTGAAGGAAAGGACAAATTTCGCTAACCGCTCCGGCGCAGAACTGTTGGTGTCAATCCATGCAAATGCGGCAGGCAATAATTATAGCGCTGCACAAGGCATCGAAAGCTTTATCTATCCGGCAGCCCCTGCACGTACGCGCAAATTCGGGCAGCTGCTCCAGGATTCGCTGATTCTGTCGACACAGCGCAAAGACCGCGGGTTGAAAACAGCAGATTTCGCCATGCTGCGGGACACCATCATGCCCGCGGTTCTTGTCGAATGCGGGTTTATGACCCATAAACATGAAGCGGCTTTGCTGCAATCCGACGACTACCGCAAGCAATGCGCACGTGCCATCAGCTTCGCCATCACCTGCATGGAACGATAACGCAAAAAGCCCAGTGGAGAATTTCTCCACTGGGCTTTTTTTATGTGGTTCAGTCGATTGTCAAATAACGCACGAGGATCGAACCGGTTTTGGTTTCGCCATAGACGAGCAATGGCCCGCCTGCCGACTCCACATCACCTGTTTTTGTGAAATGCATTTTCTTTTGCATAAACTGGCCTTGTTCGTGGCTGCTGTTGATGTCTGAGAGCATCACGTCCATGCGCCCAAGGTTTGAAGAAACTTCCCCTCGCAACGCCAAATGCTGCGGAATGTAAATTTCTACATTGCCCGCCAAAGTTTTAGCTTCGAGCTTTTTCGCCTCTTTGCTGCGCGTCGTCGCGACGACATTGCCGTTTAACGACTTCGCATCGATGTCTTCAATATCCCCATCGATATAAATGCGCCCATTCAAAGTCTCCGCCTCGACTTCACGGCCTTTGACTTCCATCATCTGGATCGGGCCATTAGCCGTTTCAAGTTCGGCTTCCTCGAATTGGATCGTTTTCAAGTCAATCTTACCGTTCGCCGTCTTGACTTTGATCAATGCAGAGTCCAGGCGCTTCATTGTAAAGCCGCCATTGAACAGACGGACGACAATTTGTTCAAATGCCGCTGCCGGAACGTACAAGACGATATTCACTTGCGTCGTTTTCAAGTCGCTGATGATTCGCAATTTACGGTCATCCGCAATGAATACGAATTTTTCCAGGAAATCCTGTTTTGCTTGCTCCGGAGATTCTGCACGGAAAGCTTTGACGCTGCATTCTGCACGGATCGAACCGTCTTGTGAAGGGAACACTTCCAATTGCCCGTTAGCGATATCGGCAATGATCGTGTGGAGTTCTGCACTTTCTTCCGTAAAGGTATGTTCAAAACGTGCGGCTTCACCGAATGGCGAATCGAATTCCATTGTTTTCAGCTTATCGGCAGACGTCTGCATGAAATGCATCATCCGGTCTCCCAGTTGATTGAAATCCTTGGACATGTTCTTGGAAAAATCCTTCGAAAAGTCTTTCGAGAACTTTTTGAACATGTCTTCTGGACGGAAAAATCCACGTTTGCCGCGTGAACTGCGGTAAGTTTCACGGCCATAGTCTTTTGATGAATTGCCCGTTTCCCCACCATCGACCGCTTTCAATAGCTCAACCGCTTCGCGTGCCGAGATCGTGCCATTTTCAACCATGTCCAAAATGCGTTCTTTTTCACTTTGCATATCGTTTGGCCTCCTCTTCGGATTTCCGCTTTCGCAGAAATTCCTGTTCTACTTTAATGATACGTTTGGATCGAAGGAAAGTTTCACTTTGCTTTTCTTTTCTTCGTGGTTGCCTTGCCGACCAGTTCTTTCATTCGTGCGCGGTCCCGCTCAAGGATCGGCTTTAAGTATTTACCGGTATAAGACCCTTCAACTTTAGCGATATCTTCAGGGGTGCCAGTCGCCAAAATCGTGCCGCCTTTGTCTCCGCCTTCTGGTCCGAGGTCGATCAAATAATCAGCTGTTTTGATGACATCAAGGTTGTGCTCGATTGTCAGCACCGTATCGCCATTGTCCACTAATCGTTGCAGCACTTTCAACAAACGCGAAATATCATCGGCGTGAAGCCCGGTCGTCGGTTCGTCCAAAATATAGAACGACTTGCCATTGGAGCGTTTGTGCAACTCCGAAGCTAATTTGACACGCTGTGCTTCGCCACCGGACAGTGTAGTCGCCGGCTGCCCAAGCGTGACATAGCCAAGGCCGACATCGACAATGGTTTTTAATTTACGGTTGATCTTCGGAATATTCTCGAAGAATCCATACGCATCCTCCACCGTCATCTCCAATACGTCTGCAATGTTCTTATCTTTGTATTTCACTTCCAGCGTTTCGCGGTTGTAGCGCTTGCCGTGGCAAATTTCACACGGCACATAAACATCCGGCAGGAAATGCATTTCGATTTTGATGATGCCGTCGCCGCGGCAGGCTTCACAACGCCCGCCTTTGACGTTAAAGCTGAAGCGTCCTTTTTTATAGCCGCGCACTTTCGCTTCATTGGTCGTCGCGTACACATCCCGGATATCATCGAAGACGCCTGTGTAAGTCGCCGGGTTGGAACGCGGTGTACGCCCGATCGGCGACTGGTCGATATCGATGACTTTTTCCAGTTCCTCGATGCCTTCGACAGATTTGTGCTGGCCCGGTTTGACCCGTGCCCGGTTCAATTTATGGGCTAGCGATTTGTAGAGAATCTCATTGATCAATGTGCTTTTCCCTGATCCCGAAACTCCGGTGACTGCTGTGAACAAACCGATTGGAATGTCAACGTCGACATTTTTCAAGTTATTTGCAGAAGCCCCTCGGATGGAGATCTTCCGTTCATTCGGCTGTCTGCGTTCAGCTGGCAGCGGAATGAACTTCTTGCCGCTCAAATACTGGCCGGTCAGCGACTTCCTGTTTTTCATCACTTTTTCAGGTGCCCCGGCAGCGATGATTTCACCGCCGTGTACACCGGCTCCCGGGCCGACATCAATCAAGTAATCCGCTGCCATCATCGTATCTTCGTCGTGTTCGACAACAATCAGCGTGTTGCCGATATCGCGCATATTTTTCAATGTGCTGATCAACCGGTCATTGTCGCGTTGATGAAGACCGATTGAAGGCTCATCAAGAATGTAAAGAACGCCGGTCAGCCGCGATCCGATTTGAGTCGCGAGGCGGATGCGCTGGGCTTCGCCGCCTGACAATGTACCTGATGCACGGTTCAATGTTAAGTAATCAAGCCCTACATTAATCAAGAAACCGACACGTTCTTGAATTTCGCGGAGAATCATGTTCGCGATCTGGCGGTCTTTTTCTGAAAGTGTCAAGCTGTCGAAGAATGCTTGCGCTTCTGTGATTGAATACTCAACGACTTGTCCGATGTGCAGATCATTGACTTTGACTGCCAAAGACTCCGGTTTCAAGCGGTATCCTGAACATGTCGGGCATGGCTGCTGGCCCATGAATTTTTCCATCATGTCCCGAATATAATCGGAACTGGTTTCCCGGTACCGGCGGTCAACATTCGCAAGCACGCCTTCAAAGAAAATATGGCTGTCGCGGATTTTGCCGTAGTCATTTTCATAACGGAAACGAATTTTTTCATTAGCAGAACCGTGCAGGATGATGTTCACCTGGTCTTCAGGCAATTCTTTCATCGGCACGTCCATTTCAATCCCAAAGTGGCTGCATACCGCTTGCAGCAATTGAGGATAGTATTGGGAACTCGTCGGGCGCCATGGGGCGATGGCATGATCTGCGAGGCTGACATCCCAATCTGGAATGACCAGTTCAGGGTCAACTTCCAGTTTCATGCCAAGCCCGTCACATTCAGGGCATGCCCCAAATGGCGAGTTGAACGAAAACATGCGCGGCTCCAATTCACCGATGGAAAATCCACAAATGGGACAGGCATGATGTTCGCTGAACAGCAATTCTTCTTCGTCCATGACGTCCACCAGCACGCGCCCTTCTCCAAGACGCAGGGCCGACTCCAGCGAGTCGCTTAAGCGCGGGGCGATTCCTTCTTTCATAATGACGCGGTCTATGACCACTTCAATGGAATGCTTTTTGTTTTTATCGAGTGAAATATTGTCATCCAAATCGATGAGCTCGCCGTTGATGCGGACCCTTACGTATCCTTGTTTCTTAACGTCTTCGAGCAGTTTCACATGGGTGCCTTTACGTCCTGATACGAGCGGCGCCAGCACTTGCATGCGCGTCTTCTCAGGATATTCAACCAAACGGTCAACCATCTGTTCAACTGTTTGGGAAGAAATCTCGATCCCATGGTTCGGGCAGATCGGTTTGCCGATTCGCGCATACATGAGGCGAATATAATCGTAGATTTCCGTCACGGTCGCTACGGTCGATCTTGGGTTTTTGCTTGTGGTCTTTTGGTCAATCGAAATTGCCGGAGACAAACCTTCGATCAAATCAACATCCGGTTTGTCCATTTGGCCAAGAAATTGCCGTGCATAAGACGACAATGACTCGACGTAGCGGCGCTGGCCTTCCGCATAGATCGTATCGAACGCCAGGGAGGATTTCCCTGAACCGGATAAACCGGTCATGACGACGAGCTTATCGCGGGGAATCGTCACATCGATGTTTTTTAAATTATGGGCACGCGCGCCTTGTATGCGTATCTCTTGGTTTTTCAAGTCCTATCATCCTTCCGCTTTCAATTCCAACACTGTATCACGCAATTCTGCAGCGCGTTCGAAATCGAGCGCTTTCGCTGCTTCTTTCATTTCCTTCTCGAGCAATGTGACAAGCTTCATGCGGTCTTCTTTTTTGAGTTTCTTGCCTTCGATCGCTTTGCTGACATACTCTTCCGCTTCTTCCGCCGCTTCTGTTGCACGGATGACGTCACGGATTTTTTTCTTTATGGTGACCGGCGTAATGCCGTGTTCTTCATTATAAGCTGCCTGGATCGTGCGGCGGCGGGTGGTCTCATCGATCGCTTTCTGCATCGAGTCCGTAATCCTGTCTGCATACATGATGACGTGGCCGTTCTCGTTCCGGGCAGCGCGTCCCATCGTTTGGATCAAGGAACGTTCTGAACGCAGGAAGCCTTCTTTATCGGCATCGAGTATGGTCACCAATGAAACTTCGGGGATATCGAGCCCTTCACGCAGCAAGTTGATGCCGACCAGCACATCGTATACGCCCATCCGCAACTCACGGATGATTTCAATGCGCTCGAGCGTCTTAATCTCGGAATGGAGGTAATTGACTTTGACGCCTGCTTCTTTCAAATAATTCGTCAAGTCTTCTGACATTTTCTTCGTCAATGTCGTAACCAATACACGCTCTCCACGCTCTTTGCGCTGTTGGATTTCGTACATAAGATCATCGATTTGCCCTTCGATCGGCCTGATTTCGATTTCTGGGTCAAGCAAGCCCGTCGGACGGATGATCTGCTCCACCATTTCCGGTGTATGTTCGAGTTCATAAGGGCCTGGCGTTGCTGAAACGAATACCGCCTGGTCGATATGCTTTTCGAACTCGTCGAATGTCAATGGCCGGTTATCCATGGCCGATGGCAAACGGAAGCCATGGTCGACGAGTACTTTCTTGCGTGCTTGGTCCCCATTGAACATGCCACGAACTTGCGGCAGCGTAACGTGACTTTCGTCGACAACCAGCAGGAAATCGTCCGGGAAATAATCAATCAACGTATAAGGTTGTGCGCCTGCTGGACGCAGTGTTAAATGGCGCGAGTAGTTTTCGATGCCTGAGCAGAAGCCCATTTCGCGCATCATTTCCAAATCGTAACGCGTGCGCTGTTCGAGCCGCTGTGCTTCGAGCAATTTATCTTCCGCACGCATTTCCTTCAAACGTTCTTCTAGTTCCGCTTCGATGTTTTCGATGGCTCTGACCATTTTATCCTCACGCGTAACAAAGTGGGACGCCGGGAAAATAGCGACGTGTTCGCGGTCGCCGATAATTTCCCCTGTCAGGGCATCGACTTCACGGATGCGATCGATTTCATCGCCAAAAAATTCCACGCGCAAGCAGCGCTCATCGCGCGAAGCCGGGAAGATTTCAACCACATCGCCACGTACGCGGAATGTTCCGCGGATGAAATTGATGTCGTTGCGTTCATATTGCACATCGACTAATTTGCGCAGCAGCTGGTTGCGTTCGATTTCCATCCCTTTGCGCAGCGAAACGACGAGTTCCCGGTATTCTTTCGGGGAACCGAGGCCGTATATGCAAGAGACGGAAGCGATGACGATTACGTCGTCGCGTTCGAATAAAGAACTAGTCGCTGAGTGGCGCAATTTGTCGATTTCATCGTTGATGCTTGCGTCTTTTTCTATAAATGTATCCGACTGCGGCACATATGCCTCAGGCTGGTAATAATCGTAGTAGCTGACAAAATATTCTACGGCATTGTCAGGGAAAAATTCCTTGAACTCGCTGTAAAGCTGGCCTGCCAAGGTCTTGTTGTGCGCCATGACCAATGTCGGTTTTTTCACTTGTTGAATAACATTCGACATCGTATACGTTTTCCCAGTACCGGTCGCACCGAGCAAGGTCTGGAACCTTTTCCCGTCGATGATGCCTTGGGTTAATTGGGCAATGGCTTCCGGTTGGTCGCCCGCCGGTTCATAAGGAGCTTGCAGGTTAAATTCCTTTTTCATGGATATGTCCTCCCGTATTTTTCACTACTTCTACTTTAACATATGCCCTAAAATTCCCCTAACAAAAAGCGAACGTATGTTTTTTCTGAAGTATATTAAGCTCATGGCCCATTTGCACAGTCGATTTTCCATCTTTTAAATGCAGCTGCCGTCGCCAAAGTACAGAAAAACCGCCCGGAGTTTCTCCGGGCGGTCTTGTTATTCTTCTTCCCGCTTCAGCTCTTGCAGCTGTGCGGTATATGTGTCGAATGATTTGCGGTCGTTATGATCCAGGGCTTCGTCGATAAGTGCCAGCAATTGCGTTTCCTGCTGTTCGCGGTGAACATGCTTTAAGAACAGATCCAGGTAGATCTCATTCAGCAGCTTTTCCGCTTCCGTGATCTTTTTCGTTTGAGCCATCGCTTTCATGAAGTCAGCATAAGAATAATAGTTTTCCATTCTTCTTCACCCCGAATGCTTTTCATTAGTATACACGAAAGCGCAAGAAAGAAGCAAGAGTTTTTTGAAAATTACAACGAGATTGAAAAAATAATTTTTTCGAAAAATAATTATTGTGTATTTTCCATTTTTTATTATAATAATGTATGTAAAGTAAATTTAGGGGGTAAATGTTCATGGGTAAGAAGAATCAATATCCCGTTTCTTATACAATTTGCAGCAATACATATGCGCTGCTTCCGTATACGGACGGCCACCGGCTCTTGACACGGGTCATCGAAGACCGCAGCGAATTCCTGGTGGAGGAATCGGTCTATAAAATTGTGGCGAAATCTTGCTCTTTCTATCGCGGTTCCCTTGCCAGCGCCACACTCTACGCACAAAAATCGATTGGCGTAAAACATAAGCCGCCGATCATCGTTGGCGAATATTACGGCAACCCATTAATTTTCTTTCCTACCCACTCTCCGAAAAACAAGGATTCCATCTGGTTCAATTTCGATGCCATCGATTTGATTGCTGCGGATGACAGCGGCAGGGGCAGTTTGGTATCGCTCAGCAATGGCGTCGTCGTCCCCGCGGACATCTCTCCCATTGCGCTTCGCAATCAGCATTCGTTCACCGGGTCTTTGCGGCGCTATTTCAAAAAAGCACAGCGCGTCCATAACCACCGGATGAATTATGTGACGAAACGGGCGTTTCCGCCTCGCAGCCAGCAGCCGCTGGATTAAAAAGACTTAGCGGCTGCTGCCAGGTAAATCCTCAATCGATCTTCAACGGCATTTTTCAAACGAATATTCAAATAACGGCGATGGTCTTCATAACCGCCATGGCAAAATACATATTCCGAGAAATTGTCGTCTTTACTCCCCCGCCTCACCTTCATGCCATTGGCCCTCATCAAGTCGATGGTCTCGGCCAAGTCGCTTTTTGTCCGTTCGATCGCGCGGTCCAATAATTCCAGGTAGGGAGCTTTCAGTTTGAAAGGGCTTTTCCTAATCCACTCGCGATCCCGTTCCAAAATGAGGAGCACCATGGGCAATTGCACCCGCTTCTCAAACACGGCTATTTCCGCCCTCGAAATCAGGGGCATTTCCTCACCCCCTAGCTAATAGGAACAAGTGTTCTTATTTTCATTTTAACCGGGAATCCGGAAATTGCAAGAGCCGCCAGTTAAAAAAGGACGAGTTCGTTTGTTTTTCTGCTGTGTCTGAAGAACCGGGCAGAATTCGTCTATCCTATAGAAAAATCGCCTTACCGGCATGCAGGATTAACACCTGCATTTCGATAAGGCGATTTTTCTGTTTAGCGGATGGCACGGAATGCCCACAAGGAGCCGACAAAAAATACCGACGATACCCATAGGAACGGTTCGTGCCAGAACCAGACGGATAATGAAATCCCGGAAAACGACAGCAGCGAGAAGATGCCGGCAAACATCCGGCTCTGCAGGTTGCGCTGGTGTTCCCGCTCCCGCCCTTCCTTATTCTCCAAGTAATGGCGAATGCGTTCTGGTTCATCAAGGAAGTTGATGAGCTTTTTCGGAAATGCCCGTGCCGGCCCCGTGGAATTAAGGATCCAGCGTAAGACATCTTCTTTCCCAAAAATCCCTTTTCCTTCCCGTTTGGTCGAAGCCCACTCCAGTACGCGTGGGCGCGCAAGGGCGAAGAGGTCAACTTTAGGATCCAATACATGCAAGACGCCAACGAAAATCGATGTCGCACGGCCAAAAAAGGCAAATTCCGCTGGCAGCTGCACCGGCTGCGTGCGGACAATGTTTTGCATGTCTTTTAATAACCGCTCGACCACAAAACTGTCCATTTGCATTAATTCGTTCGATTCGTAAGCAGCGACAAGCCGCTCAACAGCATCCGCTAGTAAGTCGCGGTCTGCATTCGGCAGCAGGAATCGCAAATCTTCCAAACCGTCGAGTACTTGTTCGTAGTTTTTGAACAGGATGCCTTCCGCAATCAGTAGAATCGCTTGCGAATCGCGTTCGGAAATCGTGCCGATCATGCCGAAATCGATCAACACAATGGTGCCGTCGGGTTTCAATAGGATATTGCCGCCATGTGGGTCGGCATGGAACTGGCCGCCGTACAGCACTTGCTCTAAGAACAGGATGAACAATCGCTCGGAAATTTCGTGACGGTTAAGTCCATGCTCTTCGATAAAACTGATGTCGGTGATTCTGGCGCCTTCAATCCATTCCATCACCAACACACGGCGGGTCGTATATTCGTCGTAATAGACCGGGATGTGGACGCCGTCCATTTCCGCGAAACGGTCCGCAAAAGCACGGCCGTTCTGAAGTTCGCCGACGAAGTTCAGTTCCGCGCCGATCGTTTCGGTCATCTCGACGTATAATTGGTCGAAGTCGACTTGTTTCGTAAACGGGGTGAATTTCTTCGCGAGCCAGATGACGATGCGCATTGCCTGAAAATCGGCCCGGATAATGCGGTCGGTTCCTGGGCGCTGAACTTTGACAGCGACTTCGGTGCCATTTTTCAAACGGCCTTTGAACACTTCGCCGATGGAGGCGGAAGCGATTGCTTGGTCCGATAATTCATCCAGATAATTGCCGTGCTCGACATTCCATTCCTGCTCGAGCACTTCGATGATGTCTTTTCGCGGCACGGACGGCACACGGTCCGTCAAGCCCTCGAGTTCCGCCAAAAAGCTTGGCGGCATGATATCCGCACGGGTCGAAAGGAATTGGCCTAATTTGATCATTAAGCCGCCCAGCTTGAGCGCCAGTTCCTTGTATTCTTTAGCCTGGCGGGTGACGAGCTCATTCCAGCGCTGTTCAACGACTGGAGTCCACTTGCCCCTATTGCGCCTTTGGAAAAGCGCCACTTGCACATAAAATCGGATCGCCATGGAAACGATTCGGTAAATACGGAGATATGTAACCTGGTTCATGAATGAGCTCCCCCCTGTTGTTCCCATTATAGAGTTTGGTGACAGATTAGTCCAAAAAGTGGTATGTTTTTAACGGATGGATTATTAAAGGGGGATGGATATGGACACAATTCATTATGAACAAAAAGGAAATTTGGCGTTCATCACATTGAACCGGCCGGATGCGATGAACGCATTCAATTACGATATGCTCGCCGAACTTGGCCAAGTGGCAGAAGCAATCCGCATCAATCCGGATATCCGGGTTGTCGTCTTCACCGGCGCCGGTGATAAGGCGTTCAGCGTCGGAGCGGACTTGAAAGAACGCAAGACTTTGACGCAAGATCAAGTTAAGCGCAATATCTACAAAATCGGCGAAGTGTTCACAACCATCGAAAACTTGCCGCAGCCAACAATCGCCATGATCAATGGCTACGCATTCGGCGGCGGCATGGAGCTCGCCTTGGCTTGTGATTTCCGCATCGCAGCGGACGATACATTGCTCGGTTTGACCGAAACGAGCCTCGCGATCATCCCGGGCGCTGGCGGCACGCAGCGCCTCCCGAGATTGATCGGCGAAGCAAAAGCGATGGAACTGATCTTGACTGCGCGCCGCTTGAAATCTTCAGAGGCGCTCCATTACGGCCTCGTTACCCGCCTCGCTGCGGGAGATGATTTGGCGCAAGTGACAGGCGAATTTGCGGATTCGATTCTCGCAAACGGGCCGATCGCCTTGCAGCAGGCCAAATTCGCCATCAAAAACGGCATGAACACCGATATGCAGACAGGGCTTCAAATCGAACGCAAAGCCTACGAGATTACGATTCCAACTGAAGACCGGGTCGAGGCGCTGCTCGCGTTCGGCGAGAAACGCAAACCCGAATTTAAAGGGCGCTAATAGAAAAGCCAGGCGGAGAAATTTCTCCGCCTGGCTTTTTTACATGTTTACAGTCGCTCCATCCAACCGACAATTTCCTGCAACCTGGCAAAGCGCAAATTCGGTTTGCCGGTGCGCGATAAATTATGGTCGGCTTCCGGGAAACGGACAAACTCCGTTTCCTTATGCATGCTCTTCAGTGTGATGAACAATTGCTCCGCTTGCTCGATCGGGCAGCGGTGGTCGTTTTCCGAATGCAAAATGAGCAACGGCGTGTTGATGTCTTTAGCGTATTTCAGCGGAGAGTATTCCCACAGCTTATCGACATTGTCCATGGATGCCCCGTGCTGCCATTCACTGAAATAATAGCCGATGTCTGAAACGCCGAAAAAGGAAATCCAGTTGCAGATCGAACGCTGGGTTACAGCCGCTTTAAAGCGATTGTCATGCGAGACGATCCAGTTGGTCATAAAGCCACCGTAGCTCCCCCCGGTTACGCCAAGCCGTTCTGTATCCACCCAGTCATTTTCGCTGAGAACATTGTCGAGCGCCCCTATGATGTCCCGGTAATCGCCGCCACCGTAATCGCTGCGCACAGCATCAACAAAGCTTTGCCCGTAGCCGTGGCTGCCGCGCGGATTGACGTACAAGACGCCATAGCCGCTTGCTGCAAGCACTTGCATTTCATGGACAAAAGTATTGGCGTACATGGCGTGCGGCCCGCCGTGGATATTGACGACAAGCGGATATTTTTTGCCCGCTTCGAATCCACGGGGCTTCATAAGCCAGCCATGTACGTCAAAGCCGTCTTCCGTTGTATGCGAAACAGTTTCCGGTGCAATCAATTCTGTTTGTTCGAGATAATTTGTATTGCAGGAAGTAAGTGCTTCGCGCTCTCCAGTCGAAATAGCGAGTTTGTAAAGTTCTCCCGGAGACACCGGATTGCTGATGGCGGCAAGCGCGAAGCTGCCATCTCGCGAAATGTCGTAGCCGTAGACATGCTCATCTTCCGGGGAAGCCGGATACACCGCGCCGTCAAGCGAAGCGAAATACAGTCGCACATCGCCGTCTGTAGACACTTGGAAGTATAAATGGTCATCTTTCGTCCAGACGACGCCTGGCGCCTGCGCGCCTTGCTGATGGTCCGCGACGACATAATCGCCGATCGGGGCATCGATGCCTTCTGTCAGGCATTGCGTCGTTTGATTTGCCACATCGTATACATACAGTTCAGCTTGCGTGGCATTTTCATAAGCACGCGAATGGCCGACAAACGCCAAACGTTCATCATCGAAGGAGAATGCGACGCTTCCGTAATATCCGTCTTGTTCGATGATGGCCGTTTCTTCCCCAGTTTCCAGATCGCGCATGTAGAGCGACTGGCGGAAAATGAAATCTTGATTATTTTCTTTGGCCGATCCATACACCAGTTTCGTGCCGTCATGGGAAACGGCCTCCAAGCCGAAGTGATAAGCCCCTTCCGTCAACTGCTCCACCGTTCCTGTTTCCAGGTCCACAAAGCCGATCTGGCGGTGGTAGTCCTGCTTGACCAGCCCGTTGCCGTCCATTTTGTATTTCATGACCGTTGTCCGGTAAGGTTCAGGTTTTTTCTTGTCGTCTTCTTGTTCCGGTTCTTGATCCGTGAATGTTTTGCCGTCCTGCACCAGCGCATTGACCCAGATTTTCTTATTACAAGGCGACCAACGGAAACTGCTCACCCCTTTTTCAAAATCCGTCACAGCGCGTGCTTCCCCGCCGCCTGCTGGCAAGACGTATACTTGATTCTTATCATTGCGGTCGGATAGAAAAGCGATGTGGCGGCCGTCCGCTGACCAAGCCGGTTGGCTGTTGCGGTTTTTTCCGTAAGTCCAAGGAACCGACTCGCCGGTTTCTAGTGAGATATGATGCACATGCGAATGATATGTATTTTCCTCTTCGTCCATTTTTGTATGGACAAATACCGCGCGTTTCCCGTCAGGTGAAATCTTCGGGTCGGTCACAGATACTAATTTGAGTAAATCTTCTATTTCAACAGCTTTTTTCGACACATGCTCAGCCTCCTGGATAATTATTTCGTTTATCGTAACAGTTGCCCTTTCACTATATCGGTAATTGTCTGTCTTTTCAATTAAAGCTCTTTAAAAACCCGAATAGTGTGTTTTCGCAAATAAAAAACCGCTTCCCCACGAATGCGGAAAGCGGTTTATGATTATTTTTTTACAGCCTGGTCTTTCAGCGAACGGCGCAGGATTTTGCCTGTCGTGTTTTTCGGCAATTCATCGAGAATCTCCATGTGGCGCGGCACTTTGTATTTCGCCAAATGCTCCGCGCAATACTTCTGCAACTCCTCAATGGAAACTGCATCATCTTTCAACACGACGTAAGCGTTGACCGACTCGCCGAAGTCAGCGTCCGGCAAGCCGACCACTGCTGCTTCTACAATCGCAGTGTGAGCAAATAGCACTTCTTCCACTTCGCGCGGATAGACATTATAGCCGCCAACGATGATCATGTCTTTTTTGCGGTCGACGATATAGAAATAGCCTTCCTCATCGATTTTTGCCAAATCTCCCGTGTACAGCCAATCGTCTTTGATCGCCGCTTGGGTTTCCTCTGGCATTTTGTAATAGCCTTTCATGACGTTCGGTCCGCGGACGATCAATTCACCCACTTCTCCGACTGGCACTTCCTCGCCGAGTTCATTGACGACTTTATTGTCGACATTGATGATTGAGGTGCCAATCGATCCGGCTTTGCGTTCCCGGTCGATCGGGTTAAAACACGTAACCGGCGATGCCTCAGATAAGCCGTAGCCTTCGGAGATCCGCACATTGAACTTGTCTTCGAAATTGTGCAGCAACGCGACCGGCATTGCGGATCCGCCGGAAATCGCTAAGCGCACAGAAGCGAAATCAGCAGGATCCACTTCTGGCAGCTGGTACATGAAATTGAACATTGTCGGTACCCCCGCAAAGACAGTCGCTTTTGATGCCTTTACTGCGACAAATACTTCTTGCGGCGTAAAGCGCGGCACAAGAACGATGGTCGCACCTTGCATAAGCGGAGCATTGACGACGACCGTAAGTGCAAATACGTGGAACACAGGAAGTGTTGCGACTACGCGGTCATCCGGCGTGATTTGGAGATACTCCGCGACATCCCGTGCGTTGGAGTAGAGATTGCCATGCGTCAGCATCGCGCCTTTTGGCTTACCCGTCGTCCCAGACGTATAAAGAATGACAGCATTGTCATCTTTTGCAATATTAACAGTTCCAGCAAAAGCATTGGCAGTTGACAGAAGCTGTGTGAATGAACGGACTTTCCCTCTGACGGCTTCTGGCAGCTGCGCCATCTTTTCAGGAGTCGATGGGTCGGTCTCGCAAATGACGTACGTTTCTACCGCTGGCAAGGCTTGATGCGCTTTTTCCACAAGCGGCAGCAAAGCATCAAGCGCAATGACCACTTTCGCATCGCTATTGTTAACGATGTAAGCGATTTCATCCGGGCTATAGATCGGGTTAACTGGGACAGCCGTCGCTCCCAGTCGCAAAGTGGCATAGAGTGAAATGAGGAAATGCGGGGTGTTGCTCAAAAGAAATGCGACGTGGTCCCCTTTTTCCACGCCGAGTTCCTGCAATGCCCCAGCGAAGTTCGATACCGATTGGTCGAATTCCCCGTAAGTCGTGTCTTTGCCCATGAACGTATAAGCAATTCGTCCGGCTTCCTGTTGTGCAATTTCGTGAACACGTTCTCCCAAATTCATTGAATATCCCTCTTTCCATTGAATGAATACTCATTCATATTTACTTTTTCATTATAAAATAAATCTTCAGACAATACAACTGCCCACCAAAAATCCCCAGCAAAAAAGCCGCCTGTATTTTCCGGCGGCTCTTTTGAATCAAAAAGCTTTCAAATGGGCGATATATCGCCAGCGGATCAAGAAGAAATAAAGGATTTGCATGAGCGTAAACCCGCCGAGCACAATCGACATCTCGGATAAAATCGACAACTCCGCAAACTCATCCCACACGACTTGGAGCGAGATGAACGCAAAAGCACTATGAAGAAGCGCAAGCGCCCACGGCAGGAAAAACAACGGCACAAGCTGGCGGTTGACGATTTTGCCGAGTTCCCGCTCTGTCATTCCGAGACGCACCATCAATTGGTATTGCCTGCGGTCGCGTTCGAGCCCCGTATACAATTTGAAATAAATGAAGCTCCCTGCAGCTAACAGGAACACCGCTGCCACCATCAAACCGATGAACAATAATAGCGCAAAGGATGATTTGAACCAGCGGTATTCGTATCCCGGATTCTCAAAATAATAATTGAGCCCGGTGAAATTCCCGCTGACCATTGCTTCGCTGACTGGGTAGCGGACGTTTTCGCCGATTGAGACGGTCTCTGTCCAATCGGGCACATGAAAGGCATAATAGCGGAAATCCGATGTACCTTGCGGATAGCCCATCAACGGTTCATCGACTTGCCCGAAATCTTCGTTGTTCATGATAATCGTATTGGCATTTAAGGTGTGCGCTGGAAACAGCACTTGCGGGTAGGTCTGGTCGATCGTCAGCTCCACCCCGCTCTCGAGCAATTCGGTCTCTGCGTAACTTTTTTGCAGTTCACGCAGTGATTCTTGTGAAAACGGTACGAACATTGCTTCGCCCGCTTGAAGTTTCGCCGGTTCGTGGCCGAGCGCTGTGGCCAAGCGGTTGAACTCGGACAAGGACATGATGTCGACGTCATTGCCGCTGGCGCTCGATGTCTGGCGCTTCACTTCCAAAGGCACGAGCGTATAAGCAAGCTGTTGTTGTTCGAGTTCACGCTTTAACTGGGCTAGTTGCTGCTGCTCGAGTGTATTGCCTTCAAAAGAGACATAAATTAGACCGAGCGGATTGCTTTGCCGGAACTCTGCTGTATAAGAAGTAAACGAGGCAAGCGTACCGACCGTCAGGAATGCGACGGTCGAGACGATGGTCACGATAAAGAACATTTGCGCACTGTCTTTTAATTTGACCGCTGCTTCGGCAAGCGACACGAGGCGGGTTTTATGCCAATAGATGCTGCGGCGCTTCTTATACAATTGAAGGAAAGTATGGATCGAATGCGTGAAAAACAAATACGTGCCGATTGTCGCGAGCGGCGGGACGATGAACACCATGATGTAAACGGTGCGGTCGGACACCGTCGCCGCGAGAAAATAAGCAACGCCTAAAAGCACCAATCCGAACGCTGATAAAGCTGGTGAATACGCCGCTTCCTCTTCGGTCTTCCAAAAACCCTCCAATAAATCGACGACGCGTTTCGTGCGGATAAAGGAGACGCTGATGAGCGAGATGATGATGAACAAACTGGCAAACGCGCCCACCGTCAGGACAAACGGTTTCCAGGAGAAATACAGCGGCAATTGCTCCAATTGCATGATTTCGCGCCCGATCATGAAAAAGAACTTCGTGAACGCGAAACCGAAGACAATGCCTGCTGCTGTCGACAAGCCGCCAAGGATCATCGTCTCGAAAAACACTAATTTATTGAGCTGCTTTTTGCTCATCCCGAGATGCATCAAGACGCCGAACTCTTTTGTCCGCGCCTGTAAAAACGCACTCAAGGAATAGAATAAGAAGAACAGCGTGAAAATATACAGCACGATTTCCGCGATGAACATGCCGCGCACGGCCAATACGCGGAATCCTTCTTCTTCGAACAAGGGATGGAAGATGAACATCGAATAAATGAAGAACACCATGACCGAAAAGACGCTGGCCAATAGGAACGCTGCGTAGCTTCTCAAATTCCTGAACACATTACGGAAGGCGAGTTGGCGAAAGGTCATTGACGGAGCCTCCCAATAGAGATAACACGTTGAGGATCTTTTGGTAGAAGGTCTGGCGGCGGTCATCCCCGTAAATTTCGTTGAAAAATTCGCCGTCTTTGATGAACAGCACACGGTCGCAATAACTCGCTGCGATCGGGTCGTGTGTCACCATGATGATTGTCGTCCCTTCTTCACGGCTCAAGCCACTCAATAGTTCGAGCACATCCTTCGAGGCTTTTGAATCGAGATTGCCGGTCGGTTCGTCCGCGAGTATAAGTGCCGGACGATGGATGAGCGCTCGGCCAATCGCCGTGCGCTGGGCTTCCCCGCCGGAAATTTCATTCGGCTTTTTATGGAGAAACGGCTGCAAATGGAGCCTTGCCGCCAATTCCTGAACGCGGCTTTCCATTTCTTTGATGGGCATGCCATCGAGCGTCAGCGGCAACACCAAATTCTCTTCCACAGTCAGCATCTGCAGCAAATTGAAATCCTGGAACACAAACCCGAGCTGGCGCCGTCGGAACAGCGGCAATTCATCTTTATCCAAGGAATGCGGATTGATGCCGTTGATGAGGATGGTGCCAGAAGTCAATGAATCGATTGTTGAAATCAAGTTCAATAGCGTCGTCTTGCCGCTTCCCGAAGGGCCCATCACTGCAAGGAATTCCCCTTTTTCCACTTCGAAGCTTAATTGGTTCAACGCACGGTGCGTCACTTTTCCTTCATAGACTTTGGTCACTTCATCGATTTTCACTACTGTCATGTTGATCCTCCTACATTCTGTTCCTGATAAGGAAAGACGATCGATACGGTCGTCCCTTGGCCTTTCACTGATTCAATTTTCAATTCATGGCCGAGCCGGTTGCACACTTCCTGTGCCAGATACAGCCCCATCCCAGTCGATTCGCCGCTCAGGCGTCCATTTTCCCCGGTGAAAAAGGCTTTGGTGACGCGCGGCAAATCCGATGGCGGGATCCCGATGCCTTCATCTTGCACCGACAAGGTAATGGTACCTTCTAGGCAGCTAGCACGGATATACAGTTTCTTGTTTTCGTCGAAGGTATATTTCACCGCATTCGTCAGCAATTGACCGATGATGAATTTCATCCATTTGCGGTCTGTCGCCACTTGGTAGCGTTCTTCGATATCGATTTCCGGATAGACGCGGCGCGAGATGAACAAGCGCTTGTTTTCCGTCACCATTTCTGCAACCATGCCACGCAGCGACGCTTGTTCGATTTGCATGTCCTGTTCGAACGTATCAAGGCGGGCGTTCATCAATACCGTATCAAGCCCTGCACGCAGGCGGTCCACTTCTTCGCGGATGCTGGCCTTATCTAGTTCTTCCGGCTCCTGCAATAACAAATGCATCACCGATAGCGGTGTCTTCATTTGGTGCACCCATTGATTGATGAATTGCAGGTGGCGCGTCTGCCCCGCATAAAGCGATTGTACTTCGTATTGATAAAGGCGGTACAGTTTCTGCATATAAAGTTCCGTCTGTTTTTGTTCCGGCGACCGCCCTTCCCGCTGAAGGGCATGCTCCATATTCGGCGGGTCGCTGAGCAGCCGCTCGTAATAACGGTAGCGCATCGCAAAGCGGACACCAAGAAAACTGCCGAGCAGCAGCAAACTGATAATGAATGAATAGATAGCTGTATCGGTGTTGCGGAATCCATCGAGCCAATAAAGCATGAGGATGAACCCGACTAGAAGCAATTGAAAGACGATAAATGCGGAATGCTCCCGCAGAAATAACCGCAGCATCATTGCTCCTCCCTGCCAAGGATCAACCGATAGCCGGCGCCGCGTACCGTTTCAATGAAACTCTGGATGCCGTAATCCGTCAATTTCTTACGCACACGAGCCATATTGACATTCAATGTATTTTCATCGACGAACGCCTGGTCATCCCATAGTTCTTCTAGCAATTGCTCGCGCGTTACCACTTTCGGATAAGCGGCAATCAATAATTCTAAAATGGTGCTTTCTTTTTTCTGGAGCGGGATTTCCGTTTCCCGGCAATGCAGTTCAAGCCGCTCCATATACAACACAAGCCGGCCTGCACGAACTGTGCGTTCTTCTTGTTTCGGCGCATATTCCCCATAAGCCCTTCTTAAATGGCTTCTTATTTTTGCAAGGACGATTTCATAATGGAAAGGTTTCGTAATGAAATCATCGCCGCCATTTTCAAGCGCAAATACTTGGTCCATCTCGCCTGACCTGGCGGAAATGAACAGGATCGGGCAAGTTGTCTGCTGCCTCAACTGCCGGCACCAATAATATCCATCATAAGAAGGCAGATTGATATCCAAAAGAATCAAATGGGGGTCGAAGGCAGCGAACTCCTCCAAGATGCGGTCAAAGTCTTTCGCGGTTTCCACTTGATAGTGATACTTGCGTAATGTTTCCGATAATAGCGAAGCGATCTTCGTGTCATCCTCGACGATGAATATCCGCTGTTCACCCATATTCACTCCCCCTCCCGTTTTCTTCTATTTTAACAAAAGAGCCTGCTCGAAAGCAGGCTCTACAGAAAATCTTAATAAATCAACTTGAGGAAATCTTCTGTCGTGATGCCGCCGAGCAATTTTGGGATGTCGATGCCTTCAATTGCTGCCGCAAGCGCTGCGCGTTCGTATTTCACGCCAGTGATCGCCTGTTCGATTTCCGATACATCGCCGACACCGAAGAAATCGCCATAAATATGCGCCTCGTGCACGATGCCTTTTTCCACTTGCAGGCGGACGTCGATGCCGCCAACCGGGAATCGATGGGATTGCTTAATATTGAACTTCGGCGATTTGCCGTAGTTCCAGTCCCAATTGGCGTAGCGTTCTTTCGACAATTCGTGGATATTGTCCCAATCTTCATCGGTAAGTTCCCAGAAGCGAACATTTTCTTTACCTGCGAAAATCGAATGCAGCACAGTTTCACGGAATTGTTCCACGGACATTTCCTGGTCGAGGAACTCCGAAATATTCGCTACGCGGCTGCGAATCGATTTGATCCCTTTTGATTCAATTTTTTCTTTATTCACCTTTAAAGCCGACACGACTTCATCCATTTTCGTATCGAATAACAATGTGCCATGGCTGAACATGCGGCCTCTTGTCGCGAACTGGGCATTTCCTGAAATCTTGCGCCCTTCAGCGAGAAGATCGTTGCGCCCTGAAAGCTCAGCGTTGACGCCCATGTCCTGCAAGGCTTTGACGACCGGTTCTGTGAATTTGCGGAAATCACGGAAACTATTGCCGTCATCTTTCGTGATAAAGCTGAAATTCAGATTACCATGATCATGATATACGGCCCCGCCGCCTGAAAGACGGCGCACGACGTGAATGCCGTTTGAATCCACATAGTCGGTATTGATTTCTTCTGCCGTGTTCTGGTTTTTTCCGATGATGATGGATGGTTCGTTGATATAGAACAGCAGGAATGGGTTTTGGTCGACATCCATTGTCTTCAATAAATATTCCTCGATGGCCAAGTTGATACGCGGATCGGTAATGCCTTTATTATCTACGAAATACATGATCTCTCTCCTTTTTACTGATGACTGTCTTTATTTTAACGGAATTTTTCAAAATAATCACGGTTAAGGGTTGACGGATGCAAACTGTTATAATACACTGTGTTTATCACTTACAGTACTATAACAAAAGGAGCTGGTAGAAATGATTGAGAACGTAGTCGAATTCTTCAAGAACTTGCCCCCGAAACAGTGTGCCACTTGCGGAGAGAAAATCGAAGAGCAGCACGAGTGCTACGGCAATCACTGCCAGACCTGCAACGAAATCTAAACAGACAAAACGGCCGGAGATAGTCTCCGGCCGTTTTTTTATGCGTTTCTTCCCAGCTGTTGTGCAACACAGCAGCCGAGTGTCAAGAACCACAATCAATGCCCCATCTTTTCCATGGCATCCGCGTCTTCGCTATCATCAGGCACAATCGAGTCGGGATCCGGGTCGCCTGCTGTCAATTCCATTTTCGGCATGACGTGCATGCGGCGGGCCGTCGTATGGGCTTGAACATAGTACAGCCCTTCTTCTTCTACAGTCCAGCTCTGTTCGTACACTCCGTCTTGTGTATGGCTTGCTTCCAGCATCTCGCTATTTTCACGATCTCCCGATTGCCATACTTCAAAGACCACTTCGTCTGCATCTTCTACCGCTTCTGTGCCTTGTGTCACCGTAGCCGATAGCAGTACTTCTTCGCCCGGGTCGGCGGTTTCCTCAGTATTGAACTCGACTTCCACTTCTTGCGGCATCTCGCCAGCACCAGCCGATGAATCTTCTTCGCCACACGCTGCCAACAGCAGCACCAACATAAGCGCGATCCATTTTTTCATGTGATTTCCTCCTCGCAGTGGGCATTTATTCCCCACATTGCCCTCATCTTTATTCATTCATAGATAAAACGCCGCCACAGTTGACTGCTGAGCGGCGTTTCAGTAACGGTTTATTGGACGAAACCTTGCATCCTAGACGATTAGCCCGGATCAGTTTTCGTTTAATTTATTCAAGACGACATTGGCCATTCCATCGATAAACAACGGATCTACGTTTGGCATTTCGGGACGGCGGTATGTTGCGCCGATTTCATCGCAGACGATTTTGCATTCGTAATCGTTGTCGTATAATACTTCCAAATGGTCTGTGATAAAGCCCACTGGCGTATAAACGAAAGAAGTATAGCCTTTTTCTTCATGCAAATCGCGTGTCAAATCCTGGACATCCGGTCCGATCCACGGTTCCGGCGTCTGCCCGGCACTTTGCCAGCCGATTTCATAATTTTCAACGCCTGCCGCATGAGCGATCAAGTCCGCTGTTTCTTTTAATTGGTCTGGGTACGGATCGCCATTTGCGATGATTTTCTCCGGCAAGGAATGCGCAGAGACGATCAGGCAAGATTTCGCACGTTCTTCTTCCGACATTTCAGCAAACGCCGCGCTCACTTTCTCGGTCCAGAACTGGATGAATTTCGGCTCTGTGTACCAGCTTTCTACAGAAGTGAGTTTGATGCCAAGTTTGTCAGCCGTTTCTTTCGCGCGGCCGTTGTAGGACTTAACGGAGAATGTTGAGAAATGCGGCGCGAGAACGATTGAAATTGCTTCTTCAATGCCGTCTTTTTTCATTTCTTCTACGCCGTCTTCCACGAATGGCTCGATGTGCTTCAAACCGAGGTACATTTTAAATTCGATATCGTCCTGCAGTTCGTTCAGGCGTTTACACAAGCCGTTTGCCTGGTCTTCGGTGATTCTGGCTAGCGGTGAAATGCCGCCGATTGCCTTGTAGCGATCTTTCAAGTCTTGCAACGCTTCTTCACTCGGCTTGCGGCCGCGGCGAATATGCGTGTAATAGCGCTCGATATCATCTTCAGAATAAGGCGTGCCATACGCCATCACCAATAATCCCATTGTCTTTTTCATCACAATCACCTCGTCAAAAGTTTGTTAGTTCTGTTTTTTGTATGCTGCACTGTATTCATGGACAAATGCCGTCAGACGCTTCAGCGTATCTGGCTGCACTTCAGGGAAGACCCCGTGCCCAAGGTTGAAGATATAGCCATCATTTTGCATGCCCATATCCAAAATTCGTTTCGTGCGTTCTTCAATGACAGACCAATCCGCCAGTAAATAAGACGGGTCGAAATTGCCCATCAAGGCTTTTGTCAATCCACGGTCACGCGCTTCTGCGATCGGCAAACGCCAATCCAATCCAACGACATCGACCGGCAGTTCATGCCATTCATTTGCTAAATGGCTTGCTCCGACGCCAAAGATTGTCATCGGCACGCCTTCTTCTCCGATTTCCTTGAAGATGCGGTCCATGACTGGCTTGATGAAGATGCGGTAATCTTCTACATTCAACGCACCAACCCATGAGTCAAAAATCTGAATCGCTTTTGCCCCGGCATGGATCTGTGCTTTGACGTAAGGAATGATCGTATCTGCCAGTTTGTCCATGAGCGCGAACCACATTTCCGGTTCTGATACCATCATCGCTTTCGTTTTGTTATAGCTCTTCGAAGGGCCGCCTTCGATCATATAGCTCGCGAGCGTAAATGGCGCACCGGAAAATCCGATGAGCGGCACATTCAATTGCTCTTCAGTCAAAATCTTGATTGTCTTCAGCACGTAATCAACATCCTGCTCAGGATTGATTTCTCCGAGACGGTCGATGTCCGCTTTCGTGCGGATCGGATTGCTGATGACTGGCCCAATGCCTGCCTTGATCTTGACGTCCACCCCGATGGCTGGAAGCGGTGTCACGATATCTTTGTAAAGAATCGCTGCATCGACATCGTATTGGTCGACCGGCAGCTTCGTGACATAAGCACAAAGTTCAGGCTGGTGCGTGATTTCTTCCAATGAATACTTTTCTTTGATCTTGCGGTATTCCGGCTGTGAACGCCCAGCCTGGCGCATATACCATACCGGCACATGGTCGGTCTTCTCTCCGCGCGCTGCGCGCAGGTACGTATCGTTAAAAGTCATGAATTAGTCATCCCTTCAGTCTTTGCGGCTATAGTGTATCCTTCATTATCCGTCTATACTATAGACTCTCCGCCCCTTATTGTATAGAATCCGGCGGCAATTGTCATAAATTAGACCCGATTGCCTTCACTGATTTGACACCTTCTGTTTCAAGCGCCGGAATTTCGGGAAAAGTGGGGTAGCAATTCAAAATGGATTCTGATGATTAGGAGGCTTTTTAATGAATGTTTATATGACAACAGGAACTTACGAATTCATGAAAAAAATGCGTGAAAAGCATGCTGATGAAACAATGGTGTTGATGCAAGGCGAAAACACGACTTTGCTATTGCACGAAACCGATGGAAAGTCGCTTTTCCAAACCCCTCGCCGCTATGAAGTGGTCGATGGCACGGGTGAGTTCCGGGAAAAAGGATTTTTCGTTATGAATAACATCCCCGTTGCCGATGAAGGGCGCCCTGTATTCGAGCACCGCTTTAAGAATCGCGCCGGCGCAATTGAGAACGAACCTGGATATGTCGCTTTTCGCGTCTTGCGGCCGGTCGACTCCGACACCTACGTCGTATTGACCGAATGGGAATCACCGGCATTCTATGAGAAATGGAAAGAATCGCAAGCTTTCGCCAAAGCACATGCAGAAAAGCCGCAGCAAGAAGTTGAAAAACCGCGTGCCAATATCTTCTCCGGTTCTTCTTATGTCACTATGTACAAAGCAAAACCTGAAGAAGACGAATGATCAACGGCCGGCTAGCCCGGCTGTTTTTCTCTGTATTATAGAAGAAACCCATTTAGGAGGAACATCTATTGGTATTCATTTATTTTTTGTTGGCTGCAGCAGTCACTGTTTTCGCAGCCATTAAACTATCCCAGTATGCGGATGTCATCAGTGAAAAATCTGCAATGGGCGGCATGATGGTCGGCACGCTCTTGCTTGCAGGTGCCACGAGTCTTCCGGAAATCTCGACAAGCTTCTCGGCAGCTGCTATCGGCAATGCCGATATCGCAGTCGGCAATATGATTGGCTCGAATTTGTTTAATTTATTTATTTTGGCAGGATTCGACTTGCTGCTGAACCGACGCCGCATGCTCGAGCGTGCATCCAAAGACCACACTTACTCTTCTCTGCTCGGCATCTTTTTGACCGTGCTATTGCTCTTGGCATTATGGCTGCGCACCGATGTTACGGTCCTTGGAATCGGCCTCGATTCGCTGGCGATCGGCCTCACCTATGTGATCGGTATGGTGATCATCAATAAACTGCCGAACTTGGATACCATCGATATGGACGATGAGCCGGTCGATGCCAAGGCACCGAAAAACCCAAGCGCCCATCTATCGCCGAAACACGCGGGCATTCGTTTCGCCATTGTGGCCCTGGTCATCATGGCGGCAGGAACTGCCCTGTCCATCACGGGTGATGAAATTGCGGTCGTGACAGGAATCGGTTCCAGCTTTGTCGGCAGTTTCCTGGTGGCCGCGGCCACTTCCTTGCCGGAAGCAATTTCTGTGTTCGTCGCGCTCCGCCTGTCGAATGTCAATATGGCAGTCGGTGCTGTCCTCGGAAGCAATATCTTCAACATGGTCATCTTGGCATTGTCAGACCCGATTTACGTAGAGGGGTCGATTCTTGCTGAAGTATCAGGGGCCAATTTCATTATTGCCACTGCCGTGCTCATCATGAGCGTATTGATCATGTTCTCGCTCTACAGACCAAAGACCGCTTCTACCTGGGCGTATAGCCTACCGTCCATTTTGGTTATCATTATTTATTTCGTCGCTTCTTATCTCAATTTCACTTACTGACAGGACGGGGCTTCCCCGTTCTGTTTTTTGCTATGTTAAACTAGAGAAAATGCAGAAAATTAGGAAGGATATGATCCAATGATTGAGAAGATATTTGCTGAGCTTGATAACGCCTACCCAGAGATGGTGGACATCCGCCGCCACTTGCACATGAATCCAGAGCCATCATTCCACGAAACTAAAACCGCTAAATACATCCGTGACTTCTATGAAGATCTCGGTGTCGATATCCGCCATGGCGTCGGAGGCAATGGTGTCATCGCGACGATCCGTGGCGGAAAACCTGGTAAGACAGTCGCCTTGCGCGCCGATTTTGACGCCCTGCCGATTCAGGACCAAAAAGAAACCAGCTATAAATCCACAGTTCCAAACGTGGTCCATGCTTGCGGCCATGATGGCCATACGGCAACTTTGCTCGTTCTCGGCAAAATCCTCCACAGCTTGCGCGATGAACTCCCTGGCACGTATGTGCTCATTCACCAGCACGCAGAAGAGCTTGCCCCAGGCGGCGCGAAGCCGATGATCGAAGACGGGGCGCTTGATGGAGTCGATGTCATCTTCGGCACCCATCTTTGGTCGACGACGCCGTTTGGACGAATTGATTACCGGACTGGCCCGATCATGGCGGCGGCAGATCGCTTTGAAATCACTGTCCAAGGGCGCGGCGGCCACGGTGCGATGCCACACGAAACCGTCGATGCTGTCGTAACAGGCGCACAGCTTGTGACCAGCCTGCAACAGCTTGTCGCACGCCGTGTGGACCCGCTCGAATCCGCTGTTTTGACAATCGCATCATTCATTGCAGAGAACCCATTCAATATCATTGCCGACCAATCAAAATTGAACGGAACAGTCAGATCCTTCACCGAAGAAACTCGCACCCTTATGGAGCAGGAAATGGAGCGCGTCACTAAAGGTACGGCCATCGCGACCAATAGCGTTATCGACTTTAAATTCCATCGGGGCTACCCGCCGGTCGTCACTCACGAAAAGGAAACGGAATTCCTGAGAGACCTCGCTGAAGATGTGCCAGGTGTAACTGAAGTTTTCAATTGCCCTCCACAAATGGGCGGTGAGGATTTCGCCTATTACCTCGAGGAGATTCCAGGGACGTTCTTCTTCACAGGCGCGATGCCGGACGGTGAAGTCTATCCCCACCACCACCCGAAATTCGACTTTAAAGAAGAGGCGATGCTGATTGCCGCAAAAACGCTTGGCAAAGCTGCAGTCACTTGCCACGAATGAACGACATAGCAAAAGGGCTGGAGAAAATTTTCATTTTCTCCAGCCTTTTTTTTATTATTTTCGTTTGTTCAGCTGTGCCGATTTTCTTCTGGCACCTGCAAGCGTCACGACAGAAACAACAGCAATGACTGCCGCGACAAGAAGTGCTGTCGCAAACTGGACCAATGCTAATAGCAGGATCAATGCCGCGACAGCCTGAATCAACTGGACCGCAAGCACCCAATTCCACACCGCTTTTTCACGGCTATGCTTACTCAGCGGGAATAATTGGTCCATGCGGAAATGCTGGGACTGGTTCAAGCCTTGCCACAATTGAATCGTCGAAGCGAACGCCAAGGCCCCAGCAAACAAAGCAATCGCGATTTGGAACGGGATGAGCCAAGCGCCGACCAGGATGATCAGCGTTAAACGCACCCATAGAAAGAACAATTCATCGGAACGAATGAACGTCCGGCTCACCAAATACAAATGGGCATTGGACGCTTTGCTCTTGATCAACCGGTAACCCGGGTTGAGCCATCTGCGCTCCCTCACTTTCCCTTTCAAATGCGGAACGTCGGTGAAATAATTGGCGAACTGGTAAAAGCGCAGCATGCGGTTTTCTTCCAATTCGATGAAATGGCCATAGGGGAATGCTTTTCCAACAGCACGGCGCTCCAGCCATTTTCCGTAGAAAATCATCGCGAACAAAAACACCGCCGAAACAAGGATCCATCCGTCGACATACGACCAGGCAAACCCGGCAACGAGCAGAAACCGGATCGTGCGCTCGAGCCAGACTTTATGGCCATCGCTTGATTTTCGCCAGTAGAATTCGCTCCTGACATTCCACCATTTCACAAGCAGCAAAAGGATCGGAAAGCCTATCAAATAAGATGAAGGCAATCCGTATAAGGCGTTGATAAGCGGCAAAGAGACGATAAAGACGACGACCGGCAAATACAGCTGCGACACATACGTCCAGCGCAGTGCCGGTTTCAAATATTCATCAAGCCGGCTTTCAAGAGGCAGTAAATATACTCCGTCCGCCTGCTTTAATAACGTCACAGGAGGGCTGTAGGACAATAGCGCACCGAACAGCACTGCCATCAATAGCGCTGCCGGAAATTCCGGCGGCACATTTTGTACCCATTCGCTATAGGCATACCCGGCCGCCCCGATGGCGAACAGCATGACGACCGCAATATGACCGGTGACGATGAATTTTAAATAATTCTGGACTTCAGCGGTGTAGCGCCGGAGCCGCTTGTCCCAAACTTCATGCAGGTTCTTCATTGTCTTCATCCTCGGTCATCGCAATATACAAATCATCGAGTGAGGCATCGGGCATGCCGAATGCCTGGCGCAACTCTGGCATCGTGCCCATTGCACGCACGCGCCCGTTGTGGAGCAGGATGATACGGTCGCAATAGCGTTCTGCGGTTGACAGGATATGGGTCGACATGAGCACTGATGCACCGCTGCGCTTTTGCTGTTCCATCTGGTCAAGAAGCGATTTGATGCCGAGCGGGTCGAGCCCGACGAACGGTTCATCGATGATGTACAAATCCGGGTCGACGAGAAATGCGCTCATGATCATGACTTTCTGGCGCATCCCTTTTGAGAAATGAGACGGAAACCATTTCAGCCGCTTCTCCATGCGAAATTCCTTCAATAATTCGGCAGAACGCTGTTCGAATACATTTTGCTCCAGGCCATAAGCCATCGCTGTCAGTTCAAGATGTTCGCGCAATGTCAATTCCTCGTACAGCACGGGCGTTTCTGGAATATAGGAGAAAGCGGAGCGATAAGCGTCGATATCTTCCTCAAATGTTCGCCCGTTAAGGCGGATCGTCCCGGATTTCGGCTGCATGATGCCGATGATATGCTTGATGGTCGTACTCTTCCCAGCACCGTTCAAGCCGATCAAGCCGACCAATTCACCTTTTTCTATAGAAAAACTTACGTCTTTTAACACGGGCTTTCTTGTATAGCCACCCGTTAAATTTTCTACTTCCAATATTGCCACTTTCAACACCTCTTTCTTCGTTTACTATTGTATCAAAATTGCGTGGCAAATTCTTTCAGGAAACGAGACGCTGATGCACCCGATTGGGCCAACTGAAATGTAGAATGACTGTCTCACTGAATATGGTAAACTGAAAAAAGAACGGCCACCCATTACAGAAAGGATGAGTTTATGAGCAATTGCATTTTTTGCAAAATCATTGCAGGGGAAATCCCGAGCGTCAAAGTGTACGAAGATGAGCATGTCTATGCCTTTATGGACATCATGCCTTTGTCAAAAGGGCATACGCTGCTGATCCCGAAAACCCACCGTGAGTTTGTCTACGACATGACGCCGGAAGAAGCGGGCCAACTGTTCAGCGTAGCGCCGAAGATCGCCAGCGCCATCAAAGAGACCTTTGAACCCGAAGGTATGAATTTGTTGAACAACAACGGCCCAAAAGCCGGTCAAAGCGTGTTCCATTTCCATCTGCATTTCATCCCGCGCTACGGCGCAAGCGATGGATTTGGCGCGAAATGGATGACCAAAGAAAAAGAGTACACCACGGAGAAGATCCAGGAACTTGCCGAGCAAGTGAAATCCAAGCTAGCCTCTGAGGCTTGATTTTCTGTGCTGCACGAGATAAGATCGTAATACGTTTTTCGCCGGCGGCCACGAGGGCACGTCCGGGAAAAAGAAACTAGCTTGAGCTGAGGAGAGATGAGAAATGAATACGAAAAATCTTGTGTTAATGGCGCTGCTTGTCAGCGTAGGTGCGACATTGTACGTGATGATCCCAGGCATCAATGGCGGGATGAAACCCGACTTTATGCTGACGATGATGTTTATTGGAATCCTGTTATTCCGTGACGTGAAAAGCGTCTTTTTGCTCGCTGTCACGACGGGAATTATTTCTGGATTGTTTTCAAGCTTTCCGGGAGGCTTTTTCCCGAACATCGTCGATAAATTCGTTACCGCATTCGTCTTTTTCGCGCTTGTGTCGCTATTGAAAAAGCATGCGGCCAAGCTGCCGGTCGGCATTGCGCTCGCTGCGTTCGGGACGGTTCTGTCAGGAACTATTTTCCTATCAGCTGCCATCTTCATGTTAGGCGCTGACATCCCGTTCACGCTTTTGCTCGCAACAGTCGTCGTTCCGGCAACCGTCATGAACGGTGTTGCCTTTGCGGTCATGTTCCCGATCGTCACAGGGCTTATGAAACGCTCGAACTTCCAAAGTTCTGCACCCGCACAGGCTCGCTGATGCCTAAAATGCCTTTCCCTTTCACAGGGAAAGGCATTTTTTATTGAATAGCCATTCATTCCATGTTTTAATTAAGTGAAATAAAGGAAAAGAAAGATAGATACGAAAGGAGCGCTTACACTCATGAAAGTTACGAATTTTTTTGCAGGTCTTGGTGCCGGCCTAATCGCCGGTGCTGTAACAGCCATCCTCTCCACTCCGAAATCCGGTGAGGAATTGCGCACTTCCATCAAATCGAGCGGCTCGGAATGGAAAGAATCGATGAACGAGCTGAAAGCCCGCATCAATGAATTAAAAGAGTCGATCAACCACTTGACAGAAGAATCGAAAACACAAGTACCTGAAGCCGTAGATGGCTTGAAAGCATCCCTCCAATCTTGGCAAGAAGGCACAGCGCCAGCGAAAGAACATTTGCAGCTAGAGATCAAAGCAATCCAAAATTCCATCGAACAGCTGCAGGCATCGATCAGCAAAGATAAAGGCGAAGAAGAAGAGAAAAAAGACAAACCGACGAAAATCGATCCGAAAAAAGCGGAAAATAAAGATGATTCTGAGACAGCTTGACCATCATTGGTCAGGTTGTTTTTTTTCGACTAAATTATTTTACTATTCTCACTTTAATTCACTTTGCTTTATTGCTATAATAAAGAAAATATTTCCGGTGAAAGTTGGTGCTCGTGTGAATGACAAAGAATACACAATGAAAGAAGCTATGCTGTACAGCCAAAGAATTGGGCAATTATCGAAAGCGTTATGGAAAGCAGTGGAGAAAGATTGGCAGATGTGGATAAAACCTTATGACCTGAATATTAATGAACATCACATTTTATGGATTTCCTACCATTTGAAAGGAGCCTCTATTTCCGACGTGGCCAAGTTTGGGGTCATGCACGTCTCAACCGCATTCAATTTTTCAAAAAAACTTGAAGAACGCGAATTGCTGTCCTTCTCGAAACGCGATACCGACAAACGCAATACATATGTCGAACTCACACAAAAAGGCGAAGAGTTGATGCAGGAGATGATTGAACGCTACCACGACACGCCTCATTCAGTCGTCGACGGCTCTATCCCACTTCGCAATCTATACGGGAAATTCCCCGAATTCATGGATGTCATGGCCATCATCCGTAATATCTATGGCGATGATTTCATGGAGATTTTCGAAGCTTCTTTCAAAAATATCGAGAACCGTTTCAATGAGGAAAACCACGTTTTAACCGACAATAAAAACTCCTGAAAAACACGGTGAAATATTTCACCGAAGAAGCTTGCATTCCCTCAGGAAACGTTGTATTGTATGTATCGGCTCGTTAACACTATACATCAATGGGAGATACGCATATGCATTGCTGGAAAACAATCAACGTAAAAAAACAATACGGTTCTGACCGCCTGTTCTTCATTTCCGCGCTAATCGGCGCCGGGGTTTTCACCAGCTATTACATGCTGCTAGCCATCATGTATGCCGACCCGTTATCCGACCAGAACTTTTTACTGTTCATGATCGGGATGCTGGCAATCTACCCTATCCATAAACTTTTGCATCTTCTGCCATTACTCGGAAGCCGCAAATGCTTGAAAATTAGCATGCGCAAGCAATTGAAGCTGTGCCCGACGATTTCTTTGTATATTAAAGAACCGGTGCGGAAATCACGCTTCATGCTGGCGCTTGTGGCACCATTCGCAGTCATCAACACGACCATTATCGCGCTGAGCATCATTTGGCCGGCCTATAGCCATTATTTCGCCATTTTGCTTGCGTACCATAGCGCTATGTCCGTGACGGATTTGATCTATATCCGTAATCTGGCGCGCTCGCCACGGCACGCACTTATCGAAGAGACAGACACTGGATTTGAGATCCTGGTGCCGCAGCCAATTGCCTGACCTGCTTTTTTCTTTCCATTTTGCTATAATGGAAGTTAAGGTCAGAGGGGAGGAAACTCATGATAGTCGCATTCGTCGTAATGTTCTCCGTGTTTTATGTGTTCCAAATCAATCGGATGACATATGCACTTGTTACATCCCGGGAAATTCCTGAGGAAAACCACGAAAAGATTTTTCGCACCATTAACATATTGATTTTAATCCTGCTCGTTTCATTATATGTCGGGGTTGAATTCACCCCGTAAGCACTTGCCCGAGCAAGTGCTTTTTCTATGGAAATATTCGCGATCCCCTTGCCCTTTAATGAATTCGCAATTTTTTGGAACTTTTTATTTTTTCATTCGTTTATGATATAGTAACTACGGCATCTATTGAAAATACACGCAAAAACAGTACGCGGCACTACGCTCGCGGCTATCATTCTTTTGCGGAAAATCAACAGCCCACACCTATAAATTCAACTTAGATTGAAAGAAAGTTAGGAGCGAACATTGATGAAGAAATCAGCCTTTACCCTTTCCATCGCAGCAGCGGTTCTTGCACTTTCCGCATGCAGCGACAATGGTTCCGATAGCGAAGTGCTCGTCACTTCCGATGCGGGAGACGTGACAAAAGATGAACTATACGAAGAGATGAAAACCTCTGTCGGCGATCAAGCCATCCAAATCTTGATGATTGAGAAAGTATTGGGCGCTAATTATGAAGTGTCAGACGAAGAAGTAGAAGCGGAACTTGAAAGCAATAAAGAAGAAATGGGCGAAAACTTCGAACAATTTCTCGCTCAGAACAACCATACAGAAGAAAGCTATAAAAAAGTCATCCGCTTGAACTTGCTTCAGGAAAAAGCTTTGACAGAAGACGTCGAAGTGACGGATGAAGAAATTGAAGAACGCTACGAACGCCAAGGAACGGAATTGAATGCCCGCCATATCCTCGTTGCGGACGAAGAAACAGCCAACGAAGTGAAAACGAAACTCGACGATGGCGGTGATTTCGCTGAGCTGGCAGAAGAATATTCTACTGACCCAGGATCAGCTGCTAACGGCGGTTCCCTTGATTGGTTCGGCACAGGCGCTATGGTCCCTGAATTTGAAGATGCGGCTTATTCCCTCGAAGTCGATGAAATCAGCGAACCTGTCCAATCGCAGCACGGTTTCCACATTATCCAAGTGACTGAAACACGCGAAGTCGAAGGCCAAGAGCCGCTTGAAGACCAGCGCGAAGCTCTGCGTTCTGAAATCGCCATGTCCAAAGCGGATCAATCTACTTTGCTTCCGAAAGTTGCCGCTTTGATGGAAGAAGCGAATATCGACATCAAAGACGAAGAACTTGAAGGCGCATTAGATGAAATCCTTAACACAGAACCAGCTCCTGAAGAAGGAGCCCCAACTGAAGAAGAGACGGAAGAAACTCCGGCTGAATAAACATAGCAAAACCCCCGACATCTTTGTCGGGGGTTTTTGTGTATTTCTGTATTATAGTTTCGGCTTGTAGAATGAGCGGTTGTCGAGCGCGAAGACGCGTTCCGAGAACTCGCCTTCTTTTGTTTTTCCGAGCACGCGGTCGAGCATCATCATTTTGGCATCGATATTGTCGATATAATGGAGGATTTCCGCCTCTTTTATCATCGGCTTTTTCGGGCTGCCCCATTCTTCCTTGCCGTGATGCGACAAAACGATATGTTGAAGGACCATCACTTCTTCCCCTTCAATGCCGAGTTCTTCCGCCGCTTTTGCGATTTCAGTCACCATGATTGAAATATGGCCAAGTAAATTGCCTTCCACCGTGTAAGTCGTCGCGATCGGCCCTGAAAGTTCAAAGACTTTGCCGATATCGTGAAGGATAATTCCAGAATACAGTAAATCCTTATCCAGGCTCGGGTACACTTCGCAAATGGCCTTGCCGAGTTTGAGCATTGACACCACATGATCCGCAAGTCCTGATACATAATCGTGGTGATTGCGCGTCGCCGCCGGGAAAGTTAGGAATTGCTGCTGGTATTTCTTCAGGATATGGCGCGTGATGCGCTGGATTTGGGGATTTTCCATTTCGAACAGGAACTTCGTCACTTCTTCATGCAATTCGTCCGCACTTTGTGCCGCCGAAGGCAAAAACTCAGCAATCGACAAGTTCTCTTCCGGTTTTGCCGGGCGGATGCTTTTGATGCGCAGCTGGTTTTTGCCGCGGTAATTATGGATCTCCCCACCGACTCGGACAATCGTTTCTGCTGCGTACATCCGTTCATGTTCGTCTTTCGTGTCCCATAACTTTGCCTCAATGTCCCCGCTTTTGTCCTGTAGAACGAGTGACATGAATGGATTGCCGGTCGTCGTGACGCCTTTGACCGATTGTTTGATCAATAGAAAATCATCGACCGTCTCCCCGACAGCGCGTGTTGTAATTCCTTTTGTCATGCTTGGATGCTCCTTTCAGGATTCGCCACGTCGATTTGCTGAGCACTTGGCCAAGCTTGCTGCATCGCTTCGTGGCATGTGAAATAAATGAACTGATGGCCAGCCTGCAGCTCTTCCACTAATTTTATCACTTGCTGGCTTCTTCGGCGATCAAAATGGACGAACGGGTCATCCATAATGATCGGAAACGGATGGGAATCCTTTAAAGAAGCTGCCAGTGCAAAGCGCAGTGCCAAGTATGCCTGCTCTTTCGTCGCCTGGCTGAGTTCGATGACGCGGAAGCGCAAGCCGTCATGGCGCAGCGCTTCAAAATTCCCTTCCTGGCTAAGCAGCAATCGCACATACTCACCGCCGGTCAATTGGGTGAAGTACGATTCCGAAAGCGTTAGCACTGCTGGAAGCTTGGTCTCTTTCAATTCATCCATCGTTTGTTTGAACACTTCAACGATTGCGCGGTTGACGGCCCATTCTTTAGCTGCGTCCTGGAACTCCGCTTTTTTCGCCTCCAGCTCCTGAAGTTTCATCGAATGTCCTTCGTCCGAAAGCAAATGCTTCGTCAACTGAAGTTTTTCCGCCTGTTCTTCCCATAAAGACTGGCGTTCTTCTTGTAATGCTTTGTATTTTTGCTGAGAACGCTCAATGAATTGTTCTGTATTCTCTTGTGCATCACTGAAGGCAGCTGGTTTTTCCACTTCTCCGATGGCAGCAAGCTGCGACTCGACTGTTTGCAATTGATCCTGCGCGGACCTTGCTTGTTCCCAGAGCTTAGCAGCGCGGTAAAATGAATCCTCATCTTCCACTGCCGCCCTTTCAAACAGTTCACCCATCGCTTCAGAAAGCTTGGCCAATCGCTCGGCACATTTTCTGGATTGTTCCGCCAGCTGCTGGTGTTTTTCCTGCATTTTTTTCGTATTCTGAAGCTTCTGCTGGCGCGCTTCCCATTCAGCACGAAGCACATTGATGACATTGATTGCCGACACTGGCTTGCCGCTTGCACCCTGCGCTTGTTCCAACCATGCCTGTCGTTCGCCTTCCAAATATCCGATTTCTTCTGTAATGCGATCCAGCCGGCTAGAGGCTGCCTGCACGTCACGCAATTTATCGAATAACGTCAATACGGTGGCTCGTGAAGTTTCTTCCGGAAAACCGAGCGATTTCAGCAAGTGCCGGTATTTCTGCAGCTCCTCGCTGCTGTCTGTCTGCGGCAACGCAGCAATTCTCTGCTTGCTTGCCTCGATGGCATCAAAACGTTCATCCAGCCCTTTATCGTATTCCGCTAGCCGCGTAAGCAATGCTTCATATTCCGCTTCTTGCCCATTATAACGCTCTACTAGGTCATCCATGCTGCCGTTCGGTAATTTTCTATCACGCAGCCAGAGCCATGCGGATGCACCGAGAGCCATGGCGGCAAGTAATCCTGTAAAAGCGTCTGCCGAAACTACAGCGATGATCAAGCCGGCAATTCCGATGGCCCCCAGCAGAAATTGGGCAACGCGGTTATTCGCACCCGTTCCCTGTTGCCGTTTTTGCTGTGCTTTAGCGAGCGTCAGCTGTGGTTCGATGTCGGCCCATTGTTCTGCGCGCTGCCGCTGTTCTTCGGGTGGCTCTGCTTCAAGGTATTGCTTTAAAGCGTGCTCCGCTTCTGACAGCCGCTGACGCTCTTCTACCAAGCGGCGCTGCCTGAAAGCTTGTTCTTGTTCAGCCGTTTGGAGCGCATCCAAGACGGTCTTCAATCGCTCTTCCTGTTCAAGCGAAGCATCAGAGAGCAGCGCCTGCTCTTGTGTCATGCCGCATAATTTCAATAAGCGCCCGAGTTCATCCAGTAACCGGTTGCGTTCTTCTTGTTTCACTTTCAATGAAGAATTCATCTGGTGCCATTCGGCTTCGCGCCCGAGCAGATCCGATAGTGAATCCGTTTCAGGCAGCTCACCGGCCGGCTCTAAACGGTCGAGTTCATTTTTCAGAAAAGCTGCTTCGGCCTGTAATTCGTTTTTCTGGTCAAGCAGGCGCTCATATTGACGGATCCCTGATTCCGGGAAATTCACCGGGCCGTTTTCCGCCAAGCGCTCGAGTTGCTGCTTGCGCGCCAACAACGGGGCTGCTTGCTGCCATTTCTCTGCTTCTTTGATGCTTTGTGCAAGAGTCCTTTCCGCATGGCCAAGCTCCGCCAAGCGCTGTTTGATCTGCTCTAGCCGCTCGGTCGCCGGCCGGAAAGTATCTGCCCGAAGTTTGTATTCGCGCAGCTCCTTTTCCAGCTCCCGAAGCTCTTCGGTCAAGCGGTTAATGAGCGGCAACTTTCCTGCTTTCTTGAACAGTTCGCCCATTTCGCGTTCGAGCTGGCTTTCCATTTTTCCGGCATGATCGACACCGGCAGTCCCCGAAGATAACAGTGTGCGTGTCAGCTCCTGCTCAGTCATTTGGTCGAGATGTTGCAGTTCGTGGACAGAGAACGAATAAATCGCTTCATAAGAAGCTCTATCATATCCTCTTAATAGCTCCGAAAGTTCCGCCTCGCCCCCGCGGCGCCCGTCTTCAAACCACAGCGTCACATCGCCTGCCGATTTGCCGGCGATCCGCTCGATCACGACACGGCCATAAACAGGGTCGCTCAGCTGCAGCTGGCCACCGTATTTGCCTCCTGCTTTCGGTTCGTAGCGCTTATGCAACTGGCTGCGTGCCGAAAAGCCAAAGAGCATCTGCAAGATGAATTGCTGGATGGTCGTTTTGCCCGCTTCATTCATTCCGTAGAAAACGGCGATCGGTTTGTTGAGCTCGATGGTCCTGTTTTCGTGGCGGCCAAAACCGTAAATGATCAGTTTTTCTAGTTTCATCGCTGGTCCCCCAATGCCATCATCTTACGGACTTTCGCTTGTGCTTCCGCCCTCAGTTCCTCTTGCAGTGCGTCGTCCAGCTGCGGCAAGAAACGACCGCTTTTGGGATGGTTGTAAAGTTCCTTTAGCGCCTGTTTCCAGACGTCTGCCCCCCAGTTTTCCAAGCGGCTTGCAAGCTGTTTTCCAAAAGGCGATAACTCCTCTGATAGGACATTCCTATCCAGTTGTATCTTGGAAACATGGACAAACCTCTCCCCCTCACTAAGTGCTTCACGAAAAGCATACATAAGCTCTGCCGGGGGGATCTCTTCAAGCATATGAATCGTTGCTTCATCCAAATTTTGGAGTTCTAGTTCTGCTACGAGCGCCTCAGCATCATGCGCTTGGAGCTGCTCATTGGCAATATTAAATAATTCATTCATATGCTGAACACTGCTGCAATCGACACTGATTCGATCAAAGCGCACCGCTTCCGCCGCAATGAATTCCAGCTCGGGATGGCCATCCGTCAGCACGACATCATAGAAGCCTTTAGGGCCGGATTCTTTCCTATTTCGCCCTTGCAGATTCCCAGGATAGACAATCGGTGGGTCCATTGATAACTGCTGCCGTTTATGGATGTGGCCAAGCGCCCAATAATCGTAGTTTTTGGCTAGTAATTGCTCTTTGCGAAACGGTGCGTATACGGCGTGCTCTGTATCACTTTCCTCAGAACCGTGGAGCATCCCGATTTGAATGACGCCGGACTCTTTACTTGGATAATGTTCAATCATCGATTCTGTTACATGCCGGCGGCCGTAGCTAAACCCGGCAATTTTCACCGTTGTGCCACTCACTTCTAACGCAATATTTTCTACGCTGTCCTGAAACACATGGACATTTGACGGCAATTCAAAACTAGCCGCACCCCCACTTAAATGATCGTGGTTGCCATGGCTTAAAAAAACGGGAATGCCCGCTTCCTCTAATTGCTCCATGCCTTGCTGAAAACGATGCTGCGCGCGTAAGTTGCGATCTTCTCCGTCATAGACGTCAC
Organism: Planococcus sp. SK3692; assembly: GCF_028890485.2. GTDB lineage: Bacteria > Bacillota > Bacilli > Bacillales_A > Planococcaceae > Planococcus. The sequence goes on from NZ_JARCHV010000001.1 coordinate 678,471, forward strand.
CGACAATCAATAAAAAATCTGGCCGGGTTTCGAGTGTGTAGGAAATCAACCGTTCAAAAGCGGCCACTGTGCTATTTTGCAATATTTTCCATTGTTCAGTACCGAGACCTCGCATGCCGCTAAACGGGCTGCCGAGATGCAAATCAGCGCTGTGGATAAATCGAATGCTTGCCATCGTGATCCCCTTTTCAAAAGCGAATATTTGTTCTTATCTTACCATTTCTGCGAGCGAAAAAAAACTGCCTGCGGCAACTTCCCGCAAGCAGCATGTTCATTATTTTTCGTTGCCAAGCTTGATTGCCCGGCGGATATCTTTCAAGGATTGTGAAGAACCGTACATCAACACGCCGCCGCGGTAAACGCGGGCGCCGAACCAGCCCAGTATGCCGATCGTCAACAGCATGATCGCGATCGACAAGAGCGGCTCCCATAACGGAATGTCGAGCAGTCCGACACGTAAGAACATGACGAGCGGCGCAAAAAACGGGATATAGGAAGCGATTGTTACATAACCTGCTTCCGGCATGGAAATGCCCGAGAACGCGATGAAAGAGGCAATGATGATCAAAATCATCATCGGCAGCATCAACTGCTGAACGTCTTCTGTCCGGCTGACAAGCGAGCCGAGCAATGCCGCAAGCACGGCGTAAAGGAAATAGCCCAGCAAAAAGAACAGGATGGCGTAGAAGAAGGTGCTGAACTTCACTTCGGAAAAGCCCATGACGCTAAATACACCTTCCGTCAGGTCCGAGCCCGAACTTTGGATGGCCAAATATCCGGCAAGGGCGAAAATCATCATCTGCAAAATACCGAGCGAGCCGATGCCTACAATTTTCGCAAACATATGCTTGACTGGTGAAACGCTGGAAATCAAGATTTCCATGACGCGTGAGGATTTTTCGTTCGCTACTTCCATAGCGATCATATTCGGATAGTAAATGACCGCGATATAGATGACCATGATCAGGATATAGACCAGGCCGCGCGCTTGGCTTAATTCTTCCTGAGATTTGGAAGACTCGGCAAGCGCTTGACGTTCCATTTCAACCGGCGCAAACAACTGGGCAAGCTCTGTTTCTTCGAGCTCCAGCTGCTCGGCAACCTGTGCCGTCTGGAGACTCTGTAGCGCATTTTCCAGCTCAGCGGCTTGAGCGGATTCAGTTGCAGACTCCGCTACATAACGGGCAGTGATCCCATCAGCGCCCCCAAGAACCAGATAAGCGTCCATCTCGCCTGCTTCCACATCCGACCTCAATTGTTCTTCAGAAAGCGTACTCGCTTCTAGTTGAATGGCGCTGTCTTGCTGGTCGAGCTGCGCTTGCAAGGCTTGCGTGTACTGTCCTGTTTCATCCACCACTTGAAGTGTTTGCTGCGAACTGTCATCTCCATCGAATGAATCGATGATGGACGGTAAATTGGCCAACAGGAAAAAAGATGCCACAACCACGAGCGTGGTAATCATGAACGATTTCGTCATCGCTTTCGTTTTGAATGCCTGTTTGAAAATGATCCAGAAACTATACATGCACGCGTCCCACCTTTTCGATGAAGATCTCTTCGAGGCTTGGTTCTTCCAATGCAAACTGGCGCACCGGGCCGAGCTCTAAAGCACGGGCAAGCAAGGTTTGGCCGACCGCTTCATCGGCAATGCGGAACACACCGCCACCTCGCTGTTCCGTAAATTTCTCGACGCCCGGCAATTCACTAAGCGCCGTGATATCGGCGTCACTGTGGATACGGACGTTTTGTTTGCCGAATGTGCGTTTCACTTCCCGTATCGACCCATGGACGACAAGTTTCCCTTTGTCCAAGATACTCATATCGTCGCATAATTCTTCGACATGATCCATGCGGTGGCTTGAAAAGACAATCGTCGCCCCTTGCTTTTGAAAATCGAGTATCGCTTTTTTCAGCATTTCCACATTGACAGGATCCAGCCCGGAAAACGGCTCATCCAGAATCAATAGTTTCGGGTTATGTAGGAGAGACGCAATCAACTGGATTTTTTGCTGATTGCCTTTCGATAATTCTTCCACTTTCTTATTGGCGTAATGGGGCACTTCAAAGCGCTCCAGCCAATCCTTTGCGCCTTGCTCGGCTTGTTTTTTGTCCATACGCCGCAGCCTCGCCAAATAAACGAGCTGGTCTTGCACTTTCATCTTTGGATACAAGCCACGCTCTTCCGGTAAATAGCCGATATCCGGGCTGTCTGCGTAGCTGATGCGGCGGCCCTGCCACAACACCTCGCCTTGTGTCGGCGTAAGAAGCCCGAGCGCCATGCGGAAGGTCGTCGTCTTGCCGGCCCCGTTCGCGCCAAGAAAGCCGTGCATCTGCCCTTCGGCTACATCGAGGGAGATATCGTCTACAGCTGTAAAATCGCCAAATTGTTTTGTGGCATTTTTAATCGATAAAGTCATCATTCATGTCCCCTTTCCTCTTTTATATACGGCAGCCAAGCCGAAATGTTTCAAATTTGCAGGACATTTCCATGTAAACCCTTTATACTTAAACTGAATAACCGTTCAGAAAGGGGTGCCGAATATGAGAACGTATAAACTGACTGCTTTCGAAAAAACCGGCGAATTGATTACAGAAGAAACTTTCACAGCAGAGACTGACGATGAGGCGAAAGAAAAAGGCCTTGCGCTGCTCGAAGAAAAAGCGCTAACCCAAAAAACTCACCGGCTCGCATCTCCAGCCGGCAAACTTCTATTGTTCCATACCTAAAAAAACACGACCGCGGTCGTGTTTTTTCTTTTGGTCCATTTTTGCTAAAAAAAAGAATGGCGGGTTTCCGCCATTCTTTTCAAAGTGTTGAAGAAGTTCGTGTTCCACTATGAATAATAAGGAGATCATATATCCTATATTCAAAATCAATGATCTGTCTAAGTATTTGGAGAAGCGTTTGCTCGACTCCAGTGGATCAGCGAGACGACCGAGCCCCCGCAAGGCGCACAGCGACTGAGGAGGCTTGGGCGCGAGCCCACGGAAAGCGAGCAATAAGCTTCGGAAAATACGTCTTCTAACCTTTCTCGACAGCCTGTGAAGAATGGCGGGTTTCCGCCATTCTTTTCATTTCCCTTTAAAAGCAGGTGTGCGCTTTTCGACGAAGGCTTGTATGCCTTCGAGGTGATCTGCCGTTTTGCGCATGGCCGATTGTCCCGCCGCTTCACCTGCCAATACTTCATCCAACTCGGAAAGCTTCAGTCCGTGCAGGATTTCTTTCGATCTTAACATCGCTGCAACCGGGGCAGCGAGCAGTTCGTGGGCGTACTTCTCCGCCTGCTCCAAGCCCCTGCCTTCCGCCGTCACTTCTTCGATCAAGCCTTTAGCGAGGGCATCGTGCGCTTTCAATACTTGCCCCGCCCAAATCAATTGCTTCGCCCTTGGCACACCGACACGCTCTTTCAGGAAGAAATGGCCGCCTCCGTCCGGGATGAGCCCGATGCCGATGAAATTCATCGCCAATTTGCTGCTTTCTTCTGCCACCACATAGTCGCAGGCAAGCGCCATGCTAAAGCCAAGCCCTGCAGACGCGCCGTGCACAGCCGCAATCGTTACTTGCGGGAGCGTATAAAGTGCTTTTGCCAGGCGGCTGACATCTTCCATGACCGCATCGATATCCATTGGATTGTCGGGATTGACCATTTCCTTGATATCGCCTCCGGCAGAAAATGCCCGCCCTGCCCCGTGAATGATCAGTACATGCACCGAATGGTCATTTTTCAAGCTTTCAAAGCAATCCGCGAGTTCCCCCATCATTTTCGCGTTCATTGCATTCATTGAATCCGGACGGTTCAGCACCAAATACGCCAAACGCCCCTCTTTTTTTAACATAATTGTTTGATACATAAGAAAAAGACACCCCTTCGTAAAAAATGAATTAGCATTCATCTTTACGTATTCGGTGTCTTTTCCGTAAACCCTTTTTTTGCTTAAATTACATGCTTTCGTAAAGTGATTGAACCGGCTTGATCAATACGCGGTTCACTTCTTCGATCATCTGGCTAAGACCCATTTCAGCTTCGAGCATAGACAAGATTTTCGGGTTTTCCTGAGCGGCTTGTGCTGTCGCTTGAGCGCCCATCATTTCTTCTTCCGTGATTTCTTCGCCTTGCTGCTGCTTTTGCTGCAATGTAACTTGCAAATCGCGGAATTTCTTGAACAATTCGTTTGCTTCGTTGTCAGCTGTTACTTCGGCAACTGCCTGTTCGAGTTTTTGGAATTCCTCTGTTGAACGGAATGTTGATTCCAATTTGTTAATGTCGTCATAAATGTTTACTGCCATGTAAATCTCTCCTCTACCCTAAATTCAGCACCGTGACGAGCAAACCCTGGAGTATGCCGATAAAGCCCCCCAGAAATGCGCCCAGTACCGTGATCATCTTGAATTCTCTCCGTGAAATCCCGAGCACCAATTCTTCCAATCGGCTGAGCGGCAGAGAATCGACTTGCTGTCTGACCATATTTTCCATGTCGATTTTCAATATGGTTTCTTCTAACTTCTGCTCTCCCATTTCAAACGCAAAGTCTGTAATGAGAGGCGTTATATTGACACTTGTCCATTCTAACCCCCGAGGCCATGTCTCTGCAAGTGATGCGTCCAACCTGCCCGAAATGCCTGCCTGGTCGCGGACGTATTGCTTGATGGCTGCAACTGCCGGCTCGGCGTCAAATTCCTTCAAGAGTTCATCCGCACGCTTGTCTTGCAGCTTTTCCCACTCACGGAATGCTAAAGTGCCGAGCAGCTCGAAAGTTTTCGGGGAATTGAGGAATTTGATGATTTCCGATTGGGTCTTATTCGTAATTGACTGGGAATCGCCGAATAAATTGTGGAGTACTGTCCCGAAACGGCCCCGCGATACTAGAAATTCATCCAGTAAACTTTTGACGGTCTGCCGTCCCGCAGGCGATGCAAAATAATCCGAGCCTCTGCCGATCGCATATTTAACGCCGCTGAAAACCTTCTCTTCGATTCCGGGCTTCCAGGCTTCCGGCAGCAATTCCCGGACTGTTTTACCGGCAATATAATCGTCTATAGCGTCCCGGTTGCGGTCAACCAATCCATCAAGTTTCGCTTCAAGCTTTTGGTCAATGCCTTGTTGATTGGCAAGCTCCAGCCATTCGTTGAACGTGCGGGGCGAAGAAAACAGATGCAAGTCCAATTGGCGATTGAGCCAATTCTCGGTTTTCTTATGCATTGCTTCATTGAAAAAGCGTTTTTTGAACGTTTCCGGCGTCAGCAAATGTTCGACCACAGTACGGCCAAGCTGGCGCGACAACTCATCGCGGCGCTTCGGGATCAGCCCGGGCGTGAATGGCAGCCGGAACTTGCCGATGTATTTCGCTTCGTATGGCCAGAACAGCATTTTGATGGCTAAATGGTTGGTCATGCCGCCGATCAAAGCGCCGATCAGCGCCATCAGCACTAATGTCAGTAAAATATTCAACTAAGGTCACTCATTTCTTCTTTGTCTATTGCGCCGCTTCCCCTATAATGGAAAGAGACGATCAAAGGGGGATTCCAGATGCTGCAGCACTTTAAATTCAAGCCGATGTTCGAGGACAGCCGGCTGCCCGGCTGGAACATCTCATTCTTTTACCGCAATGAACGCATTCGCGGCGAGTATCATCCGGACGGCTCGATTGTTTGGCAATCCGCTCCGCCTCAGGATGAGGAAGCCATCAAGAAGATGGTTCATGAGCTGATGCTCTATCATGTATACGACTGAAGCGCTGGGAAAGTTCCAGCGCTTTTTTTATTTTCGCCATGTGCCGTAGCTATATTATAAAGATAGAGCCGCCGGTTTCACAACAATAGCGAATTGCTTCCCCTAAAAAGAAAAAAGGGGTGGCCCCTTACCCAACGTTCTGGGTAGAAGCCATCCCTGATTGGATCCGATACATCTGGCGGTAAATACCGTCGTGATCCATCAATTGGTCATGTGTTCCGGATTCAGCGATTTCGCCGCGGTCGAGCACCAAGATGCGGTCTGCATTCTTGATGGTCGACAATCGGTGGGCAATGATGAACGTCGTCCGGCCTTTTTTCAATACATCCATCGCATGCTGGATGATTTCCTCTGTTTCCGTATCGATATTCGATGTCGCTTCGTCCAGGATCAAAATCGCTGGATCGAATGCGAGTGCCCGGGCAAATGACACGAGCTGGCGCTGACCAGAAGAAAGCGTGCTGCCTTTTTCCACGACCGGCTCATCTATGCCATTCGGCAAATGCTTCGTGACGCGCTCGCCGCCGACCGCGGCCAGTGCCGCTTCTGCTTTTTCACGGCTGACGCGTTCGTCTCCGAGCGTGATATTGGATTCGATCGTTCCGGTGAACAAATACGGATCTTGCAAAACGATCCCCATATGTTCACGCACTGCCTGCCTCGGCAGGTCATTGACATCGACGCCGTCAATCAAAATCTGCCCTTTTGTCGCGTCGTAAAAACGGAACAGCAAGTTCATGATCGAACTTTTCCCTGATCCTGTATGCCCGACAAGCGCGACAGTCTCCCCTTGTTTCGCTTCGAAAGACAAATCCTTCAATACATATTCTTCATCTTTATATGCAAACCAGACATGTTCAAAGCTGACATTGCCTTGGTAACGCTCGACCCGCTCGTCGCTGACCGGTTCCCCGGGGCGGTCGAGCAAGCGGAACACCCGCTCAGCTGCCACGAGTGATTGTTCCAGACGGCTGAATTGGTTGACGATGCCGCTGATCGGATTAAACAGCCGGATAATGTAATCGACAAATGCATACAGGACGCCGACCGTCACGACCGTATTGCCGCTCATGGAGGCACCACCGAAATACCAGATGAACAGGACGAAGATCATTGAGCGCAAGACGCCAACCATATTATGCGAGGCCGCTGCTTCTAGCACCAATAATTTCTGCTGGAATTTGAAGTGCTTTTGGTTGAGTTCTTCAAATTCGCCTTCCATCTGCTTCTCGCGCCGGAACGCTTGGATGATGCTCATGCCTTGGATCGACTCATTGATCATGGCATTCATCTCGCTGACTTTTTCACGGACGATATGATTGAAGTTTGAAGCGTATTTTCTATAAATGAGCATCCATGCATACAAGAGCGGCACGAGCACGAAGGCAATCGCTGCCATGCGCCAGTCCAGATAGAATAGAGCGGCATAGATTCCTGCCATATACATGAAGCTCGTCGCGAATTGCGCGAGCACCGTGACGAACAACTCACGGATTGCTTCGGTGTCGTTAGTGATGCGCGCAACCACTTTTCCTGCCGGCAAATTATCGAAATAGCTGATCGGCAAGCGTTGGACATGTTCGAAGACATCGGTCCTCATTTTACGGATAACACGGTTCGCGCCTTTTTGCAGCAAAATATACTGCAGATAGCGGAACACGGCCGTAACGACCGATAAGCCAAAAAACAAAGCCAAAAGCTGTGCGATCGGGCCAAACTCAATGGCCCCGGCTCCCGAGATGTGTTCATCGATGATTTCCATGGCGATCAAAGGCGCTGCCAAATCGGCAGCTACCGCCACAGCCAGGAACACCAATCCCCAGATGATAACGCTCTTAAATTGCAATGCATAATTCGTTAATCGTTTTCCTGTCCCCATCTTATTGCACCTCCCCGATTTGCTGGCGGAGGAATTGTTCATGATACCAGCCTTGTTTTGCCACTAATTTTTCGTGCGTACCTTCTTCAATGATGCGCCCATCATCGAGCACGACGATCCAATCGGCATGTTTGACAGCAGACAAGCGGTGCGTCGTGATAATGGTCGTCTTGCCTGCCCGTTCGCGTTGGATGTTCTCGATAATCTTGGCTTCAGTCTTGGCATCAACCGCCGATAAGGAATCGTCCAAAATGAGAATTTCCGGATTTTTGATGATCGCCCGCGCAATCGAGATGCGCTGTTTTTGCCCGCCGGATAGCGCGACGCCTTTTTCACCGACCAGTGTCTCGAGGCCGTTTGGCAACATCGCCAAATCTTTTTCGAAATAGGACAGCTTGATGGCCTGTGATACTTCCTCTTCCGTCGCATCCGCTTTTCCGAACAGGATGTTTTCAAGGATAGTTCGCGAAAACAAGACGTGATCCTGCGGAACATAGCCGACCCAATCGCGCAATTGCGCTTTGCTCAGTTCATTGATTTCGATGCCATTCATCGTCAAAGATCCTTCGCCTGTCGGATATTCCTTTAGCAGCTGTTTGACGAATGTCGTTTTGCCGCTTCCCGTCTTGCCGACGATGCCGAGCGTCTGCCCGCTGTTCATCGATAAATTGATGCCTTGAAGGTTGATCGATGTCGACTGTGGATACGTGAAGCCGAAATCGCGGAATCCGATGCGTTCCGGATGCCCGGTTTCTGTTGTCGTTTTCGGGTCGACGACGTCTTCTTCATAATCCAATGTTTCATTGACGCGGTCGATCGAAGCATTGCCGCGCTGCAGGATATTGATTAATTCCCCGATTGCAAACATCGGCCAAACGATCATGCCGAGGTAGACGTTGAAAGCGACCAAATCGCCCAAAGTCATCGTCCCTTCAGAAACAAGAAACGCACCGTAGCCGAGTCCGATGACATAGCTGATGCCTGTCAGTACTTTCGTTACCGGCGCGAACAAGGCATCGATGCGCTCGACCGCCATGTTCTTTTCATAAACATCTTGCGTCATTTCCTGAAAGTCTTTTTCAGATGAGCGTTCCTGCACATACGCCCTGACGACGCGGACGCCGCCAACCGATTCCAGGACGCTGTCGTTCATATCGCCAAAGGCATCCTGCGCCAACGTATAGCGTTCATGGATTCTCTTGCCGAGCAATTGGACGATAATCGCGAGCACTGGCAATGGCAATATGGCCAAAAAAGTCAATTCCCATGACACAAGAATCCCCATCGCCACGACGATCGTCGCCATGTATAAAGTCGAGTCGACAAGTGTCAAGATCCCGAATCCTGCCGTTTCGGAAATGGCCTTTAAATCATTGGTGGAACGAGCCATTAAATCCCCCGTCCGATTCTTTTCATAAAATGTCGGCGTCATCTTGAGGAAATGCCCCATTAAGCTCGAACGCAATTGCCGCTCAATGACATACGCCCCGCCGAACAATTGGTATTGCCAGACGAAATTAATGACATAAGCCAGCACCATCGCAACAAGTAAAACGACGACATATTGCCAGAGCAATTCACTGGTCAGCTCCTGCTGGGCGATGGCATCGATGGCTACCCCGATCAGCCAAGGCGGCACGATTTCGAGAATATTCGCTACAAATAAGAGCACCACTGCGATTGTATAGCGCAGCCAGTTTTCTTTAAAAAACCATTTCAATTTCCATAAAACATCAAACATACATTACGCCTTCTTTCCATTTTCAGTTTGGCTAATCGCCTTCAAGCGATTCCTTGATGAGTGCTTTTTTTACATGAACTTTTTCCATAATGCTTCTCTCCCTTAATTCTGATTATTTATTTAAGCAGCCAAGCTGTTTAAACCACACAAAAAGAGCGCATACCTGTTTTCAGGCATGCGCTCTTGAAAATAGGACTGGATGCACAGACCCAACCCGAATATTTCTAGTCACGAAGTAAATGACAATTAAAAATCATCGGAGTGCCTGGCAATGCTATGCAATTGGTTTTTAACGCCTTTTGAATTTTTTTCATTGTCCAAACCTCCTTTTCCAAATATTTGTTAGTTCAAGAGTACCACTCGTTTTTTTGAATTGTCAAGCTATTTTGAACCTAAATAATAATTCAGCCAAAAGTCGTACAGGTATTCCCCTAGCTACCGCCAGTTGTGCCCTAAAGGTTTGCGACTACAATATTTGGGGGAACAAGAGAATAACAGCAAAATTGAGGCGGTGAAATAAATGTATAAGAATATTGCAATCGCATATGACGGGTCGGAAGGCAGTCGGCTGGCACTGGAGAAAGGCATAGAATTTTCCAAGATTCTTCCAGGATCTAAGCTGACCGTCCTCTACGTCAATGAAGAAGCGCAGGAACGCACTGGCTATATGGATGTCGGACATGCTTCAGCACCAGTGACTTCAGCAAATGTCGACAGTTCCTATGCACAATTCATGCCGCAGGGAATCGGTGATGACGGCTACCGACCACCGCCGGAATTGGATACAGCCCGTGCTTCGGAATACTCGAAGCATATGCACAACTCCATTCAGCAGCAGCTCGATGCCAAAAACGCCGAAGCATCTGTTTTGGCTCTGGAGGGCCCGGTCATCAAGACAATCACTGGATTTATCGATGAGCAAAACATTGATCTATTAATTGTCGGCAATAGCGGAAAATCCGGATTGCAGAAATTTTTCGTCGGTTCTGTCAGCAGCAAGCTGATCAAAGATTCGAATTCTACCGTTCTTGTGGTGAAATGATCCCCCTGGGATGTGGACTCCCCCATCCTGAGGGGGATGTTTATTTTTATGACATATTTTTGACATAATTAAATGAATATCATATATTTATCTGTTTACCTGATTTGCTACATGGGTAAAGAATACTAATCGAACCAGCTGGAAAATAAAGAAAGGAAGAAGGGGTCAGCCATGCCAAGACATACTGTATATTTTCTATCATCACATCAACATCGCGGGCTGATGGCTGAAATTTGGGCGAGCCGCTTAATGCTGCCGGACTGGGACATCAGAAGTGCGGCATGGAACCAACCATCTTTCAATGACATTCCGATAGAAGTCCTAAAAGAAATCATCTTGGAAATTCCCCCAGTCGAGCAGCGCGTTTATAATCCGAACGAAGTGAAACAGGCGGATTTGATCGTTGCCCTGCATGATGCAGAATTTGAACAAGCTGATATACCGGATGACTTGCCGATGCAGAAATTGGTGCGCTGGGACATCCCGAACCCTGAAATCCGAAGCACAGACCATGATGAAAAATGGGCTTTATACCAAGAAGTCTGCGATGCCATTGCGATGAATATCAAACAAATGGAACCGATTCTCAGGTCACAGCCTACACAATGAAAAAAGAGAAGCAAAAAGCCACCATTCAAACCGAATGGCGGCTTTTTATTTATTCTTTATATATGACTGCACGTACCGGGCTTCCTTCCCCGCCACGGATCTTCAAAGGCAATGCAGCGAGTTTGTAGACACCTGCAGCAACATCATCCAACACAATGCCTTCTAAGATAAAACGTTCGTTGCGGTTCATTGCCTGATGCATCGGCAGCTCTTTGCTCGTCTCAGGATCAACAGACGGGACATCGACACCGAGCAGGCGGACACCGTGGTCTTTCATCCATTCAGCGATCGCCGGATCGAATACCGGCCATGCGCCAGGAAATGCCGTCCGGTCCGTCCAGGATACCGTCTTCAACAGCACGGCGTTGACGCCTTTTACAAGTTCGTCCAAATCACCGAGTTGCACCTGTTCCAGACCTGACACGTCCATCACTTGGGCTGTCGTCAAATACACATCAAGCGGCAATTCATCAGTCTTCAAGCCGTTTTCATCGTAATGGAACGGCGCATCGATATGGGTACCGATATGCGTACTCGATTTGAGTTCGCCGATATTCACCGAACCGCTCTCTTCTTTCGTCACCGTTAAACGATAGGAAAACGGTGTATCGCCTGGCCATTCCGGCGTGGAACTGTCCAGCGCCATTGAAATGTCGATAATGGATTTTGACATTTACGCCACCACATTTCGTTCGTTGCTGAATTCTTTATAAAGTTCATGCTCAATAATATCCTGCAAGGCGAGCGCTACTTTCTCCACATCTTCAAAACTTGTGTAGAAGGCGATCGGCGCAAGGCGGATAATATCAGGCGCACGGAAGTCCGGGACGATGCCAGCTTTTTTCAAGGCTTTGCAAATGCGCGCCGCTTCCTTGTGCGCAAGCGCGATATGGCCGCCGCGCTGTTCATCCACTTTCGGCGTAACATCTATCAAAGAAGGCACGAGTGCTGCGAGTCTTTCACGCAGCATAGCTGTCAATTCCAGCGACTTTGTGCGGATCTCATTGATTCCTGCTTCTTCGAATAATTCCAGGCTGCCAATTAGCGGTGCCATGCTGAAAATATTCGGCGTCCCCACTTGATAAGCTCCTGCCCCTTCAGCCTTCGTGAAGCTATGGTCCATATCAAATTGCTTCGCTTTGTCCGAACCGAACCAGCCGGCGATTCCAGGGTTCAAATCGTGATGGCGCTCGTGCAAATACAAGCCGCCTGTCCCGCCCGGCCCTGAATTCATGTATTTATAATGGCACCAAACAGCAAAGTCTACGCCGTCTTCATGCAAATTATGCGGCATGGCACCTGCTGAGTGTGCCAAGTCGAATCCTGCGATGATGCCGTTGCTGTGTGCGGCTTCGGTTATTTCGCGAATCGGCAGCAATTGACCGCTCCGGTAAAGAACCGATGGCAATAGCAAAACTGCAACATCGTCTTTCATTTCCGCTAAAATATCTTCCAGCTCGAGCGTATAGCCGTCGCGGCTTGTGACTTTCCGCATCGCAATTGCCGGATCTTGCCCGCGCAGGCGCAAATGGCTTTCCACTGCATAGATGTCTGAGGGGAAATTCAGCTCGTCGACCAAGATGACAAACCGCTCCTCTGTCGGCGCATAGACTGTCGACAGCATCTGGTGGATATTCGAGGTGATCGACCCCGTCACCATCACTTCATGCGCTTTCGCCCCGAACAACGGCGCCGCTTTCTCGCTCAATGTCTCTGCCAGCGTGAACCACGGATGTTCACCTTCTGTCCATCCTTCGATGCCGAATTGTTTCCAGCTGTCCATCAGTGCGACCAGCTTTGCTTCCGCACGCTTGGACATCAAGCCAAGTGAATTCCCGTCCATGTAAATCGTTCCCGGTTCTACAAAAAACTCTTCTTTAAATTTAGCCAATGGATCTTGTTGGTCTTTCTGCATTGCAGTGTCCAAGTTTCATCTCTCCATTTCTATAGAACATAAGCCTGCGCACCGAGAAGCGCCGTAACCAAGACGACTTTCCACGGCACCAGTTTCAAATAGACTAACATTTCGAAGGCCGCCATCGCAATGGCTAAGTCAACCGGCCGCTGGATAGCAGAAATGAAAGCAACTCATTTTCCGCTACGTGTCGAGTCCAGCCTCTATACCGAAGCTCAAGCACAGTTTAGCCATGGCTTTCCAGATTCCCACACAGCATTTTTTCAGTTCACTCTCTTTCTGCTGTTTTAAAATTTTCACTTACACAACAATTTTCATCTGTATCCTATTAATGAAAATCTTCCTGTATAATGGTATTTACGATACGGCCCTCTTTGGAGGGTCGTTTCCGTTTCCTCACATTCCAAGCTGGAGATGAATTGCAATGGAATTATACGATAACCTCCGAAAAGGAGAAAAAGGCGCCTGGCTCAGCATCGGTGCATATCTGTTTTTAAGCGCCATCAAGCTTGGCGTTGGATTTTGGGGCGGCTCCGAAGCCTTGAAAGCGGATGGCTTGAACAATGTCACCGACATCGTCGCTTCTGTCGCCGTACTGATTGGACTAAGGATTTCCCAAAAGCCACCGGACGACAACCACCATTACGGCCATTTGAAAGCAGAGACCATTGCTTCCTTATTGGCTTCATTCATCATGGCTGTCATCGGCCTTCAAGTGCTGTTGAATTCGGTGAAGACGGTTTTCAACCCTGCTCTCGAACCGCCTTCCCCGCTGACCGCTGTCGTCGCATTTTTCTCGGCAGCCATCATGTATGGCGTCTACCGCTATAATTTGAAGCTGAGCCAAGAAATTAAAAGTTCAGCTGTCCGGGCCGCTGCCTACGACAATCGTTCGGATGCGCTGGTCAGCATCGGGGCCGCCATCGGCATCATCGGGGCCATCCTTGGGGCCCCGCTAATCGATTCGATTACCGCCTTTCTTGTCGGGCTCATCATCATCAAAACGGCCTTGGATATTTTCCGTGAGTCGGTGTTGACCTTGACTGACGCCTTTGATGAAGAAGCTGTCGAATCGCTTTCCGTTGTCATTCGACGCGTGCCGGGTGTTCTGGCTCTGCGCGATTTCAAAGGGCGCACCCATGGAAATGTCATGTTCATCGACTTGACCGTCAGCGTCGCGCCTTTTTTGAACGTGGTTGAAAGCCATTGGATTACCGAAGAAATCGAACGAAAGATCCAGAAAGTGAAACCAAACTGCGTCGTCCTCGTACATATAGAACCGGATTACTCGATAGAGGAGGACGAAGAGAATGGTTGATTTTTACGATCAGAAAAAAATTATTTTGGTGACGTTCGGCATTATCCTGCTTATTTCCGCTTTATTTGTTCCCGCCGCCCTATTCTACCCAGCAAAAGTTGTCACCATTACACCGGAGGCAGAAATCGTCGGCACATCGTTTTGGTCGCTTATCCTCGGCGGCGCGGGCATCGTATTGCTAGCGGCCGCATTATTTATCGCAGCACTGATCGAACAGCGGTTGAAATCCTGGCTATTGTCTGGCGCTGTCGCCCTCATGGGGCTCGTGTCAATCGCCCTTTCACTCGGCGATTATTACTATATAACGAGCGAGGGTTTTACTTACAATCCACCTTTGTCGTTCAATGCCTCCACCTATACGTGGGAAGAATTTGAAAGAGTCGAAGAACGGCTTCAAAAAGATGAGGGGACCAGTTCGATTGAGTCGGTCGCTTATTATTTCCGCGACGGGGGCATGGTTGAGTTCTCCAACGGCCGGATTTTTGAAATGCACAACTCCATGGCTCGCCGCGTCGAAGCAGCAGGTGGCGAATTCACACGAATTCCAGCACAATAATAGAAAAAACGCCTGATCTTCTAAGATCAGGCGTTTTCTTATTTATCTGCCACCCCGGGTTCGCTGCATTCTTCAACAATTTAATCTTGTTGGTAGTCGCTCAGCAGAGCTGGCCTGCGATCCACAGATTTTGCCAACTCATCCAATTTCCCTTGGATGTAACGGCGGTCGAGCCGTTTGAAAGGTGAGCCCTCTAAATGTTCGAGTACATGCAATTGTGTTTCCCAAATGGCTTCGTGATGATCCGGGTTGGATAATTGCGCAGCGTTTGTCAAGGACTCCAAGATTGCAGCTACGACCGACACATCTTCTTTTCCATAATGGATCAATTGGTGAAATGTCAGGTAGAGAAAATGTGGAAACGTGAAGAACGGATAGCGCACGCGGCCCTTTTTTCCTTCATCCCGGATTGTAATGGCACCGGTCTCGAGATGGCTTAACTTTCCAAGCAGCCGTCCGATCCGTATAATGATGCCATTTGCTGTGTTCGGGTCGTTGATTCCCGGGGAAATCGCCCGTAATGCCACTTCGACCATCTTTTGGATCGCAAAATCGAGGTCTTGATCCGTAGTTCGTTCCGTGCCGATCGTGATAAAGCGTCGAAGGTCGAGGTCTCCCTGCTGGCGTTGATACACGCGGCATAACGGCGTATTCTCATGGACATATGAACCGATGCCATGAAGGATTTCAACTTCCAAGTCGTGCTCCACTGCATACTCCACCAACTTATCGAAATACAGAAATTGGATATAGCCATCATTTTCTGCCATAACCGTTTCTGCAAAGCCATCGGGATTCCACTCTGTTTCAATCTCCATCTCCTGCTGCTGCTTTTCACTATACGTATCGATAATGCGTTCTGTATCTTCCTCAAGTTCCTCGATCAACTTCTCCACCTGCACATTCGTTGCGATGTGATGAATGAAATACGCAAACGTCGACAAGCAAAGGAACGCTATAACAATCCCGACAAACGTGGAAATGACATCATGTGTATAAAGGGCGTCACGCATGAACAATAACGACAGCGTGTTGTAAATAAAACCGCCCAAAAAGACACCGAGCACTCGCCAGGTCAGGCGGTCGTGGACAAAATTCTTCAATGTTCTCGGTGAAAATTGCGAGGAATACATCGTCAGCACGACGAGAATCGTAGAAAACGTAAACGTCGTCATGGTCAACAGTGCACCTGCAAGCGCCCCCATGATTGTTTGGGCCAACTCGACATTGGTCAGCAGAATGTCCGGAATGAATTCGCGGTATTGCTGGACCAGCAATAAATCTACATAAAAAAAGCCAACTGATAATAAGACGGCAAGGAAGCTGTAGAGAGCTGGCGTCACCCATAGTTTTTCTCGCCATTCGTAAAAAATCTTTTTCATAACTTCCCCCCTAAAAAAATTCACTTGTTTTCCTGTTCCCCTATTCAATTTAGGGCAAACGCCGGTTCTGTTTCATCCTTGTCTTTCACTGGATCATGAAGAATCACTCATAGCATAAACGCTAAGACCCGCACACCATTGTCAAAATACTCTCAAAAAACTATTGACCTTGGCTTCATTTCCCATTATCATTAGCTTAACTAATGGAAAGAGGTGAGGCAGTATGGTGACAATTTCAGTTCGTGCAACCCGCAACTTGATGATGTTTGCTGTGATGTCTCCCTCTGTGTATCGCTGACGATACGCTTCTTTCCTATGCGCGGAGACCATGGCAGGCATTATTGCAGCCATGGTCTTTTATTATGCATTTTTTTAGGAGGAAGTTACATTGTCAATTATTAATCAATACGGATGGAACGAATCAATCGCCCAGGCATTGCCCGAACAAAAAATCCCGGGCCGCGTCATTCTTGAACATAAAAGCAGCTATCGCATCATGACCGATTTTGGTGAGTGGCCGGCGACACTTTCAGGAAATTACCGCCATAGCCACAGCCGCGACGAATTTCCAAGCGTCGGAGACTGGGTGGCGCTAGAGCAAATGCCTGGAGAAAACAAAGGCATCATCCACCAGCTATTGCCGAGAAATTCGCATTTCACCCGAAAAGCGGCTGGGGAAACATCCGAGATGCAGACCATCGCCGTCAACCTTGACTACGTCTTTCTGGTCATGTCGCTCAATCACGATTTTAATGTCCGGCGCCTTGAACGCTATATGGTCGCTGCATGGGATTCAGGCGCTATGCCGGTCGTCGTGCTGACAAAAAGCGATCAATGCGAAGACCCAGCAGTTTACTTGAAAGAAGTCGCAGCTACGGCATTCGGTGTCGATGTATTTACCGTTTCAGCTTTGACTGGTGCCGGTATGGATGCTTTCAATCGCTATTTAACGGATGGCAAAACCGGCGCGCTGCTCGGTTCTTCAGGAGTCGGAAAATCCTCGCTCATCAATGCGATGACCCAAAGCGATAAAATGGCGGTGCAGGACATCCGGGAAGACGACAGCAAAGGCCGCCATACGACTACCCACCGCGAACTCGTGCTGCTGCCAGGCGGCGGGTTATTGATCGATACGCCGGGCATGCGCGAATTCCAATTGGGCGATTCTGCCGACGGCCTTGAATCTAGCTTCCAGGACATCACAAGCTTCGCTGCCGAATGCCGTTTCCGTGATTGCAGCCACCACCAAGAACCCGGCTGCCGCATCCAATCCGCACTTGCTTCCGGCGAATTGCCGGAAGAGCGCTATGTAAGCTATTTAAAATTGCTGCGTGAGCTCGACTATATCGAACGGAAAAGCGATGCTGCCAAACAACAGGCAGAACGCGCGGTATGGAAACAGCGCACGAAAGAATACCGCAGCCGCCCTGTTAAAAAAAGATAAAAGACTGCCGGATGGAAAATCCGGCAGTCTTTTTCTAGTTCCATTCAATTGGCGTATTCCGTCAATCCGTGCTTAACCGCATAAAGCGCCGCTTGCGTCCGATCCTGGACTTCAAGTTTAATGAAAATATTGGAAATATGAGTTTTCACCGTCTTCTCCGTGACGAACAACGCAGACGCCACTTCCCGGTTGCTTTTCCCTTTAGTCAACTCGGCGAGCACTTCCGCTTCCCTTGGCGTCAAGGGATGCAACACGTGCGGCGGTGGGTCTTCCGGCGCTTTTGCCAATTCCGACGAAGCTTTCGGATGCAGCGTGTTCTCCCCGCGCATCAAACTGCGCAGCGATTCGACCAGTTCGTCCGGCTCGATATCTTTCAGCTGATAGCCTGCTGCCCCTGCCTCAATCGCCGGCAAGATGTGATCGCGGTCGGAAAAGCTCGTGAGCATCAAGACGATGATATCCGGATAAGACTCTTTGATTTTCCGCGTGGCCTGAATGCCATCCATTTCCGGCATGACCAAATCCATCAAGACGATGTCCGGTTGCAGCTCGCCTGCCATTTCGACAGCTTCCACGCCATTTGCTGCCTCCCCGACCACTTCAATGTCTTTTTGGGTTTTCAGGAAAAACAGCAAACCTCTTCTTACTACGTGATGGTCATCCGCAATCAATACTCTCATCTTGCCACTCCTTTAATACGGAATCCGTACCAGGATTTCCGTTCCTTTGCTTATTTCACTGGACCAATCAGCCGTACCGCCTTCTGCCATCGCCCGGTCGCGAATGCTTTGGATGCCGATTGACGGGATTGCGCCGTGTGCAGGGGAAAAGCCGAGCCCTTCGTCTTTGATGACTAATAAGACATCAGTCGGCGTGATTGTCACATAGATTTGGGCAGCGCTTGTGCCTGCATGCTTACGCACATTATTCAAAGCCTCTTGCGCGATGCGGAATAAAGTTTCTTCCGTACGCGACGGCAATTGGATCACGCCGGTCACTTTTGTTTCCATCGCAAGCCCGAGCATTTCTCCGTACGCTTTGATGGCATCGATCAAGCCACTCTCCAGCCCTTTTGGCCGCAATTGCCAAATCAATGCTCTCATTTCGTTGAGCGCTTCCTGGCTGAGATGCTGGATGTCGCGAAATGTGCTTTTTTGCGCTTCGTCTTCCGCCATTTCAATGCCGCCTCTTGCCGTTAACGTGACCGAGAACAACAGCTGATTGACCGAATCGTGCAAATCCCGTGCGAGCCGGTTGCGCTCTTTAACGAGTGCCAGCTCTTGTTCTTGTTTGGTTAGGACGATGCGCTTGATGGCGGAACCGATTTGGAAAGCGACCGATTCCAATAACGCCAATTCGTCTTTTGAAAAGCGTACCGTATCCGCCGCCGCGATATTGAGCAAGCCGAATTTTTCCTTGCCCGATTGAAGCGGCACAGTCGCGTGATGCGAAATATTGCCGATTTTGCCATGTGCCGCTTTGGCATTTTCGATACGTTGGCATGCGATGATATTCGACGCCTTTTCCAAATCACCGTCGTGGTAGCGCTTGACACACCAGCAGCCGCCTTTCGTCAAATGGCGACAATCCCGCTCCTCGAGTGCATCAGGCAAATTTGCTTGGGCAACCAGCTGATGCTTGCCTTTTTCATCGATGAAAAAAATCCATGCCGTTTCAAAATTGGAGTTTTGCAGCAATTTGTCGATCGCACCGCTGAGCATGCGCTCCATATTCGTTTCTTCGTTCAACAACTCCGCGATCTCTTTCAATAAGATGACGTCCGAATGCTGTTCAGGCACCATGAGCTGATCCCTCCTAGTTGCTATTGTACCGATAAGAACCGGCGTTTGCCTCATTCTTTCGAATGAAAAAGCTCCCTCTACGGGGAGCTTTTTTCAGCGATTCGCAACGATATCAAGAAACGATTCTTTCAATAATTCAAGCTTTTCGTCGCTTTCCTGCTGAGTGGCCGCTTTGACGCCGAAATAGTATTTTACTTTCGGCTCGGTGCCGCTCGGTCGCACGCACACCCATGAGCCATCCGACAGGAAGTATTTTAAGACATTCGACTGTGGCAAGATGATTGTTTCGCTCGTGCCCATATCGACAAGCGTCCGTGTCCGGGTGTCGTAGTCTTCAATTTTTTCGACTGAAATGCCCGCAATGGATTGGGGCGGCGCCGCGCGCAAGCCATCGAGCAGCTGCGTGATTTCCCGTGCCCCTTCGATGCCTTTTTTGGTTACGGAGACGAGCAATTCGCGGTAGAAGCCGTGGCGTTCGTACAACTCATTCAAGACACCGTAGAGGTTTTTGCCTTGCTTCTTATAGAAGGCAGCCGCTTCGACCAATAGCAATGTCGCTTGTACGGCATCTTTATCGCGTGCAAAATCGCGGATTAAATAGCCGTAGCTTTCTTCGTAGCCGAACAGGAACGTGAATTCGTGCTGGGCATCGTTTTCACGCAATTTCTCACCGATGAATTTAAAGCCTGTCAACACGTCTTCGCTCTCTACGCCGTAACTCTTAGCGACCGCTTCCCCGAATCCGGAAGTGACGATGGTCTTGAAGATGCGACCGTCTTCCGGCAATTCACCTTTGGTTTTTTTCTGGCCCAATAAATATTCCAGCAAGATGCCGCCGGTTTGGTTGCCAGTCAATAATTCGTATTGCGTACCGGTCCAAACCGCCGCGCCAACACGGTCGCCGTCCGGGTCGATGGCAATCAATAAGTCTGCGGTCTGCTCTTCCCCGTATTTCCGAGCGAGGTCAAACGCTGAGGATTCTTCCGGGTTCGGAGACTCCACCGTCGGAAATTCACCATCCGGCGCCATTTGTTCTTCGACGTAAGTGACGCCGCTATAGCCGGCTTCATCAAAAACTCGACGAACGGTCGCACCTGATGCCCCGTGCAGCGGCGTAAAGACGACGCTGATCGGTTCAACATTCGTTTCCTGCACCGTCAACACCTGGTCGATATAAGCGCGGTCGAGCTGTTCGCCGAGTATTTCCAGCAAGCTCGAATCGAATTCTTCGTTTTCAATTGCCAGTTCGTCTTCGACACGGCTGACAAACCCGATGACTTGATCCGCTGCTTCGAGATCCAATTGTGCGCCATCTTCGCCGTACACTTTATAGCCATTGTATTCAGGCGGGTTGTGGCTGGCGGTGATGACGATGCCCATAAACGCATTTAATTCACGTACAGTAAATGATAATTGCGGCGTTGTGCGCGCAGATTCATAGACGTATGCCCGAATGCCCGCAGCAGCAAATGTGCGCGCCGCTTCTTCAGCAAACTCCGGTGACATGCGGCGGCTGTCGAACGCGATCGCGACGCCGCGCTTCATCGCCTCTTCGCCGAAGCTTTCAATATAGTCGGCAATGCCTTTTGACGCTTTTCTGACGGTATAGACATTCATGCGGTTCGTGCCCGGCCCGATTTCACCGCGCATTCCCCCTGTTCCGAATACCAAGTCCTGATAAAACGCATCTTCTGCCAACTGCTCGTCTTCAGCTAGTAATTGTAGCTGCTGTTTCGTGTTCATATCCAGCCCCTCGTGTCCGAGCCATTTTTGCATTCTTTGCTTCCATGTCATGGTTCATCCCTCCAATTACTTATCAGTTTACCAAATTTTCCGCAAAAAAGCCGCCCCGATTAGGAGCGGCTGGAGTTAATCTTGTTTATATTCAACACGGTAGACGTCATGGCGGCGATCCTTCAATTGCTTAACGGTACCGTCCTGGCGCTGGCGTCTGAGGATTTCAAGGTCAACATCCCCTATCAATACCATCTCCAGGTTCGGATTGGTCTCACCGACGATGCCGTCGCGTGCAAATTCGAAGTCGCTTGGTGCGAATATACCGGACTGGGCATATTGGATATCCATGTTTTCTGTCTGCGGCAAGTTTCCGACCGTTCCGGAAATGACCGTGTAGATCTGGTTTTCGACCGCACGGGCTTGTGCACAATAACGCACGCGCAGATAGCCTTGACGGTCTTCCGTACAGAACGGCGAGAAGATGATGTTGGCGCCCATATCGGTTGCGATGCGGGCCAGTTCTGGGAACTCGATGTCGTAGCAGATCTGGATCGCGATCTTGCCGCAATCGGTATCGAATACGCGCACTGAATCGCCGGCAGAAATGCCCCACCATTTGCGTTCGTTCGGGGTGATATGAATCTTATACTGTTTATCAATCGAGCCGTCGCGGCGGAATAAATACGCAATGTTGTAGATTTCGTCGTCTTCTTCTTTGACGAAATGGGAGCCGCCGATGATGTTGACGTTATAGCGCACGGCAAGATCCGTGAACAGCTCGATGTATTGAGGCGTGAATTCCGTCAATTTACGGACGGCTTGGCTTGGAGACGGTTCATTCAAGAACGACATCAATTGTGTCGTGAAGATTTCCGGGAACACGACGAAATCCGAATGCGCGTCCGATGCCACATCGACAAAGTACTCGACCTGGTTCGCCAAATCGTCGAATGAATTGATGGCACGCATCAAGTATTGGACGACGCAGATCCGCACTGGCAAACTCGTCTTGAAATGGCGCTTGGAGATAGGTTTGTAATCGACATTGTTCCATTCCATGAGCGTTGCGTATTTGCCTGATGCTTTATCGTCTTGCAAATAGCCTGGGTTGATGCGCATCAATTGGAAGCCGTTCATCAATTGGAATGTCAAAACGGGATCATAGATTTTGTGGCGCGACACCGCATCGACATATTCGCGCGGCGACATTTCGTCTGCGTGTTTATGGTAATTCGGGATGCGTCCCCCGATGATGATCGATTTCAAGTTCAATTCACGCGCCAGTTCTTTGCGCGCTTCGTACAAACGCTGCCCGACTTGCATGCGGCGGTATTCTGGATGCACCATCACTTCAATGCCGTACATATTATAGCCGTCTTGGTTATGGTTCGTTATATAGCCGCCGTCCGTGACATCGTCCCACGTATGGCGGTCATCGTATTCGTCGAAATTGATCAATAGGCTCGAGCAGGAGCCGATCACTTTGCCGTCAAGTTCCGCGACGATCTGTCCTTGTGCAAAGACGCCTAAATGGCTTCTAAGCTGCTCTTCTTTCCAAGGATCCATGCCCGGAAAGCAAAGCTGCTGCATTTCCAGAATGGCAGGTATATCAGCATAGCTCATCTCACGGATGATCATGCTTTTTTCAAAATGGGATAAATCGAATTGTTCTGCCACGTTACCGCGCTCCTTCACAAAAGTTTCAAAGTTAATTATAGCCCATACGCCCAGTTGTTGATATTATTTTACTTGTATGGTGTTAAGAATTATACTTCAAAAGGAAAGCTTTCCGGAAAAGAGGGACAAAAGATGACGAAGCGTCAAGAAAACAGTTTGCTGTTCATGTGGGCGGTGTCCCTAGTTGCGACACTTGGCTCGCTGTATTTTTCCCAAGTGCGCGGGTACATTCCGTGTGAGCTGTGCTGGGTTCAGCGCATCTTCATGTATCCACTCGTCTTTGTGCTCGGCGTTGCCTATGTGCAGAAAAATCCGCGCATCGCCATGACTTCGCTTGTGCTATCCGTTATCGGAGGATCGGTTTCGCTGTATCATTACGGCATCCAAAAACTCCGTTTCTTATCGGATTCCGCACCGTCTTGTGGGCAAGTGCCGTGCACAGGGGAATATATCAATTACCTCGGATTCATCACCATTCCGTTTCTCGCGCTCATCGCATTCGCTTTGATTGCCGGAACGAGTGTATATCTGTGGAAATCATTGAAGGAGGAACAATAAGATGAAAAAATTGCTGATTATCGCTGGCGTCGTAATTGCCATCTTTGCGTTGATTGTCTTTTTGACCAATCAATCGCAAGACGAAAAACTGGCAGACAACCCATATGGCACGGATGATTTGAATCCGGCTACCATCGATCAGCTCGATGACGAAAATTACCAGAATATCGCATTGCCTGAAGATGTGAACGAACAGATCCAAAACGGCGAGCCGACGACTGTCTACTTCTTCAGCCCGACTTGCCAGTTCTGCCAGCAGACGACACCGATCTTGATGCCTGTGGCAGATGATATGGATGTCGAGGTGCTTCAATACAACCTGCTCGAATTCGATCAAGGCTGGACCGATTACGCACTAGAAGCGACACCAACACTCGTCCATTATGAAGACGGGCAGGAAGTTGCGCGCTGGACTGGCGCACAGCCGAAAGAGAATATCGAACAATTTTTCCAGGAAGTCGTAAAAAAATAAACTGAAATGGGATCATGTGCCGCGCGCATGGTCCTGTTTTTATGGAGGACTGCAAAATGAATTGGACTTACCAAATTCCGGAACAAGGCATGACCGTAACGGACTTATTGAAAAACGAATGGGGTCTCGGCAAAAAGACTGTTCACGAACTGCGCATGGCAAAAGGTGTTCTTCTTGAAGACGGCACAGAACCACGCTGGCAAGAACCGCTCGATAAAGGGACAAAGCTGACGGTTACGATTCCCCAAGCCGAGTCGCCATACCGCCCGAACGCGTCGATCAAACCTGAAATTTTATTTGAAGACGAACACTTCATCATTGCCAACAAACCAAAAGGGCTCGCCACCCACCCGAATGATAACCACCAGGACGATACATTCATCAACGGCTTGATCGCCTACGTCCAGCAATCCGGAGGTTCCTATATCGAACACATCCACCGGCTTGACCAGGGCACTTCCGGTGTCTTGCTTTTAGCCAAACATCCGATCGCCAAAAACGTCATGGACCGGATGGTTGAACAAAAGCTTGTGCAGCGTGAATACGAAGCACTCGTCAAGGGTCTCGTCCGCGGCCAATCCGGAACGCTCGACTTCGCGCTAGGCCGCGACCGCCATCACGCCACGCGCCGCCGCGTATCGCCGAACGGGCAAAGCGCCGTCACCCATTACCAAGTCATCAACCGCGCAGACGGCCGCTCTCTGCTTCATTTAACTTTGGAGACCGGGCGTACGCACCAGATCCGCGCCCATTTGTCGCACGTCAAGCACCCGATCATCGGCGATGAATTGTACGGAGGGCCGCCGACTGATGACGGCGAATACTTCCTGCATGCATTCCGCATTGCATTTAAACACCCGTTCACCGGGCAGCAAATCGATATTGAAGCAAAACAATAAAAAAAGGCCCGCGAACCTCGTTCGCTGGCCTTTTTTTTATTAAACCTTGATTTCATCCGGATGGGTGCCGCTGCGCCAATCCTGGTTAAGCGCTGAAATCTGTTTCAGTTCTTCTTCACTTAATTCAAAATCAAAAACATCGGCATTTTCAACGATGCGCGACGGCGTCACCGATTTTGGGATGACAATCAAGTCATTCTGGAGATGCCAGCGAATAATCGTTTGTGCAACTGATTTCCCATATTTATCGCCGATTTCCGACAGCACCGGATCTTCGAGCAGGCGCCCTCTCGCAAGCGGAGACCAGGACGTGACCGCAATGTCTTGTGCCGCGCAAAATTCGCGCAGGGATTCCTGTGTCAATTGCGGATGCAGCTCGATCTGGTTGACCATCGGCTTCGTATTGGCCTTGGCCAAAATTTTCTCCAGATGATGCTGCTGGTGATTCGATACTCCAGCAGCACGGATCAGCTTTTCGTCATACAAGCGCTCAATAGCGCGGTACGTTTCCTCGAACGTGTCAGGAATTGCCCAATGCGTCAAATACAGATCCAAATAATCCATATCCAGCCGTTTCAATGAAGCTTCGAATGCACGCAAAGTCTGGTCATAGCCCTGGTCGGTATTCCATACTTTTGATGTGATGAACAGCTCTTCACGCTTCACTCCGCCTGCACGTATTGCTTCCCCGACTTCTGCTTCATTGTCATACACTGTAGCCGTATCGATCGCTTTATAACCTGTCTGGATCGCTGTTACCATCGCTTCGACCGCCGCTTCCTTGTCGGTCATCTTGTAGACGCCAAGTCCGAAACGCGGCATTTCCACTCCATTATGTAAGGTCTTTGTTGATTCGATCGTCAGATTCATAAACATTCTCCTCCTGTTCTTTTTCATTGTACAAATTGTCGAAAGGAATTTCGACTATTCGCCACCAGATTACGAAAAGCTCTTGCATCCGATATTAAAAACGAATATTATTAAACGTGTTGTTCAAAATGTTCGTGTTTATAAGGAGGATTTTCATGTTTCAATTGAAAGAACACGGAACAGATGTCAGAACCGAAATTACAGCCGGTATGACGACATTCTTGACGATGGCCTACATCGTTATCGTCAACCCGGTCATTTTAGGCGCTGCCGGCGTTCCGTTTGACCAAGTATTTCTTGCCACCATCATCGCAGCCGTGATCGGTACACTTTGGATGGCACTTCTCGCCAATTACCCGATCGCCATCGCGCCGGGCATGGGGCTTAACGCATATTTCACTTCCATGGTGCTCGCTTCTGACGGCGCCATTGATTATACGACTGCTTTTGCCGCAGTCTTCGTTTCCGGATTGCTGTTTGTCGCGCTGTCTCTAACCTCAATGCGTAAAATCCTCATCGAAGCCATTCCTGAAAACTTAAAACATGCCATTACGGCAGGCATCGGCTTGTTCATCGCTTTCATCGGCATGCGCCTCAGCGGATTGATCGTCGCCAATGAAGCAAATCTCGTCGGCCTCGGCGATTTGACTTCACCGCCTGTCGCATTGACACTCGCAGGGCTCGCCATCACGCTCATCTTCATGTCCTTGAACATTCATGGCGGGATTTTCTTCGGCATGATCGCAACCGGCATAATTGCCTTCTTCACCGGTCAATTGAAGTTTGCGGAAGGTTTCATGAAGTTGCCATCGCTTCCGGAAGGCATTATCGTCTGGAATCCCATCGAAGCGTTCCTGCTCGTCGCTGAATTCGGGCTCTACGGTGTCGTATTCTCGTTCTTGCTCGTCACGCTTTTCGATACGACCGGCACGATGATCGGTGTCGCAAAACAAGCAGGTCTTATGAAAGACAATAAAATGCCGCGCGTGCGCCAGGCGCTTCTCGCCGATTCGGTCGCCGCCAGTGCAGGCGCTATGGTCGGCACAAGCCCGACCAGCGCATATGTCGAATCTTCTGCTGGCGTCGCTGCTGGCGGACGCACAGGGCTCACGACTTTGACCGTCGCGATCCTATTCATCGCAGCTGCCTTTTTCGGCCCGCTCGTCGGCTCTCTTTCGGGCGTCGCCGCGATCACCGCTCCCGCACTTATCATTGTCGGCAGCTTAATGATCGGCGCCGTCAAGCACATCGATTGGGATCAATTTGATGAAGCGTTCCCAGCATTCCTGATTGTCCTTGCGATGCCGCTCACTTCAAGTATCGCAACCGGCATCGCACTCGGGTTCATCTCTTACCCTCTGATGAAGATCTTCAAAGGCAAATGGAAAACTGTCCACCCGATCCTGTATATTTTCGCTGTGCTGTTCACGATCCAGATTCTTATTGCACCGCATTAGAACAATCCCCTGCATATTTCTGTGCAGGGGATTGTTCTATGTTTTGCGTTCCGTTCAGAATAAAAGCTTTATCTACAAGGCTATATTTCATGTGCTTTGAAATTCCCCACACAAAAAAGCACCGATTTCTCGGTGCTTTTGCCGTTAAACTCTAGCTGAGCGTCCGGACATGGCTGCTGATAGCAATAGCACGATTGCTGTCAATAAGTGCAGCGCCCAGCCAATCACTGGAATCCAAGCGAGTGCACTTGTAATGATCCCGAGAATCGAGCCAAATTTCGGCGAGTATTCTTTAAAGCAAAAGAACAACGTAATCGCATGCAGCACGAACATGATGCCGAGCGGTGCATAGCCTGCAGAAATCACAAACCCGCCCCCGATGAACGGGATGGCCAGAAATGCCTCCGCAAGACCCGTAATCCAAAGCAGTGCAACGGATGTTTTCATTTTCATATCGGTTCATCCCTTCCTTTTGTTCCTACCCCTATATACGCATCACATCCAGAAAAGTTTCAATTTTTTCGGATGGACGGAAAATGTCCATATTTTCGAGTGGGTTCCATATTTCATTTTTCCCGATGGTACGCTATACTAAACACAGATGCAAATTTCAAGGAGGTCGTCATTCATGAACTTGATCTTAATCTTGGGGATTTGTGTATCGTTTTTGGTAGCTATCTTCACTGCTGGATACGATGACAAACCAGGCACAGACAAAAGACAATAATGTGAAATGCAAAAGGACAGCGCCCACGCGCTGTCCTTTTTTGTCGTTTATTTCAAATTCGGGAAATCCTGTTGGCGCAGCGCTTCATACATCAAGATCGCTGCCGTGTTCGACAAATTGAGTGAACGGATATGTTCATTCATCGGAATGCGCAAACAGCGGTCTAAGTTGGCATCAATCAATTCCCTCGGCAAGCCCTTTGTTTCCTGACCGAAGACGAAGAAATAGTCTTCCCCGGTATCTGAAAAATCGAACGAACTGTATGTCTTCGTACCGAACTTGGTGATGTAATGGTATTTGCCGTCCGGATAGGATGTAAACAACTCATCGAGGCCATCGTGGTAATGAATATCCACGTGCTCCCAATAATCGAGCCCCGCCCGTTTAAGCATTTTATCGTCCGTCGAAAATCCGAGCGGCTTGATCAAATGAAGGCTGACCCCTGTCCCCGCACAAGAGCGTGCAATGTTCCCGGTATTCGCCGGAATTAATGGCTGATATAACACAATATGAATTCCCAAATTTCTTCACTTATCCTTTCGTTTCTGCAGAAAAGAATGCCAGGCCTTTTTCGATCTCCGCCAGCACCTCTTCATCTTTCTCTTGCTGCCGTGCAAGTTCGAGCGCTTGTCTTCCTTCATCCGTTCCGATGCGGCCGATCGCCCAAGCGGCCGTACCGCGGATAACCGGGCGCGGATCCGTGTTCATTAATTCGATCAACGTGGGCACTGCCGACTGCTCCTTGAAATGGGCAAGTGCCAAAATGGCGTTGCGCTGAATCGGCTTTTTGCCGCGCCAAGAACCTGACACATGACCGAATTTTTCTTTGAATTCTCGATTGGAAATGGTCAATAGCGGCTCTAAGAGCGGCTTGGCAATTTCCGGGTCCGGATCGAATTCCGGGTGGATGCGATTGGCTTTGCGCTTATTTTTCGGGCACACCGTCTGGCACGTGTCGCAGCCGTAAATCCGATTGCCGATTTTCGAGCGGAATTCATCCGGCAGGAAGCCTTTCGTCTGTGTCAAAAACGAAATGCAGCGCTGGGCATTTAATTGTCCTCCCTCGACAATCGCGCCGGTCGGGCACGTATCGATGCACAAACGGCAGTCGCCGCATTGGTCTTCCAACGGCTCATCGTACTCAAATGGGATGTTGGTGATCATCTCACCCAAATAAACATACGACCCGAACTCGGGCGTGATGATATTGGTATTTTTCGCACTCCATCCGATACCGGCCCGTTCTGCCACGGCACGGTCAGACAATTCACCGGTGTCGACCATCGATTTCATGCGCGCGTCCGGATAATGAGCCGCAATGAACGATTCAAGCAGCGCCAGCCGGTCCCGTAGTGCCGCGTGGTAATCCTTGCCCCAGGAAGAACGCGAGAAAATGCCGCGCCTCGCCCCTTTGACACCAGGCGTCGCCCCTTCCATTTTGGAAGGATAGGCAATCGCAATCGCAATGATGCTCACCGGCTCTTCCATCAATAGTTCCGGGCGCGTACGTTTCTCTACATCCGATTCCTCAAAGCCGGACTGGAAATTCAATTGCTGCTGACGGATCAAACGATGCTTTAAATTAAAAAAAGGTTCGGCCGAAGCAAAGCCGATTTTATCAATTCCGATTTCCTCGGCATATGCAACCAGTTGTTGTTGGAATTGATCCAAGTTCATGTCGATAACTCCTTGCTCCAATTTATGGTAAGATGATTCTACTATTCACGGAAAGGATGTTTGCTGTGGACTTTCGCGTAAACCCTGAAATAACAGAGATCGTGCCTGATTTTAAAATCGGCATTATTCATTATAACAATATCACCGTTTCGGATTCACCTCAAATGTTAAAAGGGCGTCTCCAGCTGTTCCAGGAGCAGTTGTTCTTCGATATGGACGATAAGGAATTGACGGATTTCCCTGGCCTCCTCGAGTGGAAGCTTGCCTGGAAAGCACTCGGAGGCGACCCAAACCGCTACCGGCCTTCTGCAGAAGCCTTGTACCGCAGAGTGCGCAAGCAAAACTACTTGGCCCCAGTCAACTCGGCGATCGACATGAACAGTTTTCTATCCCTTCAATACGAAATCCCACTCGGTCTCTACGATGCGAAAAAAATCGAAGGCGATATCGAAATCGCACTTGGCACTTCCGAAGACTCCTATGAAGGCTTGAACAACCGCGACAATACACTCGATAAAATCATCGTTACACGCGATGCAAAAGGTGCGTTCGGCAGTCCTTATGTCGATTCCAAGCGCACTGCTGTCACGGAACACACAACAGAGGCGATACAGGTGTTCTACCTTCGCCCTTCAATGGACCGCGATAATGCCCTTCAGCTATTGACCGCCGCCGGCAATATGTTCACCGGAATCAATGGCGGCGAAGCTACAAGCTATATCCTGTAATTGCCTGAAGCATAAGCTTCAGGCATATTCTTTTTATTCTCCCGAAAACTCTAGTATTCTTTTGATACTGAGATAAAAAAGAGGGATGCCACATGAAGAAAGTCCATAGCGATATTATTCAATTCCGCGGCAGCCATTACGATTTCGGCTACCACCAAGGGGAATTGTTAAGAGAATCATTGCTTTTGCCGAACCGAAAAATACAGCGCAATGAAAACAGCAAGCAATTATTGGTGGATGAAACGAAAGCCATCGATATGCTCGAACGCTTTGCCCCGCGCATCTGGGAAGAAATAGAAGGCTTGGCCGATGCCTTGAAATGGCCATTTTACGATGCTTTGCGCGAATTCGGTGGCTATTATATCGAATATACACGAAGCGGCTGCTCGATTCTGAGCCGCTCCGATTTCCTAGTTCGCAATTATGACAGTTCACCGCAAGGCTATGAAGGCCGATTCGCCTTGTACGAGCCGACAGACGGTGGTTACGCATCTATTGGACCGTCCATGCAAATTACTGGACGAACCGACGGGCTCAACGAAAAAGGGTTGGCAATGGGTTATAACTTCATCAACCGGCGCAACTCCGCAGATGGATTTATCTGCAATATGATCGGCCGCCTGATCCTCGAGCATTGTGCATCAATCGAAGAAGCCGTCGATTTATTGAAAGAGCTGCCACACCGCCGCTCTTTTAGTTATGTATTGTTGGATAAGAGCGGGCGTTCAGTCGTCGCCGAAACTTCCCCGCGCAATGTCATCGTTCGGGAAGCGGCAGTTTCGACCAACCATTTTGAAGTGTTATCGGAAGAAAACCGTTACCAGATTGACGATTCCAAACGGCGCGAGGAAGCGCTTCTTACGCATTCCACAACATCAAATGACGCATACGCAGCGTTCCGATTATTGAACGACTCGGATCAGGGCGTGTTTTCAACAAAATACAGTACCGCGTCCGGCACTTTGCATACTGCTTCCTATTTTCCGAACAGTTTGGAAGTCGGCTTTGCACTAGGCCCTGACCGCTTGCCGCTCATGTTTGATTTTCAAAAATGGCTGCAAGGCGAGCGCTTGCTGGCAAAACGAATCAACGGGAAAATCGACACTCATTTTCCGTTTCCATATCTTGACGACCTGTCTTCACTGCAACAAAAAAACGGTTAGAGCATTTACGCTCCAGCCGTTTTTTATTTGAATAAAGCATCCGTATGAGCAAAGCCAATGCCGGTATCGATCTGTCCATGGACGGATCGATTACGAACAGGCTTTCCTGCAAGCCATTCCCCAAACTTGAACACTTCGGGCTCCTGGTCGCCCCCAAGCGCGAACCACACTTCCTGCTCTTTCGGTAGATAAACAGATGTATGGATTGTTCCGGCCCAACTCTTATAAAGGTCCGAAAACAAGCCGCGGCCCGTATCGTTGAACAGGCGATAAGCGCGATACGCTTCCATAGCATCTTCTGCATTCTGTTCGATAACGGACAACCGCTCATAAGAATCCTTTAAATAATTGCGGTTCTCATGCTGCTGGATTTCAAAATGATTCGTACACGCCGTAGCATCCCGCACCACCACTTGGCGCGGCGTTGCTTCAATGACCTTTGTCGCGCCGCTCTTATCGGTCACGATGTAGCTAAATGACCCGCGATGGGGAATATCTTTGACTAAAGCCACGGCCTCTTCAATGGTCGAACAGCTCTCGAGAATGATGCGCCCGATCATATAACAGACAAAGCCATCACCCGGGTTTTTCCGGTGCATAAAATTATAGCCCATCGCCAAGCCATGCTCGTTCATGCCATCCATACGCCCCAAAATGCGTTGGCTTGGCCCGATGATGGCATTCCCTACTTCAGGCTGGAACAAACAAAACCTGCCTTCATAGGTCTGTGGATGGAAATCATAATTACGCACTAAAAAGTCTTCCCCGCTAACGATTGAACAGCCCGACGGCGGCGCATCGATCCGGTAACCGCCGAAATCACGGAGCACCTCATCAATTGGCAGCTGAAGGCTATCTTCAAGACCTTTCAACTCCTCCCATAGTTTTGGCGCGTATTCATTAAACGCTGCTTGTGCTTCTGCCGGATCAATGACAAAACGCGGCCTCTTGCTTTTCCATTGCCCGCGGCGATTATGCAGGGTAATCGACTCTTTAAGCGCATTTCCTTGCGTCACTCCAAAATCATAATGGCTTCCCCTAAATTCAACGATTTCACTATGTATCTGTCTCATAATTCCTCCTTTATTTGCGCTTCACTTGATCATTTGCTAAACGTCCACCTATCGACCGCACGATCCATTTCTCCAGCTCCACAATGATAAATACGCTCACCGCGATCAATAGCGGCCATATCCAATACCTGATCCCAATCGGTTCCGTGCCGAGCAGCGTATTCATAACCGGCACATACGTCACCGAAAGCTGCACTATGATTAATATGGCTGAGACGATAAAAGCCGCTTTATTGGAAAAGAAATCACGATTCAGCGCAAAACGCCGCTCGCTCCGACAATTGAATAAATAAAATAACTGCGAGATGACAAGAGCTTGTAACGTCATGGTCTGCAATACGCCTTGGTCGTAATCTCTAGCTTCCAGCATACTATTCATCCATAAAATGCCCCCTCCGATAATCGCTGACGCGAAAGCGATACGGAAAACATAATAGCCGCTGAGCAACGGGCTATTGCCTTTACGCGGCGGCCGCTCCATTGTACCAGGCTCGAGCTTTTCGAATGCAATCGCCAAGGAAATCGTCACGGCCGTGATCATGTTGACCCACAAAATCTGAACCGCAGTGAGCGGGATCGTGGTGCCAAATAGGATACTGATAAAAATAAGCAGTCCTTCTGATACGTTTGTCGGCAAGATGAACAGGATGGTCTTTTTCAAATTATCATAGACACGACGTCCTTCCTTCACTGCATTGACAATCGTGCTGAAATTATCATCAACCAGCACCATCTCTGCCGCTTCTTTTGATACTTCTGTTCCTTTAATTCCCATCGCAATGCCGATATCAGCGCGTTTCAAAGCCGGCGCATCGTTTACACCATCGCCGGTCATTGCGCACACTTGTCCCTCCGCTTGAAGAGCCTCAACCAATTGGAGTTTATTTGTAGGGCTGGTACGTGCAAAAATATCATATTCCATGGCCGCGGCTTTCAACTGTTGAGCGTTCAAACCATCCAATTCCCTGCCTTCGATCGCCTTGGCCCCGTCGCCAATTCCAAGCTTTGACCCAATCGCAACAGCCGTCTCTTTATGGTCTCCAGTGATCATCTTAACCCGAATTCCAGCTTTCTTGCATTGGGCAATGGAATCGACCACTTCTTCGCGCGGAGGATCAATGATACAAGCCATGCCCAAAAAATCAAATCCACTTTTCATGTCTTCATGGCTAATAGATTCTACAGTATGATCGACTTGCTTAACAGCAGCTCCTAAGAGGCGTTCACCGCGTTTTGCATGTGAGACTATCTTCGCCTCCCATTCATTCCTTTCTTCGCCTGGTATCATCTCTAGCAGCTTTTCAGGGGCCCCCTTTACATAGATCCATTTAGTTCCCCGATTTTCAACTAAAGCAGCCATATATTTGTAAGAAGAGTCAAACGGGATCTTCATAATCACCGGCAACTTCTCAACTGGGGCATCCGCTTTCTCTGCAAGCGCCAACAAGCAGCCTTCCGTCGCCCCCCCACTGATTGACCACTTCCCCTTTTTTCCTTTGACCAAATGAGCATCATTAACCGTTTTCACACAAGCCAAAAACTTTGCTAAATGAGGATAATCAGTTAAACGAATACCTTCTCCATTTTTCTTAAACATTCCTTCTGGTGAATAACCGATCCCACTAACATCGATCTCTTCATCTGCTAGGATGACAGAAGTCGCTGTCATTTCATTTTTCGTCAAAGTTCCTGTTTTATCTGAGCATATTACTGTTACAGCGCCTAAAGTTTCGACTGACGGCAAGTTTCTTACAATAGCATTCTTTCCAGCCATTGTCTGGACACCCAAAGCTAAAATTATGGATAATACCGCTGGCAGCCCTTCTGGAATAGCGGCTACCGTCAAACCGATGATTGCTAGTATTAACTCAGCCGTGGCATAGTCATGGAACCAATAGCCGATAAAGAACATGCCAATTGCACTCAGTACAATAATCACTGATATCACTTTTCCGAACTGGGCGGTCTGCTTTAACAAGGGCGTCTGTAATTTCTCGACAGATTCCATCGCGTTGCTGATTTTTCCGAGTTCAGTATCCCCTCCTGTTGCAATGACAACCCCAAACCCTGATCCGGCTGCAACAGCAGTTCCTGCAAATACCATATTGGAACGGTCGCCAAGCACCGTATCGCTCGATAGCCTCTCAGTCTGTTTATTTATTGCATCTGATTCACCGGTCAAAGAGGACTCCTCCACCTGAAGATTAGATGCTTCTACAAGCCGTATATCTGCGGGCACCTTATCACCCGCCCTTAAATAAACAAGATCCCCAGGCACCAAATCAGCCGCCAAAATATCTTTTCGCTTACCCTCACGCAATACTTCCGCTTTGACTGATAGCATTTCACGTATGTTATCCAAAGCCTTCTCAGCTTTATTCTGTTGAATATATCCAATTGCCGCATTGATTACAACTACAGCTAAAATGACACTCGTATCAATATAATGTCCAAGTATGACTGTAATAACTGCCGCTGCCAACAATACATAGATCAGTACATCATGAAAATGCTTAAAAAACTTTATAACTCCAGGTTCTCGCTTTCCTCGAGGCAATTCATTGGCGCCAAAAATCTTTAACCTCTTTTCAACTTCAACTTCGCTCAACCCTTCTTTTAATAGAACTTCATGGTTATCGAGTATAACCGTAAACTCCTGATCAAATCCTTGTTCTGTAACCACCTTGCCACCCCCGCCAAGATCGTAATTTTGATTATTATAACACGCAGCCTCCACTCTCCCATGGCATCCTATTATATATTCCAATACACGTAAAAAAGACAGTCTTCAAAGGAAGCTGCCTTTTTCAAAATACAGGTGTAGAGAGCCGATCCCCCTAAGATGTTCCCATCACTACCCTTTCAACTTACCGCATCGGCCACGTCCGTCTCGTTCGAAAACAGGCTACTCCTCAGCTAGATTTCCATTAGTGGTTTTTAATAATAGTACTACTCTTGCTACCAGATTAAGACAAAGAAAAAAAGCCCTAACTGAAGTTAGGGCTTTTCAATACATTGCTTGGCAGAGCAATGTACATGATACCGGCGGTCGGGGTCGAACCGACACTCCCGTGAAGGAACGGGATTTTGAGTCCCGCGCGTCTGCCAATTCCGCCACGCCGGCAAAATTGCATCCAGAAACAATTATTCATTGCTTTCAGGAACATTTATTATTATATTAGTAAACCGATTATTTTGCAAGAGGTTATTAGCAATTTTTTTAAAAATATTTGCTATGTACACCTGCAAATCATTCTCATAAATAAAGAAAAAAACTCTGACTGTAAAAGTCAGAGTTTTAAGCTTACATCACTTGGCAGAGTGATGATCATTTGATACCGGCGGTCGGGGTCGAACCGACACTCCCGTGAAGGAACGGGATTTTGAGTCCCGCGCGTCTGCCAATTCCGCCACGCCGGCAAAATAGTTTGGAGGCGGCAACCGGACTCGAACCGGTGGTAAGGGTGTTGCAGACCCATGCCTTACCGCTTGGCTATGCCGCCTAAATAATGGAGCGGAAGACGGGGGTCGAACCCGCGACCTCCACCTTGGCAAGGTGGCGTTCTACCACTGAACTACTTCCGCAAAAGCTGGGGTACCTGGATTCGAACCAGGGCATGACGGGATCAAAACCCGTTGCCTTACCGCTTGGCTATACCCCAATAATACTGGGGCGGACGAGGGGAATTGAACCCCCGAGTGCCGGAATCACAATCCGGTGCGTTAACCACTTCGCCACGACCGCCACGCTATTATTTATGTATGGTATTAAATTTTTAAGAAAAACATGGGGCGGACGAGGGGAATTGAACCCCCGAGTGCCGGAATCACAATCCGGTGCGTTAACCACTTCGCCACGACCGCCATCATAATATTTTTAAAAAATGGCAGGGGCAGTAGGAATCGAACCCACATCGGAGGTTTTGGAGACCTCTGTTCTACCGTTAAACTATGCCCCTAAAAACTGGTGGTGGGGGGCAGATTCGAACTGCCGAACCCGAAGGAGCGGATTTACAGTCCGCCGCGTTTAGCCACTTCGCTACCCCACCGTGTGGTGCCGGAGAAAGGACTTGAACCCTCAACCTACTGATTACAAGTCAGTTGCTCTACCAGTTGAGCTACTCCGGCATGGAGAAAAAATATGGTGGGTCAGGACGGAATCGAACCGCCGACACTTAGAGCTTCAATCTAATGCTCTACCGACTGAGCTACTGACCCATATTATTATTAATAAAAATGGCGGTCCCGACCGGGATCGAACCGGCGATCTCCTGCGTGACAGGCAGGCATGTTAACCGCTACACCACGGGACCATTTGGTTGCGGGGGCAGGATTTGAACCTGCGACCTTTGGGTTATGAGCCCAACGAGCTACCGAACTGCTCCACCCCGCGATAATATTAACGTTTTCTTCTGATCTGAATGAAAGAAATGGTGGAGGATGACGGGATCGAACCGCCGACCCTCTGCTTGTAAGGCAGATGCTCTCCCAGCTGAGCTAATCCTCCATGAATGGTGACCCCTACGGGATTCGAACCCGTGTTACCGCCGTGAAAGGGCGGTGTCTTAACCGCTTGACCAAGGGGCCTTTATTTCGAGCTTAATATACTGGCGGAGAGCAAGGGATTCGAACCCTTGAGACGGTTGCCCGCCTACATGATTTCCAATCATGCTCCTTCGGCCACTCGGACAGCTCTCCATAATTGGCTCCGAAGGTAGGACTCGAACCTACGACCATCGCATTAACAGTGCGGTGCTCTACCACTGAGCTACTTCGGAATAATATCCAGACTAGCGACGTCCTACTCTCACAGGGGGAAACCCCCAACTACCATCGGCGCAAAAGAGCTTAACTTCCGTGTTCGGGATGGGAACGGGTGTGACCTCTTTGCCATCATCACTAGACTGTATTAATTTGAAAGACAAGATTTATTATATCAATAATACCGGTTTTTTCAAGTATTATTTCAAAAAATATTTTCTTATTCTTTCAAAACTGGATAAATCGACATTGGGGGAAACTTACATTTCAGTTTGTTGGTTAAGTCCTCGATCGATTAGTATTCGTCAGCTGCACGTGTCGCCACGCTTCCACCCCGAACCTATCTACCTCATCGTCTTTGAGGGATCTTACTTGCTTGCGCAATGGGAAATCTCATCTTGAGGGGGGCTTCGTGCTTAGATGCTTTCAGCACTTATCCCGGCCACACATAGCTACCCAGCGATGCTCTTGGCAGAACAACTGGTACACCAGCGGTGTGTCCATCCCGGTCCTCTCGTACTAAGGACAGCTCCTCTCAAATTTCCTGCGCCCGCGACGGATAGGGACCGAACTGTCTCACGACGTTCTGAACCCAGCTCGCGTACCGCTTTAATGGGCGAACAGCCCAACCCTTGGGACCGACTACAGCCCCAGGATGCGATGAGCCGACATCGAGGTGCCAAACCTCCCCGTCGATGTGGACTCTTGGGGGAGATAAGCCTGTTATCCCCGGGGTAGCTTTTATCCGTTGAGCGATGGCCCTTCCATGCGGAACCACCGGATCACTAAGTCCGTCTTTCGACCCTGCTCGACCTGTCCGTCTCGCAGTCAAGCTCCCTTGTGCCTTTACACTCTGCGAATGATTTCCAACCATTCTGAGGGAACCTTTGAGCGCCTCCGTTACTCTTTAGGAGGCGACCGCCCCAGTCAAACTGCCCGCCTGACACTGTCTCCCAAGCCGCTAAGGCTTGTGGGTTAGAAGTTCAATACAACCAGGGTAGTATCCCACCGACGCCTCCCCCGAAGCTGGCGCTCCGGGTTCTCTGGCTCCTACCTATCCTGTACAAGTTGCACCAAAATTCAATATCAGGCTACAGTAAAGCTCCACGGGGTCTTTCCGTCCTGTCGCGGGTAACCTGCATCTTCACAGGTACTA
Source organism: Planococcus sp. SK3692 (assembly GCF_028890485.2). Taxonomy (GTDB): domain Bacteria; phylum Bacillota; class Bacilli; order Bacillales_A; family Planococcaceae; genus Planococcus. Next base: position 716,846 of record NZ_JARCHV010000001.1, read on the forward strand.
TAATTTCACCGAGTCTCTCGTTGAGACAGTGCCCAGATCGTTACGCCTTTCGTGCGGGTCGGAACTTACCCGACAAGGAATTTCGCTACCTTAGGACCGTTATAGTTACGGCCGCCGTTTACTGGGGCTTCGGTTCGCACCTTCGCTTGCGCTAAGCACTCCCCTTAACCTTCCAGCACCGGGCAGGCGTCAGCCCCTATACGTCACCTTACGGTTTTGCAGAGACCTGTGTTTTTGCTAAACAGTCGCCTGGGCCTATTCACTGCGGCTCTCTCGGGCTATTCACCCTACCAGAGCACCCCTTCTCCCGAAGTTACGGGGTCATTTTGCCGAGTTCCTTAACGAGAGTTCACTCGCTCACCTTAGAATTCTCTTCTCGCCTACCTGTGTCGGTTTGCGGTACGGGCACCTCCCGCCTCGCTAGAGGCTTTTCTTGGCAGTGTGAAATCAGGGACTCTGAGGTAAACCTCTTGCCATCACTGCTTGATGTTATATAGAAACGGGATTTGCCTCGTTTCTCATCTCACAACTTGGACGTGCACAACCAACGGCACGCTCACCCTATCCTTCTGCGTCCCCCCATTGCTCAAACGGCGGGGAGGTGGTACAGGAATATCAACCTGTTGTCCATCGTCTACGCCTATCGGCCTCGACTTAGGTCCCGACTAACCCTGAGCGGACGAGCCTTCCTCAGGAAACCTTAGGCATTCGGTGGACGGGATTCTCACCCGTCTTTCGTTACTCATACCGGCATTCTCACTTCTAAGCGCTCCACCAGTCCTTCCGGTCTGACTTCAACGCCCTTAGAACGCTCTCCTACCACGGACATCTACGATGTCCATCCACAGCTTCGGTAATCCGTTTAGCCCCGGTACATTTTCGGCGCAGTGTCACTCGACCAGTGAGCTATTACGCACTCTTTAAATGATGGCTGCTTCTAAGCCAACATCCTGGTTGTCTAAGCAACGCCACATCCTTTTCCACTTAACGGATATTTGGGGACCTTAGCTGGTGGTCTGGGCTGTTTCCCTCTTGACTACGGATCTTATCACTCGCAGTCTGACTCCCAAGCATAAATCACTGGCATTCGGAGTTTGTCTGAATTCGGTAACCCGGGATGGGCCCCTAGTCCAAACAGTGCTCTACCTCCAGGATTCTCTATCTTGAGGCTAGCCCTAAAGCTATTTCGGAGAGAACCAGCTATCTCCAGGTTCGATTGGAATTTCTCCGCTACCCACACCTCATCCCCGCACTTTTCAACGTGCGTGGGTTCGGGCCTCCAGTAAGTGTTACCTTACCTTCACCCTGGACATGGGTAGATCACCTGGTTTCGGGTCTACAACTACATACTCACTCGCCCTATTCAGACTCGCTTTCGCTGCGGCTCCGGCTTCTCACCTTAACCTTGCATGCAATCGTAACTCGCCGGTTCATTCTACAAAAGGCACGCTATCACCCATTAACGGGCTCTAACTACTTGTAGGCACACGGTTTCAGGATCTATTTCACTCCCCTTCCGGGGTGCTTTTCACCTTTCCCTCACGGTACTGGTTCACTATCGGTCACTAGGGAGTATTTAGCCTTGGGAGATGGTCCTCCCGGATTCCGACGGAATTTCTCGTGTTCCGCCGTACTCAGGATCCACTCTGGAGGGAACGAACTTTCAGCTACGGGGCTATTACCCTATCTTGCGGACCGTTCCAGGTCGCTTCGCTTAATCCGTTCCTTTGTAACTCCGTATAGAGTGTCCTACAACCCCAGAAGGCAAGCCTTCTGGTTTGGGCTGATCCCGTTTCGCTCGCCGCTACTTGGGGAATCGCATTTGCTTTCTCTTCCTTCAGGTACTTAGATGTTTCAGTTCCCTGAGTCTGCCTTCTCATGTGCTATGTATTCACACATGGATACTGCTCCATTACGAACAGTGGGTTTCCCCATTCGGAAATCCCCGGATCACAGCTCACTTACAGCTCCCCGAGGCATATCGGTGTTAGTGCCGTCCTTCTTCGGCTCCTAGTGCCAAGGCATCCACCGTGCGCCCTTATTAACTTAACCACTGATGGTCAA
>NZ_JARCHV010000001.1:720697-1270697 GCF_028890485.2 Planococcus sp. SK3692
AATGGTTCCGCTCGACTTGCATGTATTAGGCACGCCGCCAGCGTTCGTCCTGAGCCAGGATCAAACTCTCCATTATAGAGTAGTATTGATTGCTCAATAGTTGCTGGCGTATCGCCGTCTAAAAGACGCGCGATTCGCTTGATCTGCCGAAGCTGATCAGTAGTTAAGTCACAAACACCGAAGCTTGGAATGGCTGCTTGCTCCGATCGCCCAAGGGCGACCATCGCAAAAGCCGTTCGCGCGCCAAGGCGCTCGTGACGTCTTTCGTTGACGTTTTGCTGTTCAGTTTTCAAGGTTCAAGTTTCCCGGCTGCTCCAAGAGCAACTTCTATAATTTAGCATCACTGAACGAAAGAGTCAAGTCTTTTTTATTATTGTGAAAAACTTAATCTGTTCGAGCGACATGTAATATCATAATACATTAGTTGATTAATTGTCAACGCTAAAATCAATAATATTATCAACTTGTTTTCAAGTACCTCTGTTCTTGCCCAGCGCTTTGCTATTCTTCAACTTGCTATAATGAAGAAAACTGACGAAGGGACCTCCCCGTCAGCTTTCTGTCTGCAAAATCATTTAACGCTTGTTTGAATAATAACGATGGTAAATACCTTCACTTTTTGTCTTTACGCCATTGATTGCAACTAAATCTTTTTCGATTAAGAATTCAATTAGCACTTCAAGATTGGAAGAATAGTTTTTTAGCTCTTCCTGTTCGTGCAATTCCTGAATCGTCCAGCTACTTTGCTTCTCCATTACTTCGCGAATATGCTGCGATCCATCTTGCGTGCGCGAATGAATAAAGAATTCACTAGCTAAAAACAAAAGCTCCAACCGTTTATCAATCGGCTCATCGCTCGAGATGAGCTCTTCATACAATTTATAGATTGCTGGCTCCATCTTCTTTACTTGTGACCAAACCGTTACTTCGGGTGGGAGTCCATTCTCAAGAACTGATAATCGAGCCAAATGATGGAGTGATTCCACCATATGATGATAGGCATCCAAATAGTTTTTTTCTTCGAAGAACATTTTGCCTTCGAGATAACGGCGGATCAGTTTAGCAAACTCCAGTCCCATTTTGATCTTTCTACCGTAGAAAGGATATTCCTTTAATTCAGTTTTGAGATTTTCCATAAATTCGTTGCGATCATATATGACGCGGCCATTAAAGAGCCAGTCTACAATCTTGCGGTTTGTTCCCAGCAGAAGCCACTTGTGCAATTGCTTTTCCGTGATAATATGCATTGCTGCTTTTTTATCCATGTACGTATAATGTTTTGTGAAAACTGGTGTTTCGTTTTCTTTTGTAATAATCAGAAGGATTGAATCGAATGTATCTGTAATCGGGCTGATGTCTTCTCTCTTTTCTATTAAGATGACACCGAGCGTTGTTTCCTGGCTCGCGCGCTCTTGATATAGCGGTCTCAATATTTGTTCCATCCGTCGTCACTCCCTGCAGTCTATCTTTATGTGTTTTATGGTGCCCTCTATGCTCTAGGCATGCAAATATTCTAAGGCGTTTTTCTTTATTTCGACATATTTCTCTTATATTCCTTTAACAGAATTAGCTTAACCCTTTTTACGGTCGTTTATGATATAGTATGATGGACGCAAGGAGGAACCGCTCATGAAATCTTACAAAAATAAAATCAACCGCATTCGGACCTTCGCTTTGTCATTGATTTTCATCGGCATTGTGATTATGTATGTCGGTATCTATTTCCGTAATCAACCGGTCATTATGGTCATTTTCATGCTACTTGGTGTTGTTGCTATTATCGGAAGCACTGGTGTCTATGCTTGGATCGGCCTATTATCAATGAAGACAGTGCCTGTGCAGTGTCCGAATTGCGAACGACATACTAAGATGCTCGGACGTGTAGATATCTGTATGCATTGCAATGAACCGTTGACGATGGACCCTTCCCTTGAAGGCAAAGAATTCGACGAAGAATATAATAAGAAAAAGCCACAACTATAAAAAAGAATGCCCGCCGAATCGGTGGGCATTCTTTTTATTGCGCTTTAGCTGATTCGCTATAACAATCGCGGCACGTTCCATAAATTTCCAAGCGATGGTAATCTACTTGGAAGCCCGTTACATGGGACGCCAAGTGTTCCACTTCATCCAACCCAGGATAGTGGAAATCAACAATTTTCCCACATTCGTTACAGATCATATGGTAATGATCGTGTGTCACAAAATCAAAGCGGCTTGAAGAATCCCCGTAGGTTAATTCTTTTACCAATCCCGCTTTTTTAAAAACACGTAAATTGTTATAAACGGTGGCAACACTCATATTGGGAAAGGCTTTTTCAAGCGCACGATAAATATCATCTGCTGTTGGATGCGATGTAGAATGGATCATAAATTCCAAAATCGCATGACGTTGTGGTGTAATTCTAACACCCGTAGACTTCAACGTATCGAGTGCATCTTTCAATTGGGCTTCAGACATCGCCGGGCACCTCACTTCATATATATTCTTACATTGTAATCGTTATAATTAGTGTACCTAAAAAAACCTTAGCATGTCAAGAAATCGCTATAGGACGCTAGTTTTCTGTTTATTCCACTTGCTGTAATTATTAGCGTAAACAAAAAGCAGCAGGACCTGAAGCCCGGCTGCTTGAAGTGTTCACTATTCGGCGTGTAGCTCTTTTTCTTTGGAACCCAGTTGCTGATTGACGAACCGTGCGGCGACGAACAGGAAATCAGAGAGCCTGTTTAAATAAGCCAATACATTAGGTGAGACTTCTTCCCCTATCGCTATCACATTGCGCTCAGCGCGGCGCACAATTGTACGGGCTACGTGGAATGCCGCTCCTGCAGGATGGCCACCAGGCAAAATGAAATTGCTGAGAGGTTGGAGTTCTGCATCATATTCATCGATCCATCGTTCCAGTTGAGTGATGTGTTCAGATTCAAGCTTCCATTTCACTTCTTTACCTGCTGGCGTAGCCAATTCGGCTCCAACGTGGAAAAGAACCGTTTGGATCTGATGGAAGATTCCACAAAGAGCTTCTTTTTGTTCGAAAAATTCGCCATTCAAATGCCCTACACCGAGACCGATCATCGTGTTTGCTTCGTCGCAAGTCCCGTATGCTTCAACGAGCGGGTCATTCTTTTTGACGCGGCTTCCGTATACGAGTGAAGTTGTTCCTTTATCTCCTGTTTTCGTGTAGATTTTCATCTTCAATAACCCCTTCTCATATCCACTGGATTTGATGGTGATTTATCGCCTTCGAGCCAAGCATGTAAATTCGGAATGAAAACATCTAATGCGCGCTCGACGTATTTTCCGGAGTGGCTCGAAACGTGCGGGGAGACGATTACATTATCCATCTTCCAATATGGATGGTCTGCCGGCAGTGGCTCTTCTTCAAAAACATCCAATACGGCGTGGCCAATTTCGCCATTTTCCATCGCTTCGAGTATGACTGCATCTTCGACCAGATCTCCACGGCCCAAATTCATGAAAATCGCATCCTCTTTCATCGTCTCGAAATGTTCTTTCTTCAATAGATGATAAGTTTCCTCCGTGCTTGGCAATACGGATAGGACAATATCCGCCTCCGGAAGAACGGCTAATGTATTTTCAAAAGAAACCATCTCATCCATATACTCAGCATCGTTTCCCGAACGATTGCAGCCAATCGTCCGGACGCCGAATGCCTGAAGTAAGCGGCCGATTTCTGAACCGATCGCACCAGGACCGAACAGGACAGCTGTAGAACCAGCCAGTTCGGATGATTTGGTTGTGCGGTTCCAGTTGCCATTGCGCTGGCTCTCATAAATAAATGGCAGTGAGCGTTTAAGTGACAGCAAATGCGCTAAGGCCGACTCTGCCATTGGCGTTTTGTGGATTCCTTTGACGTTCGAGACAATAATTTCTTTTTCAGCAATGGCTGCATGGGGCATTTTTTCGATACCTGCACTTGCCACCATGATCCACTTCAAGTTTTCGGCACTATCGATATCTTCCTCTGTTAAATCTTCTCCGTAAGTGACAACAATGTCTGCTGTCGGCAAAAATGACTTGTTCTTATATAAGAAGCGGAAATTCACTTCAGGGAATTCGGCTAGAAGCCGTTCTTGCTGATTCTCTCTTGGCACAAATGTGAATAGGACTTCCATTAGATTCTCCCTTTCTTATTTACCGCTGATTGTTTTTATAGTTTCCAACACTTCTACAATATGTTCTTTCACTTTAACTTTACGCCATTCCTTGACAACGGTGCCTGTCGGGTCGATCAAGAATGTCGAACGCTCGATGCCCCAGAATTCTTTGCCGTACATTTTCTTCAGTTTCCAAACCCCGTAAGCCTCGGACACTTGGTGATCCCCATCAACGAGGAGTGAAAACGGTAAGCCGTGCTTGTCGATGAATTTTTGATGGCGTTCTTTGGAGTCTGCACTGACACCCAAAATCTCTGCGTTAAGCTCTGAGAAATCTTTTTCGGCATCGCGGAAATCGCAGGCTTGAGTCGTACAGCCTGGTGTCATGTCTTTCGGATAAAAATAGAGCACGACATACTTTTCCCCCGCAAAGTCCGAAAGGGAAATTGTTTCGCCTTGTTCATTTTGCAATGTGAAGTCAGGTGCTGCCAATCCTTCTAGTGTAGCCAAATCCATCACTCCTTTTCTTTCTTCTATCGTACCGGACGGTTTCATTACTTTCAATTTCTTTGGCGTTTGCGGCTGATTTTGTCTACAATAGGGAGTAGATTATTTTAGGAGGCATTTTATGAATCACTCGATTTCCGAACAATTGCACCAAGAAGCGTTGCAACATATAGTCGGTGGGGTCAACAGCCCTTCCCGCTCTTATAAAGCTGTAGGAGGCGGCTCGCCCATCGCGATGGATTATGGAAAAGGAGCTTACTTTTATGATGTGGATGGAAATAAATACATCGATTATCTAGCTGCTTACGGTCCGATCATCACAGGACACGGCCACCCACATATTGCCAAAGCCATTGCGCACGCGGCTGAAACCGGCGTGTTATTCGGCACCCCAACGAAGCATGAAGTGACATTCGCTAAAATGCTGAAACAAGCTATGCCTGCCATGGATAAAGTGCGTTTCGTCAATAGCGGAACCGAAGCCGTCATGACGACTATCCGCGTGGCACGCGCGTATACAGGGCGCACCAAAATCATGAAATTCGCTGGATGTTACCACGGCCATTCCGACTTAGTGCTCGTTGCTGCCGGTTCTGGCCCTGCTACACTCGGTACTCCTGATTCAGCAGGCGTCCCGAAATCGATTGCTAATGAAGTAATCACGATTCCATTTAATGATCCGGAAGCATTCAAAGAAGCGATAGAGCGCTGGGGAGACGAAATCGCCTGCATCCTTGTCGAGCCGATCGTCGGCAACTTCGGCATCGTTGAACCGCAAGAAGGATTTCTTGAAGACGTCCATGCGCTGGCGAAAAAGAAAGGTGCTTTGATTGTCTATGATGAAGTCATCACGGCTTTCCGCTTCCATTACGGAGGTGCGCAGAATTTGCTTGGCCTCGAGCCGGACTTGACGGCGCTCGGAAAAATCATCGGCGGCGGTTTGCCGATCGGTGCATACGGCGGGAAGCGCGAAATCATGGAAACTGTTGCCCCGCTCGGCCCCGCTTACCAGGCAGGGACGATGGCCGGCAATCCCGCTTCAATTCAAGCAGGTATCGCGTGTCTCGAAGTACTGCAAGAAAAAGGCGTTTACGAGCGAATGGACCATCTGGGTGAGCGTCTTGAAGCAGGCATTTTGGCTGCTGCTGAAAAACACGGTGTCACGATTACCATCAATCGATTAAAGGGCGCTTTGACGATTTATTTCACAGATCAAAAAGTAAAAAACTACGAACAAGCGGAAGCGACGGACGGCGAGACTTTCGGGCGTTTCTTTAAATTAATGCTTGAACAGGGCATCAACCTAGCACCTTCCAAATACGAAGCATGGTTTTTGACCACTGAACATACAGAAGAAGATATCGATACATCGATCCAGGCAGTAGAGCATGCATTTGCCCAATTGTAAAAACGGATCTTTTCCTGAAGGAGGTGTTGGCCGATGAAACTCGGCGCGCGCATATTCAAAACCGGTATCGCTATCTCACTCGCCTTGTTTCTGGCGACGCTTCTGGAACTTCCAACACCGGTATTTGCGGGAGTAGCAGCAATTTTTGCCATACAGCCTTCCATTTACCGGTCATACCTGACCTTACTCGACCAAGTGTACGGAAATTTAATCGGGGCCTCGATTGCCGTCATCTTCGTGTTGACGCTCGGGCCGAACTATTTGACGATTGGTGTCGCCGCTATCTTAGCGATCGTTATCATGCTGAAATTAAAACTGGAAAATACCGTGCCCCTGACATTGGTGACTTTGATCATCATCATGGATTCGCAGTCGGATGACTTTCTGATTTTCGCTTCTTTACGCTTTCTGACAGTTTTATTGGGCATCTTATCGGCTTTTATCGTCAATATGATTTTTTTGCCACCCAAATACGAAACGCGCTTATTCCAGTCGATTCATTCTGTCAGCGAAGATGTCATCCGCTGGATCCGGATTTCGATTCGCCATGCTTCCGATCATTCCTCGGTAAAAGAAGATATCGACAAATTGACCGAGAAACTGGTGAAAGTGGATCAATGGTATTCATTTTATAAAGAAGAACGCAGTTATACGAAAAAGCAGCAGTATACAAAAGCACGCAAGCTGGTACTCTATAGGCAGATGATCGCCACTTCGAAAAAAAGCTTGGAAGTTCTGCGGCGCTTGAACCGGTATGAGAATGAACTACGGGATTTGCCCGAACAATTCCATATGATGGTGCAGGAACGGCTTGAGAGCTTGGCGAGCTATCACGAGCAGCTTTATATGAAATACATCGGAAAAATCCGCCCGGAACATAGCGAAAGTTCGGGACCGGATGCGGTATTGAAACGCAATGAAGTGATGTCGATTTTCGTCAAGGAAATCAATTTATCGACCGAAGTCGAAGAAGACGAATTTTCGGTTTACCATTTGATGCATGTCCTTTCTGCCCTTCTTGATTACGAAGAGCATTTGGAACATTTGGATTTGCTAATCATTGCATACCATAATTACCATAGCGAAGAAGTCGACAGCGATATCGAAAACGCCATATAAAAAAACGCCCGGAAAATTTCCGGGCGTTTTTCTTATGATTTCATTCGTGGATCGAGTGCGTCGCGAAGCCCGTCACCCATTAAGTTAAAGCCAAGTACGGTCAACATGATTGCCACACCCGGGAAAATCATCGTCCACGGGGCATTGGTCAAATATGACCGGGAATCCGCTAACATCTTGCCCCATTCCGGGGAAGGTGCCTGCGCCCCGAGACCGAGGAAGCCAAGTGCTGCTGCTTCAATGATCGCCGTCGCAATTGCGAGCGTGCCTTGGACAATAACCGGCGCCATGGAGTTCGGCAAAATATGCGAAACCAAGATCCGGTTATCTTTCATGCCGATCGCTTTGGCCGACATGATGTATTCGTCTTCCTTGATGCTCAATACTTTCGAACGGATCAAGCGCCCGAAGTTCGGCACGTTGATGATGGCAATGGCAATCAAAGCGTTGCGCAGGGACGGTCCAAGAACCGATACCACCGCAATCGCAAGAAGAATACTCGGGAACGCCAGCATGATATCGAATAGCCGGGAAATAATGGTGTCTACCCAGCGCCCATAATAGCCGGCCAAAATACCGAGAATACTGCCGACAACTACCGAACCGATAACCGCGAGAAATCCAACCCAAAGCGAGATGCGGGCCCCGTATACGACACGCGACAAGATATCGCGGCCGAAATCGTCTGTACCCATCCAATGATCGCTGGAAGGAGGCAGAAGCCGCTGGGAAAGATTTTGTTCATTGATGCCTTGCGGTGTAAATAACGGTCCGAAGATCGCCAAGAGAATAAAGAAAATGACGATGCCCATGCCAACGACCGCGACTTTACTTTTGCGGAATCCGCGCCATGCCTCTTTCCACGGACCGGCGACTTTTTGCATTTCCTGCTTGTCTGCTGCTGCTGTTTCAGCCAATATGCTCCTCCCCCTTCCTAATCATATTTGATCCTCGGGTCGACTAGACCGTAAAGCAAGTCGACGAAGAGATTGATCATGACAAAGATAAATGCGACGACTAGAATGCCGGATTGGATAACCGGATAATCGCGGAATCCGATCGCTTCGTAAATATAGCGTCCGATGCCTGGCCATCCGAAAATGGTTTCGGTCAAAATGGCACCGCCGAGCAATAAGCCCATCTGCAAACCGATAATTGTAAGTACTGGAATGATCGCATTTTTCAATGCGTGCTTATAAACGACCCAGAACATTTTCACGCCTTTAGCGCGGGCTGTCCGTACATAATCTGAGCGCATGACTTCGAGCATCGACGAACGCGTCATACGTGCGATGATCGCCATCGGAATAGTGGCTAGCGCCGTACCCGGAAGCACCAAATGCTTCAATACGGTCGCCAATTGGTTGAAATCACCTTGAATGATGGTGTCCAACACATAAAAATTGGTGATGTTATTGATTGGATCCCGAACGTTTTCACGGCCAGTCGTCGGCAAAATGCCAAGTTCGATCGAGAAAATCCATTGGTTCATGAGGCCGAGCCAGAAGATCGGCATGGAAACACCGATAAGAGCCAAAATCATTGCTGTGTAATCGAACCATGAATTCTGGAACCATGCAGAGATGATGCCCGCATTGATCCCGATAACGACCGCGATGATAATTGCGAACAAAGACAACTCAAATGTGGCTGCTAAATATGGCCAAATTTCTTCTGAAACAGGTGAACGGGTACGCAGTGAATCCCCCATGTCTCCTGTAACCAAACCTTTTAAGTAATCGAAATATTGGATGTACCAGGGATTATCAAGCCCCAGACTGGTCCGTAATGCTTTAATTGCTTCTTCGGATGCTTGTTGCCCAAGGATGACTTGTGCGGGATCCCCTGGAATTGCCCGGATGATCATAAAGACGATAAACGTCATTCCGAGTAAAACAGGAATCAATTGCAAAAGCCGTTGCCCTATATAGTGAAGCATCTTCTTCACCTCTCCATCTCAATTGCATTATGTATTGAAAAGGGGGAGAAATCAGTATGACCTCTCCCCCAAAGAAACGCCTACTCCAAATCTACTGATGCCAGTTTATCAGAGCCAGTTGGATGCGCTTTAAAGTCGATTACGTTCGTCCCACCGGCAAGAAGCGGTGTAGAGTGCGCAAGCGGTACCCATGGCGCGTCTTCGTGGATGATTTCCTGAGCCTGCATGTACAATTCGTTACGGGTATCTTCATCCACTTCTGTTTGAGCTTCGATCAAGATATCGTGAAGATCCTGGTTTTCGTAGTATGTGTAGTTGTTTGAGCCGATGTTGTCTTGGTCAAGCAATACATACAAGAAGTTATCAGCATCGCCGTTGTCGCCTGTCCAGCCAAGAAGGAATGCATCCGCTTCTCCCGCTGCAGCTTTTTCGAGGTAGGTTGCCCACTCGTAAGAAACGATTTCAGCTGTGATGCCGACTTCTGCCAAATCACTTTGGATTGCTTCCGCTACTTTTTGGCCATCCGGCATATACGGACGTGGAACTGGCATTGCCCATAGTTCCATTGTAAAGCCATCTTCGAGTCCTGCTTCAGCCAAAAGTTCTTTCGCTTTTTCAGGATCGTACTCGTAACCTTCTACGCTGTCGTTATAACCACTGATTACTGGAGGCATCGGGTTTTTCGCGACTTCTGCACGGCCTTCGAAGAATGAATCAACAATTGCCTGGCGGTCGATCGCATGGTTCATCGCCTGGCGGACTTTTGGATCGTCGAATGGCTCACGAGTCGTCGTCAATCCAAGGTAGCCGACGTTCATCGACGGACGTTCGAACAATTGTAGGTTTTCATCGTTTTCGATCGTTTCTGAATCTGATGGCGTGATGCCGTCAGCCAAATCGATTTCGCCGGACAATAATGCGTTCAGGCGAGCTGAGTTATCCGGAATTGCACGGAACACGACTTGGTCGAGTTTCGGCTCTCCATCCACCCAGTAATCATCGAATTTCTCGATTGTTACCGTGTCGTTGCGCTGCCATTCAACAAACTGGAATGGACCTGTACCGACTGGGTTGTCGCCGAATGATTCGCCGGCTTCTTCAAATGCTGTCGGTGACGCGATGCCAAACGGGCTCATCGCCAAGTTTTTCAAGAATGGTGCTTGTGGGCGCTTCAATTTAATCACGACTTCGTAATCGCCAGTCGCTTCTACAGATTCGATGACATGTTCTTCTTCATCGCCAAATCCGCCAAACATCGATTTATAGTATGGGAACTGGTCTGCATCCCCAGCAGCCCAGCGCTCGAAGTTCGCGACAACTGCTTCTGCGTTGAAATCTGTTCCATCATGGAACGTGACGCCTTCTTGCAATTGGAACGTGTAAGTCAAACCATCTTCAGCTGCTTCCCATTCACTAGCAAGCGCTGGTTCAATTTCTGTATCCTGCTCACCGAAATTGATCAATGTATCGAAGATGTTTTTCGTTACTTTGAAAGACTCTCCATCTGTAACTGTGATCGGATCCAGCGAAACTGAGTCGCCGCCACGTCCGAAGATCAGGACTTTTTCGCCGCCTGATTCTGACTCTCCGCCTTCTCCGCCTGACTCCGAATCACCGCCTGAACAGCCGTAAAGCGCTGTCGACAGCAAAAGCAGCATCAGGAAAGCAAGTGATACCAATTTCTTTTTCCCCAAAATAACCCCTCCGTTTTGTTTTTTTATTATCATTGCGGCCTGCATTCCTCATAGAGGTGGCAAGCCACAGAATGACCTGGTTCAACTTCCGCGAAACGCGGAATTTCCTGCGAGCAGATATCCATCTTGAATGGGCAGCGTGTATGGAAACGGCAGCCAGATGGCGGGTTTGCCGGGCTCGGCACATCGCCCTTGATCACCACTTCTTCGCGGACGAAATCAGGATCCGGAACAGGCACTGCCGATAGCAGCGCTTGCGTATAAGGATGAAGCGGCTTCTCATACAGGCTTTCTGTATCCGCAAGCTCCGCCATATTCCCCAAATACATAACGCCCACGCGGTCGCTAATGTGGCGCACGACACCCAAATCATGGGCGATGAATATGTAAGTCAGTTTCAAATCGCGTTGCAAATCCTGCATCAGATTGAGCACTTGGGCTTGAATCGATACATCAAGTGCAGAAACCGGCTCATCGGCGATGATCAATTTCGGGTTAGTCATGAGCGCGCGCGCGATTCCGATGCGCTGGCGCTGGCCACCGCTGAATTGGTGGGGATAGCGTTTAGCGTGGTAGCTGCTGAGCCCAACAATTTCGAGAAACTCGTAAACTTTGCGTTTACGCTCTTTCGGATCACCGATATTATGGACATTGAGCGGCTCCATTAAGATTTTTTCAATGCTATGGCGCGGATTGAGTGACGCATATGGATCCTGGAACACCATTTGGATGTCGCGTCTGGCTTTGCGCATTTCAGATGGTGACAAACTGGTCAATTCCTGGCCGTCAAACGTCACTTTGCCTTCTGTCGGATCGAGCAAACGCATCAGCATACGCCCGGTCGTCGACTTGCCGCAGCCCGATTCGCCGACGATTCCGAGCGTTTCTCCTTCATTGACATAGAAAGAGACATCATCAACGGCTTTGACCTGCCCTGTTACACGGCCAAAAATGCCCCCCGTAACCGGGAAATATTTCTTTAAACCTTCAACTTTCAACAACGGTTCTGTCATGCGACTCGGCCTCCTTTGGATCGAATAGGAAACAGCGCGTCTTGTGGTCTTCTGCCGTCTGGTATAATGCCGGGTCTTCCACGCGGCAGCGATCGAAGGCAAATTCACAACGTGCTGCGTATTTGCAACCTACTTTGATCGATCCCGGTTTTGGCACGTTTCCTGGAATAGAGTATAGCCGCTCTTTCTTGAAGCGCATATCGGGTACGCTCTCTAGAAGGCCGCGTGTGTATGGATGCTGCGGATCATTGAAAATGGTATGTACTGGCCCTTCTTCGACCACTTTCCCTGCGTACATGACGACGACGCGTTCGCATGTTTCAGCGACGACCCCAAGGTCATGGGTGATCAACAAGACGGCGGTATCGAGCCGTTCGTTTAAATTCTTGATCAATTTCAGGATCTGCGCTTGGATCGTCACATCGAGTGCCGTGGTCGGCTCATCGGCGATCAGCACTTTCGGGTCGCACAATAAAGCCATCGCGATCATCACGCGCTGGCGCATCCCCCCTGATAATTGATGAGGATAATCATTAAGCAAAGCTTCTGCACGGGGCAGGCCGACCAGTTTCATCATTTCGACGGCGCGCTCCTGAATTTGGCTTTTCGACCAATCCTTTTTGTGGATCTTCAACGCTTCGCGCAATTGATTGCCGATGGTAAACAATGGGTTCAGCGAAGTCATCGGCTCCTGAAAAATCATTGCGATATCATCGCCACGGATCTGGCGCATTTCTTTATCAGATAGTTTTGTCAAATCCTTATCTTGGAATAAAATTTCCCCGCTGACAATCTTCCCTGGAGGACTTGGCACCAACCCCATTATGGACAATGAGGTAACACTTTTGCCGCAGCCTGATTCCCCTACGATGCCGAGCACTTCTCCCTGGCGGATATGGAAATCCACGTTGTCGACTGCCGGTACTTCTCCATCATCAGTGAAAAAGGAAGTGCGCAGCCCTTTCACATCCAAGATGGTTTTACGTTCGTCCATAGAGATCCTCCTTCTTCATTTTAAATTATTCAGAACATTCTCCGTGTTTCCATTATACGTAATATTAGTAGTAATGCAATAGTTTTCGGGAGATTGGTGAAAGCCTTCCTACCTATTAAAAAAGCTCCCCAAAATTGGGGAGCATGAAATAGTTAACCTATGTTCTGCACTTGGAATAGTTTGTAATAGACGCCGCGCTTTTTCAACAGCTCTTCATGCGTGCCTTGTTCAGCTAACTGGCCATTGTCGATGACCAAGATTTGATCGGCGTGGGTGATTGTCGATAAGCGGTGCGCAACCATCAATGTCGTGCGGTCATGCGCAAGGCGTTCCAAGGAATCCTGAATCAACGCTTCGCTTTCCAGGTCGAGTGCGGATGTTGCTTCGTCCAAGATGAGGATCGCCGGGTCTTTCAGGAAAACACGGGAAATGGCAATGCGCTGTTTTTGGCCGCCGGATAATTTGACTCCGCGCTCGCCGACTTTCGTGTCGTAGCCTTCCGGCAAGTTTGTGATAAATTCATGGGCATTCGCCGCTTTTGCTGCCGCGATGACTTCCTCGTCAGTCGCATCGGGCTTGCCCATCAGGATGTTTTCCTTGACCGATTCGCTGAACAGGATCGAATCCTGCAAGACGAGGCCGATCTGGTCGCGCAAGGAATGAATCGTCACGTCTTTCAGGTCATGCCCATCCATGCGGATCGAACCTTCAGTGGCATCGTAGAATCTCGGGATAAGCGAGACAATCGTTGACTTACCACCGCCGCTCATGCCGACAAACGCCACTGTCTCTCCTGGGCGGACCGTGAAGTTGAGGTTCGACAACACTTCACTTCCCCCATCGTTGTAATGGAATGAGACATTATGGAATTCGAGCTTGCCATCGACGCGCCCGAGTTCGCGCGCGCCTTGTTTATCGGTCACATCGTATTCCTCATCGACCATTTCGAAGACGCGGTCCATCGAAGCAAGTGATTGGACGAGCGTCGTTGACGAGTTGACGAGGCGGCGCAATGGATTATAAAGCCGTTCGATATAAGCGATAAACGCTACCATTGTCCCGAGTGTCAAATTCCCCTGGATGACCTGGTAGCCGGCGTAGCCGATGACCAATAATGGCGCTACGTCGGTGATGGTATTGACGACTGCGAACGCCTTGGCATTCCATTTCGTATGGTCGATCGCTTTTTCCAGGAATTGATCGTTCGTGTTGTTGAAAATCTTCTGTTCGTGTTTTTCGAGCGCAAAGCTTTTGATGATGCTCATGCCTTGGACGCGTTCGTGCAAATAACTTTGGACATTGGCGAGCGCCTGGGACCGTTCACGCGTCAAATCGCGCAAGCGTCCGAAGAAATATTTGACGCTGAACGCATAAAACGGAAACGCCAACAGGGCAACAATAGTCAAGGAGACGTCCATAGTGAGCATAATGATGATGGCGATGAGTATGGTCGCGACATCGAGCCAGACATTCATCAAGCCAATCATGACGAAGTTTTTTGTCTGCTCCACATCATTAATGACCCGTGAAATAATTTCCCCTGCTCTTGTGTTCGCGTAATAACGCAAGCTCAGACGCTGAAGGTGGCCGTAGAGATAGCCACGGATATCGTAGAGAATTTTATTGCTGACATATTGTGCATAATACTGGCGGAAATATTCGATCGGCGGGCGCAGCAGGAAGAACACGATCGCTGTGCCCCCAAGCCATAAGTAAAGCTGGCGGAGTTTTTCGGCATCCGACAATGCCTCTGCGCCGATGATATCATCAATGACAATCTTGATTAATAGAGGGATAAAAAGAGGAATCGCAAACTTGAAGATCCCGATGAAGATCGTCAAGGCAATCTGCCAATAATAGGGCTTGACGAATTTCATATAGCGTTTCATGCTGCTCAAACTGTTCACTCCATTCTGTTCAAAACGAAAAACCTGTTGGCAGGCAACAGGTTTTCCATGTTAATCATGAATCCGGTTATGCTTATGAAATTCATACCGGTTCGTCCATACTTCAATAAAGTCCTGGGCAAAAGGGCCTCTTCTTTGCTTGATCCAACTGATCAGCTTATCTACATTGCGGTAGAGTATTTGATCGATGACTTCTGGGTAGCCCATTTGCCGCTTATGGTCTTCAAATTCGTCTTCATCCAACAGCGTGTAAGACATATCCGGAAACACTTTTACATCCAAGTCATAATCGATGTATTTCAACGATCCATTATTGTAGACGAACGGGGAGCTGATATTGCAATAATAATAAACGCCGTCGTCACGCAGCATGCAGATGATGTTGAACCAATGTTCAGCATGGAAATAACAGATCGACGGTTCTCGCGTCAACCATGTCCTGCCGTCCGATTCCCTCACCAGCGTACGTTCGTTCGCGCCGATTACTATATTGTTCGTCCCTTTCAGTACAGTTGTTTCCTGCCAGACACGGTGGATGCGTCCGTTGTGCTTGTAACTGTGGATCTGGATTGTTTCACCCTCCGCAGGAACCGCCATGCACCATCCCACCTTTTCGTCTAACTATCACTATATGTTATCTCCCGTTCATTATATCAATCAATTCTGAAAACATACAGCAATAAGCCGAAAGTTGCGAGAATCACATGACGATAGACCGACCTCCATCAACGATAATTGTCTGCCCACGGATCATATCGGCATGGTCGGAAATGAGGAACATCGCTGTTTTGACCATGTCCTCAATTTCAACCATGCGCCCTGCTGGCGTGTTGTCACGCGCATCGCCGAGCAGTTCCTCACGGTTCGGGAAATGCTTCAATGCTTCCGTATCGAGCGCACCGCCGGAAACAGTGTTGACCGCAATATTTTTTGGCGCGAGTTCCACCGCCAAATAACGGGTGATCGATTCGACAGCTGCTTTGGATACGCCGATCGTCGTATAGTTTTCCAAATAACGGATCGAGCCAAGTGAACTGATGCCGATGATCTTGCCGCCTTTATCCATCAGTTTTGCCGCTTCTTGTGCACCGAATAACATCGCTTTGGCGTTAATATTCATCGTCCAGTCCCAATGCGATTCTTCCAGCTCCATGACCGGGCGCAAAACACCGGATGCCGCGTTTGATACGAACACGTCCAATCGTCCGAATTCCTCTTTGATCGTTTCGAACATGGCGCGCAGTTTCTCAACATCCCCCACATTGGCGCGCACGAGCAATGCTTTTCTGCCTCTCGCTTCGACTTCTTTTACCGTATCGAGTGCTGCTGTTTTGCTGCGTGCATAATTGACGACGATGTCATAGCCTTCTTCTGCCAGGGCAATTGCCATCGCTTTGCCTAACCCACGGCTGCTGCCGGTCACTAATGCCACTTTTTGTTCTGTCATTTTGCTACATCTCCTCTTTGCTCTAAAGCAGTTTTCATCTTTTGACCTGGCCCGGCAATCGGCAAATTCTCCAATTGTTCCGGCGTCACCCATTTCATATTTTCAGGCGGCGTAAATTCTTCCGCTTTGGCCAAATAGCCATCCACATTCCATGTTAAATGAGAAAAGACATGTTTGAAAGCAGTAATTTTCTCGACGTCCGCAAGTGTACCATTCAAGGTCTCCGCATATAATTCACCGATTTCATTCGCTTCGAGCGCTGCTGTCAGCTCAAGCATCGGGTATTGCCACATCCCTGCAAGCAAGCCCTTTCCAGGACGCTGTTCCATCAACAGCTTATCCCCGCTCCAAATCGCCATCATGGCGAAATTGGCGGCACGGCTTTTTTTGGCTTTCGTTTTGATCGGCAGTTCTGTTTCCTTGCCAGCGTGAAATGCTTCGCAATGATCGCGGACCGGGCATAACAGGCATTTCGGTGAAGTCGGCGTGCAGATGAGCGCGCCAAGTTCCATCAATCCTTGGTTGAATGAAGACGGGTCTTCGTGGCTGATCAATTCTGTCACTGCCTGTTCGAACACTTTGCGCGTCTTCGGCTTGGCAATGTCTTCTTCGATCAAAAGAATGCGACTGAGCACACGCATGACGTTGCCGTCAACAGCATGTTCCGGCACGCCATAAGCAATGCTCAATACTGCGCCTGCCGTATAGGGACCGACGCCTTTTAATGAAGAAATCTCCTTGCGCGTTGAAGGTACGATGCCTCCGTATTGTTCGGAGACTTCGCGCACACCTGCTTGAAGATTGCGGGCGCGCGAATAATAGCCGAGCCCTTCCCAAAGCTTCAATAAACTTTCCTCTTCGGCTTGCGCCAAAGACTCGACAGTAGGAAATTTCTCGACAAAGCGTTTATAATAAGGGATAACCGTATCGACTCTCGTCTGCTGCAGCATGACCTCGGAAATCCAGATCTGGTAAGGGTCGGCTGTGCGTCTCCATGGAAGGTCTCGCTGTTCTTTCTGGAACCAGTCGATCAAATCCCGTTGAAATTGTTGCTTGTCCATATTTATGTTTTCTGCCTCCGTTCGTGCTGATTATTCCGGCCCTGAAGCGGGTATGTATATTTAGGGAATATGCTTATTTTATCAAATGGCGGGCACACAAGATATTATAAACGCTCGCAATAAAGGGGGATGCGTCGATGGATACAGGAACTCATATCGTCATGGGCATTGCGCTCGGCGGGCTGGCTATGGCCGATCCCGTTGTCGCTGCTCATCCAGCCACTTGGACTGCCGTCATGACCGGCACCATTATCGGCTCACAAATCCCCGATATTGATACTGTTTTAAAACTGCGCGACAACGCGGTGTATATCCGCCATCACAGGGGCATTACGCATTCCGTGCCAGCCGTACTGTCATGGCCTATTTTGCTTTCGGGTGCTATCTACCTTATTTTCCCAGAAGCTAATTTACTTCATTTATGGTTGTGGACTTTTCTGGCCGTGTTCCTGCATGTATTTGTGGATATATTCAACTCATACGGTACACAGGCACTCCGGCCATTTTCCAATCATTGGGTGGCACTCGGCGTCATTAATACCTTTGATCCAATCATTTTTGGCGCGCACGTCGTGGCCCTTATGATTTGGGCATTCGGAGCCGATCCAGTTTGGACGATGAGCATTTTGTATATCATTTTGTTCTTTTATTACGTTTCGCGCTTTGCGCTGCAATCAGCGATTAAGCAGGCGATCCGCAATACGATCCCGGGCACGAACGATGTATTCGTCGCACCGACGATGCGCTATTTCCAATGGCGCATTGCCGCTGACACCGACCGGCACCATTATGTCGGCCAGGCATATGGCCGCTCGATCAATATCTATGATAAATTCCTGAAAAAGCCGATGCCTGAAAACGACTTGATCCAGACGGCAATGAAAGACAAGAACCTGGATGCCTTCGTCTCGTTTTCCCCGCTTTATCGCTGGGAGATCAATCAATACGGAGAAATCTACGAAGTCCGCTTGATCGATTTGCGCTACCGCAGCAACGATTATTATCCGTTTGTCGCGGTTGCCCATCTGGACGAGGACCATAACATCCTGAACTCCTATACAGGATGGATTTTCAGCGAAGACAAATTGAGGAAAAAGCTCGATTTCAGCCATAACTGAACAGAAAAACGGCCGGGGCAATGATCCCCGGCCGTTTTTTTATCGTTTATGCATCATGCAAAAGATGTGCATATTTTGGATTGTTTCCTGCAAATTCATGAATTTTATCGCCGTAGCTTTCAATCCATTGGCGTACGACTTTCTCGACGACCGCCGTGCCTTGGTAATCATATCCCGCTTTCGCGTAAGACGATTCAAAATCAGATACTAAAAGTTCGATCCACGTCCGGGCTTTGTCTTCCGACAGCTCCGGGTTTTTTTCTCTCAATTCGATGATTAACTGCTCAATGACTTCTTTCATCGGTTCACTTCCCTTCCTTTAATGGACGGAGCATGGAAATCGGCAATGCTTCCGTGTGCTTGGCGCCGCCCATGCGGTAGCCCCAGGCAAAATTGCCTTTTAAGTAATCAATTTGAAAATAGACATTCGGGTCGCCTTCCACACGGTAGACTTCCCCTGGTTTAAAGTCTTTTGGGTCCAGCAGGAACGAGGCGGCCATGATGGCTTTGCGCTCGAGCACCGCGAATTCGTTGACGATGCCAAGTTGTTCCGCCTTGCGCGCTTTTTCTTTCAGACGGGCGATTTCATTGCGCAGCTCTGTCTCGTCCATTTGTGAATATGGTTTATGCTCACTCATCTTCAAGCTCCTTTTCTTCGATGTACTGACTGATCACATCGCCCGGGAAGCCTTTCTGATAAAGCCCTTGCTTTACTTTCCGGCTCAAGTCGTTCCCTGACAATTTGCTTTCGTGCTTGCGCCACAATTTGTCCCCCTGCTGGCGAACGCTGTCGAGCCACTGGTCGCCGTCGCGTTCAAGATCCAGCGTTTCGATTGCTTGTTTGATAATCGCGTAAGGGTAGCCTTTTCTCATCAATGAATCATTGATTTTTTGTTTGACCTGGCTCGGGGTTTTCGATTGTTCTTTCGCTGCGATTTTTTCGGCAAGGCCTGTGGCGACTTCTAGCTGCTCTTCTTCACTGTAATTGGTTAAGACATCTTTTTGCATAGCCTTATCAATTCCTCTCTTTTGCATGTCCTGCTGGATTGCCCTCGGCCCTTTTTTGCCGGATTTGATTTGCGTCCGGAGCAAGGCTTCTGAAAACTGCTGATCATCGAGGAAGCTGAGTTCGTAGAGCTTCTTGACCGCTTCGTCGATGACGGCTTCTCCGAATTCCTTTTCTTTCAACCTTTTACGGACTTCGCCTTCACTGCGCATGCGGAAGCCGAGGTAATGCAACGCTTTATTGAATGCTTTGCGGACTTCATCCTCAAAGTTCATTTCTTCGATCGTCCACTGGTCGAGTTCTTTGCCTTTAGTCAATTGGTAGCGGATGATCAAGGTTTCGTCGACACTGAACGCAAATTTTTCTTCCAAATAAATATTATAGCGTTCCGGATTGTTTTTTCCGCGGGTTATTTTCGTAATGATCGGCATCAATTTCCCCTCGCTTCTCCTACCATTATACACTTTGCACGCTCTCTTGGCATATGCTTCGCTCGAATTGGGTATGGGATAGAAATGGAGGCGATGGAAATGAAAATAGCGATAACTGGCGGCACCGGGTTTCTCGGTTCTGTCTTGACGGAACTGCTGGTGGAAAAAGGCCATGAGGTGTTTATTTTAACACGTTCAGATAAACCGAAAGAACGAGGCATCACGTATGTCCGCTGGCTTTCTGAAGGAGCGCGCCCGGAAGCGCAGCTTGAAGGCATTGATGCGCTTGTCAACTTGGCTGGTACTTCGATCAACGACGGTCTTTGGACAGATAAACAAAAAAAGAAAATCTACGACAGCCGTGTATCGGCGACAAAAGAAGTGCTGCGCATTATCTCGGTGCTTGAAAAAAAACCGGAAGTGCTCGTCAATGCAAGTGCGATCGGAATCTATCCGGCTTCTGAACACAAAACCTATACGGAAGCTGACCGCGAATACGGCCATGATTTCCTTGCCGAAACGGTGCTCGCTTGGGAAAGCTTGGCCGAACAAGTACAACTTGACGGCGTCCGTGCTGCTTATGGACGCTTCGGCATCCTGCTCGGAAAAGAGCAAGGCGCACTCCCTTTAATGGCGCTGCCGTATAAACTATTCGCCGGCGGCACAGTCGGTACCGGCAGACAATGGCTTTCCTGGATCCACGTTCGCGATGCGGCGCGCGCGGTCCTTTTCGCCATCGAACAAAAAGAACTCTCAGGTGCGTTCAATGTGACGGCACCGAACCCACAGCGCATGAAAGCCTTCGGCAAGGAAATCGGGCGTGCGCTCGGCAGACCGCATTGGATCCCTGCCCCTTCATTTGCATTGAAAGCAGCGCTCGGCGATAAAAGCAGGCTGGTATTGGAAGGCCAGCGGGCGTTGCCGGCCGTTCTTCTCGACCATGGATTTAAGTTCGAGTTCCCGAATTTGCCGGAAGCACTGGCTGACATATACAAATAAGCGTATAATGAAGGGATGACCAACTGAAGGACGTGACCTGCATGACTGAAAAACCAATCATTGAAATGGGACAGAAATTTCCCTTAACCATTAAAAAGCTCGGCATCAACGGAGAAGGCGTCGGCTTTTTCAAGCGCAATGTCGTATTCGTTCCAGGAGCATTGCCAGGTGAAGAAGTCACTGCGCAAGTGACCATTGTGAAACACAATTTCGCACAAGCGCGGATACTGAAAATACGTAAAGCTTCCCCCCACCGCCAGACACCGCCGTGCCCGATTTTCGAAACATGCGGCGGATGTCAATTGCAGCATTTAAGCTATAGCCAACAGCTCGTTGAAAAGCGCGACTTGGTGCTGCAATCGCTTGACCGTTATCTGCGCGGGACGGACATCCAAGTACGCGAGACGATCGGCATGGATGACCCATGGCATTATCGCAATAAGAGCCAGTTCCAAACACGCAAGAAAGACGGCAAAGTGATGGCCGGCTTGTTTGCGGAAGGTTCCCAGCAGCTGCTCGATATCGAACAATGCCTCGTTCAGCATCCGGACACCGTGAAAATCACCAATGCCGCGAAGCGCATCATCGAAGAATTGAACTTATCCATCTACGACGGCAAATCGATGAAAGGGCTGGTCCGGACGATCGCTGTCCGTACAGCCGTCAAAACCGGCGAAATCCAGCTTGTGCTGATTACGACCCGCAAAGACATCCCGAAAGAGAAAGTGCTGGTCGAACGATTGAGCGCAATCGACCCGAACTTGGTGTCTATCGTCCAAAACGTCAACGCTGAGAAAACCTCACTTGTATTCGGCGAAACGACCCGTACGCTGTTCGGCAAGCCGACTATCCACGAAGAACTTGGCGAATTGTCGTTCGACTTGTCTGCCCGCGCGTTTTTCCAATTGAATCCGGAACAGACCGTCAAACTCTACGATGAAATCAAGCGTGCAGCGAAGCTAACCGGCAAAGAATCCGTCGTTGATGCCTATTGCGGCGTCGGCACGATCGGCCTATGGCTGGCGGATTCCGCCCGTGAAATCCGTGGCATGGATACCATCCCGGAAAGCGTTGCCGATGCAAAAGCCAACGCGAAAAAACAAGGCCATCAAGCGACTTACGTGACAGGCACTGCAGAAAAATGGCTCGACACCTGGCGCAAGGAAGGTTACGTGCCGGATGTATTGACAGTCGACCCGCCGCGCACTGGGCTTGCGGATTCGCTGTTGAAAACCATCTTGAAAGTAAAACCGAAACGTTTTGTCTATACGTCATGCAACCCTTCGACACTTGCGAAAGACTTGCAGCAATTGACGAAGATTTACCGCGTCGAATACATCCAGCCGATCGATATGTTCCCGCAGACTTCACAAGTTGAAGCGGTGTGTTTATTGATCTTGAAATAAAAAGGATTTCAGCTCTTTGATTCACGCTTCACAGACACCAGATTCCAGCCCTTGCATTTGATTTTCAGCCGGCCCTTTAACCACTGCCAGTGCCCAGGTGAAATCAGCTATCCAGGAGGAATTGCCATGAAGCCGTTAATCATCTTTTACTCCCATTCCGGGAACAATCAAAAGCTAGCACTAGAACTGCAGAGCCGGATCGGATGCGAGTTGCGCGAAATCAAAGAGATAAAGAAACGGAAGGATATAGCGATCTTGTTGGATTTCCTCATCAAGCGCGACTCCCGATTAGCACCGATGGATGTTGACTTGAGCAACTATGGCCCCGTGATTTTGCTGGCACCGATTTGGGCAGGAAAAATTGCGGCGCCGATGAGGACCTTTATCAAAAAGTCAAAAAATGATTTAAGCGATTATTCGTTTATCACCATTTGTAGCGGCGCGTCTGGCCAGCGGGAAAAGATCGGCGTAGAACTGCTTGCGCTCACTTCCCGTGAACCATCCGCATTAGCCGAGTTGTGGATCAACAACTTGCTCCCTGAAGAACAGCGCAATAAAATCAAGTACACCAATAAGTTCCGGCTCAAGCGTGAGCATTTCAGCCAATTCGATCAAGAAATCAGGTTTTTCATTGACATGGCAATGCACGCAGATAAAAATCCTAAAACGCTGACATAATTCAAGCGACAGGCAACCGTTAAATACGGTGCCTGTCGCTTTTTTCTCGGAATTAAAAAAGTATAGGAAGCGCCTGCTCCTACACCTTTTACAGCACAATATTAATTTCAAAATCTAGGCCGTTTGCTTGCGCGGCCCTTTAATAGCGATGATGGTAAACAAGGTCAGTAGGATCCCGGTGATCAACAGCAGGAAACTCAGCTGCTCCGTGACTTCTAGGAACAAGCCCCCTGCCGCCGGGCCGATCAAACTGCCGACGCTGAATGCCACGCCGCACAATAAATTTCCCGTCGGCAGCAATTCTCTCGGCATCAAATCGGTCATATAGGAAATGCCAAGAGAGAATGTCGAGCCGACAAACATGCCGGCCACGACGAATAAGGCAAGCGTGAGCCAAGCATTCGATTCGAAGAACGTCGCCACCAAAAATGACATCCCCCCGCCGCTTAACGCAATCATCAATACCTTTTTCCGGCCGATGCGGTCACTGAGTTCACCAAGCGGCAATTGCGTGGCGATTGCACCCACAGAAAAAGCAGCAAGAATATAGGAGACCATGCTGATGTCGAAGGATTGGCGCAAAGCATAGACTGGATAAATTGCGCTGAGTGAGGCTTCCAAAAACCCATAGCCGAGCGGAGGCAAAAAGGCGACCCAACCGATGACGAGAGCTGTCCGAAAGCGCTGCAATGTCCCTTTGGCCCCCATGGAACTGGCGGAATGCTCCGGAAAATCATTGCGCAGGAAAAACACCAATGACCAGGCAATCAAACAGAGAATGCCGGAGATGATGAACGGTAATGCTTCGAACACTTCGACGAGCGGCACAAATAAGGGCCCTGCACCGAATCCTACACTGAACGACATGCCGTAGATTGCGATATTGCGGCCCAGCTTATGGTGAGGCGATGTGCTGGTGATCCAGGTCTGCGTCGAAAAATGCAGCGCTTGGTCCCCTACGCCGATCAAAATGCGCAAAACAAACCAAAACAATACGCTTTTCCATAATGGAAACGCAAGCAGCGCGAGGATGACCATCGCCCCGCCGACGAGAATAAGCGGTTTAAATCCGAATTTTCTCAACTGCGGCTCCATAAACGGAGCGACAGCGATAATGCCTATGTATAAGCCTGTTGCACTGATGCCGTTCAGTGCAGACGATACGCCGTCCTGTTCGAAAATGACGGCAATGAGCGGTAATAGCATGCCTTGTGAAAACCCTGATATCGACACAATGGCGACCAAAATCCAAAAGCGGGCACGTTCGCTTGATAAGAAATATTTCATAATGCCTCCCCGAACGAGCACGTTCTTTTCTATTTTTGGAAGTTTCCGCTACAATTTTAACATAAGGAGGAGATACACGATGAAATTTTCTATGAATGAACACGGATTTACTGGGCATTTGCCTTTTGGCGAGCTTCACGTATCAACCAATGAAGAATACGGATTCCGTCCTTATCAATTACTGGTTTCTTCACTGGCTATCTGCAGCGCAGGAATTATCCGCAAAGTACTGGACAAACAACGGATGCCGGCAGAAGACATCGAAGTGGAAGTAAAGGAAATCGTCCGCATCGCTGAAGAAGCGGATCGCGTTTCAAAAGTCCATCTGCATTTTCGCATCAAAGGTGATATCAATGAAGCGAAAATGCCTCGTGTGATGGAATTGACACGCAAAAACTGCTCGATGGTGCGTTCTGTTGAAGAGACCATCGAAATCGTCGAGACATACGAATTGGTGTAAACACATAAAAGGCTCAGTCCGTTTCTGCATGGCAGATTGCGGGCTGAGCCTTTATGTTTTATGTTTACAGTTCGTTTCCATAATCGCACTGTCGGTGAAGCCACCTAAATGCTCGAATCGCCTCCTCTTTCCTATCGCGTTCTTTTTTGGTTCGGTGATCCGTCTTGTCCTCCCCTCGTAAAGGATTGAAGCCACTATAACACATTAATCGAATAGTGTAAATATTCAATTAATAAATTTTCATTATTTCTGTATTTTTTCTGTACTATTGATATTCCGTTAGTTATCGGCTACTATATACAATGGAAACGAGGTGGAATCAATGGGAAAATCCATTACTGATAAGGAACAGCAAGTAACTTATATGAAACAAAGGCTCAGCATGTTCCTCGATGTGTTAGATGCCATCGAACCGGAAAGCACAGAACTGGAAGATATCGACCGACTGATTGCCATGGTCGACGATCTGGACAGCAAAATGCAGCAATTCAAAAACCGGCCGTCTACTGACAATGAATAATCCCCAAGCCCTGCCGCTTTAATTAAAGCGCCAGGGCTTTTTTATTCACGAAAAGATGTCTAGCAAGAAAAATCTGGCATCAAATTTCGATACCATATGGTAAACTGACAGTAATTACCGATATCTGACTATTTGATGGAGGAGTGCCCATGTGGAAGAAAGTTCTGCCTCATATCGAATTGATCGCTGCGGTGTTATCAGGCATCCTGATCATCATCGCCTATATCCTGGAACTACAGGATATTGCTCTTCCTTCCGTCGCCCTCTATTTGCTAGCATTCGTAATCGGCGGCTACGCCAAGGCGAAATACGGCATCAAGAAAACCATCGAAGACAAAGAATTGAATGTCGAATTCCTGATGATTCTGGCAGCTGTCGGCGCCTCTATCATCGGCTATTGGACAGAAGGCGCCATTTTGATCTTCATCTTCGCGTTAAGCGGCGCACTTGAAACATACACGATGAACAAAAGCCGCAAAGAACTGTCGGCGCTTATGGAGATGCAGCCGGATGAAGCCTGGCTGCTGACAGCATCTGGGGAGACGGTGCGCGTGCCAGTTGGTGAATTGAATACAGGAGACCTCGTCGCCGTCCGGCCCGGCGAGCGCATTCCTGTCGACGGCGAAGTCCATTCCGGACAAACCGCTGTCGACGAATCCGCCATCAGCG
This sequence comes from Planococcus sp. SK3692, assembly GCF_028890485.2. Classification (GTDB taxonomy): domain Bacteria; phylum Bacillota; class Bacilli; order Bacillales_A; family Planococcaceae; genus Planococcus. The sequence goes on from NZ_JARCHV010000001.1 coordinate 746,483, forward strand.
GCGAAGCGATCCCGGTGTCAAAGTACCAACACGACAATTTGTTTGCAGGCACCGTCAATTTGTCCGGGTCGATCACGATGGTCATGACCAAGCCGAGTTCTGAAACGATGTTCCAAAAAATCATCGAGCTCGTGCAATCCGCTGAAAGTGAGAAGTCCCCTTCCCAACAATTTATCGAACGCTTTGAAGGCCGTTATGTCAAAATTGTCTTGATTGTCTTCGTACTCATGCTATTCCTGGCGCATTTCCTGGTAGGCTGGAGTTGGAATGAAACCTTTTACCGGGCGATGGTGCTGCTTGTAGTGGCATCGCCTTGTGCTTTGGTTGCTTCTATTATGCCTGCTACACTTGCCGCCATTTCCAACGGCGCCAAGAGCGGCGTCATTTTTAAAGGCGGAGCGCATTTGGAGAATTTAAGTGTCATTAAAGCCATCGCATTCGATAAGACCGGCACCTTGACACGCGGCAAACCCGAAGTGACTGATTTTATCATCCGCCAAGATGCAGATCGCGAACAGGTGATGGCGCTGGTCGCAGGAATCGAATCCCAATCCAATCATCCCCTAGCAAAAGCAATGACCGATTATGTCATCCAACAAGGATTCGAACCGATGCGCAATCTGCAAGTCGTGGATGTACCGGGTAATGGGTTGAAAACACAGTTTAACGGCGGTGAAATCCTAATCGGCAAACCCGGCTTTGTCGGCGAGCAAGAAGCTTATGCTTTTGAAAGCGGAATTCTTGAAAATCTGGCGAATCAAGGAAAAACCGTCACTTTCGTGAGGGATGGCCATGGGATTCTCGCTGCCATGGCTTTAAAAGACACCGTCCGCGACATTACCAAATCCACCATCGCCGAACTGCAGGACCGCGGCATTTATTGCATCATGTTAACCGGAGACAACCGCAAAACCGCAAAAGCCATCGCGGAAGAAACCGGAGTCGATGAATACATCGGTGAATGCCTGCCTGGCGACAAAGTGGAGCACTTGAAAAACTTATTGGCTAAATACGAATATGTCGCGATGACCGGAGACGGCATTAACGATGCACCTGCTCTTGCGACAGCGACCACCGGCATCGCCATGGGTGAAGGAACCGATATCGCTTTAGAAACCGCAGACGTTATTTTGATGAAAAACGATTTATCCCGCATATCCTACTCGATCCGGCTGGCGCGGAAAATGCAACGCATCGTCAAACAGAACATCTTCTTCTCTGTTGCCGTCATCCTGCTACTCATCTTGTCAAATTTCTTCCAAGCGATTTCTTTACCGCTCGGCGTCATCGGCCATGAAGGGAGCACCATCTTGGTCATCTTGAACGGATTGCGTATGCTCAACCGCAATGTCTGAAATTCCACGAAACACGAAAAAAGACAGCTCTCCCTCATTTACCGGGAAGAGCTGCCTTTTTTTTATGCAGCCGTTTTCTGGAATGCCGCCTTCCTTGCATGACAGCATTGATTTGGCCACCGATGATTAAAAGCATTGCAGAAAGGTAAAGCCACAACAATAAAAGGATAATCCCGCCGATACTTCCGTAAGTAGCCGAAAAATTACCGAAATTGTTGATATAGATAGAGAACAAAAATGACAGCAATAGCCAGCCGAGTGACGCAAAAGCCGCTCCTGGGAGCACTGTCCAGAAGCTGATCCGGACGTTCGGCGCCAGCCAGTAGATTACTGCGCACACAATAAATGTAATCAAAGCCGGGATGGTGAATCGAATCATCCCCCACAATTCCAGAAATCCTTCTTCAAGACCGAGAAATGCGAAGAAGAAAAGACCGATCTGGCGCCCAAAGATTGGTAGCGCTAACGCTACTACTAGCATAATGATCAGCAGAATGGTCATTAAAATCGACATGCCTCTCGCAACTAATAATGGCCTGCTCTCCTTGACTCCATATGTGGCATTCAAGGATTTGATCAGCGCATCCATCCCGAGGCTTGCTGACCAAATGGTCGCAAGTACACCGAACGATAGCAAGCCGCTGTTTTGATTGGTCAGGATCTCATTTAAAGTCTGCTCGATTAAAACATATACCTCTCCCGGAATAACATTCTCCATAAACAGGAAAACTTCTTCTCTTGGCAAATTCAAATATGGAAGCAAATTAACAAGAAATATTAATAAAGGAAAAATCGATAATAAGAAAAAAAACGCCAATTGCGCTCCGAGTCCCTGCACATCGACGTCTTTGATCCGTATTCCTAGTTCTTTTATAAATCCACGGCCGGTCAGCACGTCATATCTCGGTTTGCGCACTTGGGACTGGCCGCTTTTTTTGTGTGTTGCCATGAACCTAACCTTTAGTTGCGGTTCTGATTCAAAGAGTTGGTGTTGCCTGATGAAGTGTTGCTTGATGAAGAATTGTTTGCAGAAGAGTCATCCGTCAGTGAAGAACTCGGTGACGGGTTGTCTTCTTTGACTGCTGATACAACATCCTCTTTGGATTCAATAACCGCGTCTTTTGTTTCCATTACGGCGCCTTTTGCTTCCATTGCCACTTCTTTCACTTCAGGAACCAACTTTTTCACTTGCTCTACTTTGCCGCCGACATAAGCAGCATCTTCTGAAATGCGTGCATACAGATTTTGCGCGCGCTCTGCTTGTTCTTTGAATGCTGATTTCAATTCATCTTTATTGTTCGCATAGTATTTCGCATTTTCGCTCGCTTTTCTTGATTTGTCCATAACATCCTCACGGGTATTTCGGTCAAGCAACGATACAAGTACGCCGACTGCCGCCCCTATTAATAATCCTGTCATTAATTTGTTTTGGCTCATTCCAAATTCCTCCTAGTATAAATTGTAGTTTCCATCATACTTCGAATTTTTCCCTGTTCCCCCATATTCTAAACACTTCACAAATTATTTTTTAAAAATAACTTGACTATGATATAAAACTTTCGGAATATTAACTCTACAGGAGGAATTTTTCCTAAAGAAAAGAGAAGTGAAGAGGGGGAGAAAAGATGGAGGCATTAACAGAATTTCTAGGCACGGTTAGCGGTTATGTATGGGGACCACCGCTTTTAATTCTTCTGGTGGGGACAGGGATTTTCCTAACTGTACGCTTGGGGCTCCTGCAATTGCGCCTTCTGCCGTATGCATTAAAGCTGACGTTCAGCAAAAATCCCGATACTGAATCGCAAGGCGATATTTCCCACTTCCAGGCGTTGTCCACGGCAATGGCCGCGACAGTCGGAACAGGAAACATTGTCGGCGTCGCAACCGCCGTCATTCTCGGAGGTCCGGGAGCCGTATTCTGGATGTGGTTTTCTGCATTCTTCGGGATGGCGACGAAATACGGTGAAGCCGTACTTGCCGTAAAATACCGTATTGTGGACGCTAAGGGTCAAATGGCCGGCGGGCCGATGTACTATCTGGAACACGGCTTGAAACAAAAATGGTTGGCCGTGCTATTTGCCATTTTCGGCTCCATCGCAGCATTCGGGATCGGAAACGGCACACAGTCCAACTCCGTTGCATCCGTCGTGCGCGATACGTTCTCGGTGCCGACTTGGATCACTGGCATCATCCTGACTGTCTTTGCTGCTGTCGTCATTATCGGCGGGATCAAGACCATCGGTAAAGTTACAGCATTCTTCGTTCCATTCATGGCCTTATTCTATATCATTGCGGGAATCATCATTATGATTCTCAATATGGATCTTATTCCTACAGCACTTGGAACCATTTTTAGCGCCGCTTTCACAGGTGAAGCAGCAGTCGGCGGCGCGATCGGCGCAGCCATCCGCTACGGTGTGGCGCGAGGCGTTTTCTCCAACGAAGCAGGTCTTGGTTCCGCACCGATTGCAGCAGCTGCTGCAAAAACCGACATGCCTGGTCGCCAGGCTTTAGTATCGATGACGCAAGTCCTGTTCGATACATTAATCATCTGTTCGATCACAGGCGTCACGATTGTCATGTCCGGCTTGTATTTGGATGACAGTCTTGAAGGCGCTGCTTTGACAACGGCCGCATTCGAGCAGTTCCTCGGCGGGGTTGGCCCTTATATCGTCGCGATTGGCCTGATTTTCTTTGCTTCTTCAACAATCATCGGCTGGTCGTACTACGGCGAGAAATGTTTCCAGTATTTGTTCAAGAATCCAAGCTTGTTGATTGTCTACCGCATCGCTTTCGTCGCGATGGTCTTTGTTGGCGCGACAGTCTCGCTTGATGTCGTCTGGACATTCTCGGATGTCATGAACGGCTTGATGGCGTTCCCGAACTTGATCGGCCTTCTCGGACTTTCCGGCGTCATCGTATACGAGACGAAAAGAATCACGGCGAAGATCAAAGAAGAGAAAGAACAGGCACGTTCTGGCAATTGACATTCCATTTGAATAATGAAATGATAAAGCATACCCACCCGAAAGGCAGGAATGAATCATGGATTTATCCAAACAATCACCTGAGAACGTCGATTTTATGATTGAGGAAATAAAAACGAAACTGCGCATGGTTAACGTTGACGCGATGAAAGCAGAGCATTTCAACACGTCCGAGTACGAAGACTTGCGTGAAATTTACGAGATGGTAAAAAATCGCGATAATTTCAGCCCGAACGAAATGCAGGCCATTGCCTCTGAACTTGGCTCATTGCGCAAATAAGGAAAGCCCTGAAGCTAATAGCTTCAGGGCTTTTTTGTGCTTCGGAAACTCGCCTTATGCCTGTCGAAGCTTAACGGGCGCTTTCGCTTTTCTTTTCATATTGCACGATATACCAGCCGCCTTCTTTGATGACGGTGCGGAGGCTGAGGAATTCCAGGTTTGATTCTTCTCCCCATTCAATCAGTTCTTCTTTTTTCGGTAGACGGTAGAGATTGTCGAATGATGAAAAGAAGCTATTGAAAACATTGGCGAATGGCGGGCTGTCAGGGCCGCCTGCGATCGGTGTGACGACTGAGAAGATGCCGCCTGGCGCAATCCAGTTGCTAATTTCTTTGAACAAGGCCTGGCGCTTTTCGAGCGGGATATAATGCAGCACGTTATTGAGCATTACCATATCCTGCGGGGATTCCGGCTTGTAATCCCACAAATCTGCTTGTTCGATGGAAACATTTTTTTGGTTTGCCGTCAGCTCTCTTGCTTTCTCGACGACTTCTTCGCTGATTTCGATTCCCGTGAATTGCGTCGTTGGGAATCGCTGACCCAATTTCTTTATGTAGCCGCCTTCCCCGCAGCCGATATCAAGTACACGGCGGCAGTCTTTTTCCTTCAATCTCTTGGCCATTTTCGGATAGGCCAATACTTCGAGCAAACGGCTCGTTTCTGCGACAGTCGATGCGTGCTCATCCTCGTCAAAGTGAAGGCGGCTTTGGTTGCGCATCATTTTCGGGTATTCCAGAAGTGTAGGGATATGCAGTTCCATCATTTCTTTTAGCAATACCCCCGACGAATTATTGCCTTTCGATTTCGGCAATTTCCAGCGGTTCTTTATCTGGTAGCGGTTGCGCCCAGTTTCTTTTAAGTAGCCGATCGAAACGCCGATCGCTACCCATTGTGCAAGCAGCTGCTCGTCGATCGACAATGCATCTGCCACGTCGAACTGAGTCATTGGCCGCTCAAAAGCCTTGTACAAGTCCAATTCATAGCCGACGTATGCATGCCAGCTGTACAAGAAGGGCTCATTGCGTTTCATATACGTTCTTGCTTTCACCATCTTCATTATATCGATCATATAAGTCCCTCCACTTTCCACGGGTAGTCATCTTCCGGTTTGTAGTATTTCAGTTCTTTCGTGTCTTCTGGCAATTCTTTTGCGCGCACCGGCATGAACCCGCCTTGGATAAAGCGGTCCCGGACATTCTCTTTCCATAAGCCTAGCCCCGAAACATTCAGCATTTGTTTAAAATGAAGAATTGGGTCTTCTTCCATGCGCTCAAAAGTACGTTGGCGCAAATAACTGACTGGCCGGTACGGGAACGAATAGGCGAGCGCTGCGAGATGGCTCAGCTGAATGACATGGTCCGCCCGGCGGTAGCGCACTTTTTCATACCATTCAAGATTTGACGGGTCGGTTTTGCCTGCTGACAAAATGTCAGCGGCGAGCTCTCCCAAAACATCCGCGTCCTGGATCGCCATGTTCATACCTTCTCCCGCCATCGGATGGACGGCATGAGCCGCATCTCCGATGATCGCTTTATTGCCCTTTACATAGGACTCAGCATGATACATAACGGGAATCATCAGCTGGATTTTTTGCCAGTCGGTCAAGCGCTGGACATAGCCGTCTACAGCTGGCGCCAAATCGGTGTAAAGTTTATGGAAATGGCTGATCGGCTTTTCTTTCAAGGTTTTGTAATCCCCTGGCGGAATCAAATAGACGCTGCGCACTTGGTCATCGGGAAGCGGAAATAATCCGAGAAAGCGATTGTAAGTTGAAATGATCTTTCCGTCCGTAAAGTTCTCCGCTCTCGGGAACGTCACCGTCAGGAAATGATGATTGTACGTCGTCTGTTTCACTTCGATCTCCATCGCTTTTCTGGTCACTGATGACCGCCCCTCCGCACCGAAGAAAAACTTGGCTTCTACTTCGAACTTTTCAGTGCCTTTTTGAAGAATGGCGGTGTTCTCGGTATAACCTTTGCACGCCGTCCCTTTCAAATAATGGAAGTTGTCGTATTCAAAAGCCGCTTTCCGAATGATGGTTTTCAGCTCTTCGTGATGGATCATGTAAGCGGCGTTGTATTTTCCAGGCAACACGCTGTAATCCATGAACGATTGGTCTTTCACTTTTAAAGTGCTAGAGAGTTCGAGCATATCCAGCACTTTGATTTCATTGGACCGATCGCAAATCGAATCGTATACATCAAGGCCGTCGAATACCTGCATGCTCTTCGGCTGCAATAGCTCTCCCTTATAGGTCGGCGAACGGACAGCCATGCGCTCGGCCAGGACGACATCAAAACCACGCCTCGCCAATTTCAATGCGAGCGTCAGCCCACCTATTCCCCCTCCGCCGATGAACACATCCGTTTTCATGAGCTTCAACTCCTTGACTTTCCTTACCCTGAAAAAGTGCTCATGAAAACAGAACTAGCCGCAAACAATAAAAAAAGACCCTCAATGGGTCTTTTTTTCACAATTTGTCCTCAAAGTGCGTTATAGGAAGCGGCTAGTTCCGCACCGACTTTAGCATTGTGCTTCACCAGTTCGATATTGGCGACCAAGCTTTTGCCTTCCGTCAACTCTTTCACTTTACCGAGCAAAAATGGCGTGACTTCTTTGCCGTTGATGCCATTTGCTTTTGCTTCCGCCATCGCCTGTTCGATGATGCCATCGATAAAGCCTTTATCGAGTGCGTGTTCTTGTGGGATCGGATTGGCGATGACCGCTCCGCCTTTTAAGCCAAGCGTCCATTGTGCTTTCAGGATAGCCGCGAGCTCTTCAGTCGATTGAGAGCCATAGCTCAACGGGAAGCCGCTGTGGCGTGTATAGAATGCCGGCATCTCGTCAGTCTGGTAGCCGATGACCGGAACACCTTTTGTCTCCAGGTATTCAAGTGTCAGCCCGATATCGAGAATCGACTTCGCTCCTGCACAGACGACCGCAACCCCTGTATTCGACAACTCTTCCAAATCGGCCGAAATATCCATCGTCGCTTCCGCCCCGCGATGGACACCGCCAATGCCGCCGGTCGCGAACACGCGGATGCCGGCAAGTTCTGCACAAATCATTGTCGCGGCAACCGTCGTTGCGCCGATTTTTTTCGTTGCGAGCAATTGGCCGATGTCTCGGCGGGATACTTTCGCAACGTCCGGTGAATTGCCCAGAAGTTCCAGTTCTTCGTCTGATAAGCCAATTTTGATCTGTCCGTCCATCAAAGCGATTGTTGCCGGAACGGCACCGTTATCACGGACAATCTGTTCGACCTCACGTGCCGTTTCGACATTTTGCGGATACGGCATGCCGTGGGAGATGATGGTCGACTCCAAAGCGACAATCGGTTTTTTCTGGTCGATGGCTTCCTGCACTTCTGTTGAATAGCTGATCATGTTTGTCATTTTAATTCCTCCAGTTCTTTGGTTAACACCGTTTCGGTTAATTCGGGACGTACTGTCTGGCTGCTTGCGAGTGTCTTGGCTGCATTCAACATGCCCATCTGTACCGCTTGATGAAAATCATGGCCCGATAGATGGGAATGAAGAAAGCCTCCCGAGAAAGCGTCGCCAGCTCCGGTGACATCTTCCACTTGCAGTGTTTCGATTGCCGGGAAATGCATCACGCCATTTTCGTCACCAGCCATGGCTCCGTCTTTTCCGCCGGTCACGACAGCTGTTGTTGCGCCTTGTTCGAGAAGCATTTCAACCGCGCGCTTCCAATCGGCTTGATCATGGATGGAGATGTTCAGCCTGAGGGCTGCTTCGTCGCGGTTCAGGATCAGAAATGAAATACCGTTCAACTCTTCTCCTAGACGATCCATTTTGGGCGCTGAGACAGGAATGACGGCAAGTGGCACTCCGGAAGACGATGCGAGATCCTGCAAATACTTGATGGTTTCTTTCGGGCAGTTCAAGTCAACTGCCAATAGTTTCGCGCGCATCAACTTGCTGCGGTGCGGCTCCAGATAATCCGGCGTCAATTCCGTGTAGATGTCCATATCCGCTAGCGCCAAAGTCATTTCACCGTCAGGTTCCAACACAGCGGTATAGCTGCCCGTTGCGCCTCCTGAAAGTGTTTTAGTCATGGCCGTGCCCATATAAGGCGAAGACACTTCCTCGATGAACTGCCATTCCGGATCGTCTCCTGCAATCGATACCAATTGGACTGCATGCCCCAGACGGCCCAGGTTTTCAGCGATATTGCGTGCGACGCCCCCGACGCTCCTCGTAACCGTTGCCGGATTCGAGGTGCCATGGACGGATGGTGCTTTCAAATGGAATTTCCGGTCCACATTCGCTCCGCCGATGCACAGAATTGCATTTTCTTCGGGCAGTACATATGCACGGCCGAGGATTCTGCCTTGCTTAATGAGTCCGGAGATCAGATTGGCTAATGACGGGCGCGAAATCCCGAGCGCATCTGCCATTTCCTGCTGGGATAAATACGGATCGCGCTCAATCAACGCTAAGATTTTCTGTTCGTTGCGATTCATTGGCTCCCCCTCTTTTTAAACTTTTGTTTATATATTAAACTTTTATAATTAAATATGCAACTCATTTTCTTTCAAACGCACCACTATTGCGCTATGTGTTTGAATATTGCTACTATAGAAAGGATGAGAGGAGTGTTTTTGGAAATGACTACATTTGATGAAAAGTTATCCCGCTATGCTGAATTGGCGGTAAAGGTGGGCGTCAATATCCAGCCTGACCAAAAATTGTATATTGCAGCGTCTATAGATGCTGCACCGTTTGTCCGTTTGATTGTCAAAAAAGCGTATGAAGAAGGTGCAAGACAAGTATTCGTGGACTGGAGCGACGATGTGATTTCCCGCACGCGCTTCGAGAAAGCACCAGAAGATTCTTTTGCCGAATTTCCTGAATGGAAAGTCCAGGAGCGGGAGCAATTGGCCGAACAAGGCGCAGCGTTCATCAGCGTCGTTTCGCAAAGTCCTGACTTGCTAAAAGGCATCGATTCCAAACGCATTTCAGCATCCCAAAAAGCGACTGGCCAAGCGCTGAATAAATACCGCCAGTATGTGCAATCCGATAAGATCAGCTGGTGTGTCCTGGCTGCCCCATCTGAGCAATGGGCAAAAAAAGTGTTCCCGGAGCTTCCGGAAAACGAGCAAGTGGATGCACTTTGGGAAGCGATTTTCAAGGCTGTCCGTGCAGATACGAAAGATCCGATCGAAGCTTGGCTGGAGCATGACCGCACACTCCATACAAAAGCCGATTATTTGAATGACAAGAAATACGCCAAGCTCCATTACCAGGCACCGGGCACCGACCTCGAAGTGGCGCTGCCAAAAGGCCATCTATGGGCAGGCGCTGGTTCTGTCAACGAAAAAGGCAATACCTTTATGGCGAACATGCCGACCGAAGAAGTCTTCACAGTCCCGCATAAAGATGATGTTAACGGCTTTGTCTCGAGCACCAAACCGCTCAGCTATGGCGGCAATATCATTGACGGCTTTAAGATCACGTTTGAAGGCGGCCGCATCACCGATGTATCAGCTGAACAAGGCGAAGAAGTGCTGAAGGAGTTGGTTGCCACGGATGAAGGCTCCCACCGCCTAGGGGAAGTGGCATTAGTGCCTCATCAATCGCCGATTTCAGATTCAGGCATTTTGTTCTTCAACACTTTATTCGACGAAAATGCGTCAAACCACTTCGCGATTGGCAGTGCTTATGCATTTTGCCTAGAAGGCGGCAAGACGATGTCGGCGGATGAATTGAAAGAGCACGGCTTGAACCAAAGCATCACGCATGTCGATTTCATGGTCGGTTCTGCCGATATGGATATCGACGGCATTTTGGAAGATGGCACACGTGAACCAATTTTCCGGGGCGGCAACTGGGCATTTTAAAGGTCGATAATTCGACACTTAATTTTCTATGCGTTTTCATGTATACTAAATAGGATAATTACAGTTTAGAGAGGGGTTATCACTATGCTTTACGGTATTACTGCTGTCCTCGGATTCATGGCTGTGATCTTCATGTTCTTCTTCACACTGCTTCATTTCCTTGGCAAAGAGCTTCATAGCCATGATGCAGAGCATATCGATCCGCTTCCGAAAGAGCGTCATTAAGTAAAAAAAACTCTGTCTCGCAAATGCGGGGCAGAGCTTTTTTCTGTATCTCCTCCCTCTATCACATCTCACAGAAAAGTGATAAAATTTGAATAAGCAATGTTTATACCGATTAGGAGGAATTCATCCATGTTTTCTGCAACGGATATCGGGATCGATCTCGGTACCGCCAATATTCTTGTCTATACAAAGTCAAAAGGCGTTATCTTAAATGAACCATCCATCGTCGCTTTGGATGCCCGTAGCGGCGCTGTCATCGCGATCGGCACCGAAGCGAAGGCGATGCTCGGCAAAGCACCCGATTCCATCCGCATCGTGCGCCCGATGAAAGAAGGCGTCATCGCCGACTTTGACGTGACCCGCGAACTTTTAAAGCTGGTCATGCAAAAAGCCGCGAAACAGCTCGGCGGCTCTCTCCGGAAGCCGAAAGTCATGGTTTGCACCCCATCCGGTGCAACCGCTGTTGAACGCCGGGCTATCCATGATGCCGTTAAGCAAAGTGGCGCGAAATCCGTGCACTTGATCGAAGAAACAGTTGCCGCAGCAATCGGCGCTGACTTGCCGATTACGGAACCTGTAGCTTCGGTCATCGTCGATATCGGAGGGGGCACGACAGAAGTCGCCATCATTTCATTCGGCGGCGTGGTGTCTTCCAATACGATCAAGATTGCCGGAGACCGTATGGATGAAGACATCATCCAATACGTCCGCAAGCATTACAACTTATTGATCGGCGAGAAAACGGCTGAAACGATCAAAAAAGAAATCGGCTATGCGCCAATCCCTCACGAACCGAAAAAGATGAACATCCGCGGGCGCGACGTGTTGAGTGGATTGCCGAAAACGATCGAGTTGAGTTCCGACGAAATGCAAAAAGCGCTCAGCGAATCCTTATCAGCCATTTTGGAATGCATCCGTGCCACGCTGGAAAATTGCCCCGCTGAATTGTCGGGCGATATGGTCGACCAAGGTGTTGTCATTTCCGGCGGCGGCGCTTTGTTGAAAGGCTTGCAGGAATGGCTCGCGCAGGAAATTTCCGTACCGGTACATATCGCGCCGGACCCGTTGGAATCCGTGGCGATCGGCACCGGCCGCTCGCTCGGCATGATCGACCAGCTCGAAAAAATGTCACGTTAAATCCCAAACGACCATCAAGGAGGAAAAACGATGTCTTTATTGAATGAGATTTTGGATTACAACGAAAAGTTTGTAGAAGAAAAACGCTACGAGGAATTCATCACCACCAATCTCCCGGACAAGCGGATCGTCATCTTGACTTGCATGGATACCCGCCTGCTTGAACTCTTGCCAAAAGCGATGAACTTCAAGAACGGCGACGTGAAAATCGTCAAAAGCGCCGGCGCTGTCATCAACCACCCTTTCGGCGGCATCATGCGCAGCTTGTTCGTGGCAGTATACGAATTGAAGGCCGATGAGATTTATATTGTCGGACACCACGACTGCGGCATGGCCAAAGTGAAACCGGAAGGCATCATCGAGAAGATGAAAGAGCGCGGAATTGAAGAAAGCACGATCGAACAGATGAAATTCTCAGGTGTCAATCTCGACGAATGGCTGAAAGGTTTCGATAACGTAACGGAGAGCGTGCGCCACAGCGTCGACATGGTCCGCCATCATCCATTGATGGATAAAACCGTCCCTGTCCACGGCCTTGTCATCGACCCGAAAACCGGAAAACTCGACGTCGTCATCGACGGCAATAAAGACGAAAACCGCTGAGCAATCTCAGCGGTTTTCTTTTTGGAAATAGATATAGTCAAGCGGGATTCCGGCTTTGCCGAACTGGCGCAATAGAGAAGTGATATGCCCACGGTGGTAGCTCGCGTGATTGACGACGGTGAACAGCATTTCTTCACGGCTGTGGCAGAACTCGTCACCTTTCATATTGCGGTACTCCAGTTCCTCTTGCCAGCTTTCTTCCGGCAGCGAGGCGAAATACAATTCCATCTCCGCATGAAGCAATAAAAATGCCTCTTTCGCCTTCTCTAGGCTATCTACATCAAAATGTTCAAATTCTGGGCTCTTGACCCCATTCATCCGCTTGAACCACAATTTTTCGACTCCGATAACGTGGGCGACCGTTTCACGGATCGATGGGAATGAACTTTTGCCCGCTTTTGTGTAATACTCTTCGCCCGATTCCTCAACCAATTGCAGCACCTTTTGAGTGGCCCATTGGTGATAAGCAAATAATTTCTGGGGATTCATATAGCATCCTCTCCCTTCATCATTTTTCAAACCATCTCCGCATATCCTTCCACCATCTCAGATAGGCGGCCTTGCCCTTTCAAAAATCCTGTTCGAGCAATGCGTAATAATAATGGTCTTTCCATTCTCCGTTGATGAACAAGAATTGCTTAAGCAAACCTTCTTTTTCAAACCCCGCTTTTTCGAGCACGCGCAACGAGCCGATATTGTCCGGAGCGACATACGCTTCCACACGGTGTAGCCGCAATTGCTCAAATCCGAAAGCGGTGATCAAGCGGACCGCTTCGCTGGCAATGCCGCGTCCGATGAACTGTTCGTCCATCGAGTAGCCGACGAGTGCGCTGAGAAATGGCAAGCGCTTAATGCTGTAAATGGAGATATGACCGATCAGCTGATTGCTGTCGTGTGAGAAAATCCCAAAACTGTATTCCCGGTTTTCCCGCGCCTGATAGATCGACTCACGGATCTTCTCGCGCTGTACGGCGATCGTGAAATAACTATCGCGATGCCTCGGCTCATAAATCGCCCAATAATCACGGTTTTTCACCAAAATCCGCACCATGTCTTCAGCATCTTCTACAGTAAGTGTGCGCAGGTAACAGGTTTTCCCTTCAAAAAGCAGATTCATCTTATCCCTCTTCTGCAGTCAATTTGATGAATTCCTCGACATCTTTTGTACATAAGGCAATGCCTTTTTCCCAGAAGGCTTTTTCGGTAATGTCTTCCCCGAGATGCTTCATCGCCAAATCTTCTGTGCTCATGACCGCCGTATCACGGAGCAAGGCCATATACTTCTCTTCAAATCCCTGTCCTTCTTCTAGCGCTTTCGCATACACGCTGAGCGAGAACAGGTAGCCGAATGTGTAAGGGAAATTATAAAATGGCACATCGGTGATATAGAAATGCAATTTCGATGCCCAGAAATGCGGATGTCCTTCGGATAAACTTCCGGCAAACGCTTCCTCTTGTGCTTGTTCCATTAATTCGTTCAAGCGGCTCGCCGGTACCACGCCATTCTTGCGCTCTTCGTAGAATCTCGTCTCGAACAGGAAGCGGGCATGGATGTTCATGAAAAATGCCACACTGCGCTGAATCTTGTCTTCCAATAAAGAGATTTTCTCTTCTTTGGCCACAGCATTCTTGACCGCTGCGTCGGCTACAATCATTTCCGCAAACGTCGATGCCGTTTCAGCAACGTTCATCGCATAGCTGCGGTTCAAGTCATGCATCGGTTGCAGCGCATGTGTATGGAAAGCATGCCCCAACTCATGGGCGAGTGTCGCAACATTGGACATCGATCCGCCATAAGTCATGAAGATGCGCGACTCTCCGCTTTTGGGGAGCGAAGTGCAAAAGCCACCAGGCATCTTATGCGCGCGGTCTTCTGCTTCCACCCATCCGTTTTCCAGCGCGTGGCGGGAGAAATTCTCCAATTCCGGGCCGAATTTCCCGAAATGGCGGATGATGAACTCCGATCCTTGCGCGTAGTCAAACGACTGAGAGTTTTCCACGACCGGTGCGTCGACATCATACCAGGCGAGCTTGTCTTTACCAAGCAATTGCGCCTTGCGCGCCAAGTAATCCACAAACGGCTGTTTATGTTCGCTGATGGCTTGCCACATGACGTCCAAGGTTTCCTGCTTCATGCGATTCATCTGCAACGGCTCTTCCAGCACATTGTCGACGCCGCGCTTATTATACATTTGCAGCCGGAATCCCGCGAGTGAGTTCAAGGTCTTCGCAAATAGTTCTTCTTTTTCTCCCCATGCCGCTTCCAGCTTGTCGTACGCTTCCTTGCGCACCTGACCGTCTTGGTGGGAGCTTAAATTATTCGCCTGTCCCACCGACAGCGTCTTCTGTTCCCCATCTACATTCACTTGGACCGATACAGAAGCAATCAGCAAATCGTATAATTCGCTCCATGCGTGATAGCCATCGATGCCGAGCGATGTGATGAGCCCTTCCTCTTGCTCTGACAGCAGCCGTTCCGCTTCTTTGCGCCATTCATCCAATACAAATGCAAATTCCTTCAACTCTTCAGTCGAAAGCAGCTCTGACCAGACATTCGGGTCCGTCTCCATGAGCGCCTGTTTGAATTTCAAAAAAGCACTTTGGAAACGAGATCTCATAAGCCCGACTTCACTTTGCAGCAAGGCCGCTTTTTTGTCTTCAGTGTTTTGCGCCATCAAGCAGCCGATAAACGCTCCGGCTTGGCGGAGGTCCACCGATACATCACTGGTCTTTTCCAAGAACGCCGCCAAACGCTTTGCGTCGTCCGTTTGTTTCGGGACATCGAATGCGGCGGCGGCTTGTTCGAAATCGGCCAGCTTATCGCCTGTTGCATTTAGATGTGTTCTCAACTCAGCTGACTCGCTTCCCCCTGAAAATAAACTATCGAGCTCCCATACTTCCGGATATGTATTGGTCATCTTTTTTCCCCCTGCATTCACGAATTTTCAAAATACATTAATAAGTATAACATCTCACTCCACGGAACGGGAACGGCGACTGCCCGGCACTTTTCACGATATCGCCATTTTTCAAAAACTTCCTGCACTTTCTTGTTGGTCGTGCGGGCTGTCGAGTTTATACTGATATTTGAGGAGGGATTTCATATGATTCGCGTACTGCTGATGACGCTGGCATTTATCGCCGTCGTCACCATGAATGCCTTGGCGAATATACTGCCGATCAACGGTCAGACTACCGGTGAAATCTCCGACCGTGTGCCGGTCCTCTTTACGCCGGCCGGTTATGCATTTTCCATCTGGTCCGTTATATATATTTTATTGGCTATCTGGATCATCGGCTTTTGGCTGCGCTTGAAAAAAGGAGTGCACCCTTCAGCAAAAGTATCATTGTATTTCATCTTGAGCGCTGTTTTCAATATCGCCTGGCTGCTTTGCTGGCATTATGAGTTCTTTATTTGGTCGATCGCTGCAATGATTGCCTATCTATTGTCGCTAATCGCTTTATACTTGGAATACGGAAACGATGAACGTGGCTTTATGGAACGTTTGCCGGTCTCCGTCAATCTTGGCTGGATCAGTGTTGCGACCATCGCTAACATTAGCTATGTGTTGACTTTCTACAGCTGGAGCGGCTGGGGGCTGAGCGATCAATTATGGACGGTCATCATGTTGACTGTGGCGACCGCATTGGCGCTTCATATACGCTTCCACCATTCAGATATTCCGCTGACTTTGGTCTTTATCTGGGCATTTGTCGCAATCGCCGTCCGCCACGGCATGGACGAGATGCTGGTCAGTACGGCAGCTTTATTCCTGAGCGGCGTTTTACTAACGGGTATCCTGCTGATCAAGAAAAAGCCGTCAAAACCGAATATGACGCCATAAAAAAACAACCATCGACTGATGGTTGTTTTTCAGAGTGTTGAAGAAGTCTATTAACCCATTACGAATTAAAAGGAGAATATCTTTACAACATTCAAAAATCAGTGATCAAACTAAGTACTTGGAGAAGCGTTCGCTCGACTCCTGTAGATCAGCGAGACGACCGAGACCCCGCAAGACGCGAAGCGGCTGAGGAGGCTTGGGCGCGAGCCCACGGAAAGCGAGCGATAAGCTTCGGAAAATACGATTTCTTATCTTTCTCGACAGCCTGAAAAACAACCATCGACTGATGGTTGTTTTTTTGATTCAATGATTTTATTGTTCAAGTTTCGTCAGCAAAATCGGTTCGCCTTTTGTGACGAGTACGGTATGTTCGATCTGTGCGACAAGCGATTGGTCCGGCGTGATAAAAGTCCAGCCATCCCCTGATTCGATGATATGCTCGGCTTTTTGGGAAATAAACGGCTCGACTGCAAGCACCATGCCTTCTTTCAAGATCGTCGTTTCCCACGCATCGTAATAATTGAGGATATATTGCGGTGCTTCGTGGAGCGATTTTCCGACGCCATGCCCTGTCAGGTTCTTGATGACAAACAGGCCTTGGTCTTTCGCTTCACGTTCGACTGCTTTGCCAATCTGGTTCAGCTTGGCACCGGCTTTCACTTTCATCATGGCGCGTTCGAATGCGGATTCTGCCGCTTGGCAAAGCTTTTCTTTCGCTTCGTGTCCTTCTCCGACCACGAATGAAATGCCGGTGTCCGCGAAATACTCCCCATAGGATCCAGACACATCGATATTAACTATATCCCCGTCGTTGATGACGCGCTTTCCTGGAATGCCGTGCGCCACTTCTTCGTTGACGCTGATGCATGTATAACCGGGAAAATCATATTCCGATTTCGGAGCAGAGACACCGCCCCATTCTTTGAATAGGCGTCCCCCTAATTCATCGAGTTCTTTCGTCGTGATGCCAGGCTTCGTGGCCGCTTTCATCGTTTCGCGGATTTCCGCCACCATCTGTCCGGCTTTTTTCAATCCTTCAATATCTTTTTCATTAATCGCTATCATACTGACCCTTCTTTCAAACTATTCTATTTGAGCATTATACCATAGAATAAGCCGCTCTCGCCTCTCATACCATTCATCAATTCCCATAAATAACCAATGAAGAACGTTTATTATTTTCTTTATCCATTAAAAAAACCGCCTATCGCTAGGCGGTTTTGATCATGAATCCGGCTGTGTCAGCCGCGGCGCTGTAATGAACAGTAACGAGCAGATGACAGCCGCGACAATTGCGACAGGTATCATATAGGTGGCGTTGTAGACCGCTGAATAGATGAAGACATTGCCATCAGCAAACATGCCGAAGAACAGGATCCCCGTAATGACGTGAATCACATAACGGAGAAATGAACCGATCAAGACACCCAGCGCGACCATGGCAATGATTTTCCCGGTCTTTTTCGCTTGCACGGCTTCTAAGTAACGGCCGCGCACGATGCCGGCTAAGCCGACGACGCCATATGCCAGCAAATAATCCAGAACAACTTGCATGACGACAAAGCCGAACGACAGCGGCGCAACTGAGATGAAACCCGTGACAATCTGCAGCAAGCCGACCAACAGCCCCGTGACGACACCTGCGGCGATCCCTCTTCGGAAAGCCATCAGCACGATGGGGATCATGACTAGGCTGACCGATCCCCCTTGCGGCATGCGAAAGGCGATAAAATCCAAGACAAAGCCGAGTGCTGCAAAAATCGCAATTTCGACCATTAATAATACACGTTTATTTCTCATTCAAACTGCCTCCTTTTAGATTTGCACATCACCAGAAGGACCGTTTTTTAAAAACCATATAAAAAACGGCGCCAGGACAGATCCTGGCGCCGATAGGGCCGGTTTTCCATCCACATCCCTGCGCAAGTGTTAACTTACAGGTTCGAAGGGTAAGAACATAATCGTTCACTCTCAGCCAAAGCTCCCCTTGTGGTGTATACAATTATTCCGCTATTATGTGTATTGTACACAACGTAAGTTTGGCTTGCAAGGCCGTTTCAGCCAAACGGATTAGGGTAGTTAGAAAATAGCAAACTTTGTGGAAGGTGGTGGAGGCAGTTTGGAAACTGCCGAATCAATGATTGATTTATTGAAGGATTTAATCAAAATCGAAAGCGATACGAAAGAAGGGGCGAACGAGGCGCTGATGTTCTGCTCTGCCTGGCTCAAGGCAAAAGGCGAAGAAGTCGAAGTACACGATAATGACGGCTATCTCATGCTGACAGCAGCCAAGGGGCATGGCGCAGAAAAGATCATCTGGAACGGCCATGTCGACGTCGTGCCGGGACATAAAGAGCAATTTTCCCCTATCGAAGAAGGCGACAAATTGTATGGCCGCGGTTCTGCGGACATGAAAGCCGGGGTCGCAGCAATGATGCAGGCATTTGTTGAACTCGATGCCTCCGCATTGCCCCGCGAAGTGCATCTGCACATTGTCACCGACGAAGAGATTGGCGGGCGCAACACATCGAAATGGCTGGTCGATCAAGGCCATTACGGCGATTTCGTTATTTGCGGCGAGCCAACCCATTTGAAAATCGGCTTGCAATCAAAAGGCATCCTAAGAATGGATTTGACATTCAAAGGCAAGCCAGCCCATGGATCGCGCCCCTGGGAGGGCATTAACGCCATCGAATCAGCGATGAAATTCCATGCCGGCATGAGCGATTTGCCGTTCCGCAAAGAATCGACTGAATACTATGAGCAACCCTCAGTCAACTTGCCAATCATCAACGCAGGCGACCGTTATAACGTCGTTCCGGAAATTTGCAAGATGTCCTACGATATCCGCTTCATGCCCGGGCAGGACAAAGACGAAATCGTCCGCCAGATGAAACAGCTGGCCGAAACACTCGATGTCGACATGGAATACAAAGCGAGCGGTTCGACCCCTGCTTTGACAACAACAGACGATCATCCGTACATCCAGACTTTGATGAAGGCCGTCGAGTCGACATTATCGGAACAGCCGGTGCTGTTCGGTCAGCACGGTGCTGCTGACACCCGTTATTATGCCGAGAAAATCGGCGGACAAGGCGCCATCGAATTCGGGCCGAGTGGAGACGATTGGCATGGCAACGCAGAATATGTCTCCATTTCAAGCGTCCATTCCTATAAGGATATCCTGATCGCACACGCCTCCGCCCCGACCGATGTTTAATAAAAGCTGAAATCGGGAAAACTCTATTAAACCTCAATACGAAAAAATGAATGGAGCGATAAATATGGCTATTGGAAGACTTGTCAGATCTGCGATCAAATACGGGCCGATTGCATACCCAATCATCCGTAAAGTGATGAATAACCGCAAAAAGAACAACGCAAACAATGAAAATGATGCACGCAACCGCAGCGACTCACCAAAAAGCCGCTGAACGATAAAAGCCCGAGAAAATGATCCATTTTCTCGGGCTTTTTTTATTTGAGTTGAACTTTTAAACAAACGGCAACGCCTGGCGGATCGCTAGATAATCAAGTTTCTCACCTTCAAACGGCTTGGCAGCAGAATCATCATCTGAAGCCTCTTCCGTAGCAGGCTCTTCTTCTGCTCCATCCGATTCACCTGATGGCTGTTCCTCTTCTTGTTCCTGCATTTGCTGGATTTCTTCAAAAGTAACAGGCGCCGGTTCCGGCAGTTCTGCATCTTCTACTTCAAATCCTTCGCCGTAATGCTCGAAAAAGGCGTTTGCCATCTCCTGATAGCCACCCACATTTGGATGGACATCACCGGAATTCGGGACGAGTTCAACTGCATCCTCACCAAAACGGTCGGCTACATCGACAAATATCGCGCCTGCCTGTTCCGCTTCCTGTTCGAGGATGGCGTTTAATTGTTCCAACTGCCCAGCCGTACCTTGCTTCTGGCTGTCACGGGCGTGCGGATAGGCAAAATAATAGCCCATGACGTAGATATCGGCTGATGGCGCAAGTTCTTCCAATTCAGCCAGAATCGTTTTGACATTTTCACGCGCCGCATTCAGTGCGTAATCTGCCTGTATCTCTTCAAAACTCAAAGCGCCTTCAGCGGCATTGGCTTGCACGAGACGCAGCAAATCATTCGCGCCGGCAGACACCGTGATGATGTTCGCCTGGCTGAGCAGTTCTTTTGCTTCATCCGACTCGATGCTTTCCAAGACATCACCTGTAGTGAATCCAGGAAACGCCAAGTCTTTCGAATAGAACGCCAGTGGCTGGTTGCGCGTCAATTCCTGCGCAATCAAATCTGAATAACCGCTGTCGATTGACCGGTTTGGCGTCTGGCCTGCCGCCAGTGAATCGCCAATGGCTACATAAGCGGCAGGTATTTGCGGCTCTGCAGATGCCGTGTTTCCAGCCAATAATAAAAGCCCTGCCGCCACCATACTCATCGTCTTTTTCATATGCTCACCTCGTTAGAATGCCCAATTTCCTTTTCGGAAAATTGCTTCGGTCTTGCCGTCTTCTGTTATGCCATCGATATCCATCTCGCTCGAGCCAATCATGAAATCCTCATGGACAATCGATGTATTCAATCCGTAATCTTTTAATTGCTCGCGCTCTAAGTCTTTTCCGCCTTCGAGGCAAGTTGGATAGGAATCGCCGATCGCCAAATGGTTCGATGCGTTTTCATCGAACAAGGTATTGTAGAACAAAATGCCGGAAGCCGAAATCGGTGATTCAACCGGCACAAGCGCCACTTCCCCCAGATATGCGGCACCTTCATCGGCTGAAATCAATTCATCGAGCAGTTCCTGCCCGACTTCTGCCTGTGCTTTTGTAATACGGCCGTTTTCAAAGCCCAACGTGAAGCCATCGATGATATTTCCTTGGTAGACGAGCGGCTTCGTATTGCGTACGGTGCCTTCGACTTCCAGTTTGGCCGGAACGGTATACACTTCTTCAGTCGGCATATTGGCGATAAACGGCACATGGTCCGGTGTGTGGGAAGCACCGCTCATCCAAATATGGCCATCTGGCAAGCCGATCGTTAAATCAGTGCCTGGTGCACGGTAATGCAATTTTCGGTAGCGACGCTCGTTCAATGCAGCCGCCCGCCGTTCCAGGTTGGCGATATGCTCCTGCCACAATGCGACTGCATCACCGTCTCCTATGCGCACGGTCTGGAAAATCGCTTGCCATAAAGCGGCCATTTGGTCCTGTTCGTCCGGGAATACTTTTTGTGCCCATTTTTCGGAAGGAATCGCGACGATCGACCAAGCGATCTTATCGGAGCCAACCGCCTGGCGGTAACGTTCCAATGCTTTTCCTGCAGATTTTTGTGCATCGCTCAGCCGTTTTGCCGGAATGCCGGTAAGCAAGTCCGGGTCTTCCGCATCGATCCACAGAAATGCGCCTTTTTGGTCAATGATGGCGTCGCGCTGTTTAACGACCCACTCCGGAAATTCATGAAACGCGGCGTCTGGCGCCAATTCATAATGGGTCCGTATCACTGACGGGTCCGAGAAAGCGATATGAACTTGCTTGGCTCCGGCTTCATAGGCTTTCTCGACGACTAAACGCGTGAACTCCACGGTATCGGTCGTCGTTGCAATCAATAGCTCCTGCCCTGGCTGGATGTTGACACCGACTCGGACGGTCAATTCCGCATATTGCGCTAATTTGTCCTGAAAGCTCATTATTTTTTCCCCTTCGGTGTCATGGTTTTGCTATTGCCTTCAATCAACTCGCCGCCATGCATGATTTTTTGCACCGGCTTGTTCGGCAATTCTTTGGTCAATTTCTTGTAATGTTTTTCGTCCGCATAAGCCAGAAGCGTCAACACTTCCCCATCAGCCCCTGCGCGCCCGGTTCTGCCGGAACGGTGCAAATACTGCTCGACTGTCATCGGTGCATCAACGTGGATGACATGCGTTAATTGGTCGATATCAAGTCCACGTGCTGCCACTTCGGTCGCGATCAATACAGCCGTGTCGCCTTTGCGGAAATTGTCCAATGCTTTCTTGCGTTCTTCTTTTTTCATTTCGGAATGTAAAGTCGCGATTTTGGCGTCGCGGAATTTCAACTTGCTTTCCTTCATCAACACTTGGTCAAGGTTGTTGACGAACGCAAGTGCCTTTACGTCTTTCATATGCGAGAGGCTGCGAAGCAAGTCGGTCTTGTCGCGCTCATCCACTTTAATGAACGAATGCGTCACTTTGCCCTGTTTTGGCAACTGTTCAGCAGATACTTGCAAGCGTGTCGGCTGCTTCATCAGGCGTTCTGCCACCAATTCGATTTCCTCGGTGATGGTCGCCGATACCAATACGAGCTGGCGATCTTGCTGCGTTCTTTCGATGAGGTCCTTCATGATGCCGCGGTGCTCCCGTGCCATCAATTGGTCGCCTTCATCAAGCACCATGATGCGCACCTCGTGCATTTTGAGTTTCTTGGTCTTGACCAATTCATTCAAGCGTCCCGGTGTACCGACAACAATCGTCGGTTTTTTCTTCAGCTTGTCCAATTGCCGTTGGATATTCGCGCCGCCAATCAACGGCGTGACAGTGACATCCGTCCCGGTTGTCCATTCACGCAAGACATTGACGATTTGCATCGCGAGTTCCTGTGAAGGCGCGATGATCATCGCTTGCGTATTCGGTTTTTTCGGGTCGACTCGTTCCAAGATCGGCAACAAGTAAGCCAGTGTTTTTCCCGAACCGGTCGGAGATTCCGCTACGATGTCGTTTCCTGCGAGCATTTCCGGAATCATCTGTTCCTGGATCGGCATCGCTTCGGTAAAGCTGGTTTGTTTCCATTTGTCCTGCCAGACAGGACTTAATTCTTCTATAAAATTCATGTGTCATTCCACCTTCTTTTCGATGCCTTAAGTGTACCATATCCGGCACTTTGCCGCTTTTTTGGCAAATGAAAAGGCGGTACCTTTTTTAAAAGGAACCGCCTCTATTCAATCTGCATAACGTTGTTTATACACATGCTCTTTTTGACTTTCTGTCGCTTTCTGTTCGGGCTTTTTGATGAATAGCGCCAATAAAAACGCAGCAAGTGCGATATAAGTCGACACCGTAAACGAAAAGTTGATTCCTTCGAGCATGGCAGGAATAGTCGCTGCCTGCGGGCTAGTCCCGGAAGCGACCAGTTCCTGCGCTGTCGATTCGGTGCGCGTATTCATCAAAGTGACAAGAAACGCTGAACCGATGGCGCCGGAAACTTGCTGCAAGGTATTGTTGATAGCCGTACCGTGCGGATAAGATTTCATCGGCAATTGGTTGAGCCCGTTCGTCATGACCGGCATCATGACCATTGATATGCCGAACATGCGCAAAGTATAGATGGCCATAATTTCATAATAGCCCGTCTCCAGTGTTAAATTGCTGAACAAATAGGTGGTAATGACAACAAGAGCCAAGCCAGGCAGTGCCAGCACTTTAGCACCGAACCGGTCAAAAATGCGTCCCGTAATCGGAGACATGACTCCCATGACGAGCGCCCCCGGCAGCATCATCAAACCGGATTGGATTGGCGAGATGCCTTTAATGGTCTGGATATAAATCGGCATCAGGATCATGGCCGAGAACATCGCCATCGACAAAGTGACTGAAATGACCGAAGACAATGCGAACATCGGATGCTTATAAACCCGCAGTTCCAACAACGGCTCTTTTAGCTTCATTTGACGGAATGCAAAGACCGTCAAGGACAACAGGCCGACTGCTATCGTTAAATAGACTGCCGGGTTTTCCCAGCCAAGAGATCCAGCTGAACTGAATCCGTAAAGCAAACCCCCGAACCCTAAACTTGATAGCACAAGAGACAATGGGTCAAGCGACAGCTCGCGGTTTTGGAAGGTCAGGTTTTTCAATTTGAAGATCCCAAGTAATAACGGAATCAATGCAACCGGCAATACGATGAAAAACAGGACTCTCCACGAGTAAGTCTGGACGATGAATCCGGACAGCGTCGGGCCGATTGCCGGGGCGACGACCATGACCATCCCGAAGATGCCCATTGCCTGCCCTCTTTTTTCGATAGGAAACGCGGCAAGCATGACATTCATCAATAAAGGCATCATGAGTGCAGCGCCTGACGCCTGGACCATACGGCCGATCAATAGGATAGCAAATGTCGGCGCGAGTGCGGCCAATAAGGTCCCTAGTGAGAACAAGGACATGGCGACAATAAAGATTGCCCGGTTGGAATAACGCTGGATCAAATAAGCGCTGGCCGGAATCAAGATCCCGTTGACGAGCATATAACCCGTGACGAGCCATTGGGCAGTCGCAGCGTCGACAGATAAGTCGATCATGATTTCCGGAAGGGCAATATTCAGCAGTGTTTGGTTGAAAATCGCCACGAATGCTCCAGTGAACAAAATGGCAATGATTGCATAAGGTGGTTTCGTTGTTTCTTTCATCTTTCTTTCCTCCGTCTCGCCGATTTAATTCGGCTGATTATACTCTATCGACATATTTTATACTCATGGTATAATTTTTACAAGAAAGACGGACTGAGAAAAGACAATAAGTTTGAAACATTGATTTCATCAGCTTTTGACGGTATGCTTTTTTTATACTATCAGTCCAAAAAGGGGATATTATGAATCCTAAAAAACAGCAAATCATCAATGCCGCTCACCACTTGTTCATTAAGAAGGGCTATAATGCGTCGTCCATACAAGACATTCTGGATGAAGCAGGTATTTCTAAAGGCACATTCTATAATTACTTCACTTCAAAATCAGAATGCCTCATCGCATTGATGGAGTCCATTGCCGAAGATATCCGGGCAGCACGCATATCGATCGCTTTTGGGGAATCCCCAACCGATCCGGATCTTTTCGCTAAACAGCTTGCCATCCGTATCCGCATGAACCACGAAAAGAATTTATTTTCCTTATATGAAAGTATCTTCTATTCACAAGACGAGGAATTGAAAGCTTTTGGGAAAAGCCAGTATATTTTAGAGCTACAGTGGCTGAGCAGCCGCATCATCGATTTATTTGGTGAAAAAGTACGTCCCTATGCGCTTGAAAACGCCGCAATCGCAAACGGCGCCCTTCAGCAATTAATGCATGTATGGCGCTTTGGCACTGAACAGCAGTTGCCGCTTGATGAACTGACCGATTACATTGTGCATCGAATGAAACAAGCCGTAGACGTTCAGTTGAAAGATGGCAAACGATTCCTGTCTGAACGTCTGTTGACCCAGCATCAGCAGTTGCCGACTTTATCTGACAGCGCAGTGCACTTGCAAGAATTTGCCGCTGTGGCCGAAAATGATAACGTCAAACAATTGCTGACATTCCTGTCCAACGAACTCATAGCCGAACAGCCGCGTATCGCTGTTCTCACCAGTGTGTTAACTTCTTTGGGCAAAGATACAGAGTCCGATGCCGAACTGCAGATGCTGCTTGAACAAGTGTGGCGCCAGATCAAATGAAAAACCCCCTTCCTCGGATAAGATTCCAAGAAAGGGGATTTTTTTATGAGGGGCGCCTCCGCCCCGCTGTCGCTTGTTCAAACGCATAAGCATATTCGATCAGCTTAGGTTCATCAAATGCCTGCCCGGCAAAAGTGATGCCGAACGGTTCTCCTGATTCTGTCAAGCCGGCTGGCACGGTAATCGAAGGAAATCCGGCAGCTGCCCCGATATTGCAGCCAAAATCCTGCGGTAGAAGAAGAGCATCCGCCCCGGCTTGTCCGAGGCGCTTATTCATGCCCTGTTCAGCCGCCAGGAAACGGTTGCGTTCAAGCGCCTCGACATACTCTCTCTCCGTTAAGTTTCCGCTCATGCCATTGGCTTGCTCCAATAGATTTTGGCCAAATTTCAACATCCGCTCTGCATGCTCTTCATTATAGGAAATAATGTCACCCATCGAACGGATTCGGTGATCGGGATTTGAGCGTGCCAAATAGGCATTCAAGTCTGCTTTGAATTCATGGAGCAGCACCGCAAAACCGAGATCTTCCTGATCGGCGCCAAGGTCGACTTCCTTGATGACAGCTCCGCATGCCTGCAATTGCTCCATTGCCTGTTCGAATGCGTCGGATTGCTCTTTCGCGATATCCGCAAATAATTGGCGGTCTAGGCCGAATACCGCACCAGACAACCCGTCCTTTTTCAAATGCTGTTGCCAATCATGATTCTTGAACTGTTCGGCAAACAGTGTAACTTCGTCTTCAGGATCTGTCCCAACCAAGGCTGCGAACACTGTCACTGCATCTTCCACTGTACGCGCAAGCGGCCCGGCCGTATCTTGCGTATGCGATAAGGGAATGATTCCTGTGCGGCTGATCAGGCCAATTGTCGGCTTAATACCGACAAGGCTATTCTGCGACGCAGGATTGATGATCGAACCAGATGTTTCTGTCCCGACCGCGGCACAAGCCAAGTTCGTAGCCACTCCGGCCGCCGATCCTGAACTTGAACCGCCGACATCGAATGCACCGTACGGATTTTTCACTTGGCCACCGCGCGAGCTATAGCCGTTGGGCATTTTATCACTCATGAAATTCGCCCATTCGGTCATATTGGTTTTCCCGAGGATGATCGCCCCCGCCACACGCAGCTTTCCCACCACTTTTGCATCGTGCAGCGCGTAATGGTCTGCCATGGCGAACGAACCGGCACTTGTATGCATTTTATCGCCGGTGTCCATATTGTCTTTTACGAGCAGAGGAATGCCGTGCAGTTTCGAGCGCGGCCCTTTATGCTTCCGTTCAAAATCCAATGCTTGGGCAATAAGCAAGGCGTCCGGATTGATCTCGAGCACGGCACGGGTATTTTGATCGCGCAGCGAAATATTTTCTTTATACATCAGCACAAGCTCTTCCGACGTCAGCTCGCCCCTTTCCATTTCTTTTTGCAACTGGGCAATCGTCATTTCGTCGAGCTTTTTTTTGCGGTAGTCTTCCAGTTTTTGATGATGCATGCAAGTTCCTCCCACATGGTACAAAATAAGTCCTTTTCCAGGGCCATAGATATCTAAAAAAGCCTGAGCTCATGAGCTTAGGCTTTTATCGGTATATTCCTTTAACAGTTCATATAAGGACAGTTCATAGAGCTGCCTGCCGTTGATCTTGAAGACATTCTTCGAAACGAGCTCATCAATGACCATCGACCGTTTGTCTTCGAATTTCGACTCGGGTATGTGTTCCATCGTGCTTCTTCTCTCCTTGCAGATAGTATCACTATTTCTATACCCGAAACGATCACAGCCTAAAACCTGACAAAAGAAAAACTGCCGATAATTTTTTTCGTCGCCCTCGTTTCGACAAATTTCAATTCAGGATTTGTCTGGATAGCGCTCCTGCAAATACGCTGTCGCATTGTGGATCAATTCTTTCAGCACTTTCGGATCGATATCGCTGAGTTTATTAATGTAGATACAGGATTTTCCTGTTGTGCATTTTCCCAGGCGCTCAAGCGCATCCGGCTCTTTTTCTGCACAGCCTGTCAGGTATAAGCTGATTTTCGCTTTGCGCGGGGAAAATCCAGCGAGCGGTGCATCGCCTTCATGGCCGGTCGCATAACGGTAATGATAGGAACCGAAACCGATGATGCTGTCGCCCCACATTTTCGCCGGATGGCCGGTCGCTTGTTCAAAAATCTCCAGCAGCCGGTATGCATCTTCTTTTTTTGACGGCTTTTCGACCGACTCGATAAATTCAATGACACTGCCTTCATGCTCTTTCGTTTTTTGTTCGTACATCGCTAGTCCTCCTTCTGAAAACTCTACACCACTAATTCCATGAATAGCACCAGTTGTCCTGCTGTACCATGGCGCTAGCGCTATTATTCATCTTTCTCAAAGCTGAAATCAAAATGGAATACATCTTCCCGCGTACCGAGTGAACTGTACAGGTTCACGGCAGCCGTGTCCACAGGATCCGCTTGGACAAACACGACCCAAGCGCCTAAACTTTGCGCTTCCGTCTGAACAAACTGAATCAGCCCGGTCGCGACTTTTCTTCTGCGGTAGTTGCTAGCAACTGCCAAATCATAGATATATACTTCCTTCCGCTGCTGCTCGAATTTATCCAGTACATATGCGACAAGACCGCCTGCAAGTTCACCGCCGGACAGTGCAACACAAACGAGGACATGCTCTTTTGCCAATAAAGATTGGAGATAACCATCAGACGGCGGGTTTCCGAGATAGGTTTCGTCTTCTTCGAATGCATCCGCAAACAAAGCATTCAAGTCCCTGAACAGCTGCAGCGACTGCGTGTCATCCGCCAGCCGTTTATAGTGGATGTTCGACATGGTCTCCCACTCCCTTTCTCGCTACTTGGCCTGCTCTCTTACCAGTGCTTACGCTTTGTATTGGCTAGTGAAGCGTTCCGCCAATTCTTCGATTTGCTGTTCTCTTTTTTTATGGGACCAATTGATGATGGCGGTCGATTTGACCACTGCCCCTTTTGCTTCAAGCGATCTCGTCATTTTGAACATCGCTCTATTGCCGCCCATCCATTTATAGCGGAATTGCTGCGTCAAGAAACAACATACCTGTGCTTGGCCGAGATCCTGAAGTTGTTCCACATACTTTATAAATCCAGGACATAGAGTAAAGCCCTGTACCCATGCGCCAAAAATCAAAGCATCGTATCCTGCGGTTTCCGGCAGTGAATCCAATTGTACATCTATTGGATTTTTCGCTTTTTCGTTCTCGAGATTTTGCATCCTCACCACTAGCGCTTCGTGTCCATCAGCCTGCAGTTTTTCACGGATCCGTTCACCGACAAGCAAGGTATGTCCGGTCTGGGAATGTACGATTATACCGATTTTCATGCCGCGTCCTCCTTCGCTGAAGCATTCGTATCTTCCTTTTATTGCTTCAACAATCATTGCCTGACTACTTCCCCGCCCCTCAAAATATTCCTTCCTCCTAAAGTACCCAGTTTCGTTTTCACACTCCAATTGCATAATAAAACCCCCAATGCTGTTCAAAGAACAATCATTGGGGGTCGACTATTAAATTGCATTATTTCCCAAAAAATATTTCTTTCTTCCCGAAAGCCAATCAGCTTCTCGTTAGCCACGCGACACATTCGACATGGGTCGTCTGCGGGAACATATCGACTGGCTGGACTTCCTGCGTCCGGTAGCCGCCGTCTTCCAAGATGCGCAAATCGCGTGCCAGCGTCGCCGGATTGCAGGAGACGTAGACGATGCGGTCCGGCTTCTGTTCGAGCATTGTTTGAAGAAGCGCTTCGTCGCATCCTTTGCGCGGCGGATCGACGACAAGCACATCTGCTTGTTTACCGTCTTTGTACCAGCGCGGAATGACTTCTTCGGCGGGTCCTGCTTCAAACAAGGTATTCGTAAAGCCGTTCAAA
The DNA here is from genome assembly GCF_028890485.2 of Planococcus sp. SK3692. GTDB lineage: Bacteria > Bacillota > Bacilli > Bacillales_A > Planococcaceae > Planococcus. The sequence continues at coordinate 776,109 of NZ_JARCHV010000001.1, forward strand.
TCGGCATTGCGTTTGGCGTCTTCGATCGCCTGCGGGACGATCTCGACGCCCATGACGAATTTTGCGCGCTGTGCCAGGAATAATGAGATTGTGCCAATGCCACAATACGCATCAATCACCGTTTCAGTTCCTGTCAGCCCCGCGTAATCAAGCGCCTGCCCATACAGCACTTCCGTCTGTTCCGGATTGACTTGATAGAACGAACGCGCGGAGATCTCGAAGCGCACATTGCCAATGCGGTCTTCGATGATGTCCTTGCCCCATAGGTTAATGGTGTCGTTTCCGAAAATGACATTGGTCTTTTCTGCATTGACGTTCTGCATGATCGACGTGACATCCGGCAACGCCGCACGGATCGCTTCCACGGCGCGCTCTGCTTGCGGGAATTTCTGCTTCTTCGTCACCAACACGACCATCAACTCGCCTGTCACGCGCCCTTTACGGAGAACGACGTGGCGCAACATGCCGCGGTGTGTCTTTTCTTCGTAAGGCTCGATGCCCATGTCCTGCAGATTGCGCTTGAGCGACGCCATCAAAATATCCGCTTCCGGCGTTTGGATCAGGCAGATATCGGTATCCGCAATGCGGTGTGAGCGCGGTTGGTAAAAGCCCGCGACCACACGGCCATCATCAAGGCCGAACGGAATCTGCGATTTGTTGCGGTAGCGCCACGGGTTGTCCATGCCTTTGACCGGATGGACCGGCACGTCCGGCAATTTCCCGAGACGTGCCATCGCATCGCGCACGACTTTTTCTTTGTACTTCAATTGTCCTTCGTAGGACAGATGCTGCAATTGGCAACCGCCACAAATCTCAAACACCGGGCATGGCGCGTCGATACGGTCTGCGGACTTCTCTTCGATCGAGATGAGCTTGGCAAATCCGTATGATTTTAAGGTTTTCAATACATGTACCGTTACAGTCTCGCCAGGCAATGCCTCTTTGATGAACAGCGGATAACCGTCCACTTTAGCAACGCCGGCACCATCATGCGTCAAGTCTTCAACATAGACCGATAAGCGGTCATTTTTCGTTACTGGTTTCATTACGTTCACTCCATTTCACATTGACTCATTGTAACATATCCGCTTTTTAAGCAGTAAAAAACTGCGGCGGGAAATTCCCGCCACAGTTTTATTTCTTATCTTTCGTTACCGGGCCATCTTTTAGCGATATCCAGAAACCGACGGCAATCGCCAGGATGATCACCAGAAACGGTGCATAGAAAATGAAAAAATCATTCATCTTTCACAGCCTCCTTCAGGCATGATAATCCGATTTCCCTTTGACGTAATCTTTGTCAAACAAGAACAAACGGAATAATAGGTAAAGCGATGGCAGCAATAGCCCAAGCCCTGCAATAAAGGCGATGATCAAGGCGATCGCCATCGATTCATTCGTAAAGCTATCGTAAATCGTCAAATGTGGATACAGCAAATATGGGTAATGCGAAGCCCCGTAGGCGAAAAACGCGGTAAAGAACTGGCCGACAAGCAAGATGAAAGCCAAGCCGTAATTGCGCTTTTTCCAGATCAAGAACACCGTACCGAGGAACAACAGGAACGACAGCGCGAACATCCACCACATATCAAGCAAGTTCGCATAATGTTCCGGGTTGTGCCCACGCAGTTCGAAGATGATGCCGGTCGCGGTGATAATCGTCGGACCTGCCCAAATCAGCGCATACTTGCGGACAAGTTGTGTCGCTTTCTCGTCTCCCGCTTTCCAGGCGTACCAAGTCAAGAACACAGCAGAAATATACAATACTGCGGCAATGCTCAAGACGACAATGCTCCACATCAAAGGGCTTGTAAACAGCGCCCAGTAATCGAGCGATGGCTGTCCGCCCTCCAGGCGCATAAAGCCGCCTTCTGAAATGGCCAACACCGGCGACAGCGCCGCCGGAAGCAATAGGCCGGATAAGCCGTACATGTAAATATAACCGCGGTGGTTGATCTTTGCGCCGTAAGTAGCGAACGCATAATACGAACCACGCACCGCCAGCAAAATAAGCGCGATGCTCGCCGGAACGAGCAGTGTCGTGCCGTAATAGAACGCTGTCTGCGGGAAGAACCCGATGATGCCGACGAAGAAGAAAACGAAAAAGACGTTCGTCACTTCCCATACCGGCGACAGATAACGCTGGATGATGCCTGTCAAAATATGCTGCTTGTCGGAAAACGCACTATAGGCGTTAAAGAATCCAGCGCCGAAGTCAATCGACGCTACAATAACGTAGAGGAACAAAAACAGCCAAAGAACGGAAATTCCGATAATCTCGAGTGTCATGATTCCTCACCGCCTTTTGCGGATTCACGCTGTGCCAGTTCCTTTTCGACCGGATTGCGTTTGTACATGCGTGACAAGACTACAACTGTCCCGATTCCGAGAATCACATAGAGGCCTGCGAACATGACGATCATTAAATCGACTTGCCCACTTGTCGTTGCCCCTTCACTCGTCTTCATATAGCCGCGCAAGATCCACGGCTGCCTGCCGACTTCCGTGAACCACCAGCCAGCCTGTATCGCGAGCATGGCAAGCGGCCCACTCAGTACGGTCAGCCAGCGGAACCATCGTTTGGTAATGATTGACCAGCCTCGCCATGCCCCGACCACAAAGACGAAGGAGAAGAACGCCAGCCACATGCCGAGCGTAACCATCGTATCGAAGAGGTAATGGATCCACAGCGGCGGAATTTCATCTTGCGGGAAATCATTCAAACCGATGACTTCACCGCTCGGTACACCGTGCGCCAAGATGCTGAGCGCGTATGGAATACGGATCGCGTATTTCGGCTCTTCGCCGTCCAACACACCGAACAGCACAAGTTCAGCTTCGGATCCGGTTTCAAAATGCCATTCGGCAGCCGCCAGTTTCTCAGGCTGGTATTCTGCCAAGTATTTCCCTGAAAAGTCGCCGATGATGGCGGTCGCAACTGAAAAGACCAATGCCAGCTTCATTGTCAGGAACAATGCTTTTTTGTGGTAAATATGATTCGATCCACGCAGCAAACGGAAAGCAGCGATCGACGCCAAGATAAATGCGCTCGTCATGAATGCGGTCGACAGGACGTGCGCGACTTTCGTCGGCACGGCCGGGCTGAACATCGCAAGCAATGGGCTCACATTGACCAGCTCGCCATTCAATACATCAAATCCTTGCGGCGCGTTCATGAATGAATTGACGATGGTGATGAACACAGAGGAAGCAGCCGCTCCGAGCGCAACTGGAATCAGCAATAGGAAATGCTTGCGCTGGTCTTCAAAACGGTCCCATGTATACAAATAGATTCCGAGGAAAATCGCTTCAAAGAAAAAGGCAAAGACTTCCATGAACAGCGGAAGCGCAATGACATTCCCTGCCATCTGCATAAAGTTTGGCCACAACAATGATAATTGCAGCCCGATTGCGGTACCGGTCACGACGCCGACCGCTACCGTGATGACGAACCCTCTCGCCCAGCGGCGTGCCAGGAGGATATAATGCTCGTCATTTTTTCTGATCCCGACCCATTGGGCAATCATGATCATGAGCGGGACCCCCACACCGATCGTCGCGTAGATGATGTGGAATGATAGGGTCATCAAGGTCAGTATCCGGCTTTGTAAAGCCACATCTTCAAATCCCAAAATTCTCGTCCCCTTTACATAGGCCAAAGCACAGCCCGTTATATGTTTTATTGTACCTTAAAGGCCCTCCCATAGACTTCTGCGAGGCATCCGATTCCGCCCGATGTTTGAATAAGCTGTGACAAAATGAAAACATCCCCATTGAAATTTTGCTGAATTTTTAGTATTCTATAATGAACAAAAGAAAAGGATGATTCATATGGAAACAAGCAGAAAGGTATTTGCCTATATTACCAGAGGCGAAGAACACAACCGAGAATTGCTCGTATTCGAGTACAAAGGCGAACCCGAAGTCGGATTGCAAGTGCCAGGCGGAACGATTGGGGAAGGGGAATTATTGATCGATGCCCTATACCGCGAAGTGAAAGAAGAAACCGGCTTGCCGCGCGATGTGCTGGAATTCGTCGGGAAAATACACAAATACAATTATTACCCGGCGCATAAAGACAAAGCGTACGAGCGCAACATCTTCCATTTTGAATACACCGGCGAGAAAATCGACGAATTCGAACATACGATCAAAAGCGAAGGGCGCGATAACGGCCTTATCGTTCAGTATCGTTGGGAACCGATTGAAGGCTTGCCGAAGCTCGCAGCTGACCAGGACGAAGCCATCGAATTACTGGAATACTGAGCTATTCAAAAAAGCGATCCACTCCTCCCCATTTGGGTTGAGCGGATCGCTTTTTATTTACGGTCTTTTTCCTTGATATACTCCAACGGTACAAACATCTCAATATGGCGCTCTAAATTTTCAAAGGTAGCCGGCAAAATGCCGCCGAACTCGCCGTCGAGGTTCAGCAATACGCGTTCATTGGAAGTCACCGAAATCTTGCTCGCTTTGACATAAAGTACGTGCGGATCAGATAAATGCTCTCCGCGGAGCGCAAGCGATGCCACACGAATAAATTCCGCCATGTTCAATTCCTTCAAAATAAGCAAAGTAAATTTGCCGTCGTTGATACTGGCATCTGGCGCCAGTTTTTCAAAGCCGCCAACTGAATTGGTCAAGCCGATCAAAAACATCATCGCTTTATCGTCGAATACTTGCCCGTCGTATTCAATGCGGACACGGGATGATCGAATCGAAGGTATCATCTCGATGCCTTTCAAATAATACGCCAACTGGCCGAGCACTGTCTTAAGCTTGCTCGGAACTTCATATGTCAATTCCGTGAGGCGCCCGCCACCTGCAATATTGACAAAATAGCGGTCATCGTTCATAACCCCGATATCGACAGGGATTGATTCACCTTTAATGATGATATCGACAGCGCGGTTAATATCGCGTGGGATTCGTACGGCCCGAGCAAAATCATTCGTCGTGCCCATCGGAATCAAACCGATTTTGGGCCGATCGGGATATTTGGCGATTCCAGAGACGACTTCATTGAGCGTCCCATCGCCACCAACTGCCACCACCAAATCGAATTTGCGCTCAACTGCATATTCCGCTGCCTTTATTGCATCGCCTTCACAGGTGGTTGCATGGCAAGAAGTTTCATAGCCTGCCACTTCCATTTTTGCCAATACTTCCGGAAGGTGGCGGCGGAACAATTCCCTGCCGGATGTCGGGTTATAAATTATGCGTGCTCGTTTCATTGGATTCAGCCTTTCTGGACCATTCTATAGAAACAGGACATGACAGGGCTGCAGAAAGTTCCCGCGAGCGGGACATTCTGCAGCCGGCTGTCTATATATTTAAGCCAAGCTTTTCTGTAGGCTCTTGCGGATGTCTTCATACGTATCTTGCCAGAGCTCTGGATCGGATGTGAAACGGTCCGATATTTCCCCGATCACCGTTTTCCAATGCAGCTCATATTGGGAATCATCTTTTTCCGGCAGTTTCGCTTTCTTTTCGTCGACCATCTGCTGGACTCTCGGCGAACGTGGCCCCCATGAACCTTTCACTTCCCCGTTTTCAGCCAGAAAAATGTATTTCGGAATGGATTTTCCGCCATTTGTTAAATAGCGGTCCATCAGCTCTGGGTTGTCGTCGCGGTAAACACAGCGGACTTCGAGATCTGCCGCTTCCGCCAACTTCCGAAGAATCGGATTGACCATCATCGCATCGCCGCACCAATCTTCAGTAATGGCCAGGATGTTCAATTGCTGCTGTTTCAGCATTTGGAAAAATTCCTGATCGTCCGGCAGCTCAAATTTCTCGTAGATTACGTAAGTTTTTTCCTGATTGGATTCCATCTGCGCCATATATTTCTCCAGCGTGATGGCATGCTCAAAATATTCCAGTTCCGTCATCATTCTATCACGTCTCCTTACAAAACATTTTACCTGTTCTTTTCCCTTTGCGGCAAACTTTTAAGCAAAAAGCTGTAGAATTGTTCCAATTCACGCTACATTTCACAATCGGTTGCTGTTTTTAATGCAGAATGCGGAGCAGTAAGTTAGACCTGAGAGCGAGATGGATAATTCATTATACATTTTATCACGTGATAGCCGCCTTACGCTTTGGGCTGGCCTTTCGCAATGAGCCGAGAAGAACGCTCGTCTCATCGCTTCGGCTCGCCCTTGTGTGCGGTTCGGCTTTTCGATTTCATTGGGTATTTTGTGTGAATAAGTATCGCTGTTGAGCGGCTTCATCCGCTGGTGTCGTCACTTAGCTGGACTTAATAGTGAGATGAAATATCCATTGATTATTTCATCCTCAAGCAGTCGCCTCCCGCTTTGGGCTGGCCTCTTGCAATGAGCCAGGAAGAACGCTTGTCTCATTGCTTCGGCTCGCCCTTGTGCGCGGTTCGGCTTTTCGATTTCATTCGGTATTGTGTGTGAATAAGTATCGCTGTTGAGCGGCTTCATCCGTTGGTATCGTCACTTAACTGGACTTAATAGTGAGATGAAATATCCATTGATTATTTCATCATGAAGCAGTCGCCTCCCGCTTTGGGCTGGCCTCCCGAACTGAGCCAAGAAGAGCACTTGTCTCATCGCTTCGGCTCGCCCTTGTGTGCGGTTCGGCTTTTCGATTTCATTGGGTATTGTGTGTGAATAAGTATCGCTGTTGACCATCTTCATCCGCTGGTGTCGACGCTTAGCTGGACTTGATAGTGAGATGAATGGTCCGTTGATTATTTCATCCTCAAGCAGCCACCTCCCGCTTTGGGCTGGCCTCTTGCAATAAGCCAAGAAAAACACTTGTCTTATTGCTTCGGCTCGCCCGTGAGCGCGGTTCGGCTTTTAGATTTCAATGGATGTTACATGCGAGGACGCGACTTTTTTATTGTATTCATCCGCTGGTGAAGACGCTTAGCTAGAGTTGATAGTGGAAAAGATGGTTCATTAGCTATTCTTTAAGCAATTACAAAGCTGTCCAAAACTATGCATACTAATTTCACTGACAGTTGAATTTCAGTTCCCCACTACACTTAGAGATGAAGCGGAAAGGGGCCGACGCCTGAGGGACCACGCGGGCTGGCGAGACAAATATGCCGCGTTCTTTGCGGCACATTGGCTCAACACCCGCCCCATACTCGGGCAGCTGAAAACGCGACTTCCTGTCGCATCAGCTGCATGACTCGCATCCTGAGAGCCCAAAGCGTGCCCCTTGCAGCGGAGTCTCCCCCTATCACTCACTTTCACTATAAACCTCCTTATCTGGGAAAGCGTCCCCTTGGAGCGGAATCTCAAGCAATAATATTTCTCATTAAACTTTCCGCATCTACTTCTCTAAAACAAACCACAAAAAAAGGATGACTCAGTGAGCCATCCATTTTTTTGATTAGCGTTTCGCGATTTCCTCGAGGAGGATTTTGTTCAAGAGCGGCGGGTTAGCCTGCCCTTTTGTCGCTTTCATGATTTGCCCGACGAGGAATCCGATTGCGCGGTCTTTCCCGTTCTTGTAATCTTCGATCGACTGCGGGTTGGCATCTAAAGTATTTGTGACGTACTCAAGCAATACCTTTTCGTCCGAGATCTGCACCAAGCCTTGCGCTTTGACGATCTTGTTCGGGTCGCCGCCTTTTTCGATCAATTCCTTGAAGACTTTCTTGGCGATTTTTGAAGAGATCGTGCCTTCGCCGATCAATTTGATCATGCCGGCAAGTCCTTCTGGAGTCAGTTCCGTCTCCTCAAGCTCCTTATTCTGGGCATTGAGGTAAGCGGACACTTCGCCCATCATCCAGTTCGACGTGAGTTTCGCATCGGCTCCGGCTTTGACAGTCGCTTCGAAGAAATCGGAAATCGGCTTCTGTAAAGTCAGCACCATGGCATCGTATGAGGACAAGCCAAGTTCTGATACGTAGCGGGCTTTACGGGCATCCGGAAGTTCCGGGATTTCTGCGCGCACGCGCTCGAGCCATTCATCGTCAATGACGATATCGACTAGGTCCGGTTCCGGGAAATAACGGTAATCGTCCGAGCCTTCTTTGATGCGCATAAGCAAAGTTTTGCCAGTCGACTCATCGTAGCGGCGTGTTTCCTGCTCGATGATGCCGCCTGCAAGCAATACTTGCTCTTGGCGAATTTGTTCGTGCTCCAAGCCTTTTTTAACAAAATTGAACGAGTTCAAGTTCTTCAGCTCAGTTTTCGTGCCGAATTCATCGCGGCCGTACGGGCGCAAGGAGATATTGGCGTCGCAGCGAAGTGAGCCTTCTTCCATGCGCACATCGGAAACGCCTGTGTATTGGATAATCGATTTGATTTTTTCCAAATACGCATACGCTTCTTCCGGCGTGCGGATATCCGGCTCCGAGACGATTTCAATCAAAGGCGTGCCTTGGCGGTTAAAATCGACAAGAGAATGGCCATTGCCCGTATGCGTCAGTTTTCCGGCATCTTCTTCCATATGAAGACGCGTGATGCCGATACGTTTTTTCTCGCCGTTCACTTCGATTTCAAGCCAGCCATGTTCACCGATCGGCTGGTCAAATTGTGAAATCTGGTAGGCTTTTGGGTTATCCGGATAGAAATAGTTTTTACGGTCGAATTTGGTGTGGCGTGTAATCTCACAATTGAGTGCGAGTGCCGCTTTCATCGCCCAATCGACTGCTGTTTTATTAACGACCGGCAAGACCCCAGGGTAGCCAAGGTCGATTACGTTTGTATTGGTATTCGGTTCAGCACCGAAATGAGCCGGGGAAGGCGAGAACATTTTGGATTCCGTCTTCAGTTCGACGTGGACTTCAAGCCCGATGATCGTTTCGAAATTCATTGTGCTGCTCCCTCCCATGTTTGCGGTGTTTCTTTATGGAACTCGGTCGCCTGCTCAAAAGCATCCGCGACGCGGTAGACGGTTTCTTCATCAAAATAATTGCCAATGATTTGAAGCCCTAGCGGCAAGCCGTTGTCAAATCCGCATGGAACTGAAATCGCTGGCACGCCTGCCAAGTTGACAGGGATCGTCAAGATGTCGTTCGCATACATTGTCAACGGATCATCGATGATTTCGTCGATTTTGAATGCCGGTGTCGGCGTTGTCGGGCCGACGATGACATCGAAGTTTTCGAACGCTTTATCGAAATCCTGTTTGATCAAGGTACGCACTTTTTGCGCTTTTTTATAGTAAGCGTCGTAATAGCCGGAGCTGAGTGCATAAGTTCCGAGCATGATGCGGCGCTTCACTTCGTCGCCAAAGCCTTCAGAGCGTGTGTTCATGTAGAACTCTAAGAGACTGCCGGCTTTTTCCGTGCGGTAGCCGTAGCGGATGCCGTCGAAACGGGACAAGTTAGATGATGCTTCAGATGAAGCCAGGATGTAATAAGTGGAAAGTGCGTATTTGGAATGCGGCAAAGAAATCTCTTCCCACGTTGCACCTTTTTCTTCCAACACTTTCAACGCATCTTTTACGGCTTGTTTGGATGCTTCGCTGACGCCTTCTGCGAAATATTCTTTCGGCACGCCGATGCGAAGGCCGTTGATGTCACCAGTCAGGGCCGCTGTGAAGTCAGGCACTTCAACATTTGCGGACGTGGAATCTTTTTCATCATGCCCAGAAATCGCGTTCAACAATAAGGCGTTGTCTTTAACAGTGCGCGTGATCGGGCCGATTTGGTCGAATGACGACGCATAGGCGATCAATCCGAAACGTGAAACGCGACCGTATGTCGGCTTCATGCCGACAACGCCGCAAAAAGCGGCTGGCTGGCGGATGGATCCGCCTGTATCGGAACCGAGTGTAAACGGAACTTCGCCTGCTGCAACAGCCGCCGCTGAACCGCCCGACGAACCGCCTGGAACAGTTTCCAGGTTCCATGGGTTTTTCGTGTTTTTATAGTAAGAGTTTTCATTGGAAGATCCCATGGCGAATTCATCCATGTTCAATTTTCCGACGATGACCATGCCGGCTTCGCGTAATTTATCCACAACCGTTGCGTTGTAGATTGGGTTGAAGCCTTTCAGGATCAAGCTCGATGCTGTCGTCTCGAGCCCTTCTGTGACGATGTTATCCTTCACACCGATCGGCAAGCCGAAAAGCGGACCGCGTTCCCCTGCATCCGTTTGGTCCATTTCCGCCGCTTGTTTTGTTGCCTGTTCTTCGTTCAAAGCTAAAAAGGCATCGACTTTCGGGTCCAATTCCTGGATGCGCTTGAATGTCGCTTCCGTCAACTCCGCAATCGTCAATTCTTTGCTATGTAGTAATTCCTGCAATTCGTTTGCAGTTTTATCAGCTAACTTCATCTTTTTCCCTCCTCACAATCAGTCCAGAATGGTCGGCACACGCACTTGTCCGCCTTCATGCTCTTTTACGTTTTTCATCACCAATTCACGTGGCAAGCCTTCGATCGACTTGTCTTCGCGCATCACATTGACGAGCGGCAGTACATGCGTCGTCGGTTCCACATTTTCCGTGTCCAATTCGTTCAGCAATTCCATTGCATTGGTGATTGCTTCCAATTGATCCGCAAAATGCACCGCTTCCTCGTCCGTAATTGCCAAACGCGCCAAGTGGGCCACTTCGATTACTTCTTCTTTTGTCATTTTCGCCATTTTCTACACCTCCGGATTCAATAAACATACGGTCTATCATACCATTTTTCTAGAAAAATGAATAGAGACAGCCAGCTGGCTGCCCCTCTAAGTTGCAGACTCAATCGTAAATGTGGACAACCGGCTCCGTTTCCCCGGCTTTTCGTAAAATGAGTGCTTCTGCGCCGTTTGTCGACGTGACGTTCACTTCAATCTGTACATCGTCCGGGAAATGATCCAGGATCAAGCCAGTGACATATTGCGTAAAGCCTATCACTTCAGCCGAGCCATAAAACTGGATCGGGATTTCGATTTTCATTTCCTGCAATTGGCCGCTTTGGTAAAAGCCTTTGCCAATGACGCTCGTGAAATTCGAGAAGTAGACTTCGACATCTTGCTTGAAATTGCGGAATGCCGTATCGATATCGCGGTATTGCTCGTCCGTTCCGGAAGTCGGGAACACAACATATTCCTCGTCGACCTCATTCCAGTTCGCTACTTCCGTCTCGCCTCTTGGGGCAGCGCCATAAGAGAAATACGTCCCGGGCGTCATCGCGTTGCGGCTATTTTGTGCAAATAAAGCAACGAGAATCGGCACATCCTCCATGCCTTCTTTCTCCCGTAAGCGCTTGATGATTTCATCAGCCATCCGTTTCCCTTCTTCGGCGATCTGATCTTGAGGAATGGTTTCTTCGTATGGGATGTCATTCGTCGAACTATAATACACCGTGTTCATCGCAAGCCCGATGGAAACCCCGCCAAGACGGATTTTGTCTTCCTCGGTTTTGACGAGGTAATTTTGCTCGAGGATATGCGCGAGCAATTCCGGCTGCGGGCGCTCGCCTTCGTCCGTCTCTGCCTGGCTGCGGCCATCCTCTGGGTTCAACCCCTGCGGATTATCTTTGCTTTCGCGCTGGAGCCAAAGCGAGGCTTCTTCATCGGTGATTTTTTGGCCTTCCTGGAAATAATAATCATCCGGTGAGAACTGTTGCTGCGATAGGCGCAATAAGCCGTGCTCCGCTTCTTTGATATCATAGCGCGAATTCAGCCGGCTGACGATTTTTCCACGGGTGGCGCTTTGCTTATAAGGCAATAGCGTCCGGTAATATTGATCGTCGAGCTGCATGCTCGGGATGATCGCCGTTTCCGCCTCTTCTTCTTCTGTGTTGATCACTTCCGCCTCGTCATTTCCGGAAGGGACACATCCCGAAAGCAGCAATATGCTGATCGGAATCCACCAAATGCGTTTCATATGCTAATCTCCTTATTCATTCAATTCCATAAGCAGGCGTTCTTCGTTCCACACTTCCACGCCGAGATCTTGGGCCTTGTCGAGTTTGGACCCCGCTTCTTCACCGGCAATCAACAAATCGGTTTTTTTGCTGACGCTGCCGGTCAATTTGCCGCCGAGCGCTTCGATGCGTGCGCCGGCTTCTTGGCGGGTCATGTTTTCCAATTTGCCGGTCAGGACGATTTTCTTGCCGGCAAAGGCATTGGCGCCTTCTTCCACGCGGACGATCGTGCCCGTATAGGATAAATTGACGCCGCGTTCGCGCAAACGTTCCACAAGTGCCAAAACTTCTTCCTTTTCAAAATACGTGACGACGGCATCGGCCATCTTGTCGCCGATTTCATGGATAGCGATCAATTCCTCAAGTCCAGCCTGCTTTAATTGATCCATCGAGCCGAAATGTTCCGACAAGATGCGCGCGCCGCGTTCGCCGACGTGGCGAATGCCAAGGCCGAACAACAAGCGCTCCATCGAGTTGCTCTTGGAAGCCTCGATCGCCTCGATCAAATTAGTAGCTGATTTATCGCCCATGCGCTCAAGTTCCATCAATTGCTCTTTCGTCAATGCGTAAAGATCCGAAATATCCTGGATCAACCCTTCGCGGTATAATTGCTCGATCACTTTCTCGCCGAGACCGTCAATATTCATAGCATTGCGCGAAACAAAATGGATCATGCCCTCGACGATTTGCGCTGGGCATTTCGGATTGACACAGCGCAGCGCCACTTCCCCTTCTATTCGGACAAGTTCACTGCCGCATGCCGGGCATTCGGTCGGCATTTCAAAAGGCAGTTCGTCGCCAGAGCGCATTTCGATCAGCGCCTTGACGACTTCCGGAATGATATCGCCCGCTTTTCGGATAATGACTTTATCATTGATGCGGATATCGCGTTCGCGAATCAAGTCTTCATTATGAAGCGATGCGCGCTGGACTGTAGTGCCGGCAACTGAGACCGGATCGAGAATGGCTGTTGGCGTGACGACGCCGGTCCGGCCGATGCTCAGCTCGATATCACGTACTTTCGTCATCACTTCTTCTGCCGGGAATTTATAGGCTGTTGCCCATTTCGGGCTTTTCGCCGTGAATCCGAGATCTTGTTGGTGCAAAAAGCGATTGACTTTAATGACGATGCCGTCAATTTCGTAGCTCAACTGGTTGCGTTCGTCCGTCCATTGTTCGATATATGCCAGCACTTCTTCCACCGAGCGGCAAACTTTCCGTTCGCCGTTTGTTTTAAAGCCGAGATCCGTCAAATATTGAAGCGATTCGTCATGGTCATTCAAGCCGTATGTTTCCCCATCCCCGCCGATGCCATAGATGAAGACATCCAAATTTCGCTTAGCGGCAATTTTCGAATCCAATTGGCGCAAAGAACCGGCTGCGGCATTCCGCGGATTGGCGAATAATTCCTCGCCACGTTCTACGCGTTGTTCATTGAGCGCATGGAAGGATTTTTTCGGCATAAACACTTCGCCGCGCACTTCGATCGATACCGGCTCTTTTAATTTCAGCGGAATCGAGCGGACTGTGCGGAGATTGACTGTAATGTCTTCTCCGACACGGCCGTCGCCGCGCGTCAAGCCGCGCACGAATTTGCCGTTTTCGTAATGAAGCGAAACGGCCAGGCCGTCAATTTTCAGTTCGCACACATATTCCACCGAGTCTCCGGCACCGCCGCGCACGCGTTTATCGAAATCACGCAGATCTTCTTCATTGAATACGTTCGACAAACTGAGCATCGGCCGTTCGTGACGGACCTTTTCGAAATTCGATAAGGGCGTCCCCCCGACACGCTGCGTTGGCGAATCCGGGAAAATCAAATCCGGATATAGGTTTTCCAGCTCGATCAATTCATTGAGCAATTGATCGTACACGGCATCTGGCACGCTCGGTTTGTCGAGCACATAATAGGCATGCCCGTAGTTTCGGAGCAGTTCATTCAATTCGGTTACACGTTCTTCAGCTTTGATGCGGTCCATTCGGGTTCCTCCAGATCATTCTTTTTCGATCGGCGCAAATTTTGCGAGCAGCCGCTTGATGCCTGTCGGGCTCGGAAAGGCGATGTCGAGTTCCGTTTGCTCCCCGTTGCCTTTGACGTTGACGACAGTGCCTACGCCCCATTTTTTATGCTTCGCGCGGTCGCCTGTTTTCCAGCCTAAGCGGTCGCCGCCTGATGCTTGGTAAGAAGGCTTCGTGACCGCTTTGCGTTTTGGTACTTGTTTATAGCTCGTCGCAGCGCCTGCACGGTGATTGGCAAACGTCTGCTCGATGAGATCTTCCGAAATTTCAGAGATGAAGCGCGATGGCAGATTGAAATTGCTCTTACCGAAAATCGTCCGTGACGAGGCATGCGTCAAATACAGCCGTTTCTCGGCACGCGTGATGCCAACATAAGCAAGCCGGCGTTCTTCTTCCAGTTCCTCCTCGTCGTTATTCGAACGCGAATGCGGGAACACGTTTTCCTCCAAACCAGCGATGAACACGACTGGGAACTCCAAGCCTTTCGCTGCGTGCATCGTCATGAGGATGATCGGTCCATCGCCTGGTTCTTCTTCCTCGTCCAATGAATCGATATCCGCAATTAAAGCCAAATCGGTCAAGAATGCAACCAAGGACTTGTCATCGCTTTGTTTCTCGAACGCTTGCGTCACCGTCAGGAATTCATCCAAGTTTTCCAGGCGGCTTTCGCCTTCGATGGTCTTGTCGTTTTGAAGCATCTGGCGGTAACCGGATTTCTTCAGCACTTCTTCCACCAATTCCGTCACCGACAGAAACTCCTGCATTTCCGTGAATCCCGCGATCATCGTCCGGAATTCCAGCGCGGTCTGTGCAGTTTTCGCGGTCAAGCCCATGAAATCCGCTTCCTGCAAGGAATCCATGATGGTACGGTCCTGCTCGATGGCAAAGCGCGCCATTTTCTCGAATGATGTTGCGCCGATCCCCCGTTTGGGTTCATTAATAATGCGCGCGAGCGACAGATCATCTTCGTTATTGGCAATCAAGCGCAAATACGCGAGCAAGTCCTTGATTTCCTTGCGGTCGTAGAATTTCGTGCCGCCGACGATCGTATAGCTCATATTCGATTTAACGAACATTTCCTCTAAAATACGCGATTGGGCATTGGTCCGGTAAAGAATGGCGAAATCAGAGGTTTTATATCCTTCTTCCTGCATGAGGTTTTGGATGGTCTGAACGATGTACTGGGCTTCCTGGCGCTCATCGCCCGCTTTATGGAGCGTGATCGCCGGCCCTTCGTCATTATCTGTGCGCAATTCTTTCGGGTAGCGGCTCGTGTTTTTCTGGATGACATCGTTTGCCGCCTGCAAGATGCGCTTGGTCGAACGGTAATTCTGTTCGAGCATGATCACTTTGGCGTCCGGATAATCTTTTTCGAACGATAAGATATTGGTGATATCCGCCCCGCGCCAGCGATAAATCGACTGGTCGGAATCTCCGACAACACAAATATTCTTGAATTTCTTCGCCATCAACTGCACCAGTTGATACTGGGCGTTGTTCGTATCCTGATATTCATCAACATGAATATAGTGGAATTTATCCTGATAATATTCCAGCACATCCGGTACCGTTTCAAACAGCCTCAAGGTCATCATGATCAAATCGTCGAAATCGAGCGATTGGTTTTTCTGTAATCGCTTCTGGTAGCCTGTGAACACTTCCGCGACCGTCTTTTCGTACGGGTTGAATTGATTGGCGTTCGCCGCAAAGGTTTCCGCATCAATACATTCGTTTTTCGACGATGAAATGGCGTTCAGCATCGTCCGCGGTTCGTATTTTTTCGGGTCTAAATTTTGCTGCTTCAAGACATTTTTGATGACCGTCAATTGGTCAGTCGTATCCAAGATCGAGAAGCTCTTCGAAAAGCCCAGCCGGTCGATATTACGGCGCAGGATGCGCACGCACATCGAGTGGAATGTCGATACCCACATACGGTCGCCTGTTCCGTGGCCAAGCAGCCCATCGATTCGGTTGCGCATTTCGCGCGCCGCTTTGTTGGTGAAGGTGATTGCCAGGATATTGGACGGGTAGACTTGTTTTTCCAGCACCAAGTACGCGATGCGATGCGTCAGCACGCGTGTTTTCCCAGATCCCGCACCGGCCATGATCAATAGCGGGCCTTCTGTTGTTTTGACTGCTTCTTCCTGCTCGGGGTTCATCCCCCGCAGCAGGTTTTTTGTGATTAATTCCATTGTGCACCACCTCGAACGTTTGTTCCTTTTATTATAACGATTGCTCAGCCGTTTCCGCAACTGCCTTGACGGTCGCAAGCGCTTTGTTTAGATCTTCATAAATGATATTGCCGACAACGATCGTGTCACTGATCGCCGCCATTTCTTTGGCGCGCTCCACTGAATCGATGCCGCCTCCGTAAAATAGCCGTGTCTCAGACAGCACCGACGCGGTTTTGTTGACGAGTTCAGCGTCGCCGTACATGCCGCTGTATTCCAGATAAAAAATGGACAGCTTGAAAAAATGCTCCGCCATACGTGCATATCCGAGGACATCCTCCTCGCTCAAGGAAGCATCCGCCCCGGTCAATCGTGCCGCTTTGCAGTCCGGATTCAAAATGCAATAGCCCTCCGGAACGATTTCCGTCCAGTCCATAATCTCGCCGTATTCGCGGATCGCCTCGTGGTGAAGCCCTTTGATCCATTTCGGGTCGCTGCTGTTGAGCACTGTCGGGATGAAGTAATAATCGAAGCCCGGCGTCACCGATTCGACCGTCGACACTTCGAGCGCAACCGGCACTGAATAGCGCCGCACACGGGCCATCAACTCCAGGACATTGTCGAGTGTGACATCATCACTTCCGCCAATCAAGATGGCATCAGTCCCGGATTCGCAAATTCGTTCCAAATGTCCATCTGAAATCTGTTTTGCAGGGTCTAATTTAAAGACATGCCGCCATGTTTGAAAGTCCACAGGTATTCTCCTAACTGTACTTTGGTTTTCATCTTTCCATTATAACAAAAGATTAGCCAACACTCCGTTCCCATCCATCCACGAATAAAGGATTTAGCGTACAAAAAAAGACCAGCACCGTTCGCTGGTCAGTCTTTTGGAAGTTCAATTTGTTTTTCTTCCGGATACAGCACATCGAGCATTTCCTCGTATGCATCGTTGCCGTAATTCAAGCAGCGGCGCACGCGGGAAATGGTCGCTGTGCTCGCGCCCGTTTCGTTCTTGATTTTTTCATAGGTCTTTTTCAAACGCAGCATATGCGCCACTTCAAAGCGTTGCGATAACGATTGGATTTCACTGATCGTGCACAAATCATCAAAAAATCGATAGGCTTGTTCTTTGTTTTCCAATGCCAGCACCGCTTCGATCAATTGATCGGTCTGCGGCCCTCTAATCTTATCAACTTGCATGCACATTCAACGTCCTTTCATTGCTCTTCGATTGATCCCGCCTTTACGGGCTATACTGAACCGCCTGGCTAATTCCCGGTGAATCAGGAATAATATGGACCCAGGTTTTTCCTTGCGTCAATTCGGCTGTTGCGTTTTCCCCGACCGGCACAAGCATGCCGTTTTCTGCGCGCCACGTGATTTCCTGCACGATTCCTTCATGGAACAATAATGCCTGCCCACCGGAAGTCAGGTCGATCTTCTGGCGGCCTTTGGCATCGATCGTGTCATGCGCTGTTTCAATGACCAACACATTGGCGACTTCGATCAGCTGCGAAGTTTCCTTATCCGCAGTCGCAATCCCGCCCGATGAACGGCCATAAAGCTGCGTCTCTGCATCATAAGTATAGGTGCTCGCAAACAACGGATCGCCGCCGTAGGTTACTTCTATAGAAGCAGCTTGTTCACCTAGTTTATCATTACTGCCCGGTGCAGAGAAAGTATAAAGTGCTTTCATGCTGTAATTGGTTGAAGCGCCGGTCATCTCCATCGCAAGTTCGACGTTTTCGTAAGTGATATAGGAATTATGTGGCGCCACACGGTCCAATGAACGCTTGAACAATGTCCCGTCATATTGCATGCCGTTGATATGATCGACTACTCCCGAATCGAGCAATTGCTTCGCTTCCGGGCTATAGCCATGCGCCACGAAAAAGGCGTCATACGCATCGGCCAGTTCGACAAAATAATCGCGCGCACTGCGCACCGGCCCGATATTCACCGGAAACTGGCTTTGATAAAGCGCCAAAAATCGTGTGATATTGTATTCGGCAATTAACTCGAACACCACATCAGCCTCCACCAGGCCCGTTTGCGGACGAGCCGCTGGATGATTATTGATGACTGCCATCACCGCCCGACTGTCATACGGCCCGTCTCCTTGCATACCGGTGAACGGGGCTGTAGTGAGCACTTCCTCTGGCACCTCAGGCGTTTCCAGCGCTTGTGGTGTTGCGGGAATTTCCGGCTCTCCCGCTTGTTCCCTTCCGACCAGCCAAACAACCATGACAGCTGCAACGATAAGTAAAGCAAGCAAGATTAGCCATTTTTTCATCCCTGTCACCTCATGAATGCCGGGAATAAGATGGTTTTATTCATCACATCGTATATCCCTTTTTGGGTAATGCGGACGTACGGCAAATGGGTCGCCATCAAGAACAACAAGGTATAAACAGCATCGCCATGTTCATAGCCACGCTCTTTCAATGCCTTCTTCAACGCAGTTTCCTGTTCCATCAGCGCCTCCATCGGCAAATCGGACATGATGCCGCCAATAGGCAGCGGCAATTCGCAAACTGTCTCGCCGCCTTCAATCAAGACAATGCCGCCCTTGAGACGTTTCACCTGTTCAAACGCTTGCCACATATCCCTGCGGCTTTTGCCGATCAACACGATATCTCCTGTATTCGTATAAGATGAAGCAAATCCGTCGACTTCCGTGGCGAAGCCTTTAATCAGAGTATTAACTCGCCATTTGCCATTGCGGTCGATCAGCATAAGGAAACTTTCGCCATGTTCTTTCGATAAGCGTTCGACGTTCGTGTCAACGCTCACGGAATACGGTTTGGTGATGACATCGTTGACCATTTCCACACCAAACGGCATCGAAAACTGGAAGTCGTCATCGGTCAAATCGAAATCGAGATCCAATTCCGGCAGCACCGACCAATCCACGTCATCGAGCGAGCGCTCTTTCTTGCCGTCGCGCTTGAGCCAAACGCCTTTGGAAATCACGCCGCTCGGCACCGGGTTATCGACCGAATCGAGAATATTCAAATTCGCATAGCGCCCCGTCGCGATCAAGCCGTGCAAGCTCGTCAAGTTGTAATAGCGCGCCACATTATAAGAGGCCATCATATAGGCATCGATCGCTGGAACTCCGGCATCAAGCGCGATTTGGATGCATAAATCCATCACGCCGTCTTTATGGAAGACCGGCGTCGAGCCGTCTGTCGTCATCATCAATTTATCGAACACATTTAATTCTCGCTCGACAATCCCTGACAATAATTCCGGCAAATCCGGTCGAATCGAAGAATGGCGAAGCGTCACGCCGTAGCCATGCAATAAGCGCGTCTCCACTTCATCAACAGTCATCGCTTCATGGTCCCCGTCGGCGCCCAGCAGCTTCATGCGCGCCAAAGTCTTCTCGGAAGCTCCCGGAAAATGCCCTTCAATCTTTTTCAAGCTGATCTTCGCTTTTTGGATCCAGTACAGCATCTGGTCATCGCCAGCCAGCAGTTTCGGCCAGCCCGTCAATTCACCGCCAAGAATGACGTCGGGACGCTCCAGCCACTCGCCAACCGCTTTAGACGTGAATTTCTGGTCTTCACCGACAAGTTCTGTCTGGGAATCGAACCTTGTCCACCAATAAAACGTGAACGGCAGCTCAGCCATGCGGTCAAGCAATGTAAACGCTTTCTCGTTTTCTAATGATAAAAATAATGGCAAGTTGTCTGAGATGAACCCAGTAGTTCCGCCTTGTGCGGCATAATCAGCGAATTGCTGTGGATTGTAAAGCTGATACGGATGGACATGCGGTTCGATATAGCCAGGCACGATCCATTTACCGCTGACATCGACAACTTCGGTTGAATCATCGATTTTCGGCATGTCTTGCCCTGCATAAATGATGCGGTCTCCATCTATCCATATATTTCCAGTCATCCATTTTTTGAATATCCCGTGCAGATATGTGGCATTCGTCAGCACAAGATCCGGCGACAATTCTTTCGACACAATCTTTAATTGTTTCCTTATTTCTGTATTTCTCCATAAAGGGTTTACCATCCGAAGGCACCTGCTCTCTTTTCAATATTCATATATCGTATACTAGCATAATTATGCATTTTTTTACAGAGAAGGGCATGCAATTGCTCCTCTCTTTTCCTATATTGGACATAAAAAATCCACGTCTCAGTGACGTGGATTTTTGTTTATTTATTGACCGGATCGCTGAAAGGCTTCAGGATATCCTGCTGATCTTGTTCTTTTCTCGTCAAGACATCAGAAACGGGATCGTAGGACTCGCCGTAAAAATGCTCGTCTTTGTACGTATGGATGTCTTCATACATCTTCTTCATCGCCTCGAAAATCTCTTCTTCGGTTTCACCGTTCGGCGCCCAATAAAGAATTTCCATCGAATTTTCTTCGCCTGTCGCCAGTGACCGTCGGCAATAGCCGATCGACGAGGCATGCTCGAAGCCTTCGCGTGCATAAAAGCGCAAGCGTTTTTCGGAATCCGTGTCTTCGTAATCGACCGGTTCAACTTCCAAAATGATCGGCTTGTTCTTATCTTTGAGCATTTGCAAGGTTTTCTTGCCGATGCCCATGCCGCGCGATTCTTTCGACACGAATAGATAATCGACGAATGAGAAGCTCGGGAATTCCGCATACATCAAGACATGATACGGCCCCTCATCTTTGTAGTAGACACTGCCCTTTTCCTTCAGCAAAGTGTCCATATGCTCTTTCGACTTCATTTCCTCTACAGGAAAATACTGATTCAGTTTTTCATACCAGTTCATCATTTTTGCTCCTTCCGAGTTTGAATGCCCTGCTGGTTTTGTTACTTCCGGGGTAATGCTTGGTGGAAAATGGAGTTTAGTAATAGAGGTAAAAGTGGGCTTATGAAAATCCTCCGCGGCATTTGCCGCATAAATAAAATGACACAGCTCCGTGACGAAATTGTGTCATTTTATTATAGCAATTATTCACTTAGATTGCACGCCAACCGATATCCGTGCGATAAAAGAAACCATCCCACTCCAATTTGTCGAGTGCTTGATAGACGGTTTTTTGGGCATCTTCCAAAGTCTCCCCGCTGCCTGCGACAAGCAGCACCCGGCCGCCGTTTGCAGTGAAGCGGCCTTCTGAGCGTTTCGTGCCGGCATGTGTAACCGTAAGGTCTTGCAAGTCATCCAGCTTTGGCAAGATCGCCCCTTTTTCCACAGACCCCGGATAGCCATTCGCTGCAATGACCACACCAAGTACAGGGCGAGCGTCCCATTCAAGCTCCATTTCCCCGCCGCCCAAAATGGCCTCGATAAATGCACCAAGGTCGGTTTTCAGACGAGGCAGGACCACTTGTGTTTCCGGGTCGCCGAAACGCGCATTGAATTCGATCACTTTCGGGCCATTAGCCGTCAAGATGATGCCGGCGTATAAAATCCCATTGAACGGAGTGCCTTCGCTGTTCATCGCTTCTACCGTCGGGCGGACAATTTTTTCGAAAGTCTCATCCACGACCGATTCCGAAATCTGCGGCACCGGCGAGTACGCACCCATGCCGCCGGTATTCGGCCCCTTATCGCCGTCAAGCGCGCGCTTATGGTCTTGTGAGATGACCATCGGATAGATCTTGCCATCCTGGACGAATGACATGAAGGAAAATTCCTCACCGTCCAAGAATTCCTCGATAACGACAGTCGATCCCGAGTCGCCGAATTTCTGGCCGTCGAGCATGTCTTTCACCGCATCGATCGCTTCTTGTTCGCTTAATGCGACAACGACGCCTTTTCCAGCAGCAAGCCCATCCGCCTTGATGACGATCGGCGCGCCTTGCTGCTTGATGTAGTTGATAGCTTCCGCAGTATCCGAAAAACTTTCATAAGCTGCGGTCGGGATATCGTATTTCTTCATTAATTCCTTGGCGAACGCTTTACTGCCTTCGATGCGTGCCGCTGCTTTATCGGGGCCAAAAATCTTCAAACCGCGTGCTGTGAAGAAATCGACGATGCCTTCTGAAAGCGGCTGTTCAGGCCCGACGAATGTAAAGGCAATGTCATTGTCCTTGGCGAACGCTGCCAAAGCTTCAAAATCCGTCTCGTTGATATCAATAAGTTGTGCGTCATGAGTCATGCCATCATTGCCAGGTGCCACATAAACTTTTGAAACCGATGGCGAGATGGCGAATTGATGGGCAAGCGCGTGTTCGCGCCCGCCTTTACCGATAACCAATACGTTCATAACCGTGCACCTCCGATTAATGTTTGAAATGGCGGACGCCTGTGAAGACCATCGCGATGCCGTGCGCATTCGCCGCATCGATCGACTCCTGGTCTTTTTTCGAACCGCCCGGCTGGATGATCGCTTTGATGCCGGCTTTCGCTGCCGCTTCCACCGTATCTGACATCGGGAAGAAAGCATCCGATGCCATCGCTGCGCCTTGCGCTTTGTCAGCTGCCTGCTCAAGTGCAATGGCGGCAGCCCCGACGCGGTTCATCTGTCCTGCACCGACGCCTAAAGTCATCGACTCGTCACACACGACAATGGCATTAGATTTAACATGTTTCACAACGCTCCAGCCAAGTTTCAAGGCTTCCAGTTCTTGTTCTGTCGGCTGTCTTTCCGTTACGACGCGGATATCTGCGTCCCCGTGGCCGAATGCATCCGGCTCCTGGACGAGCAATCCGCCTTCGACAGTCACTGTATTCCATTTGTCGCGGCGCTTCGTTTCAAACGGCACCGTCAACAAGCGGATGTTTTTCTTTTTGCCGAGTTCTTCGAGTGCCTGTTCTGTAAAGGAAGGCGCGATGACGATCTCGAGGAAGATCTGTGACAATTGCTCAGCTGTCTCGAGATCGACTTCACGGTTCAAGGCGACGATGCCGCCGAAGATGGAAGTCGAATCCGCTTCGTACGCTTTTTTGAAAGCTTTCGCAAGTGTATCTCCGGTCCCGACGCCACACGGGTTCATATGCTTCACCGCGACACTTGCCGGCATGGTGAATTCCTTGATGATCTGAAGTGAGGCGTTAGCATCTTGGATATTGTTATAGGAAAGCTCTTTGCCGTGCAATTGCGTGGCATGTGCGATCGAGAAATCCGAACCGAGCGCGCTCTTATAGAACGCCGCTTTCTGGTGCGGATTCTCCCCGTAGCGCAGCGCTTGGGACAATTCATATGTAAGGGTCAACTGCTCCGGATACTGTTCATCCGTCAATTCCGTTAAGTAATTGGAAATATACGCATCATACGCCGCAGTATGGCGGAATACTTTCGCTGCGAGTTTCCGTCGCAGTTCAGGGCTCGTTGTTTGCTGTTCGTGCAATTCCGCAAGCACCGCTTCGTAATCGCCTGAATCGACAATAACTGTCACGTACGCATGGTTTTTCGCTGCCGAACGCAGCATCGTCGGGCCGCCGATATCGATGTTTTCAATCGCATCATCAACTGTTACATCCGGTTTTGAAATCGTTTCGCGGAATGGGTACAAATTGACGCAGACAAACTCGATTGGTGCGATGCCGTTATCGTTCATTTGTTGCTGGTGTTCGCTATCATCATGTTTTGCCAATAAACCGCCATGAATCAGCGGATGCAAAGTTTTCACGCGTCCACCTAAAATTTCAGGGAAGCCGGTCACTTCGTCGACTGCTGTCGTCGGAACGCCATTGTCTTCCAAATGCTTGCGCGTGCCGCCTGTCGATAAGATTTCTACATCCATTTTTACAAGTTCACGGGCAAACTCCAAAATGCCAGATTTGTCCGATACGCTCATCAATGCTCTTCTTTTCATTCATGGACCTCCTAGACCGACTGCTGCCGGCTGAATAATTGCTGCAAACTCTCAGGGTATAATTGGTGCTCAATTTCATGGATTTTGCGTTCGACTGTCTCACGGTCCGCTCCGTCTACAGCGAATGAACGCTGTGCGATGATCGCTCCCGTATCCATGCCTTCATCGACAAAATGCACGGTAACACCAGCCTCTTCCGCTCCGGCTTCTAGCGTCTGGCCGATGGCATCTTTTCCGGGAAACGCCGGCAGTACCGATGGGTGGATATTAACGATGCGGTTTTCGTAAACTCCGAGCAAAACAGGTCCGATCAATCGCATAAACCCGGCAAGTACGAGCCACTCGACACCCGCTTTATCCAATTCTTCCACCAGCATCGACTCATATGCCTGTTTGGACGCATATTCACGCGGTATAAACGATAACGCCGGAACTCCTGCCTGCTCTGCCCGTTCCAACACAAACGCGGTCGGCTTATCTGCCACAACCAGAACAATGTCCGCATCCAAACGTCCATCTTGTGTCGCTTCGTAAAGCGCTTGAAAATTAGAGCCGTTTCCAGAAGCGAAAACGGCCATTTTTGTTCTATTCTTCATGTAAAGTCCCGTCCTGACTGCCTTGGAACTGGACGCCCTCGATCTCTGTCACTTTACCGATCACATAAGCTTTGTCTCCACTCGCTTCTGCTGCCTGGATAGCTTTTGGTGCATCCGCTTCAGAAACAGCCACAGCAAATCCAATGCCCATATTGAACACTGAATACAAATCACGGTCTGCCAGTTCACCTTTTGCTTTCAACAGATCAAACACCGGAAGCACCGGCCAAGAGCCAAGCTTGATTTCAACACCGAGCCCTTCAGGCATCATGCGTGGCAAGTTTTCGATAAATCCGCCGCCCGTAATATGTGCCATACCGTGAACGTCCACTTGCTTGCGGATCGACTGCACCGTCTTGGCGTAAATTTTCGTCGGCTCGAGCAGCAAGGATTCGAGCGTGCCGAGCTCTTCAAAACCTACCACTTTCTCGTCCAATGAGCCTTCCTGGTCGCCCAATAAAATATGGCGGACGAGCGAATAACCGTTCGAGTGGATGCCGCTAGAAGCAAGCCCCACCAAGACATCTCCCGCTTGGATGCGCTCGCCTGTAACGATATCCGCTTTTTCAGCAGCACCGACCGCAAAACCGGCGATATCGTATTCATTCTCATCATAAAGCCCCGGCATTTCAGCCGTTTCTCCACCGATCAACGCTGCTCCGGCATCTACGCAGCCATCCGCGACGCCTTTGACGATTTGTTCGATCTTTTCGGGAACCGCTTTGCCGCAAGCGATATAATCGAGGAAAAACAACGGTTCCGCACCTTGTGCGACAATGTCGTTGACGCACATCGCGACGCAATCGACACCGATCGTATCGTGTTTATCCGCCATGAAGGCCAGTTTCAGCTTTGTGCCGACACCGTCTGTTCCGGATACGAGAACCGGTTGTTTCAAATTCAGCTCGGACAAATCGAACATGCCGCCGAACCCGCCAAATGCACCGAGCATTCCTGTACGTGCGGTGCGTTCGACATGGGATTTCATCCGCTTGACGGCTTCGTAGCCCGCTTCGATATTGACGCCTGCTTTTTCATACGCTTTAGACACTTCGGTTCCCCCTATTTCACTTTTTCTTTTTCATGCGGCAAGACGGTATCCGGATAAATATTTGTTGGATAGTCGCCTGTGAAACATGCTAAGCAATGACCGCATTTTGAGCCTGGATCGGTACGTCCGATGTTTTGGACCATGCCATCGACCGACAAAAATGTCAGTGAATCTGCACCGATGATTTCACGCATTTCTTCTACTGTATTGTTCGCGGCAATCAATTCGCCGGATGTGCTGATATCAATGCCGTAAAAACAAGGGTTCTTGATCGGCGGTGAACTGATGACGACGTGTACTTCCGTCGCGCCTGCTTCTTTAAGCAATGCGACAATGCGGCGGGAAGTGGTTCCGCGGACGATGGAATCATCGACCATGACGACACGTTTGCCGTTAACAACTTGGCGCACAGGCGATAGTTTCATCTTGACCCCGCGCTCGCGCATTTCCTGTGAAGGCTGGATGAATGTCCGGCCAACATAACGGTTCTTGATCAGCCCAAGCTCATACGGAATGCCGCTTTGCTCGGAAAAACCGATCGCTGCGGAAATACTGGAATCGGGAACACCCGTGACGACGTCCGCTTCGATATGGACTTCTTTCGCCAATTGTTTGCCGAGACGTTTTCTCGCTGAGTGGATATTGATGCCGTCGATATCCGAGTCTGGACGGGAGAAATAAACATACTCCATCGTACAGATCGAGCGCTCTTCCGGATACGCAAACCGTTCTTTGCGCATGCCGTCATCGTTAATGATCAAGAATTCACCCGGTTCGACAGAATGCACAAACTCTGCACCGACAATATCGAATGCGCAAGTTTCCGAAGCGACCACCCAAGCATCCCCCATTCTCCCAACGGACAAAGGGCGCAAACCATTCGGGTCGAGCGCGACGAACATCGCTTCTTCCGTCAAAACCAAGCACGCAAACGCGCCTTTCAATAGAGACAAAGCATTTTTCGCTTTTTCTTCAAAGCTTTCATAACCGCTGCGCTTGATTAAGTGTGCGAGCACTTCCGTATCGGACGTCGTTTGGAAAATGCTGCCTTGACGCTCCAAATGCCCTTTTAATTGCGTCGCGTTGACCAAATTGCCGTTATGGGAAATCGCCAGGCTGCCAGTTGTCGAATTGAACAGCAAGGGCTGAACATTCTCGATGCCGCTGCCGCCTGCTGTTGCATAGCGGACATGGCCGATGGCTGCAGTCCCGGTGATCTTCTCCAATTTTTCCGGAGTGAACACTTCACTGACCATGCCTTCGCCTTTTAATGCGCGTAAAGCCTCTCCATCAGTCGAAACGATTCCTGCACCTTCTTGGCCGCGGTGCTGCAAAGCATGAAGCCCATAATACGTGAGTTGCGCTGCGTTGGTGTGGCCCCAAATGCCAAAAATCCCGCATTCTTCGTTTAAGCCTCTGATTTCAGCAAGCATGGTATAGCCCCTTTCCAGGCGGAGCGGAGCGTTTCGACCGATTCATCGATCCAGACGGCTCCGTCTTCCCCTTTGACGATCATGCGATCACCCGTGACTTCACCGATTTTCCGTGCATCTTTCACTGTTTCCTCAAATGCTTGTGCTTGTTCAGGCGATACCGTCAGCAAAAAGCGTGATTGCGTTTCGCTGAATAGCGCAGTCGTTTTCGAACCTGTCAATGTCACTTCGACACCAAGCCCGTTGCCGAATGTTTTCTCAGCCAAAGCGACTGCAACGCCGCCTTCTGCTGTATCGTGAGCGGATTGGACCAAGCCTTGTTGAATCGCTGAAAGGATCTGTGATTGGCGCTGTGCTTCGACGTCCAAATCGATGGATGGTGCTTTGCCGAAAATGCGGCCTTCTACCATCTTCTGCAATTCGCTGCCGCCGAACTCTGTCATTGTGCCGCCGACAAGATAAACGAAATCGCCTTGTTTCTTGGCATCTTGTGTTGTCACATGCTTCAAGTCTTCGACCAGCCCGACAAGCCCGATCGTCGGCGTCGGGTAAATCGCTGTACCGCTTGTTTCATTGTATAAAGAAACATTTCCGCCGATAACCGGTGCATTCAATTGCAAACAAGCTGCGGACATGCCATCTGCCGCTTTTTCCAGCTGCCAGAAAATCTCCGGCTTTTCCGGGTTGCCGAAGTTCAGGCAATCAGTGATCGCAAGCGGGCGCCCGCCTGAGACGACAACATTTCTCGCCGCTTCTGTGACAGCGATCTTGCCGCCTGTTTCCGGATCCAAGTAGATATAGCGAGAGTTGCAATCCGTTGTCATAGCGAGCCCTTTGTTGGTGCCGCGTACACGGATGACCGCAGCGTCAGAGCCAGGGGATACGACTGTGCTAGTTCGCACTTGGTGATCGTATTGATTGTAAACCCATTCTTTCGAAGCGATCGTCGGCTGCTGCAACAGCGCCAAAAGTGTCGCCTGATGGTCTTCCACTTTCGGCTCTTCGTTCGGCAAGCTTTGGAATTCGCGGTAATATTCCGGCACGCTTGATTTTTGGTGATAGACCGGCGCATCTTCTGCCAGTGCGTCGACCGGAACTTCTGCGACGATTTCACCTTTATGCTTCAAGCGCAAAGTCGAATCGTCCGTCACCCGTCCGACCGTCACGGCATCAAGGCCGTATTTTTCGAACAACTCGACGATTTCCGGCTCGCGCCCTTGTTTGACGACGATGAGCATGCGTTCCTGGGATTCAGATAACATCATTTCGTAAGCCGTCATGCCCGTTTCGCGTTGCGGGACATGATCCAAATCCATTTCGATGCCTGATCCGGCTTTTGACGCCATTTCTGCTGAAGAAGAAGTAAGCCCTGCTGCGCCCATGTCTTGGATTCCGATTAGTGCATCGGATTTCACGAGTTCGAGGCATGCCTCTAAGAGCAATTTCTCCATGAAGGGATCTCCCACTTGTACCGCTGGGCGTTTCTCGTCGGATGCATCCGTCAACTCTTCTGAAGCGAATGTCGCACCGTGGATTCCGTCGCGTCCAGTTTTTGCACCGACGTACATGACTGGGTTGCCGGTTCCTTTAGCGACGCCTTTTTGGATATCCTTATGGTCGATCAAGCCGACGCACATCGCATTGACGAGCGGATTGCCGTCATACGACGCATCAAACTGCACTTCGCCACCGACTGTCGGGATGCCGATGCAATTGCCGTAGCCTGCGATTCCTGCAACGACTTCTTCAAACAGATATTTCACACGCGGTGTTTCAAGTTCACCGAAGCGCAGCGAGTTCAATAATGCAACTGGACGTGCACCCATCGAGAAAACGTCGCGGATGATGCCGCCGACGCCTGTTGCTGCACCCTGATAAGGCTCAATGGCAGACGGATGGTTATGCGATTCCATTTTGAATACAACTGCTTGGCCGTCTCCGATATCGACGATGCCCGCCCCTTCTCCTGGTCCCTGCAAGACATGGTCGCCTTTGGTCGGGAATTTAGACAATACCGGCTTGGAGTTTTTATAAGAACAATGTTCAGACCACATAACAGAGAACAAACCGGTCTCCGTATAATTCGGCGTTCTGCCAAGGATGTCTTCCACCATTTTGAATTCAGCATCCGATAAGCCCATCTGCTGGTAGATTTTCTGCTCTTTGATCTGCTGTGTGTTCGGCTCAAGCGTGACTGACATGTGATTCCCTCCACTGTTTAACGATTGATCTGAATAATGGCAAGCCGTCCGTTCCGCCGATCAAGTCGGAAACGGCGCGTTCTGGATGCGGCATCATGCCGAGCACATTGCCCCGGTCGTTGATGATGCCCGCAATATTATTGCGGCTGCCGTTGAAATCTTCGGCATATGTGAAAACGATTTGATTATTGTCTTTCAAGTGTTGATATGTCGCATCGTCACAGTAATAATTGCCTTCCCCATGTGCGACCGGGATACGAATTTCTTCGCCTTCTTTGTATTCATTCGTGAATAAAGTATGGGCGTTCTCCACTTTCAAACTGACTGTGCGGCAAGTGAATTTCAAGTCTTTATTACGCATAAGCATCCCAGGAAGCAATCCAGCTTCTGTTAGAATTTGAAATCCGTTGCAGATGCCGAGAACCGGTTTGCCGGCTTCCGCCGCTTTGCGTACTTCGTCCATGACACCTGAAAAACGGGCAATGGCGCCTGCGCGTAAATAATCGCCGTATGAGAAGCCGCCCGGAAGCAAGATTCCATCATAGCCGCTTAAGTCTTGCGTATCATGCCAGACGTATTCCGCTTCTTCTCCAAGCTCATCTTTGATGGCATGGTACATATCCAAGTCACAATTCGAACCAGGGAAAACAATCACTGCGAATTTCATTGCGAGACAACCTCCTCGATTTCGTACCTGTAATCTTCAATCACCGTATTGGCAAGCATGCGGTTGCAAAGTTCATCAACTAAAGCATCTACGTCGCGCTCGCTGTCTCCAATGATAAGTTCCAAATATTTACCGATTCGGACATCCTGTACCTCGTCATACCCCATCTTATGGAGCGATCCCATCACAGCGGAGCCTTGTGGATCAAGTACACTTTCACGCAATGTCACATACACTTTTACTTTTTTCATCAGTTTTGTCCTCCCAGTCGAGATAAAATGAGTTCATAAGCATCGGTCAAGTTGCCAAGATTGCGGCGAAATACGTCTTTATCGAGTTTTTGTTTTGTTTCTTTGTCCCACAGCCTACATGTGTCTGGTGAAATTTCATCAGCCAACAAAATTTCACCGTTTTCATCACGGCCGAATTCGATTTTAAAATCGACCAAATCAACACCAATATCTTGGAAAAAGCCAATCAGCACATCGTTGATGACACGCGCCTTGTCTTTCAGCGCTGCGACTTCTGATTCCGTCGCAAGCTCAAGCATATGGACATGATCATCCGTAATAAGCGGATCGCCAAGCTCATCGTCTTTCAAGTAAAATTCAACGACAGGCTTTTTGATTTCTTTGCCTTCTTCGATCCCGAGACGTTTCGCCATGCTGCCGGCAACGATATTGCGCACGACAACTTCGATCGGAATGATGCTCACCGCGCGGACCAATTGCTCGCTTTCAGACAGCTGCTTTACAAAATGGGAAGCGATTCCAGCTTCGTTTAATTTCTCAAACAGCAAAGAGGTGATTTGATTGTTCAAGCGCCCTTTGCCTGAGATCTCTTCTTTCTTCTCTCCGTTGAACGCAGTGGCGGAATCTTTATATTCCACCCAAAGAATGCCTTGCTCGTCTGTTTTATACAAACGCTTCGCTTTTCCTTCGTACAATAGCTGAGCTTTTTCCATGATTGATGCCTCCGTTTAATTTAATTCGAGACGGTTGAAGATCATATCGACTTGCTGCAAATGGTGGTTGTAATCAAAGCAATCATCCAGCTCTTCTTTTGTCAGCTGTGAGGTGATTGTGTCGTTCACTTCTACGACTTTGCGGAATGAAGTCTGTGTTTCCCACGCTTCCATGGCACAAGGCTGAACCGTATCGTATGCCGCTTCGCGCGCCATCCCTTTATCGATCAATGTCAAAAGTACACGCTGTGAATAAATAAGGCCGAGTGTCGAATCCATATTGCGCTTCATGTTCTCCGGGAACACCGTCAAGTTTTTAACGATGTTGCCAAAACGATTCAACATATAGTTCAACGCAATCGTTGCATCAGGCAAGATGACGCGTTCAGCAGATGAATGCGAGATGTCGCGCTCGTGCCACAAAGATACGTTCTCATAAGCCGTCATCATATAACCACGGATTAGGCGCGCAAGGCCCGTCATATTTTCAGAGCCGATCGGGTTGCGCTTATGCGGCATTGCCGATGATCCTTTTTGTCCTTTTGCGAAAAATTCTTCCACTTCACGCGTTTCGGATTTTTGCAAGCCGCGGATTTCTGTCGCGAATTTCTCGATAGATGATGCGATCAAAGCGAGCGTGCTCATATACTGTGCATGGCGGTCGCGTTGCAATGTCTGTGTGGAAATGCGTGATGCAGCAATCCCTAAGTTTTTGCATACATATTCTTCAACAAAAGGATCGATATTAGCATACGTTCCAACCGCACCGGACATTTTGCCTGTTTCGATTGATTTTGCTGCCGCTTCAAAACGCTCCAGGTTACGCTTCATTTCCTCGTGCCAAAGCGCCAATTTCAAACCGAATGTCGTCGGCTCTGCGTGAACACCGTGTGTACGGCCCATCATGACCGTCATTTTATGCTCTTTCGCTTTTACCGCTAAAATATCGATGAAGTTTGTCAAATCTTTGCGCAGGATTTCATTCGCCTGCTTTAACAAGTAAGAAAGTGCCGTATCGACAACGTCTGTTGACGTCAATCCGTAATGGACCCATTTGCGCTCTTCCCCAAGTGTCTCGGATACCGCACGCGTAAAGGCAACCACATCGTGGCGTGTTTCTTCTTCGATTTCCAAGATGCGGTCGACTGAAAACCCTGCATTCTCGCGGATTTTGGCCACGTCTTCTTTCGGGATATCCCCAATTTCAGCCCATGCTTCACAAGCGAGAATTTCGACTTCAAGCCAAGCCTGGTATTTGTTTTCTTCTGTCCAAATGGCACCCATTTCCGGGCGTGTGTAACGTGCGATCATAATCTATATCCTCCAATTATTCCGGCCAAATGCCGGATGCGTCGATTTCGTTTAATGTTTCGTTTATATCATCAGTCAAAATGGTTACATGCCCCATTTTACGTTTACGCTTTGCTTCGTCCTTGCCGTATAGATGAATCGACCAGTCCGGATAATGTGCGATTTTCGTCGTGAGCGGCGCCACATGTTCTCCAAGTACATTGACCATGACAGCTGAACTCCAAAGCTTCGGCTTGCGCAATGGCCATCCACAAATGGCGCGGATATGCTGGTGGAACTGCGAGATGTTCGTCGCTTCAATTGAATAATGTCCCGAGTTATGCGGCCTAGGCGCTAACTCGTTAACCAAGATCTCTCCATTCGGTAACACGAACATTTCAACCGCAAGCGTTCCGACCATCTGTAGGTGCTCAGCAATTGCTTCTGCCGCCTGCTTCGCTTTTGTTAGCGTCTCTTCACCGATTCGTGCTGGGACGATCGTTTGATGTAATATATGATCTTTATGGATATTCTCCCCAATCGGCAATATAGCCGTTTCCCCTAAAGTGTTACGCTGGATAACGACGGATATTTCCATCGTGAAGTCGATAAACGCTTCTGCGACGCACTCCCCATTTTGGAACAGGGCTTCTGCTTCTGCTAGCTGCTCCACGTTTTTCACAATTTGTTGGCCTTTGCCGTCATATCCGCCTCTTGCGGTTTTGACGACATATGGATAATCCAAAACGGCTATGCGCTCTTTCAACTCGGCAAACGTAGAAGCTTCTATATAATCCGCTACCGGGACGCCCGCTTCCCGAATAGCCTGCTTCTCGAAAATTCGATTTTGCGTAACACCAATCAACTCAGCCCCTTGAGGCACATAAGCGATTTCAGTCAGGTGACGGAGCCCGTCCACATCAATGTTTTCAAACTCATAGGTAATGACATCACTTACCTCGGCCAATTCTTCCAGCGCTTCTGAATCACTGAATGGGGCCACGATTTGGATATCTGCGACTTGCCCGGTTGGAGAATCCATACCTGGATCTAAAACTGCGATTTTAAAACCGGCTTCTTTTGCAGCCAACGCCATCATGCGGCCTAATTGTCCTCCACCGATAATTCCAATTGTTTGTCCCGGTAAGATTGTTCTTGTCATACCAGATCACCTGAACTCTCCAAAACGGCTTGTGCAGTCCGCGTGCGTCTATCTTCCAAGCCTTGTGCTGCTTCTTTGTCAACTGTCCCAAGGATTTGGGCAGCTAAGAGTCCGGCATTGATCGCGCCCGCTTTTCCGATGGCGACAGTTGCAACAGGCACCCCGCCGGGCATCTGAACAATCGACAATAACGAATCCATCCCGTTTAAGGCTTTTGACTGCACAGGAACACCGATAACCGGCAAAGTTGTTTTTGCCGCAACCATTCCAGGTAGATGTGCAGCACCGCCAGCTCCTGCAATAATCACATGCAAACCTTTACTGCGTGCTTCTTCTGCATAACTGAACATTAAATCCGGTGTCCGATGGGCTGATATGACTTTTTTTTCATAGCCTATTTTCAGTTCATCTAGAACCTCGCATGCATGTTTCATCGTTTCCCAATCACTCGAGCTTCCCATAATAATGCCGATTCGCGGATTCATTCAATAACCTCTCTTTCAAAAGTAAAAAGCCCTCAAATAAACTGCTCACATGACGTGAAAAGCAGTTTACTTAAGGACTTTGATTCAACGAAAACATACGTGATGGCATAAAAAAGCACATCCTCCGTTATAAGTACCATAAGTTGCTTTCCCGCATAGTCCGGACATTTACGGTGTCCTGGTAGAGACGCAGAAGCCAATTCTTCTGCATATATGGGGTTTCCTTATTAATCATAACAAGATGGCGCAAGTGCGTCAACGATAAAGTCGAACAATGAATAAAAGGTTCCTTTCAACGTTCGTGTTTTTTACCCATCATCTGCTAATTTTCGATTTTATTCCCTTTAAACTTGATAATCTGGCGCACTGGTACCGGTTCTCCATTAATTTCTTCGAATAAAGGTTCTTCTTTCCGTCCAACAGCCGTATAACCTTCTTGTTTCATCCGGTTTAGACAGTCTTCCATTGTTTCATGTTCCTGCACTTCGAACCAGATTGTCTTTTTACTCATTTAAATAATCTACCTCTTTTCACTTGTTTTACCCAGAATCCCCCATGAATCGTTTTTGGTTCATAGGCAATAATAAAAGCTTTAGGATCTATTTCCTGGATGGTTTTGTATAATTTCAATTCCATCTTCCGAGGAGTCAAGATCTGCATAGCTTGCCGGCCGCCATCTCTTCCGTTGGCATCCCAATCTGTTACACCATAGCCTTGTTCACGTAACTTTCGTGGTAGATAATCACTTTCATCGTTGCTGATAACATTAACTGTTATATATCCAAGAGCCATTTTCTCCTCAATTTTAGAACCAATTACAACCCCAGATCCATAGCCAATCGCATAAGCGATCAAGTTCTGAATCTGATCTAGATTATCCAATACTAAGCCAAGTCCTACTATATATATAACCACTTCTACCATGCTGACAAGCGCCGCTAAATAACGGAAGCCTTTGAGTGTCATAATCATCCGCACAGTAAAGAAGGTGACATAGACTATATTGATTGAAAATATTATGAGAACCATTAACCACGGATTAATATCCAATTTCTGCACCCTTTCCTTCGCAATTAAATTTCATATTAGGTCAATCAAAGTATGAATGCAAGAGAGAATATGCCTTGTTTCATGAAAAATGAAAATGATTCAAAAAAAGGCCGCTACCGGAATGAACCGGTAACGACCTTTCTACTTGCCCAGCGACGTCCTACTCTCACAGGGGGAAACCCCCAACTACCATCGGCGCAAAAGAGCTTAACTTCCGTGTTCGGGATGGGAACGGGTGTGGCCTCTTTGCCATCGTCACTAGACTTTTTTGAGCTTGTTCGCTCAAAACTGGATAAATCGACATTGGGGGAAACTTGCGTTTCAGTTTGTTGGTTAAGTCCTCGATCGATTAGTATTCGTCAGCTGCACGTGTCGCCACGCTTCCACCCCGAACCTATCTACCTCATCGTCTTTGAGGGATCTTACTTGCTTGCGCAATGGGAAATCTCATCTTGAGGGGGGCTTCGTGCTTAGATGCTTTCAGCACTTATCCCGGCCACACATAGCTACCCAGCGATGCTCTTGGCAGAACAACTGGTACACCAGCGGTGTGTCCATCCCGGTCCTCTCGTACTAAGGACAGCTCCTCTCAAATTTCCTGCGCCCGCGACGGATAGGGACCGAACTGTCTCACGACGTTCTGAACCCAGCTCGCGTACCGCTTTAATGGGCGAACAGCCCAACCCTTGGGACCGACTACAGCCCCAGGATGCGATGAGCCGACATCGAGGTGCCAAACCTCCCCGTCGATGTGGACTCTTGGGGGAGATAAGCCTGTTATCCCCGGGGTAGCTTTTATCCGTTGAGCGATGGCCCTTCCATGCGGAACCACCGGATCACTAAGTCCGTCTTTCGACCCTGCTCGACCTGTCCGTCTCGCAGTCAAGCTCCCTTGTGCCTTTACACTCTGCGAATGATTTCCAACCATTCTGAGGGAACCTTTGAGCGCCTCCGTTACTCTTTAGGAGGCGACCGCCCCAGTCAAACTGCCCGCCTGACACTGTCTCCCAAGCCGCTAAGGCTTGTGGGTTAGAAGTTCAATACAACCAGGGTAGTATCCCACCGACGCCTCCCCCGAAGCTGGCGCTCCGGGTTCTCTGGCTCCTACCTATCCTGTACAAGTTGCACCAAAATTCAATATCAGGCTACAGTAAAGCTCCACGGGGTCTTTCCGTCCTGTCGCGGGTAACCTGCATCTTCACAGGTACTATAATTTCACCGAGTCTCTCGTTGAGACAGTGCCCAGATCGTTACGCCTTTCGTGCGGGTCGGAACTTACCCGACAAGGAATTTCGCTACCTTAGGACCGTTATAGTTACGGCCGCCGTTTACTGGGGCTTCGGTTCGCACCTTCGCTTGCGCTAAGCACTCCCCTTAACCTTCCAGCACCGGGCAGGCGTCAGCCCCTATACGTCACCTTACGGTTTTGCAGAGACCTGTGTTTTTGCTAAACAGTCGCCTGGGCCTATTCACTGCGGCTCTCTCGGGCTATTCACCCTACCAGAGCACCCCTTCTCCCGAAGTTACGGGGTCATTTTGCCGAGTTCCTTAACGAGAGTTCACTCGCTCACCTTAGAATTCTCTTCTCGCCTACCTGTGTCGGTTTGCGGTACGGGCACCTCCCGCCTCGCTAGAGGCTTTTCTTGGCAGTGTGAAATCAGGGACTCTGAGGTAAACCTCTTGCCATCACTGCTTGATGTTATATAGAAACGGGATTTGCCTCGTTTCTCATCTCACAACTTGGACGTGCACAACCAACGGCACGCTCACCCTATCCTTCTGCGTCCCCCCATTGCTCAAACGGCGGGGAGGTGGTACAGGAATATCAACCTGTTGTCCATCGTCTACGCCTATCGGCCTCGACTTAGGTCCCGACTAACCCTGAGCGGACGAGCCTTCCTCAGGAAACCTTAGGCATTCGGTGGACGGGATTCTCACCCGTCTTTCGTTACTCATACCGGCATTCTCACTTCTAAGCGCTCCACCAGTCCTTCCGGTCTGACTTCAACGCCCTTAGAACGCTCTCCTACCACGGACATCTACGATGTCCATCCACAGCTTCGGTAATCCGTTTAGCCCCGGTACATTTTCGGCGCAGTGTCACTCGACCAGTGAGCTATTACGCACTCTTTAAATGATGGCTGCTTCTAAGCCAACATCCTGGTTGTCTAAGCAACGCCACATCCTTTTCCACTTAACGGATATTTGGGGACCTTAGCTGGTGGTCTGGGCTGTTTCCCTCTTGACTACGGATCTTATCACTCGCAGTCTGACTCCCAAGCATAAATCACTGGCATTCGGAGTTTGTCTGAATTCGGTAACCCGGGATGGGCCCCTAGTCCAAACAGTGCTCTACCTCCAGGATTCTCTATCTTGAGGCTAGCCCTAAAGCTATTTCGGAGAGAACCAGCTATCTCCAGGTTCGATTGGAATTTCTCCGCTACCCACACCTCATCCCCGCACTTTTCAACGTGCGTGGGTTCGGGCCTCCAGTAAGTGTTACCTTACCTTCACCCTGGACATGGGTAGATCACCTGGTTTCGGGTCTACAACTACATACTCACTCGCCCTATTCAGACTCGCTTTCGCTGCGGCTCCGGCTTCTCACCTTAACCTTGCATGCAATCGTAACTCGCCGGTTCATTCTACAAAAGGCACGCTATCACCCATTAACGGGCTCTAACTACTTGTAGGCACACGGTTTCAGGATCTATTTCACTCCCCTTCCGGGGTGCTTTTCACCTTTCCCTCACGGTACTGGTTCACTATCGGTCACTAGGGAGTATTTAGCCTTGGGAGATGGTCCTCCCGGATTCCGACGGAATTTCTCGTGTTCCGCCGTACTCAGGATCCACTCTGGAGGGAACGAACTTTCAGCTACGGGGCTATTACCCTATCTTGCGGACCGTTCCAGGTCGCTTCGCTTAATCCGTTCCTTTGTAACTCCGTATAGAGTGTCCTACAACCCCAGAAGGCAAGCCTTCTGGTTTGGGCTGATCCCGTTTCGCTCGCCGCTACTTGGGGAATCGCATTTGCTTTCTCTTCCTTCAGGTACTTAGATGTTTCAGTTCCCTGAGTCTGCCTTCTCATGTGCTATGTATTCACACATGGATACTGCTCCATTACGAACAGTGGGTTTCCCCATTCGGAAATCCCCGGATCACAGCTCACTTACAGCTCCCCGAGGCATATCGGTGTTAGTGCCGTCCTTCTTCGGCTCCTAGTGCCAAGGCATCCACCGTGCGCCCTTATTAACTTAACCACTGATGGTCAATTAAAAAAAGTTGATCGCGAAGCGATCACGCTACTTGATGCTTGTTTCTTAATCAATGTCGATCTATCCAGTTTTCAAAGAACAAGTTTGAAAGTGCTCCGTTAGGAGTGAACCTTCAAAACTGAACGCAAAACGTCAACCCGATCCGTAAGAATCGGTTCCGATATGTTCCTTAGAAAGGAGGTGATCCAGCCGCACCTTCCGATACGGCTACCTTGTTACGACTTCACCCCAATCATCTGTCCCACCTTCGGCGGCTGGCTCCCGTAAGGGTTACCCCACCGACTTCGGGTGTTACAAACTCTCGTGGTGTGACGGGCGGTGTGTACAAGGCCCGGGAACGTATTCACCGCGGCATGCTGATCCGCGATTACTAGCGATTCCGGCTTCATGCAGGCGAGTTGCAGCCTGCAATCCGAACTGAGAACGGTTTTCTGGGATTGGCTCCCCCTCGCGGGTTTGCAGCCCTTTGTACCGTCCATTGTAGCACGTGTGTAGCCCAGGTCATAAGGGGCATGATGATTTGACGTCATCCCCACCTTCCTCCGGTTTGTCACCGGCAGTCACCTTAGAGTGCCCAACTGAATGCTGGCAACTAAGATCAAGGGTTGCGCTCGTTGCGGGACTTAACCCAACATCTCACGACACGAGCTGACGACAACCATGCACCACCTGTCACCGCTGTCCCCGAAGGGAAAGCCTAGTCTCCTAGGCGGTCAGCGGGATGTCAAGACCTGGTAAGGTTCTTCGCGTTGCTTCGAATTAAACCACATGCTCCACCGCTTGTGCGGGCCCCCGTCAATTCCTTTGAGTTTCAGCCTTGCGGCCGTACTCCCCAGGCGGAGTGCTTAATGCGTTAGCTGCAGCACTAAGGGGCGGAAACCCCCTAACACTTAGCACTCATCGTTTACGGCGTGGACTACCAGGGTATCTAATCCTGTTTGCTCCCCACGCTTTCGCGCCTCAGCGTCAGTTACAGACCAGAAAGTCGCCTTCGCCACTGGTGTTCCTCCACATCTCTACGCATTTCACCGCTACACGTGGAATTCCACTTTCCTCTTCTGCACTCAAGTCCCCCAGTTTCCAATGACCCTCCACGGTTGAGCCGTGGGCTTTCACATCAGACTTAAAGGACCGCCTGCGCGCGCTTTACGCCCAATAATTCCGGACAACGCTTGCCACCTACGTATTACCGCGGCTGCTGGCACGTAGTTAGCCGTGGCTTTCTGGTGAGGTACCGTCAAGGTACCAGTAGTTAGTTGGTACTTGTTCTTCCCTCACAACAGAGTTTTACGATCCGAAAACCTTCTTCACTCACGCGGCGTTGCTCCGTCAGACTTTCGTCCATTGCGGAAGATTCCCTACTGCTGCCTCCCGTAGGAGTCTGGGCCGTGTCTCAGTCCCAGTGTGGCCGATCACCCTCTCAGGTCGGCTACGCATCGTGGCCTTGGTGAGCCGTTACCTCACCAACTAGCTAATGCGCCGCGGGCCCATCCTGCAGTGACAGCCGAAACCGTCTTTCCGTGCGGCCTCATGAGAGGCCGCAAACTATTCGGTATTAGCACCGGTTTCCCGGAGTTATCCCGATCTGCAGGGCAGGTTGCCCACGTGTTACTCACCCGTCCGCCGCTAAACCAAAGGAGCAAGCTCCAATGGTTCCGCTCGACTTGCATGTATTAGGCACGCCGCCAGCGTTCGTCCTGAGCCAGGATCAAACTCTCCATTATAGAGTAGTATTGATTGCTCAATAGTTGCTGGCGTATCGCCGTCTAAAAGACGCGCGATTCGCTTGATCTGCCGAAGCTGATCAGTAGTTAAGTCACAAACACCGAAGCTTGGAATAGCTGCTTGCTCCGATCGCCTAAGGGCGACCATCGCAAAAGCCGTTCGCGCGCCAAAGCGCTTGTGACGTCTTTCGTTGACGTTTTGCTGTTCAGTTTTCAAGGTTCATGTTGTGCGCCTTGTTTTGGCGACTTGACTAATATAGCACGCTACAAAAATACCGTCAAGCTTTTATTAAGAAACTTTTACACTTCTTATTATAACTTAATATTCTTAATATTCAACCATTAAATTATTACAATTTTGAAAGTAGTTTGCTTCCTTTCATACAAATACTTTCCTCCTTTCACTATTACCAGTAAAGGTAGATGTAAATAGTGGACGATTATAAACGAAACACTCATTCACGATTCATCTACCTGGTTTTTCTACTATATAGAAGAAAGACTTCTTAATATATATAAAAAGCTGCCGACATAAGTCGACAGCTTCTCTATTAAGCAAGGAATATAAAATATAAAACGAAGATAATAAACAGACCATACATGATAGGATGAATTTCTTTTCTTCTCCCTGCCACCATCATAGTGATTGGGTAGAAAATAAATCCGATTGCGATCCCGGTTGCGATACTATAACCAAGCGGCATTGCAATCATTGTAAGAAACGCTGGAACAGCAATTTCAAATTTACCCCACTCGATTTGGCCAAGAGCTGATACCATCAATACTCCAACGATGATCAAGGCTGGTGCAGTTACTGCGCTGGTGATGACTGATAACAACGGATAGAAAAGAATTGCCACCAAGAATAGGATCCCTGTAACCACTGAAGCAAAACCGGAACGCGCTCCAGCTGCCACGCCGGCTGTCGACTCGATGTACGAAGTTGTAGTTGAAGTCCCGAAGATCGCTCCACTCACTGTCGCGATCGAATCGGCAAGTAAAGCTTTTCCAGCGCGAGGTAATTTATTATCTTTCATTAAGCCGGCTTGGTTCGCGACTGCCACTAAAGTTCCAGCTGTATCAAAAAAGTCTACGAACAAAAATGTTAGTACGATCACCAGGAATTGAATGGTCATCAATGAACCTGGGTCGTTAAAGATTGGTTCAAGCGCAACCCCGAATGTCGGCGCGAGACTCGGAACATTCAAATCGATAATTGCAGTTGGCAAGCTGACTACTTGAAAGATCATCCCGACTACCGCAGCTATTAAGATGCCGAAGAAAATACCGCCTTTCACTCCGCGGACCATCATGATCACCGTGATGAACAAACCAAAAATCGCAAGAAGGGCTGAACCCGTCGTCAAGTCGCCAAGTCCCACAAGCGTATCAGGATTGCCTACAACGATTCCTGCATTCTGGAGGCCGATGAACGTGATATAAAGACCGATCCCTGCACCGACTGCATATTTCAGTTGAGCCGGAATAGCGTTGATGATTGTTTCACGAATGCCTGACAAAGTCAGCAGAATGAAAATCAATCCGGATACCAATACACCAGTCAATGCAGTTTGCCAAGGCACTCCATATGTTAGTACAACTGTATAGGAGAAGAAAGCGTTGAGCCCCATCCCCGGCGCTAAAGCAAGCGGATATTTAGCGACGATTCCCATTAACAAACTGCCAATAGCAGCTGCTAACGCCGTAGCCATAAATACTGCTCCGTAATCCATGCGAAGGGCAGGATCCAGATCAGGAATCGAGTCCATAGTCAGCGTCAACGGGTTGACCACCAAGATATAAGCCATTGCCAAGAATGTGGTTAAACCGCCGATAAATTCCTGACGGTAGTTTGTTCCAAGTTCTTCAAATTGAAAATACTTCTTCATACATGATTCCTCCGTATGCTTTTGTATAAGTCTACGTAAAAAAACGCATACAGCGATTTGCCGTATGCGTCCGATTATCCCCGTCCGAAAACAGAGAGTCCGCCTATTTTATAAGGCGGACAAAAAATCGTAGTCGGATCATTTACGGTGAACCGGTAGAGACTCTCAGGCCATATTCCTGAATTTATACGACAAGCTTATTTAATTTCATTTATAGAATACCACGATAGGTATGGGAAAACAAGACGAAACACGAACAATTATCTCTATTTTTAACTGAAAGTTCGTAAAATAGGAAAAACGGCTGCTAATGGCAGCCGCTTGTTTCTATTCCCACTCGATTGTTGCAGGTGGCTTGCTCGTAATATCGTATAACACACGGTTGATGTGATCTACTTCGTTGACGAGGCGTACACTGATTTTCTCGAGCACATCCCACGGGATACGTGCCCAGTCCGATGTCATGCCGTCGATCGATGTCACTGCGCGGATCCCGATTGCGTAATCATATGTGCGGGCATCGCCCATTACACCAACGCTGCGGATATCCGGAAGCACCGTGAAGTATTGCCAGACGTCGCGGTCAAGTCCAGCTTTTTTGATTTCATCGCGCAAAATCCAATCCGACTCGCGGACGATTTCAAGTTTTTCTTCCGTGACCGCTCCCATGATGCGAATGCCGAGCCCTGGGCCTGGGAATGGCTGGCGCCAAACGATTTCGTCTGGCATGCCAAGCTCAGTGCCGAGCGCGCGCACTTCGTCTTTGAATAAAGTGTTAAGGGGTTCGATCAATTCGAATTGCATGTCTTCAGGCAATCCGCCCACGTTATGGTGAGATTTGATCGTTTGGGCAGTTGTAGTGCCACTTTCGATAATATCTGTATAGAGTGTGCCTTGGGCAAGGAAATCCATGCCTTTCAGTTTTTCTGCTTCATCATCGAATACATAGATGAATTCATTGCCGATGATTTTGCGTTTTTGTTCAGGATCGCTGACGCCTTCAAGTTTTTTCATAAAACGCTCGCGTGCATCGATTTTGATGACGTTCATATGGAAACCGTCGGCAAAAGTTTTCATGACGCTTTCCGCTTCCCCTTTGCGAAGCAGGCCGTGGTCGACGAACATGCATGTCAATTGATCGCCAATCGCTTTGTGGATCAAAACAGCTACAACTGAAGAATCGACGCCGCCGCTTAGTGCGCAAAGGACTTTTTTGTCGCCCACTTGTTCACGGATTTTCGCGATTTCTAATTCAATGTAGTTTTCCATCGACCATTCATCTTTCATGCCACAGACATCAAAGACAAACTGGCGCAGCATTTCATTTCCGTAAACCGAATGGCGGACTTCCGGATGATACTGCACGCCGTAAAGTTTACGTTCTTCGTTTGCCATGGCTGCAATTGGACAGCCTGGGCTTGTCGCGATGACGTCAAATCCAGGAGGCGCTGCTGTGACGAGGTCACCATGGCT
Source organism: Planococcus sp. SK3692 (assembly GCF_028890485.2). GTDB lineage: Bacteria > Bacillota > Bacilli > Bacillales_A > Planococcaceae > Planococcus. The sequence goes on from NZ_JARCHV010000001.1 coordinate 819,168, forward strand.
CATCCAAACGACTTGTTCTTCTGGCACATCTTTGAAAATGGAGCTTTCTTTCGTCAAGGTCAATTCGGCTTTTCCGTATTCGCGGTTGGAAGCTTTTTCGACTTTCCCTTCCATACGGAGCGCCATCAATTGCATGCCGTAGCAGATGCCAAGTATCGGCAGTCCCATTTCAAAAATTTCCGGATCGATGGAGAATGCATTTTCGTCATAGACGGAATTCGGGCCGCCCGAGAAGATAATTCCCGTTGCGTTCATTTCTTTGATTTCAGTCGCGGTAATCGTGTGCGGATGGAGTTCGCTATAGACACCGATTTCACGGATGCGGCGCGTGATCAATTGATTGTATTGGCTGCCGAAATCCAAGACGACGATTTTTTTCTGTTCCTTCAACATAGGGCTGACTGGCAAATCCTTCACCTCTTCTATTCGATTCAGGCCACAATATAAAAAAGAACGCGAAAAAATCACTCCTCGCGTTTTTGTCCTCTACGTTAAAAAGACGAATGCGCATGCAAATAAGCATGCGTCATCCGCCTTCATAGTCAAGTCATTTCCGGTGACTTGGTAGAGACATCCGAACCGTATCATCGGACATATATGAGGGCACTGTATTCTATAATTTTCTCAATTGTACAGGCTAGTGTTTTCAAAATCAACCGCTTGTCCGATTGATTAAATTTTCCCAACTTTCCTTCAGTTTCGGCCAATCGACTGATTGGGCGTCGCCGCCGTAAACGGATTTTTCATACGCTGCCGTTAATTCGGTCATCTCTTTCGTTCCATAAAATGAATCGACGTATTCGGCATATGAACGCAATGTTTGGCCTGGGGATCGTTTTATTCCATAAAGCTCCAATTGCTTCAAGAGCCGCAGATAGGCTTTTTCGAAGGTTTCCGCGTCTGCTTCTTTTCTACGGTAATACGGAATCAACACTTTCGGCATCCATTTTTTGCGTATCTTGAATAGCATGAATGCGAACAACAGCAAGCCGATTGTTGCTGCGATGAGCTTCCCTGCCTGTTCAGATACAAAGGCAAGGAATCGCTCACCCGCTGTTGGACCTGCATCAGCCCCAGCTCCGGTGTCTGGTTGTTCAGGCTGTGCTTCAGGTTCAGGTTCAGGGCGATCGGGCATCTCTTCTTCTTCCGGTTCGGACGTATCGATTTCCAAATCGAAATCAATGGATGAAGCACCGGTAAAGCCGATGGTTGGCTCGAACATCATCCAGCCCACGCCTGGCATATAAGCTTCTACCCAAGAATGCGCGTTATTATTGGTAACTTCGTACACGTCGTAGCCATCCACTGTGTCGATGACTTCGCCTTCATTGAAGCCTTTTACCCAGCGTGCTGGAATATCCAATGAACGCAACAAGACGACCATCGAGGTTGAGAAATTATCGCAATACCCACGCTGCGTTTCAAAAAGGAATTGATCAACATAGTCCTGGTCTTCCGCAGGAACAGCGATGTCGCTTTGGCTGTATTCAAAGCCATTGGTTCCGAAATAACGTTCGACCGCCTGCGCCTGGCCGTAAACGGTATCTGAACCGGCAGCAATTTCTTCTGCCAGTTCCCCGACCCGATCCGGCAGTTCATCAGGCAATTGCAAGTAGCGGTCGTATTCTGGCGGCAGTTCAGCCAGTTGCTGCGTATCGGTTTCACGCAACGCCGTCAGGCTATAGGAAGGTTCGCTATAGAACACTTCATAGACCTCCGGTTCAAAAGCAGTATTCTCTTGCAATGTGTCAAAGCGCTGCTGGACCGGATCGTAACGATAATCCAGTGTTTCTTCCATTAAGAAAGAAGCAGTGCCGTAAGGATAGAGAACAAATGGAAAAGGCAGCTGCATATCGACCAGTGCCGAAGATCGCTCTTCCCCTGCTGGCGGAAAGTCTGTCGTAACTTCATCACCATTTTGGTAAAGCTGCTCATCTGCATCTTCTTCCGAAAGCTCCCAGCCTTTTGTCGTATAGACATCTTTCACTTCAACTTTCCAGTATTGGCCTTCTTCGGCTTCCGCCCTGAAAACAGTCGTATCATCAGAAACGAATGAGCCGCCAAGCTGTGAATCATCAACGCCGTAGCCGATGCGCCCGACGCCACCTTGTCCGACACCGCCTTTTCCGGAATAGGAAGTGATGTACGGAACAGGATCCGGCCAAATCGGATCTGCTTTGGGCAGATAAAACGCAAATGCCGTCGAAGAGACCAACAGCAATAATAAGGGAATCGAAAAGACTAGCAATTTATCCGTCTTCGCTGCCGCTCCGTGACGTTCCATCCATCTGGCCAAATGCAGTAATCCTGCCAACAATAGGCCAATTACCATGATGCGAACGATCGCTGCATCACCAGAATAGGGGCTGAACGTATCCAGCACGGCAACGAAAATGACCGTCAATAGATAGAAGAGGAAGATGCTCAACCGGAAACTGACCCAATAATGGATCAGATAGATGGCCATCCACAACAGCGCAAAAAACAGGACGGTGCGAAATACATCAGTGGTCGCCTGCCAATCTTGGCTAAAGAGCGCCGATAAGCTGATGCTCGCCTGTTCCACAACAAAAGCCAGGCTTTCTGCCGTGAAGAATAGATTGCCAGTATAGACATATACAATAAACCATAGAATATAAAATAATTTTAGCGGGCCGGTGATCCACCACGGAACATCGAAGAACGCCATAACGAGGCCCAGTGCCACAAAAGCCAAAAACAGCCGGTGATGGCCGGTTGCGGTTAATTCGATGACAGGGCGCAGCCATTCAGACAACAGGAGAAAGACCAATATATACAATAAGCCCATAAATACTTTATTTTTTCTGATCGATGTCATGAACGGCTCGCCTCCATAAACGCCGAAGCGAAATTCTCTGGCCCGATAACTTTCACATGGAAACCTTTAGATCTTGCATATTGATGGTTTTTTTCATCTTCCGGGCTGACCGATTGGCCTGCTTCTGTAACGACCAGGCACAAGCATTGGCTCAAACTCGTTACATTCCGGCGGATTTCGTCGACCATTCCGCGTGACAAGGAACCTGTTACATAAACCAGGCTCGACACATGGACTTGCTTCAAATCCTGTCCGACTACCGCTTCGATCGGCCGGTCCAAATCATCCTGGACTTTCGCCAAATGATAGAGCGCACGCTGCAATTGTTCATCGCTTTGGATCAGCGGAAAAAAGGCGCGCGGTGTGCCGGCCGATAAATAGGCCACACTGGCATGGGATGCTACAACAGAAGTAAGGATTGAAGCGATTAATTCGACTTGTATTTCGAAAGCCGGAGACGGCGAACGGTCATCGAGCAAGAACAGATCTTGCGATTGGCGGTCTTCAAATTCTTTTGTGCGCATCGTCTGCGTTCGGGCAAATGATTTCCAATGAATCCACGAAACCCGGTCTCCTGGCTGGTAATCACGGATACCGCTCGCCATTGTTGTATCTTTTACCAAAGTAAATGGTGCTGCGATCGAACCCTGGTCAAAACTGGAACCGATTGGACGGTACATCATTTCAACAGTATTCGGATAAACCAAGACGGATTGACGAACCGGCAACAGGTGGCGCTTTTTCACCCATCCGAAAAAATCGGCAGTTTCCACTATGACGCCTTCTAACACATGTTCGCCCCTTGGCATTTCCCCTATTTCATATGTCCAGGAAAATTCACGGCGAAACCCAGGAAGCAGCAACTGACGGCCTGCTTCCACCATGCGGACTTTAAGGCGTGCAGATTGCGCCTGTTCCTCAAGAACGGTGTAGAGCAGCGGGAACGGAAACCCCCGCCGAACGGTGACAGTGGCCGAAAAGCGGTGGCCGCTCCGCACTCGCGGCGTGTGGACTATCCGTTGTGCGCTTAAATTCCGCAATGGATAGAATGCCAGCAAGACGGAGTAGAGAATGAAAGGAACAGATACGTAGAAAATGAACCAACTGACGAAGCCACCTTGGAACATGGCGAACGAAAAAGTCAAAAAGAGCAGGATGAGCACAAATATCATCCTGCCGGAAGAACCTAAAATTTGTTTGACCCGCCTCATTGATTCACAAGCCTTTGTACAGGAACGCGCGTTTTAGCAATGATGCGCTCTGTCAGTTCTTCGGCAGTAATCCCGTCATAACGGGCTTCCGAACGAAGCATGATGCGATGGCCGAAGACAAACTTCGCCAAATGCTGGACATCATCCGGCGTGACATAATCACGCCCTTTAAGCATAGCGTAAGCTTGTGCAGCTTTCATCAAGGCAATCGAGCCGCGCGGGCTGACGCCGAGATAAACATAAGGATCGCGGCGAGTTTGAGTCGCGAGTTCTACAATATAAGTACGGATCGTGTCATCCACGCGAATTGTCCGTACTTCTTCCTGCAATTTGAGCAGTTCTTCGAGCGTTAACACCGATTCGAGTTCTTCGATTGGCGGAATCGACTGGGACCGGGTCAATACTTCGATTTCTTCTTCACGCGTTGGATAGCCCATTTTTACTCTCAGCAAAAAGCGGTCTAGTTGCGCTTCCGGCAATGGATACGTTCCTTCGTATTCAATCGGGTTTTGAGTCGCCATGACGAAAAACGGTTTCGGAATCTGCATCGTCACGCCATCTGTTGTGACGGAAGCCTCTTCCATTGCTTCCAATAATGCAGACTGTGTTTTTGGTGAGGTCCGGTTGATTTCATCTGCCAAGACGATATTGCCCATAATCGGGCCTGGGCGGAAATGAAATTGCATGTCCTTCGGATTATAGATAGAAACGCCCACCACGTCTGACGGCAGAAGGTCCGGAGTGAACTGGATGCGCTTGAAATCCGCTCCAACTGATTTTGCCAGCGCCCGGACAAGCATCGTTTTGCCAACACCTGGGACATCTTCAAGCAAAACATGTCCATGCGATAACAAAGCGACCAAACTCAACTCGGCGATTTCGCGTTTCCCGATAATCACTTTTTCGATATTATCTATGACTTTTCCTAATCGTTCTGTCGCTTTCATATCGGTTCCTCCCATGTAAGTGAAAAAGGTTTTGAATTATCACAATCTTATTGCCATCATATCGGATTCCAGGCGATAACTCAACTGAGCCACCGTAAAATGCCAGTTTGTCGGGTTCATTTGTACTACTTCTTAAAATTGAAAAACGGGAAAAGCATATGCTCTTCCCGTTCGCAGATTTTATTTACTTTTCTTCCAAAAATCATCAAAAATCGTCACTGGCATATTGCGTTTATGCTGGGTTTTCAAATAATAGCCTTCTAGTTTTTCACGCGCATCTTCGGCAATTTCCTTGCCTTCAAGATAGTCGTCGATTTGCTCATACGTGATTCCCAGCGCGATTTCATCTGGAATGGCCGGTTTATCTTCTTCCAAGTCTGCTGTTGGGACTTTCGTATACAAATGCTCCGGTGCACCGAGAGCTTTTAGCATTTCACGACCTTGGCGCTTATTTAAGCGGAATAGCGGCACTACATCAGCTGCACCATCACCGTATTTTGTATAAAAGCCTGTGATTGCTTCAGCTGCGTGGTCAGTCCCGAGCACAACTGCATTGTGCATCGCCGCCACCGAATATTGGGCTTTCATGCGTTCACGCGCTTTCTCATTGCCTTTTGCAAAATCCGTCAGCTTGATTCCCTCGGCCTCTAGTGCGCGGTCGCTGCCATCGACAGCTTCTTTGATGTTGATGGTATAGATTTTAGTCGGCTCGATAAATTTGATGGCATCCTGTGCATCGTGCTCATCGGCTTGAACACCGTATGGCAGGCGCACACCGTAAAAGCTATAAGTTTGGTCTCCTGCTTCCTCGTTCAGTTCATCAACGGCCATTTGTGCCAGTTTGCCAGCAAGAGTTGAATCCTGGCCGCCGGAGATTCCGAGTACAAAACCTTTAAGGAACGAGTGGTGCTTTAAGTAATCTTTGAGGAATTCGACCGTGCGTTTGATCTCTTCCTGCGGATTGATAGAAGGCTGTACCTTCAATTCATTGATGATCTGCTGTTGTAATGTCGACATGTGGATCCTCCTTATTTGTTCGTGAACTCTTGGACCGATTCCCGTACTTCTTGGATATTCCGCATTTTATTGTTCCAACATTTTTCGCTTAAATCAACTGGGTATTCTTCTGGGTTAAGCGACCGTTTGTACTCATCCCACAACAAGTCGAGCGTCCCTACCGCATACTTCTGAATTTCCTCGAGCGACGGATTTTTGTAAACGACTCTTCCTGATTTGATGACTTGCTGATGGATGTTGACGGCATCGAAATTGGTGACGAACTTCGAGACGAATGTATGGACTGGATGGAACATTTTCAAACGTTCCTCAGAAGCCGGGTTTTCATCGTGCATCGTGATGTAGTCACCCTCTGACTTCCCGTTTTCCCTATCTATAATCCGGTAAACGCTTTTCAATCCTGGTGTCGTCACTTTTTCCGCATTGCCAGAAATTTTGATGGTGTCTTCCATGTCGCCTGCACTGTTTTCAATAGAGACGAGTTTATATACAGCACCCAGCGCTGGCTGGTCATAGGCAGTGATAAGCTTTGTGCCGATTCCCCATGCATCGACTTTCGCTCCTTGCGCTTTCAAGTTGAGGATGGTGTATTCGTCCAAATCGTTGGAAACGACCACTTCGGTGTCAGGGAACCCTGCCTCATCGAGCATTTTCCGTGCTTCCTTGGACAAAAAGGCAATATCGCCGCTGTCCAGGCGGATGCCGCGGAAGTTGATTTTATCGCCAAGCTCCTTCGCCACTTGAATCGCAATCGGCAAGCCGGATTTCAATGTGTCGTAAGTATCGACTAAAAAGACGCATTCACGATGGCGCTTCGCATAGGCGTGGAACGCTTCGTATTCGTCTTTATAGGCTTGGATCATGGAATGGGCATGAGTACCCGCTGCTGGAATGCCAAATAGTTTAGCTGCACGTGTGTTGCTGGTCGCTTCCAAACCGCCGATATATGCTGCACGTGTGCCCCAAATCGCTGCATCCATTTCCTGTGCACGGCGCGTACCGAATTCCATGACGCGTTCTGTGCCGACGACTTGTTTGATACGGCTTGCTTTGGTGGCAATCAAAGTCTGGTAATTAACGATATTGAGAAGTGCCGTCTCGACCAATTGCGCTTCCAAAAGAGGCGCTTCGATGCGGATGAGCGGTTCATTTTGGAAAACAAGTTCGCCTTCAACGACTGAATAGACATCCCCCGTAAATCGGATTTCTTTTAAATAATTTAAAAAATCATCTTTATAGCCAAGTTCATTGCGTAAATAAGCTATATCGCTTTCCGAAAAATGGAAGTTATTCAAATAATCGAGTACTCGCTCAAGCCCCGCAAATGTGGCATAACCATTGCCAAATGGCAATTTACGGAAAAACAATTCAAAAACTGCTTTCCGTTCGTGCATCCCATCCGCCCAATAGGTCTCCGCCATATTGATTTGGTATAAATCGGTATGTAATGCCAAGCTATCATCTGCATAACGCGTTTCCACAAAAATCCCCTTCTTCCACAGTAATGACTATCATTATACATCAAATTTCTTATTTTATAAGATGATGAATTGCCACATAGGCCCTATCATTGACATATACCCAAAAATATGAGATAGTATTCAGAGTTAACTATGAGGTAACATATAAATTTTGATGACTGGCATTCTACGCAATGTTTTTGAAGATACTTATTCACACTGGCGCGATTACAGGATCGCAAGGACGTAAAAGAAGGTAGGGTTTACGTTGCTTAAGTTTAAAGCACCCAGTGGGACTATTACCGCGGCAATGAAAGCAAACACTTTCAATGGAAATGATTCCCCGTTCGTTACGGGTTAATATTTAAGTCAAAACGCATGATTGTTACCTATAAAAACAAAGGGCTGTCCTCAGATGAGGACAGCCCTTTTCCAATTCCTGCACGATTTAAAAGCAGCGTCGATTCCGGTATAAAACCGAATCGACGCTACTTTTTTATTATCGGTTCAAATAATCCGTAACGGCTCCTTTAGAAGAGCAGGAAACATTATGTGCATATTTGCCGAGAACGCCTTTGCGGTGAAGCGGCGGTGCGACCCATTCGCTTCTGCGCTGTTCAAGTTCTTCATCAGAAACGTCCATAGAGATTTCCTGCAGATCCGAATCAATCGTCACCATATCACCTTCTTGGAGCAAGGCGATCGGGCCGCCCGACTGCGCTTCCGGTGAGATGTGTCCGACGACCAGGCCGTGCGTGCCGCCTGAGAACCTTCCATCAGTCAGAAGGGCAACGGATTCGCCCATGCCTTTACCGACGAGGATTGCTGAAATCGATAGCATCTCCGGCATGCCCGGACCGCCTTTCGGGCCGACATAGCGGATGACCAAAACGTCTCCCTCATTGATTTCGTTCGCCATAACCGCTGCAGTCGCTTCTTTTTCATTATCGAAAACGCGTGCTGGGCCTGTATGGCGATTGACTTTGACGCCCGATACTTTGGCGACGGCACCTGTTGGAGATAGATTGCCTTTCAGGACGATCAACGGGCCGTCTTTGCGTTTCGGATTATCGAACGGCATGATGACGTCTTGTCCTTCAGTCAAATTCGGCGCTTCCTGCAAGTTTTGTGCGACGGTTTTTCCGGTAACCGTCATGCAATCGCCGTGCAAATAACCGGCTTCCAATAGCCTCTTCATGACGGCTTGGACCCCGCCGACACGGTGAAGGTCCTGCATGACGTATTTGCCGCTCGGCTTGAGGTCCGCAATATGCGGCACCGTTTTTTGAAGGCGGTTGAAATCGTCGATCGTCAAATCCACTTCCGCAGCATGTGCGATCGCCAACAAATGAAGGATGGCATTGGTCGACCCGCCAAGTGCCATGACGACCGTGATGGCGTTTTCGAACGCTTCTTTTGTCATGATGTCTTTCGGGTAGATGCCAAGCTCCAGAAGATTATGCACTGCAGCACCTGCCGCTTCACAATCCGCCTCTTTGTATTCGGACACTGCCGGATTGGATGAACTGCCCGGCAAACTCATGCCCATCGCTTCAGCAGCCGATGCCATCGTATTCGCCGTATACATGCCGCCACATGAACCTGCACCAGGGCATGCACTGCATTCGATTTTACGGAGCGCTGAATCGTCGATAGTGCCGTTATTATGCTGACCGACACCTTCAAACACCGAAACGATATCGATATCCTGGCTGTTATAGCGCCCCGCTGCGATGGTGCCGCCGTAAACGAATACCGCCGGCACTTCTGAATTCGCGATGGCGATCAAACAACCGGGAATGTTTTTATCACAGCCACCGATCGCGACAAGCCCGTCCAGGCTTTCTGCGCCGACGACTGTTTCAATGGAATCCGCGATGACGTCGCGGCTCGATAGCGAATATTTCATGCCTTCGGTTCCCATCGAGATCCCGTCGGAAACGGTGATCGTGTTGAAGATGAACGGAACTGCCCCGGCCTCTTGAGCGCCTTTTTTCGCCGCTCTTGCCAGTTCGTCAATATGTATATTACACGGCGTGACTTCACTCCACGTGCTGGCGATGCCGACCATCGGCTGCTCGAAGCCTTCATCCGTCACTCCGACCGCCCGCAGCATTGCCCGGTTAGGGGCTTTCATCGGCCCTTCGCTGAAAACCTTACTCTTGATGCGCAAATCCTTCTTCATAAGTATCCAATCCTTTCTTTTCTATGTATCTGCTTCGCGGATTCATAGGGCACCTATTAACGGCCCCTAGATCAACTAGCTAGCAGCGAGGAAGTGATTTCCCGGCTGCTCTGAGTTTCTCTTTATTATAGAGGACATTTTTCAGAATTCAACGAATAAAACGATAATTAATAATAATATTTCACAATTCGTCACAGATATTATATATGTATCCGCTTTCACATGGTATAAAAGCTTTTTTGCTCATTACCACCTATTCCGATGTCTCAATTTATATATTGCGCTATAACATTAAAAAGCACGCACTTTGTAAGCTACGCGCCATTTTCTGAAATTAGCCCAATTTAAAGCAGACTACTTTTGTATCGGTCATTTCCTGTATGGCGAATTTGACGCCTTCTCTGCCGAGACCCGATTGCTTAACGCCGCCGAACGGCATGGCATCGATCCGGAAATCGCTGCTGTCGTTGATCATAACACCGCCCACTTCGAGTTCTTCGATCGCACGGTGGGCATGGTCGAGATTTTTCGTAAAGATCCCCGCTTGCAGCCCATAATCGACGGCATTTGCCCGTTCAATCGCTTCATCTAAATCAGTTACTCGATAGAGCAATACGACTGGGCCGAAGATTTCTTCTGCTGCGAGCGCACAGTCATCTGGCACACCCGTAAGCACAGTAGGCGAGTAGAAAGCATCATCCCGTTCGCCTCCAGTTTCAAGCGTCGCACCTTTATCCAACGCTTCCTGGACCAGCCCTTCGACGCGCTGCGCTTCTTTTTCCGTAATCAACGGACCCATATCCGTCAGTTCAGATTGTTTATCGCCGACGATATAGCGTTCGGTTTGTTCGACGAATTGTTGTTTGAACTGATCGAATACAGAGTCTTCAACATAGACCCGCTGTACGCCGAGGCAGTTTTGCCCGGCTGCCCAAAATGCACCGGAGACAGATGATGCCACCGCATCTTCCAAATCAGCGTCTTGCAGGACGATGACCGGCGAATTCGAGCCGAGTTCCATGCCCACTTTTTTCAAGCCCGCTTTTTTAGTGATCGCAAGCCCAGTCTCGACGCCTCCGGTAAAACTGATCATCCGGACAGCCGGATGTTCGACTAAGACATCGCCGATTTCCCCGCCTCGCCCGGTGATAACAGACAGAATTTTTTCCGGCAACCCGGCGTGTGAAAAAGCTTGCGCCAATAACAGCGCACTGAGCGGCGTGACAGTCGCCGGCTTGACGATAATGGCGTTACCCGATGCAATCGCTGGGCCGACTTTATGAGCTACTAAGTTCAGCGGGTCGTTAAATGGCGTGATCGCCCCGATGATGCCGAGTGGAAAGCGCCGGTAATAGCCGACTTTACCGATTCCGCCGGGCGATTGGTCGAACGGAATCGTTTCACCGGTAATGCGCCTCGCTTCTTCTGCGCTCAAGCGCAAAGTTTCAACTGCCCGCCCTACTTCTTTTCGAGCTTCGCGAATGGTTTTGCTGCTTTCTTTGGCGATGGTGCGCGCATAACGTTCTGCGTTCGCTTCGATATAATCCGCTGCTTTTCCGATAATTTGCATGCGTTCAACGACCGGCATTCGTGCAGCAACTTGTGCGCCTGATTTAGCTGCCTCGATGCACGCCTCCATGTCTTCTTTCGTTGCGGCAGGCACCCGATCGACAAGAGATCCATCCTGAGGATCGGTGACGTCGATCCATTGTTTTCCGTCTACCCATTCACCTGCCAGAAACATTTTCCGGCCTTCAACATGTGTCGCCATCTATTCCTCCTCCTTTCATGACCGCACCGCTTCTCTTGCCTTTGCGATGGTCAATAAATCGATGAGCAAGGAAAAGCCGGTTTCCGTTTTGCCGGCTCCTGCGCCACTCAAGGTGACCGGTCCCAATAGGTCGGTTTCATAAGTGATGGCATTGAGTGCTCCTGAAACGGAAGCGAGTGGATCATCAAGCGGCACTTTTTCCGCTGCCACTTTCGCTGAAACCACCCCATTTTCTTTTTTTGCTGTGGCGACTAGCTTCCAGCGCTTCCCTTCCGTTCGTGCTTGCTCGATCAGTTCCGGGGTCATTTTTGAAATGCCCGTGCATTCGACGTCTTCGACCGACAAAGGCATGCCCATGACATGCTGCGTGAGGATGACGATTTTATAGCGCGCATCGAGGCCTTCGACATCACTCGTCGGATCCGCTTCAGCATAGCCGAGCTTTTGTGCTTCCTTGAGCGCAGATTCATAGCTTTCTCCTTCGTCCATTCGCATGAGCATGAAATTGGTCGTGCCGTTCAAGATGCCGCGAATCTCGGTGATGTCATTTCCGGCAAGTGCCAGTTTAGGCATCCGCAGGGCAGGCGTCCCACTCATGACTGTACCTTCAAAGCCCCAAGAGACGTTATGCTTATTTGCCAAAGATGATAGTTCCTGGTACGCGAGCGCAACCGGCCCTTTATTGGTCATGACGACATTCTTGCCGCTTTGGAAAGCTGCGCGGCAATGGTCGATTGCAGGCTGGCCGGTTTTCACGTCCGTATAGGACACTTCCACCACCGTATCGGCGTTCGATTGCCTGATCGTCTCCAGGCTGTTCCAGCCCGTGACGAGCCCTTCTGTTTTCGGATAGCTTTCCAAACTTCCGGTCTTTCGTACAGCGTCCAAGACCGTTTCGAGATCGAGCCCGTCCGGATGGTATAACGAGCCTTTCTTGAAATCGGATATCGCGACGACTTTCGCCTCGAAACTTTCCTGCTCCATCAGGCTTTGCCGTTTATTGTGCAGAATTTCAGCAAGTCCTTGGCCGACGACGCCGAATCCGATAAATGCTAGTTTATGTGTCATGCTGCTCCTCCTGTTCTCCTTGCCCACCTGTTTGAGTGAAAAAGCCGATTGCCGCATTGGCTAATATGGCAGCTCCAAGCGGCAGGCTGCGCTCATCGACATCAAAATGCGGCGTATGCAAATCCCGCTCGATTCCGTCATCTAGCGAACAGCCGAGGAAAAACATCGCCCCCGTCAGCTGCTGCGTGACATAAGCGAAGTCTTCGCCTCCCATGCCGAACGCCTGATGAATGAACTTTATAGATGGATCCGTTTTTTTGATAGCTTTTGTGATCTGTTCATTCACATGCCGATCATTGATTAATGCAGGCTCTCCCCGCTGGTAATGGAAGGAATAATCGCCGCCCAGATGTTTCGCGAGTGCGAATGCATCGCGGATTTCCGTTTCGAGCAGATCACGCGTGCTGGCTGAATAGCTTCGCACAGTGCCTTCCACTTGAACTTCGTGCGGGATGATATTGCTGGCGGTACCTGCATGGATCTGCCCAATACTGACCACAGCAGGTTCAAGCGCGGATACTTTCCGCGGCACGATGCCATGCAGCGCCTGCAAAATGAGGCCGAGCATCCAAGTCGGGTCGCTGCCGAGTTCCGGATAGGCACCATGCCCCCCGGTTCCCTGGATCGTCCCGTGAAAGACATCGACGTTCGCCATGCTGATGCCGTCATGCATTTGGACTGCACCGACTGGTAGCCACGGGCACATGTGAAGAGCAATCGCCAGCTCCGCTTCGTCGTAAGCACCCGCTTGCAACAGATACGGTGAGCCTGACATGGATTCGTCGTCAATCATTTCTTCTGCCGGCTGGAAAATAAACTTGACCGTTCCGCCCAATGGCTTGTCCTGAAAGTAGTCCGCGAGAAGCGAAGCGGTGCCGAGCAGGATGGCGGCATGCGCATCGTGCCCGCAGGCGTGCATGACCCCAGGGGTTTTCGACCGGTAATTACATGTATTCGCTCCGTCGATGGGCAAAGCGTCGATATCCGCACGCAGTGCTATTACCGGGCCCTCGCCTTTTCCGAGCGTTGCGATCACGCTCGTCTCAAAGCCGATCCCCCGTTCGACGGTAATGCCATCGATAGTCGCCAAAACAGATGCGATAAAGTCGGCCGTCTCAAATTCCTGGAAGCTCAGCTCCGGAAATTGGTGCAGCGTCCGCCGCCATTCACTGAGTTGGCTGCTCATTTTTTCCGCTTTTGTCAGGAGTTCATCTTTGTTCTCCATGTTTACACCCGGCTTTCCGATTAGACGTTCATCATCGTTTCGACGTGCTGGAATGCCTGCTCAAAATCGTTGATAATGTCTTCGATCTCCTCAATGCCGCATGAGACGCGGATCAAACCTTCTGGGATGCCCATCGCGGCGCGTTCTTCCGGTGTGCATTCCACATGGCTTGTCGTACGCGCCGGTCCGACAGTCGTCTCGACCGCCCCGAGATTTGCGGCACGGTTTGCATATTCGAGTTTCGGCAGCAAATCACGCACCGTGTCGACGCCGCCTTTTACAGAAAAGCTCAGCATGCCGCCGAAGCCTTTCATTTGGCGTTTGGCGATATCGTGGTTCGGATGCGTTTCGAGCCCTGGATAAAAGACGTCTTCGACGATGTCTTTTGTCTGCAGAAACTTAGCGAGCGCCATGGCGTTCTTGCTTTGTTCGCGGATGCGCAAATGCAAAGTCTTCATGCCGCGCAATAGCAGGTAAGCGGCCATCGGGTCCATCGTCGCGCCGTTGATTTCGCGGTAATGATAAACCTGTTCGACCAGTTCATGCGACCCGACCAGTACACCGCCGAGGGCATCCGCATGGCCCCCGAGGAATTTAGTCGCACTGTGCAACACGAGGTCGACACCGTCCTCTAATGGGTTTTGGTTGATCGGTGTGCCGAATGTGTTGTCGATGATGACCAGCGCGCCTACTTCGTGACCTGCTTTTGCCATGCGTGCAATGTCCGTGATTTTAACAGTCGGATTGGTCGGCGTCTCCAAATAAAGGATCTTGCAGCCTTTTTTGAGTTCCGCTTCAATCGCTTCATGATCGCCGGTATCGACGAGTGCGACATCGATCTGCTGGCGTGGCAGGAATTCCGTGAAAATCTTGTTCGTGCCGCCGTACGTATCCTTGATCGACACGATGCGGTCGCCCGGCACGAGGAAGGTCGCGAGCGTATTACTGATGGCCGCCATGCCGGTCGAGAAGCTGGTCGCTGCTTCAGCGCCTTCGAGCAACTTCACTTTGTCTTCGAAAGCCTGAACAGTCGGGTTCGTGTTGCGTCCGTAAATATGCCCTTTCTTCTTGCCGATTGCCACATCGTACCAATCGTCCATATCGTCATACGTATAGGCGACGCTCAAAACGACCGGTACTTGCGATGCCCCGTGTGCTAGATAATCTTTTTCTCCGCCCCAGACCGCTTGTGTGGATTGATGGATCTTTTTGTTTGTCATGAACTCACTCCTCAAGTTTTTTAATGCTTTCAGTTTTTAAACGCCGATGATCAGGCGCCGCCTTGATAACCGATCAAATGCCCTTTCGTGAACAAGCCTCTCGGCATATTCGCCAGCGTTTCACAACCGGATTCCGTCACGCGGAACGTTTCGCTTACTTCAAAACCGGAATCATCGAACCACATCGCCGGAATCATATGGAACGCCATGTTCGGTTCGAGCACAGTCCGGTCGCCCATGCGGATGCTTGCGGTATGTTCGCCCCAATCCGGCGGGTAATTCAATCCTACGGGATAGCCGATGCGCGCTTCTTTTTCAAACCCGTAGCGGGCGATCGTTTTTGTCCAAGTTGCACACACTTCTTCCAAATAAATGCCCGGTTTGATCATCGCTAGGCATTCGTTGATGCCTTCTGTCGTCACTTCTGCGAGGTGCTGCAGTTCTGCATCTGGCGTCCCGATAAACACGGTGCGCGCGAGCGGCGAATGGTAACGTTTATAGCATCCCGCGATTTCCACTGTCACCGATTCCCCTTGCTTATAGCGTTTATCGGTCCATGTCAGATGTGGCGCGGCGGTGCGTTCCCCTGTCGGCAAAAGTGGCATGATTGCCGGATAATCCCCGCCGTGCTCTTTTGTTCCCTTTACTTGCACCTCAAGGATCCTTGCTGCAACGTCGCATTCCCTTACGCCTTCTGCAATCATTTCAATCCCTGCTGCCATCGCTTTTTCCGAAAAACGCGCCGCACGTTTCATATAGGCAATTTCAGTATCCGACTTCACTAGCCGGACCCAATTAACCAGCAAGGTTGCATCTTGGAATCGGGCATTTGGCAAGCCTTTTTGCAAGCGTTCGTAGCATTTTGCCGTGAAATAATAGTTCTCCATTTCAACGCCAATCGAGCGCCGGTCCTGTCCGATTTGCGTCAGGATTTCCGCCACGAAATCCATTGGATGATGCGTTTGTGATTGCACGTAAATCTCGGGATACGGAATGATATTGTCGTGGTACAGCCAAGTCGTAATCTTGGCGCCGTTCGCATCCATGATCCGCCCGACCCACAAAGGCTGGTCTTCATCTTCAATGACAATGAGCATTTGATGGACATAAAACGACCAGGCATCATAGCCGGATAAATAGTTCATATTGGCAGGATCGGTGATAAGCAGCACTTCAATGCCTTTTTCCGCCATCTGCTGTTTTGTTTTTCTGATACGCCCCTGATACTCTGCTGTTCCAAACGGCATGGGGAATCCCCTCCTTATGTTCACGGATGAAAAGACGGAATAACCAATTTATTATTCTTGTTTTCACTATACCTGTCGGGCTCTTTTTAATGCATCTGTCATAGTGTATGAAAATGCGCACCGCCCTTTAGTCAATTTTTCCACATAAAAAAGCCTTCTTGTTTAGAAGGCTTTCATTCAAGCATCATTCGGTTCAGTGGCCCGGATGTGATAGGTGCGGACGCATAATTCCAATAGAAACAAATCGTCCGGGTCGACAAGCGATAACCCTGTCAACGACTCAATTTTGCGCAAACGGTATAGCAGCGATTGGCGATGCAAATTCAAGGCGCGCGCCGTTTGGCTAACATTGCCCTGGTAATGGTTATAGGCCGAGAAAGTGCCGATCAAGTCCATTTGCCGCTGTTGGTCATACTCGACAAGCGGCTGGATGGTCGACAAGATGATATTTTTCATTCCTTCCGTTTTCGCCAATTGCAATAGCAAGCGGTCCGCACGGGTATCGCGGTAATCTATCCGGTGCCCTGGCCCTTTTTTCATTCGCCCGATTTCAAGCGCCGCTTTCGCATGCTGGAAACTGCTGCTGAAGCCGGCGAAGCCTTGCGCGTGATCGCCTATCCCCCAGGACAGCACGACCTCCGGCAATAAATTCCCCAGCCGCCGTTCGATCAAATCGAGGAAATTAATCTGGTTCTCCCGCCCGCTCTCAGGCGGCTTTTCCAGGAAAATGATCAAATATCCATCGACATAGCCCGTCATTACCGTACGTTTCATGGCATGGGCTGCATAATGGATTTCTTCTTCAATATAAGCGACCATGCTTTTCGACCACTCAGTGTATGAGCTATGTTTTGGATTTCGCCGTCCAAATAACTCACGCAGATTCTCGGGGCTGCCGGCCAGGGCAATATATGGGAGCCCCAGGTCATAGCCAAGTGCGCGTGCGCGCGAAACCGCCTGCTCTTTGGATGTGAATTCCCCGTTAGCCAATTCACGGACAAAATCCATGCGCAGCGCCGCTTTCGTTTCTTCGACTGCATTTTGCCTGGAGCGCCACAAGGAAATTGTCGTTGCGGCATGCTCTAGTACATGTACCGAAAAGACATCAATATGTCCATCGGCGGCATCTTCCGGCACTTCGACAAATAGATAGCCTTGAGCTTCCTCTGATACTTGCAGCACCGGGACTTGAAGGAGCGTTTGGCCGGCCAACTCGCCGCTGCGGAATTTTTGGATCATCGGGTCGCGGTTTCCTTTCGGGGCTGCTTGGCGAATCGGGAAAAGCCCTTTGGCTACTTGCTGTTCCCACTCTTCCAGTTTGGCTCGTGAAAAACCGGCCGCGGCTTGCACGGTCCCGTATGCGTCCGTAATGAGCAGTGCGCTGTCGAGCTCTCGCCGGATGTAGGCGGCGATTTTCTCCAATTCCGCATCTGCTAAAATCAATTTCAATAAATCCTGCTGCACTTGTTCCGAACGTTGCCGCTCTTGCCGGTGCAGGTCGTTCAAATCGATCATCACTTCTTCGATGACCGTCGAAAAGCGCAATTCCCAAGGCAGTTCAACGAGTAAAAATGAATGCTCTTCGGCTAGTTGTGCCACTTCTTTCGGAATTTCATAGACATGCCGCCCCATCGCGATCATGAGTGCGGCTGCACCGGAATCGATGATATCCTGGACGAATCCGCGGAACGTCTCCAACTCATTGTTGCATCCCATCGCAGTTGTCAACACCAGCTCATTGCGGCGCACGAAATTCTCCACTGGCATTTCCATGACCGACACCCAGTGTACGGGCCGCGTTTGTGCATGTTCATTAGCAGTCCGGACGACCGCGCCTTCCAGCAATTCATAATCCAAAACATCCTGCACGGTCAGTTGCATGTGATCCCCTCCGCGCCTCATTGGTTTCTGTCAGTATAGCAAAAACAAAGGCTTCGAAAAAGAATATGTCCGAATAATCAGAACAAATCAGCGGTAAAACGGATTTTTCCATTCCATCACTAAAGCATAATTACGGGATTCTTCATCATCTAAATATCCAGGAACTATCGTAACAGGCATACGGCCGCAGCTGAGCAAGAAGCTGATGACCGGATCTTTCACGTCACCTGCCAGCACATTTTCAATGTATCGTTCAGCGGACAGTTCTTCAGCGTACCGATGATACCCCGGCATGCGCCCGCCGCCGATAAGACGCTCGAGCCCGTCCACAACGACTCGTTCATACATCGCTTCCATCAAGAGCTTGCCAAGTTTCAGTTTGCGGAATTTTGGCTTGATGCCGATGTCGACAACATACAGTGATTCGCCGTCCGGGTCATGCGTTCCGATTGAACCCGAATCGGTCACTTGCTCCCATGTATGTTGAGGATGCTCAGGGTCGAATTTCATCAGCATCCCTGTCATGGACCCTGCGATTTCGCCATCGATTTCGACGCAAATCGCACCTTCAGGATAAAGCGCGATATGGTTTCCAAGTTGTTGCTCGTTCCAAAGCAAATCGGGCGGAAACGGTGGCGGAAAACTTTCACGCTGCACTTCGATCAATCCTGGAAAATCTTCTTCATTATAGCTACGGATGGTCACCAAGACAGGACGTCCATCCTTGAGAACGTATTGCTGTTTTTTATACATGGTGTCGCCGCCTTTCTTTTTGATTAGTTTACCCGAAGACAATTCGTATACACAGTAATAAATGCATAATGAGTGAGTCCAACGGTTTTGCCGACTTAAAATTTGCCGAGCAAAAAAGCTTGCCAGTTCGGCAAGCTTTTTTCAGAGTGTTGAAGAAGTCTATAATACTTTATCGATGAAAAAGGGAATCGCCATTTCTACACTTAAAAATCAATGTTCTATCTGAGTATTTGGAGAAGCATTCGCTCGACTCCTGTGGGACTAGCGGGTTTGAGAGACCCCGCAGGAACGAAGTGACGAGGAGGCTCGATTCCCGCCCCACGGAAAGCGAGCAATAAGCTTCGGAAAATACGGCTCTTTAACTTTCTCGACAGCCTGAAAAAAGCTTGCCAATTCGGCAAGCTTTTTTGTTCTTCTATTACACTGGAGGCAATACTTGTGGTCCGTTGATTGTCACGTTTCCGTCAGCATTTTCTGCTTGTGCTGCGATTTGCGGCAATCCAGCCGTCAAAGCCAAGACGAGCGCCAATGCTGCGCCTGCCAATAATTTTTTCTTTTCCATATTATTCACCGTCACTTTCCATAAATTGAGTTTGATAGTAATAGGCTTTCTGCCAATCCTGCTGCTCTTTGTAATGAGCCGCAAGCTCCTCAGAAAGATGTTTGGTATCTTTTATATAACCATATTTTTTGAAAAATGGAAACATTTTATCTTCTTTATAGTTCAAAAGTTCTTGTTGGGAAAATTCTCGTTTCCCGTAGTAATCGCTGTACACCTTAAAATATTCTTCATCTTTCGGGGTCCCCGGCATGCGCAATTGCTCGATCAACCTCACTGTTTCTTCTTCGCTGATACCTTTTAGTTCCAGTAAATTAACGATGACGGCTTTGTGTATATAGCTTCCTGGCTGCACCACGTCTTTCAGCTCCGAAAACAACTCGAATGCTTGGCTGTTTTGCTTCTGGCCCTTCATCAATTCCGCATAATTATAAAGAACTGATTGATACAATTCGTGCTGATGGGTCAAGTGGGCGTTGCGTTTGACCACTTCATACAAGCTGGCGGCTTGGGTGCTCAGGTTGCGCCTTGTATAGTTGATTGCCAGCAGCAACTGCGCATGCAAGAGGCGGATGTAGTTGTGATGCATTTCATAAGAACGCACTGCCCGCTCCGCAAAATATGCAGAAAGCTCCAGACGGTCATGCACTATTAAAATTCTCGCTTTTTGATAATAAAACTCCCCCTCCAGTTTTTGCGGAATGCTTTGAAGCCCTTGGTCGAGCCTGTACATTAAGTCCATTGCTTCTTTTTGCTGCCCTAAAGTCGTGAAATAAAGCGCTTGGAAAAATCGGCTCATCCATAACTCTGGTGCTGTAAAAGAAGCTTTCAACTTTTCAAGCAGCTTTTGCTGAGTTGACGCTTTGTCCATCTGTAAATCCAGGACATAATAGCGGAATTTATACAATTCGTATTGATTCACCAAGTCGGTAGATTGCAGGTAATCGTCTTCATCCAAAAGTTCTTTGTAAATTTTATGCAAATTATCAAGATCGTAATGGAGTGCGCAATCAATGAAACGTCCCAATTGTTGTTCAAGCCGCTTCTGGTGTTCGAGTTCTTTTTTCAATTGAACGCCCATTTTGGAAAGTAGCGCTTCGTATGTTTCTTCATGGGGCGTATAAGTATTGGATTCGATCTTGCTTAGATGCGATACGGAACAGATGCCATCAGCGAGCTGTGACTGTGTGAGGTTATGCTTGAGCCGATAGTATTTAATCACAGAACCGATGTTCATATACTCACCTTTCTTTGTCAGAATATATAAATAATAACACAAAAAAACAAGCCTAGCTGTTACAGCCAGGCTTGTCTTCAGACGAACTCTTATGGCAAGCGGTAGAATCCGAATCCTGAAGCGGAATCGTCTCCAGATCCTGCATAATAGCCGGATAGAATGTCGTTATTCGTTGCGCGGTTTTGAAGATCGCTGCGAATTTGCGTATGCGTGGCAGATGGGTTTGCTGCCCAGATTTTAGCTGCAAGACCTGCTGCGTGAGGAGATGCCATCGATGTTCCGCTGATTGTTGCATAGCCTCCGTCATACCAAGCCGAGTAAATGCTTGCGCCTGGCGCTGATACTTCTACGTCATATTTCCCGATGGAATAATCGCCCGCGTATTGGCTATAGCCTCTTGAAGAGAAATCCGCTACGCGGTACGTGCCATTTTGCTGCACGTTCTCAAGAGCTGCGACCGCTACGGCATTTTGCAATGCACCCGGGAAGCCGATCGATCCTTGGTACGGCCCTTCATTGCCTGCTGCTGCAATGACAAGTATGCCTTTACCGTATGCGTAGTTGACCGCATTCGTGATCAAGCTGCTTTCTGCTGCAGATCCAAGAGACATATTGATGACAGTTTTCTGGTTCAAAGCTGTAGCCTGGTCGGCTACATGGCGAATTGCTTTTGCAATATTATCGGCAGAACCTGACCCGTTATCGCCAAGCACTTTATAGCCCCAAAGATCCGCTTGCGGTGCTACGCCGTACAAGCCGCCGTTACCGTTCGCCAGTGCCGACCCAGCTACGTGCGTGCCATGTCCTTGACGGTCTGTGCAAGAACCGTTGCGGATGCTTGTTCCGACTGTAAAGTCTTTACATTGCTCAACGTTTGCTGCAAGGTCTGGATGGCTCGTGTTGACGCCAGTGTCCAGTACTGCGATATTAACGCCTGAACCACCGCTTGTTGTCGTGATCGAACTATTGTTATAGACCGCTTTGATGCCCCAAGGAGTGGACTGGGATGCAGCCATTGATTGATAACGCGCTTGCGGTTCGAGCGTTGTCGTTTCTACTGTATATTCAGGAACTTTTTCGATCGTTACATTTTTATTTTTCTTCAACGCTTCATATTGTTTCTCTGTCATATCGGTCGTGAAGCCCTCGCTCTTGAAATCCCAGTGGACGCCGTATTGGTCTTTTGCCTTGTCCAGATCACTTTTTCCTGGCATATCTACGAGCACGCGGATCGTCTCATTTGCGTTTGCTTTTTGTGCATCCGGAGCTTCATTTGCTGAAACCCCCATGGCCGGTACGAGCATAGTCGCTGCCAACATGGCTGTTGTAATGAATTTTGCCGATTTTTTCATCTTTCGAATCCCCTTTTCCGAATAGATTTTCATGGCTCTGTGCAGCAAGCGGCGTCCCGCCTGTTGTCCTGCGTCTTGCCATGCTTTAAATCTAGCAGAGAAAGGTGGAATGCGTAATTGGGAAAATCCTCGCCATAGAAACGGAAGAGTGAGCAAATAGAGCCTTTATACCCACAACTATATTCCTTGCAATAAGGATATTTTAAAAACCGCTCGATATGGCTTTTAATTCAATAAATAGACGCGCGCTTCATAAGGCTGCAGTTTGCCGGTTAAGTGGCTTTCGTAATTCAACAACAGCAATTCCCCATCGACCGGGCTCCACCAAGAACATATATCATCGTCGAGATGTGAAATGACCAAATACCGTTGATCACCGTACTCGCGTGTATAGGCATAAACATAAGGACATTCCATAAACGACAAATGCGTGCTGCCGTAAACCAAAGCTTCATGGTCTTTTCGCAGTTGCAGCATTTCCTTATAGAAAGACAGCACCGATTGCGGATCTTTGCGCTGTGCTTTGACATTGAGCCAATTGAAATTCGGGTTCAACGGAATCCACGGTGTGCCGCCTGTAAAGCCGGCATTTGCGCCGAAATTCCATTGCATCGGGGTCCTTGCGTGATCGCGGCTGACTTTCTTGATGGTCTTCATCAAATCTTCGTGAGGGACGCCTTTTAGACGGTTATAGCGATACATGTTTTTCGTTTCGATGTCCCGGTACATATTGATATCGTCGAACGGCGCATTGGTCATGCCGATTTCCTGCCCTTGGTAAATGAACGGCGTGCCTTGCATGAAAAAATACATGCAGCCGAGCGCGGTCGCACTTTCCCGCCAATGCTCCCGGTCATTGCCCCAAGTGGAGACGGTGCGCGGGCGGTCATGGTTTTCCAGATACAAGGAATTCCAGGCAATGCCTTGCGCACTGCGCTGCCAGCGATCGAGGACGATTCTCAAGTCGTCAACATCGACTCCCCCCTCTGTTTCTTCATCCCACGCCTCTTCGTGCGCTTCCAAGTGGAAGATCATATTGAATTTCCCTTCCGCTTCACTGATCCAGTCCCCAATTTCATGTGAACGTACGCTATTCGCTTCGCCGACCGTCACAACATCATATTTTGCAAAAGTCTCGCGCCGCAATTCCGCCAGTAAATCCTGTATCCCTTGGACGTTCGTCATCTTTTCCCAGGCCGGCACATAATTCAACCTATGCGGATTCGGCATGTCCGTATAATCTTTTTTCAAATGATTGATGGCATCCACACGGAAACCGTCGATGCCTTTATCTAGCCACCAGAGGATCATATCGTACAGTGCACGCCGCAATTCGGGATTTTCCCAATTCAAATCGACTTGGCTTTTGGAAAATAAATGAAAATAGTATTGCCTCGTTTTCGGGTCGTATGTCCAAGCCGGTCCGCCAAATATGCTTTCCCAATTCGTCGGCTTATCGCGCCAGACATACCAATCGCGTTTCGGATTGTCGCGCGATGATTTTGATTCCAGAAACCACGGATGCTGGTCGCTCGTATGGTTCAACACCAAATCCATCATGATATTCATACCTCGGGAGTGAATGTCTTCGAGCAGGCGATCGAAATCATCCATCGTTCCCATTTCATCCATGATTGCCTGATAATCGCTGACGTCATAGCCATTATCGACATTCGGCGATTTGTAGACCGGGCATAGCCAAATCATGTCGACGCCGAGTTCCTGCAGATAATCGAGCTGTGCCCGGATGCCGTTCAAGTCCCCAACCCCGTCGCCATCCGTATCGAAAAAGCTGCGCGGGTAAATTTGATAGACTACCGACTCTTTCCACCACGTCTTTTTCAAGCTCATCCCCCTCTTTCTGCTGTTGTGGTATTGATGTGCTCACATTGGCTAATGCCAACCTTTATTTTTTATATATTATACGACTTTCTTCATGAAATTCCTCTGTGACTGCATAATAAAAACCGCCCGCAGCAGGCGGACGGTTTCGGTCAATTATTCAAGTAATACTGTTCCATGGCACTAGCGGAAAAGCCTGCGACATAATCGCTGCCGCCATCGTCTTCGATCGATTCGATCATCATCGCCAAAATGAAGTCTTGCTGCTCAGCGTGATAGGAAACGAAGAATCCATTCTCTTGCCCCTCTTCACCGAGAGCGCCTTTCAATTCAGCTGTGCCAGTTTTTCCGGCAATCGGTACAGCGTCGATATCGGCTGATTTAGCGTAGCCATCTGTAACGACATTCCGGAGATTTTCTTGAAGCACAGCCGCATTGCCTTCACTGATCAAGCCTTCTTTCCACACTTGTCCCGCTTCTTCGCTGGCGTAAAGTGTCGGCTCATAGATCGTGCCGCCGTTCAGGAACGGCTCGTAAGCCGAAGCGAGATGCAGGATATTGGCAAGCATCTGCCCTTGGCCGAACGATGTATCCGCGAGTTGCCCTTCGGATCCGAGAGTTCCGTCATTGGAAATCTGTGAACTTTCCAGCTCGATGGCAAACGGCAATTCCTCTCCGAAACCGTAGGCAGTCAGTCCATCAATAAATGTTTCTGTCCCCATCTCAAGCGCCTGTCTCGCGAAATAGATATTATCCGAGTAGACAAGTGCCTTGTTCAAATCGATCGGATTTGGTGCTTCTGGATGCAAACGGGATACTCGGTAGGAGCCCCATGAGCTGTCTTTTTGCCACGTCTGCCCGTTGATTTCGAGCCCTTGCTGCGGATCGAGCGTTCCCGCTTCCATGCCGATGGCCGCTGTCACCGGTTTAATGGTCGACCCAGGGGCATAACTTGCGGCAAAACGCGTGAACAGCGGATTCAATGGATCTTCCGACAATTCCGTGTAACGTTCGCCACTGATGCCTGCAATGAATTCATTCGGATCAAAGCCAGGAGAGCTGATGAGCGCCAAAGTTTCGCCGTTTTCAGGCGACACCGCCGCAGCGCTTCCCGGTTCCCCTTGCATCGAATCATAGACGGCCGTCTGTAATTCAGCGTCGATGGTCAATTCGACGTCTTCTCCAGCTGTCGGCTCCTGTTCAGCGAGGACGATATCTTCCGCCCCTTCTGCCTGTTTTTGGATCAGGATGCGTGCGCCGCTCTCGCCGCGCAGCTGTTCTTCGAGACGGCGTTCAAGGCCTTGGCGGCCGATCAAGTCGTTCGCCCCGTAACCTTGGCCTTTTAATTCTTCTAATTGCTCTGCCGTAATCGAGCCGATATAGCCGGTCAAGTGGCCGAATGCTTCGCCGTACGGATATTCGCGCATCGCCGTTTCCTGATAGGTGACGACATCGCTCGCTTCCACGTCAGCGATCAATTGTTCCGCCGATTTCGACGCTTTTGTCAGCGGCACGAATTGGTCGGGCTGAACCCAGCTTTGGTTCAGGCTTTCTTCAATCGATTCTGCCGTCAATCCAAGAAGTTCAGCAACTTCAGCTATATCGCTGTCTCCTTCCAGCCGGTCCGGCACCACGCCAAGGTTATAGCCGGTGCCATTGATAGCGAGGCCGCGCCCTTCACGGTCCACAATCTCCCCGCGCTCAGCGGCTTCTGTCCGCACGGCGACTTCATCGCCTTCTTCAAGTTCCTCAAAGATTAAGGACGGATCCCACTCGACAAACCAGTTCTCTCCGCTTTCCTGCTCTTCATGGATCAGGGAAACCGTCTGGTCGAATTCAACCGGCCCGGCAAGCGTATCCATCGCGATAGTAAGCGGGAACTCTGCCGGCTCCGCTTCGTCCCATTCCGCATCTTCCTGCGCAGTATAGCTGACTTCAAGATTCTCGATGCCCAAGTCTGTGATCAATTGCTGCTGCCGCTCATCGAACGCTTCCGGGGGAAACGCTTCTTTCGAGCCTTGCGACAGATAGTCTTCATACATCGCAGCGAACTCCTGCTCATTCCAATGGCCGACGTATTCATCCAATCGGTCTTCCGGTGTCGGCTGCGGCTGGCATCCTGCCATGGCGAGTACGCCAGCACCCGCTGCTATTGCTATGTATCGTTTCATTTCCATGACCTCCTGTAGCTTTCTAGCTAACGCCCTTGCATTGCCCAAAATCTCCCTCAATAAAGCGGAAAATTAATAGGACGCAAAAAAATAGCCAGTCCGACTTCATTAACTGCGTGAAACACCCAAGCTAATTGAAGTTTCTTTTTATTTTACCAATAAGTGGCACCGAAGCAAACCCGATTCACTCAGTTTCGAAGCTTTGCAGTTTTTCTTGCTGGATATGCTATCATTTCCTCCACTATGGTAAAATCAGTAATCATAGAATAGGAGGATGCTTATGATCAACTTAACATATTCACAAGCCATCGAGTCTGCAGTAGATCTCAAAATGAAAACACGTTTGCAGCAAATCCAGGAGGATCTGTATGCAAAAAAAGGAGCCGGATCCGATTTCCTTGGCTGGCTTGACTGGCCATCTTCATTGCCTGAGGATTTCGTGGCAAAAATCGAAGATACTGCCAAAGCGATCCGCGAAAAGGCTGACGTTTTGGTCGTCATCGGAATCGGCGGTTCCTATCTAGGGTCAAAAGCCGTCCTTTCTGCACTGTCGCCTTATTTCCCGAAAGACGAGCAATTGGAAGTGCTGTTTGCGGGCCATCAAGTGAGCGGTGAATACTTGAAGCAATTGCTTGAACACTTAGAGGGCAAGGAAGTCGTCGTCAATGTCATCTCGAAATCCGGCAAAACGACAGAACCGGCCATCGCGTTCCGTTTCCTGCGCGATTATATGGAAAAACGCTATGGCGACGGAGCGGCCGAACGCATCATCGTGACGACCGATGCTGAAAAAGGAGCACTTCGCCAATTAGCGGAAACAAAAGGCTATGAACGCTTTATCGTGCCGGACGATGTCGGCGGGCGCTACTCCGTCTTCACGGCGGTCGGGCTGTTGCCGATTGCTGCTGCCGGACATTCAATCCGCAAGCTGTTGGACGGTGCAAAAGAAGCGGAAATCGCTTACCGGGATGCTGGCCCTGACCATAACCCAGCGATGCAATACGCGGCGATCCGCCATCACCTGTATGTCCAAGGTTATACGACAGAAGTGAACGCGATCTTCGAGCCGAAGCTGTCTTTCGTCCAGGAATGGTGGAAGCAATTATTCGGCGAAAGCGAAGGAAAAGAAGGAAAAGGCATCTTCCCGGCATCGGTCGTCTTCACGACGGACTTGCACTCGCTTGGCCAATTCATCCAGGACGGGCAGCGCAACTTGTTCGAAACCTTCCTGTTGGTGAAAGAAGCACAGCAAGACCTGGAGATTTTCGAAACGCCTGAAGACGGCGACGAATTAAATTATATTGCCGGCTTGTCCTTGCAGGAATTTAACCACATCGCCCATAAAGGCACATCGAACGCCCATTTGTCCGGCGGCGTACCGCAATTGAGCTTGACCGTGGACCGCATCGATGAATCCGAGATCGGCCATTTGCTGTATTTCTACATGCTAAGCTGCGCGTATAGCGCTTATCTTCTCGACATCAACCCGTTCGACCAGCCGGGCGTCGAAGAATACAAAAATAATATCTTTAAGCTGTTGAAAAAACCAGGATTCTAAAAAAAAAAACGCTTTTCCCGACCAGCCTTCTGGCCAATCGGGAAAAGCGTTTTTCAATAGTTAACTTGATCTTCGTGTTGCACAGTTAAGCGAGCTTATATACCCGTGCTTCATACGGTTTTAATTGATGCAAGTCACGGTCCTCGTAATTGGCGAGCAACAGTTCTGCGCCTTCAGGTTCCAGCCAAGTGCATGTCGTGCTTCCTAGGTTCGAAAGGATGAGCACTTGTTCTTCCCCTTGCGTACGTGTATAAGCATAAACATCTTCGCAATCGGTCTCGGCCAAATCGTAGCTGCCATATACCAATACGTCCATGTTTTTGCGCAAGAAAATCATTTGTTTATAAAATGACAACACCGATGCCGGATCTTGCATCTGGCTTTCGACATTGAGCCATTCGAAATTCGGGTTCATCTGCAGCCACGGAGCGCCTGTCGTGAATCCGGCATTCTTCTCCCCATTCCATTGCATCGGCGTACGGGAATGGTCGCGGCTTGTCGATTTCAACAAGGTCATGATGGCATCGTGTTCCATGCCTTCCGCCAAGTTATAGAAATACAAATTATGTGTATGGACATCGTCATAATGATGGATTTCCTCGAACGGCGCATTGGTCATGCCGATTTCCTGCCCCTGATAGATAAACGGTGTCCCTTGCATGAAGAAATACATACAAGCGAGCGCTGTCGCACTTTCGCGCCAGTATTCGCCGTCATTGCCCCAAGTCGAGACGACGCGCGGCTTGTCATGGTTTTCGATAAACAGCGCATTCCAGCCGACGCTGTCAACCGCTTTTTGCCAACGTGTCAAGACGGTTTTTAAGTCATTGACGTTGATGCCTTGTTTGACATCGCTGTCCCACAGCGTCAAATCTTCGAATTGGAACACCATATCGAATTTGCCGTCTTCTTCGCTAATCCACTCATCGATATCTTCCGCGTAGACGCCATTCGCTTCCCCGACTGTCATAATGTCGTATTTCGCAAAGGTCTCATCACGCAACTCCGCAAGCAACGGCTGGATGCCGTCGACATTCATCATTTTTTCCCAGGCTGGCACCCACGGCTTGCCTTCTTCAATCGGTAAATCGCTGAAGTCTTTCTTGATATGGCTGATGGCGTCGACGCGGAACCCGTCGATGCCTTTATCGAGCCACCAATTGACCATTTTGTATAGCTCTTTTCGAACTTCCGGATTTTCCCAGTTCAAATCCGGTTGCTTTTTCGAGAAAATGTGCAAATAATATTGTCCGGTCTTCTCATCGAGCTCCCATGCCGAACCGCCGAAAATGCTTTCCCAATTGGTCGGGCGGTCACGCCAAATATACCAGTCGCGCTTTGGGTTATCGAGCGACGAGCGCGATTCCAAAAACCACGGATGCTCATCGCTCGTGTGGTTGATCACTAGGTCGATGATCAATTTCATGCCGCGCGCATGTACTTCTTCGAGCAAACGATCAAAATCGGCCATTGTCCCGAGTTCATCCATGATTTCCTGGTAATCGCTAATGTCGTATCCATTATCGTCATTCGGCGATTTATACATCGGGCAAATCCAGATGACATCGATTCCGAGTTCCTTCAAATAATCCAGTTTTTCCGTGACACCGTTAATATCCCCGATGCCATCTCCATTCGAGTCATTGAAGCTGCGTGGATAGACTTGATACGCCACTGCTTCTTTCCACCATGTTTTGTTCATAATCGGTTCCTTTCATAGACTTTGACAAGATCCTCTTTCGATCAATGTCGCCGGAACGATGATGTTCCGGGGAGGTGCCTTGTCATCGTTTATTTTTTCCAAGACCAAATTTGCCGCTTCCATTCCAAGGTCAAAAATCGAAATATCCACCGTGCTGAGCGGAGGCTTCAAATGACTCGACAAAGTATGGTTGTTGAACCCAACGATCGACACATCGGCCGGTACGGCAATGTTCAAATCCTCCAGATAACTGATCACTTCATAGGCAACCAAGTCATCGTGCGTGACGATGGCAGTCGGTGGATTCTGTTGTTCCATCAAATTGCGGATGGCTTGCTGCTCATGGCCTTCCATCTGTTCCTGTGTGACGACATACTCCTCGATGAACGGAATCTTCGCTTCATCTAACGCTTGCCGGTAGCCGCTTAAGCGATCCGCGGACACAATGAAATCGGAAGCGCCCCCGACGAATGAAATATCCCGGTGGCCGAGTGAAATCAAATGGCCCACCACTTGTTTCGCAATAGCGACATTGTCGTTATCGACATAGGAAATGGCGTCCGGACGCGTGTAGGGCCGGCCCACTACCGAAAACGGAATGCCATTTGCCAGTAGGTAGTCCAAGATTTTATCACCAATTTTCGAATACAGCAAGATAACGCCATCGACGCGTTTTCCTTGTGTCATCGCCACCACTTCTTCATAGATTTCCTGCTCAGTCGCGCTTGTCGATAGATACAGGCCGTACTGGCTATGATGGGCGCTGACGGAAATGCCGCGCAGGACTTCCGGGAAAAATGGATTCTGGAAAGCAAGCGTTGTGGAGTTTTCCATGATGACGCCGATCGCTTTACTTTTTTGAGCCACTAAATTACGTGCTTGGAAATTCGGGTAATAGCCAAGCTCTTCCATGACTTTTCGTACTTTACGCTTTGTCTTCGGGGTGATCTTCGGATGATCCGCAATAACCCTAGAAACCGTCGCCGGTGAAACTTCCGCCAGTTTCGCGACATCTTTAATTGTGATTGCCATTGCGATTGCCCCCTTATTTTACAGCGCCATCCGAGACACCTTTGATGATCGAACGCTGCGCAAAGAAATAGAAAATGATGACTGGAATAATCGCCAGCGTAAGTCCCGCAAGCGCCAAATGCCATTGTTTCGTGTATTCGCCGAAGAAGAAGAACATCTTCAGCGGAATCGTTTCACTGCCGGTCGTATTGATGACAAGCGACGGTAAGAGATAATCGTTCCAGATCCAGATAATATTAAGTATGGCGACCGTGACAGTGATCGGCTTGAGGATCGGGAAGATGATATGCCAAAACACTTGCCAGCGGTTCGCCCCATCAATTTTCGCCGCTTCGTCGAGCGACTTCGGGACATTATTCAAAGCACCATGATACAGGAAAATCGACAGGCTCGCACCGAAACCGATATACATGAATATCAATCCGCCGCGGTTCAGCATATCAAACTGGCCGAACACTGTGACGAGCGGAATCATGACTGATTGAAACGGAATGAGCATCGCCGAGACGAACAGGAAAAACAGGAATGTGGACATCTTGCTTTTCGCTCGCGACAAGGCATAAGCAGCCATCGCCGAGAACAAAACGATCAAGACGACGCTGACGACCGTGATCAATAAGGAATTAAACAAAGTCCTGAGAAAATCGAGCTCCTGGAAGGCGGTAATGTAATTATCAAAGCTCCAGGCTTCCGGTGGGCTCGTCGTATCGAGGAAAATCTCTTTTTTCGATTTGAAGGAATTGACGAACATTAAATAGAAAGGCAAAAGCCATAAAATCGCCAGGGCAATGCCAAGCACTTCAACTTTTATATTCCAGCGGTTGCGCATTACATTTCGACCTCCCGACGTTTATTGATATACACTTGGACAAGTGAAATGACAGCGACAATCAGGAAGAAAATAATCGCTTTTGCCTGCGCGTAGGCGAACGCATTTTGCACGAACGCTGTTTTGAAAATCTCCATGGCGACCATTTCCGTCGAATTGTATGGGCCGCCCGCTGTCAGCGATAAGTTCTGGTCGTACAGCTTAAAGGTGTTCGATAAAGTCAAGAACATGCTGACCGTGAAAGCCGGTGCAACAAGTGGGAAGATGATGTAGCGGAAGCGCTGTGGAGTCGAGGCCCCGTCGATTTCAGCCGCTTCAATCAATTCTTTTGGCAAGCCTTCCAAATAAGCGATATAGATGACCATGATGTACCCGGCCATCTGCCAGCTCATCAATATGACCAAGCCCCAAAATCCGGTCTCTGTCGTCGACAGCCAAGCCTGCAAGCTTTCCATGTCGACCGCTTCGCCGACACTGGCAAACACTTTCAGGAAAATGAACTGCCAGATGAATCCGAGAATCAATCCACCAATCAAGTTCGGCATGAAGAAAGTCGTGCGAAGCAAGCTGCTTGTCTTGATTTTTGACGTGACGATCAATGCGAGCGATAGCCCGATGAAATTGATCAAAATGACGGATACGACCGAGAATTTCGTTGTGAACCACAGCGAATCGAGGAAACGCTCATCTGTAAATAAGTTTATGTAGTTCTGGAAACCCACAAATTCGCCAGTTTGGATGCCGTTCCACGCTGTAAATGAATAGAATAAACCAAGCACCATCGGCACGACAACGACAAGCCCGAGCGCCAATAATACAGGCGCTAAAAATAACCAATAGGAAAGATCCTTTGTACGCATAGTTTAGCCTCTCTTTCTAGTTAAGCCCTGAAACAAAACAAAGCAGCACAATGGCTGCTCTGGTTTGACGGACAAATTACTCCCCGCGGCTCGTTTCCCATGCCGCTTTCGCTGAATCGACCACTTCGTCCCAGCTTGCTTCATCGCTCAAATATTTTTGGATGCCAGCGCCGAGTTCATCTTCGCCCCATCCAGTCGGATAGCCCATGAAGACCCAGCCGATTGTTTCGCCGGCTTCTGAAGCATCGTAAATCGCTTTGGACATCGGATCGGTAATTTTGGATGTATCATAGCCTTCGTATGCCGGGATGAATTTAAAGTCTTCCAAAACGGCTGTTTTTCCAGTGTCGGACGTGTAGAGCCAATCGAGGAAATCTTTTGCCGCCGTTACGACTTCTTCATCCTGGTTCGAGTTGACACCCCAATACATCGGCACGCCAACCGGCAAACCGCCCTCTTCCAAGCCTTCAACCGGAATCGGCATCATGCCGACGCCTGAATCAGCCAACTCCTGGTCGATTCCTGCAATCGAGCCGTACACCCAGTTTCCTTGCTGGATGATTGCCACGCGTTCAAGCGAGAACAATTCTTCCACTTGCTGTGAGTAATCGAGGCTTACGGTCGGCTGCTTCGAATACTCGTTTTGCAAATCGAGGATTTTCTTAAAGCCTTCGCCGTATTCGAATTCCACTGTATCTGCATCGTATGCCGTCAAAACATTATTATCGAATTCAGGCGCCAGGAAGGTGTTCGACAAATGAAGCCCTGTCACCCACGTCTCTTTTCCTGGCAACGCGAAGACCGATTCAAGGCCGAGTTCGTCTTTTTTCGAATCAAGCGTTTTCACCGCTTCTTCTAAGCTCGCATAATCCGTAATAGAGGCGGCATCGATTCCCGCTTCCTCGAACAAGCGCGTATTGTAGATAAATCCGTAGCCTTCCTGGTTATACGGCAAGCCGAGCACTTCCGATTCGACAGTTACCCCGTCAAGCGTGCCTTCAAGCGCTGCATCCGCTGCTCCTGTATCGGACAGATCCGTCAGGTTATCTTTCCAATCCGCGACGTCCTGAGGGCCGCCGATGTTGAAGATGGCCGGCTCATTGCCTGATGCAAAACGGGAGCGAAGTGCAGCGCCATAATCTTCCCCGCCGCCGACTGTCGTAATTTCGATATTGACGTCTGGATTTTCTTCTTCGTATTGTGCGACGACACCTTCAAACTGGTCTTTAAACTCTACTTTGAATTGGAAGATATCGACGGTCACTTGCTCGCCGCCTTCTGCCGTTGATCCTTCATCCCCTGAACTGCATGCTGCAAGCGCCCCTGCTGACAATAAAACAGATGCCAATAACCCCTTGCTGAACTTTAATTCCTTCATTTGAACTCCCCCTTTGTGTGATTGTGCAAACGATTGCACAATGTGGCGAAAAAAATCGGAAACTCTTTAGTAAGCGTTTCCAACATTAATTAAATACAGATTAGCACAATGAAAACGTTTGCACAATCTATTTTTAAAATATTTAAATTGTTTTTATATCGCGTAAATAAACGGCTGGCAATTGGCTTCCCACAAGCCTGCACCAGCCTTTTGGTTTAGGCTTGCACGGGCTGCAGGACACATTGAATAATTGTCTTTATTTATTTAAAACGAGCAGCGCTGCCCCAAGCATGCCGGCATCGTTTTCGAATTGTGCCACTTCCACAGGCAGTGGATTTAACAGCACTTCCGCTAATTGGCGCTTCAGTTCATCGATCCAGGCAGAAGCCGATTCCGACACACCGCCTCCAATGATAAGCATGTCCATATCGAATATGGCTTGCAAGCTGCTAATATAGATCGCCAAGTCTTCAGTAAATTCAGCGACCAGCTTTTTGGCCTGGGCATCTGTGTCGGCCAGTTCGAATAATTCCGGCGGCGTCATCGATAGTCCTGCTTCTTTGATGCGGCGAACGAGTGCTGTCCCCGACAGGTATTGCTCTGCGCAGCCGAGTCGGCCGCAAGCGCAGCGTGCGCCATTTGGATATAAAATCATATGGCCCAGTTCTGCAGCCCCGCCGTGCGATCCGCCGCTCAACAATTTGCCATCCCAGATGATGCCGCCGCCAAGCCCCGTACCGAGCGTGATGCACACGACGCGGCCGAGCCCCCGTGCTGCACCGAATGTGGCTTCAGCGAGCGCTGCGCAATTGGCATCGTTCTCGACTTCCACGTATCGCCCTGTCGCTTGTTCGAGCGGTGCTTTGACCTCTGTCCCTGTCCAGCCCGGCAGCATATCGCCAGCGAAAACGATGCGCCCTGCTTTCGGGTCGACAAATCCGTGCGTTCCGATGCCGATTGCGGACACATCAGGATGTTCCTCTAAAAACAACAGGACTTGACGCTCCAAATGCGGATACAGCGGAAACTCCGTTTTCACTAGGCACTCTGCGAGTATCCGCCCTTCTGCATCGATGACCCCCATGCGGATTTTTGTTCCCCCAATGTCTACACCGATCACTTTACTCATTTTCCCCATCCTTCCGAAACTCATTT
Organism: Planococcus sp. SK3692; assembly: GCF_028890485.2. GTDB lineage: Bacteria > Bacillota > Bacilli > Bacillales_A > Planococcaceae > Planococcus. The sequence continues at coordinate 853,667 of NZ_JARCHV010000001.1, forward strand.
ATCTATTTTTCATTGCCAGCATAAAAGCATATCGCTTCATATGGCCTCAGCTTCACTGCGGCCGGATTTTCCTGCGGCGGGTAATTTCCGATCAGCACCTTACCCTTTGGCAACGGCAGTTCACGCGGCGTTTCAGAAAAATTGCAGTAAACCGTCAATTGCTCGTCTGCCGTATTGCGTGTATAGGCAAAAATCTCTTCGTCTTTACGGTGTAAAAGTTTGAAGTCTCCTTCCGTAACGACTTCCAGTTCTTTTCTGGACGCGATCAATTTTTGGTAATAACTGAACACCGAATCTTTTTCATGACGTTTTTCCGCATTGATTTCCGGGTAATTCGGATTGACTGAAATCCACGGGTCGCCTTTTGTGAAGCCAGCATTTAGAGAAGCGTCCCATTGCATTGGCGTTCTGGCATTGTCACGGCCTTTTGCGTGAATCGACTTCATAAGCTCTTCGTTCGAAACGCCTTGCGCCCGCTGTTCCTCGTACATATTCAAGGTCTCGATATCCCGGTAATCATCGATCGATGAAAACGCTACATTGGTCATGCCCAGTTCTTCTCCCTGGTAAATATACGGCGTCCCTTGCAGAAAATGAAGGCAAGTAGCGAGCATTTTGGCCGATTGCTTGCGGTATTTCCCATCATTCCCGAAACGCGAGACGATGCGCGGCTGGTCGTGGTTATTCCAATACAAGCTGTTCCAGCCTTTTCTGTAAAGCTCCACTTGCCATTTTTCCAGGTTTTCTTTCAAATCAGTGAGGCGCAGCGGCTGGAGCTCCCATTTTCCGCTCGCTCCCTGGTCCAGGTTCATATGTTCGAAAGTGAAAATCATGTTCAGTTCGCGGCGATCCGGGCCTGTGTATAGTTTGGCGTCTTCCGTCGCAGCCCCCGGCATTTCCCCGACTGTGACGATGTCGTAATCGGATAGCACTTTTTCGTTCATCTCCTGCAAAAACTCATGGACACAAGGTCCATTGAAAAAGTGCGGCGTGCCGTCCCCATCGACACCGTCTGGGAATCCCTGATCTTTGGAGATCATATTGATGACGTCCATCCGGAAACCGTCGACGCCCTTATCGAGCCACCAGCGCATCATCTTATACACTTCATGTCGCAGTTCCTCGTTCTCCCAGTTCAAGTCCGGCTGTTTCTTGGAGAACAGGTGCAAATAGTATCGCTGCCTCTCTTCATCAAATTGCCACGCCGATCCGCTGAAAAAAGAGCGCCAATTGTTCGGCTGGTCTTTCCAGATGTAATAGTCTGGCCGCTCCGTGAACCACTCGTGCTCGTCAGATGTATGGTTGACGACCAAATCCATGACAAGGCGCATCCCGCGCTCGTGGATGCCTTCAAGCATCCGGTCAAAATCACCCATCGTACCAAACTCCTGCATAATCTTTTGATAATCGCGGATGTCGTAGCCATTGTCATCGTTCGGGGAATCGTAGACAGGCGATAGCCATATCACATCGACCCCGAGTTCCTTCAAATAATCCAGCTTGCTGATTATTCCTTGAATGTCACCGATTCCATCGCCATCGCAATCCATAAAACTTCTCGGATAAATTTGATATACAACTGATTTTTTCCACCACTCCGTCATATGTCCGCCTGCTTTCTTAAGGATGTATTCATTTCTTTTCATCATACGGAAAATTGGAAAAGAAACACAGAACTTTTTAAGTAAACCTTTTAGAAAAATAAGTTGACTTAAAATAATCCATTCTCTATACTCAGTTTTAGTACAGAGTAAGCGGAGGGTTTTCATGACAACTTCAGTAACGAGATCGAGCAATCATTCACGTACCTTAACACTCGTGCACATCGCCATGTTCGCAGCGCTTATGGCAATTGGTGCCAATATTTCTTCCTTTCTGATCGTTGGGGGCGTACCGATCACCTTACAGACTTTCTTTGCGGTTCTCGCCGGCATCTTGCTCGGCAAGCGTCTCGGCGCTGCCTCGATGATCGTCTATGCCGCGATCGGCCTTGCCGGCGTCCCGGTCTTCGCCAAGTTTTCAGGCGGGATGGACACTTTGATTTCCCCGACGTTCGGTTTTATCCTGTCTTACGTCTTCACTGCTTTTGTGGCCGGCTGGATCGCGGAAAAAATGCCTTCCAAAAAAGGATTTATTTTCGCCGCTCTTGTTGCGACAGCCATCAATTACGTATTCGGCACCAACTGGATGTACGCTGCTTACAAACTATGGTTTGCCGCGCCGGAAGGCTTCACTTACGGCATGGCATGGGCTTGGATGGCAGTGCCACTTCCAAAAGACGTGCTGCTCGCTGTTTTCGCCGGACTGTTTGGCTTCCGCATGCAGCCCATCATCAAGAAATACTTGCCTTAACAGGAAAAGCCATCTGCCGGAGTTCCGGCAAATGGCTTATTTTTGTACGCTCGGTTCGTCGACGCGCAGCTTGTAATTCTGTTCGATAATGCGGATTAATCCGGCTAAGCTGGCATTGACGGGCGTTTCGATCCCATGCTTTATGCCCAACTTTACAATGCCACCGTTGATCACGTCAATTTCCGTCTGGCGTTTTTTCAAGACATCCATCAGCATCGAAGATTTATTGCTGCCTATATCTTGCCGGCCCATTCTCAAACATTCTTCGATGACCGCTTCAGCGTCCGCATCGACGCCTTCCGCACGGGCGACGAGCACGGCTTCTTTCGTGACCGCCCGCAGCAAGTCTTCACCTTCTGGCGTATTCAGGATGTCGCCGTTTTTCAGGCGGGTTAGGGCAGTGACCGAGTTAAAGGCGGCATTGACGAATAATTTATTCCAAATGACTGCTTTGACATCTGCCGATACTTCCGTTTTCATGCCCGCTTCGGTCAGTTTGCGTGAAAAAGCTTCGAGTGTATTACTTGGCGTGCCTTGCTCCACATTGCCCAAATAATTCGTGCCCCATCCCCTATGCAGAATTGTGCCATCTTGTTCAACGCTTGCACCGTGGCCGAGTGTTCCGGATACGACAGTGTTCAGTGGAAACAGCTGCTGGATCGTCTCGGCGTTGCCGATGCCATTTTGCATTGTGATGATTAAGGTTTTCTCAGACAGCTTGCCGCGCAATTTTCCGAGCACCGCTTCATTTGCTTGTGCTTTCAACAGGACGAGCAGGATATCCACCTGCTCATCGTCCTTCACATCCTGTACGACTTCCAGTTTGATTTGCGTAACCGAATTATCTTTTTCGACGATGCGCAAACCTTGCTCATTGATCGCTTCCACGTGGCTATTCAAACGGTTGTATAAGCGCACTTCTTCCCCGCTTGCCTTCAATTTGCCCCCAGTAAGACAAGCCATCGCGCCTGCCCCAACAATTAAAATCTTCACCCCATTCCGCCTCCATCCATGTCTACTTTCTTTCTTCACTATACCAAAAAGACGTATTTTCCGAAGCTTATCGCTCGCTTTCCGTGGGGCGGGAATCGAGCCTCCTCGTCACTAAAACCGTTGCTCCCACATCTGCAAGCAGATGCGTCGCAAATGAATGTGCTCAGCCAAGCTTCGCTCATTCATTGCCTGCGGGGTCTCTCAAACCCGCTAGTCCCACAGGAAAGATAAGGTCGAACTACGTGAGAACTTATCTTTGCGAAGTAATGCGCAGCATTATTGAGCAGAAGGGGTTACGAGCGAATGCTTCTCCAAATACTCAGATAGAACATTGATTTTAAGTGTAGAAATGGCGATTCCCTTTTTCATTCATAACGGATTATAGACTTCTTCAACACTCTAAAAAGGCCTTCTGCGTGGCAGAAGGCCTTTTCTTAGTTTGTTGCTTCCTTGTCGCGCTTAGCTTTATCGTTTTTACCGACTTTGCGGATATCCGCCAAGATCAAAGCTCCGATCAACAGCAAGCCGAGATAGCCAACTGCCGGGTACAGATAATTGACCAAAGCCGTAAAGCCAACGAAGCTGAGTGCAAAAGCGACTAATCCCGCAATGATAACAAAAATACGGAATTTTTTCGTGCCGATTTCCGTGAATCGTGCAGAGAACGACAGCAGCATGCTGACCGCCGTATTGTAAATCATGGCAAAAATGACGACTGCCATGATAATGCCGAGAATCGGTGAAATGTCATCTCCGATAGCGAGCATTGGCAAATCCGCCCCACCGACGACATCGACTTTTGCAAATATCGCCACATAACTGAGCAGAATCAATACACCAAAACCGAGTCCGCCGATCAACCCGCCGCGGGCTGCCACTTTCTCGTCTTGTTCGGCACCGCCCATGACGAGCGACATCGAGGCTCCGAGCGCAATGGCAAGCGACACGTAGTTAATCGCTGATAAGAGCCAGTTCGGTGTAGCGGATAGCTGTTCTTTAGCTACCGGGTCGAGTGCGCTGAAACTGCTGTCCATCGTGACAACGCTGTAAATGGCGATGCCCACTACCATTAAAATCAAAAATGGCGTGATGCTGGAAATGATGGTGATGACTTTTTTGACGTTCATCATGATGGTCACAATGACCAAGACAATCATGATGCTGCGCCCAAAGGCCGGTGCGAGATTGAATTGTTGAGAAAAGATCGACCCAGCTCCTGCAATCATAACGACTAAAATACCGAATAAGGTCAAAATCAATGTGTAGTCGATCACTTTCCCGAGCCATTTCCCGCTGATACGGTAGACGACATCTTCATGTGAAGTCGTTTGCATGCGGCTTCCAAGACGTGTAAGGATCATCCCAATGTAGCCAAATAGAGCGGTGGCGATCAAGACGCCCCCTAAGCCCCAGTAACCAAAACTGGTAAAATATTGCAAAATCTCTTGTCCAGACGCAAAGCCAGCGCCGACAACGATCCCGATGAAGGCACTGGCTATTTTCAAGCTTCTTTTCATAAAACCCTCTCCTTTTCATGTTGGTAGTTAATCTGGCTGATCTGAAATAATGTTTTTACACAGATAATGTTTCATACCCCTAACTTGGGGGGTATCAAACAAATCCTTGCTTTTCCGGACCGTTTCGCTTATTCTTCCTTATTAGTAATAGAAGCTGAAAGGCGGGGAAAACAGTGGATTTGGCAGAGTTTGAACGATCGATCGAAAACTTCATCGGGCATGCGGGACTTTGGGCGCCGCTTTTGTTCATTTTGCTTCATTTAATCCGACCGCTATTGTTCTTGCCCGTGATTGCGGTGTGCATCGCAGGCGGATTTCTTTTCGGTTTTTTCCAAGGAGCCATCCTGTCCTTTATCGGATTGACGTTAATGAGTTTCATTTCTTATATGATGATCAATAAATTCCCACGCTTCCGTGCCAAACTCGCCGCCTTAAAAGACAAATGGTTTCCTGACCGCAACCTGACCGTTTCCCAGGTCATGATTTTGCGGGTCATGCCCTTTGTCCATTTTCACCTTCTATCGTTTTATTTGATGGAGATGACCAATACACGCAGGGAATACATGTATTATTCCGCGCTTGGGTTGATTGCGCCGGCAATCCTATATACCGCTTTCGGCAGAGCCATTTCGGAATTCCCTTGGTACACGACACTCAGCATGTTTTTGTTGCTCGCTGCGATTTTCAGCTTTATCGATAAATGGCAAAGACGCAAGCATAAATTGGATAAAACCTGACAAGCGCAGACGGCTTCCCGTTTGCGCTTGTGTTATTGAGGTATAGTAAAATGGTAGATAGAAATGAGAGGAAGAAGACAATGCCTATATTCACCCAAAACGATATCAGCCTATATTACGAAGATATTGGAAGCGGCCAGCCGCTCCTCTTGTTTCATGGATTGACTAGCAGTTCCGCTATGTTTTACCGGGAAATCAATTTTTTCCGCACTAAACGCCGCATCATTGCGCTTGATTCGAGAGGCCACGGCCACTCGGCAAAACCCGATTCCTACACACTCGACCACCATATCGAAGATGCCGCTGCTTTATTGGACCATCTGGGACTGGAATCAGTCGATGTGATTGGAGTATCCATGGGAAGTTATATTGCGCAAGGATTAGCCGCGCGACGTCCTGAACGTGTGCGCAAATTATTGCTGGTCGCGACCAAATCCTACGGAGAACAATCATCCATGGCTGAATTATTCGAACGCCACGAAGACGAGTTCAATGGTTTGTCTATACACGACAAGTTAGACAAAGCACAAGCCTATATGTTCCACCGCTTGACAGCGGTCAAGAAATGGCAGGAGAAAACTGCCCAAAGCAGCCCCCAATCAACGATGGAGCAGCAAGGCATTGCGTCAAATGCCTTGGAGCGTTTTGATTTGCGTCCGGAACTGCCAGAGATTTCAGCGGAAACCCTGGTCATCAGCGGCCGCTATGATGAATTGAACCCACCTGACAAAGGGCATGAGACAGCGCAGCTAATCCCGCACGCCAGCTTTATGGAATTCAAGCGTTCGGGCCATGCCCCAAACGTAGAGCAGCCTCGCCTGTTCCTCGGCATCGCCGAAAACTTTCTAGACGACTGAGTTTCATTTAACAGACTATATTAAATTCAAGAAAGCACGGCGCAAAAATGCGCCGTGCTTTTATTGTGCTGTATAGCCGCCGTCAAGGACCGCTGCCTGCCCGGTGATGCCACGGGCTTTATCACTCGCAAGAAACATCGTGTAATCAGAGATTTCCTGCACTGACAACAAACGTTTCTGCGGAACCAATGGGTAAATGACTTCTTCTAAAACTTTTTCCAGCGAGACATTGCGCGTCTTCGCCAAATCGCCTAGCTGATTGCGCACAAGCGGTGTGTCGACATAACCCGGGCACATCGCATTGACGGTAATGCCATGCTCTGCACCTTCCAACGCCGAGACTTTCGTCAATCCAATCACGCCGTGCTTAGCGCTATTATAAGCCGCTTTCCCGGCAAATCCGACGAGGCCGTTGATCGACGCCATATTGATGATGCGCCCAAAGCCTTGTTTCTTCATAATCGGGAAGGCATGCTTGGTCGCCACAAATGGCGCGACAAGCATAATCTTTATCAGCAACTCGTATTTCTCGGTCGGAAATTCTTCAATCGGCGAGACATGCTGCATTCCTGCATTATTGATTAATACATCTAAAGAGCCGAACGTTTCCACCGTTTTGTCGATAGCTGCCTTGATTTCGGCTTCGCTGGTGACATCACATTTGATGCCGATGCAGTCAAAGCCCTGCCCTTTCAACTCATCTGCAGCTTGTTGCACCGCTTCTTCGTTAATATCGGTTAGCACGATCTTAGCGCCTTCTTTGGCAAAGTCCACGCTGATTTCATAGCCGATGCCGCTCGCGGCACCGGTGATCAATACTACTTTGTTATCTACCATGATGGAGTCCCTCCAAGTGAAAAATTAAATTCCTAGGCCTAAGCTGAACAAGATAATCGCAATCGTTAACCCAATCAGCGGCACGATTACCGTTACAGCCCCTACTGCGCCGTAAGCGGCTTTATGGGTCTCGCCGCAAATCCCTTGGATCGTTGTAACAACATAACCGTTATGTGGCAATGAATCGAGTGCCCCAGAAGAAATTGCGATGGTCCGGTGAAGCGCTTCTGTATTGACACCCATGTCAATGTAATGAGGCGCAATCAATGGCAATGCGATGACTTGCCCGCCAGAAGCAGAACCTGTAAGTCCGGCAATGACACTAACCGCTACAGCTCCGCCGATTAACGGGCTGCCCGGAATGCTTGTCATGGCATCTACTGCGACTTGGAAAGCCGGAACTGCTTTTGCAACGCCGCCGAAACCGACGACTGCTGCTGTATTGCCGATGGCGATCAAGGCGCCGATCGTTCCATCAGTCAACGCTTTGCCAAGGTTCGTGAAATATTTCATATTCAATAGATACGTTGTGATGACGCCGCCGAGCAATGCCAAGATCAAGGCAGAAGTTCCAAGTGAATCATGGAAAATGAATGACACGGCTAATACGACCAGCAATGGAATCAAGCCCGTAACCGGGTGAGGCAAGGCTCTATCTGCCAATTGCGGATCTGACTCCCTCGCTTCGAAACGTTCGCCTTTGTTTACAGCTTTGTTGATCATGCGTTTCAACCACCAATAACCGAATACCGCCATGAAAATCGCAACGATGATGCTGACTTCCCAGCCGGCGTACGGGCTAGTGTTCAAATACTCGATTGGGATCCAGTTTTGGATTTCCGGCGACCCCGCAGAAGTCATCGTGAATGTAACAGACCCGAGCGCAAGCGCTGCCGGGATAAAACGACGTGGCAAATCCGCTTGCTTGAACAAGCTCAGTGCCATCGGGTAAACCGAGAACGCCACGACGAACAAGCTGACACCGCCGTAAGTCAATACGGCACAGGCAATGACAATTGCCAACACCGCTTTTGACAAGCCGAATTTTCCGACCAGCCATTTGGAGACGCTGTCCGCCGCTCCTGTATCTTCCATAACTTTACCAAAGATGGCCCCGAGCAAGAACATCGGGAACCACGAGGTGATGAATCCGGAGAAGCCGCCCATATAGTTTGACAATAAATTGGCTTCCCCTTCCCCTACCAATTGCGGAAACAGCGGCAAGCCGCTGAGAACCGCGACGAATAAGGCTGACAGTGGTCCAGCGATCAACAAGTTGACGCCCCTCATCGTCAACACGATCAATAGAATAAGTCCTCCAACCATTCCGATCATACTTAACATAATAAATCCCCCTTTTGAATGTGTTACGGTTTTTTGAACAAAATGGAAACGCTTACTTTTCTCAACGAAAAGCATGAATGAATAATCTAAATATTTAGTCCTGAAACCTTTTAATACTATACAATGAAGTGATTGATAGGTAAAATGAATAATTATAATAGCTTCCATAGATATTAGTTATAGACGAGGAGTTTTTACATGGATATTCGTCAACTTGGTTATTTCATCGAAGTAGCTAAACACCAAAGTTTCACAAAAGCTGCGCAAGCCCTCCACGTGACACAGCCGACACTCAGCAAAATGGTCAAAAATCTGGAACAGGAAATGGACGTATCGTTATTCGACCGCTCTTCCAGGAAAGTACGTTTAACCGATGCCGGCGAAGTGGTCTTCGTCCAGGCGCAGAAAATCGTCAACAGCCTTGATGACTTGTCCTCTTCGCTGTATGATGTCATGAACTTGAACAAAGGCAAAATCAAGATCGGCTTGCCGCCGGTTATCAGTACCTTGTTCTTCCCTACCATCATTGCGGCGTTTCAATCCCGCTATCCTGATGTGACCGTCATTTTGGTTGAAGACGGTGCGAAGAAAGTAGAGGAAAAAGTGGCAGATGGCGAAGTCGATCTCGGATTTGTCATGCTCCCGGTCGATATCGAACGCTTTGATGTCGTGCCTTTTGTCGACCAGGAAATCAAGCTACTCGTCCACGAAGACCATCCACTCGCGAACCAGGAAACGCGCGATTTGATCGATTTCAGAAATGACCCGTTCCTGCTTCTCAGCAAGGAATTCACGCTCAATGGCCGCACCGTCGAATTTTGCCGAAGCGAAGGATTCGAGCCCAAAATTGCTTATGAAAGCTCGCAATGGGATTTCATCGTCGGCATGGTCGAGAAAAACCTCGGCGTTACCTTGATGCCCAAACTCATCTGCGATCGCGTCCAGGACGGCCCGTTTAAAACCGTCTCCCTGACCAAGACCTTTCCATGGCGGCTCGGAATCATCATGGGCAAAAATCGTTACGTGCCCTATGTTTCCCGCGAATTCATCACACTCGTCAACCAATTGCCGAAAGTATGATCCGTACAAAAAGAAGTCTATTAATCCATTATGAATTAAAACGGCGAACTACTTTTCAATATTTAAAATTCAATGATTTATCTAAGTGTTTGGAGAAGCGTTCGCTCGACTCCGGTGGTAAAGCGAGACGATCGAGACCCCGCAGGGAGCGCAGCGACTGAGGAGGCTTGAGCGCGAGCCCACGGAAAGCGAGCGATAAGCTTCGGAAAATACGATTTCTTAGCTCCCTCAACAAGCTAAAAAGAAGCTGCCCAATTTTGGGCAGCTTCTTATGCTTACTGTTATTTCCGGTCGACGAGTGTTTGGATCATGCTTTTCAGTTCGCCGACTTCTTTTCTCAAATCTTCAATTTCCGAGGTGTCTTCTTTAATGCCTTCAAGCTCAGCTGTTTCCTTGTCGATTTCATCTGAAATCTTCTGCGCATTATTGACGATCTCCCCGACGATCAAGTTGATCATCAAGAAGGTCGAGACGATGATAAAGGAAATGAAATACAGCCAAGACCATGGCTCCGCCGCAAAGACTGGGCGGAAAATTCCGCTCGCCCAGGATTCCAAGGTGAAAATCTGGAATAGCGAGATGAGCGAAAGCCCAAGGTCGCCGAAATATTCCGGTTCAATATCCGCATAAAAAAATGTGCCGATAACCGCATAAACATAAAAAATAATCGACATTAGTAAGATGACGCTGGTGATAGTCGGAATGGCCATGAACAAAGCCGTTACGACGCGGCGCAGCGACGGAATGGTCGACACCGTCCGCAATACACGCAGCACACGGAAAATCCGCAACACGCTGATAAACGGCGAGTTGTAGAGAATGAGGCTACCGACAACGATGATGAAATCGAAATTATTCCATGCATTCCCGAAGAATTTCGCCCGATACACAAAGAGTTTGGCAAGGATTTCCAAGGTGAAAAACGCCAGTATGATGACATCCAGCATCAACAGCCATGACCCATAATTTTCAGCAATTTCAGGATAGGTCTCCAAACCGACCAGCAATGCATTAATTAAAATTAAAACCGTGATAAACGTATTAAACCGTGCACTTTCGACAATCCGTTTCAATGATTCCTTCATAGGGCAATAGACGACTCCTTATACAATCTGATGTAACCAAAAAAGTTCCACTCAATTATATCATGCAGCTATCCGGAAATAGTCTTCAAGTAAGGTGCTGTCTTTGGTATTGTTGCGAAAATGTGACGGCTCCATAACTTCCTAGAACCTTGAAATGAGACGGATTTCAAAATCAGCAAAAAAAAAGCGCCTCCGAAGAGACGCTTTCCTATTCTTCTACAAGCGAGGCATAGACGATCAATCGCTCTTCCCTCGTGCCCCGGTCATAATCATAGGTTCCGGAACAGGTGATCAACACCAATTCAGGAGATGAATGATAACCGAAGACTGAATCGACATCCGCCAAGTCGAGCGGCACCGACTCCATTGTATGGACCTTGAACCGCAGCTCGCGATTTTCGCCGGATACGATGATTTCATCTCCCGGTTCGAGCTCCGTTAAGTCCCAAAATACAGCCGGACCATCCAAATCATCGACATGTCCTGCTATGACCGCCCGTCCTCTTTGGCCGGGTTGGTAGCCTGGCGAAAACCAGCTCAGTTCTTCGCCGTTATCCGGCACCGCCATTTCCCCCGTATCGGTTACACCGAGATGCGTGACATCCGCTTCTATCCCAATGGATGGAATTGATAACATCTCTGGCGCAATGCCCGGCTGGTTCAATTCATTGATCGGATTTGCCGCCTGCTTCGACTTCGACTTGGCCGCCGGTTTTTCTTTCTCAGCGGCTTTCGCCTTCTCTACTTTTTTCGGTTGTTCTGATCTCGCCGGTTCTGCCTTGACGGCAAAGCCGACTTCCGCACTGCGGATACTCACCTCATCTTGCGGGGCAGCCGTACATCCGGCAAGAAACACTAAAGCGAGGGGCAATGCGAATTTATTGAAATCGTTTTCTCCACACAAACCCACCAGCCGCTACCAAGAACAACGCGCCGCCAATCAACAACCACATAGACTGGGATTGCTCAGGTGTACCAAGACCAGTTGTCGGCATTTCATCTGGCGAAGCAGCTGCTTCGTAATCGACGAGGGCGATTACTTCAAGAGAATCGACTGTGTTGACTGCAAAGACAGAGTAGACAGTATCTGCAGCAAGTTCAGTTCCTTCCAGTGGCAATACTTGTGTGCCATCCGGCAAGCGGATTTCCAAGTCGTATGTGTCAGGAGCAAGTTCTGCATAATCCGTGATTCCCGGGAACTCAGCTCCGCTGAACAAGGCATCTCCACCGATCACACCAACATCAACTGCAGGAGCATCCGGAGACAAATGTCCAACGCGGACTTTAGCTTGCCCTTCTGTTACTTCCATAGAATCTTCAGCGACGACAAATTCGATGGATTCCAAGAGGTTTGCAGCAGCCACTGTATAAGCTTTTCCTGCTTCTACTTCCAGGTCAGCTTGCAATACGCCTTCTCCTGCTGCATATTCAGTGCCTGCAGCAAATACTTCTACATCATGTGTGCCAGCCGGAACTTCCAGATATCCGGAATCCGTTTTGAACGGCACTTCTTCTAGCGTTAAATCACCGTTGACGTATACATCTACTGCAGGGGCATCAGGTGAAGCGTGCAATACCCGTACTTTTGCCATGTCACCGTGTTCATCAGCCATGACCAAAGATCCGAGAAGCGAGAACAGCACCAGCATTGCAACAAGAGAGAGATATAACTTCTTCATTTGTCCAACCTCTTTCCATATAGTATTTGTATAACTTTTGTACATCTCATTTATACACCCTAGAAGATTTAATTTCAACAGATATCACACTATTCTGATAAATTTGAGTTATTTGGCACGGAAAGTGATACAAACTTACATATAATAGAAAAAGTTGCCAGGAATACTTCTTCCTGACAACTCTTCTTTCTGTTTAGTCATTTATCTGCGTTCAGGTCAATCAGGCTTTCAATCATCGTCTCGCCCAGGGCTTGTGTCGCTAGGCGATCCGCTTCGGCGTTTTCTTTTCTTGGGACGAATTCATATTCGGGGTGGATTCCGATTTTCTCCAATCGCTGGTCGATGCGGTCAGCCCACCTCGCCAGAGTTTCTTCCGGGACTGCCCATTCACCGCTCATCTGATTGACCAGAGTCCTCGAATCACCGATAAAGCGAACAGGGAGATGGTGGACGCCGAGCAATTCGATTTCCTGTACTGCCATTGAGAGCGCAGCATATTCCGCCTCATTATTTGAATCGATCTCATCAATGACCGCATTTTTTCTCAACCGGTAGTCCTTGCCGTTTTGTTTGAAATAAACCGCGCAGCCAAGCCCCGCCCGCTTCGAATGGCGGTCAAAGCCTCCATCGTAGTAGGCAATGACCTCATGCGGCTCCGTTTCTACTTCCTTAACGTAATTTTTCAATTCCTTGATGCTCCAATTGCTGTTATGCCGGTCGGCAAACTGTAGCCGCTTGGTGCGCCCCGTTCGTTCCAAGTCCCCGGCCACCATCAGTGCTTCGTTCGCGTCAAGCTCTTCTGAGAGAAATTGCACGACTTTGTTTTTCGGTGATTTATACGTCCAATCGATCCGTACTTTCATCCAGCCACCGCCTTTATCTGTCGATTAGGCTTTCTTTCTTTATAGCCCTTTGTCTTCAAAGCGTTTAAGATCATCTTTATGCCCCATCGCAATCAAGATATCGCCTGCTTCCACCTGGTCTTCAAGCAGCGGCGCGATGTTGACATCTTCGCCGTGTTTGATCGCCAATATCATGCACCCGTAATCTTTGCGGATATTCAGTTCGCCGAGGGTTTTGCCGATTACTTTTTTCGAGGCTGCCAATTCGATGATGCTGTAGTTTTCCGATAGATTGATATAATCGACCACTTTTTCAGAATCGATATGATGCGCCGTGCGGACACCCATTTCATATTCCGGCTGGATGACACGATCTGCCCCGATGCGTTCCAGAATCTTTTGGTGCTGTTGGTCGCGTGCTTTGACCCAGACTTTTGGGACCCCGAGTTCCTTCAGCATAAGCGTACACAAAACGCTCGCCTGCAAGTCATCACCGATTGCGACGATGGCAAACTCGAAATTGCGGACGCCGAGCGATTTCAGGCTGCCTTCATCTGTCGCATCTGCTGTTGCCGTATGGCTCGCATAATCAGACATCGTGCTGACCGTTTCCGGATTGGAGTCGATCGCCATGATATCGTGCCCCATCCCATAAAGTTCCTTGCAGACACTGCTCCCGAAGCGCCCTAGCCCGATTACCACTATTTGTTTTTTCACGTCTGTCCCTACTTTCCATTGCATGATTCGAACGATTTCCCGTTATCGAAATAGTACGCTACTCATTGGTATTTTGTCGAAGATTTCACCCCGTTCGGCTTATTCAGCACGACAATTGCCAGTACACTTTCTTCTATAATATAAATAGCCGTTTTCCGACTCATGAAACAAGCGAATGGCGTGGTTTTTTACTTTGTACTACAATGGGACATAATATCCTTCATATCCGATAGAGAAAGGTTGTTTAGTTGATGAAACCATTTGACTCCATTACAGACCTGATCGGCGATACGCCTGTCGTAAAATTAAACCGCATTGTTCCTGAAGGTGCAGCGGATGTTTATGTAAAACTAGAAATGTTCAACCCGACCAAAAGCGTCAAAGACCGTGCAGCTTATAATATGATCAAGAAAGCTGAAGAGTCGGGGGCTTTAAAGCCTGGCTCGACAATCATTGAACCGACAAGCGGCAACACGGGCATTGGCCTGGCGATGGTCGCTGCAGCGAAAGGTTACCGTTCCATTCTCGTACTGCCGGACAATGCCACTCAGGAGCGCATCAATTTGCTGAAAGCGTTCGGTTCGGAAGTCGTGTTGACGCCAAGCGACGATAAAATGCCAGGCGCAATCCACAAGGCGCTTGAATTGCGCGAAACGATTCCCGGCAGCTTTATCCCGCAGCAATTCGAAAATCCCGCCAATCCGGACGCCCACCGCAGCACGACGGCGCTTGAAATCCTTGAGCAAATGGAGGGACAGCTCGACGCCTTCGTTGCTTCCGCTGGTACAGGCGGCACCATCACCGGAACCGGTGAAACCTTGAAAGAACATTTGCCGAACCTCCACATAACAGTCGTTGAACCAAAAGGCTCCCCTGTGCTGTCGGGCGGCAAGCCCGGCAAACACAAACTCGTCGGCACGAGCCCTGGATTCGTGCCGGATACGTTAAACACGGCAATCTACGATGAAATCATGGCGATTGAAGATGAAGACGCCATCGAGATGTTTCGCCGTTCCGCCCGGGAAGAAGGCGTCTTCGTCGGCCCTTCTGCCGGCGCAACTATTTATGCAGCGATCGAAATCGCCAAACGGCTCGGCTCCGGAAAAAAAGTATTATGCATCGCGCCGGATACCGGGGAACGCTATTTGAGCATGAACTTATTCGAATAAGTTCAACAAAAGAGAGGCTTATTGCCTCTCTTTTGTTATGGAAAAAACTTTTATCCTAGAAATTCTTGACAATACCTATAAAGCTACTATACTTTATTAAATGATATCCGATTGGAAAGGTAGGTTTTACAGCCGGTGAACTATATTGTTTATTGAAATCCAGCACATCAACAAAATCTATACCGATAAAGACAATAATGCCAATACGGTATTAGAAGATATAAACCTGGAAATCCCGAAAGGCCAATTCGTCTCAATTCTCGGCCCTTCCGGCTGCGGCAAGTCGACTTTATTGTCGATGATTGCTGGCCTGACTTCCGCTTCGTCGGGCGGCATCATCGTAGATGGAAAAAACGTCCAGAAGCCAGGCAAAGACCGCGGCATGGTGTTCCAGGAAGCTGCCCTTTTTCCATGGATGACAGTTACAGAAAATGTGGTCTTTCCACTGCGTAAGGAAATGAACAAAAAACAAGCGATCGAACGCGCACGCCACTTCCTGCAGATGGTCCAGCTCAGCAATTACGCTGGCCATTACCCGCATGAACTGTCAGGCGGCATGCAACAGCGCGTTTCAATTGCCCGTTCCCTTGCGATGGACCCGGCAGTTCTTCTGATGGATGAACCGTTCGGGGCGCTCGATGAACAGACGCGCAGCCGGCTTCACGGGCAGCTCGAGAAGATTTGGATCGATACACAGAAAACGATTGTCTTCGTCACCCACAGCATACAGGAATCGATCAAACTATCGGACCGGATCGTGGTCATGGGCACTCGGCCCGGCACCGTCATCGCCGACATCGAAGTCGATATTCCTCGCCCTCGTGACGAACATAAACAACAAGTAGCCGCTCTTGAAGAACGCATCATGGGGCTGTTGAAAGGCGAAATCGATAAAGTCATAAATGAGGAGCTTGCCTATGAAGCCCGCAGTTAAGCGCCTCATCTTTTTCACAGCACTCATTTTATTCTGGGGGCTCGGCTCCCATTTCGAATTGTGGCATGAAACGATCCTGCCTTCCCCATTCAGTGTATGGGATGCGCTGGTCGCCGGGTTCGCTGACCTGACTTTAGTCTATGATTTGGTCGCAAGTTTCCGCCGGCTGTTCATTGGCCTCGCCGTTTCCTTATTGATCGGCACCGCACTCGGCATTTTGCTGGCACGCTCGCAAACAGCCGATGAGACCATTGGCTCGATGGTGCTCGCCTTGCAAAGCGTGCCGAGCATCATCTGGCTGCCGCTTGCGATGATGTGGTTCGGCCTCGGTGAAGGCGCCATCATTTTCGTTGTCATCTTAGGCGGAACATTCGTCATGACACTCAATGTACGGACAGGCATTAAAAACGTCAATCCGCTCTACATAAAAGCTGCACGGACCATGGGATCTAACGGCATCGACTTGTTCTGGAAAGTCATCATTCCGGCTTCCATCCCCTACCTCGTAACCGGTGCACGCCTCGCTTGGGCATTCGCTTGGCGCGCATTGATGGCCGGTGAACTGCTCAGTGCCGGTCCGGGGCTCGGCTATACATTGCGCTATGCTTCCGACTTCGGCAATATGGCGCTCGTCATTGGCGTCATGGTCATCATCGGTGTCGTCGGTGCAGTCGTCGACCAATTGATTTTCCAACGCATTGAGAAGAACGTCCTGAAACGCTGGGGACTCGAATCCTAAAATCCGAAATCATCAGAGGAGGAATTATTTTATGAAAAAATACGGACTTGTTTTAACTTCCCTTGCGGCTGCGGGCATTTTGTCGGCTTGCGGAGCATCTGGCGCCGCGACAGGCGATGCCGAAGATACCATCGTACTCGGCTATTTCCCGAATCTTGACCATGCCACGGCAATGGTCGCAAAAGAGCAGCAGTTCTATGAAAGCAATTTGCCGGAAGGTACGAATGTTGAATACGTCACATTCGCGGACGGCTCCGACTTCATGACTGCACTGAAAACCGGTGATATCGACGGCGGGCTGGTTGGGCCAGGACCTGCAATGAACAACTACACAAACGGTGCGGATGTGCGCATGATCGCCGGTGGGGCGAGTGGCGGAACCGTCGTCATGGCACGTGATGGCAGCGGCATCGAATCGTTCGAAGACTTGGATGGCAAGACATTCATCACGCCTCGCGTTGGCTGCACGCACGATGTGCAGTTTGAAACGTATATGAAAGAAAATGAAGTCACTTCCAACCGCATTGGCGGCGAGATGATTCATCAGACCGGCAATCCTGCCCAATATGAAGCCATGTTCGCTACAGGCAAGATTGATGCTGCGGTTGCGCCTGAACCTTGGGCATCTGTCCTTGCCCAAAATACTGGCGCCAAAGTAATCATCGAACCGGATGAAATTTCCTTCGGCACCACGCTTCCGGCATCTGTACTTGTCACTTCCAGCGAATTGATCGAATCTGATCCTGAAACGGTTCAAGGAATAGTCGATGCGCACGAAGAAGCTACTGCTTATATTGAAGAAAATCCGGAAGAATCCAAAGAAATCGTCATTTCCACAATCGATGATATTACCGGCCAGGAACTTGAAAAATCCGTCATCGATGGCGCTTGGGACAATATGTTCTTCAGCACGGATATTGACGGGGAAGAAATCCAAGCCTTCGGCGATTCATCATTCGACTTGAAATTCCTGAAAGAACAACCTGATTTTAGCGAATTGACCGATACGCAATTTTTGAACTAACTGGAAAATAAACGAAACCCCTCACCAATCCAGGTGAGGGGTTTCGTGATGTCCGCTGTGTTTTAACAGCGAGACATTGTAAAATAAGTGGAAAGCTAAGCCTAGACCTCAGCTATAGCATGTTATTTCATATCATGGGAAAACTTAATTTCTTCGCTGCCCCGATAATCGACTTCAAGATCAAAGTCCTCTACTTCAGCTGCATCGATTGCCAATGCTTGCAGTACTTCTGCTTTCATGTCATCGATAGAGCGATCCATCGTGATGTTGACTTGGCTGATCAATTGTTCCATTTCCTCAAGTGCCCCTGCCCCTTCACTTTCTGAACCATCACGTCGCTCGATTTCCGCTTCCCGCTCATCGCTCTCGAAGTCGTAACTCGCTTCACCGCCTCCGACAAATGTCAGATCGAGCGAGAATTCGTCGAGTTCTTCAGAGGTGCCGCCGTTTCTCACATCGTGATCGATTTCCATTTCTTCGCCCGAATCGAATTTCACATCCAGCTCAAAGTCCCGAACATCCGCTTGCTCAGCGTTGACTGCTTCCAATACTTCACGCTTAATTTCGTCAAGAGGACGTGCTGTTGAAAACTGGATGGCTTGGAAAAGCTGCGCAAATTCATCCTGTGCTTGCTGGCCGGATAATCGGTCTCCGGAATCACGCTCAATCGACGCTTGGTTGCGGTCATAATCGAATTCCCATTCACGGTCATCCGTGAACTCCAAATCTAAGTCGAATTCGCGAATCTCGCCGCTTGCTGCCGGAGATGCTGCTTGATCATCTTTGGCTGCTTTTTCCGCACTATCTGCTTGCTCCGCCGACTCCCCCTGAGTTGCGTTGCTATCTCCATTCGTTGCATCCCCTTGCTGCTGCATTGCATTTTCAGTATCAGCTGGAGTTGTTTCGCTCGTCTCTTGTCCTGTTCCGCATCCTGCCAATAAAATCACTGCGGCCATTCCTACTGTCATTTTCTTCATCTTCCAACACCCTTTCTCGCTTTATGATAGTTCTAGCATATCCGCGCAGGCTGAGTGACGGCTGAGGAGAACATTAAAATTCCATGAGAATGAAAAAAAGCGGAGGCATTTAAGCCTCCGCTCTTTATGAAATACTGGTTTCTTGATTGCGCCAAAACCAAATGACGACAGGCACCAACAATAATGACAAAATCCCGCCAGCAAGCGACAGCACCGCAAAGCTGGTGCCGGCTACGACCATTCCCGACATGCCTCCGCCAGTCGCACCGGCTAGAGCGATCAGGACATCGACCGTTCCTTGCGTTCTTGCCCGCGCACTCGGTTTCGTCGAATCAACGATCAATGCCGTGCCGCTGATCAAGCCGAAGTTCCAGCCGAGCCCGAGCAAGGCCAGCGCCAGGATCAGCACAAACAGCGAATCCCCTGGAGCGAAGGCCGCAACCAGTCCGGCTGCCAGCAAAGTTACCCCTGCTGCGACGACCATCGCAACGCGTCCGGCTTTATCGACCAGTACCCCGGTCACGAGCGAAGGCAAATACATTGCCGCGACATGGATGCCGATGACCATGCCGATTGCATTGAGCGAATGTCCGTGATGACCCATATGCACCGGCGTCATCGTCATGATCGCAACCATGACGATTTGCGTGATGACCATCACCGTTGCCCCGAGGAAAACGCCGCGGCTGTTGACCGCGGGGCCTGCCATTTGTTCTTCCCCAGTTGCTGCTTGATCGCGTTTTTGTTGATCGCTGATAAAACGCGACACCATGAGCGGGTCTGGGTGCAGCAGCGCAAATAACACAACGCCTGCCAATATGTATGCGACTCCCGCTAAAATGAACGGCCCGGCAAGTGCTGGTACCCCAATCGATTCAGCGAAACTTCCCATAACGCCGACCAGGTTCGGCCCGGCAAATGCGCCGACCGTCGTCGCCACCATTGCGATGCTGATGGCCGTCCCACGCTGTTTCACACTGGCCAGGTCTGTCCCTGCGTAGCGCGCTTGAAGATTTGTCGCCGTTCCCGCACCGTAAATGAGAAGTGACAAGAATAACAGGAAGACATTACCCCATATCGCGGCAAATACGACGCCGATTGAACCGATCCCACCTGTCAGAAAACCGGCAGCCAAGCCAGTCCTGCGGCCGAAACGCTGGGACAAACGCCCGACAACGAGTGCAGCTCCTGCCGAGCCGAGTGTAAAGAGAAAGACCGGGAGCCCCGCGTAACTTTCTGTCCCGAGCATATCCCGTGCGAGCAAAGCGCCGACCGTAATCCCAGCAGCCAAGCCGGCTCCCCCGAAAATTTGCGACAGCACGACAATCCATAAGGTGCGCTTGTACAAGCCTTGTAATTTTTCCGGCGATTCGATATAACTTTCAAACGTGTGACGGTCTGCTTGCGTCCTTCTAGCCATCGTTCGGCCTCCATTCAAAGTTAAATAACAGCTCCATTATAGCGCGTTTCCTTCTGCGTTAGAGGATGGAATTTCAGCCATGAAAAAAAGAGCCACTATTGGCTCTCTTGTCTTAAACAGCCTGTTCACTGCTTTCTTCCACTTCGCGCCGCCATTTTCTCAGCGCACGCCGTTTTCTTGAATCGCGGATCGTATAATCTTTCGCACGTCCAAGCAATTGGATGCGCTCTTGTTCATGTTCGGAATCGATTTGCCCGAGATGGATCGCCAGAAAGAATTCCAAAAAGCGGATCGCTTCAATTTGTTCTCCAGTTGAAGTTGGATGTAACCTGTCCAGATTCAATTTCATTCGCTGCATATCCGCAGTCCCACGCTCATGGACTTTGGAAAAGCGTTGATAAAAAGCCATCATGTCTGAATACAAACTACTGGTTTCTTTCCGAAGCCCGCTTCTGGTCATTGGCGTTGTCACGGGAAATCCCTCCTTATTTTCATTTCGCCCGAATGTACATATACACTTGGGGCAGTTAATGATTTCTACCCCATTTCGTATTTTGTTACACCTGTTCTGAAATGAAAATTATGCAGATGCTTAATTTGGTTGTGGATGACTGTCCAAATAAGCCTTGAAGATTTCTGTTGCTCGTCTGCGCACATGCACATAGGCGGCATCCATTGATTGTTTTTCAGTCACAGCTCCACCTGTTACTGAATGCACTTCTTCGAAAAAGCGCATCAAGTCCTCCCGGCTCTCCGGATCGACCGCGCCGGATAATAAGATGACCGGCTTGCCGTGGACAGCAGCCATTTGTGCAATACCAAAAGCTGTTTTTCCAGATAAGGTTTGGCGATCCGATTTTCCTTCACCTGTGAAAATCAAATCACTCGACACCACGCTTTGTGAAAATCCCGAAGCTTCCAGAACGACATCGATGCCCCGCTGCATGACAGCAGGGAAAAATGCCAAAAATGCCCCGCCTGCACCTCCCGCTGCCCCGGCCCCCGGATAGTCATGCAAAGATATTCCCGTCTGTGTCTCCACGATATCGGCGTAATGGCTTAACTTCCGGTCCAGCGCCTCCGCCATTAAATCGGTCGCGCCTTTTTGCGGACCGAATACATGCGAAGCGCCGTTCGGTCCGACCAGCGGATTGTCGACGTCACTCGCTATGACAAAGCGGCAAGCCTGGATGCGCGGATCAAAAGAGCCTGCATCTATTGCGTGCAGTTCATTCAGCGCCCCGGCTCCTGGCGACAGCTCCTCACCTGAAGCGTTGAGAAAATGCATACCGAGTGCACGCAGTATTCCTGTGCCTCCGTCATTCGTCGCGCTGCCTCCAAGCCCAATGATGAACTCCCGAAACCCAGCGTCGAGCGCATGGCGGATCAATTCACCGGTGCCCTCCGTCGATGCACGCTCAGGATTTAGCTCTGTTTGTGAAATCAAAGTTAATCCCGATGCCTCTGCAATTTCAATGACGCAAGTCTTTGCGTTTCCAAGCACTCCATAACTGGCAGTGACCGGTTTCCCGAGAGGCCCTGATACCCGTTGCGTAATCATGCGGCCGTTTGTTGCTGCGACCAGATTCACCATTGTCCCTTCACCGCCGTCTGCAGACGGCAACTCGATGACCTCGCTGCCTGGAGCTGCGGCCAGTATCCCTTCGGCCATTGCGCGTGCAGCTTGCTCTGCAGAAATACTGCCTTTAAAAGAATCCGGTGCCACAATAATTTTCATCCCACTCCCCCTAACTATAAATAAGATCGATTTTAAAAAAATCTATCTATATAGAATGTACAAGTTTCAAAAAGTTGCAGCAAGATGTTTGAGCGCGATCGGCATGTGGTAAGTAGTTAACAGAAGCGTTTAGTGTGCTTCCCCTTCACCCCCAAATTTTTTGAAGGCCTGATGCTGTCAACTGCATCAGGCCATTTCTTTTGCGCTCAATGAATAAATCCCCGCAGCGAGATTGGCTGCGGGGATTTTTTTCTTTAGATAATGCCTTGCCAACGCAAGATTACTTCAGCGATAAGAGCGGAACCGATGAAGGTCCCAAGAAAGACTGCGATCGCGACCAAAAAACTCCGGAAGCCCAGCTTGCGGAAATCCGCCCAGTTCGATCCGACCGAGATGCCTGCGTAGGCGAGAATCGGCGTAGCAAGCGCCAAAATGCCGATCTGGCTTGTCCAGGCAACGACATAATCCGAACCTGGAAACCACGGCAAGGAAATGATGATGGCGAGTATGCCGATATAGCCGACTGCCGGCATGCTGAAAGGCAATGCTTTCTCCAGCATCAAACCGACAAGGCTCACTGCGATCAAGATAAGCATTCCCGGAATCGCTTCCCATGGCAAGACGTCCATGCCGAACCAGTTGCCGATCAAGGCAGCGATACCGAAAATGGCCAAGACCCACGTCCATTCAATTACGCTTTTAAGCATTCGGCCCGCCTCCTTTCGCAGCTTTCCGTTCCGATCTTCTCATCATGATGCTGTACAATTTCTCCGTCAGCGGCAAACCGATGAAGATACTGAAATACAAGCCGGTGGATAGCGACAGCAAGTTGCTCGCTCCCGCAAAGGCAACGATTTGCTCTTCCAATTCGGGATATGCCCCGATCAGCGAACCACTTGCCGCAGCCATCATCGATCCGCTCCCGACACCGGATGCCATGGCGAACGATAGCGGATGAAGCGGCGTCGCCGTAGCAAGCAATCCGGATATCAAGCCGAGAAAAACGGCTCCGAACACCGTTCCGAAAATATAGACCGCCATGACGCCGCGGCCCTCCGGTGAAGAAAATCCGAACTTGTTGACAATGAGCCCAACATTCGGCTCACGTGCAATCGAATGGGTCATGCCAATGCTTTCACGACGGAATCCAAGCAGTACTGCAAGCGGCAGCGCCAGGAAAATCGTTCCCAAATTGCCAAGTTCCTGCAATAGGAGCGCTGGCCCCGCTGCAATGATCGCTTCAATCTGCGGCCCAATCGTAACGCCGATTTTGGCAATGAGCAACGTCACCCCTAAAATAATGAGCGGTTCTGCATTTTTAGCGTTTTTCTCAGAAATGAGCGGCGTGAAATACAATCCAAGACCCAAAAAGAATGCATAAAGCATCGGTAATAATAGAATAACTCCTGGCCCTACAGCAATGCTGAACTGGCCGATTGCTTCGGTAATGGCTACCAAAATGAATGCAATGGCATGCAAACGCCAATCCTTAATAACAGTTTTCAATTCTACTTTCTCCATCTTTTCTCCTCGCTTTCTTCGGAACTGACAGCGATTATTCGAATAAACCGCAATCCATAAACCTAGTTTACGCTATGTAACGGACGATTCAATAGATTTTTTAAATTTTGTTCGCTTTTCATTCCGAAGAAAGCACGTCATTTACAGAAGTGACAGATTTTTCAACCTATATGAAAAAGCAGAAGCTTTAGCTTCTGCTTTCATTCCGTCGGATCGTATAAAGTGACGCTTTCGATGTAATTGATGTATTTCCTTAATTCTTTCGCCTGTTGCCGTGTGATTTCAGCGGCATCGTACATATCGTAAATTTTGGCGCGGCCCATATCCATGACATTGATGCGCAACTCTTCTTTTTGCATCTCATAGCGTTCATCATACAAAGTTTCAGGCTTTCTCAAACGGCTGATCATTTTCCGGTACTCGGTCAAAACCGCTTCGACGATATCTTTGTGGGACGCTTTTTGACGATAAGCTTCTAAATTTTCAAGGGCGGCTTCGAGCGCCTTTAATTGCACCTCGCGGCCGACCTGGTATTCGACTAGCCGGATTTCTTCGTCCTGCCAGTTTTCCCCGCGGAACCTGCGCCATGCGCGGATCAATTTCCCTTGCAAATAAATTAAGGTGGAACGGGCGTTATGGGCAATCGCTTCCTCGCGCCGGTTCAGCGAATGCTCGAACGCTTCGTACACTTCCCGTTCCATGCCTTCTGTCTTCTTCAGCCTTTCGATAAAGCGGCGCTCGGCTTTCAAAGCCCGCAGCCGCACTTCCTTCATGCGGCGCTGGTATTTCTTGTTTGCTTCTTTCGCCTCCTCGCCTTCAGGCTGAACTTGCTGAAAACGCAAACGGTATTCATCCATTAATTCATAAGCAGCGGTTTCATTCGCTTCGGTCATTTCTGATTTGATACGAGCAATCGATGCCAGCAAAATACGGCGCCGCGCTTCTTCCAAATCAATCGTATCGCCGTCATCGCTTCCGGCAAGTTTCCCTTTGCTGAGCAGCGGCAAGCATGCGGTCGCGAGCAGCAGCGTCAATAGAATCGTTCCGACGGCAAGAAACAGCAGCAGTGAACGCTGCGGGAAGATATAGCCGCCTTCAATGATTACTGGCAAAGACAAAATCCCGACCATCGTCACCGTTCCGCGGACACCGGTCAGGCTGACAAATAAGGTCAGTTTCAGGCTCGGTTTTGCCGCATCTTCCATTTTGCCAAAACGATATTCGTATTGGGAGAATAAATAAGCCCAAATAAACCGGAGCCCTAACAGCATGGCCGTAATCGCCAAGACATACGACAGCAGGACGCTTTCATCCAGATCTGGGTTCTCCAACGCACCACTCATCGCTCCAGGGATGTTGAGCCCGAGCAGCAAGAAGATGATGCCGTTCAGCACGAAAGTGATAATCGTCCAGATGTTTTCCGTCAGCATCTGCTCTTCTGCAACCAGCGCTTCGGTATCTTCCTGCACGAGCGAATGAACAATTCCACCGACGACGACGGCGATAACGCCGGAGGCCCCCAACAATTCCTCCGCGACGACAAAGATGATGAACGGCGTCATAATCTGGAGTAGCGAATGGAAGGTGACATCATTGATCCCTTGTTTGCGGAACAATAAGCGGATGCCAACAAACAGCAGAGCGATTACAGCTCCAAGAAGTGCACCCACCAAAAATTTATAAGAGAAATTAAAAATAGCGGAGTAGAGCGAGAAGGTCCCGGTGACAACTGCGGCGACTGCGTAATTGAATGCGACGAGCCCTGAGGCATCATTGATCAGCGATTCGCCGCGCACGAGGCTCAGGACATTGCTCGGGATGCGGACGCGTTGCGAGATGCCGTTGACGGCAACAGGGTCCGTCGGCGACAGGATGGCAGCGAGCGCGAACGCAGCAGCAAGCGGGATGTCTTCAATAAGCCAGTGGATAAAATAACCACCGATCAAGGTTGTCAGCAACACCAGGATGACGGCGTTGCCGAAAATCGGCCCGCGCATGCGCCATAATTCCTCACGCGGAAAATGCCGACCATCGTTGAACAAGAGCGGTGCGATAAATAATAGCAGAAACCATTCGGCTTCCAACTCAAATGTAAAATCCTCGAAGACCAGCACGATGATCGTCCCGAGCGCCACTTGGATAAGCGCTGCCGGCACTTGCGGCACGTAATGGCTCACTACATTGGAGACGAGTAGCGCGATCAGCAGGATCATTATGGTCAGCAATAATTCCATTGTTATTCCCCATTTACTTGTGATGATGTATGTATACCCTGATTCGGTTTTCGGCTATCCATTTCTTGCTCAATTTCTAATTAGAACACATGCGTTTCGGGTAAACTAGAAGAAAGCACCGGCCACACGGTCGAAGGAGGTCCACAACTTGTCACGGCAATCCTACCGCAAAGAAAAAAACCAACTGACTTACACCCAGCAGCATCTGGCGAACGAGCGCACTTACCTCGCCTGGATCCGCACGGCGATCTCCATCGTCGGCGTCGGTTTCCTGGCGACCAGCCTGCATTTTACGATGGGTGTCGTGCGCAATCCGTTTGTCGATTTATTCACGATCATTCTCGGGATTTTCGCCTGCGTTTTCGGTTTGGTTATCATTTTTACGGCTACACGTACATACCGGGAGAAACGCCAGCAGATCATCCAGGAAACCTTTTATTCATCGAATCTGCGCATCAGCATGATTTCCACGATGCTGTCGATCATGATCATCATGGTTATCATCTATTTTTTTATCATTATGTAAATTTTTTGCGCCTAAAGATTATTCGTTTCTTGCCCCTTTCAAAAAGCAGGCTATTTATCATAGCAAAACCAGAAAAATCCTAGTTATTTCCTCACAGTTATAGTATTCTGAAGTCAATCAATCTGACGAATATAAGCTGTTCCCGGCCCGTAGTTCGAGGCTGGACAACCGAAAGGAATGGACTCATGGCGATTTTTCAAAAATGGTTTATTGTTTGCTTGGCTGCTCTCGGATCTTTGGCTATCAGCAGTGAACAGCCATCTGCGGCTGAATCTGTCCCGCATGAATTTACCGTGCGTACTGTGCCGCTTGCAGTGATGCCCGAGCGAGTAGCGAGAAACCACCGGGTGAGTTTGTCGGCAATCGGTGATGTGCTCATCCACGAGCCGCTTTACGAAGATGCCAGAACAGGCAATGGGTATGACTTTGACTCTATGTTCGCGCCAATCCAGCCCTTCCTTGAATCTTCCGATATCACTGTCGCCAATTCCGAAAGTATTATTGGCGGCAGCGAGATCGGCGTGTCCACCTATCCATCGTTCAATAGCCCATTCGAGCTCGGCGATTCCATGAAAAATGCCGGAATCGATGTTGTTTCTATGGCAAACAACCACACCTTGGACCGCGGAGTGCAGGCCATCGAGAATGCCATCACCCATTGGCAGGATATTGGCATGGTGTCAACCGGTTCTCATTTGTCCGCACAGCAGCGTGCCGACATCCCGGTAGTCGAGCGTAACGGCATCACCTTGTCGTTTTTGTCCTATACTTATGGCACCAATGGCGTCCCGACACCCTCCGGCCGGCCATATTTAGTCAATCGCATTGACCCGGAGCTGATCCAACAGGATTTGGCGTATGCACGCAAGATATCCGATGTCACGGTGTTGAGCCTCCATTTCGGCAATGAATACGAACCGATGCCGACACAAGAACAAGCGGAACTCGCTCGTTTCGCCGCTGAAAACGGCGCAGATATCATCCTTGGCCATCACCCTCACGTTCTGCAGCCGCCGGCCTGGATTGACACTGCAGATGGCCGCCGCAGCTTCGTCTTTTACTCGCTCGGCAATTTCCTCTCTGGACAAAAAGGCGTCGAACGGCGGATTGGCGGCATCGCCCATGTGGATATCGAGAAACTAGAAACTGCAGAAGGCTCAAGCATCGCCATCACGAACCCAGCCTTCACCCCGACCTTCGTCCAGCACGATGGATTTACGAATTTTGAAGTTTTGTTGTTGAAAGACATCAACGACGAATGGAACGCCAATACGAAATCCCATCTTGCCACTTGGATGACAGAACTGGAATTCCGTGAATAGAGGAGTGAATTGATGATGCAGGACTGGAAAACGGAGGAACGTAAATTATACACCCCTGCCGCCGAGGCGCATGCCGTAAACATCCCAAAGCAATTCTATTTTGTCATTGACGGCCGTGGAAGCATCGGGTCTGAGGATTTCCATGAACGCCTTCGCGTATTGACTGCCCTATCGGAAGCGGTTCAGACGCTTCCAGGGCACGGCTATTGTCCGCCAGGGTTTGCGGATTACTCCATTTATCCGCCGGAAACCCTTCATCATGCAGAAAACCAGGACGGGCTGCCGGCGACTTTCTCGCTGATGATCCGCCAGCCGGATTTCATCGACAACGAAACGATCGACCGGGCGTTCAACTTGCTCCACAAAGAGCGCAAGTTCCCGTTGCTTCCGGAAGTGGCATTCGAGGAGTTCGAAGATGGCTTATCGGTTCAATTGCGCAGTTCCAAAAAGCTCGAACCGGCCGTGGAAGCATTCAGGAAAATCGATCATTTCCTGCTAGCCAATGCCTTGAAACGCCGCAACTCCCAGCACCGCGAAATTTATCCGGAACATGACTGCGCTTTGTTTGATGAAGTGGTGTACCGTGTGTTTGTTGAGGAAGTACAATAGCCTTCTTGCGAGCATGGGATTCAGCACATAAAGGAAAAGCCGTCCCGAAAAGTGTCTGCGCACTTTTTCCGGACGGCTTTTTACCATTACATCGGATTTTTCTTGTAGTTTTCGTCTCGCCGGAAGTTCCCGACCACTTCCATCGTCTCGGTGATGCTGACGAAGGCATTTGGGTCGATCTCCCGAATCAAAGGCCGGACAAATGCCAGCTCGTAACGGGTGATGACGCTATGCAGAACTTTTACCTTGGCGCCAGTATAAGCGCCTTCCCCGTCCGTGACTGTAATGCCGCGGTATAGGTTCGTCAAAAGCTTCTTCTTCACTTCGTCGCCTTTTGCCGTCACCACCATTAAGCTGAGCTTGATATGGCGCGTGTGAATACGGTCGACAACGATACCCGTAATATAGATCGATGCCATCGTGTACATCGCGAGCTCCCAGTTGAAGATAAAGCCTGAGATGAAGACGACGCCGCTGTTCAACGTGAAGACCATGAAGCCCAGCGGAATGTCGCGTTTCATGGTCAGCAAAAGACCGATAACATCAAAACCGCCAGTCGATCCGTAAAAGCGGATGATGATCCCAACTGCAGCGCCTGAAATGACGCCTCCAAAGACCGATGACAACAAGGCATCTTCTGTTACTTGGACAATCGGGATATACAGCATGGCAATCGATGTGACAGCTACTGAAAAAATGCTGTTGGCGATAAAGGTCTTGCCGAGCTTCATCCAACCGAGGACCAAAATCGGCAAGTTCAGCAAAATCAGCCAAATCCCTGAGTTGACCGGCGTCAGCAAACCGAAAATCATGGCGATGCCGGTGACGCCCCCTGATAGAATTTCATGTGGCAGTAAAAACATATTAAAAGCGATCGCCATAACAATGGAAGCAATGAAAATTGCCCCGAGGCGGTAAAATTTGTCCATTTTTATTCTCCGTTCGTTTAATGGTAATGAGCGATGCCCGCATTCCGTTGATGGCGATGAGGCAAGGCAGCGATTCATATTATAGGGGGGCTGCTCATAGAAAAGCAAGCACTTCTGGTTGGATTTTCGCTTTCTTGCCATTCTCGGAATATTCCCCATTTGAACGGTGTTTCAAAAGCTTCGATTGAATGCCAGAATAATTAAGACTAAAATAGAAGAAGACAGTGCACGGCAAGGAGAGATATTATGGATCCGTTAGACATCATCGACAATATGGACAAAATCATGCCGATGTTCCAGCCGATTGTCAGCGCCGTCAAACACGACGTCATCGGTTACGAACTGCTCGGCCGCTACATAGAACCGGACGGAATTAAATCACTCGGCGATTTCTTCAACGACCCGGAAGTTCCGGACGAGTTCAAAACAGAGGTGGATCAAAGACTGCTCGAAATGGCACTCGATCAATTGCTGCTCCAAAACAACGATTGCCTGCTGTTCATCAATCGCAATGCCCGCCAACTGATGGCAGGAGACGGCGAAGATTTCCTGAAGACTTTGCTTGAGTACCGCAAACGCGGATTCCCGCTCGAACGCATTGTCCTTGAAATTACAGAGCACGATTTCAATGATGATTTCGATACGCTCAATCATTTGCTTTTGTATTTCAAAACCTACGGAATCCAAATCGCCGTCGATCATGTCGGTGCGAAAAGTTCAAACATCGACCGCATCCGCCAATTGCGGCCACACATTTTAAAAATCGATATGAGCATCAGCCGCCATCACCAGCCCGATGCATTCCAAGATATTATCCATTCTTTATCGATGCTTGCCCATCGCATCGGCGCGCGCTTGTTATACGAATATATAGAAGACAACCATCAATTGTATTTCGCCTGGAAACACGGCGGCCATTATTACCAAGGCTATTATCTGGCCCATCCGGACCCGGAGTTGCTGACGACGGATTCCCTGTCCATCCATGTGGGCGATCAAGTAAAGGAATTCGTCCACCGCGAAAAAGCGATGGTCAGCGAACGCTTGGCCTATACCGCCCGTTCCGAAGAAAAACTCAAACGCTTGATGGGCAAATGGCAAAGCCCAGACTATGCCGACCTGTTCATCCAGGAAGTGCTGCCGCTTTTCGAAGCTGAAAGTTTCCGCATCTATATTTGCAATAGCGACGGTGAGCAAGTCTCCTCCAACTTCCGGAAAACTACTGGAAGCTGGCAAGGCGAAGCGCAGCAAATCGGTTCACACTGGGCTTTCCGGCCGTATTTCCTGGAGAATATGATGCTCATGAAAGCAAGCCACAAAGGTCGGCTATCAGATATCTACGCCGATATCGAAACAGGGGAAATGATCCGCACATTCAGCTATCCGCTATCGGACGAATGCTTCCTGTTCATCGATTTAAGCTATGAATTCATTTCTGAAAATGATTATCTATTGTTTCAATAGATTATTTACAGTCAAACAAACCCCGAAGCAGCATGCGCCGCTTCGGGGTTTGTCATTCCGCTTCTTTTTCCAGCTTGTCGATATAATATTCGAGCTTGTCTTTTTGCTCACCGCTGATCTCAGGCAATTCTGGATTGATGTCCTCCAGCATTTCCACCATCACCTGCGCGATAATCAACCGGGAATACAGCTCATCATCTGCGGGCAATATATACCAAGGAGCATGGTCTGTCGAAGTGTGTGTCAACATATCCCCAAAGATATTCTGATAATCCGCCCAATGTTCGCGTTCTTCAACATCGCTGAAGGAAAATTCCCAATTTTTCTCCGGATTTTTCATCCGCTCAAGCAAGCGTGCAGTTTGTTCTTCTTTTGAAATATTAAAGAAAAATTTCACAAATGGAAAACCGTTTTCGAACATATACTGTTCAAAGTCGTTGATCTGGCGGTAGCGACGGTTCCAAACTTCGTCGTCAATCAAGTGATCCGGCAGCGGCTCTTCTTCGAGCAGATTATGAAGGCGCGGTACAATAACTTCTTCGTAGTGAGAACGGTTCAAAATACCGATTTGCCCGCGTTCCGGCAAGGCTTTGTGCAAGCGCCATAGATAATCATGCTTCAATTCCTCTTCAGTCGGTTTTCCGAGCGTTGTCACTTTCAGCCCTTGGGCAGTCAAATTCGAGAACAAGTAAGTGATCGCTTCATCTTTCCCACCTGCGTCCATTGCTTGAAGGGCCACCACAATTCCTTTTTCTTCTTGCGCATGAAGCCGGATATGCCATTTTTTCAATTCTTCGATCGTTTCTTTCAATTGCTGTTCGATTTGCCTGGATTCGCTGTCTTTATCTTCATGTGTCGGCCAGTTTGCTAAATCTACTTTGCGTCCAGCCTCTACTTTGTATTGTCGGGTATCCACGAAATCCCTCCTTAAGAAAATAATTGTTTCCCGTCCCTATACCCTTTTTCAGCATTTGTAACTACAGGACTTTGTTCAATTTGTTATTTCAACTTTTGTTATAGCAATCCGGCAATAGCTAAACATGGCTGTGTAAAAAAAAAGTTCCTTTAAAACCCATATAGAGTTTCAAAGGAGCTTTTTTAGTTATGCACTATTCGTAGGCAATCGAACCGTCTGCCTTCTGTTCATATCGAATGTTTTCTTGCTCCATAAGGGAAATCAAGATTTCGGCTTTATCGTCCGCTTTCTCTTTTTGGCGATCTAAAATCTCATCTAGCCGCTCATGGACTTCCTTGACATGAGTTTTCTGCAAAGTCTTTGTCATTTCACGCGTCAACTCGATTTGTGCAAAATGATAAGATTCCAATTGCGCGAGACGCGGGTCGTCTGTGTCGAGTTCTTTGGACAACTGCTCCAACTTTTCTTCCATCTCATTGATGTGGAGTTCCGTAAGCGAATTGTGATCATACAAGCGAATCAGTGAATTGCTCACTTCTTCTAGCGCTTCCTCGCTTTTCTCACTTTGGAAAATGTATTGTTGGATTTCATCCTGCTTAGCATCTGCCTTAGAGCGTTCATCACTCCACGGAGCCACATAGCTCGCAAAGGAATACACATTCCACAGAATAAACAACAGCAAAATGCCGCCACCGGCCTTCAGCCAAAGTTTGCGGCGCCTTGGATCTTTTTTGTTAGGTCGAAAATTTGGCGGTTCAGCACCGGTTTCGTTGCTTTTTTCCGCTTCGATTCGATTGGATTCATTATGCGGATTACTGTCTGAAAACTGATTGTAATTAGCCATGTTACCCTCCGGACATCTATTCGTAACACGATTGTAACAAAAAACATTAAAAATAGCATCCGTTTTTTAAATAAACACAGAAATTATGACAAAATTCGACAAAGTTATGGCGTTTATTATGTTTACCGCAATACAGAGACCTTCGCTCATATACCGGCGTAAAAGGTTAAGCCTCTATTTTTTTCGGGTAAACTATTTGCAAGTGTTATCAACTGTTCGAATTACTTTTTCATTTATCTGCCATTCTTCTTCATGGCGATTAGAAAGAAAGGCGGTCTTTTCATGCGTATTTCCTGTATGGGGAGTTTACTGATTTCAATTATCCTGTCCATTGTATTGACCATTTTGCTGAATATACTTTTTTTCTAGCTGCCGGTCCCTTGCCGCGAAAGCTTTCCATGATTAGAAATGGAGGAACGCCAGATGACAAGAACATTTGTGATTCTGTTGATCGTGTCGGCGCTGTTGTTCATCGGATTCTATTTTGTCATTACGCTCTATAATCGTTTTGTCGGAGGGTTAGTTTTAGGAGGGATAGAGTCCCCAACCACCGCCTTGTTATACGAAATGCTGTCATTCTCGTACCGAGTGTGAACTTCTTCAGCAAAAGAACCCCCGTCGCTCGAGCGATGGAGGTTCCTCTATTTGGCAGGAGTTTGTTCCGTACTTCCCGCTTCAGATTTGCGGTAATCGAATTGCCATTGCACACCGAACTTGTCTTGGACGACGCCGTATGCTTCGCTCCAATAACTTTCTTCAAATTCAAAGATGACTTTGCCGCTTTCCGCCAGCTTCTTAAAATCGGCTTTCATTTCACCCAACTCTTCCGAACGGACGGACACATGAAAATTACTGCCGAATGTCGCTGGTTTCCCGGGCATCGCGTCCGACAACAGCAAGTAATTGCCATAGAGCGGAATCGCTGCTTCCAAGATCAATTCCTTTAAATCCTCATCGAGTTTCGATCCTGGGTTGTCGCCGTAATGAATAACGGAAACGTCAGATACACCGAAGACGCCTTCATAATAAGACAGTACCTCTTTGCAGTTCCCGTTAAAAATGATTTGTGGATGAATTGCCACTTTTACGACCTCCTCTTGCGCTTTCCGTGTCGTCCTCTTTTCCCTACTGATTTCACCTTTAAACTTTCGCCTTTATTTCCAATTGGGCAGTTTCTTTAAAAATGAATAGACGATCGGTCCTAAAAAAACGGCTGCCAAAAACAGATAAAACGAGACCGAAGCGATGAGCACCGTAAAAATTCCGCTCCATAACGCTGCCACCGAATACAAAAACAGCAAGAGCAATGCCCAGACGATGCTGATGCGAAGCGCAGCGTTTTTCATGCGAATCCGCCTCAGCGTCGCCAAACCCAATGACAACAGAAAAGCGGGGACCACCATCCACAATAAAGTACTTGTCGCCATTTCACCTCTTACTTCATCGTTCAACAATAGCATGTCCGAACTGCCGGAAGTCGCCATCGTCACGAACAACCCGACAACCGTGATCAATGCATAAAGCCCTAAGCCGAATAATAGATCTTTGACCAATTCCACCGCTTTCCAGTTTTCCAACGCCCTTCCTCCTTATCGTTCCCTGGAACTTTTCGGCCACACAACCACCAGGGAAACCAATGACTATTCCGATTAGTTCGCCGCCAGCTCTCCTTTCCCCTGCCAAGTTTTCAAATCCTCAACAGGGCTTTGCTGATACTGGACAGGCCGCCTTTAAAAAAACTTCCGCTTCAAGTCATGTTCCGCTTTGTAGTCCTGCCTGTAATACACTAAAATTATTATGCACCTACGACCTTTTAAGGAGTGACGATACATGAACGAAACGATCCGCCAGTTGACCGATGATGATTTACAGGCTTTACAAGACATGGATACCGGTATCGACGATGATTATGTCATCCGGGTATTCGACCGGATTTCTACAGGGAATAACCGCCTATTCGGTTTGTTCCATGACGGCCGCCTGGCGAGTATTGGCGGCTATACCATTTTCGCAGGCAGCTATGCCATGCTCGGGCGTATGCGAAGCGATGTGCGCTTCCGCGGCCAAAGCCTATCCTCCCGGCTGATGGCTTTTGTCCGCGATGCGGCGCTCGATCATCCCGGCATCCGTTTTGTCGGCGCCAATACACAAGAATTCAATCTCCCGGCACGACGAGTACTGGAAAAAATCGGCCTGTCACAGCAAGCTGAATTATTTTCTGCAATCGCAAAGAACGTGGAGCCTTTCGAAATCGGCGCAGTGCCATGGCGAAAAATCGCCAGTGCAGAAGAAAAAATGCGCTGGCTCGAGTTGGTCTACATCCGTTCCGGGCGGGTGTTTCCTTTTGAATGCTATTACCCATTTCCCGCGAGCCCTGACCTGTTTACAGGCCAAGCACTCGAGCAATGGGACTTCTATGAAAATCCGGACGGAGACCGGATCGTCATCACCAAGCACGATGTGAAAAAATACGATTACTTGCATACGCTTTACCCATGGGACGATTTATTCGAACAGCCAGGGTTGTGGGAAACTTTGCACGCACCACTCGAGAACATCCGTCGCGATTCTGAAGAAGGTGCTTTTGTCTGGATGGACCTGACGCGCAAGCAGGCTGGCACACTGCCAAATGGCCATCCATTTGAGCTGCCATCGCCTTGGTTTTTATACGGCACGGATATCCAGTAAGTGATTCTCCTCTCCTTCTGATGTTTAAGTGCTATTTGTAAACTGGATTTAAGAGAAGAGGCTGTTCCAAAAGCTCACGCAACAGGGCTTTCGGGGCAACCCTTTTTTCTTTTTTTCCGCTGATGTTTCCGAATGCCAGTTTACAGGTAGTGAATAGGAAAGGCCCTTAACGCCAGAAAAGGAGATCGACCATGAAAACAATTGATTACTGGGTCTATTTGGCCTTTTCCGCATTTAAATTATTCCTCTTTAGCTTGTACACCGATACGCCTTTTAGCTTCGGTTTCTTTTTGATCAGTTTCTCGAGTGCATTGCTTCTTTCAAGTTGGACCTTATTGATCGGTGCCCGCAAACGGCGCTGGATTTTATTGTCGCTTTTAGCACTGCACAGTTTCCTATTGATTTCAGACGTCTGGTATTACCGCTATTTCGGGGACCTCTTATCCGTTCAATTGATTCCCTCGATGACGCAAATGAATGATGTAGGCGGTGGTTTTTTGAGTTTGATCCGCTGGACGGACTTCTTCTTTTTTGCTGACTTCCTGCTGTTTCTTGCCTTCTTATTCATCTTGAAAAAGTACCGCATCGCGCCAAAGCAAGCGACGAACGGTAAATTGGCAGCTGTGATTGCTTCAATCGGCCTGCTGGTATTTGCCGCCCCGCTCCTCACGAGCATCGTAAAAGGTGAACGCTGGCTGACAGGAGATGCCACCAGCAATATGCGGGAATACTACGAACTTGGATTTTGGGGCTACCATGGCTATGATTTCGGGAAAGGCGTCGTTTCCATTTTCCGAGAGCCCGGACCATCCGAACAGGACAAAGCCCTGCTCCAGGAAGCTTCCGCAGAAATCGGCGCAACAAACAGCGGTGAGCAGCCGAATATTATTCTCGTCCAATTGGAATCGCTGCAGCGTTCCGTTATCGGCCAGGAAATCGGCGGCGAAGAAGTAACGCCTTACTTGAACCAACTCGAAGAGGAAATGCTTTACTTCCCTTCTTTCCATCACCAAACCCATGAAGGACGCACATCGGATGCAGAATTCGCCATCAACACATCGTTGCATCCTTTGCGCACAGGTTCTGTCTACACCCGTTTCCCGGACAGCACATTCGCCCCGCTTCCGGAAACCTTGCGAAAAGGCGGCTATGACACAGCTGCCATGCATGCTTATGAAGCAAGTTTCTGGAACCGCAATACCGTCTATAAGAACATCGGCTTTTCCCGCTTCTTCAGCGAAAAAGATTACCCCGATACGGAAAAAATCGGCATGGCCATCAACGATGAAGATTTCTTCCGGGCCTCAGTCGAACACATTCAACAGCTTGAAGAACCCTATTACGCTTTCATGATCGCCTTGAGCAGCCATATCCCTTACACGATTCCTGAGGATAAAAAAGAGTTGACGCTGCCAGGCTACGAAGATGAATTGCTTCAAAATTATTACCATACTGTCCATTATGTCGACGGTGCGGTCGAAGTACTCGTCGATGAACTTAAACAGCAAGACATGTGGGACGATTCGCTCGTCATTTTCTATGGTGACCACGATAGCGGATTGACCGAACAAGGCCGTGAAATGGCGAATAAGCTCGACGCCAATGGTACAACAGAACAATTCGAATTGTTCCGTGAAGTCCCCTTGTGGATCAAGCCGCCAAACCTGGCAGAAGGTGAAACGGTCGAAACCGTCGGCGGCCAAATCGATTTGGCCCCGACAATCTTAGAACTTGCGGGCATCGACCAAGGCTTCATGCTCGGCACTTCGTTGTTATCCGACACTGAAAGGCTCGTCGTTTTCCGCGATGGCTCGTTCCGAAAAGACGACCTGTATTTCAAGCCGGACCTGACGACCACACCAGGCACTGGTGAATGCTATTCAATCGAAAGCGGTGAAAAGATCGCCGGCGCAGAATGCGAGCCGTATATTGGCGATGCGCTTGATCAATTGCGCATTTCGGATACCGTGATTGAAGACAACGCACTGGAATATATCGAACAATGAAAAAAGCGTTGGACTCGAGAGGAGAGTCCAACGCTTTTTATCTCATGACGCTGCCGCCGGAAATCTTCACCGATTCACCGACAATGTTCGGAGCGGCATCTGTTAACAAGAACGCTATCGTTTGGGCGACTTCTTGAGGAGTCGATAGCCGGTTCGAAGGAATTCCCGACTGCGCTTCTTCCAAGGCCTGCTCGATGGAAATCCCTTTTCGTTCCGCTTTTCTTCGAATGCTCGACCTTGCCATTTCCGTATCGACATATCCTGGGCATACGGCGTTGACGCGGATGCCATGCTCAATCGCTTCCAGCGCCATTGATTGCGTCCAACCAACCACCGCGAATTTACTTGCTGCATATGCCGTGTTTCCAGCAGTGCCGCGAAGCCCTGAAAGAGAAGCTAGATTGACAATATCGCCTCTCCCTTCTTCCATCATCCGCCTGTAGACCGATTGTGTCAGCATGAAAGTAGATGTGTAATTGATGTTCATCAAGTGTTCCAAAAATTCCTGGTCCAGTTCCTCTACTTGCTTTCCGCCAGCTGCTCCGGCTGAATTGACCAAACCGCCAATAAATCCAAGCTGCATTTCAGCAGTTTCGACCAACTGTTTTCGGTCGTTAGGATTCGTCAAATCTGCTGCGTGGACATGCAGCCGGCTATCATCCATCAAACCCTTTAATTCTTTTTCCAATTCCTTCAATTTATCCGCATTACGTCCAGTAACCGTCAATTTTGCCCCCATTTGCGCGACTGCTTTGGCCGTTTCCCAGCCGATGCCACCAGTCGCGCCAGTGACTAAAATATGTTTTTCAGCTAATGCTTGTGTATCAAAAATAGCCATGGATCTACGCCTCCCTTGTGTGCAGTCATTCCCCTAATCGCAGCAGTTAAACATGAAAAGCGGCTGACAGCTTAGAAGCGACGTAAAGGCCATATATGGTATATACTGATGGGACGTGCACAAGTGCTGTCATTTTTTTCACTTCGAGCTATTTCAAGGCTGAAGACGAATTTCATCACTGCTTGGATATGCGTTACTGGAGGGAAAAAAATGAACCAAAAAATGAGCGATTTCACTGAAACCTTGCGCCAGACAGATTATGCGCATATTTTATACTTGACTGAAGAAACGGATCTTTATATAGAAAATGCCACATCTTATGTCTTAGACGGCGTACGGAATGGCGACCGGGTCTTGTTCGTCGAAAACCCACGGATTTATCCACAAATTCAAAAAAAGCTCCAGCAGTTATTGACTGCGGAAGAGCTGGATTTAGTCCACTATGTCAATAACTTCGATTTCTATTGGCGTAAAGGGAATTTCCATCCCGAGGCCATTTTGGAATATTTCGAGAGTATTGTCGGATCTTTCACTGCAGATGGACGACAGTGCCGGACATGGGGCCATATTGAATGGGGGAGCCAGGAAGATATCGACCAAAAAGTCATCGATTACGAAATAGAAATCGACCGCTCCGTCCCGCAGCGAAAAGTCGTATCCGTATGCGCGTACGACGCACATCGCATCTCGGATAGCTTGCGCGAACGGCTAATGCACTGCCATGGCTATTTGATGAAAGACCAAAGCATTTCCGCCTTATCTTTTTATGACGATGAAAAAGTCCGGAATTAGAAATTCCGGACTTTTTTTCTTTTTCACCGCAAAGCTCTTCCAGTTAGATGCATATTTCCCGCGCACTCAGGGAATACTGAAACAACTGCCGATAAACGGCGCAGCGGACATAGAAGGAAGCGGAGGATACTGTCATGAAACAAGAAATCACAGTCGGCGCAGCCGAGTTAAAATGGGATTTGGAAACAGGGGAAGTGCTCTTTGACGGAGGCGATGTCGTCTTTTTTTGGACTTCTGCCATGGAAACCTTTTTCGATACAATTCGTGAAATCACCGGGACCGAGGCCACCGATCTGGTACTTGAGACCACAGGATTCAGGCAAGGAATCGTGGTCGGTGAAGGTTTTCGCGAACTGAAGAATATCGATGCCAGCAATGTGGTCGACTGGATTTCCAATACTTACGCCCCGGCCGGCTGGGGCAAAGTGGAAATCGTTGAGATGGATATCGAAAACTCTACGTTTACGATGCATATACAGGACGACTGGGAATTCAAAATGAACCAATTAAACCGTAAAGGCACAAAAGGAATTTTCGTCCCTTCCCATTATGCCGGCGTTTTAACGGGACTATTCGGCCAGAATTTCTGGTACCGGACCCTCCGCTACCAAAACGATGAACAGCCTTACAGCATTGTGGAATACTACCCGTCGGACGTTACCGTTCAGCAAAATATCCGGGAACTCGCAAGAAGACAGGAAGACCAGCACATCCGCCAGCTTGAAGAGATGGTCAGCGAAAAGACCAACATGCTCCAGAAACTGGTACGTGAACTTTCTTCTCCAGTCATTCCAGTGCTTGAAGGCATCATTGTCGTGCCAATGATCGGAAGCTACGACGAAGGCCGTACCGAAGATTTGATCAATAATACCTTGAATGAATTGCCGAGACATAAAGCCGAGTTCCTGCTGCTCGACCTGACCGGATTGAACAGCAATATTTCAGAGCATACTGCGCAACTGATCGATAAATTAGCAGCCGCCGCACGTTTGCTCGGCACAGAAACGATTTTGGTCGGCGTCTCGCCGGAACTCGCCATGATCATTACGCGCACTAAGCAAGACCTATCGAAATTCGAAACCTTGCAAAGCCTGCAGCATGGCATCTATTATGCCCTTGGCCGCAGCGGGCGTTCCATCAGCAAAAAAACCAAGTGAAACGAGGAATTCCCTCGTTTCACTTGGTTTTTTCATCTCCCTCCACAGGCGGCCGTTTCAAAAAACGGCTGCCTGTGTTCATGTATAATAAAGCCGCACCGGTAAATCCAAGAAACAAGGCGACGCCGATATAGAACATCCAACTTTTCTCAAGCAGCATGCCGGCAAACCAAAACAGCATCGTGAATGCCAAAGCAAATAATAACTTCCCGATAAAACGAGCCATCGCCGGGCCATCATATTTCTCTTTTTCTTCTTTGCGCATCGTGTTATAGCCAGCGATTAAAAAGCTCCCTTTTCCTCGCAGCATATAAAGCCCGAGGAGCACCATCATAACCGCCACCGCGCCGATGACCAATGCTCCTGATTTCATTTCATCCATCCAACCCCCGCCTTGCCGCTTGGAATTCTTATTACTGTTTTTCATTCGGCAAAGACTGAAAAATTCCTTTTCACGCATAAGAAAATCCTGCACCCGTCTTCCCTATGCAGGATTTTCTGTCTACCGCTTTCACATTTTCCGTTAATGTGTCCAATTTTTGAATGAGAATACCATCCCGATGATGACAACAGCTATTCCGCCGAAAATGAGTATGGGCAACAGCCCAACAATGTCGGTCATCTCAAGGGCACCTCCTTTTTTCTAATCATACGCCCATATTCATAAAAACGCCACAAAATTGTTTGATTTTTCAGTCACTATTGGTTGCGCCGTTTACTGAATAAAACTAAGATGACAATAAGGACCGCTACTAAGGCTATCAACACGATCAAGCTGATCGGGATCCCAAAATTCATCATCCATTCACCTGCCCTCCTGACCAGAATAAGAGAATTTGGCATGACTGAATCAACCACTCAAGCAAAAAAAGCCGCCGGCAGAACCGGCAGACCTTATGTTTAAAATTTATCGACAACGGCCCTGTAAAGCGGCGCCAACACTTTACGCAAAGCTGTAACAGGCGGCACCGGGCTTCTCTGCTGCCATTGAATCCACTCGAGCGCCACCAGGCTCAACACAAGCCAGATGGTACCAGCGATATAGCCTGCGATAACATCACTTGGAAAATGTGCGCCAAGGTAAATCCGGCTGATGCCGATCAGCACGATCAGCACACTGAGCCCGAAAACCGATGCCCATTGCAACCACGGTGCCTGTCTGGTCCGAATAACCAAATAAATAAGAAATCCGTAGAAAATCAGCGACCCCATCGAATGGCCGCTCGGGAAACTATAGCCGACCGCATCGATCGTTTCGTTGATGCTTGGCCGCTCCCGGCTAAAGAAGTGCTTCAACAGCACCGTTAACAGTGAACCGCCGCCGACAGCCACCAAATAAAACAAGACGCCCCATTTGTCGCGCATTTTGACACCCAAGACCCATAAGACGCCAAGCGACATCAATACCAAAAACCAAACAGACCCAAGTTCAGTAATGACGAACATCGCCGTGTCCATCCAGCTGCTGCTGATCGTTCCCAGCAATTGAATGATGACTGCATCGAACACAGCCAATTCCTGATCGAGCATTTCATCCGCCAGTTCGGCAAATAGCATGATGAACAATGCCGAAAGCCCAAGACCCACAAGAAGCACAATGAAGGCAAAGCCTGATAATTTCGTTTCTCTATCCATCTAACCGCTCCTATACTTTTACTTACCGTCAGTTTACCCGACTTTGCCGATAAGTATGCCGTGTCCTTTCAGTTCCGTGGTTCAAAGGCCTCTATTTGGGGAATAACTCAAATAGATAGCAATTCCAGCAAGAAAACGCCAAATTCTTGCTCATTGCCCCCACCTGGAAGGATGATCACCATGAAACTACCACTCCGGCTGCTTATGTTAGCTGCCCTCCTGCTCACTTTCACTTCCTGCTCGGAAGCGTTATCGGAAAACCGAGGCCCCGCGGCACCTGATTTTGCATTGCCTGACCTCGACGGCACAGTTCACCACCTCACAGACTACGAAGGCGAAAAAGTCTATCTATTCTTTTGGGCATCCTGGTGCTCGATTTGCCTTTCCGGATTGAACGAACTGGAAGAATTGGCCGAAAGCGATAAAGACTTCACGATCCTCACCATCATCTCCCCCGGAACATACGCTGAACGAAATGCCAATGAGTTCAAAGCCTGGTTCTCGACCATCGACCATGACGGCGATTTCATCGTCCTTCTCGATGATGGAGGAGAGGTATTCGGACAATTTGAAATGGAGGCCTATCCTAGCTCTGCCTGGATCAACTCCGCTGGGAGAATTACCGAACAACGCACCGGACACGTGACCAATGATGAAATACTCGAATTGATGAATTCGATTCGCTAGAAAGGCGGAACCACTGATGAAACAATATTTTCTACCCCTGCTCTTATTATTGCTGTTAGCGGGCTGTTCAAGCGAAGCAGTTACCGACTCTACTACCGCCTCCTCTTCTTCTTCGGAATCACGCTTTCCCGATAATCCCAACGAAGAGCTGGAATTCGATACCGAAAACCTGGAAGACATTTGGTTTGCCGGTGGCTGTTTCTGGGGCGTTGAAGCCTATATGGCACGCATCTACGGCGTCTATGAAGTGACGTCCGGCTATGCAGGCGGAACGATTGAAGACCCGACTTACGAAGAAGTGCTGACAGGCGATACTGGCTATGCCGAAACTGTCCATTTGCGCTATGACCCGGAACGCGTTTCGCTCGAGGAGCTGCTCGACCG
Source organism: Planococcus sp. SK3692 (assembly GCF_028890485.2). Classification (GTDB taxonomy): domain Bacteria; phylum Bacillota; class Bacilli; order Bacillales_A; family Planococcaceae; genus Planococcus. The sequence goes on from NZ_JARCHV010000001.1 coordinate 896,260, forward strand.
TTACTTCCTGATCATCGACCCGACACTCGTCGACCAGCAAGGCAATGATCGCGGCAACCAATACCGGACCGCAATTTTCTATGACGACCCATCCGCTGTGGCGGCAATCGATGAGGCCATTGCCGATGAGCAGAAAAAATACGATAAGCCGATTGTTACCGAAGTCGAGCCGATGACAAACTATTATCTCGCGGAAAACTACCATCAAGACTACTTGGAGAAAAATCCAGATGGCTATTGCCATGTTGATTTCACAAGCTTAGAAGACCAGGAAGTTCCGCAATTGATCGATCCGGCTGATTATCCGAAACCGGATGAAGAAGAAATCCGTGAGATGCTGACGGATGAACAATACCGCGTCACACAGGAAGACGGAACGGAGACTGCGTTCGATAATGAATACGATGGCTTTTACGAGCCTGGCATCTATGTCGACATTGTCACAGGCGAACCGCTCTTTTCTTCCAAAGATAAATACGATTCCAAGACCGGCTGGCCGAGCTTTACGAAGCCAATCGACCCGGCAGTCGTCACTGAGCACGACGATCTTTCCCTGTTCGGCATGCAGACCGAAATCAGGAGCCGTGCTGGCGATAGCCATTTGGGGCATGTCTTTGAAGACGGGCCTGAAGATGCAGGCGGTTTACGCTATTGCATGAACAGTGCGGCACTGCGTTTTGTGCCGCTCGAAGAGATGGAAACGCAAGGCTACGGATACTTGACGGACAAAGTAACTGAATAAGCACGATAAAAGCCGGAAACCCTTTGAATGGGTTTCCGGCTTTTATGATCCGCAATTTCGATTTATTGGCTTTCGGCGCGCTTCACTAAGCGGCGTTCCAAAATGCCTTCGACGATCATGAAATTCTGGTGACATTTCGGTCGGTACCTGCCTTTAGCAATGCCTTCGATCGTCAAGCTGCTGACGCCATATTTCATGCCTAAGTGTTCCGCAGGAAATTCTTCAATATGATAGAAATACAAGATGCTGTAGACGGCCTCATCGCTGAGCCTGTTTAACTCGTGTGCTGTTGTCATAGCGTTCGACCTCCCCATCAGGATGCTGCCGCGTGCGTTCGGCTTTATATTGTTGATACCCTTTAATAAAGCGCTCATAGCTGGCTGCAAAAGCAGCGCTGATTTTTTTCATCTCGTTGTGGTTTCCCATATTGAACACTCCCATCAAAAGTATACTGCTCAGTAAGATTCCACCAAATATTTTTCAATCCGGTTGAATCCCTTGTAGCAATCTCTTCTCACATGGCCGGACAGCAAATCCTCCAAAGACTCAGCGCTGATATGAAAGCGCTGGGCCAACTCTTTAGTTTCATAGCCTTTCACTTTCCACAAGTACAGGATCAGGTAAATGTCTTCATCGCCCAGTTTAATCAGGTCACTCCGATTATCCATTGAAATTACCGCCTTCCACTTGGTTTGGATTGTTTACGCTGGCTGTTCCAGGCAGCCAATCGCCGAACTCAGCCTTGAAACGAATACTTTCGGTGACTCATGGCAACGGATCCGTACCCAAAATCCGTTTTCATGGGGTTCAGCTGTCTGCAGGTAGTCGATCGGCAGCGGCATTGGGTGGGTGACAAGCGCCTGGATAAAAACAGGCAGCTCTTCATGGCTCATCCAAACATCCACTTGATTGATGGCTGTACCGCCGTTATCGTAGCCGAGAAACCGGATCGTCCCTCCTGCAGTCCCATTGCCGATTCGGGTGCTGCTTTTCACTGATGATTGTGATTCTTGCCAAGCGTTCCCCAACGGCTTAACAAGTTCTCCCCTTTCTTCCATAACGTTCTCTCCCTTTTTTCCGTACTAAAAAAAGCACCGGAACAGCCTCCTCTATCCAGAGGAGAATCCTTCCGGCGCTGTGCACAGCACTATAGTCTGTCACATTCAACCAAAGTTTAAGTTTCCAGTTGCACAGAACCGGCAATCCCCGTTCTCTGCCGCATCCGAAAGCAGCCATCCACTTCACTCGATGCACTTGCTTATAAAGCGCTAACCGAAATGGGAATTCATAGTTTGTATAAGATGACGTGATAGTATCAGCCTACAATATTTCACATTTCTTGTAAACCCTAAATTACTGAATATTTAAATTAATATTTTATTATCATCTTTCTGTTTATTATTGATAAAATATACTTTCCTTTAGTCTATGCAAATCAAATGAGCCGCTACTTGCTGGGGAATGAAAAAACTGCGCCGCCCGCTTAAAAACGCAGCAGGCAGCACAGCCATCAAATTAGATCAGCAAATTGAAAAGCAATGAATCGTTATTGATGTCTTTATACGGGAACCCATTTTGCGCCATGCGTTCAACGAGCGGCCCGTAATCTGCCGGGTCCTTCAATTCGATCCCCACCAAGACGGGTCCGTGTTCCCGGTTATTTCGTTTTGTGTACTCGAAGTGGGTGATGTCATCCTGTTCGCCAAGCACGTCTCCCATGAACTTCCGGAGAGCACCCGCACGCTGCGGGAAGGTCACGATGAAATAATGCTTCAAGCCTTCATAGATTAAAGATTTTTCTTTGATTTCCTGCATGCGTTCGATATCGTTATTGCCGCCGCTGACGACGCAGACGACATTTTTCCCGCGGATTTCTTCCCGGTAAAAGTCGAGTGCCGCTACCGATAAGGCACCGGCCGGCTCTGCGACGATGGCATTTTCGTTGTACAGCTCAAGGATGGTCGTACATACTTTGCCTTCTGGGACCGGCACGATGTCATCCAGTACTTTTTGACAGATCGCCATCGATAAATCCCCGACTTGCTTGACCGCCGCCCCGTCGACAAACGTATCGATCGTATCCAGACGCGTCACTTGTCCTTCCTTAAGGGAAGCTTTCATGCTCGCCGCGCCTTCCGGTTCGACGCCGATTAGTTTCGTTGCAGGAGAAACGCCTTTCAAATACGTTCCGACACCAGACGCCAATCCCCCGCCGCCGATTGCGCAGAACATGTAATCGACCGGTTCCTGCATATCATTGAGCACTTCGACTGCGACTGTTCCTTGCCCTGCGATCACAGCTTCCGTATTGAATGGATGGACGAAGGTCTTGCCTTCTTCCGAACAGACTTCCATCGCTGCCGCAAAGGCATCATCAAAGCTATCGCCGATTAAGACGACTTCTACATACTCGCCGCCAAAGCGTTTCACTTGAGAGACTTTCTGGCTCGGTGTCGTAAGCGGCATGAAGATCTTGCCTTCGATGCCGAGCGCCTTGCAGGAATATGCAACGCCTTGCGCATGGTTGCCGGCGCTCGCGCAGACGACGCCTTTGGATCGTTCGGATTCGGTCATGCTGCGGATGAAATTATAGGCGCCGCGCAATTTGAACGACCGGACCACTTGCTGGTCTTCGCGCTTCAAAAAGACATTGCAGCCATAGCGTGCCGAAAGAATCTCGTTGCGCTGTAAGGGCGTCCGGATGATGACATCCTTCAGCGCCTGATTGGCGACCATAATATCGGCCACGGTCACCTCTTTAGCAACGACTTCCCTTTCCAGCTCTGTGATGTTTTTTGCCATCTGATTCACCCTCTTCATTTTGATTATTGAATTACTCTAACACATCAGCGGGCTTTGTTGTGTAAAAATTTAGACAATTTGATGATCTTTTCACAAGATTTTCGGTTTTTCTTAAATGAATGCGGTTTCAATTTTCAAATGGGGTAAACTAGATAGAAAAAGAAGCTTGACGCAGCATTTATTTTAATGAAGGGGAGATGATTTTTTGGAAGATGTTCATCGTAAAATCGCTATTATCACTGGCGGCAATAGCGGCATCGGATGGGAAGCCGCCAATATGCTCGCCGGCCGGGGCTTCTCGATTCTGCTGGCAGTCCGCGATTTGGTCAAAGGCGAAAACGCTAAACGGGAGATCCTCGATTACCATCCGGAAGCGACGGTTGCCGTTTTGAAGCTCGACTTGGCCGATCTCGCCAGCGTCCGCCATTTTGCGGACAGCTACAAAAAGCATTTCCGTTCACTCGATTTACTGGTCAATAATGCAGGGATCATGATGCCGCCTTACGGAAAAACGAAAGACGGCTTTGAATTGCAGTTCGGCAGCAATTACCTCGGCCATTTTGCGTTGACCGCCCACCTTCTGCCGCTGCTCGCGAAAACTTCAGGCTCGCGCGTCATCACGCTCGGCAGCCTCGCCCATAACCGCGGCGCGATCGATTTCGATAATCTTGACGGCTCGAAAGGCTATCGCCCGAAAAAATTCTACAACCAAAGCAAGCTCGCCAATATGCTGTTTGCGATGGAACTCGACCGGCGGCTGAAAAAGCACCACATCCAGACGATCAGCGTCGCCTGCCATCCCGGCGTTTCTGCCACTAATATCTTCAAGATCGGCAAATACGATGCACCGGTGTTGCTGAGGGATTTCGCCAACCGCTTTCTCCAGCCGCCGGACATGGGAGCGCTCGCTACCGTCCACGCCGCAACAGAACCGGATCTCACAGGCGGTGAATACATCGGCCCTGCCGGCAAAGGCCGAAGAAAAGGCTATCCCGCACTGGATACGCCTCACCCGACGGCCGTTGACGAAGCACTTGCCAAAAAACTATGGGACGTGGCCGAGCAGATGACAGGCGTCCGCTTCGACTTTGAAACAGCCAAAAATCTAGGCGTTTCTATTGAAGATTAACATGTACGACAATTCTGAAATCTTTTTTTGATGAAAAACCCGATTATTGGTACACTTAGCAGGGAACAGGATTAATGCAGTCAAAATTTCTTAATCTAAGGAGCTGAGACGATGAACACAAAACAATTTGAAGTAATGAAAAACGGCAAGGGCTTTATCGCTGCACTCGACCAAAGCGGTGGCAGCACGCCAAAAGCGTTAAAACTTTATGGTGTTAATGAAGATGCTTACTCCAACGAAGATGAAATGTACGACTTGATTCATGAAATGAGAACACGCGTCATGACCGCACCGGCATTTTCGTCGGATTATGTGCTAGGTGCCATCTTGTTTGAACAGACGATGGACCGCGAAGTATACGGCAAATATACAAGTAATTATCTATGGGACGCGAAAGGCGTCGTTCCCTTCCTTAAAATCGATAAAGGTTTGGCAGATGAACAGAACGGCGTTCAATTGATGAAGCCGAACCCGAATTTGGGCGAGCTATTGAAGCGTGCGGTCGAACGCAATGTCTTCGGCACGAAGATGCGCTCTGTCATCAAAGAACCGAATGCGGAAGGCATCAAGCAAGTCGTCGACCAGCAATTCGAAGTGGCGAAAGAAGTCATCGCCGCAGGACTTGTGCCGATCATCGAGCCAGAAGTCGACATCAACAGCGCAGACAAAGAACGCATCGAGGCCATGCTGAATGATGAAATCCTCAGCCATCTTGATAAGCTTAGCGATGATGAGTACGTCATGTTGAAATTGACGATCCCGACGCTGGCGAATTTCTATAAAGAATTGATCGACCACCCTCGTGTCGTGCGTGTTGTGGCATTGTCCGGTGGATATCCGCGCGAGCAGGCGAACCAGAAGCTTGCTGAAAACAAAGGCTTGATTGCCAGCTTCTCACGCGCCCTGTCAGAAGGTTTGAGCGCTGACCAGTCGGATGAAGAGTTCAACACGACGCTCGAAAAGTCCATCAAAGAAATCTACGAAGCATCCATTACATGATATAAAAAAAGCGCTCCCTTTGTGGTGCGCTTTTTTTCTTATGGATTGTATAAATAAAATTAAACCCAGGCCTTATAGTAAATTCATCATGTTTGAGATTCCGCTTCAGGGAGGACGATTGGGGCTCGCAGGATGCGAGTCATGCAGCTGATGCGACAGGACGTCGCGCTTTCAGCTGCCCGGGGATGGGGCAGGTGTTGAGCCAATGTGCCGCAAAGAGCGCGTCACATTTGTCTCGCCAGCCCGCGCGGTCCCCCAGGCGTCGCCTCCCTTCCGCTCCATCTCTAGTTTTAGTGAGGAAGACATGTTTTCTTCCATTGGAATTTGCGTCAATAATTTTATATATCCTTCCAAGATGAAAGGTGAAAGTTATAACATCTTTATAATTGCCATATCTAAATAAGCAACATCCACCAGCGGATTTACATGAGAAAAAGATGCTTCATCACTCAAAAGCATAAACGAGATCTATTAGCCGAACCGCGCACCTGGGCGAGCCGATGCCATAAGGCAAGCGCCCTTCTTGGCTTATGGCTAAAGGCCAGCCCTAAGCGGGAGGCGGCTGCTTGGTGATGGAGTCATCAATGAAGATATCTGCTCGCATACTTATTTAATTATTTTTACTTGTTTCATTTGCGAACACCTATTAAAAAGGAGGAATTCCATGTTATATTTTCTGGTTCCGATCGGTATTTTGGTGGGACTTGGCTTTATCGTCGACCGCCGGCGCAGAGCTTCCGCCTATTACGGCAAGCCGACCCATCCTGATGCCAAGCCTGGTGATAGCTCGAATTACACAATGGGCGACAACCGCTATACGAGCGGCGGCGAATAAGCGACCAGCAAAAAAAGCCGCGGCACCCGATTTGGGATGCTGCGGCTTTTCGTTATGGACGATAATTGAGCGTGATGCCTTTGAGGAGATTGCGCATGAGCTGGTCGCCCAGTTCCTTATAGTGTTTATGGCCTTCTTTCCGGAGAAAGGCGCCGAGTTCACCTTTAGAAACGTTGATCCCGGCCAGCTTCCATAAATCGAGCAAGTCTTCGCTCGTCAATTCCAGCGCGATGCGAAGCTTTTTCAAGACCAGGTTGTTGATGTGCTCGCCGCTTACTTCGGGCGGGCCGGAGTCGCCGGGTTTGGGTCCGCGGTTGAAGGTAATCAGCCCGTTCAAGAAGCGCTCCAATTGGTCGTTTGCCAATGGGATATTGGCTTCTGCCCCTTCATCGTCGGGTTCCGGCGTTTTCGTTAAAATCAATGGTACATCGACGGCATCCACTTTCTCGCCGCCGAGTGCGAAAATTTCTTTTACATCGCTATTTTTCAAATCCAGCGCATAGCGCAGCCGGATCAAAATATCGTTATTGTCCATATGAAAAATCCTCCTGCCATGTTCTATTCAAATCCTGTTCCATCATAACACAGAGAAATGGCGCCCCGGAGCATCAGGGCGCCATTTTTCAGCGTTCGATAAACGTATGGCGGAACCATGTATATTCGCTGATATGCAGTTCGCGCAATTGGTATTTCAAAATCTTGCCTGAAGCATTGCGCGGCAATTCGTCCGCGAACCTGAATTTTTTCGGCGCTTTATGCTGCGGCAAATGCTCAAGCAAGTATTCGGAGAGCGCGACTTCATCGATCGGCGCCCCGTCTTTCGGGACGATGACGACACCGACGATTTCGCCCCATTCTTCTTCCGGAATGCCGACGGTCGCCGCTTCCTGGACTTGCGGATGGCGATTCAACACTTGTTCGATTTCGATGGAATAAATATTATTCCCTGCTGAAATGATGCGGTCGGATTTACGGTCGACAAGCGTAATATAGCCGTCTTCATCGATCGTCGCAAGATCCCCCGTCAACAGCCAGCCGTCCCGGAACGCTTCTTCGGTTTCTTCCGGCATATTGTAATACGATTTCATGATCGTCTCGCCGCGCATGATGAATTCCCCGACTTGGCCAGGCGCGACGTCATTCATTTCCTCATCGACCACACGCACATGGGTCATGTACATCGATTTGCCGCCCGCTCCTTCTTTATGGGCATGCTCGCTTGGCAGCAAATAGACGCCTCCCGGTCCACCTTCAGTGAGGAAGCATAAATTGTAAAATTGTTCGTGGCCGAAGAATTTCATAGCTCGCGCAACAAGGCCATTGGGCATCGGGTCGGTCCCATACATGCATTTGCGGATCGTGCCCAGATTATAATTTGCGCTCTCAGGTGCTTCCATCAACGCATGGTACATATCTGGCAGTCCGAAAAACACCGTACAGCCGTCCTGGTGGATTGCGTCGACTACATCCCGCGTCGCGAATTCACGGAGAATGGTTTGCGGTATGCCGAGCATGACCCCGGTCACGAGAAATAGATTAAGTTGGGAAGGATGGAAAAATGGCGCCGCATGAAGCAAGCGGTCATCGTGGTTGACGCCCGTTCCGAGAATGAACGAAGTGCTGACATTGACGATTCGCTGATGGTCGAAAAGCGCTCCCTTTGGCGGGCCGGTCGTGCCCGACGTATAGAGGATTTCTGCATCGTCTTCCGGCAAGATCTCAACTTTCGGCTCCAAGCGGTCATTGTCCAGTGCTTCGTCCCAACTGAGATGGGCTTCAACTTGCGCTTTCGGATAGACGACCACCTGATGCAGCAGGTCGTCCAATTCCTTCGCTTCGGCCACTAAGCTTTCGAATTCATTATCGGAAAACACATAGACTGCATCGGACTGGCCAAATAGATAGCCGGCTTCCTCTGCATTCAGCCTGTAATTGACCGGAACCACGACGCCGCCTGCTTTCAACGCAGCAAAAAACGCAATCACATATGCATCCGAATTCTTCATGAACAGTGCCACTTTATCGCCTTTTGAGATCCCTTCCCGCACCAAGCCGTTCGCCAAACGATTCACTTCCGTGTTCAATTCTTGATACGTATAGGATTTCCCTTCAAAGTTCAATGCGGGTAAATTGGGTTGCCGCGTCGCATTCATCGTCAACGATGTTGTGATGTTCATTTCCCATTCCTCCTTTGTTTGCTCATGAATCTCCCCTTCTGCCTGTTCGGTAGTTCTTCAATATTATAATATTCTGAAAATATAGTCAATATCCCAACAATTGGAAATAAAAAAAGACTCTTTTCAGAGCCTTCCAGGTGGAAGTTAATTCATAATTAAATAGATGATATACAAGGGAATCAATCCCATCGCCATATATTTGGCGACTGTGAATGTGCTCATGCCGAGGCATTTCATCTTTGCAAACAGCGCTTCACGGAAATCATTAAATAATCCGGGCATTACAACGCCCTCCTTCAGGGTATAGTGCTAGTATAGGACAGCAAGAGGGCCGAAGAACAGCACAATGCATTCGTTTCTGTAACTTTTCATGGCCTCTTGCGGTCTACTCTATAGACAAAAAAGGGGGCGAACCCGATGATGCAAAAGGCCGCAATCGGCTGGCTACTGCTATTGATGGCCGCTTTGATGCTCGCTGCATGCGGCACCGAAAGCGACAATCTGCCGGAAGATCCGGAGTCAGGGGGTGAAATCATCGAAGGTGAAGTGACATCGACCATAGAAGAGACCGACAATGGAACTTACCGCTATACCGTCAAAAACGATACGCAAGAAGCGGTGACATTCAACTTCACGAGCGGGCAGCGCTATGATTTCACATTGACCGATGAACAAGGCAACGAAGTGTTCCGTATGTCGTCCGTCAGCATGTATACCCAGGCACTCGGCGAGGAAATCCTGCGACAAGGCGAGGAGCTCCAATACGAGATCCAAGTTCCGGAAGCCAATCTTGAACCAGGCACCTACACGCTTGAAGTGTGGATGACGCCAACGGAAGGCACAAATTATCCAGCGGAAATTGAGCATACGATCGAATAGAAAAAGCGAACCGCCAAGCGCGGTTCGGTTTTTTCGTCCATTCAATTCCCAACGCTTACTGGAACTTTTTCAGCCAATAGCTTGCGCAATGACTCCAGCTCAGGCACCGCCTTTTTCGGCACAATCAGTGCAGACATGGCGCTATTATACAAATACACATTGTCCGCATCCTCCCCATATTTTTCGATGCCCGACCAGCGCACATGCGTCTCCCCATTTTTTGTAACTTCCCGGATTCCTTGTGAATCAATGAACAGTTCATGGGTACCGAGCAAACCTTCGTTTTTCCCTTCATTGACCATTTTCCGGCTCATGCGTTTAATATTCCAGTGGAAATATGGCGGAAAAAAGATGATCCACAAAGCCGCGAATAGGATAAAGGGAATCATCAGCCCCCATACCGACCAATCAAAAATCGGCCCCATCACAAACGGCATCATCAAATAAATGACCGGAATGACAAAGCGCTGGATCGTCAATGACCGCTTGACCGCTTCGGAATGTTTAGCATGATAAAGGTTAAAATCAACAAATTGCTGTTCCGTCAACTCGTACGAAAATTCCTGCATCGCGCAGCTCCTTTTGGCAAGATCAATTAATCATTGCCATTTTCTTCTATTATACGATGGTTCAGTGCAGAATATATTATATTTTTTTGATACGCTAATACTCTGCAAATGCATTTATGTGAAAGGAGCCTTCTCTTGGAACTTACACCCATACCCGACCATTTGAAAGACCATCTCGACATTTTATTCGTCGGATTCAATCCGAGCATCCGCTCGAGTGAAACCGGCTATCATTACGCCAACCCAAACAACCGCTTCTGGAAAATCCTTTTTGAATCCGGGCTGACGCCAAGAAAATACGCACCCGAGGAAAACCACGATTTGCTCGAGCTCGGCTATGGCTTGACCAATATTGTCCCCCGCCCGACCAAAGCGGCAGCAGATATCACAAAGGAAGAATACAAAGAAGGTGCCGAACAATTGAAACGCAAAATTGAACGCTACCGGCCAAAAGCGGTCTGTTTTGTTGGTAAAGGCGTCTATCTTCAGTTCAGCGGCAAAAAATCGACCCACTGGGGCAAACAGCAGGATCCGGTCATTCCGGGAGTCATCGAATACGTCGCCCCTTCCTCCAGCGGACTGGTGCGCATGAAACAAGCTGAAATTGTGGAAATTTACGAAGGCTTGCAGCAATTGATCGGTAACAGTCATTAATAACTTCTACTAATCCTTCACAAAACAGACACTTACGAAATTCACTTCCTGATTGCTATAGTGCTGGAATGGTTGTTGAAACAACGCCTTTCGCCCTGTCTTTTCAATGGGCGCCAATACAGTAGAAACGGGGAACATTCATGCAACAAGACAAACGACTGCCTCATAATGGCAAAGAAGGGCTGCTTTACGGCTCGCTTATAGTGACGATGACTGTGCTGTTGATGACCAGCTACAGCGTCCTGCTTTACACAAACCATTTGACGATGGACACCCTATGGATCATCCTCAAAATCATGCCGGTCATGTGGATCAGCGCGATGGTTCTTGAAGCAGCTGTCTTCGGAAGAATCGCGGAATCATTAACAGCCAAACTGACGAACACTTCGTCTTCTTTCCATCAAAAGATTTTATTGCGCATCGTCTTCACGGTCATCGGCATGTCGGTCGTGATGACCTTTATCGGTGACATGGCCGCCAACGGTTTCCACGGCGAGATCTTTAGCAATTGGCTCGCCAATTGGCCGCGCAATTTCCTCATTGTCCTAATGGCGGAAAGCTTGCTCATCCAACCGCTGGCTCGCCTTGCGATGGTCAAGCTGCACGCCGCACAAGACCGCAAAGCTGCTATTGCGCAATAAGCCAGGTCCCTTACACGCTGCTGATTATCCTTCCTTTATTGCGGGTAAAGAAATAAATGAAGCTATCAGCATAAGGAGGAGATGTACGTGGCAAAAACAGCAATCATCACGGGCGGCGGAAGCGGGCTCGGGCAATCCACCGCACTGCGCTTAGCACAGGAAGGCATCAATATCGCAGTTGTCGACATCAGTGAAAAAGGCGGCAATGAAACGGTAGAGAAAGTGAAAGCACTCGGGCCGGATGCCATCTTTATCCGTGCAGATGTATCAAAAGCACAAGAAGTGAAAAACTACGTCGACAAAACGGTCGAGCATTTCGGATCGATCGATTATTTCTTCAACAACGCCGGAATTTCCGGAAGCGGCAAACAATTCCTCGACACCGATATAGAAGAAATCGAGCAAATCGTCGGCATCAATATGCTTGGGGCGCTCTATGGCCTGCGCTACGTCGCAGAAGTGATGGTCAAAAACGGCGGCGGGTCAATCGTCAATACCGCATCAAGCGCCGGCGTCATCGGCCAGGAAACAGTCGTTACGTATTCTGCAACCAAGCACGGCATCGTCGGTATGACCAAATCACTGGTCGCCGAATACGCTAAAGACGGCTTGCGCGTCAATGCCGTCGCGCCAGGCCCAACCGAAACGCCGATGGTCAAAGCGTATTTTGACGCCAACCCGAAAATGAAACAAAGTGCAGAAGAAGGCATTCCGCAAAAACGGCTCGGCACTGCAGATGAAGTCGCTGAACTCGTGGCGTTCCTGCTGACATCGAAAGCGCAATACATCAACGGTGACGTCATCCGTATTGACGGCGGATTTACCAGCACAAAATAAATAAAAAAGGTTCCAGGGGATTAATCCCCTTGGAACCTTTTCTTATCCGCCGATGCCTGCACCGCCGCATACTTTCAATACTTCGCCTGTGACATAGCTTGCAGCCGGTGATGCCAAATAGGCGACCGCTTCGCCGATATCCTCCGGCTGCCCCGGGCGTTTGATTGATTGCAGCTCGAGCGGATAGTTGACGCCTTTGGTGATGGCGGTCTCAACCGGCCCTGGCGCGACGCTATTGACCGTGATGCCGAACTCGCCGACTTCTTTTGCGACCCATTTCGTGAAGGCGATAATGCCGCCTTTTGACGCAGCATAGGCAGGCCCTGACCGTCCCTGCCGTTCGCCGTCTTCGCCGTAGGAAATGGCGCCGCCCATCATGCCGGAAATCGAGCTGATATTGATGATGCGCCCGCTCTCTTGGTTGACCATATGCGGATAGATGGCTGCTTGCGTGAACAAGAACGTGCCGCGCAAGTTCGTGTCAATATCGCGGCTCCAATCATCGTCCGTCATATCTTTCAAGCTCAGGCGCGAGACAGTGCCGGCGTTATTGACGACAATGTCGATTCCGCCAAATTCCTCTACCGTTTCGTGAATCGCCTGTTCGACTTGCGCCCTGTCGCGGACGTCCACTTGCAGCGCCAACACACGGACGGCGGGAAACTCCGATTCCAGCTGCTGTTTTGCATCATCGCAATCCAGGATATCCGTCAAAACGATTGAAGCTCCCCGTTTTGCGAGTACTTTTGCGCAGGCAAACCCGATACCGCGTGCGCTTCCGGTAATGAGCGCTACTTGATTGTTTAAAGTGTCTTCCATATAGCCGTCTTCCTTTCTATGCATCCAGTTTCTTCAATTCGATTTCTTTCAATTTATGTTTTTGGATTTTGCCGACGGACGTGCGTGGGAAGTCTTCGACAAACTCGATCGCTGACGGCACTTTGAACTTCGCGAGCTGGCCTTTGCAATAATCAATTACTTCCTGTTCTGTAGCCGTTTGCCCTTGCTTCAGGATGACGAATGCTTTTAATGCTTCGTCATGCATCGCATCCGGTATCCCGATGACAATCGCTTCATAGACGGCGGGATGCTCCATGATGACATTTTCCACTTCGCTGGCGGCGACATTCTCACCGGCGCGCTTGATCATATCTTTTTGGCGGTCGACAAAATAATAGAAGCCATTCTCCGACTTGCGCGCCTTGTCTCCTGTATGAAGCCAGCCGTTCTGCAAAGTTTGATTGGTCGCTTCCGGATTATTGAAATAAGCTTCCATGATCGTCTGGCCAGGAATACCTTCAAGCAAAATCTCTCCCGGATTCCCGTCCGGCACTTCATTGCCTTCTTCATCGATCAGCTTTATGCGAGAGCCTGCGATCGGTTTGCCGACACTTGTATTGTCCTTAGCGCCTTGCGATGGATTCATCAAAGGCGGCGCAACCGTTTCTGTCATGCCGTAAATCTGGTAAAGTGCAGTGTTATAACGTTGCTCAAACGCCTTTAGTTCTTCGGAAGTTACCGACTGGGCGAAAATGACGGCACGCAGTTTATTACTCCACTCATCTTCATCGTATGGCTGCGCGAGGATCATGCGGATCGGTGCCGCGAAGAGCGAACCGAGCGTTGCACCTAAACGTTGAATTTGGCGCCCGTAGCGGCTCGCACTGAAGCGTTCGGTGATGGCGACGCTCCCTCCCGCAACCAAACTCGGCATGATCATATAATATTGGCCGTTGCCATGGAACATCGGCAAGACGACCAGTGCACGGTCTTGATTCGTAAAGCCGATATGTTCTGCCACAGCATGCCCCGTGTAGAGGTAATTAGCGTGTGTAATGAGGCAGCCTTTCGGTTTCGATGTCGTTCCGGAGGTGTACAAAATCGCCGCCACATCTTCCGGCCCGATATCCGCTTCCGGCACTTCACCGGAGAATTCCCCGATCATTTTGTTAACGCTTTCAAATTCGTCCGACTCGTCCGTACGCGCCAGGACAATCTGACGAAGCTTCGGGAGATTCCCTTGGATGGATTTGAATTTCTCGATATACTCCGATTCCGTAATGAGCATGACCGATTCCGAATGGCTGATCAAATAGTCCATTTCCGCTGCAGTCGACAGGATATTCGTCGGCACCATGATGGCCCCGAGCTTTGCAATCGCGAACCAACACACGACGAATTCTGCTGAATTCGGCAAATGAAGCGTCACTTTATCGCCCTTGCGGATGCCGCGAGCGTATAGTGCGCCGCTGAACTTTTCCACTCTCTCCAAAAATTCACCGTAACTGTATTCCGTCACTCGTTCTTGATTATCTTCAAAAACCAGGAATGGCTGCTCACTTCGTTTTTCACACTGGGAATTTAAAAGATCGATCAATGTCCGTTCCGCTGTCAAAATCATCCACATCCTTTCACATCTTGTCAATTCCATAGACCGCAGTCTATAATCTATAGACTATAGTCTATTCAATCCAACAGAGCTTTGTCAATTGTTTTCGAACAATTCAGTCGAATTATCAGTTATAGTAACATTCCAATAGACAGAAAGGTGGCCATTATGACGAGCAGACAAGAAAAAGCGATTGAAACGAAAGAACGCATCCTGCGTACGGCGCTGGACTTGTTCAGCGAAAAGGGATTTGATGGGGTGTCGGTCGATGAGATCGTCCGGAAAAGTGAAACTTCTAAAGGCGCATTCTATGGGCATTTTACATCCAAGTACGACATCTTCTTAGAAAAATTCAAGGAAATCGACCAATTCTATAGCGACTTCCAGGAAAGCCTGCCCGACAGTTTGTCGGCAGAACAGAAGATCCGCAAGCTCGCAATCGCTCAAATGGAATATTTGCGCGATGAAATGGGGCGGGATGGCATCCGTTCACTCTATGCTTATGCACTTACCCCATCCGTCGACAATTACCTGTCCGATACGGAACGCCCGCTTTACGCGATTCTCGAACAATTGGTTGCCGATGGGCAACAAAAAGGCGAATTGACCTCTTCTGCATCGTCCAGCCAGCTTGCGCTGCTTCTCTCCCGCAGCATGCGCGGAACACTTTATGATTGGGCAATCTTCGATGGCGACTTCAATTTGGCCGATGAAATCGACGGCTGGCTGGCGCTGTTGTTTAGCGGAATTCGCAATTAACCAATAAAAAACAGGAAGTGAGCGATAGGCTCACTTCCTGTTTTTCACTTTCCTATCCAACCAGCTTTTGTCCGCAATTCGGGCAGAACTTGGCGCCGCTCACTTTCTCGCCGCAATTCGGGCAGAAGTTCGGGCCTTGCTGTTCTTCTCCGCCTGCTGATGGCTGGCTGCCCTTTTGACTGCTCGCATTCGATGATTCTTTTTGATCGTTCATCATTTCCTTGGCGATGTTCATCCCCATCATCATGCCCGCCATATCGGATGCGGTATTCGAGCCCGACGATTTGCCCATCGCGTCAGCAACGGACATCTGCTGGTATCTCGAGACATCGCCGACCATGCCGTGCGAGGCATTTTTATTGATCATGTCCTGGATTTCTTTCGGGTAGTTGAAGCTCATCACTTGGAAGCCGGTCACTTTCATGCCGTCGTCCATGATCTCCATATTCAAATCATCTTGGATGCCCTTGCCGATTTCGTGTGAATTCGACTGCAAATTGAACATGTCCTTGCCTTCACGTGTGATCCATTTCATCAATAATTGGTCAAGCCGCGCCGTAATGCGCAGCTGGACGTCTTCGACGAGGTAGCTGTCTTTGACACCGGCGACTTTGTCGATCAAGTTGACGTAATCGTTCACTTTAAAATGGAAGGTGCCGTTCGCTCGGATCGGCATGCCGCCCGGAAGCTGCGGCGCCGGAATATTGATTGGGCTTTTCGTGCCCCATTTGACGGTGAATTCTTTCGTATTGACGAACAGCACCTCGACGCGCATTCCGCTGTTGAAGCCGAAACGGAATCCTTTCAATGTCGACAGGAACGGCACGATTTCAGAGACGATGTCGTACTCGCCTTCTTGTTCAAAAATCCCTTCTATCTTGCCGTTATTAAGGAAGATCGCGTCCTGTCCTGGCCGAATGATCAAACGGCTACCTTTTTTGATTTCTTTATTCGTCCATTTCCAAAAAATCATATCGTCGCGGAATTCTTCCCATTCCACCACATCTGAAAATTGATTGCCGAAAAATGCCATGTTCTTCATTCCTTCCTTTGTTCGATTGCCTAGAAGCTGCGGCCGCCGCCTCCGCCGCTGAATGAACGCCCGCCGCCGGTCATGCCGCCGCCGCCTCCTCCGAACCCGCCGCCATCCTTATTTTTCGGAATTTTTCTGCGGGTGACGGTTTTATTGCGGAAGCGGTCATCCTGGCTGCGCACACGCGTATGGTCGCGGTCGACGTAAGTGCCTGATGTCGTCGTCACGCGACCGCCCGCGTTATAGAGCATCGATCCGACGATGATGCCTGCGAGCAGCAGCGCGATGGCTAAATGAAACCAGGTTTTCAAAAAAATGCTTTCGGGACTGACACCCGGTCGATATTCCATGTATTCACTTGAAGTGACGATGGTTTCTTCGAATGCACCGGCGTAATCACCCGAGCGCATCTCAGGAATGATCCGGTCAAGCACGAGATCGACACGCTCTGAATCCAATGTCCGTTCGGCCGTACCAAAACCGGCAAGATCCACTTCACGGCCGCCGATATCGATCGTCAATAGTACCGCATCTTCACGGCCTGTGGTATCTGCGCGCGTATCGAAAAAATCGCCCATATAGCCTTCGATCGATTGCCCTTCCGTACTATCGGTCGAAAGGAACAGAAAATCCACGTTTTGTTCCGCACCGTATTGTTCCGCCAAGGCTTCCAGTTCCTGCGCTTCTTCGCTGCTAAGCAAGCCGGCTTCGTCGTATATCAAATCACCGGTCTGTGCTGAAACAGACAGCCCGCCAAAGAACAACAACAGCAAAGCCACTATCGGCACCCACGCCCGTTTACATGAAAACTTTTTCACCACAAGACACCCCCTACCGCAAAGGCGATGGCTTTCATGGCTACAAAACTCGAGGCAGCGATGCCGGTGAACCATAGGGCGACTTTGCCGGCGCTGATCGGCGGCTTGCCGACCACTTTGCCGGTTTGCCCGTTCATCGCAAAGGTATGCTCTTTATTGTCGAAATCGTAATACACCATCCACACTGGGAATAAAGTGTAATAGACTTTCTTTTTTTGCGCATCGATCTGCTTGGTCGTGTAGCTGACCGATGAATAGCCGGAAATTGTCGTGCTGATATATGCGTCGATATACGGGACGATTTTCGATTCGACGCGGGAAAACAATTGCTCGTCATCAAAATCGTATTTCTCGGCCAGGAAGCCAGCCAAATACGGCATGCGGAAATCTTTTAATTCGCTGTAATCATAAGGCTCCAGTTTGTCCATCAGCACATCGTCCATTTTTTCGGAAGCATCCGCCGGCACTTTCAAATAACTTAAATCGATTTCCCGGAACACGTCATAAAAATTCGTTTCCGTATAAATCGTATCGCCGCTTTGATAAGTCCGGACCTGCGTGCCGATTGCCTGGATATGGGCTTCGCCTTCGATATCGTAAAGCCAGAAAGGTACATACATGCCGGTCATTTTCTTGATGCGGTCGCCGCTCGTGAAGCCACGCGGGGTCAAGCGCCCGCCGCGCGTCCATTTCTTGAACGCTTCGACCGCCTCGTCTTTGCTGACGGTGAACGGAATGACTTTGGCCGGGGCGAAATCTCCCGTCAAACGGTCTTCCAATACGACCGGTGCCCCGCAGAAGCTGCAATGGGTCGCGGTCGTCTCGGCTTCTGTCAGGATGATCGCCCCACAGTTTTCGCAATGATATTCCTTCGCTTCGCCTTCATCGAATTTGCGCTCGATGTTCTGTTCCGGAAAGGTCTCAATGTTTTCTTCATGGCCGCAGCTCGGGCAGCTTAAATGGCCCGAGTCGCTGTCGAACGCCATGTCGGCACCGCAATTCGGACATTTATAATGGATGACCAAACGAGTTTCCTCCCTTCGTGCTTCAGGATCATGTCCAATTGCCGGACATTACTCGTTCTTTCCGATTTGGCTTTTCAGCGCTTCCAGTTCAGCGTCGACATTCGTTCCTGCTTTCAGGGACTCCAGTTCCTCGTCGACATTCGGGCCGTCATCGTATTTCTTCGTCAAGTCTTTGATGCTTGTTTCGGAGCTTTTATTGAGTTCAGCCATTGCTGCTGATTCATCCAATTGCTGGTTGATTTTCTTCTCCATCGCATCGAATGCCGAGATGCGTTCGCCTGCCCCTCCGACACTGGACGCGAAATCGTTCATGCGCTGCTGCGTCTTCGCAACTGCCGCTTTGCCTTTCAGTTCCTGGCGGCGCGATTCAAGTTCCCCAATATCGCTCTCTAATTTATCGTGCATTTGACGCATCTGCTGCGTATTCGTCGCCGCAAGTTCGACCGCTGTCTCTTTATCCGTCACGCGTTCCGATAGTTCCGCTTTGCGCTGGAGGAATTTCCGGGCGTCGTCTTCGTTGTTCGCTTCAAGCGCTTTGACTGCGTAGCGCTGCATATCGTCTATCTCTTTCTTCAACTCATCAAGCTCACGGCGCTCGCGTTTCTCCGCAGCCATGATCGCGGCCGTCTCGGATTTCACTTTGCCGAGGTCGCTATTCAAGTCGCGCAAATACTGATCAATCATTTTTTCCGGGTCTTCCGCTTTGTCCAGCATAGCGTGGATATTGCTCGTCATAATGTCTCTGAAACGTTTTAGGATTTCCATTTTCATTCTCCTCTTCCGTTGATTTAGTTGGCCATGGTCCAAGCCTTGTTACCTGTCAGATTACCCTTTGCGCCAAACACTTAACCCTTCCGCCCGAGTTGTTAGCAGAATAGTATGAATACGAAAGAACCGCTTGAATGGTTTCATTTGATTTCGCTGGAATGAAAAGAACCATCCTCTGGCGCTAGTGAAAATCACATCTCTTTTGAACTAAAGATGTTTCAATTAAAGATTATTTTCGTTTTTAAGTTTACAGAAACTTCGAAAAAGGAAATAGAAGGGAGTAGTTAATCAAAATTCTAGGAGGAACTCTAGTGGGACATTATATTCAAGTTGAAGAAAACGTGAAAATTCATGTAGAAGATATCGGTTCAGGACAACCGGTGGTATTTCTCCACGGCTGGCCGTTGAACAATAAAGCCTTCGAATACCAGACGAGCCTGCTCGCGAAGAACGGCTTCCGTTATATCGGCGTCGATATGCGCGGCTATGGAAAATCGGATAAGCCATGGTCAGGATACGATTACGACACGATGGCCAAAGACCTTGAAGCAGTCGTCAACGAACTCCGCCTTGAGCAATTCGTGCTCGCCGGCTTTTCAATGGGCGGGCCGATCGCCATCCGCTATTTGACGAAATTCGGCCAGGACAATGTCGCCAAACTCTTATTGATGGGCGCTGCCGCCCCGATCTTCACACAGCGTGACGACTTTAATATCGGCATGAAGCCCGAAGAAGTGGACGACATCATCGCACAAATCGAAAAAGACCGCCCGGCATTCCTTGCCGAATTTGCGGACCTGTTTTTCGAACAAAAACATTCACCCCAATTCTTGGATTGGTTCCAGTCACTGGCGCTTGAAGCCGGCGCACATTCCACGCTGAACTCAGCCGCTGCTTTGCGCGATGAAGACTTGCGCGGCGAGTTGTCTTCTATTACAGTTCCGACAGCCATCTTCCACGGCAAAAAAGACCAGATTTGCCCTTACGAACTGGGCGAACTTCTAGACAAGGAAATTCCGAATTCTGTATTGGTGCCGTTCAAAGACAGCGGACATGGCATCAATGCTGATGAGCCGGAGCGTTTCAATAACGAACTGCTGAGCTTCCTCAAAAGTTCAGGCGTCTGATCTACATCACACCAAAACAAAGTCCAGCCTTCCCCATTTGGGAAGGCTGGACTTTGTTAATTGACGCGGAATGCTGCTGCAAAAGAGCGCACAATGCTGATCAAGGTATCGGTCATTTCTTTCGGGGATTTCTCATAGCCCGTCTTGGCCCATTCCAAAATAAGCCCTGCAGTGCCATGCGCCATATACAGTTTGAACGGCTTGGAGTTGATGTCGCCCTTGCCGACTCCTTCGAACGTAAACCCTTCATCAAGCATCTCGAAAATCGCTTGCGGCAATTGCCCGTGAAGGCCTGGAATGGTATCTTCCACTAAATATAAATTGAAAAATGAACGATTATCATACACAAAACTGATCAGCTCGAACGAATCCGCATCCATCGCCGAAGTGAGGATATCCGCTCCCTTCTCGTACCGTTCGGTGCTGGTCCGTTTGATTTGCTGGAACATTTCTCGAAGCAGTTCTTCGGTGAGGTCGGGCTTGTCGAGATAATACAGATAGAAAGTCGCCCGGTTGTATTGCGCTCGTTGGACAATATCCGTCACCGACACATGGCTGTATCCTTTTTCATTGATCAATTCGACGTACGCTTCTTTCAGGTGGTGTTTGGTCCGTTCCGCCTGCGGAGACAATTTCTCTTTCTTGCTTTTCATCGCCCATCCCCCTAAAACTCGACACTTCTCAAAAATCTGTCGAGTTACTCGACACATCCGGAAATTCTACTGATTGAGAGCTAGTTTGCAAAGGCTTACAGTAAAAGAGTAGCCTATTTTCAAGTTTAGCATACCCACTAAAAGGAGAGATATTTCCATGATCAATTACCAAGACAAAGTCGTCATCATTACCGGCGGAGGATCCGGCCTTGGCCGCGCCGCTGCCGACTCGATCGCAGCACAAGGCGGCAAGCTCGTCCTTGTCGACATGAACAAAGAATCACTCGAAGAAAGCCGCAAAGCAATCTTGGCACATTCGACAGATGCTTCAGTTGAAATTGTTGAAGCGAACGTGACCGATGAAGAACAAGTGAAAAACTATGTCCAATTCACGCTCGATACATTCGGCAAAATCGACGGCTTCTTCAATAACGCTGGCATCGAAGGCAAGCAAAACCTGACTGAAGACTACGGCTCCGCTGAATTCGAAAAAGTCGTCAGCGTCAACTTGAACGGCGTATTCTACGGCATGAAGCATGTCTTGAAAGTAATGAAAGAACAAGGCTTCGGCTCGATCGTCAACACCGCATCGGTCGGCGGCATCCGCGGCGTCGGCAACCAGTCCGGCTACGCGGCGAGCAAGCACGGCGTCGTTGGCTTGACACGCAACTCAGCCATCGAATACGGCCAGTACGGCGTCAGCATCAACGCCATCGCACCAGGCGCCATCATGACACCGATGGTCGAAGGATCCTTGAAGCAAATGGCTGGAGATGACTGGGAAGCAGCCGGCAAGGAATTCGTCAGCGTCAACCCGATGAAGCGTTTCGGCAAACCGGAAGAAGTCGGCAACCTCGTCGCTTTCTTATTATCCGATGCAGCGAAATTCATCAACGCTTCCGTCATCCCGATCGACGGCGGCCAATCCTATAAATATTGATCACACGAACAGCCCGGGATTTCCCGGGTTGTTTTTATTTTGACTCAAGACGCCTCACATGCATTTCCGAATCAAATCACAGATAATAGGAAAGTATTTAGTTATGGGATAGCTTTGGCGTACCCGAATTTAAGGAGTGTTACGATGCAATCAATTAAAGGAAAAACAGCGATCATTACAGGTGGAGGACGCGGCATCGGCCGTGCGACAGCCATCGCTCTTGCTAATGAAGGCGTCAATGTCGGCTTGATCGGCTTGAAACAGGAAAACCTCGACAAAGTATCCGTCGAACTGCAAGATGCGAATGTCAAAGTGGCAACTGCCTCTGCGGACGTTACCAATCTCGCTGCGATTCAACAAGCGATCGAGAAACTCAAAACCGAACTAGGCGATATCGATATCCTCATCAACAACGCAGGCACCGGGAAATTCGGCGGCTTCCTGGAATTGTCACCAGAAGAATGGAAAAACATCGTCGACGTCAATTTGATGGGCGTCTATAACGCAACACGTGCCGTACTTCCAGGCATGATCGAGCAGAGTTCAGGCGATATCATCAATATCTCGTCCACTGCCGGACAAAAAGGCGCACCGGTCACAAGCGCGTACAGCTCTTCTAAATTCGCTGTCATGGGCTTGACCGAATCACTTGCACTTGAAGTGCGCAAGCACAATATCCGTGTTACGGCGTTGACGCCGAGCACAGTTGTCACAGACCTGGCACACGAGTCCAACCTGATCACCGGCGACGCAGAACGTGTCATGCATCCGGAAGATCTGGCCGACTTGATCGTCGCCAGCTTGAAATTGCATCCGCGCGTTTTCGTCAAAAGCGCTGGATTATGGTCGACCAACCCGTCCTAAATAAAAATGGAGCTTGAGGAAATTCCCTCAAGCTCCATTTTTTTATTTCTGTTGTTCCGGTAAATCGCGTTCATCTTCTTCAGACACATGCTTCGAATACTCTTTTGCGTCTTCTTGCTGGTCTCTGCCTTTTTCTTCGCCGTAATCCGTCGCTTCGTTATCTCCGTCCAAGGCTTGTTTCGTTTTATTGATCGCTTTATCGATCGCAGATTCGCGAGCCCCGACTTGCTTTTCAGGCGTGCGTCCAGCGGTTCCTTTTCTAGCCATACAGCATTCCTCCTCGTCGTGCATTTTTTATACTGTACCCGCTCATCCGGAACTTACACCTGTTTGAATAACCCCACTGTCGATCACTCTGTTAAAACATGCCGCTTTCGTGGTTATTGCGCCCTGCTTGTCGGCTCGCATCCGCGGCAGCAGAATCCTGGTTTGCAGTATTCGCTTTTTTATCCAAGCTATATTTCTTTTTGGTCAATTTGTCTACTACATAACTCCCGATAAATAAAGCCCCAAAGAATCCCCAGAAGATCCACATCATCCAATGCATAAAATCCTCCCCTTTCATTTCAGCTATTACTCATTTTCCCTTTGCTTTATAATACGTTTACAGCTGCATAAAGTTTCAAAAATCGGTATTTTCAGTAAATTAATCATTTATCAATCTATAATCTTAAAGTTTCCTGCACATATCCAACGGCTTTGCGAAACCAATGATTATCTTACACTGTCTCTATTCATATTAATTCCCTTTAAAATTGGAGGCAAAACTATGTGGTTCCTATTCGGACTGATCGCAATTGCAGCTACCTGCGTAAATCTTTATCTGTATGCAATAGGCAAGGATTATAAATTAGCGATGGCGGCAGGTCTATCGTTTACAGCCTTGACCCTTGCGGCAGATTACAGCATGGTCGCCGATTGGGTGCGCGCAGAAGATTGGTCTGCACTCTCGGATGTTGTACCGATCATGTCGTCAGCGCTATGGATTTTGACGATCATGTCGATTTTATTGAATATCATCCCCATGCTTTTAGAATTCAAAAGCGTGAAAAAATAACTGGATTATTGCAAAGATCAAAAATCCCTACTGATCTAGAAATCGAACAAGCGACTTTCATGTTCTGTGCTTGAAATGGCCTAATGATTAATCGTTCTGTTTTCAAGAGCATACCAAATCTACTCCTCCTATCACTTCAGGTTCATAGCCGCTGATCTATTCACTTAACGCCATCCTTCAATCGATAAATAAACTTTCTTTCAATCAGTTCGCAAGCATTCGCTTCAAATATTCGCTGCATTGGGATATTGTGTTGTCCGGTCGCGCCAATATAATAAGCGGCCCCCATTTGTTTAAGGAGGTGGAGTGACAGTTTATGTATGGATTCGCCTAAGCCCTTGCCCCGAAAATCCGGTACGATCCCAAAGTAAAACAGCCTTCCTTCATCGACAGTTCCCTGTTCGATTTGAGGCATTGTCACACCTATCGCTTGATGTCCATAAAAAATAACGAGGCAGCTTTTTTGATAATTCACGCCAAGTTCAGCTTGCATCCCTTCAAATTCCTTTTGGGCAGGCAGGGACGTGAAAGGAGCGGAAGCATTCAATGAACCCGCGCTAGCTTCCATCCATGTTTTTAAAAATACATCACTCGTTGTTTCTTCCAATGATTTGACCGAAAACGGCGTCTCCATCTCCACATCTTCAAAACCAGACAAATCCCGCCTATAAAAAAATTGGGTGTCTTGTTTTTGAAAACTGAATTCTTCAAGCAACTCTATGTACCTAGCATATTCAGCTTGCTGTTCATTGAGTATGATGGAAACCGATTGAATCCCTTTTTCCATAATGTACTTCTTCAATTCATTCAAAATTTCTTTAAAGTGTTTGGCAGAATCAATTTCCCCTATGTCTTCGATCACCAAATAATTGGGTGTCCCATCTAGAATCTTGGCTTCCCTTGTCAAAAACATCCTTCACACCCCTTTTCTCTTAACTAAGTATAATCCATTGAACATCCGAGCAAACAAAAGGAGAAAAGCGTGGCTTAGCACCGCTTTTCTCCTTTTGCTTAATTATAGAAGTATCTACAAATCTCATGTCTAAAATAAATGATTCTTTCCATACGCCGTTTTCACGTTTGGCTTATCGAATACCTGCTTACCAGATCGATTCCGCCCATTCCGGATAATCGACGAACGGGTTGCGGTTGCCTTGAATGTCTTCGATTTTCTCGTTGCGCTGCTGTTCCCAAGCGCTGACCGGATCTTGCTCGTGCCATTCGAGCAACACGGAGATCTTGCCGTGGTAAGGCGTCGAGCCATTATTCACCAAGTCATTCAGTTCCAAATCTACCGCATCCCCTGATTCATAGCGGACCGCCATATAAAACAGCATCCGGGCGACGTCGCCTTTCACTTCATCCGGCGGCTCCCAGGAAGTCGCTGTTCGCAGACAGCCGTCGCAGCCACTGACGGCACTGCCGCCGTAATCAAAGTCCAAATTGCCGCGCAGCCCGTTCACTTGTACATCGGTCGGGCGCAAATGGTGGATATCCGTCCCCGCCCCTCTAGCCGTTCCAAAACCGCCGTGAGATTTCGCCCATGTGTGCTCGCGGTTCCAGTCGCCGACATTGCCGCCGTTCAAGGATTTCGAACGCGACTCGCCCGTATACAATAACAATACGTTATTCGGATTGTTCGGGTCTTCATCTGTTATTTTCAATGCATCCCATACTTGCGAATAGCTGAGCTCTGTATGGCCATCGATGATTTCGTGAAGTTCCGCTTTTAATGCCTCACCCTGCAAGCCCTCTGCTGTGTCATAATATTCATCGGGTGCTGGCGCTTCTGCAGACACTGTCACCGAAAATGACTGGGTGACACTTTGATTGCCATCGCTTGCTGTCACACCGACGATATGGGACCCTTCCGGCAAGTCGAGCGTCAAGTTCGCGCCAGTGATGGTCCCTTTTGTCGATGAGAATGATAGGCTTTGCCCTTCAGGATCCGAGAAGTATTCTGTTAGGTCATATTGTAAGCGATCCCCTGCCCACACTTGTTCCCCGGCAAAAACTTTCGTTGCTACGGGTGCTTTGTTTTCCTTTGGCAAATGAGGAGAAGAGATCGGCTCGCCGTCCGAATTGTAGAAACGGATCGCTTCATAATCAGCTCCATCGATAAATTCGATTTCCTGGATGTTTTCAGCTCCCCTGATTTCAGAAACCTTCTCGCCATCCACTACTACGTGTTTTACCTCAATTCCGGTAAAATCAAAGATCGATTCCGTGCGGGCGGGGCTTAGCACCACCTTCACATCTTCAAAGCCCGTACCATGGAATTCTCCGTATTTCCCTTTCATATAGACACCATCCGTGATGGATGCCTTTCCGTCCAAGGTCAAAGATACACTTGGTTGGCCAACCGTCAATTTTTTCTTATTCAGGTTTTCGTAGCGTAAATTCTTTTTGGGCTCCACTGGCTGCAATTCAGGATCAGGAACGGGAATTTCACCAGCCCCCTCCATCGTGTGACTCCCTAAGTGCTCAAATGTATCAGCTGGATACGCGGTCCATTCAGTCGAAGGATCAAATGCGTCATCCACTACACTGTCACCAGATTGGACATCTGGATTACGGACGAGCGTAACATCTTTTGTGTTTTCAATGCGCGTGCCCACTTGGCCGATTGAATCGATCGGGAGGCCGTCTTTTTCCAATACCAATGCATCGTCGCCGTTAAAATTGATGACTCCGTTATTTTGCAAATCGCCTTGTTCCTGAACCGCCGGATCTGCCCCACTATTATAAAGAACGACTGTATCCCCACTTGCCACATTACCGGACAGCGCCATTTCACTTTGCACGGATGTACTGCCGTTTGCATACAAGGCTACTGAATAAGGGCTCAAGTCGATTGAAGAACCTGTCCCGTTATAAATTTCGATCGCCTTGTTCAAGCTGCTCCCTTCAATGTATTCCGAAATAAAAAGATCGCTTGCTGGTGCAACGGCTTGTGCAGTTGTTTGTGAAACTGGTACCCAAAGACTCGCAACCAATCCGACTGATAATAGCGCCTTCGCTGATTTGTTCCATAAGCTGTTGTGCATTGTATTGACATCCTCCCTTTTTATAGAAACGTTTTGATTTGTACTGCTGTTTTTTCTCGCTTTACCTTTGTAAATTATCGACACTTAATTATGCTAATTTACAGTTTTTTCTACTCACTCATTCAACCTTACAGAACGTATTTTGTAGCGTCAACATTATTTAGCAAAAATTACATAAAATTAATAAAAAAAGCGCTGCAGCAATTGTGTTGAGACACAATCACCGTAGCACCCGCTAGTTTACTGAATGAATTACATTCAAAAATAAAAACCAACTTATACTAAGTTGGTTTACTGATTCCTGCCTAATTAATTTGGATGATTTTGAGTACGCTTTTTGCTTTGAACATACGTGTAGAGCAAAGCGCCTAGAACGAATGGAATTACAGCAATGAATATGCTCGTCGTTTCCGTGTAGATCAGAACGGCAGGTGAAAATAATAGAATGATACTTAGTATTTTCAACACAGGAATCATCAACTTCCCCCTAAAAATTGCGGATTGGATCATGCTTTTAGTAAGTTTGCTTGTTCTTACTAAATCTGTTCCCTCTACAAAAAGACATACACTCTTTCAAAATATACTTCTCGAAAGCATTAGCCAGATCTATCAAAGTTTATTCGAGAACAGCGTAGAAAAGTTTTGAGTCTCCAAGCAGTTTCAATTCATTTAAACCTTCACGGCTTGCTATATCATTAACTTGAATAGTGGAATCAAAGATTTCTCCATAGAGTATAGTGACTTGCATTCCGGATTCAGTTTCAACCTCAAAGCTCCCTGTCGTATAAGGTAAGTCACCAGTGACTTCAAATTTGTGATTTGGAGCGCTTCGGTACCAGCTATAGCCTTCTTCACTTTCTGTGATACTTGCTACACCTAAAGAGTTATCCTGTGCATACAACACAATTGTTTCGCCCTCATATTCTTCAATAGATACAGTGGACGATTCCCCGATGCCTTCCTTTTGCAACCCGTTTTCAATTGCCTCATCCCTCGTATCGTACCAATCTGATTGATTGCAAGCAGTCAATATGAACAATACGCAAATACCAATCATTAGAGTTTTAAATTTTCTCAAATAAATCCTCCTCTGCCCTCTAGGCTTTTTCAAGACTTACAATCATAGTTAGAAAGCAATTGACAGGTTTAGGAATTTGAAGTATTGAACCTAGCATGTATTTTATATCTATCTCCTTCGTCCACTGTGTAAATTCTGCAGTTCTCAATAGCTGCTAATCTGAAAGCCAGTGCACAGGCTATTTTGTAGTCAGGTGTACTATAGATGTCATATAGCCTTCCGTACATTTCGTTTGCTATGGAATCCGCCCATACATCTGCTTCATGCATAGTATCGAAAACAATCTCCTCTGTTTTTTGTCTGTTCATTTTATCTTCATCCCCAATGTGAAAATCAGCTTTTTATTCAGTTGATACTTAATCTGATTTGTCTGTTCAAGTTTGAAAGTAGTGCTATCAGTTCATACTTTCCAGCTCTTTCTATCACAAGGGTTTTCATCCTCTTCCTCATGAATATACATGTCTACTTCAATAGTAGTTCCTGTTAAATAACAAAATTCAATTACCTCTTCGTTAAATGAAATCCAAGGTTGTTCTTCATGATAAATACTCGGGACAATCATTAACACAAATTTTACATCGTATTGTTGTTTAATTCGATTTAGCTGCGGGACTTTGTTTTTGAGGTTTTTAATAGTGTCTCTGCACTGAGCTTCTACATCTAGTCTTCCGACCTCAGATTTTTCAGCACTCCATGTGGAGAAAAGATACTCTGAGCCATCTACCCTTCTATCACCATAGGCCCAACTACTAAAAGCTTCAATCTCCAGAATCCGAGTAATTTCTTCCGGATCAAAAATTCCATTTTCGTAAGCTACAAAGCCCTTACAAATTTTCCCGTTACTTTGAATGGCAAAATAAGTATAACTACTTGTTCTTTCCATTGGTCACCCCTAGTTTTGCTTAAATATTTCAAACTTAAATACTTAAAGAAGGACGAGCCAGAACCGCTTGGTAAAAAAACACTGAAGTTGAAATTAGTTTGATCCTGATGTCGCATACTCACTCCCTGCCAGAATTTCTTCTGCAGTCAATTCAAGCCATTCCTCCACCGGCATATTAGGGTGCTGCTTTAAAAATTTCTGCATAATGTCATACCCAATTATATGAGTAGAAAAAGGCGGTACTTCGGTAACAGCATTTCCGTAATAAAAATCATTCCAAATTTCGATCTCGGGAGAATCTTTTTCTTCCAAGAACAGTGCTTTGGTTTCTTCTGTAATCTTTTCATCTGCGTTCAATATCCAGTCTTGTTTCGTTTTTGGATAATTCATTCTCGCAAAAGCCTCAGCTTTTCCTTCCATTACTGCAACTTCTAATAATGTGGAAGACATTGAACTCTCCGCTGTTCCTCTTTCCATATCGATCATATGAAAGTATTCATGGGCAATGGTGTGTTGCAAATCTTCTTCGTTGAGAATGGAAGTAACAAAAAGAACAATGACATCCTGCGCAAGTGCAACTCCTAGAGGATTTAGTTCTTGCGTCTTCCCATGTGTATATGCTGGATTCGCTGGAAAGATATGTACGGTCTTGTCACTACCGGGCAGCATTTCTGCTGATTTCTTTAAAGCATCTTCGATTGCTATGTATAGAGACTCTTCCCGATCCGATAAGGCCTGGAGTTCACTCTGCAACGGAATAATGTCTTTAGGTGGCGTGAAAAACCAGTAATCTGCATACATTGTGCCCTTCACTTCCCCAAAAGCATTCGTTTGGAACGGCTCTGTAACGGCTAGAGCATAAGACTCCTCCAGTGAATCTGGTTCTTTCTTGGCTAATTTTATGTAATCGTCAAATGATGGATAATACGAAAATAAGTCGAATTTTTGGTCTCCTACCTCCACTACTGCCGGTTCAATCGAAGGTATTTGTTCGTTTTCTACTTTTTGTACCGCTTTGTTTTTTGCTGCTGTACTAATTGTGTCATCAGTTGCCACGATATCCACTGAACACGCTGAGGAGAATAATGCTGAACATAACACTATGACGGCTAGACTTTTCTTCAATAAGTCCACCTCTTCTAAGGAATTTTTTCTTCCACTGTCTGAAGGCATTTAGAGTCTTCAATAATTATTTGCAATCGTCTTTCTACTGTCTATATATTCCTATTGTAGGGGATATACACAATATTTGGAAACTCATTTTCAATAAATATAAAAAAGAATTCTTTTTAGTGTTTAGAAATTGTTGATATTTATTAGTCCCTCTATTGCTATGTATTTCGCTTTATGGAAGTAAGTATTTCTATATCACTTCTCATTAAATAAATTTCAAATGAAGATAAGCGACTAAGTACCATTTAAAAGTAAAAATCATGAAAAAGGCCTGCCAGTTACTGGCAAGCTTTTAAATATCACTAATCTGTAGTTTCATTAACATCAAGCATTAAATAATTGACAGCGTATATTAAAGTAAACAAAATGACTAAGCCTAAAAAAGCTATGTCAATTCTTGAGAAATAATAATCTGTGATTACTGTAAAAAGTATAGAGCAAATCAGTACTTGGATTATGTAATTCAAAACCATCGTCTTTTTACTAAACTGAAATTGATTTAAACGTGCTAGGATTTTTGACGTAATGTCTAGTAAAGAAGAAATTAAATAGATCAAAACAAAGAAAGCGCCGAAGTAAGTTATATTCGAAAAGGTTTCATCGAAAAAATCAACACTCGCCAAATTAAGTTCTTGAACCACATTATAAAGACCGTATATACCAAAAATAGGAGTCGCTATAAACAGTGAAGTTGTCACAACTATCAAGAAGCTTACAGTGATTATAGCCAGAATCTCAATTTTATCACGCTTCTTCCGCGGACTCTTTGAAGACATGCACCTTCTCCTTTCAGGAAAACTATATAAATTTTAATGTTAATTAAAGCCCTTCCATTAAGTATTACACCAGGCCATCATTCCACTCAGATTTCATTCCCAGCTAAAAGAATGAATGCGATTAGAACTGGATCACTAACAACTCACTATAGCCTTTCCATCATGGCGAAATTCTAACGATTTAAATAATATCTACTAAGCTATAATATAATGCTAGAGTAACATACTAGTTAACACCTTTTTGAACGACTGTTTATTAAGAATCTGAAACCTCCCAAGAAATAGAACGGTATAGTTAATATAGATATTCTTTTCTTGTGAGGTGCTTATTATAATGACGATGGAAATGATTGTTCCGCTTGGTGGAATGCTATTATTTTTGACTATGAGCCTGGTCCTCTTTCAAGGAAAAGGCGCGATTTTAATTGCAGGCTATAACACACTATCAGCCGAAGAAAAGGCAAAATACGACGAAGCGGCTTTATGTAAAGCAACTGGGAAACTGATGTTCGGCATTACGTTTTCAATGGCTTTAATCTTTGTTGGAGAATTTTTTCAGCAAGATTGGTTGTTAATCGTAGGTATTATACTAATGATCGCCATCATAATGGGCGGGATAATCCATATGAACACAGGCAATCGCTATGCGGTTCAACAAAGTGAAAAGGAAAATAAAAAAGAAACAGGCCAGCAATAGGAATGAAAGAATTCCTAGAGTTGGCCTGTTTTATTCTAAACCGGAACGATAACCCGTACTGCGGTGCCTTTTCCGGGAACGCTGTCTATATGAATCGACCCGTTGTGCAGCTGGACCAGCTGCTTTGTAATTGCCAGGCCGAGCCCTGTACCTGTGCTCGTTTCGTGCATGTTCGTACCGCGGTAGTAACGGTCGAAAAGCTTGTCGAGAATTTCTGTTTCCATTCCTTTGCCATCATCTTCAATTAACACGACAAATAAATGCCGTTCAATGGCTGAGACGGAGATTTTGATTTCCGTTCCTGACGGGTTGTATTTCACGGCATTGGCGATTAAATTATCGATGATGCGTTGAAACCATTTCGAGTCAATATTCGCTCGAATGCTTTGCGGAGCCGCTGTGAAAGTAAAGTGCTGCTTGCGATTCGAAGGCTCATTAATAAATTGAATGACGATGCGCCGGATGAATTCATTGATGTCCAGTGGTTCTTTAGCCAGCGGCAATGCCTGATTCTTTAAGCGGAAAGTCAAGGTCAACTCTTCAAGCAATTCCATCATGTAAGAAGATTTCTCATTCATGACGGAAGCGAATTCCCGCGTTTCTTGTGCTGACCATTTGTAATCGGGCGACTCGAGCATTTGGGCATATCCTGAAATCGAGGATAACGGGGTCTTCAAATCATGCGACAGTCCGCTAATCCAGTCTTCCCGCGTGCGTTCCAGCGTTTTTTGCTGATTCTGATGCAGCTGCAA
Organism: Planococcus sp. SK3692; assembly: GCF_028890485.2. GTDB lineage: Bacteria > Bacillota > Bacilli > Bacillales_A > Planococcaceae > Planococcus. The sequence continues at coordinate 928,363 of NZ_JARCHV010000001.1, forward strand.
GGTTCCTGTCAATTGTTCAAGTGTATGCACTAGGTCTTTATAAAGCCGGTACTTCCTTTTGATCTTTCCTTTGTTGTTGGTGATTAAAGAGGTGTTTTTATCATTGGTCGGCTGTTTATATTGCCCGTCCCCGAGGTTTTCAATCCATTGCATCATCACCAGGAGCGGTGCGCCAAATTTCCGCGCATACCAAAAGGTTCCACCTGCCAACAAGATGAGCGATATTAAAGCAAATAAGAAGAGATTCCGGTTGGAGAATGTCGTTTCCCAGGCGGTCGACGGCAAATTTTCAACCCCAGAAACTGCAGTCAATCCGCTTTCCTCATTCGTTGAAGAGGCAATCGATTGATTCTCCGTATGCAGCTCACCTAATTGTTGCATTGTATAAGTGGCGTCCCCATCCGCTTTCCCATAACTATCGAGCACCTCGCCTTCAGGACTAAGAAGCTGCATCCAAGCGTTTTCTGCCTCTAACTTATTCGTTGTTGCAGAGGATAAATTCAAGCTTTCTTGTTGCCAATCGATAGCCGACATAGCAGCATCCAATACCTCTTCAGCTACATTATTCTTGCCGTATAATAATAACAGCGGATCCTCGTCCAGAAATTCAATTTCCCAATAAGTAAATTCCCGCTGTTCTGCGGAACTTCCCCACAAGCTATCGGCGAAATCACTTACATCAAACTGAGCCGGCAGCGATTCAGGTTCATTGAAAGAATCCAGTACACTGCCTTTAGCATCCAATAAAATCAACCAGCCATTTTGACTTTCAGCCAGCTCCTCCAAATTCTCCTTAAGGACATGCTTATCGTTTTCTATTTCAATTCGATTGGTAAAATAGCTGGAGTCGGCTTGAGCCAAATCGGTTTGGATTTCGTCTGCTGTAATATTGAAGCCAATCACCGCCCAAACGGTCAGCATGCCGATGAGGAAAATGAGGGACAGCAAGAATAGCTGCATGAAGAACTGAACCATAAAGCGCTTATGTAGATTCATGGTTGCCTCCCTCAGGAATGAATTTATAGCCCAGCCCTCTGACTGTAACGATAAACTTCGGGCTGCTCGGATTGGTTTCAATTTTCTCCCGTAATTTCCGGATATGGACCATCACGGTATTGTCTTCACCAAGAAACTCTTCGTTCCAAACCTTTTCATAAAGCTGGCTCTTGCTGAATAATTGATTGGGGTGCCTGCAGAAAAAAAGCAGCAGCTGATACACTTGCGCCGGGAGTTCCACAGGCTGTCCCTGGAGCTTTACTTCTCCAGCACTCATATTAAGTGTGAGTCGGCCATATTCAAATACACTGGCTGCGATTCGCGGCGCGCTTCCGAGGCGCCTTCTCAAATGCGCTTTGATGCGCGCCGCAACTTCCAAAGGATTGAACGGTTTAGTAATGTAATCATCCGCCCCTACCGCAAATCCCGAAAGCTTATCCAGATCCGTGGAACGTGCTGTCAAAAAGAAGATGGATGCATCGGAGATTTCCCGGATAAGCGGGCAGATTTCAAGTCCACTGCGGCCAGGAAGCGTAATATCAAGCAAAATTAAATCGTACGATTTTTCTTTGCACAAAACCAAAGCTTCTTCTGCTGAGCCTGCCGTATCAATAGAGTGGAAGTTCTCTCTAGTTAAAATCGTCACCAACATATGTAAAATCGCTTGCTCGTCTTCAACAATCAATAAATTAGGTTCTTTCATCGTAATCCGACCTTCCAAATGGTTTCCTGTAAACTATGATAGCATTCCCTTAAGAAAAAAAAGGAGAATTAAGGAAGAATTAAGCTAAGGTTTCATCCTTCTTAAAGAATGGATTCTATACTAAAAGCATGCCTCACGAAGAGGCAACGAAATGAACTTTGGAGGGAATTAATCATGATTGCGATTGGAAAAAGAGAGTTTATCGGGATGTTCAAAAGCGTAAAATCCATTATCATCATTGCTGTATTGCTCTTAACCGCTTTTTACTCAGCGAAGTACTCGGAAATTTTGACTGCAGGCATCTCTTTGACAGAAACAGAAATGGAAGACATCCATACAGGCGGACTGCTATTTTTGCTCTTGCTGTTCGGTCAATTGTTTGTAATGGGCCTTTCACACGACAGCATCAATAGAGAAAGCCACGAACGCACGATGCGTTTTTTGGTAACGAGGACTTCCCGCCCCCGTATTTTGCTCGGCAAATTTGCCGGAGCTTGGCTTTTCTGGGTCGTCTGCATTGTCATTTCGTTTTTGCTGATCAGCATATTTTCATTGAATTTCAATCTATTCATCTTTTCACAAGTAATAGCTTTAGGGACATTCCAAATCGCTGTGGCCATGTTGCTGTCCATCGTCATCCCAAAACCTTCTGTAACGATGTTCTTGGGCATTTTGATTGGAATGCTTTTTCCGATTGTTAGCTTCTGGATTGTCTTTACCGGAAACAAATGGATCAGCTGGCTCAAGTTCGGCAACCCTTATTATTATTTAGTGGAAGACAATTACTTGTTTTTGGTGATCTTCGGTTTGGCTGGATTGATCATGGCAGCCGCAATGGTGATCTTTAATAGGAGGGAATTTTGATGAAAGCGATCGAAACCAAGCAATTGACGAAAATGTATGGCTCTATTCCAGTCGTTGGCGGCATCAGCCTTGTCGTGGAAACGGGAGAAGTATTTGGCTTTCTCGGCCGCAACGGTGCCGGCAAATCCACTTTCATCAATATGCTGACTGGCATCATTCGTCCAACAAGTGGAAGTTTTTCGCTCCTCGGAGTTAATGGCCCCAACGAACGCATGAAAAAGCACATCGGCGTCATGCCGGACTATTCCACGCTTTTTGATTCGATGTCAGCCATGCAGCATTTGAAATTTCTTTCTTCCCTCTCTGGCAGATCGGTCTCTGAAACTGAATGCAAGCACGTTTTGCAACTTGTGGGATTGGAGGGTGTCGGCAAGAAAAAAGTCAGCAAGTTTTCGTTCGGCATGAAGAAAAAGCTGGGGATTGCACAAGCCATTATTCATAATCCCAGCCTCATTTTTCTCGACGAACCAACTTCCGGACTGGACGCCGAATCCGCTTTGCATATACATAAATTGATCGATTCACTAAAGCAGCAAGGCAAGACGGTTTTCATGACCTCCCACAACCTGGATGAAGTAGAAAAGCTCTGCACCACCATCGCGATCATGAAAGACGGGAGCATCGTCAAAAGCGGGACAATGGATGAATTGCGTTCGTATTATCGCTCGGCCATTACAGTTCAACTAAAACACGGCCCTATCCCCACTGGCGAAGCGCAAAAGCTTTACTCCTGGCTGGAATCGGTCGGCACCGAACTGCAAAAAGACGCAGCCTTGACCACGATCACCGTCGGCAGCGAACAGAAAATCGCCGAAATCATCCGCGCTTTCACGAACTGCCACGTGAATATCTTTCGTGTGGAAGTCAACGAACCTTCCCTTGAAGAAATGTTCTTGGCTGAGTAGAGGCTGATTTATAAATAAACAGCTGCAAGGAATTCCACGTGTAAAGACCCCGGTGTTATGAAGCTTTTTAACAGCTTTCATTACACTGGGGTCTTTGAGCATTCCAGTTACAATATCATCAATAATTAACTATACTTAGAAGTCCACTTTCATTTGTAAAAAATCAATCTAAGCGGACCAATTATGGGACTAATAACGCTACTTATTCCATCAAGTAAAAGTTAAGTCTTATAATGATTTGATTTCTCCATTCACCTAATTCTTTCGTTATCCTACTAGCAATACGAGAATTAGAGCGATAATGGCAGGAACCCCTTGTTTGATTAAGATTGATCGATTGGATGTCAATGCGCCGTATACAGCCGCAATAATGACACATGATAAAAAGAAAATGACAACTCCTGTATCATTGCGGATTAATCCGAAAATAAGACCAGCAGCTAAAAAGCCATTGTACAATCCCTGATTGGCGAAAAGTGTTCGGATTTGCTTAGACGCCACTGCTTCATCACTTAGCCCAAATGACCGTTTAGCTGCTTTAGACGAAAGAAAAAACATTTCAAGAGCCAGGATATAAAAATGCTCAAGTGAAACAATCAATACAAAAATAGTTGCTAAAGTAGACATAGCCTATAACCTCCTTGTTCCGGATCTTTAACTATCTTTATTTAAACATTTAACTTACTAGAAAAATAGCGTATTTTCTATAATCCGAGATTACTTATTATCGGAAACTTTGAAAAATCTGTAGTGAGCTGTTGCAGAGAATTCAAAAGGTTTTCAACCACGTTGAGCAGGACCGATCGTATGGAGGAAACTGGGGTGCGACTCATTATTATCGTCTCCTGACATGCTATAGACAGAAATACTGATAATGCCTAGAGCAACGGAGTTCGTTGTAGTACTTTTAGTTACCCCAAACCTGCTTTAGACGCACCAAATGTACTTGTAAGATGAACATTAAAATTCGGTCTCAGAGCTCGTATGAAATGTTTTTGATGCCATAGTTTTCATCGTTTCTATAATTCCAGCTAGAATCGCTTATACACTAATACATTCCATATTACTTAAGGATCCCCTTCCTCCTTTACCTTTAACGGATTTACCACATGTTGGTTTTACTCATGCTTTCACCTCACAAACGTGCTAATGTTTATAATTAAGTTGCATGAAATAATAGTTTCATAAAACTTAAGTGAATGCTTTCAAAAATCCAGAAAGGATAATTATTTATAATTTTATTCAGTGGATTGGCTATACCTTTCTACTTGATTAAATGAAGAATAATTCGGTAACCATCATGAAAAAAATTCTAAACAAAAAAACCTTATTCATCTCGCTCTTCATACTAGCTTTAGTCGTAATTGTGAGCTTCACTATCTTTTTTATCTGGTCTCAAGATACATTTGAAGCGGTAGATGCTGATCAAATCGAAATAGAGGAAGTTATCGAACCCGAGGATGGGTGGTATATCTATAGAGCCGATAATGCAGAAAAAGGGTTGATCCTCTATCCTGGTGCAAAAGTCGAACCTGAAGCATACGCCTACTTAGCACAAGAATTATCGAAGCAAAATATCACAGTCGCTATCCCTTCAGTCAGATTGAATTTATCCATTCTAGATGTTTCAAAAGCGGATGAAATCATAGAAAGTGACGACAGCATCGAGTGGTATGTCTCGGGCCATTCCATGGGAGGCGCAGCAGCAGCTATGTATGCCGATCAACAGTTGGATCGCGTAAACGGACTCATATTGCTTGGGGCATATGCAGCAAGCAATGACTATTTAAACGAATCCAACTTACCCGTTTTATCGATCAGCGGTTCAGAAGACGGCTTAAGTACGCCTGAAAAAATTGAGGAAAATAGCCCGAACTTGCCGGAATCCACAGAGTTCATTGAAATTCCAGGTGGCAACCACGCTTATTTCGGCGTATACGGCAGTCAGTCCGGCGACAATGAGGCTGAGATCGCAGTTAGTGAACAACAAGAAATCATTGTGGATTTAATTGTTGATTGGTTAGAAAATGATCACTCCTTAAGTGAAAGTGGGTCATGAAAATTTATAAGTTCTATCAAATAGGGAATTGTGTTTGATAAAGGTAATCTTCTATTTTCGTAACTAAGGCCATATTCTTTATATGGTTTTTTTGATTTCTCTTGATTTTCTTAAAAAAATCAAATACTATTACGTTATACGATATAACGTAAAACGTAACAAAAATTGAAAGGAGGAGAAAATATGGTTAAAAGTAAATTCTCAGAGCCTTCCCTGTTGATTTTGATCAGTCTGGCTGAACAAGATCGGCATGGGTACGCGATTATGGAAGATATTGAAGAGAACTACAATATCAAGTTGGGACCAGGCACATTGTATGGAGCGATTTCACGTTTAGAAAAAGCTGGTCATATCCGTGCGGTTGAATCTCTGGAGCGCAAAAAACCTTATCGATTAACAGAGGAAGGGCACGCCTATTTAACCGAGCAAATTAGGGAAATTCAGAAGGTGACCAACATAGGAATGAAGAGACTAGGAATAACATGAGATGGCTTATTTATTTGTATCCTAAGACTTGGCGCAAACGTTATGGTGAGGAGTTAACCGACGTATTAAAACAAACAGATACATCGTTCAAAACCATTGTGGATCTCTTCACAGGCATTATGGATGCTTGGAATATAGAGATAAATGAAAAGTACAATTATGGCTACCGCATCGTTCAACTGTTAGTGGCAGCCACCATAGTCAATGCTTTTCTTGTTTCGAATTTAAAACCATTAGGGGAGGCTACCGGAGTGAATATATTTGCAACGATCGTCGTATTAATTGCTATGCTGTCCTTGTTTTTGTCTGTTGTTACCCTTGGAGTGAGTATATATAAGTATGGTCGAGAAGGTTTTACCCTCAAACCCAAATTATCAAAAACAGCGGTTGGTTTAATGGGTGTTTATGGCGTGTTTATAATAACCTTTTTAACGCTAATTAATTAAGCTCATTACTCAACAAAAATTTAGTATGAGATAACTATTTAAAAAAAGAGTAGCTCTGGCTGCTCTTTTTTAATTTCATCTTCTTTCTTGGAAGAAGTGAACACAGACTTTGTTGGAGAAATTCATATGAAATAAGTGAGATTCACCGAAACTTTCGGATCTGAAATGAAGAAAGTTTAAACCTCACATAAAAACAGCACACGATAAGCCGTGTGCTGTTTGCAGAGTGTTGAATAAGTCTAGAAAAATTTAAATTCTTAAGAAATGGATACATTCTCTGCATTAAAAAATGAGTGAGTTGTCTAAGTGTTTGTAGAAGCGTCCGCTCGACTCCCACGGGATCAGCGGGTTTGAGAGACCCCGCAGGAACGAAGTGACGAGGAGGCTCGATTCCCGCCCCGAGGAAAGCGAGTGGTAAGCTTCGGAAAACACGGTTCTTAGGTGTTTCTCGACAGCCTGAAAACAGCACACGACAAATCGTGTGCTGTTTGTTTTATACCCTATTATTCTTCCAATTTCCTTGCAGCAAACTCGTCGTCCATTTTCAGGAAATACTCGCCGCCTTCTTCGATGCCTTTTATGCGAATGATCATGTCGCGGAACATCTTTTCTTCTTCCATTTGTTCTTCAATGAACCAATCCAAAAATGAAAGCGTAGCATGTTCCTGCAGTTCATCGGCCAAGCTTACTAATTTATATATGTTTGCCGTCACTGACTTTTCCTGTGCAAGTGACGCTTCCACGACATCCAGGGCATTTGTGTATTCGTTTCTCGGTTCTGTCAACGCCTGGAGTACGGGCTGTTCATCCATTGTCACCAAGTAATGATAGAATTTCATCGCATGTACATGTTCTTCTCGTGATTGGATCAAATAGAAGTTGGCAAATCCGTGATACCCTTTTCCGGAAAAGTATGACGCCATCGCTGTGTACGCATGTGCTGCCTGAAGTTCGTTATTGAATTGTGCGTTTAACGCTTCTGTCAAATTTGTTGGTAACATGTTGAACTCCTCCTCTATCTTGTTTAGCGTCATTATAGCACGTGCGTTTATTAATCAATATATGACTTGAATACTTCATTTATTCAAAGCAAAAAAGAGCAGCGACGTCGCTACTCTTTTTTTTTTGATAGAAAATCTAAATTGCCGTTTTTCTCAAGTGAAGAAATGTTATTGTTCTTGTTCGTTGCTTTCATAATCAATGATGACCTTGTTGCAAGATTCACACAGAAAAGCATCGACATGGTTGATGGAAAAACGGCTTTGTTCCGATAACAACACAGAACCTTTAGTCAGGCTCGGTTCAGCACTCAGTTTGGATACTTTTGGCACCCATGCGAGTCTTGTGCCACTCTGGATAAATTCTTTTTTCATTTCCGATTGGCAAAATGGGCATGTCAGGCCATTGTGATTTTCCATAGTTTCCCTCCTTAAGGTTATACAAAAAATACTTACCCTCCATACTATTGTTCAATTACCCTTTTTGTTTACCAATATGCCCAACTCACAAAAGCTCTTAAACCCCCTTCTCTCCTTTCTACTTAAGCTCCAAACAATTTCATTCCACTCTCCTAAACTCAAATCAAAAGTGCTACACTGAAACTAAGTAAATAATCATGCAGGGAAAAGGTGCTGATTCGTCAGCGTAACAGGGAATCCGGTGAAAATCCGGAGCTGTTTCCGCAACTGTAAGTGCGTATGAAATAAGAGATGCCACTGGGGAGACCCGGGAAGGCCTTAGAGTAAATCGATGCACAAGCCAGGAGACCTACCTTTTTCTGAACGTATTTTTGCTCTTCGGAAGATAAGAGGATCTACGGCAACTTTTTCCTATGGACAGCTTTGTGCTGGATATTCGCAATCGTGCCACTCTCTTCGTTGAGAGTGGCTTTTTTTGTCTCTTTTAGAAAGCGATACGTCTGCTGATATTTACGGACACTATTTTGGAGGTGAACAGATGAAAAAAGACATGCGCTATTTGTGCTACCCATTCATGAGGGAAAGCGCTTCAACGGTCGATTTCGAGATTCGCACCGATTCCTTGACGACGCGAATCGGCGAAGCCATCGCGGTCAACGATGTCCTTCAAATCATCGATGATTTGCGCTACCTGCAGCCGATGGTCTACCACTTGAACGGCTCGGTGCGCGGGAAACTCGCCATTACCGAACAAGACCTTGCCGATCTCAGTGGCTTGTACGATCGATACGTAGCGGAAGTGAAGGAAGAAATCGACCAGTTCGTCCTGCCGCAAGGAACGCACGGTGCCTGTATTCTCCACGTATGCCGCAGCGAAGCGAAAAAGTCCGTCCGCGCCTTGCACCATGTGACGCTTGAACGTGAAGTGCCGGAGCATTTGATGGACTACGCCAACCTGCTCGCCAATGTCTTTTTCGTGATGGCCGTTTATGCCAATAAGCAGCACGGCGCCCGGGAAATTCCGTTCGTCAGCAAGTCCTATCCAACAAAACGCATGAAGAAAAAGGAGACTCACTCGTGAAAATCAAATCATTTCTCTTACTCAGCATTCCACTCGCTTTAACACTCGGCGCTTGCCAAGACAATACTGCCGAAGCACCGGCAACAGAAGAAACACCCGAAGAAACCTCAACTGAAACTGCAAGCGACGCACCGTACACGGTTACCGATGACCGCGGCGAAGAACTCGAATTCGAACAAGCGCCTGAAACGATCGTATCGCTCATTCCGAGCAACACCGAAATCGTCTTCGCACTCGATGCCGGAGATCAATTGGTCGGTGTTACTGACTATGACAATTACCCGGAAGCGGCGCAGGACATTGAGCGCGTCAGTGATTCCGTGGAATTCAATGCCGAGAAAATCATCCAGCTCGACCCGGATGTCGTTTTGGCTTATTCAACCGGCGAGGCACCGCCTGCCCTTTCCCAACTTGAAGATGCCGACATTCCGGTATTCGTTATCGAATCGGCCACTTCATTCGACGAAGTATACGGCGATATCGAACAAATCGCCTCTATTCTTGCCAAGGAAGAAAAAGGCGCTGAAGTGATCGAAGGCATCCAAACGCAAATCGAAGATGTCCAAGAACGCCTTGCAGCGGTCGAAGAGCAAAAAGAAGTGTACGTGGAGATCAGCCCGTCTCCAGAAATCTACACAACCGGCAAATCGACATTCATGCAGGAAATCCTTGATCACGCCCAAGTAACCAATGCCTTTGAAGATCTTGAAGGATGGCCGAGTATCTCTGAAGAAGAAGTCATCACCCGCGACCCGGAAGTCATCTTGACGACCGTATCTTACGTGGAAGATGCCGTCGGTGATATCGAAGCCCGCGACAGCTGGTCTGCCGTAGAGGCAATCGAAAACGACGAAGTGCACTTCATCGATTCCGACATCACTTCCCGCCCTGGACCTCGCATCGGTGAAGCGGTGCAGTTGGTTGCGGAAACGGTCTATCCAGAATTGATGGAATAAGTTTATTCATAAATTGCCAATCCCATTTCCCGAAATGACTAGCCTATTCATAAACTTTCAAAAGCGCAGCAGCTCAAATCGGTTGCGCTTTTTTTAATTGTTTTTAGATCCTCTAGAGCGTGGTTTCGCTAAAGAATCACCTAGCGTCTACCTGCCTCAAAAACACTATAGATGGAGAGCCAAATCAATAGAGCTTGGTTCACTAGCGCTTATCTCCTCCTTTACCTTTCATCATTTTAATATCGCTAAACGACAATTATTTATTGATAAACGATAAATAAATCGCTATACTTTAATTATTAACAAGCAAAGAGGTGTGTTTTATGAAACGGGAGACTTTGTTTTTGAAAGTGGTGCTGTTCCTCATGGCGCTGCCGGTCATCGCGTTATGCATCTTCGTGGTGCTGCCGCTTTCGAGCATCATCCAGGACGGCCCGGACCAGCTGGCATTTCTGCAGTACGTCTTTATCTTCATGCTCTACGCAACCGCGGTCGCTTATTTCCTGGCGCTGTACCAGACGTTTAAATTATTGAGTTTCATCGATGACAACACCGCCTTTTCTGTGCGCTCAGTGAAGGCGATCAAAAACATCAAGCTCTGTGCCCTTGCGATCACGGGCATCTATTTTCTCGCGATGCCGCTGTTTTACATGATCGCAGAAATCGACGATGCGCCAGGCCTCATCTTGATGGGCGCTGGCATCGGCTTTGCCGCCTTTGTCGTCGCCGTTTTTGCAGCGGTTTTGCAGAAGCTGCTGACGCACGCCATCGACATCAAATCAGAAAATGATCTTACGGTCTGAGGTGATCTAATGCCAATCGTCATAAACCTCGACGTCATGCTCGCAAAGCGCAAAATGAGCATGACCGAGCTATCCGAAAAAGTCGGCGTTACCATGCCCAATCTGTCGATCTTGAAAAACGGCAAAGCGAAAGCGATCCGTTTCTCGACGCTTGAAGCCATCTGCAAAGTGCTCGACTGCCAGCCAGGCGATGTATTGGAATACCAGGAAGAAGAATAGTCCTGACTTCCTTCACTTTTTAGTAACAGTAAATTTCAGAGCAACTTGCTCATTCTTCGAAACCAAAGGAGGAAAAGATCTTGCTGAAAAAACTGGTCGCTGCATTTAATCTAGCAATGTCGTTAGGCGCGTTTTTTATGGGAATTTCCATGCTGCCGTTCATGGGGGTGTTCGTGGAGTTCCCGCCCGAGTGGGTCGGCGTCATGCCTTTTACTAGTTGGTCCGCTTTAGCTATTTATGGAATGCTTGTCTTCGGAATCGGAAACGCTGTAGCAGCGGTTTATGGATTCACTAGGAAAGCGCGGTCATGTTTCGTTGCTACTATTAGTTTAGGAATCCTGTTATCGCTAAGCGCGGCGCTGCCGATTGTATTGCTGGGCGACTGGTATTTGCCGCTCGTGTTCTTTTTCTTCCTCAGTTTCATCCAAATGGCACTCGGCTTGTACGGCGTTTTTAAAAAGTACAGAACCGGTTTCCAGGCTAGCAAGGGAATCCTTAACCAGTAGAAATATAGAAAAAGGGCTGTCGCCAAGTCATCTTCATGACCTTGGAAACAGCCCTTTTTTGGCTTGCTTACTATTCACTTTACAGGAGATTTTTCAATATACGTCAAGGTTTTCCCACTCACCCCAAGCAACACCGTCAAAAGAGGCGACAGCAAGCAGAAGAATGCAAACGGCAAATACTCCAATGTCGAAACATCCAACACCGAGGCGATGAAAATCCCGCAGACGCTCCACGGCACGAGCGGATTGACGACCGTCCCAGCATCTTCCATGACGCGGCTCAAGTTCTTTCCGGCCAGTCCGACTTTTTCGTACGATTCACTGAACGCTTGTCCCGTCAGCAAGATTGATAAGTATTGTTCCCCGACGAGGATGTTCGTGCCGATCGCCGTCAAGGCGGATGCGACGATGACAGAAGACACTTTCTTCAGCAGGCTTTCGATTTTCGCCAGCAAACTTTGGATGATGCCAAGTTTGAATAGCAATCCGCCCATGCTGAGTGCGAGGAGCACTAAAGCGATGGTGAAGAACATACTTTCCATGCCGCCGCGTGAAAGCAGCGCATCGATTTCGTCAATGCCGGTCGATGACTCGTAGCCACCGAACAGGATGCCAAGCATCGACGAGGCTTGCAGGCTCTGGTGGAACAAGGAAACAACAAGCGCTACCGCTGAACTAGCAGCCAAAGTCAAAACCGCAGGTACTTTGAATACCGTCAAGGCAATCAAGACGACGAGCGGCGCCATGGCGTACCAATGGATCAACCCCGTCTCAAGCAAGCCTTCCTTGAACAAGGCGATATCTTCTGTATGGTCCAAGGTAACCGACGGCGATAGCACACCGAAGAAAATCAGCGTCAGAATAAAAGCAGGAATCGTCGTCCATCCCATGTTGCGGATGTGCTCGAAGAGATCCACGCCGACAATGGAAGCAGCCAAGTTGGTTGTATCCGATAACGGCGACATCTTGTCCCCGAAAAAAGCGCCCGAGACAATCGCGCCTGCCGTGATGGCCAGCGACAAATCCAGCGCTCCGGCGATGCCGATCAACGCCACGCCTACTGTCGCCACCGTCGTCAAGGAACTACCGATGGACAGCCCGATGATCGCCGTGACGACAAAGACCACCGCAAAGAAAAACACAGGCGTCACCAAGCTGAAACCGGCATAGATCAAGGTCGGGATCGTCCCGCTCATCATCCAGCTGCTAATGAGGATGCCGATGAAGAAGAACAAGAACACGGCGCCCATTCCTGCGCCCGCACCTTCGATCAAGCCCCGCTCCAGTTCGCGGTACGATAATTTTTTAGCCAATCCGTAGCACATCAGCAACAAGATCGCCAATAAGATCGGCACATGCGGAGCCGCTTCAAATCCGATGATGCTGACGCTGATGATCGCGACGACCAGTGCGACGAGTGCCGCCGCTTCTTTTGTACCCGGTGATAAAATCGCTTTAATATGAAACATGTCCAGTTCCTCCTGTATTGTGAAAATAAAAAAAGAAAACCTATCATCCCTTAAAAAAGGGACGAAGGTTTTCTCCGCGTTACCACCCTAGTTGATGTTCCACTCCAGAACATCCACTCAATTGACCGTTGAAATTACAGATGGCGTAATTCACCCCGATTGCTGCCTGGACTTCCACCCTCCGTCCAGTCTCTTTGTGCTGCGCGCAATGAGCCTACTCATTCATCATTCAACATATTCGTCGTTGCTTTTTGCAATTGCTTTAAATCTTAGCATCTCCCCCAAATAAGTCAAGAACGAATTCTTCAACGGAAAAAAGCACGCTCTCCTGCTTAATGGCTTTGCAGGGAGCGTGCTTTGGGGTCAAGCTCAGTTTTTCTTGTCGTCATTTTTTCTTGCGTCTTGACCGCTTGCATCATCCAGCTTGAATTCTTCTGAGACCTCATCAATGACGCCTTTTGTCGAACTTTTAAATTCCTTCAAAGTCTGCCCTGCCGCTCTTCCTAGCTGTGGCAGTTTGGCTGGACCGAAGACGATCAAGGCGATGATAAAGATCAAAACCAATCCCGGGATTCCTATATTGGGCATGCTGGTCCTCCCCCTTTCGCTCGCGTCATGCTTTCTGTTCCAATTTGTTTTTCGTTGAGCGCTTCATCGTGATGGCTGAAATGATGATGCTGATTTCAAATAGCGCAAACAGCGGCACAATGATCAGCACATCCGATAGAAAGTCAGGCGGTGAAATCAACACCCCGACCACCACCAAAACGAAGTAAGCGATTTTGCGCATTTTCCGCAGCGATTGCGGCGTGACGATGCCGAGCTTCGTCAAAAACATGACGATGAGCGGCATCTCGAAGACCAGCCCGACCGGAATGACTAAATTGAATAGGAAGGTGAAATATTGGCTCATCCCATAGGTTTCCGTGGCCCCGATGGACTGATTGATATCCGACATGAAGTTCAGCATCATCGGGAACATGATGAAATAGCTGAAGCTCACCCCGAGCAGAAACAATAGGAACGATGCCGGGACATAGACATAGGTCCCTTTTGCCTCCGTCTCCGATAAGGCAGGTTTGACGAATAGCCAGGTTTGATGCAGCGCCACTGGCAATGTCAACAACACCGCCAGGACCAATGCGCATTTAAAATAAATCATGATGCCGTCGGTAAAGCCGAAAACGTTCCAATCGACATTCACCGCTGTCGGCTGCAGCTTGATGAAATTCAAGATGTGCGCAGCGCTCGCAAATCCTGCGGCGAGTGACGCGATAAACGCCAGCACGGTGATGATCAGCCGTTTCCTAAGATCCGTTAAATGTTCGATAAGCGTGAATTCCTGTTCCATTTCCTGTACCACCTAGTAAGGACGAAGCAAAAGCACTGAACGGCCCGCTCTAAAGCTCAAGCTTTCGGCTTCAGTCCTTTTTCGTTTCTTTTGTGTCATTGGTTTTGTCAGTCGCATCGTCATCGCTCATCAATTCTTTTGTTGAGCTTTTGAACTCTTTCAAGGTTTCTCCGACAGCCCGCCCAAGTTGCGGAAGCTTCGCCGGCCCAAAAACGATCAACGCGATCACTAAAATCAAAATCAGTCCTGGGACTCCGATATTCGGCATTTTCTCTCCTCCTGTCTGTAGTTCTTGCCTGCCATCGTGCTTGTATGCGCACGCATCATTTGCTGTTCAGCCTATATGGAAGGTTCTCCGATTTTGGCTGCCGGCTAAAGGCTGCGTGAAAAAATATAGATTGACTCGGCTTTCCAAAAGTCATTATACTCTTAATTAATGATTTGTAAATCATATATTTACGGTTATCAATATTTTTGTAGGCAGGTGAAATAAACATGACGAAATACAATGATGAGGAATTGAGAATGATCAATCAAGTTCTTCTCGGCATCTTCATCGCACTGGACTTCAGTTATTTCCTCTCCCTCTTCTATAGCCCCTTCCCTTGGTTTGCACTAGCTGGAACTGGACTAGGACTGGCAATGATCGTGTTCTTTTGGAGCGGAACGAAATACTGGCTGTTCATTTTTGCTTTATTATTCAGCACTGCATTGTTTTCATTAAGCAATAATTTCCACGCTATCTTTTCTTGATGGCAGCGCCGCTCTTTTTGGGAGCGGTCTTTTTTTATTCATTAATATAACCATTAGGTTATGTAAATATGTGAAAACAAGTATTATTTTTTTCGTGCCCCTAAGCGTATAATCATTCATTGTGCTAGTTTTACGACTGTATAAACCGGCTTCTGAAGGCGGGATTTTTCTCTCATCACCCCGTGCTTTCTAAAGCCGGCAGTTTCTCATTGATGCTCATTCAACACGATACAGGAGGTTTTACCATGGCAGAAGACGCTAAATCCCCGGCGAAAAAAGGATCGACACGGCGCGAGTTTCTGAGGAATTCGGGACTCACGGTAGGCGGTGTCGTATTAGGCGGCGCGCTCGGCAGCCTGCTCGGCGGCAAAGAACAAGTCGCTACACACGACGTCGCCCCTGCCCCGCAGCTGACGGTCAATCCGGCGGAAGCGCTTCAATTCTTCACTCCCGATCAATACCGATTGACCCAAGCCGCAGCCGAACGCATTTATCCGAAAGACGATAACGGCCCCGGCGCGATGGAATTGAACGCGGCCATCTACATAGACCACCAGCTCGCAAGCCCGTGGGGAATCAATTCCAAAGAATACATGGCTGCGCCTTTCTTTGAAGCCGAAGAAACACAAGGCAGCCAAATCCGCATCCTGCGTAAAGATTTATTCCTTCTTGGCTTGAAAGCACTCGATGCCTATAGCCAGAAACAATACGATAATCCATTCATCGACCTCGAACCGGAACAGCAGGATCAGGTCTTGACGGATTTCAGCGACGGCAAGGTACCGGATATTTCAGGCGTCAAATCGCCGCTGTTCTTCAGCTTGCTGCGTACCTTGACGATCGAAGGCGTCTATGCCGATCCGTTATATGGCGGCAATAAAAATATGGAGGGCTGGGCGATGCGAAAATACCCAGGTTCCCGCATGGCGTACGTGAAAGAAATTCAACAGGATAAATTTGTGGAACTGCCGCCTCAAGGCTTGAACAGCCATATGGGGCATTGAGGAAAGAAAGGATGAATGAACATGGCTACAAAATTGCCTAAAGTACCCGTCGTCGTTGTCGGCATGGGCTGGGCTGGCGGGATTGTCTCGGCAGAATTGACAAAAGCCGGCATCCCAGTCGTTGGGCTCGAACGCGGGAAAGACCGCAAGACGAGCGATTATTTGATGGCGCACGACGAACTGCGCTATCAGCACCGTGAAGAATTGATGCAGGATCTATCAAAAGAAACGATCACGCACCGCAATAATGAAAAGATGCGCGCTTTGCCGATGCGTGATTACGGTACGTTCATCGTCGGCGACGGCGTGGGCGGCGCCGGGTCGCATTGGAATGGCCAAACTTACCGCTTCTTACCGTATGACTTCGAAATCAAATCGATGACCGATGAAAAATATGGCCCCGGCAAACTCGGCGCAGATTACCCGATCCAGGATTGGGGACTGACTTATGATGAGATGGAGCCGTATTACGATACGTTCGAAAAGATGGCGGGGATTTCCGGTGAGACAGTGGAATCCTACGGCAAACGCTCGAATCCTTATCCGACCGGCCCGATGCTCAAGACGCCCATCATGAAAATGTTTGAAGAAGCGACGAAAAATCTCGGCTATACGCCGTACGTCTTGCCGTCCGCCAATTTATCGGAAGCGTACGAAAACCCGGATGGCATTTCACGCGGCGCTTGCCAGTACTGCGCGTTTTGCGAGAACTTCGGCTGTGAATACGGCGCGAAAGCAGATCCTGCCGTGACCGTTATCCCAGTGGCCAAAGACACCGGGCAATTGGATTTGCGCACCCATTCCAATGTCACCGAAATCTTGAACGACGGGACCAAAGCGACCGGCGTTCTCTACATCGACATGATCACCGGCGAAGAATTTGAACAGCCAGCAGAAGTTGTCGTCGTGACCAGCTATGTCTTCAATAACGTTCGTTTGTTGTTAAACTCAGGCCTCGGCAAACCATATGACTCGAAATCCAATACCGGCGTGATCGGCAAAAACTATGCTTATCAAGTCAGCTCGGCTTCTTCGATGATGTTTTTCGAAGACCAGGAATTCAATTTATACGGCGGCGCCGGTGCTTTGGGAATCGAAATCCCGGAATACGCGGGCGACAATTTCGATCATTCGGACTTGAAGTTCATCCACGGCGCAGGCATCCGCGTCACGCAGTACGGCAACCGGCCGATCGCCAATAATGTCGTTCCAAAAGGCACACCTGCCTGGGGCGCGGAGTTCAAGAGCCAATCGATCAAGTACAGCAATAGCTTCTTCCCGGTCAAATCACAGGGTGCCAGCATGCCTTACCGCTACAATTACCTGGATTTGGATCCGACCTATAAAGATGCTTACGGCAAACCTTTGCTGCGCATGACCTACGATTACACAGAACACGACCGTGAACTGGTGAAGTATATTTCGCAAAAAACGCATGAAATTGCAGAAGAAATCGGTGCGGATATCATTGATACCAACGACACCCAAAACGATTTCAACGTCAATAAAGACACCAATACGCACAATACAGGCGGCGTCATCATGGGGACAGACCCTGAAACCTCTGCTGTCAATACGTATTTGCAGATGTGGGACGCTGACAACGTCTTCGTCGTCGGTGCTTCCGCTTTCCCGCACAATAGCTCCTTCAACCCGACCGGAACGCTCGGCGCGCTTTCCTACCGTGCGGCGGAAGGCATCCAGCGCTACTTGGATGAAGGCGGCTCACTCGTATAAGCTTGGACCGTGGTTCTTCGGAACTGCGGTTTTTTTGGTTTACACGCTTCCATCAAACGCTTTGGCTTTCTTGAATCGATTTGCGGAATGGCTTCAGGGTAGGCTAAACTGACAGATAGAACACGCCTCCAGCGAAAGGAGTCCGCCCCATGGATTTATTGCAAATGCGCTATTTCCAGGAAGTAGCCAAGCACCAGCATTTAACGAAAGCTGCACACGCTTTGAACGTTTCACAACCCGCCCTCAGCAAAACCATTTCCAAGCTCGAACAGCGCTTGGGCTATAAACTATTCAACCGCTCCGGCCGGAAAATCCAATTGAATCCGCTTGGCGAGGCCTATTTACAAGTCGTCGATAATGTTTTTCGGGAAATCCAAAAAGGCGAAAAGGAATTGGCGTTTTTGGCAGAAAAGCAAAACAATCTCGTCTCTGTCGCGGTGACCATCCCAACCATCTTGCCTGAACTGCTCGCCGGGTTTCTGGATGTCTATCCGAATGCGCGCTTCCGCCAATACCAGGCATTTGCAGAGCGTTTGAAAACCCAGCTTGAAAGCGGCGAAATCGATGTCGCCATTTCCACCTTTCCGATTGAAGGAGAAGATTTGGAATGGCGCCCGATCATCGAAGAAGAAATTTTTCTCGCCGTCCCTTCCAGCCATCCACTTGCCGATCGTGAAGACATCGCATTGATCGAAGTAAAAAATGATCCTTTTATCGTCATGCCTCCGGGCTACGGGTTCCGGGACATGACCGAGCAATTTTGCGGAGAAGCCGGTTTCTATCCCGACTTCGCGTTTGAAGGAGATGAAACGGGCGTCACGTATGAACTGGTCTCCAAAGGGCTCGGCGTCGCTTTCAGCCCGTCCCTCATCCGAAGCAAGCGCCTTTCGACTCTGCCAGTGAAAGAATTGAGGATTTCCCAGCCCGTCTGTACGCGCACCGTCGGATTGGTGTGGCATAAAGACCGTCATCAAACCGACGCCGTCCAGGAATTCATCCGCTATGCCACTGGCTTTTTAGAACAGGTAAAAGCACAAGCATCGTCATGACGGACGCATAAAAAAAGCTCAAGGCGTCGTGTGCCTTGAGCTTTTTTGGTGTCATGATTTAAGCATCCGCTTGAGAATCCGGATCTGCCCCCGGTGGCTTGTTTCATCTTCCACAACATGAAACCAGAGATAATACTTATTGTAGATAACTCCGTTAAAGTACTGCCCTTCTTCGTACAACCAGCTATCGTCGACACTTTCCAATAGCGATAGCGTACGGTCCCGGACCTTTTTAAATTCATCCAGGTAATAATCAAGTGAATGGCCGCGAATTTCATTTCTTGCCCTGTCCCCCAGTTCAAGCGGGACAATCCATTGCTCCAGTTCTCGCTCCGTCAAGTCACGGTTTTCGAATGCGATGACCTGGTAGACAAATTCAATCGCCGCCATATGCATCAATAGCGCCCCGATCGAATTCGAATGTCCGTCAGCCAAATAATCAAGCTCTTCGGTCGACAAACCTTCCACATCCGCCAATGTAACCGCGCGCGTATAATTGAGCATCGAGACAAGTTCACCGATTTTCGGCGTGTAGCCTGTTTGCTCTTTGATCCGGTATTCCATTTTCCTGCCTTCTCATACTTAAACAGAGATTAATAATAGCATATATAATTTTCAGCTAAGAAATATGTTTTCATTATTGAAGCACATCTTCCATCCTCTGGAGCCAGACGACCCGGTCCGCAACCGTCGCTGGTTTCGGATGGCGCGGAAAGCCGCTTTCAGCTGCCACCAAGGCTTTTGCATGCGAATACGATTCCTCTGGCCTGCCTTTTTGGAACAAGCCGAACTCCATCGCGAGCCTCTTGGCCACATTCGTTGAGCCCCAAGCAAAAATAAGGTGGTTCGCGGAGGCCAATAAAGCTTCGCGTTCTTTTGCGTTTTTTTCC
This sequence comes from Planococcus sp. SK3692, assembly GCF_028890485.2. Lineage (GTDB taxonomy): Bacteria > Bacillota > Bacilli > Bacillales_A > Planococcaceae > Planococcus. The sequence goes on from NZ_JARCHV010000001.1 coordinate 948,058, forward strand.
TGGAACAAAGAATGAGGAACACCGGCCCGATTGAACTTATTTTCTAGGATTTTGAAATTGCCCATATTCCCTTCACAAATATCCGATAAATTGATGAGCGTGATCAAATTCCATTCTTGCCGCTCCATCAAGTTCATCAACTGGTATTGCGTCGGATTCGGTTTGGTGGAGATCCACTCTGCGTCCTGCGGGCTCTTGAAAGTTTCGCCAGCTTGCGTGCAATTGGATGGGTTGATCATGACGATCACCGCGTCTGCTCGAGTCGTAGAAATGCCGTTTCGCCTGATGTGTGCTTCACGGCGCATGAGAATCTTTTCGCCCTCTATTTCGACATGATAAAACTTTGCCTCAACCGAAAAGATTTTCTTCAAGTGTTCAGCTGGAATCAGTGACACACAACCACTCCCTACGCGTATTATTCATACAAGTTTATCAAACAGGCTGTTGTTGTACAAAAAAGCTCCCAAGCCATGTCCGGCCTGGGAGCTTTTTATTATTTATACTTTCGCGTCAACTTTGACCATGCCGTAAGAAGTGATGGCGTTCCACATCGATTCCGGGATGTCGAGTTTGCCAACCAGTTCTTGCGGAATCGTTTCGTTGATGTCCGCTTCGTTTCCTTGCTTCACTTTCTCAGTCCACTCCGGATCGACCAATGCTTGACGGCCCATGACAATGATATCTGCTCCTTCTTCAAGCGCAGCTACCGCATGTTCCGGCTGCGTGACGCCACCGACTACAACAAATGCGACGCGGCCATCGATTTGTTTCGACAGGATTTGGACGATGCTGTCCCCATCTTCCATGCCGCGCGGCGCTTTTTTGAATTCCATCAGCGATACGTGGATATAATGGATGCCGCCTTCGATCAAACGCTCGACTAATTGTTGCGTTTCTTTGATCGTATAGCCAACGGAATCGGCATTGTTTTCTTCCGGTGACAAACGGTAGCCGATGATGAAGCTGTCGTCTGCATGTTTCGCAGCCACTTGTTTCACTTCATCCAAGACCGCCAAACCAAATTTCAAGCGGTTCTCTAAGCTGCCGCCCCACTCGTCTTCACGCTGGTTGTAAGTAGCTGAGACGAATTGCTGGATCAAGTACGTGTTGGCGCCGTGGATTTCCACGCCGTCAAACCCGGCTTCGATCGCGCGGCGCGTCGTTTCACCGAAATCGCGAATGATATCGGTGATTTCTTCTCCCGTCAACGCGCGCGGTGTCGGCTTGTCCGCAGATTCTGCGATAGCACTCGGTGCGACCGTTTCGCCCGCTTGGATCAAATCCGGTTGGCCTTGGCGACCGCCGTGCTGCATTTGCAGGATCGCTTTGCTGCCTTGTGATTTCATTTCAGTCGCGAGTTGCTTCAAGCGTGGCATTACGTCATCTTTGAATGCGACGAATTGGTTCGGGAAGGCGATGCCATTTTCCGAGACCGCGATGCAGGCAGAGACGAACAGGCTGCCGAGATTTGCGCGGCGTTGGTAATACGCAAGTTCAGCATCCGATACGGTGCCGTCTGGATTTCCTGAATATGTCGTCATTGGGGCAACACCTAAACGGTCGGACAGGACGACGCCGTTTGGCAGGGTGATTTCTTCGAATAATGGTTTGTATTGCGTGTTCATTTAATTACCTCTTCCTTTGAATTAAAGTTAGTTATATTAAAATATCATAGCCTTAGGACAACTACAACAATACGAGCTTGGCGAGCTGGAAATTTTACTTCCTTTCTTTGGGAGTGTTACGCTCTTCTATGCAAACTTATTCCAAGGAGGAATTCATATGACACCAAACACATACAAAGAAATCCAATTGGCGAACCGCCCAGAAGGCACGCCGACTGACAGCGACTTTAATTTTGTCGAAAAAGACGTCCCAACAATCGGCACGAATGAATTATTGCTGAAAACTTTATACCTTTCAGTTGACCCGTATATGCGCGGGCGTATGAAAGACCAGAAATCCTATGTGGCACCGTTCGAATTGAACAAAGCCATTACCGGCGGCGTGCTGGCTGAAGTCATCGAGTCGAATTCCGATGATTTCAAACAAGGCGATATCGTCACGGGCACATTGGACTGGGCACAGTATAATGTCGCGGATGCGAAATCAGTACAGAAAGTCGATCCATCCATTGCACCGATTACGACACGCCTCGGGATACTCGGGCTGACTGGCCTAACAGCCTACTTTGGTTTGCTCGACATCGGTAAGCCGCAACAAGGCGAAACGGTCGTCGTCTCAGGCGCGGCAGGAGCTGTCGGTTCAGTCGTCGGACAGATCGCCAAACTGAAAGGCGCACACGTCGTCGGCATCGCCGGTTCGCAGGATAAGATCGATTACTTGATTAACGAACTTGGATTCGACGAAGCCGTCAATTATAAAGACGATAACTTCAAAGAAGCATTCAAAAAAGCCATCCCGAACGGCGTAGACGTCTATTTCGATAATGTCGGCGGCGAAGTATCGGACGCGGTCATTTTTGAAATCAACCGTAACGCACGTGTCGTCCTATGCGGCGCCATCTCTGCTTATAACAACCCAGAAGGGGATATCGGCCCGCGCATCCAGTGGAAATTCATCACGACGAGCTCGATGATGAAAGGCTTCACGCTTGGTGATTACGCGCATGATTTCAAAACCGGTGCACAAGATCTCGGCAAATGGCTGCAAGAAGGCAAGCTGAAATACGAAGAAACGATCGTAGAAGGATTCGAGAAAACACCGGAAGCATTCCTCGGACTATTCGAAGGCAGCAACCTTGGCAAGCAATTGGTGAAAGTCGCTGACCCTGAGTTCGCTAAACTGTAAATATCACTTTCTTCTATAGAAACACAAAAGCTGAAGCGGGAACCTGAATGGGTTCCTGCTTCAGCTTTTTAGAGTATATAAAAAAAGAGGCTTTATATGCACAACAAAACTAATCAATTATGAGAGCAATTTTTTGAAGAATCTGCACTCACCAGTGTAGTGGAAGCCGGCAACTCCAGCGGAAACAGCACGAGCCGAAGACCCTGCAGGAGCGATAGCGACGAAGCGGCTGAGGCCGTGCCCGCGGAAAGCGTCCGGCTGGAATGAAACGTAAAAAAAGTTGAAACTAGAAAACCTTTAAAAATTTTCTGCTTCAGCTTTTTTCATATTACACCGTTTTCTTTTCAGCGACTTCTCCTGAATAGGCGGCATGGTAGATTGCATAAATATCTTCTCTCTCAAGCGGCATCGGGCTTCTCGCCAGGATTCTTGTTTGCTTGACGCCATCGTCCGCCAAGCTGTCCAAGGCGTCTTCTCCAATATCGAAGTCTTTCAGCGACACGGGAATATTCACGTCGGCGACGAGTTTTTTCAACTCCTCGACGCATTTATAGGAAGCTTCTTGTTCAGCCAATTGCGTGACGTTGACGCCCATCGCCTCGACGATGTCCTTCATTCTCTTCTCGCAGCTTGGGCGGATATAGCCCATGACATACGGAAGCAAAACGGCATTGGATTCACCGTGCGAGATATGGAACTGGCCGCCAAGCGGATATGCCAAAGCGTGTACGCCGGCAACGCCGGCATTGAAGAAGGCCATTCCTGCCAAATAACTGCCGTAGCTCATATTCGTGCGCGCTTCCTTGTTTTCCCCGTCCTCCACGGCCGTGCGGATCGACCCGCTGATCAAGCGGATTGCCTGCAAAGCCAGTCCGTCTGTTACCGGGTTGGCGTTTTTCGAAACATATGCCTCCACTGCATGCGTCAACGCGTCGATGCCCGTTGCCGCTGTCACTTTCGGTGGCAAGGAGGTGGTCAAAGCCGGGTCGACAATCGCCACATCTGGCAATAAGTAATCATGCGTCACGACATCTTTTGTGGATTCCAATGACAATACCGCAATATTGGTCACTTCGGAACCAGTCCCGGACGTCGTCGGAATCAATATTTTCGGAATGCCTTTATCGACTAGCGCCCGTTCACCCGTCAAATTCAAGTAGTCGGCCACTTGTCCCTCGTGCGTCGCGAGGACGCCTGCTAATTTCGCAAGGTCTAAGGCACTGCCGCCGCCAAGTCCGATGACCAAATCGAATTTGTTTTCCTTCGTATAAGCGACCAGTTTTTCGCCGATTTCGAGTGGCGGTTCCGGTACGACTTCCGTATAGATGCTCGTCTTCCACCCTTTTGCTTCGAGCGGTTCGACGATTTTTTTCGTCATCCCGAGCTCTTCCAGAAACGGGTCGGTGACAATGAGGATATTGCTGGCGTTCAGACGTTCCGCTTCGCTCGTTAACTGCTCCAATGCGCCCCAGCCGGTATAGCTGATCGGCATGAATGTAAGTTTGCTCGACACATCATCCACTCCATTTCGGTCTTGTTTGATACTGGCATTATTTATAGCATTTCTTTTATACAGAGACATCTCATCTTTTACTCGCTTCTCAATTGTAAATATAATTGTTTTAAAATTCAATCTACTGAAGACATACAAAACCCGCTGCCCATTTCCAGGACAGCGGGTTTTCTCGTTACAACATTTTTTCCAGTGCCATCTTTGCTTCGGCTGCCGTTTTCCCGTCCACTTGGATACGGTTGAGGACGCGCCCTTCCACCAGTTCTTCCAAGATCCATGTGAAATGCGGCAAGTCGATGCGGTTCATCGTCAAACACGGGCACATAAAAGGATTCAAGGAAACAATGTCACGGTCCGGGAAATCCTTGATGAGCCGGTTGACTAGGTTCATCTCCGTGCCGATCGCCCATTTCGATCCGGGTTCGGACGCTTCGATCATATCAATAATGTATTTGGTCGAACCGGCAAAATCGGATGCGCTGACGACTTCATACGTACATTCCGGATGCACGAGGATGTTGCGGTCCGGTTCTTTTTCACGTAAATTGTCGACGTGTTTCGGCAAAAAGTTCATATGCACCGAACAATGCCCCTTCCAGAGAATCACTTGCACGTCTTCTATTTCACATTCGAGTTCAAGTTTTTGCTTGATCGGGTCCCACACCGCCATCTGCTCGAGCGGGATGCCGAGCTTCACGGCAGTATTGCGCCCAAGATGCTGGTCGGGCAAGAACAGCATGCGCTGCTTTTGCGCTAACGCCCATTCGACCATTTCTTCAGCATTCGAGGAAGTCACCGTCGCTCCGCCGTTCCGGCCAACAAATGCCTTGATTGCCGCCGTCGAATTGACGTAAGTAAGCGGAACAATCGTGTCGCCGTATAATTTCTGCAACTCTGCCCAAGCGCGTTCCGTTTGGTCGATATTGGCCATATCCGCCATCGAACAGCCTGCCCGCATATCCGGCAAGATAACCGCTTGATGCGGCTCGGTCAAGATGTCCGCGGTCTCCGCCATGAAATGGACGCCGCAAAACAGGATGTAATCCGCCGTCTGTTTCCCTGCGATTTGTGACAATTGCAGCGAGTCACCGGTCACATCGGCATAATGAACCACTTCGTCTTTCTGGTAATGATGACCGAGGATGTACAATCGTTCTCCAAGAACTGCACGTGCACGTTTCGCGCGTTCATGCAATTCAGTTGTTGATGCTGTTAAATAACTTTTTGGCATAGCATCTGCCATTTGAAGTTCTTCAAGCAATGAAGTCATGAAATTACTGCCTCCTTAGGGGATATCGAAAGATTCATGCTGATGTCAAGATTCGAAACGCTATGCGTCAAAGCACCGATTGAAATGACATCGACGCCGGTATCACGATAATCGGAAAGCTTTTCGAGATCTATGCCGCCGGATGCTTCCGTGCGGATCGTCTCGGGAACGAGCTGCACCCAGCGCCGGATCGTTTCCGGCGTCTGGTTGTCGAACATGATCGTGTCAGGACGCGCGTCGATCGCTTCCATCAATTGCTGTTCCGTCTCGACTTCCACTTCAATCATCGTCATATGGCCAAGCGAGTCGCGTACTTTTTTCACCGCTTCGGTGATCGATCCAGCCGCTGCGATATGGTTGTCTTTTAGCATAACCGCATCGTACAAGCCGTTTCGGTGGTTGAACCCGCCGCCTGCGCGGACCGCGTATTTTTCGAACATGCGCAGCCCCGGTGTCGTTTTGCGTGTATCAACGATGCGCGTATGATCTGAGTCCAATGCCTCTACACATTTCGCCGTCAATGTCGCAACCCCGCTCATGCGCTGAATCAGATTCAACAGCACCCGCTCTCCCGCTAAAAGCGAAGCAATGGGGCCAGATATTTTCACGATCGCCTCTCCCGTTTCTACACGGTCGCCGTCTCGTTTCAATAATTCCACTTCGACTGACTTATCGAGCAGCCGATAACCCCATTCATAGCAATCGAGACCTGCCACGACACCGCTTTGTTTCATGCGCACGATCGCTTCGCCTGTATCTGTTCGATCGAATAATACAGAGGAGACATCGCGGTCTCCGATATCTTCGAGTAGAAATTGTGTTAATGCTTGTTCTGCTTTTAAGCGATTCATTATATGGTCTCCTTGATCTTTGTTTTTCGTGTCGTTAACTGGACGCCATTTTTTGAGATGCCGATGACTTTTCCGGCCCATTCGGCTTTCGGCTCAGGCGCATCGATCCGGTAATGGCCGCCCCTGCTTTCTTCCCGCAATAACGCCGCTGTCGCAATAAGGCTGCTCGCGGTTTGGCGGTGGATCTGTGCGATGAGTTTTTCTGAATAATTTTCAAGCGTATATACTTTTAACGGGTTGGCCTGCAAAAAAGCTTTTAATGCTTGTGGCTCCCTTAAGATCCCCGCCATTTCCGTCATGTGCCGTTTCAGCTGGCTTTCATCAATGGCTCCAAAATATGTACTTGGCACAAGATCCACTTGCGTTGAGCTTATCTTTTCGGATGATTGCGGCTCTCCCTTTATCTGCTCGGCAAGCCGCCTAGCGAATACCAAGCCTTCCAATAATGAATTGCTCGCTAGCCGGTTAGCGCCGTGGACACCGGTCGACGCGACTTCTCCGACAGCATAAAGCCCTGGGATGGACGTCTGGCCGCAACTATCCGTCCTCACCCCGCCCATATGAAAATGGGCGCCCGGACGAACCGGCAGCAACTCTTTTGTCGGATCGATTCCATGGTTCCGGCAATTGTCATAAATCGACGGAAAGCGTTGCTGGAAATCATCCAACTGCCTGGCGTCGAGAAAGACCGGGCCTTCAGTTTGCCAATGCCGTTCGATTGCTCTTGCGACAACATCACGCGGTGCGAGTTCCATGAGCGGATGGATGCCGTCCATAATCCGCTTGCCATCTCTATCCACCAATACAGCACCTTCTCCGCGCACCGCTTCTGAGATAAGCCCGCATGACTTCCCTTCAAGCGTCAGGACGGTCGGATGGAATTGCACAAATTCGAGATCTTCCAGTACGGCGCCTGCGTGATAGGCCAGTGACAATCCGTCGCCTGTTGAAACGGATGAGTTGGATGTTTCACTGTACAACTGCCCGATGCCGCCTGTCGCGAGGACAACATGGCGTGCGTGAATGACCGAACGTTTTCCGAACCGATCCGAAAAAAGCACGCCGGCGCAGCGTCCGCTTTCCATCCTTAATTCCAAAGCTTGGTGAAAAGCAAAACGCGTGATTTTTCCAGACGTTTCTTCCATTAGATAGTGCATGAGCATCTTGCCGGTCTGGTCGCCTCCTGCATGGACGATCCGCCGATGGCTGTGTGCGCCTTCCATGCCGAGCGCTGGCAGCCCGAGTTCGTCCCCATCGAATGGCAACCCATGCTCCAGCAAATTCTTCATGAGCTCCGATCCTTCATTGACCAAAATTTCTACGCGCTCAGCATCGGCATGATCTGCCGATGCGAGCAAAGTATCCGTGGCATGGGATTCGGGACAATCATCAAAACTCAGGCTTGCGGCGATTCCGCCTTGCGCAAGGCTTGTATTTCCCGTCCCGTCATGTTCTTTCGTGACGACTGCGATGGAATAATAACCAGGGAGCGAACGCGCAAGCATGAGCCCAGCGACGCCTCCCCCAATGATGCAAACATCGAACAATCTTTACACCTTCTTTACAAGTGTCTTGACACTATTAATGACATAAAGATACAGTGATTACAAGAAGAAACTCAGCTAGAGAAAGAAGTTGATGGGAAATGACGATTTACTTAGATTCCGCGGCGACCGCCCCGATGAGAAAAGAAGCAATCGACGCTTACGTGGAAACGGCTAAAAACGCATTCGGCAATACGCAAAGTTTGCATGACGCAGGATCCCTCGCAGCAGACTACCTCGCATCGTGCCGGAAATTATGGGGGCAATTCCTGAACGTGCGGCAAGACGGCGTTTATTTCACTGCCAACGCCTCAGAAGCGAACCAGCTCGCTATCCGCTCCATACTGAAAGGACGTCCCGAACATTACCGGTCTATCGTATCGACACAACTCGAACACGCTTCCGTCTTATCGGTGCTTCATGAACTCGAACGCGAAGGCTATGAAATTACATACGTTCCGGTCGACTGCTTCGGACGGGTCGATTTGGATGCTTACGAACGACTGGTTGACGAAGAAACAGCGCTCGTCGTCATGCAGCTTGTCAACTCAGAGATGGGGGCTGTCCAGCCGGTCGAGCAATGCACAAAAATCGCCCTGCAATTCGGCGTGCCGCTTCATTCGGATATCGTCCAGGGCTTTGGGAAGCTGCCGGTCGACATTGGTTTATGGGGCGTCGCTTCCGCTGTTTGTTCAGCACATAAAGTCGGCGGCCCCAAAGGCGTTGGCATCGCCTATCTCGATCCATCCGTCCACTGGGAATCGGTGTACGAGGGGACGACACATCAAAACGGATTCCGCGCCGGAACGATCGATGTTCCGGCAATCGTCTCCGCGACCATCGCCGCAAAACACGCTGTCATGGAACAGCCTGAAAGCTATGAACATGCAAGAAAACTTCAGTGCTATTTGATTGAACAATTGCCGGCAGGTGTCATCGTGACCGGCGACATAAAGTCGAAATCCCCGTTTATCCAAGGACTAGTTTTGCCGCATGTTGAAGGGCAATGGATGATGCTTGCCTGCAACCGTGCGCAGATCGCCATCTCCACCGGCACCGCCTGCAAGATCGGCTACGGCGAAGCGATGTCTGCCATGCTTGCAATGGGAACGGAAAGCGACACCGCGAAAAAGTTCATCCGGATTTCATTCACGAAACATACATCAAGCAACGAACTGGATGCATTTATCCATGTGCTGAACGAAAACCAATCGACACAAAAAAACCGCTTGCCCATTTGAGGCAAGCGGTTTTCATTAATTATGGGTACTGTATGCGGTTCGTAAAGTTTGTTTACGAGAGTTTGGCCGGTTCTTTCTTGATGCAGCCTTCAATTTCATCCGTATCTTGAATGTAATTATCCAATACTTCAACTTGATGAAGCTTGTTATTTTCCATGAACTTGAAAATACCGTTGTTAAAATCCGTTCCAATTTCCTTGAAGAATATGCCTTCAATCTGGCAGTCCTTTGTTTGAGAGAAATGGATTTTGTATTTTTCGCCTTCTTGGACTAAGTAGCAGCGGACACCTTTTTCAAAATCATCTCCGTCATTGCCTTTGACTGTGCGCGCTACTGACACGACATGGAAATCGACAAACGGGATTTCACGCAGCAAGACGTTCATAAATGAACCTTTTGTAATCTCTTCCCAGCGGCTTCTTGCCGTTTGGCCAATGATGATCTGGGTGATATTGAATTGGTTCGCCACTTCCGCAATCACTTTAGCCGGCGGGCGCTTTTCATTATCACGGATAACAAACTCTTCTGCCCCAAGCTCCTCAGCAAGTTCGCCCCATTTTTCAACATAAGCTGACTTTTCAGTATCAAACTCGTCATATGGCAAAGCATCGACAGTTAAAATATACAACGGACAGTCAAGCATGTTTGCCAACTTGCTTCCTCTTTTTATGAGACGCTCGCCATTCGGGCCATAAAACACACACACCAATATGCTTTCGTCCATGCGTCCTCTGATTTTTTTCATTTTAAAACCCTCCTGGGAGTGTATTCTGTCACATCCGAAATCTAAAACTATGAAATTATACTGCGGATTCACGGAAAAATCAAGGAAGGAATCGTCTTCCGTTTTTCATTAAATCTACAATTCCTTTCAATATTTCTCATTTATGTATGCGTCTCAAGTGAAAGACACCCCGATTTCCTGTAAACTTTATAGTATATATTGCATTTTTGATTTTCCAATAAACTTTGCAAAGCCTTATTTTATTAGAAAATTCGTCCACTTGCCCAAATGTATCGATTTCAGTTTAGGAGGTTCACCGTGCATTTACTTATTTTTTCCATTTTATTACCATTTTTAACTGCAGCACTCATTCCACTCATCCGTAGGCGAATTGGCGACTTTAATATCGGCTGGCTTGTGCTATTCATTCCCGTGCTATTGTTTGGATTCTTCGCTTCTCAAATCCCTTTGGTTTCATCCAGGGAAACGCTCTTGTCCTCAATAGAGTGGATTCCTTCGCTCGGCATCAATTTCACCGCTTACTTGGACGGCCTCAGCTTGATCATGGCCTTATTGATTACCGGCGTCGGCAGCTTAGTCGTTCTCTATTCCATCTACTATTTATCCCCAACTGATTCATTCCCGCATTTTTATGCTTACCTGCTGCTCTTCATGGGAGCTATGCTAGGGGTCGTGTTATCGGACAATTTAATGGTGCTATATGTGTTTTGGGAACTGACCAGTATTTCGTCTTTCCTATTGATCGCATTTTGGTACCATCGAAAAAATTCTCGTTATGGTGCCCAAAAATCGCTATTGATTACGGTATTTGGCGGCTTTGCCATGTTTGCAGGATTCCTCATGCTGTATGCGATGACCGGCACTTTGAGCATCCAGGAAACTGCGGCTGTCATGGGACAACTCACAGAGCATGCGCTTTTTTATCCGGCGATGTTCCTGATCTTGCTCGGCGCATTTACCAAATCAGCGCAATTCCCTTTTCACATCTGGCTCCCAGATGCTATGGAAGCCCCTACTCCGGTAAGTGCCTACTTGCATTCGGCGACCATGGTAAAAGCGGGTATTTATTTGGTCGCTCGCTTCACTCCCATCTTCGGCGGCACTTCCGCTTGGTTCTGGACGATTACCATTGTCGGGCTCATCACGCTGTTCTGGGGTGCTTTTTGTGCCATCCGACAGACCGACTTGAAAGCGCTCCTCGCTTACTCGACCATTAGCCAACTCGGCTTGATCATGAGTTTACTCGGCATGGGTTCAGCCGCCCTCCATTATGGCAATACGGAAGCGGGCGCATTGTATGGACTGGCAATTTTTGCAGCCTTATTCCACCTGGTAAATCACTCTACTTTCAAGGGAGCCCTTTTCATGGTGGTCGGCATTATTGACCATCAAGTCGGAACGCGGGATATTCGCCGGCTTGGCGGCCTGATGACCTTGCTCCCTGTAACCTTCACTTTTGCTGTCATTGGCAGCTTTTCGATGGCGGGCTTGCCATTATTAAACGGATTTTTAAGCAAGGAAATGTTTTTCACTGCTTCGTTAAACGCGGCTTCAATGCCTGGCCTTTTTTCAACTTCATGGGGCTGGTTGATTCCAGTCATCGCTTGGCTTGCAAGCGTATTGACTTTTATTTACGCCATGATAATCGTATTCCGCACTTTTCTTGGCAACCACGATTCTAAAGCGGTCGAAAAACGTCCTGTCGAACCCCCAATTGGCATGCTGATTTCACCGGCCATTCTTTCTATACTGATTGTCGGGTTGTTCTTTGCACCGAATTTGCTAGGCGATCACTTATTAAAGCCTGCCTTGGAGCAGTTATTGCCTGGTATTTCAGGTGCTTCGCCAGACAGTATTTATGCATGGCACGGCGTTAACGCCGAACTGCTGATGACCATCGGCATCGTTTTGATCGGCTCTGTCTTATTTATTACCTTCGACCGGTGGAAAGGCATTTTCAAAATCCAACCGGCCGGCTGGACGTTCAACGCGCTGTACAATTATGCGTTGACTTCGTCTGAAAATGCAGCTTCTTTTGTTACCCGGTCTTATATGACCGGCCGTTTGCATCAATACTTCTTTTATATCCTGCTGTTTTTCGTCGTTTCTACTGGCGGAACCTTGCTGTTGTCAGATGCGCTATCCATTTCTTTTGTACAGGATGCGCCTATCAGCATCTATGAATTGATGCTGGTTATCGTCATGATTATCACGGCTATTTCGATCCTGTTCACCCGTTCCCGCTTATCGGCCATTTTGATGAACGGCGTGCTCGGCTATTCGATTTCCATTTTTTTCGTGTTGTTCCGCGCACCTGATTTGGCGTTGACGCAATTGGTCATCGAAACAGTCACCACCGCGTTGTTTTTGCTTTGCTTCAATTATTTGCCCGAGTGGAAACGGGAGCCCCTGCCAAAACGGAAAAAGGCGCGCAATGCCGTGCTCGCCATTGCAGGCGGCTTGGTCATCACATTGACCGGACTATCAGTCAATAGCATTGATTTGTTTGAAACGATCTCGAGTTATTTCCAAAATTCCTACGAACTTGCCGGTGGACAAAATATCGTCAACTCCATTTTGGGAGATTTCCGTGCCCTCGACACGATGCTTGAAGGACTCGTGCTGTTCATAGCTGGAATTGGCGTTTATACGCTTATCCGCCTGAAGCTGAAAAAGGAGGCTGGAACTGATGGGGATTAATGATGTGATATTGAAGACCGTTGCCAAAGCGGTCGTGTTGATTATCTTGACCTTCGGCATCTACCTGTTTCTGTCCGGGCACAATAGTCCGGGAGGCGGTTTTGTTGGAGGACTGGTCTTGGCATCGGCTTTTGTCTTGATGTTTTTATCATATGATACCGAAACCGTGAAAGATGCAATCCCAATCGACTTTAAAAAGTTATCGGCTTTTGGCGTGCTGCTTGCAGTTCTTAGCGGACTTGGCCCACTCCTGTTCGGCCAGAATTTTCTTGCGCAGTCTTTTGATTATTTCAACCTCCCCATCTTCGGGAAAACGGAAATTGCCACTGTGTTGATTTTCGAGGCAGGCATTGCGTTGACTGTAGTCGGCGTCGTCGTAAACATAATTCTAAGTATAAGTGAGGATGAATAGCGAATGGAATCTTTAATCATTATTCTAGTCGGTGTGCTTAGCACTGTCGCTTTCTATCTTCTGTTATCCCGGAACATCGTCCGTGTTATTTTGGGCACGGCGATTCTGTCACACGCAGCACATCTAATGATTTTGGCGATGGGCGGCTTGAAGATCGGCTCTGCGCCTCTGCTCGGCGAAGAAGCAGAAACTTACGTCGATGCCTTGCCACAGGCTTTGATACTTACCGCCATTGTCATTAGCTTTGCTGTTACAGCCTTTATCCTGGTGCTTGCTTACCGGGCTTATCAAGAACTCGGGACAGACGATCTGGAAGAGATGAGAGGTACCGACAATGAATAATATTATTTTAATTCCCATGATCCTGCCCATTTTGGCGGGAGTTTTGTTGATATTTTTGCGCACATACGGAAGGCTCCAGGCGTGGACGAGCATCGCAGTGATGGCTGTCGTTGCAGCTGCTGCCGTTTATCTTTTGAATGCCATTCAAACTGACGGCATCTTGCGGATCGATTTTGGCGGATGGACGCCGCCTTTTGGCATCTCTTTTGTAGCGGATTCCTTTGCTGTCCTGCTCGTTCTGACATCATCTGTGGTGACGGTCATTTGCCTGCTCCATGCTCTCGTTTCGACGGATAAGGAATTGGTGACGATGTATTTCTATCCGACCGTCCTGTTTTTGATTGCCGGCATCAACGGCTCGTTTTTGAGCGGCGATATCTTCAATTTGTTCGTTTGTTTTGAAGTCATGCTTTTGTCGTCATATATTTTGCTCACTTTAGGCGGTTCCAAACGCCAGCTGCGGGAAGCCATTAAGTATGTGTCGATCAATATCGTTTCTTCCTGGTTCTTTCTCATCGCCATTGCTTATTTATATGGTGCAGTTGGAACTTTAAACTTTGCCCATTTGTCGGTTCGTGTTGCCGAAAATGGCCAAGAGCCTTTGTTGACGACGATCAGCATTGTGTTCTTGATCGTTTTCAGTTTAAAAGCCGGGCTGTTGCTGTACTTTTGGCTGCCCGGTTCTTATAGCAGCCCGCCTGTTGTGACTTCGGCATTATTTGGCGCTCTCCTGACCAAAGTCGGTATTTACGCCATGTTCCGCATGTTCACGCTGGTGTTCTATCATGAACCTGAGACGACCCATAACATCATTGCCGTTATGGCAGTGCTGACCTTAATTGGCGGCAGCATCGGCGCCATCGCCCATAACGACATCCGGCAAATTGCCGCCTATAACGTAGTCATTGCGGTCGGCTTTATTTTGACGGGGCTTGCCATCGCCACCCCGGATGCTATCGAAGGCGCCATTTTCTATCTACTGCACGATATGGTAGTAAAAGCGCTGTTGTTCTTACTAATCGGCACGATTATTTTATTGACAGGCACTGCCCAAATTGGCAAAATGAGCGGCATTATCCAAAACTATCCGATTCTCGGCTGGTCATTTTTCATTGCCATGCTCTCGCTTGCAGGGATTCCCCCACTCAGTGGATTTGTCGGCAAAGTCCTTCTTTCTCAAGGCGCAATCGATTCGGGCTCTTATCTGCTACTAGCCATTGCGCTCGGTTCAAGCCTGTTCGTGCTGTATTCCATGCTAAAGATTTTCAAAAATTGCTTTTGGGGCGAGACCATTGTCAGCAAAGACGACCAAGTCCCGCTGCGCCGCGGTTTTTTAGTTCCTTGCTTATTGCTTGTTGCCCTGACTATCGGCATTGGCCTTGGCGCGGAAGGCCTGTCGGCGTACGTGTCTGATGCTGCCGATACGCTCCTCAATCCGCAGGTTTACATCGATGCCGTGCTAACCGAGGATTTCCAATAAATCCGGACGCTTGAAAGGAGTGATTGCTTTTGCCCGCCCAGTTTCTGTTGAATATAATGATCGGCTTATTATGGACCTTGTTAATGGACGAGACTGCATTTTATTTCTCGACCTTTTTAACCGGCTATTTAATTGGCCTCGGCATTATCTTTTTAATGCACCGCTTTTTTGGCACCAAGTTCTACTTAATCCGTGTCTACTCCACACTTAAACTGCTGCTGATTTTCATTCGTGAACTGTTCCAGTCAAGCATCTCCATCATGAAACAAATCCTGAGCCCAACATTGGATATCAAGCCTGGGATTTTCACTTATGAACATAATATGGAAGGCGATTACGAATTGACGACCTTGGCTTTGTTGCTGACTCTCACGCCTGGTTCCGTGATTCTCGAAGTCTCGCCGGACAATAAAGTATTTTATATCCATGCGATGGATGTGGAAAAATCACGTGAATCCCTGCTCAGTTCCATCAAAACTTTCGAAACAGCCATTATGGAGGTGACGCGAAATTGATCGATATTATCTTGACCATCGCCCTTAGCCTATTCGTGCTTGCCATCTTGTTGGCGCTCTACCGCATCATACGCGGCCCTTCAATGCCAGACCGGGTTGTCGCACTTGATATGATTGGCGTTAACTTGATATCCGCCGTCGCCGTGTTTTCGGTGTTCTTGAAAACACACGTTTTCTTGGAAGTCATCCTGGTCGTTGGCATTTTGGCATTCATCAGCACCATTGCCTTAGCCCGATTTGTAGAAAGGGGCGATATCGTTGAACATAAGCACGATTAGTGAATATATAGGCGTTTTACTTATTTTGGCGGGCAGCGTGATGGCCGTCATTAGCGCCATCGGCATTTTGCGTTTTCCAGACGCTTATACCCGTTCGCATGCCGCGACGAAAAGTGCTACGCTGGCCGTTCTCCTATCGCTCATTGGCGCATTCATTTTCTTTTGGGCAAGCGAGAACTTCATTAGCGTGCGTTTGCTCCTCGGAATCATTTTCGTCTTTTTGACTGCCCCTGTCTCTGGCCACTTGATCATGCGGGCGGCCTATCGTTCGAATGTGAAATTGACAAGTCTCTCGACAGAAGACGCCCTAGCCGAAGCGCTCGATAAAAAGAATACGATTGAACAAAAAGAAGGGTGAAACTGCCTTTCTTTTTTTTATTGAAACTTTAAGTTTTGGAACTGTTTTGAAATATTACAGTTGACTTTTAAAACTTAAAGTTATATGGTTATACACATAAGTATATAACCATATTACCTAATCATTCAAGGAGGTGTTTTCATGGTCAACCCATCCGATTCAGCGAAGCCCTTGTTTTTGCAGATCCGCGAGTTAATCGAAGACCAAATCGTCAACGATCAACTCAAAGAAGGCGACCAAGCCCCATCGACGAATCAATTGGTCAATTTCTACAAGATCAACCACGCAACCGTCTCCAAAGGTATCACCCAGCTTGTCGACGAAGGCATACTATTTAAAAAGCGAGGGATTGGCATGTTTGTAGCAGAAGGCGCAAAGAAAACCTTAGTCCAGCAGCGAAAAAAAGCGTTTGTCGAAAATTACGTTACTGGCCTTGTACAAGAAGCGGAAAAACTCGGCATTACGGAAGCAGAAATTATCGAATTGATTAAATCTACGAAAGGGCGTGATGCATGATGGCAGCCTCAGTCCAGCTCAATCACGTAACATTGAAATTCAAAAAGTTTGAAGCCTTGAAAGATGTATCGCTGACACTCGAAGCGGGGAAAATCCATGGGCTTATCGGCCGCAACGGCGCCGGCAAGACTTCTCTATTGTCATTGATTGCCGCTTTCCGCGAGCCGACGTCTGGTGAAGTGCTCGTCGACGGTGCCCCAGTGTTCGAGAATCCCGAGAAGATGGAGCAAGTGGCGTTCGTCTACGATAAGGACTATAAGGAAGAAACCGAAAAAGTGAAAAAGCTAATCTCACTTGCCTCCCATTATCGCCCCCATTTTGACACGGAATATGCAAAGCAATTGATCAAACGTTTCAAACTTCCGGTCAATAAACCCGTCAATAAATTATCGAAAGGCATGCAGTCTGCATTGAATGTTGTCATCGGTCTTGCCAGCCGCGCACCGGTCACCATATTCGATGAAGCCTATCTTGGCATGGACGCGCCGTCACGGGAAATCTTCTATAAAGAAATCTTACAGGACCAGGAAGATCATCCGCGAACCTTTATCCTCTCGACCCATTTAGTATCGGAGATGGATTATTTGTTCGACAACGTCGTTATCATCGATCAAGGCACCGTATTATTGCATGAACCGTATGAAACCATCGAAGCACACGGGGTATCTGTTACCGGTGCCGCACAGGAAGTCGATATCTTTACTGCAGGCATGAAACAGTTGAACGAACAGCAATTAGGCGGCACGAAATCCGTTATGATTTATGGAAATCTCGGTGACGCTAAACGCCAAGAAGCGCGTGCGCAAGGACTCGAGATTGGCCCAGTATCACTTCAAGATCTATTTATCCATTTAACCGAGGAGGCGAATTAATATGACATCCCCGCGCTATAGAAGAGTTGCAGCCGCTGTCTTTTCCGATATGTTCAAATGGAGTTTGTGGTTTTTCTCTATCCTTTTTGTGATTCATTTAGTAAGAGTATTTTGGCTGAACAGCGATACCAACGAAATTGAAGGTTTCTTCGTCTTCTCCCAGTACTCCGTAAACATTTTCATGTTGGTGGTAGGGATCATGACCGCTTATGCGTTCATGGGCCGCCACATCCAGCAAGGCCTAAGCCGGCGGGATTCATATGTTGGCACCGCCTTAGCTGCAATTGGCTTGTCTTTGTTCGTCACCCTCGTCCCACTCGTCATTAACGCGATTCAACATTTACTTGCTGAGATGGTCACATTGCCTGTCAACTTGGACACCGCTTCTGCTTTTGAAGAGACAGGCGGCTGGATTGCGGCTGCCATCGCGCTATTCCTGAACGTTTTGACTTTCTATTTAGCAGGCTGGCTCATTAGCATTGGCTATTACCGCTTCGGATGGATTGCGGGCTTCGGGTTTATTGCCTTATCGTTCGTCGTCTTCGGCCTCAATGATTACTTATGGAAGCCTACTACGGCCGATGCCATGGAATGGCTGCCATACGATCCGCTCGAAGCTAATTTCTGGCTGATAGCACTCGGATCGTCCATCCTGGTCCTGCTTCTTTTCTCCCTGATGCGCTTGCTGACCAAACGCGTCACCATCAAAATGTAAATTCCACCGAAGCCTTGCCCTCCACGCGGCAAGGCTTTTTGCCTGCCCGCACACTGTTACCGCTCCCTATACGCCTTGCTAGCTATGGTATGATGACTACAGAAATGATCCATAAGGAGCCTGCCCCATGTTTCTACAAAAGACATCCAACAAGCGCAGCTGGACGGATGAACCGGGCCATACGCTTTCATTGAAAACCAAAATGGTCGCCTTGATCGCGCTGCTGATTGCGGCGGTGCTCTTGGTGATCGGTTTGTTTTCGAATTATTTTGTGCGCACCGTGACTGAAGACCAGCTCGGGGAACAAGCACTCAGTGTCGCAGAAGCGATCGCTTTAAATCCTGATATTATCGAAGCCTTCGATGCACCAGACCCGGCAGCCATTATCCAACCGCTCGTCGCTCCCGTTTTGCAAGCAACGGAAGCGGAGTTCATCGTGGTCGGAAACCGCGAGGAAATTCGTTATTCCCATCCAAACCCTGAACAGATTGGGGAGCGGATGGTCGGCGAAGACAATGAACGGGCTCTTAATGAAGGCCAATCATACGTCTCTAAAGCGTCCGGTACACTTGGTGATTCGCTGCGCGCGAAAGTGCCCATCTATTCCGATGGGCAAATCATCGGCGTCGTATCGGTCGGCTTTCTTTCGACTGATGTCCAAAGCTTGATCGGCGATTATACGCAGGAAGTCTGGCTTATGCTGCTCATCATCGGCGCTGTCGCTTTATTGATGGCGATTGCCATCGCCTCTTATATCAAGCGTAAGCTGCACGGCCTTGAACCTGAAGAAATCGCCCATCTGCTGTTCCAAAAAGAAACTATTTTACAATCGACCCATGAAGGAATCATCGCCGTTAACCGTCTGGGCCACATCACTTTGCTCAACCATCAAGCCAAGCAATTATTGTTTGGAAATGAGAAAGACGAACAGTCATTGATCGGCCAATCGGTCACC
This sequence comes from Planococcus sp. SK3692, assembly GCF_028890485.2. GTDB lineage: Bacteria > Bacillota > Bacilli > Bacillales_A > Planococcaceae > Planococcus. The sequence continues at coordinate 967,176 of NZ_JARCHV010000001.1, forward strand.
GAGGTGCTGCCTTCTTCCGACCTGCCTGAAATTTTGGCGAGCGGCACTAGCCATTTCGACCAGGAGCGGCTTTACGGCGAGCATCCGGTCTATGTCAACTCAAGCCCGATCCATTTCGAAGGGGCATTGGTCGGGGCGGTTTCGACTTTCCGCTACAAAACGGAAATCGATCAACTCACAAAAGAACTTGCCCAAGTAAAGCAATATGCCACTGCACTGCGGGCGCAGACTCACGAATTCTCGAATAAACTATACACGATTTCCGGATTGCTTCATTTGGACAAAAGAAAAGATGCCTTGGAATTCATCCGGACCGAACACCATATCCAGCTCGAATGGTCGCGCCAATTAATCGGCAAAGTAAAAGACCCGCTTATCAGCGGCTTATTGCTCGGCAAGATCCATCAAGCACGCGAACAGCAAGTGCAATTGTCGATCGGCGAGGACAGCTGCCTCCAGCAAGCGGTACCCGAACCGCAGCGCCAAGCCCTCTTGACCGCGATCGGTAACTTGCTCGACAATGCTTTTGAAGCCGTCAAACAACAGCCGGTATCGGAGCGGCTCGTTTCACTGACATTTACCGATATCGGGGATGACATCATTTTTGAAATCGACGATTCCGGTCCCGGGATTTCCGAGGCAATTACAAGTGACATCTTTAATGAAGGCATTTCGTCAAAAAGTACTGCTGGACGCGGTTTCGGCTTAAGTACGACGAATCGCCTCGCCAAAGCGGCGGGCGGCGAAGTGCTGATTGAAGAAAGTGAACTCGGAGGCGCTTGTTTTGTGCTGACTCTACCGAAAGAAGGAATTCAACCATGAACGCAACTCTTCACATCCTGATTATCGAAGACGATTTCCGCGTGGCGGGCATCAACGCCGAACTGGCCGGACAAGTCACTGGCTATGCAGCTGCTTCAATCGCCAAAACAGGCGACGAAGCCATGGCTTTTTTAGAGAAGGCATCTCCACTTCCCGATGTAATCCTGCTTGATGTTTTTATTCCGGACCGCTCGGGGCTGGAACTGTTTTGGGATATCCGCCGACAGTATCCTCAAATCGCCATCATCATGGTGACTGCCGCCAATGAAATCGAAACGATTGCAGCAACCGTTCGCGGCGGCGTGTTCGATTATTTATTGAAACCTGTTGACTTCGGGCGGTTTGCGCAAGCCTTGGAACGCTTCCGTGATCAGCGGTTGTTGCTCACTGAGCCGCGAGACTGGCAGCAAAGCGAGCTCGACCGCCTGTTCGGCGTGACTGCTGCACAAATGGCCCAAACAGAAGACAATGGCGAAGAGCTTCCGAAAGGCATCGACCAATTGACTTTGGACGGCGTCCGCGACTTTTTGAACGCTTCTTCACCGGAAGGGGCCAATGCCATGGAAGCCGGCAAAGCGGTCGGCATCAGCCGCTCCACCGCTAGACGCTACTTGGAACATTTGGTCGCAAGTGGTGATGCGAAAGCGCAATTGAACTACGGGGAAATCGGCCGTCCCGAACGGCGCTACGTTCCGTGGACAAAATGAACAAAACCCCCAAAACGCTCTTTAGTCGCCTTAAGTGAATAATCTTATTTTTCAAATCCCTCTGTGATAAGTTGTTATTTATAACTTGAACCGGGGGATTTATTTTTTACGCCAAGATGTATGCGTTTACAAAATAATCCTCCGCGCTATTTTGCACCTAGGGGGAATCCAGTATGTTAAGCATTATTGCCTTATTTACGATTATCATCATTGTGGCACTTCTTATCAGCAATAAAATTACGCCGATCGTCGCACTTGTGCTTGTGCCGATTGTGGCAGCCTTTGTCGCTGGCTTCAGTTTTGCGGAAATCGGCGACTTCTTCAATAGCGGCGTCGAATCCGTCATCAGCGTCGTCATTATGTTCATCTTCGCCATTCTGTTCTTCGGTATCATGCAGGATGTTGGGTTGTTCGATCCGTTGATCAATAAAATGATCGCTATCTCAAAAGGAAATGTCATTGCGGTCGCAGTCGGTACCGTCGTCATTGCTGCCGTCGCGCAGCTCGACGGATCCGGCGCATCCACTTTCCTGATCACCATTCCGGCGCTGCTTCCACTTTACAAGCGCTTGAAAATGAATCCGTATCTCTTATTATTGCTGGTCGGGACCTCTGCCAGCATCATGAACATGCTGCCGTGGGCTGGACCGCTCGGCCGCACCGCTGCCGTCCTTGGAATGGACGTAACCGAGTTGTGGCGACCGTTGATCAAAGTCCAGGTGGTGGGACTCATCTTATTGATTACACTGGCCGTCTTGCTCGCGATGCGTGAAAAACGACTTATCGCAAGACGCGGCGATTTCAATAAAGAAATATACGAAGAAGCAGATCCGCTCGATGTGACAGCTCAAGATGAAAAATCACAAAAAGCTGCAGCTCTGCGCCGGCCTAAGCTCTTATGGGCAAATACCCTCTTGGCACTCGCTGTTATCGCCGTGCTCGTATGGGGCGTCATCCCGGCCGGCCTTGCCTTCATGATCGGCGTCAGCATCGCCTTGCCGCTCAACTACCCGGACATGAAAGACCAAATGGACCGCATCAAAGACCATGCGCCGAACGCCCTTCTCATGGCTGCGATCATTTTGGCAGCTGGTTCATTCCTTGGCATCCTGGAAGGCACTTTAATGCTCGACTCGATCGCCAGTGATTTGGTCACGATCCTGCCGGCATTCGTCATTCCTTACCTGCACTTGATCATCGGATTCTTTGGCGTGCCGTTCGATCTATTGCTTAGCACCGACGCTTATTATTTCGCCTTGTTCCCGATTGTCGAACAAGTCGTCACAGGCGCAGGCGTGTCATCGCTGTCAGCTGCGTACGCGATGATCATCGGCAATATCATCGGCACATTCGTCAGCCCGTTCTCGCCTGCTCTGTGGCTCGCACTTGGTCTCGCAGGTCTCGAGATGGGCCGCCATATCCGCTACTCTCTTCCGATCATGTGGGGCTTCAGCATCGTATTGCTCGCTGTCTCCGTTTTGATGGGAGTCGTCTAATAAAAAAATGCCAGGAAAGAGGCAACTCCTCTTTCCTGGCATTTTTTATATTGTTTAACGAATTGCACCGTGCGGCAAGATGGCGTGTACCCCTTTGACGCTGTTGACAATCTGTGTGACGTGCAAGTCGACTGCAACGCTTGCAAGCGCCGTCGCTTCTGTTTTTGATAACGAATGAAACTGCTGGATCAAGCCGACCATTTCGTCAAGTGCAGTCGCCGCCGCTTCATTCAAGTCTTCATCAAAACCGAATGTCAACCAGCCGGCAGGCGTTTTGGCTTTTGGCATATGGAGTTTCATCTCTTTGTGAAGCACGACCGTCAAATTGACGAGATCCATCGGGCACTCGATCGCCGTTCCAGAGTTCTCACCGTCACCTTGCACGGCATGGCCATCGCCAAACGACAAAAGCGCCCCATCCACTTCAACCGGCAAGAACAGCGAGCTGCCTTGGACCAGCTCCTTGCAATCAATATTGCCGCCCGTCCGGTACGGCGGCGAAGTGCGGTGCGTTCCCGCCTCCGCTGGCGCTAAGCCAATAAGGCCGAGAAACGGCGATAATGCGACGCCAAATTCTTTTCCGGACATGGTGCATTTGCCGGTCATTTGCTCACGGTCCAGCGTCCAGTCGACTTGCAGGCGTTCGCTATCCGCGATGCCCAGCTTTACATTTTGCCAAGCCGGGGTGCCTCCCGCCCAATTGCGTCCATACCAACCCGGCACGTTTTGGTTGATGCGCACTTCAATCACCATTCCAGGCTTTGCGCCTTCAATGGCAATCGGCCCGATGAGCGGATGGCCAAGCCGTTCTTCGTTTTCGCGTGAACTGTAGATGACCTGTTTTTCATTTTTGTGCGCCGAATAGCCCCATTGGATATCCGGTGTCTTGGTTTCGATCGTATCGCCCGATTGAATTGTCAAAATCGGTTGGTAGTCTTTATTGAATGAAGAATGAAGATTTTCGGACTTAAGCTCGATGTGGTGGATCATGCGGTTCCCCTTTCATGAAGACGGTTTCTTTAATTATAATAGAAACTTTATTTAATACACGAAAGCCTGCCATGATTCGGCAGGCTTTCTGTTTATGCACTGCGTTTTCGGAATGCGCGTCGTTCGGCGTATATCGCGCATTGTGCACAGACGACGACCGCTTCGTTGCGGTCGTTATAATATTTTCGCGGCTGTCGTGCTTTTAGTTTACATACCGCGCATTTCTTTTTGAATAACGAGAACATTGGCTGTCTCTCCTTTGGTCTTAAAATCATCGATTGTTCATGGTTTCATAGAAACAAACATAAGGGAGCTAGCGGGCATTCTTAGCTGCAGCTCACCGTCACACAGATGCCCCGAACCATCAATGGCCCGGGGCATCCGTTTGTATCATTCATTTTCATCTGTGGATTGCTGGTAATAATAATCTGCCGGGTCGACCGGCGTGAAGCCATTTGGCGTATAGAATCTCAACAAGTCACCATTGACGACTTGATCCGACAGCTGAAGTTCATATCTGCCGTGCTGCTTCAAAGTCGCAGCTTGTTCGAGCTGCTGTTCATCTTCAAGCGGCAAGCCCGTTTCCGGGTCGTAGAACGCTTCACTGATGGAATAGACTTCAGGACTGACATAATCACCGTTTCGGAACATGACGAGTTCTTCATGTTCTTCCGACAATAGATCGGTGCCGAAATGTACGTATTTCTGCGTTTCCACGCCAAGCAAATGCATCACAGTAGGCAATAGGTCGATTTGGCCGCCATACGTGTTGTTGATGCCGCCTTCCATGCCCGGCACGTGAATGAACAACGGCACGCGCTGAAGCTTGGCGTTCTCTACTGGCGTGATGTCTTTGGACAATACCTCAGACATCGCTTCGTTGTGATTGTCGGAAATGCCATAATGGTCACCGTACATAACGATCATCGTATTGTCCGCAAGGCCGGACGCTTCAAGCTGTTCAAAGAACTGCTTGATCGCTTCGTCAGCATAGCGTGCCGTCTGGAAATAATTATCGACGCTCGCATCGCCGGTCGTCCCTTTATCGATAGTCGCTAATTGCTGGTCCATTTTATAAGGGAAATGATGCGAAACGGTGATAAATTTCGAATAGAACGGTTCCGGCAGCGACTCCAACAGCGGTGCCGACTGCTCGAAGAATGGTTTGTCCATCAAGCCATACTCTGCCATATCAGCCTCTGCTGGATTCGGATACGATTCAATATCGAAGAAATGATCGTAGCCGAATGACTTGTAGATTTCAGAACGGTTCCAGAAGGTTCCGTTATTGCCGTGGAACACAGCCGACGTATAGCCTTGGTCTTTCAAGATGGCTGGAGCCGATTGATACGTATTCTGGCCTTTCGTAATGAATGCAGATCCTTTCGGCAAGCCGAACAGGGAATTTTCGAGCATAAATTCTGCATCAGAAGTTTTGCCTTGCGCTGTCTGATGGAAGAAATTATCGAAGTACAATGTATTCGGGTCATCCATCATCGAATTCAAGAACGGTGTGACTTCTTCGCCCTCGAGTTCATAATCCATCAGGAAGGTCTGGAACGATTCCAAATGCAAATAAACGACGTTCATGCCTTCCGCTGCACCGAAGTATTGTTCATTGGGGCTCGCATAATTGGATTTCGTGTAGTTCAACACTTCCGTATTGTCATCGCTGTCCGCCATGACCCGCTGCGAAGAAGCTTTCAAAGTTTCCGCCGTATCGTACAGGGCGTAATTATACATCCCTAAATACTTGACGATGTATGCACGGTCAAAGCCGCGTGTCAAAAGATCCGGGCGGTCCGATTCCGCAAGCGACAAATTAAAGAAGGAAATCAATAAAGCCGCTGCGATTAACGGCAAGGCCATTCTCTTTTTGATTATGCGCATATCTTTTTGCGTCCGCTTGGAAATTACCCATGCACCGAGAAGCAAGACATCCACGAAGAACAGGAAATCCATCGGCTGGATGAGAGTCAGCACACTGCCGCCCAAATCGCCGAAATTCTGCGTTTGGGACAAAGTCGGCAAAGTGATGAAATCACTGAAGAACCGGTAATAGACGACATTTGCATAGAGCATGATTGACATGCCGAGGTAAATTATCAGGAGTGCCCAATATTTCCGCGTCCCTTTAAAGAACAGCGAGAAACTCAATAACAACAATACCGATCCTAAAGGATTGATCAGCAATAAGAATTCTTGCAGCGTCCCTTCTACTTCAAGCGTGAATTGGGTTTTTTGAGAGATATACGTCTTCGCCCACAGCATGGCAACCGCCACAAGAAACAAGGGCATATAATTATTCATTATCATTTTATTTTTCATTTGCATTACACCTTTTCATCATCGATTATCTGAAAGCAGCCTTGCATGCCTGCCTTTAAAGAAACAAGCTCCATTGTACTCCCATTTTCCGGAAATTCAAAGTTTGAAGCCGTCTTTTAGGAAGTTTTCTTATTTTTCATCGCTTTGCGCCATTTGACAAGTTCCTTTTCTTCGATCTGCTTTTCAAGCACTTCATCCCATACACCAAGCCGTGTATTCCAGACACGCGCATAGAACAGGTCCTGTTTTTGGTCATATAATTGAAACTCGAGGCACGGGATGTGTTCAGTACTAAGTTCGTCACAAGATGAAACGTTCGCGACGATCACTTGATAGCCCTCTTCTGCACTGTTTTTTTCTTCCGTTAGCAAACCATGAATGCGGTCTTCATTAACATTCTGGCTAATTGCATAGCGATAGCAAGGAAGTTTCTCCAGGTTTTCTGCAAGCTTACCTTCCAACAAACTATAGCTATCATGTGCGGCGCTAAAGGATACGATGGCTTCGCCGCCTTCCATCGCTTCTTCGAAAATGCCTTTCTCCAAATGTCCATAACCTTTGTCGGTCAACCGGTAGCCTTTTGCATCGAGGCGGATCAGCTGTGTGCCGTGCATTTTATCGATCAGATCGCGGATGAACAACTCTTCGACAAACAGCATCTCCGCAAGTGCTGCAGGGCGGCGGATGTCCGCTTCTTGGAACGCCAGCAGCAGCATTTTCATCAGAATGTCCATTTTGAGCCGCTTGACGCGGGCAAACGACACTTCATAAGAAACCAGCGGCACATGCCACGAAAGTTCCTGTACGATCATCACGTCTTTGTTCGACGCCACTTCCGCACGCAGCCTATTCATTAGTTTGTCCATTTGCTCACCCTTTCTGCAGCACTTTTACGCCTTGTTTTTGTTCAGCCACATCGAGTACGTGCTGATACATCCGTTTCGTCTGTGGTTGTTTTGCGCGCTTCGTGAACATCGCAGAACTGCCGACCATCACGAGCAATTGCTTGGCACGCGACAACGCGACATTTAACCGGCGATAATCTTTCGCAAATCCGATATCGCCGCGTTCATTTTGGTTATTGCGCACCATACTTAAGAGAATGATCTCCATTTCGCTGCCTTGGAAACGGTCGACGGTGCCCGTGCGGATCGTTAAGTGCGGCAAGCGCAATTCCTGGTCGATCATGCGTTGCAGCCGTTTCACTTGTTCGCCGTAGAACGAAATAACGCCAACGGTTTTCAGCTCGTCCGCTGGGATCCGCCCGGCCGCTTTCGCTTCGGCTGCTGCATCGTTCAGCTCCACCAACAGGCGGCTGATTTCCGCAAGTTCCGACGGGTTGTACAAGCTTTTCCCACCGCTCATGCGTTCTTCGAAATAAACCGGTTCGTTCGGCAAATCGAGCCACATCAAATGGTTGTTTCGGTTGACGGATGGCGACTCCAAAAAATGGTCGCGTTCTTTGTCTGAATCTGCCAAGCCGCATTGCAATTGAACATTCTCATCTTTGTAGAACGGCGAGATCGTTTCCATGATGTCTTTGTGCATGCGGTACTGGATGGCGAGCATCGTCTTGTTCGAATCCGGCAAGTTTTTATACAAGCGTTCGAACAGCGATTCTTCGAGCAGTTTCTCGAGTTCGCGCTTTTCCTCGAAGCCGCCATCTTCTTTGATCATTTCTTCTAAGGTCTCTTCCAAAGTGTCGTTGCCGAGCAATGGCGGCAGTTGGTGATGATCACCGACCAAAATGACTTTTTTTCCCTTGAGCATCGGCAATAATAATTCCGGAGGCGTCGCTTTTGACACTTCATCGACGATGACAACATCGAATACCGGATAATTGTCCTGGAAATCCTTGCGCGCCGATGCGACACAAGTCGTACCGATCACATTGGCGTGTTTGATGTACAGCTTGCGGATTTCATCCAAATCGTGCTCGTTTGCCGTCTCGAGCAGTCCAATCCACTGCTTCTGCACCGATTGTAGCAAGGGGAAGTTTTTCTGCTCTTGCTTGAGCGATTCCACATCGAATGAAAGACTGGCGAGTTGTTTCGCGGTTTCTTCGTAGGCCGCTTCCGGATCCGTTAAAAGAATGGTTTCCAAAGCATGCAGTTCCCGCTCTTTCTCTGTTAGACGCCGCATCGCCACGTCAAGTTGCGCTGTGATCTCCACGATTCGCTGGCCGGCTTGTTCGAATGCCGTTTTTTTAGCGAGCAAATTGGCTTGCTGCTGCTCCAAATCTGCTGCCGCTCGTACAGAATCCGCTTGGTCTTTACGGAGCTGAGTCAATTGCGTTTCGCAATCTTCAAGCGCCTGTTCGATATCTACCGGAACTTCGATTGAGACGGACAAGATGGCCACTCTTCGTTCGATGCGTGAATGTTCTTCCCGCTGCCGTTCGAACTGCTCAAGCCCCCGTTCGTCCAAGTCCAAATAGCGCTGTCTGTGCTTTTCAAGTTCCATGCAAAGCGCTTTTTTTAATTGGCCGAATGCCCGTTTGGATTCTTCGATATGAATGTCGGCGGCTTTTAGCATCACGCCTCTGCGCCACACATCGTTCTGCCGTTTATATAAGCCGCTCAGCGCTTTCGCGAGAACGCCCGAATCGATGTGCTGAGAACTTTTCAGCATCGTTCGCAGCTTTTCAAGAAACTCATCGATATTGGCTGAGGTGAACGATTCCGCCTGCGACAAGGCACGTTCTTTTACATGTGCCGCATCAATGTCAGAATTCGCAAGCATTTTCTCGACATAGCCAATCGCCGACGTGACACTTGTATTATAGGCTTCAAGTTTTTTACGCTCGGACATTTTGTCGCGGATCATGTCGAGCTTGCTGAGTGAAAAAGTGATCGCCGGCACTTCTTCTATTCGTTGTTCGTTCATCACTTTAAGCAAGCTATCGACTTTTTTCATGCCCTCGACTGTCTCGAGCACGGCTTGTTGCTCCTGCGCTTTCGCCATTACTTCGTCGCGCTTTTCTTCGATTAATTTCATCTCTCTGCGGAGTGAATCGAGTTGTTCGTTCAGTTGTTTGGTCTCGCGCGCCCGCTTGAGCTGCTCGATCGTTTCGATTGCGCTCTGCTGTTGCTGTTCGAACCATTCGGGACCATGTCCGCTATCGAGCAAGCTTTGCGCTTGATCGATGGCCGCTTGCAGGGCGCCCATTTTCTCTTCGATGCTGTGTTTGCGGCTTATTGCTTGATGCTGTTCAAGTTCGACTGCCCGTGTTTTGTTTTGCAATGGTTCAATGTTCGACTGCAATTCGCGCTGTTTCGCTTGGGCTGTCTTTTTATCTTCTACAGCTTGCTTCCATTTTTCAAAAACCGGCTGCACCTCTGCATAGGCCCGTTCCGTTTCTTCAAGCTTGTGGGCGACTTCTTGTTCGCGGGCTTTACGCGCCTCGAACTGCGCCGTGATTTCTTTTAAGGTATGGTCTTTCCAATACTGTCCGACGTTTTCTTCGATGAATTTCTGGCCGTCTTCTTCGATGCTTTCGGTGCGTCCGACGCGCAAAATGCGGATATCTTTGTGTGCAAGCAAGCGCCCGAGCGCATTGTCGACGGCCAGATTCGACTGCGAAGCGACGAGCGTGCGTAATCCTTTTTTTGCGTTTTGCAGGCAGATTTCCGAAATAACCGTCGTCTTGCCGGTACCGGGAGGCCCTTGAATAACGTAGAGATCTTCCGCTGACATCGCTCCTGTCACAGCTTGCTGCTGGAAGTCATTCAAGCGGTTGTGGAACTCGAGCTTTGGCAGCTCTTTTAGCGGCGCTACATTCGGCCGTTCCTCGAATAATAGTCGGTCGAGCTGCGGGTTGACTGCAAGGCCCTTCTCGAGATTGGTGAAGCCTTGGCGCAATCTCCGGATTTGGCTAAGTGCCGCGAATTTGCTGAAGACGACTTCTCTTTTATTCAGGGCATGCGCTTTTTCGCGCAGCTGCTTGATGATGTATGGATTCAGTTCGATTTCGATCGCGCGGTTTTTCGTCTTGAAGACCGTGCCGACATCACCCTCGATTCCGGTCAAGCGCACACTTAAATTGCGCAGGTTTTTCCATTCCTTCTCATCCATGCGGCAACCGGTCAAGGTGATGCGGCTGAAATCGTGGCTGAAGGCCAAATTCGAATAGCCCGTCTTGACATCCGGAATGTCCATGCCCTGTTCTTGGATCTTCAAATAGCCTTCCCAGCTCGAAATGCGTTTTTTCACATAATCCGAACGTTCTTTCGCCGGTGTCATCCGGTTGATCAAGTTCATGAACGCTACCGGGACGGGATCGCGCGAGTTGTTGAACCGGATCGATTCCTCACGCTGCCAATTGGTGCCGAGTGCCTGGTAGGCTTTTCTGAGCGTTACATTGGTTACCAATAATTGATGGTTCGCGAATACGCAATGAAGCACAGCGAGTTGCCCTGATGCCTGCTCCGTCAACCGTCCCGTCTCTTCGGCGTTGAACAATAACGCAACCGAAAGAGAGCCATCCGCAGTCGACGGATAGCGTTCAAGAAATACCTGAAACGGTTTGTCCGCCATAAAAAATGAGCGTTCGCTGATGCCGAACCCTCTCATCTTTTCCGATGCGGTTTTAGTTAAACGTATGGACGTTTGGTATGTATTTGTCTGCGTTGCCATTGTCATCACCTGTTCTGCCAAACTGAAAAAGCCGAATAGCCCGGCTGGTTTTCCGTGTTTTCGCTGTCGATCATATCTTCTAATCATATCACCTGCAGGGCCTTTGTGTTTTCTGAACTTATGTATTTTAAGGAAACCCTTCTTTCGCCTCACCTATTTTCTGCTCGCCATTAGCTCATGACAATTCCCAGGGCTACAGTGAAAATCAAAAAAACACCTGTGTTTTGGACAGACAATCCAAAGCACAAGTGTTATTGAATACTGCTATTTCATTTCCTCATTGCGCGGTATAGCCGCCGTCGACCAAAATCGTCGTGCCGGTGGTGAAATCATTTTCACTGAGGAAAATAATCGCATGGGCGATTTCATCCGCATTGCCGAGACGGCCGATTGGATGCTTGCTGACCAGCTGCCCATAAAATTCTTCGCCGAGCGCTTCACGGCTGACCATGCCGGATTCGACATAACCCGGCGCGACAGCATTGACGCGGATGCCGTGCGGCGCATATTGGAGCGCTAATGATTTCGTCATGAGGTTGACCGCGCCTTTTGATGCGTTATAGGCAAATGCTGCTCCTTCGCCGACACTTCCAAGGATCGAGGAGGTGTTGATGATGGCGCCGCCTCCATTGTTCATCATATGGCGGATGGCGTGCTTTGCGCCGAAAAAGATGCTGTCCTGATTGACTGCAATGACTTTATGGTAATCTTCATAGCTCAGCTCATGGGTTTCCGTCAGCGCGCCGATGCCGGCGTTGCTTACGAGCAGGTCGATTGTGCCGAACTGATCAATCGCGAAATCGATCATGCTCTTCACCGACTCCTCGTTTGCCACATCCACTTTAATGAATAAGATATCGCCGTCATTCTTCAGGCTCTCTGACGCCTGTTTGCCGCCTTCTTCATTGAAGTCGGCAATGACCACTTTTGCGCCTTTCGCCAAATACGCTTTTGCTGCCGCCAGCCCGATGCCGGAAGCCCCGCCTGTCACTACTGCGACTTTGCCTGCCAATTCCATCTTATCGCCTCCACTTCCATATTTTGTATCACCTCAATATTATCAGAATTATCCATCAATAATAAAGTTATTTTTTTCATTCCAGTTCCTTCATTAGCTTATAAATCTTCCGGACGGTATTCACATTGCGGACGGTGACCAGTTTATACAGCTTGGTGCCCACGATTTTTGCCATTCCGCTTTTTGTTACATTCCCTCTGTCGACAGACCACAGAATGGCGCCTGGCACGTATTGCACACGGTCGATATCTGGTTTTAAGGGCAAGTGCGCCAACACATGTTCATCGTCAGCTTGTTCCCATAAAAACAATACATCGCTTTTCAAGTGCTCATCGTTGGCCCATTCCAGTGGGACCGCTTGTACAATGCGGCTGTATTCGTCGAATGAATACACCAGCACCTTGATACGCAGCCCGAAATGTTCAAAAATCGCCTGTTCCGACACAAGCGTCACTTGCTCTTTATTACGGTCGTCTTTGAAGACGATATTCCCTGAGTTGATATAGGTTTTGACGGATGACATGCCTGCTTGTTCGAATGCTTCTTTCAGTTCTTTCATATTGATTTTATTATTGCCGCCGACATTGATTCCGCGAAGCAGCGCTGCGTATATCATGGGCCTCTTCCCCCTTTACAAACCTATTTTTTGACGGAGTTCTTTTGAAAGGCGTACAGTAAAGACAATTACGTGAAGGAGGAGTTCTTAGATGAATGATATTCCATTAATCGTGACAACCGACTGGCTGGCAGAACATTTGGAGGATCCGGATTTGCGGATTGTGGATGCCACGGTATTCATGAAATTTCCGGAAGCCGGTGGGCCGCCTAATGTCGAATCCGGCAAAGAATCTTTTACCCAAGGCCATATTCCGGGAGCGGTGTATGCCGACTTGCTCGGCGAGTTGACGGACAGCAATTCAGATTTGCCGTTCACGGTGCCGCCGCGCGACTCATTTATCGACAAAATGACTGAGCTCGGCATCGGCGACGGCACGCGTACCGTCGTCTATGATCAAAACGCGCTCGTCGGAGAATCAGTCGCTGCTTCGTACTGGGCGTCGCGACTTGCGTGGCAACTGCGCTATGAAGGATTCGACCAAATCACAATTTTAGAAGGCGGCTTGCAGAAATGGCAAGCGGAAGGCCGTGACTTATCGACAGACCAAGTAGCTTATCCAAAAGCTAGCTTCACTGGAGAGCGGCGCAGCGAAATGCTCGCCACAAAAGAAGACGTCCAAAAAGCCATCGATGACGAACAAACCGTCCTTATCGACAGCTTGTCGCCGGAAGAGTTTCGAGACAGCCACATTCCAAGCAGCCACAATGTCTTTTTCGGTGTTCATGCGGATGAACAGTCAAAAGCATTACACGATGATGAACAATTGCGTGCGGCGTTCGAACAGACTGGTGCACTCGATTCCACCAAAAAAGTCATTACCTATTGCGGGGGTGGTATCGCTGCAACCTGGAATGCCTTGATGCTGAACAAACTCGGGCAACCCAATGTTGCCGTATACGACGGCTCGATGAATGAATGGACAAGCGACCCATCCTGCCCAGTCGTCAAAAGCGATATCCGCTAATAATAGAACACTTCCGGCCAAGTTCTCATGGCCGGGATTTTTTTGCCTGCGCGACCGCTCCATCGCTTGTTGAAAACTAAGTCATTTTCTTCTTCCGCTTCAGCAGCTTCTTCTTTTTCTTTTCGGAAACCAAAGGCTTCGGGGCCGGATTGTAATCATCGGCATACATGCCCGTATAGGATTGGTACCACGTGAACAAATGAACCAACACTACTTTAAGCACAGCATAAGCCGGGATACCGAGAATCACTCCGGGCAGCCCGAACAAACTCCCCGCTGTCAAAAGGACCGCGATGATCGTGACCGGATGAATATTCAAGCTGCTTCCGAGAACAAGCGGCTGCACCACACGCCCTTCCAGTGTTTGCTCAATTGTGAAGACAGCCAATACTTTTAACAACATCAACGGAGAATGCAACACAATGGCAATGACGACAATCGGGATGACGGCGATAAACGTTCCCAAGAACGGAATCAAATTTAATGCGCCTGCCAGTATCCCAAGCGTCAATGCGTATTCGAGGCCAATGATGCTCAAGCCGATCCAGAACATCAAACCGACGAAGAATGCGACGAGCAGCTGGCCGCGGATGTATTGGCTGATCTGCATATTCATTTCACGCAGCAGCTGATACGTCTGCTCCCGCATGCGCGAGGGCACGAATTTCATGATGTGATACGGCAGATGATGGCCGTCTTTCAGCAAATAGAACAAGATAAAGGGCGTCGTGATCAACGCCAACACAGTCGTCGACACGATTCCGAAGACATTGCCGATTCCGCTGACAGTCGTGCCCACCACTTCATCGGCCTGTTCTGTAATCGACGTCGATAAATCGCCTTCCCCTCCAGTCAACTGCACCTGGAGCCTCGATAGCAAATCATTCTGGAAGAACGCGTCAACTTGTGCGATGAAACGGTCCACATACTCCCGCCAATTGTCCAGCAGGCTGATGGTCTGCTCACGGATTACGGGAATCAATGTTGCGATTCCCCAGACGATCAGGCCGATGATCGCAATGAGCACGATGGAAATCGCCCCGATGCGATGAATTTTCTTCGTCTCCATCCAGTCGATCAACGGATTGAGAAGATAATACAGGACTCCAGCCATGATGAGCGGCAATCCCATGACGCCGAACAAGGCCACAAGCGGCTCGAAAATGAAGCTGATTCTCGGCACCAATAGAATATTCAATTGAATCAATAACAAAATGATCAGCACAGATACCGCTTTATTGTTCAACACCCATTTCATGAACCAGGAAGCGGCAAGGCTGAACGCTGTTTTATTGTGTTCCGGTTCCATCGAACCCACCCTCTCCAACAACACAATTGGTTTTGACATAAACCAGATACGGTGCGCCGGCAGCAGTGGCAGAGTTCGTAATTACAGATAAAGTACCCCCATCCCAGATATTTCACACCGCTTCTGCCGTTGAAAGTCAGAAGTTTTTTATACCAAAAGCTCCCCCAGCGTTTGCCAGAGGAGCTTTTGATTCATTTATTTTTGCAGCCGTCTGACGAATTTTGCCAAACGTTCCAGGCTGTCGGTGTTTTCATTGCAGGCGCCGCTGTCTTGGCAAATATAATTTCCGCGCTTGATGAATTGATCCTGAGTGGACCCTTTCGTTTTCGCGATGAACATGCCGACATCGCTATGGCGGTTGCAAACCGTGCAGATGCCTTGTTTCGAACTGCGCGTGAAGCTTCCATGAATCCCCTGCAATTGCCCCTCTTGTTCCGTTACCAAATACATCAAATTTGAACTTTCAATCCATCCCAAATACGATGTGCGGTTAAAGTCCAGTGACTCTAGATTCGGCCCTTTCAGCTTTTTCGCTTTCGGGAATAGCTTCTTCAATCCTGCCGGCGAGACTTGTTTGAACGGCACAAGATAATGTTCCAACTGTTCCAAATAAGCATCGGCTTGCGCTTGATCTGCTATGTTTTTCAATTGCCCCAACACCGATTCCTGTTCTTCAGTAGCTGCCGGAAACAAATCGAAAACCTTTTCCTGCGCTAAATGCCTCAGCACAGCAAGTACTTCCCGGTCGCTGCTCGTCGCCTTGCCCTGGACCAGAATGCTTGCCTGGTTTTTGATAAAGTTAAACTGGTCATTACGGATAAATGCTTCCACCCGTCTGCCAGCGATGTTGTTCTCAGCACGGTTCTGTTCTGTTTGCGTCATTGTAAGACACTCCTTATAAAGTAGATTCTTTTATTGAATAAGGAAGCCATGTGCTGAAATGACGCGTGATGGGCGATTCAATTCTTGCTTACCCCACACAAAGGATCGCCATTCCATACAAGCTTTGCGTGAGTTGTTCCTGACGCTGACAATTGATTACGTATTGCCATCTGATATCACCCCTTTCATTGTAATTTTTCTCATCTCAAATTAAGCTATTGAATTTTTTACGCCTTGCTGGAGTAAGCCAATTGGTGATCGACGAACACTTTGCACTCGATCGTGAAAAAACCGCCGACAGTGGCTTTCAAGTCTTTTATGCCTTCTGTGGTTTTCAGTTTGCCGTTCAACTCCCCGCCAAAACTGAGTCCCAGATTTTCATCCTGCAATTGGCCGTCCACAAATAACTTTTCGCCTTCAAACCATCGATTTTCAATGACGATATGTCGGCCTTCATGTGTGAATTCAAAGCTTTTCTTCATTTAAGCCCTCCTTGTGAAATTCAATCCATCTTCCACTATCATCCATTTCTTCTTTAAGTTTATCATAATGGTCCGTCAATAAAAAACAGCATGCCATTAGAAGCGGATGCTGTTTAATCTGTGATTTCAATTATTTATTCGACTTGTTGAAATCGACGGTATCGTTCAGTTCACCGTCATTATCATCTACGGAATCTTTGCTCGTCAATTTCTGCGCAAACTTCTTCACCGTTTTCAGCGTATTGCCCGACTCCCAATATTCCGCAGTTTCCGGCGTCACTTTGATCAGCACCACGTTCGGGTCGTCGTAGCTAGTCTCCAGCATTTTATCAAAAATCGGGTTCCAATATTTCTTCTTGCGCTCCAAGTCTTCCATAAATTCAGCTGTGCCGCTGACAGAGACGTAGGATTTTCCGGCATACGCCAAATTGACCGTCGGGTTCGACGCAATCTCGTCGTATTTATCCGTGTCTTTCAAGGTTACGAACCATAAATCGCCATCGAACTCGGTCTCCTGTGTTTGCATCGGGCGCGACACGGGCTTGCCGTCCACGACTGTGGTCATCATCGCGACCTTGATATCCTTGATGAGGTCTTTAACCGTTTCCACTGCTTCTTCATGTGTATTTTTTTGTGACATATTATTTTTCCTCCATTCAATAAGTAACTTGCGCTTAACTAAGTACAGTCTCTTAGTTTCCCGCAATGAATTACCGTTAAACTTTGGAAGAAGTACCGGAAAAAAGCATGTCTTTTGATCGGTACGTAAACGAGCTGATATTCAAGTATTGGCTTTTCTCGATTCCCATTTTTCCAGCACCGTGCGTTCTTTGTCGTTATCAAGCCCCGCTTTGCGCTCCCGTGCTTTTTGGCCGAGCTCCCAGTCACGCGTATCGCGGATGGTTTCAGCAAGTGGACGGAACGCGAGACCGGCCTTAAGTGCTTTATCGATATCAAGCGACAAGAAGCCCTCCATCTGTTCGCTGTCCGGAATCCATAAAGGCAGTTCCATCCAATAGCCGACCTCGTTTTCAAGAAGAAACGCTTCGTCCAGCCACAGAAATTCCGCATTGCTGTTCAATGCTCTTTTGCATTCTACTAAAAACGATTCCATCGTCAAAGCCGATTCAGGCCCGGCGGCGTTGAAAACGCCATTGTTCTGTTGTTCGATCATACGGATGATCCACTCTGCCAAATCCCGGACATCGATAAACTGGATGTGTTTGTCTTTGCGGCCAGGCGCAAGTACCGCGCCGCCCTTTGCGACGCGATTGACCCAATAGCTGAAACGACCTGTGAAATCATATGGTCCGACGATCAGCCCAGGGCGGATTATGAGGCTACGTCCGGGAAATTGCCGCTCGACTTCCTGTTCGCATAAAAATTTCAGCTCGCCGTAATATTCATTATTCGGCGAATTGGTCATGCCTGTTGTCATCTCTTCCGCTTCTGACAGGGCCAACTGGCCAACGGGATGATGCTCGTCGATACCCGGGCTTTCCAAGTCATCGTAAACAGAAGCACTGGAAATAAAGGTATAATGCCCGGCGCTTTCTGCGAGAAGCTTCGCCGATTCGCGGACCACACGCGGCACAAAACCGCATGTATCAATAACCGCATCCCACTCGCCATCTTCCAGCGCAGACAAATCGCCTCCGCGGTCGCCGATCAATTTCTCTATTTCCGGAAAAAGCTCAGGGTTTTCCTTTCCGCGGTTAAACAGCGTGACTTCATGCCCGCGCTTTAGCGCTGACTCTGTAAGAAATCGGCCCAAAAACCGGGTACCGCCGAGAATCAATATTTTCATTGTGTTTCCTCCTGCCATGGTTTTCATTGCGTGTTTGCACTGAAACCATCTTTTCAATCATATTCGAGAAGAAGTTTTTAAAGTCCTTCCTGTCCCAAGTTGAGAGGAGTCGATGCGTTCTAATTAGATTGAATATTCTATTAATTTATTGTAATTTAGCTCTCTTTCCTATATAATAGTAGTGCCTAATTTATCTCACAATGAACTCGTATTATTTTCTATCGTTGCGCATTCACCAAATCCTTTTTGAAGAATTGGCGATTGTTTTAGCATCAGTTGTGATCGGCAAAAAGATTTCCCACATCGTTTCAACACCTATGAGGCGAAGATTGATTCGAACCTCACTTCCCGTACCCGGAGCACGAATGAGGAGGAGCATGGTATGTGGAATATCAAAAAAAGCGTCTATATTGACCGGCCGATTGATGAAGTTTACCATTACGCAATTAACCCAAACGATTGGTTCCAATGGTACGCCGGCCTTTCAGAACCCGAAAACTTGGTTGGCCAAGGTGAGACCGGCACGACCATGGACATGAAATACACGATGTTGGGAATGCACTTGCCGATTGAAGTTGAAGTCGTGGAAACAGGAAAAGATGGCAGCGGCTATATATGGAGAGGCACAGTCAAAGGAGCGATCACATCCGATCAATTCTGGACCTACATCCCGGAAGGAAAGGGTGTCGAAATCTCGTTGGACATGAATTATGAACTGCCCGGTAAATTGGTAGGCAAAGTCGCCAATAAACTCATCATCCAAAAACTGATGAACAACTCCATGGAGCAAACCTTGAACAATTTAAAAGCCGTCTGTGAAACGTCCGACACTTACAGCATGAATGCGGACTGAAAGACTGTTCGCTGATCCACCAACTGATCATGGCATTCGCCAATTTAAAACAGCTGCCCTTAAAGGGACAGCTGTTTTTTGTGACTATAAAAGTGACCTTCAAGCTGACTTGTATCCACAGCGTTTAAATTTATTAGTTCTTAATTTTTTGTTCAGCGACCAACTCTGCTTGAACGATATACCGATCTGGAGCATAGCCGATAAAGTCGAAAGGATAGCAAGTCGTCAAAGTGAGAGTAGATTCCTCTTTTTCGACTATGACTGTTCGATCGTCTTCGTGCGTAATCCACGTATCCGTGACCTCGTAAATAAAAATTTCATCGTCATATTGCACATGAAGCAAATCGGCCTTTTCAAGTTCACCTAATCTAGTAAAGACCGTATCCCGATAGCCGCTTAGAACGGTATGTCCATAACCGCCGGGCACCGTCGTTAAATCACTGACGAACATGCCGACGCCTTGAGTCAAGGTTGAAGAGTCCGTTCCCCAATAGATAGAATATTTTTGTTCGATCTTGGGGATGAGCAGTGTAGCGATATTCGCACCCGCCTCTTCTTGAATATCGCTTGTGAACACGGGAGTCGGCTCTTCAATGGAAGGCGGTGTAAAGATCATTTCTTTTTCCAGTGTCTGAGCTACCTCCGCCACTTCGTCCGCTTCTTTCTCAGTGAAGTCCTGCGCTGCTGTGTGGCCGGTATTCCATTCCAAGAAATTCACTATGACCATACTTAAACCAATAAACAGGAGCACCAAGCCCAACCAACGCTTCATTTAGCATCACCTCGCAATAAAGAGGCTGCCCCAAAAGGTCATGATCATGACTTTCAAGGACAGTCCTTTTTTAGATTCGAATAAAGCGGCGGATATCCAATCCCGCTGCTCTTTTGTATGAGTGCTTATCAGACAGCCTATTGCTGCTCGGCTGTTTGGTTCTTTCTACGGAATAAGAGCAATGATCCTGCCCCGGCAATTCCAGCGCCGAACAGCATCATAAGAGGACCGTTCGAAGCGGTATCCGGCAAAGCTGCACCTTCCTCATCCTCTTCTACAGCTTCTTCCTGATCACTAGAAGCTTCGTCATCAGATCCGGCAGCTTCTTGGCTCGCTACATAATCATCGTATTCTGACTGGCTGACTTCACAAGCGAGTCCGTCATTATCACGGTCGAGGTCGTGCGGGTCGTTTTCTGCACTATACCCGTTTGTGTACCAAAATTCCATGACTTCTTCGTGGCTTGAGAAATCATCACAGTTCTTGTCGTCGTGTTCATCGGCGGCTACGTTTAAAGAAGCCCCCATCACTAAAAGTGAACCCATAAAAATTCCAGCAATTCCTTTTTTCATATTATTCTCCTTTCATTTCCTTTATTTTCTTGCTACAACAAATAATAGTCTGAATTAACAAATAACTAAACATCATTTTCGATATTTTTGTCATAATCCTCATAAAGACATCAAAAGTCCTGTCTCTCATTGATCACTTCCAAATTTTTCATTTACACAGCCAAAAAGCCCTCCAAGCAATCCGGAAGGCTTTCACTCTTTACTGTTTTTTAAAAATCAACTTGAAATCCTGCTCCCACTGAACACCGTCCGCTGATTGTTCCCAGCAACTTTCGATAAGGTTTGCTGCTTCATTCACTATGCCACTGAACCGCTGATGAAAATCGAGCGGCGAGAAATCGGGCTCGTTCCGCGACAACTTCCAAATCCCTTCTTCAAAACTCATCTCGTATAACCGCGTCACGCCGCGCGAATCAAAATAATGCTGCACGTATTGCCCTTTCGCATCGTCCCAATCATAGATGATCATGCTGCTCGGAAATTCAGGCTTGTCGATTTTTGTGCGTTGAATAACGTAGCGCTCGTCCAACCATTCGAAACTTGCCTCTCCGGTAATCTGCGTTGGTTGAATATGCGGGTGTACCACTTCGATTGCCCAAGTCCCTATAAAGAAATCCAGGCGGCTCATCATTTCTGTTCGTGTCGATGGAGTCATTATACAAACATCTCCCTCATTGCAATGTCTTCACATCATTTATTGCTTGATTCGCGTAAAGAATATAAACCCGATGACTGCCAGTAAACGAACTTTGTCTTTATCTGATGTATCATCCGCCAACTCGACAATATCATTATGCGTATCCCTGAAGAGATGTGTGTATTCGTGTGGAAACATGCCATTATAGAAATAAGCCAAGCGCCGCCCCTGTTGGTCATTCCAGCAGAAACTGCCGGAGAATCCGGATGCTTTAATGGACAACACCGCTTCTTCCTTTTCGTTATACAATACCCCTTTGATGTTGAATAGCGCTTTTAATTCTTCTTGTATGTACGTACCGATTTTTTCCTGTTCATCGTTAAAAATCTCAAGTGTTGACTGCTTCAGCCATCCCGTTTTGCGGAACGTAATCTGGCTTGCGCCGTCGTTGTTTACCAATTTATAAGTCATCGGAAACAAACCAATTAGCGAAGAAGCAAAAACTAGGAACGGATACATCCACCAAGAAAGTTTCGCCATTTCAATGCTTCCGATATACTGACCGCTTTTTTCGAATAATAACAGCCTCGGAATAAGCGCGGCATCTTTCTTGATGACGATGTCTTTTAGCTCTAAGAGTTGCTTTTTGGATCGTGGAATTTCAATGTCCTTCACTTTTTTATAATGCGCGCGGCTGATCAATACAACCGCTACACTCAAGCCAATCGGAAATAAGAAAGGCAACAGTTCCACCCATTCCGAGGGTGCTTCCGGCGTCGCGAATATGGAAAAAACCAATGCAATGGCCAGCGTTCCGACGAGAAACACATAAGCGAGCTTTTCACGTTTTTTATACATTTCGGCAAGCATGGTGTTCCTCCTTTGTTACATAAAAGATGGTTCTTATAATTGAACACCCTTCAGAAAAGCTTCTTATCTGGCCATTTTAACATACTATAATTTTCCATTCAGTACGTATTCAATATAGATTCGTCTGCAGGACTTCCATTCAAATGGCCCATTCATTTTCATAGCCGCACTTTCCGGTATATGCCATACTGGTATTAACAATAATTAGGGGGAATTTAAATGGCAGAACTGAATGCAATGATGGGCTGGACTTTCATGCAGGAGATTGATGTACCGGACTCGGTCAAGGATTTGCTGGTGGACGGCGAAGTCGCCAAGGTCGCTTACAAAACGGTGCGCGATACTGCCGTTGTGACGAACAAGCGCATCATCATTTCCGACAAGCAAGGCTTGACCGGCAAAAAAGTCGAAGTCTATACCATCCCGTTCGCATCGGTCAATATGTACTCGACCGAAAACGCCGGTACCTTCGATGCCAACGCCGAAATACAGCTTTGGACAAGAGCTGGAAACTTTAAATTGAATTTGAATAAGAAAGTCGATATCCGCAAACTGGATAAAATTATTGCGGAAGCGATTCTTTAAACAGCACGGAGCTATCTGGACAATTCGTTTTTCATGAATTGTTCAGATAGCTTTTTTATTTTTACTGAGATATCGAAAGAGACCGAGCAAAAATGAAGTGATACAAAAAGACTAAATTGTTTAAATTATCACAATGATGCATCATTATACTTTATACTAAATGCTATAGCATTTACTTGTTTCTAGAATTTCTCAGGATTTTGAATTCCAAATAACTACCCTATTGTTTCTCTTGTCTCTTATACATATACAAGAGCAGCAAGCGTATAGCTAAAGCCAATAAAGCCTGGAAATCTAACTATTTTTTTTTAACGTTCCAGACTGCCTCGTTAAAATATGATGCCAACTACTCACCAAATCAAAGGAGTGTTTCAATGATTAAACGATCCACGAAAATGCTTGCCCTGTTGACCATGTCCCCCTTTCTCTTGATGGCCTGTTCCGGCGGTGATTCCGGAAGCGAAGAATCGACCGAACAAGATACGCTTATTTTCGCGCGCGGCGGCGATGCCGTCTCGCTCGACCCTTCTGAAGTGACGGATAATGAATCCGAAAACGTCGCGCAAAGCGTACTCGAGACATTGACGACTTTCGCGGAAGGCGAAACGACCGTCGAACCGATGCTGGCGACCGAATGGCAGGAATCAGAAGATGGGCTAACCCACACCTTTACGCTTCGTGAAGGTGTGAAGTTCCACGACGGCACCGATTTTAATGCAGATGCCGTCGCCTTTAACTTCGACCGCTGGATGAATGGCAGCGGGGATCAATTCCCAATGTACGGCACGGTGTTCGGCGGCTATGTGGGCGATGAAGCCCATAATATCGAATCCGTCACGGCCATTGATGAATTCACGTTCGAAATCCAATTAAAGCGTCCACAGCCAACGCTATTAAAAGATTTAGCGCTGACTCCGCTGTCGATATCGAGCCCCGCAGCCATTGAAGAATTCGGCGATGACTATAGAAGCAATCCGGTCGGCACTGGCCCGTTCGTTTTCCAGGAATGGCAGCCGAACGAGCGGATCGCATTAGCGAAAAACGATGATTATTGGATCGACGGGCTTCCGAAGCTCGAAGAAGTCATTTTCCGCACGATTCCGGACAACTCTTCCCGCCTCAATGCCTTGCTGAGCGGCGAAGTAGATTTGGTCGCTGGTTTGGATTCAGAATCGCACGAACAGATTGAAGAAGAAGCAGGACTCGAACTTTATTCCCGCCCGCCGCTCAATCTGGGTTACCTCGGCATGACCTTGACCCATGAACCGTTCGACGACCCTCTCGTCCGACAGGCACTCAGCCATGCGGTCAATAAAGAAGCAATGGTCGAAGCGTTCTTCGGCGAAGGGGCGATTCCGGCAAAAAACGTCATTCCGCCTGCTGTTGAAGGTTATAATGACGATGTCGAACCGTACGCTTACGATCCGGAGCGGGCGAAAGAACTGCTGGCTGAAGCGGGTCATCCGGACGGATTCAGCATGGAACTGTACGCCATGCCGGTTTCGCGACCGTATATGCCGGACGGCGCCAAAGTAGCTGAATACCTGCAGTCCAATTTTGCCGACATCGGCGTTGACGCAGAAATCGTCACGTTTGAATGGGCAACGTATATCGAAAAAGCGATTAACGGCGAGGCGGATACGTTCCTGCTCGGCTGGACCGGCATGAATGGTGATGCTGACAATTTCATCTATACGCTTTTGCACGGTGACAATGTCGGTTCGACCAACTCGACGCAATACGATAATCCTGAGCTCAACGCCTTATTGGATCAGGCGCGAATCATCACCGATCAGGAAGAGCGCAACGAACTTTATCGTGAAGCGCAAGTCATCCTGCATGACGATCCTCCGATCATCCCGCTCGTCCACACGTCCCCGTCGCTTGCCGGCAAAGACAATATCACCGGCTTTGACCCTCACCCGACAGGACGCGTCATGACCGCAGAAATCGACTTTGAATAATTGCCTTATCAGCTGGCTCCCATTTCTACACAATGGGAGCCAGTTTTTTGATGCTTTTAACATCGCCTCGAGTGAAGAAAAATAATTTTCAATTAATTTACCTCAGTACCTTGCATTGAACAATACTAAATGATATATTATTCATTAATCACTACTGTTTATAAAACACTAGCTAAGAAAGGAGGAATCCCATTGAACATCCAGTTTAAAAAAGGCGTGCTGAATTTATGTGTCCTGGTGCTATTGGATAAACAAGACCGCTACGGCTATGAACTCGTCCAGAAAATCTCGAGCCGCATCGCCATCTCGGAAGGCGCCGTCTATCCCCTGCTCCGGCGGCTCACCAAAGAAGGTTATTTCACCACTTACTTGCAGGAATCAAGCGAAGGCCCGCCGCGAAAATATTACTCGCTCACTGAACTCGGCCGGACGTATTTACAGGAACAACTCGAAGAATGGAAAAGTTTTACGGATGGGGTCAACCAACTAATTGAAGAGGGTGTGCAAAATGACTGAAAAACAATTTTTGCAAGAACTTGAAACAGCGTTGAAACGATTGCCGAAAGAAGAACAAAACGATATTCTCCAGGACATCCGCGAATATTTCGCGAATGGCCAGGCAGATGGCAAAACGGACAGTGAGATCGCTGACGAACTCGGATCGCCGCAGGAAATCGCCGATGAACTGATCGCGTCCTTTGATTTCAATCAAAATGATTTCAGCGATACGGCAAATGAACTGACGGAAGACAAATTCGATCAAGTCGATATCCAGCTCGATAACGGGATTCTAACGATCGGCCCTTCGGAAGACGGCAAGATGCATGCCGACATTACCGATAAAAGCTACCGCCAGCAGTTTTCTGTCGATATCCTCAACCGGACTCTCGTCATCACCTTGAAAGAAGAACCGAGAAAATGGGGCATCTTCAGCTTCACCGGCAGCATGAAATCGCCGAAGCTCGACGTCCGCTTGCCGAAGAAAGTGTATGACAAAATCCAAATCGACTCCGACCACGGCATGATCACTGGCGAGCGCCTCGACAGCGGCCAGTTGTCCATCGAAACGGATAACGGCCGCATCGAACTCACGCAAATGAATGCGGACCAAGCAAGCGTCAAATCGGACAACGGCGATATCGAATTGGCACAGATAAAAGCGAAGAAACTGAAAGTCAGCACTGACAACGGACAGCTTCAACTTCGCAACATCCAGGCAGATGAACTCGATGCTTCAACGGACAATGGCGCCATCGACTTGAGAGACATTGAAGGCAATGTGCGTGCGAAAACCGACAATGGGCTCATCCATTTGTCCACCGTGGACCTCGACCGGACGATCAGCCTCGAAACCGAAAACGGGGCGATCTCGGTCGAGACCCAGGTGCAGCCACAAAACGCAACGATCCGTGCGAACGTCGATTGGGGCACCGTTTCCGTGTTCGGCGTGAAAAATCGCCACAGCGTGTTCGGCAGCGGAGAGCATGCGGTGGATTTGCAGTCGGATAATGGCAGCATTACGGTGGAATTGATAAATTGACTAAGCGATTGATGCATGAATCGAAACCAGGCCGGGCATTTCTCCCGCGCCTGGTTTTTCATTTTCGTCCAGCCGGCTATAGGCGGATTTGAAACTTTCCCCCGCCTCATCCGTACTCCTATACAAGAGGTGATGAATCGTGAGAAATAGAAAAGTAATTGCTTTAGTCATTTTCGTTTTCCTGCTGCTCGTCCCGGTCCAGGCGTTTGCAGTTGATTTCGATATTACCGAAGTGCAAATCGAGGCCCAGTTGAATGAAGACGGCACGGCAGATGTGACCGAACAGTTCACGTATGAATTCGAAGATGAGTTTAATGGCATCACGAGAAGCTTGATTCCAAAAGAAGGAACGTCAATCGAGGAATTTACCGCGAGCGACAGTCGGCGGGACTTGGAAGTGGAAGTCGAAGATGGCCTGTACAAAATCTACCGTTCTGGCAATGATGGCGATTCGATCCAAGTCGAGCTGAACTACCGGATCGTCGGGGCTGTCGAAAAGTTTGAAGACGGTGCCGAGTTTTACTGGCCGTTCTTTGATGCAAGCAACGAAAGCGAATACGGCGATATGATGATTACGGTCATCCCGCCTGCCCCGGCAGCTGAAACAGAAGCGCTCGGATACGGCGAGGCGTTTGATACAGCAAGCATTACAGAAGATGGCACCGCTATTTTCGATTTAGGCAATGTGCCAGCCGAAGAAAATGCGGATATCCGCGCAATCTTTGAACCGGACTTGTTCCCTGGCGTCACGGCGCAAGACGGCACGGTGCGCGATGAGCTCGCTAGTGACCGTGAAGAACTCGAAAACGAGGCAGCAGCGTTCGCCCGCAACCAGCAAATCGCGCAATCGGCTGGGATTCCCGCTATCGCGATACTCGGCGCTGGCCTCATCGGGCTTGTACTATTTGCTTGGCTGAAAGCGTCGAGACGTAAACGTGATGTCCAAAATGGTCCTTATGAATTTTTCGTACCTGAAGACTCGATGAGCATTCCCGCTCTGCTTCATTTTACGAATCCCACTTATGTAGCAGCAAACGGCATGTCAGCAGCGATTTTGGATTTGATGAGAAAAGGCAAGATTCGCCAAATCTCGGAAGATCATTTCGCACTGGCCGACCGAAACACTGACCATCCACACGAAGCGGTGCTGATCGGGCTATTGTTCGATACGATCGGAGATGGCCAGGAGTTCACGCTGGAACAAGTTGAGATCTATACGAAAAATGAAAGCAATCACGAAGATTACAACGCAGCGACTGCTGAATGGAATAAAGAAGTGAGAGCCGAAGTGTTAGCGCACGACTTTTACGAAAAACACAGCGGCCTGCGCTGGGCGGTCGGCATCATGAGCACGGTCTTCATCGGCCTCGCCATCGTTTCGGGCATTTATGGGCTCTTGCCTTGGATGGCCGTCTCTATTGCGCTTGCGATGCTCGCTCTCGGATTTGCGATCGGCTATTCGCCGATCACGCGTGAAGGCCATCTCGTGCGCTACGAATGGCGCAGCATGAAAACCGCTATGGAACAATTGCCGAGCGAGCAATGGGAGCGGCTGACGATGGACGAAAAGCAGCGCGCTTATGCGTACTTGCTCGGCAGCGACCAGAAAATGGCCGAGCGAAAAGCGAATGCCTTCACAGCCGCTGAGCCGGCAAATGATGTTTCTGGCTTCGCGATGAACCCGATCCTCATGACAGCCGTATTCGTTTCGGCCAGCACCACGACGAGTTCGAGCGCCAGCGCAAGCGGCGGCGGAATGGCCGGGACTGGAGGCGGAGTCGGCGGCGGTGGCGGCGGCTCCGGTGCGTTTTAAAATGATAGCTAAAACAAAAGGAGGATGGCAGATGCCATCCTCCTTTTTGCTATTCTCTTCCTGAGATATAAGCCCATTTATAGCTGAAGTCGCCCGTGAACGGATGCGTGATGACATCGTGCACATACGGTTTTTGCAGCGCCATGCTGCCGAACTGATACATATTGGCAATGGCCGCATCTTCTTCGACGAGGATTTTCTCCACTTCAGCTAACGCTTGCCAGCGCTCTTCCGGTTTCAAGGCAAGTTCGCCGTTCGCCTGTTCCAGCAATTCATCCACTTGTTCATTGGAATACGCCATCGTGTTTTGAGGCGATTCGGTCGCAAACAAATCAAGGAATGTAATCGGGTCCTGGAAATCCGGGCCCCAGCCTGTGCTTTGGATATCGTAATCCTGTGCTTCGTTTTTATCAAGCAGGACATTGAACGGCACTTGGCTCATCTCAAGCGTCAAGCCTTCCAGATTGCCTTCCATTTGGTCTTTCATATAGGCATCGATCTTTTTCGAAAGTTCCGTATCGCCGCTCAAGTACTCAAAGCTCACTTCCGTCAGCCCTTCTTCCTCCAAGCCTTCTGCCCATAAGGCTTTCGCTTCCTCGGCATTGAATTCCATCATATCTCCATTGACCTGGCGGAAATCTTCATTGTTTGCATCAAACGTAAATTCCGTCGGGACCAAGAAATCAGCCGGGATCGATCCGTTAGCGAGAACGATATCCGCCAAATCCTGTTTATTGAACGACAGCGCCAAGGCTTTGCGTAATTTCGGGTTCGCAAGCGGTGTCGGTTCACCTTCGCGCTCCTGGTTGAACTGCAAATAATAGACAGACGGCTTCAATACGCGCACGACTTCCTCATCTTCCGCGTATTGCATGGCAAATTCGCCAGCCAAGCCGGCACGGTCCGCTTCGCCTGTTTCGTATAAGTTAACCCCTGTCCCTGGATCCGGGACGATATTGAATTCCACTTTGTCCAACTTTACCGTTTCTGCATCCCAATATTCCGGGTTTTTCTCCAGCTCCCATGACATCGCAGCAGCGTCCCAGTTCGCTAATGTAAATGGCCCGTTCGACAATAGCTTCTCCGAATCCATGGCGTATTGATCTCCAAGTTCCGTGACATATGCTTCTTTCTGTGGATAAAACGTACCGAATGCCATCAAGGACAAGAAATAAGGAACCGGCCGCTCGAGTGAAACAACCAGTGTTTGGTCGTTTTGCGCTTTTATGCCGAGTTCCGATTTATCCAGTTTGCCTTCTGCAATCGCTGCGGCATTTTTGATTGTGTCTGCCATCATGTACGGACCGTATGTCGAGCCTGTTTCCGGGTCGGCTGCGCGCTGCCACGCAAAGACGAAATCATGCGCCGTCACAGCTGTACCATCAGACCAGTTCGCATCGCGCAACTTGAATGTATAGGTCAAGCCATCTTCACTGATTTCAGGATCGCCCGAAGCCATCGCTGGAATGGCCGTGTTTTGCTGATCCAATCGGTAAAGTCCTTCACCTGCATTGTTTAACATGGTGAACGATACCGCATCATCCGCCAACACCGAGTCCATGGTCGGAACACCAGACCCTGTCGTCAATCGCAGTTCCTGGACACTGTCCAATTCGCTTGGTTGTGCCGCACTTTCTGTGTCTGTAGCGGTTTCTTGATCCGCGCCGCACGCTGCAAGCGCCACAGCTAAACTAGCCGTGATGGCCAGCGTCCAAGCTTTATTTCGCTTCATCATTTATGGATCCCCCTAAGTCTATTGCTCTAGTTCATTCCTCCCTTTATTATATACAAATAACAATTTTCTTGAAAAATATATAAAATTTCGAATTTAATCGAATTGATATTATCACGTATTTATTTCTATACAGAACAACAGGCTTTCCCCTTAAGGAAAGCCTGTTCAAAATGTTATAACAGTCCATGAGCTGATATAGATTGAACGGAGGTTTTTTCTACATCTAAAATTCAATGTTCTATCTAAGAAGCATTTGGAGAAGCATTCGCTCGGAAAACATTCTGCTCAATAATGCTACGCATTACTTCGCAAAGATAAGGTCTCACGTAGTTCAACCTTATCTTTCCTGTGGGACTAGCGGGTTTGAGAGACCCCGCAGGGAATGAATGAGCGAAGCTTCGCTGAGTTCATTCATTTGCGACGCTTGAGCATAGCGAAAGTGGAGCAAGCCGAGGAGGCTCGATTCCCGCCCCACGGAAAGCGAGCGATAAGCTTCGGAAAATGCGGCTTCTTGAATTTCTAGAAA
The DNA here is from genome assembly GCF_028890485.2 of Planococcus sp. SK3692. GTDB lineage: Bacteria > Bacillota > Bacilli > Bacillales_A > Planococcaceae > Planococcus. Next base: position 997,102 of record NZ_JARCHV010000001.1, read on the forward strand.
GCCTGTTGTTCGTTAAAATTATTTCCGGTAATTCAATTGTTTGGACACGATGCGCATGAATTCTTCGAAGTTTGCGGAATAGCGGTTCCAATGATGGTACCATTTGCGGATAGTGTCGAGCAGCCAGAACGGCACTGGTTTGCCGTCGATGATCGGATAATATTCGTAATACGCTTTTTTCAGGTGTTCCCAGCGGAAATCGTTGCCGGGCTTGATATATTCGGACACGTCGAGCAATTTCGCGCGCCCATCCTGCAAGATGATGTTTTTTAAGTGGATATCCCGCGGATTCAAGCCGAGTTCGCGTATATAGTCGCGCGCTTTTTCCACATCCACGATGGCTTGTTCCGGCACATACACGCCTTGCAGCAGGCAATCGAACAGAGTCGGACCTTGTTCAAATTTCAATACCAGCATGCGTTCGTCTCTTCCGTAGCAAGCCGAGAAATACATCGATTGCCCGATTTGTTCATAGACGTTCGCTTCGGCTTCGAGTTTGTCTTTTTTGCCTTCGGCGTATACTTTAAATGCATATTCCGGAAAGTTCTGAGACTGGAATACAGCCGCATCCGTTCCGACGCCGATGCAGCGGAAGCCTTCGGCAATGCCAGTGATTGTGACTGGTTCATTATCGGGTTGCGCCGTTACCGTTATAGTGGACAATGCTTGCGCAGCAAGTTGCCATTGATCTTCATTCATGGCCATCTCTCCTCTGGTCAGTAAAGCTTTTTCCATTAAAATAACGAACCGCCATTGCTTGCGGTTCGTTATTATCATAGCATCAGTTTCACAATTAATCCTTTTACGCACCCGGCTTCATTTCCTGGCGGTTGATCCATTCGCGAACGGTTTCCACATAAGCTTCCGGTTCTTCGATCCCCGGCATATGCGAACTGTTCTCAAATATGTGAAGTTCTGCATCCGGGACGAGGCGCGCATACTGTTCTGTAGCTTTTGGAGTGGCTTCATCGTAGCGCCCGCAAGTAAACAGCGACGGGATATCAATTTCAGACAGGCGCTCTGTCGCATCGAAATGCTTCAAGGTGCCGGTGACCGTGAATTCCGATGCTCCCCACATGTAATTATAGACATTCGAATTCAACTGATCGAGATCATCCGAGAACTCGTCAGGCCAAGGATCGACGCGGCACATATGGGTTTTGTAATATTGCATCATCGCCTCGTCGTAGTCTTCTGAATCGGTCGTTCCCAGGCTTTCGCTCTCCTCGATCGTCTTTTGCAGTTGTTCTGGGAATTGCTTTAAATAAGCACGCTGGTCCCGCTCCCAGCGCTGCGCATCGAGTGCGGGCCCAGAGAACACGACACTGCGCACACCGCCTGGTTTTGTAAACAGATAAGACGCGGCGAGCATCGTTCCCCAGGAATGGCCAAGCAAATGGACTTCTTCCAACTCGAGCGCTTGGATGACTTGCCCAAGCTCTTCGACGTAGCGCTCCACTGTCCAAAGAGACGTATCGTCCGGCCGCTCCGATTTTCCACAGCCAAGCTGGTCGTATTGGATGACCGGACGCTCTGTCCCTAATTGCCGCAGTGGGTCGCTATCGCTGCTTTTCATTCCCGGCCCGCCGTGAAGCAGTAATAATGGGATCCCGGGTCCCTTGCCAGTGATTCGGTACCATACCTTGCCTCCGGTTACGGGAATGAATCCTTCTTTGACATGTTCCATTTTATACCCCTTTCAAATCATCGTATTTTTGAACTTCCATCATACCGAAAGCTATCTCCTTGCTGTCTTTCTTTTCAATTGCCAATTCTCAAAGCACGCCCTTTATTCTGCAGCACTGACAGAATGCTCAAGGCCGCGAGTAAACTGGTTTTCGGGTTCGCTGCCATCGGGGTGTTCTCAACTTGCAACTGCATCTTGCCAAAAACCCCTTGTGCTGCGATCATATGCTTATTGCGTTCGACATTTGGGTCGACGATGATGCGCACTTTCGTCTTGTGCACTCCGATGCCCGCAATGGCGAGTACGAGCGCGACGTTAATGTTCTTCGGGAATTCATCGACCGCATCAAACGCCGTCCCGTCAAACAGCACTTGTTCACGGTCCGTCTCTATTCCTAGTGACATCGGCGACTTCCGTGTCGTCAGCTGGACAGATTCCAATCCGCCCAATGCCCTTGCCGATTGCAAAACGTCCAATCCGCCGATCGCGCCCGATGGCAAATAGATATGTGTGCCGTTCGTTTCCGCAAGTTGCGTCAGTTCATCCAAAAATGCGAAGTCTTTGAACACGCCGATGCTGCTGACGATGAGGTCTTTTTTATGTTCAAGCACTTGTTTCAAAAACAACTGCGCCGCATCCACTGTTACAGCTTCCACGACGGTATCGATAGAGCCCGATAGAAATTCGTTTAAATCTGTGTAAAACCCCATGCCAAAGCGCTCTTTTAAACGCGTTCCGGCTTCCACGTTGCGTCCGAACACTGCAGTGATCCGCCCATCTGCCATGCGGTTTTCATTCACCTGTTCGAGCAAATAGGTCGCTATGTTGCCGGTTCCGATGATGCCGATGTTCATATTAGCTCCTCCTTAAAGTCGATGGTTTAAGAACTCGCGCAAAGTTTCTCTTCATTAAACTCCAGTTAAAAGATCGCTCCCCTTCTCATCAACTCCGCTACTGCATGTGTGCGATTGGAAACGCCCAGCTTTTTCACAGCTTGCTTCACATATTGCTTGACCGTAGCCTCGCTGATGTCCAGACGCCCAGCGATTTCTTTCGTCGCCGCTCCCCAGGCGATTTCCCTCATGACTTCCCATTCCCGCGTGCTCAATAACGCATGGCTTTGGGATATTGAAAAAGAGCACAAAATTTTGCCTGCTTGTTCACCAAACTTCGTCATGTGATCCAATAATTCCGGTGAGCAGACGGTTTCCTGATTAATGCCGTAAATGAAGCCATGCACGGTAGTTCCGGTAAAGACGGGCATCACGAGAAATGACCGGACAGTGGAATCGATGATGTAATTGCTGCTGGTCTTCTCGAAAATTTCCTGGCCTTCGTAATATTTCGCCTTGCGTTCCAGAAGGGCAGCTTCAATCGTCGGCAGGCTGCGGATGTCATAGCGCAATTCCGGGATGTGCTTGATCTTCTCTTGTTCCAATGAAATAATGCCTTCGCCTAAAAATCCGATAATCGAGTAACGGAAAAAATAAGCTTCCGCCATCTGGCATTGATTCACAAAGACTTTCAGCATTTCGACCATAGACTGTTCCTGATTGCTGCCTGGCTTCAATATCCCAGCTTGATCCGCAAGAGCCATCTTCACTCATCCTTTCGAAGGAGGCACTTCCTGCTAAAAAGGGAATATGCCTAAGTTATTCATTATTGTAACATTAATAATTGATAGAATATTCCCATTAATCATCAGATTACTCGAGGAGGAATCATCATGGCAGAAAAAGTAGTGCTAATTACAGGCGGCGCAGGCGGAATCGGCATGGATACAGCGAAGGCCTTTTTGGAACAGGGCGATCGCGTCGTCCTTGTCGACATCAACCAGGAAGCGCTGGATAAGACGAAAGATGTACTGGAAGCCGACGAAGCACAAATCAAAGTCATTCAAGCAAATGTCACCGAAGAAAGCGATGTGGCAAATTATGTCCAGGAAACCGTAGACGCTTTCGGGCGCATCGATGTCTTTTTCAATAACGCCGGCATCAACGGCCCACATAAAATGATCAAAGATTTGGAGAAAGAACATTTCGAAAGCATCATGGGCATCAATGTCACGGGCGTTTTCCTGGGACTCAAGCATGTGATCCAGCAGATGGAGAAACAAGGATTCGGCAGCATTATCAACACAGCATCGAATGCGGCTTATATCGGCTCACCTGGCATGCCCGGCTATATCGCTTCTAAACACGCAGTCGTCGGACTGACAAAAACGGCTGCGTTGGAAACAGCTGCACAAGGCATCCGTGTCAATGCGGTCGCACCGGCAGCTATCGATACCCAAATGCTGACCGCTATCCAAAGCAATATTTCTCCGGATGACCCTGAAGCAGCTGCTGCAGCCATACGGCAAGGCATTCCGGTCGGCCGTTTCGGTACACCGATGGAAGTCGCGCAAATCGTGCTGTTCTTGGCTTCCGATAAATCCTCTTTTGTCACTGGTTCCATTTACAATGTCGACGGTGGCATGCAAGCCGATTGATATGGATATAAACGAATAGAGCCCAAGGGAAATGGCCGTTTCCCTTGGGCTCTATTTCAGTTACTGTTTTTTTTACAAGCTAGTCATTATTCCATCTTTTACGAAGCCGACCAAACGTCTTTCGCAAACCGGCCGGATTGTTCAAGTTCCGCGAGCCATGCCAAAGCTTGTTCATGCGTTGTGTTTCGCAATTTCTGGTAGCTGCGGATCAAGCTTTGCTCCACGGCTGGCGCCATCTTGCCGCCATCTCCGCAAATATACAGATGTCCGCCCTGTTCCAACAGCCCGAGAATTTCCAGTGCATTTTGTTCCATCAAGTGCTGTACATAGACTTTCTCTTGCTGTTGTCTTGAGAAGGCGCTGTGCAACTCGATCAAGCCAAGCTGCTCGGCTTGCTTCAATTCTTCTTCATATAAGAAATCCTCTTGTGCATGACGACAGCCGAAATACAGCTGGGCGGCGCCGAGTTGCACTCCTTGTTCTTTCAACACTTTTCGTGCTTGGATAAAGCCACGGAACGGTGCGATGCCGGTGCCTGGGCCGACCATGACGAGCGGTGTTTCCGGGTTTTCCGGCAATTGGAAAGCAGTTTGAGGCGTGCGGATAAAGCAAGCGATTTTATCTCCCGCCTCGCGCTTCGCCAAATAATTGGAAGCGATGCCTGCGTATTCTCCTGTACCGCTCCAAGCCGCGCCTTTCACGACGCTGACCGTGATGCTCGCTTTGCTGGATGAGACACGCGGTGAGCTCGAGATCGAGTAGTAGCGGGCTCTCAATGCCGGCAATAAAGCCAAAAAGTGCTCAAATTCTATCTCGCATGACATAAAGCGTTCCAGCAATTCAAGCATCGTCAAACGCTTCGCAAGCACTTCCCGTTTATAGGTCTCGTCTTCCACCAATTGTTCAAGCTCCTGTTTATGGGGCGGGCACGGATTGCTTTTCGCAAGTTCGCGGAGCTGCGCGCGTGTCGCCGGCTCTTGCAACTCGACATAGCTTGCGAGCAATTGTTCGAGCTGGACCGGCTGGCCGGTCGGCAAATGGTTCGCGCGTCCAGAGTTTCCTTTCAGAACTACATGCTCTTCACCTTTTAGGCCGAAACGCGTCAACACCCGCTCCACCAATTCCTTGGAATTCTCTGGCAGCACGCCGAGATGGTCGCCTTCTTGATACGCCGCCCCTTCAGGCAACTGAATCTCGATATGGCGTGTGCTGCGTTCCGCTGTCTTCAATAACTCGTCATTGCCAGCAACTACTGCAGTGAACGCATCGTATGCACGCGCTGATGGGGTATGGCTGACACCGCTGATGAATTCCATCGTCAACTGATTGGTTGCTTGTGCGTTCGTTTCCAGGTCGAGCCCGAAACGTTCGGCGAGTGCTGGCCATAAAGCTTGCTGCCATTTTTCCAGCTCTCCGTCGAAATCTTCGCTGGAATCGCCTTCTCCGCGGCCGATGAGCTGTGTGGCGCCTGTTGCCGATAGTTGTTCGTCAATTATGCTCGGCACGCGCTGATAGGTCGTTGCCCAGTTGCGGTCTCCGCAGCCGAAGACGCTGTATGTGATGCCTTCCGTGGAATCGGCCGTTGCCAGCCACTCCATAAAGCGCACCGCATTGTCCGGCGGGTTTCCGTTATACGAAGCCGATACGATGACGACCGCCCCTTGTGTTGGCAAGTTGCCGGCATAGTCATCGAGCGCAGCTACTTGTGACTCAAAGCCTTTAAAACGTGCCGTTTCCGAGAGCTCCCGGGCGACGCCTTGTGCTGTCCCAAGGTTGGATCCGTAAAGCACCATTAGCGGCGTGCCGTGCGAATCGATGGCTCGCTCAGCTTCCGGCGCTTGTTCTGTCTCTTCCGCAACTGGCGCCTGGAACATCTGCACTTTTCGTCTCGGTTTCACTTTCATCGTCAATCCGTCCGGTTTGAAGGTCAACGTTTCTTTTACTTCAAGTTGGTAATCGCTATGGTCGATCAGTTCGAAATGCTGTAGCACCATCCCGAGCACGAGCACCGCTTCGTGGAGCGCAAATTGCTGGCCGATGCAGGCGCGTTGTCCGTTGCCGAACGGCTTGTATGCATGATGCGGGATTTTCGAAATGTCTTCAAAACGCTCTGGCCGGAAACTTTCTGCGTCTTGTCCCCAAACGCTCTTGTCGCGGTGCAATTCTGGAATCAGCAAAGTGAACGCTTCGCCTTTTCCGACTTCATACTTGCCGGCAAGCGTCGTATCTTCTTTCGCGTAGACGGAAAACGCCGGTGCGGTCGGCCACAGGCGCAATGCTTCGTTCAAGATCATGCGCACATATTTCAATTGCTTCACTTGTTTGAAGGTAGGCGTCGCATCGCCAAGCACTTCGTCCACTTCAGCATAGGCTTTTTGCAATTTGTCCGGATGTTTTAATAGGTACTGGATCGCGAATGACAACAAGCCGCTCGTCGTTTCGTGTCCGGCAATCAAGAACGTGATGATTTGGAAGCGAATGTTTTCATCATCCAAAGATTCACCGGTTTCCGGGTCTTTGCCTTTTAGCATATGCGCAAGCAAATCATCTTCGCCCTGGTCGCCCGCTTGTTTGCGTTCTGCGATCAATTCGTCAACCAAGTTGAACATATAATCGATGTCTTCCTTGAATTGCTGCTTCGAGCGCACCATCAATTTGTCCTGGATGCCAAGACGCTGCGTCTGGCTCATCGATTCATCCAAAGCCCTCACCATTTTCTCGATGAACGGATGGGAATCCTCGCGGTAAAAGCTATTGAAGCGGTAATTGAACCCGCATAAACCGATCGTATCGAGCGTCAAACGCGTCATATCATCCGGCACATCGATTTCCTCGTTCGGATTGAGCCGTGCCCATTTCTGCACCAATTGTGACGCAAGGTCGATCATTTTCTCGTGATAGCCTTTCATCGCCTGCTGGCTAAAGCTCGGCAAGAGGATATTATGGGCTTTCTTCCAGTTCGGTTCTTCGGTCCCGCTTGTAAACAAGCCGTCGCCGCCAAAAGCCCGGACTTTCTGGAGTGCCGGCCCGATCTTTTTATCAAAGCGCGTCTCGTCACAGATTTCCGCGGCCAGTTCCGCACTTGATACAAACGTGCTCGCACGTCCTGGAAAATGGAATTGATAGATCGGCCCAAGTTCACGCGCTTGCTGCATGAACGATTGCACTGGCTTTTCTTTATTGATCAAAGGCAAATTGCCAAGCGGACCATAGGATTTCGGTTGTGGAAGGTTTTTCATTTGGATCATTTATTAGCACCTCTTCTGTAAAATTAAAAACGGAATGAATATTCATTCCTATAAAATGAGAAAAAAACTGGCATCATCACGAATGATGACGCACAGCATCCCAGCAGCTTTCCTCGACTCCTGCCAATAGTTCAGCTGAGGCTTCAAGTTCCCCTACGCGGATCAATTGATAGAGTTGCAAAAAGCCGCCGAAAATAATGGCGATCAGCGCCTTGGACGGAAGCTCACGAATGTGGCAGTGCTGTTTTCCAGCCTCGAAGAAATCTTCGAAGATCATCAGCAAATGGCTGAATTGCTCCCGGCTTTCGGCGTCCAGAAAATAAGCGGACGTATGGGTTTTAATGAAATACAAGGCATGATCGTGCTCGTTCGTAAAGCGGATCATCCCTTGGAATAGATGATGGAATTGCTCACGAATGCCCGCTCCCTCAGGATAATATTTCTCCAGTGCCTCCTTGAACAAGGTGACATAATGCTGGAACAAAGTGTTGACGAGCACTTCTTTATTGGCGAAATAACGGTAAATCGTCCCGGCCCCGACTTTTGCGTCGGTCGCGATCATCGGGATGGTCGTAGCATCAAAGCCGCGTTCAGCAAACAAAGTCAGCGCGCTGTCGAGAATATCATCTCGTTTAGTGGTGGATGTCGGCATCTGGAAAAATTCCTCCTTCTGTTGCGGAATGAACATTCATTCTTCGACAGTCTACTCCTTCCCTTGTTGAAAATCAACGAATAACCAGAAAGAGTATGTCGCCAAAATGAAACAATTTCGCTGCCTGCCCGTATAGCATAGTATCTAGTTAAAGGAGGAATCATTCATGTCGAAGTATTCCATTAAGCAATTTGTCCAGCAAACGAAACAGGAAGAAAGCGCGCGCGATTTTTTCGAGCTCGAAACTGACCGCTTGCTCGAAGTGAACTTGAATGGCCAAGTATGGGCCAAAGCGGGCTCGATGATTTCCTATGAAGGCAATATCAAATTCGAGCGCGAAGGCATGCTCGAGCACGGCCTCGGGAAATTCGTCAAAAAAGCGCTCAGCGGAGAAGGCGCCCAGTTGATGAAAGCGAACGGCCAAGGCAAGCTCTACGTCGCGGACAGCGGCAAGAAAATCACCATTTTAGATCTTGAAGGCGAAAGTATCTTCATCAACGGCAACGACTTGCTCGCATTTCAGGATGGGCTCGACTGGGACATCAAATTGATGCGCCGCGTCGCCGGAATGATGGCAGGTGGATTGTTCAATGTCCGCTTAGAAGGCCACGGCCTGGTTGCGTTCACTTCCCATTACGAGCCGCTTACTTTACTCGTCACGCCCGATACACCGATATTCACCGACCCGAACGCGACTGTCGCTTGGTCAGGCAGTTTGGAACCGGATTTCGTCACCGATGTACAGTTGAAGAGCTTTTTCGGTAGAGGGAGCGGAGAATCCGTACAGATGAAATTCTCCGGCAACGGCTTCGTCGTCGTCCAGCCGTTCGAAGAAATCTACCACGCACCACAGAGCTGATAACAATACGGCTAACTAAAAACTGCCCTGTGGCGATTAGGAAAATGCCTAATCGCCGCGGGGCAGTTTGTTTTGTCTTAAAAGCTGATGTTCCATTGTTGTTTCAATTGTGCCAGTAAATCCTCCGGAGGATTATAGAGGAAATACGTGACGCCTTCTTGATCCACTTGAATCGTTCCATCTTTATAGAAGTGAATCAGATACATATGCTCATCTGTGCGATTGGCTGCCGGCATATTGTAAAGCATCATCCGGTAACTGCCAGGCTGCTCGAGCAGATCGGCCCGTTCCTGCAGTTCTACTTCACTCGCTTGTACCAACTCTTCCCCATTCAAACGGTCGATCAGTTCATCGGCTTTTTCCGGTCCTTCGATAAATGTTTCTTCATAGCCTGCGGTTTTGGCCGAAGTATAAGTGCTTGAAACGAGTACCCCTTCGTATTCCCCCCGGTGTTCGATTGCGAGAGTTTCTGGGCTTTCCCCGACAGTGGCACAGCCGGCTAATAAGGAAATGATGATCCATAAAAATGCTATTATTGATATGTTAGCCGAGGTTCTCATTCTTGTCCTCCAGTTCTTGTCTCTAGTCCATAGTATAGCAAATGGTATATTTGTAAAATTAAAGCTAATATAATTCAGCAATAAACGCATATTCTTACACAAACTGCTGTTTCATGCATAACAAAAAGGTTCCGGCCAGCAGACCGGAACCTTTTGTCATTCACTATGACTATTTTTTCGGCAATACCGCTTTCGGTGAAACGAGGCCTTTGTCGACGAGTTCATCCCAAAAGACAGACGGGATGTCAGCTGTCATGGCGGCTAAGTCTTCCTTGATACGGTCTGGCCGTGTGGACCCGGTGACGACCGCTTTGACCGCAGGATGCGCCGTTGAAAATTGCAGCGCGGCATCTTTCAAATGCACGCCGTGATTTTGGGCGACGTCGTTGAAACGAGCTACCCGCTCTTTGATTTCCGGTGTGATTTCCGCGTAATCGAAATGATCTCCGCCGAGTAAAGCGCCTGAGTTGAACGCCGAACCGATGACAAGGCCGCCCTCTGTTTTCTCGGCAAGCGGCATCATGCGCTCAAGTGCGCGTTCATGTTGCAGCAAAGTATACTGCGTCGCGGACAAGCTCAAATCAGGGTGTGCTTCTTCCAGTTCGAGTGCAACTTCGATCGGCGTGGTCGTATTGACACCGAGGCCCCATGCTTTGATGACGCCTTCGTCTCTTAGCCGGTCGAGCACTTTAAATGCACCTGTTCGCGCTTCATCGAACTTCGTGACCCATTCATCGCCGAGAAAGTCCGGTGAGATGTCGTGCACATAGACCATATCTAAACGGTCTGTCTTCAAGCGTTTCAAGCTGTCTTCAATTGAACGCAATGTGCCTGATTCCGTGTAATCGGTCAGGATTTTATTTTTGCGGCCAAATTCGAACAGCCCTTCTTTTTCTTCTTCCTCGTCCAAGACGATGCGGCCGACTTTTGTGCTCAGCAAATAGTCATCGCGCTTATAGGAAGGCAAAATCTCACCGAGCCGCAGTTCCGCAAGCCCAGCCCCGTAAAACGGCGCCGTGTCGAAATAACGGATGCCTTCGTTCCACGCAGATTCGATGGTCGCCATCGCTTCGTCTTCCGGTACGTCCCGGAACATATTGCCGAGCGGCGCTGTGCCAAGTCCTAGTTTATGTTTGATTGTCACATCATGTTTCATTCGTGAACACCTCTTCTTTAGTAGTTAAAACATATATCCATGTCTACCCGCTGAGGAAGGGTTTAAACGAATGAAGCGGCAGCTATCGGCAGACGTGAAAATAGCCCGATTTCTCATGGTCGGACATGAAAAACCGGGCTATGCGCGTTACTCTCTCCTATTATTATACCTGAAAGAAAAATGTATTTGCAGCCTACTTTTTCGGCAATAGCTGCCCTATACTCAGAATATCAAACTAAAAATGGGAGGCAACACGATGAATGAATCGATAGAAGCTTTGGACCTTGGCCCCTTCTTCCACGGAACGAAAGCACAACTGGCAATCGGGGATTTGCTGGAGGCGCAGAACCCTTCCAACTTCCAGGACAAGAAATCCAATTACATCTATTTCACCGCCACACTCGACGCAGCGAAATGGGGCGCGGAACTCGCCGCCACGGATTTGCCGGAACGGATCTACATCGTCGAACCGACAGGCGAATTCGAAAACGACCCCAATTTGACCGACAAGCACTTTCCCGGAAACCCGACACGCTCCTACCGTTCCAAAGAGCCATTGAAGATCGTGGCGGAACTAGCTTCCTGGGAACGCCATAGCGATGAGCAGATCAAGCATATGCTCGACTCGCTGAAATCGCTTCGCGAACAAGGCAAAGCAATTATTATTGATTGAACTCCTGGCTGCGCTTTAGAACATATGGCCGGCAATCTGATAGAGCGCCACGAACAGCCCGAGCACACTGGCTTTCATTTTAGCAGGATGGTATCGTTCTTTCCGGTAAATATAAAAGAACACAAGCAGGAAGCCCGCAGGAATCCATAGCTGGAAGTCGTATTCCAGCGTGCTGTAAGAAATAATCGGCATGACGTAGGCGGCAACTAGAAAATAGATGAAAATTTTGATGCGTCCGGTTTCCAATTCCTTGCTCCATTTCGTTAGCAAATAAATAATGATGATCGCCATCACCATGATATGCAGCTCCGGCAGTATCAGCGTGCCATTTCCCAATTTGAATTCCACAATGTCTCACTCACTTTTTCGTATAATGATCTTCTATCTGGTAAATTTCGCCACTTGCGTTTCATTCTCCTCTATGCAAAAAAACCACCCAATTGACGGGTGGTTTTTGCATATATCTAATTCGCTTATTTGGATCCGGAATTCACCGCTGGTTTGACCCGAGAGGCAAGTTCCAGGTTTTGTTTATCCAGTGCAGCGGCTGGTTTTTTCGACCAAATCGTCGCCAAGATCGGCCCGGAAATATTGTGCCAGATGGCGCCCCATACGCTTGGCAGCGCAGCGAGCGGACTGAAGTGGGCAGTGGCCAAAGCAACGCCAAGCCCTGAGTTCTGCATGCCGACTTCGAGTGAAATCGCGCGGCGATCTGTCTCGCTGAGGCCCATGAGCATCGCAATCACGTATCCAAGCGACAAGCCAAAGCCGTTATGCAAGAATACCGCCAGGAAAACGATAAACCCGGAGCTGATGACGTTTTGCGCATTGGCGGCAGTAACCGCGGAGACAATGATGAGAATCGCTGCCACCGAAATGAGCGGCACGACTGAGATGCTTTTTGCGACCGCAGCCGGGAAGATGCGCTGGACGAGAATGCCGAGTGCAATCGGCAGGATGATCACTTGAATGATGGATGTGAACATCGAGACAGGATCGACCGGCAGCCATTGCCCTGCAAGCAATAGCAAAAGAAGAGGCGTCATGATCGGCGCCATCAAAGTCGACAAGGAAGTCATCGCGACCGACAAAGCCAAATTGCCTTTTGCCAGATACACCATGACGTTCGATGCCGTCCCGCCTGGCACACAGCCGAGAAGCACGAGGCCTGCCGCAAGTTCAGGAGGCAGATTCAAGACATACGCGATGGCAAACGCCGCGAGCGGCATGACGAGAAATTGCGCGGCCACACCGACAAATACCGGCAGCGGGCTTTTCGCGATGATTTTAAAATCCACTGGCTTCAGTGTCAAGCCCATTCCGAACATGACGACGCCGAGCAAGATCGTGATATAGGCACCGAACCCGACAAACGCTTCAGGCAGGAAAAACGCCACCAAGGCAGCCAGGATGACCCACACAGCAAAATACTTTCCAGCGATGGCACTCAATGATTGCAATACTTTCATTTGATCGTCTCCTTTGTCTCCACTTTAATATTTTTGCCGGGATTCAATAGATTGTTCGGGTCCAGCGCCCGTTTGATTTTCTCCATGACCTCAAGTGCTGCTCCGTGTTCTTGCTGTTGGTATTTCTGTTTGCCGAGCCCAACACCGTGTTCGCCTGTGCACGTGCCGCCGCGATCAAGTGCGTACTCGACAATGCGCCCATTAAACTCCTGCGCTCGCGCCACTTCATCAGGGTCTTCCATATTCATCATGATGAGAGCATGGAAATTGCCGTCGCCGACATGGCCGACGATGCCACCCGGAAGCCCAAGCGCCTCCAGATTTTCCCGCGCATGGCCGACTGCGTTTGCAAGTTCTGAAATCGGCAGGCAAACGTCCGTCACCATCATCTTTTTGCCGGGATAGCCATGGATATAGGCATAGGCCAAAGTATGGCGCGCTTCCCATAATTGATTGCGCGCCGCCGTATCAGTCTCAAAAGCGATTTCTTCGCACGCATGCCCCTGGACGATTTCTTCCATAAACTCCACGTCTTGCTTGAGCCCTGCTTCATTGCCATGGAACTCCAGGAACAAAGTTGGCTTCTCCAGGTAAGCGGTCTCATTGTAGTCATTCACTTGCCTCATCGACTGTTCATCGACGAGTTCGACACGGGCAATCGGAATGCCGGCTTGCAAGATCGAGACGACCGCTTCAACCGCATCTTTCACACTTGGGAATGAAGCTCGGGCCGCCGTCACGAATTCGGGGATGCCGTACACTTTCAAGGTCATTTCCGTAAAACAGCCGAGCGTCCCTTCAGAGCCGACGAACAAACCGTTCAAATGAAGCCCGGAAGACGATTTCGCCGCTTTATTGCCGGTATGGATAATCGTGCCGTCCGCCATGACCACTTCGAGGTCGCGCACTTGGTCACGCATGACGCCGTATTTAACGGAAGTCGTGCCGCTCGCATTGGTCGCCGCCATGCCGCCAAGCGTGGCGTCCGCTCCAGGGTCGACGGTGAAAAACAATCCGTATTTTTTCAATTCCTTATTCAATTGCGTCCTGGTGACACCAGGCTGGACCGTGACGAGAAAATCTTCCGCATCAACATGCAGCACTTTATTCATCAGGGAAAAGTCGACAGTGATGCCGCCCTGTTCCGGGATGACATGGCCTTCAAGACTCGATCCGAGGCCAAACGGGACGATCGGAATTGCGTATTGCTGGGACAGCTTCATGATTTTCGATACTTGCTCCGCCGTTTTCGGAAATACGACGATGTCCGGCAATTGCATGGCATGATAGGATTCATCCCTGCCGTGCAGCTCCTTGATCGTTTCGTTGACGCTTATTTGTTCGCTTGTAAGAAACTCCGCCAAGTTGTGCAAGATTTTCTCCTGATGAAGAATTGCCATTTCATTTCGCTCCTTTATGGTTATTCACGTGTGAAGTAGGGATATTTTATACTTTTATAAATTGGTCCTACCAATTAAACCAATTATACATAATAATCTGAAAAGTACAATGTGTATTTTCAGACATTTTGCATTTCTTTCGGTATGATGAAAAGAGAACGCAAAAACAAGTCAGCAGGGAGAGAGTTCCGTGTTATTGAATCCGAAAAAACGCACCTATGAATTAGTTGTCGAACAGATCCAAACGCTGTGCTTGGAGAACAATTTGCCCCCTGGCGGCCGTCTTCCTTCCGAGCGGGATTTGGCGAGTTTGTTCGGCGTCAGCCGCAATTCCGTCCGCGAAGCGTTGAAAGGACTGGAAAGTAAAGGCTTTCTCGAAATCCGGCAAGGCGGCGGCAGCTTTCTCTCTGAGACGAAGCACGATATGCTCGGCAATGAACTCGGCACCCGCATCGATGCGGCTGAGATTCAATATATCGACGATATGCTCGAGCTCAGGCGGGCATTCGAAGTCGAAGCCGCCTCGCTAGCAGCGCAGCGGGCGACGCCTGAGAACTTGCTGGCAATCCGTGAAGTGCTCGGGCAAATGGCATTGGCGGCAAACGACCCCGAACTTGGCGTCCAGGCTGACGTGGATTTCCATCTGCAAGTCGCCAACGCCACCAAAAATCAGCTATTGATCGACTTGATGGAAACACTCGCGAAGCGGCTGGAAGAAAATATCCGTGCCACAAGGCGCCATCGCTTCACTGACGCCGCTCGCCATCAGGATACCTACAATGAACATGAAGAAATTTATTTAGCGATTGAAAGCAGAAATAGCGAATTGGCCAAGCAATTGATGAGCGAACATATCTCACGCATCCGTTCGGAATTAGATCGTTCGACATGAATTCGCTTAAAATCAAAAACGCGTAGAGAAACGGATCTGTTTCTCTACGCGTTTTTGATTTCTTATGAAATACCGTCAGTCATTTTCCACTTCGAATGGCTCCACCATCTCCTCAATCATCCGCCCAATCGAAATCGTATCCGGCAGCTATCGATTTGTATTCCCCATGGTGCAAGCCTTGTGCCGCCCAATACTCCATGTTGACATTCACTGTATTGTCGATCCACCACGAACCTTCCGCGGGGTCGACTTTCCACGTCACATGAATGCTTCGAGTAAATGGGGAGAAAAAAGTGAAGTTGTCGGACTCTACTGTTTTGCCATCGATCTTGTAATGGATAATTGAAATCTCCCGATTAAAAAAGCCCGTTCCATAGGTCTTGATTTCTACACTGAAGGGCTGTCTACCGTTATAATGCTCCTCGAAAACCGTTTCTGGCTGGAGAAAGACAATATAAAAAAGTACTAAGACAAGCCCGCTATACAAGATTTTAGTATTTTCTTTCCGTTTTACATCCGCCATTCGCTTATGCCTTCTTTCCAAACTCTCTGTTTGAATAAGAACGCTATACATCGCCAAAAGTTCTGCTGGCTGAGCTGGATATGCAACTCTCTATAGAAAGAATGCAAAAAAGCGCACTCTATCAAAAGAATACGCCTCTTATCATTTCCTGTTTCTGTTTTTCAATTTGTTCTCCACATCGTCTTTCATTACCATGGCTTTCTCTTTATAGTCAGCTGCTTTTTCTTTATAATCATCTTTATTTTCGTCCCAGTGAGTTTTGCCTTTTTCGATTGCCTTGTCTTTCATTGCGTTCAGTTTATCCAAAAATGCCATGTTAATCATCCTTTCGTTTGCGCTAATAACGCGCACATTTCAACTGCTTTCAGCATAAGCTTTGTACACTGAAATGTCTAAGATAGCCATCTTTCCTTACTTGATCAGCGTTTCGCCATTAGAATCCCCGAACACTTCAATTTTCGTTTCTTCTTGGACGCAGAAAAATGATTTGAACATCCAATGCTGGCCATTCACTCGCTTTCGCTGATATCTTTCAAGTTTTGCAATGTCTGCTCCATCGAGTTGTTCATCAGTTTTTTAATGTAAAGCGTATTGGCCATTTTCCCGAAAATGCTGCCCGGCAGATCGTAATCCATTTCAAACTGAACTTCTGTCCCATTTTCCACGGGCACATACCTCCACGTTTGATTGCCTTCAAAAGCCCCGCTAATCAAGCAACGCCATACAAAGCCTTTCCCCATCGCCGTGTTTTCCACGACTAGCACATGCAATTCCAAGCTCCTTCCAAAAAAGAAATACATCAGGTCCATGCTGGTGCCTTTTGCTCCTTTTCCCTTCAAGTTTTCAGCTTCCGACAATCCCGCATACCATTGATACCAGTGCTTTGGGTTCGTGGCGAATTGGTGGACCTCCCCCACCCTGCGATCAATGAACACGCTCTTCTTCACATGCCACATATTGCCAGCCTCCTTTGCTTCACAATCTCCAATTCTAGCGATTAGCAACGAAGCTTCTTCCATGAACTTCCTGTGTTCATTAATATAGCATGATTTTGATTAAATAAACTGATTTTTCTGATATTTATAGTAAAATGACCTTAGAGGATCTTGAAGAGCAGCCAGCTTTCACTGTTTTTTCATGTGCAAACCTTTACGCCTCAATTTCAAAATGACGAATGCGGTAATTGCACCGCCGATCAATCCCATGATCATGTCGATCATCGTATCGTCGGGATCCCTTCCCTGTGCCGTGAAGCTGAACAGTTTATCGCCCGCAAACTCGAGCAGCTCCCAAACGGCTGCCGCTGCCAATGAAAATGAAATCATATACAGGGCGATGAACGAATCCGGCAGCTGGGAAGCTCCACCATTTCGCAGCAAGCGCCTCAAAATGATCCAGCTCGCATAGCCGATCCAAATGCCGGAGAAGACATGAAGAAAATCATCAAAATGATTGATTCGGTAGCCCCCACCAAATGTGCCGATGACGACTGAGAAAAAGATGAAGAAATAGACGATGCTCGCAAAAATGGACGGCAAGGGATAACTGAAGCGCCTTTGGACGAGTGCCAGCCCAATCATGACCAGAATAGTGAGTGCGCCCATGAACATTTTCGTGCCATTTCCTTGTGTGTACATATAATAAATTCCCGCTAGAAGCGATGCTTGAACTGACCACCAAATGACCCGCTCCACAGCAATCGCCCGTTTGTTTTGCATGGATTCCATACAGAATGCTCCTTTCTCTCCGCCCATTTGACTCTTGCTGTATATATTCCACGCCCATCTGGGATTGCCTGTCAGCCAAGGGTGCACACTTAAATTATTTATTGGAAGGAGACCGTTTACATGAAAACTTTTTGGAGGCTCATTCTCATCATTGCGAGTTTGACGTTTCTCGGCTTGGTCATCGTTATTTACATTCTGGGTCAAGCAGAGCCTGCGCAACAAAATATATTGGAGCAAAAGGATTTTTCTGAACCAATTGAAGCGGTGGATATCACGGTTGAAAATTCCCGTGTGGACATTCTGGCGAGTGACGATGAAACCGCCCGTGTCGTGCTATCTGGAAATGACGATGACTTCACTTTAAACACCGAAATTGCAGGCGGCCGCCTCACGATCGAAGTCGACGACCGCTCCCCGTTCTTCAATTTTGACTTTAACCGCTCCTATACTTTGCAAGTCTACGTACCGGCGAGCGGGCTTGATTCCTTGTCAGCTGAAAGCAATAACGGCAGCATCGAGGCGAATGATATGAGGGCCGACGAGTTCAGGCTTGAAGCAGACAACGGGCGGATTTTGTTGGATGCAGTCGACAGCGAGACAGTCGATGTCGAAACGGAT
Organism: Planococcus sp. SK3692; assembly: GCF_028890485.2. Taxonomy (GTDB): domain Bacteria; phylum Bacillota; class Bacilli; order Bacillales_A; family Planococcaceae; genus Planococcus. The sequence continues at coordinate 1,015,057 of NZ_JARCHV010000001.1, forward strand.
AACGGCAGCGTCGAATTGAGACAGATAGAGGCTGACATCAGCGTTCGCTCCTCGAATGGCCGCATTCTATTCATCGAAGTGTCAGGCGAACTGGAAGCCCAGGCAAACAACGGCCGAATCGAACTGGAGACGGAGACGCTTGATTTCCCTGTCGATTTCGAGACGGACAACGGGCGGATTGGAATCCTTACTGGCGCAGAACCGGCGAACGCCCGCATTGAAGCGCGTGTCGATAATGGCAGTATCGATATATACGGGCGCGAAAATGAAGAGACTGTGTTCGGCAATGGCGAGGTACTCATTCAGCTCTCTTCGAATAATGGCAGCATCGCGGTTGAATGAAAAATCCTTGACCATCAATAAGAACAAAAAAAGGCGCGAAAGAAATGAGTAAGTGCAGGCCATCTCAGGGTATGGAATAAAAAGGAGGCATTTCAATGGATTTACATGACAAAGACGAAACGCAATTATTCAGCCCTGAGTTCACTAGAAACCCTTACCCGGCCTACGAACGGCTGCGCGAACAAGATCCGGTGCACCAAGTGCGCTTCCCCGATGGCCAGCTCGGTTGGCTCGTGACGCGCTACGCAGACGCAGAAGCCGTATTGAAAGACCCGCGCTTCATCAAGGATTTCTCGAAGCTGTTTGGCGGCAGCATGGATGAAATGAGCGTCTTCACCCAAAATATGCTGTTTTCCGATCCGCCCGACCACAAAAGGCTGCGCGGGCTCGCCCAAAAAGCCTTTACGCCAAAAATGATCGAAGGTATGAAGCCGCGTATCCAGGAAATCACTGATGAACTGCTCGATGGGTTCGAAGGCAAATCGAGCGTCAACTTGATCGATGAATTCGCCTTCCCGCTCCCGATCATCGTTATTTGTGAAATCTTGGGGGTCCCGTCACAGGACCGCGATAAATTCCGCACTTGGTCGAACTCGCTCATCGAAGGCACGAGCGGAGAAGCAGGCGTCAGCGTTTATGAACATATGAATGAATTTATCCGCTACCTCGGAGAATGGTTCGCCAAAGTCCGCGAGCAGCCCGGAGACGACCTAATCAGCCGTTTGATTGAAGCGGAAGAAGCAGGCGACCGGCTGACAGAAAAGGAACTGTATGGCCTCGTTTCCTTACTGATCATCGCAGGGCACGAAACGACGGTGAACTTGATCGGCAACACTGTACTTACGTTGTTAAAACATCCCGAACAGCAACACGAATTATGCGTGCAGCCTGAGCTCATCGGGCAAGCCATCGAGGAATCGCTGCGCTTGAACGGGCCGGTCGAATTCAGCACGTCCAGATGGGCTGCGGAAGACCTGGAATTCAGCGAAAAAACGATCCACCGGGGCGACTTGGTCATTGTGGCTTTAAACGCGGCGAACCATGACCCTGAGCAGTTTGATAATCCCGAATTGTTCGACATCCACCGCGAGAAAAGTGCGCATTTGGCGTTCGGCAAAGGCATCCACTTTTGCCTTGGCGCCCCCCTTGCACGGCTGGAAGGGCATACCGCAATCGACGGGCTATTGAAACGCTTCCCCGGAATGGCGCTTGCTGTTCCTGAAAACGAACTCGAATGGCGTCCGGGCATGATTGTCCGCGGCGTCCGTGAACTGCCAGTAACACTCGGAAAATAAGCATAAAAAAGGCGATGCCCACGACTTGTGAAAGTCATTGGCATCGCCTTTTGAATTGCAATTAATCTAAGTGATGAAGACATGAAACCAATACACGTCCCAAGTTTGAAAACCTCTACTCGTTTTCGTTGTCGCGTTTGACGATCTTGTCGCTCACTTGCTGGCCGCTCAAGGTCACCATCGGCATGCCGCCGCCCGGGTTGACGGTGCCGCCGACAAAATACAGATTGTCGTACAGCTCGCTTTGCTTCTTGTGCTTGAAGCCGCCGTTCTTGTTCTTGTCGGAAACTGTGCCGTAAATCGCGCCCCGGTCTGAACCGTAAATGCGCTCGATATCATGCGGTGTCCAAACGTCGCGAACGACGATGTTTTCGCGCAGGTCCTCGAGTCCCATCCGTTCAAGCTTATCAATGACGCGCTCTTCAAATTCCTTGTACTGTTCAGGCGTGAACGGATTGTCCTGGATATACGGAATATGCGGCAGGATCTTGATGTTCTCATGTCCTTCCGGCGCTTGTGTCGGATCGGTCTTATTGACGTTGACGAGATAGATCGTCGGGTCATCCGGCAGCTCGTGGCGTTCGAACACTTTGTCCATCTGTTCTTTCAAATTGTCCGAGAAGAAGAAATTGTGGTGATTCAGTCGTGGGTAAGTTTTCTTGACGCCAAGATGCAAGACCAATCCGGAACTAGCCGGTTCATATTTCTTTTCCAACTTGTCGACGAACTCATACTCTGCCTTGACCATTTTTTGATAGAACGGGATGACTTCCATATTCGACACATAATAATCAGCCGTTTGGAAGCTGCCATCTTCGAGTTCAACGCCGGTGATCTGGCCTTCCGCACTCGTCAAGGCACGGATCACGCCCATTCCGGTATGGATTTGGACGCCAATTTCGCGGGCCAATCTTTCCATGCCGCCTGCCAAATTGTGCATGCCGCCCGGCACATACCAGCAGCCTTGCGCATGCTGCATATAAATCATCATATTGAGCACGGCGGGTGCACTATAAGGTGAAGAGCCAACGTATTTGACGTAATACGACAGCATGTCGCGCAAATGCGGATTGGTGATACGTTTTGAAATCGCACTGTACATCGTTGAGGTCAAATCAAATCCGGTCAAAGTCGCGAGGATGCCATTTTGTGCAGCAGCTTCTTTTGGCGATTCGAATCCTTCCTTCAAATAGCTGCGCTCGGTCGTTTCGTAAATCTTCTTCGCGTACTTGAGCAGCGCGTAATATTCTTTCATGTCTTTTTTCGACAAAGCCGGGTTCGCCCGTTCCATCAAATGAAGATCGTGATACAAGTCGATCACCGTGCCATCCGGGAAAAATGAGCGCCACTCACGCTCTAAGCGCTGCATTGGCACATAATCCGCCATATTCTTTCCGCTGCCTTGGAACAGGCGGTCAAAAATATGCGGCATCGTCAAAATCGACGGGCCCAAATCAAACCCGAAGCCGTCACGCTCCAAGCGATTCACTTTCCCGCCGATGTGATCATTCTTTTCATATATCGAAACCTCATAGCCTTTTTGCTGCAATGAAATTGCCGCTGACAATCCGCCCAGGCCACCTCCGATTACGATTACGGACTTCTTAGACTTCCCCATATATGTACCGCCCCTTTTTATTGAAATATGTACGCTTTTTTTTGCTTAAAATCGCTTTTAGTGAGATTCTTCAGCATCGTGCCATTGTCCTTGTTATTCCCTTCATAATAAGCTTAAAAACGCTGATTGTATAGTTTTTGTATAATCATGGACGAACCGTTCAGTTCAGGAATAAACAGGTCATTAAGCGGGAAAAAGGAATGGTATAGAAAAGCGCTATACACAAGACAGGAGCTGATCACTATGGCTGGATTTTTACCGCGTATATACGACGCGGCCATGAAGCCGCTTGAGAAGACACGCTTTGAGAAAATACGCAAAAATCTCGACCAGCAAGCAACAGGGCGTGTGCTCGAAATTGGCTTCGGTACAGGCGCGAACTTCCGCTATTACCAACATGCCGAACGGGTCGATGCCATCGAACCAAATCCAGAGATGAGCAAGCAAGCAGAAAAACGCATCCGTAAATCGAAGACACCCATCTATACCTACGAAGCTGTGGCAGAAGAACTTCCTTTTGACGATAATAGCTTCGATACCGTCGTTGCGACTTTGGTCTTTTGCACGATTCCAGATCCGGTTAAAGCACTTGAAGAAATCTACCGCGTCACAAAACCTGGCGCCCGAATCCTTATGTTCGAGCATGTTAAAATGGACCAGCCACTCATGGGCAAAACCCAGGAATCCTTGACACCCGTCTGGAAAAAACTTTGCGACGGCTGCCATCTGAACCGTGATACACTCGATTTGGTGAATCGCTCTCCGCTGGAAATCGTAAAAGTAGACTCCTATTACGGCGGATTGTTCTTGACCATTGAAAGCCGGAAACCATACTAGCCACTGTTGCGCCCACCACCACAAAAGCCCCCACGCATTATTTGCGCAGGGGCTTTTGTGTTATTAAATCGCCACTTTCGCTGAAAACTGGCTGCGGTACAGATCCGCATAAAATCCGTCTTTGTCGAGCAGTTGTTGATGCGTACCTTGTTCGATGACTTTCCCTTGATCCATGACCAGGATCAAATCCGCATGCTTGATTGTCGACAACCGGTGCGCAATGACAAAGCTTGTGCGCCCAGCCATCAAACGGTTCATCGCCTGCTGGATCAAAATTTCTGTCCGGGTATCGACACTGGATGTTGCTTCATCCAAGATCATCATCGGTGGATCGGCAAGAATCGCGCGGGCAATGGTCACTAATTGTTTTTGACCTTGTGAAATATTCGATACTTCCTGATTCAGCACGGTATCGTAACCATCCGGTAGAGTTCGGATAAAATGATCAGCATGCGCCGCTTGTGCCGCCGCAACGATTTCCTCTTTGGAAGCACCGGTCTTGCCGTAGCTAATATTGTCACGGATCGTACCGTTAAAGAGCCATGTGTCCTGAAGCACCATGCCGAAATTATGGCGCAGCTCATGGCGCGACATCTTGCGCGAATCCAAACCGTCGATGGTAATGCGTCCACCTCTCAACTCATAAAAGCGCATCAACAAATTAATTAAAGTCGTTTTGCCGGCACCGGTCGGCCCGACAATGGCTACCGTTTGCCCTGGCTGGACATCGATGTTCATTCCCTCAATCAGCAAATTTTCTCCATAGCCAAAATCAACATCTTCAAACGCCACTGCGCCTTTCGCACGATCCAGAACGGAGGTCGTCACGGCCTCCACTTCTTCTTGCTCGTCCAGCAGTTCAAAGACACGCTCTGCAGCGGCCACTGTGGACTGGATGATGTTGGCGATGTTCGCGGTTTGTGTGATCGGCTGGGTGAATTGTTTGGAATAGGTAATAAACGCCTGGATGTCACCAATTGAAATGGCGCGCTGGATAACGAGCACACCGCCGACAATGCTGATCAGTACATAGCTCAAATTTCCGATCAAACTCATCATCGGCATGATGATCCCGGAGATGAACTGCGCTTTGCGTCCAGCGTCATACAATTCAGTATTGACTGCGTCGAACTGTTCGTTCGATTTGGCTTCATGGCCAAACGCTTTGACCACTTGATGGCCGGTGTACATTTCCTCGACATGGCCATTGAGGCGGCCGAGGTTCTTTTGCTGGCTGCTAAAGTATTTCTGCGAGCGTTTCAAAATCGGACCGATGACAAACAACGACAGCGGCAAGGACACGACTGCAATCAAAGTCAGCAGAGGACTGATTGTCAGCATCATCACGAGAATGCCGACGAGCGTCACAATGGAAGTGATGAATTGCGTCAAACTTTGCTGCAAGGTGCTGCCGATCGTATCGATGTCATTGGTCATACGGCTTAAGGTCTCACCATTTGGCCGGCCATCAAAATACTCCAATGGCAATTTCTCGAGTTTTTTATTGACGTCTTGGCGCATATCGTAAACCGTGTCCTGCGCCACCGTCGACATCATATATTGCTGGATGTAACTGAACAAACTGCTGAATAGATACAATGCGGCGAGCAAGCTGAGGATCTGGCCGATGACGCCGAAATCGACGCCTCCACCCGGTACTCCTTGCAACTGGCCGTATGCACCTTCGAACAATTCAGTGATCGCCATCCCCATGATTTTCGGCCCAAGAATCGCGAATACCGTACTGAGAATCGCCACCACAAAGACCGCCGCAAGTTTTTTCCACCGCGGTTTTAAATAAGAGACGAGCCGGCGGAAAGTGCCTTTGAAGTCTTTTGCTTTTTCCGCCGGCATGCTTGCCCCAGGTCGGGGAGGTCCCATCTGGCTCATGCGATCTCCTCCTCTGACAGCTGGGATAGCGCGATTTCACGGTACACTTCGTTGGATTCCAACAGCTCATCATGAGTTCCCATACCGACCACACGCCCTTTTTCCAAGACGAGTATGCGGTCTGCATCCACGACTGTGCTCACGCGCTGCGCCACCAATAGCACCGTCGCACTTTTTGTTTCGCTTTTCAAAGCTTTGCGCAACTTGGCGTCTGTTTTAAAATCGAGTGCGGAAAAACTGTCATCGAAAATATACAAATCCGGTTTGCGAATCAACGCACGCGCAATCGACAAACGCTGTTTCTGCCCACCCGACAGATTCGACCCGCCCTGCTCGATTTCAGCTGTGTAGCCGCCTTCCATTCGATTGATGAATTCCTGTGCCTGCGCGATGCTTGCTGCCTGCTCCAATTCCACTTGGCTGGCATCCTGCTTGCCAAAGCGGATATTGTCCGCAATCGTTCCCGTGAAGAGAATGGACTTTTGCGGAACAAAGCCGATTTTCGAACGAATTTCCTGCTGAGGGGCTTTTCGAATGTCGACCCCGTTGACGCGAATCGTGCCACTGGTAACTTCGTAAAAACGCGGGACCAAATTGACCAGTGTCGACTTGCCTGAACCCGTCCCGCCAATCAAGGCCGTAGTTTCTCCAGGCTTCGCAGTGAAACTGATATCTGACAGCGCCGGCTCAGATGCTCCCGGGTAGTAGAATGTGACATGGTCAAATTCCAAGGTGCCGCGCTCGCGGTCTGCTTTTTCCGTGCCGTCGTCCTTGAATGCTGGCTGCATCTCCAGCACTTCATTGATGCGTTTAGCGGACACTGCAGCCCGCGGGATCATGACGAACATGAAAGATGCCATTACAAGTGCGAACATGATCATCATGACGTATTGGATAAACGCCATCAAATCCCCGATTTGCATCGCCCCATTGTTGATGCGGATGCCGCCGAACCAAATGACGGCGACCACGGTCATGTTCATGACCAACATCATGACTGGCATTAGGAACGCCATGATCTTATTGACTTTGATGGAAACATCCGCAAGTTCCCTGTTGGCTTTTTGAAGACGCGCTTTTTCTTCCGTTTCACGGTTAAAGGCCCGTATGACACGAATGCCAGTCAAATTTTCCCGTACCACTAAGTTCAAGCCGTCCAGTTGTTTCTGCACTTGCTGGAACAACGGTATACCGTATTTTAAAATCAGAAGAATTGACACGGCTAAAACCGGCATCGCACCGATGATGACCAAAGACAATCTTGCATCTTTCGAAATCGCCAAGATTAAGCCGCCGACGAGCATGACCGGTGCGCTGATGACCATGCGCAGCATCATGATGACGACTTGTTGCACTTGCGTAATGTCATTCGTTGTCCGTGTGATCAGGGAGGCTGTACCCACTTCATCAAATTCCTGAAGCGAGAACTGGCCGACATGCTTGAACACTTTTTGCCGCAGGTCGCGCCCGAGCCCCATTGCCGCTTTGGCCGAATAGTAGCTGGCAAAAATAGCCGCAACTGCGCCAAGGGCCGAAACCAAAAGCATCCACCCGCCGATTCTCCAAATATACGGGATGTTTCCTTGAACGACCCCGTTATCGATGATGTCGGCCATCAAGGTCGGCAAAAATAGTTCTGCCATCGATTGCGCGAACACCAATGCAATGACACCCAACACGATCCATTTATAGGGACTAAGGTTTTTCAGAATTTTTATCATTTCACTGTCCCCTCCTACAGCTCACAATTTTCTCGAATCCTCAGCAAATGACATCTTTCATCACTCATTCATGAAGCTTCTCACAAAGAAAGAGTTGTTTTATTGATTTTAAGCTACTCCGATTGCTGCGGGCCGTCAATTTTGAAGTGTCGGATTTCAATATAAAAAATCTCCTGCTAGCGAAGCGGGAGAAAAGGAAAAATTGTTTAGAACCATCTTGCATATTCAAGCATCATTCGAGACCAAGTTTAACTTCTTTTTTAAGACTACACCCGCATTGGTCCTTCTTTCTCGGAATATAAACAATAAATAAGTTGGTCCAATGGTTTTTTAAGATTATGAAATAAAACTATTCTCGGCTGAATTCACTAAGACCTCTCACCCGACTTATACGCAGCTGAGTGAACAAACTCCTGACCATCAGGTACGTCGACGACCAAAGCGGGTGGTTGGTGACTCGCTACGAAGATGCTAAAGCTGTTCTGTGGCCCGTTCTTTCCGTGCTGAAATTTTTTTATGGGAGTGGAAACAAAAAATCCCCTCGTCAAAGACGAGGGGATCCACGGAAGGAAACAAAACAGAACTATTGGTCGTCGACCGTCGCTTGCTCTTGGTTGGGTATCGGTAACAGGTAACTGTGTAATGGGGAATGGGTCATTGGTTTGGCCATTTACCATTTTGAGCAATTGTACCGAAGCACAAAGGAAAGGGTTCCTTCCGTGCCTTGAAACGGAGTCTCACCGCCCCAAGGATCAGAAATATTTTTCACTATCGAAATCGAGCACGATCGAATAGTTTTTTGTATTGACCGCATTCGACAAGCGGTTCGCAAGACGATCGGTCTCGACCGCTTTCAATCGGTATTTCTCCGGATCGAACATCGCAAGCCGGACAATCGGTACACCTTCTCCGTAACCAAACTGAAGCTCTTCTTTCACAGCCGTTCCAAACTCCTTGAACTTCCGGGCTTTCGCACGCAGCTGTGTCGCGAGTTCGATTGCTTCCACAATCGTCAATTCTTCCCCGTCAAAGCCCACAGTATTTTCGTAATTCGCACGGTACATCAATTTATCCAACAACCGGAAATCGTTTCGGATATCATCGATTTCTTCTTCAACTTTTGACAGCGAACGGGCTTGCTTCGGCTTCTTATCTCCCTTTTCCACTTCCACAAACGCCACACGATCCATCTCTTCCTCTAATTCATGAATGCGTTTGGCTAATACACTTTTCAACTTCACCGCTTCTGCCAGCGAAATATTCGGCATACTCTAGTCTCCTTTAATTCGGAATGATTCTTTTATTACATAGATTAGCAGACCCCCTATTTTTTTACAATAAACAAAATCCTTAATACAATTTGCGGCGGTCCTATGATTTTGAAGTACCGGTTTTTGTGCATCAAAAAGCTCCGCCAGCAAGGAACTGGCGGAGCTAGCAATAATTCCAGCGAATAGCCGAAATGCGCATGGTCCTGTTGAATTATGAATGGTGTGAATCGCTTGTTGAAATAGGCTCAAGCCAATCCATATATGTGCCCAGTTCTTCTACTTCCAACGGTTTGCTGTAATAATACCCTTGAATGTTAAAGCAGTTTCTCGCAGCGAGAAACTCCAGCTGCTCTTTTGTTTCCACGCCTTCTGCGATGACATTCAAACCCAGGTTTTGCGCGAGCGTGATAATCGTGCTTGTAATGGCCGAATTGTTTTTGTCGCTTAAGATATCGACCATAAAGGAACGGTCTATTTTCAATGTATCGATCGGAAAGTTTTTCAAATACCCTAACGATGAATACCCAGTGCCGAAATCATCCAAGGCGATTTTGATGCCCAGCATCTTGAGATCCCTCATTTTATCGAGTGTCATATGGGTATTTCTGAAAATCTGATTTTCGGTCAATTCAATATGCAGGCATTCAGGAGATGCGCCGGTTTGCGCTAAAATGCATTCAATCATCGACACCAAATCATCTTCTTCAAACTGCCTGCCGGACAAATTCACAGAAACCGACATCTCCGTACGGCCTTCGTCATGCCATTTTTTCAATTGCATGCACGCACTCTCCAGCACCCATCTTCCAATCGGCACGATCAAACCGGTCGCTTCGGCTGTCGGGATGAATTCCACTGGGGATATCATCCCGCGAGTCGGATGATTCCAACGGATCAAGGCTTCAGCTCCCGTCACACGTGCTGTTCTGCAATCGACTTGCGGTTGGAAATGAAGCAGCAGTTCATCATTCTCCAATGCTTTATACAATGCATTTTCAAGAAAGATGCTCTCCATATTGCGGGTATTCATTTCACTTCTGAAGAAATGATAGTACGTGCCGGATTTCTCTTTTGATTTATACATCGCAGCGTCGGCGTTTTTAATCAACACTTCTGCAGTTTCCCCGTCTTCAGGAAACATGCTGATGCCGATGCTGGCTTTGATATGAACTTCATTGCCTTTCAATACAAAGGTGTCGGAAAACGACTCCACCAGCTTACCAACTAAATCCATCAATTCTGTTAAACTGTCGAAACCTGGCAACACAATGGTGAATTCATCGCCGCCTTGACGTGAAACGAATGCTTGATCCGGCACGTAGCGATTGATCCGATCGGCAACGTCTTTCAATAGAATGTCCCCGTAGCTATGTCCCAAACTGTCGTTGATGATTTTAAAGCGGTCCAGATCCAAGTACAAGACAGCCACCTTCTGTCCGGACAGTTTCGCCTTTTCGATTTCCTGGTTTAAGAAATAGTCCAGTAGCGCACGGTTAGGCAAGTCAGTCAAATGGTCATAATAGGCGAGATGGGTAATTTCCTTTTCCAATTGCTTTCGCTTCGTAATATCGCGGAACGTGACAACTTCACCGATAATTTCCCCTTCCTCTTTAACAGAGGACACTACATATTCAACGGAGAAATCGAGCCCATTCTTTTTTCGGAACTTCAAATCTTGTTTCACAGCGAATGACGCGGTTGATAATACGATGTCTTTATTCAAAAGGATGCTATAGGACTGCCCTATGAGTTCGCCTTTTGCATATCCCAATGTCGCTTCTGCTGCCCGGTTGCAAAAAGTGATTTTCCCTTCCAAATCCAGACCAAAAATTCCTTCTTCTACAGAACTCAAAATCAGTTCATTCTCACGCCCCAGACTCTTCAACTGGGCAATGACTTGATTCAATTTGATATTTTTCACACTTATTTCTGAGGTTCTTTCCTGTATCAACAGCTCTTGTTTCTCCATATAAAGCAGATTGGATAAAGTCGAAGCCGTCGCTTCAGTAACGGATTGCGCGAGGTCAATAGCTGAATCACTGAAAACCGCTTCTGTTTTGTCAAAACTCACGAGTACCATAGCCCCCAGCATTTCACCCATCGTGACAAACGGAAGAAACAACATTCGCTCGATGCCAAATGTTTTGCACACTTCTTGATTCACCCGGCTGTCTGTTTCCACATCCAGAATGTATAAAGGCTTTTTAGAGCGCATGACTTCCTGAAATGCTAGATCTGTTGAAGGATCGAACGCCATTTCTTCATGTCTTTCCAGCCATTCTTTTTCATTCCATTCGCTTTTAACACTTAAATGGGATGGTTTTACTTTAGTGCCGGCTACTGGATCTAATAAATGGACGCCGATATTGTCATTTTCCAAGACCTTTCCAGTATAGGAAAGGCAAATCTCCATTACTTCAGGCATCGATGAACTCATCGACAAATCTCGCGTCAAGTCCAAGAGCATCTGTTTCTCAATCAGGAGACTTTCTTTGCGTTTTAAATTATTTACATTCCTGATGGCCACCCCAGCCATGTTGACATACGCTTCTACTGTTTGAATTTCATCGACCGTCAACTCCATTGGAATCCCATAGTCGAACAAGAACACAAGTCCAAACAACTCGCCTTCATAAGAAATCGGGAGTGCCAATAAAGATTTGATACCAAAGCCAGCGACAGCCCGGGGGTCAGGGCGGGGATCGTTTGCGGTATCTGGGATATAGATGGTTTGCTGCGTCTCAATTACTTCTTTCGCCAACAAATCAAAGTCAGTATCCACCACATGCATATCGAGCGTCATGCCGTTGATGACTTCCGGTTTCCCTACATACCCACGGAACCTTCCATCTTCCTGAGGCAAATAGATACCCACCGAATCACAACGCACAACTTCTTCTGAAATGGCCATGACCACTTGTTCAAGCAACGGGCGAAGTTCCAGGTTTGTGTTGATCAATTTCGTGATATGTGCCAAGCGGGAGTATCTTGTTTGATTTTTTTCCATAGGTCAAACCTCCAATACCAACTCGCTCGCCACTATATGCGGTGACAAAACAAGACAGTTTACTTATCATCTTTTTACTATCTATCAAGTTTTTAATTTTTTAATATGTGTCACTTTACTACTATATTACCGTATAAAAAAATAGCTTAAATAGTTATTTTTTACTTTTATTCTATGATTTAGTTCTCTGCATTGAGTGTTATCCCAGTTATTCAAAGAATTTACGGAGCTGAAATGAGCGACACATGCCAAATTCACTTGAAAACCGGCCAAAACGCTAAAAAAAGAGGAAATACTTTCACAACACAAAAAACCCCAAGAATGCCCTTCAGACATACACTGGAGTTTATTGTGATTTCTTTTTAGATGATCCTTAACTATTATTTGGCATACTCTTCGGCGATCGTGCCCAGTAAAATTCCAATCAACTGGCCTTTAAACGCATCCGGTACCGATTCACCATTTGGATTTTTGTAGTAGAGGACTTGCTGTTCTTCCTTATATTCAAATCCAAGCGCTGTCAACTTAGTGATTAAAGAGACCGGCAATTCATTGCTGCCTGTCAGTTGTTCAAAGTGGAGGCCTGCATAAATGGATACGTCCACATCATCCAGGCTGGATTCGAGAATGAATAAATCGCGGTCGCTTTTTACAATCCATTGCCCTTTGGAATTGATGGCTAGCTGTTTGCCTTCCAAGCCTGAAATCCCTGCCAGATTCACTCCAAAAATTTGGTTGATCAACACGTTCACTTCTGATCCACTAAGTACATAATCGTATTCTTTCAGATAGCGGTCCATGACTTCATTTTTCGACATATTCATGATCCGCTCGTCCTTTTTGGTGGAATCTTGCTCTTCTTTCAGCGAAACGCGCAAGCTCTCCATAATAGATCCCGGATAAATCGACAGTTTGCTGCCATAATCCTTTTTCGACACATAATTTAAGTCGATTTCAAACACCTCATCCACTGCTCGACGAATTTCGTTGCCCTTTAGTTTTTTGCCAAACGAAGCCAAATAGTACTCCAATACTTTTATTTTCGGCAGCTGGTTGAGAGTCGTTTCGAGTTCAGGGGATTCGGGATTTATCCCCAAAGCCTCTCCGACTGCTTTCATAACTTTTTTTGAATACTTGGCATCTAGCTGCGCAACTGATTCATGTGTTTGCACTTTGATGTCTCCTGCTGATTCATGGGCCGAAACATTGCCTGCCGTTCCGATCAATAAAATAGAAGTTGCCATGGCTAAAACCATAGATTTTCTTACATCGATTTTCAAATGATTCCCTCTTTTCACTTATTAGTTTTTATGCTTATTTTATCACAATTAAAAATGACGATAGTAGTTATTTTGAAATATATATTTGAATAAAAGTTACAATTTTATTTGATAACCATTCATTATTACAGCAATAAATTATTAGCTCTCTATAATAAGGATGACGTGAATATGACGTTCCTACGGCAGGTACAAATCTCCAAAACCAACAAACTATTGGAAATGTTTTTCAAGCTTTCCTTGCTTTTCCCTGGAATTTGTTTTAAGGTGAACAACATCAACCAGTAATTAACTTAATAATCGATTTCTTATCAAGAGAGACAGAGGGATTTGGCCCTATGAAGTCTCAGCAACCGCCCTGATTCAGGACAAGGTGCTAATTCCAATAGGCGATAGCCTAGAAGATAAGAAGAATGCATTTTCCATTAACGGGGCTTTCTTCTTTTCGAAGAAAGCCCCGTTTTTTTATTTCCACCACCCACACTAAAAACAGAAAGAAGGAATTTCACATGACCCATTCAACTATTCAAACGAACCCAAGACTAACAACTGCCCCATTCAAGGCGGATCACGTCGGGAGCTTATTGCGCCCCGACAGTATCCACGAAGCACGCAAGCAATTCAAAGAAGGCATCATCACCGCGGAACAGCTGCGGGAAATCGAGACGACAGAGATCAAGCGCATCGTCGACAAACAAATCGACGTCGGCCTCAAAGCAGTGACGGACGGCGAATTCCGCCGTACGTTCTGGCATACCGACTTCATGGCGCATATCAATGGCTTTGAAGGCTACACGCCGGAAAAAGGCTATCAGTTCAAAAACGTTGAAACGGAAGCTTATGACGTACGCAATATCGGTAAGATTTCGTTCAATGAAAACCATCCGTTCCTCAGCGATTTCATTGAATTTAAGGAAATCGTCGGCGGCCGCGCGGTTCCCAAACTGACAATTCCGAGCCCCAACCAATTTTTCAATCAAGGCATCCGCGACGAAGCCATCTATCCGGATTTAGAAGACTACGCGAAAGACGTCATCCAATCTTACCGCGATGCTCTCCAGGCGTTTTATGACGCCGGTGCGCGCTATATTCAAATCGATGATGTCTATATCGCAGGGCTTTCATCTCCCGACATCCCATTCAACGACGGCAAATACAACCGCGACTATTTGATCGACTTGGCGCTTCGCGTCGTAAACGGCGTGTTAGAAGGCAAGCCGGAAGACCTCGCCGTGACAACTCACCTGTGCCGCGGCAATTACCAATCCGACTGGGCCTTCGAAGGCAGTTATGCATTGATCGCGCCGACTTTGTTTGCGAAAGAAAAAGTCGACGGCTTCTTCCTTGAATACGACGATGACCGCTCCGGCAGCTTTCAGCCACTCGAGCATATTCCAAACGGTGGACCAAAAGTGGTGCTCGGCGTCTTCACTTCCAAAAACGGCGAACTCGAAGACAAACAAGCAATCAAAGCACGCGTCGCAGAAGCCGCAAAATATGTGCCTCTCGAGCAGCTATGTATCAGTCCGCAGTGCGGCTTCGCCTCAACTCACCACGGCAATCTCCTCACCGAAGAACAGCAATGGGACAAACTGCGCTACATCGTGGAAGTTTCTGAAGAAATCTTCGGAGAGTAAATGACAAAAGGCAAGCGCGAATTTGCGCTTGCCTTTTTGTTTGGAATAATTGTGTCGTGCACAGGGACGATTCCGTGTCCCAAGCCACTCAAACCGCGGTTTCGGCTGCTCGAATTGTGTGATGCACAGGGACACAGAAGGTTAGAGTTTGTCTGTTGACAGAAAAGTCGTACAATAAAAAAGAACGTTCGATAAAGAGGAGGAAATATTTCCATGACAAATGATAAGTTTTTCACTTTCCATAATGGCGTTGAAATTCCCACTATCGGATTTGGCACCTGGCAAATTCCGAATGAAGAAGCTTATGCGGCAGTAACGACTGCTTTAGAAAATGGCTACACTCATATTGATACTGCCTTAGCCTACCAGAATGAGAAAAATGTTGGAAAAGCGATTCGAGATTTCAACCTGTCTCGGGAAGAGGTCTTTATCACCAGCAAGCTTCCCGCTGAAATTAAAGGCTACGAGGCAACATTGGCAGCTTTTGAAGAAACGATTTCAAATCTCGGAGTCGATGTTCTAGATCTTTATTTAATTCATGCGCCTTGGCCATGGGACGAGGTCGGAAAAGATTGTACAGAAGGAAATATTGAATCTTGGAAAGCGATGGAGAAGCTTTATAAGGACGGCAAAATTCGGGCAATCGGCGTTTCGAACTTTTCGGAAAAAGATATTCAGGCGCTTTTGGATTCCTGCGACATTGTACCGATGGCGAACCAAATCCCGTTCTATATCGGCCGCGATCAAGCGAGCCTGCTACAATTTTGCAAGCAACATAACATTGTCGTAGAAGCATACTCCCCGCTGGCAACTGGTCAAATCTTGAACAACCCAGAAATCAAAGAAATGGCTGCTAAATACAGCGTCACCCCCGCTCAATTGTGCATTCGTTATTGTCTGGAGCATGGCACTTTGCCGCTTCCGAAATCAACGAACAAAGAACGCATCGTTGAAAATAGTCAGTTAGCGTTCACCATCTCTCCAGAGGATGTTCAAAAGCTTGATGCTTTTGAAGATGTTCGCGCCAAATAGAAAAACCGCCTTTGGGCGGTTTTTTCAGAATGTTGAAGAACTCTGATAGACAGATATTAAATTGAAAGCTGACGATCTTTTCGACATTAAAAAATCAATGACTTATTCAAGTATTTGGAGAAGCGTTTGCTCGTAACCCCTTCTGCTCAATAATGCTGCGCATTACTTCGCAAAGATAAGTTCTCACGTAGTTCGATCTTATCTTTCCTGTGGGATTAGCGGGTTTGAGAGACCCCGCAGGAACGCAGTGACGAGGAGGCTCGATTCCCGCCCCACGGAAAGCGAGCAATAGGCTTCGGAAAATACAACTACTTTGCTTTCTCGACAAGCTGTAAAAACTGCCTGTGGGCGGTTTTTTTTATTTTTCTGTCTAACTCATTACCAATCAAGTTTAGGTGAACAGCCCTTTTGTCAATGAGCTTACTCTGCTCATGAACATTGATCGCTCTTGCGTATCTAGGTCAGATTTTCAATTATCGATTCATCGCATCAGCATCTTGCATCCGGAACAAGGAAAAGTCATCCAGACTTCCCCAAGCCCCGCCGTTTGCCTTCACGCTTCCACCAATCGTCACTGTGCCGTTTTCCACAAGGATACCGTCTAGTTCAGGCTGGCTCCAATTAGCCCAGCCGTTAACAGAGGTGTTCATCGTGTAGCGCTCACCAGCCGTTTCAGCGTAAATATACATCTCGGAGTTCTCGGCATCTCCTCCCTGCACAAAGGCAGAAAGTTTGTAATATCCTGGTTCCAAGCCTGTTATCGTTTGTTCAGCCTGGAAATCGATTGCATCCGCTGAGTAGAAATGAAGCGAATAGTTTCCGGATTTAGCATCTGATGCTTTGTTTTGATAACTCGTATGGGGCGCTGTGGCATTTCGGTAGGTGATATTCCACACGCTTCTGTCGCTGTTTTCAAATCCTGAATTCTTCACAAAGTTCTCTGGATTGATCTGCAGATTCGCTGTGACCGACAGGCCGCCTTCCAATTCTCCGTCAATTAAATAACTTCCAGCGCCATTGCTGATTGCCTGCTGTAATGCTTCCTCATTCCATGTAACCGGAACCGAGCCTTCGCTGCTATCGTTGTAAATGACGGTCACCAATTCAGGCAATACAATCGCCTCGCCCGCGACAGCCGAGATGGATGGATTTTTCACATCATCTACTTTCAATGGAGCGACTGCCCCTGTCTCCAAGTACTTGAAAACGTTCAAAGAGGGCAAGGGACGGCCATTAAAATCAAACAACGCCTGATTATCAACTGCACTGCCACCGTACCATTCCCCGGCATCTTCCGGATCGTATTCTGCCGCATAGCTTGTCGCCCAGCCGGAACCGTATTTTTCCCAAATCATTTTGCTTTTCTTCAACTTCTTGTCTGGTGCTACAGGAATCCAAGCCGGTTCCCAGTAAAATACGCCGAGGCCTGCATCTCCTATTTTCGCAACAGCTGCTGCTACATCTCTGACTGCATGCGCTTGCCCTTGGACCGTAATTGGATAGTCCAAAGTTTGGCCAGTGCTTTTCGGTGCGGTGTTTTCATGGCCATCGCCATCTTCTGCAGTATAGGCATATGATGTTTCTGCGACCATGACTTTTTTGCCGTAGGTATCAGACACATTTTTAAGGACAGCGGACAAGTTCATCAATGTCCCATGCCAAAATGGATAATACGAACTGGCGAATACGTCATAGTCGACCTTGTTGTCTTCAAGCGTTTTGGCGATCGATGCATATCTTCCAGTAGTTTCGGGGTTGGTAAAATGCAACGCGACCAGAATTTCCGGATCCAGTGCTCTGACTGCCCGGCTTCCTTCATTAAATAGCTCGCTCATGCGCTTCCAGTCTTTTTCTCCAGCCATGGCGCCGTTGGTTTCATTTCCGATCTGCACCATGCCGATGTCCACACCTTCATCTTCCATCGCTTGAAGACTGTCTGCTGTAAAGTCATGAAGGGTAGTTTTCTTGTCTTCAAAACTCAACTGTTTCCAAGCTTTTGGCGCTTGCTGCTTCGCAGGATCTGCCCAAAAATCGGAGTAGTGGAAATCCACCAACACCTGCATCCCATTGGCAGTGGCCCGTTTGCCGATTTCAATGGCTTTTTCTACATCGTTATTGCCTCCACCATACCCGTTTCCTTGCGAGTCGTAAGGGTCATTCCAGACACGCACTCTCACATAATTTACGCCTGACTGTCCTAATGTTTTAAAAATATCCTGCTTTTTTCCGTCTTGATTGTAGAATTTCACTCCACTTTCTTCGAGTGCGAGTATACTCGAAACATCGACCCCTTTAATAAAATCTTCATCGATTCCAGGAACGCGCTCGACAAAGATATCCGCCTTCACCGGTTCAGGTACCGCGGCCAGTGCTGGTGCAGTGCTTAAACCAAGAGAACCCATCACCATGGCAGCTGCAGATACAGCCGCCAGCTTCGCTTTCCATTTTCTACCCTTCGCCATCCTCTTTCCACATCCTTTGATTTTATTGTTAAAACGGATTTAATTAAATCCTTTTATAACCTTGAATATTAGACCCTTAATCAAAAACATCCGCTCAACAGATTTCCTATTAAGAGCGGATGCCAGTGACATTTACATATAGGATTTTTTAAACTTTTTTGTCCGACGCTTAGCACTGAATCCCCAATAGTTCACTTCGGAAAAACTAGATTTTCCAAACCGGAGCAATGCTAAATCTATTTTAGTTGGTTATGGCTAAAATCCGTACTTCATACTGCGCCAAAGCAAGCTCGCCCGATAGATCCTCACCCGTCACCAAGTCTTTCACTGCCGAATTGATTGATACGATTTGTTGCTGTTCGGTGAAATTCATGACGAAGGCGTAGTCTTGATCGGCGTCCTGGCGCACCTGAACCGAGACACCCGGACCATGGGTAACCGGGAATACTGCTTCGAGCGACAATTCGCGGATCAACTCTTGATAGAAATCGCGGTGAAACTGCTCTTCCAAACGACCGCCGATATAGTAAGTCCGTCCTTTTTCATAATGCTTGCTTGTTACCGCTGGAGTCCCGGCATAAAAATCCTCTTCGTAAGTTCCGACGACATCCGCAGAATGATTTTCCACCACTGTTGCGTAATCCTTCAACACGTAGGAACGGTTGCCGTACTGGATTGCATTTCTATCGCTTGGATAAAGCGTATCCGTTTCAACCGGATTGATGCCAAAAATATCTTGCAGATCTTGATGCCATCCTCCCAAATATGTTAGGTCGAACTCGTTGACGATCCCGCTAATATAAGTCATTACCACTGTGCCCCCGTCTGCTGCAAAGCGCTTCAGCCGCGCAATTGTTTCTTCACTTACCAAGTACAGCATCGGTACTATAAGCAATTTATAACCTGAAAATTCTTGTTCTTTCGTAACCACATCGACCGGAACATCCTGTTCCCAAAATGGCCGGTAATGCTCCTGCAAAGTTTGTGGGTAGGATTTTGTTTCAGTTCCGTAGCCTTGGGCATGGTCAAGCGCCCAATTACTTTCCCAGTCGTAAAGAATGGCAACATCTGCAGGGCGATTGCTTCCAACCACTTGGGACAGTTTGCCTAAAGTCTCTCCGACTTTCGCTACTTCTTTAAAGACACGGTTTTCTGCGCTGTTGTCATGGTCCACGACCGCTCCGTGGAATTTTTCCGAAGAACCGCGTGATTTGCGCCATTGGAAATACAGGATGCTGTCCGAGCCATGCGCCACCATCTGCATCGAAGACAGCAAATGCATGCCTGGCCGTTTGGCTTTGTTGACCTTGTGCCAGTTGACAGCACTCGGCGTAGATTCCATCAACAAAAAAGGCTGTTGCTTCAAGCTGCGGTATAAATCATTGATAAAGCCGACTTTCATCGCCAAGTTCGCGGTCGTTTCCCAATCGTTGTGCCACGCTGGATATGCGTCCCAGCTGATGACGTCCAAATGCTTCGCGAATTTGCTGTAATCCAAGCTTTGGAAAGGAATCAAATCATGTGTATCCGCCATGAAATTTGTGGTGACCGGAATATTCGGGGTCAATTCCTTGATCGCTGTCACTTCATTTTCAAAAAAAGAAATCGTTTGGTCTGTCACAAAACGTTTCCAATCCAAATTCAAGCCGTGCACCATATTCTCGCCAATTGGAGATGGCGATTCGATTTGCGACCAATGGTTAAACGTATGGCTCCAAAATGGCCCCCACCAAGAATCGTTCAAAGCTTTCAAGTCGCCCTCGTATCTGTCTTTCAACCAGCTTCTGAACGCATCCTGGCATCTGTCGCAATGGCATTCGCCGCCGTATTCATTTGAAATGTGCCACATGAGCAAAGCCGGATGCTTGCCGTAGCGTTCCGCAAGCATTCGATTTATCTTGGCCGTTTTTTCGCGGTAAATCGGCGAAGTGAAACAATGATTGTGCCGCCCTCCGTGCAATTGCTGGACACGCGATCCGTCGACCCGCAAAACTTCCGGGTATGTTTGCGACATCCACGCTGGTCGCGCTCCGCTTGGCGTCGCTAAAATGACCCGGCCGCCGATGCTATGGATGTTATCGATAATGTTATCCAGCCATTCAAAATGAAACTGGCCTTCTTCCGGTTCGAGCGTACTCCAGGCGAAGATGCCTACTGAGAACGTGTTGCTGCCTGAAAGCTTCATTAGCTTCAGGTCTTCTTCTAAAATTTCCGGATGGTCTAACCATTGGTCGGGATTGTAGTCTCCACCATGCAGCATGAAATCAGCCGCAGTAGTATAGGTTTTTTCATTTATAGGCATAATGTTCTCCTTCCAGGTGCTGCAGTTTGGGCTGTCAGCCTTTTGTTCCGCCTGCCGTTAAACCTGACACAAAGTTCTTTTGCAGCAAGAGGAAAATGATGGCGATCGGGATGCTGATCAAAATAGCACCGGCAGCAAAGGTCGTAAAGCTTGCCCCCATCACATCATTGACCAAATTGTAGAGGCCGATCGGCAATGTATAATATTCAGGCGATCGCAGAATCGTCGATGCCAGGATGAAGTCTCCCAGAGGTCCTGTAAATCCTGTCATCGCCACGACCGCGATCATCGGCTTTGATAAAGGCATGATAATCTGCAGAAAAATTCTCGTGTTGCTTGCGCCATCTATTTTGGCGCTTTCGTCCAGATCCATCGGGATGGAATCCATATAGCCCTTCATCAAATACGTGTTCAGTGGAATCAATCCGCCAATATAGAGCAAGATCAATAGCCAGTGGCTGTTCATCATTCCCAGAATTTGCGCCAAAACGAAAAGCGCGATCAAAGCAGAGAACTGTGGAATCATTTGCAGCAACAGGAACAGCGTCAACGCATTTTGTCTGCCTTTAAAACGGAAACGTGAAAAAGCATAAGCGGTAAAAGAAACACAGATGACCGAACCGAGCATGGTAAACAAGCTGATCTTTAAGGAATTTAAATACCATTGGACATACTGCAAGCTCTCACTTCCTGCAAACAGCTCCCGGTAATGGTCCAATGTCGGATTTTGGGGGATCATCGTCGTGCTGATTAAACTATTTCCAGGGTTAAAGCTCGCCCCCACCGTCCACAGCAGCGGATAAATAATAATGACCGCCATAACAATCAAAATTGAATGGGAAACTAGAAGACGAAAAAATTTTCCTTTATTCATTTTCAAGCACCCTCCTTAAATGCATCAGTCCGTCTGAACTGCCATAACGCAATCGCGATAACGAATACAGACAAAAGTATCGTCAATGCAGCTGCCAGTGAATATTGGCTTGATTGCAAGGTCAGCTTATAGATCCACGATACGAGTATATCGGTCCCTCCGGCAGTGGATCCCGGTACAGCAGGCCCCCCGCCATTAAAGAGATAGATGATATTGAAATTATTGAAGTTGAAAGTAAACTGCGTAATTATCACCGGTGCTGTGGCGATTAAAATCATTGGCATGGTGATATTGCGGAATTGCGCAAAAATGGAGGCTCCGTCAATTCGGGCAGCTTCATAAAGATCATCCGGAATCGATTGAAGCACCCCAGTCGTGACCAAGAAAATAAATGGAAAGCCGAGCCATCCCTGCATAAGAATCAATGCTACCTTGCTCCAATTTTCGTCTGTTAGCCAAGGAATTGCATCGATGCCCACCATAGCCAAGATATCGTTATTGATGGCCCCGAAGCTGTCGTTAAACAAACCGGCAAAAATTAAAATGGTAACGAATCCAGGAACAGCCCAAGGCAAAACAAGCACTGTCCGGTAAAACTTCTTGAAACGAAGATCTTTTTGATTGACCAACACGGCCATGAAAATTCCTAGAGCGACTTGAAGCGTTGAAGCGACAAGTGTCCAGATTACAGTCCAGCCGAGCACACTGAAAAAAGTCGAGCGCCAAATATCGACGGTGAAAATTTTCGCAAAGGTGTCAAACCCAACCCAGTCGGCTAGATTAGCCGGTGGGGAATGATACAAATCATAATTTGTAAAAGCCAGTGCAAAACTGAAGAGGATCGGGAAAATAACCGCAAAAATCAGAATGAACAGTGATGGGCCACTAATTAAATATGGATAGCCTTGCGCAATTAAGTTTTGATAATCACTTTTCAACGAGCTCAAAGGTTTATTTTCATCACGCAATTTGCCGTTTTTATAGGCATCTCTTAAATTCACGTAGTAAAAAGCAAGTCCAAAAATCGTCACGATTACTGCTATAAGACCCTCTGCCAAAAGAAAAATCGAATTATCTCGTGGGACTTCTGTGCCGAGTGTAGCAAGTCCCCAAAATCCCATGTTCAAGAGATCTCCGAACACTAAAAAGAAGGATATGCCAAAACCGAGAAACAAGAGCCCTTTAATCCACTGCCTATTATAAAATTGGCCAAATCCCGGTAGAATTGATAACAATAAGGCTATTTTACGTGCTTGCACTTTCTTCACCTCTTTTTATGTATGGCCCGGCAAACCCGCATGTTTACCGGCCTTTACAACAAATGGCGTCAAACCGTCTTGACGTTTGACACCATTTCTTGCTGCTATCACTAATCAGTTGCCGCCATGAGTAGCTTCAATTTGCCCTTCAATTGTTTCAACAGCCTGGTTTAAGGCTTCCTCTGGCTGTGCTCTTCCAGTTGCAATTGTCTGTAATGCAGAATCAGCTGGCGTCCATACTTCATTCATAGAAGGAATATTCGGCGTCAATTCAGCGAAGATCGATTGCTCCGCCACAGCTTGTGCGACTTCACTTTCAGCAACGACTGGATCATTAGCCAAAGCTTCTACTGCTGGGACTTCCTGTGTTTCTTCAAAACGTGTCCGGGAGTTTTCTTCATTCGCTAGGAAGACCAGCAACTCTTCAGCAAGTTCAGCATTCTCCGAATAAGCACTGACGTTATAACTCTTTACTCCAATGAAGGAACTCATGTTTTCTCCATTATCCAACTCAGGCAATTTAGTCATGCCGAAGTTAACACCGGCATCTGTAAACGGATCAACATTCCAAGGACCAGAAATGATGGCTGTTGCTTTCCCTTCAGTGAACAAAGATTCCAATACATTAATGCCCTGCTCCCCCACTATTCCAGCCGGGAACAAATCTTCATCATAAAATTTCTGGATATAGTTTGCGCCTTCAAGAGACCCTTCGTTGTTCAAACCAATGTCGGTCGGATCGTAGTTTCCATCAGCATCCTGTCCAAAGATATAGCCGCCATAACCGCTCATAACACTTTGTGCGTAATAGATCTGGTCAAATAATGCCAGGAATCCAAACTGCTCACTAGTTGCAGTCTCCTTCGAATATTCGTACCATTCTTCAAGCGTCGTCGGCAATTCATCTTCCGCAATCAAATCTTTGTTGTAGTATAGGATTGTCGACTCTACTGCTTTAGGCAAACCGTAGACTTTACCATCTACTATTTGTGATTGCATTGCTGCATCAGTGTAAATGGATTGAACGTCTTCTCCTACAGCCACCTCTTTGACTAGCCCTTCAATGACTGCTGTTCCAATTTGATCACCCGCCATAGTCAACACATCCGGCCCTGTTCCACCTGGCCCATCCAAACGCAAATCTTCAATCTGCTGTGCATAAGGTTTTTCGACAATTGTGATGGTTACATCATTTTCTTCTTCAAACTGGTCAACAGCAGCTTGGATCCCATCAGTTTTTTCGATGTCTTCCCATATAATCAATTCACGGCCCTGCTCTTCTGCAGCCCCTGTTCCAGAGGCACCTTCCCCGCTTTCCTGCGGCCCACATGCAGCCAAAGATAAGCTTATAGCGACCCCACTCATTAACCCTGCGTACTTAGTATATTTCTTCACGAACAAACACCCTCTCAAGTCGTTTTCGAAACTCTCTCACAAGTTTCTGTTGAAAGCGCTTCCTGAAAATTAATATAGCATTGTTAGAAAAAACTGTAAACAATTATTTTACTAAAAATACTGATAATTTTTACGAAAATAAAAACAGCCTATTTACTAGGCTGTTTTCTAGTTAGTGCTTTTTCTTACAATCATGCTGGCCCCTAAGTATAAGGTCTTCGTACATTTTCGTTTTTCCACCAATTGTTCGAGTAATAAAGAAATAGCGTTCTTGCAGATTTCCGCCATATCGATATGGAACGTGGTCAATGGCGGAGAGATGTATTTGGCGATGCTGATGTTGTTGATGCTGACGACACTGACCCTTTTTGGTATTGGGATCCCCCGTTCATTCAAAGCCTGGAGGCAGCCTACAGCAATTGGATCTGCCGCAATGAAGAAAGCCGTTGGAAGCTGATCACCTAACTCCTCAATGGCTTTGGTCATCAGCTGGTAACCATTGTCTACGGAGAATCCTCTATGGCAATAGACAAAGCGATCCTGAAGCAGCCCTTTTCTCTCCATATGCTCACGGAAAGTTTGCTCTCGAATGTCCATTTCATCCCCATCCGTATTCGGATTATGATAAGTACCGCCGATAAACCCAATGTTTTCATGGCCTTTTTCAATCAGGAAATCAATCGTTTTTCTAGTAATTTGTGCCAAATCCGGTTTCACCGAATCGAAATGTTCTGGATCCGGAGTTGAATCAATAAAGACACCATGAGGCGTGAGGTTTCGCAAATATGCAATTTCTTTGTCTGAAAATGTTCCGACTGCGATAAAGCCCTCAATATTGTCTGGGATCTGACTGAGTCCTCCATCTATTTTATAAGTCGTCAATTCTACATTGGATAATTTGGCCATTTTCTCTATTTCAATTCGCATGCTCTTGAAATAGACGTCTTCCAATTCCTCTCTCTCGGTCAACCAATATAAAAAAGCGATATCTTTCACAAGTGACTTCACTGTTTTTTTACGGTAGTTCAACTGTTCAGCTGCATCGAATATCTTTTCCCGGGTTTCTTCAGGAACCGACAAGCTTTGGTCGTTGCTAAGTACGCGTGAAACCGTAGAAATAGAAAATCCAGTCTTTTCACCAATATCTTTAATTGTAGCCAATGATTCCACCTCCACATTTAAATCAAGTAAATTATTTTACTTAATTTTTACTCCTTTTTACTTGATTGTCAAGCTATATTAATTCCTCTGGAAAAATTAGTATAGTTGATTCAAATTTTGCCGCTCGAGCAGCTATGTATCAGTCCGCAGTGCGGCTTCGCCTCAACTCACCACGGCAATCTCCTCACCGAAGAACAGCAATGGGACAAACTGCGCTACATCGTGGAAGTTTCTGAAGAAATCTTCGGAGAGTAAATGACAAAAGGCAAGCGCGAATTTGCGCTTGCCTTTTTGTTTGGAATTGTGTCATGCACAGGGACGATTTCACATCCCAAGCCACTCAAACCGCGGTTTCGGCTGTTCGAATTGTGTGGTGCACAGGGACACCACTCACTCTGCCGCAAACCGGTACACCGTCCGCGACTCGAACGCTTCCCCTGCCTTCAAAATCGCTGACGGGAAATGTGGATGATGGATGGAATCGGGCAAGCCTTGCGTTTCGAGGCAAAGCCCGAGCTGGTTTTGTGCCGCCACTCCTTTGAATGAATACGGTCCGCCGATATGGTTGGCGGTGTATAAGACCACTGCCGGCTCTGTTGTTTCGACCTGCAAACTGCGCCCGCTTTCCGCATCTTTCAGCTCGATTACAGGCTGCACTTCTTTATCTAATAGAAACGGATGGTCATAACCACCGCCGACGAGTTCGATTTGTGGATGCTGCGAGTCTGTCCCTTCGCGGATGGTTCTGCCTTTTCGGAAATCGAATTGCAGATCTTCATCAACTGACACGAGTTTACCGGTCGGCAGCATGTCTTCATCTAACTCCGCGTACTGGCTGCTCGGAATGGTCAATTGATGATCGAGTACTGGCCGCTTGAAATCACCGCTTAAATTGAAGTAGGAATGGTTGGTGACATTCAGCAAGGTCGTCTTATCGGATACAGCGGAATAGGAAATCGCCAATTGATTTTCATCGTTTTTTATTATGTAGCGGACCGTCATCGTTAGATTCCCGGGAAACCCTTCTTCTCCGTCCGGACTGAAATGGGTAAATTCTACGATCGACTCGTTTTCGGTTTCAATCATTTTCGTTTTCCAGACGGCCGCGTGAAAGCCGCCAGGACCACCATGCAAATGCTGGCCAGCAGAGTTTTTGGCGAGCTGGTAATCCGTTCCTTCTATTGTAAAAGCGCCTTCTTGGATACGGCCGGCAAAACGCCCGACGACGGCACCGAAATAATGCGGATTGCTTCCGTACTCTTCCCATGTATCGAAGCCGAGTACAACATTCTCCAACAAGCCGTCTCGGTCTGGCGCCAGGATTTCCGTGATGATGCAGCCGTAGTCGAGACACGAGACTTGAAACCCCTTGTCGTTCGTCAATGTATAGCGCGTGATATCATGGCCATTGATTTGGCCGAATGTTTTTTTAGTAATTGCCATCTTGTTGATCACCCTTCCAATGTTTATATCCCCCTACACAACCATTCACTTTACGTCAGTTCAAAGACGTCCACCAACAACAGCGTCACTGCCCCGATTAACGTGGCGTCGTCGCCAAGCTTGGTAATTTCCACTTGCGTCCGGCTTGCCGATTGCGTCAATGCAGACGCCTGAATCGTTTCACGGATTGCCGGCAGGATGAATTGCTGTGCTTTGGAAACGCCGCCGCCGAGAACGATTTTTTCCGGATTGATGATATGGATCAGATTGGTCAAGCCAACGCCCATCGCCCTTCCGGCTTGTGTCAGTACCTCGATGCATGCTTCATTGCCATCCAGCGCTTGTTCGAAAACTTGTTCTGCACTCAGTGATTGCGCTGTTTTCTCGCTGATGTTCCGCGTGATTGCGGGTCCCGCGACAAAGGTCTGCAGGCAGCCGCGGTTGCCGCATTCGCACACCTGACCGTTCAGGTCGATTGTCATATGGCCGATCTCCCCGGCGATATCAGAGGAACCATGATATAGCTTTCCGCCGATGATCATCCCTGCGCCCACGCCACGGCCGATATTGACCGCAAGCATGCTCTCGAGTTCACCATGGTCGCCGAACCAAAACTCCCCAAGCGCCATGGCGCGTGCATCGTTTTCCACTTTCACTTCCAAACCGAACGTGTTCTCAAGCTCTTCTTTGATCGGGATATCGGCAAGCCCTAAATTCGGTGCCACCAAAGATACACCTGTTTTGACATCCACCACCCCATGCATCGCAACTCCGATGCCGACGACGTCTTTGCCTGTCGTTTTCAAAAGGCAGTCCTGAATGCAGCGTTTCAAGGCATCCAGGAATTTTTCATTATCGGTTGGCAATTGCAATTGGGTTTCGGACCGTTCAAGCACTTTTCCAGAGAGGTCCGCCACGATGCATTCGATCGAATCCGGGCCGGCATCCACTCCAAGAATGCAAAAAGCACCGTGGTTGATGACTAGCATCGTCGGTTTGCGGCCGCCTTGCGATTGGCCAATATCGCTTTCTTCGACAATGTTCTGGTCGATCAGTTCTTTTACATTGCTGCTCACGGTCGGGCGAGTCAAGTTGGTCTCACGCGCAATCTGCGCCCTGGAGATCGGCCCTTGCGTTCTGATTTTATTGAGGATGATCGATTTGTTCATCGATTTCATCCACTGAAAGCTGCCTTGGCGCATGCTGATTCCTCCGTTTTTAAAGTTTTCAGTTTCTTTATTGAATAGTTTAACAAAATACCATATACTTATGTTAATTAAATTAATTTACAAAGTATTGGAGGGACATGATGACACAGCCAGACTTGCTGCAAAACTACCAGGATATCTTTCAGACCACTGACACACCGCGATCATTCTTCGCACCCGGCCGCATCAATTTGATCGGTGAACATACCGATTACAACGGCGGCCACGTGTTTCCAGCGGCCATCTCACTCGGCACTTACGCGATTGCCCGCAAGCGTACTGACCAAACATTGCGTTTTTATTCAATGAACTTTCCGGATGCTGGCATCATCGAGTGCACACTTAGTGATTTAACGTTCAATCCCGATCACGACTGGGCGAACTTTCCGAAAGGCATGATCCACACCTTTATCGAAGACGGTTTTACGATTTCCTCGGGGATGGATATCCTATTTTATGGCGACATTCCAAACGGCGCTGGCCTCTCCTCTTCCGCTTCCATCGAAATGGCGACGGGCGTTGTGCTAGAAGAGTTATTCGAGTTGGAGATCGATCGGCTGCAAATGATCCGCTTGGGGCAGAAAGTTGAAAACGTTTACTTGGGCGTCAACAGCGGCATCATGGACCAATTCGCCATCGGCAAAGGCAAGAAAGACCACGCGATGCTGCTCGATTGCCAAACACTGCAATTCAGTTACGCACCGGTCGAATTGAATGGCTATGAGATCGTCATCATCAATTCCAATAAACAGCGGACGCTCGCCGGCTCCAAATACAACGAACGCCGCAGCGAATGCGAACAGGCTTTGATGGATTTGCGGACAGAATTGCCAATCGATAGCCTCGGCGAGTTGACCGGCGAACAATTCGAACAGCATAAGCAGTTGATCACCAACGACATCAACCGCAAACGCGCCAAGCATGCCGTCTATGAAAATGAACGGACCGTTCGTGCACTGAGCGAACTCGAGCAAGGACATATCGACGCGTTTGGAAAACTGATGAATGCCTCCCACGTCTCGCTTCGTGACGATTACGAAGTCACCGGCGCAGAACTCGACAAAATCGCAGAAACGGCCTGGAACCATCCGGGTGTCATCGGCGCTCGCATGACCGGGGCGGGATTCGGCGGCTGTGCAATCGCCATCGTCGAGCGAACACAGATCGACAGCTTTAAAGAAGCACTGACAACAGTCTATAGCGAAGATTTCGGCTATCCCCCATCGTTTTACGAAGCGAAAATCTCGGATGGCGCAAAAGAGCTTGTAGAGGAGTGGCAATTATGAGCGTATTGGTATTAGGCGGAGCCGGTTATATCGGTTCTCACGCAGTCTACCAGTTAATTGACCAAGGCATGCACGTCGTGGTCGTTGATAATTTGGAGAACGGGCACCGGCAAGCGGTTCACCCGAAAGCCGTCTTTTACGAAGGCGATATCCGGGACGCGGACTTCCTCGATACCGTGTTCGAAAACGAGTCGATCAACGAAGTGCTTCATTTTGCCGCCAATTCACTGGTCGGCGAATCGATGGAAAATCCGTTAAAGTACTTTGACAATAATGTCTACGGCACCCAGGTCCTGTTGCAGGCCATGACAAAACACGGCGTCAAGAACATCGTCTTTTCTTCCACAGCCGCGACTTACGGGGAGCCGGAAGCCGTGCCGATCACTGAAACGATGCCGACCCAGCCGACCAACACTTACGGCGAAACCAAGTTGACCATGGAAAAAATGATGAAATGGACTTCTGTCGCCCATGACTTGAAATTCGTTTCCTTGCGCTACTTCAATGTAGCAGGCGCACGGGCGACAGGCGAAATCGGAGAAGACCACCGCCCCGAATCCCATCTCGTCCCGATCATTTTGCAGGCAGCCCTCGGGCAGCGAAAGGAAATCACTGTCTTCGGCGATGATTACGACACGCCGGATGGCACGTGCATCCGTGACTACGTCCATATCGAAGATCTCGTTAATGCCCACTTATTGGCACTCGACTACTTACGCAAGGGCGGAGAAAACGATGTCTTCAACCTCGGCAGCAGCCAAGGCTTCTCGGTCAACGAAATGATTTCCGCTGCGCGCTCTGTCACTGGCAAAGACATCCCTGTCAAAAACGGGCCGCGCCGAGCAGGCGACCCAAGCGTTCTTGTCGCCAGCACAGAAAAAGCGACACGCATTCTCGGCTGGCATCCGAGCCATACATCGGTGACGAAAATCATTGAAGATGCCTGGAACTGGCATTCCGCTCATCCTGCAGGCTACGGAGAAGAGGTTAAGCTATGATTCATCAAACACTTGCCGGACTCATCCATAAAGCTTTGGCAACTGGATTGATTGAAGGGGACGATATCGATTACGCCCGCAACCAGGTGATGCACTTGCTTGAACTGGATGCCTTCCCGGAAGGCGTTGTCGAATCAACAGACGACAGCATCCCCAATTTATTGGAAGAGCTCATCGACTACGCAGTTGAAAACGGCATCATCCAAAATCTGTTGGATGACAAGGAAATGCTGTCGGCGAATATCATGAACTGCTTCGTCGCCAGGCCATCCGCCATCAATGCCGCGTTCAACGACAAATACGCGGAATCGCCAATCGCTGCGACCGATTATTTTTACGAACTGAGCCAAAACAGCAATTACATCCAAATGAACCGGATCCGAAAAAACATTTCCTATAAACACAACAGCCCTTACGGCGAGATGGACATCACGATCAACTTGTCCAAACCGGAAAAAGACCCGGAACAGATCAAACGTGAACGCGAAATGAAGCAAACGCTCAGCTACCCAAAATGTTTATTGTGCAAGGAAAACGAAGGCTACGTGGGACGGATCGGCTATCCGGCACGCGCCAACCATCGCGTCGTCAAAATTCCGCTCACCGGGGAAAATTGGTATTTCCAATACTCGCCTTATGTCTATTATAATGAACATAGCATCCTTCTATCCGAAGAACACCGCGACATGAAAATCGACCGCGGCGGCTTTGAACGATTGCTGAAGTTTACCGAACAATTCCCTCATTATTTCGTCGGTTCGAACGCCGATTTGCCGATTGTCGGCGGGTCTATCCTGAGCCACGACCATTACCAGGCAGGCCGTTATGAATTCGCGATGACGCGCGCTGAAGATGCGTTTTCGTTCCACTTGGATTCATTCCCAGGCCTACAGGCATCTGTCGTCAACTGGCCGATGTCGGTCATCCGCTTGAAAGGCAGCCATATCGATGAACTGGTCGATGCCGCAGATGAGATTTTGCAGATCTGGAAGCAGTATTCGGATGAAGCGGCAGACGTCATCGCCTTCACCGGCGATACGCCGCATAATACGATCACACCGATTGCCAGAAAACGCGACGGGCTGTTCGAAATCGATTTGGTGTTGCGAAACAACCGCACGACACAGCAGCATCCTGGCGGGATTTTCCATCCCCACGCAGACGTCCATCACATCAAAAAAGAAAATATCGGCTTGATCGAAGTGATGGGGCTCGCAGTCCTGCCGCCGCGCTTGAAACAAGAACTGGAACAAATCCAGGAATTCCTGCTCGGTGAAACGAACCGTGTAGAACCCGCTCACCAGAACTGGGCGGAGCAATTAAAAGCACAATCCGGCCCAATCGCGAACCGCGAACAAGCCGAAGCACTCGTGCGGGAAGAGCTGGGCAAGAAATTTGTCCGGATCTTGGAAGACGCCGGCGTGTTGAAAGAACCTCAAGCATTCAAGCGATTTATCCATGCTGTCAATGAACAAAAAGCAGAAACCATTTAAACGCGATTACACAAAGCACTTACATACATTGGGAGGGATTTATATGGCAGGCTTAACTTTAACGAATATCCGAAAAGAATACGAAAAAGGGGTTGTATCCGTTCAGGACTTCAATCTGGAAATCCGCGATAAGGAGTTCCTCGTACTCGTAGGCCCTTCTGGCTGCGGCAAGTCCACTACCTTGCGCATGATCGCAGGCTTGGAAGAAATCACAGATGGCGATTTATATATCGGTGACAAACGCGTCAACGATGTCTCGCCGAAAGACCGCGACATCGCGATGGTGTTCCAGAACTATGCATTGTATCCCCACATGAGCGTCTACGACAATATGGCGTTCAGCTTGAAGCTGCGCAAAATGAAAAAAGACGAGATCAAGACACGCGTGGCGAACGCCTCGAGCATCCTCGGCCTTGACGATTACTTGGACCGCAAACCGAAAGCGCTATCAGGCGGCCAGCGCCAACGTGTCGCTCTCGGGCGTGCCATCGTACGCGATGCAGAAGTGTTCTTGATGGATGAGCCTTTGTCCAACTTGGATGCCAAACTGCGCGTGCAGATGCGCACCGAGATCCAAAAGCTCCATCGCCGCCTGCAGACGACGACCATCTATGTTACACACGATCAGACAGAAGCGATGACGATGGCGACACGCCTCGTCGTCATGAAAGACGGCTTTATCCAGCAAGTCGGTTCGCCGAAAGAAGTGTATGACAAGCCGGACAATATGTTTGTCGGCGGTTTCATCGGCTCACCGTCCATGAACTTCCTGCGCGGGAAAATTGTTGGGGATTCGTTTGTCATGGGAGATGTCAAAGTGCTCGTCCCTGAAGGCAAGCTTGCGACACTGCGCGACCAAGGTTATAAAGACAAGGAAATCGTCCTCGGCATCCGCCCGGAAGACATCCATGATGAACCTTTGTTCCTTGATCATTCCCCGCATACAAAAGTGAAAGCTTATGTAGAAGTGGCGGAATTGATGGGCTCGGAAATCATTCTTTATTCGAATGTTAACGAACAGGATTTCGTCGCACGCGTCGATGCCCGCTTCAATGTAGAATCCGGCCAGACGATCGACATGGCCTTCGATATGAATAAAGCCCATTTCTTCGATAGCGAATCGGAATTGCGTATTAAATAAAAAGAAACCCGGCCAGAATTCTGGCCGGGTTTTTCTGTATGTAAAGACACTCAAGAAACCGTATTTTCCGAAGCTTACTGCTCGCTTTCCGTGGAGCGGGAATCGAGCCTCCTCGTCACTAAAAACGTTGCTCAACTCTCACTATGTTCGAGCATCGCAAATGAATGTGCTCAGCACAGCTTCGCTCATTCATTGCCTGCGGGGTCTCTCAAACCCGCTAGTCCCACAGGAGTCGAGCGAACGCTTCTCCAAATACTCAGACAGGTCATTGACTTCTAAGTGTAGAAAAGGTTAACATCTTTTTTATTTCAAAGCGGATTATAGAATTTTTCAACTGGGCGGATTTTTCCATGAAAATTTTCACCAATAAAAACCCATGCACCCGCCCCAGTCATTGGATTGATTTCCAATAGCGGGGCGCTGTGCATGGGTTTTCTGTTTGCCTTTATTACAACTGCTTATACTTTCGCCAAGATGAAGACGCCTTTTGCTTCGAGTTCCACCGTGCCGCTCAATTGCTGAGTGGACAATAGTTCCTGATACTGGCTGTCTTTCAAGTCAATCGATGCTGCTTTATTGTTGTGGTTCAATACGAACAAATAGGTCTGGCCGCCTTTGACGCGTTCTGTCGTTTCGACGCCTTCCGGTACCGAAAGCAAGGGCTCGACGCCCGCTTCTTCGCAGACGGTTTGCAAGAAGTCGACCAAGAACTCTGCGTCTGGGCTCGAGGCCACGTACCAGGCTTTTCCTTTTCCGAATTCGTTGACAGTGAGCACCGGCATGCCCTGGTAGAAATCAGAGCCGTATTCAGCGACTGCTTGTGCGCCTTCTGTGTGGATCAAGTCAAACAGCAAATTGCAGGAATAGCTGCCGCTCAGGCTTCCGCGCGATCCGTTCACGACGATTTCATTCGTTTCGTCCGGATGCAGCGCGTCGATTTCTTCTGCCCAAATGCCGAGCACCTGGCGCAATTCGCCTGGGTAACCGCCGAGTGTGACGATATCCGTTTCGTTGACGATGCCACTGAAGAATGTCGTGATAAACGTACCGCCGTTTTCGACGAATCGCTCAACTTTCGCTGCGTAACCTTCTTTCACCATGTACAGGACCGGTGCGATGACGATATCATATTGACTCAAATCTTCTTCGACACCGACCATATCGACTTGGACATTCAATTTATACAGTGCGTCGTAGTATTTATGGACTTCATTGACATAATCAAGTGACACCGATGGCCCGCTCGACAGCTCTGTCGCCCAGCGGTTTTCCCAGTCAAAGACGATCGCGACTTTGGCGTTGACGCGTGCATCAAGCAAAGTATCGCCCAACTGGTTGAACTCACTGCCGATTTGCGCCACTTCGTTGAAGACACGTGTGTTTTCGTGGCCGACGTGTTCAATGACCGCACCGTGGTATTTCTCGCAAGCACCGACTGAACGGCGCAGCTGGAAATACAGGATGGTATCTGCACCGCGGCCGATTGCCTGATAGCTCCACAAGCGCATAACGCCCGGACGTTTCAAGGAGTTATACGGCTGCCAGTTCTGCTGGCTTGGCGTCTGCTCCATGAGCATGAACGGCTGCCCGCTCTTCAAACCGCGCATCAAATCATGCGTCATCGCCGTATAGCTGAATGGCGTATCGATCGCCGGGTAATTGTCCCAAGAGACGACGTCCATTTCTTTTGCCCATTTGAAGTAATCGAGCATCGGGTAGGTGCCCATCAAGTTTGTCGTGATCGGTGTGTTCGGCGTGTGCTTGCGGATCGCGTTGTATTCAAGCTTATAGCAATCAAGCAAGCTATCCGATTGGAAGCGGCGGTAATCAAGGGAGATCCCTTGGAAATCGGAGACATTGTCTTCGCGTTCTTCGCTCAGCATATTCGGCGCGACAATTTCGTCCCATTCGTAGAACGTGTGGCCCCAGAAGCCGGTGTTCCATGCTTTGTTGAGCTTCTCGAGCGTGCCGTATTTATCGCTCAGCCAAACGCGGAACGCATCTTGGCAATTGTCGCAATAGCAATAGCCGCCGTATTCGTTCGACACATGCCAGATTAACACTGCCGGATGGTCTTTATAGCGTTCTGCCAGTTTATCAGCGATTTTCTCGGAATACTCGCGGTAAGTCGGGCTATTCGGGCACGAGTTGTGGCGGCTGCCGAATTTGCGTTTTCTGCCGTAGAAATCAACGCGCAACACATCCGGGTATTTTTTCGCCATCCACGCTGGATGCGCGGCCGTGCTGGTCGCGAGGCATGTGTAAATGCCGTTTTCATACAAGCGGTTGATTTTATCATCGAGCCAGTCGAAATTATAGGTATCTTCGTTCGGCTGATTGAGCGCCCATGAAAAGACGTTCAATGTGGCGACGTCAATGCCCGCCAGTTTGAACATGCGCACATCTTCGTCCCAAATTTCTTGTGAATCCCATTGTTCCGGGTTATAGTCCCCGCCGTGCCAAATCTTCGGCAATTTATCGTTGATCATTTGATTCCATCCCTTCTATGTATGTTGAACCGAGAATTTTCACCATCGATATTCCGCAAAACAGCTTCTTAAAACACTTTGCTCAAATCTCACTATGTTCGAGCATCGCAAATGAATAAACTCAGTTTCCCTTCGCTTATTCATTTCCTGCGGGCTTGCGCCGAACTAACTTGGGCTTAGACGCCCAAGTGGATTTCGGCACTTCGCTTTCCCGCGGGAAAGGTGTTGACCGAAGCTTGCAAGGTCAATCCTTTGCGACGCAGTGCGCAGCGCTGTGGGAGCAGTACGGTTTTCTACGCTGTTTCGCTCCATATCTTATAAATTAGCAAAAAACGGACAACATCTTCTTAGCATTAGTTTTCAGTTAAGCTTCGGCTCATCCAGCAATTGGATTTGCTCCGACTCGGTACCTTCCAGTTCCAGTACGACGATTTCGTTGTGTTGTTTTTTCAACAGCGGGCCTGGCAAATATAAGCGCTGCTGCGGGCCGGCAGTGTTCCAGTAACGGCCGAGGTTAAAGCCGTTGATGAAGACATTGCCTTTCGTGAATCCATGCGTGTGGACGTACGTATCCAAGCCTTCTTCGGCATCGAACGAGCCGCGGAAGAATTTCGGAAAGCGCGGGTCTTGCACCGCTCCGTAAGTTTCCGGCAACTGCTCCAGTTCCACTTTGAACATATCCCAATGGAAGAAATATTGTTCGCCGAGCCATAAATTGTTGACCAAGCCTTTCGGGTCAGTCAAATGCTCGCCATAATTGGCGCGCCCCATATTCTCCACGAGAATCTCGAGCGTATTTTCCGCTTCCAGGAAATCCAGTGTCAGCATTTTTTCTTCGTCGTTGATATATGTCGTTGCCACATGACGGCCATTGATGTAAATAAACCCGCGGTCGCGGATATCTTTTGAGCTGACTTTCAATTCGCCCTGCCGATTGACGGTCGTTCGGTACAGCGTGTAGCCGTAAGCCTGGCCGATATCTTCCATCGACCGCGGCACTATGTGTTCGACTTTATCGCTGATCATTTCCAACACATCGAACAAGCTCGCCGATTCTGCCAGCGTGACAGTTCCGTACGATTTCACAGAAACGCTCTCCTCAAAATCAGCAGGTACTTCCCGGTACTCACTCAAGACTTTTTTGACCGCCTTGTATTTCTCGGTGATCGCGCCGCCTTCTGTCAGCAAGCTGTCGTAATCGTAGCTGGTGATCGTCGGGTAATAAACATCGTAATGATTGGCTCCGTTCATGAAGCCAAAGTTCGTGCCGCCGTGGAACATATAGAAATTGACCGAGATGTTCTTTTCCATGATTTCCTTGAATACTGAAGCGACGTCGTCCCCGCTGCGAACGGTATGTTCCCCGGACCAATAATCAAACCAGCCGATCCAAAACTCCGCGACCATTTTCGGCGAACCCGGTTTGAAAGCTTCGAGCACATCGAACGACTCGTCTACGCGTGATCCGAAGTTCAAAGTCGTCGTAACATCCGGCATCGAGCCTTGCGTGATAAAGTCTGGGCCATCTGAAGTGAACAAAAAGGTATAGAGTCCGTGGTGTTCGTATTGGGCTTTAAAGAAATCAAGATAAGCGGAATCATTGCCGTATGCGCCGTATTCGTTTTCGATTTGCAGAGCGATGACCGGACCGCCGTTTTGGTACAGATGCTTTTTGAACTTCGGCAGCAATTCTGCAAAATAATCTTCCACATGTCCAAGAAAAGCCGGATCGCTGCTTCGCAACACCAAGTTTTTGTCTGTCATCAGCCATGACGGCAAGCCGCCCATTTCCCACTCTGCGCAAATATACGGCGCCGGGCGCAAGATGACATACAGCCCTATGCGATGTGCCAGCTCGATAAAGCCTTCGATATCCGCCATTCCGGAAAAATGGAATTGGCCTTTTTTCGGTTCATGGAAATTCCACGGGATGTAGGTTTCGACCGTATTCAGCCCGAGTGCCTTTAATTTCTGCAAGCGGTCTTCCCATTGTTCCGGCACAGTGCGGAAATAATGCATGCCCCCGGACAAGATTTGGAATGGCTTTCCTTCAAAATAAAACGATCCATTTTTAGCAGTCAGCACATCGACGCCTCCTATGTAAGATGAATATATTATTGTGTGACCGGCATTACGCAAAACAACTCCTCAAAGCTTTGCTCAACTCTCACTATGTTCGAGCATCGCAAATGAATAAGCTCCGCTTCCCATCGCTTATTCATTTCCTGCGGGCTTGCGCCGAACTAACTCGTGCTGACGCCCGAGTGGATTTCGGCACTTTGCTATCCCGCGGGAGTCTCCGCTTTTTTGCTCCATACCTAAGGTGACATCAATTTAAGTAAAGTCATTTTTCGTTAAAAATTATTCGTTCACGACACGTCAAGGAGTTGCGCGATGATATGCCAAGCACTCAATTGTTAAAAACACCTTACTTAAATCCGAGTTAATTTATAAATAATAGAGGAAAAATCACTTGGATGTTTGTCTTTGCGGTAGCGATTGAGCTGCACGCCCGCTCCCATCAGTTCATCTCCGTAGAATATATCGTCGATCCCATCGATGACGTATTCGTATTCGGGATGGAGCCCTTTGAAGAATGCGCGTGTATAGCCAGGGTTCGGCTTCGCCAATACTTGGTAATAGCCGAATATCGCCTCGCTCTGGTCCTCGGACACGACCATCCAGCTCGTTATGTTGCCGTCTTCTGCAAACGGGCTTGCTAGCCGGTAAAATTGCCCTTGCTGAATGAGCGAACGGTTTTCTTTATAGAACGCAATTTGCTCGGCAACAATTGCCTTGTCTTCATCGCTCATCTTCGTGACGTCGAGTTCGTAGCCAAATGCGCCAAAATACGCGACATCCGCCCGCGTCTTCAGGCTGGTGATGCGTCCCACTTGATGGTTCGGCACTGCAGAGACGTGCGCCCCCATCGAACTGATCGGGTAGACCATCGATGTGCCGTATTGAATTTTCAAGCGCTCGACCGCATCGGTGTCATCACTCGTCCATCCTTGCGGCGCGTAATGGAGCATCCCTGGGTCGAAGCGGCTGCCGCCTCCTGCACAGGATTCAAACAACACATCCGGAAATTCCGACGTCAATCGTTCGTACAAGGAATAGACGCCAAGGATGTAGCGGTGGGCAACTTCACGCTGGCGGTTTGTCGGCAATTCCAATGAGCCGACTTCTGTCATATAGCGGTTCATGTCCCATTTCACATAGGAAATCGGTGCATCGCGCAGTATGCCGGCTACCAGGCCGTGGATATAATCCACCACTTCCTGGCGCGAGAAATCCAACACAAGTTGATTGCGGCCATGCGAGCTTTTGCGATTCGGCACATGGAGAATCCAGTCCGGATGGGCTTTGTACAATTCGCTTACTTTTGAGACCATCTCTGGTTCAAACCACAAACCGAATTTCATTCCCAAATCGGCAATGTTTTTCGCCAGTTGGCTGATGCCGTTCGGCAATTTGCGCTTGTCTTCAAACCAATCGCCGAGTGACGTCGTGTCCGCATCGCGCTTGCCGAACCAGCCATCATCCAGAACGAACAGCTCCACACCCAATTCTTTGGACGATTTCGCGAGCTCTAAAATTTTCGTTTCGTCAAAATCAAAATACGTCGCTTCCCAGTTATTGATCAACACTGGGCGTTCCCGGTCGCGCCATGTTCCGCGCGCCAAACGGCTACGGTACAGCTTGTGATAGATCTGGCTCATATCGTTCAAGCCATCCGCTGAATACACCATGACCACTTCCGGCGTCTGGAAACTTTCGCCGCTTTCCAATAGCCAGTTGAAATCAAATGGATTGATGCCGATCATCAAACGCGTCACGTCGTAATGATCCACTTCCACTTGTGCCAGGAAATTGCCGCTATAGACCAAGCTGACGCCGTACACTTCGCCGTAATGTTCAGTCGTTGACGGGCGTTTCAACGCCAAGAACGGATTTTGATGGGCGCTGCTCGTGCCTCTCGTGCTGCTGATGCTTTGAAGGCCCGGCACCAGTTTGCGATTGTGGATATGGCGCTCCCTCACCCATGCGCCTGACAGCTGGACCATTTCGAAATCCGAATCCGGCAAATCGATGCTCGCACTCATCGCTCTCGTCAAATTGACGTCGCCTTGGCCATGATTGATAAAACGGGCGGAGCGGGTGATGGCGTTCAGTTGTTTAAAGACGCTATAGGACAGCTGGATTTCCACATCAATCGCTTCGTCGTATAACGAAATCTCCAAAGTGGTCGCTTCTTCGTCATGCTCGACATACGTTGCAGGCAAGCCAGCGAGCTTGTTTTTCCCTTGACGGATAACGTGGTTCTGATAAACGAAGTTCGTGATGCGGCTTCCGCCTTGCTGCAGCACCTGATACGCCGGCTCGCGGAAATCCGTCGTTCCGTAGGCCGGGTATTCCTGCTTCAGGATATCGAGCGAAAATACCAAATCGCCTTCGTAAACGCAAGCGGTATTCGGCATTTCCTCGATATGAAACAAGCGTTCAAACGAGTCCCGGTGGCGCAATCTTTTGCCGTAATACAACTGGCCGAGCTGTTCATTTTTTAGGATGCTGAAAATATAGCTGGTCTTCTCGGTTTGCAGATGAAACTCACGTGTGGCGTCGTTATATAAAATCGGCACAATTTACCTCCTACTTGCAAATTAAATGAAGTAGACTTCTTACCCATTTTGAGCGCTCTGTGCATAGCTCTCGCAAGAAGCCAGAAAAATCACCTATCTTCTTGCTTCGCTTAGCCCCTGGACTTGCTGGCGCTGAGTAATTAATTAAATGGAAGCAACTATCATCTCTACTACTAATCAGATATGGAGCAAAATAGCGTAGAAAACCATACTGCTCCCACAGCGCTGCGCACTGCGTCGCAAAGAATTAGCCTCAATCATTTCAGCTAATTCTTGCCTGCGGGAAAGCGAGACAGCCGAGACCCTGCAGGAGCACAGCGACGAAGCGGCTTGGCGCTCGCCCGCGGCAAGCGCAGCTATTTTGCGGAATATCGCTCACAAAACCTACCCCTTAACCGAGCCCATCATGCCTGCAACAAAGTGTTTCTGCATGAGGAAGAAAACAAGCGCGGTCGGCAATGTCGCGATGACGATGGCTGACATGATGACGCCATAATCCGGTGAGTAGCTCGAGCCAAGATTGGAAATCAACAGCGGAATCGTCCGTTTTTCAGGCGACTGCAAAATGACCAATGGCCATAAGTAGTTATTCCAGCTGTTCATAAAGGCGATGATCGCCGCAGCTGCATAAGTCGTTTTCATCGTCGGCATGTAGATCCGGAAGAACACGCCGATTTCACTCAAGCCGTCGATACGTCCCGCTTCCACCAAATCTTTCGGAAACATCTTGGTGTTTTGGCGGAAGAAGAAAATGAAGAACGCCGTCGTCGCTGTCGGTAAAATGACTGCGCCAAGCGAGTCGATGCCGATGAGCGGTGCCGTTTCGCTGATGCTGCCGAACATGCGGTATAAAGGAATCATGATTGCCGCAAATGGAATCATCATCGACAACAGCAAGATCGTGAAGACGATGTCTTTTCCTTTGCTGCGGTGAATTTCAAACCCGTAGCCGGCAAGAGATGCTAAGAGAAGCGTCAGGAAAGTCGTAATGATTGCGATAATGGATGAATTGATCAAGGCTGGAACGATGTCCACTGTTGCGAAAAGAGTTTTCAAGTTTTCGATCAAATGCGTTCCTGGAAGCAAACGCCCTTGTGTGACATCGACCGATTTATTGGTGATGCTGGTGAGCATCCATAGGAATGGAAAAATGGAAACAATCGCTGCGACACTGAGAAACGTATAGATGAAGATTCGTTTTAGTCTGTTCATTTTTTCTCACCCGCCACTCTGAATTGAATAATTGAAAGAATTACCACTAGAATTACAATGACATAGGAAACGGTTGACGCGTAGCCAAAGTCAGGTGAATATTCAAAGGACAAGTTGTAAATGTATTGTGAAATCGAAATGGTCGCATTCCCCGGGCCGCCGTTGGTAATGTTGACGATTTCATCGAAGATCTGCAATGTACCGATCGTTGATGTAATTGATGTGAATAAAATGATCGGCTTCAGCATTGGGACCGTAATTTGGAAAAACTGCTGGAAAGAACTAGCGCCATCAATTCTGGCAGCTTCGTAAATCGATTTGTCGACGTTTTGCAATGCCGCCAAATAGAAGATCATGTTATAGCCTGTCCATCTCCACGTGATGGCCAAAATGATGACGACCTTCGCCCAAAACGGATCAGCCAAGAAATTGACCGTCTCGGAGATAAACCCAAAATTAAGCAAGAATTGGTTGACGATGCCATCGATGCCGAACAAATATTTAAAGACGACTGAATAGGCAACAAGTGACGTAACACAAGGCAGGAAGATCGCGATCCTGAAAAAGCTTTTGAACTTCAATTTCGGGTCATTCAATAACACCGAGAAAAATAGCGCCAAGATGATCATTAGCGGCACTTGGATCAGCAAGTAAATCGTTGTGTTGGTCAGTGCAGCGATAAAGGTCGGGTCGCCGAACAATCTGCGCCAGTTATCGAGTCCCACATATTCCAGGTTCGCCCCCATCCCTGATTGAAAAGACAATAGGAATGCTTGAACCATTGGGTAAAAGTTGAAGATGGTGATGGCGATGACCGAGACAATGACAAACAGCCAACCCACTTTTTTCTTGAAAAAGACACCGGTTTTTTGGCGCCTGCTTTCTTCGTATTTAGTGCGAACCGGAAGATCCACTTCGGCTTTTTTTGTTCCTAGCTGGCTCATGCTCCTCATTCCTCCTATAAAAAAACCTTGAGTTGTGCCCAACTGGTAAGTGATAAAGCACTTCTACCAGTTCGTTGGCGTCAACTCAAGGCTTCATGTATTTCCAATCAATTATTTGAGTTGTGCTTCAGCTTGCCCTTGGACATTTTCAAGTACTGTATCCAGTTCTGCGCCGTTCAAATAATCTTGCATTCCAGTGACCAGGATATCTTCGATCGCGTACGTATGAAGGCCATAGTTAACTGCTGGAATTTCATCTGTCCATGTAGAGAGGTCGCTGAGCAACTGCTGTCCGCCGAAGAATTCGTCTTCCACTGCGTATGCATCTCCTTCAGCTGCCGGTGAGTAAGTCCCAAGAGCGCCGATGTCTTCTACAAGCGTTTGATACAGATCAGGATTTGAACCGAATGTGTTCAATAGGAAGTCTGCTGCTTGTTCCTTGCCATCTACGTTCAGTACATACCATGAGCTGCCGCCTAGGTTGGATGCGTTAACCGCGCCTTCCATATCCAAGCGAGGCATTGGAACGACTGCCCAGTTGCCGGATTGATCAGCTGCTTGCTTGACGCTTGGCGTAATCCAGTTCCCTGTTGGAACACTGGCCACGTCGCCGCTGTTGAACGCGCCGACAAACTGGCTCCAGTCAGAAACGATTTTCGCGATATCCGCATCCATCAGTTCTTTATACGTTTCAAAACCTTTTTCAAGTGTTTCGTTTCCTGCAATGTTCGGTGTCGAACCATCTTCTTCCACATACCAAGATCCGTTTGTCTGGATCATCATGCGCACTTGCGCCAAATCGTTCGGGTCCAAAGTCAGCATGTTCTTGCCTGTCGCTTCTTTGACGTCTTTCCCGATTTCAATATATTCCTGCCATGTGATGTCCGTTACGTCTTCGACTGAGTAACCGGCTTCTTCCAAGTAGTCTGTACGTACATAGAGTGCTGCTACGCCTGAGTCGAATGGCAATCCGTATTGCTCATCTTCGAAGCTTGTCGTAGCGATTTTATAATCTGCGAAGTCTTCAGCGTTAATAACGTCCGTCAATGGATGGAATGCATCCGGATACGCCTGCAAGAAGCTTTGTGCACGGTAATCTTCAATCAGGACAATGTTCGGCATGCCGTTCGTTGTCCCTGAGCTAAGGCCCGTGTTGAGTTTTTGGATAATATCGTCTTGTGCATTTTCAATGATGTTCACTTCGTAATCGCCGTCGCCATTGTATGCTTCTTTTGCGTTTTCAAGAGCGGCAATGTTGAAAGCTGGATCCCAAGCCCATGCCGTAATCTCATCTACATCAGCCGAACCTTCTGATCCGCTGCCACCACTCGCCTCTTCATCCCCAGAAGAACAAGCTGCTAACGCGGCCATGCTCGCTGCCGCCAAAAACATAAGATTAAACTTCTTCATTTTGAAATCCCCCTTTTTGTAAGCGCT
The DNA here is from genome assembly GCF_028890485.2 of Planococcus sp. SK3692. Lineage (GTDB taxonomy): Bacteria > Bacillota > Bacilli > Bacillales_A > Planococcaceae > Planococcus. The sequence continues at coordinate 1,058,734 of NZ_JARCHV010000001.1, forward strand.
TAACTTTTCGCCTTGTAAACAGTATAGCGGCCAAAAAAAAAAGATTGTTAGCACAATCTTTAGGTGTTCTATCCGAAAATTTTTAGATATTTCAATTTTCTCTCTTTTTCCTTGTATTATTGTTAGATTCTTGGAATTTCGTTGGGTTTTGTGGAACTTTCGACTTTCTGAAGCGGCAATTCGACTTTCACTTTCGTTCCTTCGCCTTTGACGCTTGAGATGTCTACGCCGTATTGTTCGCCGTACAGCATCTGGATGCGCTCGTGGACGTTACGGATGCCGATGCCGCTGAACAGGTGGCGTTTTTCTTTGATATCTTCTTTCGTATGGTCGCCTTTGATTTCCATGCCATCGCCATTATCGACGATTTCGCATAATAAATTATCGCCTTTTTGAGACACCAAGATTTGCACAAAGCCTTGCTTTTTCTCATTGAACGCATGGAAAAACGCATTTTCGATAAAAGGCTGCAAGATCAATTTCGGTAATTGGCAATCCAGGCAATCCGGTGAAATGAAGAAATTCACTTTGATGCCATCGCCGTAACGCGATTGGTTGATCAGCACATAGTTTTTCAAATCTGCTATTTCCTGCTCGACGGTAATGGTCTGCTCGACATTGCTGAGGGCATTTTGCAATAGCGCAATCAAGGCATGGATCATATCGGTCGCTTGTTCTTTTTTGCCTTGCTGGATCATGAACTTAATCGACGCCAAGGTATTGTAAATGAAATGCGGATTGATCTGGTGCTGCAGCGCCATCAATTCGGCACTGCGCTGTTTTTGCTGCGCCTGTATCGCAAGATCTACGTATTCCTGCAATTCGTTGAGCATCGAGTTGAACGCATTGGCAATTTTTTTCGCTTCGTAGCCGCCGGTTTCAGCGACTGGCACGTTGAAATCGTGTTTTGCCATGGTCGAGATTTGCTTGACCAAACGGCTGATGGAATTCGTCATGCGCCTTGAAATGATGAACACGACAATGACCGCGAGCAGTACGATGCCGAGGCTGATCAGCAGGATTTCTCTCGTATTGACCAGGTTGGCAAGCACTGCATCTTTGTCGACGAGGTTGACCAAGTACATATTGTAAGTCGGCAAGTATTGCGCCATCAGCATATAATCCTTGCCGAACACTTCGACGTCTTTGTATTGCAACCCCTCATCGTCCACTTCTTTTGCCAAAGACATCAACTCAGGCGCTTCTTGGCCGATCATCGCCTCTTGATTGCCGGAAACGATTCTCCCTTCAGCATCGACCAGCATGACTTCGTTTTCCTCGCTCGTATAGCCTTCGTAAAATTGCTTGAGCTGCGCTTCACGGATCGGGAAATACAAGACGCCGTAAATCTCGCCGGTCGACCGCTCCATCAACGCTTTGGTCGCGACGATCATCGGCTCATCCGCGAACGACGTGGATGGCAAATATTGATACAACAGCCGGTTTGGGCGGTTGATCGTGTATTGCGAAATCGGGTGGTTGCGCAGCGCTTCCCACGACACCGGCCAATTCGAGTAATTGACATTGTACAAGCGCTCGTTATTGCCAAGCACGATCATATTGGCATCGTACGACTCGACGGTCCGGTAAATACGCTCGATCTGCTCGCTGATATCGTGATAAGAGCTGTACGTTTCTAGGGTCGTGGCGTTTGTTTGCGTCAGCACCCGTTTGATGGTGCCGTTGTTTTGTACTTCATTCGTTGCCGCCACAATGGCAAAGCTATAATCCTCGAACTCGGTTTCGATCTGCTCCAAGGCTTTTGTGTTCGAAATGCTGAAGGTGTCCATGAACAGATCGGACGACATGCGGATTGAACTGAACGTGATCAATAAGGACACAGCCACGATGCTGATGACCATGATCAAGAACATTTTGATGAACAAGCTGTTATTTCTTAAGATGAGAAAGGCCTTTTCCTTCATTTTCATTGCGGACTTGGAGCTCCTTTCGATAGCTGCCTGGAGACATCCCGGTTATGCGCTTAAACACTTTGCAATAATAGCTGTGCTCCGAATAGCCGACCATGCCGCTAATGTTCGAGATGGACACCGTGCTGTTTTCCAATAGCTCCATTGATTTCTTGATGCGCACTCGGTTCAAGTATTCGCTGAACCCTTCTTTGTGATGCGTGCTGAAATAAGAAGACAGGTACGACGCGTTGAAATGGAAATGGTTGGCGATTTCCGACAAGCGCAGCGGCTCCGTGTAGTGAAGTTCAATATACTCGAGAATCATCTCGAGATTATTGGATTCGCCTGCTTTATCCCCCAAATGAATGATTTGCTTCACTTCTTCGAGGAACTCATCGAGCAAGCCCAACGCTTCATTGACATCGGCGGCTTCGTTAATCGTCGAAAAATAGCGGTATTTTTTCTGTTCGAGTTCTTGCGTGTTGTATTTCATGGCATCCAAAAGCACGACGGTATTGAAGACGATATTGCCTAAAAACGATTTGAACTCAAAGCTATCGTTGTTGTATCGCCCAGCCAAATACTCGACATGGTTTTCCAGATAGGTGAACGCGGCATTGAACAGCCGGTCCTTGAACATCTCAATGAAGTGATTCAAATCGAAATTCGCTTGTTTTTCATTTTCCAGCGGCAATTCACCGAAGAGGAACAGCTTGTCTTTTGGCAAATAAAATTCATATTTCTTCATCTTCGCGCATCCTTCGTCATGCGCTTTCTTTAACTCTTCGATGGCATCGACCGGTTCGCACATCATCCACGCCGCGTCTGGCGAGTGGGCTGCCTGCTGTTTGATGGCTTGTTTGATGATTTCCAGCTGCTGCGGATGGAAATTCAGCAACAGCAGCGCATCCGCGTCGCTCGAATTCAAGGTAAGAATCGGCAATTCTTCCAGCATGGAGCGTTCCAAAGCCGTTTTCAGCTGGAGCGGAGCGGCGTTTTTGCCGCGGATTGCCAGTAAAGCGAAATGGCTGTTCGGCAAAACATCGGATAGCCCGTCCCGGTCGACAGGCAAATGATACCCTTGAATCACGCCTTCCACTAGCTCTTCTGTGGTCGGTTCCGCTTGCGTCGCCGTAACACAATGCTGCAGGCCCGGAATGCGGTTCACCACGCGGTTCAAGATTTTCAACAGCTCAGGTCCGTTCAGCTTCGGCTTTAAAATATAATCAGCGACACCGTTTTGGAACATCGACCGGACGTATTCGAAATCTTCAAAGCTGCTCAAGACGATAAATTCGGTATTGGGAAACTCCATCTTCCCTTCTTTCACCAAATCGATGCCGTCCATGATCGGCATGACGATATCCGTAATGACAATATGCGGCGCAAATTCCGCAATCAATTGCATCGCTTCTTTGCCGTTCGAAGCTTCCCCGACAATTTGAAAGCCTTCCTGTTCCCAGGCAATATAATTGATGATCCCTTGTCTGATCAACATCTCGTCGTCAACAATTAGGACTTTGCACGCTTCTCCCATGATTTTTACCCCCATCATATGAAACTCATCGGCACAGTCCGAGCTGCTCCACCGTTTCTCTATCTGCTTGGCACACTCGCCCTGCCCATCCCCGTGGCAATTCTCTGAATTCTTTTTCTTGTAGATATGGTACCACCTTTTAGGCGAAATGGGATAGTTCCCAGGTTCTGACTTTCGAATGGGAGGAATTGTGCCGTACACAGGGACGTTTTCATATCCAACCTCACTGTCCACGGGTTTTATGTAGTCCAAATTGTGTCATGCACAGGGACAGACCGAGATTTTTTTCCCTTTTTCGCTAGAGCTTGCGCTCACTCTGCTGTAAAATAAGGCAAAACTTACATCCGGTTCAACACCCATCGTGCATTCAAAGGAGCGGAATCAGCCATGAAAAAAGCCCAACTGAAAAACAAAATTGACGTTGCCAACAAACGGAAAAAAGCAGACCTGGTCATCCGCCATGCCTCAATCGTCAATGTCTTTACGAAAACCTTGACGACCGGAGACGTCGCGATCAGCGACGGCGTCATCGTCGGAATCGGCGACTACGAAGGCAACGAGGAAATCGATGCCACCGGCAAGTTCATCGCGCCCGGCTTGATCGACGCCCACGTCCATATCGAATCATCCATGGTAACGCCTCAACAATTTTCACAAGTCGTGCTGCCGCATGGTGTGACGACGGTCATCACCGACCCGCATGAAATCGCCAATGTCAGCGGAACGGCTGGACTTGAATTCATGCTGAAAGATGCAGAGTCGGCCATGCTCGACATTAAAATGATGCTGCCGTCGTGTGTCCCGGCGACGCCTTTTGAAAATGCAGGCGCACGGCTGTCTGCTGAAGACTTGATTCCTTTTGTCGGGCGCGATTCCGTGCTCGGCTTGGCGGAAGTGATGGACTTTCCTGCGGTGCTCCAGGGAGACGACGCAATGCTCGATAAACTTCTCCTGAGCCGGCAGATTGATGGCCATGCATCAGGACTCGCCGATAACGATATCAATGTCTACGGCACGGCCGGCATTTTGACAGACCATGAATGCGTGACGAAAGAAGAAATGATAGCACGCATCGAACGCGGACTGTACGTCATGCTGCGTGAAGGCTCGGTCGCAAAAGACCTGCACGCGCTGCTCGAAGGCGTAACCGAACAAAACGCGCAGCGCTGCTTGTTCTGCACCGATGATAAGCATCTTGATGATTTAATCGAAGAAGGCAGTGTCGATTACAACGTCCGGACGGCGATCCGCTACGGAATCAACCCCATAACCGCCATCTCAATGGCGACCCTCAACGCTGCCCAGTGTTTCGGCTTGCACCAAAAAGGCGCAATCGCCCCCGGCTACGATGCGGATTTTGTCTTGCTCGATAATCTGGAAGACTTCGCGATTGCGGAAGTTTATAAAGGCGGGCAACTGGCAGCGAAAGACGGACGCTACGTAGGAGCTGTCCAAGAAGACAGCGACGCTTCCGCTGTGCGGGATACAGTGCGCCTCGCCGATCTGTCTATAGTAGATCTACAAATTCCAATGGACATCAGCACGACGGCGCACGTCATCGGCATCCAACCAAAAAAATTGATCACGGAGCATTTAATCGAAGAAGTACCTGTCGCCAATGGCTCGTTTATTTCCAATACAACAAGCGGCCATTTGAAAATCGCCGTCATCGAACGCCACCGGGCGACCGGCAATATCGGACTCGGCATCATCAAAGGGCTGGGGCTCCAAAACGGCGCCATCGCCACAACCGTCGCGCACGATTCCCACAATATAATCGTGGTTGGGACGAATGATGACGATATGTTAGCAGCCATCAACGCGCTCCAGCAGCTGCAAGGCGGTTTGGTGGTCGTCCAAAACGGCGAAGTCTTGGCGAGCTTGTCGCTGCCGATCGCCGGATTAATGTCAGGCGACCCGTTCACCCTTGTTTACGAACAGCTTAAAACGATCGATAAGAGTCTTTTACAGATTGGAGCACCTCCACATTTCAATGCGTTCCTAACTTTATCGTTCATGTCGCTGCCGGTCATTCCGCATTTGAAACTGACCGACCGGGGATTGTTCGACGTTGCGAGCTTCCGGCATATTTCCGTATCTGTCCCTGTGCATGACACAATTCAAATGCCAGAGAACGGCTGAGAATGTTGATACGGCGGAGTTTTTCTGTTGGATATGTTTGAACTCGTCCCTGTGCACCACACAATTTAAGCAGAAAAACATACAGAACCTCCGAGACTACGGAGGATCTGTATGTTTTTTAATATTCCACAATTAACTACACAACAGTCTGGTAACTTACGGTCTCAACTCGTCAACGATACTCTGCAAACCAGTTAAATTTCCTTTTTTAAGTGTAGAGTAATAATTTATATGCTTTTGTGCAGCATCCAATGCATTTACAAAGTGTTGCTCCCCATAATCTTTCCGAATACTTTCCAACAAAAATCTATTGGTCTCGTTATTGAAAGCCCGCTTATATTCTTCTCCGTCCAACATGGCTAGAAAAATTGTGATGTATGCTTGTGCAGACCCCTCGGCCATACCTGAAATTCTATTAATCTCGACTTTCCCATCATTTCTCGTCAGTTGTCCTGAAAATACTTTCTTTGCTATCGGAAACGCTTTTTTGCTCATCTCCATAGTAATTTTCATTAAAAGACTCCCCTCCATCCTTAAAAACCCAAAAATATATTGATTCGTTTTAACTACCATTATTACTAAGTAAATAGTATCATTAATAAGCCGTTAAAATACAAATAAATCCAAATAAAAACAACCTCTTTATTAACATTTTTAAGTTATACAACTACATCTCTTAAAAGGAGTATTTTATATGACCATTACCACGTCTACTTTAATTCAAATTCAATGGGAAGGTTCGTATCAATTAAAAGACTTGCCGAGTTTGGTAAATGACGAAACTGATTATGGGATTTATCAGATTTACGGAACGCACCCCGTGTATGGAAGTGATGTATTGCTTTATATTGGCAAAGCAGACTATCAAACATTGGGTAAACGAATTTCCCAGGAGAATTGGTTGTACACTAATGACTCCAACAACCACAAAATCTACATTGGAAGACTTCATGGGAGCCAACCGCTGAACGATGAGATTTGGTCCAAATATATCGATTTAGCAGAGCGTCTATTAATCTACTCACATAAGCCAGCCTATAACGCCAGAAGCATTTCCTCTTTCCCTGAAAAGGAATTGCAGTTTATACATATCTTGAACTGGGGTGATCATCGGTCCTTATTGCCGGAAGTTTCGGGGTTGCGATGGACAGCTAAGTTAGATGATGTGGAGTATGAAATGTTCAAGTTGCAGGATGAAGAAGCTTCTATTTGAAAACAACTCTTCGAACAATAGAACAAGAATATGAAGAATACTCCTCATATCTCGTAGCATTCTTCATGCATTTCCCACTCGAATTGTGTCATGCACAGGGACGATTCCGCACCCAAACCCACTCCTACCGCCATCCTCCTCGCCTGAATTGTGCCTTGCACAGGGACACCCTACATTCCCTCACGCCCCGAACTTGTTTTTTCTCCCCCATTTCCTGTATAACTTGAATTATGCTTAATACATCGAGGCGTTTTTTTGAACGGAGGATATCATGGAACAACTATTGACCATCGAGAAAGTATTGAACAACAATGTCGTGATCGCCCGCCATGATGCCTATAAGGAAGTCGTCTTGATCGGGAACGGCCTGGGCTTCAATCGCAAAAAAGGAGACGTCATTTCGTTTGGCCATGCTGATAAGACTTTCCTATTAAAAGACGAAGTGGAAAAGGAACAATACGTTAATTTGATCCCTCATATTGATGAAGACTTGATTGCGTTTATCAATGATCAGCTCTTATATATTGAAGATCAGATGGGTGCCAAGTTAAATGAACACATCCATGTGGCGTTGACGGACCATTTATCGTTTGCCATCAAGCGCATCCAGCAAAATATGCAGTTCTCGAATTCGTTCTTGTTTGAAATCGAGTCTTTGTATCCGAAAGAATACCAAGTGGCAAAAGGCGTCGTAAAAGCTTTCAAGAATGAAATGGATGTTGTCTTTCCAGAAGGCGAAATTGGCTTTATCGCGCTTCATATCCACAGTGCCGTGACCGACAAGTCCTTGCGTGACATCAATCGCAACCATTCACTCATCTCGCGCCTCACGGAACTGATTGAAGACGGTCTCAATATCGATTTGACCAAAGACAATGTCAATTACCATCGCCTCATCCAGCATTTGCACCGGGCAATCGACCGCATCCATCAAGGCGAATCATTGGGAGATGAAAATAAACTTGAAGCACTCTTGAAAGCCGAATACCCCGTGTGCTATAATCTGGCTTGGAAGCTCATTAAAGTAATGCAAAACCAATTAAAAAAGCCTGTCGACGAAGCGGAAGTGCTTTATCTGACGATTCATCTGCAGCGCTTGACCCATACAAACTGATTCATACGTGTTACTGATTCGATCAGGCATGAGTATGAAAAGGTACAACGGTTAATCTAGGGGAATTCTCCCTTTTTTACCGATGCCTTTTCCGCTCATGCCTTTTTTGTATGCTTTTGCTTCCGCCACATACGCTCCATCCCGTTTGATCCGCATTCATTTTTACCAATAAAGGAGGAAATTTTATGTCTACTAATGTATTCGGTACATTGCAAAAAGTCGGGAAGGCATTGATGCTGCCTGTCGCACTCTTGCCCGCAGCCGGAATTTTGCTGGCATTCGGCACAAGCTTTTCACAAGACACATTTGTGGAAGCGGTACCATTCTTCGGCACCCCATGGGTCCAGTCATTGCTCTTCATCATGGCGGAAGCCGGCGGTGTCGTCTTTGACAACTTACCACTGCTCTTTGCGGTCGGCGTCGCGATCGGCTTAGCCGGTGGTGACGGCGTCGCAGGCCTTGCCGCGATCATCGGCTATTTGATCATGAATGTCACGATGAAAGCAGTCGGCGGCATCACAGAAGAGTTGGCCACTTCAGACCCTGCGTACGCCATGGTCCTCGGGATTCCGACCTTGCAGACCGGCGTCTTCGGCGGGATCATCGTCGGGATATTAGCCGCGGCGATGTACAATAAATTCTATAATATTAACTTGCCGCAATTTCTTGGCTTCTTCGCTGGCAAGCGCTTTGTTCCGATTATTACAGCATTCTCGGCACTGTTTCTCGGTGTTGCGATGTACCTCGTCTGGCCTTTTGCACAGAACGGCCTGAACACACTTTCTTATTTCATCCTAGACACAAACCGCACACTTGCGGCGTTCGTCTTCGGTCTTGTGGAACGCTCATTGATTCCGTTCGGTCTTCACCACATTTTCTATTCACCGTTCTGGTTTGAGTTCGGCACGTATACGAATGTGGCTGGCGAAATCATCCGCGGCGACCAGCGCATCTTTATTGAGCAACTGCGCGACGGAGTCGACTTTACGGCCGGCACGTTCATGACCGGGAAATATCCGTTTATGATGTTCGGCCTTCCAGCTGCGGCACTTGCGATCTACCACTGCGCACGCCCTGAACGCAAGAAAGTGGTCGGCGGCATTATGGGTTCAGCTGCCCTTACTTCATTTTTGACAGGGATCACGGAACCGCTTGAATTCGCATTCCTTTTTGTCGCACCTGTGTTGTTCGGGATCCACGCAGTGTTCGCTGGACTGTCCTTCATGATTATGCATTTACTCGATGTTAAAATCGGCATGACTTTCTCCGGCGGCCTCATCGACTTCTTGCTGTTTGGCGTCATGCCCGGAAGAACGGAATGGTTCTGGGTTATCGTCGTGGGACTGTTCTTCGCCGTCATTTACTATTTCGGCTTCCGCTTCGCCATCACGAAATTCAATTTGATGACGCCAGGACGTGAAGACGAAGAAGCTGATGAAGACAGCGACGAAGCTGTCGGCGAATTGCCTTATGAAATCCTGCAAGCAATGGGCGGACAACAAAACATCACCCACTTGGATGCTTGTATCACCCGCCTGCGCGTCAGTGTAGAAGACAAGAGCGCAGTCGATAAGAATAAATTGAAAAAACTCGGCGCTTCCGGTGTCATGGAAGTCGGCAATAACATCCAAGCGATCTTCGGGCCAGTGTCTGATAATCTGCGCGGGCAAATGCAAGATATCATCAACGGCAAAACGCCGCGTACGAAACAAGATGTATCAAAAATTATCGATCAGGCGAAAGACGCTGGAGATGCACCGGTACGCCTCGGCATGGTTGATTTCGGCATCCCGATCACAGGCGATCTCCTGCCAATCACCGATGTACCAGACCAGGTCTTTTCCGGCAGAATGGTCGGCGACGGCTTTGCGATCAAACCGTCTGAAGGCAAAGTCTACTCGCCAGTGAACGGAGAAGTCGTCACGCTATTCCCGACTAAACACGCCATTGGCTTGAAAGCAGACGACGGCACTGAAATGCTGATCCACATCGGCATCGACACTGTCCATCTAAAAGGTGAAGGTTTCACTGCCCATGTTGAGCAAGGCGACCTCGTCGAACAAGGACAATTATTGATGGAAATGGACCTTGACTATATCGGTCAACATGCACCGTCCATCATCACGCCTGTTGTCTTCACGAGCCTCCAAGAAGGACAGCAAGTGAAGACCAACACAGCAGGCCGAGTGTCCGCGAATACGAAAGACCTGATTGAAATTACTGGCGGGAATGAAGAAGTGTAAAAGCTCCTTCCTTACCAGCTTCAAACCCGGATCCGTGCGAATTTCTTCGCTTCGGACCGGGTTTTCTTTAAAATCGCAATATCTTGGAGGAATGAGCCGATGAAATTACTGACCTTGAATTGCCATGCCTGGCACGAAGAAAACCAAATGGACAAGATCCGCCATTTGGCAGAGGCCATCGCCGAAAAACAATACGACGTCATCGCCTTGCAGGAAGTTAACCAGTCGATTGACGAGGAAGCAGAAAATATCGTGAAGCACGACAATTACGCACTCGTTCTACTTCAGGAATTGGAACAATTAGGGGTCACCGGATACTCGCTCGTATGGGACTTCTCCCATCTCGTCTACGGGCGCTTTGAAGAAGGGCTGGTGATCTTGACGCGCCACCCAGTCGCCGAGGAGCACAGCTTCTTCGTCAGCCAAAGCACGGATATGCATTCCCCGAAAACGCGGAAAATTGTCGGTGCGACCATCCATTACGAGGACCAGCCCTTCACATTCTACTCCTGCCATACCGGCTGGTGGCACGACACAGTAGAGCCGTTCAAATACCAAGCCGACCAGCTGCTTGGGCAAATGAAAAAAGACGCCCATGCCTTCTTGATGGGTGACTTCAATAACGACGCATCGCTCGAACAGCAAGGCTATGCTTACTTATTGGAAAATGGGCTGCACGACACGTACACATTGGCTGAGGAAAAAGACGCCGGCATCACCGTCAAAGGCAAAATCGCTGGCTGGAGCGACAACAAGCAAGACCTGCGCATCGACTTGATCCTCTCCACCGAACCCGTCACCGTCAAATCGTCGAAAGTCATATTCAACGGCGAGCACAAGCCGCTGGTGTCAGATCATTTCGGGGTGGAAGTGCATGTAGAACTGAATTAGCGAAGAGTCAGCTGAACTAATTCAGTTGCAACGCATTTACGCAGTCAATGTGTAAGCAATGGTTTTATGTGATGCTCGAACTCAAATAACTAGACAAAGAAAACCGCTCTTCCCCCACATATGCTGGACGGGAAAAGCGGTTTTTTAGTTGGTCATTTCATTAAAGCAAAAGCTCGGTCACTTGCCGGGAGATCTCGTGCGTGTTGATGGCGGATTCCACTTGCCCGTCACGGACGCAGCGGATAAATTCATCGAGTTCGTAATACATCGTATCGAACTCATGCGGGACGGAAATGTCTTCGGTTGTGCCATCGCGGTATTTGATCAGCACATGTTTCGGATCGCTGATTCTGTCGATTTCGACGACGCCGTTTTCGCCTTGGATTTCACTCGGCAAATACGAGTCCGAAATCTTCGAGTACATGACGATCGCTTCGCATTCGCCGTAATCGAGGATCATGCTGCCTTGCCCTTCCGCACCGGTCGACAACAGGTAGCGGTTGCGCAATACGGACTGCGGTACGCCAGCCAAATGGACGAGCGGCGCCAAGCCGTAAACGCCGAGATCTGTTTTCGCGCCGTTGCCGAGTTCCGGCTTGAACGCGTTCTCGACGATTCCTTCTTTGTATTTATCGTAGCGGGACGAATACTGGTTGTAATGGAATACGTAGCGGCGGACCGGGCCGATTTTATGGAGCTCTTCTTTCAGCCGCAGGAAAGTCGGCGTCACGGTCGATTTCATCGCTTCCATATAAGTCATGCCGGTTTCTTTTGAAGCCGCAATGACTCTATCCATCTCATCCAGGCTTACAACGGCCGGCTTTTCACAGAGCACATGCACGCCGTGTTGCATCGCGAGCAGGCTTTGTTCAGCGTGAAATGCATTCGGCGATGCAATATAGACCGCATCGATATCGCCTTCTTCGAACATTTTCTTCATGTTCGTATAGACCGCCTCCACCCCGTATTTCTCCGCGAACGCACGGCCGGTCTCTTCCGTCCTTGAATAGATGGCGCCGATGCGGAAATCAGGATGTTGCTTTGCTGCTTTGATGAACCGGTCGGTGATCCAATTCGTTCCAATGATTCCAAAATTCATAGTTGGTTCCCTCTTCTCTTTATGTACTTGAATTCAAGCATAATGCAATCGCGCTGATGTGTCACATGCTGACCAATATAGCCAATGTCTTGACTGAACATTTCACTTTACTTTTATCTCAAGATAATGAAATTAAAGATTTTATGGACATATATATGAAGCAATAAAAAGGGCCTTAGCCCTCAAAACCCATTGGATACGCTTTCAATTTCATTTTCCTTATCAACTATCTATCGCTTTGCCACAAATAAATAGAAATATTAGTTTTTTCGAAATATTAACTTTTATTTTCTGAAAAAGATGCTATCATGTGTTATACGATATATCACTGACATCAGGAGGACGACGCATATGATTACATTTTTCGCAGCACTTGCACTTTTAATATTGGGATACATGTTTTATTCGAAATTCATCGAAAAGGTATTCGGCGTCGACGACAACACCCCAACCCCTGCCTACGCGCAGGCAGATAACATCGACTATGTACCGATGAGCTGGTGGAAAGGCAATTTGATCCAACTCTTGAACATCGCAGGCCTTGGCCCGATCTACGGCGCTGTAGCTGGCGCATTGTACGGGCCCGTCGCTTTCATCTGGATCGTCGTTGGCTGCATCTTCGCTGGCGGCGTCCACGATTACTTCTCCGGGATGATGTCGATGCGCCACGGCGGAGCGCAATTCCCGACGCTCGTCGGGCGTTACCTCGGAAAGAACGCGAAAGTCTTCATCAACGGTTTGTCGCTCGTGTTGATGCTGCTCGTCGCAGCGGCCTTCACGGCTGGCCCCGCTCAATTGATCGCCCAAATCACGCCGATTTCGTTTATCTGGGCACTTGCACTTATTTTCGCTTATTTCGTTCTTGCAACAATCTTGCCGATCAACCGCATCATCGGCCGCATCTATCCACTGCTTGGCGGCATCCTGTTGTTCATGGCCATCGCAGTCGCCGTGGCACTCGTGTTCTCCGGCAAACCGATGCCGAACTTGACCTTCAGTAATTTGCATCCAGGTGAATTGCCAATCTGGCCGCTACTTATGGTTACCGTTTCTTGCGGCGCGATCTCCGGCTTCCATAGCACGCAAAGCCCGATCATTGCCCGCACCATGAAAAAAGAAACCGACGGCCGCAAAATCTTCTACGGCGCCATGGTCATCGAAGGCATCATCGCCTTGATCTGGGCGGCGGCTGGTATGACCTTCTTCAACGGAACTGAAGGACTCGGCGCAGCACTTGCAGCTGGAGGACCATCTGGTGTCGTCAATGAAATCTCGATCTCGCTCCTTGGCACTTTGGGCGGCATCCTCGCAATCTTCGGCGTCATCATCTTGCCAATCACAACGGGTGATACCGCACTTCGCTCATCGCGCATGATCTTGGCCGATTTATTGTCGAAGTTCACCAAGACTGACGGCACTTTGAGAATCCTCTTGATCACCATCCCGCTCGCCATCCCGACGTTCTATATGGCGACAATCGACTACACGTTCTTGTGGAGATACGTCGGCTGGACCAACCAAGTCGTCGCCACCTTCATGCTGTGGACAGCTACGATGTATTTGCTCAAGAACTACAAAATGCACTGGATTAGCGGTGTGCCGGCCATGTTCATGACAGGCGTCGTCTCTATGTACATCTTCTACGCACCGGAAGGCTTGAACATGGAATACCACATCGCCGCCATGATTGGCTCGGTCATCACTTTGGTCGTCGCCTTGTGGTATGTGGCGCAGATCATCAAGCACCGTCCATCCAAAGCAGTCGATACAGAATACGAAACAGTTTAATCAACATACGCAGCCTAGCTGCAACGAGATGACTTCGGCAATTGCCGGAGTCATCTTTTTTTGATTTCATTGTTTATAAAGATAGATATTTTGATGGAATATGGTTGTTCAAAATCATTATTTCCAGCATTGTGAAGGTACTTTTGAAAGCGTTGACAGGACTGGATAGCGAAGATATACTAAGTTAAATGAATAGTTCGAAAACAGGATTGTTACTGGTCAAGCAGGCAAAACCTAAGTCGCTAAAAAGATAAAGTCGCCTTGATTTTATCTGATTTTAGTATGGCTTAGGTTATTTATTTTGACAGATAAAGAACTGGGGTGAAGCCATGAAAATAGCCAAAGTCATTAATAATAATGTCATCAGCGTGCTGCAGTCAGATTGTTCGGAACTGGTGATTATGGGGAAAGGATTGGCTTTTCAGAAAAAGCCAGGCCAAGACGTGGATCAGCTGAAAATCCAGAAAGTGTTTGCCTTAAAAAACAAAGAAACGACCGATAATTTCAAAATGCTTCTTCGCGAAGTCCCTGTCGATCACATGATGGCGGTTGAAGAAATTATTACATACGCGAAAAATACGCTTGCCAAAAAACTCAATGAGAATATTTACGTTTCATTAACGGATCACATCAATTTTGCGATGGAGCGGTCCCGCGACGGGATTGAAATAAGAAATGCCTTGTTATGGGAAATAAAGCAATTATATAAAGAGGAATTTTTGGTTGGGGTCAAAGCAGTGGAACATATCAATGAAAAGTTCAATGTCTCTTTATCCGAAGACGAGGCCGGCTTTATCGCCATTCATTTGATCAACGCAGAAATGAATGAAGATGTATCGAATACCTTGAATATCACGAAGTTCATCCATCAAATCATCACCATCGTCAAATATCATTTCAAAGTCGATTTTGACGAGGATTCCTTGAATTATGCACGCTTCATCACCCACCTGAAATTCTTTGCCCAGCGGATATTCAAAGGCACGCATTACGAAGGAAAGGATGATGAATTATATTTGTTGGTGAAGCAAAAGCATCCAGACGCAGCAAAATGTACGGACAGAATCAGGGAATACATCAAGAAAGAGCATGGCCAGGAATTGACCAATGACGAAATGCTGTATCTGACAATCCACATCGAGCGCGTCGTCAACAGATGAAATCAATCGTAAATAGAAGTAAAAGAAGAGATGCGGAAATCCCGCATCTCTTCTTTTACTGTTTAGCCCCTATATTTAACAGATAGTGATTGATGGCATGCGCTACGCCGTTTTCGCCATTCGTATGGGTAACGACATCACAAAGCTCTTTCACTTCGGGTTCTGCATTCCCCATTGCCACGGAAAGCCCTGCCACTTCCATCATCGGAAGATCATTGAAGTTATCTCCGATCGCCACGGTATTGTGTAATGGAATATTAAAATGCTCAGCCACTCGTTTCAATGCGCTACCTTTATTGCCATACTGATCCATTACTTCAATATTCAACGGGCTCGAGGAAGTGATGCCGATTGTGGAAATCTGCTCCAGGGAGTTGCCTAACGCGGTTTTACTGCCGGCGTTTAAAGTCAGCACGAAGAACTTCTGAATGGTCAGCTCTTCTCTCGTGAGCAACTCACTATAATGGTCGAAGAAATTGAGGAGACTGGACTTTTGTGGCTGCTCCGTCATCTTTTTGTAGATTTCATCTGACAGCCCCTCGACTTTAATCTGCTCCTGTTGCATCGCAAGTTCTACCCGTTGCGACCAATCTGCGGGGACATAAATCCCTTCATTGGTATAGATACGATAGGGAAAGCGTTCCTCATCCAGTCTTTCTGCGGTCTCGATGATATCTTCCCGGTTCATGGAAACACTTTGCAATACACGTCCATGAGCATGCACGACGGAGCCATTGCTTCCGGCTAGCGGAATCGACAAATCGTATTTATTCAAAATTTGTTGAATATCTTCGGGAGCGCGTCCAGAGCAAATCATCACAATATTTCCCTGGTTTTGCGCTTCTCGTATAGCTTCCAAGCTTTCTTCGGTAATTTCCATATGATGAGACAGCAAGGTGCCATCCAAATCAATCGCGATCAGTTTCATTATTTGTCCACCCTTTCCCTCTAAACGAACAGCTTACTCTCCTTCATTATAAAGCATTATCGCATTTCTGCCCTTCAATACGCTAAAACATAAGTCATTTTTTTCCATTTACTATAAAATGCCCTACTCATTGAGTAAGGCAGTGTTTCATCACTTTACTTCATTTAAGCTCTTTTGACCCAACTCTTCGCCATTCGTCGCGATTACATTTTTGTACCAGTCGAACGACTTTTTCTTCCTTCTTTCCAGCGTGCCGTTGCCATAATCGTCTTGGTCCACGTAAATAAACCCGTAGCGCTTGGACATTTCAGACGTACTCGCTGAAATTAAATCGATGCAGCCCCAGCTTGCATAACCCATCAGTTCAACGCCGTCTTTAATCGCTTCACCCATTTGTTCGATATGGGCCTGAAGGTAATCGATGCGGTAATCATCGTTGATCGAGCCGTCTTCTTCCACTACATCGTATGCACCCAAGCCATTTTCAACGATGAATAGCGGCACTTGATAGCGGTCGTACAGTTTATTTAAGGTGATGCGCAAGCCTTTCGGGTCGATTTGCCAACCCCAGTCCGACGCTTCCAAATATGGATTTTTAATGCCAAGAGAAAAGTTTCCTTTCTCCTTCGCTTTCTCCGGATTCCCGCTTGCCACCATTGTCATATAATAGCTGAATGACAAGAAGTCGACAGTGTGCTCAAGCAGGATTTCTTTATCGCCAGGAAGCATTTCAATTTGAATATCATTTTCTTTAAAGTACCGCTTCATGAAGCCCGGGTAGTAGCCGCGCACTTGGACATCTGTGAAAAACAAGTTTTTCTGGTCCTCATCCAGTGCTGCCTGCACGTCATCCGGGCTGCACGTTCCCGGATAGGATTCCATGCGCGCCAGCATACAGCCGATCTGTGAACCAGGAATGATCTCGTGACAGGCTTTTACTGCTTTCGCACTCGCCACAAACTGATGATGCAGAGCTTGATAAACCGCTTGTTCTTTATGTTCAAGGCGGTCAATCAAAATCCCGCTGCCAATATACGGCGAGAACATGGAAATATTGATTTCATTGAATGTCAGCCAATATTTCACTTTATCTTTGTAACGGTTAAACACAGTTTCCGCGTAATGAACGAAAAAGTCGACTAAGCGGCGGTCAGTCCAGCCATTGTATTTTCGCACCAAATGAAGCGGCATTTCATAATGCGATAATGTCACCAATGGTTCAATGCCATGCTTTTGCAGTTCGTCAAACACGCGATCGTAGAAAGCCAAGCCTTCTTCGTTCGGGGTTTGCTCGTCGCCATTTGGGAAAATGCGCGGCCACGAAATCGACAGACGAAACGTTTTAAAACCCATCTCTGCAAAAAGGGCGATGTCTTCTTGGTAACGGTGATAAAAATCGATGCCTCGGCGCTTCGGAAAATTGGTTTTCTCGGTTTCTTCCAGAAGGGCATTCAATTCCGCTTCACTTTTTACATCCATTTCAATGTCGTTTCCGCGTTCTTCTTTCGGCACAAATGAAACCATATCGAAAATCGATAGCCCTTTTCCTCCTGCATTGTATGCACCTTCCAGCTGATTGGCTGCTGTCGCGCCGCCCCATAAAAACCCTTTTGGAAATGTAGTAGATGTCATGAGTTGATCTCCTTTTTATGTATGGAAGAAAAACGGAACCCTGTTTTTCTTCCTACTTATTTTTGGGTGAACTTAAATATCCAGTGAGATGAGCGGATCGCCCCATTTGATTTGTTTATCGGTTGTCGTGTTGACCTGAGCATATTTCCCGCTATCCGTAACGACTACAGGGGTTGTAATTTCAAAACCAGCTTTCTGGATGGCTTCAATATCGAATTCAATCAGTAGCTGCCCCTTCTCCACCTTCGCACCTTGTTCAACGAGTGCCGTGAAATGCTCGCCACCCAGCTGGACCGTGTTCATGCCGATGTGAATCAATATTTCTGCGCCGCTGTCTGCTGTGATGCCGATTGCATGTTTCGTTGGAAACAAAGCGGTGACAATGCCGGAAACCGGTGCAAACAATTTTCCTTCTGTCGGTTCGATTGCTACCCCTTCACCTAAAGCACCGGATGAAAATGCAGCATCTCCGATTTCCGATAAAGGCCGAATCAGTCCTTCCATAGGGCTTGCGACGATTTGGTTGCCAACAAGCAATGCTTCTTCTTTTTGCACAGCTACTTTTTCTGATGCAGGATCAGCTGTAACGTGTTCTTTACTCAAACCGAAGAAGTAAGTTAGGAAAAAACTAAGGACAAAGGCAATGCCGAGTGCCGGCACAACTGCCCAAAAGGCAAAGCCTAATTCTCCAGTCGGTGGAATTAAAGACGGGATCCCGAAAATTCCAAGTCCGCCGATCATATAATTGGCTGAGTTTGCAACCGCGAAAATCGCACCACCCACAGCACCGCCGATACAGCTTATAAAGAAAGGCTTTTTCAATGGAAGCGTGATTCCGTAAATTGCCGGCTCGGTGACACCGAAAATCCCTGAAATAAATGCCGGTGCACTGAGTGATTTCATTTTTTGATTCTTGATTCTAATCCACACTGCAAGAACCGCGCCAATCTGTGCAAATGAAGCTGCGAATGCCATCGCCAGAACAGGATCAGACCCATAGACGGTCAAGTTGTTGATCGCGATCGGAACGAGTCCCCAGTGCAGGCCAAAGATGACGAAGACTTGCCACAATCCTCCAATAAACAAGCCAGCAATGATCGGGCTTAAATTAAAAATGAAGAGTGTCGCTTGGCCAAGTAATTGCCCTGCCCAAGTTGCGATCGGCCCGATCAGCAGGAAGGTAACCGGCACTACGACCAGCAATGTTGCAAATGGAACGATGAAGGTTTTGACGACGTCAGGTGTGATTTTAGTGAACATTTTTTCCACCTTAGCGCCAATTGCTGAAGCAATGATAATTGGAATTACGGAAGATGCATAGCTCATCAAAATCACGGGAATTCCTAAAAACGTGATATAGACAGGTGATTCAAACAGTGTGCCACTAAACAAGGTATAAAGCGGATCGCCTGCCGTTACAGTGGATAGTGTAGGATACACAAGCGCTGCCCCTATCGCCATCCCGATGAACGGGCTGCCCCCGAATTTCTTCATGGCAGTGTAGCCAAGGAAAATCGGGAAGAAGTAAAAGAGTGAATCGCCGACTGCGTTTAAGATCTGATAGGTACCTGATGTGGGATCCAGCCATCCAAGTGCTACGAACATGGCATTTAAGCCTTTGATCATCCCGGTTGCAGCCAGGACGCCAAGAATCGGTGAAAAAATACTGGAGATGATATCAATAAATCGGTTGAATAAGCTAGTATTACCCGACTCTTCTGCAGGAGCATCGTTGGCTCCGAGCCCACTTACTTCAAGCACTTCTTTGTATACGTCTTGCACATGGTTGCCGATAACGACCTGATACTGGCCGGCACTTTGCATGACCGTTACAACACCGTCCATATCTTTCAATACTTCTGTATTCGCTTTGCTCTCGTCTTTTAATTTAAAGCGCAGCCGTGTAATGCAATGCACCACACTATTGATGTTCTCGCGCCCTCCCACATTCTCGACGATCTCTTTTGCCAATTTCTCATACTTCATCTTTTCCACCCCCAAGTTATTCAACCAATTTAATTTTGGAAACAAAAAAACCCAAATCATACAAGGTCAGAGATCGGTCTCTGCACCTTCTATGATTTAGGTTTTGCCTGCTTCACCAGTAACAATCCTAAAGGACTGATATGTAGTTGATAGGCTTAATATATCAGCAGCAAAATTGAATGTCAACGCTTTCATTTAATATTTTTTAATTTTTTAAAAACTTCAGTGATACTCACTAACCTAAAAGAATCCACTTAAAAACCCGCTTCGGTTATGGCTTTCTCTTGTGGATTGGCTAGAGCCGCCTTCTTCTCAATGTAATTCTAAATACGGAAGCCGCCCTCCTCATCTCTCCTCTTGATTACAGACGGTTGGGATCTTAACTTATAATTCATGCGCTATCCTGTTTCGTTTCCCCAGCTTAAAGTTTTCTCCATCAATTGTATAAAACATGAGAAAAGTTTTCTGTGAATTATTTGCCTAATCAAAAAAGCGGTGTTACAGTTAATCCAATTCAATATTCTGGGTTGTTACTGGTCGTGCAGGCAAAACCTAAATCGCGTATGCTACGGGACAAATCTGTCTCCAGCGTGATTTAGGTTTTTTTACTGCCAATGTGATCGTGACCCCACAATACATAATCGGAGGTTTTTCAAATGACGAAAACATATCAATTCCCCGAGAACTTTTTATGGGGCGGCGCGACGGCAGCGAATCAATTAGAAGGAGCCCACCTCGAAGGCGGCAAAGGCATGAACTTGGCAGATGTGATGCCTGGCGGAAAAATCCGATTCAAACTAATCAGCCAACCCGGATTCGATTTTGAAATCGACAAGAACAAGTATACATACCCAAACCACGATGCCATCGACTTCTACCACCGTTACGCTGAAGACATCGATTTGTTTGCGGAGATGGGCTTTAAAACTTTCCGCCTGTCGATTGCCTGGTCGCGTATTTTCCCGAACGGCGATGAACTGGAGCCGAACGAAGAAGGCCTTGCGTTCTATGACCGTGTTTTCGATAAATGCTTAAAACATGGGATGGAACCGCTTGTGACAATTTCCCATTATGAGATGCCGTTGTACTTGATCAAAGAATACGGCGGCTGGAGAAGCCGTGAAGTCATCACTTTCTTCGAGCGCTATGCGGTGACTTTATTCAACCGCTATAAAGGCAAAGTGAAGTACTGGCTGACGTTCAATGAAATCAATGGCGCCACCCATATGCCGATTTTCAGTCTTGGCTTTTCTCCAGCCACTGAAGAGGTCCGGTTACAGGAAACGTTCCAGGGCTTGCACCACCAATTTGTGGCCAGCAGCTTGGCAGTAAAAGCTTGCCACGAAATCATTCCTGAGGCTCAAATCGGCTGCATGCTGTTATATGCTCCCGTCTACTCATTTGATGCGAATCCAGTCAACGTACTGCACGCAATGAAAGAAGAACAACTGTTCAATTATATTTCGGGAGACGTCCAAGTGCGCGGCGAATACCCTGCGTTCACTAAGCGCTACTTCAAAGAAAACGATATTCAAATTGACATGCAGGAAGGCGACCTGGAAACGATCAAACAGTACCCAGTGGACTTTATCTCCCTGAGCTATTATATGTCGCGTACCGAAAAGAAAGAAAAAACTCCAGAAGACATGATAGAAGGAAACATCATGGCAGGCGTGAAAAATCCATTCCTGGAAGCAAGCGATTGGGGCTGGGAGATTGACCCTATTGGCTTACGCATCTCATTAAACCAATTGTATGACCGTTACCGTGTGCCTTTATTCATCGTCGAAAACGGCCTTGGCGCTTACGATACGCTAGAAGAAGATGGCAGCATCATCGACGACTACCGCATCAATTACCTGCGGGGCCATATTGAAGCGATGGGCGAAGCGATCGAAGATGGTGTAGAACTCATGGGTTACACGCCATGGGGCTGCATTGACCTCGTAAGTGCTTCTACTGGTGAAATGTCCAAACGCTACGGCTTTATCTATGTAGACAAGCACGACGACGGAAGCGGCACACTGGAACGCAAAAAGAAGAAATCTTTCCACTGGTACCAAAACGTCATTTCCACAAACGGCAAAGAACTATAAAGTAAATGAAAAAAGATGAGCTCTGGCAGTTTCGCCGGAGCTCATCTTTTCGTTTATTCCAGATTTTCTACGGCGTAGTCAGCTTCTTCTTGTGTGAACTGGCCGCCATAATCCGAAGTCAATTGATCGCGAATAGCTTCTTTGGACATGCTCATGCTTTCTTGATACGTCTTGGCCGATTCCAAAGCGTTCACTTTCCAATCAGCATCCACATTGTCAATCGCGTATTGTGCAGCGTCTTCTGGGAACTGGCCGCCGTATTCAGAAGTCAATTGCTCGAATAGGCCGGCTTTCGACATATGCATGGTATCGGAATAAGTCTGTGCTTGATTCAGTGCAGATTCGAATTCAGTCGATACTTCCGGCTCGGCTGGCTCTTCTTCGACCGGCTCTTCCGCTTCAGCGGCTTCTTCCGTTTCAGCTGGTTCCTCAGCTTCTTCCGTAGAAGTTTCTTCTGTGGCGGTTTCTTCTGTGGCGGTTTCTTCTGTTGCCGGAGCTGTTTCTGTCGTGCCCTCGGTTTCAGTGGAATCTTCTCCGCCACCAACTAAAGCAACCAGTATCGCCATTAATACAAATAGGCCAATGATGCCGAGACAGCCAATCTTAAATACTTTTTTCATGATAAATCCCCCTTTAATTTCGAATGAAGTTCACTCATTATTTTTTTCTTCTTTCCTCGAGCCTCATAATCCCGCTCAATTTCCTTTTTCCATTCACGGTCAATCTTCTTGCCGGTCCGGAACGAACTGACCGCTTCGCTCAACACTTGATAATTCAATTCCGTCCCTTCCGCATCCGCGTGGTAATCCACCGCAAAATCCCCATCGACACCGAATTTCTTTGCCGTCGCGGCCGCGTCGATATTTGCACCGAGGAATATGAATTCCCAGTCTGCCGTCTTTTTCGAGGAGATCATTTCATGGATTTTCTTGTACGTGTATTCACAGCTGGAGTTTTCCAGGCCATCTGTTGTAATGACAAACATTATCCTGTCAGCTTGATGATTTTTCAATGTCCCTTTTTGCGCGTTGCTGATTTTTTGGATTGTCGAGCCGACCGCATCGAGCAAAGCCGTCATGCCGCCTACTTGATAATCGCTATCGGTCATCGGCGAAATGCCTTCGAGCGAAATCCGGTCGTGAAGCAGCTCGTATTCGTGATTGAACAGCACCGTTGTCACGCGGACCTCACCCGGGAGCTTTCGCTGCTTGTTGATCAAGGCATTAAAGCCACCGATCGTATCTTTCTCAAGACCTGCCATCGAGCCGCTTTTATCAAGAATAAACACCAATTCCGTCGTTTCATTTTTCATCTTCGTTTCCTCCTTCAGGTTATTTTCTACCCCAAGGATACGATTTTTGCATAGAAAAAAGGTCGCTTCGAAAGCGACCTTTTACGAACCAAGAAGCGCTTCGTCAAATGCTAATGACGAAAACTTTTATTTTATATTTATCAGTATTAACACAAGCACTCTTTATCTGATCTCAGAAGAAATTGGATCGAGGAAGAATAAACCAGGATCCTTGTCATACTCTTCAACTACGGCAGTAATACGCAAATTTTGCCCCATACCAATAGTTTCAGGTATTTCAGCGCCTGTAAGATTTAAATCAAATACATTAACATCTTCAAACTTAAAATCTGGTCCATCATAAGCTGTTTCTCCATAATCACCAGTGTTAATTAGAATATCGTATCTTGTTGCATATTTACCATGTGGCATCATATTAGCAATATATCCGTCAAATTCAATTGTTCTACCCGCATATTTTTTTGCAAACTCACTAACAATCGGATCATTAGTATCATTAACGGTCAACACAGCTTCAAGCTCTTCATTATTTTCTATAGTTAGTATTTCTTGATTACTTCTTACTGATGTATCAGCTTTTTCTACACCCTTCTCATCAGTAATTTCACTCTCACTTTTCTCTTCATTAACACTCTTCTTGGTTTCGTCATTGGATGTCTTATCATTCACCTCAGAATTCTCTCTATCGGTACTGTCAGTATCTTTTTTCTCTTCTTTAGGGAATGTATGATACGTAACGACTATTTTAGAGTCTTTTTGAAAGCTATCATTTGCGCTAAAATCTTTATTTCCATTGATCTCTACTTCTTCAGTTTCTCCATCTTTGGTTAACCATCCAGTAATTAAATCGTCTAAAACCTTAGTTTCAATGTTAGTAAAACCTCTTTGTTTTAATTCTGATATGACTGTCTCATAATTTTCTCCTCCCATTTCATCAGAAGACTTGCTTACTTTTAATACATTTGGATTTTCTTCACTAGAACATGCTGAGATACTAATAAGTGTAATTGTTAAAAATAAGAACAGAAAAAATTTCCCCATGACAACTCTCCCTCTAAAAAATGTATAAAATTTACATTTTTTATTTTAAACATTATACCACTGTATTTCAGTCGTCCGATAGATTTTTATCACATTCACTTAAAATTACTTTTACTTATTTAAATTTGAGTTTTTAAACTGCAAAGCTTCAGATATAATCGATTTCGATCAAACTTATCTATTATAAAAACCAATCAAGTAGTTCATAAAATGAACCACTTGATTGGTTTTATTAGTTGTAAGCATTCAAACTTCAGGCCACTTAAATTCTCCATAATAGTAATTTTCTTTTAGTCGATTAAGATCGTGTTCCCATTCTCTAATAGCATGTAAATACTTACGTTCACCATATGATTGTTTTTTTCTTATTCTTATATTTGCACTTATAATACTCACTACTTTTTTTAATCCTAACTCTAAAACTGCTTGATTTAGAACTTTCCATCTTTCATCTCTAGTACAATCGCTTATTCTGTAACCTATTTCGTTTAATTCACTTTGTTCACTAAATAAAGTATCTTTAGGTACATAAGATGAGGGTTTCTTTCCCTCATTTAGTTTTCTCTGAATTTCAGTTTTTCCGATATTGTTCTTTTCAGGACCTTTTATTTCGGTATTTACAAATTGTCTATATCTTATTACTAGTGGTAAATATCTTTTAAGTAATTTGTTGAATTCACTTTCCACCATATATATTTCTTTATTCAGTAAATCTATTAAAATAGTTTCTACTTCAGTATATAAGTAAATTTCTCGAGAGTGTTTCGATTCATACAAAGGTAATATGGCCTCACGTTCAACCAAATTATATTTAGGAATAAGTTGTTCAAGAGTCTTTTGATTAACAACATTCACTTTGTGACGATAAATAGATGGCTTTAAGGAATTATTTAAAGCAGCGAGGTCTTCCATAATAGATGAATTGGAGGCTTTCGAATTTTCGTAATAAGACTTTTCTCTTTTTTTCTTTTCCGCTGCAGCTTTTAAATCATTTTGTACTTCTGCTAGTGTCTTTTCCCACTCTTCATCTTTACTTGGATTCATATTAGTGTTAGATGAAGTTTTAGTCGAAACTTTTTCTTCTGTTTTTATTGTTTGAACTGGGAGTACTTTAGAATCTTTCATATGTTTTGCTTTCTCTAAATATAAATCACTCTGCAGTAATGCCTTTTCTTTTTCACTTAACTTAAGCTTTTCTCTTAACTCTTGAATCAAATTTTTTTGTTTTTCCATTTCTTCTTGCTGCTTTTTGTATTTTTGAAGCTCAACAATTTCTTCCTTTTGGGTATTAATAGTTGCTTCATAACTGGATATTAATTGATTAATTTCCATTTCAGCTGCCGTAACAACTTCCATGATTTTCGATTTAAAATCCATAGCAACGTCCCTCTCTAAACTAACTGGATATATTATACAAGCAATTTAATAGTAGCATAACTCTATTAAAGGCGGATCCCGTTTAAAATTTATTCCATGGTCAATTGCTTACAAAGTTCCACAGCGTCTTACTTCATTTAAAATTTTCATCGACTTTTTCCCTGCGTCAGATGCTCTTTATTTCCATTTTCTACTATACAAAAAAAGACTGCTATTACAGCAGTCTTTTCACGACCCAAGAAGCGCTTCGTCAAATGCAAACAAGGCTTCGTTGATTTCAAATATATTGTATTGTTCCCGCTCGATGAAATAGCGGACGATCAAGTCGAATTTGTGGCTGTTCGACAAGCGGTAGCCCGCTGTCCCGAGCAGTTCTTCCGTCTCATCGAGATCCAGTTCGAGCGCGACCGCAAATGCCAGGATGGTCTTTTTCTTCGGCGTGTAGCCAGGAGAATTTCTGATTTTGGAAAACAGCTTTTTGTCGAGATTCGCCTTTTTATAAGTCTCGGCATCGGTCATGCCTCGGTCGTCAATAAACCTGAACAGCCGCTGCGAGAAGGATTCGTCCAAGTCTTCCAGCAGCTCTTCGAGGCTTGCTTGCGGTTCCAGCGTTTCTTTCGGTTCGTACATCGGAATTTCCAGTGGCCGATGGTCGCGGTAACGGACAGCCCGTTCTTCCAAGACCGCCGCTTCTTGTTCTTCGATGAACGTTTCAATCGATGCGTAAAGCTTTTGGCTGATGCCGAACGACTGCTTGTCCAAGACGACCAGATAGACATCCATATCGTGCTCGTTCAGAAATTCATCGATTTCTTCCGTCGCCACTCGCAACGCTGGTTCTTTCGGATAACCGAAGATACCGGTCGAGATAAGCGGAAACGCGATCGACTCACAGCCAAGCTCGATGGCAAGTTCCAGCGAGTTGCGGTAGCAATTGCGCAGCAACATTTCCTCGTTTCGCCCGCCGCCTTCCCATACCGGTCCAACCGTATGGATGATGTACTTTGACTCGAGTTCAAAGCCGTTGGTATGCACCGCTTCCCCGACCGCACAATGGCCGACCCGGTCGCACGCTTCCTGCAACTCTTTCGGCCCCGCTGCCCGGAAAATCGCCCCGCACACGCCGCCGCCCATCTTCAGGCTGGAGTTTGCGGCATTGACAATGGCGTCTGTTGTCATTTTGGTAATATCGTTGCGCACGATTTGCAGTGGCATGGGCTCATCCCTTTCTGTTTCTTGTCTCTTTTTATTCTACCACCCGTCGTGTCCCTGTGCGCCACACAATTCCGGCACCCTCGATTCGCTGGAAAGTCAGGCAGAGTAAGGGTTTTCGTGTTCTGTGATCGGCTTGTTGTCCCTGTGCACCACACAATTCGCACATAAAAACACACGCGACAGATAGTCGCGTGTGTTTTTTGCCGTCGAAGTATTAGTTTTTAAATGCTCTAGTAGCCGCCACCGCTTTTTTCCAGCCGTCGTATAATTTTTCACTTTGTTCCTCCGGCATGTCGCTCGTGAAGGTTTTATCGACCTTCCATTGCTGGGCGATTTCTTCCTTGCTTTCCCAGAAACCAACTGCCAATCCCGCTAAGTAAGCTGCACCCAGCGCTGTCGTCTCCTGGATGACCGGACGCTCAACTGGCACATCCAAAATATCACTCTGGAATTGAACGAGGAAATCGTTCGCTACGGCGCCGCCATCCACGCGCAAAGTCTTGAGTTCGATGCCCGCGTCTTCGATCATGACGTTCACAACGTCTTTCGTTTGATATGCGAGCGACTCCAGCGTCGCACGGATGAGATGCGCACGGGTCGTGCCGCGCGTCAAACCGAAAATGGCGCCGCGCGCGTCCGTATCCCAGTAAGGCGTGCCGAGTCCGACAAATGCCGGCACCATGTAGACGCCATCCGTTGATTCGACGGATGTAGCGTATTGCTCGCTTTCCGGCGCAGTATCCAAAATCTTCAAGCCGTCACGCAGCCATTGAATGGCAGAACCAGCGACGAAGATACTGCCTTCAAGTGC
The DNA here is from genome assembly GCF_028890485.2 of Planococcus sp. SK3692. GTDB lineage: Bacteria > Bacillota > Bacilli > Bacillales_A > Planococcaceae > Planococcus. The sequence goes on from NZ_JARCHV010000001.1 coordinate 1,086,232, forward strand.
GTATTCCACTTTGCCGTCAATGCCCCATGCCAATGTCGTCAACAAGCCGTGTTCGGAAACGACGCCTTCTTCTCCAGTGTTCATCAGCATGAAACAGCCTGTTCCGTATGTGTTTTTGGCCATTCCTTTTTCGAAGCAGGCTTGCCCGAATAAAGCAGCCTGTTGGTCGCCTGCAATTCCCGCGATCGGCACTTCATTGCCGAAGAAATGGTAGTTAATTGTATTGGCATAGACTTCTGATGACTGGCGCACTTCCGGCAGCATGCTTTTCGGCACCGTCAGAATATCCAGTAATTCCTGGTCCCATTCCAAATCGTAAATATTATACATAAGCGTACGGGATGCATTGCTGTAATCAGTAATGTGCGCAGCGCCGCCAGATAATTTATAGACGAGCCACGTATCGATCGTTCCGAACATCAAATCGCCATTTTCCGCTTTCTCTCGTGCGCCTTCGACATTATCCAAAATCCATTTAACTTTCGTGCCTGAGAAATAAGCGTCAATCAACAAGCCCGTTTTCTTGCGGAACAGCTCTTCATGCCCTTGCGCTTTCAACTCGCCGCAAATATCCGCCGTCTGTCTTGATTGCCAGACAATTGCTTTGTAGATCGGTTTTCCAGTGTTGCGGTCCCACACGACAGCTGTTTCGCGCTGGTTGGTGATACCGATGCCTGCTACTTGGTTTGCTTCAATGTCCGCTGTGCGCAGGGCCCCTGCCATACAAGCTAGAACCGACGTCCAGATTTCATTCGCATCATGCTCTACCCAGCCTGGTTTCGGGAAAAACTGTTCAAACTCCTGCTGGCCTGTGCCTACAATCTCTCCTTTATGGTTAAACAATACCGCACGTGAACTTGTTGTTCCTTGGTCAATCGCCATAATATAATCTTTAGTCATCAATAATTCCTCCTCGAATGGTGTTGTCATCAATCGTTATTTGTCATCTACTAAAGTATCTTCAATCTCATTCGCTACAGTGTGTCCTTTTTTCAATTCGGCGTTCGCTGCCCCGATCAAGATAACGGCCATGACCACGCTCAGTCCCCAGAACAGCAGGCTGTAATCGCTTGTGAAGAGCGCTTTATAGAAAACCGCTCCATAAATACCGCCGAAAATCGGTCCAACGACGGGAACCCAAGCATAACTCCAGTCCGAACTTCCTTTTCCAGGAATAGGAAGTAAAGCATGTGCAATGCGGGGGCCAAGGTCACGCGCCGGGTTGATCGCGTAGCCTGTCGTGCCGCCGAGCGACATGCCGATTGCAATGATCAAAGCTCCGACAATCAAAGGATTCAAGCCGTCTGTAAAGTCATTGGCGCCGATGAACAGCAACCCCATCACCAAAACGGCAGTTCCGATGATTTCACTGACTAAATTCGAAAACGGACTTCTGACAGCTGGTGCTGTCGAGAATACAGCCAATTTCGCGCCTTGGTCTTTCGTAATTCTCCAATGCGGCAAATAGTTCAAGAAGACGATTCCTGCGCCAATAATCGCGCCGATCATTTGGGCAAGAATATACATCGGAACTTTCGACCATGGGAACTCGCCTACAGATGCCAATCCAAAAGTTACCGCCGGATTGACGTGGGCTCCCGAAAAACTACCGACTGCGTACACCGCCATCGTAACGGCCAGCCCCCACGCAATCGTGATGACGACCCATCCACTGCCTTCCGCCTTGGAATCTTTCAAGACTACTCCCGCCACTACACCGCCGCCGAAAATAATCAAGATCATGGTCCCGATCAATTCTGCTAAAAACTCTGACATGCTTAACACTTCCTTTCCTTTTAAAGCAACAGCTGTGTAAATGCCCATTAAAAAAATCCGCAATTAATGAAAGTTCTCCTCGATAGAAGTACTCATTAATGTGCGAATCTCCGGGTCTCCAACACAACTCTTAACTTGTTATCTATAAGGTATACTTAAAAGAAAGCGCTGTCAATATATTTTCTGAATTTTTGTTTAAATATTCCTGTTCACTCTCCAATTCTTTTTCGTTCGATTGCTTCAATTAATGTCACTTGCGCTAGTTTAAAGCAGGGAAAAGATTCTATAAAAAGCTGGCGCATCCAGTTTTTCATTCAAAAAAAACAAGACTTTGCAGAGAACGCTGCAAAGCCTTGTTTATGGAGATGGCGGTATCGCCCATCACTTATTAGTTTTTCTTATCCAACGCTTTGACCAATTCCTCAGCCAATGCTTCAGAAGCGAACGGGTCGCGGCCTGTCAATACTTGCTCATTGCCCCACACGACTTTTTCGTCAGCGGTGTAATTCGCCACTTCGTTCATTTTACCTTCCAAGCTAAACGGCAGGATTTCCGGGAGCCCTTCCGGTTCGACGGCTTCAGGGTAGCCAGTAACATTCAGTCCAGCAATGATGCTTTGGCCGTCTGGGCGCTTCGTCCAGATCAACGGCGCCGGTCCGTGGCAGACAGCCGACACGATCTTGCCATTGTCGTAAACAGCGTTGATGATTCCGTGAAGCGTTTCGTCTTCCGCGAGGTCATACATCGCGCCGTGTCCGCCGACGATGAAAATCGCGTCGTATTCTTTCGCATCCACGTCCGATAGTTTCATCGTGTTATCCGCACGTCCGGACTCGTACATTTTCTTGTACTTGCCTTCCGGGTCATACTCTTCACTGATGCTGACTTCGTCGAGCGTCGGTTTGCCGCCTTTTGGCGAAGCGAGCTCCACTTGGTGTCCTGCATTCTCCAAAACTTCCATCGGCGCGAACAGTTCTTCTGCCCACCAGCCGGTTTCGTAATTGTTTTCTGTATCTTTATGTCCACTTGATAGCACTGCTAATACTTTAGCCATTAATAGTTCCTCCTCTGAAAATCATTCTGTCACTAGTTGTTCCCGAATGTTTTCGGATTTAAACAAACTTACAATTCCCTCAAATCCGCGCTTCTTTTATTCACGGGCTGGTTGTTTCAAAAATAGCGCATTGCCGTTTTTAATGAAACGCCAGACGACCGCCGCCACAAAAATGACGATCCCCGCAATTAACACCCCCTGGATGACCGAAGCCATCGCCGGGTCAAGCTGGCCATTCGCATACGAGCTGTAGATTCCGAAAAATGCCCAAGCAAGCGGAATCGGGAATGCGGCGTTTTTAAAGCGCGACAAGTAGAACAACACAAACGCAATGGCGATTCCGAGCACGATGATCGTCCATACCGAATCCGAAATGCCGAAGCCGTTCCATTCCAATTGCACCAACAACAGCGAGATGTTGACGATCGTTGCGATAAACACCCAGCCGCCGTATAAGGTGAACGCAAGCCCAGCCAATGTCGAAGGCAATTCAGAGCGATGTTTGTAGATCCGTTCGACGATGAGCAGCAAAGAGAACAACAGCCCCAAGATCAACAAAGTCGAGATGCCGAGCGCTTCATACGAAAACGCCACGATCCAGCCCATATTAAACAGTGAACTCGCGATGAACAACGGCGAGATCAACAGCACCAGCCGGCTGACCTGATCGTCTTTACGTTTGATGAATAAATAAACGAGCGTCACCAGCACGAGCGTGTAAATGACACCCCAAATCGAAAACGTAAACGGCGCCGGTGAAATGAGCGTCATGTATTTATCCGAAATGTCTTTTTGCGTATTGCCGTTAAAGAATCCCGAAGAGCCGAGGTAATTGATGCCGAGCGTCGCGAAATAAGCAATGAGATTCAATATGGCAAACAGTTTGGTTTTCTTCAATGTGCGTTCATCCATGATGGGTTCAACCTCCTGAAAGATAATAATCACTGGCAATATGTGCCGCTTTCTTTCTATCTTCCCGTTTTTACCAGCTGGTGAAACGGATTCCAGGAATGAATCAGATGAATTGTGTCGTGCACAGGGACGTTTCTACACCGAAATGCCGCTGCATCAAGGTTTGCGCCTCTCGAATTGTGTCATGCACAGGGACAGAATACTGCCGCTCTGCCGCTCTACCCCTCCACGCCGTCTCTCAACCATTTCGCCGTCAACGTTTCCGCTTCGAGCATCTTTTGCGGCGTGCCTTCAAACAACACTTCGCCGCCTTTTTTGCCGCCGCCCGGGCCCATTTCGATGACCCAATCGCTCGCCGCGATCAAGTTCAGGTTGTGCTCGATGAGGATGACCGAATTCCCTTTATCGACGAGTGCTTGAAAGACATCCAGCAGATGGGCATTGTCACGCGTATGCAAACCGAGTGACGGTTCGTCCAATAAATAGATCTGCCCTTCTTTTTTCAGATGACTCGCCAGCTTCAAGCGCTGCACTTCGCCTCCGCTCAGCGAACCGGTCGTCTGCCCAAGTGTCAGGTAGCCGAGTCCCACGTCTTTCAACGTATCGACTTTTTTGACGATTTTCGGCATTTCCAAATACTCGTTCGTTTCGTCGATCGTCAATTCCAAAATTTCCACAATGTTTTTTCCTTTATAGCGGTACGACAAAGCTTCATCTGAATACCGTGTACCCTTGCACGCTTCACAAGTCACGGTCACTGGATCCGCGAATGCAACGTTCGGCGTGGTGATGCCTTTGCCTTCACATACCGGACATGCCCCAAGTGAATTAAAACTGAACAAGCCTGCCGGCTGTCCGGTTTGTTTTGCGAGAATCGACCGGATGTCGCTCATGATGCCCATATACGTTGCGAGCGTCGAACGGCTGGATGTGCCGATGCTGCCTTGGCCGACCGCAATCGTTTCGGGATAGTTGCCGGTAAATGCGCCGAACATCAATGAGCTTTTTCCGGAACCGGAAACGCCGCACACCGAGACGAGCGCATTCTGCGGAATTCCCACGCTGACATTTTTCAAATTATTATCGGATGCGTTTTTGATCGAAAACGTATTTGTGGTTGTTCTCGGCTGTTCATTCACCGTCACAGTATGATCCAAATCCGTGATGGCGGAAGCTTTCTTCAAGCCTTCCTGCCCGCCTTGATAGACCACTTCACCGCCGCCTCTCCCAGCAGACGGCCCCATTTCGATGATTTCGTCCGCCGTTTTGATGACCGCCAGATTGTGTTCAATGACGACGACGGTATTGTAATTGTCCCGCAAACTTTCCAGCATATGCGTCAACATATTGATTTCTTCAGGATGCAAGCCGGCACTCGGTTCATCGAAAATATACGTGATGTTATTGAGGCTGCTGCCGAGGTGGCGCGCGATTTTCACGCGCTGCGCTTCCCCGCCGGACAAAGTGCCCATTTTTCGCGACAAGCTCAAATAGCCGAGCCCCAAACCGACCAGCTGTTTCACGCTCGGATGCGCTTGCTGGGCAATCGACTTGCCGATCGGGTCGTCAATTTTCTCCAATTCCACGAGCAGTTCCGTTAATTCCAAGCGGGCGTAATGGGCAATGTTCAAACCGTTGATTTTGCACTCCAGCACTCTTGGATTGAGTCCTGAACCTTCACAAACTGGGCACGGGGTACGCGTCGTCAGCGCCAAGACGTCTTCCTGGGACACGACTTTCAGTTTCGTCAAGTCCCTGTTGATATACAGTCGAATAAACCTCGGAAGCAAGCCATCCCATTCGATGTCGCGATTGCCCTCTTTGTAATAATAAGTGCTAAATGCCCGTTCTCCTTCCGGCGGCCCGTACACGAGCAGATTGTATTTTTCTTCTGGGAAATCTTTGATGGGAAGATCGGGATCGAATAATCCGCCGTCTCTCATCCATCTGCCTTGCCAGCCAGGAGGCGCGAGCGGCTTGAAGCGCACTGCGGATTCCCGAATTGATTTCGTATGGTCAATCAACTTGTGGATATCCGGCGCTACGACTTCCCCGAAGCCATTGCATTCCGGACAGTTGCCGAACGAACTTTCACTCGAAAATTCCGTCGCCGAGCCGATCGGCGGGCTGCCGATTCTCGAAAACAACAGCCGGATCAGCGGGTCGATATCCATATACGTACCGACCGTCGAACGGGAATTGCCTCTGACCGGCTTTTGTTCCACGACAACGACTGGGCTCAAATGCTGCATCAAGTCGGCATGCGGCCGCTCGTATCTGGGCATCTGGTGGCGAATGTACAGTGGATAGTTCAAAGTCATCTGCCTTCTGCTTTCTGTCGCCAATGTATCGAACACGACCGAACTTTTCCCTGATCCCGACAAGCCGGTAAACACGTTGATTTTTTCTTTCGGGATATTCAAATCGATATTCTTCAAATTATTTTCGCGAAGCCCTCGCAATATGATTTCATCTCGTTTATCTGGCATGTTAACATTCTCCTTTTCCAATCCGTTCAAGGGATTACGCTACTATATAGAAGCGTTCCCTGTTTTGGGGTGGTTCACACAAACAGTTTGTCCCTGTGTACCACACAATTCCCACACAATTCATCAAGACATATAAAAAAGACGCATCCGCGCTGGCGGATGCGTCAAATTGTGTGATGCACAGGGATGTTCTTTTACCGAAATGTTGCTACACCAAGGATCTAGCCTTCCGAATTGTGTCTTGCACAGGGACACGCACGCTACCCAAATGCCACCGTTGCTTTCTTCCTTTTCGGAAACACCAGTCGCCAGCCGATTCCCACAGCGAGCAATAACACCCCAAGATAAACATAAATACCGTAATCAAACGCATTCGCGAGGAAATGCGCGCCGATAAAGGCACCGGTAATCAATGTCAGCAGCAGCATCTTCGCACCGCCTGATTCTTGGGCAAATTCGAAGGAAGTGGAGAACGGAAATTCACCTTCGTTCACTATTCTGTAAGTGATTAATATTTGCAGGAGGCCACCAAGCAACACCGCTGCCAAATCCGGGAGAATTCTCACCGAGAAAATCCAGAGGAAGATCACGGACAAGAACACGAAAACCGGCACATACATTTTCACAATAAAGGCTTTCAAGGTGCCACTATAGGCACTTGATGCTTGTTCAATCGGCGCCGCCCTGAACAGCCAGCTGCCTTTATAGCCTTCCGAAAATTTCAGCATGAACACGACGCTCGGAATGATGACATTACAGAAATAGATGAACATGAACATATTGCCGCCTGAAATCTCTTCCAAGCCGCCGTCCACCGAATAGGTGAAAATAAAGAGAAACGGGAAAAACAACGACATCCCGAGCACCGGGAACACCTTCAGTTTGAATTCACGTTCTTTTTTCATCATCGATGCAGCGAAACGGTAAAAGACGCGTTCTTCATTCGAACGGCATAACCATTTAGCGCCCGCCTCGTCCAGCCAATTCCTGGATTTCTTGCGGGTTTTTGTGTCGCTCAACAGCTTTTCGAGATTTCGTTCAAACGACGGCATCAGTTTGGCATAGCCGAAAATCGCGATGACCGGCACCAGCACCGCGAACACAGTGAACGCGATGAAATGACTCGACGAATTGCCATTCAAGAACACTTCAAACGGCGCGCCGTACCAAAGCGGCGGTATGAGGAAATGCCACCAGCTGAACGCGTACGCCATGTTCAAATCAACAAATTCAAACGACCGGATCAACACCTGATAGCCCACGACCACTCCGACCGACAGCAAAATCTGCACGTAATTGATGATGTCTTTCAGCTTTTCCCCGTCGAAGAAGCGCAAGATGAATAAATACAGCAAGGACGTCAAGACGACGACCAATAAAATCGTCAACACGAGTTCAAACAGGAAAATCAATGAAAAGACAATGCCGTGCCGAAACAAGCTGACCAGAAACGGAATTGTCGTAAAAGCGCCGGCGACAAAGGTCATATAAATCATGATGTGGACGATTTTCGCCGCCGCGATAGTCTGTTTATTCACCGGCTTGGTCTGGATGATGTTCTTATCCCGAATATCCAATAGCACGACGGAAAAATCGGAAATCATCGATGTCATCAAGATGAATAGGATCATGCCAAAAACGAGGCTCAATTGATACATATAGTTTTCCCCGAGCAATAAAAACGGGATCAAGATCAAACTGTAAAGCCCGTAGACCCACAACGACTTCAAGAACTGGTTGCCCTCTTTCTTCTTTTTGCCGGTATCGCCGAAAATCGTTGGCACGCGCCGCTCGTCCATCGTCAATTTGATGCGCAGTATTTTTTCCATCACCGCATAATCAACGCCAAATCGGGTGAAAATGCCTTTAAATGCGCCGAGGAACTTCAAGGATTGGAACTCACGCATACTCCTCGTCTCCCTGGACGATCGACACAAAATCCTTGGCCTTGCTGCGATGCTCTGTAAAGCCGGTCAATTGATTGAAAATCCCGGAAAGCGACCCTTCCTCACTCATTTCCTTCAGTTCTTCAAACGTCGCATCCGCCACCACTTCACCTTTCACCAGCAGCACGATGCGGTTGCTAATTTTCTCCACGAGGTCCATGATATGTGACGAATAAAAAATCGTTTTCCCCTGGGCCGCCAATTGCGCCAGGATTTCCTGGATGACCATCATACTATTGGCATCAAGCCCACTGAGCGGCTCATCCCAAAACAATAGATCCGGGTCGTGGAGCAGGCTCGCGATGATCAGCACTTTTTGCTTCATGCCTTTTGAAAAAGAAGACAACCGGGAATGACCGACATCCTGCAACTCAAACTGTCGTAATAACCGCTCCGCTTTCGACTGCGCCGCGTCCCGGTCCATCCCGTACAATTCGCCAGTAAAGACCAAATACTCCATCGCCGTCAAATTGTCGTAGGCTTCCGCATTTTCCGGCACATAACCGATTTTCTTTTTATAAGATGGGTCCCCGGACGAAATATCCTGCCCAAAAATCACCACTTGCCCCTGGTAATCATCGATCAGCCCGAGCATGATTTTCACCGTCGTGCTTTTGCCCGCCCCGTTTGGCCCGATGTAACCGATGATTTCGCCTCTCGCCACTTCAAGGTTGATCCCATTCAACACTTTTTTGCCGCCATAAGTCATCGTCAAATTTTGAATTGAAAGTACCTTATCGTTTTCTCTTATCATCTAAAAACCCCTCACGCTAATTATGTGTTCATTCTAACATTCAACTGGTTGAATTTGGGACTTTTCACCAATTTTATGGGAATCAGCTCAAATTGTGTGATGCACAGGGACGTTCTTTCACCGAAATACTGCTACACCAAGGATCTTTCCCTCCGAATTGTGTCTTGCACAGGGACACAACCAACAGCTCCCCTCGACACGGATGATATACTGAAAATACAGTCATTCCATGAAAAGGAGCCAGTACTTATCTTATGATGCGATCTCTGCGTTTCAACGGCAGTCGAATAGTGAAAACTGGTCTCGCGATCTTTTTGACCGCGACGATCTGTATCTGGTTCAATTGGCCGCCTGTCTTTGCGGTCATCACGGCCATCGTGACGATCGAGCCGACAGTCAGCGACTCGATCAAAAAAGGCCTGGTCCGTTTTCCAGCGTCAGCAATCGGTTCGGCTTTCGCCGTTCTTTTTATCACCTTATTTGGGAATTCCCCGATTACGTATACACTTGCCGCTGTCGCTACGATTCTTGCCTGTTACCGGCTGAAGCTGCATGCAGGTTTGCTCGTCGCGACTTTGACTTCTGTCGCGATGGTGGAAGTCATCCACGACCATTTCCTGTACTCGTTCTTTATTCGCCTCGGGACGACGACAATCGGATTGGTCGTGTCGACTGCCGTCAATATGCTCGTATTCCCGCCGAACTACAGCACCGATATTTTGAAAAGCATCCACAGCATCAGCGGTCGCGCAGGAAGCATGCTTGAACACACTTTCCAAGCCATCCTGTTCGAAGGCGATACGATTCTGCAGGAAGACAAGAAAATCGTTAAACAGCTGACGACGGAAATCCGCAAGACCGAGAAGCTGGTTCATTACCAGCGCGACGAAGCGAGCCTGTATCCATGGGTCCGCAACCGGGAAGCTGAGTTGCAGATGGCGGAACGACAATTGCTGTTTCTCGATAATTTTGAATACCATTTGAACGCTTTGCTTCGCGTCCCCATCCAAGACATCCAGTGGACACAAGCCGAGCGGGAAATCGTCATGGATGCCGTAGCCGCGCTCGCGAACGATCTTCAGCATTCCATCCATTTCGACCACGGAAAACATCAAGCACAACTGAAAAGCATCACCGACCTGTTCTGGGAAAACAGCAAACGCGTGCCGGCAAACGACGCACTCCACCCGACACTGTTCCCGCCGGAATTCACGATTCTTTATGAACTCATCTCGATCTATGATTTGGTCGACAAGTTTTTCGACCCGAATAGCGTGAAGGCTGTGCAGGAAGCTGAAAAATTATAAAATATGAAAAAAACCGTGCCGGAAACACTTCAGTTTCCGGCACGGTTTTTTCGATTGAATTGTGTGGCGCACAGGGACAATCCAGTACAGTAACCCCGCTGCGACAAGGATCTGGCTGGTGGAATTGTGTGATGCACAGGGACACAACCAACCCCATCCTACATCATCGTCGCAAACCACAATCCGAGCGTCGTGCCGATATAGTTGCCGATCACGTAGCCAATCGTTCCGACTACCAAAATCGGCCCGATCAGTTCGCGCCAGCCTTTGGCAATCGCCATCGCAGCTGCCGTTGTTGGGCCGCCAACGTTAGCGTTAACCACCAATAAAATCTCTTCCAGATCGTATTTCAATAACTTCCCAGCCGTCAGCGATACCGTCAAATTAACGATCACAATGATCGCGACAAAGACCAGCAATAGCGGTGCGTTCTGGACGATCAACGGAATCGATGCCGGTATGCCGATGACCACGAAGAATAGATAGATCAAAAACGTCCCGATTTCCTGACTGCCGTTGATGCCATCGAAATAACGCGGGAACAAGGCGAGCGCAAGGAATGTCAAAGTCGTCAGCACCAAATACTGGTCACCGATCAAGCCGCTGAGCAAGTTCCAGCCGAATGCGACTTCTTCACCAGACGGAATGACGCCAGCAAAAAATTCGGCGATTTTCGTCGCCACCACCACGAGGAAAAACGCTGTCCCCAGTGACATGGCCATATCTTTCAATGAAATATCCTGGCGCTTCCAGAAGTTTTCGGCGTTGGTCTTGCCACCGTTCGACTCAGCTTCCCGCTCCACTTGCAAAACGTGCGGATGCGGGTACATTTTCCGGAAGAAACCGAATGTCGGAATCGCCATCAAAGTAATGAACACGAGCGCCATCATCAAATTGTCCGCCACCACAGTCGCAGACACCAAATCTTCCGGCGCATCGAACTTCGCCGTCATCGCGGCAAAATTGACGCCGCCCCCGACGTAAGAAGCTCCCATCATGCCGCCAATCCGGTCAAGAAACGGAATCGTATCTTTCAGCAAGAAGAAGCTGAGGATCGTCCCGGCAACCGTCCCGATCGAACTGATCAGGAAAATCAGCAGCATGCGCCCGCTTTCTTTCCAGATTTTCTTGAAGTTCACATGGAATAACAATAGCGGAATCGCGAGCGGCACGATAAATGCCCACACCGCATCATACGCAGGCGACGCCGTCGGGATAATGCCGGTATTCGATAAGATAATGGCAGAAACGAGCGCAATGACAGCCCCTGAAATCTTCCCAGCCCAGCTGTATTTCTGCTCGAGCACAATGCTCATCGCCGCCACGATGACGATGATTCCCCAAAGCGTCAGCAAATCATCTGCCCGGATCAATGAATTCTCCATATGTATTCTCCCTTCGCTCGCTGCACTTTAAGTTTTTCTCAGTCGTACGCGAGCTGTGTCTAAATTAAAATCTTCATCTTCCAGTATCCTATTATTGTCAGATTATGTCGAGTAGTCTTGCAATTCCCTACGCATTTCTGCGCTCACGTAGAAAAGACCGTTCCAGAAACTCAGCAGTTACCGGTACGGTCTTTTAAATTGTGTCACGCACAGGGACACAGCGCTCACAAAACCGCGACATGCCAGCATTTTCTCCACTGAAATTGTGTCGTGCACAGGGACAACAACTACATTTCCATCCCTAGCGCAATCCGAATATGGCCCAGATGATGCTCTTCGTGCCAAGACAGTTTCTTCAAGGTTTCAGAAACCCGAACCTCGCCGTCCGTTTCGTGAATGAACATGCGTTCCAATTGCGTTCCCGTTACGTAATTGCCGAGTGCCACAATCCGTTCGTTCAATCCTTCGAGCATACGGATTGAACTTTCTACCGGTAAACGGTTGTCCGGTAGATAGGCCCATTTTTCTTGATCAAAGCTCGGCACCGTAGGATTGTATTCCGTCAATGCCAGTTTTAATCGCTGATACATCGCCACTTGCGAATCCGCAATATGGTGCACAAGCTGCCGCACCGTCCAGCTGTCTTCTCTATAGGTCTTGTTCAAGTCCTCATCGTCCAAAGAATCCACCACTTCCCGAAGGCGCGTCGTGTAGCTATTGATTTCTCTGAGCCATTGTTTCACATCTTCATTCGTTACTTGTTCAGGAACTTGCATATGCCCGATTGGAAATTTCACATCCATGTACGTAACCCCTTTTCTATCTCTTTTATGAAACGTCGTTGTCACGCTCAATATAACAATGGAGGCTGGGTTTGTAAACGCTAGGTCAAATCCCTGTCCGCTTCCTAATCTCCCAATCCCAGAAATTAGAGCCTTGAGTAATAATCAATTTTTCTAGCCATTCTTCAAAGCTCATTCCGATGAATAGATCATCTTCGAAGTTATTGCCTGTATCAAACCAGCCTAAATATCCGCCTCCTATCTGCGGATCCGTAACAATCAAAAACGAGCCATCATAACCTGTCGCGACCGGAAACCAGTTATCAGGAAAATCATCACCATAGTAGGATCGGTGTTCCAGAATTTGTTCTATAGTATACAGTTCCATCCCGTTATTTCCACCGTCTTCTGTGAAAAACAGCCGGCCACCATGATGCAGCCTTAAAAACTCTTCATAATCTGCGGGGAGTTTAAAGGGAAATCTTTCAATTTCTTTTTCCGTTGCAGGGGCATTCAACTGGACCTTGGTCTTTTCCAAATAGCCGTCTTCTTGTTGGATCCATAGAAAGCCATCCTCGTCTAACCTTTGTTTCAAGTTGCTGATGGCAGTAGCCAACCTGGACATATCGTCACCACCTCTATACTTTAGTCATTTATTCGCTTTAAAATGGTTCAGTTTCATTACAGTTCTCTTCACCAATTAACAATTCCTTTATTAACGCTTTACGTTTCCTTTAAAGAGGCTCATCCATTCATTTCTCCCATCTCCTAAGCGAAATCGTGCTAATATAAAATCAAAATCAGATCCATTTTGCACCTTAACGAAAGGCGGCGATAAGGATGGCCAGGGAACAAAAGCCACGGTTCTTGTTTGGTTTAGCGATAGTCGCGTCCATCGTCTTGATTTCTTTCTTATTGCAAATGGCTGGTAATCCATTCCTGAACAGCATCGTCCTGTTGCTTTTATTCTATATCGCCTTGCCGGTGTGGATTTGCAGTTATTACTTCCAAAAGCGCGGTGTGACATTGCGCCAAGTGGTCTTTGTGCAAGGCATCGTTCGTTGGCTCTTGCCGATTGTTGGGCTCAGTTTGCTGATCATGGTTTTTTCCACAAGCATCTTTTGGCTGCTGTTGCGCGCGCTCGTGGCGACGGCACCCGCCCTCGTGAATCTCTTTCTCACGCCAGAGCCGCTACCCGATGCCGTTTGGTATTTGGCAGCGACCGGTTTCATCGTCGCCATCGTCGCACCGATCGCCGAAGAATTCGTTTTCCGTGGAGTCATCCTGAATCAGCTGATGGACGTATTCGGCTTGTGGAAAGGCATCGGCATCACGAGCTTGATCTTCGCTGTGTTCCATCTCAATTTTTTCGGCGCGTTCTTGTTCGCCGTGATCGCGTCTCTCCTATATATCAAAACCGGCAATTTGCTCGCGCCCATTTTGCTTCACATCGCTAACAACACGCTCGCCGTCTACCAAGCATTCGCCGACACTTCCTTTATGGACTGGATGACGGTGGCGAGCGTCAACGACCTGTACACCAAAGCCGCGCCGAACCTCATTGCGCTCATTGCAAGCACCGCCCTATTGCTGCTTGTCATCGGCTGGATGGCTCGAGGACTTGGCAACAATATAGCACCTCCAAATTAGTTTCTGCTTCAAAAAAAGTTAGTTTAACATCCCATCTAAAGATTTTAATAGCTTTCCTACCCTTCTATCTTGTAACTTTTCTTATTGCCTACGAATGAATTTGCTGATTGAATACGTCGTTGTATCTTCTATCTCATCAATAGAATGTACAGCGTAACCTATAAGGTGAGATTCAAATTCTGTTTTTCACTGAATACTATTCTGTTTAGATTTATGAGTGGTTGAGTTATTATTTATCAGAGCATATGATGTTCGTAACTAATAAAATCCGTCTAGTATTCAACAATAGACGATTCGGTATCAATTAGTTTGGAATTGATACGTATTATAGGCCCAAAGGAGATTACAATGACTGCAAACAATGAAAATAAATCCAGTGTAGAGAAAGCACTACATTTATTAGATAGTTTTTCGGACAGAAAATTCTTTTTGAGTCTGGAAGAGATCGCTGATCATTCAGACATACCAAAAACAACTACTTTTCGACTACTAGCATCTTTAGAAAGTTACGGTTATATAAGGAAAACTATTACTGCTGGAAAAACATACTATTCTCTTGGCTATGGTTTTTTGACAAAAGGAAATATGGTGGCGAAACATATAGATATTCGTGAAGTAGCCAGGGATGAGATGCGAGAACTGCGGGACCAAAGCGGCCTAACTGTTCAGTTAGCAATTCGGGATGGTGCACATGCTTTATATGTTGAGCAGTTCGAATCTTGGAGTCCGATTCGAGTATTCCCATCAATTGGTCGACGCATCCCGCTACATGCAGCAGCTTGTCCCCGTGTATTGCTCGCTTATCTCTCTGAAACAGAACAGCAAAGTTTAATTAAGCAACTCAATTTTCAAGGGGATGCTTTGAAAAACCTTTGTAATGAAGAAACCCTTATAGAGCACTTATACGAAATTCGCTCTAAGGGATTCAGTATCAGCAGAGGCGAACTTATCCCTGGCACAATTGCTTTAGCTGTTCCAATAATCAATCCTGCCACAGAAGACGTAATTGCTTCTCTAAGCCTAATTGCACTTGAATCCCACTTCTCCGATAATATCGAAGATTATCTACCTATGCTAAAGAAATCATCACAGCAAATTTCTGCAAAACTAATTTCATAATAAAAATAAAAGACCTGCTTTTAATAAACAGGTCTTTTTTATTTCATTTAAATTGATGAAATATTAAAAATTTTATAGTATAATTTCTTAAAAATGGAATTAGAATTCCAACATACGGAATCGGAGGGGTAATTCATATGAAAAAAACGACGTCAGCAAATTCTTTAAATGAGCAAGGAACCAAACTAAAAAGAGGGCTAGGACTTGTTGATTTATGGAGTATTGGAGTAGGCGCACTAATTGGCGGAGGAATTTTTACCGTTATTGGACCTGCTGTAGAAGAAGCCGGACCTGCATTGTTCATCGCGTTTCTTATTGCTGGAGCTATCGCTTTTTTATCATCCATGAGTTATGCAGAAATGGCTTCAATATGGCCTTACCAAGGCGCTTCCTATGCTTATGCTAAATTTGCCTTTGCTCCTATTTCAAAAGACTTGGGCAAACTAGTTGCTTTATGGTGTGCTGGGCTATATTTTCTTTCGTTCATCTTTGCAGCTGGAGCTGTAAATCTCAGTTTTGCTGGCTATTTCAATTTCATATTCCCTAGCCTTTCGCCAGTCATCGTGGCTCCCATCGTATCGATTTTGCTAACAGCACTTCTATTGGTTGGAATTAAAGCTACAGGCAAGGTAAATACCTTTTTCTCTATCATTCAAGTACTTGCCTTGTTTGCCATTGCAATTATTGCTTTTCTTGCTAATCCAGGCGGTCCTTTCGAGTATGTCGATTTTCTTCCAAACGGTTGGACCGGAGTATTTGCGGCAGTGGCATTGATTGCTTTTGGACAAATGCAGGTTGAAGCTGTGTTGACGCTGGGCGAAGAAGCAAAAAATCCACGACGCAATTTGCCGCTTGCTCAACTTTCTGCTCTCGGTACAGTGATTGTTTTATATACCTTAACCGGATATGGGGTCATTTCAGCCGCCACGCCGGATGATTTAGCTGCTTCTGCTGCACCCCTTTCTCTTGCTATGGAGAACGTATTACCTGGTGCAGGAGCAATCTTGATTGCCATTGCAGCGCTGACTGCTACCGGAACTTCAACGATCGGGTGTCTACTCGGTTCTTCACGTATGCTCTATGCGGCAGCACGTGAGAAAGCAGCTCCATCTGTTTTCGCTAAAGTAGGAGATAAATCGGGGGTTCCAACCAATGCTATCTTGCTGACAGGCGCACTTGCCTTCCTCACTACTTTTACCAGTGTCTTCGGTTATTCCGCAGCAATCGGGATACTGGTCAGTGCGGCTGTTTTCTCCAATTGGTTTATGATGGCGCTAATGAATGTAGCACTTATTGTCGTACGTGTCACAAGACCCGAACTAAAACCCAAGTTCCGGTACCCGCTCAATTTTAAAAATATACCTATCTTGGCAATACTGGCAACTCTTGCTTGCCTGTGGATCCTGACTTATATCGCCACTATTCCATTGCTTATCGGAATAGGATGGATTGTTCTACTGACGATTTGGTATTTCGCCTACGCCCGCAATAAATGGGAGTATCTTGGTGAAGAAGAAATGGCTAACTTGACTCACGAATCTATCGATAACTAGAAGGAGAGATTAATTATGGAAAATGTATGGCTTCAAGAAAATAAATGGCAGGATGTAGAAGAATACTTGCAAACGAAAAAAACAATCATTGTACCATTTGGTAGCGTAGAACAACATGCCCATCACTTGCCGCTTGGTACAGATTCTTTCGTGGCACAAAAAGTTGCCGAAGATATCGGCAAACTGACAGACACATTAGTCGCACCTCCTACTTGGACCGGCTGGGCACCGCACCATATGGCATATCCAGGAACCGTGACCATGCGCCCTGAGACTTTGACAGCTGTAGCTGAAGATCTGTTGCAGAGCCTAATTTATCACGGCTTTGAAAAACTGATCATTGTCAATGGCCACAGAGAGGCGAACCTACCGCCTCTTCGAATTGCCATGACACGCCTTAGAAATAAAACTGGTGCGTTCATTTCCATTGTAGATCCGTTCTACTTTAATAAAGAAAAAGGAAAAGAACTACGAAAATCTGCACCTGGTGGCATTGGCCATGCGGAAGAGTTGGAATCATCCCATATGTTCTATCTTTTTCCAGATTTGTGCGATCCTTCGAAAGTGCAGACCAATATTCCTGAAAAACACCGATTCTTAGAACATGACCCTTTTATTGAAGGCGATCGTCTACTAACAGCAAGCGATGTTTCAAATTATCGCGAAGCGACTAATGGGGTTGGCCTAATGGGGGATGCCGCTCCATCCGATAAAGCGACTGGAGAAGCGTATCATAAGGCATTCCTTGAAAACTTTGCGGAACTGATCCGTTACTGTGAAGAAGAAGTGGAAGTAGTCTTACGAAACCAAGAAATTCCTTTATAAATAGAGCCGGCCCTATTAGGGAGCCGGCTCTTTGATATCTTATTGCCATTCTATTCGAATAAATACAATTAACAGTAGTTCCTCTACTTTAAATTGTATATATAATAAACCACATGTTCATTCTTTCCTCACAAAATAAACCTGCTCACCCGGAAGCTCCAAACAATTCAACTGCCCGCCGTATACCGCGCCTCCGTCGATGCCAATGATCCCATTGTCGCCAAAATACACACGGTAATCTTGTGTGCCGCGCATCGTAAATGTCGGCGTGTGGCCGAAGACGACTTTCTTGTCGCTCGAATATCCTCGGTGAAATTCGTCGCGGATCCACATGAGCACGTAAAGATCCGTTTCTTCAACCGGAACGCCCGGTTGAACGCCGGCATGCACAAAGATATAGCCATCGGTTTCGTAGTAAAGCTTCGTTTTTTTCAAAAATTCAACATGCTCCCAAAACAGTTCTGTCGCCGGCAGCTTCATTCCTTCTATAGACACATCGTAACTTTGCAAGGTCGGAAGCGCACCATTTCGCAGCCAGTTGCCCGCTGCGCCGGTTTCCCCTTTAGCTGCTTCCAGCATCATTTGGTCGTGATTGCCGCGCAGCACGATCGCGCCTTGCTGCTCCAATTCGATGACCCGTTGCAGCACCCCTTTCGCATTCGGGCCGCGGTCTACATAATCGCCGAGTAAAATCAGCTGGTCAGTTGATGCGTCGTAGTGTACCTGTTCGAGCAACTTATTAAACAACTCGAGCTCACCGTGGATATCGCTAATGGCCAAGATCCGTTTCATCGCGCGTACCTCCTAGTTGCCGTTTTCCATCTTCGTCCAATTCTTTACCCTTCGCGCGAACTGCGAAACCACTACACCTTTATATGCTTGAACGGCTTTCGCTTGCACTCATTAGCTATAGCTGTTAATTTTAGAGTGACCGTTATATCTAAGCCAATGGAGGATGGAAATCATGAGCACGAAAAAAGAGGATTTATTGGTAGCCGCCGAACAGCTATTCTACCAGCACGGCTTTCATGCCATTGGCTTGAAGGCGATTGTCCAAGAAGCAGATGTAGCGCTGATGACTTTGTACAATCATTTTAAATCCAAAGACGAACTGATTCTGGAAATCTTGACCCGCAGATCACAAGTCTATATGGAGTACCTCGAGCAGGCAAAACAACAAGCGACAGGGTCGGTCGCAGAACGGTTGGCGATCGGCCATTTGAACTGGCTAAAGCACAATGCTTCCAACGGCTGCATGTTTTTGAGGGCCAAAGAAGAGTTCGTCAGTGAACCTGGCCACCCAATTGTCCAGCTCGTCACGAACCATAAAGAAGATACGAAGCAATTGTTCTTATCAAACGGACTCACACCTAGTGAAGCGACGCGCTTATCCTTGCTCTTTGAAGGAGCCGTTTCCCTGGCCGAAATTTCACCGTTGGATGAAGTTGAAGATGCTTTAATGGCCTTGGTCCAACAAATATAAGTAAGCGGGTTGCTTACTTTTTTAGCCCAAAAATATAGTGACCGTTCTATCTATATAAGGAGGCAAGATTGACATACAACTATTTTATTTTTTTACCCTACAAATATAATGATCGTTCTATACAATAAAGGAGTGGAATTTTATGTGGAAAACAGTTTTGCCCGGCATCGCCATGATCGGCGTCACGTATGCCTTCGCCAGATACAGTTTCGGCTTGTTTTTGCCCGAAATCAGCAGTGCCTTAAACTTATCCGAAAGCCAGTCCGGATTGATCGGTTCGGTCGCTTATGCCGCCTATACGCTGGCCTTGGTGACAGCGGCGGTTTTCATTCACAAAATGAGTGCCCGCCACGTCGTATTGTATTCGGGAGCGACCGCTTTTATCGGCATGCTTGGAATGGCGGCATCGCAAGGCTTTTACACACTCGCCATCAGCGCATTTGTGGCGGGACTTGGGAGCGGCTGGGTCTCTCCCGCCTTCAGCCAAGTCGTCGCGCAATCGCTTGAAAACCGCGAACGCGACAAAGGCAATACGTGGATCAATACCGGAACGAGCGTCGGAGTCGTCGCGAGCGGCCCTGTCGCACTGGTATTTGCGGAGCAATGGCGCTGGGGCTATGTGCTGTTTGCAATTCTGGCATTTTTGACGCTGTGGTGGAATGCCCGCGCGATTGATCGAGCGAAACAAGAACCGGAACAATCCACTGGCAGCAAGTTTAAACTGAGCCTGCTCAGCGAAGCGCGCTTTATGATTCTCGCCGCGATCGGCATCGGCTTTAGCTCCTCCATTTACTGGACCTTTTCACGAAGCTATTTGACCGAAGCGCACGATTTCTCGACAAACGAAAGCATGGTCTTCTGGATTGTCATGGGTGCTGCGGGCATTATCGGCGGCATCGCCGGAACTATCATTCAACGCCTCGGGCTCGGCTGGTCTTACCGTCTCGGTGTGGTGGTCGCGACCGCGTCTCTCGTCACCTTGACCATTCCGCACTCTGCTTCAATCTTCCTGTCGGCGATTCTGTTCGGCATCTCGTTCATTTTCATGACCGGCTTATTCATCGTCTGGGGCACGCGTCATTTTCCTGATACCCCTTCAGTCGGCGTGAGCTTATCGTTCTTCTCGCTCGGCGTCGGTCAATCGATCGGTTCGATTGCGGCGGGCGTCTTGATTGATGGCATGTCCTACCCGATTGCCTTTTTATCATTCGCAGCAATTGGCCTGCTGTTTATCTTCATTAAAACAAATGCCCAGCCCGTTTCGACTCAGCAAACCGCTGCGCACGCAGCCAAGTAAATCTGTTTAGGAAATGAAAACGGGAACGATGCTCTACTGGCATCATTCCCGTTTTTTATTCGGAAGGAATCCGTCGCTTTAAAGAGAATGGATATGAACCATCGCTATTCAAAAGGAAGGAGGCAATCTCATGGAGAACAATCAATTACTCCGCATGGACAACGTCGGTATCGTCGTGGAGTCACTCGACGACGCCATCGCATTCTTCGAAGAAATCGGCTTGGAACTCGAAGGCCGCGGCATGGTCGAAGGCACATGGGCGGGACGCGTCACGGGGCTTAGCGACCAACAAGTCGAAATCGCCATGATGGTGACGCCGGACGGCCACAGCCGGATCGAACTGTCACGCTTTCTCACACCGGCTGTTACCAGCGATCACCGGACAGCCCCGGTCAATTCACTCGGTTATTTGCGCATCATGTTTGCGGTCCAAGATATCGACGACACGGTCGCCAGACTCACGACACACGGCGCCAAGCTTGTTGGCGAAGTGGTGCAATACGAAGACGCGTACCGGCTATGCTATATTCGCGGGCCTGAAGGGATTCTTGTCGGCCTTGCAGAACCGCTCGGCGATCATTAGCCTCTGAACATTTCGTTGTTTTTGATAATGAAGCGGGTATACATGAAGCAACTAATCATTCGGGAGGAAACCGCTATGAAGAAAATTTGGCTTCCGTTGCTTCTCGCATTCGGCTTATTCACTGCACTTCCCCTGTCTTTTGATTCAGCCGCTGCCACAAGCCACGGATCGTCAACAGAAAACCAGCTACCCGAAAACCTCGAGAACCTGATGGACATCGCCCCGGAGCATCAATTCACGCTGCGCCAAGGAAGCAAACGGATTGAAGTCGAGCTGCTGCAGTGGACCTTGAACAATTACGGATTGAAAACGGAAGTCGATGGCATCTTCGGCCCCGAGACCAATCGGAACGTTCGGCAATATCAGGCCGATAAGGGATTGGTCGTTGATGGCATTGTTGGGGTCAAAACGTGGACGGCGTTGTACGGGGAATATTGATTTTCAAAAAAAGCCTAAAGACCCGCCGATCCCTAAACGGATTGGCGGGTCTTCTAGTTTGTTGCAGAACTTGATTTTTTAGAATGAAGTTCAGCACAAATCATTTTCAAATGGCTTAAGCTACTTAGCTTTTCATTAAAACTCCTCATGCGTCGCCGGATCCATATCAAACAGCCTTCCATCCGGACGGGACAATTCCGAAATCGCCGCCATTTCACTGTCGCTTAATTCAAAATCGAAAATGGCCAGGTTTTCGCGTTGGCGCTCAGGCGAGGTGGAACGAGGAATCGATACCGAACCGATTTGATATTGCCAGCGCAAGACGACTTGCGGGATGGTTTTGTCATAGGCTTTAGCAATTTGGCTGATGGTGTCATTCGATAGAATATCTTTCGCTCTCGCGATTGGGCTCCACGACTGCGTCTGGATATGGTGCTCGGTATGCACTTTGCGCTGGTGTGCCTGGTTGAAGAACGGATGCAATTCCACTTGGTTCACACTCGGCGCGACGCCCGTCTCTTTGATGATGCGCTCCAAATGCTCAGGCAGGAAATTGCTGACGCCGATCGAGCGGACGAGCCCCCATTTCTGGGCGTCGATCAAGGCTTGCCACGCTTCTACGTACGTATCTTGATTCGGCAAAGGCCAGTGAATCAGATAGAGGTCGAAATAATCCAATTGTGCGCGGAATAGCGATTCCTGGATCGCCACCAAGGCTTTTTCGTATGTGTGATAGCGCCCCGGCAGTTTGGACGTCACCCACAGCTCGTCACGGGGAATGCCGCTGCGCCGAATGCCTTCGCCGACCGCGCCTTCGTTTTCGTAATTATACGCCGTGTCGATCAAGCGGTATCCTGCGTTGATGCCACTGCTGACGGCGTTCGCTCCGGCATTGCCCCACAGTCCATATGTACCGAGCCCTGTTACCGGTAAAGTAGTGCCGTCATTTAATGTCACTTCTGGAATTGCTTTCACCATTTACTTCCACTCCTCTCAAATCTATTTTCAGATTACTCTTACAGCTCTATGAATTCAAATAATTCGGCTCCCGAAATTCCGTCCAATAATAAAAAGGATCCGCTCCATTATCGAATGGAGCGGATCCCAAATTGTGTCGTGCACAGGGGCGTCGCATCACACAAACGCCGCTATATCAAGCTTCTTACCCGGAGAATTGTGTGGTGCACAGGGACACTAACTACTGCTTCTTCCCTTTTCCTTTCTCCACCACTTCCGCTTCAACGCTCACAGCATCGTAAATCGAGTTCGCGATAAAGCGGTAGCTGTGCTCGGTATGGGCACGGAATGCGAGAGAGTTGGCAAACAAATTAAACGTCGTCTCTCCCTGCTCAGCCGTAATCGCCATTGTCTGGCCTTGCGCCTGCTCATAGCCAGGCCACCAGCCGGCGAGGTAGAAATCGTCGCTGTCCTGGAAGCTTGCGAGTACTTCTGCGCCTTCCGGAACGCTAGAGATCCACGAGCCCGTCGTGACGTAGAGATTTTCTTCCTGCTCGTATCCGGCAGTCAACGGATGTTCCGCGACATTGGCTTTCACGAGTCCTTCATGGCTGCCTCTTGTGCTCTTATACGCGAACCCTGGAAGCAAACCGCTTCTGCTCACGGCGTTCAAAGCAGGGGCACCGATTCCGACAAAAGTTTTACCGGTAATTTGTGCTGCGTTAAATGAACCGCCATCGCTGACGATGACATCCGCTTCTGCAGCGTCTGTCAGTTCAAATCCAAGTTGGCGCAGTGAGAAGTTCAATTGCGCTGATCCCGTTGCTGCAACGCTCGGCTGTTCCAGTAATTCGGTTTCGGCATTTTTGCCGTTGCCGAATACTTGCGTTTCAAAATAATAATCATCGGCATACGCGCGAAGGTCGTTCGTCGCGACGACGAAATCGCCAGCCTCTGCTTTTCCTTTGCTCTCCGTCAGCACTTCCACCGTCTTGCCGTCAGCGAGCAACGCATTGACGACGCGGATCGCATCGTTCGTGGAGTTCTCCAGAATTTGTTTCGGCGGGTTGCCTTTTACCGTGCTTGTTGGAATAACCGCTTCTTCAATTTCCTGCGTCTTTCCATCAAATGCATTTTCAACACGAACTTCTTCCAAATCAAAGCCTCTCAAATCAGAGAAGTTGACGACGATCGGGTCATACATGGCATCCCAATCAGAAACGTTATCGCCTTCATAGAGCATGGCATTCGCCAAGCCGCGCTTCGCCTGGTCCATCGGCACGATGAAGGTGCCTTTCGGGTAGTTCACACCGTCCACTTTTACAGGCTTCACGGTCTTCTCGACTTCCACGCCATTGCGGATCAAATACTCCGCCATGTTATATGCTTCAAGTGCATTCTTCTGATTCTTGTCATCTGTTGGAATCACGTAATAATTCGGGAAGAAGTTTTCATTATCCCCGCGGTCGCGGCCGATTACTTCACCTGCCGCATTGACGTAGTATTCATCGACGGCACGGTTATCTTCCCCGTCCACGCCACGCTTGAAAATCTCCAATTGCTCTTTATACAATTGGTCTTTATTGTCATGCACATAATTCGCCGCACCAAGGCCACTGCCGACAAGTGCGTTATAACCGTCCTGGCTCAATGTCGGCACTTCGATCGTATGGCCGAGCGCACCGTGCAGCATCGCGTAAATCGCCGTGTACGCTGGCGTCATATCATCCCAGCCCGAGCCATAGCCGTCTTTAGCAATGAAATAAGACGTCAGCTCTGAATTGGCGATGCCCGCCTGGCCCATCGCATTCGCTTGGTCCATCATATTGTCGATTAATAGATCGTATTCAAAGTTCGGGTTATGCGGCGGTGTTGCCGGTTCGATCAAGAACCCGTCCACATAGCCATGGAAATCCACGAACGATAGCGGCGTCCATTTCGACAGCACTTCGTTCACTTGCTGCGTTTCCACTTGCGTCTGATACGCATTGTCGCGGTTCAAGTCAAATCCCTCGGCGTTCGCGCGCGTATTGGCCACTCTGCCGTCCGGATTGCTCGTGAACATATAGAGGAAAATCGCATCGTCCAGTACTTCGTCCACATTCAAGTTCTCTTCGAATTCCGTGTCACCGTCTGTATTCATGAATTTTACTTCATCTTCCAACGCGAATTTCTCCAATAGTTCGACTTGCACATCCACGCCTTCCACTTCGTCCGGGTGGATATTATTGAACCAGATCGGCACTTGGTAATCACCCATTGTGTCATTCTCGAGTTTTTCAATCAAGCTTTCCGGGTCTTCAAGTGCAGTCGGCAAGGTTTCGTTCAAATATTGATCGACCGCTGCCTCATCTCGCGCCAAAATGACGAAATGAATATCGCGCCCTTCCACCGTTTTGCCGACGGTCTGGTACTCAAGGTAGCGATCGTTATCCGCATCTTGTTCAGCGGCTTCGAAAATATCATCGATCGCCGGTTTTAATTCATCGTAAAACTTGAACTCATCGTAGACATTCAATTCGATGGTCGCTGCCGCTTTGTCGCCGCTTGCCGAATCAACTAGCGCCAACTCGTAGTCACCGATAAATTGCTGGTACTGTGTGCGGATCGTGCGGTTGGACAAATCATCCGTCCCGTACAATAAACCGAATTCCAGCACAGCCGTGATTTGGTTCGTGCCTTCAACAAAAGAAGGCTCTTCAACGACGGTGATGAACGGGTCGCCATTGTAGCTTTGGCCTTCTGTCCATTGCTGCCATTCAGACAACGGCTTTCCGCCAAATTGGAACTCGACATCTTCCAAATCGACCCCTTCGCCTAAATCAGCCGACACTTCGACAGTGCGCGCTTCGGTCAATGAAAAGACCGAACGGCTGACTTCAAGCGCAGTCGCTTGTTCTGTCGCACTAGCCCCCGTTTCATTTGCGGTCATTGTCGGCACAAACGCTGACAATACGAGCACTACCGAGAGCCATCCTGCAAAAACTTTCTTCATCCACATAACATCCCTTCACCTTGAAATTTTTATTACCAGCTCTTAATATAACAGAATATTTCGTAATCCGAAGTAGGCGAAAGGATTAATTCTTAAAAATAGGACTTTATTCCAGTTATTGAAATATTCCTTTAGCGATGCCGAATTGTGTGATGCACAGGGACGTCGTCACATACAAACCCTGTCACCACATGGTTCTCACACGGAGAATTGTGTCGTGCACAGGGACACGAATCAAAACTTTATGCAAAATTAGGAATTCATGTACAATTAAAGAAAGTACATCTAATTAGCGAGGAGCCTACATATGGAAACAAGCACATTCAAATTGATCGAAGCAACCATTGAAGATATCCAACAAGCATTCCGTGACCAAAAACTGACCTCCGTCGAATTGGTTCAAGCCTACCTCGACCGAATCGAAAAGTTCGATCAAAACGGCCCTAACATCAATTCCGTCCGGGCGATCAACCCAGACGCGTTGGCAATCGCAGCCGAGCTGGACGAAAAACGCGGACAGACTGAGCAAGGCCCTCTCTACGGCATTCCTGTGTTATTGAAAGACAATATCGAAACGAAAGACCCGATGCCGACCACTGCCGGCGCCATCGCACTCGAACACAATTTCGCGAAAGACGACGCGTTCGTGGCGAAGCAACTGCGAAACGCCGGCGCCATCATCCTCGGCAAAGTAAATTTGAGCGAATGGGCATATTTCATGTCGCAAGATGGACCGAGCGGCTATAGCTCACTCGCCGGACAAGTGAAAAATCCGTACGGCATCGACATCTTCAAACCAGAAGACGTCGGCGGCTCGAGTTCGGGGACTGGTGCTGCGATCGCGTCGAACTTCGCAGTGGTCGGCGTCGGCACGGAAACTTCGGGCTCGATCCTCAGCCCATCCAGTGCCAATTCCCTCGTCGGCATCAAGCCGACCGTCGGGCTCATCAGCCGCTCGCGCATTATCCCGATCGCCGAAAGCCAAGATACCGCTGGACCGATGGCACGTACCGTGACGGATGCTGCAATCTTACTTGGCGCGATGACCGGCGTCGACGAACAAGACCCGGCGACACTGGAGAGCGCAGCATGCACACTCACCGATTACACGCCGCATCTGAAATCAGATGGCTTGAAAGGCGCCCGTATCGGCGTGGACTTATCGTTCCTGAATAACGAAGCCCCGGAAGAACGCGCCATTATGGACGCGGCCGTCGAGCAAATCAAAGCACTCGGCGCCACCGTCGTCGAATTGACGATTCCAAAGCAGGAGTTCGAATCAGACGTCTTATGGTACGAATTCAAGCGCAGCGTCAACGACTACCTTGCTACGACACCAGATAAAGTGCCGGTCAAATCACTCGCGGACGTCATCGCATTCAACCAACAAGACCCCGAGCGCCGCATGAAGTTCGGCCAAGCGGAACTAGAGAAAGCACAAGGCTTGAGCGACGATCCGAACGACGCGACATACTTGAAACACCGCGAAATCGATTGGCGCACTTCTACCACAGAAGGCATCGACCACGTCATGCAACAGCACCAACTCGACGCGCTCCTTTTTCAAAACAACCGCGGCGCAGCAATGCCGGCCAAAGCGGGCTATCCGTCCATTACGGTTCCGGCCGGTTACACAGAAGACGGACATCCGGTTGGCGTGACCTTCAGTGCGCAGGCCTTCAGCGAAGCGCGGTTGATTGAACTGGCTTATTCTTATGAACAGAAATCATTTAAACGAAAGATCCCACATTTTAAAGCAAATTGAGTTTTTAAGACAACAAAAAAACACCCTTTACTAAAGAGTTGGTATTTAGCACTCACCATTTAGTTAAGGGTATTTTTATTAGTAAGACATTTGAGTTCTTAAAATATGAAGGTTATAATACTTACATTGAAATTCTTTTAGGGGAGCGGGAGAAATGCTACTTGTTATATCGGTGATTGATTTCATCGTTGCGTTAATAACTCGAAGTTATTTCAAGGTTCGAATCCTTAAAGGGGGAATGTATATGCTAAAACAAACTATTTTGAAAGTAAGAAACTTGCTTAGCAATTTGTTTGTCAAAACATTTCTCCTGATACTGGGCGTGTGGTCATCCCACCCGCTGCCCTAAGAGAATTTCTTGATGAATTTTATTTTAAAGTATTAGTTTTCGTCATAAAGGATCAGGGGTGGCTTGGATGTATGCCGTCTTGATCCTTTTTAGTGTTTAATGAATTTTAATAATCCATTTTATAACCATTAAAAAATATCTGAAATAGAAACTCGCAAAGTACAAGTTACCGAACACACAACATAGTAGTTCTGTCATGAAATACTTTCAGTTCCACAGAAAAGAACGAGACATAGAGTTACTTATCTGGCTTCAGTTTTCGATAAGAACAATCTCCCCACGGACTGAACAGAAAAAGTATATTATATAACTCCCATCACGTTTATCTAAAATCTCCAAGAAGCGGCACAAGTCCCATACATTTTATCCGCAATAGTAAACTCTCTATCTACGTGATAAAATAAAAAATGCAGCTACATAAAGTGGACGGGCGGTTGGCACTCCCTTGAGAAAGGGGGTGTTTAGATATGGTAACTTACGATGCTATGAATATGCTATTTCAATTTGGTATATTCCTCACTTCAGCTTTGACCGCTGGAGTTGCGATCATCGCAATTGCCATCAACAAAAAGAAGTAACCGCCTTCTCCCTGCCAGGATTGTAGGTAGTTACTCTTTGCTTAAAACATCTTCAATTTGGCCAGCCGCACTTATACGGCATGTACTGCATCGACCGGGTGTTAGCGCACTCGGTCTTTTTTTATGTCTAAATTATAGCATATTAAGTTTTTGGGTTCTATTATTTAATAGTTTATTAATAGACTCTTTCGGATTTTATCTCATACTAATTAATGCTGCGGCTTTTGCTTTTATCTCTTTACTGATCGAGGGATGCTTTGAAGCAATCACTTCTTTTAAAGCTTCTTCTTCCCACCCATTTTTAAAAATGGTAATAGCTGAAGAAATCCTGATTAATTGGCCAGAAATTTTAGAAGCATTTGGATTGTCCTCTAGAAGCTTTTTAGCCAAAGGCATTTTATCTTTCCCGCTTAGTTTTTCCTTGCTAAATGCCAGTTCCTTATAATCCTCGAAGTAATGAACAAAATTAGATTTCCCTATAGACTGTAGCGCTCTATTAACTGTACTCATGCTAGATTCCCCTTTCCCTTGTAAGACAATTCCAGAATAGCACATTAAATTACAGCCTGATTCAGTAAATATTTTATTGTTAATCTTCAACATTTATAATTAACAAGAAAAGGTGCTTTTACATATGGACACATAAATCGAAAAGAATTGAATTCCGTCAACCCTACGTTTTCATGTTCATCTGATAAAAAATATATCGAAACTTTTTAATATATTCCTCGTATTAAAACTAAAGGGGTGGGTGTGTGGAAGCAATGGTAAAATCAATAAACAAATTCAAACTTTTTATACTTAAGACAAGGTTGAAAGAATTCAATAAGCCAGGCGAAGGCGGAATTGTGGCTACCCTTTTAGAAACAAAACATGGAGAGCCAGTTTTGCTGGCTCTCCATGAAGATAAAGAAGGTCCAGTATTAAATTTTTGGTTGTACTCAGTTCACTGGACAAAGATTGATCGATCATCAATGATTCTTTTTTTAAATGAATATTCTTTACAAATCAGTGATATTCAAGTATTAGAGTATCGTGATAAACCTTATATTAAAAAATATGGCAAGGGTTATGGAACTATTTTTATGACTTACCTTATTAAAGAAGCTAAGAAAAGAAACCTAACTGCAATAACTGGAGAAATGTCTTTCGAAAATGACGAACAAAAAGTTAGACAAAAAAATTTCTATACAAAATATGGTTTTCATATCGATAGTGATTATAAGCTTTTAAAAATGCTTTAAGCCTGTCTTTAATTCACCTGCTTCTGTAAATAAGAAAAGCGGAAACGGATCACACCAAACTTTAAATCCCACTGAATTTAATCAACTAAAATAAACATCCTCTGCTGAGTAGAGGGTGTTTTTCGCGATGAATTGTGTCATGCACAGGGACATTAGGCAACACAATCTTCTCTACATCAAGGTTTTTGTCCGCAGAATTGTGTGGTGCACAGGGACATTCACTCTCTCCGCGGCACATAAGCATAAGCTTTCTCATCTTCCGTCACTTCAACCAACACTTCAGACGGAACCTCTTGCTCCGCAGCTTGTTGCTCATTAATCTTCACAGGCGCCAGTTCTTTCAAGCTCTCCAAGTTCCGGTATTTCAACGCTTTCAGCCCGAAGTTGATCTTCACTTTATAGTTTTCTTCGATGCTTTTCACTTTCTCTTCGATGCTTTGGATCAAGGTATGATTCTCCGCCACGATCTCGGCCAATGTCTGCGATTTCGCGTCGGCTTCCTCGTAATTTCGGATGGTCCGCAAATACGGCTCGTAGCATTCCTGGATAAATTGCACATTCAATAGCAATAATCCCTGTTTGGCGTTGAAGCGCCCGATGAGTTGTTCGTACTCTTTTTTCACCGGGGCCTCCCCCCATTTCCGCAGCGTTTCATGCTCTTTCAAGTTTTCGACACTCGCAACAATGGCTTTCAAGTCTTTCGTCAGCACTTTCAAATCCTGCAGCGTCGCCGTGTAAAAGCCCTCGATTTCCGCGTCTTCCACACCGCCAAGTGTGATGCCGTTTCTCCGGAAGCGTTCGATGACTTCCTTGAAATAGCCAAAGCGTGCGTCGATCCTCCCGGCGAAATCATGTTCCCGGTGTTGAATGAGCGTCTCGAGTTTTCTCTCCATGCTCTTCAAGGAACTTTGGATTTCCATGAGCTGCTGCTGGCCGACCACGGTCGTCAATAAGCTCATGCTCGCATGGGCCACAAGCCCAGGATTCACCCGTTTCACCAACACTGCCTGCTCGTATATTCCTTTCACGCCATCTTTTTTCACCGCCGGCACATAGCCTTTGCCATTGACCCGCTCAATCAGCGTCATGCTCTTATCCTTCAAGCCCTTCACCACTTCCGGACTAAACTGCACGCGGAAGATCCGGCTTTGATGGAAAATCATCGCTCCGTCTTTCAATGTCTCAGCGATCACAGGAATCATATTCGCAGGGATTTCGATCCGCTTATAGCCGCTCTTGACGAGTTCGGCGTCCTCCACTTCCGTCACGATCGGGTTCAAATGGCTGTCATCTTCTTCCGGCTCCACTTCCTCTGGTTCCACCTCTTCAACTATTTCTTCACTGGGCGTTTCTTCTATTTGAATAGATGCGTCTTTATTGTTTCTGAAATAAAGAAAGACGCCAATTAATATAACTAAAACTGCCGCAATCAGGAGATACATATATTCCATTAGCCATGCCTCATTTCTTCGATATTACCATTTTACTAAAGAAATGTTCATTAATAAAATACGAAAGCCGTCTCCGATAAGCTTTGAGCTTGCCGGAGACGGCTTTTTTCGGTTTATGCTTGCGAATACACGGAATCATGTTTAACAAAAGCGCGTGATTTCGACTATGCGCTTTCTTCTTTCTTCGGCTCTTCCGGAATGATCTGGTTCAATGCGATCGCCATAAAGCAGGCGATGGTTATGCCAGATCCGCCGAACAACAATTTGATAACTTCCGGAAACGCGTTCATTGCATCGGGTACTTGGCTTAATCCGAGTCCGAATACCAAAGACAGTCCAATGATGATCTTGGCTCTTTCATTCAAAGGTTCTGATGTCAGGATGTCTATCCCAGTTAAGGTGATCTGGGAAAAGATGATGACGGTCGCGCCGCCAATAACTGCTGGGGGCATCGTGGAGATTAAAGCTCCAATCTTAGGGATAAGGCCTGCCAATATTAAAAATCCAGCGCCCAGAGCTACGACATATCTGCTCATGACTTTTGTAAATGCGATCATCCCTACATTTTGGCTAAACGAGGTATTCGGCAAGGAATTAAAGATTGCGCCAAGAGATGAGGTGAAGCCATTGGCGATGACTGATCCGGAAAGCTCTTTTTCCGTGGGTTCCCTGCCCGCTCCCCCGGTCGTCATGGCTGTCACATCGCCAACAGTCTCAACAGATGTCACGATAAACATGATCATCATAGGAAGGATCGCTCCCCAGTAAAATTCCATCGGGAAATAAAATGGCTGCGGAACGGAAAACCAGGCAGCTTCTCGGATAGGCCCAAATTCGACCATCCCGAGCGGCAGCGCCACCATATAGCCAATGACGATGCCGATTAAAATGGAGGACGTTTTCGCCATTCCGGTTGCATATCGATTTAAAAAGAGCACAATCGCAAGTACCAGTAAAGCGACCAACCAGTTTTTAGCTGACCCGAAACTTGCAGACCCACTGCCTCCAGCCATCGACACAATCCCTGTTGGCAACAGGGACAAACCGATCGTCAGGACCACCGTACCGGTGACAATTTTCGGAAAGAATCTTCTTATTTTCCTGATGAAAAATCCTAAAGCGCCGCCGAATAAACCGCCGATCAGGCTGGCACCCAATAATCCGCCGATGCCGTAGGAGCCGGCGATGACGAGATTGGTCGGCAGAAACCCAAAGCTCGTACCCATTACGACCGGGAGCCGCGCGCCGACCAGCCATATTGGGTAACATTGGATGATCGTTGCAATTCCAGCCATGACCATGGCGCTTTGAATCAAGATCGTCAAATCCGCTCCGGTGATGCCGACCGCACCTGCAATGATAATCGGGACAGCCACATTCCCTAAAAACATTGCGAAAATGTGCTGCAATCCTAGCGGTATGGCTTCTCTTAATGGAGGCACACCATCCACATCGTATTTATTGGTATTCCTAGCCTTCGTGTCAGCTCCAACTACTTCCCTCATAAAACACCTCTTTTCCATTTTCTTTAGCTATTATTCAATCTCCAATATTTTCTTCACGGCATAATCTGCGCCGCGTTCTCTTGAGACGTTTCGCCAATACTTCAAATTGTCTTTAGAAACCTCTTCTATCTCATTCAATGCCTTGGCCAATTGTTCCTTGCTGAAATTATTCGGATCCAATACTTTTCCTAATTTATGCTTCTCAATGTCATAGGCGATATTAAACTGATCACTGGAAAACGGCAGGATGACCATCTCTTTTCCGTGGTACATCGCTTCTGTCAAGGTGTTGCAGCCGCCGTGGAAAACGACGGTGTCGACATATTGCATCAGCGCGACTTGAGGGATGAAACCTTCAATGATCGTATTGGGCGAGCTGTGTTTTTGTAATTCCTCCGCATGGCTGCCTGCCGATACGATCAATAGCGCATCCGGATGGCTTTCTCTCGCCGAGATGATGAGTTTTTCCAACACGTCTTTTCTATTCGATAAAAACGTCCCCAAACTGATCATGATGATTTTTTCGTCTGTCTCTATTTTTTCCAGCCAATATTCATCTAACGCAACCGCTTGGAATGAATTCCCGATGAATAATTCCTTCGGGTTGTCATCAGTTTCTTCAATATTGTTGAAATCAAAATAATTGTAGATGACCGCGATGTCAGAGACTAAGCTAAACGCATTGCTGATGGTTTCAATCGACTTATTCTCTGTGATAATTGCGTTGAAAACTTCCGTGAATTCTTGTTGTGTTTGGGTGGAAACTTGCTTGAGCTTCGCCAACTCTTCTTCGCTGACCGTGATCGCCTGTGGCCAGTTTTTCGGCACATTGAAATAGCGCCCGTCCCGTGGGATCGTATTCGGATGAGGCGGACAAAAGGTGACAAAAGGCAGCCCCAGGAAATACAAGCTCAACGTAACCGAGTACGATAAGATGTCCACCACATAAAGATCGACGTCCAAAGAATCGTCTATCGCTTTGATTTTATCGATCAATTCTTGCGGATTGTAGAGCATATCCGCCTTTCTGTGGCGGGACTGCGTGATCAAGGTTTCCGCCGCCCCTTTTTTGGTCGACTCAAAGAATTCTTCCAATCTCATTCTTTCCGCTTCCGGTTGTACGGTGTCTTCACTTGTCCCCGTATTTTTATTGGCGCTGATGTCGATTTCGTAAAAGTTCAAGTTTTCTTCCAGGATTTTTTCCTGAAAGTCGATGCTGCAGCCAACTGTCACTTCGGCGCCGTGTTCTTGAAAACTTTTGGCCAACACCAGCAAAGGATTGAAATGCGAATAGAAAGGCGGGCTGATCACAAAGATTTTTTTATACTTCATTTTCTTTTTCTCCTTTTACAGACACGTAAAATGACGCAAACTCATTGGAAATGTTTTGAATCGAAAAGTTTTCTTCTACCGTTTTTTGCCCTGCGGCTTGAATTTTTCGAATTGCCTCTTGATCGACTGCCGAATCATATAGATGGGTTTCCGCGTCTTTCGCAATCGTTTCCCAATTGCTCGTATCGATCAAAAATCCATTTTCCCCATTCTTCATATAACTTTTCACGCCGCCTTTTACCGGACCAAGGGTGAGGAATCCAATCGACATCGCTTCTAAAATCGCAATGCCAAACTCTTCTTTCGCACTCGAGCACAGGTAGATATGCGGATAGTCAAAGTCCTGCTGGATAATCTTCCTTTCCAGCGATCTGATATCCCCGTTCGACATGGCCCCTTGATGCATGAACCTGCCGTTGAATTGAGGATTTTGTTTCACGTAATCATTGAAGAAATCGATGACCATTGCTTCTTCTGGACTCGGCTTCTCCATGTCTCCCCCGATGATGAGCAGGTTATGCGTTTCCGAGAGCTTGGAGTTTGCCCACGCTTGCAACAGTTCCATCTGCCCTTTTAACACAGCCAGTCTCCCAACGTTTAAGATGATCGGTTTTTCGAAAAACGCTTGATTCGTTTCGCTCCATTCCATCAATTGCGTTGAATAGGCAGCGTTGTCTTCTGTATCAGTGGATTGGCCTGTTTGGATGCCTTCACCGATCATTTTGATTTTCCCGTCTACACCGGGTTCTTGAAATTGAGGGAAATAAACCGCAAGTTCTGTTTTCACCTCTTCATTCCCGATCCCAACGATTCCATCGCTTGTGCGGATCAATTCGTCGCCAATTTTGATCTTGTTCAGTTTTTCAATCAGCTCGTTAAATCCCAGTTCTTTTAACTGCCCCGATGCATCAAACATCGTTCGGTGCGGGTCTGGCGTGAGCGTGAAGACCAATTTGCTGTTTAACTCTTTATTTAAATGAGCCACCGCTTTTGAGGCATTGTCCAAAAACCGGATATGAAACACATCGGGCTTGATGTTTGAACGCTTTAAAAAATTGGCGATCTGCCGTTTGATGAACAGCTCTCGTTTGATGAACTTGTCTGATCTAGACTGGTCCAAATAGATGGGCAACCGGATGAATATGTGTTTATCGCCGTGGAAACTAATAAACGGCTTATGGGATTCTTGCGTGATGGTAATCGTAAACACGTGGGAGATCCGGCTGTCTTTTGATACCTCTTCACCCAGTCCTTTTAATAATACGGCTAAGCCCCCATTATTCCCTTTTCCGCTATCTTCAAAATCGCCATAAAACATCGACTGCAAAATGGAAATGCCTTGCTTTTCGAAT
Organism: Planococcus sp. SK3692; assembly: GCF_028890485.2. Lineage (GTDB taxonomy): Bacteria > Bacillota > Bacilli > Bacillales_A > Planococcaceae > Planococcus. Next base: position 1,121,113 of record NZ_JARCHV010000001.1, read on the forward strand.
GTAAACTCGCTTTCGAGAAAGTCCAAGTAACTGTCCATAAACACTCGGTTGTTTTCATTCATCACATTGTTCTGCACAACGGATGGATCCAAAGCTTCCGTTGGATACACATTTTTCAACAAATTGATTCCCTGGATCTTTATACTATCCGGGTAATCCGAAGCCAATAATTTGGAAATAGCATCTTGAAATCCTTTTCTGCTAAAACGCTCCATATAATCCAGCAGCAGAGAAATAATCTCCAAATCCTGTTGGTATTTCTCCAGCATAAATGAGAGATCGCCATCACTTAAACTATCGATGCCGCATTCGATACAAATATCGAGAACATGATAAAGCTTTTGGCTATCGTAGTCTTGGCTTGCTAGCAGGGCTTTTATTTTCCCCTCTAGTATTTGTTTAGTCTCACCATCCAATGCGTTTAAAACCGCATCTACGATAAATCGGTCTGTCGTTGGATGCTCTCCTAAAAACGAGATCCATTCATTTATTTCGCTTTCACTTAATTGTTGTTTCAGCTCCAGCTGCCTGATCGTTCGAATTTGCTCGATCACTTTGGTTTCATCGGAGTTTATCGCCTTGCTGTTATGTATGTACTCATCTAAAAATTGAAGAGGATAACTATAATTGCTGCCTTGATCGTACACACGATTTCTAAACTCAATAAACTCGTTCATTTTTCATCCTCCGATGCGTTTAGCAGATTAATTTCTTCCTATTCTATACCACAGATGGTGCTACTATATACGCAGACGCTTGTTCATTTTCTTTAATAAAACGAAGGATGCCAATTAATTCCAAAAATATTGAAGCAATTAGGGGCAAATATACTCCATTCCTTATACAGTATTTCTTCATGCTGTAGCGTTTGCTGGACAAGCGGACACAAGGGATAACGGGTGAGTCAGTTGTCGCGAATTTACATGCGAACACAAGTGATTTCCGATCGAAACTATCATTATCATTAATTGGATAAAACGAGATCTTTTTGATATATTTACACGTGGGCAAGGTGTACAATATAGCTATATTTTAGGGAGTCATAGCTATCGCAATTAGACGCTATCATAGCGAGCCGACAAATTACATAATCGTTGAAAGCCTGTTCCCTTTTATCACATTCGTTTAAAAGGAGGGTACGCAGATGAAACTCCAGTCGCTCGTGTTGATCGCGTTTGCGTTCGCTGTCTTGATCACCATTTTCGCAGTTATTAATGTGGACACGGTGCCTGTCAATTTTGTTTTCGGCACTGCGGATTGGCCGCTGATCCTTGTCATCTTGGTTTCTGCATTGATGGGATTCCTGTTAAGTGGATCGGTGGCGCTTGCCAAGATTTACTCTTTGCAAAAAGACATGAAAGCCATGCAAAAAGGCAATCCTGTCAAACAGAAGAAAAACGTCTCTGCTTCGTAAATTTCCAGTTGCTGCTTGAGAGAGACCGATGTGGAACAGGCCAATCGCCATAGGAATGCCCCTTATCTATGGGGGCTCTTTTTGATGGAACACAAAAGCCGTATCCGACATTTTGGATACGGCTTTTGCATCTGACGATTTATTTATGAACAGCGGTAATCTCTTCCATCAACCCGACCCAATCGCCCCGCTTGAAATCATACAACTCCAACTCGGTTTTTCTCAAAACCATATGGACGCTGTCGAATTTCTCGTCCGAGCGGAAGCGCCACCAGCTTTTCGCCGTTGACGTTTTTGTGCCTGGCTCAAAATACGTCAAGGTGATCTCCGGATCGACGATGTCTTCCACTCGGTCAATATCCAGCAAATTATGCGGGAAATCGATATAAAGGCCGAGCGCCGATTTATGCGGCGTAATGGACCCGATTTTATATTCCGAGTGCGCGTCCCTCTTCTCGATCTCGTCACTCCACGGAACCGGGTGATCGCTCAAGATCAATATCCGTCCGTCCTCACTCGTTTCAACCCGGCAATTCGGCAGGCTGTTAAAGACGTCTGTCATTTCGCTCATTTTCTCTTCGACCATTCTGTTCATTTCGCTATCCATCCTTTCAACGCTTCTATATGTTTATGAATGCTGCACAAGCTACACTATAAGGCAGCGCCGTTTATTTTCTGTTTCACTACTTGTTATTCTATCACGCAGTTTGCTAGTCTTATATTTAAAGTTTATTTCTAACATCCCCTTGAAGTGGCTGCTCTTAGGAATTTTAAAATCGGTTACAGGGTATGTTCATAGAAAGGTTCAAGCAGCTTTTTAAAAATGAAGCAACAAGGGAAGGATGTGATGGCCCAATGACTTACGTTTTATTATTGGTCGGATTCGCGCTGTTAATTAAAGGCGCCGATTATTTTGTAGAAGGAGCGTCAAAAATAGCGCAAAGCCTGAGAGTTTCGCCGTTATTGATCGGCTTGACGGTTGTCGCGTTCGGCACCAGCGCTCCGGAAGCGTCCGTCAGTTTTATCGCCGCCTTGGAAGGAAGCAGCGAAGTGGCGATCGGGAACGTCGTTGGCAGCAATATCTTCAACATCACGCTTATTTTAGGTGCTACCGCGCTCGTTTTCCCGTTGATGGTTCAAAGCGATACCATCCGCAAAGAAATCCCGTTCGCCTTGCTCAGTGCTGTGGCATTGCTCGTGTTGATCAGCGACCAGCAACTCCAATCTTTGGACAACAACTTCATTACCCGAACAGAAGGCATTGTGCTGTTGCTGTTCTTCGCCATCTTTCTTTATTATATCTTCGAAGTGGCACGGAAAGACCGCCGGAATAGCGAAGACACGCACGCCGACGAAGCGAAAAAACACTGGGTCAAGAATTCATTGTTAACGGTTGGCGGACTGGCCGGCATCATTTTCGGCGGCAGCCTCGTCGTCGAAAACAGCGTCCAGATCGCGCTGTCACTTGGGATGAGCGAAACCTTGGTCGGCTTGACGATCGTCGCGGTGGGTACCTCCCTTCCCGAACTGGTCACTTCGATAACGGCCGCTTTGAAAAAACAAGTCGACATCGCGTTGGGGAACATCATCGGCAGCAATATCTTCAATATCTTCTTTGTATTGGGTACTTCAGCCGTGATTCACCCGTTAACCGTCGACTCGAAAATCTTTACGGACATCTTTCTGATGATTGCGGTGACCATTCTATTGATGATTCTCTCCAGAACCAAGTACACAGTTTCGAGAATCGAAGGTGGGCTCTTGGCCGCCATTTATATTGTTTATTTAGTCTTTATCATTGTACGGAATTAACCAGCACGAATGAAAAACGATCTTGCAAGAGGCAACTCCATGCCCTTTACAAGATCGTCTTTTTTAATTATAAGAACAATAAGCCCAATCCAATGACCACACCGCTCACGACCAACACAATGACACAAAAGCCCATGATATCTTTCGCTTTGAGCCCGGCGATGGCGAGTGCCGGCAATGCCCAGAACGGTTGGATCATATTTGTCCAGGCGTCGCCCCATGCCACAGCCATAGCGACTTTTGCCGGATCGCTGCCGAGCATTTCTGCAGCCTCCAGCATGATCGGTGCTTGGACTGCCCACTGTCCGCCACCAGACGGCACGAAAAAGTTCACAAGCCCAGCACTTAAGAATGCGAATAGCGGGAAGGTATCGGCTGTGGAGATGCTGACGAACGCTTCTGAAATGACTGCCGCGAGTCCCGAAGCTGTCATCATGCCCATGATGCCTGCATAAAACGGGAACTGGACGATGATGGCGCCTGCCCCTTTAACTGCTTCCTGGACGGCGCTCAAATACTTGCGCGGCGTTCCGTGGAACAGGATGCCGAGGAACAAGAACATAAAGTTGACCAAATCAAGCGTCAACGCAAAACCATTGTTGACGAAATAATAGACGATAAATGCAATTCCTAAAGCCCCAATGACCATAGATAAGATCCAGCTGTTCTCCAATCGTTCTGCTGGGGTCATATCGGCTTTTGACGGCAGTTCTTCAACCGGCGGGTCGACCAGCACTTTGGGATCGACGGTCACCGTATCTTCTTTTCTCGGCATCATCAGGCGGTTCAATAGCGGTACGATGATCACTAAAGCCGCGATGATGATTAAATTATAGCTGGCAAAAATCGTTTCCGATGTCGGGATGATGCCAATCGCATCAGCAAACGGATGGCCTTCCGTGGCGATGGATAACGGGATAGACCCCGAGAATCCAGCGTGCCAAATCAAGAACCCAGAATAGGCACTTGCAATGAGCAATCGGTAATCGACGTTATCGACGCGCTTTGCCAATTCTTTTGCGAACAAAGCCCCGATCACCAAGCCGAAGCCCCAGTTAATCCAACTTGCCGCAAGCGACACAACCGTCACCCACAGAATGGCACTGCCCGGCGACTTCGCAAAACTCGCAAGCTTGCCAAGCCCCTTTTTAAAAATCGGGCTGCTCGCCAGTACAAAGCCCGTGACCAGCACCAGCACCATTTGCATCGAGAACGCTAGCAGCGCCCAGAACCCTTCCCCCCAGAACGCCACCATCTGAACAGGTGACGAATCCGTTAAGCCCAAGCCTAACCCGAAGACGACGACCGTCAAGATAATCACGAATAGGAATGGATCAGGTAAATAACGTTCCATTAAATTGTTCGAAAAACGTGTAATCGCTTTCAATTTCTGACTCCCCTTTTGTCTAAATCCTCACTGCCCTTCCAATGCTACCTTATTTGGGCTGGTTCGTCTGCGGAAAACCGGAAAAAAAGTTCGAACAGGCTTGTCCCTGTGCACCACACAATTCATACACAACTTATAAATGTACATAATAGAACAAACCTCCCGTAAAATAGGACTTAAGAGGATCGCAGGTTGTATAAAGCATAAATTGTAGCGTATTATCAGAATCGTTTAGAATTGTTTCGTGCACAGGGACATTTTCTCACCCGATTATCAAAAGCTACATTAGGGTACAGGTAACTAGAATCGATCACATTAGGAGCTGAGCTTGTGGAATCCACTACACTAACAGAAAAAACGGTCATCATCACAGGGGCCAATAGCGGGCTCGGACTTGAGACCGCGAAACATTTCGCACGGCTAGGCGAACGCGTCATCTTGGCTGTCCGTGATCTCGAAAAAGGGAAAGCCGCTGAACAAGAGATCAGAGAAGAATCTCCGGAGGCAACGATTGAGGTCATGCACCTCGACTTGTCCGATTTGGAGAGCGTACGGACTTTTGCAGATCAGTTCATCAGCCGCTTTGACTCGCTCGATTTGCTGATCAATAACGCCGGTGTGATGACTCCGCCTTATGCGAAGACGAAAGACGGCTTTGAGCTGCAGTTCGGTAGCAACCATCTCGGGCATTTTGCTTTGACCGGCCTGCTCCTGCCCTTGCTCCTCAACACAGAAAATTCGCGGGTAGTCACACTCAGCAGTCTCGCACACCGAAATGCATCCATCGACTTTGATAACCTGGACGGCTCAAAGGGTTATAAAGCGATGAAGTTTTACGGCCAAAGCAAACTGGCGAATTTAATGTTTGCGACAGAACTCGATAAGCGCTTGAAGCAACATGGTTTATCGACGCTGAGCATTGCGTGCCACCCCGGGATTTCGTCGACCAATCTGTTCAAGCTCGGCGGCCGGGAAATGCCCCGTATTTTCAAAGGGCTCATGAACCGCTACTTGCAGCCTGCCACTATGGGAGCACTTCCTACCGTCTATGCCGCAACGGACCCTGGCATCACAGGCGGCGAATACGTTGGGCCGGATGGCAAAGGCCAACGGAGAGGCTACCCGACTATAGAGAAGCCGGATCCGGCAGTAAATGATGAAGCCACCCGCCAGAAACTGTGGGACGTTTCAGAAAAGCTGACCGGCGTCACGTTTGATTTTAATCAATAACACTTTTGAAATGAACCTATTCAAGACCATAAAATGAAGCGTATGCGGTCTCCTTCCGAGGGAATTCGCATACGCTTTTCTGGCATTTCGTTTATTGTACACGCTGATGCTTGAAACCCCTCAATTAAGGATATAGTAGCTGTACAAGGTTTTTTTGTTCGGTATCACGTGCTTTCAATTTTTCTTATACCTGATTATTCAGCTTCACCCGATACTTGAAACAAAATCCACCAACAGGCGTGATACTCATTAGGAGGTCTATATCATGAACCCACAAATCTTAATCGTCGGAGCTGGACCCACTGGCTTGGCTCTGGCCTATAGCCTGGCGCGTCAAGGCGTGCCGTTTCGCATCATCGATCGAAATTCAGGAACCGGCACCGCCTCCCGTGCGCTCGCTGTGCATGCGCGCATATTAGAACATTACGAGCAATTTGGCCTCGCCGAACGCAATATCGAGCGCGGGCATCCGATTTTATCGCTCGATGTTAGCGATGGCAAAAAAGTACGGGCCCAAGTGAAATTCCACGAGCTCGGCAAAGGGCAAAGCCCGTTTCCGTTTATCTTGAGCTTGCCGCAAGACGATCACGAAGAAATTCTTGTCGACGAATTGAGCAAAATCGGTGTCGAAGTAGAATGGAACACCGAATTGATTTCGTTTGAAAACACAGAAGATGGCGTGAACACCGTCATGCAACAGCTTGGAGAACCCGTGGAATTAGCAGAATTCGCCTATGTATGCGGATGCGACGGCGCCGGTAGCATGGTCCGAAAAGGACTGGATCTCGATTTTCCTGGCGGCACGTACAAGCAATTGTTTTTTGTCGCCGATATCGAAACCGCAAAACCGGTAGACGACATGGAAAAGATGGATATGTACATGGACAATGACGGCTTTATGCTCTATATGAACGTCCGCAACGCACACACGAAACGCATACTCGGCATCGTGCCGGAGGAATTCAACGAACGCACCGATGTTCAGTACAGCGAAATCACCGATTATGTTGAAAATAAAATCGGTGTGAAGGCGTCCAAGGTCAATTGGTTTTCGACCTACCGCGTCCACAACCGCGTCAGTGAAAAATTCACCAAAGGCCGCATCTTCATCCTGGGTGACGCCGGCCATCTGCACAGCCCGACCGGCGGACAAGGCATGAACACCGGCATCGGGGACGCCATTAATCTCGGTTGGAAACTCGCAGCGGTGGTCCAGGGGAAAGCCGCTCCTATGATACTCGGCACTTACGAACAAGAACGTATCGCCTTTGCGCGCCGCTTGATCGCGACGACCGACAAAGCATTCCAGACAATCGTCAATCAAAAACTACCTGGGACCTTGCTTCGGGAGTACGCCGTCCCTTACGTCTTGCCATCCGTATTCCAATTCTCGTTCGCCTCAAAAAACGCGTTCAAGATCTTGTCCCAAATCCACATCAATTACCGCAGCAGCCTCTTAAGTAAAGGCAAAGCTGGCAAAGTATACGCCGGCATGCGCTTACCATGGATCGAAACCGCAAACAGCGATAACTTTGCGTCGCTGCGCTCTGTCGATTGGCAAATCCACATCTATGGCAAAGCGACTCCTGAGCTCATCGACTTTGCCCGCTCCCGGTCTATTGAGCTTCATGAGTTCCCTTGGGAGGCTAAAATGAAAGACGCGGGATTCAAGCAAGACGCGCTGTACTTGATTCGGCCAGATGGCCACGTGGCGCTTGCGACCGATAAGCAATGGCTGCGTGTGTTGAAGATGTATCTGGAGTCTTTTGGGATTGTGGCTTTTGGAGCGGAGTGAGGTAGAAATAGTAAAAGAGGCTAGAGGAATGAATCCATAATGGATCAGTTCTCTAGCCTCTTTCTATCTTGCTCAAGAAACTTGCCTGTAATTTTGAGATCTCTAATCCTCCCTTCAAAATAACATATATGACTAAAAGAATAATTTAAATTACAAAAAGACATATATATATTGCTTTTCAGTTCATATTTGATTACACTTACTATAAATAGTAAGGGAGGCGTGCATCATGGGGCTCTTTAAAAAATCAGGTATTAAGGATGAACGGATCACAAATACTAAAAATAAAATTTATGCAGAAATTCATATTTTGGTAATGGTGATCGCAGTGGTTTCAATTATCTTCAAATATTTCATCAATAACCTTGGTATCGAAAGCGTCACTACAGAATTATTGATTCTCTTCTCAAGCGCTGCGTATTTTATGTATCGATCGACAAGACTAGGTGTATTTTCCGCTGAAATTGAAATGCATGATCGCGAAAGCAAATGGCCTCAACAAAAGAAAAATTTGGTCGCAAGTATCACGCTTGGCGTCGTTATTGCTCTTGTCTTTGGTATAAACAGTGCCGTTCAATATGCCGATGGACCGCTTCAAAGCATCTATTATTTCCTTCTGACTGCCCTCGTCTCATTAATGATTTACTTGCCCTTTTTCCTTATTTTCATGGTAGGTGGAAATGAACTTCTTAAGAGAAACAGCGAGAGATCCATAGATAGAATGCTCCATGATGAATCTGGTGATAACGATGAAAAACATTAAGCTCAAAATGGCCCGGATCGAACATGATTTATCGCAGGCTGAACTTGCAGACCGAATCGGTGTGTCCCGCCAAACAATTGGTCTCATTGAATTAGGCAAGTATAACCCAACGCTGACTCTTTGCTTGGCAATCTGCCACACACTCGGCCGAACGCTGGATGATTTGTTTTGGCAAGAACCTGAATAAATATCCCCGACTGGAGTGGTTCCATACCACTCTTTTTTATGGTTTCACATTAATAATATAGATGATAAGAAGCGTCCCAATTCTTTAATATTTCCATAAACGTATAAAAACACACCCGACGTGCTGAAGCAGTCGGATGTGGCACAAAATAAAGCGTTATGCATTATTTAATTGGTGAATTCATTAAGATAGAGCGCAGCAAGAGCTAATAGACTTTGCCCGCTCCCAGTCGCTTGAACTCCATGAGTTTCCTTGAGAAGCCAGAATAAAAGACGCCGGCATCAAACAAGACGCGCTGTACTTGAGGCGCTTGCGACTGACAAGCAATGGTTGCGTGTGCTGAAGATGTATTTGGAGTCTTTTAGAATTGCGGGTTTTGGAGCGAAGTGAAGTAGAAATAATTAAAAAGGCTAGAGGAATGGATCCGTGCTGGGATCATCATTCTTCTAGCCTCTTTTTACTTATACGCACGTATAGTTAAATTTCTAAATCCAATAGCTTTGAACTCAAGCTCTTGCCGTGCATATCCTGAGCGAGGGATTTAGTTACTCCGCCTCCTAAGGCATCGTTCATGACAAAGTTGAAGGCACCAAGCTTGGGTAAATCATATCGAATGACGTCACCGTGGACAGTTTCACTAAACCACTCTTTAACGATATCGGCTGTCACTTTTTCTTCAACTAAGGCGTAGTCTTCTTGTTGATAGACGATCAGGGAGATATTTGAAATATTGCCTTTGTCCCCTGTCCGTGAATGAGCAATTTCCCTTAATTTCATTTAAAGCACCTCACTGTAAAAAACTTTGATAGAAACCTGAGATTCAGGAATCAGAATCGAGCCGATTGAAACAATATCTTTAATACTGGTGCGAATACCACCGCCGCCAGCGGGCCCATTCGTATACAGTGCTTCCACTTCCCTTGTAACCGCTTTGGCATCTTCAGGTTCCACAGCTCTTGCAGCAACCCGCAACCGAACTTCTTTAGCAGAACTTCTGTCTGCCAACTCATCTTTATATAATGAATTTTGGCCAATGAAGTCATAACGGATTTCATCAATTTGGACATTTGCCAGTTCCAGGCGCTTAGATATAATTTCCCGCGCTAGCTCCGCTCTTTCAATTGAACCAGCTCCGCCATAACTAATTTCCCCTTCTGCTAAATAGCCTTCTTTATAGCCGATGCTGGTTTTTAAATAGCCGCTCTTGGCTTTGCCGGAACCGCCACTGACTTTCACCACGCTTTTTTCCACTTGATAAACTTCCGCCTGAGAAAAATCTGCAATGACGTCTGGGGTCAAATAATTGGCAGGATCATGTATTTCATACAGCAACTGCTCTTTGACTGTAGAATCCGAAACCATGCCACCCGCAGTTTTCAATTTGGAAATAAGAAGTTCTCCTTCTTCGTCGATTTCTAGAATTGGGAAACCTACGTTCCACAATTCCGGGACGTCTTTATATCCTGGATCCGCAAAATAACCGCCTGTCACTTGAGCACCGCATTCCATCAAGTGGCCCGCCATTGTTCCAATCCCCATCAAATGGGCATCATCCATCGACCACCCGAACTCATGGATAAGCGGCCCCAAAAATAGGGATGGATCTGACGCACGGCCGGTGATCACGATATCCGCACCATTATCAAGCGCTTCTGCAATACCCGCAGCCCCAATGTATGCATTTGCAGAGACGATAGATGATTTAATCTCATTTATTTTCCGTCCGTTTTCCAATAAACTTGCATCACTGTAATAATCGATTTCCGAAAAGACATCGTCTCCGACTACTGCTGCAATTTTTAATCCACTCATATTTTGCGCTTCAGCTATTTCCTTCACCAGTTTTGCTGCAGCTACTGGATTCGCTGCCCCCATGTTGGTTACGACTTTCACTTTCTCCGAACTGCATAGCGGCAATACCTGCTCCATTCTATACGCCAGCAATTTATCATATCCTTCATCCGGATTCTTCATCTTCCGCTGTTGGGCAATGGCGATTGTTCGTTCAGCCAAGCACTCAAAAACGATATAGTCCACATTCCCTTTTTCCATAATCTCCAGCGCAGGCTCAAGCCGGTCGTCTGAATAGCCGGCGCCCGAACCTATTCTGATAGTCTTCATGTATTAACCCCCATATTTATTTATTTCCTTAAATAATTACCCCTGTAATGGCAGCGACAATCGTCATGACAATTGTTGTGCCAAATGCCCATTTAAATACAAACTTCTGATGATCTGCAAGCTCCACGCCGGCAAGTCCAATCAATAGGAACGTCGAAGCAGTCAAGGGACTTAAAGGGAAACCTGTTGTCATCTGTCCAAGTATCGAAGCCTGCCCGATTTGAACAGGATCGAGTCCATAAGCACTGGCGGTTTCTGCTAAGATCGGCATGACACCAAAATAATAAGCGTCTGGCGTGAAAATCAAACTTAGCGGCATTCCAATGATAGCTACTAAAACTCCCATAAATCCGCCTACATTTTCTGGAATGATATCAACTAGGGATGTGGCCATTGCTGTAATCATTCCCGTCCCGGACAAAATGCCAGTAAATATGCCGGCTGCAAAAATAATCGTAACTACTGTGATCATCCCAACAGACTGGGTACGAATCTGTTCCATTTGATCATTCGGTTTTGGATAATTGACGAGCACTGCAATTGCAAACGCTACCATAAATACGATAGGCAATGGCAGCCATACTTGAACTAGCGCTACTATGGTCAAAACCGTTAAAACTAAGTTGAACCAAAACAACTTCGGACGTCTCATGTCGAGTTGTTCTTCTGTCAATTCATCATCATGATTATGTTCTACATCTTGCACCCCTAAACGTTTCCGTTCACGTTTACCTACTATGTACGCAACAAATATGATCCAAACAACCCCAGCTAAAAAAGCAGGTATCACCGGATTGAATAATTCAGCCGCACTAACATCCAAAGCGCTGGCTGCTCTGGCAGTCGGTCCACCCCACGGCGTTAAGTTCATAGTGCCTGCGCCTAAAGCGACCATCCCTGCCAATATAATTCGGCTTATGCCTAACTTATCGTACAAAGGAAGTAGAGCAGGAATAGTAATTAAAAAAGTGGATGCCCCCGAACCATCTAAATGGGCTACCATAGCGATGACTACTGTTCCAATCACGATCTTTACAGGATCCCCTTTCACCAATTTCAAAACCCGGGATATTAGCGGGTCAAAGAGACCTGCATTGTTCATGACGCCAAAGAATAGAATCGCAAAGCCAAGCATAATTCCTGTAGGAGCTACACTTACAATACCATCGGACATGAATGTACCCAGCTCGCTTGTAAACCCTCCTATAAGCGCAAATACAATAGGTACGAGAATTAATGAGACAATTACCGATACCTTTTTAGTCAAAATTAATGTAAGAAATACAAAAATAGTTAGGAAACCAAGTAATGCTAACAACTAAACTCCTCCTTTTCAATTATCTTATTATTCTAACATTCTTATTCAGAAATAATAAGAATTTTTCATATAATTCTTTATTTGGAAAATTTATATTCAAATTTAAAGAATTTATACTGTCCATTACTCCGAAGATTTAGGCATTTGTTTAATAAAAAGTAAAAACTGCATTTCCAACTCATGCAGTTGCCACCTTCCAATACAAAAGCCGCATCCATTAACCCTTGAGGTTTCTGGATACGGCTTATTTTGCATGCAGTTGCAGCTCACACCCTGGATCAATTTTGACACAGGTCAATGATTTATTTGAATCAAGCATTCAACTTGAAGCGCTTTGCCTTGCCATACATACTTTTTCTGGCTGATAGGTCCTTCAAGTCGGCAATAATGACCTTCGGGCTGGAAGGGCCCAGTATGGTCGATATATAACTGACTTTAAATGTATAAGTAGCTTTTAAGCGGAAGTTTCGATATTCAGGCGACCCTTCCGTCGTCGTCCAGTAAAAGACATTGCCATCTGTATCTATTAAAGAGACGACCCGGTGTTCGTCGTTTGTAAAGCATGACAAAAACTCAAGATCCCTCGTATATTCCATACCTTTTTCGAATCCATTCACTTCTTTGATCGCTAGCACCATCGAAACGCACCTCATTCCATAGTGATATGCTTTTAATATACCAGAACAAGTGTTTGATTACTAGTAAAAAGCTCAAAAAAATAGAATATTTAGTTAAAAAATGATAAAAGAATAAATGAAACTAGTTCACACCCTTTATGGCATATTAAACAAGCTCTTGCGCAAGCCACATGAAAAGCGCATACTTAAGAGTCGAAAAAATGATTAGGAGTACGATACATATGGAAAACCAGGCAACAACACTTAAACAGATCACCCCTCAATACGACCCATGGGAAGCATATATGGATATCGAAGACCACGGGAAACTGACCCTATCGAGCATCGAATTCACCACGACTTATTTATGCAATATGCGCTGTGAACATTGTGCGGTCGGCTATATGCTTGAGCACAAGGATCCGGACGCGCTGCCCATCGAGCTGCTCGTTTCGCGCCTCGATGAAATCCCTCATTTGCGGACCATCAGCTTGACGGGTGGAGAGCCGATGTTCTCGAAAAAATCGGTCGCTAATTATGTCTTGCCTCTCCTGAAATACGCCCATGCACGGGGCATTCGCACTCAGATGAATTCAAACCTGACGATGCCGCTGGACCGCTATATGGAAATCGCCCCTTATTTGGACGTCCTTCACATTTCCCATAACTGGGGCACCATCGATGATTTTGTCGACGGTGGATTTGCCAATATGGAACGCAAGCCTTCACGTGAGCGGCGGGCTGAACAGTTCCAGCGCATGATCGACAACAGCCGTGCGCTGGCAGAAGCAGGCGTTATGGTATCGGCGGAAACGATGCTGAACAAGCGGACCTTGCCTCATCTGAAGAACATACATAAGCAAATCATTGAAGAAATGAAATGCGCGCGCCTTGAAGTGCATCCGATGTACCCGAGCGATTTCGCGAGCCAATTGGAAGTGCTGTCGCTCGAGGAAACGAGAACAGCGATCCACGAATTACTGGATGCCCGCGACGAGAATGTCTGGATGCTCTTCGGAACATTGCCGTTTTACCCGTGCAGCCAAAACGACGAAGACATTCAACTCCTGAACCGCATCCACTCAAGCAAAAACGTCACCATCCGCAACGACCCGGACGGACGCTCACGGCTCAATGTGAACATCTTCACCGGCGAAGTCATCGTCACCGATTTCGGCGATACACCCGCGATGGGCAGTATCCAGCACGATTCACTGCCGGCAATGCTTGACCGCTGGCTGGAGCGGCCATTAGCCAAAACAATCGCCTGCCACTGCCCAGCCGCCAGATGCCTCGGACCGAATTTATCAGTGAAAGATGCCTACTACCCGGATATCGATTTCACCGTCCAAAAATCAAAAATTACCGTTTAAATGAAAAGCCCGATCCTGCGTGGAAACTTCCCACAGGATCGGGTTTTTGAGTTTCAAGAAATGCATTTAACGTGTTGTCTCAAATCCACATCAATTACCGCAGCAGTCCCTTAAGCAAAGCCGGCAAAATTTACGCCTGCATGCGCTTGCCGCGGATCGAAACCGCGAACGGCGATAATTTCGTGCCGCTGCGCTCCGTCGATTGGCAAATCCATATCTACGGTAAAGCGACTCCTGAGTTCATCGACTTTGCCCGCTCCCAGTCGCTCGAGCTTCATGACTTTCCTTGGGAAGCAAAATGAAACCCGCAGGATTCGAGCAAGATGCGCTGTACTTGATCCGGCCAGATGGCCACGTGGCGCTTACGATTAACAAGCAATGGTTGAGTGTGTTGAACACGTATTTCGAGGCTTTTTGGATCGTGGCTTTTGGAGCGAAATAGGATAGCAATTGTAACAGAGGCTAGAGGAATGAATCCGTGATGGGATCATTTCTCTAGCCTCTTTCTACTGTAAGTGGATAAATAAAAAAAGCTACACCTTAAATACTGATGCAGTGGGTGTGACATTTTTAATGTTCTTGTATGGTTTTGCTCACTTAGAATTGTTTACAATACATTATCATCTTACTACTTTGTGTAAGCTTCATCAGTATTCCAATCATTGTTTGTCTCTTTCCATAACTTAAACTTCTCTAAGTCTTCAGCAATCTGCTTAATCACAAATGCAATAACTGCAGCATCATCTATGTATCCGAAACCAGGAATCATATCAGGTATTAGATCTACAGGAGACACAAAGTAAATTATTGAAGCGATGATTATGATAATCGACTTTTTCGGTATTTCTTTATAAGTCCCTTTAAACCAAGCTTGAAGAGCTGCAAGTAGTAATTGGAGTTTTTCTGCTACCTCTTCTAAAGCATCCTTATTAGTTTCTGCTTTCTGCTTAGCGTTATTAAATAGATCTTTTACTTTTTCTTTATCATTAAAATATTCACGAGCTTTGGACTCATATTTTTTATATCCTTTTTCAAAATCCTTACTTTTTATACCTTCTGTTCTTTTAAAGAAGTTGAAATTCTTTTTCTTACCCTCTTCATTCATCTGAACATCCCCTCATTATTTGAATTCCTTCATAATACTTGCATTAAATATACCACTTAATTTATTGAATGCATTAATATTTTGGATAAAATTAGTAGCTCCCTATAGGTACACATTGCATTTGGAGAGACTTAACAAGTGACATATTAAAGCGGCGATACTCTTTCTGAGATTCACCATCGTTAATACTACACTGAATAAATCTCAAGTAGTTTAGTATGGTTCTCCAATAATCTTGCAATTTGAAATCATTAATCTATAATTAAGCTTTTATGTTCACCATAGAATAGGAGTGTTGAAATGACTACAAAGCAGTTAGTAAAAATGGAAACGCGCGGGACTTGGGAAGGGAATTTAAAAACGTCTATTTATGCAAGGTAGTTTGCACCTTTTATCATTGATGAACCGAAACATCTGGGAAGCGCCGATGAAGGGCCGAATCCGCTTGAATACTTGTTAGGCGGATTGACTGGCTGCACATCCGTTATGATCGGCTTGATCGCGAAAGAGCAGAACTTTTCCTATGATGGTATCGAGTTCAAAAACAGCGGCACCATCGACGCACGCGGCATGAGAGGTGTTGAAGGCGTCTCTACTCATTTCCAGACCGTCAGTTTTGAGGCGATTTTTTCAACAGATGAAAGCGAGGAACGGCTGGAGGAATTGAAGAAAGAAGTGGAAAGAAGATGTCCTATCTACAATCTGATTGTTGATGCTGGGGTTGCGATTGAGTCTAATTGGTATAAAAAATAAAAAGGTCACCATTTTTCATGAATGAAGAAAGATTAATTATCAAAAACATCCTCTTATAAACAAAAACGGAGAGAAGAAGCATTTCAAGTAAACGCCTCTTCTCTCCCTTCTGTGTTCAGTACATTTCGGGTGAATTCTCCTATCGCTTCCCTGTTTGTTATAAGCGTATTTAAAAATCAACCTGAAAATACACTAAATTCACCTTCAAAACCACATTCCCTTAATTTTCTTTTGTATTCCTCCCTTTTACTGTTCTTTTCATATTTATTCAAATACCAGATAATCTGACCAGTATTTAGTTGATTACATATTTCTCTAATATAAGGTAAGTCGACTTCAGAAAATGAGAAACCGTACGAATAGATTCTTTCAATAGAATTTAGATATTTAAAGAAGTGAGTTTCTTCAATTATTTTTTTTGTATCTTTTTTTAATTCCTCTTTAATATCTGTCAGGTAATCTGCCGCTCCTATATATTTACCTTCATAATATTCGACTTCATCACCATGTCCAAATATAATCTCATCAGAAAATTGATCACCGTGGATATTGTAGTAGTCTATAACATTATAAAATTCCTCAACAATCGTTGTATAGTTGAAAACTAGAAAAACATCTCGTTCAGGAACTATAAGCTTTTGGAAATTTTCTCTCACTGTCACTTCTCTAGTATCGATTTTTTTAATCCATGCAAAAAATAACTTCTTTAGTTCTTTAACTACCTTGTAATAATTGCTAGCGTTATCTTCATAAATGTATTGCATTCTGAAAAGGTTTTTATCGTGATCTAAATCGAACATACTGCTTTGGATTTCTAGATAATCTTCAAAATCAAATTTTCCCATACTATTCTCTAAATCTGACCATTGGTCGCCATTTAATTCTGTCTCAGAAATTAAAGTCACTAAGAATTCTACAGCTTCCTTTTCATCAAACACTTCATCACCATCAAGTAATGTTTTGGTTTCTATATGAATTCCAGGGCTTATTTCTGAGCTAATATCATATTCCTCATATAAATACTTTCTAAAATCTTCATAAGAAGTAGGAAGTCCGTGAGCTAAATCGAACCCATTCCCAAGTATAAATAAATTTTTCATTTAAAAATCTACTCCCATAATAATGCTTACTAATTATTTCTACACGCATTGAGATAAAATTCGAACTTTTGAGCTGCATCGACTAATGAACCTACCGCATAGTACCCCTCTTTAGCAATTCCAACACAATTAATCAATGGAGAAGATAAAAAAGCAAGCATTCGTTCTATTTCATCGATATTCAAGGCTGGCTCAAATGTCTTTTGATTCTTCAACAACAAATATATTTCTCTTGGTTGAAGAATGCCTTGTGTGAATGGGTCTTCACCTTCTTCATACAAACACTTCATCACCGCTTTAAGTAAAATTCCTTCTCTAATAATTTGTTTTCTATCATCTTCAATTACACTTATATCAACTATTCCAGACTGACTGAATATCTTTCGATAAGAATCAGATTTTAAAGGGACATCTATATGGCGTTTTATAAGACTTTCCAATAAGTCAATATCAATTAAAGCTACCTTGTGCTTTTCAGCCCTTTCAACTATCCTTTCACCTTGGAACTCTCGACCAATTACAACAGAATAATTTGCACCATGTATTTTTCTATGATCAACTATGGTGTCAAAATTTACTTGCCCATCTGTAATACCTCCGCTGTACGTTGACTTCGCGTCAGCAGCAATAGTGTATGAGAATCTCGGAGATGTAGGAGCTTGAATTAAGATATCAGTTTTACCTGAACCACCTAACCATTCAGCTTTAAACCCAAGCACAGTAAATGCCTGACATAAGTGACTTTCGAATAGAGTTGGATTTGATGAATCACGTGATGAAATTCTCAAATCATGTAATAAGGATGTTATCCGATTTGTAGTATTATTTCCATGCTCTTCATCCTGTACAGTACTAACTGCCAATGGGTCTATCACATTTTGTGCTATACCCGATTTCAATTTTTTGCTTAAGAGAAGTCCTCGATTCGTTAACCCAAATAGATTCATTCCTTTTTCTTGAACTAGCTTGGCATTTCTTAAAATATGTAACCTCTTATTTATTTCCATATTATTTTCACTTGGGAATCCATGAGAGATTTTAGCTATTATTGCTAACTGTTTAGTACTCTTATTCTCTTTTTCGAGCTCTAATAATATCTCAAAAACGAAGGAAAACTTTTTATGTATACAGCACGCAAAATCTAGTTCAAAGTTTTCCGATGGGAATCTACTGCCTAATTCACTTCTCTGATACAATGTTTTAGTTTTTCTTTCAATAAAATCTAGATTAACTAAACTTGAAATAAAGGCCCGTGTAGATGACTCTGATATACCAAATGTAGACGCGGAGTACTCCGCTATTGTAATAAAATCTGTAGGGCTCGCCATCATCAACAAGTAATCGAATATAGTGTTGTGGATTTCTTGCACGCTTCCTGGATAGTATCCTAACCCCGGCTTTCTTTTATTAGCATCCTTATCATGTAAAATGATCATTTCTTCTGCCCAAGTGGAGATAGGAAGCTCGGCTTCGCTGCTAGTAGAATCTTCATGATTTTTTATATCCTTAAAATCAAAATAACCTACTACTTTTAGAAATTCGCGTCCCGAATTAGTAATAGAATAATTCAAGTTAAAGTCCTCAAAACTTACAAGTCCCAGATCCTTCAACCAATTCAGTCGAGAATGAATTTCTGATTTAGTTTTCCAGTTCAACTTATAATTCTCACTCGCATTTTTTTGTATTTCTAGCGCTTTCTTCGGACTATCGTCTAAAAATGCAAGAATTTCTGAAAAGTATCGAATATTTGCGTTTAATATAGCAGCTAAATATAAGTTATCATTAGACTTCAGCCACACCTCTGCTTCAGAAGACAGCTCCCATCCACTTTTCGATTTCCGCACTATTCCCGACGGACGTAATTTCACACAAACCTCTTCAAGTGTCACTTCACTTTGACTTCCTGAAATACTAATTCTTTGTAACATGGGGGTTTCATTTTTTAATAACGTAAGAATTGTAAATAGAGACTCGTGAAATCCACTTTCTCCTCTTGGAATATTTAGCATTGCTGAAACCTTTGTTTCCCAACTTCTTATAATAGGTAAATTTTCGTATTCAGACGTTTGTGTCATACCATATCTCCTCTATAAGTTATTTATTACATTGCTCATCGATCCACTTATTCCTAAATATTCTTTAATTACATAGAATCCATTGCTCAATTCAAACCTTTAATATTCCTCTACATTCATTGGTTTCTAATTTTGTTAAACGCAGCTTCCATACTTTTATATTGTCCTTTTAGAGCGCCCTTTAATTTTTGTTGCTCTTCAACATCTTCTTCAAATTCTTTCTTTTGAATAAATTCACAAATGGAAATGATTAGTCCTGAGCACTTTTTAATAAACGAAACATAAAAAAAATGATCATTAGAAATGTTCATCATTAGACTGTTATCCCTTACGTGAAAATTAAATTCGTTATAATACTCAATAACTTGTTTGCTCAAAGAAACTTGTAATTCTCGAGCATCAGACTTTTCTAAGAAATAGATCAGACTTTCCATAGTAGATAAAACCATCATAATTTCATCATTTATTATTCTAATACTATTTTGATTTCTTTTTACTTCTTCCCGTTCTCTAAGTTGCTTTTCAAAACTAATTTGTTCATTTACTGACTTTAATGTAAATTTACCAGCATACGAAGCACCTAAATAAGCACCACCCAGAGTAAAAACCCCGGTAAATATAGACTGAGGAAACCATGCTGGAATTATTCTTACCTCATTATTTACTAAAGTCAGAACTAGCGAAGCTATAATCATTATTAAGACTCCAATAATAATATAAGGTGTGTTTTCCTTCAGATTATTAACCTTCAATATATATTCTCCTTCACATGTCAGATGAGTGCTTAGATACTATAAATTAGTATAAATAGCTTTTTATAACGATCGATTGAAATATTAAGCGCAGCAATCGCAAAAATAAAAAAGAGCCCATGACAGATTAGTGTGAAATGTAAGTTACTACACCAACATTACACTGAGGTTTTGTCATAAGCTTTGTCCAATTTATTATAAAAGAATGGAGCTAAATAAAGAGGTACTATCTCTACTTTACTATTCGATTCGTGCTATTCGAGGTAAAATCAACTTGGCAATTTCACGCAAGCCGAAAAGTGCGACAGACACGGTAACAATTGTTAAGCGAAGCGGATCTCCAGCGCACGGAGTTCAGCTGTTAGCCGGGGTTAGAAAAGAAGCTCGCTATCCAAGTGTTGTATTTTGCAGATCCGTATTCTTCGTGGCAGTGAGGAAGCAACAAAAATATTTCGAGCGAAAAACAGCCACTGAAGTCTATTTGAAAAAAGCTTATTTTAATTGCCGTCTGAATTTTGAAGAACCGTTTAAATATTTTTTTAATAGAAGCATATAACTTTTTTTATATTAATCCTCTAGTTCTTCAATATCTAAATTAGTATTTTCAATTCTTATTTCGGTTTTTAGACTTAACTTTTTAAAAGTATTAAATTCCAAGAAGTATAAGGTAAGTATCTCAATTCGATCTTCTAAAGATTTCTTTGAAATTGTCCCTTGTTGGTTAAGTCTATCGTATTCTAATAAAACTGGACTTTTTTCTTTATTTGAAATTCTATTTTCAATCTTAATCCTTTCGAAATCTTCAAAGAACAATCTTAAATTTTGTTTGTCCTCCTCAATAAATTTTTTGTAAAAAAGAAAATATACTGGGACATGTGATTTCGAACCTAACAGGTGATCTTTAGATAGAAAAATTCCAGAAAAGTCGATAAGTTCATTTTTAAACCGGCCTATATCAGCCATATTATTCTGATTTGGATCTCTGTTTTCCTTTAACAAATCATCTAGTTTCTTTTTACTCAAACTAGTTATCTCTTCACTTACACTTAATAACAACATCTTAGTACACACATCAAAGTAATCATATCTTTTATCTTGAAAAGCTACTTTCTCTTGAAAGAAATCTTGCTCACTTACTATTTCTCTGATTTGGCTTGTATAGAATCCCGTTATCGAATTTCTTCTCTCGGCATTATTTAATTGTTTTCCTTCATTTAATCTTAAAAATAGTTCTTCTATTATCTCTTTTTCTTCTGTAATTACAAGAGAAATATCAATTACATAGCTTTCAAACTCATGTTTTAACCATGGATAATTATTAACTATCTCTGAATAGTACATACCGCTAATTTTTATATCTTCATTTTCAATATATATAAAGTTATTATTTAGTTTAAAATCATCTTCCATAAATTCAAAAATAGCTTTAAATCTTTGCTTACCATCTATAATTGCATATTTTTGGCCAGTGAAATTTAATCTGTTATTATTTTCAAAGAAATAGTGAACATAAAATTTGGGCATGTCAAAACGATTAAATATACTGTCTATTAATAATTGTTTATTTTGTACATTCCATACGGTACTCACTCGCTGATAAGGTGGATTAAAATTAATTTGTTCATTTTTCATATTTATAAACCATTCTTCAATAGTAGCTGTCGTACGTTCAATTTCAAACACTCTTCTCACTCTCCTTTCTATTTTATTATTCTTTATACTCTCTTAAAATTTCTTTTGCCACTGAATCTAAATCAGGATAGAGTCTTCCTTCAGTGATTCCAAGCCTAAATAATTCTTGTTGTATTCCATTTATTTCATTTTTGTTTATTATTATTCTTGACAAAAAATTGTTGGCTCCAGGTAATTCTTCAAGCGGAACCACATTAGGTGGTTTTGGAAAAATAGTAAAAACACCTTTCTGCGAAACTATTCTATCACTGTTTAAAGATCCAATAATGGCTGCGGGGAAGTTATTTCTCATTTGAGATCGACTAGCCATATTAAAAGCACTTGAAATTTCCTTTTCTTCTATATTGGGAATAAATTTATTGTCACCATTTATACAATTAGAATTCAATATTGTTGGCTCTAAACACCAAACCACCGAATCAAATTCTATTTCATCTTCACTATAGCGGTTTTGTATAGCGAATGCTAAAGCGATAAGAGCTTCTTCCGTCCAATCTAAAAGTCTAGTTGGTACTCCATGGTGTTGCATTAAGAATAACCAATCCCACTCTGAAGTAGGTTGATAGGTTAAATATGGAACTGCTTTTGCTTTAAATCTTAAGTAAAAATCATGTTCGGGATAAACTTCTAAACTATTCCTATATATATTTGGAAGTAATCGATATTTAATTCTATCATCTTGACCTTGCCCCCTAAACCACAATCTCTTTTTATCCTCATGTATTTGAGAAACGGTTTGGATAAACTCTGAAACGTTATTAATTCTAACCTCATAAATTCCTTCCATATTAAAAGCTCCTCATATCACTATTTTTAAAATAAAAACTTAATAATTATCGCTTTTCCTTATTTCTAATTCTATTCGTATTAAAATTTTTTTAATAAAACTCTTAATGCACTACTGAAAACCTCCCCAAAATGTAAGCAAATTATTAATTTGTAAAACTTTTTTGCCAATTTATAATCAATTTTCTAGGTTAACCAGTAGTTTCTTATATTATTTAAGGTGCTTTGTGAAGAATCAGCGTTAATCTTTAATCAGTTCTTCTTTACTACTTTGCTTTTAAGTCTCTTAGAAGCTGTGGAAGGAACATTACTAAAACCTTTTTCTGTAGCCTCTTTTTCAGCATCTGCTAAGATTAGAGAAAAATCAACCTGGCTTAGTTTTTCCGGACATATCTTCATTCTAATAACAGTTCCCTTTATATCACAATCTCTCACTACTTCTTGATTCCGAGAAAACTCTATTGATTTTGTTCCTGATGCTATACACAATATTCCTTCTGTGCCTTCAATTATTTTTTTCACTAGGGCAAGACCGTACCCAGAATTCTTATAGTCTTCAGGTGCATATGAGTGATTTGACCAAGCTGACAAACCAGGCAATACAGATTTTCTTATAGCAGCTTCATCAGTATCTTTTCCATACCAGACCTCTTCTTCATCAAAAGGAATAGTTTCTTTTAACCCTATACCTAAATCTGCTAAAACTACTTCTACATAACCATGAGCAGAATACATTTGGGCTCCATATAAGAATCGTGAGGCCTTAGAGTGATCGAAAACATTTCTTACCATTTCTCTAATTACGAAAAGAAATAAATCTTTAATATTCTCGTCAGCATAGTTTTCGAATTCCATTAAAATTTTATTAACTATTTTTTCGGAAATAGTATCATAGTACTCTTCAATTGTAGTTTCTTGCATTTTTAATTCTTTAAACAATTGGTTTATATTTATTTCTAAGGGAGCTATGTATGTTGATCCTTCTCTATAAATAGGTTCATTTGAGAGACCTAATTTTTGAAAGATCCCCATTCTTTCACCATACGATATCGCTGATTTATGTAAAACGTTATCGATGGATTCAAATTCATATGGAATTTTACTTTCTCGCAATTTATTTATAGTTGATAGAAATATTAAAGCCCCTGCAGGCTCTATGAACTTCAGGTCTGAAAATGAAAAAACTAATTTTTCTTCAGCTGTATAATAATCGTTTTGGCGAAGATGTTCTGTCATTTTCAACATATTTTTGTATTTCATTTCTCGAATATTTATCAATAAAACCACTCCTATAGAAAAATAGTGTTTTGCTGAATAATAATTCAGCCACTTCCTGAAATAAAACATAAAGCTGCAAGACAGCTGCTCTAGTGCTCGATATCATACTTTAAGGAAGCCTGAATTGTACAAAATCGTGCTCCTGTAAATTTTTCTGCTAAATCGATTAATAATGGATCAACTTATTTCTCCTCCATTTCTGCAAAGAATATTGTGCTTTATATTTTTGCAGAAGATATATTTAATTTCATTTTTAAACCTTCTTCAAATATCTCCTTAACTTCATGTTCACCATAATAATATTTACATATTTTCACTGCATAAGAATCCATTATGCCAGAAATGTAATCAGAAACAGCCCGTCAACGCGATTCTCCCACTTTTGCAAAGTGTCTGTATTCAGCTATCAAAAGAAGGCTATTTTCATTAAATTTTTTATCATTAAATACTGTAAATAATCCTTTAATAAATTTCTCTCCTTACTTTTCATATAACTGAACTGTATTACTTCGATCTCTCATTTTTAATTTTTCATAATAAGTTCTAAATAACGAAGTGGTCAATAATATGTTTCTAGATAATCTTTTAATTCTTTATTAACTTCGGTCTTTAGTTTACGCCTCTTTTTTTTTATTCTTCATGTTTCTCATGAGAAGTAATTCTTAACTCGACTATCCACACTATAAACATAACAACCCTTCATCCCCCGGGTCATCAATGTCTTATACGTATTCCTCACTAATTGATCAAGTGGATCAACTGCATACTTCCCCTTTGGCTTCGCAGGTCTTGCCCCTTTGTCTTTAAAGTTCTCCCGCTTCACTTCCAGCGACTGCGTTGCCGGGTTATAGGTCAAATCGTTCCCGATAATGACACCGATATATTCCATCTCCAGACCTTGCACAGTATGAATGCAGCCAATCTGTTCAGAGCCTTCTGGGTGGATCGCCCAGTCGATGCGGTTTGGGTCATTCCAGGGCATGGCGAAGTCGTGCTCTTCTATGAAGACGTCTTTTGGCAGCTCTCCGTTCACAGGGTTCTTATTCCAATCCCAAGCATAACCGGCAAGTAGCCGGCCGCCTTTTTCTTTGACGACTTTTTCGTATAGCTCCTGTGGAGAATCGACGACTTGGAAGTCGAAATCTCCGTCGAGCTGGATGTCCTGTTTCTTGTCGTATAACAAATTATCGAGCCACTCCAAGTAATTGCCGGAGCCTGCGCAACGGAACTGTGAGTCGAGTTCGACGACATGAACATTGGCGTTTTGTTTTTCGGCTTCTTCTTTCAATAGCTCGAAGCGGCCAATATCTTTATTGGAGATGACTTGTTCGTCGTCGATAAAGAAGACGCTGAGCCTGCTGGAGCGGATGATTTGCGTCGCCTGGTTTTCGCCATCGATTTTCGGTTTCATATGGCCTTGGTTTTTCAGTCGATGCGCTTCGTCGCAGACGAGGACGTCGTAGTAATTGGTCGGTGTATCCACATATGCTGCGGATCCCTTGAACAGGCTCCGTATTTCCACGAAGCCGCTCCGGCCAATCAGTTTCTTACGCAGGATTTCACGGAACGATTGGTTAGGCGTGATGTATTCAATTGTTGCTTCCTCACCCAACAGGAAATTCATCAAATTCAAGCCGATGACAGATTTACCGGTACCTGGTCCGCCCTTGATGAGAATTGTGTGCTTCTGGTCGGTTTCGAGATCCAGACTATTATAGATGGACAGCACTTTCTCGTAGGCGACTTTCTGTTCATCGAGCAGGATGAATTCTTCGTTGCCTTCAAATAATGAATTGACGGCTTCAACCAACTTTTTTGAGGGTCGGATGCGTCCTTCTTCGATTCTCCGCGCAATTTCGTCGCCTTTTCCTTCTGAGACCGCGTCATTGATTCGCTTGCGCAACAACAGGTCATCGAACTGGAAATAGACCGGAGACTGTTCGATATAGCTTCGGTAGCGTTCATCGAGCAAGGGTTCCGATTCACGGTTTGGGATGTAATTATGCAAATACGCACAAGAGCTTAAATTGATCGAAGTGCCTTCATATAAGGACTCGTTGAAGTTCTCGAGAAAGCGCTTGTAGGAGAGGGACTGATAAGACGGATGCACCGTTTCGCGTGTGCGCCCGCCAAGATAAGTTTTGACGATGCCGTCACCTTCTGCCAACTGGGATTTCTGCCATTGCTTCAGCTCCACGATAACCGCGTTTTGCTTACCGGCCTTGTCTTCGCCGGTAATGAGAAAATCAATGCGCTTTTCGGTGGATGGCAGCTTGTATTCGAGCAACACATGCGTGCCGTCTTTCAGGTCGGCATCCCGCAAAATCTTCGCCATTTGGGGCAGGGAGTTGGTCCACGAACGAATTTCACTCGGAGAAACCGAATGGTTCATCTTCTCCTGGACTCGATCCAGAAGAACCGATTCGATGCGCTGCTCCAGTACATGGCTGATGAATTTGGCAGAGCTTTCGTTGTAGATAATCATGTGGCTAGCCCCTATCTTCTCTAGTTGTAAAATCCTGTATCTTACTTATTTTCAGTTTAGCATTATTTAACTAATCTGAGGATACTTTTCGCAATATTACTACAATTATTGACAGATTATTAGCTTGGAATCATAAATAGACAAATTACTGAATAGAACCACTTAGTTTTGATAGTCTTAGCTCTCTTACTTCATCGGAATTTTTGCTATTTGGGCTCTTAATTTCCATTTATTTCTCAAATAGATACCTTTCCTTTAATTATTAACGATATAATATACTCACTAGTTGGTTTATTTAGGAATTTAAATAAGTACAAGGGGCTTTTCAATGCAGACGAAATGGTATCATTCTATTTGGTTTATCGGTTTGCTGTTTTCACAATGGTATTTAATATTGCCGTTGATTCCAGCGATTATCTTAATGAAACAGAGAGGGAAGGAAGAAGCGAAACATCATCAACAATGGGATGATAGTGGTTTCGGTGATCTATTGATATTAAACGAGCGGAAAGAAGCAATTCAAAAAGATGTTCAAACAATGACCGATGAAAAAGAAAAGACGATTGTAGACTTAGAAAAGAAAAAAGATAAGTTACTAGAAAAGCTGAAAGTGGCCGAAGATTTAGAGGCGATACATAAAGTAATCAGTGATGAAAAAGTAAATATGGATAATCTAGCTAAAGAAAAAGTTCTCTTAGGCGACCAAATAGTCACTCTCATAAAAGAAGCAGAGGAAAAGAATGCAGAGATAGTTGTCTTAGATGATGAAATTCTATTTCAAGAATTCGGGTTCTATGCTCCGAAATATAACCTTGAAAATTCGCAAGTTTATAAATTGCAGCTGGATCAAATACGTGAGCGTCAAAAGCAACTTGCTAAAGAGAAAAAAGCTACACTTCATTATGATGGCTGGGAGTTGAATGGCAGTAAGGCTGAGGGGCGAAAAATGAATAATGACAATATCAAAATGACTCTCTACTCCTTTAATACGGATTGCGATAGTGCCATTTCAAAAGCTAAATTCAATAATATAGATTCGATCGAGAAGCGGATTCGCAATTCTTTTACGAAGTTAAATAAGATGAATGCGAAAAACCGGATAGAGATTACTGGAGAATATCTGGAGCTAAAACTGGCAGAGCTCCATCTCGCTTATGAATACGAACAGATCAAAGAGGAAGAGCGTGAGGAACAGCGCAGAATCAAAGAAAAAATGCGCGAAGAACAAAAAGCCCAGAAGGAAATTGAAGCATTGAAGAAGAAAATCGAAAAAGAAGAAACCCACTTTGTGAAGGAAATTGGTTCCTTGAAATCACGCATCGAATCAGCTTCTGGTGATGAGAAAGCTGATATTCAGCATAAGATTTTGGAACTGGAAGCAAAACTCGCACTTGTCGAAAAAGACAAAGAAGATGTCCTCAACCGCGAACAGAATACACGAGCTGGATATGTCTACATCATTTCCAATATCGGTTCGTTTGGAGAGCACGTGTATAAAATCGGCATGACGCGCCGCCTGGAACCTATGGATCGTGTGAAGGAACTAGGTGATGCATCCGTCCCATTCACTTTCGATGTTCATGCCATGATTTTCTCTGAAGATGCGCCAACATTAGAGAATGCTCTGCACAAGGCTTTCCATCATAAACGCTTAAACAAAGTGAATGAACGCAAGGAGTTTTTCAGAGTATCTCTCGAAGAAATATCTGATGTTGTGATTCAAAACCATAATAAGGTTGTGGAGTTCACTAAGCTTGCGGAAGCCGAGCATTATAGAGAAACACTGATGCTCGAAAAGACTTTGGAACAAGTGGCGAACTGAGAACCATATGTAAATTGAGAATAGTAAAAAGGCCTGCAGCCGTGCAGGCCTTTTTATTATTCTTTATTCTATTTTTAACGCATCTTACAAATGCCTATCCCTCATCAATCTTCCTCCTCTTCACCATCATCCGTGTCGGTCATCGTATCATCAGCGCCGTCGTTTTCTTCGAGCGGTTCTGTTTCCGGTTCGCTGTCGCCTGAGCATGCAGACAATGCCAATCCGCTTGCGAAGATAATTGCTGCGAATTTCTTCATTTCAACCATTCCTCTCTAATAAGGATTTTGAAGCTTCTTCCTCCGTGCTAACTATCCTGGCCATTTGCGGTCATTCACCAAGCTGTTCCCAGTTGCCAAATAAATGGGTGTTACTCTCTGCCTACCCGCCTATCGCAAACACATAACATATTCAGCCGAAATTCCAGTAACTTTTGTTGGTTCAATTCCGTCTATCTGCCAAAGGGAGTGAAGCTATAAAACGCTTGAGTTTGCTCGTTATGTTCTTGAGTATTTTTCTAATAGGCTGCATGCTACAACCACAGATCACTGAATCCGAAGCCATCGCGATTATCGAAGAACTTCACACGAATTCGTTCGGAACAGCCGAAGTGATTTCCATCGACTACAGCTTTGGTCGTTACGCGGTCGAGTGGGAAAACGAAGAGAGTTGTGAATGGGGCATCGATCATGTCGATGGGGATGACGGCAGCGTAGAAATGAAACAAGCGTCGATCTGTTAGCGATCGACGCTTGTATCTATTAATAGCCTTGTTCCAGCATTTCCATGAATTCCTCTTCAGAACTCGCGCCGATTTCATCCATGGCGCTTAAGCCATCCGGCCCTTCGAGTGCTGGGTCAGCGCCGTTTGCAACGAGGATTTTAGCGCTTTCGTAATCCCCGTAAGCGACCGCTGTCGCGAGAACCGTTCCAAAATCATCAGTCGTGTTCGGGTCCGCTCCTGCTTCGAGCAGTGTGGTGACAACGTCCGGATCGCCTGAATACATCGCATACATTAAGGCGTCTTCATTCCCGCCGTTGCGGGCATCGATGTCGGCGCCGTTTGCGAGTTGGGCTTCCACTTCAGCGACATTGCCTTCTGAGGCCGCGACCATGAGTGGCGTTTCACCATCGACTGCAAACCCGTCGGCGAAGCTCGCTTCTGAAAATTGCATGAAGCTTGCGAAGGCTAAGGTGCCAGCTGTCGTTAACGCGATGAGGCCGATATAGCCTGCAGTGACTCCCGCAATGAGCAATGTCGCGCCCAGTGCGATTTTGCCGTTGTTCGGCTCGTAGTATTTCACATCTCCATCATGGAAGCGCTCGATGGACTGGATGCGCTTCGGCAGACGCGGATGCGTCGACAATACTTCGGCGAGCCAAACGAATGCATTCGACTCGGTGTGAATCTGTTCGCGGTATGCGTCTTCGTTCACTTCTGCGTAGGTTTTCTTGCCGATGCCAAGCAGCGTCAATGCGCGTTTTGCGGCTGCGGCGTTTTGAATGGTGTAAGCGGCGTGGCGGTCGCATGTGTATTCACACGAACGGCTGTATGCCGTACTGAGGAACGGGATAAACCCGGCCGGCAAAATCAATAGATTCTTCCAGACGTGGCGGCGTTTTACATGCGCCAGTTCGTGGGCGATGATGAAATCCAGTTCGTCTTGCCCTTGCTCGCGTGCCAGTTCAAACACTTCCGAATACAACACGACCATGTCGCGTCCGAAGAAACGTGTCGCAAACGCGTTGAGTGCCCCTTCGGATTGGATGACGAAAACGTCCGGGACTTTCTTTAATTCCATTTGCGCCGCTAAAGTCTGCACGCGTTCGTAGACATCCGGGAATTGACGCTCGTGGATGCGCACGCCGTTGCCGCGGATCGTGCCGAGCATGACGACATTGGCGAACAAAAGAATCGCAAATACCGTCAAGGCAATGCCGATCCCGATAATGGAGACAGCTGCCAAAATATAAATAAGAATGCTGAAGATCAGGCTGATTACAAAATATACAGTCTCTCTACTTGATTGAATATTCGTCTTGCTCATTATTTTCTCCCTCTCGATTTGGAATATCTTACATATAATAGCACTTAGTACTCATTTGGAGAATAGTGTATTCATGCGATTTGTATATTTATCGGTGAAATAAATAGAGATGCTTCAAGTTGTTCAGCTAATTAAACAGGAGATGTAAATAAGCAGCTCTTCAGAAGACGGCTGGTGTGCTGAATTTTTTCAAAGCTATATTCTATTTCTTCTAATTTGATGTATGATGTATGGAATAAATAGAGGCAACGGACTGGTGAGGGAGGCATTGGCTTGAACAGGAAAATTGTGTGGTTTCTTGCATCTTTAATACTCGTTTCGGTTTTAGTCTACGGGCTGAGCGTTTCAGCCAATACTAACAAGCTTCAGGCCAACCTAGAGGAACACGCACAAGCAGCATTTGATGAACTTTACCGCAGCAACTCAGACGACAAGCTCTTTTCGCTGAAAGAAATCAAGAACATAGATGCATCCGAAAGCTGGATCGCCTTGTTGGAAGCGAGTGATGGCACGGTGATGTATGCGCATTACGAACTTGATTGGCTCAAGCGATTCCAAGTACACGCCATCGGAACGGTGCCCGGCTTCACGTATCTGGATATCCCGACAAACGAGGGAACTTACGGCGTATTGGTCGGCACAAACGATTCCTTGCGAATCGCTCAAGTTAACCTGAAAACTCTAGGAGCCGCTCAATTAGAATTCAGTTTTCCGATAGCACGTGAACCCTACCTCATTGAATACGCAAAGCTGCCAGACAACATCCACTCATCAGCACCAGCCGTCTTTACTTTTTATGACAACGAGAATCAAGTGATTGAAGAATAAAACCATAAAAAAGCGCGAGTCTCTTAGAAGACACGCGCTTTCTTTACGATCTATCGTTGCGTTTCGCCCGTTTCTTCTTCAGCCAGGCAATCAATAAAATGTACAATGCAGAAAGAACGAGAGCAATTGGGATCAGCCACAATATGTATTCAACATAAGAAATGCCGGTTCTTTGGTAAACGACTGTCCCGAGCCAAGTGACGAGAAATACTAGGGGGAAAAAGAGTATCGGATCTTTCTTCTTCGAAAAAATCGGTTCTGTTAGATGTTCTTTGATTTCAGGCCAGCTCATATATGCTCACCTGCTCGCTGCTGTTTCTTGCGGCGCTTGTTTTGCACGATTGGCCTCAGCACACCATACACGATGAATCCGCCTATCAAAGAGCCAATAAAGTAGACCCAACTCGGTTCGCCGCCGAGTATGTAGCTGACCAAAAACGCGATAGCGCCGTATGCCACTGCCCATGAAATTGCTTTTACTGCACAGTTAGTCATTCCAGTTATCCTCCATCCGCTTCGTTGCTTTCTTGTTTTTCTCTAATCGTTTCTTTTCCATATAGGGAATAATAAATCCATAAGACAGAAATCCAGCAAGTGCCATCCCCATTACCAAATTCCATACCGGTTGTCCGTCCAAAATATACGTGACGATATAAGCGATGACCCCGTACATTATTGTGCCGATTATCGTATTTTCCACTCGTTTATTCACGCACTTCCTCCTAGCTCTATACTCTCCTGTTGGCTATCGACACTTTGGGTATAGATCATTTTTTGTTTTTCGCCCTTCGCTTCTTCAGCCAGACAATCAGCAAAAGGTACAAAGCGAAAGTGATGATGGCGACTGGAACCATCCACAGTAGGTACTCAAAGTAGGAAACGCCACTTCTTCGATAGACTGCTGTTCCGATCCAGGCGGCGAGAACCCCCAAAGGGAAAATAAGCAAAGGGTCTTTCTGTTTCGAAATGATTGGCTCTGTCAGATATTCTTTGATTTCAGGCCAGTTCATATACGCTCACCTGCTTGTTGTTTCTTGCGGCGCTTATTCTGGACGATTGGCCGCAGCACACCTGCTATTATGAATCCGGCAATCAACGACCCGAAAAAGAAGACCCATCCCGGTTCCCTGCCGAATATGTAACTCGTCAAAAACGCGATGGCCGCGTATGCCACTGCCCATGAAATGGCCTTTACTGCATAATTAGTCATTCCAGTTATCCTCCATCCGCTTCGTTGCTTTCTCGTTTTTCTCTAATCGTTTCTTTTCCATATAGGGAATAATAAATCCATAAGACAGAAATCCAGCAAGTGCCATCCCCATTACCAAATTCCATACCGGTTGTCCGTCCAAAATATACGTGACGATATAAGCGATGACCCCGTACATTATGGTGCCTATTATCGTGTTCTTTACTCGTTTATTCACACACTCTCTCCTCCTAGCTCTACTCCCCTGTACCCTTAGGGAATACCTGGAAACCTTTCCATTAAGATAGATAAATGATATTCGAGACGCGCTTCAGGAATTGGGAATTTGTGTTAAAATGAAGTCAACTAAATAGAATCTCACCTTAGATTGGCATCCACCAGAAGGAGGCTATTCGACATGGAATATGCTGCAGCCAGTGGCATTTTACTCGTCTCGCTGCTTCTCGCTTACCAACTCGGTAAAAGCTATTCGCGCAAAGGCAAATACGTCATTTGGGGCGTCACGACGATGTTTGTTATCTGCCCGTTGTTCTCCTGGCTTGTCAGTATGGGCTATGCTCATTACGAACGAAACGGTTGGGCTGCAGTGGCGATGCTCGCCATCCTATACCCCAGCACGTTTATTACCGGCTTGGTGTTATTGCTAATTGGGATTTTCCGCAAGAAAGATGCAGTTCGCAGAATTTAATTCTCCATACAAAAAACGCGCTCCGCCAACCGGCAGAGCGCGTTTTCCTTATGCATTTTCCTGTTTCAAGCTTTCAATAATATTGTCGTTTTTGATTTTTGCGATTGAGTAAAGCATGGCCGCGCCGACGATCAAGAAGATGACGACGATGACAAAGGCGACACTGCCCCATGGGACAATGAATCCGTAATCGAAGGTCTGGCCGAGTGCAAAATGCATCGCTACCATTGCCGCGAAACTGATCGGCAAGCCGTATGCGAGTGCTTTGACGCCGTAAAACAGGCTTTCGTAGCGGATCATTTTGTTAAAGCCTTTTGGGGTCATGCCGACCGAACGCAGCATGGCGAATTCCCGTTTTCTGAGTTGAACGCTCGTCGAGATGGTGTTGAAGATGTTCGCGATGGAAATGAGCGAGATTAAGGTGATGAACCCATATGTGAATATCTGCATAAGCAAGACGAGTTGTTCTTGCTGCTGGCGCCGCTGGAAGACGTTTGAGATGTCGATGCCCGCTTCGTTGATTTCCAGAATCTCGGCTTCTGTTTTCATCGGGTCGCTCGATGCAAGCGTGATGGATGGGTAGGTGTCGCCGGCGATAAAGCCGAGTTCATCGAGCGCATCCATCGGCACGATCAAATCCAAATTGCCAAGATAGGAAGTGGCGATCCCGGCTGGCGTTTCGTCTGTCAGCGCAGCGATTTCGACATTGGCGAGCACTTCCGGTTCGATTTCCTCGCCCATTTCATTGATGGAGCTGCCGAGAAGTTCTAAACTCTCGCCTTGCTCCACTTTGACAGTCTCCGTTTCTTTCAACGTACCGGACATGCCGTCTTGGTAGACCACTTTGTCGATAAGGATGGCACGCGGCGTTTCCTGTCCGAAATCGGCTGGATCGACGCCGATTTGTTCTGCGTATTGCTCGAAGTTTTCACTGTCCATCGCATAGACCGACACGTAATAACGGTAGCGATCGTCGATGAGCTCCGTTTCGCCCCGTTCAATTTCTTCGAGCAATGCTTCCGGCAATCGGTCTTGCGGGATATGCGCTTCGCCTCCTGCCTGGCGCATCAAGCTGGCCTCCGTAACGTCCGGCAAGTTTGCGTATTGTGCGAGACTGTCTTCGTTCAATTCGCCGCCATACAATTGGATATCGTAGCGCAGCTCGCTTTGCGTCATTTCGAGCGAAGTTTTCAAGTTATTGGTGAAATAAGTCACCGACAAGAACAAGACGATTGAAATGACCAGTGAGAACACCGTGGCCAAATAACGTTTGCGATTGCGCTTCAAGTTTTTCAAGCCGATTTCCGCTTCCAAACCGAACAGCTTACGCACCCATTTCGAGGTCTTCACGGCTTTCCCCGTCAGTTTGATGTCTTGCGTTTGGCGGATGGCGTCAATCGCGGAAATCTTCGATGCTTTTTGCGCCGGGATGTACGTTGAGATCAAAATCGTCAGTGCCGAGACGCCAATCGCCACGACGAGCATCATCGGCGTGACAACGACTTCGAGCTGCTGTTCGACATTGAGCGCGCCTTGCAAGAAAGTGTTGACGAACTGGAAGGTCACCCAAATGCCCGCGAGCCCTGCGAGTATGCCGAGTGGGATGCTGATGGCGCCGATGATGGCCCCTTCGAAAAATACCGAGTTGCGTTTCTGGCGTTTCGTCGCCCCGACGCTTGCGAGCATGCCAAGATGACGCGCGCGTTCAGAGACGCTGATGGCGAACGCGTTGTAGATAAGTGCCACCGAACCGATGACGACGATGCCCATCATGATGCCGGCGAGCGAGAACAAGGTCGTCCGCAAATTATCGTTTTGTGTCGCGCCGTAAAAGCGCAGAAGATCCGAATTGAAATCAACCGACGGAATGCCTTGTGCTTCGGCAAACGCCTTGGCGTCATCAAATAATTCGTTATTGATTTTTGAAGCGACGACGTAGCCGTCAAACGTCTCACCTGCTGCGGCAGTGCCCGTATCGGTAAACCCGACGACGCTCACTACCGGAAGCCAAGACACTTCCCAGCCCGGCTGCTCGATAATGCCGACGATATCGAAGGTTTGCTCTTCTACATTAACCAGCTCTTCATTGAACGTATCGCCTTCACCGAACTGCATTGGGTCGAACTCTGAGAGCTTGCGGTTTTCCAAGTTGTGCATGCGTTCGCCAATGCCGGCGGTCAAGGTGTCGCCGATTTGGTACGTTTCATCGGAATTGGTATTCAAAGTTTCCGAGATAACGACTTCATTGGCGTTTTCAGGCAAGCGCCCTTCTGTGAGCGCAAGCGGGAAATGATCCATGCCTTGTGCTTCGAAGTTACGAAAATAAAGATAGCGTTTGTTTTCGGTTTTGGCGCTATCGAATGCGGCAAAACCATCGCTCGTGACAATAAGCTGTTCGGTGTTCTCGTCTTTGGCGACCGCTTCGAGCTGTTCGACGTTTGCGTCTTGATACTGCACATGCCATTCGCCGTTTTCTTCGATGTCCCCGCGAATCAACAAGTCGAGAAACGACACACCGAGCGTTGCGACTGCAGTGATCATGGCGACAGAGATGATGGCGCCGATAATGGTGACAAGCGAGCGCCGTTTGTTTTCCTTCAAGTGGCGGACGGTGACTTTATTGACGATGTTCATGAGCGGATGACCTCGTCTTTGGCGATTTTGCCGTCTTCGATCGAAATGACGCGGTCGGCTTGCAAGGCAATGCGCTCATCGTGCGTGATGACGATCAAAGTCTGTTTGAAGGTTTTATTGAACATCTTCAGGAGCTCCATGATTTCTTCGCTGTTTTTGCTGTCCAAGTTTCCGGTCGGTTCGTCCGCCAGCATAATTGCCGGGTTGCTGACGAGCGCGCGGCCAATCGATACACGCTGTTGCTGACCGCCCGATAATTGGTTCGGCAGATGGTCCAGGCGTTGGTCGAGCCCGAGTGTATCAGTGATTTTGCGGAATTGGTGTTTGTCGACGCGTTGTTCATCAAGCAGCATCGGCAAGGTGATGTTTTCTTCGACCGTCAAGATCGGGATCAAGTTGTAGAACTGATAGATTAATCCAATTTGTCGGCGGCGGAAAATCGCCAATTGCGTTTCGTCCAACTGGTAGATGTCGGTGCCATCGATCGACACATTGCCGCTGGACGGTCGGTCGACGCCTCCGAGCAAGTGGAGCAAAGTCGATTTGCCGGAACCGGATGGCCCGATGATGCAGATGAATTCGCCTTTGTTGACGCTGAATGATACGTCGTCGAGTGCGGTGACCGCCATTTCGTCCTTGCCGTATACTTTTGATAAGTTTTTTACTTCCATGATTGTCATGAGTGTACCCTCCGTTTGGTTACTGTTTATAGTGAAATCGAGTAGTTTTGATGCATTCCGTAAAGCTGCTGCGCTTGCCGCGGGCGAGCGCCAAGCCTCCTCAGTCGCTATGCTCCTTGCGGGGTCTCGGCTGTCTCGCTTTCCCGCATGCGTCTTCGCAGTTTACTTCATTTTTCTGCCTTAAAATTGATAGAAAATTTCGCTAAGCACAAAGTTAGTGGAATACGTTCACCAGATTATGAACTCTTGATTTACCTGATAGCTTTAGTATAGAGAGGGTTAATGACTGCCCGGTGACTTTTAAGTGACAGTCTAGTCACTTAAAGTGGAAGGTAATTTCCAGATGTTGATTTCATGTTACAATTTAATTATCGAAACTCTTATTGAGCTCAGTTTGTTTGCCCAAGTTTAACTTGAAACAACTCACCTATATAGAGGAGGGGTAAAACGTGGATTTCTTATTTTGGTTTATGATCGGTTTCATCCTTATCGGATTGCTTATATTCCTTTTGATGAAAAGAAGAATGGAGACGAAGCTTGCGCATGTGAAAGCGAACCCGGATAGCGAGTATGTTTCAAAAGATACCAAGCACTTGGTTTGGTGGGTATGGAGCGTCACGGCTTGGGGCGTTGCCAGTATTGCACTGGTCGTCTGGTGGTTTAATAGCACTTCGGGATAAGCGTTGATTCTAGTTAACAATACTGAACAGGAATTCCGTTGAGGCGGAGTTTCTGTTTTTTATTCCACGAAAAAAAGCAGGCGCTAGATCACCTGCTTGTAGAATTTGATATGGAAGCGGGTGCCTTCATTTGGTGTGCTCGCGACTTCGATGTCGCCGCTTTGGCTCGTGATGATGCTATAGGCCATGGCGAGGCCGATGCCGACCGAGTCGTCGCCGGCGTTTTCGCCTTTATAGAAGCGCTTGAAAATATATGGCAAATCTTTTCTGGAGATGCCACTGCCGTTGTCTTCGATGTGGATGTCTGTGTACAGCGCGTTTTCGCCGTAGCGGATGGCGAGCTTGCCGCCTTCCCCAGTATGTTCAACGCAATTCTTCAAGATATTGATGAGCGCTTCCGTCGTCCAGTTGAGGTCGCCGGTAAACGCCGCTTCTCTATCTCCTTCGATCTGCAATTCCTGCATTTTGATGTCCATCGGGATGAGCAGCGGTTCGACCGCTTTTTCAATCAGCGTGGACACCGGGATGCGGTCTTGTTTGAATGAAATCGTGCCAGCGTCAATCTTCGACAATTTGAGTAGCGACGCCACGAGCCAGTCCATGCGCTCGAGCTGCGTGTGGAGATTGCGGATGAATTCGCTGCGCTTTGCGTCATCCAAGTCACTGTCGCGAAGTAGATCTGCCATGACCATCATCGACGTGAGTGGCGTTTTTAATTGGTGGGAAATATCCGAAATGGCGTTCGTCAGCTTGCCTTTATCTTCAGTGAGCAGTGCGCCGTGTTCCGACAACATTTTCGTCACTTTGTAGATCTGGGTTTTGAGTAAGCTCAGCTCGCCTTCGCGGTTATCGCGCACGTCGAGCTGAAAATCGCCGCTGCTGATTTGTTGCAGGAAACCGGACAAGCGCTCAATCTCCCGGTAGCGCCACCAGGTGAAGATGATCACTGTTGCACTCAGCAATAGCGATACGCCGAGCACGAACCACGTGGCCGTATAGGAAACAAAGATGGCGGAGAGAATCGTACCAAGTGCGCTGATTGCGATGAGCGTGGCGAATAGCCAGCGGATTTCACGGTTGCGCAGCATCCTTACTCACCCGCCTTATAGCCCATGCCGCGGACGGTTTTGATAAGCATTGGTTGTTGAGGATCGTCTTCCAGTTTTTCACGCAGCCGTTTAATGTAGACCGTCAGTGTGTTGTCGTTGACGAAATCGCCGCCGACGTCCCAAATGCGGTCGAGCAATTGCGCTCTCGTCAGCACTTGTCCGAGGTGGTTCGCGAAAATGAGCAGCAAGCGGTATTCGAGTGCGGTGAGGAGAACTTCATTGCCCGATTTATGGACTTTGCCGTCCGAGGTGTTGATCTGCACGTCGCCGAGTTCGACGACCGTTTTCGGCTGCGCATGACGCTGGTAGCGGCGCAGTACGGAATTGATGCGCGACAGGAGTTCACGCACGCGGAACGGTTTGGTGATGTAATCGTCCGCGCCCATATCAAGCCCCATGACGACATTCACTTCATCGTCGAATGCCGTCAGGAAAATGACCGGGATGTCGCGTTTCTTTTTGACAAGTGCGCATAGGTCATAGCCGCTGCCGTCGGGTAAGGACAGATCGAAGAGGCATAAATCGATGGCGGACAGCTGCTCTTCGATCGTCGCAATGGCATCTTTTGCCGTGTGACGCAGCACCGTGGTGAATCCTTCTTGCTCAAGAGAATATGTCAGGCCGGAAGCGATCGTCCGGTCGTCTTCGACTACGAGTATGTTCATCAGTATTCCCCTATCCTTGTTGAAATGAAAAAAGCCGGTACCGGTAGATTTATTATCATCTACGATACAGGCTTTCGCTGAAAGTGACTAGCTATTGAATGGAAATAGTGGAAAATCTTAAGAATTGCTTTCGTCCTTGTCGTCTTGTTCGTCCTCGTCTTCCATAAAGAAATAGGTGATGCCGACTGATATGAAAATGAGGCCGAGTGCTGGCGACTGATCACTTGTGAAGGTGAGGATAGAGAACACGAGGCCAAGCATCAGAAACGTATATCCGATTGTCTTCATCGACTCATCCCTTTCGTGTAGACCGATTTTGTTGCGGTAGTATATTCTACGGTCGAACGGGAATTAAGTTTCATTTCTTCATAAGAGGTCTGACGTCCAGTGTATATTCTCTTGCATAAACCTTATTTATATAGTAAGCTGTTCAAAGTAAATACCCCATAACCTATCTGTATAACCTTAAGAATACGGCTTAAGGGTCTCTACCAGGAACCGAAAAATCCTGATTACAGAAAGCGATCACTCGTTTTCTGTAATCAGGATTTTTTTATTTTCTGACGATACTTCTACAAGTTGAACTTACAATGCCTATAAATGAGAAGAACGCTTAGTTTACAAGCAAAGATATGGAGCAAAACAGCGCAGACTCCTGGGGGACCAGCGAAGTGCTGAAATCCATTCGGGCGCATAGCCCGAATTAGTTCAGCTCGAGCCCCCCGGAAAGCCAGCTGTTTTGCGGAATATCTGATGAATGTACTAGCAATGTAACTTATCCATTAAAAGGCGCTAACCCGTAAAACTTGTATATTTGAAAGGAAGCGTATGTTATGAATTTGAAAGTTTATATTTTAGCCTTGGCCACGATTGCTGTTGGGCTTGTCGAACTGATTGTCGGCGGCATCTTGCCGACCATTGCCGAAGAGTTCGATGTGTCGGTGAGCGCTGCCGGCCAATTGATCACCTTATTCGCCTTGATTTACGCCATCGCTGGTCCTGTGCTATTGATTGCGACGAGTCGCTTTGAGCGCAAGAAAGTGTATTTGATTTCCATGTTCATCTTTTTCCTAGGGAACATCATGACTTTCTTCAGCCCGGACTTCACGTGGATGGTCATCGCGCGCGTCATTACTGCGGCGAGTACGGCACTCATTGTCGTGTTGTCACTCACAATTGCTGCGAAAATCGTCGAGCCGCCTTACCGCGCGAAAGCGATCGGTCTTATCTTTATGGGGATCAGCTCGTCGCTCGTGCTCGGCGTTCCGCTTGGCATTTTGATTGCCGATGCATTCGGCTGGCGCGTCATTTTCCTTGCGATTGCAGCCCTGTCACTCGGTTCGATGGCTTTGATCGCACTCTATATCCAACCGATTCCTGGAGGCACGGCGATTCCGCTTAAGCAGCAATTAAAAGCGGTCGCGAGTGCGAAAATCGGAACTGCCCACCTCGCGACGCTGTTCATGCTTGCTGGGCATTACACCGTTTATGCCT
Organism: Planococcus sp. SK3692; assembly: GCF_028890485.2. Taxonomy (GTDB): domain Bacteria; phylum Bacillota; class Bacilli; order Bacillales_A; family Planococcaceae; genus Planococcus. Next base: position 1,161,011 of record NZ_JARCHV010000001.1, read on the forward strand.
ACTTCACGCCGTTTTTGGAAACAACGATGCAACTCAGCCCGTTCTGGGTCAGCGCTTGTTATTTGATTTTCGGCATCGCGGCAGTGAGCGGCGGCGCAATCGGCGGTACCATGTCCGATTCGATCGGCTCGAAAAAAAGCATTTTGATCGTCATTTCGGCGTTTGCCGTCAGCCTGTTCGTGCTTCCGTTCACGACGTTCTCGCTCGTCATCTTCTTGCCGGTGATGGTCATTTGGGCAGCGCTCAGCTGGGCACTTGCCCCGCCGCAGCAAAGCTATTTGATCGAAACCGACCCGGCCACATCCGACATCCAGCAGAGCTTCAATAACTCGGCACTGCAAGTCGGCATCGCGCTCGGATCTGCAGTCGGCGGTCTCACCTTGACGCAAACCGGCTCCGTCACCAGCACTGCTTGGGTCGGCGCCGTTATCGTACTGGTTGCGCTTGGCTGTGCGGTGTTCTCGATTACGCGCCCAGCGATTGAACGCAGCATACGCAACTACCAAAAATCGCAAAGTCTATAATATGCAAAGGCCTGGTCCGCGGACCAGGCCTTTTGTTATTCGCGGAATCCCGCATCTTTCATAATCCACATATACGGCCTCTCCGACAAAGCTTCTTCCAAGCTCCGGATCAATTCCAGCAATTCCCGAGTGAATGCTTCATACTCATCTGTCGGCGACACGGCTTTCAGCACCTTAACGAGTGATACCGTCGTGCCGCGGGTAATCTGTCCTTTTTCCTGATGCAATTGCGCTTCGAGTTTCCCCAGTTCAAGCGGAGACCTTAACCTGAACGAATACAGCACTTCTTCGTGCGCCGCCTTGTTGCGGAACGGAAACGCAATCGACAGGATTTCGTCGAGTTCCGCTGCGCTCAACTTGAGGCCGTGTTCTCCTGCGTCGTCTGCAAAATCCTGCGCGATGCGTGTGCGCAAACTTGGATCGATGACCGTATAGAAATTGCTGATCTGGCCAAGCGACAAGAAATTGACGAGCACCCACAGCGGCAAGTTCTTGTGCTTTTCGTAAAACTCGCGAAGCTCCGGATAGCGCACGCGGTGGCGCTTCCGGTGGCTTTCGATCAGGTTGTTGAGCGTTGCAGTGATGCGGTCGCGCTCGTGGAAATGGATTTCATCCGGACTGTAGTTCTCGTTTTCTAGAAAGCTATCGACTTCCGGGAAGCGTTCGGAAAACCGGTACGCGAGCTTGGATTTGATGCTGCGTTCGAATTTCAATAATTCCCCGAGCACTAGCAAGCGCAATTTGCGGTCGAATTGGTACAGCGCGAGAATATGATTGAAGGTCGTGCCAGCTTCGTACAGCTCTTCGCCGTACGGGTTTTTCGTTTCATCGCGCTCAAGAAACGGTTCCTTGTAGCCGTCAATGAGCGCATAATAATTATCGCGCGACAGCACGCGTCTTGCGGCCGCTTCGTCTTCGATAATGAGTCCGCGGCTTTTTAAAATCGCGAGCTGTTCGTCGTGTGTCGCAAAGCTTTTCATGTCCACCTCTCCCTGTCTAGTCATCGCTGAACAATGCGCCCGCGATAGCCGCTGCGTCTTCTTCGTCTTCCATCATGATCGCAGCGGACAGATTGCCGACATTCGGGTCGTAGCCGGCGAACCAGCCCATATCACCGTCATCGGTGTTAATGACAGCTGTCTTGCCGGCAAGATCGTGGCCATCTTCTTCACCAGCTTCAACAAGCGCCGCGCGGACCTTTTCTGCTTGTTCGGCGCTGAGGAGATCTTGTTTCAAGTTTTCTTCTTCAGCGTCACCGAACAAGATTGGTTTTTTCATTTCGCCGTCTGCTAAAAAGGTCCCGTACATAGTCGCTGCGTGGAGAATGTTCACGCGCACTTGGCTCTCGCCGGATGCGGAACTGGCGAGTTGGCCTTCTGAGCCGAACGTTCCGCTTTCTGAGATTTCAGAGGCCGCAAGCGGTAGCGGATAATCAAAAGCCTGACCGAATCCAAATTCGTTCAATCCTTCTATGAAGCTATCGTCCGGCATATTGGTCGCCTGGATCGCGAAGTAAATGCTGTCGGACTGGACGAGCGCTTTTTCCAAATCGATCGGATTTTTGACGCCCGGATTCGGACGGGTAATGCGGAAATCATTCCATGACGGGAATTTCTGCCACGTCTCTCCCTCAATCTCGATGGCTTCCGCCGGATCCAGTGTCCCTTCTTTCATGGCAACGGCCGCAGTAATTGGCTGCATCACATAAGATGGCGGGTAAGATGCAGCTGCCCGGTTGAAGAACGGCTGGTCCGGATCATTGGTGAGTTGGCGGAAGCGGGTTTCCTTGATTCCTGGAATAAAATCATTTGGATCGTAAGCCGGCGAACTGACCAGCACATGCGTCTCGCCCGTGTACGGATCGACCGCAGCTGCAGTGCCCGGCTTTCCGCCCATTTCCTGATAGACGTCCCGCTGCAGATCGGCGTCAATCGTCAGTGTGACCGTCTCGCCAGCTGTCGAAGAGTTGTCGACGGCGGTGATCGTTTCGTTTTGTGCGGTCTTTTCAATCAAGATCTTGCCGCCGCGTTTTCCGCGCAGTTCGGTTTCGAAGATTTCTTCCAATCCTTCGCGGCCGACGATATCGCCTTGCCCGTACCCTTGCCCGCTGCGCTCTTCCAGTTGTTCAGCGGTGATCGGCGCGATATAGCCGGTCAAGTGTGCCATCGATTTACCGTACGGATAATCGCGCATCGTCACTTTCGTGCGTTTCGTTCCGGGAATCGCAAACAGCCGGTTCAATTTCTCGCGGTCCGGCCCGACGGTTCCGAGCGGCACGTAATGATGCGGCTCGACCCACGGCTTTTCGAGTTCTGCGTCAATGTCTTCGACGGACAAATCCAAAAGCCCGGCGAGCCGCTCGGTGTAATCGTCGCGGTCGAAATTCCCCGGCACGACGCCGATTTCGTACGCATCCGTATTGCCGGCGATGACCTTGCCGTTGCGGTCGACGATTTCGCCGCGCGCGGTCTCGCTGATCTGCACGAATACGTTATCATCTTCAGACAGATTCGGCAAAATGAACGAAGGATCCCATTCTGCGAACCATTCGCTCGCTTCGTTTTCTTCTGTCTCCTCGTATACAAAGCTCAGCGTCTTATCGAACTCAATCTCGCCGATGACGCTGTCCATCGAAATCGTCAACGGAATATCCGCCGGCACGTTTTGCAGCCACGGCTCTTCGCCCAGCTGCCAATCGATTTGGCGCTCTGATAAAGACAATTGCTCTTCAAGTTCCACTTGCCAGTCGATGAAGGTTTCTTCCCCGAATGCTTCTTTGGCCCGCTCCGTCAAAAATTCCTCGTACAGCGTGTCGTATTCGCCCGCTTGCCACAATTCCATAAACTGCTCTGCACGCGGTTCTGGCGATGCGACCGTCTCCGGTTCCGCCTCTTCCGGCGCCGGCACTTGCGCTTCCTCGTCGGAACACGCCGCAAGCGTCAGCACAGCGCCCATTCCGATCATCCACAGCTTCCCTCTGCTCATTTCTACCCCTCCGTCTCCTTAGCCCTTTTTACCATCTTACCCTGAAACCGCTTGCTTCAATACGGAAATTTTTGGATGAGAGACACGATAGTGTGAAATTGACGCCTTTAATTATGAGGAATCTCATTCATAATGAAACAAACCGCCCCATCTTCCGTATAATTAAGGAAGAAAAGGAGGCCATTTATGTTCGCTGAAATGAAATCGCGTTATTTAATTCTCTTTACCATCCTCGGCGTCATTGCGACCTTGATCATTTTCATGTTGATCGGCGCAGATCCCGTCACGACCGAAATCGCGGTGCAGATTGCCTTTTATATTGTTGTCCCGTACTTTTTCTTTCATTATTATTGGAGTAAAAACCCCGATTGGTCATTTTGTGAAGTTTTAACCACGAAAGGCGTTAAGCCTTGGCTTCCTGGCATTACAGGCATGGTCATTGTGTCGATCGCATTCTCACTCACGATGTTCTGGCTGCAGCTCGCCATTCTTTACCCCGCATTCCCGTGGCTTGCAGAATTATTGCTCGAGCCAGTTGAGATGCCGGGTGGTATTGGCTATGAGTATTTCATGCTGATGACGCTCGTGATCTTGGCGCCGATTGTGGAGGAATTCGTCTTTCGCGGCGTGTTCTTGACACGGATTGCGGCGAAAACTTCGATGTGGGGCGGCATTTTGATTTCGAGTTTGATGTTCGGTGTACTGCATCTCGATTTTGTTGGCTCGTTCTTGTTCGGCATTATCGCATCTCTCTTGTATTTGCGCACCGGCAATTTGTTGCTGCCGATTTTCTTCCACATGCTCAATAATGCGCTTGCCGCTTTATCGATGTATGTGCCGATCGATCAATTTTTCGCGATCGACTGGTTTATCGTGAACACAGCTGCTGATATCGAAGCGAAAGCGCTCGCCAATATCATCGTCTTGATCATCAGCACGCTGCTCACCGCATGGATCATCTACCGCCTCGCAAAAGGCTTGAAGGATAAAACCGATACACGCGAAATCGCTGAACCCTTGACCGAAAGCGACACGCTGTAAAGCAAATTGTCGATGATCTGTCACGCCCCGTTCATATAGCGTTTATATTCGTGCGGTATGATACAGTCATACGAACTCAGGGACTTTTCAGCGGCCGCCTTTGCTCGCCGCTGTACCCAAAGCTATAGGAGGATTTTCATGAACAACACAGCTACACCGCGCAATAATTCTTTGGAGAAAAAATGGAGCTTGCGCTTGATCCAGTTCTCCGCCATCTTCGGATTTATTGGGACCTATCTCGGGTCACATATGGCAGGCCAGATGGATTACGCGCTGCGCCCAATCCACGCCCACATCCTACTCGTCGGCTGGCTCTCAGTTTTTGCCTGGGGCGTGTTCTACCGCTTGTACACGGTCAAATACAAAAAGCTCGTCACCATCCACGGCTTTCTTGCGATGATCGGCGCCATCGGACTCACCGCCGGCATGTGGTTTTATAATTTAAACCCGTTCAATATGAACGATACGTTCGTTTTGATCTTCTTTATCGCAGGCGGCACGCTATTGCTGCTCGCATTCTTATTGTTTGCGGTCATCACGTTCTTGACGGAAAAAGACTGACAAAAACGCCCGGGCGCATCCGGGCGTTTTTTCATTTCCCTCTAATCAATGAAATACCGTATAATGGAAGCATCGTGAAACGGAAGGGGAAATGGTGAATGACCCTGAATAATTTGATCCAAAAACGCATGCTTGTGCTGATCGGGCTTGTGCTCGCCGCAGCGTTAATCATTGCGCTCGTATGGAGTTCGGATACCGCCGATACCGCAGAACAGGCCGTGCGCGATGGCGACGATGACCTTGTCTTGACGCCGGTCTATGAATTAAACGGCCGCGCCTTGTTTTTCTTTATCCGCGGCGATGATAATTTCGGAGCAGCGACGGCCACGGAATCCTGGTTCGGCTGGCGACTCGACACCCGAAGCGAAGCGACCATCCCCTCACTCGACGACCCGGATCGCATCGACAGCTATATGAGCAGCGACGGCTTGGTCTATGGGCTGTTTGACCCCGCTGACGGACGCCACGTGCAGATCGGCGAGGTACCAACTGATCAACTATTGCTCGGCGAGCGCTTCCCTATTGAATTAATAGAAGAAACCGGCCTTGCCGGAAAAGCGGTCTGGTTTATCGAAAACGCACCTGAAGAACGCCCGATCCCGCTGCAATTGCTCGATGCAGACGGACAGGAATTGCAGCGTCTGGAAATGTATTAAAAGAACCGCCCAGATCCGTCTGGGCGGTTTTGTTATGTATTAGTGTTTCTACTATATTGAGTAAATAAAGTAGATTGTGAGGGTTTTAGATTGGAAGTGTGTTGTTGTTCAGTTTTTCTTCTTAAATATGAGTCGCTGCCTTGCTTTGGGTTGGCCTTTGGCAGCAAGCCAGGAAGAACGCCTGTCTTACTGCGTCAGCTCACCCTTGACGCTAGGCAGCTGAGAGATTTCACTGCATGCTGACTGTTTAGGTAGATCTGCTTCTATAATCAGTTACCGACTAGCGGGGGAATCGCTTTCCGAGACTAGCATCAAGTACATTGGATCTAGCGTTGAAAAGCTTCGAAGTGGACCCGAACTTTTTGACTTCCATATTATATTCAAAATGACTAAGCTACAATGTTTGATGCATTTCTAAATTCTCTATCGTGTGTACAGAAGAAATTTCCTTCCTCTCTAAAACTAGAGACGGAGTGGAAGAGGGCTGACGCCTGTGGGACCGCGCGGGCTGGCGAGACAAACGTGCCACGCTCTTTGGCACGTTGGCTCAACACCCGCCCCACGGCAAGCAGCCCTCTGCAACGCAGTCGAAAAGCGAAAGCTTTTCCTATCACTTCTTTTTCTATAATGCCTCTACTATTCATACGAACTAAAATCTTCACTCTTCATTTAAAATCACAACTTCAAAGCTTTTCGGGCTTTCTTTCAGCTTCCGCTTTCCCGATTGAGAACCCGTCGAACAAGCGGCCGCCGTAAGGCTCGAGGACACTTTCGACAAATTCGATGATATGCGCCGTTTCGTCGGTCCGGTAAAAATGTTCGAATGCCTCGACAAAACGGACCGCCAGTTCATGGTCATGTGCTTCGAGTGAGCGAATGACCCATTTGGACGAGCCGATCCATTTTTGTTCTGTACGCAAAATGAATTCGCTCACCAAATCCGAAAGCGTGTTGACGCAAAATAGCCGTTCTTTGCGGTCTTCGCTGCCACGCAAATCGTCCAGCACATCGGTGATGAAATAGCGTTTCGTGCGGATCGTATCCGTGCTCCACGCTTCCGGGCCTGCTTCAAGCAAGGCTTTTGCTTCTTGCTGGATGCCTTCCATGATGCCCGAATCTTTCAAGATAATCCCTTCACTGACCATACGCGGCATGCTTGGCTTCGCGGCTTTTCGGTCTTTCTCAAAAAAGTCCTTATAGGAACTCAGGTTATAGACAAATACTTCGATCGGCCAGCCATAAAAAATCATCGATTCACGATATGAACTCATCAAAGTTTCATCGAATACGACAATATCTAAATCCGACGTCGCTGTCTCTTGCCCGCGTACCACGCTCCCAGCTAGCAGCGCCCCGCGGCAATGGCGGAAATTCGTTTCGACAAATACTTTCGCTGTGTGAATCGGTTCCCAACGCTGTCTCATTACTTTCTCCCACACTCTCTTTTATTGATCTTCCCCTAGCATACCCTACATAGTGCACTATTGCGCATAAAAATACAGACATTCTTTTGAATGCCTGCAAGTCCTTTAGTTATTTAAGTCAGCCAATGCATTTTTGAGCGCCGGATAGCGGAATCGGAAGCCTTCCCGTACGAGCCGCTCCGGTACGACCCAGCGGCTTTTCAAGATCAATTCGGTTTCGGTCCGAAGCGCAGCTGCCCCAGTTTCAAGCATCCATTTCGTTGCCGGAAGACCAGCCCGGCGATTCATCGATTGCCGAAGTTCGTTCATCCATTGTTTATTCGCCAGGGGATTCGGTGCAGAAGCGTTAAACACACCTGACAGCTCATCGCGGTGCTGCATGAAACGAATGGTCCGGTACAGATCTTCGATATGGATCCAACTGAACATTTGCCGGCCATTGCCTTGCTTGCCGCCGAGCCCATATTTCACAAGTTTGCGGTACGGCTCCATGACGCCGCCGTCTCCGAGGACAATCGCGATGCGCAATGCCACTTGGCGCGTATCCGGCAATTGGAATGAAAAGAAGCTATCTTCCCAGGCTTTTGCGACGGCTACGGAAAATCCGCGTCCAATCTCTCCGCCGTCTTCAGTCATCGGGCGGTCTTGTGCATGGCGGTAAATCGTTGCAGTGCTGGCGTTGATCCATAGTTCCGGGGCGGTGCTGCACGCTTCGATCGCCCGCCCAAGCGCTTCGGTTGTCTCAGTGCGAGAATTAAAAATCTCGCGTTTATTTGCTTCCGTATAACGGCAGTTGACCGATCTTCCCGCCAGGTTAATCACCAACTTCGCTCCATCGAGCGCATCTTTCATGCTATATGTGTCGTCCCATTGAATATGCTCTGATTGACGTGAAATGATGTAAACGCGGTAGCCAAGACGCTCGTATTTTTCTTTTAAATACGTTCCGATAAACCCTGTACCGCCTGCGATGACTGCTTTTTTCACCATATTTTTACCTCTTTTCGCCGTAATTCTACCATGTTTGACGACAGACCTATGGTAATAGTTGCGGTTTTCAGGAAATCACTTTCCAAGCAAAGCGGTCTGTTGAAACTGTTGCTTTTGTTCCGCTTCGGTTACACTTATTTTTATGCGTTTCCTTAAATAAAGAAAGTTGGTGGATGAATTGAAGAAAAAGAGAGGCTTAACATTTAAAGTTATCAGTGCTTTGATCTTAGGTGCGATCACAGGGCTGCTTTTAAATCTTTTTGCGCCGGAAGTTTTCGCAATACTCAATCCTTACGTCTTCGTGCCGGTCGGGCAGATTTTCCTCGCCCTCATCAGCATGCTCGTCGTACCGCTTGTGTTCTTATCAATTGTCCTCGGTACCGCAGGGCTCGGCGATCCGTCGAAGCTCGGACGCATCGGCATCAAGACGATTTCGTATTTCCTTATTACGACCACCATCGCCATTGTCATCGGTCTTGGGCTTGCAACAATCGTCCAGCCGGGCACAGCTGGTGATTTCGATATCGACGCGGCCACATACAGCCCGGAAGATGCGCCGTCAATCGCTGACACATTGCTTAACATCATTCCGAAAAACCCGCTTGAAGCCATGACTGAAGGCAATATGCTCCAGATCATCGTCTTCGCAGTCTTCGTCGGACTTGCCCTTACAGCGCTTGGCGACAAGACAAAAGGCATTTTAAGTCTCGTCGAACAAGGCAATGACGTGATGATGTATCTGGTTGGCATCGTTATGCGTTTTGCTCCGTACGGCACGTTCGGATTGATTGCGACAGCGATCGGTTCGCAAGGCCTCGCTGCTATTCAAGCGATGGGCTCGTATATGCTCGTCGTTATCGGTGCTTTGTTAATTCATGCAGCCTTTACCTACGGCGGCACTGTCTATTTCCTGGCAAAGAAAAGCCCAATCTGGTTTTTCAAAACCTTTATGCCGGCCATGACGGTCGCCTTCAGTACATCAAGCAGCACAGGCACGCTTCCGGTTTCGATGGAAGTGGCGCAGCGTGACTTGAAAGTGCCGAAGTCAATCAGTTCGTTCGTCCAGCCGCTGGGTGCGACAATCAATATGGATGGTACGGCGATTATGCAAGGGGCCGCGACGATGTTCATCGCGCAAGCCTTCATGGTCGACCTGACGATTGGCCAATTATTGACGGTCGTCTTGACGGCTGTTCTTGCAAGTATCGGGACCGCTGGAGTTCCAGGCGTCGGCTTAATCATGCTCGCGATGGTCTTATCGAGCGTCGGGCTCCCTGTCGAAGGCATCGGCCTTGTACTCGGAATCGACCGCTTGCTTGATATGTCCCGCACAGCAATCAACATCTCCGGTGACGCAGCTTGCGCATTGATGGTCGCAGAATCCGAGAAAAAGCATGGCTTGGAAACAGAAGAAGCCTTGAACCCACAAGAAGCATAATCAACAAAAGCCTCCCGGCGATGTCGGGAGGCTTTTTCTGTGGAGTTAAGATAAATTATCAGACTCTGCAACACTATGCAGGCATGTGAAATGAAGTGATAGGAAAAGCTTCCGCTTTTCGACTGCGTTTCAGGGGCACGCTTTCCGGAGGGCTCGCATTGAGCCGCTTCGTCGCTGCGCTCCTGCAGGGTCTCAATTGTCTCGCTGATCCTCCCGGAGTCGGCCCCTTCCACTCCGTCCTTAGTTTTAGAGAGGAAGGAAATTTCTTCTGTCCAATCGATAAAAAAAGGTGATAATTCATCAGGTATTGTAGCTTAAGTCATCTTGGCCATAGTACAGAAGGTGAAAAATCCCAATCCATTCCCAAGGTTTTCGACTCAAGTTCCAATGTACTTGATACTAGTCTCGGGAAGCGATTCCCCCACTAGCCGACAACTGATTACAGAAGCACAACAATTTAAACAGTCTATATGCAATGAAATGTCTCAGCTGCCTGGCGTCAAGGGTGAAGCGAAGCCGTAAGACAAGTGTTCTTCTTGGCTTACGGCGGGAGCTCAACCCAGAGCAAGGCAGCGACTACCATCATGTCACCCAAATCGAATGCCAAAGTAGTTTGACATGCAAACTCTCACTATCTACTTCAAGCTTGTACCAGGAAGCGACTCCCCCGCTAGCCGGCAACTGATTTCAGATGCAAAACAATTTAAACAGCCTCCATGCAATGAAATGTCTCAGCTGCCTAGCGTCAAGGGTGAAGCGAAGTAGTAAGACAAGTGCTCTTCTTGGCTTACGGCGGGAGCTCAACCCAAAGCAAGGCAGCGACTACCATCAGCATGCTCAATTAGCACATCGTAATCTCTCCACACCCAAACCCTAGCTACCTTCATCTACACGCCACCCAATAAGCAAGAAACCACTTTTCTTAAATCGCTGTCCAGCCACCGTCGACTTTGATCGTTTCGCCGGTTACAAAATTCGATAAGTTAGACGCCAAATACAACACTGCGCCGGATGTGTCTTTCGGTTGCGACAGGCCATCGAGCAGGATGCGGCGATTGACGTCTTCTTTGAATGCCGCGTCTTCGAATTGCTTCTCCGTGAATTCCGTCTCGACAAATGTCGGCGCAACAGCGTTAACACGGATGCCATGCTTGGCCCATTCAACAGCCAGCGCTTTCGTCATCTGCACCATGCCGCCTTTACTCGAGCAATACGCGGCGCGCTTGATGTAGCCGACAAATGCCATTTGTGACGCAATATTGATGATGCGCCCGCTATTTTGGGCGAGCATGTATTTCGCTGCTGCTTGGCTCGCGAAAAAGGCGGATTTCAAGTTCAAATCGAGCACCGTATCCCAATCTTCTTCCGTCACCTCCATCACCGGCTTCGCGATATTGACGCCAGCGTTATTGACGAGCACGTCGATCGTGCCGAACTCCTCGGCCGCAGTATCGATTAACTTTCTCACTTCACCAATATCGCTCAAATCCCCGGCGACCGCGATGCAGTTCGGGTTATGGGCGCGCAGTTCTTTGAGCGTGGCATCGAGCGCTTGCTGGTTTCTTCCGGAAATCGCGACGTTTGCGCCGAGTTCCGCGAATGTCAGCGCGATGTCTTTGCCGAGGCCTTTGCTGCCGCCGGTGACGACGACCGTCTGCCCTTTCAGTTCCGAGAAATAATTGTTCATCCTAGCCCTCCTGTTCCAAATCGTTTTTCAAAAACTGGATCAAGGTCTGCTCGCGTTTGCGGTTGATTTCTTCCGACACTTCGGGTTCCCAATTATAGAAGCCTTCACCGGTTTTATCGCCGAGCTTTTGCTGCTCGACCAACTCCGACAAAATCTTTCCGGAACGTTGATCGTCCGATAACTCTTCGAATAAATAATTCGAGATGGCTGAGAACACGTCCAGTCCGCCCATGTCCGCTGTCATCAACGGCCCCGTCACCGGAAGCCTGCGCCCGATGCTGTAGGTGACCGCGGCATCAATGTCTTCCTTACTGGCAGCGCCCGCATCCAACAGCGCTTGTGCTTCACGGAACAATGCGTATTGCAGGCGGTTGCCGATGAATCCCGGCAGTTCTTTATTCAACAAGATCGGCTTTTTATTCATCAATGTCAATAACGCCATCGCGCGCTCGGTCGTCTCCGCTTCCGTGCGTTCTCCGTTAACCACTTCGACAAGCGGAATCAAATGGCCTGGATTCCAGAAATGGGCGACGACGAAGCGGCCTGGATGCGCCATCTCCTCAGCGAGCAGCGAAGGCTTGAAACCGGATGTGTTGCTCGCGATGATGACGGACGGATCCACAAGGCTTTCCAATTGCTTGTATAAGCCTCTTTTTAATAGCAGATTTTCAGGGACGACTTCCAAAATGAAAGTTGCCTCTCCTACCGCTTCTTCAAGCGATGTCGTAAAGCGGATTCTCTCGCGGATTGCCTGTGCTTCATTTTCATCAAACAAGCCATTGTCTGCCATGACGGCCAGTTTTTGCGCCAAGCCTTTGTCTGCATTCGCCACGTCTTGGCCGTTGATGCCGTAGACAATCGGCGTGTGGCCGGACCAGGCGGCAGACAGGGCAATCGAATGCCCCATCGTTCCCGCTCCGAGTATTGTCAATTTCTCCATATGAGTTCACCTCTTTTTAGAATGGTTGATACAAGGAAACCCAACAACTTCCGGTCGGGACAGCTGTTGGGCATGTAAATCTTATAGACCGATTGAGAATAAAATCACAGCGAGTACAGCTCCAAGCAGCGGCACGACCACAGACAATGCGCCGAATGCCGGATAGGCGTCGCGGTGGGTTTCCCCTGCGATCGAGCGGATTGTCGTGACGACATAGCCGCCTTGAGGCAAGGAATCAAGCGAACCGGACGAAATCGACACGGTCCGGTGCAAAGCTTCCGGGTCCACGCCCATATCGAGATAATGAGGCGCAAGCAAAGGAAGCGCAATCGCCTGGCCGCCGGAAGACGATCCAGTGAGACCCGCGATGACCGCTACAGCAAGCGCCCCGCCAATCAATGGGCTGCCCGGGATGCCGGTCATGACATCGACGGCTGCTTCAAAAGACGGCGTCGCTTTGACGACTCCGCCGAAACCGACTACTGCTGCCGTGTTGGCAATCGCAATGACCGCTCCCATCGCGCCGTCGCCGAGCGCTTTGCTCAAGTTGCGGATGAATTTGATATTGATCAGGCAGGTCGAGATGATTCCGCCGGTCAAGGCGATGATCAATGCAGAAGTGCCAAGCGAATCATGGAAGAGATACGAGAAGATCAGCACAATCAGAAGCGGAACCATACTAAGGAGCGGGTTCGGCAATTCCTTGCGCGTTTCGTTGTTCGGGTCAGTTGGGCGCGACTCGAACTGTTCACCCTTCGCTTTTGCTTTATTGACCATTTTTGTCAGCCACCAATAGCCGAAAACCATCATGAAGACAGCGACGATTGCGCTGACTTCCCAGCCGGCATATGGCGAAGTGCCAAGAAATTCAATCGGGATCCAGTTTTGGATTTCCGGAGACCCGGCAGACGTCATCGTGAATGTCGTCGAGCCAAAAGCGAGTGCCGCCGGAATGAAACGGCGTGGCAAATTCGCTTGCTTAAAGAGGCTGAGTGCCATCGGATACACCGAGAAGGCAACGACGAACAAGCTGACGCCGCCGTATGTAAGGACGGCACAGGCGAGAACGACTGCAAGCGCTGCGCGTTTCATGCCCATTTTGCCGACAATCCAACGTGATACACTGTCGGCAGCGCCCGTGTCTTCCATCACTTTCCCGAAAATCGCCCCGGTCAGGAACATCAAATACCAAGACGCGATAAAGCCGGTGAAGCCATCCATATAATTCGTCAAATAATTGGCCGCTCCTTCTCCCGCAAGCTGCGGGAATAAAGGCAACCCATTCAATACTGCCACAAGCAATGCCGTCAGCGGCGCTGCAATCAATAAATTCATGCCGCGCATCGTCAAGACAATGAGTAAAATCAATCCACCAAACATGCCGATTAAACCGAGCATTTGTTATTCCTCCCATACCACCCAAATAATATTAGTTCTTGCCGTATCTTCTAACGCGCAGGAGTGCCTGCTCGGCATGCCCTGCGAAATTCTCCAGCTGGCATAAGCGCGCCGCATATTCCCCAATATACGCACTCGCTTCCGGTGTCGTCACTTTCTGATAGGTAACAGTCTTGATGAATTTCCCTACCCACAAGCCGCCAGTGTAGCGGGCTGCCCCTTTTGTCGGCAAGGTGTGGTTCGTGCCGATGACTTTGTCGCCATATGCAACATTCGTTTCCGGTCCAAGGAACAAGCAGCCGTAATTGGTCATGTGCTCAAGGAAATAATCCGGGTCTTCTGTCAGAATCTCGACGTGCTCAAATGCCAAACGGTCCGCTTCAATGCGTGCTTCTTCGATGGAATCGACAAGCAGGATCTGGCCGTAATCGTCCCACGACACACGCGCGACGTCTGCGGTCGGCAAAGTCTCCAATTGGCGTTCGATTTCTTTGACCGTTTCATTCGCCAATTCTTCAGAAGTCGTGATCAATGCACCTGGTGAGGTCGGTCCGTGCTCGCCTTGGCCGAGAATATCAGTTGCGACCATTTCCGCATCTGCCGTGTGATCGGCAACGACCAATGTTTCAGTCGGCCCTGCAAACAAGTCAATGCCAACGCGTCCGTATAGCTGGCGCTTCGCTTCAGCGACAAACGCATTACCTGGCCCGACAATCATATCGACTGCTTCGATTGTTTCCGTGCCAATTGCCATTGCCCCCATCGCCTGGATGCCGCCGAGCAAGTAAATTTCATCCGCCCCAGCAAGAGACATCGCCGCGATCGTCGCGTGCGGAATCTCGCCGTTAATTGGCGGTGTGCAGGCGATGACGCGTTTAACACCAGCGACTTTCGCCGTCAACACACTCATATGGGCAGAAGCGACCATTGGGTAGCGGCCTCCTGGAATATAGCATCCGACGCTGTTGACCGGAATGTTTTTATGCCCCAAAATGACGCCCGGGATCTGTTCCACTTCGATATCGTTCAAGGAATCCAGCTGCGCTTCTGCGAAGGCTTTAATATTCTTCTGTGCGAATTTGATGTCTTCGATGACGCTGTCTGGAACTTTGGAAACGATTTCATTTATTTCCGCGTCTGATAAGCGGAACGATTCAGGCGCCCATTTATCGAATTTCTCGGACAGTTCACGGACCGCCGCATCGCCGCGCGTTTCCACGTCTTTTAACGCCTCTGCAACAATCTGCGAAACTTTCGAATCGTTTGCGCTCACTTCTTCTGCTGATTTACCTGCTTTCAATACTTTGACCATTATGAAAACCTCCATCTCAGATTTACTGCATACGTATTCAAAAATAAATAAAAGCGCTTACTTGAATACGTATGCAAATACGTTGTTAAGAACAAGAATATTTTAATTATTGCAGAAAGTCAACCACTGATTATGTGGTTGTCCTCTCCACAAAGCTTCCTTCCACTTCGACAGCCCGCGCCTGGCCTGTGTATTCACTGATTTCCCCCAGCAAATAATTAACCGTTTCATCGACCATTTTTTCGATCGGCTGTTCCCACGTCGTCAGTTCATACGCCGGCCAGGAAGCCATGTCGATATTGTCGAAGCCGATCACTTTCACTTGGTCCGGAATCTTCACGCCTTGCTTGCGAAACGCATCCATGACGCCGAGTGCCATGATATCGTTCGCCGCAAACACGGCAGACGGGATTTCGTCTTCTGATAGGATGTTCTGCGCGGTTTCGTAGCCTCCGGTGTAGCTGAAATCCGAACTGTATTTTTTGTATGCGATGCCTCGCTTCTCAAGCACTTCCGCAAATCCCTGTTCGCGCTCGCGGCTCGTCGAGGTGTCTTCGTTTCCGGAAATATAGACCATCGGCCCTGCCTCGCGTTCCGCTAAGTATTCCGCAATTTTGCGGCTGGCGTTCAAGTTATTGCAGCACACCGAGTGAAATTGGCTGCTTGTTAGTTTGCGGTTGAAAAAAACGAGCGGAATGTGGTTTGCCTGGAATGCTTCTGCGACGTTCATCGACATCGACGCATCGGTGATGATGACCCCCGCTACGTTGTAATTGAGCAAGGTGTCGATGTCTTCGCTTTGGATTTCGTCATTGTTTGTATGGACGAACAACACGCTATAGCCATGCTTTTTGAATGACGTGGTGAATTGCTTGAGGACTTGCGGATAGAAGGGATTTTGGACGCCTTTCATGACCAGCCCAATGATTTTTGAGCTATTGGTGATCAGGCTTCTGGCGTATTCGTTCGGCCGGTAGCCAAGCTCTTCGGCCGCAGCCAGAACTTTTTGGCGCGTTTTTTCTGTAACTTTCGCTCCGTCGAAAAACACACGGGACACTGAGGACTGCGAGACCCCTGCGAGCTTTGCGACATCCTTGGCATTGACAGTCGATTTCATACAAATTCATCCTTTTCCGTTGATCTGCTTGGCTTTCAGATTACACCATCCCTAGCGATTTTGCATCTGTTTGTTGGGGAATGAATATTTGGGGGATGGAAAATGATAGCAAAACAAGTAATTGAAAAAGCTTCCGCTTTTCGACTGCGTTGCAGGTGGATGCTTGAGGCTCGCAGGATGCGAGTCATGCAGCTGATGCGACAGGACGTCGCGCTTTCAGCTGCCCGTGGATGGGCGGGAATCGAGCCTCCTCTTCGCGCAAAGTACGCGCTCATGCGGGGTCTCTCAAACCCGCTGATCCCTCAGGCGTCACCACCTTCCACTCCGTCTCTAGTTTTAGAAGGAAAGGGAATTTCTTCTGTCCACTAGTTAAAAAATGTGAAATTGCGTCATGTTTTGTCGCGTAAGTCATTTTTGGTGTAGAGAGACTAATTAGTTCTGATTCACCAATTAGAATCTCGACTTAAGCGTCAGTTTACCAGACCCTATGTCTCGGGAAGCGATTCCCCACTAGACGGCAACTTGTTACAGAAGCAGATCCAGCAAATCACACTTCTCTCAGTGAAATCTCTCAGCCGCCCGGCGCCAAGGGTGAGCCGACGCAGTAAGACAGGCGTTCTTCCTGGCTTAGTGCCAAAGGCCAACCCAAAGCACGGCGGCGGCTATTCCGATGACACTTTAATTGAATACCGGAACAATTCCACTGTTAAACTCTCACTATCTACTCAAAGATTGCCTCAAAAAGCGGCTTCTCCATTATTCTCATCTACACACCACCGAAAAAGCAGGAAGCGATTCCCCCTCCACCCGACGAAAAGTATAAATGCACAAACAGATGCGGCAATTTTCATCGCAATGAAATCATTAAGCTGCCTAGCGCCAAGGGTGAAGCGAAGCAGTAAGACAAGTGCTCTTCTTAGCTTACTGCGAAAGCTCAACCCCAAGCAAGGCCGCGACGACCAATTCGACAAAGCATCTTGATTCCACAAAAAAACCACACCCGCTTGGATGCAGCTTCGCTATTCTTGCTCCACACTTTTTCTGAACACGTCCCAGCTGCCGTCTTGCCGTTTGGCGAGGAGCACGTCAGGGTCTTCGTTGCTTCTGTAAATTTCAGCGCCTTCAGCGAGGAAATTGGAAGAAAAGTCAGCGCGCGGCATGACTTCCGGTGCAGTTGACTGGGTGATGACGCCGACTCTTGTCGACTCGCTGTATTCGCTGCCTTCGAGTTCGCCTTCCCATAGATACTCTTCGCCTTCAACAATTAAAATGCCGGCATAAGACCCGGACTGTTCGCTATTGCTGAACGTCTGGCCATTGCAGGCCCCGAGCAACAGCAGAACAGCGAGCAAGCCAATCGTTTTCCAAAACCGATTCATTCACATGCTCCTCCTTTCATCTCGTTTATTCGACGTTTAATGAGCGCCGCTGTTTCACGCACGAACCGCTTCAGCCATATTTTTTCTGATGTTCTTTTTTGCGGCGCAAATAATCTTCGTCTTCTCGGATTTCGTCCCAACGCTTTTTGAAGATGGCGGCGGATTCGGCTTTTTCCTCATTAATCTCGCGGTCCTTGATGGAGCCGTCTTCGTTGTATTTACGGCCGCCTTTGTAATTGGTATAGCGACGTGCTCGGGTGTAGCCCATTTGGATAAATTTGCGGGCCATATCCATGCCGACGAAATCATCCTTTTCGCGATATTCTTCGAACAGCTCGGAAATTTTGTCGCATGATTCCTGGGCGATGTCCGGTGTCTTGAATCGCCAATGCGGCAGGATTTCGCCTTTATACGGTTCCACCATCAACACGCCTTGCTCGCCTTTGCCGACGCGGTACAGTTCGGGGTTTTTCCGCAAGTCCAAATTTTTATAGTCCAGATCGTAATCGAATGCCATACTGCACCCTCCTTTTGCAGAAACTATACCCCTTCGCGCTGCTTGAAAAACGGCATGAAAAAAACCGCCTCATTGGGCGGCAGGGTGTTACGCGTGTTCAATGCTCTTTTTCGAGAAGGCGTGGATGTCTGTGATGACGTCTTTTAAGACATCGATCGATTTCAACGGTTCGCCAATGAAATCCATGCCGTGGTTTACATCTTTTAACACATGCGAATCAAGCTGGCTGTTGGCTTGGAGTTGTTCCATCCGGGTGCGGTCGTAATAATGGTCTTTGTCGCCGATAAAGCTCAGCGCCGGATTCTCGCAGTCTTTCATTGCTTCGAAGATATCCTCATGCTTGATGAGCGGCGTCAGCCAGACGGTTTTCGCGCCTTTGAATTTCTTGCGCTCGAGTTCACTAGCAAGCGCGATGGTACCGAGCGACTTCGCGACGAGGAAGAATTTTTCGTAAATGCTGCCTTTCAACACTTGGTCGATTACTTGCTTGGCGTCTTGTTTGACCGCTTCTTCGATTTCCGCCATCGTGTAATCGTCGTAAAGCGGCTGGTTGTAATCGTAGTTGATGCGCAGGATATCGTATTCCTGTTCTGCAAGCAACCGCTCCGTGTAATGGAATAACGGGCTTTTTGCTGTATAGCCGATGCCCGGCAGGAAAATCGCGAGTTTTCTCGTTTGGTCTTGGTTCAGGACGAGGCTATAGTTGATCGCTTGGCCTTGATCCGTTTTGATGGTTCGGTTGATCGTTTTCATTGGTTCCACTCCTTTCCTATATTATAAAGTCTTTCCTGTTAATTGCATGTAAATATTTTAAAGAATTCGAAAACTTCATGACGGCTCCTTTTTCTATTCTGTTATAATATCCATATCATGAACAGTGGAGGCGGTTCTATGTGGAAAGGCATTCGCTGGACCGCGTTTTCGGTCCTGTTGGCCATCAGCATCCTGTTTGCCGTTAAAGGTGGCCAAGTGTGGCTCATGCGCCATGCCACAGAACCGGTCGCGATCCATTTTTATTTTTTTGAAATCGCTGAATCGGTTCTGCCGGGCAATCTCGTGTCCTATGCCGTGGCGTTTTTCGTAGCAGCGTTCATTACCGCAGTTGCAGCATTCGCCTTTATCGCGAGGCGGTTATTCGGCTTTTAATTTGAACGGGAAAGAGGGATTTGGATGCATACAGAAAAAGACAAAATGCTGGCCGGTGCGCTTTACCGGGCGGACGACCCGGTACTTGTGCGCGAGCGCGTCAACGCGAAGCGGCTTTTGCGCTTGTTCAATAAATCGATGGAAACCGACGGCCAGGAGCGCAAGCGCTTCATGAGCCAATTGCTCGGGTCGAGCGGCGATCAATTGTATATCGAGCCGAACTTCCGCTGTGATTACGGCTATAATATCCACGTCGGGCATCAGTTCTTCGCCAATTTCGACTGCGTGTTCCTCGATGTTTGCGACATCCGCATCGGCGATAATTGCCTGGTCGGCCCTGGCGTCCACATCTACACGGCGACACATCCACTCGATATCGAACAGCGGCTCGCCGGCGTTGAGTACGGCAAGGCGGTGCGGATCGGCAATAATGTGTGGATCGGCGGGCGCGCCGTCATCAACCCAGGCGTCACAATCGGCGACAATGCCGTTATCGCATCCGGCTCAGTCGTCGTGAAAGATGTGCCGGCGAATACCGTCGTCGGCGGCAATCCGGCTGTCGTCATTAAAACACTCGACAGTTAATCCGATGACAATAGGAAAGGGAAGCAAATCGATTAGATTTGCTTCCCTTTTTTCATGCCTCCATTGATTGGCCGTTCCGCACCGCTTGCTCGTGCTTCAACAGCCATTCCTTGCGCGTCAGGCTGCCGGCGTATCCCGTCAATTTGCCGTTCGACCCGATGATGCGGTGGCACGGGATGATGATGCTGATCTTGTTTTTGCTATTGGCATTCCCCACTGCCCGGACGGATTTCTCGTTGCCGACAGCTGCCGCGATATCGCGGTACGAAGCCGTTTTGCCGTAAGGGATGTCAGGCAACGCCGCCCATACTTTTTGCTGGAATTCGGTTCCGGAAGAAATGCAGGGCACGGTGAATTCCGTTCGTTGCCCTTTGAAATATTCATCCAATTGCTGTAAACAGTCTTTCAGCACTTGAGGCGTGTCCGGTTGCACGATGTGAATCGGCTGCTCCCGCTCGCTGAAATAAAGCGACACGATGGCTTGTTCGGTGCCGGTGATTTCAACGATCCCAATCGGCGATGGGTAATCTACTTGATACAGCTCATTCATAATAATACCCTCCATAAATAAAATGTTGCGTACGCTTGCCAGCCTGCCCAGTTTTCCGCCAAAGTTTCGATCTCCGCAATGGTCGGTTTTTGCTCCCTCCTCAATTGATGCTTCAAGGCATTGTGCAATCCGACATCGGATACCGGAAACGCAGAATTGAAGCGCAGGCATTTCATCATGACGTAATGTGCGGACCACGGCCCGACACCTCTGATCGCCACCAATTGTTTTTCCACTTGCTGCTCGGTTTTGCCGATGAGTTCATCTTTTACGAGATGCCCATCAGCGATTTGCTCGGCGATGTGGATGATGTATTCCGCTTTTCTTCCCGAAAATTGCAGCTCTCTTAATTGCTCCACTTGCAAGGATGCGATGGTGTCAGCTGATGGAAATGCCCAATACTCAACTTCGCTTACTGTATACGAAGTGCCGAAGTTTTCGATCAAGCGCCTTTTCAAGGTATAGGCAAAAGTCAAATTGATTTGCTGGCCGGTGATGGCCCACACAAACGCTTCGAATAAATCCGGCATGCCCATTATCCGGAGTCCTGCGTGTCGCTCCACGACTTCACGGAGGACCGGGTCACTTGCCGCCATTGCGTAAAAAGGCTGCAGATTTGTTTCCAGGTCGAACCAATCCGTCACATATTGGACTACTGCCTGTTTCGCTTGTTCAGACGGTGAATGATGCGGAAATTCGATCAGCAACGCACTGCCGGAATGGCTCAACTCGAATAAGGCTATTTCTTCTTCAAGAGCTAACAGCTTGGTGATGCGTTCTTCTTTAATTGTGTGAAGCAGTTCTTGGTCGGAGCGGCCGAGAATGGCCAGGCATTCCGTGAAATTAAAATCAGCCGGCGTGGGAATTTCCAGGCGTTCTGTTGCCGTTCTGCTATCCATCCTGTCCCGCCCCTTTCTCTTTCCGGTATTGGCCCGGCGATTGCTGTTTCAGCTGCCGGAACACTTTATAAAAATGAGACGTGCTTTGAAAACCGGTCTCGAGGCAAATCTCCAAATTCGTTTTATCGGTGTTCGCAAGTAAATATGCTGCTTTGTCGATGCGGATTTTCTCCAAATAAGAACGAGGCGTTTCGTCCGTTTCCTGCTTGAACAGACGGTCTACATAGGAGGGGCTCATGCCGACATGGGCGGCCACTTCTTCCAAGCCGATTTTTTGCTGGTAGTGATCCGTTAAAAAAGCGATAACTTGTTGGGTGAATTCCACATAGGGAGATTGTTCGATTTCTGGCTGGCATCTTTTGCATGCCCGAAATCCGCGGTTCTCTGCTTCTTCAATAGAGAAACAGAATTCCACATTGCGCTTTTTCGGTTTCCGCGATCGGCAGGACGGCCGGCAATAGATTTTCGTCGTTTTCACGCACGTGAAAAACAAGCCGTCGTATTTCCTATCGCAATCCAGAATTTTCTCCCACATCTCATCGAACGTGAATTTCGCTTCCATCTCCATTTCCATAGCCGCCGCCTCCTCTCTTTTCTCTATCTTATCTCTTCTCATTTTATCATTACAGTTTCCAGCATTCGTCCTCGTTTTTGCACTTATGGTCGCAAGCCGGAAGATTTGATCTGTCGTTGATTGTCGAAAAGCTTATTGACACTTTGTGACATGTTCAGATATTATTGAGTTAACTTAATTTATAAATTAGTTAACACAATTTCGAAGGGATGTTTTCGCATGGCATACTCAAACAAAAAATTGCGGATGATGATCGTAACGGCTTTGTTCGCCGCCATTATCGGCATACTCGCTCAAGTCACCATTCCTTTGCCGCTCGTGCCGATTACCGGGCAGACTTTGGCAATCGGCCTTGCCGCCACGATTCTAGGCGCACGCTATGGCACGCTGTCCATTTTGGTGTATCTCGCAATCGGCGCTGCCGGAATCCCGGTATTCGCACAACTATCAGGAGGCTTGGGCAGTTTGTTCGGGCCGACGGGCGGCTATTTATTCGGGTTCATCCCGACCGCTTTCGTCATCGGCTATTATCTCGAGAAGACGGGCTTTACGCTCATGAATGCCGTCATTGCCAACATCCTCGGCATGTTTGTCGCACTCGGCTTCGGAACGGTTTGGCTGAAGGTCTTCGCGGAACTTTCCTGGACTGGCGCCTTTATGGGCGGGTTCGCGCCGTTCATCCTCGTCGGCGTCATCAAAGCCGTGCTCGCTGCATGGATCGGCATATCGGTGCGAAGCCGATTGGCATCGGCGAAGCTATTGCACGGTTTGGAAGCACGGAATCATTCTTCACTATAATTAAATTACAACTTTCAAAGAGATGAACCGGTAACGGTCCATCTCTTTTTGAATTAGCCAATTTCCGTTTAAGTTGGGGTACATCCTGGGTATGCATTGGAAGTATAAGTAAAAACGACAGCAACAAACAACCCGAGGAGGAATTTAGAATGGCAAACGAAAAAATACTAATCACAGGTGCTGGCACCGGATTCGGCAAAAATATTGCGTTCAGCTTGGCGGAAAAAGGCAAATCCGTCATTGCGGGTGTTGAAATCATTTCACAGGTTTCTGCTTTGGAACAGGAAGCGAAAGAGCGCGGCGTATCGATGCAAATCGAAAAATTGGACGTCACGAACCCGAAAGACCGCGAAAAAGCATGGGGCTGGGACATTGATGTCTTGGTAAACAATGCGGCAGTATCTGAAGGCGGATCGCTTGTCGACATCCCGGAAGAAAACCTGCGCCACCAATTTGAGGTCAATGTCTTCGGCCCGGTCCTATTGACGAAAGGCTTTGCGCGCCAGATGGTTGAAAAACGCTCTGGCCGCATCGTCTTCGTCTCTTCTGTTTCCGGCTTGATGGCAGATCCATTGATGGGGCCTTATTGCAGCACGAAACACGCAACGGAAGCTTTCGCAGATTCCTTGAGCAAAGAACTGCAGGAATTCAATGTGGAAGTGGCGACGATCAACCCAGGACCGTACTTGACTGGCTTTAACGACCGCGAGTTTGAAACGTGGAAAAACTGGCAGTCTGATTCGGAAAACACGGTGTTCGACTACGAGAAAGCCGCTTTCCCTTACGAACAATTCGATCCGAAAGAAGTCACTGAGCCGTCGGTAAAAGTGATTCTCGGCGAAACGAATCAATACCGCAACGTCATTCCGGAAAAAATGATTCCACAAGTGAAAGAACGCATGGAAGCCATGTGGAGCAAAACGACTACTGAAGGCTTGGGCGAGCGCGATGAAACCGTCCAAAAATCGTACGAGATCGAACCAGGCACGCCAGCTGAATAATATGTGAATATGAAAAGCCCAGAGATTATGTCTCTGGGCTTTTTTCCTGACTACAGGCTTTCGCTGATTAAGTTCGAACCCACTTCCAGATTTCTCCTGGTGTCGCATTTTTCCCGTACATCAAGATGCCGATCTTGAAAATCTTGCCGGCGAGTTTCATGAACACCCATACGCTGATGGCGAGAATTGCGGTGGCGATCACGATTTCCACCCATGGCCACTCTTCCAATAGCGATAAGCGCATGATGAGCACGCCTGGTGCGGTGAATGGGATATAGCTTCCGATTTGCGCCCAAATGCCGCTTGGATCGCTGAAAACTGGACCGATGAACAGAAATGGGCTGAACGGAAGCATCATGACCATGCCCTGGAAATTCCCTGCAGTCGAGATGTCGGCCATCGTTGCGCCGATTCCGACAAATATCGCTGCGTACAATAAGTAGCCAAGAATGGCGATGAGCAAGAGCACTAGCAATTCAGGAACAAACAAATACTCGATGATTGGCACATCGATGCGCCAGATGAGCACCGGCAGCGCAATCAACACATAGACGACCACCTGGATGAGGCCGAGCACGAAATAGCCGATGATTTTGCCTTGCATCAATTCTGCCGGCGTTAGTGACGACAGGATGATTTCGGCTATTTTGTCTTTCTTCTCTTGGGATGCGCTCTGGAAAATCGCCATGCCCGTGAAGACGATTGACAACATGACAACCGCCGCAAAGGCGCCTGGCACGACACGCTCGAGCATCGTTTCACTGAACAAGCCACTTTGTTCCGGTTCATTCGAAACATCTTCGAAGACGATGCCTTGTGCGACCATTCCCGCTTCTTGCGTGGTCAATCCTAGCTGTTCGATCTGCACCATTTGCAAAGGCCCGCCAAGCAACTGAACTTCATCCATGAAGGCATCGCTCGTTTCTTCGCTTGTGTAGACAGGCACTGTGCCGCTTTCGACCGATTGTTCACCGATGAAAATATAAGCGGCGTCCGTGTTTTCTTCAAGTGCCACTTCGGCTTCTTGTTGGGTGCTGTTGGTTGGTTCCATGTTCCATTCGGTGTTCGCTGCAGCTGCTTCTAATTGCTCGTAAACCCCGAGCTGGTCGTTGATGTACACCGTCGTCGTTGCCGGTTCATCGTCTGAACTGAACAATTCCGGCAGCAATAAGAAGGCCAGGAAAATAATTGGCGTCAGAAACAGGCCAATGATAAACGACTTGCTTTTCATATTGCGTTTGATTTCCCATTTTGCGACTTTCTTTGTATTATGCATGCACCTCACCCGCTTCCTTCAATAGGTTTTTGTCCGTTGCGATATCGATGAAGATTTCGTGGAGCGAAATCCGGTCGATCGACAATTCCTGGACATCGAGTTGTTCGGGCAGATTTCTCAACCAGTTAGCAGGCTGCACACGTTTCGACAAGAACAGCACTGCCGCTTCGTCGCTATGTTCGACCCGTTCGACTTCCGGCAAACTTTCCAGTACCTCGTGGCTATTGCTTCCATGGATGGTGCATTTAAAATTGGCGTATTCCTTTTTCACTTCGCTTAAGCTTCCCGAGATGACTTTGGTCCCGCGGTGAATCAAGAACAAACGGTCCGCCATTTCCTCAACGAGATTCATTTGGTGGGAAGACAATAAAATCGCCGTGCCGTTCCGGGCCAATGAGCGGATTTCGTCTTTGAATAATTCCTGGCTGACTGGATCAAGCCCTGAAAACGGTTCATCTAAAATGAGCAGTTCGGGCTCGTGGAGAATGGAAGCAATAAATTGCACTTTCTGCCCCATCCCTTTCGACAATTCCTCGACCGATACATTGTCTTTGCCTTCCAAGCCGAATTTCTTCAAATATTCGAGTGCACGCTCTTTGGCACGGTTCAGCGGATAATCCTTGAGCTCCGCCAGGTACAGCAGGATGTCCATCACTTTAACGTTTTTGTACAAGCCCCGCTCTTCCGGCAAATAGCCGATTTTATTGCGGGGGATCTCGTTATTTGTGCTATTGCGGAATGTGATGGCCCCTTCATCCGGATACATAATACCCATGATATTGCGAATCGTTGTCGATTTTCCTGCCCCGTTCGGCCCGAGCAGCGCCATGATTTCCCCTTGTTTCACTTCAAACGAGATATTCGAGATGATTTGCTTGTCTTTAAAGGATTTTCCCAATCCTTCTACGGTGAGCATCGTTTCCATTTCCCTCATCCTCTCTGTTGGTTCATGCCAATAACAGGCTAATGACTTCTTCCAGTTCCAGCGCTTTGTTGTCGACAATTCCGATTCGGTGTTCTGCCAAATAATTTTCTGTGGCCTCTAAATGATCGGATACAAGTTGCCGGCCGGAGCGAGACCGTTCGCCAGGCACTGCTTCAGCAGGCATTTCCGCCAGCCAGTAGCGTCGAAACCCGCTGATGAGCTGGTCTTTTTCGTAATGGCCGATTGCCTGCCCATCTTTCATCAAAAACAAGTAGTCCGCCAGCTTGCGGAGGCTTTCGGGCTGATGGGTTGTCAAAATGATCGCCCGGTCTTCCCGTTCCATCCAGTCGACCAATAAATCCATCACCAAATTCTTAGAAGGAATGTCCAAGGAAGCGGTCGGTTCGTCCAGAATAAGAATATCCGTATGGCGCGGCAAGGCCAGCGACAAACTCAATTTTTGCTGTACGCCCGGTGATAATTTGCCGAAGCGCTTATCGAGCGGGATGTCCAAGAGCTTTATCATCCGTTCAAAAAGAGCGTCATCCCATTTGGCATAGAGCGGAGCAATCAAGTTTTTTAAGTCGTTTCCTGTATACGCATTCCAGCCAACAGGAGTTTGCGGCAGGAAAGTGACATGCCTTTTCCAACTTTCGTCTTCTCCATCCACTGGTTTGCCGAAAACTTGGATGTCGCCTTCGTCCATATTGGCCAAGTTCATGATCAGCTTCAACAAGGAGCTTTTGCCCGAACCGTTATTCCCTACAAGTGCGGTGATCGTGCCAGGTTCAATAGCCAGACTGACCGGGCCGAGCCGGAAGTCCTCGATTTGCTTGTTGACTTGCGTTAATTCAATCCATGGAATCATCCGTTATTTCCCCTCCTTCAGCTTGCTCAATGTCTCTTCAAAAACGCGCTTGATGTCATCAACTGTATAGTCATAATCCATCGCGTTGCGGATGGCCTGTTCAAATTCCTTTTCAACCGAAGCCGTCATCACTTGCTGCTTGGTCGTATGTTGTATTTCCGCTACAAAGGTCCCTTTGCCATGAAGCGTCTGGATAAAGCCTTGCGCTTCCAGATCCTGATACGCGCGCCGTATCGTGATGACGCTGATTTCCAGGTCTTTTGATAATGCACGGATTGACGGAAGCGGCGACCCTGCAAGCAAATGCCCCCCTGCAATCAAGGCTTTCAGCTGCTTTTCAATTTGATGATAAATCGGTTCGCGGGAATCTTTGGATAAACGTATTGGCAGCAAAAGCCAGCCCTCCTCTCACAGGTAATCCGTTTTCTTCATCGTCTTTCTCATATCCACTTGCCAGTATTTCCAACCGGCAATCATGAGGAGCACAGCTGCAACGCCCGTCAATAGTGGCCAATCCACTGCAATCGCCATGGTCCACTCGATAAAACCACCGCCCGATAGCATGGGGAACAGCCAATAGATGGCGGCGGCCGCGATGACAATATAAACGAACGACAGCACCATTTCTTTCATCTTGAAATTTCCTCCCGCTTCACTGGCAGCCATCATAAAGCCGACCGCAATTGAAATGGCAAGCCACATCAACACGAACACAGCATAAGAAACCGGCGTCATCGCTTCCCGAAAATTGTCCGACATGAGTGGCATGGCAATCAACAAGATCAATTGGAACGGAAACGAGCAGAACGCGTGGATGAGAAAACGGCTTTTGACAATTGTGTTTCTGCTTATCGGCAATTGCTGAAGCATGATGATCGGCGGAGACGACCATAGATTGCCATCCATTTTCTGCATTTGAAATTCTTTTCCTTTCATCCAGGCAGGAAACATGAAGAACACCAGCAAGAACATGATATCGAACCCTTTGAAGTCGCCTTCCAGATACACATCGAACGACATCATGAAGATGAGGCTCATGGCGATATAAAAAGCCAGGATCAACAATAAGTTACGCAGCGATGCTTTTATTTCGAACGCTGCCAACCGGTACGCTTGATTCCAGTCATTCATTTATATACACTCCTTCTCAACTGTTATACTGTTTATACTCATATACACAGTAACATTTGTATATTATTTTTTCAAGAGTATTTCTAAACTGAAGAATTTCTCAAAAAAAAACTGCCCAGAGGCCAAGCCTCTGGTCAGTTTCGTGTTTTCATTTATAGTTCAATATCCGTTCCAAGCTTGCCGCCCTGCGCTTTTCGGTAAACGCCTTTCGCTACAGCTAAATCGAAATACGCCGCACCGACGCATTTGAAGAACGTGATTTCTTCATCCGCCTCTCGCCCTACACGCTGTCCGGTTGCGAGTTCGGTCAGTTCTGCATGGAGCCGGTCAAATGACCAATTGCCGGAATTCGCGGCGTGGATCAATTCCCCTGCCTCGTCTTGGACACCGGCAAGATCATCTGCGACAATTTTATCCGCCCGCGCAATGGTCGTTTCATCCATTTCGCGCATATGCGGCAAATATGAGCCGACACCGTTGATATGCGTGCCTGGTTTCAAATCATTGCCGTCAAATACTGGTTCAGTTGAGCGCGTGGCACAGGCGATGACGTCTGCTGCTTCGACAGCTTGTTTGGCGCTTTGTGCGATTTCGATTCCAGCTTGGACACCGAACGCCTCCAGCTGTTCTTTAAAGCGTACGGCTTTTTCTTCTGTTCGGTTAAACAGCAAAATCGTCTCGATGTCTCGGACTTCGAGCACGCCGAGTACTTGCTCGAACGCCATGGCCCCGGTGCCGATGACCGCGAGCACACGGCTATTTTTCCGTGCGAGATGATCGGTGGCGATTGCACTAAGAGCGCCTGTACGCAGCCGAGTCAAATAGGATGCGGTCATCATCGCGACATGTTCGCCGTTTGTCGCATCCGATAATAAAATCACCCCTTGCGTCGTCGGATTGCCTTGTTTCGGATTGTCTGGAAAAATGGTCACTATTTTGACGCCTGCAAGCTCTTCTTGCTTATCGGCACTTGGCATGTACAAGGCAGACGCTTGCCGCTCCGGAAAATCTATGACGATGCGGTGCCGGTTGTCGATTTTTCCTTGCTGTTTGGCATAAAGCAATGCGGTGACGTCTCCAATCGCGTCGCTCATTGTATAGCTCTGTTGGATTTGCTGTTCGCTGATGATTTTCATGAGGCCCTCCTAAAGAAAAAGAGCCGCTTATGCGCGGCTCTCTTTTGCAATTGTTGCGGCTGGATGCGCCGCTTGCTGTTGTTTCAAATCTTTGACTGCCCAGATGGATGCGAGCGAGATCAAAGCGGTGAAGATAATGTAAATGGCCACCGGCACATACGAATTGTCGAAGCGCGCAAGAAGCGCCGTCGCAACTAGAGGTGCGGTACCGCCTGCCAGCGCCGCACCGATTTGGTAGCCGAGCGTGACGCCTGTATAGCGTACTTTGGCATCGAAAATCTCAGAGAACATCGTGCCCAGAACGGCGGTGATCGGTGCCCAAATGACGCCGAGGCCGATAATCGTCGCCAGCACAAGCATGAAGACGGAACCTTGGTGGATCATCCAGAAATACGGGAACGCGAATAGAGCCATCGCTGACGCTCCCGCAATATACAATTTTTTGCGGCCGACTCGGTCAGAGAGCGAGCCCATGATCGGAATCAAGATCGTCGTGATGATGGTCGCAATCATGACTGCGCCGAGTGTTGCCGTACGGGAAAACCCGAGATTGGTTGTCGCATAGGAAACGATGAACGTTCCGAAAATATAGAACGGCGCTGTTTCCACGACCTTCGCCCCGATGGCGATCAATACTTCACGCCAGTGGTATTTCAAAGTTTCGACGATCGGCACTTTCGGGATATCTCCCGATGCCTGGACCGCTTTGAATTCCGGTGTTTCGTCAACGCCTTTACGGATCCATAGGCCGAACACGACGAGCAAGGCGCTCAAGATAAACGGCACGCGCCAGCCCCAGGTCATGAAGGCCTCATTTGGAAGCAAAGTCATGACCCACAAAGCGAGCGTTCCGAGAACAAGCCCGATGGTGACGCCCATCTGCGGGATGCTGCCGAACAAGCCGCGTTTTTCAGGCGGTGCATACTCGGTCGCAAGTAACAACGCGCCGCCCCATTCGCCGCCGATGCCAAGGCCCTGGACGAGGCGCAGCGTGATCAACAGGATCGGCGCCCAAATGCCGATTGCCTGGTAGGTCGGCAATAAGCCCATGCCGAACGTCGCGATCCCCATTAAGCTCAGCGTGATGACCAATGTTTTCTTGCGGCCGATGCGATCGCCGATATGGCTGAAGATAATGCCGCCGAACGGGCGGATGAAGAATGCTAAAGCAAATGAAGCATACGCCAGCATCAAGCCGACGGTTGGATCTTCATTGACGAAGAATAATTGGTTAAAGACCAGTGCAGCCATCGTCCCGTACAGGAAATAATCGAACCATTCGATCGAGCTCCCCACAAGACTCGCTGTCAGGACACGGCGCGTTGTTTTCTTATCCAAACTGATTTCCCCCTTTGAGTTATAAAATTGAAGTGACACTTTAATTTCTCCCTGGGAATAGTTTAGATAACTATCAATTTTCTGTCAATAAGATATTGAAATTAATTTCAGCGGCATTTGCTCCTCTTCTGGAGCCTCCTGTATGATAAAGGAAGCATCTAGAAAAAGTGAGGAATCTGTTATGGCTGATCCATCCATCGGCACGACTTTAAAAAAACTGCGCAAAGAACGCAAGCTGACATTAAAACAATTGGCACAAGAAACGGGCGTCTCGATCAGTTTCTTGTCCCAAGTGGAGCGCGGCAAATCGAGCGTCACGTTGGAATCGCTCAGGAAAATCGCCGATGCGCTTCATGTCGACCCGAGCGTCTTTTTTGCTGAACAAGACACTCCCGACTGGACGTCACGGCTGGAACGTTTTTATTACAAAGATTTGACACATGGCGTACAAGAAGCGAATTTCGTCCCTGTGCTCGTCACCTTGCACCCTGGCGACAGCGAGGGAAATCCGTTCGCCCATAGCGGCTATGAATTCCTGTTCGTCGTCGAAGGCGAATTGACTGTCGAAGTTTCAGGTGAACGCTCGACGCTCGGCCCTGGCGATTCGACGATGTTCGATGCGAGTCAAAAGCATTATTGGTTCAATTTGACCGATCAGGCAGTGAAATTTTTATTGGTATCGTCAAAAACGGTTTGATCGTATGTAAAATCTTTATGCCTGGAGGATAGAAAATCATGGGAGATGCCAGTTCGTTATCACAAGAAAATTACTTTATAGCATTTGAAGGATTTGCGGAAACAAAGCTTCCCGGGGCAGCATTGCGTATTTCTATACGCGGCAGCGAGGATGAAACAGACTTGCTCTTAAACCTCCCTGACACAGTGGATAGATGGCATATTGATTACCGTTCATATGCTTTCTATTGTGTGACTTCTGAAGATTTCACCAGCATGTCTGGCGGCAACCCAACTCCTGCTCTTCACATCTATCGCCAATCAGATCTTCTAATATATTTGGAGAGTCGGTCGAATTTGAAGAAACGTGAAATAGACGAACAAATCAATTACCGGCATTTTTCTTTTGCCTGCATGGAACATCAAGTGGATATTATCTCTGCCGATCCCCCAGTTATTCAATTGCTGGACACGAAATAGAAGACCGCCCTAGCCCTAAAAAAACCACCTGGAGATCTATCTCCGGGTGGTTTTCGCTTTCGTCACTATTCCAATTTACTTCAGCCGGTATGCATGCCTTTCATTTTCTTACCCTTCTTCTCACAGCGTTTTCCGGCTTGCATGCGTTTCTTGTGCTTGCCGCCTTTGCTGTTGTTCTGGCTCGAAGCCATTAAAAACCCAAGGCCGGTCATCATGAGCGGCAGCATAACAATAAGCTCAATCGGGACGATCGGCCGGTAGACTGTTTTTTCGGCCGTCACGTCGTAGATGCCGACGGGTTTGACAGAGAACGATCCGCCTGCCCCTTCCCCGTGCCCGCCTTCGAACTCCTCGAAACCTGGCGATTCTGCATCTTTGTCTTCACGCTCGTAGCCGCCGCCTGCACCCGCACCGACACTATACCTGATGCGCGCGACCGGAATGATGGTCCTGCCTTGCATCTCGATCGGGTCGCCGTAGACGAGCGACACATCACGCGCACTTGAAAACTTTTCGAAAATCGGACGTACCGGAGACGATTGGAACGGAATCATTTCTTTTTCATCCATGTTCTAACACTCCTTTTTGACGATGAATTCTCATGACCAAGGCAGCAGTAATGGCAAGCGGCATAGATCCGCACTGTCGATTGTTAGTATATACATTCGCCCCGCCCGTCGCTAACCCTCTAATTTTTATTAATGAATCCCCCAATTGAAAGCACAAAAAAAAACGCCTGGATTTATCTCCAGACGTTTTCGGCTAAAATATTCTTCTTTTCCATAAAGAGATGGCGATCACTAGCATCAAAATGCCCGAAAGGACAAGTGTCGTAATCCATGAACCAGGCTCCTGCCCGGAAACAGGCAATGCCACGTTCATGCCGAAAAAGCTAAAGATCAAGGTCGGAAGGGTTAAGAAAACCGTAAAAAGAGTCAATGTTTTCATTGTATTGTTCAATTCATTCGATATGAGCGAAGAATACGATCCCGTGATGCTGTCCAAAATTCTTGTATACAACTCAGTTGTTTCAATTCCTTGGTTGTTTTCAATTTTCACATCTTCCAACAAGTCTTCGTCGTCTTCGTACAATTTAATGGAATGCGTGCGGAACAGCTTCGTGATCACATCCCCATTCGCTTTTAAAGACGTCAGAAAGTACACCAAGCTCTTTTCGATCTCCATGATGTTATAAAGTTGCTTGTTCGTTAAAGAATCCTGCAAATTGCTTTCGATTTTGAGGCGCTGTCTGTTCAGTTTTTTCAAATTCACTATGTATTGGGTGGAAATCGACAATAGTACTTCGAGCGCAAAGCGATTCTTCATCGACGTATTCACATTTTTCTTGATGACGTTTTCCACAGAGTTCGTCGCTTGGCTGCAAATGGTGACGATAAAATCTCCCCCTAAAATGATGCCGATGGGGATCGTGATATAAGAATCCAGCTGCCGGCTGCTGTCATTGATAATCGGAAGGTCATTAATAATCAAGGTACAATTGGTCTCTTCATCGTATTCAATCCGCGCGCTTTCTTCCAAATCCAATGGATCTTCTAAAAATTCAATCGGGATATTGCAGCGTTCCGCTATTTCCCTGATTTCCGCTTGTGAAGGTGCCACCATATTGATCCAGCAATTCTTTTCGACTGCATCAATTGTTTGCAAAGCTCCATCAGCAGAGGTTTTATGTATTGTAATCATGCTGCTACCCCTTTTCGTTCTGCCCGACAGCCTCGCCTATATAGACACTTCCACTGACTCTAGCGATGTTACTTCCAGACCTTAACGAGTTTACCCGAATCGCCCCTAAATCTAACCCAGCATGCAGCTATTGTTTCGTTTCAGCTGCCCTTTTTTGTTCAATGAAATAATTTCAACCAGCTCTATATAGAATTTCGGGCATAGAAAAAGCTGTTTGGATTTTTTCTCCAAACAGCTGTTGTTTTCAACTATGTGCGATTGCTTCAAAGGTGACGGCATGCTGAGCGTTTTTCGGGTATTGCCCGTATTCGTAATTGGACGACACGATGATGTCCTCGAAACCTTGGCTGCCAAGGAGCAGCTTGAATTCCTCGACACCGTACCAGCGCATCGGGAAGCGTTCGAGTTCGGTCTGAATCAACTTGCCGCCTTGCCATTTCTCGTAGCGATTATGCGACACGGAACATTGCTTGATCCAATCGACTTCGACGGTCTTGCTCTCGAGCGTGATCACTTCGCCGGCTTTCGTCTGCCACGTCCGTGTTCTCGGCCGGGCGATCTCGAAGCCTTGCGGAACATACAAATCGACGAGCAGACGGCCGCCCGGTGCCAGGTGCTTGCGGAAATTCTTCAAGGCTTTGATTGCCTGTTCGCGCCCCGCAAGCAACTGGAACGTTCCCGCTGGTAAAATGATGGCGTCATATTCGACGTCAATGCGGAAAGTTTCCATATCCGCTTCGAATAATTTTGGATGCAAGCCGCGTTCTTTGCAATGCGCACGGCAAATATCGAGCATTTCAGACGAACTGTCGAAGCCGTCGATGTGAAGGCCGTCTTCTAGAAGCGGCACGAGCAAACGGCCGGTCCCGGTAGCGGGTTCTAAAATACGCCCTTCATTGCCGGCGAGCCGTTCCCTGTAAAACTCGACATCACCGAACGATTTGCCGATCGGCTTGTCGAGGTCGTACACTTCCGCGGACAAGGAACTGTAATAGCTGAGCATGACATCCCCCTCTTTCGTTTAAGAAAGTATGAACAATCCGTAGAGCGCCAATACCAGGTTCGGCAACGCGAACAGCACCAAGTTTTTCACTTTGGCGTTGCGCGCCTGCTGTGCCCGGCGGCGTTCTGAACTCGTGTTGAATGAAGATTTCACTTGCTTGCCTGCTGTAGCGGACGAGATGACTGCCCAGACAAGTGCGATGACGGCGACTGCGCCCGCGATTGGGAACAAGAGCGCCCAGTCATCTGCAAAAAAAGCGATAAGTGCGATAAGGCCTGATACGAGAAGGCCGAGTAGAAAGTGCTTCATAATAGTATTCCTCCTGTATTTCTAGTTTCCTTCTTATTTTACTAAATGAGGAAGGCTGTGGGAAACATTGCGCAAAAAAAGATGTGTGAACTTTTACGCGTCTTTTTGTGTGGTCGAGAAAATCAGAAACCCGTATCTTCCGAATCTTACCGCTCGCTTTCCGTGGGCTCGCGCCCAAGCCTCCTCGCTCACTACGTTCACTGTGGGGTCTCGGTCGTCTCGCTAGTCCACTGGAGTCGAGCGGACGATTCTCCAAATACTCAGATATTTTATTGGTTTTTGGATATAGAGGGTAATATCATTTTTATTCGTAACGAATTATGACCTTCTTCAACACTTTGAAAAAGGAAGCGTAAATTCATGCGTCTTTTTCAGATGGCCATTCCGATTTCAGCATGCCGTAGACGGCGTGGTCGACGAAATGGTTATAGAGCCATTCCGCTTGGCGGATCACGCCTTCTTCTGTAAAGCCGAGGCGAATCGGGATGTTGCGGCTTTTCTCGTTGCCGACAGCTGCGCGGATCTCCACTTTATTGAGCCCGCGTTCGGTTAGCGCGTAATCCGTCAGCGCTCCCGCTACCCTTGTCATGATGCCTTTTCCCTGGTATTCCGTATCGAGCCAATAGCCGATATAGGCCGTCTGTTTCGCTTCATTGATTTCATTGAAACCAGCGATTCCAGCCAGTTCACCTTGGTAGACGATCGCGCAATTCAAGCTTTTGCCGAGCGCGAAACTCTCTGCGCCTGACTGGATGAAGTTTGTCGTATCCTCGACGGTTTTCGTGTGATCGAGCCATGGCAGCCACTCTTTCAGTGCAGCACGCGAACGGTCCGTCAATTCAAAAATCCGTTCTGCGTCTTGCAGCTCGACCAATTTCAACGCCAACTCTTCATCAATCTTATGTGTAAACATTCCGCTTCCCCCTTTTTTTGAATTATCCATAAGCGTAGCATATCCAGCATCTGACAAGAACTTATTTTTTAGAATCAAAAAGGCGAAATTTTCAGTATTATAGCGTAAACTGGAAGAAAAGAAAGCGAACGGAGTGAACCCTTATGTTCCGGCTTTTTATTGTCCTCGTCGCTTTAATGGTCGTGCTCATCATCCTATGCCTCGTCCTATTTTTCATTCGCCATAAACCGCATCAACTGCCAGCCCCCCACCACGAAGCGCAATTACTGAAGGAACGCTTTTCACGCGGAGAGCTATCAGAAGAGGAATTCCGTAAACGCATGAAAGAACTCGAACAAAAACTGACACTGCGCAAAAGCGGATAGAATCCCATCCGCTCCAGAGTGTAGAATAAGTTCGCAATCTGCTATAAGTCAAAAAAGCTTAGCTTTCCGCATTTAATAATCAATGACCTATCTGAGTATTTGGAGAAGTGTTTGCTCGACTCCTGTGGGACTAGCGGGTTTGAGAGACCCCGCAGGAACACAGTGACGAGGAGGCTCGATTCCCGCCCCACGGAAAGCGAGCAATAAGCTTCGGAAAATACGGTTATCAAGAGTTTCTTGGCAGCCTGTACTGCTAGTTGTTTATTTTCCTGCCAGTCGGGAAATCCAAGGAATAAGCGAATGAACATAATTCTTATGGGAGGTTTTACGGAATGGTAGAACATGCAAAACACGCAGAACTGTCCAAGACGCTCCATGATTGCATGGTGGCGTGCAATCATTGTTTCGATGCTTGCCTGAAAGAAGACGACGTGAAAATGATGGCTGAGTGCATCCGGCTCGACCGCGAATGCGCCGACATGTGCGCTTACTTGGCCCAAGCCATTGAACGCAACTCGCCGTTCGTGTCACAACTCGCGAAAGTATGCGCGGAGATTTGTGAAGCATGCGGAAACGAATGCAAACAACATGACCATGACCATTGCCAAAAATGCGCGGAAGCTTGCCTGAAATGCGCAGAAGCTTGCAGACAAGTGGCATAAGAAACAGGCGTCCGGCGGATCTGCCGGGCGTTTTTTCATGGGAGAAATGAGGGGACATGATGACAAAACGCATATTGGTCGTCGGCGCCGGCATCGGCGGATTGACGGCCGGATCTTTGCTGGCAAAAGAAGGCTATGAAGTGACCGTGCTCGAAGCCGCAACAGAGCTCGGCGGTTGCGCTGGAAAATACAAACGCCATCCGTATTTATTTCCGGTCGGCGCGACACTCGGCATGGGACTCGAACCCGGCGGCATTCATGAACGCGTCTTCCGCCACCTCGAAAAACCAATGGAACTCAAACCTCTCGAGCGAGTGATGGAAATGGTTCATCCGACTGGCACTTTCGTTTTCCATAAAGACCGCAGAAAGCATGTACGTGAACTTGCCGACCATTTTCCAGAGCACAAAACCGCGATTCTGTCGTTCTATGCGGAATTGTACCGGACGGCGCGCATCACCCGCACCTTGATGGGGCCGCTGCCTGCGCTGCCGCCAGCCAATGCGCGGGAATGGGCGGCGCTCACGAAAGCCTTGCGCCCGGTTCATTTGCGCCTGCTGCCGAAATTCAAGCTGACGCTCGGCGAAGTGTTGAAAAAGCACGGCCTCCACGAACTCGATGCGTTCCGCCATGTGCTCGATGGGCTGTTGATCGACAGCATGCAGACGACGACGGAAGATGTCTCGTATTTGCTCGCGGCCGTGGCGCTTGATATCTATCACGAAGGTGCTTATTACGTCCCCGGCGGCTTGTACCGTTTCGCGGAATTGATGGCGGACAGCATTAAAGAAAATGGCGGCAAAGTGAAAAAGCCGCGCACCGTCCAGACGCTCGAACATAAAGACGGCATCTGGCATGTCAGCGACCAGCGCGGCAACATGTACGAAGCGGATGCCGTCGTTTTCAATGCGCCAATCCAGTTATTGACCGAGCTGTTGCCTGTCGATCATCATCACCGGTTAAAACGCCCGCTGCAAGAAGGCATCGGCACCGAAACTTGGACGACTTTAACTTTGTACTTAGCGATCGATGCAGAGAAACTCCCAGAGCCGCTCCCTGAATTCCGCCAGCTTTCAAGCGGCGCTGCCATGGACGAAGGGCATCATTTTTTCATGTCGGCATCACGCATGGATGACCGGCTGCGTGCGCCCGAAGGCTTCCAGACTGTGACCATCTCAACGCATTCGAAGCCGCAGCAGTGGCAGTCGCAGGAGGATTATGAAGCGATGCGCACCGGGCTTTCGGAGCGCATGCTCGACTTGATCGAGCAGCATATCCCGGGATTCCGCTCGGCAATCGTCCATTTTGAAAGCGGCGCGCCGCTTGCTTGGCAGCATTATACCGGACGGCCGAACGGCTATGTCGGCGGCTTCGCGCAGACTTTGGATGCGGCATTGTTCAATTCCATTTCGCATCACAGCGGATTGCCTGGGCTGTATTTGACAGGCGACCACATCTTCCCGGGCGGCGGTACGATCGGCGTCGCCGCAAGCGGCATCCATTGCGCACGGTCGATTTCCGGAAAAGCCTTGCTCACATAAAAAACACCCGCACTCAAAGCTGAGTGCGGGTGTTCCTCATTTCCGATATGCTATGCGGTGATATCTCTAAATTCCCGTTTACTGCACTTGTCCTGCATTCAAAATTTGCGTCCAGTTTTCACCGGCGTCCTGCGTCTGCCACGCATGGCCCTTGACGGTGTAAATCGCCAACTGCTCCGGATTTTCCGGATGCTGCGCAACGTAGACAACTCCGTCTTCTGTCATCTCCGGCAAGGAAATCTCCTGCTCCTCGCCTGACAGGTCGCGTTTCACAAGTTTTGCCTGTTCACTGTACGTGCCATAATAAAGCGCTTCTCCACTGAAGAACGCGGCCGTTCCGAGTTCGCCTTCCGTGATGCGCGTGAAGCTCTCGCCGCCATCTTCAGACAAGAAAATTCCTTGGTTCGACGCCGCTGCGATCATCATCGAATCATCGGGATGCATCGCAAGATAGGTCACTTTTCCATCAAGCCCTTCTGCTGCTGTCTGCTGCCAAGACTCTCCGGCATCGTCGCTGCGGTGGAAGCCAGTTTCCATTTCGGAATTGGCTTGCGGATTGAAGACGAATAAATTATTCGTATTGTAGCCGACTGCCATTTCATGAAAATCCGTTTCTCCTTCAAATCCGAGATCGTCGAAGGTTTCTCCCCCATCATCGCTGCGTTTGATGCCGAGCGGATTTTGCATGCCGGATTGCATATCAGGATGCCCTGATGACACAAAACCGGTTGCTGTCGCATTAAAGCCCATGAAATCATGGTATTGGTCTTCGATTTCCGTCCACTTTCCGTCGCGGTGCACTTTCAATCCATGATGCGAAGCGAAATACAATCCGCCGTTTTCTTCGATATAACCCATGCCATGGACATGGTCCATCACGCCGTCAAACGGGACTTCAAGCTCCATGGCTGCACTATCCACAGCCGAAGCGGTTTCGGTTTCTTCAGCGGATTCAGTTGCCGTGTCGGTTGGATCTTCTGCCGTTTCTGCGCCGCATGCTGAGATGAACAGCCCGGCTGCCATCACCGGCCATAACCAGTTCTTTTTCATCGCTCGATCTTCCTCTCTGTTGTGCTGTTTCTATAGTTTCATGGTCCGAATCAAAGGTCAACTAATTGCGCAAAATGATGCATCTTTGTCACAAATACATCTTTCCGCCTGTCGCTTGGCACGCTGGCGAATTTGTAAGTACTGCTTCCCACTCTCTATGAACAAGCAATTGAAAATGCGCAAAGTTTCAAGCTTGCCGTACAGGGAATAAAATTACGTAAACTTATAACATTTTCCAGAAGGAAGGCGCAAGTCATGAAAGAATTTATCGGCTTACTGAAGTTTGGTACGAAATCGGCTTTGTGGGCAGCAATCGTCAATACAGTGGTCGCGATCATCAAAACAGCCGCTTACCTCATAACTGGCAACGTCGCGATGTTCGCAGAAATGATGCATAGTTATGGCGACGCCGCGAACCAATTTTTTGTATTCATCGGCTCTGCACTTAGCAAAAAAGAGCCTACAGAACGGTTTCCCGGTGGATTCGGCCGTTTGGTAAATCTTGTTTTATTAGGTGCGGTCCTGGTCGTCGGGGTACTTGCCTACGAAACGATTGTTGAAGGAATCCATCACATTTCAGATGCCACCCATTCCGAGGACTGGTTCTGGCTGAACATCGGCGTCTTAGGAACAGCAGCCATGCTCGAAGCTGCAGTGCTTTACAAGGCCATGAAAGAAATCACCGAGCATTTGCCGAAAGACGAAGTGAGCGGATTCAAAATCATTCCGGCAAGTTACAAGCATGCCAAAGAAGCAAAACCAGCCACCAAACTGGTCTTTTTAGAAGACAACGTAGCGGTCGGCGGAGCGTTATTAGCCTTATTGGCCATTGTCATCTCGACCTACACGCCATTTCACAGCGCTACCGGCTACGCTTCCATCATCATCGGGATTTCCCTTATTATAGTCGTCGGTCGCATTTTCCTCGACAATGCAGCCGGGGTACTGGGCGTGGCAGACGTCGGATTACAGGCACGCATTGGCAGTAAAATCATGGAGCACCCACAAATAATGGACATTCAAGATTTATATGCCATCAAAGAAGGAGACAGCCTGCATATCGAAATCAAAGTGGAAGTAGATCCATCGATGACGATTGAAGAAGCAGACGATATACGGGATTATATCGAACAACAACTCAAAGAAAAGATAAAGAATGTCACAGACGTCATCATTGAATTTGATGAAGACGATGGAAAAGTTACTTGGATTAAACCGCAGGAGTGAGAAACAACCGCTTCCTGAGATGGCACGTCTGAAAAGCCGGCCGTTGAATGGGTTAAGTTTGTTGGTTTGTTTAACGGATCGAGATATCTGATACTTCATTCTTCGAGCTGTTTGAAGAAAACTATAGAATATGATGAACTTCCACAGTTCACTTTAAAACTGAAGAAACAATCTTACGCTCTAAAACTAAAGACGGAGTGGAGGGGCTGACGCCTGTGGGACTGCGCGAATGAATAAGTGAAGGGGAGCTGAGCTTATTCATTTGCGACATATCTGCTTGCAGATATGTCGCAGGCTTTTTTTCTTTGGCACGTTGGCCGGGCACCCGCCTCATCTTCGGGCAGCTGAAAGCGCGACGTCCTGTCGCATCAGCTGCATGACTCACATCCTGCGAGCCTCAAGCAGCCCCCTGCAACGCAGTCTAATAGCACAAGCTATTCTACTTACTTCTCTTAAAAGATTTGACACCATATCGCAGAGCATACAATCGAAGCAAAAAAACCGCCAGGAAAATTCCTGGCGGTTTCATTTTCTTCATCAGGCCGTGTTTGTGGCTTGATTTTTCTTGCGTGCATTCATGTAATTCAAAGCGAAGATGCCGAGCACGATGATTAGGCCGATCGTGTCCGTCAAAGTTTCGGGAACAATTGTCATTAATGCCCCGGCACCAAGCAGGATACGCGTCACGACATTCATGCGTGTCTGGAAATAGCCTTCCACCGCAGCACTGAGTGCGATGATTCCGATAATCGCCGTCACCGTGATCATGACGATCTCAATTATCGGCGGCAAGGCGAATTCTGTCGCGTTGACCGCCACATCCGTCGTATCGATCATCAGCATCGCTGGATTATAGACAAACAGGTACGGAATGATGAACCCGGCGATGGCAAGCTTCAAGGCATTGAAGCCGGTTCGCATCGGATCCCCTCCCGCCACACCAGCCCCCGCAAAGGCGGCCAGTGCAACAGGAGGCGTGATGTTTGCGAAAATCCCGAAGTAGAACACGAACAAATGCGCGACGAGAACCGGGATGCCGAACTCGGCAAGTGCCGGTGCTGTCATGGTCGCTGTGATGATGTATGCCGGAATGGACGGCAAGCCCATGCCAAGCACAATCGATGCAAGCATCGTCAGGAACAAAGTCCAGAACAGCGATCCTGCACCGAATGCCGTAATGGCAGACGTCATGACCGTTCCGAAGCTTGTCAGGCTGACGACGCCGATGATGATCCCAACGACCGCACAGGCGATCATGACGGAAAGTGATTGGCGCGCACCATTTTCAAGCGCTTCGAGGATATCGCGAACGCCCATGCGCGTCGATTTGCGGAACGCCGCGACGACGACTGTCAGGACGATTGTGTAGAAAGCGGCATAAGCGATCGGCATGCCAGTGTAGAGCATGAACACAAGCCCTACGATCGGCAATAGCAAATGCCCTTTTTCTTTCAATACTTCTTTCGTGCGCGGCAAGTCAGCTTTCGGAATACCGCGTAGGCTGTCTTTGCCGGCGCGGAAATGGACTTGCATGATGACGCCGAGGAAATACAGGACCGCTGGCAACAGTGCAGCGAGCGCAATCGTGCCATAAGCGATGCCTGTCGTTTCTGCCATGATGAAGGCACTGGCGCCCATGATCGGCGGCAGGATTTGCCCGCCGACCGAAGCACTCGCTTCGACGGCACCTGCAAAGTTCCGGTGGTAGCCGATTTTTTTCATTAAGGGAATCGTGAACGCACCGGTTCCGACAACGTTTGCGATCGCGGAGCCGTTGATACTGCCCATAAAGCCAGACGAGATGACCGCGACTTTCGCCGGGCCGCCCTGCTTGGATCCGGCAAGTGCCATCGCCAAGTCGTTAAACAATTGGCCCATTCCCGATTTCGCAAGGAAGGCGCCAAACAAGATGAACAGGAAGATGAATTGCAAGGAGGCGGAAATCGCCGTCGAATACAAACCTTCCGTCTTCAAATACAGCTGGCCGAAAATATCGCCGAGGTCAAACGGCCGTGTCATGAGCATATCCGGCATCCACAAATTATGGCTGATAAACGGATAGACGAGGAACA
Source organism: Planococcus sp. SK3692 (assembly GCF_028890485.2). Classification (GTDB taxonomy): domain Bacteria; phylum Bacillota; class Bacilli; order Bacillales_A; family Planococcaceae; genus Planococcus. The sequence goes on from NZ_JARCHV010000001.1 coordinate 1,203,205, forward strand.
CGAGCGCGAGAATCGGCAAGATGATGCCCGTGACGCGGCGCGCCGCTTCGAGTACCAGGACGACGGTCGCGATGGCCATGATGATATCGAGCGTGTTCGGAATCCCGCCGCGCGTCGTCATGATTGCTTCGTATTCATAGATCAAATACCCGGCGGTCGCCAGGCTGAATAAAAACAAGAGCCAGTCGTAAAACGGGATGCGTGTCTTGTCCTGCTTTTTAAATGCTGGATAGACCAAGAACACAAGCCCCATCCCGACGGCTACGTGAATCGAGCGCGCCTGAAGTGCAGGCAGCGGATTGAATGTCACCCAAAGGTGATACAAGGAGTACGCGATGGCGATTGCTGCAATGGCAAAGACGATATTACGGTTGCGCAATTTGCGGACTTTGGCGTCCGTATCATATTTCTCCAGCACTTCCTGGCTGACGTTTTTATCTTCTGTATGTGCTGAGACGCTCTCAACATCTAAATCCCGGTTGTCTTTGGTCATAATATCTTCCCTCCTACATAATTCCATAAATGAATATACTCGACCGAAATGCGGAATGTTTCATAATCATCGGTTAAAGCGTAAAGCGGGATTTCCCGGCCGCCTGCACGTATTACGGTCTGGGCATTTTCCGAAACGGTCAAATTCAGTTCTTCAAATTCCCGGTCGATTTGCATATGGACGAATCCGTCATCGGATGGCAAAATTGTGCCATTTGACGGCACCCCTGCGCCGAATGTCTTGAAATGGGTTTCCGTCAACAACAGCGTCTGCCCGTTGCGTTCGTAGTATTCGCGCCATTCTTCTTTTTCAACTGAATGAATCCACGACAATTCGAACGCCTCTTCCTTCAAATAAAACCGCTCGCCATCTGTTTCAAAGGCAATGACCGGCAGTTTTATTAGCAGGAAAAAAAGGAGCACCGCAATGAATGCTCCTCCCCACAAAAGCTTTTTATTGTTCACTATAGTAGCGTTCAGCGCCTGGATGCAATGGCGCCACTAGCCCTTCTTGTGCAGCTTCAAGTGTGATATCCGTTGCTGCCTGGTGGGAATTTCCGAGTGTTTCCAAGTTGTCGAAGAAAGTCTGCGTCAATTTGTAAACATCGTCATCGCTCATATCCGAACGGACGACCAAGGCATTCATGATCGCTGCAGTCGGAACTGCTTCTTCATTTCCGTATGTGTCTGCAGGAATATCAAGCGCGACAAAATAGCTCTGGTCCTGGGCAATTTCCTCAACATCGGCAGGGTCAATCGACACCATACGGATATCAAGTGTTTCAGAAAGCTCCAGAAGTGATGCGTTCGGCAAGCCGCTCGTCAAGAACGCTGCGTCCAATTGGCCAGCACGCAAACCGTCTGCTGCTTCCGCATAGCCGAGGTAATCGACTTCGATGTCGTCATATGTGATGCCATGTCCTTCGAGAAGTGTGCGGGCATTGACTTCAACGCCTGAGTTTTGGTCACCGACCGCGATGCGTTTGCCGACCAGGTCATCGAAAGTTTCGATGCCGGATTCAGCCGTCGTTACGATCTGCACATAGTTCGGATAAAGCGCTGCAATCTGGCTAATTTTATCAGTCGGCTCCGTGAAACTTTCTTGTCCTTCAACAGCTTGACTGACAACGTCACTCATCGTGAACGCCATTTCGATTTTATCTTCCTTCATTAAGTTAACGTTTTCAACGGACGCACCTGTCGTCTGTGTCCGTGAGTTAACGCCATACTCGTTGCTGTAGACATCGGCAAGTGTTGAACCGATGATGTTATAAGGGCCGGATGCACCGCCCGTTGCAATCGTTACGATGTTCGAGTCAAGGCTTTCGCCGCCGCCCTCGCCGCCGGCTTCTTCTTCACCGCCGCCGCAAGCAGCAAGCGTCATGGCGCCAGCGACTACAGCTGTGAAAGCGCTTAATTTATATTTGTTCATATGTTCTCCTCCTAATAGCTTTTTCACTATTATAAAGGACAATTTCCTTAAATAAAAGGCAATATTGGATATTCTCAGTTTTTATAGATATTTCTGAATAGTTGTTCACCTAAACTATTCCATTATCAGGAAAATACTAAGAAATCCTGACTTTTATTGGATTTCTTAATCGTTTCCTTGCATATTGAATGCTCCTCCCAGCAACCGCACCGTATCCATGCGCGCTTGATGGCCAGCGATATTCGGTATGATGGTGATTTCGTCGGCACCGAATTGTTCGATGACAGCTTCGATTTGCCGTTTGACTTGTTCAGCCGTGCCGACGAGCATGCGGCTTCGGTTGCGTTCGACACGCTCTTGCTCCGCTGCACTAAGGCGCCGCTTTTCAGCCGTTTCAACAGACGGGTAGTAAGGCGGCTGGAAATCCGATTCGACGAACAATAGCCATAAATCAAATGCTTTGGCGAGTTGTTCCGCTTGTTCTTCCGTCTCGCCGACGATGGCGAAAACGGCGATCGCGACGTGCGGCTGTTCCCGCAATCCAGATGGGCTGAAGGTTTGCCGGTAGCGTTCAATCGCATCCATTCCCGCTTTTTCAGGGCGTGCAAAATGCGCATAAGCGTAGGCCATGCCCCGTTCAGCCGCAAGTTTCGCCGAGCCTTCGCCTGTACCGAGCAGCCATAGTTCTGGCGCAGTTTCCGTGATGGGCGTCGCTTTCAGTTTCTGGAAGCGGTGCTCAGTATCACCATCATCGGTAAAATACTTCTCCAGATCGATCAATTGCTGGGCATAAGGAACGCGCTTGGATTTTGATTCATTGAGCGCTTGGTTGACAAGCCTAAAGCTAGGTGACCGGCCTATGCCAAGATCGATGCGGTTCGGATGCAGCGCTTCGAGCAAACGGAAATTCTCTGCCACTTTATAGGCGCTGTAATGCGGCAGCATGACGCCGCCCGAGCCGATACGGATGCGTTCGGTCAGTGTCGCGAGGTGCATCATGAGCATTTCCGGTGAACTGCCGGCAACTGAAAATACTTGATGATGTTCTGCAACCCAGTAGCGTTTATAGCCTAAACGATCCGCCAATTTTGCCAATTCCGCTGTCGAGCGAAGCGCGGAAGCTGCCGTTTCGCCTTCATCGATCGGCGAGTAATCCAAAATATTCAAGACGGTCATCCGTCCCCACCTCCTGTAACTCTCTATCCTTCATCATACCACTTGAGTTCATAGAAAAAACGGACCGGGCTTCCCCGGTCCGTTTCCTTTATTCTACGTTGAAATAACGCGCATCCGGATGGGCGAAAACGATCGCTGATACCGATGCTTCCGGGTCCATCATGAATTCTTCAGTCAAATGGACACCGATGTCTTCTGGTTTGATAAGACCAAATAGTTTCGCCTGGTCCTCCAAATTCGGGCAAGCCGGGTAGCCGAACGAGAAACGCTGGCCCTGGTATTTGGCCGCGAACCGGTCGCGCATCGAGAAATCCGTTGCGTCCGGGAAGCCCCATTGGTCGCGGATTTCCTGATGCATGCGTTCTGCGAAACCTTCCGCCAGTTCCAAAGCGGTCGCTTGCAGCGCATGGCTTTCCAGAAAACGGCCCGCCTCTTTCAAGCGTGTCGCTTCTGCACGGACGCCGTGTCCCGCCGTCACTTGCATGAACGCAACATAATCCATCTCGCCGCTTGCGGTTGATTTCAAATAATCGGCTAAACACAAGAACGGCGCTTTATCTTGGCGCGGGAAGGTGAAGCGCTCGATTTCGGTCTTAGCGTCTTTCGGGTCGTAGATGATGACATCGTCTCCGTCCGATTGCGCTGGGAAGAATTGATACATTCCTGCAGGCTTCAAGAATCCGGACTGGAGAAACTTCGTTGCAAGTTCATGCAATTCCACCGCCCGCGTGTCGCCTTGCTGCAATAGTTTGTCGCTATAACCGCGCAGCCCCAAATGATGGCCGATCAATGTGCGCATATTGACGTACGGATACAGATGCGCCACTGAATACTCTTTCGATACATGCCTGCGCAAATCGTTCGGCACGTAAACTGGCGCATCTTCGCGAACGGTCTTGACCGGTTTTTCCAAAATGGCGACAGCGCCTTTTTCGGCACGTGCAGCATCTTGTGCTTGGCGCTTTTCTTTTTGTGCGCCAAGTTCTTCGAGCAACATCGCTTTTCCGGCTCCGCTTTGCAGGCGGTTCGCAAGGTCCAGCCCTTGCATCGCGTCTTTGGCGTAAATGACCGGGCCGTTGTATTCGGCGGCGATCTTCGTTTCAGTGAAGCGTCGGGACAAGGCCGCACCGCCGACTAAAATCGGCACATCGATATCCGCTTCACGGAAATCCTGTGCCGTCAGCACCATCTGCTTGGCGGATTTCACGAGCAGCCCCGACAAGCCAACGATATCCGGCTGTTCTTTGCGGATCACTTCGATGAGTGCGGCCGGCGTCACTTTGATGCCAATGTCGATCACTTTAAAGCCGTTGTTCGACAGGATGATGTCGACCAGGTTTTTGCCGATATCGTGGACATCGCCTTTGACGGTGGCGAGAATGACCTTGCCTTTTCCGCTATCGTCCGCTTTCTTTTCCATAAAGCCTTCGAGATACGACACGGCCGCTTTCATAACGCCGGCTGATTGCAACACTTCTGCGACAATCAGCTGGTTGTCGTTAAACAAGCGTCCGACTTCGGCCATCCCTTCCATGAGCGGCCCGTTGATAATATCGAGCGGATCTTCGTACATCTCCCGCGCTTTTTCAAGATCGGGGATAAGCCCTTCTTTCGTGCCTTCTAGAATATAGTAAGCGAGGCGCTCCGGCACGGTGTCCGGAATATCGTCCTCGGTTTTTTCCTTTTTCTTATCGCGATAGAAATCCGTGAAGTCCGCCAAATTTTTATCGGTCGTCTCGAACAATAATTCTTCCGCCATCTTCACTTCTTCTTTCGGAATCGACGCAAAGCGCTCGAGCTTCTCGGTGTTGACGATCGCGTAATCAAGCCCTGCTTGCGTGCAATGGTACAGATAAACGGCGTTCAGTACTTCCCTGCCAACTGGCGGCAAGCCGAACGATACATTTGATACGCCAAGAATCGTCAAGGCGCGCGGCAGTTTTTCCTTAATCAGGCGGATGCCTTCGACCGTTTCGACAGCAGAGCCAATGTATTGCTCGTCGCCTGTTCCGACCGGGAACACGAGAGGATCGAAAATGATGTCTTCCGGTGCGAGCCCCCATTTTTCCGTCAGCAAGTGATACGAGCGTTCCGCAATTTCGAGTTTGCGCTCACGCGTCACCGCCATGCCGATTTCGTCAATCGTGCCGACGACGACCGAAGCGCCGTATTTTTTCACGAGCGGCATGACCGCATCAAAACGTTCTTCCCCGTCTTCCAAATTGATCGAGTTGATGATCGCTTTGCCTTGGGAGAATTTCAGCGACGCTTCGATAACGTCTTCATCCGTGGAGTCGATGACGAGCGGCACTTTCACTTTTTTGACGACTTCTTGCATGAATGCCGCCATGTCTTCTAGTTCGTCGCGGTCCGGGTTCGCCAGACAAATATCAATAACATGCGCCCCGTTCTTCACTTGGGCGCGGGCGATTTCCGCCGCTTCCTCGAACTTCCCTTCAATAATCAGCCGCTTGAATTTGCGCGAACCGATGACGTTCGTGCGTTCGCCGACAAACAGCGGGCGCATCGACTCATCGTATTCGAGCACTTCGATGCCCGAAACCGCATGGCCATGGCTCTTTTCATTGCGCTCGCGCGGAGCCAGCCCGTCGACCGCTTCGCGCACCGCCGCGATATGGGCAGGCGTCGTTCCGCAGCAGCCGCCGACCACGTTAAGCCAGCCTTTCTCAGCAAAACCGCGCAATTTTTTCGATAACGATTCCGGCGTCTCGTGGTAATGCCCTTCCTCATCCGGCAGCCCGGCGTTCGGGTAGCAGCTGACATAGCCCGTCGACAGTTCCGACAATGAACGCAAGTGATCGGTCATGAATTCCGGCCCTGTCGCACAGTTCAAGCCGACAGAAAGCGGCTTGATGTGTTCGATTGACACGTAAAAGGCTTCGATCGTTTGCCCAGCAAGCGTCGTGCCCATCGGTTCGATCGTCCCTGATATCATCACCGGCAATTCCACGCCGGTTTCTTCAAAGGCATCGCGTATCGCAATCGTCGCCGCTTTGACGTTGAGCATATCCTGGCTCGTCTCCAGGAGTAATAGATCTGCGCCGCCTTCGATCAAGGCTTTCGCCTGGACTTGGAAATCCTGCTTTAATTCATCGAACGTGATGCCTCCTGTTACCGACAAAGTTTTCGTCGTCGGCCCAAGAGCCCCCGCAACAAAACGCGGCCATTCCGGCGTCGAATATTTCGCTTTACTGATCTTGGCGATTTCGACCGCTTGTTGATTGATTTCCGCTGCGCGATGGCCAAGTCCGTACTCATCCAAAACGACTGGCGTGCCGCCAAATGTATTCGTACAGATGATGTCAGCACCTGCTTCGAGATAGGCATCATGCACTCCTTCGATTACATCGGGACGGACAATATTCAAGTATTCGTTGCAGCCGTCGTATTCCTCGCCGCCGAAATCCCCGGCAGACAAATCCGCGTTTTGGATCATCGTCCCCATCGCCCCGTCGATGATGAGAATGCGCTTTTCCAGCTGCTGTTCAATTAAATGTTTAGGCATATGCACGATCGCTCGCTTTCTTTAAATCTAGTTGTCGGATGTGGCGGATCAATTCCACCGTCATGTCGTAGCGCACAAATGGCGTGATTAAATAAATGCCGTTGAACAGTTCCGCTGCCGTGTCGATCAATTCTTTCGCGATCTGTATGCCTTCTGCGGTCGCTTTTTCCTTGTCTTCACCGCAAGCCCGCATGCGGTCAAGTGCCTCTTCGGACAATTTGATGCCTGGTACTTCGTTATGCAGGAAGTCGGCGCTGCGGATGCTCGTCAGCGGCATGACCCCGAGGAAAATCGGCGTATCCAGATGCTTCGTTGCTTCGTGGATTTCGATGATTTTCTCTTTTGTGTAGACCGGCTGCGAAATGAAATAATCCGCCCCGGCTTCGATTTTCTTCTCGAGCCTTGCAACAGCTCGCTCCACCACGCGAACATTCGGGTTGAACGCGGCAGCGACAGAGAAATTCGCTTTTTTTCGCAACGGTTTCCCGGAAAATGAAATGCCTTCGTTGAGCTTTTTGATGAGCTGGATCAATTCCATGCTCGAGACGTCGTAAACGCTGGTCGCGCCTGGAAAATCGCCGACTTTGGTCGGGTCGCCCGTAACGGCGAGTATATCGTGGATGCCGAGCGCGTTCAGCCCCATGATATGCGATTGCAGGCCGATCAGGTTGCGGTCGCGGCACGTAATATGCGCTAGAGGTCTGACATCTTGTTTATGCTTGATAATCGAACCCATCGCCATATTGCTGATGCGCGGCGAAGCGAGTGAATTATCGGCCATCGTAATGGCATCAATTCCTTCTGCATCCAATGCTTTTGAACCTTCAAGGAATTTATCGATATCCAAATGGCGCGGCGTATCGAGTTCGACGATGATGGTCCGCTCGGTTTTCGCTTTTTCGTGCAAAGGCTTGTCCTTCAAGGCTTCCGCTTCACGGATAACGATCGGCTTTTTCTCTTCGACTTTCTTTTCGGTGATCGGCTGCAAATGGCCAATGCGTTTTTTCACCGCTTCGATATGCTTCGGCGTCGTGCCGCAACAGCCGCCGATGAGTCTCACGCCTTCTTCCCGCAGCAATAATGCCGCCCGGCCGAAATAATCGGCTTCCGATTCGTAGACGATGCGCCCGTCTTCAATATCCAATAGCGAAGCGTTCGGGTAAGCGGACAAAAAGGCTTTTTCCGGCAGTTCCACGCCTTCGAACGCCTGGATTGTATGGTGCGGGCCAAGGCGGCAGTTGACGCCGACAATTTCTGCGCCGAGCGCATCGAGCCGTTTCAATCCTTCGTTCAAGCTCATGCCGTTTTGCAAGATACCGGGCTCATGCATGGATAATTGCGCGATGAGCGGGGCGTCGGTCAGTTTTTTCAGATGGCTAACGGTCGCCGCCAGTTCCTCGAAATCGTAATACGTCTCAAGCAGCAAGCCATCCGGGTCGCCGGACAATAGATGCTGTGCTTGCTGGTCGACCATGGCGACGATTTCATCCAAAGTCGCATCGCTTTTGCGGATGCCGCGGATGCCGCCGATTGTGCCGAGCACGAATTGCCCGCCGTCTTTTGCGGCTTTATTGGCGATCGCAATCGCCGCTTTATTGATCGCTTCGGTCTGTTCTTCGAGTCCATAGCGCGCCAGTTTATGGGCATTCGCCCCGTATGTGTTCGTTTGGATGATGTCCGCCCCGGCCGCAATATAGTCGCGGTGGATCTTCTCAATCACTTCCGGGCGCTGGATGTTCAATTCCTCGTTGCAGTATTCGATGCCGTACGAGTACAACAGCGTTCCCATGGCGCCGTCCGCCGTCAGCATCCGTTTCTTCAGTTCATCTAATAGCATGATTCGTCCTCCTCTGTCTGTTTTGCCGTGCAGCTGCGGACGCATCGATATAAACAAAAAAAGCCTTCCATGAAAAAGAAGGCTTTACGATATCGGACTCGTTCCTTTTCATCTGCCAGGCGTGTGCCTGCTGGAATTAGCACCTGACCTAACGGCTGGTTGCTGAAGCGTCATCGGGCCAGTCCCTCGACTTCTCTAGATAAGAATTCACTATGCAGTTTTTAGTATTCCCACATGATACCCCCTGTGGTGATTTGGGTCAAGGTGATTTATCAAAAAACAAAGAACTTTCTGTTACATTTCTGCTGCCTACCAGGCATCCGGGACACGTGGGTTGAATTTGGCGGCTTCGACGGTAAATTTGTACCAAGTGAAGGCTTGGCCGTCGATCATCCAGGTGATGTCGATGCGCCGCGGGATTTCGATGCCGTCGACTGTTTGCCATTCATGCACTTCTGCGATGCACGGCAAGCGCTTGGCATCTTCGCCGACCTCTTTATAGCGCATCGCACGCGCCCGCTTCATGCGCCCTGTTTCATCAAACTCGAACGTTACATTGGCGGTCGACCCGTTATAGGTCATTTCCGCTTCCACTGAACGTTCGTTGCTGTTCAAAAACCGCACATACGGGCTGAACACCAGCCCCGGCAGCCAGGCCATTTCCATTAAAAAGCGCTGCAATGCCGATTCGTCAAGCTTGCCGTCGGGAATTGCCCGGTTGATCGGCACGAGCCCCGCAAAGCGGATGCGCATGCCCGCGCGGCCGTCCCGAAAACTGTCGGAGCCTGTGACGAACAAGCCGTCCACTTTCATGCGCGCTTTCCAATAAAACGACGGCGGGTCGACAAAACTGTATTGCTCGGCGGTCGATTCGCTCCATTCTTCCTGGTCGGGTTTGGTTTTCATCCAGCCCTCTTGCTTTACATAAACGCCCATCACCTGTTCACGGCCGACCGCGCCGCTGACTTCCAGCCATTTGGCGATCGGTTTCGGGAGATTGTCCGTTCTTGCCTGTTCCACTTCCCCGGCGTGCCGGACTTCCGGCCACGTCGGCTTGACGAGCCGCGTCATGTCTTTGTACTTTCGGTAAGCTCCGTATGCCCCAAGCGTTGTCAATGCTAAAACCGGCCATCTGCGTTTCATGCCACATACCCCTCTCCGATTTTGCTGCGCGTTCTCCGTAAACGGTTTCCTTTGTAACTCTTTCGACGCAGCACTTATTTTCCCTGCTCGGCGCCGCAATAGAAAACGCCTCCGGAAGATAGTCCTTCCGGAGGCGTTCGGTATTCATCAGTTTAAATTTTCAAGAGCCGGTTCAAGATGTTCTTTCAACGCCGGCCCCATCGTTTGTGAATAAAGCGTCGTCAAATGATGTTTATCCCGGTAGACGAGTACGTTGCCGACCACAGGCGGGCACGTATCGTCCGTACAGAAATATTCGGACATATCGGCAAACGTCACATTGTCCGGGATGCCTTCCGTATTTTCCCACGGCACGACATCCGCCAAAGCTTTGTCGCGTTCGACCGAACAATTGTCGACGCTCAATTCATCGAGACAGAGCGTCGGGTCGACTTTCATGCGCGGGTTGTCGCGCACCGCGAAAATCTCCGCGACCCCTTCGAACTCTTTCCATTTATTGATATACCCTTTTGGCACCGTATCGCCAGAATTCACCGTCGCTGTCGTGAAGATCAAATCAGGCGGTTCTGCCATCAAACGCTCTTGCAAATTATCGTTCCACGTCATGCATGCTTCATCCAGCTGGCCATCGAAATCGCCACTTGAGAATCGGCAGGCATCTTTGTTATAGACATCGATGCGCATGTTCATTTCTTCTGCGACTGCTTCAAGCGCCGGGAACCAATGCCCCGAATGCGAGCCGCCGACCAAGGCCACGACATGCTCAGGGTTTTCCGTTACGCCGAACGAACATTCCTTGAGTTTCGAGCTGACACTGCCTGTCAAGAAGCAGTCTTTATCGCTATAGAATGTCGGCAAGTCTTCTTTCGCCGATAAAAAGTCTGGCTGCAGTTCCGCATCTTCTGCCGGCTGGATATTTTCCAATACGGCGCGTGCTCCGGGGTTATCTTCTACCGTCGCCGTGCCGCCACTACTCGCTTGGACGAAAACGCCCCACGAAAGGCCGACCAGAATTGCCGGTGTCATCAACGCGACCAATACTTTCGACAAGCGCTTTTTCGAATGCTTGACCGGCATCTCGCGCACCGGTTTTTCGACGAGTCGGATGGTCATGATGGACAAAACGAGCGTAATGGCCAAAATGCCGATGCCGCCGAGTGTTGTGACCGTTTCCGTATTGAAATAGGCATAGTAAAACACCAGCAGCGGCCAATGCCATAAATAAAAACCATAGGAAATGCTGCCGAAATACTGGAACGGCTTCGAACCAAGCAATTTCTGAACACCGAATGCCTGGCCATTTTCACTGGCGATAATAACCAAGATCACGCCACCGGTCGGCAGCAATGCCGCAAATCCAGGAAACACCGTCGATACAGGAAGCACCATACCGGTGAATGAGATAATCGCAAGCCCTACCCAACCCATGATGAGATGCGCACGGTCCGAAAATTTCAGATAAGGCAGCAATAATGCGAGCATCCCGCCGAGCGAGAATTCCCAAGCGCGGGCGAATGTATCAAAATACGCCCACGGCTGATTGACTGCGGTAATATAAACCGAATAGCTAAGTGAAGCGAGAAAAATCACCGATAGCACCGCCAGCAAAGTTTTGCGCACCGGCGTTTTCAGGATTTTTGTCGCCAACAGGTACACGAGCGTGATGACGATCGGCCACGTTACATAAAACTGGCCCTGGATCGACAATGCCCAGAAATGCTGGAACGGGCTTGCGGTATTGTTCTGCGCCAAATAATCGACGGCGCTATTGGCAAGCTGCCAGTTCTGGAAATAGAACATCGATGAAAACAATTCGGCGATTGTCTGGCGCCATGTGCTGAGCGGCAGCAGGAAAATCGACAGCACGGCGCTTACGGCAAGTACCGTAAATGCCAGCGGAAACAACCGTTTCGCGAGCCCCAATAGATTTTCCAGATAATTGATGCGGCCTTCGCGCACCATCCGTGACAAAAGAGACGTCGTGATCAAATATCCCGAGACGATGAAAAAGACATCGACCCCGCCGGAAACCGACCCGATCCAAATATGATAGACTGCCACCAAAAGCGCTGCCACCGCGCGAATTCCTTCCAGCTCAGGCCGGAAGCGCTTTTCAGGCACCCGTAAATCTGCCATTATATGTACCTCGCCATTCTGTGATTTTGTGGGAAAGGAATAGCTGAATACAAAAATACTTCTAGTTGTCTAATTATTGTTAAAGTGTAAATTTTTGAATAATTAAAATCCATTCCTTGCCAATTTAAGTGTAACTTAATCCCCTGCAACTCACAACAACTTATCCGATAGTCGAAATATTCTTTGCAAGAAAAAAACCTCGCCATTTTCGGCGAGGCTCTTCATTAAAATAAGAAACTGAACATCAATCCGGTATAAGTAGCGGCGACAAACCCGAGGCCAAAGATAAACGACAGCCATTCCGGCAGCTGTTTGCGGTAGCTTAACCATTGGAAGCCCAGGAGTATCAGGCCGATTGCCATCATCAGGAAAGCATCGATATTCGGCGTCCACACTGCGTGCACTGGCAAATACTGCGGGCCGGCGAACCACTCGACAAACGGCGCGCTGCCTTCCATCCGGAACGTTTCGTTAATATTATGCGGCGGGGCAAGCTTGCTCATGAAAGCGGTAATCAATAATACCAACATCAATAACCAGCTCTCGACTTTGAGCCAGGAGCGGTTCGGGACGTCGCTTCGGGACAAGGCGGCATTGATGAACGCTGCAAGCAGCAGTGGCACGATGCCCAAATGCTTCAGCAGCAAAAGCTGCCCATAAGGCAAAATCCACGAGCTCGCGTAATCTTCCGGCGCCACAAAAAACAGCATGAGCCAGATGCCGCTGCCGATCAAAATGACCATCATGGCAACAGAAAACGGCGTAAACCATTTGAGAAACGCACGCCAATTGCGCCCGTCCCGCAAAAACCAGGCGATGTGGATCAAGACGCCTGCCCATAGCACTAGCGCCAGAAAGTGAAGCGCGTGCCCGGCAAATCCTTGCCAGTCCGCAATCGATGCTGCGTGGCTCGCATATGCCACATTGAGCACACTGAGGGCGAGCCAAAACGCGCGAAACCCCCACGATCCATCGCGCCACACCACGACCAGCCATGCCACAGCCATCAAGACGCCGAACACATAGCTTTGGCCGGCACGAAATTCCGTTGCCACATCAACCACTGCTTGCATCAGACCGAAGCTTTCCGACAGCAATAACACCAGCTGGATGACGGGCGGGGCAAGCAAGAGCGGAATCAGCGCCAGCGCACTCAAGACGAGTTTTTTCGGAACCTCAACAAGCGGCTTTTTCTCGGGTGTGACGCAGCGCAAGACGACATCTCCTGCCAGAAACGCCAGTACCACATAAAGAAAAAAATCCGACAGGGCGATCAACCAACTCATCGTTTTCTACGCATTAAAACAACGGCAGCGATCAACAAGATAATAGCAATGCCTGCGATGATCAAGGTCATGCTGGAGCCGCTATTTTCTGCTGGAGCTTCCGGATCATTCGCTGCTGCTTGGTCCATATCGGAAGCTTCAGTTTGTTCAGCTTCCTCGGCTTCGGCCTCATCGGCCTCCGGTTCAGCTGTTTCTGCCGCTTCTTCTGTCACCTCTTCTTCCTCACCTGCCTGCAACTCAAAAGCAAGCGAGCCTTGGATCGGATGGCCGTCTTCACTCAATACATCGTATTCCACGACATAAGAACCATCTTCAAGATCCTCGGCCGGCGTACCGACCAATTGGTCTTCCATCACGGTCACTTCACTGAAATCCACAGCGGTTCCGTCCATCGTCATCGTCATGGCACTGCCCTGTTCGATACCGGCACTAAAATCGAGCACCACTTGTTCAATCGGCTCAGCCACAACCGCGCCTTCCGCTGGAGTCGACGATTCAAGCACTGAATGGGCATGTGCTGTCATCGGCAAAAGCAGTAATGCACTTAATAAAATCAAGGTCTTCTTCATAGGTATGATTCCTTCTTTCTTTTAGATGAACTCAATTATTGCATCCACTCCTTTCAGCCTATTTCATTTGCACGGAAGAAACAAGAACGAGACGCTTGGATTTATGAACTTTCCCCGAAGATTGGCAGGATCAGAAAAAGCCCCGAATGATTTCGGGGCTTTTCTTTACAATCCACGAACCGCTTCCTGCGAAGTCTTTTCGCGCTTTCTCAAGGTTTCGGCAAGCAGGCTCACCGTGATCATCGACGTGAAGCCGAGAATCGAACTGAAAAACATCGCCTGGAAAACGTGTTCGATGATGCCGGTGCCGGTCAAAGTCATATAGCAGCCGGCACCGCTGACGACGGAGGCGATGGCGCCGGATTTATTGGCGTGCTTCCAGAAATAGCCGAGGCTGATCGGTGCTGCAATTCCGCTGATGATCGCCGAGGTCCCGAAGTTCGTCAATAGCGCCAAGGATTCCGGCCGGTTGATCGACATATAGAGTGACGCAAGCCCGATGAAGACCAGCGACACTTTCGACGCTTTCAGCACTTTGGCATCAAGTTCCTGCTCCGTCAGATTCTTGTTTTTATAGAGAACCGGCACTGCCAGCACTTTGAACAAATCGTTGCCGATGCTATTGGTGATGCCGAGATACAGGCTGTCGGTCGTTGACAGGATCGCGGAGATCAATCCCATGACGAGCAGCGCGACGATGACAACCGGGAAAGCTTCCATGATATACGCCGGAATGGCGCTATCAGCCGATGCGAGCCCCGGCAAGATGATGCGCGCCGCGAGCCCAGCGAATACCGAGAAGATCGACAAGGTGAACAAAGAGACGCCTGCGGATAAAGTGAAGGTCCGCAAGTCTTCCTCTTTTTCGACCGTCAGCACTTTATTCATCAAATGCGGCAGCAGCACGAATGAAAACAGCAGCCACTGGATGCTCAAGATAGCGAAGCCGCTATAGAACGGCCCGCCTGTCGACAGCGGCGAAACAAGTGCCGGGTCGATCGCGCGAAGTTCCGCTTGCAGCGTGCCGAACACATTCCATCCGCCGCCGATTGTCCACAATAACGAAACGAATAACAATAGCGACACGACCGCCATCGTCGCTCCTTGGATGCCGTCGCTGACAATCTGTGCGAATGCGCCGCCGAGGCTGACGTAAACGACCGTGATGATGACGCCGATCGCAATGCCCCATAAATATGGAATGCCGATGACCGTTTCGAACATCGTAGCTAAGCCGACGTTCTGCCCGACGATGTAATAGATATTGAACAGCACTAGTAATGCGACGAGCACGCGCAAGGCTTTGCTGTTATAACGGTTGCCAAGCCACTGGGGAATCGTCAAGCTGCCGCCATTTTTCTGCCCATAGCGCCAGAAGGTTTTCGTGAACAGCAACAGGCCGAGCCACGTAACCCCGAAGCAGCCGATCGTGTACCATAAAGTCGATAAGCCGTATGTATACGCCCAGCCTGGCACCCCAAGAAACAAGTTCGCACTGGCGTATGAGGCGCCAAAACTCATGCCGACGACCGCTGGATTGACTTTGCCTTTCGCGATGGCAAAGCCTTTCATCGATCCGCTATGGGCTTTGCCTTTTTTCCCGAGCCATGTCGTCAAGGCGAAATAGCCGACGAGCATCGCACCAATCAGCGGCAATAGCCAAGTTGTTTCATCACCCATTGCGTTCGCCTCCTTTCGGTTTCGGTTTTGGGTATAGTTTATTCCATAAGGTCAGCCCGACGATCCAAAAGACGGCGACGGCGATCCAGTAAGCTGTCAGCATCCTCATTCCCCCTCTAGTTGTTAACTGTTTCGTGCAAGTGCTTGAACGTTTTACCCGGATGATTGTCTTTCAGTTGCGCTTGGCCTTTGCCGTAGATTTTCTCGCGGTATGTGCCCTCTGCGTATTCTTTCTGCACAAGTCCGCGTTCCTGCAAGACGGGAACGACCAGTTCGACAAAGTCTTCAAAGCTTCCGGGTGCGAGCGTATATGCCAAATTAAAACCGTCGACGCCGGTTTCATCTCTCCAGCGCTCCACTTCATCGGCAACTTGTTCTGGCGTCCCGACCGCGACCGGCCCTCTTCCACCGATGCCGACGAATGTTGCGAGTTCGCCGATCGTCCATTTTCTGTCCGGGTCGGCACGCGTGAATACTTCGACTGCCGATTGCATGGCGTTGCTTTGGATGTATTCAAGCGTATCATCGGGCTCGTATCCGGAAAAGTCGATGCCTGTCCAGCCGCTAAGCAGTGCAAGTGCGCCTTCATAGCTGACATGGCTTTTCAAAGTTTCGTATTTCTCTTGCGCTTCTTGTTCGGTCTTCCCGACAATCGCGGTGAAAGTTGTGTACACCAACACATCTTCCGGGTTTCGGCCGTTTGCTTTGATGCTTTCACGGAGTGCGTCGACGCCTTTTTTCACGACGGGAATCGTCGGACCTGCCGTAAACACCGATTCAGCGTGCTTCGAAGCGAACTCCCGGCCGCGCGGCGAAGCGCCTGCCTGGAACAATACCGGAGTGCGTTGCGGAGAAGGTTCGGATAAATGCGCGCCCGGCACTTTGAAGTATTTGCCTTCGTGGCGGATATCGTGGACTTTTGACGGATCGGCATAGACATTCGTCGCCTTATCGCGGACGACCGCCCCATCTTCCCAGCTGCCTTCCCATAACTTATAGCAAACATCCAAATACTCGGCTGCGAATTCATAGCGTTCGTCATGGCTCATCTGGTCATCGAGCCCGATATTGACTGCGGCGCTTTTCAAATAGGAAGTAACGACGTTCCAGCCGATGCGGCCTTTCGTCAGATGGTCCAAAGTCGACATGCGGCGGGCGAAGGTATAAGGATGTTCATGGCTGACAGACGCCGTGACCCCGAAACTCAAATGCTTTGTCACTGACGACATGAGCGGCACGACCAACAGCGGATCGTTGACCGGAGTCTGGACCGCATTGCGAAGCGCGGCATCGCGCGTTCCGCCGTAAACGTCGTACGTCCCGAGCACATCAGCCAGGAACACTGCATCAAATCGACCTTTTTCCAATAGCTTCGCCAGTTCGATCCAATAATCACTGTCCTTATACGTATGCGAACGATCGTCCTCGTGCCTCCACAATCCAGGCGACTGGTGCCCGCCTGCACATACCATTTCAAATGCGTTCAAATAAATCCGTTTCTTCGTCATCGTCGAATTCCTCCTTTTAAAATCACAATTTCCGCAGCCCTCAGTGGAAAATAAAAATAGCCCTCTTTTCTCTGAAAATGAGAAAAGAGGGCTATGTGAATTACGGGTCCGCTCTCTTATCTCCCAAGGAATCTCTCCTTGCTGGAAGTAGCACCTTCCTGATTAAATCAGGGGTTGCTGAAGCGTCATAGGGCCAGTCCCTCGGCTTCTCTGGATAAGATTATTAAATTAATCCCTATCTTAATACTAGGAAATAGAGAAGTCAACCGAATATTTAAAATTCTTTTTTATATTTTTTCTATTCCTTTGTGATTTTCAATAAAACATGCCGCTGCCCATTCAAGCGGATAGCGGCATGTTCGCTTGCTGCCAGAGGTTCAAATAGCTGTTATTATTCCATCCCATCGATTTCTTCTGCAGAATGAAAATTATCCGCCAACACGGTGCTTTCCAGGTTTCCGATATCGACCGCGGTCGGCTCAAGCAGCACAGACGGCACTTCGCTTTTTCCGTTATTGATGCTGACGGTCGGTTCAATCTCGTTCCCTTCCGCTAGCTCGACAGCAAGCGCTGCGACACGTTCGGACAATTGCTGGATCGGCTTATAGACGGTCATCGATTGCGTCCCGTCAACGATCCGCTGGACAGCTGCCAGTTCGGCATCCTGCCCTGCGACCGGGACGGATCCGGCAAGCCCTTGCTGTGCAAGCGCCTCGATCGCTCCGCCCGCGGTTGCATCATTTGCCGCGATGACGGCATCGATTTGATTGCCGTTGATGTCGAGCGCCTGCGACATATGCGCGAAAGCTTGTTCCGGCGCCCAATCCTCTGTCCATTCATCATAAATGATGTTGATGTCGCCGCGATCAATCGCCGGCTGCAGCACATCAAACACGCCTTTTTTCAATAAATGCGCGTTATTGTCTGTCGGGGCGCCGCCGATATAGACATAATTGCCTTTTGGAACCAATTCCAGCATTTGCTCGGCTTGCAGCTCTCCCACTTTTTCATTGTCAAAAGAGACATATAAATCGATTTCCGCATTTTTTACGAGCCGGTCATAAGCGATGACTTTGATGCCTGCACCGTGTGCTTTATGGACAATCGCCGCTGTCGCTTCGGCGTTATGCGGCACGATGACGAGTAGATCGATGCCTTCTTGGATCATCTCTTCGGCTTGGGCGATTTGGAGCGCATCATCCCCGTTCGCTGCCGCAATCTCCACTTCCAATCCGCGCGATTCGATCGCTTGTTCGAACAATTCCCGGTCTTTCAGCCAGCGCTCTTCTTTCAAGGTGTCCATCGCAAAGCCGATTTTCAGCGGCTCTTCCTCTTGTGCCGTCTCGTCTTCCTTGAACACGCTTTTTTCGGGCAGCTGGGACTCTTCCTGGCACGCAGCCAGCCAAACGCCCGCACTCATCAGCAAGAATAGCTTCAGTAAGCGCTTCATGTGCTGATTCCTTGCGTGCGGCCGGAATTCAGCAAGTTCAGGCGGTATTCAGTCGGAGACAGTTCGTTCATTTTCTTAAACACTTTGCTGAAATAATTCGGTTCATGGTATCCGACTTCCAAGGCAATCGTTTTCAAGCTGATTTCCGGGTCCGCGAGCAGTTTCTTGGCTTTTCCCATCCGGCATTCTGTCAGAAAGTCGATATAATTGATGCCGAGTTTTTCCTTGAACAACTTGCTGATATAGATGGGGCTCAAATCCACTTTTTTCGCCAGCACTTCGAGTGAAATGTCTTCATGGGAATGCTCGGTAATGAATTGCTTGATTTTATGGATCTTGTCGAATTCCACACGGCTGAAATGCATAGCGTAATGCTGCTTCAAAGCCTTTATTAAACCCGAGGCCTCTGACATCAATTGGCGATAGTCTTGTGCCGGGACCGGGTAATAAGGCGCTTCGGTTTCAATTCCTGCTTCCCCCATGATCCGGCTGGAAAGCCATAATAATTCAAGTGAACGCTGCTGGGTTCTGAGGACATCTTCACCCGCCCGCTCCGACTGCCGGATCAATTCGGCCACGATGTCTTCGACCGCCTCCCAATCACCAGACCGGACCCCATCGGCCATTCTCTTTTCCTGCTGTTTGATGAGCGCCGGATCATGAGAGCGCAATGGCTCGAGGTCTGCCGAATAAAATCGGTAGCGCGAAGGAATCGCCAAATCCATCATGGCGATCAATGATTTCTGGTAAGAATCCCGCACCTGCTCCAAGGAATCGCACACCGGACCGATCCCGACAAAGCAATGTTCACGCTTGCCGGATGCTGCCAAAATCCGATTCGCGAGCGTGATCGCCTGGGAACGGTGCGAATGGGCTGGATCGCGGAAGACGATGAGCGGCAATTGCCAGTCGTAGCAAGGCCCCACCCAAATATGGGAAGTTTCGCTGATATCCTGTTTGATGTCGCGGCACATTTGCTCCGCGCCTTTTGGAACGGCTATTGTCATGACGAATTTCTCTTTGGCCGGCTCGGTTCCTTTCATCTCTACCAGCAAATCGATATGCATGTCCTGGACTTGGTCGAATAATAATTGCGTAACGATATCCATTTCCACAATGGCCATCGCTTTTTGCAAGGCGCTTTGTTGCTGCTCTTGTTCCGCTGATTGCTGTGCTTTCTTTTCCAACTGGCTGAACAATTTCTTGGCGATGGCAATAATTTCACCCGCTTTGCTCGGTTTCAGCAAATAATCTTTTACGCCCAATTTGATCGCCTGCTGGGCATAATCGAATGTATCGAACGCCGTCATCATGACAACTTCGACTTCGGGATCGGTCCGGCGAATCTGTTCAATCGCCTCCAAGCCTGTCATGATTGGCATCATGATGTCCATGAAGATGATATCCGGCTGCCAGTCGGCTGCGATTTCTACCGCCATTTTGCCATTTTTCGCTTGCTTGATCTCTATTTCCTCGAATGACCGCTCCAGAATCGCCTTCATCCCTTCACGTTCGATCGGTTCATCATCTACGAGCAGGAGCTTAAACATAGCTTTCAACCTCCATTACTTTCGGCAATTTCAAAATGATTTTCGTCCCACATTGGGGCGTGCTTTCGATTTCCACAACATCGTTGCTGCCATAGAACAACTGCAGCCGTTTCGCGACATTGGCAAAGCCGATGCCCGTTGCGTGCCCTTCTCGAGGGGCGATGCCGCCTGTTAATAGCTGCTCAATTTTAAGTTCATCCATGCCTTGGCCGTTGTCTTCAATTTCCACCCGTATGTGCTGGTTTTCATCTTTGATGCGGAACCAGATTTCGCCGTCGTCTTCTTTCGGTTCGATGCCATGGATCACGGCATTTTCGATGAGCGGCTGAAGCGTCAGACTTGGCATTTGATACAGTAATGCCGATGGATCCAAGTCGACATGAAAGGTCAACCGGTCGCTGAAACGGGCTTTTTGGATGTCCATATACTGCGTCAATACATGAGCCTCTTCTTCAAGCGTCACGGTATGATCGAGGCGCTTCAGATTATAGCGCAGCAAGCCGGCCACGCTAACCAATAAATCACTGGTGTCTTCGGCGCCGTCTAGATAGGCTTTTTTCGATAAGGTGTTCAAGGTATTGAACAAAAAATGCGGATTGATCTGGCTTTGCAGATGGCGCATCTGGCTTTGCTGCAGTAGCAATTGACTCTCCTGCAATTCGCTTTCCACTTGGGCTTTTTGCTGAATTTCCAAGATTAGTTTATTGATGTTCACGCGCATATGATCAAAGGTTTTCGCCAAAAAGGAAATTTCGTCATTGGAATTCACGCGGATCGGCTGGTCGAAGCGCCCTTTGGCCAATTCGTTTGCCGCTTTTGTCAATTGATGGACTGGCTTGGTGATGCTCAAGGAAAACAAATAAGTGAACAATAATAACAACACGCTCGTAAGCGATAACAACAGGATGCCCATCGTGTTCAATTCCTGTGATTGCCGGATAATGTCCCGGTAAAAGCGTTCGTAAGTCCTGAGTTCGGAATTGAAAATCGATAAGGTCATTTCGGAAATATAGACGGACATGCGGTTCGCTTCCGTAAATTCGCTCGCCGCAATGTCGTTCTCGCCTTGTTCGCTGAAAGCCGCGGAACGCTCCACAGTTTCTGTAAAACTTTCGATCATATTGCTGTAATTGGTCAAAGAAAACTCATTGTCTGCATTGCGCAATTCGAGCAACGACGCTTGGGCATCCTGCAGCCTTTTTTGGCTGGATGCAAGCGTAGCAGCTGATCGAGCCGACGGATTGGATAGATAATCATTCAAATTGGTCACGGTCTGCTGGCTGGAAGCGGTCACTTCGTTCATCTGCAAATAGCGCTGCAAAATGTCATTGTATTGGTCCTGCATTTTCTGGTTGTAAAAGGTCAATGCCAGCCAAATCGCGAACATCATGACGATGACGATTCCCGCGAGCATCCAAATCTTCTTTTGGATCGTATTCACGGCAATTCATCCTTTCCTTCCACAATGCGGATATCGGTCACATATCCTTTGGAATCCAGAGGGACGACTTCATTGCGAAGCCATTTCATCATCATTTCGACGCTCTTCTCGCCCATCTCTTCCGGCGATTGTTCGATGATGGCATCGAGCTTGCCTTCCGTTAGCAACGCAGAAGCATCCGAACCGTCATCAAATGAATACAAATAGAACGGCTCGAGTTCGGTGCGGCTGCTAATTTCCTGCATGATTACGCGGGCTTGGCGGATATCGAGCAAAATGAACGCATCGACATTCGGATGCTCGTTCAGCGCTTGCTGTGCGGCATCTGCTGCTTGTTCGTCAGAAGACCCGCTCTCTATATAAACGGAACGGATCTCTGGGTATTGTGCCAGGCTATCTTCCATACCATCCAAGCGTAAACGTTCGCTGTATTCAAGCTCAGCATCTCCAAGCAAAACGATTTCTCCTGATTCGCCCATATCGTCGACCAATTGCTTCACTAGCAATTCGCCGGATGCGTAATGGTCCGAGCCGACATAAGTTTTGCGCAAACTTTTCTCGACCGGCACATCATTTGCGACCGTGATGATTGGGATGCCGTAGGAGGCCGCTTTGATGCGCGCCAATTGCTGAAACTCCTCGGTGTCATGGCCTTGTACGATGACCCCGTCCACTTTCGAATGAAGCGCAATTTCCACTTGCTTGAGGAAATCTTCCTGGTTTTTGCCGTAGCTTCCCCATAGTTCAAACCCGACGTCTTCCCGCTCCGCTTGTTCGGCAGCGCCTTGTCCTACCAGTTTCCAAAACGGCGTATCCAGTTCCTGTGTGATGAGCACGATCCGCTGACGTTGTTCGTCGCTGCTGACGGCAGATGGCAGCTCCCATTCGGAGTTCAAGACTTTATTCACCGACAGCACGGTAAAAAAACCGAGCACGACACATAATGAGCACAGCACAAAGATGACTTTTCTTCTCACGGTTCGTTCCCCTTTTCGTGATGAAACTGTTTTCATCTTACCACCTGTCGGAAGATTCGCAATATAGACTATATAGAAACAAGCACCTTCGTCTTTGAAGGTGCTTGAAACTCGTATTTTCCGAAGTTTATTGCTCGCTTTCCGTGGGGCGGGAATCGAGCCTCCTCGTCACTTCGTTCCTGCGGGGTCTCTCAAACCCGCTAGTCCCACAGGAGTCGAGCAAACACTTCTCCAAACACTTAGACAGTTCATTGATTTTTGAATGCAGCGAAAAGCAGTTCCAATCTAATTTGTAGCAGCTCCTAGGCTTTTTTAACACTCTGGAAACGTATTCCTTTGTCAGCGAAGGTGCTTGTCTGTAATGAAGTTACGCGCGTTGCTTGCGTGTCATGACGTCGAAAATAACAGCTGCGGCCAAGACTCCGCCGCGAATCATGTACTGATAGGAAATGCCGACGCCGAGCAAATTCATGCCGCTCGACAAGGAAGCCATAACGATCGCGCCGATAATTGCGCCGGTGACCTTGCCGACACCGCCGGCTGAAGAAACCCCGCCGACATAAGCGGCCGCGATGGCATCGAGTTCAAACAAAGTTCCGGCGGTCGTTGTTGCCGACTGCAGGCGCGCTGTGAACAGGATGCCTGATAATGCGGCAAGCATGCCCATCGAGCCAAAAACGATCATGGTGATTTTCGTGACGTTGATGCCGCTCAAATGTGCCGCTTCCGGGTTGCTGCCGACTGCATAAATATTGCGCCCGAGAACCGTTTTCGTCGATAAGAAATGATAAATTACAACGACGAGCAGCATGATGACAACCGTCCACGAGAATCCGTTGTAGCCAGCCAGCACCCACGTAATATAGCCGATGATGAACGACACAAAAACCAGTTTCAAGATAAAAATGGGAAGCGAAATTACATCGAAACCGTATTTCACTTTATTGCGGCGTGTGGATAGTTCGCTGTAAATGTATAGGGCGATGCCAACCACCCCAACAAGCACCGACAGCAAATGAAGTCCGTTCACTTCCACAAGCGACGGGATAAACCCATTGCCCAGTGCATTGAACAAATCGTCATTGACGATAATGGTACCTGTCGATTCCGTGACATTGAGCAAAGCTCCGCGGAAAATGAGCATGCCCGCCAGTGTCGCGACAAATGACGGAATACCGATTTTCGCAACCAAAAAGCCGTTGAACAAGCCGATGATGATGCCGAACACCAAGACAATCGGAATGACAATCCATACGGACAGTCCCATTTGTGTCAGGAAAATCGCCGCCACGGCGCCGAGGAATCCGGCGACAAAGCCGACCGATAAATCAATGTGGCGAATGACGATGATGAGCGTCATGCCTACTGCCAGCACGGCGATATAGCCGGCTGAATCGAGCAAGTTGCTGATGTTTCGCGACGACATGAACAAACCGTCTGTCAAAACGGAAAAGGTCAGCATGATGACGAACAATGCGATGTACATGCCGTAATCGCGGATATTGGTTTTGATCAGAAAGCGCGCTTCATTGAAAATACTCATGGATACCTACCCCCTATTGCGTTGCCAATTCCATAATGGCTTCTTGTGTCGTGTTTTCTCTCGACAATTCTCCGGTGATCGCGCCTTCTGCCATCACGTAGATGCGGTCGCTCATGCCGATGATTTCGTTCAGTTCCGAAGAAATCATGATGATGCTCATGCCTTGCTTGATCAATTCGTTCATGATCGTGTAGATCTCGAATTTCGCTCCGACGTCAATTCCACGTGTCGGTTCATCGAGGATCAGGATTTTCGGTCCTGTAAACAGCCATTTGCCGAGCGATACTTTCTGCTGATTGCCGCCGCTCAGCTTGCCGACTGCCAATTCGAGTGAGCTCGTTTTGATGTGCATCGATTTTCTGTACTCAGAGCCCACTTTTACTTCCTCGTTCAAATTCAATACACCGCTTTGCGAAATGCCCTTT
This sequence comes from Planococcus sp. SK3692, assembly GCF_028890485.2. Taxonomy (GTDB): domain Bacteria; phylum Bacillota; class Bacilli; order Bacillales_A; family Planococcaceae; genus Planococcus. The sequence goes on from NZ_JARCHV010000001.1 coordinate 1,227,376, forward strand.
AAGTGAGCCGCCGTGATATTGTTCTTGATATCATTGATCAAGAATAAGCCATTGCCTTTGCGGTCTTCGGTCACGTAAGCGATTCCCGCCTTGATGGCGTCGCTTGTGTGCTTGAATTGAACTTTCTGGCCATTGACCTGCATATCGCCTTCCACTTTGTATTTTTTCGGATTGCCGAACATGCTAAGCGCGAGTTCTGTGCGCCCAGACCCCATCAGCCCGGCGATTCCGACGATTTCACCTTGCTTCACTTGGACATTCGCTTTCTTCACGACGTGGCGGCCGAGCTGCGTATCGTATGCCGACCAATCATTCAATTCGAGAACCGTCTCCCCGAATTGATGATCCAAGCGCTTCGGGTAAATGTCAGCAATTTCACGGCCGACCATGTTTTTGATGATGACGCTCTCCGATATTTCACCTTTATGCGCGTCCAAAGTAACAATCGTTTTCCCATCCCGCAAAATCGTCGCTTTATCGGCGATCGAAATGACTTCCTTCAATTTATGCGAAATCATGATGCAGGTGATGCCTTGCGATCTCAATTCCTTCAATAGCTCCAGCAGGTTTTCGCTGTCGTTTTCATTGAGCGCAGCTGTCGGCTCATCGAGAATCAACAGCTTCACCTCCTTGCTCAAGGTTTTGGCGATTTCCACCAATTGCTGCTTACCGACCCCGAGATCTTTAATCAAAGTTTCCGGATCGACATTCAATTTGACCTTTTTCAGCATCTTGGCCGACTGGACAATCGTTTCATTCCAATCGACGAACGGGCCTTTGCGGATTTCGTTTCCGGCAAAAATATTTTCGTAAACCGTCAGATCCGGAAACAGTGCCAGCTCCTGATAGATGATGGCAATGCCGGCTTTAACGCTATCGTTGATTTCATTGAAGCGTTGGATTTCCCCTTCGAAGACGATGTCCCCATCATATGTACCATAGGGATACACACCGCTCAGCACTTTCATGAGAGTGGATTTTCCTGCTCCGTTTTCGCCGATCAAGCAATGGATTTCCCCGCGTTCCACTTTGAAATTGACGTCATCCAGCGCTTTAATTCCGCTAAACTCTTTCGTTATTCCGTTCATTTCCAAAATATAATCGCTCATTTCTTCGCCTCCCCTACAAAAAACTCAAGGAATGGAGAAATAGTGATAGACGGCGCTACCACTATTCCTGTGTCCTATTGTTTTTACTCGATGCCTGTAAACTCGCTCGCTTCGTAATATTCCGTATCGATCAATTCGGATTTCACATTTTCTTTATCGACTACGATGACGTCTGTCTGCTTCGCTTTGACTTCGCCTGCTCCGTTATCGTAAGAACCTGTTGTTTCCGGTTCGTTGCCATCCAACACTTCGACTGCCATGCCCATTGCATCCTGTACCAATGTGCGGACATCTTTGAAGACCGTCATCGATTGTTTCTCGTCGATGATGTACTGGATCGACGCTTTCTCAGCATCCTGGCCTGTGATCGTGTAATCTGTCACAGCAGAATCAGATCCAAAAACATCCGCGATCGAGCGGGCAGTGCCGTCGTTCGGCGCGAGAATCGCTACATCACCTTTCATGTCTTCACTGACGGAAGTTAAATGCGTCTGTGCTTTGTTCTTGGATTCGTTTGGATCCCAGTTCGTGGTGACCTGGCCGATGATTTTGCTCAACTGGTCGCGGTCCAATTCTTTCGTATCAGACAAAGCTTCCGCTTCGCTGGAGTTAGCGATCTTGAATGTGCCGTCAGCGATTTTCGGCTGAAGCACTTCCCATGCGCCTTGGAAGAACAAGAATGCGTTGTTATCTGAAGAAGCTCCTGCATACAAGTACAATGGGATATCCGAACCTTCTGCGTTATCGATCAAATACTGGGCTTGTGCTGCCCCTACTGCCAATGAATCGAATGTTACGTAGTAATCAACTGCATCCGTATCGGTGATCAAACGGTCATACGCGATAACCGTTACGTCATCCGCTTTTGCAGCTTCCACAGCAGCAGCTGCAGCAGCCCCGTCATGCGGTGTGATGATCAAGACTTTGATGCCTTTATTCAATAAAGCTTCGACGTTCTCTTTTTCTTTAGCTGAAGATCCTTGGCTGAAGAGAATTTCAGTCGAGTAATCCGATTCTGCCAATGCATCTTTAAAGCGCTGCTCATCCTGTACCCAACGCGGCTCATCTTTTGTCGGCAAGACGATTCCGACATCCACCCCTGAGCCAGAACCCGATCCCGAACCTTCTTCCCCTTCGCTATTGCATGCAGCGGCCATTAATGCGAACAACACCAAAATCATCAGCAGCAGCAAGCCTTTACCATTCTTTTTCATATCTTTTCCCCTCTCCCTTTGTAAATATAAGTAATTACTTCTTAAGTATAAATTCTGAAAACTTAAATGATAGCGCTTTCACTAGCACTCTTTTAACATCATCTGTACTTTTTTAACTTTTCGTATCAGAAGCTGCATCGATCTCTTCTTCGTTCACATTTCCAGGAAAAAAAACGCAATTCCCTTGTGATGGGGATTAGCGTTTTCATCTTGTCTAGAAAGGCGAGAAGTCATATTTTCCGAAGCTTATCGCTCGCTTTCCGCGGGCGGGAATCGAGCCTCCTCGTCACTGCGTTCCTGCGGGGTCTCTCAAACCCGCTATTCCCGCAGGAGTCGAGCGAACGCTTCTCCAAATACTGAGATAGGTAATTGATTTATTAATGTAGGAAAGGTGATCTTTGTTTTAATTTATAGTGGATTATAACTTCTTTTACACACAGAAAAACGCCAATCCTTTATAAATAGGGATTGGCGTTTTCTTATTGTTCCTGCCCGCGCGGTGCTTTTGGCGGTTGGCACGTATCGCATTTGCGCTGGTTGTTCTTGTTGAACTTCGTGAAAGTCTTCTCGAAGTTATTGCCGCATGCACATTTGAACAGCAGCTTTTGGGAGAATCCGTGGTATTCCGTCGACAATAACTTGCTGTCGGAATTGTTGTTGACGAATGTCCGGATTTTATCGATCGTCCATCGTTTATTCATTCTGTTACACCTCAATTTAGTATTGGCTGGAGGCTTTTGGGCATCCATTGCCTTGGGACAACGCATAGTTGCCTTAAGTCATCTATTATAGCACGCCTCGAGCCATTCTGTAGCATTGTTCATGCCTGACTGGCAAAACACCTTCTGCCAAATACGATCTGTAAAAAATTTGAATCTTTTTGTAGATTTGCTGCGTATAATTTAACTGATAGCAACATACATCCATTTCACGAATGAAAGGCATGATCTCATGGGCATTGTCACATTAGTCATTTTGATTTTCTTACTTCCTTACGTCTGGTTTCTCTGGACTGGCATCAGCAACAAAACCGGCATGATGGAGAGATACCGCTGGAAAAAACCGCTGGCCGCGCTACTGTTACTGGTCATCCTCAGCGCAGCGCTGAATTATTTTTATTCCGATACGTACCAGTTGGCATTTTTCCAGAACGGTTTCGAATTGATGGTCGGCCTCATTGTCGCCGGGGCCTTCCTGGTGATTCTGTCGATCATCAATATTATTGTCGGCATCGTTTATAAAAACGCCCCCAAATCGTTCCACAATCCAAAAGTGGCTTGGACAGTTTCAATGTTCCTGTGTGCCACGATCCTGTTTTTCATCGTCTGGGTTTATCCTTTGGCGGAAAAAGCATCGTATATTACACAGCTCGAGTCAGCGATTGCCACTGCGAATGAACAGCAAGATGGCGAGGAGATCACTGTCGTGTTCATGAGCTCCGAAAAACAATGCGTCCGCCGCAGAACCGAGAACTGCAACTCGAGCGATTACCAAAACGCTTTTTTCGTCAAAAATAATTTAGACGAGACAAAGCAAGTGCAAGTGCAAATACGTGCGCTCGACCACGAGCAAAACGAATTGAAATCTGTGGAGTCCAAGATCATGACGCTTCAAGCAGGTGAACTGAAACTAGTTGAGACGGAAGAAACATCGGACCAAGAAAGCATTTGGAGCCGCTCTTCATTTGAAACCGAAGTCCGGACCGCTTCTTACCAATCCATCTATCGTTACCGCGACGCCAATTAAAAAAATCCCTTCCCGCTGAAATTGCGGGAAGGGATTTTGCTTTTACGATTCAGTGTGCGTGCTGCTTCCTGCAGCGACCAGCTGGAATGCATCCAGCAAAGCGCGCACTTCATCAGTCGTCTCGGTGTGCATCAAATCATTGCGGAGTTCACCGGCACCGCGTACGCCGCGCACATAAATCTTGAAGAAACGGCGCAATGGCTTGAAGGCGATCGGCTCGGTCTCTGTCGAGTATTTATCGTGGAGGTCCAAATGCAAGCGCAACAGGTCGAACAATTCCTGCGTGCTGTGCTCACGAGGCACTTCCTCAAAAGCGAACGGGTTATGGAAAATCCCGCGCCCGATCATGACGCCGTCGATGCCGTATTTATCCGCCAGCTCCTGGCCGGTCTTGCGGTCCGGGATGTCACCGTTAATGGTAATCAAAGTATCCGGTGCGATCTCGTCGCGCAGCGCTTTGATTTCAGAAATGAGTTCCCAATGCGCAGGCACGGCGCTCATTTCCTTTTTCGTACGCAAATGGATCGACAAGTTGGCGATGTCCTGCTCCAAGACATGCGTCAACCAGCCTTTCCATTCGTCGACACTTGTGTAGCCGAGGCGCGTCTTGACGCTGACAGGCAATCCGCCCATTTTCGCGGCTTGGATGATCTCCGCTGCGTTATCGGGATAATTGATCAAGCCGCTGCCTTTTCCTTTGGCGGCAACGTTCGGTACGGGGCAGCCCATATTGATGTCGACGCCTTTAAAGCCTTGCGCCGCCATGCCAATGCTCATCTCGCGGAAATGCTCCGGCTTGTTGCCCCAGATATGGGCGACGATCGGCTGCTCATCTTCCGTGAACGTCAAACGTCCGCGCACGCTGTGGATGCCTTCCGGATGGCAATAGCTTTCCGTATTCGTAAATTCCGTGAAATACACATCAGGGCTCGCCGCTGCCGCTACGACATGGCGAAACACGACGTTCGTCACATCTTCCATCGGCGCCAATACAAAAAATGGCTTCGGCAATTCACGCCAAAAATTCTCTTTCATAACTCAATTCCAATCCTTTCCTTACGGGATGAAGCATTTCTTCATCCAAAAATTCACTGTCATCTATAGTAAGAATGCAAAATATCAAATGGTTCACTACGTCTCGCTATCTTTTCTTAACCTTATACAGTTTACACGATTCTACGCGCTGTGGAAAGAGAGGCGCTCCGGCTTCCGCTTGAACGCAAAAGCCCTTCCCGCAATCCGCAGATTGCCTGGAAGGGCTGAATAGACCATCTTCTATTCACTAAAGCGTTCTTTCATCTTTTGATCCAATTGCTTGAACGCCTGTTGAACCAAATGTACTGGTATTTCTGCGTACCGGTCTCCCATCGACATCTCAAAATAACACGACCCGCTGTCGATTTCTTTCAAATAACTGGTGATGCCGATCCCCGTTTCTTGCTCAAGCTCCACGATGACCGGTTCTATTTCTTCTTTAGGATGCGCGAAATGGACATGGAACATATTCGAAACCGGCACTTCCGGCAAAGTCGCAATGTCCTGGCAGGAATTAAAGAGCACAGCCACTCGCTTCGCAGCTTCGAAATACTGCCCCATCTTCCCGGATCGCTCGTCGAAAGAATAATCGGCCGAGATGATATACGGATAGAGGCTGATCAAATCGCCCCCATGCCGCCTTTTCCACACTTTCGATTGCTTCGTGAACGCTTCGTCCCCAGCCAGGATGGCGCCGGCAATTCCGCCGATGCCTTTGTATAAGGATAAATAGACGCTATCGAACAAAGCACAAATTTCCGCTGCAGACTTTTCGTAATAAGGAGTGACTTCCAGCAAGCGTGCGCCGTCGAGATGAAGCTTGATCTGGTTGTCGCGGCAATAGTGCGAGATTTGTTCCAGCGTCTCGAAGCTTGGCAATTGCCCGCCGATTTCACGCTGCGGCAATTCCAACAGCACCGCTGCCACTTCCTCGTCCAGCTCCGCCACATCTTTCAATTCCACGACACGGTCAGGGTCGGTCAAATACACCGATTCAATGCCATGCAATTCTTTCAATCCATCTTCTTCATGGATTTCCAAATGGCTGAGCGGATGATAGGCCACTCGTTTCAGCCCTTTATCGTCGCACCAAATCCGCAGCGCAATCTGCTGTGCCATCGTGCCGCTCGGGAAGAAAACTGCCGTCTCTTTTCCTAAAAACGCCGCCATCTTCTCCTGAAATTCTTCAATAACCTGCCCACTTCCATACAAATCACTTTCGACATCATTCGCGATGTCTTCAAAAGCCTTTTTCAACACGCCGGCGTTGCGCGTGCCGTGATTCGCCAATTGATACGTCGATTGCTTAAAGGCCGCTTGCAGTCGATTGAGTTCAGCCAATATCCCCACTCCTCAAAACGCATTATTTTGAACTTAATAGAACGTATAGCGGTTCTTCCCTGCTTTTTTCGACTGATACAATGCTTGATCTGCTTGTTGAAGAAGTTCTTTCAAGTTGCAATCCCCACCGGCCGCATATTGGGCAATGCCGATGCTCGCCGACAGCGTGTAATCGGCTTCCCAATCACTCAAGCTGTCGAGCAGGCGGTTTGCCCAGCCGCTCAATTCTTCGGCACTGGCTGGTTCGGTAAAACAGACCAAAAATTCATCCCCGCCAAGACGGATCGCCAAAGCATCCGGATGGACGGCGGTAAATCGCTGCAGCTTTGAGGCCACTTCTTTTAATACCACATCTCCTGTGTCATGGCCGTACAGATCATTGACCTTTTTAAAGCCATCCAAATCGAGGAAGAAGACTGCGCCTCCCGCCTTTGAATTTCCTTCGAAAAATCGCGTGAGGAAATGGCGATTGTACAGCTCCGTCAGCGAATCCCGGTATGCAAAGCGCTCGAGATCCAAGTAATAAGTGAACATCCGCACAATCCGCTGCAATAAAGTGATGCTTTTTGTATCGAACTGGCTTTTTTCATCGTTCACCGCACATAAAGTGCCGAACCGCTCCCCATTAATGAAAGAAATCGGCAAGCCCAAATACGAGCGCACATTGGCCGCTTCGAGCTTCTCCTCAAACGCTCCCAGTGCATGCCCGTCTTTGACATCTTCATAGACCAATGGCTGCTTGGTCTTGAAATCGATGCGGCTGCACAGCGAATCCTCCAAATTCAACACCAAGCCCTCCGCTATGGGGATCGCCGTATCTTTCGGCGAATGCTTCAAAATTAGTTGCTGGGCTTCGCTGATAGAGCTCAAGTAAAACAATTGATCCGGCAAAATCTCTTTCGCCAAATCGATTACATCTTCCGCCAGTTCGTCAAAATTCTTATACATTTCCAATTCCCGAAATGTCACCATCATTATGCACCTCAATTAGTGTCAGATTTATTGTTCGCCTTCTTTTGATAAATTAATCTAACAATACTTGTTAATAGCCAATATTTAACTATATTTATTAAAGTTTAACATAGAACGGCAGCCCGTGAAGCTTTCTTCAAAGACAGTAAAACAACAAAAACCCCGGATGGCAGCGCATGAATACGCACCCCACCCAAGGTTCATGGTGATTTTTCCTGATTTAATAACTGACCCAGCTCAAGCCGGTCGTGCCTTCTCCCGCATGGACGCCCACACAGACGCTCAATGGAATGACGTCCACTTTAAGCCCCGAAAATTCCTTCATCAATTCATTTTTCCACGCTTCCGCACCGGCTTCATTATTGCAATGGATAACCGCCACTTCCGGCACCATGCCAGTTTCCATATCCGCGCGCAAGGCCGAATTGACGCTTTCCTTGGCGCGCTTGTTCGAACGGACTTTTTCTTTCATTGTCGTGACGCCGTCAACGAAAGTGATGACCACTTTGATGTTCAGGATATTGCTGAGGAATGCCTGCGTCCCTGACACCCGTCCGCTTTTATGCAATTGGTTCAAACTCGATGGAATGAACGATAGATGCGATTTGGTAGTTAATTGATTGATAGTCTCCACGACTTCTTCGGGTTCTTTGCCGGCTGCGAACAATTCATTGCCGATTTCGATCATTTTCCCCATCGGGAACGAACCGATTTTCGAGTCGACTGGATACACTTTAAAATCCGCCATCTCAGCAGCTGATTGCGCACTGTCGAATGTGCCGGACAGGCCGCTCGACAAATGAAGTGCCACAGCAAAATCATAGCCTTCCGCCTGCAGTTTTTCATATAAAGCCATCATTTCGCCAATGGCCGGCTGTGAAGTTTTTGGCGACACTTTCGCCGCACGTAATTTATTATAAAATTCTCCCTGCGTCAGGTCGATCGACTCGCGGTACGACCCGTCGTCAAACACGACACTAAGGGGCAATACATAGACATTATGCCTTTGGATGAATGCATCATCCAATTGCGCTGCTGTATCCGTGATCCATGCGATTTTTTTCATTCTAAAAATTCCCCTCTAGATGCGAATTCCATATCGGAAGCAGTTGTCTGCTCTTGTTAACGTACAGGAGGCGCGGCCATAGCGGCTAGTGACAGATGTCACATAAGGGAAAATTAATGTAAGCGCCGACATAATTTGCACTTATATCCGTTATTTCTTTCCAATTATAAAAAGGAAAAAGCCGCGGATCCCTGAAGATCCGCGGCTCCATCTCATTTAACCGGTTGTTTCGATTTCGCTTTGCCAATCGCAAAATCCGCAAGCGACGGAATGAGCATGTCTTCCATCGGCGGGTTGTGAAGCCCCGCCCGCACATCGCGGTAATAGCGCTGCAAAGGCGATTTTTCAGACAGGCTGTGTGCACCTGCGACCCGCATCGCCAGATCCACGATATCGACTGCTGAATTCGTCACCGCGACTTTCACGGCCCCGAGTTCCACAGCCATCTGCGAGCGCTGTTCTTGGTCCGACTCGTCCCATTGTTTCGCGACGGAATAAAGAAAATGCCGCGCCCGCTGCAACTCCAATTCGATTTGGCCGATCTTTTGTTTCACGTTCGGCAGCTCGATGATCGGCCCGTTCAAGCTATTCGGTGAATACTCCTGTGCAAAGCGGATCGCGTAATCCTGTGCCGCTTGGGCGATTCCGAGATAGCACGCCGGAATATGCAGCAGCCATCCCGCAGGCTGTTTTTTCCCGGGCACGCTGATTTCGACCAGAGCTTTTTCCTCCACGTAGACATTCGTCAATACCAAGTCGTGGCTTCCGGTGCCGGTCATCGCTATGCTATCCCAAGTTTCGTCAATCGCTACGCCCTCAGCCGATCTCGGCACGAGGAAATAACCGACTTCCCCGGTCTCTTCGATCACCGCCGTGACGTTGAAATAATCCAACACCGGCGCCATCGACGTGAACGATTTGCGTCCATCAATGACCCACGAATCGCCAACTTTTCTCGCTGTGGTCGACGGCTTGCCGCCTCTTGTCGGGCTGCCGGTCTGCTTTTCGGTCGCGCAATTATTGATCAAGGCGCCGCGTGCTTTAATGTCATCGAATAAAGCTTCAAGCACCGATTCGTCCCATTTACCGGTCTCGCCCAAATCTTGAACGATGCCCATATGCCAGCCGATCGATAATCCCGTCGACCCGTCCGCACGGCTGATCGCTTCCTGATAGCGCAGCAACTCAGACAAAGAAATGCCCGCTCCGCCGTATTCTTTCGGAATCGTCAACGCGGGGTAATTAATCGCTTTCAGTTCCTCAAAATTCTCAAATGGAAATTTTCGTTCCAAATCGTTGTGCGCGGCCCGTTCCGTAAACGGCGCGACTGTTTCATTCAATATATCCATGCGTTCTTCAAATGTCTTCGCTTTTAGAATATCCATCATTCTTCACCTATCTCCTATCTATTGCGTCCATTCCTCCGTCAAAATGAAGCCATCGTACTGCTCATTCGACTCGATATATTCCTGGAATTCCTCGGATTCGTAAGCTTCTTTCAAATCTTTCGCCCACTGAGTATCCGCGTTTTCTTCCTCGATTGTCACCACAATCCGGTGCTGTTCGGGCGTATTCTCGATTTTCAACGCATCCGTAATCTTGCGGTCCGGCGCATTGGCAATATAATTGCCGTTAACGACGCCAAAATCGATATCCTGTAGCGACACCAGAATTTGCGCCGGGTCTAATACTTTCAAGTCGAGATCATAATCCGCATTTTCCACTGCGTTCAAATTAAAATCCGTCACGCCTGCATCGTCTGACACCGTCACCCACCCGAGTTCCTCCAAGATGCGTACTGCGCGTTCCTGGTTGACCGGATCGTTCGGCAAGCCGACGGTCGAACCATCCTTCACCTCATCCAAAGATTGATGATGCACCGAATACAAGCCTTGAGGCGCACTCGGCACAAAAGCGATCCCCGTCATGTCCATGCCCAACTCCTCGTTGATCCCTTCCATATACGCCGTGCTCTGGAAAATGCTCGCATCGATCGAGCCTTCCTGCATCGCCGGATTCAACTGCATGTTTTGGGAAAAAGTTGTTGTATCCACTTTATACCCTTTCTCCTCCAAAATAGGCAAGATCCCTTCCTTGAATTGCTGCTCATACGTCCCGACGCCAAAGCCGACACGCACTTCTTTCTTATCTTCCCCCGAAGCTTCCCCGCTATCGCCGCATCCTGCAAGTAGTAACCCAGAAATCCCCAACACACCGATCCAACGCTTGTTCATCTGCCATCTCTCCTTGGTCTTTTTTATTTTGAATGAAATATGGCCAAATTGAAAAACCCCTCTTCATAAAAAAGAAGAGAGGCTCACCGTCCGGCTCTTCTCATCTCTCAAATGCATAACAGCACCTGCTGGATTTGGCACAGTTTCAAATTGGAATTCCAATCTGTTCCGCTGCCGAAGCTTCAAAGGGCCAGTCCCTCCACTTCTCTGGATAAGAAATTATGTACTCAGAATCAATACCGAGTAATTTGATATGATTAATACAATAGCAGAGCTTTGATTTCATGGCAATAGCTTGTTTGAAGATCAATTCATTAAAAAAATCCTTTTCACAGTGTGGAAAGGATTTTTAGGCTGTAGAGAAAGTTAAGAAGTCGTATTTTCCGAAGCTTATCGCTCGCTTTCCGTGGGCTCGCGCCCAAGCCTCCTCAGTCGCTTCGCTTCTTGCGGGGTCTCGGTCGTCTCGCTGATCCACAGGAGTCGAGCGAACGCTTCTCCAAATACTAAAATAATCCATTATTTTTTTGATTGTAGAAAAGGTGATCACCTTTTCTATTCATTGTAGATAACGGACTTCATCCTCCTGTGCATCATGTCCAGCTTGCGGAGTTTCCATTAAATATATAAGTTTTATAATTCCTTTGCTGGTAGAAAAATAGTGTATAATCTTCATTTAAGAACTCTCATAATTCCAAATAATCTAAGAAATTCTCAGTTTATAAAATGATGTTTCTTCCACTTCAAGAGCCAGCACAATCTCATGAGAGTTTCATTGTTTCTGTACACTTGCTATCTATTCATTTCAATGGAGGGATTCACATGAAGTACACGGTAATCACAGGCGCCAGCTCAGGAATCGGATATGAAGCTGCACTGGCTTTTGCGACACGCGGCAAAAACCTTATTCTTGTGGCAAGAAGGGAAGCCGAGCTCAATAATCTTAAAGAGAACATTCAAAGCATGAACTCGGATCTGGACGTCGTCATCAAACCCACCGACCTATCCGACAGCGAGCAAGTCCACGCGCTGTACGAAACCCTGAAGGAATACGACATCGAAACCTTCGTTAACAACGCCGGCTTCGGAAACAGCTCAACCGTCGCTGAGCAGGATGTAACTAAAACGGAAAAGATGCTGCGCGTAAATGTTGAAGCACTCACCACGCTTTCCACTCTTTATGCACGCGACTATGCGGACCAAGAAGGCGCGCAGCTCATCAACGTATCATCTGACTTAGGCTACAGACTCGTGCCAAATGCCGTTACATACGCTGCGACCAAATTTTACGTGAGCGCATTTACAGAAGGTCTTGCCCAGGAACTGCAGGATAACGGAGCACGGTTGAAAGTAAAAATACTCGCCCCATCCATGACAGAAACCGAATTCGTGAAAACAGCGCGGGAGATCGATGACTTCAGCTACAGCGACAATGTGCAAAAGTTCCATACCGCAAAAGAGATGGCTCAGTTTATGCTCGAGCTTTATGATAGCGATCAGATTGTTGGGAAGGTTAATAGTGAGAACTATGAGTTTGAGTTGATGGATCCAGTTTTTCAGTATACTTCGAGGAAGTAGGATTACCTGTCCTTAAGTTCGAGTATAATTCAAACATCAAAAAATCCCCTTCCACATTATGTGGAAGGGGATTTTTCTAAATGGGCTAATGACTTACATCATGCCGCCCATATCGGGGGGCATATTTTGTGTTTTCATAGGATTTAAAAACTTAGTGCTTATAAGGGTTTCGGAACTAACTAACTTATAGAAATTCACCAAAACTCAAAATTAAGTTAGCAAATAAGTTAGCAATCCATAATCTAAGGAGCGATTCTATGAAGACCATCAAAGCGTTATTTCTCATTTTCAGCATCCCCGTATTGCTCATTGCATGCAGCTCTGAGAAACATGGCACAATCGATGCTTCCACTGAAGAAGTCCAAGAAATGCTCGACACTGGTCAAACTGGCTTTGTACTTATTATAGATGAAAAAGAATCACAGCTGCTTAGAAATGCTGAAAAAGCATTGTTAGAAAAAGAACAAACAGCTTTGCAATTCGATGTCTTTCGAAACGACGTATCTAATGAAAATACAGATGGATTAAGCAATAACCCTTTTCGTCACATGATGCCTTATGTGAATACTATCTATTACATCGAGAAAGGCAATGTAGTTGCGGAGTTTAGTTTGGAAACTTCCCAACAAAAACACAAAAAGGAACTTGAAGAGTTCATCGAAATAGTAGGTGATTCTCATGAGTAACGATGAAATCACTCGTAAACTTGAAGAGTTTCAAGAGTACTTAAGTTTGTCGAACACCTTCTCAGATATCTTCAGATGGTTCGCTTGGGTATTTGTTCAAGGCTTAGCATGGTGCGTAGATATGCTAGAAAATGTGACGGATAACATTCTTCTGTTAAATACCTTCTATAATAACGCTGAGATTGTAAACTTCGTGGATTCGATAAAACCATTACTTTATATTTTATTAGCTTTCTCTATCCTCTATGCTGGCTACCTTCTTATCTTTCAGAAGAAGTTTGACCGAGAAGGCATGGTTACCAATATATTTATCGCTTGCGTCATCATAGTGCTGCTCAATCCTGGTATGGATAAAGCCAATGAATTTACAAATGCTGCAATCGATGCAACGAAAGTAGAAGCCCTTTATCCTCAAGAAGAAGGAACATTGAGTGGCTCCATCATTCAACGGAATGTAACGGATTTAAGTGAAGTAGATAAGAACAATTGGTCTACAACGGAACTTACTGTTCCAAATAGTACTTCTCCAGGCAAGATACAAAATATAAATATAAGAGAAACGTATAGCAATGACACTGACCGTATTTCCAGAGAAGGAAAAGAGATTTCACAATATCGCTTATCACTGGATAGTACCGGTGAGTATCGAGCCGACAAACTCGATCAATCAGGAATTGAGTGGAACAACGAATATTATTTTCGCTATTCCATTGATTGGCTCACTATCGTTATCACACTTAGTGTGATGGCATTCACGCTTTTTTCTATTGCTTTGAAACTCGCTAAACTGTCTTTTGAATTAACCTTTAATTATATTCTTGCCTTAATCATTGCGCCTATCGATGTTCATGATGGGCAGAAAACAAAGAAAATCTTACAAGCGATATTCAATACATTTATCGTAACGATTTTAATTTTTCTATCGATGAAAGTCTATATGATTGGGACAGCTTACCTTGAAAACACTTTAAGTTCTTTCCCCTACCTTATTGCTTTAATCGCTTTCTCTCTTGCCGTATTAGATGGTCCAAACATGGTCGAAAGACTTTTCGGCATTGATGCTGGATTGAAAAGTGGTTGGAGTGTTCTTGCTGGAGCATACGCTGGAAGCAAAATGATTTCAGCTGCCAGCACTACTCTAGGAAGTACATTAAGTGGTTCTGGCTCGGCCGCAAACTCCAAAGATCCTTCTACTAAATCTAAAGCTCAAAAATCCAAAAATGAAGTTACTAAAGATGGCGCCATCACACCAGATGGCATTGAAAGTTTGCAAGAAACTACGAACGGAACAGATAGTAATAAAGGGTCAAAACCAACTCGCTCTCCTCTAAATAATAAGCAAAGAGGAAATTCAAAATCACCTTTTCCAGATAACAAAGATCCTATTACTTCAGAAGATTATGGAAGGAACAATGATTCACAATCAAGCGTGAATCAAGGGCTTCAAGAGGGACAACGGGCCATAGATCAGCAGCAAGATCCGCAACATGCTATTAGTAAAAACGATAGAAGTGTGAATTCCACCGGAGCAAAAAATCAACCTAAAAGTTCATCAATTAATGGTCTTTTCCCATCAGATAAGGGCTCGCAAATTCCACAAGAAAACTCTGAATCGCAAAGCGCAAAAGTTCAAATGGATAGTGATATTGATAATGTTTCCGAATCCGTCGAAGGCACTTCATCAGTAAAGAACGGTGCACCTGCTGTCTCTACTTCTTTAATTAATACTAATCCAAAAATAGATAATAACTCGAATTCTAAGGCTACAGAAAAACGTAATCAATCAATTTCTAGTGGTTCAAGTCGCCAACAAAACACTACTTCTATTGCACGTTCTGGTGGTAGTATTACCGTCGATGAAGAGGTAATAGTGAACGAAAGTCAGGGAAGCACTGAACAAGGCTCGAGAAGTGTCCCATCAAATTCTAGCGGTCATTCCTCAGCATCCAATGCTTTTTATTCTAATAATAATGTTTCCACATCTGATATAAATAGTTCAATCCAAGAAACAAAACAGACAATAAATCAAAGCAGTATTTCACAGCACCAAGTCCAAAACGAAACTACAATCAATCAAGAACGCAAACAAGAAATGAGTCGATCTGACACGACAGATATTAGTGAAACTAGACAACCTAACACCTACACTATAGGTCAAAAAAGGTCTCTTTCCATAGAAAAAATGAAGAATTTCAATAGAAAAGATTAACTAAGTAATAGAGAAAAAACTATAAAGAGATTGTTTCTTTTACTTAATGAAGATGAATTTTCTTGAGTGAAAGAAGGGGTTTTTACTGGCACAAAGTTGTGCCAGCAGCGTTTTTTATTGGTACGAAACTGTACCAAACGCTAAAAAAACTGACACAAAACTGTGTCAAAACGGAATTTTCATGTACCCATCCAAACACTAGGCTCTGCCTAGTCCCACATTGAAAATGGGGGCAAGTTTTCCTTATGCTCTTTCTCTAATTTTCACCATCACTGCAAAAATGTCTTAGTTTTTATCTTCACTTAGGACGTTTCACAAATGGAATTAAAAATTAGATAGAAACGTTGATCCAGCTGTAGTCAAAAATTTGTTGGGGTAGCTAAGAGGTCTGGTGTGTACAGACAAGTATTTAAAAGAACTCTTGGGAGTTTTGCTATGATTGAAGTGCTAACCAACAAAGAGAAATATTACGATAAGCAGTTACAAGCGAACACTATATTCTTGCAGAAAGCATCAAGAGAGTTTGATGAATTAGTAGAAGTTTTGAAAGAGTTAATTGTAGATTAAAAACTTTAGAGACCACAATTTTATTTTATATTTAATAGTTATTATGTTGAGATTCATAGAATAAAATATAGCCCCCAAGCAAAAATACGACTTCACTTACTTAGGGGTTATATCTTTCTATTCTGGAAAGAGAATTAGTCAGGTGCATTTAAAGATTCAGAGTGTAAGTCTCTCCATCTTTTACCGATTGAAGCAGGTCAATGGTATGTTGAGAGTACTTGTGAATTTTTGAACTCCCCGTTGGGATTGCAACATGATAATTGTTATCGGATTTCTTAATGTTTACTCCTTTTTCTTGCTGAATTTGCAAAATCAAGTTATCAGCTCCGTGCCATCCATTAAACCCTAAACCTTTCCCAATTTCAGTTAAAGTTAAAGGGAATTGAATATTTATTTCGCTTGGATTATTTAAAAATGATACTCCATATAAATTAGGAAGTGATTCATCATCTTCAACAGCCTGTCGAATCATTTCAAAATTTACTTCTACACTTCGTCTCGGGATATCACTTCTTACTAATTTATAAGTTCTTGCTAATAGTGCTCTTAATAATTTCGGATGAACGTTATCGACAGCTTTATTAGCTGAAAATGCTTCAAATATCCAGGAAAACGAATTTGCTTCAATAAATTTCACTCGTATCTCCTTCTTATTAATTACAAATATCTTTTCCTTTGGAGGTTGTGCTTCGTCATTTAAATTTCTATTAAAAGAGAGAAAATAGATATTAGGAATAAGTTCACCATTAATTGAAATTATTTCATCAATGTCTGAAAGAATCGATTGAATATTTTTATCATTACCACTGTAACCAATGAATAACAGAGGATGCTCTGCAAAGAATGTTAGAAGCTTAGCACTCAGATACTTTTTCTTTTCCATAAAGATTCTATAATCTTCTTCATTGAATACCAATTCTTTAGGGACGCTTATGCAGCCATGAATTTTAAAAATTTCTCCTATAGACATTGTGTCCGGTCTTAAAATTTGTTGGCCAACGATTGGTTGATAATCAGGTAATATGTTTTCAATAAAAACATCATAATTAGTAGTTATAGCAGCGTGAGGTTGAATGCTTTTTAACAATCCTAGTTCTTCTCTAAGTTCCGCATCCTCGATCTCTTCTAATGTAGCTGGGGTTATATCTTGGAATATTTTACTGATTTCGTATTTTATATATGCATCTCTTGGAACATTTGCTTCAAACAGTTCTTCTGGAAAATCAGCCTTGTTTCTCCAAGCCCATTTTCTATAGCTTTCTGTATATATTGTTCCTATTTCCTCGAGTGTTACGCCATCCTGTATATAGTAACCAACTTCATTTTCTATTTCAGGACATCTTTCTTTTAGTAGTTCTAAAAGTTCTACCCAGTTCGGACCATTAAAATATCGTTTAGATAAACCCGAACCTATAAATAAAATTGGTTGTGTTCCCATTTCATCCAAAGTATTTTTTATATCTTCTACAATTTCTCCTTGATATCGTTCATAATTATTCAAATTCAACCCCCCTTGGTAATTGTATTGTTCAAATATTTCCTGCCATCAATTCGGCCTGTTCTACAACGGTCTCTACCGCCAACTTCTGCAAATCAGGTGGATAGCCATACTTCTTCAATAACCTTCGAACAGTAATCCTCATTTTTGCCCTGGCCGACTCTCGCAAGTTCCAGTCAATACTCATGTTCTCTTTAATTGCCTTCGTAAGCTCGTGTGCAATGACTTTTAGGATATCATCACCTAATACTTGCTCTGCTGTTTCATGCGATGCTAATGCATCATAGAAGGCTACTTCTTCTTTAATCAATCCAGATGCTTCTCCTGCTTTAACAGATTCATTCATTTCCTTCGCAAGTTGAATCAACTCTTCTATGATTTTAGATGTTTCAATTGCTCGTTTATTATATTTGTTAATGGCGTTGTTTAACATCTCAGTGAACTTCTGTGCTTTCACAAGATTAGTACGTTGCACATT
Source organism: Planococcus sp. SK3692 (assembly GCF_028890485.2). Taxonomy (GTDB): domain Bacteria; phylum Bacillota; class Bacilli; order Bacillales_A; family Planococcaceae; genus Planococcus. The sequence goes on from NZ_JARCHV010000001.1 coordinate 1,245,106, forward strand.
CTTTACTTTTCCTTGCAACAAACGATTTAATAGCTCCACAGCTAAATTTCTCTGAGGCAAAGCCCTTACTTCATCCAAAAACTCATCGGATAAAATTGAAATATCTGGATTCTGGATGCCTAGCGATGTGTAAATATCTATAACCTCGTCAGAAATAACCGATTTTGAAATGAGTTGATTTAATTGAGCATCCACTTGTTCTGGTGTCAGCCTCTTCCCTTCAGAAGGAATCAATTTCACTAATCCAGCTTTTACAGCTTTAAGGAATCCAATCTCAGCATTTAACTCTTGTGCTTCCAATTCAGTAGCACATAACGCAAAAGCTTTTCCAAGCTCAGTTACGACTTTCATAAAACGCTTCTTCTCTTCTTCTCCTAAGCCGATTATGAAATCCATTGTTTCAGTAATTGCTCTCATTCGTTCAGAAGCTTTCTCTGAATTAAAGTTGTCGTAATTATGCTTGTACAACATATCTTGAATAATCTCGAATTTTTCTAGTAATATATCTACCGCGATTGCTGTATCAATTCCTGTATTGCCACGGTCGCTATCGGTGTATTGCTTCAGTGCTTCTTTCAAGCTATCCGCAATCCCGATGTAATCGACAATCAATCCACCTGGCTTGTCTCGGAAGACACGGTTTACCCGTGCAATGGCTTGCATTAGGTTATGTCCCTTCATTGACTTGTCTATGTACATCGTATGCATAGAAGGCACGTCAAATCCGGTCAGCCACATATCACGGACAATGACAATTTTCAGTTCATCATTAACATCTTTCATTCTACGAGCTAAATCATCCCGCCGTTTTTTATTTCCGATAAAAGGTTGCCAGTGTTCCGGATCGCTTGACGTTCCAGTCATCACAATCTTTATAACGCCTTTCTTGTCATCATCTGAATGCCACTCTGGACGCAACTTAATGATTTCTTGATAAAGGTCAATTGCAATTCGTCGAGACATCACCACAATCATCGACTTCCCAAACATTGCATCCTGTCTAGACTCAAAGTGATTCACCGTATCAGCAGCTAATTTTTGCAGACGTTGTTCAGCACCCACCAGTGCTTCTAGACGAGACCACTTGGATTTCAACCTCTCCCTATCTGACTCTTCTTGGAATTCAGTTATTTCATCATACTCTGAGTCGATATCCAAACCTTCTGGCAAATCGAGTTTCACGATGCGGCTCTCATAATAAATCTTTACTGTCGAGCCATCTTCAACAGCCTGAGTCATATCATAAATATCAATATAATCACCAAAAACAGCTGGTGTATTTTTATCGCTAGATTCTACAGGAGTTCCTGTAAATCCAATAAAAGAAGCATTAGGCAAAGCATCTCGCATGTATTTTGCGTAGCCATATTTAGTAGCCATGTCATCTGTTGTCTTGGTTACTTGCGCTTGGAAGCCGTATTGCGTCCGGTGAGCTTCATCTGCCATGACAATAACATTCCGACGCGTAGTTAAAGCATCCATATGTGTGAATCCTTCTTCAGGTGCAAACTTCTGCATGGTAGTGAAAATAATACCACCTGATTCAACAGCTAGTAAATTTCTCAGATCACTCCGGCTGTCTGCCTGTTTGGGTGTCTGACGCAATAAATCACTGGAAATAGAGAACGTATTATAAAGTTGATCATCTAGATCATTGCGGTCTGTTAACACAATGACTGTTGGATTGTTCATCTCAAGAACAAGCTTTCCAGTATAAAAAACCATCGACAGACTTTTCCCAGAACCTTGCGTATGCCAAATAACGCCGATTTTCCGATCTCCGGTTTCGGCAGCAGCACGTTTTGCCTGTTCGATAGCTTTATTCACTGCATAATACTGATGATAAGCAGCGAGAATCTTAAAAGTTTTTTCTCCGTCGGTCTGGAATACAATAAAATGGCGAAGCAAATCTAGCAAAACTTCAGGCTTGAACATCCCTTGAATCAACACTTCAAGCTGTGGCATCGTGGAAGAAGCAATTGAATCTCCATCCACCGTGCGCCACATCATAAACCGTTCTTCATCTGCAGTCAGTGAACCAGCTCTGGCATTGACACCATCGCTTGTCACCATAAATGCATTGTATTGGAATAAAGAAGGAATTGCTGCTTTGTAAGTCTGAAGTTGGTTAAAGCCTTTGGAGATTCCAACTTGTTCATCTGTCGAATTCTTCAACTCAATGACTACCAGCGGCAAGCCATTGACAAAGACAATCACATCCGGTCGCTTATTGTTCTGTCCTTCAACCACTGTGAACTGATTAACTGCCAGAAAGTCATTGTTTTCCGGATTCTTGAAATCAAACAGCCATAATTTCTCTATCATATTTCGCCCGTCTGCTTTACGAACTTCCACGTCGATACCGTCTGTAACATACTTCTGGAAAACCCGATTATTGACGATTAGACTTGGTGACTGAACCATCGTAATCAACTGAACCGCACGTAGCACTGTTTCCATGGAAGCATCCGGATTAATATCCATTAACGCTTCTACAAGTCTGCCCTCCAGTACCACATCGGCATAGCTGGATCGTTCAGGCAACTCCCCGTCTACGGCGATTTTCGGTCCGTTTTCTATTTCATACCCTACGCTTTCAAGCCATTCCAGAGTAGCTTGTTCAAGATCGTCTTCATAGAATTGGTACATATTCAGTCACCTCAGTTTCGTCAAGCAGCTCGATTTCTCCGGAAAGGAGTTTTGGAAGGAGTATGTCTCGCAACGATTTCAAATTATTATTTTCGTGTATTAATGCGTTAATTCTTTCATAAAATGACTTATTATGTTCGTTGAACAGTTTTGCTATATCTGCCGGTGGCATTATAACTTTATATTTTGTCATCTGATTCCACCCAGTTCTTGGCATCCTAGTTCCTGTAGCAGTTGCATTACAATAATCAATAAATTCATCTCTACTTACTACACACATTAAATATGAATAATAATGTGGTTTTTTTGAATTAAAGACTACTATATCGGTGGAACATATTCCATCTAGAGGAGCGAAACCCACCTTTTTAAAATATGGCCGTAACTTTCCGAAAAGGATATCTCCTTTTTGATAACTATTTTTATTACTAGTTACCTTTTCGCTAGTCTCCCAGGAAGAAAGAGCAATACTTCCTCGTGGCATATGCTCTAACCCAATATACGGGACAACTTTCTCAAGTTTTTCTACTTTTATGGAATCTCCAACCTTCTTGGCAATACTACTTAGAGTTTCTATGCTCCATGCTTCAGGGATTTCTCCTAGTTCACTTTCTATCATTTCTCCGCCACTAGATTTGTAAGGTTCTCCATTCTGATTTGGAAATTCAAAGTTTGTAAACCAATGTTTATAGAGTGTATTAGTAAGGTTCTCAAGATTCAATATTATTTTCGAGTTAATAGATAATTTAACTTCAATGATATTCAAAAATTTCGCTACCTTTTTTTGATAGACGATATCAGGAAGTTCGATTTTTAGGTTGTTAAGGTCATTTATAGTAATTTGAGATTGAGCAGATCCACTATCAAGATATCTTAAATTTAAAGAGTTCAAATAATACTTCAAATAGTATTGGTCTGCAACATTGCTATCAACTTCAATAATAATCGCAAGATTAGTAATATAAGAATACGGAGGAGCAAGTTTAACATCACCTGTTCCGCCTACTCCCCTTGCTACAATTATTAATTGAGGCTTTTCATACATATATTCACTATAGGAACCAGATATTTTATAGCCAGTATAAATCGAATATCCATTTTCTACTTTTTTTTCTTTTTTAGGCATTTTCCCATATTTTAATTTTGCTATCTCTCCCAATTTACATTTAATGGTTTTAGATTCCATAACCAATCCCCTCCAACGCTTTACGGATTTGGTCTTCAATCTTTTTCGATTTCACAAATTGCTCCGCTAATTCACCTGTCAGACGTTCCATCTTTTCTTCAAACGGCTCACTATCTTCTTCCGCCGCCTCCAATCCAACGTAACGGCCAGGAGTCACAATATATTGATGCTCCCTAACCTCATCTAATTTTGCAACTTTGCAGAAGCCAACTATATCTTCATATTCTTGCTCATTTGTTCCACGCCAAGCATGATACACATCGGAAATTTTATTGATGTCTTCAGTAGAGAATTCTTTCAACGTACGTGAAGCCATATGGCCTTGTTTTCTGGCATCAATGAAGAGTATCTCCTCTCGGCGTTCCTTCTTGCCGTTTTTCGCTTTATTGCGCGTAACAAACCATAAACATACTGGAATTTGCGTAGAGTAGAATAATTGGCCAGGCAGAGTAACGATGCACTCCACGAGATCCTCCTCAATCATATTTTTACGAATTTCTAGCTCTGAAGCCGTGCTCGTCGACATTGATCCGTTCGCAAGGACAAATCCAGCTGTACCTGAAGGAGCGAGTTTTGAAATCATATGCTGAATCCATGCATAGTTGGCATTTCCCACTGGCGGCGTTCCAAATTGCCAACGGACATCTTCACGCAACTTCTCTCCGCCCCAGTCACTGATATTGAAAGGTGGATTTGCCAGGATGAAATCAGCTTTTAATCCTTTATGTAAATCATTATGAAAAGTATCCGCGTTATGATCTCCAATATTTCCATCGATGCCACGAATCGCCAAGTTCATTTTTGCCAGTTTCCATGTGGTAGGGTTTGATTCTTGGCCATAAACCGCAATGTCCCCTAATCGTCCTTGATGTTCTTCAACGAACTTCTCACTTTGAACAAACATGCCTCCTGAACCGCAGCAAGGGTCATAGACTCTTCCCTTATATGGTTCTAACATTTGTACAAGTAATTTAACTACAGAACTTGGTGTATAGAATTCCCCTCCATTTTTCCCTTCTGCGCTGGCGAATTTCGAAAGAAAGTATTCATAAACACGCCCTAGCACATCTTTTGAACGGCTTTCTTGATCTCCCACTTTAAAAGAAAACAAGTCAATGGTTTCTCCAAGTCTAGTTTTATCTAAGGCTGGACGTGCATAATCTTTTGGTAGAACTCCTCGTAAAGATTCGTTTTCTTTTTCAGTAGCAATCATCGCATTATCGATAATCTGACCGATTTCTGGTTTTTTAGCATTTTCTTTGATGTAAGTCCAACGAGCTTCTTTCGGTACCCAGAAAATATTTTCTGCTAAGTATTCATCCTTATCTTCGGAATCTGCCCAATCGTCTTGTGTAAGTTCTTCATATTTTTCTTCAAAAGAATCCGAAACGTATTTAAGGAATAGAAGCCCTAATACGACATTTTTATATTCAGAAGCATCCATGCTTCCGCGAAGTTTATCTGCCATTGACCATAATTTTTCTTCAAAACCGATATTTGCTGTAGACAAATGATTTCCCTCTTTCTTTTTCACGTTTCTTTTACCTTGCTACTGTTGCTAAACTTATCAATTCTTTATACATTATCACCTTTTACATTAACCCTATTTATACATGTAACTTTTGTAACTCTATAAAAAAAGCACTATAAACCTAATTTTACCAACAAAGAAAGGGTTACACAAGGTAGCCTTAAAGACCTTTATGTAACCCTATCCCACTAATTATTTACTTTTATATACTTTTATGAAAACACAATTTCAGTTATTATTTAAAATAACTTTTTAAATCTGGTTTCCTTATAATATAACCTCTATAACAAGAATTTTTGATGTTTTCATTTAAAGTAATTACCTTATCTTTTGAGTAAGTAGTCACCCTGTACTTTTCTATATCAAGGTCATTTCTATTATTTCTAACTGCGCATGCCAAAACTGGTGTAATAGGAAATATATACTCAATTTCGTTATTACTATTTGTAAAAATATTTATAGGATTATCTGAGGTTATAAATTCATATCCCGATTCGGGGATTAGTAATTCTATATCCATATTTTTGTAAATGTGCGTATACGCTGCGTAGATTGAACCTTTATTATGAAAAAATTTATAGAAGTTTTTTAAAATTATTTCATGTAAGTAGTATTCTCCAATTGTACTTACAATTGATAAATATCTCTCTTCCTTGTCTACTGGTTCATTTAAAGTTTTTTCTATACCTAGTATATTTATTAACTTGTTGAACTGTCTAAGAATCTCTGGGTGGGGCGGAAAGGTTCTCCATTCTATCGCTACCATGAACTTAATAAGTTCTTCTCTCTTAACAGCATTAATAATAGTAGCTCCTTGATTTAACATAACTGCTTCTTCAATAGTTTCACGAGTATTTGGCCAGCTATTTTCAAACATTCTATTCCAAGCTTCTTCAATATCTCTGATCTTTACTTCCTCAATTTCTTTTTTTAATTTCGCTTTTTCTTTATTTGAGATTAATACATTTTTTGGTTTGTAAATCTCCCAACTATCAAAATCATGAAATTCTTTTTTTAGTTCCTCAAAAGATCCTATTTCTTTCTTATTATATATCACTGAATATTTCTTTGATTTTAAGGGAAGAAATATTTTTTTTAAATCATCGGCTTCATCAAAACTAGTATAAACATTACGTGTATAGAATTCTTTAACTGTTGTTAATCTTTTAGTATTCTTTTGAAAATTTTTTTGTTTGAAATCAATATTCATTTCATTTTTTTCTATATAATATACGTCTGTATTATTGTTACTCCAAGCCTTTAAATATGTGTTGGGAACTAAGTGTTGATTAGATGAATTAGAAGCCCAAGTCGGATCAAATTGAACCATTACACTTCCCCCTTTAAGTATCATCTTTGGTAGTCTTTTTCTTTAAACTTGTTTATATAAAATATTGGGCGTAATAATCTCTAAAGAAAGTACATGCATAGGATTTATAGTAATTCGAATTTTCATTTTTTCGGAATTTCTTTCCAAGAAATAAAAACAACATAAATTAGAATAAATATCATTAAAGACCCTTGAAATAGCAGTGGGTTTTTCATTGTCAATTCCAATGAAGCAAGCGTCGCAAGTAGTGCACAAAAAGTTTGTACAAAGTTTGCAAACGTAATATTAAATTTTAAATTATTAGGTGCATTTTTATAACCAATGAGACTAATGTAAAGCATCGAAGCAACAAATAGATTTAAAGATATAATAACGTAGTCGGGAATTGGTCCCGAAGTTTCTGTATTCTCTAACGTGATAAATAATGCGGGAACCATATAACAAAAGAAAACAACAAATAGATTTGTTGTTCGATTTATTTCTTTCTCCTCTTCACTTTTATAAAACTCGTTTTGTAAATACACTTTAAATACTATAGCGAATACTATTGTATTTAACACAAAAACGAGGCTACTCCAAAATAATTCCCATTCTGTTAGCCCTAAAATAAGCATGGAACGTAACATAAAAAAAGAAGGAACTATAAAAATTACTGCTACGAATATAATAGTTATACCGTAGAATAGTTCCTTTATTCTCGTTGTTTGATAAGATCGAATCATACTAATCGTAACTTGCCCGAATCTTTTAAAACACAAAATTATGAGTAACAATCCTATTACTTGAATAACTAACCTTTCCCAATTAGTTTCAAATTCTTTATAATCATACAATTCTTTCGCTAGTACTATTAGCACTATAATCAATATACAATATTTGAAAAAGAGACTACCAAGTATGTTTTTAAATATTTCATACAAAAGTTTCGATAACTTTACTACCACCATACACACTTCTTTCCAAATAAAATAAGTATGTTTTAATTATACAGAAAATATATTATTTTATATATTTTTTTATTTTAATAAGTATCTTGATTTAATTTAAATTCAAAATCTAGTCGTAATAGTTAAATCAACACCTATAAAGCAGATTTCTTAATAAATTTTAATCATCAAAGTTTCAGTATCTTAAGTCTTAGCATTTCCTGAGCTAAGACTACATTCTCATTTTCGATATGCGAAAACACTTTTAAAATACTCAGTGGATCTGTTTCATAGAGTAGCACGTTTGCATAATCTACTAGCCTCTTCTTATCTATTTTCAATCTCTTATACTTTGCACTTTCCTTAAATTTTGTATGATCTTCATTCCAGCTTCCTACCCATTCCATAGGATTATCTAAATCTTTTACATACATACCAAAAAAAGAATTGATATAAAAACATACCAAGTTATCGCTTTTATAATTACTAAACTGATCAATTTTGAGATGCTTTTCAAACAGTTTTTTATGTTCGTCAGATGCGTAATAAATATACTGCAACTCTGCCTCTTTATCAGCTAGAATTTTATTTCTATAATACTTCACTAGTTCAGCAACTACCTCTGCACCAGTATAAGCAGATGGAAAACCCCAATTCATTATTGTATCGTAATCTTCTACACGAATACTTAACACCCTATATTGATTCATATCCACAAGTATATTTCTCCCTTCTCAGTTATTGAAAAGATTTATTAGAAAATTAACCAGGTAGAGAGTTACATGGTTACATGAGTTGGTACACTTAGTTGTAACTTCTAAATCGTTGATGTGAAAGGCTTTCTGCATACTTTTAGTATCGAGTTACAAAGTTACAAGCATTCAATGCTACCTTTACTTTTATATAGCATCAATTCTCGATCTCTGACTTTCTCCTGCTACTTATCTATTTCTATGTAACTCTTGTAACTTACCTTCAAATGTCCTTTGAACCTTTTTCTAGTAATATGTTTTGAGGTTACAACAGCTTGTAACCTGTTGTAACCCCTGTTTAGTTCAACTAAAATCAAAATCTAGTTTTTCTAAGATTTCTTTGTTCACTAACACGGCTCGAAATGCCCTCTTATTCTTTTTTATGACCTTGTAGTCTACTTCAATACCTCTGTTGCTGAAAGTTCCTGTGAATCCTCTTTTCATCCACAAATACCTAATTTGCTTTTCATTTACGCCCAATCGTTCTTTTAAATAAGCCGGTGAAAAGTAGAAGTCGCCATTATGGTAGAATCCATTGATTGCACCATTAGGCTCGTAATCGGCATATAGCTTGTTGCGGTTTGCATCAATGTCTTCTAGGGCATTCTGAAGCTCGGCTACTGGCAGATCTAATGACTTATTCGATTTTGACATTTCAATATAGAGGTTCTTCAATTCCTCTAAATCAATTTTCAATCCTTCACTTTTGAACATTTCATTCAAAACTTTACCTGTGAAAACAATAAATGCATAGTGACGAGAAAGCCTCTTAGTAATATCATTATTGCTTATTTCTAAAAATGCCTTTTCGTATTTTGATAACTCTCTTAAAAGCTCACCTCTGTTTTCTTTCCATCTTCTTAGAAATTCAATTCCAATCGAACCAAAGTTTTCTTTGCAGGAACTATATACGTTTCCTAGAAATTCTTTTCCTTCATTCGCAAACGAAAAGTTAGAGATACTGATTACTCGTGCCGGAACACCTTGAGCGTTTGCATAGGTGGTGATTTCATTTTCACCCGATGTAATCATCAAGGAAGTCCAGGAGTCTGTATGCTGGCTTCCTGTTAAGCTGCCTCGCTGTTTTCCTGTCGTATTAACGTATTGATAAATCATAGGCTGAATAAACTTAGAATCGTTTGCACCGTTCGAGTCATCTAGGATTTGAGGAAATGAGTTTAAAAACGTCGAACGTCTTTCAATTGCGACTAACGTAGTATTGAATGTACCGATATACTTCTCAGGTTCTCCCCAAACTGATGCACACAACCTTAAAAGACCACTCTTTCCAGTGCTTGATGTACCGGATACATCTATTACAATCGGCTTCAATTCTTCTTCATGAAGGATTGCCGAAGCGAAGGAAGAGACGATTGGAAAAACAGCTTTGGGATGATCCCTTATCAAGTTAAAGACGTTATTAATCCAACTCTTGGCTGTTCCTTTTGTTTGAAAGGATTCTAGCAGCTGCGATTCCCCACTGTCCTTAGCCATTACATGAATATCCTCTGAAGTAATAGGATGGATAAACTTATTTTTAATTTGGCCAAGCCTATCCGTCATTTCCACTTTAGGAATTTCATTTTGCCCGATAAATAAATCGAAGTACTCTACAAAATGCTTCGAGTTGCTGTCGTTGCAACTCAATCCCATATCAGCCATCTTTAGCAATTCCCTCTTCGATGCTAATACTCCAGCAGCCACTGTTTCGGTGTATGAATCACCTTTGTTCTCCCAAGTAACTTCATAGTGAATTTCGTTTCGCTCAATGTGCTTGTACATTGTTGTAATGATAGGAGCATTTCTACTTACTTTGAGTTCAACTTCTTGGATTTCACCCTTAACACTTTTACTTTCAATTCGGTAGAGCTCATTCTGCTTCACGAAATAGGGATATGGAATAATCCATTCTTTATTTTCATTCCTCATATGAAGCACCTCCCAATACGGAAAAGCGATACATTGCTTTACTGAGAGTTTGATTATAAAATATAGATGCTTGATATTTTCTAACGCCTATTAACTCATTGCCGTGAGTTGGTAGGTTTTTTCTTTTTTCTATCGGTATTGTTAATTCCAAAAGACATTTCACCCTTTCCGTTTGTACTTCAGAATATCTCCTCCATTGTTTCTCACCTCTTCATAGTAGTTGTCCATGTAGTCTTGAACTTCTTTTCGATTGAATAACCATTTAGATCCAGCGCGAAGACATGGAAAATCTTCATCATACAAAAAGTTCTCTACAATCGTGTTCCAGGATAAGTTTAAATATGCGGAAAGTTGTTTGGAGTTCATAAAAAACACTTCTCTCTCCAGTTGCTCTAATCGTTCATCGACTTTCTGTAAATAAAGCTCCTTTAACTCTTTTTCATCGATTTGAAAACTAATCATTATGCTCTCCTCCTCTACTTTTTAACTCACAGCAAACACTAGCTAACAAAACGTTTGCTAAAGTTTCAATTGAATCATATAATAAAGTATGCAAGATTGCAAATAGATTAAAGATCCCATCCAACCCTAAAATAACTGAGGAGGAATAATTATGGATTCATTACCTACAATTGCAACAGAATTAAAGAAGTTGCGCGAAGCGAAAGGAATGTCAGTTAGAAAGCTCAGTAAGGAGTCCGGTGTCTCACCAGGCTATATATCTCAAATCGAAAATGGGAGTCGTCAAACACCAAGTCCTGAAATGATTAAAAAGTTAGCAAAAGGACTGATGGTAGGAGAGTACTTCCTATTAAGAAAAGCTGGTTATATGGAGGAAGAAGTAAAAGACATAATGACTAATGAACTTGATTCTGCTATTGCAGATTTTTTAACAATGAAAGTTTCTGCAGATGCGAAAAGTAAGTTTTTAGAAGATAAATATCAAGAAACTGAAATCGAGTTACTTAATCTGAAAAACCAAGAAAGTATTCTTGAAAGCGCTCCTGAAATTATTAAAGCTGTTGCAGTAGATTCTCTAATGTCCCTAGACAAAGGGTATTCGCCATTAGATGAGAAAGTTCACTTTTATCTAACTTATTATTCTGTTATGGGGGATTTTTTAAAGCTTTTAAGACTATCTAAAAACAAGAATGCAGAGGAAGTTGCTGATTTTTTAAATATCGATATTGAGAGGTATCTGCAACTTGAAAAAGCTGAAAGGGCTTCTTCTTTTGATCTATATAACGAAAAAATTGGTGAAATATTAGAAGTTGATAATTTTATTGAGTGGTACGCAAACATTATAGATAATGACTTTGCTGCTTCAGAAAGAAAACGCGCGCAATCTAACACTCATAAAACTATTTCTTTTACCGTAAAATCAAAAGTTGAAAAAACAGATGGAAATGGGCACAAATATATTGAACAATATTCAGAAGAAGAACTAAAAGAAAACTTCTTTAACCTCTCTTGTCTCTTAAATCAAAAAGAGCACGAAGTACTTTATAAGAACAAAGTATTAACTAATGCTGAGATTGAAAAGGTTAAAACGATGCTAGAGGTGCTCCTAGAAGATTAATTGAAAGGGGGTGAGAATTAATTGGCACACATTCATAAGCGTGGTGACAAATGGGCGTATATCGTTAACCTTGCCCAAGATCCAGTGACTAAGAAACGCAGACAAATCACAAAATCTGGATTCAGAACAAAGAAAGAAGCTCAACTAGCTGCAAACAAAATTGAAGAAGCGATTGTAGAAGGTACAGTGATCCATGAAACAAAGATCACCTTTGAACAGTTTGCAACTGAATGGGCCGAGTATTATGCCGCACAGGCGAAAATCAGTAGCGTAAGGGCACGGAGTATTGCGATGAAGCATCTAGTGTCAGAGTGGGGTCATCTTCCCTTAAAGAAAATCACACGGCATATGTATCAATCCTATATAAATGCTCTTAGCCAGAAATTCAGCAGAAACTATATCGACAGTATTCACACAACCGGAAACATGATTTTCAAACACGCTATTCGTAAGGACTTGCTTAGTCGGAATCCTACTGAAGGTTTTGTAATGCCCAAAAAACAGGAAACTGTTGAAGAGATTGAAGAAGAAGATATTCAGGAGAAGTTTCTGGAGTTAGGAGAGTTGATATCTTTTCTAGCAATCACAAAAGCGCATGGGCTGCATATGGATTATCTATCGTTTGTTACATTGGCGTATACCGGATTAAGACTAGGCGAACTACTTGCGCTTAAATGGTCAGACATAGACTTCACTAAGAAAACCTTGCGCATCACAAAGACTTATTACAACCCTAATAACGGTCAGACTGCCTATCAGTTATTAACGCCTAAAACTAAGAAATCCGTTCGCACCATATCTTTGGATGAAGATCTAATAACTCTTCTTAAAAAACATCGACTTGAACAAAAAGCATTAAAAATGAAACAGCGTATGGTTTATCAAGACAATAATTTCATTTTTGCAGAGAACACCGGCCATCCAAGAAACATGAAGCAAGTTATGAATCGTTTAAACCGTCTTTTAAAGCGTTTGGATATCGATAAGCATATTACGCCTCATAGCTTCAGACATACGCACACATCTCTTCTAATTGAAGCTGGTGCAGGAGTTAAAGAGATTCAAGAACGCTTAGGACATTCAGACATCAATACAACCATGAATATTTACGCCCATATGACTAAAAACGTCGAAGAAGAGACTTCTAAGAGATTTAGCCAATTGACGAAAGGTATTCTCTAGGTTCATTCAACTGAATTGTTCTTAAAAGAGAACAAAAAAGAAGACCTCCTATAAGTTCAAAGAACTTACAAAAGGTCTCCCCAAAAGCTTAATTTTATTGTTTCGGAACCCGAAAGTTAGCAATAAGTTAGCATTTTATAATCCTATCCCCTACAAACCCCGTCATATCAAGGGTTGCATGGTTAGATTACATCATGCCGCCCATGCCGCCCATATCAGGCATGCCGCCACCTTGTCCTGCTGGTTCAGGGATGTCGGCGACAACTGCTTCAGTCGTCAAGAACATAGCTGCAACAGAAGCTGCGTTTTGCAATGCAGAACGCGTCACTTTCGTTGGGTCTACGATGCCTTGTTCAAGCATGTTGACCCATTCGCCTGTTGCTGCGTTGTAGCCGATTCCGACTTCTTCCGTTTTCAGGCGATGAACGATAATCGAGCCTTCAAGGCCAGCGTTCGTTGCGATTTGGCGAACCGGCTCTTCAAGTGCGCGAAGAACGATGTTCACGCCTGTCGCGACGTCGCCTTCGTGCTGAGCTGCGACCTCGGCCACTTGGTTGTAGACATTGATAAGCGCTGTACCGCCGCCTGCCACGATGCCTTCTTCAACCGCTGCGCGTGTTGCGTTCAAAGCGTCTTCGATGCGTAGTTTACGCTCTTTCAATTCTGTTTCCGTTGCTGCGCCGACTTTGATGACTGCTACGCCGCCAGCAAGTTTCGCTAGGCGCTCCTGCAGTTTTTCGCGGTCAAATTCAGAAGTTGTTTCTTCCAACTGGCTGCGGATCTGCGCCACGCGAGCGATGATTTTCTCGGAATCGCCATTGCCTTCAACGATTGTCGTGTTGTCTTTAGAGACAACGACTTTCGCTGCGCGACCAAGTTGTGCGATGTTTGTGGATTTCAGGTCAAGACCGAGGTCTTCTGTAATCACTTCAGCGCCAGTAAGTGCAGCAATGTCTTCAAGCATCGCTTTTCTGCGGTCGCCGAATCCAGGAGCTTTCACAGCCACTGCGTTGAACGTGCCGCGCAATTTGTTCACGACAAGTGTTGCCAACGCTTCGCCTTCAACATCTTCCGAGATGATGAGGAGCGGTTTGCTTTGCTGGACGACTTGTTCGAGCACCGGAAGGATTTCCTGGATGTTACCGATTTTCTTGTCCGTGACAAGGATGAACGGGTTTTCAAGAACCGCTTCCATTTTATCGGAATCCGTCACCATGTAAGGAGACTGATAGCCGCGGTCGAATTGCATTCCTTCTACGACATCAAGTTCCGTCGTGAAGCCGCGTGATTCTTCCAATGTGATTACGCCATCGTTGCCGACGCGCTCCATTGCTTCTGCGATCAATTTGCCGACTTCCTCGTCGCCAGAAGAAATAGCCGCTACTTGTGCGATCGATTCTTTGCCTTCGATTTGCTGGGAAATGGATTGCAATCCAGTGACTGCGCTTTCCACAGCAAGTTCGATGCCACGGCGGATGCCGACAGGGTTGGCGCCAGCTGTGACGTTCTTCAAGCCTTCACGGATCATTGCTTGTGCAAGAACTGTCGCAGTTGTCGTACCGTCACCTGCGATATCGTTTGTTTTGGAAGCCACTTCCGCCACAAGTTTCGCACCCATGTTTTCAAACGCGTTTTCAAGCTCGATTTCTTTAGCGATCGTTACGCCGTCGTTTGTGATAAGCGGCGTGCCGAATTTCTTCTCAAGTACGACATTGCGCCCTTTTGGCCCAAGCGTTACTTTGACTGCGTCCGCTAATTTATCTACACCTTGCAGCATCAAGCTGCGTGCATCTTCACTGAACTTAATTTCTTTTGCCATGATTCGGTTCCTCCTATTAAATAGAATTTATGATTATTTAGCCGACAATCGCAAGGATGTCGTTTTCACGTAAGATCAAGTATTCTTTGCCTTCGTATTTCAATTCTGTGCCCGCATATTTCGAAAAGACGACGCGGTCTCCTTCAGTTACGTCCAGCTCTGTGCGCTGTCCATTTTCACGGATAAGTCCATTGCCTACCGCAATCACTTTGCCTTCCTGCGGCTTTTCCTGCGCCGATCCCGGCAAGACGATTCCGCTAGATGTCTTTTCTTCCTTTTCGACGAGCTCAATGATGACACGATCTCCTAATGGTCTTAACAATTGAAACACCCTCCTCAAATTAAATAGCTTCTAGTCGTTTAGCACTCTCTAGTCTTGAGTGCTAACCCATAGATAAGTTTAATAAAATCTTCAGTTAATTGCAAGCAGAAACCCTAGGCCGTTTTGAATTCTTTGCGCCTTTTTCCTTTAAGCCCTACAATAAAAGGAGCACGCGAAAAGAAAGGAATTTGACTACATGACCTCAACCGATAAAACCGCCTCTTCTTCGAAAGCGAAAGGGTATAAGCGCAAAAACATGCGCACGCCGCTCCTGGTCCTGCTCGTCTTCGTAGCTGTCCAACTCATGCCGATCCTCTTTATCGGCCCAACGCTCGGCTATTTCCGCGATCAGGGGCTTGACGATGCCACCGCCCGCGCTTCGACGTCCGGCTGGCTGATCTTCTTGACGATGGGCATTGGCTTCCTCGTCACGATGGCTCTCATCTTACGTGACCGCAACTTCTTCAATATTTGGAAAGGCAAAAAATCGAGCCTTCCCGCTGCTATCGGCTGGGGTGTCCTCGGTTTTCTGTTGTTGATCATCGGGCAATCGATCGCCGCCATGATTGAAATGGCGATCGGCATCGACCCGGGATCCGCCAATACACAGACTCTCGTTCGAATCGCTGAAGTCGTGCCGTACGCAATCATCGCGGTCGTCCTGTTCGGCCCGATACTCGAAGAACTCGTCTTCCGCCGGGTTGTCTTCGGCTCCTTGAACCAAACGATGAACTTCTGGATTGCCACTGCCATCTCGGCACTGGTCTTCGCGCTCGTCCATCTCGAGTTCACGCATCTTTTGCTCTACTTCACGACCGGACTGATCCTGGCAGCCCTTTATCAGCGGACCAAGCGCATCATCACCCCGATCATCGCGCACATCCTGCTGAACGGCTACGTCATGCTCATCCAGCTCAATATGGACAAGATCGAAACCTTCATCAAACAAATGGAAAACCTGCAATAACCCAAAAACCGCCACTTCCACGTTGGAGTAGCGGTTTTTTTCCATCTATGTTAAGTCATAGCTCGGTTGAAATATTTGATTGGCGAAAGTTCCACATCCATAATTAAGCCACAAAATTCCTTAAGGTTGGTTTAATGATATTTCCCGATTCAAAATTCTAGTGAAGTGATTTCTTTTCAATCACAACTCAGAGACGGAGCGAAAGGGGCCGACTCCGGGAGGATCAGTGAGACAATTGAGACCCTGCAGGAGCGTAGCGACGAAGCGGCTCAATGCGAGCCCTCCGGAAAGCGTGCCCCTGGAGCGCAGTCTTCTATTTCCAATACTTTTCATTCTAAAACTCTTTATACGTTCCATTCCAAACAAAAAACCTCCCACCCTCATTTCGGCGGAAGGTTTTCAGTCTGCTCTTCAATGGCCTGCTGCTGTTCAGCCCGCAGGAATTTGCGATAGCCGATGCGCGCAATGATTACACTGAATTCATACAATAAAATCAGCGGCAATGTCACAATCATATGGGAAATAATATCCGGCGGCGTAATGAACGCGGCAATCGTCACCAGCGCCAAATACGCATATTTCCGGTATTTCGTCATCATCATCGGCGTCAAAATGCCAAGACGCGTCAGAAACAACATCAATACCGGCAGCTGGAAAATAAAGCCGAACGGCAAGGTGATTTGGAACAGGAACTGGAAATACTCATTGATCCCGATCGTCTCCTGGATATCCAAGTTCTCCGAAATATTGAGCATGAATCCAATGACATACGGGAACAACACCAAATAGGAAAACGCAATCCCGCCGATAAACAACGACAAGGAGAACGGGATATACCCAAGCGTCACTTTCCGCTCCCGGTCAGAAAGCCCGGGGCTGATGAATGCCCAGAATTGGTACATAATCAATGGCGACGTGATGATCAATGCCAAAATCATCATGACTTGCATATATATCTTAATCGGATCGGTAATCTTGAACGCATTCAAGGTCAAATTCCGCGCCTCTTCGCTAAATTGCAAATAGCGGATCAGCGGCTCGGCGAGGAAGAATCCCGCAATGAGCGCGAACAGAAAGAAAACGACTATCAAGGCCAGCCGTTTTCTGAGTTCACCTATATGTTCAACTACCGTCATTTCATTTTGTTGGTTCATCGGACAAACATCCTATCGTGTTACTTGTGCTCGTCTTTCTTATCTAGATCGTTTTTGACTTTCTTATCGTCTTCATCGTCGTCAGCCAATCCTTTTGTCGCGTTTTTGAATTCGCGCAGGGAAGAACCGAATGCT
Organism: Planococcus sp. SK3692; assembly: GCF_028890485.2. Lineage (GTDB taxonomy): Bacteria > Bacillota > Bacilli > Bacillales_A > Planococcaceae > Planococcus. The sequence goes on from NZ_JARCHV010000001.1 coordinate 1,262,567, forward strand.
TTGCCTAGTTCCGGCAATTTTTTCGGGCCAAAAATCAACAAGGCGACAATCCCGATGATGATTAAACTTAGTGGACCTGGAGCCATATCAGACACCTCCTGTAGTATGCTTCTAGTGTACACGAAACGCGGCTCTTTGGCTATTTCCAAAGGCCGTTCAAATGTGAAGGTTTTATGTTAATCATGCTTGATCTGATAGATCAAAGTTTGCAGTTCAACCGATAAATCGATCGTCTGCACGCGGATATGTTCCGGCACGGAAATGCGCACCGGCGTAAAGTTGAGGATGCCTTTAATGTCTGTCTGGGCGAGCCGGTCAGTGACTTCCTGAGCGGACCGGGATGGCACCGTCAAAATGACCACTTCAACGCCATACTGCTTGATCTTCTCTTCAATCAAATCCGGATGGTACGTATCGATGCCGCTGATTTGTTTCCCCTCATGAGGGCTGTTCGTATCAAAGGCGAGAATGATTTTCGTGTTGTGGTTGCGGTGGAAATTGTATTTTAAAAACGCGCTGCCAAGGCTTCCGACACCAATCAAGGCGACATTGGTCGCTTCGTCTTGGTCGAGCGTCTTGCGGAAAAACGCCAAAAGCTCCTGCACGTCATAGCCGTAGCCTTTTTTGCCGAGTGCCCCGAGATGGGAAAAATCGCGGCGAATCGTCGCTGAATCGATTTTCATCGCTTCACTTAACTCCTGCGAGGAGATGCGTTTCTGGCCAGCATTAGCGAAATTCTGGAGAAATCGGTAATACAGAGGCAGACGCTTTGTTGTCGCTTGCGGGATTTTGTGGGATTCGTCAAGCATGGGATCGCTTCCTTCTAAACTGTTGTCAAATCGTTTCAATCTTACATGACAGGCCTTGATATGTAAAGGCTTGCGCAATTGCGAAGCGCACGCCCATCAGCTACACTTAAGAAGAATAGAGGTGACCCTAATGATCGTATTGCAAGTCAATCAAATCCATAAATCATTCGGTGCCGAGGAAATCATCTCAGGCGCCAAACTTGAAGTCCAGCACCGTGACCGGGTCGCACTCGTCGGCCGCAACGGTGCCGGAAAATCCACATTATTGAAAATCATCGCCGGTGAAATGTCTTACGACAGCGGCGATTTGATCATGCCAAAAGATTTAACAATTGGTTATTTGGAACAGCAAACCGACTTGAATTCAGACGCTACCGTATGGGAGGAAATGATGAAGATCTTCGTCCATTTCCGCGAACAAGAAGCAAAATTGCGCCATCTTGAAGCCGCGATGGCTGACCCAGATGTCTACAACGACGCAGAACGTAACGCCAAGGTCATGCAGGAGTATGACTTGTTGCAAACCAACTTCAAAGATGCCGGCGGTTACCAGTTCGAAGCCGATACCCGCGCAGTCCTTCATGGCATGAAGTTCTATCCGGAAGACTACGAAAAAAAAATCACTTCCCTATCAGGCGGCCAGAAAACCCGCCTCATGCTGGCGAAGCTCCTACTCGCAAAGCCGCAGCTCTTGATTCTCGATGAGCCGACCAACCACTTGGACATCGAAACCTTGAGCTGGCTTGAAAACTACTTGAAGAATTACCCGGGCGCATTGCTTATCGTCTCCCATGACCGCTATTTCCTCGACCAAGTCGTCACGCTCGTCTACGAAGTGTCGCGCAAAAAGGTCCGAAAATACACCGGCAACTACAGCCGCTATTTGAGCGAAAAAGCGAAGCAATATGAACTCGACCGCAAACATTATGAGAAAGAACAAAGCGAGAAAGCCAAGCTTGAAGACTATGTCGCTCGCAACCTGGTCCGTGCTTCAACGACTAAGATGGCACAAAGCAGACGCCGGGTGCTCGAGAAGACCGACTGGATGGAAGCTCCGGAAGGCGACGAAAAATCAGCCCGTTTCGGCTTCGATATCCAAAAGCAAAGCGGCAATGACGTCTTGAACGTCCAATCGCTGGCAGTAGGCTATGGTGAACATGCGGTGTCAAATAACATCTCATTAAAACTCTATCGCACCGATAGCCTCGCACTTGTCGGGCCGAACGGTGTCGGCAAATCGACGCTGCTCAAAACCATCATGAAGGAATTGCCGGCACTTGCCGGCGACATTCATTACGGCACCGGTATCCAATTCGGCTATTACGATCAGGAACAGGCCAATCTAAAAGGCAATAAGCTCGTCCTCAACGAATTATGGGACGACTATCCTCAAGTGAATGAAAAAGACATACGCGGCATCCTCGGCCGTTTCCTGTTTACAGGCGACGATGTCTTGAAGCCGGTATCAACTTTATCCGGCGGCGAAAAAGCCCGCGTGGCCCTCGCCAAACTGATGATGCAAAAAGCCAATGTCTTGCTGTTGGATGAGCCGACTAACCATTTGGACCTCGACAGCAAAGAAGTATTGGAAAACGCCTTGATCGACTATCCTGGTACATTATTGTTTGTTTCCCACGACCGCTATTTCATGAACCGGATCGCCACCAAAGTAGTGGAGCTGTCCCGCGATGGCACAACTGAGTATTTAGGCGATTACGATTATTACGTGGAGAAAAAACTTGAAACCGAAGAACTCGCGGCACTCGATGCACTGGAAGCAAAAGCGAAACAGCCGGAAACACAAATTTCTACTTCCACTTCGCAAATCGATAAGGAAGCCAAAAAACTCGAACGCCAGTTAGTCAGGAGAAACACTGAAATCGAACAGGCGATGGAATCGCTCGATGAAGAAATCGCAGCGATCGAAGAGCAATTATGCGAACCGGATATTTTCCAGGACCACGAACGCGTCATGCCGTTGCAATCACGTCTCGAAGAGCTGAAGCACTCACATGAAGAAACCATGGCCGAATGGCTTGAATTGCAAGAACAACTAGAAGAAATGAATTCTTGACCGCATACTGGGTATGCGGTTTTTCTTTTCCCTACATATAGGTCAATACCATTTATCAAAATAAATATTTCCACAGATTTGTACACAATAAAAGAGTTGTAAAATCAACTATCAACAGAGTTATACACATTATCAACAGGACGCTTTTCTTTTATCCACATATTTTTCCACCTTTACCTCCACAATATATAGGAAATCCACTATTTATTGATAGTTTGTTAACAGCTTATTCACAAATTGTGCATAAGTACAAATGTTCTCTATTGACAGAAAATACATTTCTATGTCCTTGTAAGATTTGGATATTATTCATAAAAAAAGAAGCATTCCCGCAATTCTTAGTAAATTGCGGGAATGCTTTTAGTTAAATCCATGAACTTAAAGGCATGCCCGGACGCCCATTCATGCCCATATTTCCTATTAATCCTTTTTCGTACATCACCGTTCCAGCTGCTGCGATCATTGCGGCATTATCTGTACAAAGCGGCAGTGGCGGAATGAAGAAAGGGATATTCTCTTTTTCAAAAGTCTCTGTCAGCGATTTGCGGAGCCCTTTATTGGCTGCTACACCGCCAGCTGCAATCACTTGCTTCACGCCAAATTCTCTTGCAGCCCGCAAAGTCTTTGCCGTTACGACTTCCACGACGCTGTTTTGGAAGCCTGCTGCAACAGCTTCCGGCACGGGCGTTTCCCCGCGTTGTTTCATATTATGCATATAGTTCAACACGGACGATTTCAATCCGCTGAAGCTGAAATCATACGACCCTTCTTCCAGCCAAACCCGCGGAAAATCGACTGCTTCCACACTTTGATGCGCCAACCGGTCGATATGGGGGCCTCCCGGGTATGGCAAGTTTAATGTTCTCGCTACTTTATCGTAGGCTTCTCCTGCAGCATCGTCTCTAGTTTCGCCGATGACTGTAAAATCACCATGCTCTTTCATGAGGATCAACTCAGTATGCCCTCCTGAAATGACCAACGATAATAGCGGAAACTCCATTTCCTGCTCCAGTCGATTTGCATAGATATGGCCTGCGATGTGATGCACGCCCACCAGCGGCAAACTATGTGCAAACGCAAACGCCTTCGCTGCATTGACCCCAACAAGCAAAGCCCCCACCAGTCCGGGCCCTTCTGTAACAGCCACAGCAGATAACTCAGACGGTGCCAAATTTGCTTGTTGCAGAGCTTCTTCAATCACAATCGTGATTTGCTCAACATGGTGTCTCGACGCAATTTCTGGTACCACGCCCCCAAAGCGCTTATGGCTCTCAATTTGTGATGCCACTACATTTGAGATGATTTCTGTCCCATTTTTTACGACTGAAGCCGCCGTTTCATCACAACTCGTCTCTATACCCAACACAAAAATATCTTCATTCATCAAAATTCACCCACATTACTATGGCATCTTCCTGGTTATCCGTATAATAGCCTTTTCGAATGCCACCATTTTGAAATCCTAGTTTCTTATATAAATTAAGCGCAGCTATATTGCTGACCCGTGCTTCCAATGTCATCAATTTCGCACCTTGTGCTTTTGCAATTTCTATTGCTTCTCTCATCAACGCTTCCCCGAACTTCTTGCCCCGTTCTTTGGGTGAGATGGCGATATTCGTGATATGTGCCTCGTCCATGACAAGCCACATGCCACAGTAACCAACAATTCCATCTTCCGTTTCAGCCAACACATAATAAGCAAATTCATTTTTCATCATCTCTTGCTCAAACGCTTCTTTTGTCCATGCGAGCGTAAACGATTGCTTTTCAATCTCATAAACTGCTTCCACATCATGTATGGTCATTTTCCTGAACTTCACTGATTCGCTCATCGACTTTTTCCTTCATCCGTTTTTGCAAGATTCGCTTCCGCCTCTGTAATCCGGCGATATTCAGGAACCGTATGGTGGACTTCTTTCGCTTCTTCAGCCGCTGCCAATGCAATCAAATTAGAAGCTCTTGGCAACCTATTTTGGAATGAAGCAAAATGGGCCAAGTCCCCAAGTATTTCTTCGATCACTGGACGGTGAATTTCAAGGTCAACACCCGTAAATAAAACTGGCCGCCCATAGGTCTGGACTTGTTCCAAAAATTCTCTAAAGTCACTGTGTCGATCTGAAATAACTGTCGCCAGATCAATACCGTCATAAAGTGCAGTAAAAGCAGTACCACGCCTTGCGTCCATGACCGGGCAAACCATGCCGTTAAATCCCTGTCCATTCGCCGCAAGAGCCTTCAAACTTGATACTGTGGTCAACGGAATTTTTAACGACCATGCGAGGGTTTTCGCGATTGTCACACCAATTCGAACACCTGTATAAGATCCTGGCCCTTCCGCGACAACAATGTGCGTTAAATCCGCTGGAGCAATTTTTGCTCTTTTCATTAATTCTTCTACTGCAGGCATAGCAGTTAAAGAATGATTGATCTTTAAATTTTGAGTTTCTTCTATTATTACTGTATCGTCTTTCACCAAAGCGATGGCTAGTGGCGAATTCGACGTATCGATTCCTAAAATCATTGCATTAGCTCCCTGCATAAGTTTTCGTAACGGACACCATGTGGCTGAAACTCCACTTCGCGTCCCTGTTCAGACAAGCGGCGAATAACAATATCTAAGCGGTCCGTCGGCAAATATTCCTCGATGAACTGAGCCCATTCAATAACCGACACAGCTTCTTCTGCAAATAATTCATCAAAACCGATATCTTCATCACTATTTTCCAAACGGTATACATCAAAATGATTCAGATTTAATTGGCCTTCATATTGTTTAAGGATTGTGAACGTCGGGCTATTGACCGTTCGTTCGATGCCAAGTCCTTTGGCCAATCCTTTAGTAAAAGTCGTCTTACCTGCCCCTAAGTCACCTTCAAGTGTTAGAAGATCTTGAGGCTGTAAAAGTGAAGCCAATCGAATGGCAAGTTTCTCTGTCTGTTCCGGCGATTGCACTGTAATTGTAAAGCTCATGTCTCTTCACCTCGTTTGAGTCTTTTCATAGTTTAGCGGAGATAGCTATGCAAATCAAAATATATTGTTTACATAGAAAAAGAGCACAGCGGGTTCGCTGTGCTCACTTTTTGGAATGACGGTCCCGACCGGGATCGAACCGGCGATCTCCTGCGTGACAGGCAGGCATGTTAACCGCTACACCACGGGACCAGAATTATAGACCAGCGACGTCCTACTCTCACAGGGGGAAACCCCCAACTACCATCGGCGCAAAAGAGCTTAACTTCCGTGTTCGGGATGGGAACGGGTGTGGCCTCTTTGCCATCGTCACTAGACTTTTTTGAGCTTGTTCGCTCAAAACTGGATAAATCGACATTGGGGGAAACTTGCGTTTCAGTTTGTTGGTTAAGTCCTCGATCGATTAGTATTCGTCAGCTGCACGTGTCGCCACGCTTCCACCCCGAACCTATCTACCTCATCGTCTTTGAGGGATCTTACTTGCTTGCGCAATGGGAAATCTCATCTTGAGGGGGGCTTCGTGCTTAGATGCTTTCAGCACTTATCCCGGCCACACATAGCTACCCAGCGATGCTCTTGGCAGAACAACTGGTACACCAGCGGTGTGTCCATCCCGGTCCTCTCGTACTAAGGACAGCTCCTCTCAAATTTCCTGCGCCCGCGACGGATAGGGACCGAACTGTCTCACGACGTTCTGAACCCAGCTCGCGTACCGCTTTAATGGGCGAACAGCCCAACCCTTGGGACCGACTACAGCCCCAGGATGCGATGAGCCGACATCGAGGTGCCAAACCTCCCCGTCGATGTGGACTCTTGGGGGAGATAAGCCTGTTATCCCCGGGGTAGCTTTTATCCGTTGAGCGATGGCCCTTCCATGCGGAACCACCGGATCACTAAGTCCGTCTTTCGACCCTGCTCGACCTGTCCGTCTCGCAGTCAAGCTCCCTTGTGCCTTTACACTCTGCGAATGATTTCCAACCATTCTGAGGGAACCTTTGAGCGCCTCCGTTACTCTTTAGGAGGCGACCGCCCCAGTCAAACTGCCCGCCTGACACTGTCTCCCAAGCCGCTAAGGCTTGTGGGTTAGAAGTTCAATACAACCAGGGTAGTATCCCACCGACGCCTCCCCCGAAGCTGGCGCTCCGGGTTCTCTGGCTCCTACCTATCCTGTACAAGTTGCACCAAAATTCAATATCAGGCTACAGTAAAGCTCCACGGGGTCTTTCCGTCCTGTCGCGGGTAACCTGCATCTTCACAGGTACTATAATTTCACCGAGTCTCTCGTTGAGACAGTGCCCAGATCGTTACGCCTTTCGTGCGGGTCGGAACTTACCCGACAAGGAATTTCGCTACCTTAGGACCGTTATAGTTACGGCCGCCGTTTACTGGGGCTTCGGTTCGCACCTTCGCTTGCGCTAAGCACTCCCCTTAACCTTCCAGCACCGGGCAGGCGTCAGCCCCTATACGTCACCTTACGGTTTTGCAGAGACCTGTGTTTTTGCTAAACAGTCGCCTGGGCCTATTCACTGCGGCTCTCTCGGGCTATTCACCCTACCAGAGCACCCCTTCTCCCGAAGTTACGGGGTCATTTTGCCGAGTTCCTTAACGAGAGTTCACTCGCTCACCTTAGAATTCTCTTCTCGCCTACCTGTGTCGGTTTGCGGTACGGGCACCTCCCGCCTCGCTAGAGGCTTTTCTTGGCAGTGTGAAATCAGGGACTCTGAGGTAAACCTCTTGCCATCACTGCTTGATGTTATATAGAAACGGGATTTGCCTCGTTTCTCATCTCACAACTTGGACGTGCACAACCAACGGCACGCTCACCCTATCCTTCTGCGTCCCCCCATTGCTCAAACGGCGGGGAGGTGGTACAGGAATATCAACCTGTTGTCCATCGTCTACGCCTATCGGCCTCGACTTAGGTCCCGACTAACCCTGAGCGGACGAGCCTTCCTCAGGAAACCTTAGGCATTCGGTGGACGGGATTCTCACCCGTCTTTCGTTACTCATACCGGCATTCTCACTTCTAAGCGCTCCACCAGTCCTTCCGGTCTGACTTCAACGCCCTTAGAACGCTCTCCTACCACGGACATCTACGATGTCCATCCACAGCTTCGGTAATCCGTTTAGCCCCGGTACATTTTCGGCGCAGTGTCACTCGACCAGTGAGCTATTACGCACTCTTTAAATGATGGCTGCTTCTAAGCCAACATCCTGGTTGTCTAAGCAACGCCACATCCTTTTCCACTTAACGGATATTTGGGGACCTTAGCTGGTG
>NZ_JARCHV010000001.1:1275697-1733197 GCF_028890485.2 Planococcus sp. SK3692
GGTTTCTTCAACGCATCTACAATGTCCTTGAGCGTCACCTTTCCTATTTCCCATTCTCGGCTTAACGCCTCGAGATCCAAGTTTTCCAGCTTCGTAATAATTTCTGGACGGCCAATCATTTTTTTGTCTGCATCGATCAACTTAAGAATTTTCTCGGCAGCTTCATAGCTTTCTGGGTGGATACCGGTAGCGTCGAGCGGGTTCTTCCCTTCTGTTATGCGCAGAAATCCGATAGCTTGTTCATAAGTTTTGGCTCCGAGGCGAGGGATTTTCTTCAATTGAACGCGGGAAGTGAATCGGCCATTCTCGTCTCGCACTTTAATGATGTTCTCGGCAACGGTCTTGCTGAGTCCGGCCACGTATTGAAGTAAAGAAGCTGAAGCAGAGTTAACGTTTACGCCAACCTGGTTGACCGCAGTCTCAACCACAAAGGTCAATTGGTCTGCCAGCTTTTTCTGCGAGACATCATGTTGGTATTGTCCAACGCCTACAGCTTTCGGGTCGATCTTCACCAGTTCTGAAAGCGGATCTTGGAGACGGCGGGCGATGGAAGCTGCACTGCGTTCTTCTACTTGCAAGTCCGGAAACTCTGCACGAGCCACGTCAGATGCCGAGTATACACTGGCACCTGCTTCGTTGACGATGACATACGATGCTTTCTTTTCAGTTTCACCAAGAAAATCAGCTACGAATTGCTCGGTTTCACGTGATGCTGTGCCGTTTCCAATTGCCATGATTTCAATAGGATAGGTGTCCGTTAGACGCTGTAAGATTTTTTTCGCGCCTTTTTGGTCAGATTTTGGTGGATGTGGATAAATCACTGCCACTTCCAATAGTTTTCCTGTCGAATCAATCACCGCTAATTTACATCCTGTTCGGTAAGCTGGGTCAATGCCGAGCACCATTTTATCTTTCATCGGAGGCTGCAGTAATAGATTGCGCAGATTTTCCGAAAAGATGTGTATAGCTTGTGTTTCACCTTTTTCACTTAGTTCTGTTCGAATTTCACGTTCAATGGATGGCTGGATCAGGCGTTTATAGCTGTCTTCAATGGCCGCTTCGACTTCTTTAACGGCAGGGCTTCCTGTTTTCATCCATTTGTCTTTTATCAAACGAATGATCCGGTCGACTGGAGGTGTAACAGCTACTTTCAATACACCCTCTTTTTCGCCGCGGTTGATGGCCAGAATACGGTGCGGGACAATCTTTTTAATAGCTTCACTGTATTCGTAATACATTTGGAAGACTTGTTTTTCGTCTTCATGCCCTTTTTTGGATGCTGTCTCCAGCAGGCCATTGTCACGAGTCATACGACGGGCTTTTTCACGGATTTCAGGATCGTCTGCAAAAAGCTCAGCTAAGATATCCTGAGCTCCAGCAATCGCTTCTTCGGCTGTTTCAACATTTTTTTCGGCACTAATATATTGTTCCACCACTATTTTCAACGGCTCTTTTCCTGGCTTCAAAAGCCAATCGGCCAGTCCCTGCAGCCCTTTTTCTTTTGCGATAGTCGCCTTTGTGCGGCGTTTTTGTTTATAAGGGCGGTATAAATCTTCTACTCTTTGAAGCACGGTGGCTCCTTTGATAGCTTTTTCAAGTTCGGGAGTCAACTGCTCTTGTTCTTCAATGGACCGGATCACATCTGTTTTTCTTTGTTCCAAATTTCGGATATATGTATAGCGATCTTCTATTGCTTTTATCTGGACTTCATCTAATGAACCAGTCGCTTCTTTTCGGTAACGGGCGATAAAAGGCACCGTATTTCCGTCTTCAAGCAGTTCAATGACTTGTTTTGCCTGGTTTGGTTTAACGCCGGCATCTTTGGCGATTAATGCGTGCAATTGCTGAGTATCCATTCTATGCACTTCCTTTCTGCCTTTCTATTTTAACATGCTTGGTGATAATCGGAGAAACAAGCAGACACGCTTCTTTTTCCACAAAAAAGAAGCCTCTCCTTAATGGAGAAGGCTTCCTGAAATTAATGTAGCGTCGTCGCCTGTTTGAATGGATGCAAGGATATCTTCATAAAGCCGTTTCGGCGCTCCCGCTCTTCTCATCATGGCTTTTGGATTACGTAAATCCACGCCATCTGAGTGAATCAAGAACAAGTCATTTTCCAAATACGTGTAAAGCTGGGTTTTCAGCTTTTGGGGCCTTCCCGACAGGTAGCCCATCACAGGTAGTGGATAAATCACTTCATCGGTTTCTCTTCTATAAAGATAGAAACGGATATTGCCGACACAACTATATTCCAAGGTATGTTTCTTAAAATCCACTTTAAAAATAGCGACTGCTGCGCCACGTTTTTGCATCATCAAATCATTGAAACGATTCATCAATTGATCGATTGTCTCATGATGATATTCTTTCAGGATTTGCGGGATGACCTGTGACGATTCGCGCGCTACAGGCCCGCTTCCCAAACCATCGGCTACGGAGCAAATAAAGTATTCATCCGTCAATACCGTGAAATAACTGTCACCGGATTCGTAATTCCCTTTTTTTGCTGCGTTGTAAGCATAGGCTTCCACATTTTCATGGCGAATTTCCTCCACTAGGAAACCCCGCCAGCAGCCAAAATGGCTTCCTGAAGCTTTTTAATGGCTTTTCGCTGAAGGCGCGAAACGTGCATCTGGGATATACCCAAGCGATCGCCCGCTTCCTTCTGGCTCAGCTGCTCTATGTAGGTGTATTGGATGATCTGCTTTTCCCGATCGGAAAGGACATTCATCGCTTCCGCCACGAGCATGCGCTGATCCGCTTTTTCATATCCGTCATCTTCTTGGCCAACTACATCAAACAGTGTAACCGTGCTGCCGTCCGAATCCGCCTCAAGTGAATGGTCCATGGAAAGCGCTTGATAGCTTTTGCCCATCTCCATCGCTTCCAACACATCATCTTCATCAACATCTAGATATTCAGCGATTTCCCAAACTTGCGGAGAACGCTGAAGCTCTGTCGTCAACACTTCAACCGTCGCTTTGATGCGTGGCCCCAGTTCTTTTATGCGGCGCGGCACATGGATTGCCCATGTTTTGTCACGCAAAAAGCGCTTGATTTCACCGATAATGGTCGGCACCGCAAAAGCTTCAAAACTGCGGCCATAAGATGGATCATAACGCCGGATTGCACCGAGCAAGCCAAGCATGCCCACTTGTGCAATGTCTTCGTGATAAGATTTCCCATTTGAATACTTACGGGCAATCGATTCCACAAGACGGCGGTAATTGAGGACAAGGTTTGTCTGGGCTTCCTCATCCTCCGTTTTTTGATAAGCTTCAATCCATTCCAGTACCTGTTCTTTCGTTGGCTGATTAGGATGAGATTGTTTCGACATCCTCTTCCACCCGCTCTCCTTCAACATGCTTGGTCATAAAGACAGTAACGCCTTCCTGATGATGCACTTTCACTTCATCCATAAGCGTTTCGATCAAATACAGGCCGAGACCTCCCTCGCGCAGAAACGCTCCCTCTTCCTGATCGTGGTAAGGGCCCACTTTTGCCTTGGTTTCTTCAAAGTTGAAGCTTTGGCCGTGGTCGGCTACCATAATTTCAATTTTATCTTCATATAATGCGCAACCGATGACCACTTCGCCTTCTTCTCCTTCAGAATAAGCGTGCTGGACAGCGTTTGTCACTGCTTCGCTTGAAGCAATTTTCAAATCTTCAATGTCGTCAAATGAAAACCCGATGCGGCTTGCAAGGCCTGAAATCGTCAGACGAGCAACGCCCACGTACTGGGATTTGGCCGGGACGCGCATCTCTACATAATCGAAAGGACGCATGATTAATTCCCACCCTTCCCGACTGCTGCTTCAATATCCATAATATCGCCTAGGCCTGTAATATCAAATAGTCGCTTCAAGCGGCTCGAAAGGCCAGTCAGTTTCAGATGGCCACCCTTTGCATTGATGGATTTATAGAACGCGACGAAAACACCCAAGCCTGTACTATCCATGTAATCGACACCGGATAAGTCCAATTCGGCATTCAAGCCTTCTTGCGCCTGGTATGCTTCTAGTTTTTCTCGGAGTACTGGTGCTGTATGCGCATCGATTTCTCCGTGAATATCGCCTTTTAATTTATTGTCATTTTCTGTCAAATTAACTTGAATATTCATCTCTATATGACACCCCGTTTTGTATGATTCAATTCGGCTGTAAAAAAGCCATTCTAAGCTTTCATACCCGCTGTTAAATGACTTTAAACATCCAATTAAACCTTCTTGTAAACCACTAAAGTGAAATCATCCTGTAGTTCTGCGTTCTGCATTCTTTCAAGTTCATCATAGACATGTTGAACAATTGCCTGGGCTGGTTGGTTTTTCTTTTGCTCAATTAATTTATAGATGACCTCGCGCTCGATAAACCCTTCATCCGTACGGCCTTCGGTCACTCCGTCCGTCATCATGATGACCATATCGCCTTTATCTAAGGTGACAGAATGCTCTTCGTAAACCGCGGCTGGCGAAACGCCGAGCAGCAAGCCTTTTGCTTCGAGTTCATCAAATTCCCCTGTATTTGCACGATAAAGAATGGCAGGTTCATGCCCGGCCGACCCGTAAGTGAGGCTGGCTGCTCCTGCATCGTAATTTGCATAGAACATCGAGACAAACATCGAGTCGTCGACACTTTTTTCGACGATCCGGTTGATGACGCCGAGCACATCTTTTGGCAAGGCGTGCGAGCTGTTCAAGCTGTCCATCCCAAATTTGATCATAGACATGCAAAGAGCTGCCGGCAGGCCTTTACCAATGACATCGGCAACTGCTACGCCAGCGTATCCATCGTAATCACTGACAAAATAAATATAATCCCCGTTCATCTTCTTGGCCGGGATCGACAGTAAGCCGATATCCAGCCCGTCAAGCGACGGCAATTTTGTCTTGAGCAAAGTTTCCTGCACATTGGCTGCCAAATCCATTTCCACTTTCAGCTCTTCCTGGCGCTTCAGCAAACTTTGGCGTTCTTGCAGGGCCAACCCGTAATTAATCATCATTTCGATCAGGAAATCGAATGAATGCCAAACAACATCCGGGAGATCGCTATAGAGCTCCCGGATGGCTGCTTTGTGCATACTGATCACTTCTTCCGGAGAAATGTTCTCCAGAATCAGTTGCCTGCTGAAATTTTGGCCGACGTATAGATTTTGCTCCGTCTGCTTTTTTACGTATTCGTTCAGAATTTCTTGATACTGTGCTTCAATGTGTTGAGGCATTTAGCGTTCCCCCTAGCGGAGCCACTTCGTAGCCCGTATATCTGTCCCTTCGCCTTGGATCGTTTCGATCTTGAAATCGTCCATTAAGCGCTTAACACCCGGCAGGCCTGCACCCAGTCCTCCTGATGTCGTAAAACCATCTTCCATTACTTTTCTGACATCCGGAATTCCCGGGCCGCTGTCAGCAGCGATAATCAGAATTCCCTTCATGCCATTTTCGGTCAGCTGCTGAATTTCAATCCTGCCCTGACCGGCATATAAATAAATATTGCGGGCAAGCTCACTGATGGCCGTCGTGATTCGCGCTTGGTCCACGGTGCCGAAGCCGAGCTCTTTGGCGACATTGCGCCCGAGCTGCCGTGCCGCTACAATATCCCATTCCGTTAAAATTTCCACTGAGGATTGGTCGCTCATCTTCAAGCCTCCAATTCCAGTTGAAGTTTCTCCAAGCCGTTCTCTAGATCAAGTGCCGTCATAACATCTTCAAGTCGAATTCCGAGCTCGATCAAAGTGATGGCAACTGCCGGCTGGATACCGGTAATAACCACTCTTGCCCCCATCAGGCTGGACATACTAATGACATCCCCCAGTACTTTGGCAATGAATGAATCAATAAAGTCGATGGACGTCAAATCGATGACCACCCCACGGGCACTGGTTTCGTGCAATTTAGTCAAAAGATCTTCCTGGAACTGCAAAGCGGTCTGGTCATCCAGTTCCCATTGGATCGAAACGATTAATGTATCTTTCAGTTTTAGAATTGGGATTCTCACATTCATACTTCTTCAACCTCCACAATTTTTCGGTTTGTCCACGCCAGCGCCTGTTCTACGCCCCGCTGCAATGTGCTCGTTGTCGTAAAGTCGTTCAAGTTGATGCCGAGCGTTACAATTGTCTGGGCAATTTCAGGTCGTATGCCGACAAGCATGCATTTCGCCCCAACCAAACGCACTGCGTCTGCTGCTTGGATAATGTGATGGGCGACCATCGTATCGACGACCGGCACACCGGTAATATCCAGCAGCACCACTTCCGCACGATGTTTAACAACACCGTCGAGCAGGTTTTCCATAATCAATTTCGCCCGTTCCGTGTCAATCGTTCCGACGAGCGGCATGACAGAAACTTTATCGAACACCGGGATCAAGGAAGCAGACAGCTCCTGCAACGCAATCTTCTGCAGGCTGACCGTGCGCTCCCAGGTTTTAGAGTACGTTTCGATCATGCTGTTGCGGATTGGCGTGGCCCAATTCGCAAATTCATGGATAAATCCATCCATATTGTTTGGATGGATCGTACCGGCATCACGCATTCCTTCGTAGACGATTTCAGCAAAATGGTCGATTGCTTTCGTCATGAATGTGATGGACCAGCCAAGGCGCACCACTTTCTCGGCAAAATCCTGCAAGCGGTTTTCATAGACCTGATGGCTTTCGAGAAGACTCGACGTCATCAGTCCTGCAAATTCACGGCTCGTCTGGTTCACCATCTCTTCCGACATCACCTGAAATGAAGGTTCATCTTTTTCATCCTTCATCATTTGCTGCCATTTGGCAATGATGTCAGTCATGTTTTCTTGTATATATGTAGCCATTTGTTTGTTCATCTTGTCGTAAAACCCTCCCGGTGACCCTTGGAGCCACTATTTCATACTTGTCTATCCATTGTATCGGAAAACGGAGCATTTCACATCTTTTTTGATGAGCCGCTCCCATTATGATGATTTTCTATACGAAAACACCCCGAGAAAAGGCATCTCGGGGTATTTCCATGGAGTATGTATGCTAAAATTTTACAAGTCCGACACTGATTTCCAAGGCTTCGTCCACCTTTTCCATCAACTCATCGTCCAGCTGTGTAATCTTATCGGTCAGACGCGATTTATCAATCGTCCGCAATTGTTCAAGCAAAATAACAGAATCACGCTCAAAGCCGTATTTCTTGGCGTTGATTTCTACGTGGGTCGGCAATTTGGCTTTTTGGATCTGGGCGGTGATTGCCGCAATGATCACTGTCGGACTAAATCGGTTTCCGATATCGTTTTGTATCACCAAGACCGGACGGGTCCCGCCTTGCTCAGACCCGACGACCGGTGATAATTCTGCGAAAAAAACATCCCCGCGTTTTACAATCAAGTTGTCACCCTCCGCTTACGAGTTGCACTGTCGTGTGCTCCGCTTCGTACTCAGCGTGCGAACATTCGCAGGCAATCGACAGGTTGATCTGCGACATTTCCACGTAGCCCTTGATCATCGCTTCCCGAATATGATATGAATCGTAGACATTTTTTGTTACCCGTTGAGTGGATACGTAGATGAATTCACCGTTCTCCTCAATGCGTTCATCTGAATGTGCAGTAAGCTCCGACATGAATTGCTTCGGCAACTTGACTACCACTTCTTTCGTCTTTGACTTCTCGTACACAGCCGACACCTCCGAAAATCCCGATCTCTGTCTAGTTTACCTTTTCATCTTACCATTGAATCGTTCGACTGAAAAGGCGATCCGGTATTTTTGGTGCCATTCACATAGACGCGCGGAACCCGCTTTGTCAAAATACAAGGGACCTCATAGGGGATTGTGCCCAGTTTTTCGGCCCATTCGTCAATTAAGACCTCTCCGTCTCCCTGGCGGCCGATCAACTGGACCGGTTCTCCAACCGGAAGCGGCTCTTTTAAGCGAATCATGCATTGATCCATGCAGATGCGCCCGACAATGGGCACACGCTCCCCGCGCACGAGTACTTCTTGCCCTTGCAAGCCGCGCAGCATGCCGTCCGCATAGCCGACAGGAAGCGTGGCGATCCATTCTTCCTTTTCACTGCGGTAGGTCGCGCCGTAGCTGATCGTCGCACCCGGCTGCACTTTTTTGATGTGGACGATTTCCGTTTCCATGCCCAGTGCCGGCTCAAGCACGACCGGTGAATGCTCGCCGACATAAGGCGACGGGGCGATACCATAGAGCGAGATGCCGATTCGCACCGCATCACATGCGACAGATGGATGCATGAGCGCTGCGGCACTGTTCGACACATGAACCATAATCCCTTGCGGCAACTGCTCCAAGACGCCATTCATCCGCTCAACCTGCTGTTCAAAAAGCGCAGTATCTTGCTCGTCCGCTGCTGCGAAATGAGTGAAGATACCGTCGAATGAAAAATTCTCCTCAGCTAATTTAGCAAACGCCGCCTCGGCTTCCTCAGGCTGTATGCCGAGGCGCCCCATTCCGGTATCAACTTTTAAATGAACGCGCAGCGGCTGTCCGGAAACAACCGCTTTTCCAGCTGCCTCGATCCACTCGAGCGACAGGGCGGTGACGGTGATATTTTCGCGCTGCGCGACGGGCACGAATACAGCGGGCACTGCCCCCATTACAAGGACATCCTGCTCAATCCCCGCACGCCGCAGCACTAGCGCTTCATCAGGTGTGGCAACTGCCAGCATGCGGACGCCGCACTCAACAGCCGTACGGGCAACCTCTTCTGCCCCATGGCCATAACCGTCCGCTTTGACGACCGCGATGACTTGAGCGTCGCCTGCCCGTTTTTGGAAAGCCGCTAAATTATTGCGGATCGCTTCTAAATTGATGACAGCTTTTGTCGGTCGATACATTTCCATATTCTACACATCCTGTTCATTCGTTTTGCAAAACAACTTGTGCGGCGGCAAATTCTTTTGAATGGGTGATTGAAACGAAGCCGCATTCTGTCCCACGGAAAAACATACCGGGTTTGCCGTTTTCATCTTTCCTGATTTCCATATCCGCAAAAGAGCATGCAGCGCCGATTCCGGTACCACGAGCTTTAGCGAATGCTTCTTTCGCCGCAAAACGCCCTGCTAAAAATTCGGTTCTGCGCTTACTTTTTAATAGAAGATACTCGGCAAGCTCCGATTCGGTCAGGACACGTTCGCGGAATTTCGAAGATCTTTCATCGAGCTTGCGGATTCTTTCCAGCTCGACTATATCAAGACCGATTCCTGTTATCATAAAGGTTTCTCCTTTCATTCGCAAATGGGTAACGGGTATAATAAAGCTATGAAATTGAGGTGACCTTATTGTTTATTAGAAGAGAAAGTTTTTCACAGTACTTAAGAATGTACCCCGTTGTATCAGCGTTGATCGCGTTAAATGTCCTCATTCACTTGTTGACATTTTTGCCGATGCTTGGCGAATATATTTATTACTACGGCGTCGGGTCGAATTTTCACATCGCAAACGGTGAGTGGTGGCGTTTTGTGACGCCAATTTTCCTCCACGGCGGTTTGATGCATTTGCTGTTCAATATGTTCTCGCTGTTCCTGTTCGGGCCAGAACTTGAGCGTTTGACCGGTAAAGTGCGTTTTATCACCATTTATATGCTGTCCGGCCTTTTCGCATCGGCAGCCACGTATTTCCTGCAGCCGCTCGATTATGTACATGTCGGGGCAAGCGGCGCGATCTTCGGGATCTTCGGCGCGTTCGGTGCCCTCGTCTATTACGGCGGGCGGGCGCTGCCGCAGCTCAAACAAATTATACTCCCGATTATCGTCATTAGTATAGTCATGACATTTGTGACACCAAACATCAATGTTACGGCACACATCGCCGGCATGATCACTGGCTTCCTGATTGGGCTTAGCTATTTCCACCCGAAACGCATCGTCAGCTGGCGCGCCAAAAACCGCCGCTGACTCTCACAAAAAAACCCTCAGCCGAGTTCAGTCGGTTGAGGGTTTTTCGTTGGCTCCTGCCTGATCCATTGCCTGACGCTGCCTGGAAGGTTCATACCAGGCGAGAATGCGTTCTGCATCTTCCCGCGCCAAACTCGGCACAAGCGCGGTGGCTCCGAGCATGCCAGATTTGATTGTGGCATGGACAGACACGACATCGCGGCGGCGCTGGAAAATGGTCCGTGTCACCGCAACCACTTGGATGCGTTTTTTCAGCATATAGAAGCGGTGCAAGCTAATGCCACGGAACTGTGCCGTCAATTGACGGCCTGAGATAGCATAACCCGCCGAACGGTGCTGCCAGAGGCCCATCGCAATGATGACCGGCACGACTGCAATTGCCCACAAACCGTAAGGGTAGAAGAAATAGCCGAGCGCCGCGAACGCCGGAACGAGCCAGCCGATTGACAGCCGGTAAAAGAACGGGCGGCTTCTTTTCGGCAAGTGGGTCAATTCTGGAGACCAGTCGAAATCGGGGAACAGTTCATCCAGGACCGGCTTCATCTTCTCTTGCTTCACGAGCGGAAACAAGCGGATCTTTTCATCTTTATCGGCCAAAGTACCACCTGCGCTTTCGACCGTTACGTTAACATAGCCGAATAATTGGCGCAGCGGGTTTTGTGTCATTTTAATGCCTTGCACGCGGTTGAACGGCACAGAGACTTTTTTCTTCTCCAATAAGCCGCGTGTAATGTAAATCCGTTCATCGTCTGCATGGATGGTGAATTGATAATTGGCGATGAGTGTCATCGCTACTGAAATGACCCACGCAAGCAATAGCCCGGCAAAGACAGTCAATGCGACAACCAGGTAGCCGAAACGCATGAACAGCATGACTTCTTCGTAGATAGCGTCGTAGGGAATCAGCTCGGCAAACTGCGACAGGAATAAAGCAACACCGGAAATGACGACGCCGATTCCGCCAGAAGTCGTTGCGAGCACCAATAATTCCTTCATGCTCATGCGGTATAATACACGCGCTTGTTCTTCCACAGGCTCTTCGCGCGGCATTTCGGCTTCAACGGGCCCGTAGAGCGTTTCGCCGGATGCCCCGGCCTGAGTTGTGTAGCCGCGCTTCGCCATATGCATTTCCTGTTCGATGCGGTCAGCTTCCGCACGGTAAATGGCGGTCAGCTCGGCTTCCGACTGCCCCGCTTTTCCGGAACCTGCAGTTTCAACTTTCACTTTGACAAGCCCCAGCGGACGGTGGAAAATCCCTTCCGTATAATTCAAGCTTTGGATTCGCTCAAACGGGATATAGCGTTTCTTTTTGACGAACAAGCCATATTCGATCCGCAACTCCCCATCTTCAAACCAATAGACAAAGCGTTTCCATTTGATGATGCCGGCAATCAGCATGAACAACAGGACAACACCACCGATGAGCAGCGGCAATAAACCTTGCCAGCCTTGGTTGAACATCCCCGAGATTCCGTCTTCGCGGAATAAGTTGGCGCCGAAAATGATGACGAACGGCAAGATTAATTCTTTTAGACCTTTCAGGAAATTAATGAGTGCTGAAATCGGATGCAGTTTATAGCGTATCTCAGACATCATCTTCCGCCACCCTTGCGAGCACAGAAATACGGGAGCGCAATTCATCGGCTTCTTCCGTTATCAATGCTGGAATGGTATGGGTTGTTGCGGCAGTTGAAATGGAAATCTCCGACAGGTCGTATTTACGGAGGATGGGCCCTTGTTCTGTATCGACATGCTGGACGCGGACCATCGGCACAAGCGTCCGTTTAACGATGAACAAGCCGTGCTGCAATTCAATTTCCTGGTCTCGCACTTCGTAGCGCCATCTTTCCCAGCGAATTTTCGGGAATAGGTAGATGAACAGGAAAGCAAACAGCAATAAGACGCCCCCCGCTGCGGCATAAATCCAATTGGGCCAGTCGAAGAAATATGTAAGGGTGCCAATACCTGCCAGCAGCACGGCGACGACCGCCGTCTCAATCATTCCATAGAGGCGCCAGACAGTCAGCCCTTTTCGCGAGATCCGGTTTTTCGGTTGATGGTTCATTATGTCATCTCCAATCAAGAGTACTCTTTTCATCTATACGTTTCATGAACCGGAACGTTTCATTTCATTGTACCTTATTCCGAAACGACAAAAAAGACGGAGAATCGGCAGTTGCTGCCGGTTCTCCGTCTTGTTATCTTATTGATTGGATTTTAGGATTCGTGACGGCGAGTGCGTCCTGGACGCCCTCCGCCTGAAGGACGGCTTGAGCTTGATGACTCACGACGGCCTTTATAGCCACCGCTTGACGGGCGTCCGCCGCCGCTTTTGCCTTTATAGCCGCCGGATGAACGTCCGCCGCCGCCTTTACCTTTGTAGCCGCCACCGCCACGGGATGGCAATGGACGCTCTTCAGTAATTGAAACCGGAGCATCTTCCGGATCTTTTGTAAGTGTTTTGAGAGCCGCTGCAACCAAATCGACTGCATCGTGTTTTTCCAACATTTCTGTTGCAAGCTCACGGTAGCTGCCGAGGTTGTTTTTCTCAGTCATTGTTTCCAATTGCTCTACTGCAACACGCTGAAGTCCGATAACCGCTTCATCAGCAGTCGGAGGAACTAGAGCTTCCATTTTCTTCTTCGTTGTTCTTTCAACGATTGACAAGTAGCCCATTTCGCGTGGTGTAACGAAAGTTACTGCTACGCCTTTTTTGCCTGCACGGCCAGTACGGCCGATACGGTGAACATAGCTTTCAGGGTCTTGTGGAATATCAAAGTTGTACACGTGAGATACGCCTGAGATATCAAGGCCGCGTGCCGCTACGTCAGTGGCAACAAGGATGTCGATTTTGTTTGCTTTGAATTGCTTCAAAACAGACATGCGTTTCGCTTGGCTAAGGTCGCCGTGGATTCCTTCTGCAAGGTAACCGCGGAGGTTCAAAGCTTTCGCCAATTCATCGACGCGGCGCTTCGTACGCCCGAAGACGATTGCAAGCTCCGGCTGTTGAACGTTTAACAAGCGGGAAAGGATGTCGAACTTCTCGCGTTCTACGGATTTCACGTAGAACTGCTCGATGTTCTCGACAGTCATTTCTTTCGACTTGATTTTAACGATTTCAGGTGTCTTCATGAATTTTTCTGCGATGCGACGGATCGGATCCGGCATTGTTGCAGAGAACAGAAGCGTCTGACGGGTTTCAGGGACATTCGACATGATGGACTGAATGTCTTCGATGAAGCCCATGTTCAGCATTTCATCAGCTTCGTCCAATACGAGCGTGTTGACGTTATCGAGTTTCAACGTGCGGCGGTTGATATGGTCGATCAAGCGACCAGGTGTGCCGACGATGATTTGCGGACGGTTTTTCAAAGCGCGGATCTGACGGCCGATTTCCTGGCCACCAAATACGGACAGAATGCGCACGTTTTTGTCTTTACCTAGGTTGTAAAGCTCTTCAGAAACCTGGATTGCCAATTCGCGTGTCGGTGCAATGACCAAGCCTTGCACGTTTCCGTCGCGAGTGTCGATTTTCTCGATCAACGGAATACCGAAAGCGGTTGTTTTACCAGTACCTGTTTGTGCTTGCCCGATGATATCTTTGCCTTCCATTCCAAGACGGATTGTACCTTCCTGGATAGGTGTCGCTTCCTCAAAGCCCATGCGTCGTACGGATTTCAATGTTGTTTCGCTGATGTTTAATTCTGTAAATTTAACCAAATTTTTTCAATCTCCTTTTGTCTTCATCTTATTTACAAATGGTACACATTTTAGATGAATTTATGACAAGGTCGAGCCTTTTAGTAGGAACTTTCACGTCGAAAATCATACTCTGCTGATGTAACAGAGGGGATGTGTGAACAGGAAAAGCTCGGTCGTTGCCGAGCGGTCTGCACAGCGGGGGTTGTCTTCCCCATTAAGTAGAACAAACCGTTTATGCTCAAAAAAAACCTCTTCACGAAGGAAGAGTGTCTCAAAAATGTATCCATTGCTCTAAACAGAATAACACGCTTTACCTGCACATGCAATTGATATGCAAAGGTTCCAATTATCAGTTTACTGTCCAAGGCGCATGAATTCCAAGGCTTTCGGAAACCATTCGGCAGCATCGTCGCTATAGCAGATCAAATGCTTGCCGGTTGCCGAGTGATAAAGATGCTTTTCCCTGGAACCGAGGTGATCGTATATATGCTGTGCGGCGGATGGCGGAACGACACTGTCTTTTTCGCCTTGAACGATGAACGCCGGCACATCGATTAAATGATAATACGGCTCTACGGTCTTAACGACCCGCAGAAATTCGATCGTTGAACGGATCGGTGTATTGCGGAATTTGTATTCATATAGATGGAACAACGCATTTTGGTTGATGCGCTTGCCGAGCAAGTCACCCAACACTTCTCGCACTTCTTCCCGGATCTGCACCGGGCTGATGTATTTCACAGCCGCACTCAACAGCACGAGCCTGTCGATTTTATAGCGCATCGACAGGTACAGTGCAATCAAGCCGCCCATCGAGAAGCCGACGATGATGACGCGGTCGGCTTTCGCTTTCAAGCGTTTCAATGCCAGCTCCGCTTCCATCATCCATACTTCCGCACTTTGTTCCCCAAGTTCAAGTTTTTCGCCGTGGCCAGGCAATGTGGGAATCTCGATCACCCAATCCGTCTGCTCGCTTAAATAGTCAGCAAACGGCTCGACCTCGAACGGCCCGCCGGTAAACCCGTGGATGCACAAGACGCCGGTCTTCATTGGCCAGTGAACGGTTCGATGACTTTTTCAAGCGCCATGCCGCGCGATCCTTTGACGAGAACCGCGGTCTCTTTTCCGACGTTTTTCTTCAGCAGGTCGATGATCGGGCCATAGTCGTCTTCGCTCCACAATAGTTTTCCTTCATAAGAATCGGCCAATTTGTCGTACAGCCATTTCATGCGCGGGCCAAACAGGCAGACGCCTTCGAGTTCCGGGCCGATTGAACTCGCCAGCTCTTCGTGGAAACGCTGTTCGTGTTCCCCGAGTTCAAGCATGTCGCCGAGCACTGCCCATTTCGTTTCTTTCATTGTCGTTTCACGGATGAAGTTCAGTGCCGCTTTCACGGAAGTCGGCGCTGCATTATATGCATCATTGATGAACACTGCCCCGTTATCAGCAGGCACCAATTGCATGCGCATATCGGTCAACGCTGCATTTTTCAATGAGCGGCGGATCTCTTCTTCCGTCAATCCAGCTTCAAGAGCGATCAAAATTGCCGGCAAGGTGTTTTTCACCTGATGTTCACCTAGCACGGGAATGGAGAACTTCGCGTCAATGATGCCGTTGACCAAAAAGCTGCTGCCGTCTTCGGTCGCTTTGATGTCGGTCACGCTCAATTCGTTATCCGGGCCAAACCCGAACGATACCGCTTGTGTAAAATCTTCGACAAACGGCAATAATAACGGCTCATCGCCGTCATAGAACAGCTTGCCATGTTGCTCGAGCCCGGCAACGATTTCAAACTTCGCCTCGGCAATGCCTTCTCTTGACCCAAGATCCTGCATATGCGCTTCGCCGATATTGGTGATGACCGCATAATCGGGGCGTGCTAGCTCCGACAGGAATTGAATCTGCCCGAATCCGCTCATGCCCATTTCAAGAACAGCGTATTTGGTGTCTTCGTCCAACGATAGAATCGTCAGCGGCAGCCCTAATTCGTTATTGAAATTGCCTTGAGTTTTCTGGACTTTATAATATGGCTTCAAGACGCTTGCGACCAAATCCTTGGTCGATGTCTTGCCATTGGATCCGGTGATGCCAATGACGGTCGCCTTCAATTCATTGCGGTAAGCGCGCGCCATTTCCTGCAATGCCTTTTCACAATCATCCACCATCAATAGCGGTAAATCAGATGGCGCGTCTGGTTCATCGCGTTGCCATAATGCAGCGGCAGCTCCCGCTTCAATCGCATAACGGACATATTTATGGCCATTGGCATTTTCGCCGCGGAACGGAATGAACAAATCGCCCGGCTTCAGCGTCCGCGTATTGATCGACACGCCAGTCACTTCAAACCCTTTTAAATTCGTCTTGATGTCCAGCCAGTCGGCTATCTGTTCAATCGTTTTTTTCATCGGTTCTCCCCACTCAATCCATTTTAAATTGCAATAATTGTTTTTCTTCGTAACGTTCAATGGCAAGTGCGATCAATTTTTCAATGAGGTCCGAATACTCGAGGCCGGTATGCTGCCACAACAGCGGGAACATGCTGTAAGGCGTAAAACCTGGTAAAGTATTGACTTCGTTAATGATGATTTCGTGTGCATCCGTCACGAAAAAGTCTGCGCGCACAAGCCCTGAACAATCAAGGATTTTAAACGCTTTTTTTGCCGACTCGACAAGTTCTGCATAAACCGCATCCGGCAGTTCCGCCGGGATGATCATCGCCGTGTTGCCGTCTTTGTATTTTGCCTGATAATCATAAAAAGCTTTTAACGGTTTGATTTCGCCTGCTACCGAGCATTCCGGTTCATCGTTTCCGAGTACGCCGACTTCGATTTCACGGCCGACGACGCCTTGTTCGATGACAATTTTCCGGTCGAACTTAAGTGCTTCCTCAACTGCTGCAATCAGCTCTTCGCGTGACTCGGCTTTACTGATTCCGACGCTCGACCCAAGATTTGCCGGCTTGACGAATACCGGCCAGGCTAGCTCTTGCTCGACTTTGTCCAACCATAGGTCCTGGCCGTTTTTCCAGTCGCGGCGCAGGAAATAGACGTAAGGCGTCTGGTGCAGGCCGGCTTGTTCGAACAATTGCTTCATGACCACTTTGTCCATGCCTGCGGATGAAGCAAGAACGCCATTTCCGACGTACGGCAAATTCATCACTTCGAGCAAACCTTGCACCGTGCCGTCTTCTCCGTTCGGCCCGTGGAGCAGTGGGATGATGACATCGAGCGCTGGCTCTTGGCCGCTAGGAAGGAAACTAGAGATGTCGTTTTTGCGCTCTCCATCTCCTGCCAGTTGAAGTTCTTCTATAGAAGAAACAGGCCCAGTTAAAGGAGTGCCTTTTCGCCATTCGCCTTCTTGCGTAATGTAGATTGGGTAAACTTCGTATTTATCAAAATCAAGCGCTTTAGAAAATGCGCTGGCTGTCGTCAAGGATACTTCGTGTTCAGCGGATTTTCCACCGTATAAAAGCCCAATTCGTTTTTTCATTAATGACCCTCATTTCGTTTTGCATATTGCTTAGTTTATCACGAACGTTGTCAGCCGAAAAATTTTTTTGTCAGCGGCTGTAAAATCGCTCGAACTAAAAATGATACCCGCGTCTTACCGGGTATCATTTCCAGCCTTTTTGTTTTCGGTCATAGACGATCCGTCCCGATAGCGGTTTTCGGATCGTTTCTCCGAGATCTTCCCAGAACTCGTCCATAAAATCGATTTCGCCAACGGTCCGGACATGAAGTTCAATCGTGTTTTTCGTTTTTTCAGGGTCTGCCAGCGACAGCAGCACCCCTTCGCCCATGTCCATGCGCAATTTATGGAATTGCTCTTTCGGCAGTTCCGGAATCAAGTCCTTCATGCGGCGGCGGAAAAAATGCTGGCCGTTCGTTTCTTTGCGAATGATTTGCGTAAAATGATTGGCGATCAATGCGCCAAGCTTTTCCATGCGCCGGAAATAGATTTTCGTCCATTCCTTTTCCTCGCCTGCCAAATACACGTACTCGTTTTGCAAAGTTGTGAAGAATGGGCTCTTTACCGGTTCTTTTTTATGCCCTAAGTAGAGAAGTTCTGCCTGCTCCTGGGCCGTCAGTGAATTCAACTGCTTTTCACTGCGGAAATCCACCCAACAGAATTCACTTCTTCGATTGGAGCGCGCTCTTTTTAATTGGCTGTATTCTTCCCTTGTCGCGAAGTCCAGGTGGGTGTGCATATTGAAAGAAGCTTCCTCGTACGGATGCTTCAATAGCAATAAATTCTCCGGCATGTCGACCGCTTCGAGAAAATGCCCGAAGCCGAAACCGCTGAAAAGCGCCATGCGGTCCGCTTCGCTCACATAGATATATAAATGCTGTATGTAAAAATCCGTCTTCAACGGTTTTTTCTCCATGTGCCCCACTCCATTTCCTCTCTCATTATACGGCTTAGCCGCCGGTTAGGAAACATTCCTGTTTTCAAATCGTCATTACTTTTTGCATGCGCACAAGTTTGGCATATGCTGTATAATGATGTGCGTTATAGATTAAGAAAAGTATGGGTGAATTGATATGCAAACTAACAAGAGCTTTTCCGATCGTTTTGATTGGTCGCTCACCTTTATATTGTTCCTGTTTTTCATCGTCAGCTTGGTCGCGATCTCTTCTGCCCAGACTTCGGGGCAGTACTTGACCAATTTCGTCCCGCGCCAAGCGCTATTCTATATTGTGTCGGCCGGAATGATTGCGGTATTGATGTACTTCGATACCGATCAATACAAAAAAATGGCATATTATTTGTACGGAGCGGGCCTTTTGCTTTTGCTCGCCCTAATGATCGCACCGGACGGGCAAGGCCAGATCGCACAACCGATCAATGGCGCAAAAGCCTGGTTCCACACGCCATTCGTCAATATCCAGCCAGCCGAGTTCATGAAAACCTTCTATATTTTAGCGCTTGCGAAAATGATTTCTTCGCATCATGAACATCATTTGCTGAGCACTGTCAAAACCGATTTGCTCCTGCTCGGGAAAATCGCCTTCATGCTCGCGATTCCGCTCGGCTTTATCCTGCTCCAGCCCGACCTTGGAACGGCGCTCGTGTTCATCGCCATTACATTGGCCATCGTGGTCGTCTCCGGAATTTCCTGGAAAATCATTTTGCCAAGCTTTGGCGGCGTGGCGCTTATAGGCGTCACCTTATTGTGGATGACGCTCAATATGCAGGACCTGCTCGGCCGCTTCGGCTTGAAGCCATATATGTTCGAGCGCATCTACACATGGCTTGACCCATATTCTTATGCAGAGTCAGGCGGATACAACCTGATTGCTGCTTTGAACGCGATCGGTTCAGGAGAAGTGTTCGGGAAAGGCTATCAAGGCCGCCAAGTATATGTTCCGGAAAACCATACCGACTTCATCTTCACGGTCATTTCAGAGGATTTCGGCTTTATCGGGGCAAGTGCTGTTATCATCTTATTCTTCATGCTCATTTACCATTTGACGAAAATCACGCTTCAATTCAAGGATACCTTTAGCACTTACGTGTGTGCAGGGATTATTGCGATGATTACGTTCCACGTCTTCCAGAATATCGGCATGACAATCCAATTGCTGCCGATCACCGGCATCCCGCTTCCTTTCATCAGTTACGGGGGCAGCTCCTTAATCGGCAATATGCTCGCGCTCGGCGTGGTTTTCAGCATGCGGTTCCATCATAAGAATTACATGTTCGACCGCTCAAGCCAAAATTCATAAGCTCAACAAAAAACTCCGGCGCAATGGGCGTCGGAGTTTTTTTATGAAGAATGCGATGTGGCTTGCGGCGGCTGTGGCAATGCCAAAGTTTTGCTCAGCTCTACACGGGATTTCGTTATCGTCGCTTGGACGCCAAGTTTTGCCAGGTTTGATACAATGTTGCGGATCTCTCCATTTTTAATCATCCATGATCACCTCTTTAAGAGTAGTTGTTGCTATTTGGACGTGTGCAGATCTCGCTGATGTGACTGTTCCGTTCGAAATAGTTGACTTTTCCTTATCTACGTATATAATACCATCTTTTCAGAGTTTTAAACGTATCAATTTGATGACAAATGCAAAGCTTGAGTTAATTTCTTGAATCACATACCCCCTTAAGGTATACTCGAGGTGTAATCAAAACGATTTACTTGCCGATTGGATCAAGCCGGCGAATGAGTCGCTAGCCAAAAACAAATGGAGGGGATTTGAATGAGTGAAGCAATTGAAGAAATGCCAGCCCCTGATGCCTGTAGAAAAAGCCACCATCCCCCTTCGGTCAAACAGGATTTGACGAACCGGCTGAACCGCATCGAAGGGCAAGTGCGCGGCATCAAAGGCATGGTCGACCGGGATGTCTATTGCGATGACATCATCACACAATTGGCAGCTACGCAGTCCGCATTGAACAGCGTGACGAAAGTGCTGCTCGACGGCCATTTAAAAGGCTGTGTCAAAGACCGCCTGGCTTCAGGCGACGAAGAAATTCTGGACGAGTTGCTTGTCACGTTCCAAAAGTTGATGAGAAAATAAATAAAGGAAGCGATCTGCTTTCCCTATCACTAAGGAGGAATTTTTCATGAAAGAACAAGTTCACCTGCAAGTAAGCGGCATGAGCTGCCAGCATTGCGTTAAATCCGTAGAGGACAGCGTCGGCGCACTTTCCGGTGTTGAAAAAGTGGACGTTTCACTTGAGCAAGGCGCAGTGGATGTCACGTATGACAGCAAGAATGTCGATGTGGCGCAAATTGCCTCAGCTATCGAAGATCAAGGCTATGATGTAGCGGCATTAAGCGAATAACTGCGGAAACGCAGTTATTTTTTTCAAAACTATATACCCCTATGAGGTATGGAGGTGGAATTTCCAATGACGATAAAACAAACGGAATTGCCGATCACCGGCATGACCTGCGCCGCTTGTGCGAATCGGGTCGAGAAAGGGTTGCAAAAGCTTCCGGGCGTATCTGAAGCGACGGTTAATTTCGCAACCGAAAAAGCGTCGGTCAGTTTCGATGACGAACAATCCAATTTGGATGATTTGCATCAAAAAGTTGAACAGCTTGGCTATGGCATCCAGCAAGAAGAAGTCGATTTCTCGATTCAGGGCATGACGTGCGCAAATTGTTCAGCGCGGATCGAGAAAGCGCTGAATCGAATGGATGGCGTTGAACGCGCGACGATCAACTTGGCACTAGAAAGCGGCCACGTGGTTTACAGCCCAGGTACCTTGACGCCTGAGGCTTTCGTCCAAAAAATTCAATCGCTCGGCTATGACGCCGTGCTCGAGCAGGACCAGCAAGAAGCGACAGATTATAAAGAACAGGAAATCAAGAACAAGACCCGGCTGTTCTGGATTTCGGCAGCTTTCTCACTGCCGCTCCTATGGACGATGTTCAGCCATTTCACATTCACGTCCTGGATGTACGTCCCGGAATTCCTGATGACCCCGTCCGTGCAATGGGCACTCGCGACGCCCGTGCAATTCTGGGTCGGTGCGACCTTCTATAAAGGTGCCTACTTCGCATTGAAAAACAAAAGCGCCAATATGGATGTATTGGTCGCACTCGGCACGTCAGCCGCTTATTTTTACAGCGTCTACCTGGTCCTCGCAAACTTAGGGATGGGCCATAATATGGGCTTGTATTTCGAAACGAGCGCCGTCTTGATCACTTTGATCGTTCTCGGGAAGGTTTTTGAAGCCCGTGCAAAAGGCCGTTCGTCCGACGCCATTAAGAAACTGATGAAGCTGCAGCCACAGCATGCACTCGTTGAACGCGGCGAAGAATTCATCAGCGTGGCGATCGCAGACGTCAAAGAAGGCGATATCCTGTTGATTAAACCCGGAGCTTCCATCCCTGTTGATGCAGCGGTCGTGTCCGGCAGTTCTGCCGTTGACGAATCGATGCTGACGGGCGAAAGTTTGCCGGTCGATAAAGCGGAAGGCGACGCCGTGTATGCCGCGACCGTCAACGCCAATGGTTCGTTAAAAGTACGCGCAGATAAGATCGGCAAAGACACAGTGCTATCGAATATCATCCGTGTCGTTGAACAGGCGCAAGGATCGAAAGCGCCGATCCAGCGACTAGCTGACCAGATTTCGGGCATTTTTGTGCCGATTGTCGTCGGCATTGCGATTGTGACGTTCTTGATCTGGTACTTCCTCGTCGCTCCTGGAGATTTTGGTTCAGCGTTGACCAGCACGATCGCCGTTCTTGTCATTGCCTGCCCTTGTGCGCTCGGCCTTGCGACGCCGACCTCAATTATGGCAGGTTCAGGACGTGCCGCTGAACAAGGCGTGTTGTTCAAAACAGCAGAATCCTTGGAGACGACGAAGCATATCGACACAATCGTGCTCGATAAAACTGGCACAATCACCAACGGCAAACCGGTCGTGACGGATTTCATTCCGGCACCGGGTTACGATGCCGAACTTATCAAACGGCTCGTCGCCAGCGCAGAAAGCGAATCCGAGCACCCCGTTGCACAAGCAATCGCGGAATTCGGAGCTGCTGGACTTGCGGTCACTGGGTTTAAAGCCGTTCCTGGACACGGTATTAAAGCGCATGTAGCAGACCAGGATGTTTGGGTCGGCAACCGCCGCTTGCTCGATGGCATTGCAGTCGACGAACAAGCAGCCGAGCAATTGGAACAAGATGGAAAGACCGCGATGTTCATTGCCATCGATGGAAAATACGCTGGCCTTATCGCTGTCGCGGATACCATCAAGGATTCTGCAAAAGCCGCCGTGGAAGAAATGAAACTCATGGGGCTGCGCGTCGTCATGCTGACCGGCGACCAACAGCGTACCGCCGATGCTATCGCCAGACAAGTTGGCATTGATGAAGTCGTCGCCGGTGTCTTGCCGGCCGAAAAAGCCGGACATGTTGCGAAACTGCAAGAACAAGGACGCAAAGTCGCGATGGCTGGAGACGGCTTGAACGACGCACCCGCCCTTGCGACTGCCGATATCGGCATGGCCATGGGCACTGGCACTGCCATCGCCATGGAAGCTGCCGACATCACCTTGATGCAAGGCGATTTGATGCGCGTCGCGGATGCTGTCCGCATGAGCCGACTGACCGTCCGCAACATCAAGCAGAACCTATTCTGGGCGCTCGCCTATAATTCAGTCGGCATTCCGATTGCCGCTGCCGGATTCCTCGCACCTTGGCTCGCAGGCGCGGCGATGGCATTCAGTTCTGTTTCCGTTGTCATGAACGCATTGCGTCTGCAGCGCGTTAAATTGAATAAGTAAACGATTCCCAGAGCTCCCGGCTGCCATCAGGCAAGCGGGAGCTTTTTCATTGCCGATCTTTTTTCCGCTGCCGTTGTTCTGAGTGGCAAACAAGAGTAAAATGAAAACACCAGTCTTTGCAGAAAGCAGGAATTCCTTTATGAAGAAAACCATTTTATTGCTCATGTCCGTTCAGTTTTTCGTCTACCTTGGCTTCGGCTTGATCATTCCGATACTCCCTGAGGTGATCGTTCAGCAAGGGTATGCGGACATCCATGTCGGAGGATTAATTACGATATATGCCCTGTCATCGTTTTTTACCGCTCCGCTATGGGGCAGATTATCCGACCGCACAGGCCGCAAAAAGCTGATCTTGGTCGGGCTTGCCGGATTCGCCCTCAGTTTTTTCCTGTTCTCGCTATTCCTCGATAATCTCGCCCTGCTATACATGTCGCGCATTATCGGCGGCTTGTTCTCAGGTGCGCTATATACAGCCGTTACGGGATATGTCGCGGACATCACGACAGATGAAGAGCGCAATAAATACATGGGCCTTCTCGGCATGTCGATCGGCCTCGGGTTTATTTTCGGGCCGGCGATCGGCGGTTTACTCGGTTCGGTGTCCTTGTCCTTGCCATTCACCGCCTCAGCTATCCTCGTGCTGTTATTGATGGTCTATGCCAGCATCGTCTTGAAAGAACCAGTGCGCAGAGGCGAAGCGGTTAAGCGCAAGCTGTTGCCAGAAGGTGCCAGCACCCTTTGGCATTACCGCATCCGTTATTTATTCCTGTTCTCTTTCATGGTGACGTTTTTGCTCGCAGGTTTGGAATCGACATTCCAATTGTTCCAGATTGACCAAATCGAAATCACCCCGCTCCAGCTCGGCTATTTGTTCATGGCCTCAGGATTTGTGGACGCCGCAATCCAAGGCGGTGTAGTCCGACGCGTGAAAAATGGGACGGAAACGCAATGGATTATCGGTGCACAGATCGTCACCGCTTTAGGGTTAATGCTGCTGCCATTTACGACTAGCCTGGTATTTGCCGGTGTCGCACTCAGCATCTTTACTGCCGGAAACGCCCTCGCGCGCACTGTGCTCGTCTCACTTACGTCTAAAGAAGCGGGCGGCAAATACGGGACAGCGGCCGGCATGACTTATTCAATGGACAATCTCGGACGCATTATCGGCCCGCTGTTTTTCACTTGGCTGCTCACGATGCAATCCGGCGCGATCTATTATCTTTCCGGCGCGCTGGCCATTTTCAGCATCATTTTGATCATCTTGTTCAAAGCTTCCAAAAAATCGCTGCGCTATACAGAACAACAACAAACCGGCCAGACCCCGGCATAGAAATCCCCAGACAGCTCGGCTGTCCGGGGATTTTTTTCATAGATACAATAATGCAATCCAAGCGATGTGCAGCGACAATATGCCAACATATACAAAATTGGCGGCCAATAGGAAATAGCGCCAGATCCGGGAGTTGAGCCGCACGAGCGGGGTGAAGAGGAATGCAGCGAGGCAGGCGGACAATAATAATTTAACCGTTAAGATCGCAAGCGGCGGCAAACCGCTGAGCAAGGGATTCGCTTCTTCGATCGCACCCGCAAGCAGCCCCCAATAAGTCAAAAAACCATCCGCTAAATTCAACACAACCAATGTCCAGATTGGTTTCTTTAGAGGCGTTCTCAATTGCTCGGCCATGACACGCACCTCTCCTCTCTGTAAATTAATTTATTTATGGATAAAAAAGGCATTCGATCAATTGGACTGATCGAATGCCTAAAAATGCTTAATATGGCGTGCCCCCATTGATATGAAGGACTTGGCCCGTCACGTAAGATGAATCGTCAGAAGCCAAATACACATACCCTGGAGCCAGTTCATCGGGCTGCCCCGGCCTGCCGAGCGGCGTGCCGCTTCCGAAGCCTTCGACCTCTTCCGCCGGGAAGGAAGCCGGGATGAGCGGCGTCCAAATCGGTCCAGGTGCGACGCCGTTAACCCGAATGCCTTCTTTTGCGAGCGATCCGGACAATGCGCGGGTGAACGCCAGAATCGCACCTTTTGTAGAAGAATAGTCAATTAAGCTAGGCTCGCCGCGGAATGCGGTGATTGAGGTGGTATTGATGATCGATGCGCCAGGCTTCAAATGGTCCAGCGCCGCTTTTGTCAGGTGGAACATGCTGAATACATTGGTGCGGAACGTCTTTTCCAGCTGCTCTGCCGTGATATCCTTGAGCGATTCCTGGACATGCTGCTCTGCCGCATTATTGACCAGCACATCGAGTTTTCCGAATTCCTCGATCACTTGTGAAATGACTTGCTTGCAAAACGCTTCATCGCCGATGTCCCCATCGATAAGCAGGCATTTGCGCCCTTCTTTTTCGACAAGCTGTTTTGTTTCCTTAGCATCTTCATGTTCATCTAAATAGGAAATCGCCACATCTGCCCCTTCTTTTGCAAAAGCGACGGCGATGGCTCGCCCAATTCCGCTATCGCCTCCAGTGATGAGCGTTGTCTTGCCAGGCAAACGATGCGAAGCCCCGGCCAGATTCCCCAGGAAATCCGGGCGCGGTTCCATTTCGTTCTCAAATCCGGGCTGGCGGTCCTGATGCTGTGCCGGCACTTTTTCCACTTTGTCTTTCATCGTGCATCTCCACCTTTCTCGAGTTTTATATCTCCTTCGCTTTTCCCTTTCCACGTTCTCCTAAAACATGGAATTGCTTAGACGCAAAAAAACAACCACCCATTCAAAGAAAGGCGGCTGTTTTGATTCACGACACTGCTTTATGAAGCGGCTTATCTGCCAGTTCCGGATACGCTTCGCGAATGATGGCCGGGCGCATGCTGTAAGCAGTCAAGATCAATAGGCACAGGCTGCAAGCCCATAACACGTACTCGGCCGGCACCAGGTCGTAAAGCAAGCCGAACAGCAAATAGCCAAGCGGCATCATGGCCATCGCCATCGACTCTAGAATGCCGAAGACGCGGCCGCGGTATTCTTCGTCAACATCTTTTTGCATCATGACCCCAATCGGCGTGTTGACGAAGACATTGGATATGCCGAACGCCAGCATCAACACGAGCAAATAGATGACATTGCCCCAATAGGACATGCCGGCAACAAGTGGCAAGGACACCGCCGCCAGCAATAGCGACATGACGATGATGGCGCGCTTGGAAAATTGCAGCGGGAATTTGACTTCCTTGCGCACCGAGAAATAAATCGACGCCAGCAGCATGCCGAGCGCAATCATCGCTTCAATGAAGCCGAAATGCGTCGCTTGCACTTGCAGTTGCTGGACGGCGATGAACGGCAAGCCGATCATCAAAGCAGAGAAGAAGAAATTCAAGCCAATAGCCGTTGTGACAATGACGGTGATGACGCGGTTCTTTCTTAAGTAGGCAGCGCCTTCTTTCATGCCTTGCCAAACGCCTTGCTTACCTTCTGCAATTTCCATTTCAACGCGTCTCGTGTAGAGCCGGAAGTTCATCGTCGCCTCAAGTGCCGCGGCAAACGCATAGGCGATCACTTGAATGAGCAAGAAGACGTTCATCGACACGAAGCCAAACAGCATGCCGCCGATGACCGGCCCGCCAATCGTTGCGATGGCGAGTGCTGATTGGTTATAGCTCATCGCTTTTTGGATGCGGTCCGGGTCGATCAAATTGGCAATGGAAGATGAAAAGGCGACGCTTGTAAACATGGAACTGACGGAAATCAAAGCAGTTGCCGTATAAATCGCGACAAGCGACAAGCCGTTCGACAAACTGTAGAGCAATAGCCCGCCCACCGCCAACACACTGGCTGATTGAGACAATAGCACAACCGCTTTTTTCGGGTAATTGTCCGCGACATAACCGGCAAACGGCGCAAACACAGTCCGGGGCAGAATGCTGCAGATCAAATTGACGGCGAAACTGGCGGCGGAACCGGTCAAAGCCAGGACGTAAAGGCTGATGCCGAATGCGTAAACCGAACTGCCGAAAGTGGAAATCAGCTTGCTGATGGTAAACGTATACAAATGGTACGTAGCCTGTTTGATTTTACCCGCTTCGTTCATGTTTCTCGCTCCCTTTCCAATAAGTTTAATTTAATTAAACAAAATATATCACGCTTTCATTCGCAATACAAGAGAAAGTTTAATATAATTAAACTATATTTTTAACTCTATTTCGGCGCATAGCATCTGGCTGGTTTACAATGAAAGTGAAAATCAGAATCTTAAAGGCATCGCGCATCATCCTATACAAGAAAAAGCAGGTGAGTTTATGGCAACTTTGGGGGAACGGATTAAACAGATACGTAAGCAGCAAGGCCTGACTTTGCAGGCACTTGCTGGCGAAGAACTATCGAAAGGCATGCTCAGTTTGATTGAAAACAATAAAGCGAATCCGTCCATGGAGAGCCTTTCGTATATCGCGGAACGGCTTGGGATCGAGCGCAATGAATTGCTTCAGGAAATGCCGACCGCGGAGCTTCGCGCGTTGCTCGATGAAATCGAAGAAAAGCGCCGAAACGTTTCAGGCACAAGCGATGAGATGATGTCAGGATTTGAGGAAATTGCAGAACGTATCCATCCTTACGTAGAGAAACTGCCATTTCGCTACGAATCGGCGCGGCTGCTTGAAATCTATAGCCGCTGCTGCTATCAAACGAAACGCTATGAGTGGAAACCGGCGTTCGACCGGGCGGAAGCGATTTACGAACAATTGCATTTGATCAATTCTGTCGCCGACCTTCATATGTTCAGAGCGCTCACGAAATTGAGTGAGCGTAGATATGAAGAAGCACTGGAGACTTTGCAAGCATCACGCAAGATGTTTGAAGAGCAAGCTGGTGTGCTAGATCCGCTAAAAAAACTCGACTTTGATTATTACGAATCGATCCTATATTCCGCGACTGGCGATAAAGTGAATGCTCGACGATTGATGGAAGAGGCAATCACTTATTCGAAGAAACACCAGGTTTTCTACCAAATTAATGCGCTTTACCGGCTTGCTGGTTTTGAAGCCTTGCTCGCAGGAGATTTGGAGCGCAAAAACTATTATATTGGCAAACTCCGGCTGTTTGCGGAATTCTCGGAAGATGAAGAAATTACCGCTTATGCCAATGCCATCGAAATCCATTATTTGAATTCATTCACCCATGAATATGAAAAAGCAGATGAACTGCTGGAAGAAAACCGTAAGCAATTGGGGATGAACGATTATTACTATTTGGAAAAAGGAAAAGCATTATATGGAATGAAACGCTATGCTGAAGCACTGGATTTCTTTAAACAACATCGAATGAACCCCTTTATGCCGCACCCATACGACCTATCGATGCATTACGAAAAAGAAGCCTATATGGCGCTCATCTACGAACAGATGGGAGATCATGAACAAGCAAAAGTCTATGCGCAACAAGCAAAAGAACTGATTGAGCCGATGCCGGATCTCCCATATAAACAATTCATCTTAGAGACATACCGGAAAATCTTGAGCAAGACGGACTGAACATCAAGGTCCACGCAAAACGGCAGGAAAGATAAGAGCGAACTACGTGAGAGCTTATCTTTTCGATGTAATGCTCTGTAGTATTAAGCAAAATCATTAACGAGCAAACGCTTCTTCAAATACTGAGACAGGGCTTTGATTCTTGAATAAGAAAAGGCAGGAGACGCGGGTCTCCTGCCTTTTCTTATTCAATTTCTTCGAAAGCTTCTTCAATGTCATATAAGCTAATGTCGAGATCCGGGGTTTCCCCGATCGCAAGTTTCGCGAGCTGCATGCCGAGATAAGGCCCTGCCGTGAGCCCCGATGCGCCGAGTGCATTAGCCGCAAAAAGCTGCGCTTGCCCAGGCACTTGCCCGATGAACGGCAAGGCGCTGAGTGTTGCCGGGCGGAAACCCGTTGAGGCTCCTGTGAACTCAGCTGCGGCAAGTCCTGGGGCGACGTCCAAGGTTTTTTCCAGGATATGAAAAATACCGCCAGCAGTCAGTTTATCATCGAAACCGGTGTTGTTCTCATGCGTCGCACCCGCAACGATGCGCCCATCCTCAAACGGCACGATGTATTGCCCGAATGGCACCATCGCAACCGGCCAGTCGCCTGTTCCCGCGTCGCCAGATTGCAAATGCAAAATCTGCGCTTTTTGCGGAACGACTTTCAACTGAAGCCCAAGCGGCATGAACAGTTCCGCCGCCCACGCACCGCCTGCAGAGATGAGACGGTCTCCACTCATCTGCTCTCCGTTTACTTCGACGCCTATCGCTTGATCTGCTTCTATTAGCAGCTGGGCGTCGCCTTGGATGAACCTTGCACCTAAGCTCTTGGCGGAGCGGATCAGCGCATCGCGGATTGCCCCTCCGTCGACGCGCGCTGCCCCGCTCACATACAAAGAGCCGTAGCGGTCGCCGGCATACGGGAACCGGGCTTTCGTTTGTTCCGGTGTCAGCCGTTCGAGCTCGCCCATCTCAGGCGAGCCAGCTTGGCGTTCGCGTGCTTTTTGCTCCATCTTGTCGAGTTTCGATTCTTCGTGGATGCTGACGATGCCCACTTGTTTATAGCCAGTTTCTTTCTCTCCGAGCGCTTCAAGTTCCTTGATAAGCACAGGATAATATGCGGCGCCGTTTGAAGCGAGACGGTACCAGGCCTGGTTGCGCCTTTGAGAGATCCACGGGCAGACAATACCCGCTGCCGCACCTGTCGCCTGGCCGCGGTCCGCCCGGTCGATCAATGTGACGCTATTCCCGGCTTTCGCTGCGTAATATGCCGCACTTGCCCCGACGATGCCGGAGCCGATGATGATGATCGATTTCATTTTTCTGCACCTTGCTTCCTTGACAATCTTCTTTCCATTCTAACGAATCGCGGCAGGAGACTCAAATTATGCTGGGCTGGATTGGAAATCTTCATTTGGGGTAAAGCAAACATATGAAGAAAATCCAATGGACGAATCTGAAGGAGGAATCAATGTTTATGGAACGCAGCACTGAAACTGAGGCCATCATGCCGATGACATCGATCCGCAGCGGCTCGGGCATCGAAATCGCTCCGGATACGTATTGTTATACGACGAAAATCTCCAATGTCTTCTTGATCGGGAACCCTTCCATCAGCCCGCGCTGGGTATTGGTGGATGCTGGCATGCCACATTCTGCTGATAAGATTTTAAAGGAAGCCGAGAAACGCTTTGGCCCCGACCAGCAATTACAGTCGATCTTACTGACGCATGGCCATTTCGACCATGTCGGCGCACTCATCGATATTCTTGAAAAACATCCGGTCTCTGTCTATGCACACCCTGAAGAATTTCCGTACTTGACCGGAAAAGAAGACTATCCTGAGCCCGATTCCACTGTAGAAGGCGGAATGGTCGCGAAAATGTCCAAAACTTTCCCGGTAAAAGCTATCGATATTTCCGATCATTTGGTTGAGCTTCCGGCAGACGGCAGCATCCCAGACCTTCCGAATTGGCGCTGGCTCCATACACCCGGCCATACAAAAGGCCACGTCTCGTTCTTCAAGGACGTCGGCCGCGTATTAATTGCAGGAGATGCCTTCGTCACCGTCAAGCAGGATTCACTTTATAAAGTGATGCGCCAGAAAAAAGAAGTGCACGGCCCGCCGGTTTATTTAACGACCGATTGGCGCGCCGCCTGGGAATCGGTGTCCAAACTTGTGGACTTGAAACCTTCTTTTGCTGCCACTGGACACGGCAAGCCAATGAAAGGCTCTGTCTTGGCAAAAGGCCTCGTTGAGCTGGTGGATCATTTCCCTGATGTCGCCGTTCCGTCTCACGGAAAGTTTGTCCATACGAAATAAATGGTCAAAAGAGCGCTTTCACAGGCGTTCTTTTTTTTAACGTCAATAAAAGTTTTGGAACTTTTCAGAAATCCTGTTTAGCTTTACCTAAATATGGGTATATATAATATGCACTCCCGCCTTTTTTTGAGGGAGGAACTAACGAACGGAGATGAACGACAATGACCAAACAAGTGCTTTTTGTATCAGACCATGGCGATCCTTTGGCAAAGCTCGGCGGAAAGCAAGCAGGCGGCCAAAATAATTACGTCAAGCAACTGGCACTCGCTCTTGAAACTAGAGGGTGGCAGGTGGATGTCGTGACCCATTGGTGCGATGAAAATGCCCCACAAATTGAACATTTCGGCGAACGCTGCCGCGTGATCCGTGTAGAAGCGGGCTTCAAAGGATTCGTTTCAAAAAACGAAATGTATTCCATGCTCCCGGCATTTTATGAAGAAATGAAACAGCTATTGCCGCTATCGAATTATGATATCGTCCATACCCATTATTGGCTTTCGGGATTGATCGGCAAAAAGCTCAAAGAAGAATTCGGGCTGCCTTATATCCATACATCCCACTCGCTCGGATGGGCGAAAGAAGAAGCGACCGGTACGCATGATGCGCGGCGCGAAAAAGCGGAAGAAACCGTACTTGCCCATAGCGACCATATTTTGGCTACGACAAATACAGAAAAACAAGTAATTAAAGAGAACGTTTACGCTGCTTCTCCCATCTCAGTAATCCCCATCGGAGTCGACGAGGCGTTCCGCGTCCGCGGCAGCCGACACCATATCCGGAAAAAATTCGGCTACGAGGACCCCCTCTTCGTTTTTGCAGGCCGTCTGGAAGCAACGAAAGGCATTTTTACTTTATTGAAAGCTTTCAAGCTTCTTGCAGAAAAAAGCGGCAGCCGCTACACGCCTGAACTGGTGATTGCCGGCGGTGAACCTGATGCCATCGATGCGGAAACTGGATTGCCGAAAGACCCTGAGCTGCGCAAAGCGGTAAGAGGCATTGAACAGCATGTCCGCTTTGTGGGGCCGAAAAACCAAGAGCAATTGGCATTGCTATTCAATTCAGCTACCGCCACCATCGTCCCGAGTTTCTACGAATCGTTCGGCATGGTTGCAGCTGAAGCACAAGCCTGCGGAAGCCCTGTTATTGCTTCAAAAGTCGGCGGATTGAAAAACGTCGTCGAAGACGGCGTCAGCGGTTTGCTTGTCGAATCGCAAAATGAGATCGACCTGGCGATTGCTATGGAAGTACTTTCCGTCAACTCGCTGCTAGTTGAACGCCTTAGCCGCCAAGCCGTGCGCATCGCCCGCAAAGATTTCAACTGGGTGAGCATTTCAAAAAGAATAAATACATTGTATGAGGTGATTATCCGTGAACGGAGCAACACACTTGCTAGCGACCGACCTGGACGGAACCTTAGTCGGTGATAGAGCCGGATTAAAGGAATTGCTGGATTTTTATGAACAGCAGCCCTACGAAGTCGGCTTGATCTATATTACCGGCCGCCATCTCGCCTCGGCACGCCAGCTGATTGCAGATGAAGGGCTCCCGATTCCAAAAGCGCTCGTCACCGACGTTGGGACCGAAATCTATATGGGAACCGGTTTCCTGAAAGATGAACATTGGGAAGCCCATTTGATGGACGATTGGGCGCCTGAACAAATCGAAGCGCTAGCGAAAACAATCGACGGTTTGGCTCCACAGGATTTGCCTGTAACAAGCCGGCGCTCCTATCATGTCACGGATGCACAAGCGGTTGAACAGTTCCGTAACTTGCTCGAAGCAGAAAAGGTACCCCATAAGCTGATTTTCAGCGGCGGCAAGGATTTGGATATCCTGCCTCCGAATAGCGGAAAAGGCCAGGCGCTCCGCTATTTATTGGAACGCCACGGCATTTCAGATGCTAAACTATTGGTCGCGGGTGATTCCGGAAATGACTTGGAAATGCTGACACTCGGTTTCCCTTCCGTCATCGTAGGAAACGCCCAGCCCGAACTCAAAATCCACGAAGAGCATCCGCTCATTTTCCGCGCGAATCGCCATTGCGCCGGTGGAATTTATGAAGCGTGGAACCATTTTCATTTAGACTGAACCCTTTGGAGAACTTGTTTCTTCCAAAGGGTTTTCTAATGGTGCTATGGGTAATCATTTGTTTTTTCAGCTATTTCGTTTATATTTAGAAGGAAGACATTTTACGAATCAAGTGGGCAAAGCCCATACATAAGCACGTTCAAAATCCACATAAAGGAGGACTGAAGATGAGCAAAGTCGCCAATCTGCAAAAAGAATCACTCGCGATGCTGAAACAAACGAGCCGTACCTTTTTCATTCCAATCAGCTTTTTGGATCCTGTCCTGAAGAAAACCGTTGGCTCCGCCTATTTGTGCATGCGCGCAATTGATGAAATTGAAGATCATCCCGAGCTTCCAGCTGAAGTGAAAGCGTCTCTTCTACGCTCCATCCAACATATGCTCGAAACAAATATTGACGAAACGGAGTACGCGGCACTTGTCGCCCCGTACGCGGACGATTTGCCATCCGTGACGATGCGGCTTCCCGATTGGGTCGAAGTGTGCCCACCCGAAATCCGAGGAAAAGTGCTCGAGTCGACAGCCATCATGGCTGGCGGTATGGCCAAATGGGTCGAAAAAGATTGGGTCATCCATACGCGCGAAGACCTGGACGATTACACTTATTATGTCGCAGGGCTCGTCGGCGTCATGCTTTCCGATCTTTGGAGATGGCATGACGGCACTGAAACCGATACAGAACTTGCCATAGGATTCGGCCGTGGATTGCAGGCTGTCAATATGCTGCGCAATTACGATGAAGATTACGAACGCGGCGTCACGTTCGTGCCAGACGGCTGGACGCGCGACGATATGTTCAGCTATGCGCGCGAAAACCTGTCGCAAGCCGATCAATACGTAAGATCCATTAAAAACAAACGCATCCTCATGTTCTGCAAAGTGCCGCTTGCACTTGCCCACAGCACCTTAAAAGCGCTCAAGTCCGGCAAGGAAAAGATGAGCCGCCAGGAAGTCGAAGGCATTGTCGAACAATTAAAAGAAGAAGAACGCCTCAGCTAAATACAACTGCACTCTATGAATGAGAGTGCAGTTTTTTATTGCCATAATTTGATCATCCAGTTAATTACATAAGAATCAATTAATAGTAAACACTATCCGACCGGCTCTTCCTTTCTTTCAGTTGCACAACTAGACTATACTAGAAGCAATAAACAATTATCCATAAAGGAGAATGGTCATGACCGTCACCATTATCAGTGTGTTGACTGCTGCAATCTTCATCTTGAATATTTTCTTGGCAGCGGCGCTAGTGTTTCTGGAACGCCGGGACGCTTCCTCCACTTGGGCATGGTTATTGGTTCTATTCTTTGTTCCAATTGCCGGGTTCTTCATTTACTTATTGCTCGGCCGTAAACTGCGGCAAAAAAAGCTTTTTAAATGGGAAGAAGGCCGCAAACGCATTGGGATTGAAAGCCTGATTGCGCATCAAATGAATGAAATCCATGACGGCACTTTCCCGTTCCACGATGTCAGCACGAAAGATTACAGCAATTTGATTTACCTTCATTTGCGCAATAACGGCGCTTTGTTGACACAAAACAATCATGTGAAAATCTTCAACGACGGCCGGGAAAAGTTTGATGCCTTGATTCGCGATATCGAACAGGCACAAGACCATATCCACATCCAATATTATATTTTTAGGCTGGATCAGCTCGGCAACCGCATCATGGACGCTTTGCTCGCCAAAGCGAAAGAAGGCGTGAAAGTACGTCTGTTATATGATGACATGGGCTCCCGCAGTTTAAGCAAACGCCATTTCAAGGAATTTTCAGCAGCTGGCGGCGAAGTGGAAACTTTCTTTCCTTCCATCATGCCAATCATCAATCCCCGGCTGAACTACCGGAACCACCGTAAAATCGTCGTCATTGACGGAAAGATCGGCTATATCGGCGGCTTTAACGTCGGCGAGGAGTACCTCGGACTCAACCGCCGCTTCGGCTATTGGCGCGATACCCATCTGCGGCTGGAAGGCAATGCCCTGTACCCGCTCCAGACCCGCTTTATCCTCGACTGGAATCAGGCCTCCGCGCGGCATGACATTGAATACGATGAAGCCTATTTCCCGCCACAGCCTGAAGAAGGGTCGACTTCGATGCAGATCGTCTCCAGCGGTCCGGACGAGGAATGGGAACAGATTAAAGACGGCTATTTAAAGCTGATTCATTTGGCGCGTGAATATATTTATATCCAGACGCCGTA
Organism: Planococcus sp. SK3692; assembly: GCF_028890485.2. Taxonomy (GTDB): domain Bacteria; phylum Bacillota; class Bacilli; order Bacillales_A; family Planococcaceae; genus Planococcus. The sequence goes on from NZ_JARCHV010000001.1 coordinate 1,310,608, forward strand.
TTTCATTCCGGATGCGAGTTTCTATGACGCGCTTCGGATTGCGGCGCTGTCTGGAATCGATGTGCGCATCATGATTCCAAACAAGCCGGACCATCCCTTCGTCTATTGGGCGACGTATTCTTATGCCGGCCAGATGTTGCGCGCCGGAGCCCGTGTGTTCATTTACGATAACGGCTTCCTGCATACGAAAATGATCGTCATTGACGACGAAGCGTCAACGGTCGGAACAGCGAATATCGATGTCCGCAGCTTCAAGTTGAACTTCGAAGTGAATGCTTTCATTTACGATGAGAAGGTGTCGATGGAATTGGCCAATCTTTTCAGGCAGGATACGGAATTGTCGTCAGAACTGACTTATGAGATGTATATGGCAAGAACCCGCATGATCAAATCGAAGGAATCCATCGCCCGCTTGTTGGCACCGATTCTGTAATCAAACCAGTGAACGCCCTTTCCATTTGGAAGGGCGTTTTTTCGTTTGGTGAATTGTATGTACTAAGGGATCTTCTTTCATCAACAATGGTAGTAAAAGTATATGGGAGAGATTACGCTTCAAGGGGACGCTTTCCGGAGGGCTCGCATTGAGCCGCTTCGATCGCTGCGCGCTCTGCAGGGTCTCAATTGTCTCGCTGATCCTCCCGGAGTCGCCCCTTTCCACTTCATCTCTATTTTTAGAGAGGAAATGAAATTCATCACACACTGAAGTAAGCGCGGAAAGCTTTAACCAGCTTCGTAAACTCAAATTGAACAGCGCACGCAACTTCTCTGCAATTATCAAGTCCAGCTAGGCTTGCCCACCAGCCGATGAAAACAATTAACAGTGACACGTCTTCGCACTCAATATCCAATGAAATCTAAAAGCCGAACCGCGCATACGGGCGAGCCGAAGCCATAAGACAAGTGCCCTTCTTGGCTTATGGCGAAAGGCCTGCCCCAAGCGGGAGGCGGCTATTTAGAGATACGCGCAATAACGAACGATACATCTCACTATCAAGTCCAGCTAAGCGACAATACCAGCGAATGAAATCAACTAACAGTGACACTTCCTCACAAATAATATCCAACAAAAAACCGGCCGCTCTCCCTTTCAGGAAAACGGCCGACTCTATTTATTCGTTGCTTAAATTCCCAAATATTCTTCCAAGGTGATGTTCTGGTTATAGATCGCAGTAGCGGCTTCTTTTCCGACATAGCGGAAATGCCAGGATTCGTGCATATAGCCGGTGATCTGTTCTTTTCCTTGCGGGTAGCGCAGGATGAACCCGTAATTATGAGCGTTTTCTTTCACCCATTTGCCTCCGGCCGTGTCGCCGAAGGAAGCTGATGCCCAGTGCTGTTCCTGGCCCGCTTCACCGATATCAAAGGCGAGGCCGGTCTGGTGTTCGGAGAAGCCAGGCCGTGCGCTGTAACGGTCGGCTGCTTCCTGTCCATCTTTTGCGACATAGCCTTCGTATAATTGTTTTTGACGGGCAAATTCGCGGTATGTGCTAAAGGCGACCAATTGCAGGCCGTCTTTAGCAGCAGCTTGTGCCATCGAGTCAAATGCCGCACGGGCCTCCGCGTTTTCGCCCGGTGCATAGGTTTCTGGCAGCGGGTGCTGTTTATTCGCCAGCAAGATGCCGTTCACAACGGTTGGTTCTGATGGCAATTGATCAATCTCCGGATAGACGGTGGCGTCTTTCGGTGAAGATGCAGGCGCTTCTTCTTTCGGCTGCTCTTCCGGTTGTGCTTCAGGCTGTTCAGTTTCTTCTGTCGCTGCTGGTTCTTCTTTCACTGCCGATTCCTCCTCTTCCGGAGCTTGCTCTTGCTGCTCGGTTTCTGCCGGTTGTTCGGTAAAGGCCTGCGCCAATGCTTGCATGCTTTCTTCTGTATCCCAATTATGCATAGAGAGCCAGACTGCGGCAATTGCTGCCCAGATTGCTGTCATTGCGATCACCATCCATTTTATATAAAATTTCTTATCGAAGTCGTTTTTCGTTTTTGTCGGTTTCATGGGCTGGCCAACTTTCCTATCAATTCCTTTTCCATTCTATCATTTTCTTTCCGGAAATTCCCCTGGCGCGAAAATATTTCGGTATACTTTAATCAGACTTCTGGAAAAGAGTGGAGATTTGTTCATGCACAATCAAAAATGGCTTTCATTGAACTTTTTTGCGTTTTTCTTTACATGGGGCGTCTTTTTGCCTTATTGGACCGGCTGGCTGACCAATGAGAAAGGGCTGAGCGTTTCGGCAGCCAGTGTCATCATGGGGACCGGCATGGTCGCGCGGTCGCTGTCGACTTTGTTTTTCTTCCCGCTGCTGACGCGGCTGTTCTCGCTGGGGCGCTTGATGCAGATCCTGGCCATCGCCTCGTTTATCGTCATGGCATTCTATATCCCGGCCAATTCCTATACCTTGCTGTTCATCATCACATTTGCTTTCAGCTTTATCTATCCGAATTTATTGCCGGCAATGGAAAGCGGCGCGACCGTTCTGATGCAGACCGATCGCATCCATTACGGCAAAAGCAGGTCTTACGGTTCGCTCGGCTATACGATCGCTTTATTGATTGTCGGGGCGGCGACCGCCATCTGGCAGGAAAATGCGATTTTATGGATCATGCTTCTCGGTTTGCTGTTCATGGCGGTCACTCAATCGCTCGCTTCCCCGGTCCCGCTGCAATCAAAGCCGGCACCGCGAACGAAGAAAGGGCCAAGCGCCACGGCGGAATTGTTGAAATCAAAAGGATTTTTAACTGTTCTCGTTATCTCCATCCTGCTGCAGGGAGCGCATGCGTCGTATTATAATTACGGATTCATCTACCTTCAGGATATTGGCGTCAACAGTTTTTACATCGGGCTGATTTTGAATGTAGCCGTGATTTTTGAAATTGTCTTTTTCGTTAAAGCCGATACGCTATTCGAGAAATGGTCGGTGTCGTCGATGTTCCTACTCGCAGGCATTGGCTCGACCGTTCGCTGGATCTTGATTTTCCTGTTCCCATCGGTTTGGGTATTCATTTTGGCGCAGACGCTGCACGCTTTGTCTTTCGGCGTCGCGCATTTTGCCTTTATCCGCTATATCTTCAAAAAGCTCGACCCACTTAATATCCCTGCTGCACAAGGCATGTACGCCGCACTCGGTATGAGCTTGAGTGTCGCATTGCTGACATTTATTGGCGGCTACCTATACGAAATCGCACCGGGCTATTCATTCCTCGGGATGGCGGCGTCTTCATTCCCCGCAGTCATCTTGGTGCTGTTGACACGCAAACGTTTTGCTTATTAAAAATATTTAAAAATAATGTTCCGACCCCCTTAACGGCCGCCACTGCGCCGAATAATTTGGCATAACTGTTAAGGGAGCTGGGAATTTTGAAAGAGATATCAAAGCATGACCTGCTGACCCTCATGAGTCAGTTGGACTTTCTTCTGGAAGAACGCAAAAAAGATAAACACCATCATACAGAAACAGCACAGGCTAATTAGCCTGTGCTGTTTTTTTCATTAGATGAAGATCGTGCCTAGAACGACGAAGAACAAAATGCCGAAAATGATGGCCATGCCTTTCATCCATTTCGCTTCGCGGTCCATGCCGCGCTCTTTCATTTGCTTATAGCGGAATGTGTTCGTTAAGACGAATAGGAGCGTCATAAACAATACGGCAATTTCCATGCTGCCCATGAACAAGAAGACAATCGCCAATATGCTGAGTAGTAAAATCAAGATGCCTTGCAAAATTTTCGGGTTCATCAATACTCTCTCCTAAGAAAAAAGCCGGCAGCTGCGCCGGCTTTTTCGTTTATTTTTTCTCTTCTCTTGCATCTTTTTCTTCGATTACTTCGTTTCCTTCAACCGCTTCCAACGCTTTTTCCGGATGTTCCGAATAGAATTTCCGGCCGATGAACGTCTGGATGATCAACAAGATCCCGCCGACTGCCCAGTAAACAGGCAGTGCAGCCATCGATGTGAACGAGATGAACATAATCATGACCGGAGACAGGTAGATGAAGAATTTCATCTGCTTCTGCTGCTGTTCCGGCATGGTCCATAGCGATACTTTCGCCTGGAAGAAGTACACCGCACCGGCAATCAAAGTCATCGCAATGTCCGGGGATCCAAGATTGAACCACAGGAATTCATGCGAGCGCACATCCGGTGAATAGAGAATCGCAAAATACAAGCCCATGATGATCGGCATCTGGATGACGACCGGCAAGCAGCCCATATTGAGCGGATTGACGTCATGCTTCTTGTAGAGCCCCATCATTTCCTGCTGAAGCTTCATCTGCTCTTCTTTATCCTTCGTTTCTTTCAAGCGCTTCTGGATGTCTTCCATTTCCGGGCGCATCTTATCCATCTTCACTTTCATGCCTTGCTGGCGCTTATAAGTACGCAGCATGAACGGCATCAAGACGAGGCGGATGATGATCGTGATGACCACGATCGCCATGCCGTAGCTTCCCCCGAAGAGGTTGCCTAAATAATCGAGCGAAAAATCAAATGGCGCTACAAAGATCGTGTAGAAAAATCCTTCTTTGTTTTCAACTGCTGAACAGCCGCTCAAGAAAGCGATCGTTGCCGCAAGCATGAGCAGTAATGTAAGTTTCTTTTTCACATTTGTCACCTTCACCTTTTTGGACTACTAAGAAGTATAACGATATGGCCGCAAAAATTCAATGCACGGTCCGGGGACTGGTTGCTTTTTTCATTTCTTGTGACAAAAATTAGGCATAAGAAAAAGGAGAATTGCTTCTCCTTTACTTGGCATTCGGCAAGGTATAGCGGAAATAAGGAATATGCTGGCTGTCGCGGAATTGCTTCGGCGTCACCGATGTATATTTTTTGAAGATCCGCGTGAAATAGCTCTGGTTACAGAAATGGAACTGCTTCGAGATTTCCGAGATCCCTTTATTGGAATGGCGCAAATAATATTGCGATTCTTCCACGCGGCGCACGTTCAAGTATTCGACCAATGTGATGCCTGCGTGTTCACGGAAAATGCGTGACAAGTGGCTCGTCGAAATATTGAAGTGTTTGGCGATTTCCTCCACCGACAAGTCGCGCTCCACTTCGTCGTTGATGAAAATGACGACTTTGTTGACGGTTTGGTGGCCGAATGACGGCTGTTTGCGTTCCGAGATGATCGATGTGAAAAATTCGATCAGTTCATCGGCCACATACATAAATTCCGAATCGTTCATATGCTTATCAACCAATTCAACACAAGCAGCATTGAAAGCAAAGGCTTTTTTCGGCGGTACGCGCATTTCATACAATTTACGTGCCATGACGGACGATAAAATGATGTAATAATTGCGGACCGTGCGGATGATGTCTTTTCCTGCATGAAGAGCGAGCATGTCGATCAATTCACGCAATGTTTCTTTAGCACGGTCTTTCTCCAAGTTATGGATTTCGTGCATCAATTGAGTCTCCACTTCAAAAAAACGTTCGAGCCCCTCCAGCTGCGCGACGTTTTCCGTTTCGTTCATAAAGATTCTGGAAATAGTTTCCTGAATGGATGGCGTTTCAAGTATATTCATCTTCTCCCCGGCTTTCTATGTAAAAAATTTAACGAACTTATTCATTTAAGGAACTGCTTGAATAAATAATAATAATAGCGTTTTACAGATAAATTTACAAGTTTTTAAGTAAATTGAGCTAATTTACTTTTCAAACATATGACATCAGTAACAGTTAAAACCAATTATACACTTAACTGTACGTTTCAGCGACGAAAAAGTTCCAATTTCCAATGTTTTTACAAAAAATTCAAAACAGGCCGTCGATGATAGGCGGCCTGCCGTATGTTTTATTGATATCCGATTGGCTTCGCTGCCGCAGCTATCAGTCCGTTTCCCCAGGAACAACTGCCCGGATATGGCGCGGCATAATTTCGATATCGAATGGAGTGGTGCTGCCTTCGTCGCCATCGATATTGCAAGACAGCGGCTCGCTCGTTCGGATTGAGACCCGCGTCGTGTGAATGGCTTCCACTGCCGGATCTTCTTCGAATTTGCCACGCACCAACGCTGTCGCCATGCGGACAAATGCTGGAAGTGCAGCGTTTTCTACGATATACAAATGCAGCAGGCCGTCATCGGTCAATGCTTCCGGTGCCAATTTTTCAAAACCGCCTACCGAATTGGTCAAGGCCACAAGAACGAGTTTTGCCTCGCCTTCCCAAGTGCCGTGGTCATGCTCGATGACGAATGTCGTGACTTCATCGGAAGCGACTGCTTTAACGCCTTCGACAAAATAAGCGAATGCGCCGAGCTTGGTCTTTTGTTCAGGCTCCACTTCATACGTCGATTCGGCAATTTCGCCAATCGCCAGGATGTTCATAAAGTATTGATCGCCGACTTTTCCGATGTCCACGCGTTTTTCACGCCCCGTCTTCAATCCTTCAATCGCTTCTTCCGGATTCAGCGAGATGCCGAGCGCGCGCGCAAAGTCATTGACCGTGCCAAGTGGGACCAGGCCGAAAAGCGGTTCGTGCTCTTTTTCCGCCAACCCCGATACCGCTTCGTTGATTGTTCCGTCGCCACCCATCGCCACGACAAGATCATAGTGTTTTTCGCAGGCTTCTTCGGCAAAATGCGTGGCATCTCCCGGTCCTGTCGTTTCACGCATATCGGCTTCGTAGCCCATTTCCGTTAATGTCTTTTCTGCAAAGTCTTTATAATCTGCTGCTTTTTCCTTCCCTGAGGAAGGGTTCCATATGAACATCGCTTTTTTCATCTTTTTCCCTCCGGTGCTATAATAAGGTCATGTGTTTCAATACCCTAAACAACGCGGAATGTAATCCACCTTGCCGCATTTATTTCTTTTCAACCAGGCGCCCGCCGCCTGCTCCGGACCTGGTCACAAACGGGCCGGCGAGGTCGGAAATACCATACATCATCACATTTCAAAGGAAGTTGGGAACCCCCTTGCGCTTTTTCATTTATCTTATCATCTTCTTCGCGTTTTTCGATTTATTTGCCCAGTTGCCGATTATCAGCCCGTTCGCCATTTCACTCGGTGCTGGCCCATTTTTAGCGGGGCTGGCCGTCGGAATGTATTCATTATCGAACACATTCGGCAATATCATCTCAGGAATTTTCTCCGACCGCAAAGGGCCTTTTGCCATCTTGCTGACAGGCCTTGTTTCGACAAGTGCAGCGCTGTTCATCTACGCTTTGGTGGATGGCCCTTACAGTCTCCTTGCGATCCGCTTTCTACACGGCTTAGCGGCTGGTTTAACGGTGCCTGCCGCATTCACTTATTTGGCGAATCGTACTGACCATAGCCGACGCGGCAAAAATGCCGCGATTTCCGGCGCATTCGTCGGCCTTGCGGCAATCATCGGCCCCGCTTACGGAGCGATTTATACGAGCCGCGGCAGCGTCCCGGAAACCATGGCCGTGACCGGCACCTTGATCGGCTTGCTTGCGGTTGCTGCGTTCTTTTTATTGCGGACGCATCAAGTAAACAAGCAAACGGACAGCTCGCCTGCTAAACGTCAAGCTTTCCAATGGAACGCCGGGCTTTGGCGTTCGTTTTTAGGGGCGTTCTTCTTGATGTTCTCTCAAGGCGTGCTTGCTTATATGCTGCCGCTGAAAGTGGAAGCACTCGGATTCTCTACTCAGCTGAGCGGCTTATTACTGAGCGCATTCGGTTTATCGGCCATCCTGGTCTTCCTATTGCCGATCAATCGGCTATTTGATGCCGTCCGCCCGATCATCACCTTGATCATTGGCTTTGCGGTCATGGGCACTTCGCTGTTTGCACTCGCCAATATCTCATCCGAACCACTGCTGTATGCGGCGATGTGTACGTACGGATTCGGCTTTGCGCTGTTGTTCCCTTCAATCAATTCCTTATTGATCGATGCGACAGAACCCGCATCAAGAGGACGTGCTTACGGATATTTTTACGCCTTTTTCTCCATCGGCGTGGTCGCGGGGTCCGGAGTCACCGGAGCTTTGGCACTCACTGCAGACGGTGGTTTTTTGTTCAGCGGGGCGTTATTACTGTCGATCGCTTTGGCCAATTGGCTGACGCTCGAACGTTGATTTTATTGGCAACGAAAAAGACCGCCACGGCATAAGTGCCGAGGCGGTCTTTTCGAATTTTACAACTTGTCGGTATTCAAACGCGGCTCGGATGAGACCGAATCGGTGTTTTCCGATTTCTCTTCGCTGTCGTCGTTTGAAGAAAGCTTTACATCGTCCTTGCTTTGCTTCTGCTCTTTTTCATTGTAATACTGAACAGTTGCTTGCGTGCCGCCTTCTGCCGTCATCTTGTTTTCTTGCAGGTCGGTCTTGTCCAAGCCCTCGCTCTTTTGATCTTGCTGATTTTTGTTCTGATCCAAGTTTTGAGATTCCATATACTCATTCACCTTCGCTTTCACATCATTAAATGCAACAGTTGCTTTCTCGCGGTTTTCCGGTTTTTTGAAATATGCATATGCACCGGCTGCCAGTCCTGCCAAAAGCAGGCCTCTGCCGCCACCTTTTTTCCTAGCCATTTGCAGCACTCCTTTTACTTTTCTAGTTATCCCTTGTTTACCCTAATCGTCTAAAGCTAATCCTCCATTATCCAGCTGTTTCGGTTGCAGATCGCTTCATGTCGATATGCGGAATGCCATCCTCGTCGTAAACTTCCGAAATCGCTTCAAAACCGAATGAGCCATAGAAGTCTTTCAAATACTCTTGTCCTTGCAATTGGATCTCAGGTTCTTTCCACTGTTCGTCAATATAGCGAATCGAACGTTCTAGGAGTTCCTTTGCCAGCCCGCGTCCTCGCGCCTCTTTGCGAACGATGACGCGGCCGATTGATGGCACGTCGTATTTCTTTCCTGCCGGCACCAGACGGGCATAGGCAAGCACCTCGCCGCCTTCTTCATAGACGATATGGGTTGAAACTTCATCCAACCCGTCCAATTCCGGATAAGGGCAATTCTGTTCTACAACAAATACTTCGACACGCAGCTTTAATATATTGTATAATGCTTGTGCTGTGAAGTCGTCAAATTGATAACTTTTCCACGCCATAATCAATCGCCTCCTGTCATTTCATTATTCCACATCAATGGCTATTCAGGCTAGAGTTTGATATGATAGCAAAAATAATTCCAGAGGTGATTGCATGATTCGCACAGGTACACCGGCAGATATCGAATCTGTACGGGAAATCGCTCACATCAGCTGGAATGATACGTACGAAGGGATCATTCCATCTCCCATACAACAGAAGTTTTTGGAGCAATCCTACTCGACCCCGATGCTAGAAATGCGCATCGAGCGAACCATTCTACTGCTCGCTGAACATGACGGGCAGGCTGTAGGCTTTGCGAACTTCACAAAAGTCGATGAAGACGGCGATGCCGAATTGATCGCCATGTACATGAAGCCCGAGCACCAGCGTTCAGGCTTCGGCAAGAAATTGCTTTCGGACGGTTTGTCGCGCTTGAAAGGCGGGCAGCAATTATTCGTCTACGTTGAAAGCGAAAACCAAAAAGGCCGCCAGTTCTACGAAGCGAACGGCTTCCTGTTGCTCGAAGAATTTGAGGAATTGTTTGAAGGGCATCCCTTGCAAACAGCCAAATACGTTTTCGACCTTTCAGGACAAGCGCAATAAATCAACCACATAAAACCCCCTCGAATCCATTTCGAGGGGGTTTTTATTATTACATCTGAAACTTCCTTTTCTTATAACGGGCGGTACGGCGTGTCGTCTTCACGTGTCACCGCATCGGTTCTTGGGGCTGGTTCGTTGCTGCGGCCCATCAATTCGTCTTCACGGAGCGGGGGCTTGCGCACGAAGCACATAATCGCAGCGATGTAGAAGAGAATCGATGTCAGCGACAAGATCCCGGCAAAAATCCCGGCGAGGATGAAGAAAATGCCTGCCGTATTTGCTTTATCGAATGATTTCAATTTCGTGATGGCCAAAATGGCGAATACTGTACTCACAACCAATAATGCGACGATGATCCACCCGAGCACATCAAATCCTTGTACGAATGAATTGACAATATCCATGGTCATCTCAACATCTCCTGGATTCGTCAAGTTGGGATCATTGCGGATTTCCTCTTCCAACTGCATTTGCATCTGGCTGCCTTCAAAACCACTTAAGCTGGTGATGAAAATGATGGATAAAATGATGCCGATGACATTAAAAATGGAACCGATGATGCCAAGAGCTTTTTCTCCTGTCCTTTTGATGGACCCGTAATTCTCTGGCGCTTGATTCATAAAAAAACCTCCTATTTCTGTTTCGGACATACCGCTGCAATGGATAGTCCACATTGCGCGCAGTCTCTCCGCTTTCCTTATTATGATTCTACCCTCATACATACGCTTTCATGCCTCTTAAGTTTCGCATTACCTTAATTTCCGCTAAAAAATTAATAAAACTTGTTTAAGTTTTATCAAGCTGGGTATTTTATTACTATCAGCAGCAAAAGACAAATTATAAAAGGGGTTCTAAAAAATGGAAAATAAACTAATTTTTAACCAAGCGGATTTCATGTACGGAGTAGGCGGCGCATCCATCCTTACAGCCATCGTGTTCTTCATGACAAGCCTGTAAGAAGGAGTGAGCCTATGAGTCAAACATTCATCAATACATAGAAAAGCAATCCATCCCAAAGAGGAAACGGATTGCTTTTTTGCGTCTTATGGCTCAGTTTGGTGAACTAAACTTTGACATCATTGTATTCATCAGAACGTTCAAACGTTTCTGCTACATAAGAACAAACCGGCTGCATTTTAAACTGGTTTTCGCGCGCATAAGCTGCTGCGTGGTCGACCAATTTTTTGGCAAGCCCTTGATTGCGCAAACTTCCTTCAACATAAGTATATTCCATGACCATCAAATCAGCCATTTGCGTCCACGTAATTTCAGCTTTCACTGTCTCGCCGTCTGTATCACGAAATGCGAATTCATCATGTCCAAGTTCTGTAAATTTCAATTCCATCAGTCCAATTCCTCCTTATGTTCCACTTTATCTGTCCAAGCGAATCAAAACTTCCCGCATCTTAAAATTGCACCGCCAGTCAGCGGTTGATCTTCAAAGGACGGAGAGAGTCTTCGATTTCCTGGCGTCTCGGTTCAAGGAATGGCGGCAAGGCCAAGCCTTCGCCCAGTTCGTCTGCGTTTTCATCCGTCGCAAAGCCAGGCTCATCGGTCGATAACTCGAACAAGATCCCGTTCGGCTCCCTGAAATAAATCGCTTTGAAATAATAGCGATCCACTTCCCCGGATGTTTGGAAGCCATTGGCACGCAAATACTCATTCCATTGATTATACTCTTCATAAGTTTTGACGCGGAACGCTACATGATGGACGCTTCCGCGGCCGGGACGCTCCGGCGGAAGGTCTGAGCGCTCCTCTAAATGTATTTCGCCGCCAGGGCCGCCTTCTCCTGTCGTGAAGACGATTATTTCAGGCTGTCCTTTCACTTCAGGCGCATACGCACCGGCTTTGGAAAACCCGAGAATATCTGTCAGTACCTTGGCTGTGCGCTCGGCTTTCCGTACCGTCACCCTGACCGGCCCAAGCCCGCGAATGGCGAACGCTTCCGGAACGCTCGCTTTAGTCCAAGGCTCGCCGAATGGAATGCCTTCGCCGTCATCGACGACGAGCATTAGGCGCGATCCTTCAAAGTCCTGGAATTCCAAGGTATCCCGGCCAAATCGCTGTGTTTGTTCACCGTACGGGACGCCTAACTCATGGAAACGCTCCACCCAATAATCAAGCGCTTCGCGTGATGGGATGCGGAAGCCTGTATTGCTGATGGAAGTCACACCCGGATAGGTCCTGCCCGCCATCGGGATATCAAAATAAGTCATGTCGGTTCCCGGCGTCCCTACTGCGTCTGCATAAAACAGATGATAGGAAGACGGGTTGTCTTGGTTGACGCTTTTTTTGACAAGGCGCATCCCAAGAATGCGCGTGAAGAAATCATGGTTTTTATCTGCATTGGCTGTAATGGCCGAAACATGGTGAATGCCTGCAACTTGCATGAAAAGCACCCTTTCTTTATCTCGAATTCGAGATTGTTACCTTTAGTTTAGCATTCATCCGGCTTTTTCTGCAACACAGCTGTTTCTGCTTCAAGGCCCTGCGCATCAAGAGTAAAAAAATCCCGGAAATCATGTTCATGATTTTCCGGGACCATATAATTTTTAGGGTTAATTTTCTAATGCCGCATCAGCTGGCTTAATTAAACCAGCCACGTACGGTATTGGCTAAGTCGCGGAAAAACTGTTTGACGCTTTCCCAGAATCCTTCGTCATTGACGACAGTGCCGATTTTATCCCCGATGGTGTTGCTCAAGTCTTCCAGTTCAGTTGACCATTTCGAGAAATCGATATCGAGCTGGCGGATGCGGTCCATCAAATCGACCAGCAATTGGCGATCTTCCGGGCTCAATTCAATCTGTAAGCGGCTCAATTGTTCTTCGACGATCTGCTCAACATCCTCACGCGTTGCCGGATTCTGTTCAGCGATCTGTTTCTTGATCTCCGTCAGCAATTCGCTGACTTTTTCTTGGTCGACGCCACCTTCAGACAATTCTGTCGCAACGGATAATTCGTCATTGGCGACATCTGTGCGTTCAGGGTCGAGCTGTTCACCGTTCACTTCATAGGCTTTATAAATCCCGACAAGTGCAGAATGGCCAGTTACCGCTTTCGGCGCAGCCACTTCAACGGTCGCATTTTCAATACCGGCCGTCAGCATGGCATTGGCGTACATATCCGTCGTCACTTGCGTGATGTTGTCCGGCGTGGCGATTTCAATGACCAGCCCTTCGCCTTCTTCAGTGCGGGTGATTTTGGCAGACGAATACATGCGTGCACGCGCGTCCCCGTCCGTAATGTATGTGACCAGGTCCTGCCCGGTTACTTCAATTTCTTCCACTTCTGCTTCGCCGGCAACGGCCAGGCTTTCAGCGACTTGCGCTTTTTCATCTGCTGACAAATCGCCTCCATAGACGACGATCGGCAAGCCGAATTTCTCATTTATCCCGACATTCGCGGATGCTGTGCCGGTAAAAGCCAACACAAAAGCAAGCGCCAATGCGGCAAGTGTCATTGTTTTTTTCATCTTTTTTTGCCCCTTTCTTCAAATATTAGTACGCATTTGAGGCAGAAAGGTTCCTTATCCGAGCAATTTTGTCCATCCGTCTTCTTGTACAATGCGGCGTTCTTTGTAAAGACGGCCAAGTGCACGTTTGAATGCGGCTTTGCTCATGCCGAACATTTCCATGATTTCATCCGGCGAGGATTTGTCCGTAAATGGCATTTGTCCGCCTGCATTTTCCAAATAGCGCAGAATTTCTTCCGCGTCATCCGATAAGCGTTCTTGTTTGCGCGGCAAAAGAGATCCGTTGAGCGTGCCATCGTCTTTGACATCGATGATGCGCACCGTTTTTTCTTCGCCGAGGCGCGGTTCTGCTTCACGCTCTGATTCATGGACAAAGACGCGGTAGTTTTCCGGCACCGACAGCATGAATGAGCCGACTGGCAGCAAGCGGTAAGCGCGTGCTTTCAAATCTTTATTGTACATTTCAGCAGGCGCGCGTTCGCAAAGTTCCAGCACCTTTTCTTCCGTTGCCAGGCGTCCGTAAAGATCGCCGTAGCGGTCCGTGCGAAGCGTCATAAAGATATGGTCGCCTTGAACTGGCCATAATTCCTGTACGGGCGGCAAATCAGCCGGTAGGACATAAACTTCGCGCGTCGTGCCTATATCGACGACTGCGCCTTCTCGCGGAGAAACTTTCAATACTTTGGCCCAGCCGTATTCACTTGGTAAAATATGCGGAATCATCGGCGTGGCGGAGATGCCGCCTTGACGGTTGCGGTATAAGAAAACTTCAATTTCTTCGCCGATTTCTTGCCCTTCTTCAATTTCCGATGCGTTCATCGTCACTTCGTCCCCGGAACCATCTGTTAAAATCCACTGGGACGTGGAACGGTCTTTAATGTGCAATAATGCTTTCAATCCTGGATGCAAAGCCATGCTGCATACCTCCTCTATTTGGGTTAGTTGTTTTTTTGCTCAGAGCTTAGCTTCTTCAATTTTTCGGCTACACCTTTATCTTCTTCAAGCAATTGGACCAGATCGGCGATGCGGTCGATGGAATTCCAGCTCAAATGATGCTCGATTCCTTCTACGTCGCCGTAGATCTTATCTTCATCCACACCGATCAGCCGCAAAAATTGCTCAAGCAGATCATGGCGCTGCAGCAAGCGCTTGCCGAGTTTCTGCCCCTTAGGCGTCAGCATCAGCCCCCGGTAGCGTTCATAGATCAAATAGCCGTCCTTATCGAGCTTCTGCACCATCTTCGTTACGGATGACGGCAGCACCGATAGCGCCTCGGCGATATCCGAGACGCGCGCGTACCCTTTTTGCTCTATTAATGAATAAATGATTTCAATATGATCTTCCATACTTGGAGTAGGCAAATTCCGTTCCTCCCTCGCGTCGCTATGTTCAGTTTACTATACTGCCGCCCTCTGAACAACTGAGCATGAGCGCTTGCCGTGAGCTTTCCAAAGCGCCGAATAAAGGCAATTTTCCAACATTCTTGAAAAGGGCATTGAACAGCTAGTGGGAGGTTTAATGGATTTTCGCTCAGGGTAGTGATAGGTATAACGCAAAAGATAGATGAAATTGAAAGGCAGGTGGAGAACATGGGACGTATTCTTTGGATTATTTTGGTAGTAATTCTTGCAGTATGGGTGATCGGATTCTTATTAGACGTAGCAGGCGGACTTATTCACATTCTTTTGATCATCGCGGCAATCGTCTTGATCGTTAACTTAGTGACAGGCAGGAAAGGTGTTTAGATAAACACCGGACCCTAAAAAACCCCGGGAAAGCAGAGCGATCTGCCTTCCCGGGGTTTTTTCATGCTCTCACTTTCGCATAGACGCACGTATCGCGGATTTTGCCGTCATGTCTCGACAGGCTATCCTTGCGTAAGATGCCTTCGAGTTCAAAGCCAAGGCGCTCCGCTACTGCACGGCTCCTGACATTGTCCGGGTCGCAGCGGATTTCAACACGATTTGCCTGCAACTCTTCGAACGCAAAACGCGTGATGCGCTCTACTGCTTCCGTTACATAGCCTTTCCCTTCAAAGCGGCTGTCCACCCAATAGCCGATTTCGAATTTACGTACTTCCCAATCGATGCGGTGCAAGCCGCTCGAACCGATGAACTGCCCGCTATTCTTATCAAAGAAATGCAGCCGAAGATCTTTGCGCAACATGAAATCCGTTTCCGCTTGAATCAAATTCGACGTCATTTCCGCGAGATTCGGCTCGTGCTGCGCAAAAGGCATCCACGGGCGCAATGCTTCCAATGAGTGGCGCACCGCTTCGAAACTAAGCACCGCATCTTCCTTTTTAGGTGCACGGATCAATAAACGTTCTGATTCGAATGTTTCCGGAAACTCCAGCAACAAGGGATTGAACGGCGGTTCTGCCGGCGCTTTGACCGCGTCGTCCCACATGACCGGCGTCGTTACGCCCGCTTCCCAGTCTTCGCGGGTCATGCCGTAAGTCACGGCATCATGGTACCGATTTTGTTTCGGCGAGAACCAAGCTTGGCGCAAATGTGCTTCCTTCACGAACCCGGTTCGTTCAAACGCTTTACGCATTGCAAAATTATCGTGGCGCGTATGGCCTTCTAAGCGGATTTTCTTCTCGGGCAAGGAAAACACGAAATCGGCGATCATGCGCAGCGCCTTCGGTCCGTATCCTTGTCCGCGGTAGGAATCGGCAATGCGCAAATCAAATAGCGGGATTTCATCCTGCAAGTCGAATATTTTCACCAAGCCTACTTGATCGCCTTCATCGTTTTCGATCCAAAAGGTCTTGACCTGATCCGATTTATAGCCGCCCTCTACGATCGTCTTTTCGATCAAAGCGCGCACCGGATGTTCATGGCCATGATAAGGCCATGAGTTGGTTGTCATAAACTCGATCAATTTCTCGTGCTCTTCCATCGTCCATTCTGTTAACTTCAAATCGCAACCTCCAAACGCCTCTTACTTCTGGACTTTCACCAAACGCAATGCATTCAAGATGACCAATAGCGTAGCCCCCATATCCGCAAAGATCGCGATCCATAAAGTGAGCCAGCCCGGAATGATCAATAGCAGAGCTAAGATTTTCAGTGCCAGTGCAAAGATGATATTTTCCTTTATTATACGCAAAGTTTTTCGGCTTAGTCGAATGGTATAAGGAAGTTTTTCCAAATCATCCGCCATTAAGGCAATATCAGCTGTCTCAAGAGCTGCATCCGTACCCGCTCCACCCATCGCAATGCCGATGTCGGATGCCGCGAGTGCGGGTGCGTCGTTGATGCCGTCGCCGACCATTGCTACGCGGCCATACTTCGCCTGCAACTCTTTAACCGCCGACAATTTGTCTTCAGGCATCAAGCCGGCGCGAATATCCGTCACGCCGATTTCTTCAGCAATGGCTTTAGCTGTTGCGGGGTGGTCGCCTGTCAACATGATCGTATGGCCGATGCCGATTTCTTTCAATCGCTCAATGATGGCCGGGCTTTCTTCCCGGATGGCGTCTGCCACGCCGATCACCCCGAACAAATGCTTGCTAGAAAATACCGCCATCGCAGATTTCCCGTCTTCCTGTAAGCGATACGCTGCTGCAGACACAGGAAAACCATGCTCTTCTGCCCATTTCAAGCTGCCGACACGTATGCGCGTTCCACCAATTTCAGCGTGCACGCCTTTACCGGTCAAGGACTGGAAGCGCTCGGATGGATACAGTTCAGGGGCTTGTTTTGCAATGGCACGGGCGAGTGGATGCTGAGACAAGGCTTCGACTGACGCCGCCAGCTTGACCACTTCTTCCCGCGTGTAGCCTTCTTCCGGAAGCACATCGGTCATTTCCGGATAGCCTTTCGTCAAAGTGCCGGTTTTGTCGAATGCGACAGCCTGCAGGCGCCCTGTTTCTTCTAAATGGATGCCGCCTTTGACGAGTACTCCCTGTCTTGCCGCGTTGCCGATTGCCGTGACAATTGCGACAGGCGTCGAGACGACGAGCGCGCATGGGCAGCCGACAACAAGCACCGCCAAGCCTTGATACACCCATAGCTCCCAATTCCCCGTGACAAATCCCGGTACAAGCGCGACCAAAAATGCGGCAGCGATAATGGCCGGTGTGTAATATTTTGCAAAGCGATCGACGAATTGCTGGGAAGGCGCTTTTTCTGCCTGCGCTTTTTCGACTAAGTGAATGATTTTTGCGATAGTCGTATCTTCCACACGCTTAGTGACGGTCACTTCGAGTGCGCCTTCCGCGTTCATCGTGCCGGCAAACACTTCATCCCCTGGCTGTTTCGCAGCTGGAAGTGATTCTCCGGTGATCGCCGCCTGGTTGACGGAAGATTCCCCGCGCAGCACCGTGCCGTCCATGGCAATCTTTTGCCCAGGCTTGACGATCAATACGTCGCCGATGCGGATGTCCTCCGTTTCAAGTTCAATCAATTCCCCGTCGCGCTGGATCAATGCCCGTGACGGAGCCAAGTCCATGAGCGAACGGATCGATTGGCGCGCTTTGTTCATCGAGAACGATTCCAGTGCTTCGCTGATGGCGAATAAGAATACGACAACCGCACCCTCACGCCATTCGCCGATAATGACCGCGCCGATAATCGCAATGGTCATCAATGTTTTCATATCAAACTCAAAGCGGCTGAGATTTTTCAAACCGGTCGCAAACATATGATAGCCGCCAATCAGCATCGATGCGCCGAATAAACCGATCGACCATGGATGCGTTTCACCAAGTTGAAAAGAAGCGATGATCCCTAAAACGAGAAAGACGAATGAAATTGCTGTTTCAATGGTTTGGCGCCGTTTATAAAACGGTACGTGCGGCACGCGTTGTTTTTCGGGATAGACCCGAATATGGTCGAACGCGCCCGCTTGTTCCAGTGCTTCAATCGATACATTGCCATCAACACGCAGTTTGGAAGCACCGAAATTCAGTTCGACATGTTTCGCTTCCGGCAAATTGCGGACATTCTGCTCAAACTTTGCCGCACAGCTCGTACACGATAGGTTTTCAAGACGATAGGTTTTGCTCAACCGAAACACCTTCTTTCGCATGTTCATTCGCGATGGTCACTAGCTGTCGCACATGATCATCCGATAGAGAATAATAAATCTGCTTGCCTTTGCGTTTGGATTTTGCCAAATCCCGCTCGCGCAAATACCGCAGATGATGGGAAGCGGTCGCTGTCGATGAACCGATCACCGCAGCGATGTCGCACACGCACATTTCCGGCTCGATTGTCAGCGCATAAGCAATCTTCAAGCGCGTCTCATCCGCCAATGCCTTGAATAATGCAGCCACGCCATCGAGCTCGACCATATGTTGCTGCACCCGATCGACCGCTTCGGGATGGACTTTTGTAATATCACACATTTCTTTCATCGTGTTCCCACCTTTCATTCAAACCACCATTTGATTGATTTCAGTATAAGACTATATTAACAAACAGTCAAATGCTCATTTGAATGAAAAATACAGCTCTCTGCTTGTAATTCAGTAAATGCTATACTAGGAAAAACAACGACACCATAGAACAGGAGAGACGAATTATGTACCAGCACATATTGGTCGCCATTGATGGATCTGATCACTCAAAACGCGCCGCACACCATGCGATTCAACTCGTTGCAGACACCCCTGAGGCACAAGCAACCATTATTTGCGCCGTCGATTACGGAAAATCCGAAAAGGAAAGCAATCGCGGGCTGACAAGTGAACAAATAATCGCTGCTACCCACGAGCACATGGCACCATTCGAAGACCTTTTCCACCAGGCAGGCGTCCGTGTGAAAAGCATCATTGTACAAGGAGCACCTGGGCCGGCCATCGTTTCTCATGCGAACGAACATCCATACGACCTGGTCATCATCGGCAGCCGCGGTTTGAATCTTGTTCAGGAATTCGTGCTCGGCAGCGTCAGCCATAAAGTGGCAAAGCACGTCAAAGCGCCAGTATTGGTCATCAAATGATGAAGATGTCAAAAGGAAAACGCAATTCCATCGCCGACGTGCCGGGCGTCACCGTCGGCCATGTCACGCTTGATGAAAAGATCAATGAAGAAGAATCGATTTGCACCGGCGTCACCGCAATTCTGCCTCACGCCGGCAATTGGTTCGAACAAAAAGTGCCTGCTGCATCGTTCGTATTGAATGGCTTCGGTAAAACCGCAGGGCTCGTCCAAGTTGATGAACTTGGCGTGCTCGAATCTCCCATTATGCTAACCAACACGTTCAGCGTGGCAGCGGTGTTGCAAGGAACGATGGACTATATGCTCTCTGAGAATCCGGCCATTGGCGATTCGACCAGTTCATTGAATTTGCTTATCGGCGAATGCAATGATAGCTATTTGAATTCAATGCGGCGGATGGCTGTCAAACCTTTTCATGCCGCAGAGGCGATTCGCACAGCTTCCCCCGACTTTGCGCAAGGGGCTGTCGGTGCCGGAAGAGGAATGATCTGCTACGGCGTCAAAGGCGGCATTGGTTCTTCTTCACGCATTGTGGAATGTGGGCATGAACAGTTCAAAGCCGGCGCACTCGTTTTGACCAATTTCGGGCGCAAAGAAGAAATCGCCATCGCCAATTGGCTGCCGGAAAATACTCCGGAACAGCGCCCCGACGGTTCCGTCATCATCGTCATCGCGACCGATGCACCGCTCGATAGCCGCCAGCTGAAACGGCTCGCCAAGCGTGCGGCGATCGGCCTTGGCCGTACCGGGACGCATGTCCATAATGGATCCGGGGATATCATCATCGCCTTCTCTACCGCGTATACCATTCCCCATCAGCAGCAATCGCCTTTTACCGATTTACGGGTATTGCGCGATGACCACGAAGTGATGGCTTCGCTTTTCCAAGGCGTCATCGAAGCGACGGAAGAAGCGGTCTATCAATCGCTGTTCCACGCCGAGACAACTGCTGGGCGAATGGGACGCGTCGTTGAAAAAGGCCTGTTTGAATAAAGACAACACAAAAAAACCGTTCCGCGATCTCTGCGGAACGGTTTTTATATAGAAGCAATGGAATAACCAACAGCAAACAGCAGCAAGCCAGAAACAAGCGTTGCGGAAATATAAAACATGCCTTGTTTCCAATGGCCGTCTTCAAAATCCTTCACACAATCGAGCGCCATCGTCGAAAACGTCGTGAATGCACCGAGAAACCCGAAAATTCCTGAAGCGGTCGGCACATCTGCACCAAGACATGCACCAATGATGAGCGATCCGAGGCTATTGACGAACCAAGTTGCAAATTTGGGCTGGCGTGCACGATTCTCCACCGCCATATAACAAAAATAACGGGCAACTGCACCAAAAAAGCCAAAGACAGCGATGCTAATCATTTTGCCGCCCCCTTGCGTCCTGCCAACAGCCCTAAAGCTGCCGCCGCAATCGAAGCTGCCGTCATGCCAAGAGCATAAATAATCCCTGTTATTAAGGACGTTTCAAGCAAACCGAACCACTCCGCGGAAAAGGCTGAAAAACTCGTGAACGAACCGATCAGCCCGGTCGAAATGAACAACCGCGTCTCCGCCGAACGCTTTACTAAGCGGGCCGCTGCAATGCCGATGAAGAAACTTCCGACAAGGTTCACTAGCCAAAGACCCGGTCCCGCTCCAGCGAATTGAAACACAGCCATGCGGAGAAGCGATCCAGCCATGCCGCCAAACCCTACAGCCAATACATTTTTCATAAGATCCCCCGAAACGTTTTCTCCAGTATACCTTATTCAGGGATGAGCGTTAATTTGGCTCCTTCCACATCGCCTTCGATGTGGGTTTCGTGAAATTCGCCTTGCGCCCATTTGTCGACTTGGTTATGGAAAAAGTCAGATTTCATATGGCCACTCAATCCGGGCCCGACAATATGATAGGCTTTCGATAAATCGGCAAGGTCGGCGACAAAACGCCAAGAGGCCCCGTGGTCGACTTCGCCGTTATCATTGAAAGCTGCCGCCTGGACAGTAATATTCGAGCCGCCCACCGGCACTTTTTCTGGATTCAGGAAACGCTCGAGAATCGGCGAGGCACCGGCGACGGGATGAGGGAAGGTCAATTGATGGTAGTCGCCCCATTCCCAATCTTCCGGATTATCGCCTTGTTCGCTTTCGATATCGGCAAGTGCAATTTCAAGTGAATCCGCCAGCCACTTGCCGGTGCCGCCGTATTCACGCACCCATGCACCCTCGTCGCCTTCAAAAGCATTGCGCAACAAGGCGTCCGTAATATGATTTTTGCCTGACAGCATGTCATAGACATCTTCAGGAAATTGTTCTTCGAATAAGGTGTCCGGCAATTGGCGCATCCAGGTATGGAACACGAATGGCGCTGCCTGGCCTGCCCCATCCACCTGATCCCACTCCCTCAGCATCTCGAACAATTCTCCGTGTTCATCCGTCATTTTTTCGACTTCTGCCATCATGCCTTCGAGAAATTCTGCAGCGTACAGATTTTTCTGGTCCATCTGCAAGGCCATCATGTCTTCAGCTGTTAGTTTATCGTCGCCTTCAAGCACTTCCGCGATGCGCTCATAGCGATAAGACTGCGCCCAGAAATCCGTAATGTGGTACGGATAGCTGTCATCTATAACTTGGTTATTGGCAGTCGCGATAAACCCAGATTCCGGATTGACCGAACGCGGCAGCTCATCAAATGGTACATAGCCATCCCAGCCATATTCAGCAGAATCCCCCGGCACTGGCAATTGCCCGTCGCCTTGCTTGCGTATTGGAATACGTCCGTTCGCCTTGTACGCAATGGTGCCGTCCGTCGATGCGAACACAAAGTTTTGTGCAGGCGCTTGGAAATCCTCCAAAGCTGTTTCAAATTGTTCCCAGTTCTCTGCTTTATTGAAATTCAGCACGGCCTGCAGTTCAAGCGTCGGCTCCAGCGCGGTCCATTGCATGGAAAAGACGGCAGAAGGCTCTTCTTCTTCATATAAAACGGGTGACACGACCGGGCCGTGGCGCGTGACGAGCACTTCGAAATCAACCGTCTCCCCGTCCTTCACCTTGATCGGTTCATTCAATACTTCCGCTTGCTCCCACTGCCCTTCGTAACGGAACTGTGTCGGATCCTCAGGGTTCGGCGTTTCAATATACAGATCCTGTACATCCGGGCCGACATTCGTCACGCCCCACGCAATCTGTTCGTTATGCCCGAGAATGATTCCGGGAATACCCGCAAAAATAACGCCGCTGACATTTTGTTCAGGCGACTCCAAATGCATCTGGTACCAAATCGACGGCGTGCTGAGGCCAAGGTGCGGATCGTCTGCTAATAGCGGCAGCCCGCTTTCCGTTTTATCTCCCGACACGACCCAATTATTGCTGCCATTGAACTCAGGCGGAATGACCGACGGATCGAAAGCACCGGCGACTGTGACCGATTGTTTTTTATTGGCTGCCAAAATCGCAGGCGCATCTTCTGGGTAGCGGATAAACAATTCGCGCGCTTTGTCTTCCGGGAATTCATTCAACGCCCAATGCCGGACAGCGAGTGAATTCCAATGGCCCCCAAGGTCGTAAGCCATGAACTTGCCGATCGCTAAAGAATCGACAGGCGTCCACGGTTCGGGTTCATAGCCGAGCAGCGCGAATTCATAGCTGAGGCGCCCATCTTCTTTTGCTTCGTCGATATACGCATTGACGCCTTCCGCATACCACTCAAGTACTTGTTTTGCTTCTTCCCCGTAACCCGACCAAGACGCTTCGCCGGCACGCCGCAAACTGAAGGTGCGGAAATATTTATCGGTATCGACGGCAGCTTCGCCGATCACTTCAGCCAAGCGTCCACTTGCTTGCCGTCTCGATAGGTCCATCTGAAACAAGCGGTCTTGTGCCTGCACATACCCTTGCGCCCGATACAAATCCGCATCGCTTTGTGCCCGGATATGCGGCACCCCGATATCATCCCGCACGACAGTTACTTGTTGTTCTAAACCGGGTACAGCCACTTCTCCTTCAATAACTGGTTTCGACTTCGATATGTAAGCGTTTGCAAAAATTACCGCAACGACTGCCAGTACGAGCAGAGCTCCGGATGCAATCAGCAGCCATTTCACCCATTTTTTCTTTTTCATGATTGAATCCCCCTTTGTGATTTTCATTCGACCGGCTTAGTGGAAAATCCTTCCTCGCCATTAAAAAAGCCTGCCGCAAGGGCAAGCTTAATTGACGAAATCTTCTTCTCCAAGCACCAGTTTCACCTTCGATACTTGTTTCTTTTCAGTGAGGACATAGAGCACGTCCCCTTTTCTGAGGCGTGTCGTTCCGGTTGGCATAACGAGCTTGCCCGAACGGATGATGGCGCTGATCAAGGTCTGATTCGGCAGGCCGATTGTCTGCACCAACTGGCCGGCAAAAGGTGATTTTTCCGACAGCTCAACTTCAAGCATTTCTGCATTGGCACGGTCCATCGACACCAGTTCCAGCGAATGGATACGCTTTGGAACCGGCCGCCCGTTTAATCCGAGTTTTTCGGCAAAAAACGGGATGGTCGAGCCTTGCAGCAACGCAGACGTCAACACGATGAAGGAAACGATATTGAAAAACATGATGCTGTTATCCATGCCGGCGAGCATCGGGAACGTTGCCAAAACGATCGGAACGGCACCACGCAGACCCGCCCAGGACATGAATAGCTTTTCTTTCAAATCATAATCAAAGAACGCCGTGCTGATAAAAACAGCAATCGGGCGGGCTACGAAAATCAACACGAACGATAGCACAAGCCCTTTCCAGATAAGATCCCAGTCTGCCAATTGGCTTGGGAAAACGAGCAGTCCGAGAATGACGAACATGACAATTTGCATAAGCCAAGCGAACCCTTCATGAAAAGAGACGATCGAATAGCTATGCGTCAAATCACGCGTCCCGATTACAAGCGCCGCTAAGTAAACCGCAAGCAACCCGCTGCCACCGAGAACCGCGGTAAAGCTATAAATGAAAATCGCAAAGCCTGCGGCAAGCACTGCGTAAAGCCCGGATGCATCAAGCCGGATCCGGTTGATGGTCCATGACGCGAACAATCCAAGCGTCAAGCCTAGGACCAAGCCAAGTCCCATTTGAAGCACGAAGCTGCCGAGCATTGTCCAAACCGATGAATCCGGAATCATGATCAATTGAACAAACGCGATGGTCAAAAACATCGCCATCGGGTCGTTCGTTCCCGACTCTGCTTCGAGCGTTGAGGAGATTTTGGATTTGATGTTTTGGCCTGCGAGAACCGAGAATACCGCTGCGGCATCCGTCGACCCCACGATAGACCCAAGCAGCAAAGCCTGCAGCCAAGTCAAATCAAAGACATAGTAGGCTGCGACAGCTACAATGCCTGTTGTGATCAAAACCCCAAGCGTCGCCAGGACGATTGAACCGCCGAGAACCGGACGGATGTGCTTCCATTGGGTTTGCAAACCACCTTCGAAGAGGATAATAATGAGGGCGACAATTCCGACCATTTGGGCAATTTCTGCGTTAGAGAAATAAATGAGGCCTGAAACATCACTGCCTAACACCATGCCGAGGAACATAAACAAAACGAGCGAGGGAACGCCAGCGCGAGCTGATACTTTCGTCATCAACACGCCAGCCAGCAGGAAGATCCCGCCGATCAAGATTATAGCGTCTACACTAAAGCTCTGTATATTGACCACCTACTCCATAAATTACTTTGAATTCATTATACCATAATAATGGCTCTATTTAAAAAAGCGGCACTCCATATAAGGAGTGCCGCAAGTTGAAATCAAGCCATATCTTCGCCGACAATTTTTACTTCCAATTCTAGATCGATGCCGAATTTCTCGAACACCGCTCTTTTCACCATTTCAATGGTTTGGATATAGTCATTGGCTGTCGCGTTGTTTTTATTGACGATAAATCCGGCGTGCTTTGTTGACACTTCCGCACCGCCAAACCCTCTGCCCTGCAATCCGCTTTCCTGTATCAGCTTGCCGGCAAAATTGCCAGGCGGCCGTTTGAAGACACTGCCTGCTGAAGGAAATTCAAGTGGCTGCTTGCTTTCGCGCTGGAACGTCAATTCGTCCATTTTCGCATCAATAAACCGCTGCTCGCCAATTTCGAGGCCGAACTCGGAAGCAAGGACATAAAAGCCTTTTTTCGTGATGATGCTTTTCCGGTAGCCGAGTTCTAACTCGTCTTTCGTCAAGACCAGCTTTTCCCCTTCTTTTGTCAAGACCGTCGCCTGGACGATGACGTCTTGAATCTCGCCGCCATATGCGCCCGCATTCATCGCCATGGCGCCGCCGATCGAGCCCGGGATGCCGCAGGCGAATTCCAAACCTGTCAATTGGCTGTCCGCTGCTGCACGGGATACTTTCTTAATGTCCGCACCGCCTTGGGCAATGACCGTTGTGCCATTGATCATGATGCCATCCAGCTTCTTGAATGTCAGCACGATTCCACGGACGCCGCCATCGCGGACGACCATATTGGACCCATTCCCAAGCATCAAAAGCGGGATATCATTATCATATGCGTATTTTACAGTATAAGCTACTTCATCTTCAGTTGTCGGTGCCACAAATATATCGGCCGGCCCGCCCATTTTAGTCAATGTATGCAAATGCAAAGGCTCGTCCATTTTGACATGATCTCCCGCCACAAAACGGCGCAGATCTGTCAACCAAGTTTCTTTCATCATTCCAAGCAAATCCCTTCTAAACTTTTCGCTCTTAATAGTATCCATTTTTCATCATGTTTTGACAAGTGATATTGCCTTGTTAAGGACTAAAGTCTGGATAAATTTTATCTTTAATTAAAACTATTTTAATTAAAACCTATTGACTTCGAGATAATATATGTTTATAGTAAAGCTAACACATACGAAATTGGAGGAATTACTCATGAAAAAATGGACAGTAGACCAAGCGCATTCAGAAATCGGATTTTCCGTGAAACACATGATGATCTCGAAAGTGAAAGGCTCTTTTGCTTCTTATGAAGCACAGGTGGAAGCGGATGAAAACAACCTGGAAAATGCATTGATCGATTTCAAAATTGACGTGACAAGCATCGATACTAATAACCAAGACCGCGACAACCACTTGCGTTCTGCAGATTTCTTTGACGCTGAGCAGCATCCATACATTACGTTCAACGCAACCGATATCCGCAAAAAAGACGATGACGAATATGAACTTGAAGGCGATTTGACGATCAAAGGTGTTACCCGCCCAGCAAAATTCGAAGCGGAATATGGCGGCAAAGGCACTAACCCATGGGGCGTTGAAGTCGTTGCATACAACGTCAACGGCAAGATCAACCGCAAAGATTTCGGTTTGACATGGAACCAGGCGCTTGAAACAGGCGGCGTGCTTGTCGGCGAAGACATCAAATTGAACTTGGAAATCCAAGCGAACCCAGCATAAGTAAGCATAAAAAAGAAGCAGCCAGCGCTGCTTCTTTTTTTGTTTTATACGCCGCCTTCTAATTTTTTCAGTGGTTTCACGGCAGGGCCTTCCAATACTTCGCCGGTATGCGAGAAGCGTGAGCCGTGGCACGGGCAATCCCACGAGGTTTCGGCATCGTTCCACGCTACGTCACATCCCATATGCGTACAGGTCGGTTTGACAAGATGCACTTGGCCGTATTCATCGCGGTAGCCTCCAGCTTTCTTACCATCCACTTTGATAAGTCCGCCCTGTCCTTTTTCAAGATCATCGACAGTCTTGGATGCTTTTTTCAATTTGCCGCTGACCAGTTCCTTCGCCACCGAGGCATTGTCTTTCAGGAAACTTGCGGCATCGGCCGTTTTTACTTTCGCACGTGTCGGATCGAATAGCGCCGTGTACGGATTGTCACGCCCAACGATTTGGTCGGTCAAAATCCGCCCGGCGATGGCTCCGTTTGCCATGCCCCATTTATGGAAACCCGTCGCGACGAGGATATTTTCATAACCCGCAGTGATGGTGCCCACATAAGGGATTTTATCCAAGGTCGTCAAATCTTGCGACGACCAGCGATACGGAATTTCTTGTGCAGCAAAATAATCTTCGCCGAATTTCGCCAAATTCTCATAATGCTCCATCGTGTCGACTGAACTTTGGCCTGTAGCATGGCCGTCGCCGCCCAGCAACAAGAGTTTCTCCCCGTCTTCTCCCGGCGTGAACCGGATGGAACGCGATGGGCTATCGGCGCTGATGTACATGCCTTCTGGGATCTTGCCAGCAGTTCGGACCGCAATGGCATAAGAGCGGTTGACTGACAGCCTGGAGAAATACATGCCGTCGAAATCATTGAACGGATAATGCGTTGCAACGACTACTTTATCGCATGATAAATGAGATAAGTTTTCTGTCTGGATGACCGGGTCTTTTTTGCTTAGAATTTTCATAGCACGGCTTTGTTCGTGGATATCCACGCCCATCTTCTCCAATTCTTTCACAAGACCTGTCAAGAATTTCACTGGATGGAATTGTGCTTGGTTTCGCATGACAAGCGCTTCTGTCACAGGGAATGGCAGCTCTGACTCCTCGCGTGCGAGGCCGCCGTCGATGCCAAGCTTTTGGTATGCTTCCGCTTCTTTTTCCAATAACTTCACGGTGGAATCTTTCGTCGAATAGATGAACGCATCCTGGTGTGAGAAATCGCAATCGATGTTCAGCTCTTTTGCCGTTTCTTCGATAAACTTCAAGCCTTCCATATTGGCTTCGTAATAAAGCCTCGCTTGTTTTTCCCCAGCGATTTTAATCAGCGGTGCATAATACAGGCCGTGCTGAGCCGAGATCTTCGCGGTCGTATAGCCCGTGACGCCATCAATCAATTTGCCGGCATCAAGAAGCGTTACTTTCTTTCCTTCTTTCGCCAATAAATAGGCCGTGATGACCCCAGCGATTCCAGCGCCAACTACTGCAACTTCCGTAGACTTATTGCCGGTAAATGCCGGGTAATCCGGCAACTCCTTGTACGCTCTCCAAAAAGACTCCTTCGATTCGGGAATACGGCTTTGCTGTTCACTTTGAGACATGCTGCCCCTCCTTTATTGAATGTTTTGCTTATTGACTGTCTACCCCTATGTGGAAATCATTAATCAATAAATGAACGAAGGGCAGCTGAGTTCATTTATTTGCGAGGCATCTGCCTTGCAGATGTGGGAGCAAACGAATGTCCGAGGCTTGAGCGCAGTGAAAGTCGAGCAAAGTGAAAGTCTCACAAAAAATACATAAAGGAAAAGCTGAATTGATTCATTTGATTGAAAAATCTTAGCCTCGGCAACTTTAAACAAAAAAAGACGAAAACGCCGAAGCGTTTCCGTCTTTTTCCTTCATTACGCGTTTACTTTAGAAAGTGTGTTAGCTGTTTCTTTCACGCGTTCCATGCCGTCTGCAATGATTTGCTCAGCACGGTCAGGGTACATATTGTGGCCTTCGATGATGACTTCTTCGATGTCTGTGATGCCGAAGAAGTTCATGATGGCGCGGATGTAGTTAACGCTCATTTCACTAGGCGCCATTTCTGGTGTCGAGTAAACGCCGCCGCGTGCGTTCAAGATGATGACTTTCTTCTCTGGAACTAGACCTACTGGGCCTTCTTCCGTATATTTGAAGGTCATGCCTGCACGATAGACATAGTCAATGAAAGTCTGCAATGCGGCAGGAATTGTTTTATTCCACAATGGGAATGCGAACACGACTACATCAGCATCCATGAATGCGTCCATTGCTTTGTTGGCCGCAGTCAAGATGCGCTGCTCAAGGTCAGTCAATTCTTCTGCTTGTGCGGATTTTTGCATGGCATCGAAGAAATCCTGGCCGAAATACGGCATATCTTCTGCGAATACGTCAAACGTGTTGACCTCTGCATCCGTCTTCAAGTTCTCCATGAATACTTCGTGCATTTTACTTGAAACGCCCTCAGAAGCAGGACGGTTATTGGCTTTTACGACTAAAATATTTTCCACTTGTAAAACTCCTTTATACTATTAATATTATTCTTTAATTCGAGACTTTTTAATTATAAGTAATTCGAGATACAAAGTCAACGCGCTTGCTTAGTTTATTCGCCGTCGCAGGAATCTCCTGTGCAAAAGCTTGTCTTCGCTTTGCCGATCGGTTTCAATGCCGGACGCAAGCCTTCCTCTTCGCCAATCTGCTCAAGCGCTTCAATGAAGGCTTCAAGCGGCTGCGCGCCGGAGATGGCATACTTTCGGTTGACGACAAAAAACGGGACGCCTTGTACGCCAATCTGCCCGGCTTCTTGGATGTCGCGTTCGACCTCGCCCTGGAATTGGTCCGAATCGAGAACTTCGGCTGCTTGCTCGCGGTCGAGTCCTGTTTTTTCAACGATCGACAGCAAGGTCTCCACATTGCTAATGTTATGCGCTTTTTCGAAATAATGATGCATCAATAGCTCGGTCAGCTGATGTTCCTCGCCTTGTGTGGCCGCCCATTTGACGAGTCGGTGCGCAGAGAAGGTATTGGCATGCGGCATGTTCTCCACGTCGTAATACAAATCAAACGCTTTCGCTTGTCGCGCCACGCCTGCGGTCATTTCCTTTGCCTGTTCGAGACTTTGGCCCATCTTTTCTGCCAAGTGTTCATAGGCAAATCTGCTGGAGTCCACTGGCGCTTGTGGATCCAATTCATATGCTTTAAATGTGATCTCTGCTTGGCTTTCGTAGCCTGAGCGTACGAGTGCCTGTTCCAATGTGCGCTTTCCTATATAACAGAATGGGCAAACGTAATCTGACCAAACTTCAATTTTCATAACTATTCACCTCGCCACTTACTATAGCAATGACATAGATATGCCACAATTTTTTTGCTTGAAAATAATTCCCAGCACAAAAAAAACTGACTCCCATGAGGAATCAGCTTAATGCTTCGGTAATGACTGGAACGATTTGTTTTTTTCTTGAGACGACACCCGGCAAAATCACCCGGTTGTTGATGACGCTCGACTGGAAAGCAGATTCAATGATATCTGCACGGCGCCCAAGAACGATCGCCTCCGAATCATTGTTCAAGATATCCGTGACAGCGAAGACAAATAGATCCAAATTTTTGGCTGTAACTGTATTGCTGATCAGCACTTCCAATTCTGCCTGGCGATCCAGCACTTCCGACACATCGATGGCGTTGACTTGAGCCACTTCAAAGCGGTGGTCGCCTGCTTCAAATTCTTTGGAGTCGAGTGAAATCAAGTCTTCCAGCGTTTTATTGCTCAAATCAGCACCGGCTTTCAATAAAGCAAGGCCGTATTCCTGTGAATCGACACCCGCGATATCCGCCAATTCCTTCGCCGCTTGAATGTCCTGCTCCGTGCATGTCGGGGATTTGAACAACAAGGAATCCGAAATGATCGCCGATAGCATCAACCCGGCAATATCAGCCGGCACTTCGACTGCATGTTCTTTATAGAGCTTCAAAAGAATCGTCGCTGTACATCCGACAGGTTCTGCGCGGAAATAAAGCGGATCGGTTGTTTCGAAATTAGCGATACGGTGGTGGTCGATTACTTCGATTACTTGGACTTCATCGATATCGTCGATGCTTTGCTGGCGTTCGTTATGGTCGACAAGAATGACTTGCTTCACTTCGTCTGAAGCGCGTTTTACCAGGCGGGGGTTCGGGACTTTGAAATGGTCGAGCGCAAACAGCGTCTCATTGTTCGCTTCACCGAGGCGAACGGCTTCAGCATCCATCCCGAGCTCTTTCTTCAGATGGGTATATGCAATTGCCGAACAGATTGAGTCAGTGTCCGGATTTTTGTGACCTAATACAAAAACTTTTGACATGAATAATGGCCTCCTGGCTTGAGTAGTTTCTGAGATTATTCTATCACAAATTTCTTCTACAGAAAAAATCTGCGACTGAAAACCTAGTGTTATCCAGCATTTCAACTACTAAATACGGAAATGATTTTAGAATTATCAGTATTTTTAAAGTTTAGTGTGTACTTTAGCACATTTGAATGGTATTATATGACTAACTAATCCTATGTTTTCGGAAGGAAGAGGTGCCAGTGACTATATTATTGGAAAAGAAATACATTCCCTTGTCCCATTATTTTCAAGCTGCAACAAACTCGAACATCCGCTTAACTTTTTCGGAAATCGAACAAATCATGGGCCAGAACTTGCCCAATGCCGCTTACTTGAACAAAAGTTGGTGGAAAAAGTCGAAGCCTCCCGCAAAACATTTCCACGCCTGGATGGACGCCGGCTACCGCGTGACGGACGTCGAACCTGACCGCTATGTCGTCTTCGAAAGAGCCGATGCCAAAAACACAGCAGCCAATACAGCAGCCGAAGACAAAGATATCCTGTTGATCCGCACCGCTGAACATGGGGATGCCCGGTCGCTGGCCTTACTTCAAAAAGCTGTGGAAGCGGAATCCGACTTCATGCTTTACGGCAAAGATGAGCGCTCGCTCTCCACGCAGCGTGTCCGCAAACAAATCATCGAGTGGAAACAAAGCGGTCATTCTGCCATCATCATCGCCATTTTAAATGGTCGACATGTCGGCTATTTGATGGTTATCGGCAATGAAGCACAGCGAGCGCAGCACCGGGCAGCATTAGTCCTTGGCCTTCTCAAGGAAGCCCAAGGAAAAGGCATCGCCAAGTCACTTCTTGAAAAAGCGGAAGACTGGGCCAAGCAAAAAGGCATCTCACGGCTGGAATTGACGGTCCTCGAAGACAATGAGCGCGCCCGCAAGCTCTACGAAAAAGCTGGCTTTGAAGCTGAAGGCACGCGCCGCCGATCACTCGTCATCGACGGCAAAGAGCACGACGAAATCTACTTGGCCAAGTTTTTGGACTAAGCCAAAATTTAAAATGCCCGCCATTCAATTTTGAATGGCGGGCATTTTTTGATTGTGTTGGTTAATTCAATACTGTCAACCATAGATACAGGCCAGTCAAGGTGATGAACAAAGTCGGGACGGTGAGGATGATGCCGACTTTGAAATAATAGCCCCAGCTGATTTCGACGCCTTTTGTCTTCAATACATGAAGCCATAAAAGTGTCGCCAGTGAACCGATCGGCGTGATTTTCGGACCGAGGTCGGATCCGATGACATTGGCATAAATCAAAGCGTCACGCATGACGCCGTTGGTGTTTGTCTCCGCAATCGCCAAAGCATTGATCATCACCGTCGGCATGTTGTTCATGCCAGATGACAGGATTGCCGCGATGAAGCCCATGCCAATCGTCGCCGCATAGAGGCCATGCCCTGCTGTCCATTCAATCGCCTGGGCAAGAACCGATGTCAAACCGACATTTCGCAATCCGTAGACAACGACGTACATGCCGATTGAAAAGAAAACAATCGCCCACGGTGCACCTTTTAGCACCGTCATCGTTTCGACGTGCTTACTGTTGCGCGCAATCGCCAGGAAAATGATTGCGATCGAACCGGCGATTAGGGAAACCGGAATCTCAAGCGATTCGCTCATGAAGTAGCCGATCAGCAAGATCGCAAGAACGATCCAAGACAGACGGAAAATGCGAATATCTTTAATCGCCGATTCAGGTTTTTTCAAAACCCCGGGATCAAAACGGCCCGGAATGTCTTTTTTGAAGAATAAGTACAACACAAGCATGCTCGCCAAGATACTGAATAAGTTCGGAACTACCATATGTAAAGCGTATTCCGTAAATCCGATGCCGAAGAAATCAGCCGAGACGATGTTAACCAAGTTACTGATGACAAACGGTAGAGACGCGGTATCGGCAATAAAGCCGGATGCCATGATAAACGGCAAAATCATCGTATCGCGGAATTTCAACGCCCTGACCATCGCCAGAACGATTGGCGTCAGAATGAGCGCCGCGCCGTCATTGGCGAAAAGCGCTGCTACGACCGCGCCGAGAAGCGTGACGAGGAAAAACATGCGCAAGCCGCTGCCTTTAGCAAAGCGCGCCATATGTAATGCGGCCCATTCGAAAAAGCCAATTTCATCCAAAATCAAGGAAATGATGATCAAGGCAACAAAAGTCAATGTCGCATTCCATACAATCCCTGTTACGTCCCACACGTCGCCGAAGTCAACGACGCCGAATAATAATGCAACAATCGCACCGGCAATCGCCGACCAACCGATCGACAAGCCGCGCGGCTGCCAGATGACAAAAAGCAATGTCACCAGAAAAATAATAATCGCTAACCAAACATCCATTTCAGTTCCAACTCCTTAATTGCAATTCACTTTCTTGCCTTCCGCTATGAGCGTTTCTACCGTACGTTCAGGTTCCGGCAACATCGCAATCAATGTTGTCAACACCCCAAAAAGCTCGTGCTGTTCATTGAGCGACCAGATCGTCCAGCGCCCGCGCTTTTCTTCACAGATCAATCGCGCCTGTTTTAACTTTCGCATATGCTGGCTGATGGCCGGCTGCGTCATATCCAGCAGCTCCGTAAATTCGCAGATGCACAACGCCTCTTTTGATAAGTATTTCAAAATCAGCATGCGGGTTTCATCGCTGACCGCCTTCAAGCTCTGTTCCATTTGTTTATAGTCCATCTCATTCACCTCTTTTTTGGCAATGGATTTATTATATAAGCAAACACTTATGTATGCAAGAGGGCATTTCGATTCCCTAATAATTTTCAATAAGAAAAACCGCCCCCGGTGAAGGGAGCGGTTTGGATAGTTCCTTATTTGTTTTCAAGCAATTTCAGTGACTCGCGGTTGAATGCCGGGATATCATCCGGCTGGCGGCTTGTTACCAATTGATCTTGGCAGACAGCCACTTCTTCGTCCACCACAGTTGCGCCAGCGTATTCCATATCGACTTGGATCGATTTGAAACCTGTCGCTTTGCGGCCTTCCAAAGCTTTCGCCGTGATCAATAGCTGCGGCCCGTGGCAGATCGCGAAGACCGGTTTTTTGGCATCCATGAACGCTTTCGTGAATGACACGAAACGATCATCTGCGCGCAATTGGTCCGGTGAGAATCCACCCGGCAATAGCAGTGCATCGAATTCATCCGGGTTGACGTCGTCAATGCCTTTATCGATCGTAACAACGGCTTCGCCTTGCTTGCCGGTCACTTTCTTGCCAGCTTCCATTTCAATATTGATGAGTTCATGGCCCGCTTCGTTAAACGCTTTTGCCGGCTCTGTATACTCCACATCTTCGAACATGTCTGTAATTAACGTTGCAATTTTTGCCACTTTCCTTCACTCCTTCTGTTTATGTGCTCCCTCTTAGTATTCCACGAATTGGAAAGCTTAAACATCTGGATTAAGGGCGGAATTTCGAGACAAACGGATTTTCCGATTCCCAGAAGCGGTATGGATAATGGACCGCTTCCTGTGAATTCCCGATGCCGACGCGCGGCCCTGTCGACACTGCATGCACTGCATCACCCTCAGCGATATAAAGCGGGCGGTCCGTAAAATGATGCCCGTTATAATCCATCGTGATGCCCATCGCTTTCGTCAATTTGCCGGGCCCGTTCGTCCATTGCTTCATCGGCATATGCTGCCCTCTGCGTTCCGCCATGAACTCGACGCCTTCAACTGGCTCAATCGCACGAATGAGGATGGCGCGCGGTGTTTCTTCCGGTCCACTCACAACATTCACCAGCGTGTGTGTATGCATCTGGTACGTATAGACAAGGCCGGACCTGCCAAACATCACTTCCGTACGTTTGGTGCGGCGGTTGCCGAAGCTATGTGCAGCCCGGTCTTCAGCCCCCATATAGGCCTCAGTCTCGACGATTCTGCCGGCAACAATACCGCCTGGCAGTTCATGGACCAGGATCTTCCCTAATAAGTCGCGCGACAACTCAAGTGTCGGCGCTTCAAAAAAACTCGTATCCAGCGGTTCGAACATGCTAATCCCTCCTGACGGCATTATACCGAATGAGGGGCTGTCACTGCATCGATCAAAGGTTCAATGTCTTCAATACGCCCTTCATGGAACGCTTGGACGATTGCGCTGCCGACAATGAAGCCATCGACGTCGTCGCGCAGCATATCGACGTGGCTTTCTTTCGAGATGCCGAATCCCGCATAGACCGGCACAGGGCTCAATTCCCTTACTTTACGCGTGAAGGCACCGACTTCTTCAGCCAATTCATCACGGCTTCCCGTAATGCCGGTCACGGTGACCGCATAGACGAAGCCTTGAGCTTCTTTCAAAATCTCTTCCAGGCGGCTGTCGATCGTCGTCAAGGTGACGAGCTGGATCAGCACGAGTTCCTGCTGTTTCGCGAACGGTTCAATTAATTGGCGATGCTCAAACGGCAAATCCGGAATGATGACGCCCGATGCTCCCGCTTTTTTCGCTTCCTGGGTAAACCGCTCCGCTCCGAAGCGAATGACCGGATTCAAATACGTCATGATGACGAGCGGCACTTTCACTTCGAAATCAAAGCGCTGCATTTCATCAAGCACTTTTTCCAAAGTAATGCCTTCATCAAGCGCTCGGTTTCCTGCCGCTTCGATCGTCGGCCCATCAGCGACCGGATCCGAAAACGGAATCCCGACTTCAATCGCCGTCACTCCGCGCTCTTGCAGATACTGGATCTGCTCACCCAATTTTTTAATGCCGCCGTCGCCTGCCATGATATAGGCGACAAAAGCTTTATGCCCTGCTTGTTTCAGTTCTGCTAATCGTTTCATGACAGCCCCTCCAATTTTTCGGCGTATGTCGCCATATCCTTATCGCCTCTGCCCGAAACGCAAATGACGAGCAACTCATCCGCCGTCATCGACTGCGCTTGTTTTTTCGCTTGCGCTATTGCATGGGCAGATTCCAAGGCAGGAATGATGCCTTCAAGACGTGACATCTCAATGACCGATGCAAGCGCCTCGTCATCTGTGATCGCTTCATACGTCACACGGCCGTTATCCGCCAGATGCGCATGTTCCGGTCCGATGCCCGGGTAATCGAGCCCAGCAGAAATCGAATGCGCTTCCTGTACTTGCCCTGCATCGTCTTGCAAGATTTTCATCATCGCCCCGTGCAACACGCCTTCCGAGCCTTTCGTTAAAGTTGCTGCATGACGCTCGGTATCGACACCTTCACCTGCCGCTTCAGCTCCGATTAAACGGACTTTTTCATCATCCACGAACGGGTGGAACATCCCGATGGCGTTGGAACCGCCGCCGACACATGCGACGATTGCATCCGGAAGACGCCCTTCTTTATCAAGGATCTGCCGCTTCGTTTCCTTGCCGATGACGCTTTGGAAATCGCGCACCATCGTCGGGAATGGATGCGGCCCAAGAGCTGAGCCGATCAAATAATGAGTATCTTCAACATTAGTGACCCAGTAACGCAGCGCTTCGTTCACTGCGTCCTTGAGCGTACCACTGCCTTTTGTCACACTCTCCACACGCGCACCCAATAATTTCATGCGGAACACATTAAGCTGCTGGCGCTTGATGTCTTCTTCTCCCATGAATACGACGCAGTCCAAATCAAACAACGCGCAAATCGTAGCCGTCGCCACACCATGTTGGCCGGCTCCTGTTTCTGCAACGATTTTCCGCTTGCCCATGCGCTGTGCGAGGAGCGCTTGTCCAATGGCATTGTTCACCTTATGGGCACCCGTATGGTTCAAATCTTCGCGCTTCAAATAAATTTTCGGCCCGCCCCACGCTTCTGTCATACGTGCTGCAAAGGTCAGCGGCTGCTCACGGCCGACATATTCACTTAAATAATGATGATATTCCTTTTGGAACTCATCGTCGTTTTTTGCGTCTTCGTAAGCCGCTTCCAACTCTTTGACTGCTTTCATCAAAGTTTCTGGAACAAACTGGCCGCCGTAGCGACCGAAAAATCCTACCGGGTCTATTGTCTTTTCTTGAGTTCTCTCCATCGAATCACCCTTTGCCTGTAGTATGAATTGCTGGATTTTCGCTTCATCTTTTCGGCCATCGGTCTCCACGCCGCTTGATACATCGACCATGAACGGAGCAGTTTGGCTGATGGCCGCTCGCACGTTGTCTCTATTCAATCCACCCGCTAAAATGAGGCGGCTATGATCCAAATTGACGTTTTCCAGCAGGCTCCAATCAAATACATGCCCGCTGCCTCCACGGTAGTCGGTGCCTGGGGCATCGACCAATATATAATCCGCAATCGAGTTGTTCAGCTTTTCTACATCGTCCGGTGTACGAATCGAGAACGCTTGAATGACCGGCACTTCGATGCGCTGGATCAACTCGTCGGGTTCATCGCCGTGCAATTGCACCATCGTCAATGGCACCGCCTTAACGGCCTTTTCGATTTCTTCGTATGAGGCGTTGACGAATACGCCGATCCGCTGCATGTCATTATTTGCGAGACGCGATA
Organism: Planococcus sp. SK3692; assembly: GCF_028890485.2. Lineage (GTDB taxonomy): Bacteria > Bacillota > Bacilli > Bacillales_A > Planococcaceae > Planococcus. The sequence goes on from NZ_JARCHV010000001.1 coordinate 1,347,945, forward strand.
ACTCTTGCGCCCGTTCGATCGATACTCGCCGCTTGCTTGGGGCAAAGACAAAGCCGATCGCATCCGCTTGTGATGCGGCTTTTACGTGTTGCTCTTCCATTAATCCACAGATTTTAACACGTGTCATTGCGCTGCCTCCTGTCCTGTTGCCTGGCGAATCCAGCTTGCCGGGTTTTCCGAACGCATCAACGCTTCCCCGACCAATACGCCTTGTGCGCCGAGTTCGTAAGCTTTGTGCGCATCCGCCGAATCGTTCATGCCACTCTCGCTAATCAATACAGAACCGTTGCCGAATGTAAATTTCTCAGCCAATTCCGCCGTCCGCTCTAGTGACACTTCAAAAGTTTTTAAATTGCGGTTATTGACGCCGATCAATTGCGCACCGAGCGCCACTGCTTTTTCCAGCTCCCCTGCATCATGCACTTCCACGAGTATTTCCAAGCCAAGCGAATCCGCATAGCGGAATAATCGCTCGAGCTCCTCGTCCTTAAGTGCTGCGACAATCAATAGAATGATCGTTGCTCCAGCCGCTTTCGCCCGTTCGATCTGGATTTCGCTGACCATGAAATCTTTGCACAACACCGGAACCGAAACGACGCGCGCCACTTTCTTCAAATCTTCAATGGACCCTTTGAAATATTGCTCATCCGTCAGTACGGAAATGGCGGCTGCACCGGCCCCTTCATATTGGCGGGCTTGTTCAACGACGTCCACTTCCATGCGGATGGCGCCTTTTGACGGCGATGCGCGCTTGATTTCCGAAATGACTCCACGGCTTTTCCGCAAGGTATCGATAAGTTTCGGTTTGTCCGGATATCGCTCGGTTTTAGGATAACTATTTTCATAGGCAGTGATTTCCTGCCGTTTGGTTTCCATGATTTTGTCCAATATGGTCATACGAGTACCCCCGATGCTAGGCGGTGCAATTCATACACACGCGCCGTTTCGCCTGAAATGATTGATTTTCTCGCCTGATGCACGCCTTCTGAAATGCTTGTTGCACGGCCGCTCACATAAAGGACTGTTCCTGCGTTCAGTGCTACCGTATCCAAATAAGCACTAGGATTCCCTTCGATCACTTGCATGAAGATCTCAGCGTTGCGCTTCGAATCGCCTCCACGAATCGCCTCGATCGGCGCAGTCTCAAGCCCGACTTCGTGAGGATGGACCGTCATACTGCGCTTGCCTTGTTCGTCAAAGACGATCAATTGGTTGGTTCCGGCAAGAGACAACTCATCCAGCCCGCCAGCCCCGTGGACAATCGCCCCTCGCTTTCTGCCGAGGCGCATCAAGGCATCGGCCATCGGTTCCATCATGTCCGGGCGGTAGACGCCGCTCATTTGGATGGCAATCGGCAAAGGATTCGCCAGCGGGCCGACAAGATTGAAGATGGTCGGCGTGCCAATTTCTTTGCGCACTTCGCGCAAGGCACCAAGCGCCGGGTGGATTGCCGGCGCGAACAGGAAGGCGATGCCCGTCTGTTCGACGAGTGCCGGCAGTTCCGTTACAGGCAATTGAGTAGAAATTCCGATCTCCTCCAATAAATCAGAGCTGCCCGTCTTGCTGGAAACACTTCGGTTGCCGTGCTTTGCGACGCTCATGCCGCAGCCCGCCAAGACGAACGCTGTCAATGTGCTGATATTGAAGCTGAAAGATTTGTCGCCGCCTGTGCCGCAAACGTCCACTAGCTCGCCCGTCATTTCCGGAAGCTTCACTGCTTTTTCCCGCATCGCCAGGACCATGCCGACCAATTCATCGGCGGTCTCGCCTTTTTCATGCAATTCGTTCAAGAATTCCTTCATATGTTGACGGCTCATGCGCCCTTCCAATAATTCCAATGCTTGTTGTTTCATTGTATGTTCATTTCTGTGCTCTGCTCTGCTCATCTCAATCTCTCCTCGTCTTGTTTTTAAATGCAAAAATCCCCGCAACCGGGATCTATTCCGGTTGCGGGGACGGTTTTAACCGCGGTACCACCACGCATTAATGCATTTTGCACTCACTCAAACAGGCTTCTTCAGCCTTTCCCTTTAACGCAGGGATACGTCCGCCATACTCGCTTCCGCTTTCCGGCTGGCTCTCATAAGTCCATTCGCACAGCGCTTCTAATCAGCTTCCACCACCCGCTGACTCTCTAAATAGACGCCACTGCCTACTCGTCTCATTCCTCGATTTACACTCTTCTGTTCTCGTCTCTGCTAACTCTTCTCTCGAATAGACTTGCCGCTACCAACAAGTTGTCCTTCATACTAAAAGGTTTTGTATATTCTGTCAAGTGACAACCTCCAACTTCTCTATACGCATTGTCCAATTGTCTCCATTCAACTCATTTCGCTCGTAATGGCGCCTCTCGCCCGGCCCAGAAAAAAAGGATGTTGATGGCGTTCACCCGCAGTCAACACCGGCGACAAGCAGCAATCATGAACGAGCGACAACTGATACCATGCATGCCAGCTTTTCGATTTAAAAAACGCTGCGACTTCTCCGTGCTCCGGCGTATCCGGTGCGCACTCTCCCCACGACAGCCACTCGGGGCGTTCCGCCAATTCGCAGAAATTGCTCCAGAATTTTTCTTCTAAGGCACCAAGCGCTACGAAGCGCCCGTCTTGTGTTTCGTAAATTGCGTAGCTGATGCGCCTGCCGCCGATTTCCGGCACGCCGTGAGCCGACACGCCTGCTTTCATATAAGCATCATGATTCGGCAGAAACTCCGCCATCACTTGTGCAAGCGCAATATCCAAATAAGCCCCTTCACCCGTCCGGAACTTCCGGATCAACGCGGCGAGGATCTGTTCAGATGCAAGCAAGCCTCCCGTATAATCGGCGAGCGTATTGGTCGGATGCACCGGCCGGCCATCTTTATTGCGAAGTTGGTCCAAGGCACCTGAAAGCGCCAAGTAATTCAGGTCGTGGCTGCCAAGATGCGCAAGCTTGCCTGCTTGCCCATATCCCGATAGCGAACAATACACGATGTCGCCTTTATACTTTTTGACGCTTTCATAATCCAACCCCAGCTTTTTCATGACTCCGGGACGGAAAGTTTCGATAAGGGCATCCGCACCGCAAACGAGCTCCAGCATCTCACGCTTGCCGCTTTCGGATTTCAAATCCAACTGGACAATCTGTTTTCCGGCATTATGCGCCCGATGCACCAGCCCGCCGCCCATCCTGCGCGATGGATCGCCTGTGGGAGGCTCGACTTTGATGACGTCCGCACCAAGTTCAGCGAGCCGCATGCCGGCAAACGGACCCGGCACATAATACGTTACATCCAGGACACGGACGCCAGACAATGCCTTTTCCATTTAGAGTCCCATCCGTTTGGCGATGATGGTTTTCATGATTTCATTCGAACCGGCATAAATCGCTGCGACTGGAATATCACGGTAGCGCCGTGCGATTTTGTACTCTTCCATATACCCGTAGCCGCCGTGCAATTGCATGCATTCACCCGATATTTTCTTCGCCGTATCCGTCAGCCAGTATTTTGCCATCGATACTTTCGAGACGACGTCTTTTCCGGCCATATGCTCTTCGATTAAGGATTCCAGGAACGCTTTGCCGAGTTCGATTTCGGTCGCCATTTCCACCAGTTTGAATTGGGTATTCTGGAACGCGCTGATCGGCTTGCCGAATGCTTTGCGGGATTTCACATAATCGATCGTCATTTCGAGCATATCTTCCGATGCGATTTGCGCAGCAAGCGCCACGACAAGTCGCTCTTGCTGAAGCTTTTCCATCAAATATGTAAAGCCTTTGTTTTCTTCGCCGACAAGATTTGCGGCCGGCACTTTGCAATCCTCGAAATACAGTTCGGACGTATCCTGCGCATGAAGGCCGACTTTGTCGAGCTTGCGCCCTTTCGTAAAACCAGGCGTCCCTTCTTCAACCATCAAGAGCGAGATGCCTTTATGCTTCGGTTCCGCTTTTAGGTCGGTTTTCACGACGACCAGCACATGAGTCGAATTGATGCCGTTGGTGATAAAGGTTTTCTGGCCGTTGACGATATAATGGTCGCCGTCTTTAACAGCCGTCGCCGATATATTGGCAAGGTCGGAACCGGCGCCTGGTTCTGTCATTGCGATCGCGGTGATATATTCACCGCTGATGCAACCCGGCAGCCACTCCTGTTTCTGCTGCTCTGTTCCGTACGCTTCAATATATGGGACAGTAATATCGTTATGCAGTCCGACACCCGTCAGGCTCGCTCCGACACGTTCCATTTCTTCCCCGATAATGACACCGTATCGAAAATCAAGTCCGAGCCCACCGTATCGCTCTTCCACTTGAGGGCATAAAAAGCCCATATCGCCGAGCTTTCGCCAGAACGATTTCGGGATGAGGCGATCTTTTTCCCATTGCTCGTATTGCGGCACCGCTTCTTTTTCCAAAAACTTGCGCAAGGATTTGCGGAACATGGTATGTTCTTCTTCTTCAAAACGGTATCTTGCCATTTCTCCCATTCCCCCTTTTCTTGCTTTATTTCGGCTGCATGCGAAGCGCGCCGTCCAGACGGATTACTTCACCATTCAAAAGCGGATTTTCCACAATGCTTTCGACCAATTCCGCGTATTCCGCAGGGTGCCCGAGACGCGCTGGAAACGGCACGGTCGCGGAAAGCGAAGCGACAGCCGCTTCCGGCAAGCCATCGAACATCGGTGTTTTCATGAGCCCCGGCGCAATTGCCATCACACGGATTCCGTCACGCGCGAATTCACGCGCAATCGGCAAAGTCATCGAGACGATGCCACCTTTTGAGGCGCTATAAGCCGCTTGACCGATCTGCCCTTCAAATGCTGCGACGGATGCGGTTGAAATGATGACACCACGCTCGCCGTTTTCATTCGGTTCGTTATGTTGCATAGCAGCCGCCACAGCGCGCAGTACATTGAAACTGCCGACCAAATTCACTTGGATGACTTTTTCGAAGCGCTCGAGCGCAAGCGGCTGCCCTTTTGAGACGACTTTTCCTGGTGTCCCAATACCTGCACAATTGACCAGAAGATTGATTTGGCCGAGTAGATCGGCCGCTAACTTTACATTTTTCTCCACTTGAAGCGCATTCGTTACATCCGTTTCAACATAACTGACTTGCCCCTCACTGAAATCAGCCATCACTTGTTGCGCGCGCGCTTCGTTTAAATCAAAGATCACTGCGCGCCCGCCGCTTTTTGCGATATGGCGGACGGTCGCTTCGCCAAGACCTGAGGCGCCGCCCGTGACAATAGCGGTCACTTTAGAAAAATCCATTTCATTCTCCCCTTTGACTATGTCTTTATCTAGTTAAATGATCCGTTCAATGATCGTTGCATTGGCCATTCCCATGCCTTCGCAAATCGCTAGCAAGCCGTAGCGGCTATCGGAGCGTTCCAATTCATGCACAAGCGATACCAATAATTTCGTACCGGTCGCACCTAAAGGATGTCCCAGTGCAATAGCGCCGCCGTTGACATTGAGCTTGTCCGGGTCACCCCCGATATCCGATAGCCACGCGAGCGGAACAGGCGCAAATGCTTCATTCACTTCATAGCGGTCCATTTCTTCGATTGACAGACCGGCTTTCTCGAGCACTTTTTTCGTCGCGGCGATCGGCCCCGTCAGCATCAAGGTCGGATCGGATCCAACAACCGTGCGGGCAAGTATGCGCGCTTTCGGCTTTAAGCCAAGTTCCCGCGCTTTGTCGTTTGACATCAATAAAACAGCGGATGCTCCGTCGCTCATTTGACTGGCGTTGCCTGCTGTGATGACGCCTTGTTCATCGAATGCTGGCTTTAAGCCGGCGAGCACTTCTTCGGTCGTTCCAGGCCTCGGTCCTTCATCTGTCGTGACTTTCTGGAAATCGCCTTGTTCGTCCGATACATCAATTGAGACGATTTCCTTGTCGTAAAGCCCTGCATCGATCGCGTGCTGTGCACGTTCATGGCTCTTTACTGCATAAGCATCCAATTGTTGGCGGCTGAATCCCCATTTTTCAGCAATGCGCTCTGCCGACAAGCCTTGGTTGATGATTTCGTATTGATCGGTCAGTTTTTTACTCGGCTTCGCTCCTTGCATATTGGAAAACATCGGTACGCGCGTCATACTTTCCACACCGCCTGCAATGACAATGTCCATATCGCCGGAAAGAATCGCCTGTGCACCGAAATGGACGGCTTGCTGGCTTGATCCGCATTGACGGTCGATGGTGACACCCGGTACATAATCTGGGAACCCAGCAATCAATGCCGCTGTCCTGGCGATATTGCCGCCTTGCTCTCCCGATTGCGAGACGCATCCGAGAATGACATCTTCCACACTGCCTTTATCCACACCGGCGCGGTTCACCAATCCTTCTATCACGACAGCTGCCAGTTCGTCCGGGCGCATCTCACCAAATTGCCCCTTGCGTCTGCCGACTGGCGACCGGACGCCTTCAACGATGACTACTTCTCTCATTCTTGATCACTCCTGTTTTGATATTGCTTTCATTAAATTAAACTGAATTGAATGACTATTCACTCACCTTCGTTTATTGTACAAGAATCCCTCATGTATTACTACATGAAAAACAAAGGATGGAAATTCCGCGCAAACAAAAAAACCTCCGCAGCAATACGCCGCAGAGGATTCATTTATTCTTCAATCAAACCTTTTTCAATGAGGAAGTCACGCGCTACTTCGTTCGGGATTTCCTGGTCCACATCTACACGTGAGTTCATCGCGAGCATCTCTTCTTCTGTGATCTGCCCAGCCAGTTCGTTCAATAGATCTTCGAGTTCTGGATATTCTTCAAGCGTTTCGGTCCGGACAACCGGTACAGCATCGTATTTCGGGAAGAATGATTGATCGTCTTCTGTCGTCTTCAAGTCGAACAAAGCAATGCGGCTGTCGGTCGTGAAAGCCGGGATGACATCGACATCGCCGTTCTCGACCGCTTCATACATGATGGCTGGGTCGAAACTTTCAGTCGCTGAAAACTCGAACGGGTATGTGGCGACCATGTCATCGTAGCCATCTCCCTGGCGCTCATAGAATGGGTGAGGCGCTCCGAAGGTCATGTCTTCGGATTGCGAGATTTCCGCAAGATCTGAATACGTTTCTGCGTCGTAATCTTTAGCGTAAGCCAAGGTATAGCCATTTTCAAAGCCGAGTGGTTCGAGCCATGTAGCGCCGAGTTCTTCTTCATATCCTGCACGCACTTCCTCCAACACTTCCTCTGAAGACTGTCCTGGCGTCGACTCTCGCTTCAATACATCTTTCAGGCCGGTTCCGGTGTATTCGACGTAGAGGTCGATATCGCCTTGCTCAAGTGCTGGCGTCAAGATCGCCACTTCCCCAAGCCCTTCTTCGTATTCCACGCTATAATCTGAATTTGCTTCGATATACTGCCCGACAATATGGGGCAGTATATACTGCTCTGTCCAAGGTTTGCCCCCGATAACGATCGGTTCCGACTCTGCGCCGCCACTGCAGGCAGCAAGGATCGCAGACGTGCCAAGCAATACCCCAAATGCTGTTTTTTTCATCGATGTTTCCCCCTTTTTGGCCCGTTCTGAGCCTATTTACTCATTCACCTTGCTTCTCCGCTTCACACCATAGACATAGAACTTAGGTTTTCAAGCCTTTCGGTGTGGCGCGTTTTTCAATCCATTTCAAAATCAAGTCAAATCCGATTGCCAACAAGGCAACCGGCAATGCACCTGCGAGCACCAGCGAATTATTATACGATTGGAGCCCTCGGTAGATGATATCGCCAAGGCCGCCAGCACCGACAAAAGTCGCGAGCGTCGCGATGCCTACTGTCAAAACCGTCGCGGTGCGGATGCCTGCCATGACGAACGGCAGCGCCAAAGGCAGTTCAATCTGGCGCAGGATTTGCGTTCGCGTCATGCCCATTCCGCGCCCTGCTTCAATGGTAGAGCCATCAACTCCGACAATGCCAGCATAGGTGTTGCGTAAAATTGGCAATAGTGCATAAATAATCAGCGCAATTAACGCGGTTGGGGAACCAATGCCAAGAATTGGCACCAGAAATCCGAATAAAGCTAAACTTGGTATCGTTTGGAACACCGCAGTAACTCCGATGATCGGCTCAGCAAAGCGCCGGTAGCGGGCGATCATGATGCCTGTAGGCAAAGCAATCGCGATGCCGATTGCCACAGCGACAAAGGATAGATAAATGTGTTCGATAAAAGCATCTTGAATCATGTCCTGGCGGCTTACGAGTGTATCGAGAAATGCATTCATACGGCAGCCCCCTTCTCAACATGGAGGGCTGCTCTCAACAATTCACGCTCTCCGGCAAAGCCGACCAATTTCCCTTCATCGACTACAGCGAGGCGCGGCTTGCCGCTTTGCTCCAATAGCTGATGCGCGTCGCTGACCGATAATTTGGCATCTGCCTCTTCCGCTTCCCCTGCCCAGTCTTTGTCGAAGAGAAATGCGAATTCCTTCAAACGCCGGTCTCCAAATGATCGTTTTTGGTTGATCCGTTCAGTGCCGATAAAGCTGCGCACGAATTCATTGGCGGGTTCATCAACCAATTGCTGCGGCGTCCCGATCTGTTCAACTTGCCCATCCTTCATCACGACGATCGTATCGGCGATTTTCAAGGCCTCATCCATATCATGCGTGACGAAAACGATCGTTTTGTGGATTTCCTGCTGCAAATGGCGCAGCTCATCCTGCAATTGTTCACGGCTGATCGGGTCGAGCGCCGAAAACGGCTCATCCATCAACACGATATTCGGGTCTCCCGCGAGCGCACGGACAACGCCGACACGCTGCTGCTGGCCGCCACTCAACTCCAATGGATAGCGATCCATGAAAACGGCAGGATCCAATCCGACTAGCTGCAGCAGTTCTTTCGAGCGTTCATCGGTTTTATCAGCTGGCCAGTTCAGTAATTTGGGAACTAACGAAACATTGTCGGCGATGGTCATATGCGGAAACAAGCCGATGCGCTGAATGACATAACCGATCGACCGCCTCAACTTCACCTCATCCATGCCGGTGATTGGCTCATCGTCTATGTATATGGATCCTGCTGTCGGGTTTTCCAATTTGTTGACCATTTTCATCAAGGTCGTCTTTCCGCATCCACTGGGGCCGATGATGGCGGTCAGTTGGCGTGCTGGCAAATCGAGCGTAACGTCTTTCAATGCTTCCGTTCCGTCCGGATAGCGTTTTGTGACCTTGTCAAAGCGGATCATTCGCTTCGCCCCCTTTCAATTGGTCGTTTTTCTATACCCTTTTACACAGGGCCTTACTCCCGTTGCGATTGCCCAAATTTCAAGTGCACCGGATTGGCGATTTGTTCATAACCGATTTCCTGGTAAATCTTGTTCGAAGTGCCATTTGCCAAATCTGTATAAAGCATAGCAAAATCATATTCAATAAGCAGCTCTTCCGTAACTTCCGCAACAAGCGTACGCGCATAGCCTTTCTTCCGAAGTTCTCTCGGCGTAAAGACGAATGACACAGTGATGCCATGCTTGGATGGCCGTGCTTTTTTCATACAAGACACCACGCGCCCCTCATCTTCCCACAGAAACACTTCTTTACGTAAGATGAAGTCAGCAATTTTCTCTTCCGATTCCTCTTGCGATGGAATGCCGATGCCGGTGTCTTCGCCGAATAATTGATACCAATCGACGAGCAACGGTGCATCCAGCCGGTTTGCCACACGCCAGCTTCCTGGGCTTTTCGCAAGTTTCTTCCGCACGGCATCGATCCGGTACAAGCCTTGATCCATCGCAATTTCCGAGAGCTCTCCCCAGGCTTCCGCGAATCTTTCAGCGGTCCTTTTATCTCCAATGACTCCGGAAACTTCAATTTCTGCATTGCGGAATTCGTTCGCCGCCAGTGCTTCTACGTCTTCATCTTCACGCCAAACGATCAATTGCAACGGATGAGGCGGCGTCATCAAAGCCAATGCCGCAACCCCTTGCGTGTCTTCTGCGAGTCCTAAATAGAACATTTCATAGCGCCCTTGTTCAATTTGGCCCAGTACGCCAAGAAATAAACTGTATAGGTCTTCCCTTTTTTCAAGCAGCGGCCGCGCTTTTTCCTTATATTCGCCAATCTCCCGGTACCATTTCCATTCCATGTCTCCACACTCGTTTCCATTAAATTCATTTCTTTATTACTTATTAGCTATTTCTGGTTCATTCCCTCTTTTCGCTTTAGAGAAACGAAAACGCGGGCCGCATTCGGCCCGCGTTTCGTCATTCCAATTCCATTTGTTTCGTTTCGGTCCCAAGGAAAGCGACCGCCAAGGCCCCAATTAAAATCGAACCGCAGAAAATCGCAAATATGACGTTGATGCCGAATCCGGCTGTCAGCATCGAGCCAACCAAAATCGGGCCAAGAATGCCGCCGATCCGGCCGAATGACGCCGCCATGCCTGTTCCAGTCGCACGAATGACTGTCGGATATTGCTCAGGCGAATATGCGTAGAGCGCTCCCCAGGCGCCAAGATTGAAGAACGACAGGAAAGCACCTGATATCAATAGCGTCGTAACGGTGTCCGCATTCCCAAACGCTAATGCGGAAGCAGCCGTCCCGACCAGATATGTCACCAGCACGAACTTGCGGCCGGCACGTTCGATGAGCCAAGCCGCCGAGAAATAACCCGGCAACTGCGCGAGCGTCATAATCAATACATATTGGAAGCTTTGAATGAGCGGGAATCCTTTCATTACCATGACACTCGGCAACCATAAGAACATCCCGTAATACGAGAAGACGACCGTAAACCAGACGATCCATAGCATCATGGTCGGGCGTCGATAGGTTTTTGACCAAACCTCACGGATATTGGTCGAAACGGAGCGCAGTACGTCTTTTTTCGCCGTGAATTGCGGCGAATCCGGTAAATTGATGCGCAGGTACAGCGCATAAAACGCCGGCAATGCCGTCAACAACAGCGCGACCCGCCAGCCGTATGCAGGAATGATGAAGTACGAAATAATCGCAGCCACTAGCCAGCCCGCCGCCCAGAAACTCTCGAGCAGCACGACTACCCGCCCGCGGTCTTTTGCCGGGACGCTTTCCGATACCAAAGTCGAGGCGACCGGCAATTCCCCACCAAGCCCCATGCCAACGAAGAAGCGCAGAATCAAGAAAGCGGCAAGCGTTGTGGTGAATGCCGAAATGCCGCTCGCCAGCGAGAATAGCAATAGCGTGATGATGAAGATTTTCTTGCGGCCGACACGGTCAGCGTAAATGCCGAAAACGAACGCTCCGACGGCCATGCCGATGGAATTGACGCCGCCAATCCAGCCCATCTGCTGGGAAGTAAGGCCCCAATCTTCATGAAGCGCAGCAATAATAAACGCCAGGATGCCGACGTCCATCGCATCGAATAACCAGCCGAGCCCAGCCACACCTAATAATTTACGTTGTGATATAGATTTTGTGTTTTTTTCTGTCGCAGTTGCCATATACTTTCCCCTTGTCTTGACACTTGTCTGTTATTCTTTACACCCTAACTATACCGTTACAGGCTTCAAGTGACAAGGGATGAGCGAATGGCTCCGCACTCAACTCCCGGAATTATTTGAAGAAGCGATCACCGCGCTCATGCCGAGCATCGTCGCTGCCTGCTGGGCTTGCATAAGCATTTCCACGGAAGTCGAAAATACCGCCGCTTCGCTTTCACGCAGCTCTGCTGATTCCGCCATCGTCAATTGAACTGCGGAAGGGAGAATCCAGCTGCCATACCAGCGAAATAATTTCGACGCTTCCAGCGCACGAGCCGTCTCCACAACAGCAGCCAGCGCCTGCCCGTCCGCATTGGCAATAGCCAGAAAACCGAGCACTGGGTAATGCTCCCCGCGCACTTTGATGTTCTCCGCTTTAAGAAAATCGCGGATTGCCACGACTCGCCCTGCAACTTCCGGCTGGAACATAGGCGAATCGAAAGTCATGACCTGGCTCAGCCATTGCAACTGATTGCCGGCTGAAAACCCTTGTGTTCGCAGCTCTTTATAGTAGCCGTTCATCGTTTCCGCGCGCTCTTGGACCTCGCCTTCACGATTGGAAAGTAAAGCGACGTATGGAATATCTTCGCTTGACGTGAGAAATGGATGATACGTTTTCATCGCATTATACAATTCCCTCGCCCGCTGCGCTTGTTCAGGAGAATCCATCATCAAGCCTGCAAGATATGTATAGGAACTTTTCCAGAATTTGCAGTTGTTCAGCGCCTGCTGATTGGTATTGAGCTTCATCAATCCCTCTTCGGCCGTCTCTTCCCCTAGCGCCAGATATGCCGTGACAATGTGGTGGAGATGGGCCCGCAGCGGCGAAGTAAATCCCTCTTTCTCTTTGATGAGCCGAGATACTTCATGGTGTGCAGCTACATCGAATTCACGCCCCCGGCTCACATACATCATTGTGACAGCGAGTGCCACTTGCTTGTCTGCCGCCCAACCGAGCGATTTCGAGACTTGCCCGTAAGTTTCTTCAATTTTTTTAGTTTCCATTGAAAAACGCCTCCTTGACCATTTATACGGTCAAAGAGACGTGAGGTTTCAAGTTACGCAAGAAGGACGAGACTGAGTGCCATGACTGCCATTCCGGCAACCAATCCATAAATCGATAAATGAGCTTCGTCATAACGCTTCGCTGCCGGCAATAATTCATCCAGCGAGATGAACACCATAATCCCCGCAACTCCTGCGAAGATAATGCCAAACAATGTATCGCTCAAGAAAGGCATCAAGAACAACCAAGCCGCAATGGCCCCGACTGGCTCAGATATCCCTGAGAGAAAGCTGTATTGGAATGCTTTCTTGCGGCTACCGGTTGCGTAATAGATCGGTACCGACACTGCAATGCCTTCAGGAATATTGTGGATCGCCACAGCAATTGCAATGGCAATGCCGAGCGCAGGATCTTGGATTGCTGACATGAATGTCGCGATGCCTTCAGGGAAATTGTGGATGGCAATAGCCAGCGCCGTGAAAATCCCCATCTTGCGGAGACGCGCGTATTCGTCGTTGGTCGGGCCCTCGTCCATGTCTTCTACCGTGCGCACTTCATGGGGATTCCCCATTTGCGGCAGAATCCGGTCAAGCACTGCCATAAAGACCATCCCGCCAAAAAATCCAGCAAGTGTCAGCCAGTATCCTGCCGTTTCTCCTTGTGCAGCCGTCAGTGAATCTTTCGCTTTAAAGAAAATCTCAATCATCGAGACATAAATCATGACGCCAGCCGAGAAACCGAGCGACACTGACAAGAACTTCGTATTGGTGCGCGAAGCAAAAAACGCGATTAAACTGCCAATCCCAGTTGCCAGTCCCGCGAACAGCGTCAAGCCAAGCGCGAATAAAACCGTACTGTCCATAAAGCCAACTTCCTTCCAGTAGTAATGAATAAAGCTATTCTACTCCAGAAGTTTCCTTTGCGCAACTTTTTTCAACGAAGAAAGATTTTCCATTATTCATTCACTTCATTACGCAGCAATCGCCCCAGTTTTTCCCAATCGGCATCCTTGTGTTCGCGGACTGCCGGATTATAGAACACACTTGCCGGATGGAAGGTCGGAAAAATGTGATAGCTCTCCTCTGTTTCTAAAAATGCGCCGCTGTCTTCATCCCAATACAGAATCGGCGTTTCCATCAGCGTCCCATGCAATTGCATAATCTTCGCCTCACGCCCGACAAGCCGCTGCAAGCCGACATTGCCAAGTGTCACAATCAACGGAGGCTTTACCGCACGAATTTCTTCATCAAGGATTGGGGCATGAGCGATGATCTCTTTTTTGTTTGGGGCCCGGTTGTACTTCCGTTTCACCACTTCACCGCTCCGGGTGCGTTTCTCTCCCCATTTGTACGGACGGCTTCTGACAGCGCTGGTGATGTAGACATCTTCCCGCTCAAGGCCGATCCCTTCCAATGAAGCCATCAATTCTTTGCCAGCACGGCCCGTAAACGGAATCCCCGTCTCCACTTCGTTCTCACCTGGCGCTTCCCCGACCAGCATCAATGCCGGCGATTGCGGCCCACTCCCCCAAACAAAGCCTTCTACCGAAAAATCCGCAATGCGCTTTTTCCCCAGTTCCGCCAGTTCTTGCGAAATTCTATACATCGTCATCACCTATCCCTTTAAATAAGTCAAAAATAATTTTTCCTATGAATACCGCCATTTGAAATCGTTTTCACGTAATAAAACCTAACATATTTCAAAAATAAAACTTGCATTGTCAGAAAACATTGATTAATATGTTAACAAACCTAACACGATATACATGTTAGAAAACCTAACACGAGGAGGAAGAAGCATGAAAAAGATTGAGACTATCATTCGCCCTTCTGTTTTCGCCGACGTTCGACAAGCATTGGCTCTTGAAGGAATCGATGGGCTGACCGTAACTGAAATCGCGGGAATCGGCAAACAGGAAGGGCGCGTTGGCTTGTTCCGCGGGAATGCCTACCGAATGGAGTTTTCTCCTAAGCTGAAATTGGAGATGGTCGTCTCGGACGAAAAAGTCGAGGACATCATCCAAGCTTTGCTTGACTATGCCTCCACCGGTGAAGTCGGAGACGGGAAAATCTTCATCTTGCCTGTAGAAGAAGCCATCCGGATCAGAACAAAAGAACGCGGCACTGTCGCGATTGGATAAGGGGAGATAATTATGGAAGCTGTTCAAAGTTCAGTCGATATGCTGTGGGTCATGCTCGGTGCCATGCTCGTCTTTTTCATGCACGCCGGATTTGCCATGGTTGAAACAGGATTCACTCGCTCTAAAAATACCCTTAATATTTTGATGAAAAACATGATCACCATTTCACTTGGCTCCATCCTTTATTTCATCGTCGGCTATGCGCTGATGTTCGGGCCGTCGTCGTTTGGCTTGATCGGCACGGAAGGATTCGCTTTATCAGGTGTCACGGATATCGGATTCTTCGTCTTCCAGGCAGTTTTCGCCGCTACGTGTGCCACAATCATCTCAGGGGCCGTCGCAGAACGCATGCACTTGACCGCTTATATCTTGCTGACCGTTGCCATGACAGCTATCATCTATCCGATTGTCGGCCACTGGGTATGGGGAGGCGGCTGGTTATCTGAAATCGGCTTTATCGACTTCGCCGGATCCACTGTCGTCCACTTGACGGGTGCTGTTGCCGCCTTTATCGCAGCTTGGAAAATTGGCCCTCGTCTCGGGAAGTATTCCGGGAAAACCGTCAATACGATTCCCGGGCATAGCTTGCCGCTTGGCGCGCTTGGCGTATTCATCCTATGGCTCGGCTGGTTCGGGTTTAACGGCGGCAGCACGCTCGCAGCAGATCCCGCACTTGTGCCGCCTGTCATCGCCAACACCTTACTCGCAGCATCTGCCGGCGTTTTGGCTACGGCGCTTTACACTCGCTTCCGCTACGGGCGCATTGACGGCACCTTGACGATGAACGGTGCGCTTGCAGGCCTTGTCGGAATCACTGCCGGTGCTGCCAATGTATCATTCCTCGGTGCAATTTTGATCGGCTTGATCGCCGGCATCATCATGACGGAAGCTGTCCATCTATTAGATACGAAAATTCGCGTGGACGATCCAGTGGGGGCTGTATCGGTTCACGGAATCGCAGGGATTTGGGGAACTCTCGCGATTGGATTTTTCGATGTGAATGGTGGATTGCTTTACGGAGGAGGAGCTGAAATTCTCGGCATCCAGGCAGTCGGCGTACTGGCCGTCATCGCTTGGGCATCCTTGGCTACCGGAGCCGTCCTTCTCTTGATCAGCATTGTGACACCGCTGCGCGTGACAGCCGAAGAAGAAGAAATCGGTTTGGACTTTGCAGAACACGGATCACAAGCTTATTCAATGCAAGACGTGCTGAGCGGTTCTTCAGGCGGCTCGGACAACTTTGCTGATCGTTTGAATCAACTGGGCGAAGAACGGCCAGCTTCAGGAAAAATATAAAATAGAGAGAGAAATAGAACGAAAAACCTGGGGGTTCTTAATAGAAAAAACGAACGGAGAAGTTTTCTCCGTTCGTTTTTTTATTGCGCCAATTCAACGCTCCTCAATTTCTTCTTGCTCAACAGCGCGCATATATTTGCGCTTGCGGAATTGCCGCTCCCTCATTTCATACCAGATGGCCACTAAAACGAATAACGTATAGCCGAGACACAAGCCTGCCAATACATCCGACAAGTAATGCGCGCCGCTTGCCACTTGCGATAAAGCCGTGAGTATCGTCAACAATACCGCAGCCAGCCAGATCGTCAGGCGAATCGATTTTGTGCCAGCCCTTTCGCCAAGAAAGTACGCCAAGGTGAACAAGTACAATAAGCCGACCATCGCATGATCGGACGGAAAGCTATAGGATGCCATTTCTTCTGGAAATTCCGGCATTGGGCGAGCGAACCACTGCCGCAACAATTGATTCAACGCGTTCCCTGCACCGACCGTCAGTAAGACGAAAAACATGCCGCGGTAATTTTGGCGGAATGCCCACAGGAAGACCAAAAGCAGAAAGCTGACCGTAAAAATCATCCATTGCTCTCCGATAAACGACACGGCCTTAAGCCACCCCACCCCGCCGAACACCGAAACTGCCCGTTCATCCAATTCCCGGACCGGTTCTTGCTGGTAATAATAAAGTATGCCGAAAAACCCAAGCAGTGTCGCCATCGCCAATGGATAAAAGATTCGCTTCATCTCAGCACCTTCTTCCCTGCCGCATCGATAGGGCAATTTGGAAAATCATCCACAACTATAAAAAAACCCGCATGGAGTACACTTCCACACGGGTCCCGGATTTCCTTGTTTTCGCACTCAATAACTTCCACTTTCAGGAATTGAAATACACGCAAATCCGGCAATCATTCATTTGCTGGATCGGGATGTCCATATCGTAAATTTCCTTTAACGCAGCCGACTGGATGATTTCCTCGGTCGGCCCATCTTTCACGACACGGCCATTCTTCAATGCAACGATGCGGTCGGAATAGACCGAGGCGAAGTTGATATCGTGAAGAACGATGATCACGGTTTTTCCGAGTTCATCAACTAAGCGACGCAAAATCTTCATGATCTGCACGGAATGCTTCATGTCCAAATTATTAAGCGGTTCATCGAGCAGCACATAATCCGTGTCTTGCGCGATAACCATTGCGATGAACGCCCGTTGTCGCTGGCCGCCGGACAATTCATCTAAATACGAAGCCTCCATATCCCCAAGGTCCATGTATTCAATTGCCTGATCGACCATCTGCTCATCTTCTGCGTTCAAGCGGCCTTTCGAATACGGGAAGCGGCCAAATGACACCAATTCGCGAATCGTCAAGCGCACATTCATGAAATTCGATTGTTTTAAAATGGAGACGCGTTTCGAGAAATCATTGGACTTCATCTGCTTCGTGTTGGTTTTATCGATCAACACTTCGCCGGTATCCGCATCTAATAGCCGGCTGACCATCGACAAGAGCGTCGATTTCCCCGCCCCGTTTGGCCCGATGAAAGAGGTGATCTGCCCCTGCCGAATATCGACCGACACATTTTCTACGACTTGTTTCTTTCCATATAATTTCGTCAGTTCACGGACTTGGATCATTTAGACCGACTCTCCTTTAATAGCAAATAGATGAAATAGACGCCGCCGATGAAATTGATGATGACGCTGAGCGTCGTGTTGAACGTGAAGACATGTTCGACGACCCATTGCCCGCCAACGAGCGCGACGATGCTGATGATGCTCGCGCCGGCAATGACGACCGAATGTTTATAGGATTTAAAAAACTGATAAGACAAATTGGCGACGATCAAGCCGAAGAACGTAATCGGGCCGACCAATGCTGTGGCAATGGCGATCAATACCGCAGAAAGCACAAGCATCTTCTTGACGAGCGCATCATATCCGACACCGAGATTGACTGCCGTATCACGCCCCAAAGACAGTACGTCGAGCGATGGATTATGGCGCCAAGCCAAGCCGATCAAGACGACGATGAATAGTAGCGAGATCCATACTAAATCGGCATTGACGTTATTGAAACTCGCGAACATCCGGTCTTGGACGATTTGGAATTCATTCGGATCGATCAGCACTTGCAGGAAGGTTGAGACGCTGCCAAAAAAGGTGCCCAGAATGATACCAATCAGTAGAAGAAAATAAATCGGCTGGTTGTCTTTCTTGAACAATAGTTTATAGAACAATAAAGCGAAGATGACCATGACCGCAATCGACAATAAGAAATTCACTTGCTTATTGATGATCGTAATATGCCCTGAACCTAAGAAGAAAATCAATACTGTCTGGAGGAGCATATACAGCGAATCCAATCCCATGATGCTCGGCGTCAAAATGCGATTATGGGTGATGGTCTGAAACACTACCGTCGCATAAGCGATCGCCACACCCGTCAATACCATCGCGAAGACTTTCACGCCTCTTCTCGGCAGCGCATAATCGAAGCTGCCATTCAAATTGTCGAATAAATACAAACCGCATGCCGCTGCGGCAAGCGCAATCAAAATCCATAATTTATGTACATCACGCATACGCCTTCCTCCTAAACAACATAATCAGGAAGATAAAGCTTCCGATGACGCCCACCATCAGGCTGATTGTGATCTCGTACGGATAAATCAAGACACGCCCGAGAATGTCACAGACCAATAGGAAGATGGCGCCGAGCATCGCAGTATGCGGCAAGGTTTTCTGCAGATGGTCCCCTTTGAAGATGGAGACGATATTCGGAATGATCAATCCGAGGAACGGGATCATGCCGACGGTCAAAACCACAGTCGCTGTAATAAGCGCAACCAAGGTCAAGCCGATGTTGACGACGCTGCGGTATTTCAGCCCTAAGTTTTTCGAGAAATCCTCACCCATGCCTGCAACGGTAAAGCGGTTGGCGTACATATAGGCGATGATGAAGACCGGTACACTTATGTAAAGAAGTTCGTAGCTGCCTTTCATGACCATCGAAAAATCACCCTGCAGCCAAGCCGACATGTTCTGGATAACGTCTGCCCGGTAGGCAAAAAATGTGGTGATCGACGACAGGATATTGCCGAACATCAAGCCGATGAGCGGAATGAAGATGGCGTCCTTGAATTTGATACGGTTCAGGATTTGCATGAACAAAAATGTTCCAGCAAGCGCGAACAAAAACGCCACTGCCATCTTCTCGATCATCGAAGCATTCGCAAACAGCAACATCGAAACGAGAATCCCGAGGCGCGTCGCATCAAGCGTCCCGGCAGTCGTCGGCGAGACGAATTTATTGCGGCTCAATTGCTGCATGATGAGCCCCGCCATGCTCATGCCAGCCCCAGCCAGTAAAATCGCGACAAGCCGCGGAAAGCGGCTGACGAGGAAAATCTGTGTTTCTTCTGATTGAAAATCAAGGAGATCCAGCGGGCTGATGCTGCTGACTCCAACAAACAGGGAGATGAACGACAGAAGGATCAATATGGGTATTAGAATACGTTTTTTCATGTAATGCCGCTCCCTATCTAAAGCTATTGCCAATTGAGAATGATAATGATTATCAATGGTTCATTGTTTTTTAGTATAGCAGTATAAAAATTAGCGTCAAGGGGTAATTGAGAACTATTTTCATTAAGAATTCCAGTGTTTTGAAATGTTCACTTGTTTTTCAAATTTGGCGACCAGCTTGCTTGAGCATGGCGTCACCTTTGGAGCCGCCTCCCTGCTTTGGGTTGGCCTTTCACAATGAGCCAAGAAGAGCGCTTGTCTCACTGTTTCGGCTCACCCTTGGCGCAGGTCGGCTGAGATATTTCATTGAGTGAAGTTTGTTTAGCTAGAGATCTGCTTCTTTAAAACAGTTCCCGGCTAGTTGGGGAATCGCTTCTTGGGTTGGGAATCAAGATGTGACGAGGGATTTGGCATCGCTTGTGGAGCCGCCTCCCTGCTTTGGGTTGGCCTTTCGCAATGAGCCAAGAAGAGCGCTTGCTCATCGCTTCGGCTCACCCTTGACGCAGGTCGGCTGAGATATTTCATTGAGTGAAATTTGTTTAGCTAGAGATCTGCTTCTTTATAACAGTTCTCGGCTAGTTGGGGAATCGCTTCTTGGGTTGGGAATCAAAATGTGACGAGGAATTTGGCATCGCTTGTGGAGTCGCTGCCCTGCTTTGGGTTGGCCTTTCGCAATGAGCCAAGAAGAGCGCTTGTCTCATTGTTTCGGCTCACCCTTGACGCAGGTCGGCTAGGAGATTTCACTGATTGAAGCGCGTCTAGCAGGATCCGCTTCTTTAAGCAGTTTCCGGCTACCGGGGATCGCTTCTTGGGTTGGGGCTGGCGTGCGCCAAGGGATCGACCATGGCTTGTGAGTCACCGCTTTGCATGGGGTTGTTTCAATGTAAAAAAGCAGAGGAAAATCCCCTCTGCTTGCATCGTTCATTATTAAAATTCGATTTCCTGTGCTTGTTCCAATACTTCCGATGGAATTTCGATCGGTTCGATGGCATTGTAGTCGCTGTAGTCCACTTGCATTTGCGATTCGATCGCCATCATTTCACCGCGCACGTTGACATCAAGTTCCATATCCACTTCCATGCGGTCCGCTAAGTAGGTTTCCTTATCCAGCGTGATGACATAATTCACGGAATGCACTTCCAAGTCTTCCGGGGACAATGGTGCTTCAATTTCCATCTGGCCCAATGTTTTCTCCAATTGTTCATCCGTTAGTTCCTGGAACTCTTCTCCCGAGGCATCGAGCGTCAGGATGTAAGCTTCATCCGTTTCTTCCAGGACGAAATCCTCTTCAAAATCACCGAGCTCATCCAATTGGCGCGCGGGGTCAGCCGATTGCTGTCCGGCAATCGACTGCATGTTTTCGTACATTTCCTCCGGCATCTTCAGCCACATATCGACGGACGTCTCATGCATATATAAGC
The DNA here is from genome assembly GCF_028890485.2 of Planococcus sp. SK3692. GTDB lineage: Bacteria > Bacillota > Bacilli > Bacillales_A > Planococcaceae > Planococcus. The sequence continues at coordinate 1,368,796 of NZ_JARCHV010000001.1, forward strand.
CCTCTTCCGTCATATACATTTCCGTCAGCATCGGATTGGTATTGTCGATATCCTCCGATACAATGCTGGTCTCGCCTGTTTGATGGAATGCCAGGGGCTCGTAGGTCATTTCCATTTCAGAGTCGACCGTCATCTCGATTTCCATGCCATCCGGCTGCATCTTCATCTGTTGTTCGGTGTTCGACTGAGCCCGCACGCTTTCCACTTGCTGCGAAGCCTCTACCGCTTCCGTATAAACTTCCGAAGCGCTCTTCGTTTCTTCGGGAGCTTCTTGCGCAGGGTTGTCGCTTTCCTCTTCAGTCGTCGGCGCCTCAGCATTGCTGCATGCGCCAAGGCCGATAACGGCAGCGCCGGTTCCTATGACTGCCACCCATTTTCTCATGGCGTTCACTCTCCTTATCAAGACTTGTCGTCCATTATACAGCATTCTCCCTTTACTCACAGTTTACCCAATTTACAGCCGGTTAATTGCCCTCCGTTAAAATATGGTTTTTCCACAATAAAACAAGCCGGAGAGATTCTCCGACTTGTTCACATATTAGCTATTTGCATACGGCTTACTCATTTACCAATCACAAATTGTTCGTAGCGGTCATAATCTGCACGGCTCAATTCCACAGTAATCAATGTGCCTTCTTCTCCATATTCGGTTTCCTTGATACTTGCATGGTCGTTCAAATACGCAACGACGTCCCCACGTCCGAACGGAATTTCCATCCGGCACATGACGTGGTTGGCAAAGAGCCGCTCACGTATGCTTTCGATCAGCTCATCGAGTCCCGCTCCTTCTTTGGCTGATATCCAGACGGCATCGGCACTCTTTCTTGGATATGCGACACCGGCGAGGTCCGATTTATTATAGACATATAAAGTCGGGACGTTTTCGACACCCACATCCTGCAAGGTTGCGTCGGTGACTTCCATCATATAATCATGCTCATCGTTCGAGACATCGACCACATGAAGCAATAGATCCGCATTGCGCGCTTCTTCGAGTGTCGAACGGAATGCTTTGACCAGATGGTGCGGCAAGCGGCTGACAAACCCGACAGTATCGGACAATAAAAAGGTCTTATTGTCTTCAAGCCGGATTTGGCGGATGGACGTGTCCAAAGTCGCGAACAGCATGTCTTTCTCGAATACCTGCTTGTCCAGGTCTTGACCCGTCTTCGACAGCAGACTGTTCATGATCGTCGACTTGCCGGCGTTGGTATAGCCGACTAGCGAGACGACCGGCATGCCTTTTTTCAATCGTTGCTTGCGCTGTGTCGTGCGCTGTTCTTTTACTTGATCGAGTTCCCGTCTCAGCTTAGTGATCTGGTCTTCGATTTTGCGGCGGTCAAGCTCAAGCTTCGTTTCCCCGGCGCCACGGTTGGCGAGCCCACCACTGCTGGCACCGCCTTGGCGGCCGAGCGACGCGCGCAAGCCGACGAGGCGCGGCAGCATATATTGCAATTGCGCCAATTCCACTTGCACTTGCGCTTCACGCGTTCTGGCGCGTCTCGAGAAGATGTCCAGGATAAGCATCGTCCGGTCGATCACTTTGCATTCCAACTCTTCTTCAAGGTTGCGGATCTGGGACGGCGACAGTTCATCGTTGAAGATAATGAGATTGGCGTCTGCTTCTTCGTATAATACTTTCACTTCATCGACCTTTCCCGTGCCGATATAATGGGCGGGATTGACGCGGTCCAGATTTTGATGCAGTTCGCCCACCACTTCAACGCTTAATGCTTCCGCTAAATTGCGCAATTCTTCCATGCTGTATTCAAAATGGGTATCTTTTTGCAATTGGACACCCACGATAATCGCTTTTTCAATCAATTGTTCCATCTCTTGTTGCCTCCTTCGGCAGACTTTTTCCGCCTGGCCCTCATGTCTTTATCAACCTGAAGTTTCCCTCTATCCTACCACAGTACCACGGGCACCCCTATCCAAAACGCGGTGCCTGGTAGCTTCCTTGCTCAAAATCGATCTCCTGTCCGGCCGATTCGAAACGCACTTCACGCAGCCGCTCTTTTCCTTCGCCCGCCTCAAACACAATACGGCCATTCTCCAAGTCAATATCTCCTCCGAGCAAGCTTCTCCACTGCGCTTCCCGTTGCGCCGGATCTTTTACCGAGAAAACAAGCGACTCCAAGCGCAGGCTTTCATTCAGCTCCGTAATGGCGCCTTTTTGTTTCAAGCCCGCAAAACGCGCTTCATCCGGTTCTTCCCACTCAATAAAAAATGGCAGCGGCAAAGCAGATGTAATCGGCTCATCAATAAACAACAAACGCCAGCGGACGGTTTCTCCTGTATCAGTCAACCTCTCGGAGTCCATTGGGCCGATCGTCTTGAACCCGCGCCCTTCGATTTGTTTCGCTAATTCGTCAAGGTCATCAGAACGTAGACAGATTGTGCCGAAGCCCCTTCCGTCGAGGCGCAGTTGTTGAATCAGCGGGTGGTCAGAAGCTTCAGCGCGCATTTTGTCTTCGACCGTGAGCCACTCGATATAATAATCCGGACCGTACATAAGGGCGTTTTGCGTTCCCCAGTTTTTATGGCTGCCTCCCGCAATTGCATGGAACCCTTTTTCGTTCCAAAATTTGCTGCTGGCTTCCGGATTGGTGTGGGTAAAATGGACGATGTGATCCAACTTCATTTGCAAGCACTCCTTTTCTTTGCCTATTGATCGCTTTCTTCTATTAAATATCATACCCTCTAGCGTTGCCAATTTGCTGTGTATATGGTCACTTTTTAGCTGTCAATTCTGATTTTTCCGGAAAATGGGTGGTTTTTAGGCCTCATTTTCGATAGGCTAGTGTATAGGAAAAGATAATTACCATATTTCAAAGGAGGTCATCATGGATAAAAAATTATTGAAAAACCCCGTGTTTATCATATCGACAGCCGTGATCCTGCTGTTGGTAATCGCTGGGGCATTTATGCCGATCCGTTTCGGTGAAATCGCCGGCACCTTATTTAACTTCACCACTCTTAACTTCGGTTGGTTCTACTTGCTAGCTGTCTTCATCATCACCCTTTTCCTGATCATCATCGCCATTAGCAAATATGGCAGCATCCGGCTCGGAGCTGACTCCGACCGCCCGGAATTCCCGTTCTTCACGTGGATCGGCATGCTGTTCTCAGCCGGCTTTGGTGCAGGGCTCGTCTTTTGGGGCGTAGCGGAACCGATGAGCCATTTCTTTACGACACCGTTCGGCACTGAAGGACAGACGGAAGAAGCCGCGCGTATTGCGATGGGCTATTCGTTCTTTCACTGGGGCATCAGCCAATGGTCCGTCTTCGCTATCGTCGGCTTGGTCATCGGCTTCTTGCAGTTCAGACGCAAAAAGCCTGGGCTTGTCTCGACTGCACTCGAACCGGTCTTAGGTTCGAAGCCGGTGGTCAAGCATACGATCGATTCACTCGCGGTTATTGCAACTGTCATGGGAATCGCCACTTCACTTGGCCTCGGGGTCTTGCAAATGAACGGCGGCTTGAACGCTGTCTTCGGCATCGACAACGCCTTTCCGATCCAATTAGCAATTATCGGCGTCATGTTCGCCGCCTACACGCTTTCTTCTTCTACAGGCCTTCATAAAGGAATTGCCTATTTAAGTAATTTGAACTTAGGCCTGGCACTTGTACTGATGGTATTCGTCTTCTTTGCAGGCCCGACCGTCTTTATCATGGATACATTTACACTCGCAATCGGCGATTATATCACCAACTTCGTTCAGTACAGCTTGCGCATGGAGCCATATACCGGTGGAGATTGGGTGCTTGGATGGACCATCTTCTACTGGGCTTGGGCAACTGCCTGGTCCCCATTTGTCGGAGCGTTCGTTGCAAGGGTTTCACGCGGGCGCACGATCCGCGAATTCGTCTTCGGCGTTTTGGTCATTCCGCCAGCTATCGCTTGTGTATGGATTGCCGTCTTTGGTGGTACAGCCTTATGGTATGACTTGAACGAGCAATCGGGCATCGCGGAAGCGGTCAATGTGGATTTAACTTCTGCCCTGTTCCAAACCTTTGACGTTCTTCCGCTATCGACCATCATGTCCGTATTGGCGATTTTGCTGATCTTCACATTCCTTGTGACATCAGCTGACTCCGCTACATACATCTTAGCGACCATGACCAGCTTCGGCAGCTTGAACCCACCGACTTTGTTCAAAGTCATCTGGGGCGTTTTGATGTCAGCTATTGCAGCAGTTCTACTTTACGCTGGCGGGCTTAACGCTTTGCAGACCGCTTCACTCATATCGGCCTTGCCGTTCACGGTGCTCCTGCTTCTAATGCTTTGGTCATTCACCAAAATCATCCGCGGCGAATCGCCGCCGATCCGCAAATCCGAATTGCGCCGCTTCCGACGTTTGGAACGGGAAGCGAGAAAACAACAGAATAAGTAAATGCAAAATCCTCACTGCCTTAAAAGCTCTAGATCTTGAGCTTTTAAGGCAGTTTTTTTATTGACTAAACTACTGTCGGTTTCCCTCATTAATAAACTGATTATTGAGTTAATAAAGCTTTACTTTTCTGACCAATAGACTATAATAAAGAAATAGGAATGTTTGTTCGTATATTTACATAAGCTTATCGAAAGGAGTTTTTCCAATGACCGTCCATGTCTATATGATCTTTAACGGCAATTGCGAAGAAGCAGTAGCGTATTACGCAAAAGTATTTGATACAGAGCCGACGGAATTCTCCCGCTTTGGGGATATGCCTTCAGAGCCTGGGCAAGAAATGTCCGAAGAAATGAAAAACCGGATTATGCATGCGAGCTTGGACATCCACGGAAGCGCCGTCATGTTTTCAGATGCCATGTCAGATGCCCCCATTGCATTCGGCAAGAACATTAACGTAACGGTGATATCGGATGACTTACACAAAATGACGGAAGAGTTCAATCAGCTGGCGCAGGATGGGAAAGTTCAAATGGCGCTGCAAGAGACGTTTTGGAGCCTCGGCTATGGCATAGTGGAAGATAAATACGGCGTCGCCTGGATGTTCAGCCACGACGACGGCCGGCAATGACTCAAAAAAGCTGGAAGCTTATTGACGGTCACAAAAAATAGGCTATCCTCATTTGAGAGGATAGCCTATTTTATCGGATCAATTTTTATCTTCTTGAATCAAACGTTCTGTTTCATCGAATTCTGCTTCGATTTCAGCGTTCGGCTTGTACGTCATCAAGCTGACTGCCCATGTAACCAACCAGCTAAGGAAAAATCCTGGAATGATTTCATAGATGCTGCCGACAAGGTTCGTCAGCTCAGTAGCCCCTGCTTCATCAGGGGCGGTCCCTACAAGGTCCCAGATGATGACAGTGACGGCACCGACGATCATCCCTGCAAGCGCGCCTTTAGAAGTAAGCTTGCGCCAGAACAGGGAAAGCAAGATAATTGGGCCGAAAGCGGCACCAAACCCAGCCCATGCGTAAGCGACCAAACCAAGAATGGTATTGTTCTGCTCCCATGCAAGCGCTGCAGCAACAACAGCTATGAGGGCAACGGCGAGACGGCCGAGCATGACATAGCCTTTATCGCTGGATTCTTTCTTAAATGCAATTTTATACAAGTCTTCAATCAATGCAGATGAACTGACGAGCAATTGAGACGAAATTGTACTCATGATCGCTGCCAAAACGGCTGCCAGGACAAAACCTGCTACTAGAGGATGGAATAGGATTTGACTCAAGTCCAAGAATACGGCTTCCGGATCCACTAGCGTGGACTGTGGGTTTTGCTGGAAATATGCAATCCCGACCAAAGCCGTCCCCGTTGCACCGATAAGGCTCAAGATCATCCAGCCCATGCCGATGCGGCGGGCCGTCCGAACTTCCTTCAAAGTTTTAATTGCCATAAAACGGACGATGATATGCGGCTGGCCGAAGTATCCAAGGCCCCACGCTGCGGCAGAAATAACGCCGATGGTGGAAGCTCCTGAAATCAAGCTCAACATGTTCGGGTCGACTTCCCGGATGCTTGCTGCCGTTTCACCGAATCCGCCGGTAACGAAAATCCCGACGACCGGCACGGCAATAAGCGACAGGAACATCATAATCCCTTGCACAAAGTCCGTGTAACTGACGGCTAGGAATCCGCCGAATAAAGTATAAGCGACAACTACCACAGAGCCCACGACGAGGCCAAGGTGGTAATCCATACCGAATGAGCTCTGGAAGAATAAGCCAGAAGCTACCATGCCGGATGAAACGTAGAATGTGAAGAAAATCAAAATGATAATACCTGAAACGATCCGCAAAAGACGCGAACGGTCTTTCAATCGATTTTCTAAGAAGCTTGGAATGGTGATGGAATCACTGGTGACAAATGAGTAGATTCGCAGACGAGGCGCAACAAAGAACCAGTTCAGGAAAGCACCGACTGTTAGCCCGATGGCGATCCAAACTTCCACGAGACCTCCGACATAAATTGCTCCAGGCAGTCCGAGCAAGAGCCATCCGGACATATCGGATGCGCCGGCGCTGAGAGCTGCTACGGATGGTCCGAGACCACGTCCCCCGAGCATGTAATCGGATAAGTCGGCTGTCTTCTTATACGCATACCAGCCAATGAATAGCATAGCCGCGAGGTACACGAGTAAGGCTATGATTTGATAAGTTGTATCTGTCATGACATCTCCTCCTTTATTAAACACTTTAACATAATGAGCTTATATGAAAAGGGGGCTTTGCGTTTTATTTCCTATTTAAATGGGGATAGAGAGGCAAGGAGGCGATATATATGCCGTGGAATAAGAATGATTACCCGGATTCTTTCAAAAATTTGGATGAAGAGGTCCGTAACAAAGCAATTGAGATTGCCAATGCATTGTTGCGTGATGGCTATGAAGAAGGCCGTGCCATTCCGATTGCCCTGGACCAGGCGCGCGATACCGTACAGGGAGACAACGATGGCCCGATTTATGAAATCCGCAAACACGAAGAGGGCTGGCAGTTGAAAAAGAAAGACAGCAAAAAAGCCATCCTCATTGAAGAAACTAAGGATGACCTGATGGGCGAAGCGAAGCGCTATGTTAACCGCAATAATGGAGAACTCCATATTTACTCAGAAGACGATTCGCTGCAAGAAAAATTATACGAGTAAACACCAAAACAGCAGGACAGGGAAAGCCGCCACTTTCCTTGCCCTGCTGTTTTGTCGTTCAACTTTTTTCACGGTAGCGTGCGATGGCTTCAATTCTATTGCTCGCTTCCAGTTTATCCAGAATCGTGGAAATATAATTGCGCACCGTGCCTGTCGTGATGAATAGCTCTTTGGCAATTTCTTTCGTGCTGCGCCCTTCAGTGATCAACTCCATCACTTGCCGCTCTCGTTCAGTGAGCGGATTGCTGCCCGCATACGCAAGATCGACGAGTTCTGGGGCATAGATCCGGCGGCCGTCCATAATGGTGCGGATTGATGTCCCGAGCTCTTCACTCGGGCTGTCTTTCAAGAGATACCCGCTGACGCCCGCCTTTCGTGCGCGTTCGAAATAACCGGAACGTGCGAAAGTCGTCAGGATAATGGTTTTGCATGGATGGTCTTTCAAAGCTTCTGCCGCGTCCAAGCCGCTCTTGACCGGCATCTCAATGTCCATGATGCAGACGTCCGGATTCAGCTCTTCAACCAAGCGGATGGCTTCCTCTCCATTTGACGCCATACCGACCACTTCCAAATCGTCTTCTAAATCCAGTAACGACCCGAGCGCACCGAGCATCATGCGCTGGTCTTCCGCGAGTACAATTCGAATCATGAATTTCTCCCCTCCACATCTTGATAAAGAATGACATTCGGCACCCGGATATTCAAAGTCGTGCCGTCCAATACTTCGATGTCCACTTGCCCGTTGACAAAGTCTAGACGCTCGCGCATCCCGGCGAGCCCATTTCCTTGAACTAACGGGTTGCCTTCAGGAAAACCAACGCCATCATCCTGGACTTGCACCAAAATTTCGTTCGGCGTCTGCTTGATCAACACGGTACAGCGGGAGGCTGCACTATGTTTGACCACATTAGTGACAGCCTCTTTCAAACACATGCTCAGTACATGCTCCATTAAGAGCGGCGTATTGTTGAGTTTGGCATTGCCGTAGAAGACGAAATCGATATCTGCGGCCCGAAGAATCTGTTGGATGCGCAGTAACTCGTCTTCCAGTTTCGTGCCACGCATATCCGTCACCAGCTCCCGCACTTCCTTCAAGGCGGTGCGTGCAGTCTGGCGAACATCTTGAATTTCAGCCGCTGCGCGTTCCGGGTCTTTACTGAGTAGTTTCCCCGCCAGGTCACTTTTCAAGCCGATTAATGACAATTTCTGGCCAAGCGTATCGTGGAGATCGCGCGCGATTCGTTCCCGCTCCTCAATCAGCACAAGTTGCGAAATCCGCTTATTGGCATCTTCAAGCGCCCCTTCAAGCTTTTCGCGTTTATGCCGGTTATAGGTGTTGAACGGCAATAAGATAACACCGAGAACGCTCAAAATGATAAACGGCAATTGTGTCATATACAGATTGAAATCGACCAACAAGCCATAGATGATCGCGGCGAGCGTGGTCCCAATATGCAAGCCGTAAATAATGAAAAAGCCGACTTTACTGCGGATATTGCCGATAAAGAACGCCAAGAAAATCGCCAGGTAAACATAACCGAATAAGAAAATCATCGCGACATTGATAATCATCTCGACACTTACCCATAGGTATACGAGGAACGAATGGGAACTGAACGACAAACGGTAAGCGATGAAAAATGCCCCAAGCAGGATGATCCCTGCTGCAATTTCAGTTGGAGAAGACGATCGGAAAATGAAAAAGAATGGCAAAATGCAAAAGATCGTCCATGCATAGATGCTCAACCACGTATTGCGGGGGAAAATTTGATACCAGTTTTGCATAACTGCCTCCTAAAGTTTCTTTGCTCCCATCATACCAAAGCTCACAGCCAAAGAGAAAATATGCGCAGCTTCCAAACGAACACAAGGATACCCGTAAAGAAAAACTGCCATTGCCTCTCTGCTGAGGCAATGGCAGTTCTGCTTTATTGTTGTACTGTCCGAGAGTCGCCAAGCAAATGCTTGATGGCACCGAATGTTACAAATCGCTTGTTCTCTTCATCGTACACTTTGTACTTCAAAGATTGGAAGCTTGTTTTCAAGTTGACCGTCGTCGCTTTTTGCAGCGGCGGTGTGGAAACATGCGCTTTTTCCAAGTTATAGTTCGGAACGCGCGGGCTCAAGTGATGGACATGGTGGAAACCGATGTTCCCAGTCACCCATTGCAGTACTTTCGGCAATTCATAGTACGAGCTGCCTTCAATTGCCGCTTTCACGTAATCCCATTCGCTTTCGTCCTCGAAATAAGAATCTTCGAATGTGTGCTGGATGTAGAACAACCAAATGCCCAGTGCCCCAGCTGTGAACATGATTGTACCTTGAATCAATACAAATGCCTGCCAGCCGATTGCCAAAATCATGATGGTATAAAGAACGACCAATGCAGCATTAATGAAGTACGTATTGTTGCGTTCTTTCTTGCGTGCATCTTTACGGTTGAAACGACTTGAGATCAATACGAGGAATAATGGCCCTAACCCAAACATTACGAGAGGGTTGCGGTACATGCGGTACTTGAAACGTTCCCACTTGGAAGCTTCTACGTACTCGTCGATCGTCATGACCCAGATATCGCCGACTCCGCGCTTGTCGAGGTTGCCGCTCGATGCGTGATGGATTGCGTGCTCGCGTTTCCATTTTTCATAAGCGAAAAGCGTCAATATGCCGGTAATCGTACCGACGACCGCGTTCGCTTTTTTGTTTTTAAAGAACGATCCGTGTGTACAGTCATGGAAAATGATGAACATGCGGACGACAAATCCAGCTGCGACGATGGAAATTCCTACTGTTAACCAAACGGAAACATCCAGTGCGAGATAAGCTAAAAACCAAAGAATGAAAAATGGGGGTATCGTGTTAATTATTTGTTGAACACTTGCTTTAACATCTGCTTTTTCGAAAGGGGCGACAAACTTACGTAATTGCGCTGTCTTTTCTTTGCTCATATCTTGTCTTCCTCCTAGAATGGGCGAAGTGCCCATCGGTGTACTTGTTAACCATCATATTACGCCCCTATCCACTTCTTCATAAGACATAAACGTCTGTTTGTGGGTATGACACCTGTCATGGGTTTTGGTTTTTCCATAACTTTCTAAAATCAAGAAAAACGTGTATACTGATCTATATGCAGAATAATCTGAATAGAGGTGAACACTATGACAGGACTGGTAGCCGTCATCATGGTCTTTTCCATTCCCCTCGTCGCTATCTGGACGGACTATTTGACCAAAAAGAAGAAAATGCACCAGCGTGCGCTGGAGACAGAATTGGAACTCGAAAAGCTCAAGCATGACAATTACGTAATTGAAACACAAAAGCTGCGGCTGGAACTTGAACAGATGAAACTCGACGATGCCTTAAAGCACCAACCACTCATAGCCGAACGGCAAAAAGACGCGTCTGCATAGACGCGTCTTTTTCTGCACAATTTCCGAAACACTTAAACGAAAACTTGCTCTTCTATTTTCTTCAGGCCGTAGAAATAGCCGCGGCGGTCCATCAATTCCTGGTAGTTGCCTTGTTCGATCAAGCCGCCGTTTTCCAATACAAGGATGCGGTCCATGCTTTCAAGTCCCGATAAATCATGACTGATGATCACGAACGTGTCCTGTGGATGGCGAGTGAACAGCTCGTTGTAAATGGACTTAGCGGTAACACCGTCAACCGATGAAAACGGTTCGTCCAATAGCCATAGCCTCTCGCCTTTCAGGAATGCCCGGGCCATCGCCAGGCGCTGCTTTTCGCCGCCCGATAAATTCCGGCCCTTTTCATAAACTGGCGCAGTCAACTCCAAATGACTCAAGTTTACAAGTTCGAGTGCTTCAAGCAATTGTTCTGTACCTGCCTGCTCATTCGCGATGCGCAAATTGCTTTCAATGGTCCCTGAAAAGAAATGGTTCTCCTGAAGCACAACGTTCATGCGTTCCCATACGTTTTCCGGGCGCATGCCGCTAAGCGTTTCATTTTCAAAGCGGATGTCGCCGCTCTCAGGCACTGCCACTTTCAACAATAGCTGCAATAAGGTCGACTTGCCCGAACCGCTTGGCCCGACAATCGCCGTTTTCGATCCTTGCGGCAAATGGAAGCTGACGTCATCGAGCGACAAGCGGCTATCATCCGGATAGCGGTAGCTTAAGCGGTCAACCTGAATATCCACTGAACCTTTCGGCATCTCTCCTGCACTATTATCCGGTTCTTCGTCTACCACTTCTTCAAGTCTGCGCGCAGCAATCCGGCTTTCCTCGTAATACGCCGGAAGTGCAGCAAGCGGGCCGACATTTTCAAATGCCCCAAGCGATACCATGACAAGCATCGCTAAATACAGGCCGGATAATTCCCCAGTGGATACGAAATACGCCCCGGTCGCCAACACCAGAAATGAAGCCAGGAAAGCGACTAATGCATTCACCGACTGGACACGGTTTTCTTCAAGCCCTTCATTTTTCTGGGCTTGTTCATAACGGTGTGCCGTTTCCTGCAGTTCCGCGCTTTTTTGATCGAGCGCCAAATGGATTTTCAAGTCCTTGAACCCGTAAAGAAATTCCGCTGATGCAGCCGCAAAGGCTCCGCGGGTTTCTCCGGTCGCATGCGTTTTCTTCCGTCTCCGGAGAGCGAAGAACGCGGGCAGGATAACGACCACAAAAATGGCGCCCGCCAAGATGACCAATGCCATGGGCAGCGAATAAAACGAAGTGAAGAACACGGTCGCCACTAATACCATGCCCACGACAATCGGTGGATATAACACGCGCAGCAAAAAATTTTGCAAACTTTCCACATCGCCTACGATGCGCGACAGCAGATCACCGCTCTGGTGGCGCTGGAAAATACCCGGTACGAGCGGTGCCAGACGTTCAAAGAAATTGCCGCGCAAATGGCCGAGCATTGTGAACGTTGCGCGGTGCGAAAACAGCCGTTCCGCGTAGCGGGTAATGGCTGCAGCAAACCCGAATAATTTAAGCGATGCTGCCATGACAACCAAGGTTGTCATTTGGGTAGTCAGTGCTGCCTTCGAAATCAAATACCCGCTTGACCCGAGAAGTGCCACACCGGCAAGCCCCGCCAAAAAGCCGAATATTACAGCAAGGACGACGTCGCGTTTTTCCTTCAGCGTCAGCCAAAAAACCGTTTTTAGTTCACCCATTCCCGTTTACCTCCTTGCTGCGCTTCAATCATGGACCGGTACGGGCTGAAGCTGTCCATCAACTGCTCATGCGTGCCAATGGCTTCTACCTTTCCTGCGTCCAAGACGATAATGCGTGATGCGTTGCGGATTGTGTGCAGACGGTGGGCAATCGTAATGACGGTGGCTTCTTTAGACAGCTCTTCGATCGCCTGTTGCAACACTTGTTCTGTGTGAAGGTCGAGTCCTGCTGTCGGTTCATCGAAAAACAATAACGATGGCTTTTTGAGAAATGCGCGCGCTAACACGAGCCGCTGCTTTTCACCGCCGGACAACCCACGCCCTGCTTCACCAATCATCGTATCGAAGCCTAAAGGAAGCGATTCAATCAATTCCAAGATGCCTGCTTTCTGCGCAGCTTCAATCAGTTGTTCTTTCGCCACGGACCGCTTCGCCCCGAGTTCGATATTTTCTTTAATGGTTCCTGCAAATAAATAAGGGTCTTGCGTAATATAGCTCACTTGCCCGAACCATTCGTCTTCATTCACTTGTTCTTGCGGCAGGCCATTGATCAGCAACCGTCCGCTCGCTGCCGGCAATAACCCTGCTACAACATTCAGCAAGGTGCTTTTTCCAGAGCCGCTCGCTCCGACCAGTGCGGTGGACGTGCCCGCTTCAAATTTGAAACTCGCCGGCTCAAGTTGAAATCCGTCTCCGTACTGAAAGCTCACTTGCTCCAAAGCCAACTCGACCGGTGCATCGACTGAGAATTTCCCCCATGCGACCGGCTGATGGCTTTTCGCCAATTCTTCTGTCAACAGCTCAGCAGAAGCCGCACTGCCTCTCGCCGTGTGAAAAGCGCTGCCGAATTCTTTCAACAGATTAAAGAAATCCGGTACAAGCAACAGGACAAGAAACGCCGGAAAAAATGTGATGCTGTCGAAGACGACGAGCCGCAAACCAATTTCAAGTGCCACAATCCCGATGCTCAGCATGGAAATGTATTCAAGCGTTAACGAAGACAGAAAAGCTGATTTCAAAACGTCCATCGTCGAATCGCGGAACTTCAAGCTATTGTCGCGGATCGTGTCGCTCTGCCGCTTCGCCTGGCCGAATAAGCGCAAAGTCGTCAATCCTTGGAGCACATCGAGGAATGCGCCTGAAAAACCGGCCAATTGCTCAACTTTTTCATCCGCTTTTTGTTTCGTACGTTTACCGACAATCGCCATGAACAAAGGAATGAACGGTGCCGTGATCAAGATGATCAGACCCGTCGTCCAGTTCAGGTAAAAAACTACCCCGAGCAGCATTAACGGAATCGTATAACTTTGGATCATCTGTGGAATATATTTGCTGAAATAACCATCGGTGTTATCGACTGCTTCGAGCAGCAAGCCGACCTTACGCCCCGACTGCCCGGCAATCGACCCTTGCAGCGGATTCTCCTTATACGAAGCGATCAATTCCTGCCGCAAACGGCGCCTTGCTTCTATAGACAATGTGACACCGAGCCGGCCGATCGCATAGCTTGCACCAGCCCGCAGCAAAATGACCGCCAGCAACGCAGCCAATATAGGCAGCACTTCTTCAAAAGAGGCAGATTTCATAAATACAGAATCAGCTACCCATACAAAAAACAAAGCCTGCCCGATCATCGCTAGACCCTTTGCCAGTGAGGCTAGAAACAACAATCGTATGCGATTGTTCTGGCTGTAGGCCATTTGTTTCAAACTTCCCATTTCCATCGCCCTTTCTTTCACTTACCCCTATTATAAAGGAGCATCAAAGAGATTCCTTTGAGGACGCCCACTCTAAGAGCCATTTCCCGGGAAATTGTTACAAAACGGTTCACATTTCATAAAGAAAAGCCACGCAGCAAAGCTGCGCGGCTGGAATATCGGGTATTCGCTTTTAAATCTTACTTTTTACGAGAGGCAGGAAAAACAATGGCCTGTAACCACAAAGCATCGTCTTGGATCTTCCTCTTTAAAGGAGTGTCCATGCACTTTTTATACTCTGTCGCCAATTTCTTTAATTCATATTCAAAAACTACCTCTTCCTCTTTCGTGATCATGGCATAAACATCACCTTTCGACACTAGCACGAGGATTGCGCACGTGATTCATTACCTAATACTTTACCCGAAAATTCAAAAGATATTCCCTTTTTTTATAAATAGCGTCATTTTTTTATTCAAACGAACAATAGTAATGCTGAGTACACGGACAGCCCTATTACAAAAGCACCTAAACTGCTTTCACGCTCTTCAGGCAGTTCTTCTTTTAGCACGTTTAAAATGACACCACCGGCAATCAAAGCCATGAGAAACGCAATGATCAATTCATGCACTTCGGTTATCCAGCCAACGCCCCAACCAGCCAAGATAGCAGCTGCGAGAAGCCATCTGCCGTACCGGTCATATTCACCTTTGTGCGCTTCCCGAAGCCCCTTGTCGTTGGTGATGAAATGGACGCCGAGCGCAATGAAAAACAAGGCCATCCCGACCACGCCTTCATACTCTTCGCGCATCATCAAATAGCCTATAATCCCGTTGTACATGGCGAAAGAGCCAATGTGAATCCAGAAGACACCTGAAGAAGACTTGCCTTCTGAAGCCCTACGTTTCGAATTTTTCACCATTTGCTCCAAGCCATAAAAAACGACCAGCCCGGCCATCGCGGCTAAGTAAATATGATTGCTTAGGAAACCTTCCCCTGGGCCGCCGAACTCTTCGTGGACTTCTTCTTGGAATTCGCCTAATTCAGGCAATAAGTGCAAAAATACGTATGCGACGGATATGCCGCCTGCAATCGATAAGAACCGGCTGCGCGGCACCGACTTCAGGAAATTCATGTTTTTTGAAAATAAGTGGATGACGACGAATCCCATGACGAACAGCAAACTAAGCCACTCCAAACTACCCCTCCTCGACTAAAAAAGCAGACGGGCGCATTCGCCCGTCTGCCAGCATTCGCCTTTTCGGCGTGTAGTTTTTAGTTACCCGTTCAAGCCGTTTTTAACCCATCCTGCAACTTGAACCGTGCGTTTCGCTTGATGTGCCACTGCGTCTTTTACGTCTTCTGCCATATTGCCATCCTGGTCAACTGTGACGCTTGTTCCGTAAGGGTTGCCGCCTGCTTTAAACAGCACTTCATCTGTGTAGCCAGGTGCTGCAATGATTGCGCCCCAATGGTGCATCGTTGTGTAGACTGCAAGTACGGTCGCTTCTTGTCCACCATGAGAATTTTGCGCAGAAGACATGGCGCTTACCACTTTGTTGGCCAATTTGCCTTGTGCCCATAAGCCGCCGGTCGTATCAAAGAACTGCTGGACTTGCGAAGACACATGGCCAAAACGTGTCGGCACGCTGAAGATAATAGCGTCCGCCCATTCAAGTAAATCATTGTCCGCTTCCGGCACATCCTGCGTCGCTTCGTAATGCTCTTTCCAAGCCGGGTTCGATTCAATCGCCCCCATCGGCGCATTCTCTTTCACTTTCGCTACTTTCACTTGTGCTCCTGATTCTTTTGCAGCCTCTTCTGCCCATTGCGCCATCTGATAATTGGTTCCTGTCGAGCTGTAATAAATGATCGCTAAGTTTACATTGCTCATGTCATAACCTCTCCTTTATCGATTTGCTCGTGGTTCGCACAAATTATCCTATATTCAAGATAACTTCTTTTACTTGTGTGCCCCAATTGGAGAAACATTAAACTTTCTTTTCTGAATATCTTCAATTATTTACAAATTAACAGTTGAAGGTCCCGTCCAACAGAAAACCAGATGAAAGCGTTCCTCCATCTGGCCATGCTTCTGTTATTTGACGTTCTCAGCAATTTCTTCCGACATTTCGCGCAGCTTGAACTTCTGAATCTTTCCGGAAGCAGTCATCGGGTATTCATCAATGAATTCAATATAGCGCGGAATTTTATGGTGGGCGATTTTCCCTTTGCAATATGTACGCAGTTTATCCGCATCAAGGGTTTCGCCACCTTTCAAGATGACCCAGGCCATCAATTCTTCGCCGTATTTCGGATCCGGTACGCCGACGACCTGGACGTCTTGTACGGACGGATGCTGGTACAAGAATTCCTCAATTTCACGCGGGTAAATATTTTCCCCTCCGCGGATGACCATGTCTTTGATGCGGCCGGTGATGGAAATATAGCCATCTTCGTCTTCTACTGCGATGTCACCAGTATGCAGCCAGCCTTCCGGATCTATGGCTTCTTTCGTCGCTTCTTCGTTTTTGTAATAGCCTTTCATGATCAAATAGCCGCGAGTGCACAATTCGCCCGGCATGCCTTTTACTACTTGTTCGCCAGTCACCGGGTCGATGATTTTTACTTCGACGTCGTCATGTGGCTTGCCGACCGTCGCGACGCGTTTTTCGATCGCATCGTCTTTTCCGGTTTGGGTGATGACCGGCGATGATTCCGTTTGCCCGTAAGCGATGGTGATTTCACTTGCACCCATATCGCTGATGACTTTTTTCATCACTTCGATCGGGCACGTTGAACCGGCCATGATGCCGGTACGCAATGTCGATGTATCGAACGAGTCGAATTCGGGATGGTTGAGTTCCGCGATGAACATCGTCGGCACGCCGTGAAGCGCCGTGCATTTCTCATCTTGCACCATTTGCAATACGTGCTTCGGTTCGAACTGCTCCGCGATGACCATCGTCGTGCCATGTGTTACCGCCGCCAAAGTTCCGAGCACACAGCCGAAGCAATGAAAAAACGGGACCGGGATGCACAGTCGATCGGTTTCATCCAAATTCATCATATCGCCGACGAGGCGCCCGTTATTGACGACGTTGCGATGCGTCAACATGACGCCTTTCGGGAAACCAGTCGTCCCGGACGTGTATTGGATATTGATGACTTCATCCGGCTCCATCGATCGGAAGCGCCGTTCCAGCTGCTCATCTGTCACCTTTTCTGCGAATGCTTCGAACTCGCCCCATGTATAGATGCCGGGGTAGCTGTTCTCGCTCATGACGATGACGCGCTTCAGATGCGGCAGTTTGGGTGAATCGAGCTGCCCTTTTTCTGATCCGGCCAGTTCCGGGCACACTTGATTCAGTACGTCGATATAATTGGTGCCTTTAAATTCTTCCCCCAAAATCAAGGTCGTTGAATCCGATTGCTTCAATAGGTACTCCAGTTCGTTCGCCTGGTAGCTCGTGTTAACGGTGACCAACACGCCGCCCATCTTGCCTGTGGCGTATTGGCTCAGTAACCACTCGCGTTTATTGTCGGACCAGATCGCGATATGCTCGCCTTTTTCGATGCCGAGCCCCATGAATGCTTTCGCCAGTGCATCGGTTTCTTGGTCAAATTCGGCATAGGTTTTGCGGATACCTTTTTCCGGATAGACGTATGCTTCTGTCTCTGGAAACTGTTTTGCCTGCTCCCGTACAATTTCCCCCACTGTTTGATCGAGAATTGCCATTTCCTTATCCCCCTTGTTGAAAACGTTTCCACTTCGCTATTATCGCAAAATTCCAAATAAAAGGAAAGCGCCTTTTCCAGCTCGTGAAGTCGCCCCCGTCTCTCAGCCGTGCTAAAATGAGGCTATCATAAAGACGGAAGGGATTTTCCATGGAACTCCAAACTATGCACGCCCAACTTGAAGAAAAACTGCAAAGCCACGCACTCGTTACTGCCACCATCAGCCAGCCGCGCCAGAAATCAAATGACTTGAAACGCATCAAACTCAAACCGGTCGAACTGAAAGAAGGCTACCGCATCCAGTTCGAATATCAATATGAACAGATCTTGAAACACCAAAACCTGACAATTGATCAGGCAGCTGTTGAGCTCGAACAATTATTCAGCGATTTCCGCCAAGGCTTGTTCCAGTTTACCGACGAAAAAGTACAGATCCAATTGAGCAAAAAATTCAAAGTTAGCTACAAATCCGAAGCCGAAGTTCGCGCTGCCGCCGATTTGTCGCATAACCGAAAGAAAGATTATTTGCTTCAAGACGGGATTCCTTATCCATTCCTTGTGCGCCTCGGCGTCCAATCGCCGGATGGCAAAGTCAAAAAACAGAAATACGATAAATTCCGCCAGATCAATCGCTTCATCGAATTCATCGACGATGCACTCGAACATTTACCGAAAGATCGCCCGATCCGCATACTCGATTTCGGCTCTGGCAAGTCTTATCTAACCTTCGCGCTGTATCATTATTTGCGCGTCGAAAAGGGCCTCGATTTGCACGTTACCGGCCTCGACCTGAAAAAAAGCGTCATCGAGGAATGCCAAAACATTGCACGCGACCTCGACTATCAGCAGCTCGAATTCCTTGTTGGCGACATCAACGATTACGACCAAGATACCGCCGTCGATATGGTTGTCACGTTGCACGCGTGTGACGTGGCGACAGATATGGCGCTTGCCCGTGCTGTTAAATGGAATGCAGGCGTCATTTTGAGTGTGCCGTGCTGCCAACACGAACTCAATAGCCAAATCCAGTCATCGCCGCTTGATATCATGCTGCAGCACGGTTTGATCAAAGAACGCTTCAGCGCACTCGCGACCGATTCGATCCGCGCGGAACTGCTATCATTGGTCGGCTATGAAACCCAATTGATGGAGTTTATCGATATGGAGCACACGCCAAAAAACATTCTGATCCGTGCCTACCGCACGAATAAAAAACCGGCAGCAGGGCAATTGGAACGCTACCGGGAATTCACCAAACTGTTGAACGCCAGACCGTTTCTTGAAAACGAATTGAAGGAGCTCCTATGAAACGAAAAAATTTAGTCAGCGGCATGATTCTTGCTTTTTCAGTCATCCTCATCCGCTTTATCGACGTGCGCGTCTACGATATGCCGCTCATTTTGACTTTGGCATTGTTGATGGTGCTGATTTACGGAGGCATCCGCCTCGTCGAACGCTTCCCGGCACTTGATGAACCCGTCAGCAAAAAGGTGTCCTATATCACCAACACCTTGGTCATCGTCACCATCTTCCTGGCATTCTTCGTGCTGGGCCTTTAGCTTTTTGATACGCGTGGAAGAAATCAATGCTCAGCATTGGTTCCTTTTTTTGTTTTAGTAGTGAGAGAATCGCTTCCCGGTTTGAATACGTATGAAGATAGCTAGGGTTTGCCTGTCGAAGTGTTTCTACATACGATTCGGGTTTCTTGTTGGTAGTCACCGCCGTGCTTTGGGTAGGCCTCTTGCAATAAGACAGAAAGGACATCTGTCTTATTGCGTCGGCTCACCCTTGGCGCTCGGCGGCTTAGAGATTTCGTTGTATGATACTGTTCAAATTGATCTGCTTCTATATCTTGTTACCGGCTAGCGGGGGAATCACTTCCCAGGAGGCAGCAAGTGAGACATAGATCCTTATTGATGGATTCAAACGGCCAATTGTAGCTCCTCTATCCAAGGAGACAAAAACTATCAGGCCTGACACACTTCCACCATCTATATTGAATAAATCGAAGAGATTATCCACCACTTTAAAACTAGAGACGAAGTGGAAGGGGCCGACTCCGGGAGGATTAGCGAGACAATTGAGACCCTGCAGGAGCGTAGCGACGAAGCGGCTCAATGCGAGCCCTCCGGAAAGCGTGCCCCTGGAACGCAGTAGAAAAGCAGAAGCTTTTCCGCTCCCCTCTTTGTACTTCATTCTTTCTACATCACCCAATTGACTCGAATCTTGTCCCATCGCGCAGTTATAATCGCCAACTATTTTTCACACAAAAAGCCGCTTCTTTTTTTCAAGAAGTGGCTTTCAACTATTCAAGGCGTGTTGTCGTTCGGCTTTTCATCCGCCTGTTCTTTGACGACCGACTCAATATAGCCCTTCACCGGATCCAGCGTCAGTTCCAGGTGGCTGGTTTCCAGATGCTTCGCCAAATAATCGAGCTGGTGGTCTTCTACCGCGTCCGATTGGAGATTGAGGACATCATTGATATAGAGCATGCCTTCATTTGTCGCCATCGGGGAATCGACGCCGTCTTGGTTTCTTTCCTCGACCGTCTCCAAACCATGGATCAAGCCTTGTTCTTTCAATTCGTCCATCGCCTTTTTATACTGCTCTACCCCGATGCCTTGCGATAAGCGGCGGTCGAGCTCTTGAATTTCCTCCAAAGATGCGCCTTTGTAATACTGTGCGTAATACGCCATGAGCACTTGTTCTTTTTCCTGCAATTCATTCATAAAGCCAAACCCTCCATATATTCGTTGTTAATTGGTTTATTCCCGTTGAGGCGATAGTTAAGCCTGCCAGATTTCCAAAAAACTGAAACTTTCTGGGAAATGAATCGTTAGTACTGAAGGAAGCAAAACGGAAAGAGGTGGCTCATATGAGCAATGAGAAAATTGTTGAGATTCGCAAGCTCTCAAAGACGATCGGCAAAAAGCAGATCATCAAAAACTTGAACTTGGATCTCCATAAAGGGGAAATTACCGGGTTTCTCGGGCCGAACGGGGCAGGCAAAACGACGACGATCCGAATGATGGTCGGATTGATGAAGCCGACGCATGGCGATATCCTGATCGGCGGCAAATCGATCCGCACCGATTTCGAAGGAAGCATCGAAAAAGTCGGTGTCATTGTCGAAAATCCGGAGATGTACAAATTTATGTCCGGCTATAAGAACCTGGTGCATTTCGCACGCATGCATAAAGGCGTGACAAAAGCACGCATCGACGAAGTGATACAGCAAGTCGGGATGCAAAACCGAATCAAGGAAAAAGTCGGTTCGTATTCACTCGGTATGCGCCAACGCCTTGGGCTCGCACAAGCACTCCTCAACAATCCAGAGTTTTTGATTTTGGATGAGCCAACAAACGGGTTGGACCCTGCAGGCATCCGCGAATTCCGCATGTATCTGCGCAAAGTAGCACGCGAGAACGATGTTGCCATTTTCGTCTCCAGCCATTTGTTGTCGGAGATTGAATTATTGTGCGACCGCATCGCCATTATCCAGAACGGTGAATTGATCGACATCAAAAATGTCAACGAACACCAGCAATCTCGCTATTACATAGAAGCCAAGCCTTCTGAGCAGGCGAAACAAGTACTTGAAGAAATCGGCTTCACCGTACACCCGCATGAAAACGGCTATTTAATCGATACAGAAGCGGAGCACATTCCGGGCGCCATTAAGCTGCTCACTGCTGCAGGCGTCGATTTATACGCTGTCCAGCCGCACCGCACGACCTTAGAAGATCAATTCCTTGAAATGACTGGAGGCGGCGAAATTGCTCAAGCTCATACAAAATGAATGGATGAAATTATGGAGCAAAAAAGCGACATGGATTATGGCGACTCTCCTGATTGTCATCTTATTGGCAAATGCAGGCATCACCAAATGGATCGAATCCACTTCCCCTGCACCCGAGATAGGGTGGCAGGAAATGGAAGAAATGAACTTGATGTCAGCCCAAGATCAACTGCAAAATCCGGATATCGGCCCTGCTCAACAAGACTATTACGAAGGCCAGGCCGCCATCGCCGAATACCGGTTAGCTAATGACGCCGAACCGTTTAAAGTTGAAAGCTTGCAGCAACAAGTGCTTGACGGCCATATGATGCTGTCGCTCGTGACGCTTTTCACAGTCATCGTTGGCGCAGGAATCGTTGCTTCTGAGTTTTCACAAGGGACGATCAAGATGTTGTTGACCCGTCCAGTTAAGAGATGGAAAATACTTACGTCAAAATACATCACCACGATGCTGTTCGCTTTATTGTTTGCAGTGATCACCTTCGCATCCATCGCTTTGTTCAGCTGGATTTTCTTCGGAATTGGAGACGGCGCATTCCTGGTGTGGAACGGATCGGAAGTCGTGGAAGGTTCTTACTGGGCGGAAGCATTGAAGTTATCCGTACTCAGCTTGGCGAGCACTTGGATGATTGGCACGTTTGCATTCATGCTCGGGACAGTTTTCCGTTCGAGTTCACTGGCGATCGGCGTGTCGATTTTCTTGATGTTTGTCGGCGTGCAACTCGTCTTCTTGCTCCAGCGCTTTGAAATCGTCAAATATTATTTATTCACGCATACCGATTTGACTCAATTCTATACAGGCTTCATGCCAATTCCGGACATCACAATGGCCATGTCGCTCATCGTTTTGACTGTCTATTTCTTGGTCTTTATGGTGATCAGTTATTGGACATTCGCAAAACGCGATGTCACTGCTTGATGCACGCAAAAACCCCTTGAACTCTTCAAAGTTCAAGGGGTTTTGTCATTCAATAGGCAATGCCGACGCGGCTTTTCAAGAAGTCATCCGAATCCAATTGCTCATAAGCAAATAATGCCGTATCGCCAGCCGTGATTTCTTTGCCATCTTCAGGCAAGTAGTTTTCTTCAAAGCGGAAATAACCTTTTGGTTCGCCGTCTGGCAAATACGTCGGGCACACGATCGTCCAGTCCAGCTCACTTTGTTCCAACGACTTATAGGCTTTTTCATGCTCTTCCGCCGCAAAGGTCAATTGACGCTTTGAATCCCCGCCTTGGTAGCGGAGCAGCCCTGGGCTCAAGCGGCTGTTCAAAATACCGGCTGTCCCGATGGTGATGATGCGCCGTATGCCTTCTGCTTCCATCGCTTTTACAATCAGCGGTGTCGCATCCGATAAGGTGGTCGTTCGGTCGGTGCCGATTGCGCTAATTACGGCATCCGCCCCTTGCAGCGTCTGGCGGATATCTTCTTCATTGCGGACATTGCCAACAATTACTTCAAGATTTGAATGCGACTCAAGATCCGCTCTCCGAACCAGCGCTTTCACTTCATGGCCATCGCGAAGCGCCATATTCAAGACGTATCTCCCGACTCTTCCTGTTGCTCCAAATAAAGCGATTTTCATTGTTTCTCAGCCTCCTCAATCATTCCAGTTGTTTATGGATATATTTATTATTTGAATAGGTATCCGCGTTTAGCCAATACATCTTTCAGATCAGGGCGATGCGGTTTGTTTAAAAATGCCGCCATCTGTTCGCTCCATTTAGCGGATTTTTGATTGTTCGAGCGCGCGGCATAATAAGCCATGATTGTCTCGTCATACGCCGGTAAAATCTCTGCGTATTTCGCTTCGTCGTATTCGTTTTCATGAAGCACAGCTTCTACAGGAAGTCGTGGCTTTACTTCATTGGCTTCGTTTGGCAAGCCGACGGTCAAGCCGTAAACCGGGAAGACGCCTTCGGGCAAACCTGCGAGTTTACTGATCTCCTCCATATTGTTGCGCACACCGCCGATATAGCAGATGCCATAGCCTTTGGATTCAGCGGCAAGCGCCAAGTTCTGCGCGAGCAACCCGACATCCGTGACTGCGACCAGCAAGTTCTCGGCCTGGTCGAAGACAATGTCTTCCCCTTGCAGTTTCGCAGCATGGCCCAAGCGGTTATAGTCGGCGCACATTAAGAACACGGCTCCTGCCCCTTCCATCTGTTTCGGGTTTTTGGACAGCTCGCCAAGACGTTTGCGCTTGTCATCATCTGTCACCCAAACGATCGAATATGCTTGTACGAAGTGGGAAGTTGCCGCATGCTGTGCCGCTTCGACCAATTCATGGACTTCTGCGCGCGTTAATTGCTGGTCTTTGTAGTCGCGGACTGATGCGTGAGATTTCATTAATTCAATGACCATTATGTATCCCTCCAAAGAATCTGTTTCCCTTATCGTACCAAAAACTCTTGGCGGATACTTGCTTCAGGATTTTTGCTACAATCATGTTACGAGGTGAAATCACTTGAAAACATTCCGCACCGTCTTTTCTTTGCTGTTCTTGTTCATCCTCGGTGCATTTTTGTTCATTTGGATTGAACGGGAAATCGAAGAGCGCAACGAGCGCTCTGGGCGGCCGCTGCCGACCGGCCTGCACCCTATCATCGAATCCAAACGCGACCAGCTGATCGCGCAAGCCGAAGAAATTGGCATCGAAATCCTCATCACCGATGGTTTCCGTTCTGTCGAAGAACAAAATGACATCCATGCCCAAGGGCGCACACGCGGCGGCAATATCGTCACTTACGCTGAAGGTGGCGAGTCTTATCATAATTACGGTTTGGCCATCGATTTTGCACTGCGCCTGCCGGACGGTTCAGTCGTCTGGGACATCCAGCGGGACGGCAACGGAAATGGCCGGCCCGACTGGTTCGAAGTAGCCGACATCGCCAAAGAGCTAGGCTTCGAGTGGGGCGGCGATTGGGCCCGCTTCAAGGATTACCCCCATCTCCAATTGGATTTCGGCCTATCGATCCGCCAGCTGCAAGATGGCTACCGCCCCGAAGATGTCATCTCCGATTAAGCTGCATAAAAAACAGGAATCGATTCCTGCCAAAAACCGCCATGGAATTCTGGAAAGGCACGACTAAAGGACCGGAATTGGGGTAGTATCCTTATATAGAGATAGAAACATATGCCAGTACTTTATTTCTGGGTACCAGAAATGGAAAGAGGTTGCCTGTGGAACAATTCGCCATCGTCATTCCGGCCTATAAACCGGAAGAGCCCTGCAAACATACAATCGAAGAAGCGATATCAGCTGGCTTTTCCCGAATCATTGTCGTGAATGATGGCAGCGGGCCCGACTATGCCGGCTTTTTTGACGAGCTGGAAAAACTGCCGCAAGTGACGTTATTGACTCATGCCATCAACCAAGGGAAAGGGCGCGCGCTGAAAACGGTGTTCCATTATATTCTTAATCATCAACTGCCGATCGAAGCCATCATTACCGCTGATGCGGACGGGCAGCATTTGGTATCGGATATGGTTAAAATCGCCGATGCACTTGAAGCTTCGCCGAACCATGTGGTGCTTGGTGCCAGGGATTTCACGCAGCCGGGCATCCCGTTCCGCAGCCGCTTCGGCAACCGCTTCACGCGCGCGTTGTTCCGCTTGTCGACCGGCGCGGACTTAACAGACACGCAGACCGGCCTGCGCGGCATTCCCGTGAAATTTTTGCCAAGGCTTCTCGATGTGCTCGGCGAACGTTTTGAATACGAAATGAATATGCTTGCGGCGTTAAAAAAGAATTACATACCGGTATCGGAAGTGACGATTGAAACCGTTTATTTGGATGAGAATAAGTCATCCCATTTCCACCCGCTCCGCGACTCTTACCATATCTACAAAATCTTTTTATTCTACGGTATATCAGGCGCGGCCTCATTTGGCCTAGATATCGCCTTGTTCTGGCTATTTGTCCAGCTTTTGCGCGACGAATCGCCAGAAGCGTTCATTATTCTCGCAACGATCGCGGCACGCATTCTGTCTTCCCTGTTCAATTACTATATCAACCGTAATAAAGTCTTTAAGCAGGGCTCGAAACAATCCTTGTTGCGCTATTATATACTGGCTGCCTTCATCATGGGCGTCTCCGCTGCATCGGTCCACTTCTTGTATGCAGAATGGCTCGGCCGCGGAGAAGTGATCTTAAAAGTGATGGTCGATACGGTGTTGTTCATCTTCGGCTTCGTGGCCCAGCGCGCTTGGGTTTTCCGTAAAGAATAAAGACTGTCACACATATTTGGCCAGCATAGAAAAAGAGCGGAAGCTTAGGCTTCCGCTCTTTTTTCAATGCTCTGGGCGTTTGGTTTCGACCGGGTCAGTGCGCCATACTTCACCGTCTTTATAAGTCATGCCTTCCGGATAACGCAAGTCCAGCACTTCTTCTTGTGTTTCTTTTGATGGCGGCTTCGTCGCCAATGAAACGATGATAATCGTCAAAATCGCTGCCGTTGCCCCGAAGACACCAGCGCCTGTATCGATAATGCCGAGAATTGTAAAGCCGCCGAACTTCGCAGCGAAAATATACGTCAAGGTGACCGTCAAACCGACCAGCATGCCCGCAATGACGCCTGGCCCGTTTGCCCTTCTCCACCACACGCCGAGAATCAGTGCCGGGAAGAACGTTCCAGATGCAAGCGCAAAAGCCCATGCCACAATCTGCGTGATCGCGCCTGGTGGATTGAGCGCCACAATGCCGGCTGCGACCGTTGCGATGATGATTGACGAACGGCCGACCAACAGTCGCTGGCTTTCCGTTGCTTTCGGGTTGATGGAACGATAATAGATATCTTGCGACAAAGCGGCCGAGATGGCAATCATCAGCCCGCCTGCTGTAGACAATGCCGCAGCCATTGCGCCAGCCGCCATCAAGCCGACAACAAAGACGCCGAGATTGGCGATTTCCGGTGTCGCCATGACCACGATATCGTTGCTGATGACGATTTCTTCCCATTGCAGGATGCCATCGCCATTTGTATCAGCCACCGATAATGAGCCGGTGTTAACCCAGGACGTAGTCCAAGCCGGAAGATCGGCGATCGAAGAACCCGCTACTTGAGTCATTAGGATGAAACGTGAAAATGCTGCGTAAGCCGGTGCTGACAAGTAAAGCAAACCGATGAACAACAAAGCCCATGCACCGCTCCAACGGGCTGCTTTCATTGTAGAAACCGTATAGAAACGCACGATAACGTGAGGCAAACCGGCGGTACCGGCCATCAATGTGAACATAAGTGCAAGAAACTGCCATTTGGTTGCTTCCGTAAACGGCACGACGTATTCAGAAACGCCGAGCTGCTGGTCGAGCTGTTGAAGTTCCCCGATGATCTGCCCGTAAGACAGCCAAGGAATCGGATTGCTCGTCAATTGAAGCGACATGAAAATGACTGGAATTAAATAGGCGATGATCAAAACCAAGTATTGCGCTACCTGTGTCCACGTAATCCCTTTCATCCCGCCAAGTGCCGAGTAGAAAGCGATTAAGACAACGCCGATGATGGTTCCGACCGCTGTTGGCACTTCCAAAAGCCGGCCGATTACGACGCCGGATCCTGACAGCTGGCCAATAGAGTATGTAAAACTGATGATGATCGTAGCAACTGCCGCGATCAAGCGGGCGGTGCTGCTGCTATAGCGATCGCCGATAAACTCCGGCACCGTGTAGCGCCCAGACTTTCGAAGCTGCGGCGCCAATAGGAACGTCAAAAGTAAATAACCGCCTGTCCAACCCATGATATAGGCAAGGCCGTCATATCCGAGCAGCATGACCGTCCCGGCCATCCCGATGAACGACGCGGCGCTCATCCAGTCGGCGCCGATTGCCATCCCGTTGAACACTGCGGGAACATTGCGCCCGGCTACATAAAAGTCTGATGTTTGCCTGGCCATATTGTAGACGGCGATGCCGATATACAAGCCGAATGTTGCCAGGATCAATACAAGTGATACGAGAAATTGTGAATCCACTGCTTCTCCCCCTTGTCAATTATCCAATTTTATCCATCACTCTCATTTCATTGGAAACCGTGCGCTATTTCTTGTCTTCCAGATCTTGGTCCAACCCAAATTTCTTGTCGATCCGGTCGTTAATGATCGCGTTAACGAACAGCAAGATGATGAAGGTCAACACAGCCCCTTGCGCTCCCATGAAATAATGGAAAGGCATTCCATTGACGCTGAAGCCGGACAATTCCTCCGCGAACATGACAACCCCAAAAGATGCTGAAAACCCAATCAATAAATAGATGGTGACCAATATGGTACGAGTCCGGAAATACGCATCTGCTTGTTTTTTATCGATTTTCCTCAAATTACTCACCCCTTTGCCAGTTTAGAAGCCGAATTCCTCTATTGCGAAGTTCACCCCCTCAACTGGAAAATGAAACGGACTGTATCCAGGAATGGAAGTGGCACCATAATGACTTTGACGAGCATGAATGCAAAAATCGATGCGAATGGAAGGAAAAAGTAGACCACCTTCCGCTTTCTTAACCCTGCTACTACAGACACGATGGTAATAAGGCTCAATGTAAGAACCCAGATCATCGACTCACTCCTTCTTTGGAAACGCTAACAAATATAGCTACGGACGACCTAGCACTGACGATGATTCGCCTCTCCCCCTCCCTTTCCATTTTAAGGATAATAGATGGTTTCTTTTTTCATTATTCTAAAACTTCTGTTAATTGTCAATGCATTATTATAATAAGATTTAAACAAAATATCTTTTGAACTCCATATATTACAGGTCGAAATTTTATCGCTTTGCTATGCCATCAAGCGAAACGCCATAAAAAAATGAGCCTACATTCATAAAAGAATGCAGGCTCATCTTGTTTATTCACTTGTATTAAATGACTGATAGTCAGAAAAATATCTGGTTCATTCCGCCAATCTAAAACCTGTTTTCAGCTCTTTGGGATCAGTCGAATGCTTTCATCAAATTGCCCATTTCAACTGCAGAAACTGCCGCTTCGTAGCCTTTGTTTCCGGCTTTCGTGCCAGCGCGTTCAATCGCCTGCTCGATCGTTTCCGTCGTCAAGACACCGAAAATGACCGGAACGCCTGTCGACATGCCGGCTTGCGCAATGCCTTTTGCCGCTTCGCTGCAGACATAATCGTAATGCGTCGTCGAACCGCGAATCACGGTGCCAAGTGCGATGACGGCGTCGTATTTTTTCGTTTCCGCCATTTTTTTCGCGACCAGCGGCAATTCAAATGCTCCCGGTACCCAGGCAGTATCGATGTTTTCCTTATTGACGCCGTGGCGCACCAAGCCGTCGACGGCACCGTCCAGCAGGCGAGACGTGATAAAGTCATTGAATCTTCCTGTAACGATTGCTATTTTTAAATCCGAGCCGATCAAATTTGCTTCGTAAACTGTTTCCATTGTAAACACTCCTTAGTCGATTAGATGATGCATCCGTTGTTTTTTCGTCTTCATGTATTGTGTGTTGTCTTCAGTCGGCGGGATGACGAGCGCGAGCCGTTCTTCCACTTCGATTCCGTATTCGATAAGCGCATCTGTCTTGGCTGGATTGTTCGTCAACAGCCTAACGCGCGACACGCCCAGATCTTTCAGCATCAAAGCGCATAATGTATAATCGCGCATTTCCGCCGGGAATCCTAGCTGTTCATTCGCCTCGACGGTATCCAAGCCCTGTTCTTGCAGCTCATACGCTTTCAGTTTATTCAATAAACCGATGCCGCGCCCTTCCTGCCTCATATAAAGGACGATGCCCGCACCTGCCTGCTCGATCAATTCGAGCGATTTCTCAAGCTGCGCCCCGCAATCACAGCGACGCGAATGGAAAATATCGCCGGTTAAGCATTCTGAGTGAATGCGTACGATTGGCGCTTCCACCGATTCCGGATTGCCTTTGACGATGGCAACATGCTCTTCTGTATCCAAACGGTTGGAATAGCCAACCATCCGGAACTCACCGAAATCGGTGGGCATGCGGACACTCGATTCCCGCTTGAGGATCGGGTCTTTCTCCGCGCGGTACGCATAGAGATCCTCGATGGTAATAAGTTTCAAGTTGAATTCATCCGCCAGCTTTTCCAGTTCTGGCATGCGCGACATCGAGCCGTCAATGTTCATGATCTCGCAAATGACTGCCGCCGGTTCACTGCCGCTAAGACGCGCCAAATCTACCGATGCTTCCGTATGTCCCTGGCGCTGGAAAACGCCGCCTGATTTTGCGACAAGCGGGAAGACATGGCCAGGCCTTTTGAAATCCTGCGGTACGGCTTTCGTATTGAGCATCTGCAAAATGGTGTCCGACCGTTCAAAAGCGCTGATGCCGGTCTTAGCGTCTTTATGGTCAATGCTGACTGTAAATGCCGTTTCGTGGTGGTCGGTATTATGGCTGACCATTTGGTCGAGTTTCAAGCGCAAGGCGATATCTGGCGAGACCGGCGTGCAGATGAGACCCCGACCGTGCGTGGCCATAAAATTGATGTTTTCAGGCGTCGCATGTTCTGCTAGGCACACAAAGTCGCCTTCGTTTTCCCTTGATTCGTCGTCTACCAGAATAATGACTTTTCCTGCCTGCAAATCCTTTACTGCTTCTTCAATTGTGTTTAGCATCGCTTTGCTCCTTTAAAATCCGTGGCGCCGCAAATAATCGGCGTTCATCGGTTGTTTTGGCGCATGCTCCATAAAACGCTGCACGTACTTTCCGAACATATCGGTTTCAAGATTGACCGAATCGCCTACTTTTTTGCTGCCCAAAGTCGTTTCTCCGGCCGTGTGCGGGATAATTGAAACGGTCAAATGATTTTCGCTGAGTTCGAAGATCGTTAAACTGATGCCGTCGATTGCGACAGACCCTTTGACGATCGACTGCGCAAGCAATTCAGCGGGTGCTGCTATATCGATATACATGGCATTTTCCTGTGGGCGCTTGCGCAAGATCTTGCCGACTCCGTCGATATGGCCTGCAACAAGGTGCCCACCGAAACGGCCATTCGCCGCCATGGCACGCTCCAAATTGACCGTGCTGGATGTGCCCAGCGAAGAAAGAGTCGTGCCGTGGAATGTTTCTGGCATGACGTCCACTGTGAAGCGGCCGCTCGACAACGACGTCACTGTCAAGCACACCCCTTCGACTGAAATGCTGTCGCCGATTTTTGTTTCTTCTAAAACGACATTTGCGCGTATCGTCATTTCCATGCTGGACGCGCCGCGCTTGATGCCGGCGAGTTGTCCGGTTTCTTCAATAATGCCTGTAAACATTTGTGTCACTCCTTTAAGGTGGAGATGATCTTCAGATCCGTTCCGAGGCGTTCTACTTTCTGTGTTTCCAAGCGAATGCCGTTTGAGGCAGAATTCGTTTGCAAATGGCCGAAGACAGAAACGGTTCCTTCGCCACCGAGGATGATCGGTGCGATATACGTAGCAATTTCATCTACTTGCCCGCTTTTCAAGAAAGCGGTATTGATTTTTTGGCCGCCTTCCACAAGGACAGATAACACCTTATGCTTGGCAAGCAATTCCAATGCGGCAGTGATTTCCACATCCGGCGTGTCCAGTTGAAAGATTCGGACATGTCCCGGAAATGTTCCGCGGCTTTCGATATCGGCTTGTGACCCGACGATAATCCAAGTAGGGGCATCAGGTACTTGAATGACGTGGCTTTCTATCGGGATGCGCAGATGACGATCCAAGACGACACGGATCGGCTGCTTCGGAGAGCCGGCAAACCGATTGGTCAAGCGGGGGTTGTCGAGTGCAATGGTCTGCGCGCCGACGAGGATGGCGTCGTGCAGCAAGCGCAGTTCGTGGACGTCGCGCTGCACTTCAGGTCCTGTAATCTTTTCCGAACGGCCGCCGTATACAGCGATTTTGCCGTCTAGCGTGATGGCATGCTTCAATGTGACGAACGGCCGATTTTTACGGATAAAGGTGAAGAACATCCGGTTCAGTTCCGCAGCTTGCTGCTCGCAGACACCGGTCTCTACAATCACCCCGGCGGCTTCGAGCTTCTTGATGCCCTGGCCTGAAACGAGCGGGTTCGGGTCAAGCACAGCGACGACGACACGGCGGATGCCGGCTTTTATAATCGCGTCTGCGCAAGGCCCAGTCCGGCCATGATGGCTGCAAGGCTCCAGCGTCACATATAAATCCGCGCCCCGCGCTTCACTGCCTGCCATATTCA
Organism: Planococcus sp. SK3692; assembly: GCF_028890485.2. Lineage (GTDB taxonomy): Bacteria > Bacillota > Bacilli > Bacillales_A > Planococcaceae > Planococcus. The sequence goes on from NZ_JARCHV010000001.1 coordinate 1,400,443, forward strand.
GCGCATGGATTTCTGCATGCGCTTGCCCTGCTTTTAGATGCGCGCCCATGCCGATGATGCGCCCATCTTTGACAATCACCGACCCGACGAGCGGGTTGGGGGACGTCTGCCCGGCAGCTGAACGCGCCAACTCCAGTGCTTGCTTCATGATTTGCTGATCGTCCACTTGATCACACCTTTCAGAACAAAATAAAAACCCATTGATTAGCCAATGGGTTAGAAGACAATAGGAAATAGAACTATAGAAAACTCTATAATTTCCGTGTTCTTCCTTCTCCCATCCAGACTCTAACTGTCGGCTTTGGACTTGCACCAAATCCTGCCCCGAAAGGCTCACGGGCTTCGAATTGCTTCGTTACCGTCGATTGGGAATTTCACCCGACCCCGAAGGAATACTATTCAGTTGATCATCCATAGTATGCAAAAAAGGCCCCTTCCATAAAAAGAAAGGGGCCTTTAAAGTTCATATCAAATAAACCTAAGCGATTGCTAGTAGGCTGCTTGACGGTTCTTCTCCCATCCAGACTTTAACTGTCGGCTTTGGACTTGCACCAAATCCTGCCCCGAAAGGCTCACGGGCTTCGGATTGCTCCGTTACCGTCGATTGGGAATTTCACCCGACCCCGAAGAACGCTATAGATGATTATCTGTAATTTTAGCGCAAGCTTCAGGGGGTGTCCAGAAAAGAATCTTCATTTGTTGCGCACAGCCAACCGAATCCCCATAAATTGACTCGGATTTTGCCGTTACCACATCGGCCCACGCTCGTCTGTCAATTCGATAAAAAATGGGTAGATGCCCATGATCACTAAAAAGGAAGCCAGGAACAGGGCGAGGGAAACGAACGGATCGATGCCGAAAGCGACCGAAATAAACATGATGAGCGGAGCGGCAAAGACAAACAAACTGGTCTTTTTCCGCGATTCCATCGTCATGAATTGCTCCTGCCGGCAAGACGGGCAAGGTAAGCTCTCCCCAAGTGTGAACAGGCGGCAGACGGTCTGTCCCCATGTCCATGTTGTTCCGCAATTTTGGCATTTCGGCATTGCCCTTCTCCCCTTCCCTTGTACTATCTATACTTACGAACATAAGTGGAATAAGTTCCCAAAATCGTCCCATTATTTCAGTTTTTTGGACATTCTTTCCTCTTTGTCTTCTCATAAAAAAGCACTGCCCATTGTGAGCAGTGCCGGATTTTTCTTATAGGTATTCTTTTTCGATATCCTTCGTGCTGCGTACCGTATCAATCGGCCGCACCATGCTTTCGATCTGTTCGCGCTTCGGTTCCAAAAACGGCGGCAAAGAGAGTTTCTCCCCAAGTGTTTCATATGGCTCGTCGCCCATGAAGCCCGGGCCATCCGTTGCCCATTCGAACAATAGACCGGGTGCGACCCGTGCATACAATGATTCGAAGAAGAAGCGGTCGACATAGCCGGAAGTCGAGAATCCGATTTCCTGCATATGGCTGGTCCATTCGTTCAATGCTTCGCGATCCGCCACGCGGAACGCGGCGTGATGCACCGTGCCAAAACCTTGCTGGCCGGATGGCAATTCTGCATTATGTTCGACAATCACTTGCGCACCGTTGCCGCCTTCGCCCATCTCGAACAGATGAAGCGATCCTTCTTCAGCGATTTCTTTCATATGCATCGCCTTTTCGAGCACTTCCTTCAAGTAATCGAATTGCCCGATGCGGATATGGATCGGGCCAAGGCCGGTAATGGCAAATTCAAGCGGGACCGGGCCTTGCTGCCACGGCGTGCCTGCCTGTACGCCTTCATTGTTCTCATCCGATACGAGCATATACTGCTGGTCATCGAAGTCTGTGAACGACAAAGTTTTGACGCCGAATTGCTCGGTTATGGCCGTATGCTGCACTTCGTATTTGTCGAAACGTTTTTCCCAATAGCTAAGCGCTTCATCCGTCGGTACCCGGAAAGCGGTCTTGTAAATTTCGTTCGTGCCGTGAGAGCCTTTCGGGATTCCCGGAAAATCAAAGAAAGTCATATCCGTCCCGGCTGAGCCTTTATCGTCTGCGAAAAACAAGTGATAGGTTTGGATATCATCTTGGTTCACCGTTTTCTTGACCAGTCTCATGCCCAATACATACGTGAAAAACTCATAATTCTTCTCGGCGCTGCTCGTAATCGCCGTTACATGGTGGATCCCTTTCAATTCGTTCATGCATACCGCTCCTTGTTTTTTGGTTTTTTATCGTCCGTTTCATTACTGTCTTGTGCTTTGTAGCCGACTTTTTTCAACTTCTCAATCAATTCCATTACTTCCTGTTGTTCGAGCCCGGCAAACACTGTGTCCATCTGCCGTTCATGTTCAGGGAAAATCCGCTTCATCAATTCCTGGCCCTCGTCAGTCAAAAGCGCATAAGTTACACGCCGGTCTTCTTTGCAGGCTTCCCGTTCGACGTAGCCTTTGTGCTCCAGCTTATCGACCACATAGGTAATGCTGCTGCTCGCAATCAACACCCTCTTGCCAATTGCCTGTATTGGCTGCCGGCCTTGGTGATAAAGCAATTCAAGCACCGAGAATTCCGTTGCGTTCAAACCGTATCCCGCCACGTCGCGCTTGATGGCATCGTGTACAGCATCCGCTGCGCGAATCAAAACCGTTACAGCTTTCAGGTTCTGGTTGGAGAACTCCATTCTTCTCACCTCTTTATTTCGAATTAAAATATCTTTAATTAAAAGTAATTATAACAAGCTGCTGCTAATGGGTCAAGAAAACGGCTTCCACTTAAAGCCAATTAAAAAACTCCTCTCCGCAATATGCGAAAAGGAGCTATTGAAATTTATAATTTGAACGTGCCCGTGCTATACGCCAATAATTCATCTTGCTCGCTGACAACGCGCCCTGTCAGGATCGCTGTACTATTCGTCTGATGCAGCATTTCAGCGTGGAAAATGGCCGTTCCCTCCGCCAAGCTTTTGACAAAGCGAACTTCCATTTGAATCGTCGAGACCGCGTCGCTCCCGAGCGACCGAGAAGCTAAGCCCATAACGATATCGATTCCCGACATGATCGCGCCGCCATGCAGCATATTTTGCATATTGTCGTTTTCTGTTTTTTTCTCCAAACGCATAGATGCACTGCCATACTCTACCCGGTCGATTTCAAAACCAAGCAGCTGGAAATAAGGTCCATTCTCGAACTGCTCGATCAATTGCGTATATTCCTGTACGTTTTGCACACGATCTCCCCCAGTTGATTATTCTTCCATTAGTATAGCATTCATTTTTGAGGCAATTGAATGGGCAGGATTTTCCTAAAAAGCAACGAATACTTAAGGACTACCTAAAGGAGGTTTTTGGATGACACACGATTTTGATGTACTCCCCGGTGCAGAGCCGTTTATTTCCGAAGGCGGGAAAACGGGAATCCTCGTATCCCACGGTTTTACCGGCACGACCCAAAGCATGCGCCCGCTTGCAGAGGCTTTCGCGAACGAAGGATATAGTGTCTATGCCCCGCGCCTTAAAGGGCATGGCACCCATTATGAAGATATGGAAAAGAGTACGTATCAGGATTGGATCGCTTCTGTCGAGGAAGCTTACGCTTGGCTATCGGAGCGCTGCGATAAGATATTCGTCTCAGGCTTATCGATGGGCGGCACACTCGCTTTGTATATGGCGGAAAACCATCCGGAGATCCGTGCCATTTCCTTGATCAACGCTGCTGTTGAAGTCCCGGACATGGAAGGCGTTAAGGAGTTGCAGGATGTGCGCTTTTTGGACGCCATCGGATCCGATATCAAAAAACCAGGGATTACTGAGCTTGCCTATGACAAAACACCGGTCGCTTCCGTTAAGGAGATCCTGTCCTTCATGGATTTGGTCCGCAAAAACCTGTCGGCCATCCATTGCCCGACCCTGCTGTTCGTCTCGCCGGAAGACCATGTCGTTCCGCCGGCTAATTCAACATTCATTTTCGATCATATTTCATCGGAGGAGAAAGACCTTATCGAAATGCCGGACAGCTACCATGTGGCAACGCTTGATCACGATCAGCAACGGATCATCGACGGCACGCTCGCCTTTTTCCGCACCTACGAATAAACTTTAGTCTGTTCATACAATAAAGGACGGAAGGCGTGTGAGCCTCCCGTCCTTTTATTATTTTTTCACTCTCGACACGAGCAATCCATCGCCGACCGGCAGCAGGATCGACTCCAACTTCGGATGCCTTGCAGCCGTTTCGTTGAACTTCTTCATGAACTCGGTGTGCTCGCGCTGGATGCCCGCATCAGCCACACTTCCCCCGGCTAATACATTATCAGCGACAATCAATGCCCCGTTTTCTGCAAGTTCCAAGCAAGCGGCTAAATAGTTTTCGTAATTCTCCTTGTCAGCATCGATGAAAAAGAAATCGAATGCCCGCCCGTCGTTTTTCAATTGCGCCAAGCTCTCTAAGGCAGGGCCAGTCAAATAATCGACTTGCCCACTGAATCCCGCTTTTGCCAGATGGGCGCTTGCCAGTTCCGCATAGTCCCGCTCCAGTTCCAGCGAAGTCAAATGGCCTTTTTCGCCAAAGCCTCGCGCCAGGCAAATCCCACTATAGCCGCCAAGCGCGCCGATTTCCAATACCCGTTCCGCTTCCGTCATCGCCACGAGCATCGTCAGCAGTTTTCCGGACGCGGGGGATACGGAAATCGGCCGCATGCCTTTTTCATCGATGGCTGTCAGCACGCTTTCCAGAATGTCATCTTGGTCGACAAACACTTTATTGATATAGGAATTGATTTGTTCCATGTTCCTATTCCTCCTTGTGATTGAGAAAAAGCCCCGGCGATGCCGGAGCTTTGATGTTTAAAATGCGGATTTGATGGCGTTGACCATTTCGCTGACAGACTGCAATCCGCCGCCGGACAGATACCAGTAATCCGGATCCAAATAAATGATCTTATCGTTTTGGTAAGCATTCGTTTTTTGGACCAATTCATTTTCCAATGAATCTTTCGCGCTTGCGTCATTACCGACTGCTGCATTGCGGTCGACGACGAACATCATGTCCGGGTTCGTATCGAGGATGTATTCATACGTGATGCTTTGGCCGTGCGTAGAAGCTTCGATGCCTTCGTCTGCTTGTTTGACGCCGAACACATCATGAATGATGCCGAAGCGTGAAGCTGCCCCGTATGCACTGACTTTTCCTTCATTAGCCAAAACGATCAAGCCTTTTTCTTCAGAACTTGCTGTTTTCTCTTGGATGCCTTCGATTTGTTCATTGATGGCTGCAAGCTCTTCTTCAACTTCCGCTTCTTTGCCGAAGATTTCCCCGACCGTTTCCATATTCGTCGTGAACGAGTTCATATAATCGGTTGTGTCTACGCCCAAGTGAATGGTCGGTGCGATGTCGCTGAACTCATTATACATTTCCGCTTGGCGGCCGGAGATAATAATCAAGTCCGGATCCATAGCGTGGATCGCTTCAAAATCCGCTTCTTTCAATGTGCCGATGTTTTCGTATTTCTCAGTGTCTTCGTATTGCTCCAAATATGTAGGAATATTCCCTTGTGCAACGCCTGCAACAGATTCTACTCCCAATTGATCAAGTGTATCGAGAATCCCAAAATCGAATACGACGACTTTTTCAGGGTTTTTCGGAACTTCCGTCTCACCCAATTCATGCGTCACTTTAACCGTTTCCGTTGTTTGTGCATCCGCCGTTTGGCTGTCTGTCGCCTCTTCTTCTGCCCCGCAAGCTGCGAGAACTGCAAACATTACTAATACTAAAATTGCCGCTAACCATTTCTTCATTTTTTCCGTCTCCTCTTCTATTGAAATTATTGGATGATGGACATCCGCATTGCATTATGTAATCTTTCTTCGATGACTCTTGAGAAACCGCTCCTTTCATCGATCAGATGATACTGATAATCATTATCACTTAACCACATTTATTAGTATAGCAGAATAAAAACCACTTTCAAGAACTAAATGAGAATTATTTTCATTTGTTTTTTCGCGAATGAAATAGCTGAAGCTGTTTACATAAAAAAAGACCCAGTACGAACTGCCTCTAGGTCGTTAGTTGTTCCTAACGGTTCCGGCGCAGCCCAATATTGGGTCTTTTCTTCACTCAGTATTTTTGAATATCTCTTGCAAAATGTAATAGGATTCTTTCAAGCGTTCCTGCGTTTGCGGAAGCTCCCATGGCTCCCATGAATAAAGCTTGCTATTGTCCAGCCCCATCGATTCAAGTTCTTTTCCATTTGAATTCTCAAGAACCGCTGCGGCTTTTATGCCTTCAACGGTCATGCTCGCCTCGATGCCGTCTTGTTGCAAATCGCCCGTGAATTCTTTTTTCGCCGGGTCTTTTGAATTCAATAGCATCCACGGAATCCGGATTTCCAAAACCCCGGTTTCTTCTGAATAGTAATAGTCGTTTAAGGAATCGTATTGATCGGCTTCAGGATCGGCTATCCCGAAGCGCAGTTCTCCTGTTTCATAATATTCGAAAGGATAGACTTCTCCTGTGTCTGGCCGTGTGAATTCCTTATTCAGCGCTAAACGCATTGGGTGGAAGTTGTTTTCAATATTCGGCTCTTTTGGAATCATTTTAAGCTGTTCATAGTAGTCGTAATAGAATGTGTCATAATCGCCAGCGACATTAATCGCCGCTTCTTCTCCCTTGATGGTCAGTTCGAAATCAGCCAGGAAGCTGTCTGACACTTCGATTCCTTGATCTTCCCGTACACTGAAGTACAGGCGCAAGCGGTCTTCATCCCACCACTCCTGTTGTGGATCGAACTCTGCTTTGACATAGACATAACGTTCATCGGAATCCATCGACAACGAACGCAAGGCCCCTTGCTCTTTTTCATACAGCAGCGATCCGTCCTGCCAATCATCTTCGCCATCGACTTTCACCTTATGGCGGTCAAAGCTGAGCAAGCCGAATTGCTGTTCATTCGTCTGGGCATTGGACCAGAACGGGCGTTCATCCGGATTGTCATAATCCATCGTATTCCATGTGCGTTTGAACCATTCATCCTGCCAAGTGAACACCAAACCGCCAAGCATGCCTTCTTCGAGGATATCTTCATACAGGAGGCTTACGATTTCCCCTTGCTCACTCTCGGAAATAAAACCTTGGTTCCAGCCGAATGGGTTTTTATGGGTCATGCCCCTAGAAGCCGGCACACCGAATTCCGCAATCAACAATGGCATATCGTGCGATTCGTTCAAATCACGTAAATACCCCGCGTAATTATTGCGCTCGCCGCGGTGGTCGATAAATTCCGTATATTTCTCTTCTAAGTTCAGGAAATCCGGATAGTATGGATAGACATGATACGAAGCAAACATGCCTACTTCGTCCAATTCACCGATCGTACGGATATGGTTTGGATCGACCGTCGCCAAGTCTTCTTGTTCACTAGGCTCTGCCGGTTGGTCGATATTATCGGTCGTCACCCAATTCGTGAAGCTGAGCGGTCGCATGCTGTCATAGGTTTCGTATTCATAGGCAGCTAAAACTTCCAGCTGCTCCGCAATCCAATACTCCATCGGATTGGCATCTTCGGTTTCGATATATGTGCCCGAAAACTCGCCAAGATCCGGATATTTACGGTTCATCTCGTCGACTGTAAACGGATACCATTCAATACCAATCATCCAGCCGATGACGTAATCGGAAATGTCTGCCGTGTAAGTTCCGGAAGCATGCCCCGGCTCTTCATCAACTTCAGCATCACCATGAACGGCATCCGCCACTTTTTTCATCTCTTGCTGGAAACGTTCCGTAATTTCAGGCGTGAACGCATCCAAGGTTTCTTCTAGCGGCCCTTCATCAATCCATACACCGTGGTAGACATAGAGTGGCGTTTCGACTGATTCATTGTACTTGGCCAAGGCTTCATAGAAAGCAGGCGGGTGGAGCGTATAGACGCGAATCGCATTGGCGTTCATTTCCCCGATTGCCTTGAACCAGCGGTCATATTCCTCGCGAGTGATCGCTGCTTCGCCAGGGAAGGTGCCGGGTTTTGCCATGCCCATATTGACGCCTTTGACGGTGAATTCTTTCCACTCACCGTCTTCGAACACTTCAAACTGCTCGCCGTTTACACGCGATGGATAGGAAATCCCGTCTTTTTCAGCTGCCGACGACACTTGTGACGGCGTTTCCCGCTCTTTTCCTGAACTGTCCGCAAGAATCGATTCCATCATTGGCACATACGTTTTCCAATAAAAACTATCGTTGCCGCCAAATGACATCCAATCCCGCATCTTGGCAAGCCCCCCGTATTGGTAGAATGACGGCACATCCTCGACGTCAACAAAGTCGCCAGCAAAATAATAGACGTCCGCATCATTTACAGTCGTGTGCATGACGGCCGGAAAAGTCTCCGGAATCCCGCGTTCAGAAAGCGCCGCTTGGCCTTGTTCGCCGAGAGACCATTCGTATTCGGCAAGCACTTCAGTCTGTCCTTGTACTTCATTGATATCAAACCAATAATCGAATGTCGGACTTTCCTGAAGACCGAAAGCCGTTTGCCCAGGCTCTGTGAATTTCACGTGCAGTCCGGCATTTTCGATATCGCCCCGCTCTTCAGACAACACAACAATCTCGCCACTGGCATCTTCAACAAGCACGAACCCTCCGCCCGTAAACTGCCAATCTTCTGCCTCCTGTTCATAATTCTGGACAATCCATGCAGGCACCTCGGCACCTGCTAAGTCAGGAAAATAGCGCCCACTCCAGCCACTCCACTTGATGCCTAAAAATTCTTCCATATCCGTGCTGACAGCAGCATCTGTCGGGGAAGCGAATGTATTGAATTCAACGACTAAATCACTGCCCTTATCGATTACTTGCTGCTTGATCGCTTGCCATTCAGCCATCTCCAAGCCGCCATAGATGAGCTCGGAGCGTTCACCTTTGGCCTCTTGCCAAGGGAGATCGTCTTCATATACCCCGTAGGCATCAGCCAAATAAATTAAATCATAGCCCGATCCGAGTTCCTCGATGCCCCGAATTTCATAATCCTTGTCGTTTTCATTCGGCATAAAACCGAAGTAATCGGTATCTGCGCGGTAGTCCGACTCATCCTCTTTGACAAAACGGTTATGGTTCAAGACCCAAGTCAGCCCTTTATGTTCGCGGTAATTTTCCGACGGGACGGTTTTATCGACAATCGCCACGTTCAAAGGCTCGCTTCCTTGAAACAGCCAGATAATGAATGGTGATAGCAATAACAGCACGACGATTGCTGCCCCGATGAATGTCTTTTTCAAAATGATTCCTCTTTTCCTGTAAAACCCATTTACGGTTATTATATAGTATAAAAAAATTGTTTAAATAGAAAATATTTCTAAAAGGTGAACGCTTTACACTTTTTTTATTATTTGATTCCGCTGATGTGTCCAGACGCAAAGAAGCCCGTCCTTTTTGAAAGGACGGGCTTCTCTATAATTTCATCAATGGGTGGGTAGTTTAGCATTCGAGCTTTTAAAGATCGCCAATTGATCGATCAGTTTCTGGCTTCCGGCATCCAGGCCGGTCACTTCCACTTCATTGGCATTTTCGCGGAACTTCAGCACGACCCTGTCGACGGCGCCGACGCCGGAATCGTCCCAAATATGGGCATCCGTGAAATCGATAATCACTTTCTCGCGTTCGATATCGAAATCGAATTTCTCTAGGAAGTCTTCCACGGAAGCGAAGAACAATTGACCTTCAACACGGTATTGTGTTGCATCTAGCAAACGCTTCTCCACTTTGATTTTGGAAATCTTCGAGACGAAGAAGATGGCGCTTAGCAAGACGCCCGCCAGTACACCAATCGATAAATCGTGCGTATAAACGACGATGGCGACAGTTGCGACCATAACGATGGAATCGGTTTTCGGTGCTTTTTTCAAGTAAGTGAACGAAGCCCAGTCGAATGTCCCGATCGATACCATGATCATGATGCCGACAAGCACCGGCATCGGGATTTGCACAACGACATTGCCGAGAACGATGATCAAAAACATCAGGAACGTACCGGCAACGAGTGCCGACAAGCGGCCACGGCCGCCCGATTTGACGTTGATGACCGATTGCCCGATCATCGCACAGCCCGCCATTCCGCCGAAGAAACCGGTGACGAAGTTGGCAATGCCTTGCCCTCTGGCTTCTTTGTTCTTGTCACTTGTTGTATCGGTCATGTCATCGACGATATTCGCCGTCAAGAGCGATTCGAGCAAGCCGACAATCGCCAGCGCAAGTGAGTACGGGAAGATGATCGACAAGGTTTCCAAGTTGAATGGCACATCCGGCAACAAGAAGCTCGGGAGCGTCTGGCTGATTGTGCCGAGATCGCCCACTGTGCGCAATTCGAACCCGGAATAGATAGCCACTGCCGTCAACACCACCAGCGCGATAAGCGGGGCCGGGATGGCTTTGAAAAAGCGCGGCACGATGTAGATGATGGCCAGCGTGATAGCCACGAAGAGATAGGTCATATTGTTGATGCCGATGAAATGCGGCACTTGCGCCATGAAGATCAAGATTGCCAGCGCGTTGACAAAGCCGATCATGACAGCGCGTGGGATGAATTTCATCACTCTTGCCACTTTGAAGGCGCCGAACAGGATCTGGATGACCCCTGTCAAAATCGTGGCAGCGAGCAAGTATTCCAGCCCGTGGTCACGGACAAGCGGCACCATCAATAGCGCCATGGCGCCGGTAGCGGCCGAAATCATGCCGGGCCGCCCGCCGACGAAGGCGATGATGACCGCTATGCTGAAGGAAGCATACAAGCCGACCATCGGATCGACCCCTGCAATGATGGAGAAGGCAATGGCTTCCGGAATAAGTGCAATAGCGACGAGAATCCCTGACAATATATCGCCGCGGATATTCCCGAACCATTGGGTTTTAAGACTTTGTTTCACGTAATCGAGCTCCTCTATTCTTTATTTGAACGTTTCTCCATATCCTGAAAACCTTATTTTTTCACAATGAAAACAGTTTAGCACCGACACTCCATTAATGGAACCTTTTTGGGCCCATTTTTACAAAAAAATTAATATGTTATAATATATTCACTTTGTACAGTGAGGAGTTTTTTACGTGCGAATCGGTTATGCAAGAGCCATTGAAGAAGATTTAGATTGTCAAAAGCAGCGCACCCTATTTGAAGAATTCGGCTGCGATGTCATCCATATAGAATCCCACAGTTCCCCGAAACAGCGGATTGAGCTGGAACGCATGCTTGAAGCTGTCGGCCCTGGAGACCGCATCATCGTGATGAAACTCCATGTGCTGGCAGATTCAACCCGCCAATTGGTGGACCTGGTTGAAGCGCTCGAAGAAAAAAGCGCGTTCCTTCATGCCGTTAAAGAACATATCGATACCGCGAAAGGAACGTCGTTTTCATTTTTGGAAATCGCGAAATCCATCGCCGAATTCCAGAGCGACTCCATCAGCGCGAAGACCAAAGCAGGCTTATCGGAAGCCAAGCAAAAAGGCATGCACGCCGGGCGACCGCGCAAGCCGGATGCCAATGTCAAAAAAGCGATTGAAATGTATAAAAGCAAATCCTATAGCTTGGCCGAGATCAAAGAACAGACCGGCATCAGCAAATCCACTCTGTATCGTTATTTGGAGAATTAAAAAAAGAGCGCCTCGGCGCTCTTTTTTTTCAGGCTGTCGAAAAGGTAAGAAGTCGTATTTTCCGAAGCTTATCGCTCGCTTTCCGTGGGGCGGGAATCGAGCAAACGCTTCTCCAAATACTTAGCTAAGTCATTGATTTTTGAATGTAGAAATGGTGATTTCCTTTTTCATTCATAGCGGATTATAGACTTCTTCAACCCTCTTTTTCTATTGTCCGGTTTTCAACTCTTCTTTCACGGGTGGTTTTGCCAGGATGGAAGCGACGATCGCTAAAGCCGGGATGATGAGCAGGAAGCTTAATGCTTCATCGTAGCCGCCAAGGAAATCGTAAAACAAGCCGAACGGCAAGGGCCCTAAAGCAGAGCCGATGACCATGATCGCCATCGCGATGCCGCTGATGCTGCCGATATACTGGCGGCCGTAATAATTGGGCCAGACGATGCTCAACGTGACCCGCTCAATTCCTGACACCATACCCCAAACGACGCCGAACAAAATTGCCAACGAAAGCACCGTCGCTTGCTGGAGCAGCAAAATGAAAATGATTTCTCCCACGAACAAAGCGACGAGCATCCAGCGAACTTCGATTTTATCCAGCAAATACCCGGCTAAAAACGTTACCGGAAATCCGACGACCGCCATCAAGCTGAGCACGGTCGCTGCGGCTTCAGGTGTCAGCGATTGCTGTGAAAAAATCGAGACCAAATGGAAAGTGATTCCCGTGTTCACCAAGGCAGGCGTCGCGACACAAAACAGCAGCAGCCAAAAGGCGCGGGTTTTCTGCGCTTCTTTTACGGTCCAGCTAATATCTGCCGATAAACTCTTCTCTGCGGTTTCCCCTTCAGGAATCACTTCCCCGTCAGGACGCAAGCCGATATCTTCGGGTTTGTTGCGGATCAGCAAAAACGCAAGCGGCGTAAAAATAACCAACACGGACGCGCCGAGCAACATCCACGCAATGCGCCAATCGAAGGTTTCGATCAGCCATACATTGAGCAATGGAAAGACGGCAGAGCCGACCATCGCCCCGAGAGCTGCTAGGCTAAGCGCGCGCCCTCTTTTGGCGATGAACCATTGCGGTACGAGCGACTTCGGCGTGAGTGACATCGAACCTTGCCCGAGCAGGCGAATCAAAAAGAAGCCGATGAACAGCATGAAAGTGTTGGCGATCAATCCGTTAAACAAGCAGGCAAGCCCCAACAAGCTGGAGATGACGACCGCCATCTTGCGTGCTCCCTGGCTATCGAACAGCCTGCCGACCATAAAGATCAGGAAGCCCGCAAGCAGAGTAGCCGCAGAATAAATTCCTGAAACCGTCGAGCGGCTCCATCCGAACTCTTCGATATAATAATCGATGAAAATGGCATTCGAAAAGGTTTGGCCGGGACCCGAAAAGAAATACGACAACGCTGAAATCGCGACGATGACCCAACCATAATAAAACGGCGTATGTATTGGTGCAGTTTGTTTCATCTTGTTCTCCTTCCTGCCTGCTACAGCAAAAAGGGCTCCACCTGGGAGCCCTTTTTCTTATTTTACAATCAATACCGGACAGTTCGCGCGCTTGACCACTTTGTGGCTGACGCTGCCAAGCACCATTTCCTGCAGGGAATTCAAGCCGCGGCTGCCGATCACGAGCATATCGAACGCTTCTTTATTGGCGAAATCGACAATCGTCGGTCCCGGAGTCCCATGAAGGATCTCCACGCGGTATTTGATGTTCTCAGACGCAACTGCCTCTTCGACAGGCTGCAATTTCTTACGGCGCTGGAAATCCAGCTCCGCAGAACTGCCGCTGTGGAGCACTTCGTTTTTCGCATTGTCATGATCCGCCACAAAAACGATCGTGATTTGTGAATCATCAGATCCTTTTGCTATTTTCACGGCTTCTTTAGCTGCGCGGAGTGAATGGTCGGAACCATCCACAGCGAGTAGGATTTTCTTGTACACTTCTCAACACTCCCCTTTAATGAGTCGGTAATTTGGCATGCTCACTCTTGAAGATGGCCAATTGGTCGACCAATTTCTCACTCCCAGTATCCAAACCGATGACGGTCACTCGGTTGGCATTTTCACGAAACTTCAAGACGACACGGTCTACGGCCCCTACCCCGGAATCATCCCAGATGTGGGCGTCTGTAAAATCGATGACGATGTCTTTATCTTCCACGCTAAAATCGAATTTGTCCAGAAAATCATCGACAGATGCGAAGAATAATTGCCCCTGCACCTGATAATGCGTCGCTTCAAGCAACTTCTTTTGTACCTTGATCTTGGAAATTTTAGCGACAAAGAAAATCGCGCTCAAGATGACTCCCGCAATAACACCTTGCGATAAATCATGGGTGTAAACCACAATCGACACCGTCGCCACCATGACGATGGAATCGGTGATCGGTGCCTTTTTTAAATAAGTGAAGGAACTCCAGTCAAACGTGCCAATAGACACCATGATCATGATGCCAACCAGTACCGGCATCGGAATCTGTACGACCATCTCGCCGAGAACGATGATCAAAAACATCAGGAAGACCCCTGCCAGTAATGAAGATAGCCTTGTCCGCCCCCCTGATTTCACATTGATGATTGCTTGCCCGATCATCGCGCACCCCGCCATGCCGCCGAAAAATCCAGTGACGAAATTAGCGATGCCTTGCCCGCGCGACTCTTTGTTCTTGTCACTCGATGTGCCGGTCATGTCATCGACAATATTCGCCGTCAACAGCGACTCCAGTAACCCGACAATCGCAAGCGCCAGCGAGAACGGTAAGACAATCATGAATGTTTCGAAATTGAACGGCACGCTTGGAATAAGGAAGGTAGGAAGCGATTGGGTGATTGTCCCAAGGTCTCCGACTGTCCGCAATTCAAAACCTCCGTAAATCGCAGCTGCCGTCAACAGCACTAAAGCAATCAATGGAGCAGGTACTGCTTTAAAGAAGCGCGGGACGATGTAAACAATTGCCAAGGTCACCGCCACGAAAATATAGGTCATGGTATTGATTCCGAGAAAATGAGGAACTTGCGCCATAAAGATCAGAATTGCCAAGGCGTTGACGAAGCCGATCATCACAGCCCGCGGAATGAATTTCATCACTTTGGCCACTTTGAAGACACCAAAGAGAATTTGGATGACCCCCGTTAACACTGTTGCCGCAAATAGATACTCAACTCCATAATCCCGCACAAGCGGCACCATAAGCAGCGCCATTGCACCCGTAGCACCCGAAATCATGGCGGGGCGCCCGCCGACAAAAGCAATGATCACCGCAATCAGGAAGGAAGCGTATAGCCCGACCATCGGGTCAACTCCCGCAATGATCGAAAACGCGATCGCTTCGGGAATAAGCGCTAAAGCCACGACCAATCCAGCGAGCGCATCCCCTTTTACATTTGAAAACCAGTCTTTTTTAATTTTTTCCAGCATAGCTAACTCCTTTATATTTTATTTCCGAACAAGTGAATTTAGGTAATGCACGTCACTTTCATAACGAGATTCAGTTTAGCACCTTACGTCCCATAATGTAACCTTTATGGGAAAAAATCTTTTTTTATGTTATCATGAAAGAAATCGTCCTAGTTGTGAATCAGCTAGGGGAAATAAAAATCCGCATGCCAGCAAATGAACAATTGATATGCTGTAAGGAGTCCATCTATGTTGACTAAAAATCACCATCCATACCACCTGCTTGCCATCGCAATCATCGCCACTTGGTTGAAAACCTATGCCGTCTACCAAATCGGGTTTTCTATCACGATTGATAACGCGATGCAGGAATTCATCTTATTTCTCAGCCCGCTGAGTTTCCTGCTGTTTGTCTATGGCGTCTCTTTATTCATCAAGAAACCTAGGCTGCGCCATTTGTATGTGCTCGCTTTTGCCGCAATCAGCTCTATTGTGCTCTATGCAAACGTCGCCTTTTACCGCTTTTTCACGGATTTCATCACCTTGCCGGTCCTGTTCCAGACGAATAATTTCGGCGATCTCGGATCTAGTGCAGCGGCGAGCATCTACTTCAGCGACATTCTTTATTTCACTGATGTGATCATCATCTTCTTGGCCATTAAGTTCCTCCCGGTCAAGGCAGTTCAAGCGAAAGTTCCTGCCGGTCGCAAATCTTATTTCGTGCTGTCGGCGGCTGTCCTGTTCTTGAATTTGGGGCTTGCTGAAGCGGAAAGGCCACAGCTATTGACGAGAAGTTTCGACCGTGAAATGCTCGTGAAAAACTTGGGCGTCTATAACTACCATCTTTACGATGTCTATATCCAATCGAAATCCCAAGCCCAGCGCGCTTTTGCGGACAGCTCGGAACTCATCGAAGTGAACAGCCATGTCCGCACCCATCAAGTTGAACCTTCAGAAGACATGAACGGCATCGCCGAAGGGAAAAACTTGATTGTCGTGACCTTGGAATCGATGCAAAGTTTCGCCATCAATGAACAGATGAACGGCGAGACGATCACGCCGTTCTTGAATAGCTTGACCGAAGACGAAGACACGATCTACTTCCCGAATTTCTATCACCAAACCGGGCTTGGTAAAACCGCTGATTCGGAGTTCCTGCTGGAAAACTCCTTATACCCGCTTGGCGGCAGCGCAGCCTTTTTCACGCACGCCGGGAACACTTACCATTCGATGGCAGAAAGACTCGGGGATAATGGTTACTCGACTAACGTCCAGCACGCCAATAACAAAAGCTTCTGGAACCGCGACATGATGTACGAATCTCTCGGCATTGATGATTTTCTCGATATCCAGAGCTATGAAGTCGGTGAAGGGCAAGCGGTCAATTGGGGTATGAAGGATATCCCTTTCTTCGAGCAGTCCGTCCAGCACATGACAGACATGCCTCAGCCTTTCTATAGCCGGATGATTACATTGACGAACCACCACCCGTTCACTTTGGACCCGGAAGATAAGCTGATTGAAGAATTCGATTCAAATTCCGGGACGCTTAACCGCTATTTCCAGACGACGCGCTATCTTGATGAAGCGGTGAAAGAATTGTTCCAGGAATTGAAAGACAATGGCTTGTACGAAGACTCGATCATCGTTCTATACGGCGATCATTATGGCATCTCCGAAAACCACAATGCCGCAATGGCGCAGTATCTGGAGCGTGACATAACGCCTTACGAATCGGCGCAGCTGCAGCGCGTGCCGTTCTTTGTGCACATCCCGGGATACGGCGAAGGTTATACCGATGAAGAGATCGGCGGGCAGATCGACATGCGCCCGACCCTCTTGAACATGCTCGGTATCGATACAGCGACTGATGTCCAATTCGGCAGTGACCTGTTTGCCGAAGGCCACGAAGAGTTCGTCATCTTCAGGGACGGGCGCCTAGTGACCGAAGACTACGTCTATGCCGGAAACACTTGCTATGAAAATGGCACCGGCGAACCAATCGACCAAAGTCTCTGTGAACCATATATTGAAGAAGCCTTCGAAGAAATCGGCTATTCAGACGCTTTGATCAACGGCGACTTGCTGCGTTTCTATAATGAAGAGACCGGCAAGTTACTGGAACCTTAATGACGATATGGACCTGCAGCATAAGCGTGGTTGAGGTTTTACGACACACATTGGAATAGAAGCATGTAAAAAAACTGATTTCGTATGTCGAAATCAGTTTTTTTATGCAGTAGATTGATTCTGAATCAAAAAAACCCTGCACACGCTTAGGCATGCAGGATCTTCACAATTATTCACTTTTCGTTTTCTGTTTTGACCGTTTCAAAGGCGTTTCCTTGTCTCTCACATTCGTGAGCCACGCACGGTCTTGGTCCATCATTTTCTTCGCCGAATAAATCATTAGGAAAGTGATGAAAATGATCGGCAAGCCCATCAAGCCGGAAACCACTTCGAGCGGTGCCAATCCGCCAATTCTCATGAGCACCAGTGAAATGACAGTGATGATGCCGGCAACCAGGATACGCAAAATTTTCGGCGGTTCATTTTTGCTCATATCAAGCGTGCTCGTATAGGCAGCAATCGTATAAGTCGTCGAGTCGAGCGTAGTGGTCAGGAAGACGAGCGCGACAATAATGAAAATCACAATTGCCAATCCGCCAAGTGGCAAGGTCGAAAGAATCTCAGGAATGACCGCCATCCGGTCTTCTTTCACCATATCCAAAATTGGCAGTTCTCCCGTCAAGTACCGGTGGACGCCGAGCCCACCAAGAACGCCTGTCGCAATCCACGACAACAGCGTCGGCGCCAATAGATAGGTCATGATCATCTCGCGGATGGTGCGCCCTCTTGAGATGCGGGCGGCAAAGACCGAATGCAGCATCGCCCATGTGGCGCTATAGGCAAACCAGAACACCGTATTGCTTTGCACATGCGACGCCGCACCTTGGTAAACGGAGTCCGTATTGAGTGAAAAGCTCAAGTAATTCGTGAACAGGGACGCGACGCTGTCCGAGAAATAATTCAAGATAAAGACGCCAGGCCCTGCCAATAGAATAAACAGCGTAAAGGCGCCCGCTAAATAGATGTTGAACGTACTGAGCCGTTTGATGCCTTTTTCTACACCGAGATAAGCGCTGATGGAAAACAGCGCCACCCAGACAATCGTGACGATGAGCGTCAACTCGAACGTTACGTCAATGTTCATCAACGCGGAAATATTGTATGTGATGATCGGTGCGCCCAAGCCGAGCGTTACGGCAGCCCCTGTCATGATACTGAGCAAGAACAGAATATCGAGCAGGCGTCCTGCCCAGCCATCCGTCAACTTATCGCCGAAAACCGGACGAGCCGCTTCACTCATACGCATCATCGGCTTTTTCTTGACGTGCAGCGTATAAGCCATCGCCGGGGCGATCATGACGAAAATCGCGAATACTTGGAAGCCCCATAAGAACATGCTGTAGGCATTGCCCATTAAAATCGATTCCGGTGAACCCGCGTCCATGCCGGCTGGTGGGTTGTTCGCCACGGATGTCCATTGCAGCATGCCCGTGCGCATGATCGTCGAACCGAGCCCCATGGCAATCAAAATGGATGCGTATTCGAATAAAGTCAAACGCGGCTTTTCTGCCGGGTCGCCGAGAACGATATCGCCGTATTTGGAATAGGAAAAATACAGCGCCGCCCCGACCAGGATAATGCCGTACCAAAGATAGCCCCAGCTGAATACTTCAACAATTGTCGTAAAAATCCCATTCAGCAATTCCAGTGAACGGCTTTCATAAAGCGCGAGTGGAACGCTGATTGCGATGATGATGATTAAAGCCGGAAGAAAAATCCGGTAATCGATCAAGCCTTTCTTTTTCATCGAATCCCCCTCAATTATTTAATCCCTTTCTTGCCTTCCCGACAGTTTTACGCTGTAATCATAAAAAAAGAAAAAACTACACAGAAATGTAGTTTTTTCAGAAGAAGGACTGGGGAATATCGTCATTTCGAGCACGCCTACGAGTATAACGAAGCTAGTTTTCTTGAGCAAGTAAAGCGATGCTCACTATTCAATCATGGCCATGCGCCCATGAAATGCGTGGGTCGATCTGGCGCGACATCCGGACCATGACGGGCTGGAAACCCATCCGCGGCCAGAAATAGGAAGCCATTTGGTTTGGTGTATGCCAGTCGGCAAAAATATAATCATAGCCCTCTTTCTTCAATTCACCGAAGCAATGATTGGCCAGTGCGCGGCCGATGCCGCGACCGCGCATATCCGGGTTGGTCGAAGCAGCTGGCAGCTCGACGCAATTTTCGGGCGTCACCAAACTGAAAGGGTCCTCCTTGCGAAAATATACATGGAAGCCGGCAGCTTGTTCGCCTTGGTTAACAAGCCATAGATAGGCTTCTTTGTCTTCCGTCAGTGCCACATAGCTTTTCTGGACATTTTCCATCGTTTCTCTCGTGATTGGATGCCAAGAAGGTGCGGCTGCCTGATGGATGCTGTTCCACACCGCCATCTTTTTCAAAAGCGGCGCATCTGCTTGCGTACCGCGCCGAAATTTGAGTTCCGGCAACGAACCGTTTTTGGGTTCGTAATCATCCAGCGACAGGATTGCGTATTTCTGTTCGAAAGCGAATCCTTGGTCCATCCATTGCTCGAACACCATTTCATCTCCAAGCGGCGCCATCAACACATGATGGAAATAGCCATGCTTGACCCATTCTGCTCCAGCATCCGCATACAATAAACGCAACAGGCGCGGATGTTCGTGTTCGCTGATGGCGATCGATTCATAATCCATCCATACATAGCGTCCGCGATGGGCTTCTTCCTTGAATTCATAAACCAGGTATCCGATCACATCAATGCCGCGGACAGCGACCACTCCACTGACATAAGGGCGATCGAGCAATTTGCGGATGACAATCTCTGCCTCATCAATTTCCTCGAACTTATCCGGCAGGTACGGGAAAATCTTCCGCTCCCGTGCCTGGCGTTTTGAAAGCAATGCAGACATTTGGCGGATGTGCTTTTCTTCTACACTGATGATCTGAATCACATTCGATCACTCCCCTGTTTGAAGTTTCACTTCAAGCATCGCATACTGGCCGTTGCGCACAACGTTTCCAAGTTCCACTGGCAGCGGTTCAACAAATATCGGACCGTCTATCAATGTGGTATGGAATTCTCCTTCCTCTCCGCAAGCATCGATGCCGAGTGCCTCCAGCTCTTCGATCAGCTCACGGGTGAAAACGCGTCCGAGAAACTCCTCCCCCACACGTGCAGTGTCCACTACTGTAATGACGGCTTTAAACTCTTCTTCGATCAGTTCTTCCAACAATGACCGACGGGCTTCTTGCCATAAGGGATGCAAGACATCAAGTTCTGCCTTTTCGCTGACTTTCACGACCCAATCAAGATGGTCCTGCAGGTCAATATCGCCGTACACACCCATTTCGATGCCTTGTTCTTTGAAATGCTGCAGATGGTGGATAAATTCCTTTTCATACCCTGACCAGTCAGCTTGGCCGATCACCAAAGGCAAGCCCATCCGTTCCGCCTGCGCTTCCAATATTTGTTTTTTTAGCCCGTGGGATTTTGAGCGTTCTCCATCTTCTTCAAACATGGTAAACAACGCGATCGGCACATGGCCTTGCTGAACCGCCCGATAAAATGCCAAAGCGGAGTCCTTACCGCCGCTCCATGATGTAATAAATGATTTCTGCATACTGCACCTCTTCTGTAATTTCTTGTGTCTTGCTTTTTCGTTTCCTTGTTCCCTCTACTTCTATTTCCTGCCGTCAAACTCCTTGTTCCACAAAAAAACAGCCGGGAAACTCCCGGCTGTTTGCATTATTTTCCTACCATATTCTCCGGGCGCACCCATTCGTCGAATTGCTCCGCTGTTAAATGGCCGCTCTTGACTGCTGATTCTTTCAGCGTCGTGCCTTCGTTATGAGCTTGCTTGGCAATCGCAGCCGCTTTTTCGTAACCGATATGTGGGTTGAGCGAAGTGACGAGCATCAAGGAATTCTTCACATGGTTTTCGATGACATCCAAGTTCGCTTCGATGCCGATTGCACAGTTGTCGTTGAAAGAAACAAGTGAATCCGTCAACAGGCGGACCGATTGCAGGAAGTTATACGCAATGACTGGTTTGAAGACATTGAGCTCAAAGTTCCCTTGGCTCGCTGCAAATCCGATCGCTGCGTCGTTACCCATGACTTGGGCCGATACCATCGTCAAGGCTTCGCTTTGCGTCGGGTTGACTTTCCCCGGCATGATCGAGCTGCCTGGCTCGTTAGCCGGAATCGTGATTTCACCGATGCCGCTGCGCGGTCCGCTCGCAAGCCAGCGCACGTCGTTGGCAATCTTCATCGCATCCGCCGCAAGTGCTTTAACCGCACCGTGCACATAAACCATTTCATCGTGGCTCGTCAATGCGTGGAATTTGTTTTCCGCTGAAGTGAATTCCGTGCCGACTGCTTCTGCGATGAATTCCGCAACATAGCCGCCGAATTTCGGGTCTGCGTTGATACCAGTTCCAACCGCTGTTCCGCCGATTGCAAGTTCCCGCATATGCTCGACGCTTTCTTTGATCATGCGCTCACTTTTCTCCAACATATGGCGCCAGCCGCTGATTTCCTGGCCTAAAGTAAGTGGCGTCGCATCCTGCAAATGCGTACGGCCAATTTTGATGACTTCGTCGAATTTTTTCGCTTTTTCATCCAAAGTCGCTTTCAACTTCTGGACCGCTGGGATCAATTGCTCCGTAACTGCTAGAACACCGGCAACGTGCATCGCTGTCGGGTATGTATCGTTCGAGCTTTGGGACATATTGACATCATCGTTCGGGTGAAGTTTTTCATCCGATCCCTGTTCCGCCAAGATTTCGTTTCCGCGGCGTGCCAATACTTCGTTCATGTTCATATTGGACTGCGTGCCGCTTCCTGTCTGCCAAACGACGAGCGGGAAATGGTCGTTCCATTTGCCTTCGATCACTTCGTTGGCAGCTGTTTCGATGGCGCGCATTTTTGCGTCGGACATCTTGCCGAGCTTATGGTTCGCTTTCGCTGTCGCTTTTTTCAATTGAGCAAATGCCATGACTACTTCATGGGGCATACGTTCTGTTCCGATGGCAAAGTTTTGGACGCTGCGCTGCGTTTGCGCGCCCCACATTTTGTCAGCTTCAACTTGAATTTCACCGATCGTGTCTTTTTCTGTACGATACTGCATTCCATTCACTCCAATTCTTAGTCTTTAACTAGCTTCTCTTCTATTAAACACATTCCACTCGAAAAAAGCGACCCTTGCCATTAAAATTCCCCGGTTTTGCTTGAGAAGAACGCTTCAATTATCGCTTCATCTGAATGGGGGATATACTCCCCTTTGATGATTTGTGCGCCGTTAATACAGCCGCTTGAAAGCAAAATGATGTCTTCTGGCCCGCTTTCTGCGAGCGCTTTTTCCACTGCCTGTTTGCGCGTCGGCGCCTTCAGCACTTTTTGCATATACGGCACAGTGAAACCTTTGATTACTTCCGAGACCACATCATTGGGATCGTTGTAACCCGGATGGTCGACTGTCACGACCAAGACATCGGCTTTTCCTTCAGACGCTTTCGCCATTTTCGGCATCTTGGCAAAATCACGGATGCCAATTCCGGCAATAAGCGCGATCAAACGACGATGCGGCAATTTACGGGCCTCCGTCAAGACTGCATCGATAGCGACTGGAGTATGGGCATAATCCAAAATGATGGTCCGTTCTTCAGGGCCCCTAATCACTTGAAAGCGCCCTTCCACTTGAGGCATATCGGTCAAGACCGCAATGATTTGGTCAATCGAATGCCCTGCATGCAGCGCCGTCGCAATCGCCGCCGTCAAGTTCGCGGCATTGTAATCGCCGAATAACGGGGCTTCGATGATTCGGACATCACCTTTATAATTCAATTCAAAACGCATGCCTTGAGCAGATGCGCTGTAATTCCCCCAAATGAGGTCTGCCCCGCTTGCCGGATTTTGGCTATAGCTCAGTACCGGATAATCCGCTACCGCTAAAATGCCACCGCTTAAACCGGGATCGTCGAGATTGACGACTGCCGCTTTCGCGCGTTCGAACAACTTCAGCTTGGACTCGCGGTAATGTTCAAAAGTTTTATGGTATTCGAGATGTTCCTCGGATAAGTTCGTATGGATGGCTACGTCGAACACGATTCCTTCCACACGCTGCTGATCCAGTGCAGTCGACGACACTTCCATCGCGACTGCCTTTGTGCCAGCATCAACAAGCATGGAGAAAATCTGGTGGATGTCTGAAGCAATTGGCGTGGTCGGTGTGCTTTTCTCAAACGGCACTTTGCCTTCAGCTGTTTCAACACCCGTCGTACCGATAAACCCACAGGGCGTTCCCAGCAAATTTAATAAATTGCGTGCATAGGTAGCCGTCGTGGTCTTGCCGTTCGTGCCTGTCACGCCGATTTTAAACAAATCGTGCTGCGGCGAGCCGAAAAAGAAATCTGAAGTGTGCGCAAGTGCATTGCGCACATCCTCCACCAGCACAAAGCTGACAGTAGAATGACGCTTAGCTTGGTAGGACAAAATTTCTTCATTGGAACCTATGATAGCCTGCGCACCGTTTTCGATGGCAGGCTCTATGTAAAGATGTCCGTCTGTATTTTCTCCGATGACGCAAAAAAATGCAGAACCATTCCGTGCAGCCGAAGAGTTATAGACAATCGCCTCAATGTCCGCTGACTCTGGCCCGAATGATTTTAATATGCGTACTCCGGGGATTTGTGCAAATTGCAACTTCATATCGTAACTCCTCTTGAAGATAAATTTATGTGAATTTCTGATAATTTTACAGGAAAGCGCTATAGTGTTCCACAATTCGAGACGCTTTTTTAAAAAAATTATCGATCAACTAAGAGGTTTGGCAAATTGCAGTGCATGAAAGCCCTTGACCATCTGGAAGCCGATTCCAACATATCCTTCTTTTAGTAATTCTTGCTGTTTTTGCAGATCGTCGATCGGTGCCGTGACTTGATTGCCGTAATCTGCATTCGGCTGCTCAAGATCTTTGACGAGGATATAGCGTTCTAGGCCATCGTACTTCTTCTTTAACGCAGCGATGTGCATATGCTGCGTAAATTTATCTTTCAGGCTCGGGATATTCATCGGTGCCACTGTGCAGGCCACGTAGCGGAATTTTTTCTCCAGCTTCTTCAATTCCTTCATGACCACTTCAGCCAATTTTTGCTGAAGGCGGTTCCCTCTATAGTCGGGAGCGACAGCCGAAATTTCCTGATAAATCATATTGCCAAGTTCATCTTCCGTGAGGCCAATATCACGCCCGAGATGCTCTTCGTCGATTTCAGGAACGAGCAATGCCCGAAAAGCCACCAGCTCACCTTCCACATATGCTCCGACAATTAGCCCGTGATGATTCAAAATAAACAAAAATTCTTCGGTCGACAACGGCTGCAATGTATTTTTCTCTGGCAGCGAGTCAATGACCATTTGCTGAACCCGTTCAATTTCAGCCAAATCCTCCAGGTACAGGCGCTTCATATACATTGGCACCTGTTTGTGCATGCGCACATTGGTCAGTGTACCTTCATATAGGCGGTCTTTCAAAGCCCATTCCCCCTCATCTCTTTCGTACTATCAGAATACCATGTTCGCTATGTATCGTCTCCAAGTTTTTTCAATTGACTGTAAAATTGAAACTATTTACCGACCTGCGTTAAAAAAGCCTCGATTTCCTTTTGTGTACGGAGGATATACACCTGTTTTTCAGGATACTTCATCATAAATTCTTCTATTAGATGGTATTGTGATTTTTGCCGCCCGCGATAAGTCGTCACAATAAACTTGAGGAATTCGTAATCCAGCTTTTCAGGGCATCCTGGCGCCATATCCGGCCTCGCCTGTTTGCGGTATTGAATGCGCCTTTTCAATACACGCCATAAACAGCGCCAAAGCGGCAATTGCAATTGGATAAGTGTATCGCAAGCCACCAAGCGAATATTGCCGGTACTGTTATAGTTTCCTTCGATCACCCAACGTGGCTCGTTCGCTAGCTCCTGTTGCGTGTCCCGAAATTCTTTTTCCTCTGCTTCAATCCATCCAGGCTTCCAATAATACGCATCCAAATGATGCACAGGCAAATTGGCCACTTCGCCTAAACGTCTTGCAAACGTTGATTTACCAGCTCCCGCTGACACACCGATCACCATAATCCGCTGCATCGATCCCCCTCCTATCCCTTTTCTTTCAACTATAACGAATGGCGGGAAAAAGAAGCAACTGAACTTAACCCTTGCATTCCAAAGAGTACCGTGCTATTCTAAGGAAGAATTATTTTTGTTCGATGGCTTTTCATTAAGTATCAGATTTTATCTGAAGGATTTGAGCAAGGATAGTAATACAATGTATGCAATCGCATACGAGGAGGATACACACATGGAACAAGGTAAAGTAAAATGGTTTAACTCAGAAAAAGGATTCGGCTTCATCGAGCGCGAAGGCGGCGACGACGTATTCGTTCACTTCTCAGCTATCCAAAGCGAAGGATTCAAAACTCTTGACGAAGGTCAAGAAGTTACTTTTGACATCGAGCAAGGCCAACGCGGTCTTCAAGCTACTAACGTATCAAAAGCTTAATTAACCCTTAAACTTTCAATGGACTCTTCTTCGGAAGAGTCCATTTTTTATTGTCTAAAAATAAGCGCCTTCCTCGCGAGGTCATTGACGAAGATAGTGAGTGTGGGGATGCGGAAATGTTTCGGTATGCTGAATTAGACATTGCCCTAATATTCGCCGCACTGCTTTGGGTTGGCCTCTTGCAATAAGCCAGGAAAAGCACCTGTCTTATTGCAAGAGGCTCACCCTTGGCGCTGTGCGGCTGAGAGATTTCATTGGATGATGCTAGTTTACATAGCTTTCTTTTTGTATTCAGTTCCGGCTAGCGGGGGAATCGCTTCCCGAATAGAACAGAAGTGAAGATAGCGAGGGTTTGCTTGCGAAAATGTTTACGCGGATTGATTTAAGCGTCGCTTTGATATTCGCCACCCGGCTTTGGGTTAGCCTTTGGCGCTGGGCGGCTGAGAGATTTCATCGTATGATGCTCGGTTACATAGCTTTCTTTTTGTATCAAGTTGCCGGCTAGCGGAGGAATCGCTTCTTTAGATGCGGCATCTGGTCATGAAGTGTTTGAGCAAAGAATGATTGTTGGAAGATTAGAAAAGACATGAGCTATCATGGCTGGAGCTCTTTCACATGTTATATTGTATGATCGAAGAAATTATTCGCTACTCTAAAACTAGAGACGGAGTGGAAAGGGGGCTGACGCCTGTGGGATCGCGCGGGCTGGCGAGACAAACGTGCCGCACTTTTTGGCACGTTGGCTCAACACCCGCCCCACGGCAAGCAGCCCCCCTGCAACGCAGTCGAATAACACAAGCTTACTCCACTCACTTTCCTCCGCAATTTCATCAGCTGCAAAGAAAAAAGCTGCCCAATGGCAGCTTTTTTTAATTCATGATGAAATATAATTGGAAGACCAGGAAAATGATCGCGACCAACAGGAGCGTTCCGACCACTACGCTCATGGCCAGTTTTTTTCCGTCCATCGACTCACCCTCTCAGTTTTTTCTCGCGTTCAATGGCTTTCACTATATCATACGCGCCTTCCCCGGTATTTGACAATACGGTAACGATGGTTTTTAGCTGAGGATAATAGCCCGAATGGAAATTCACGCCCGGGTCATACCCCATTATATGATACTTCACCGCGTTTCCTTCTTGCTCGTCAATCCACACGCCATAGCCGTAAGCTTCGTCACCTTGTTGCGCCTGGACCGTCAGCAGGCGGTTTTTCATCTCTTCAGACAATAAAGTCCCGTCCATCAACCGGCTCCAGAATTTCGCCATGTCCCCTGCCGTGACGAAGGCGCCTCCGTCCGCTCCACCGCGAACTGGAATCGCGTATTGGTTCGTGCGCCAAGAGCCGTCTTCCTCAATATATCCATACGCCGTATTTTTCGGCAAACGGTCCAAACGGAAATAACCTGAGTCTGACATATCCGCTTTCGCCAACACTTCCCGCTCGACATAATCGGCAAACTCCTCGCCAGTCACTTGCTCGACGATCAGGCCGAGCGCAATATAGCCCGCATTATTATAGCGAAAACGCGCACCTGGTTCTTCAATCGGTGGCAAGTCGCGGAACAATGGCACAAAATCAGCCGGTGTCTGCATCCGGTACATCGGAATCTCTTGCCATAATTGTTCAAAATCATCCATCGTTTCTTCATCGAAGTAATCGGGAAGGCCTGATGTATGGCATAACAGCTGATGAACCGTCGCATTGAAATGCGGGAAGGTCTTCGGCAATAGTTCTGACAGCTTGGCTGATAGCTCAAGCTTGCCTTGCTCCACCAATTGCAACACAGCGACAGCTGTAAAGATCTTACTGCCAGATGCGATGCCGAAGCGGCTGTCGACAGCAATCGGCCGTTCGTCCGCACGATTCGCGAATCCTTTGGCAAGCGACCAATTTTCAGTACCGGCCATATGGGCAGCACCTGAAAATGCAGCGGATTCCATCAAATCGGAAACTGGATTATCCGCTTGCTTTTGCACCATACGCCCTTCCCCGTCGATCTCGATCATCCGCCCGTCCGCAAGTTCTATGGCAAGTGGATGGGTTTCGCTTTTCAGCTTGGAGAAAAACCATGTACGTTTCGGCGGCACGAGCACCAAAAAATGGGGGTCTTTGCCGAGGAAATTCAGTGTTGTCGGATCGATCCCTTTATTGCCGCGCACCGGAATCTCCATCCGTTCCAATGACTCGCCTACTTCTTTGACATATGGCGAAACGATGCCGACTTCACTGATATCAAGCAATGAATCGATCGTGAAGTCATCCATGATGTCAACATGGCGGCGCCCGATAAACTCAACGATATTGCCAGCAGGGTCCTGGAAGTAGAAAGCATCGGAATTGAAATTGGAATAATAAATTTCGTCCATGCCTTCCTGGCGGTTTAGCTCCACGCGTGCACGCGCCCAGAACTTCGCCAGACTGAACTGGTTGCCTGGAATATTGACCGCATAATGGTAAAAAGACGCTCGGTCCGACTCACGAAATTCCAAAACGGATGTGCCGATCGAAAGCGCAAAACTTGTTTCGTCTTCTTCGACAATCCGGAAGCCTAGCTGGTATTCATAGAAGCCTTTCATTTCATCTAACCGGTTTGTATAAAGTATCACTTTCTTGAACATGTCCTCACCTCTCTTCTCAGCATACCGAAAATGGTCAGAATTTTCCTCTTTTTCGCCGTGTCCAAACTTGTTTTTTTACATTTAAAGACAAAAAAGCGAATGCATCTGCTACATTCGCTTGTTACCACCGATAATCAAGCCGGACCATATCCCGGCACTGCAAATCATTTTCAAAAATCGGCTCTTCGTAATGACGGATAAAAAAATCCCGGTCGATCGATTTCATGCGGAATCCACATTTCTGGTAGAGCGCCAATTGCGCCAAACTTGAATTTCCGGTGCCGATCTCGACAGCCGAGAACCCAAGTTTTTTCGCTTCTTCGAGCGCCGCAAATACCAAGCGCTTGCCAAGCCCTTTGCCGCGCTCGGACTCAGCGAGTGCAATGTTTTTGATTTCAGCAGTCTCCGAATCCAGCGCAGTCAAGACGAACACGCCCATGATGGTTTCCTGCTGGTCGGCGATAAAGCAATGGCCGTCCGCACAATATCTGCGGACCAGCTGCTCAGACGGATCCGCTTCCAGCAACAGGCCGAGCGGTAATTCCTCGTTCACTCCCAGTTTTCGGATGTTCATTATTTCCGCTCGCTGAATCCTTGATCGAGCAGATAATCTTCAGCATCATCAAACGTGCCGAAGCTTTCTTCGAGGTTTTTGCCTGTGTAGATATTCCAGAAAGGCTCTTCGTAGACAAGGTCGAGTTTTTCGCCTTCTCTATTGGTCCACCGCTTGTCATAAGGTGGTTCTGGTTCCTGGCCCAAATAATCAATCGAGTCAGCGATGATGCTGCGCAGCTGGCTCGCTGAAAAGTCGCGGATATTGACCAAGCCGCGGCTGTCCGATTCGTATTGCGGCAAATCACCCACAAAGACAAAGCCGTTGCCGTTTGGGTGAAGGTGATAGACCACGTTTTTCTTATCATAGAGGCTTTCTTCAAATTGGAAGTTGACTCGTTTCATCGACACTTCTTTTCGTGTCAGTTCCGGAAACGCTTCGATCACTTCTAGTTTTTGCTCAAATGTCAGCACTGGACATCCCCATTTCTTCTTTGGATTTCTGACTTCATTATAACACGCATACGGCATGCTTCGCCGTTTGCGAAATAATAGAAAAAGGGCTGCCCTTAAGAAATGAGTGATATCCATTTCGATGGACGTGCTCTAGCTCACAGGATGTTGGGTCATGCAGCTGGCGCGTAATGTCGTTGCTCAAGCATCGCTATGCTCAAGCATCACAAATAAACGAACTCAGTTCCACTTCGTTCATTTATTCGCCGTCTCCATTCCCATCCCATGTTCTGAATTAAAGAGAGTGGACGAACACGAACATACAAATAAAATATCCGAAGAAAAAGGACTTCTTTTTCTCCGAATATTTCAAGGTAATTGTAAGACAGCCCTTAAAACTTATTTTTTCTTCTTCAATCCGAATGGCCACCAAGCGCCGCCCGCAAACGAGACCGTAATCGCAGGCACGAGAAGGGGCAAGACGATCAAGCCGTAAAGCAGCAAGCCTGTGATGACAATCGTTGCGATTTGCATCAGACTGAGCACTCCGGATGGCAGCATCGCTCCGAACGTTCCGGCGAGCAAAATGGCTGCCGTGATGATGACTGTCCCCATTTTTGCCATCGACCGGTGCATCGCTTTCGAGAAGTCTGCAGCCGTCAAAGCTTCTTCACGGTAACGGTCGAGCAGGAAGATCGAGTAGTCGATGCCGAGTGAGACGAGCATAACGAAGCCGAAGAACGGAACGGCCCACGTGATGCCGTCATAGCCGAGCCATTCGACGAAGATCAACTCGGTGATCGCAATCGAACTGTAATAGGTCAATAAGAGAGAAGCTATCATGAACAGCGGCATGATGAAAGAACGCAACAGCACCGCCAACACCACAAACAAACTAACGAGCATAATACTGACCGTGCGCGTAAAGTCGCTCTCTGAGATATCCTTCAAATCGCTATTGATACTTGGCACCCCGCCGTATGTGATGTCCACTTCTTCAAGAGGCGTACCGTTAATGCTTCTCTCAGCCGCTTCTTTTAAATTTGTGACAATGTCGATCGCTTCCGGTGAATACGGATCTTCTTCGAGCACTACTTCCATCAGCATGCCTTCACCATCGGCAAATGCATACTGCTCAAGCAGCGGTTCGAACTCTTCTCGTTCCAAAGTGCCTTCTGGCAGGTAAATGCCGGTGCCGCGCACCGCTTCGCTATCGCTGATGCCTGTGAGCGTGTCGGCGATTTCAGTCAATCCTTCACTGATTTCTGTAAGGCCGTCGGATGAAGCGCCGATACCTTGCGCGAGCTCTCCGATGCCAGCAGCCAATTCATCATACTGGCCTGCGCCGCCATTTAAGCCTTGTTCGATTTCTGAAAGCCCCGCATTCACTTGCGCAAGTGCGCCGAGCGTCTGTTCAATATTGCCGGTCTGTTGGAGGCCGCCCGAAATCTGTTCGAGCTGACCGTTCACTTGCGACAACCCTGCAGCTGCCTCGCGAAGGCCAGCGCCTCCAGCCTGTTCGCTAATCGTTTCCAGGTTCGTTTCAATTTCACCAAGGCCGGATTGGACTTCGCCAATCCCACCATTCGCTTCTTCAAGCCCTTCTACAATGAGGCCCAGCTGATGATCGACGAAGAATTCATCGATGACCGAACCGGTAGGGCGCGTAATGGCACGAACCATGTCGACGCCTTCTACTTTTTCCATGTCCTGCGCCAAGCCATCCAAATACGGAATCGTTTCTTCCGCCGTCAAGCTTTCTTCGCCTTTGATGACGACTTGCACCGGCATCGTATCGCCTGCGCCGAATGCCGATTCAATGGCATCGAGCCCTTTCACCGATTCATAATCCGAACTGATCTCGTCCACTGTATTAAATGAAAGGTCGTTATTATAGGAGAACAGCAAAGGAACCGTAATGGCTGCGACCAAAAGCATCGACCATAGCGGCCGGTTGACGGACAGTTTGCCGATCCAGATCCACAGCTTGCTGTCTTTATGCGAAGCCGATCCCTTGCTCGGCCAGAATAGCTTGTCTTTTAGCACCGCCATGAAGAACGGCATAACGGTAAACAGCACGACTAACAAGACGGCAATCCCCACTGCAACGGCCACGGCCGATTTAAAAATCGGGAATTCCGCAAAGCCAATCGCTGCAAAGGCGATAAAGCCTGAGAATCCACTAATGAACAGGGTCTTCCCAGCTGTTCGGTACGTGTTCAGAATCGCTTCCTGCACATCTTTTCCTTCTGTCAGCTCTTCTTTATAGCGGCTCAGCAGCAAGATGCAGTAATCGGTCCCGAGACCGAACAGAATCGCCACCAGGAAAATCTGCGTGTAATTCGAGACCGGGAAGCCGAACCAATCGATGAAAAACGCCACGAGTGATTGGCTGAGCAAATAGCTGAGCCCTACCGCAACAAGCGGGATGATTGGCGTGATAAACGAACGGAACACTGCTAGCAGCAAGCCGAAAATCAAAATCACCGTGATGATTTCCGTTTTCTTCAGGCCTTCCTGCGCGCTTGTGTTGACGTCTTGGTTGATGATCGCCTCACCCGTTAAGTAAACCGGTAAATCGTCCGGTACCATTTGACGGATTTCATCGGCGAGCGCCGCCGCTTCTTCGTCTGTTCCTTCAATCGATACCGGAAGCAAGACCGTCTGACGATCTTCTGCGACCAATTGCGCTTCCAGTTCTTCATTTTCAAATGGATTTAATACTGTCGTCACCGGATCCCCGAGCGCTTCAATTTCCGCTCTCATGTCTGTAATCTGTTGTTCGCTTGTTTCATCGAGCACTGAATCCAGTTCGATGACCAATGAAATCGTCTGCCCCGACACATCCGCCGATTCCAGAATCGTTGCTGCACGCTGCGAATCCGCTTGTTCGGACAATTGGAACGAGCCAGCTTGTTCTGCTTGTTCCGTTAAATTCGGCGCCAGCAAGAATAATGCCGCCGTCAACACGATCAGCCCAATCATGATTGGCCATTTTAATTTCAGTATCGTCTGCATCCCTTACACTCCATCCGTTTTCATGATTGCGCTGAGCTTTCTGAAAATCACCAGAAATTGTTCGATTTCCTGGTCATCGACTTGCTCCGACATCAGTTTTTCCAAATATTCCGCAAGTATCCTGTCTGATTCTTCAAGGACCGATTTTCCGGCATCGGTCAATTCAAGCAGCTTTTCCCGCCGGTCTGCTGTCTGGACCACTTGAATCAATTCTTTCTGCAAGAGCTTTTTCGTGCGGTTCGAAACAGCGCTTTTATGGACGCCCTGCAGCACGGCCAGCCTCGCCGATGTAATTCGGCCTTCTTTGCCGATCAGTTTCAGCGATTGCATCTGTTCAGGGGAAAACTCCTCCCATAACGGATTGTCGACGGACCGGATGACCCGCTCCGTTCCGTAAAACAAAACTTCCTGGAACAATTCAACCGCTTCTTTAATGCGCATATCCATAAATGGTTTACCCCCTCAACTAATAATGATAGTTTAGGGGCTAAACCATTTTCCGTCAAGCAATTTCCCCATAATAAAAACCCGCAGCTCAGAACTGCGGGTTTTTGCTTATACTTCTCTTGTAGCGGTCGAGCGGATTTCCTGGCGCCTTGCGTAAATGTTTTTGACGATCGTTTTCACAACCGCATAAAACGGAATCGCGAGGATGATTCCCCAGATGCCCGCAATATTGCCTGCCGCAAGAATCAACGTGATAACTGTCAGCGGATGAACGTCGAGCGCATTGCCCATAACATTCGGGGTGATGAAATTGCTTTCGATTTGCTGCGCGACCAACATGATGATGGCGACGTACACTGCCATGATCGGGTCCTGTACCAACGCGATCAGCATCGCCGGGATGACGGCAATGTATGGCCCAAGGAACGGGATGACGTTTGTCGCCATGCCGATCAATGCCAACAGCAAAGCATACTCAAGGCCGATGATGAAATAGCCGATTAACAGCATGAGTCCGACCAAGAAACTGACGAATAACTGTCCTTGAATATACGAACGCAAGGTATGGTCAATGTCTTTCAAGGTTTTGATGACCCATAACTTACGCTGCCCACTGAAAAACCCGGAGATGAACGGCACGAATTTCCGGTGATCGATCAATAGGTAAATCAAGAAGAACGGCACAAGCACGAGCGTAATGACGCCTGAGATGAAGCTCGCGAGGAACGACACGATCCAGCCGCCGATATCGCCGATGCGCTCGCCAATTTGGCCGCTCATATCATTGATTTGCTCTTCCAAGGAATCCGGCAAGCGGTCGCGCTGGGCGAGTAAATATTGCGAGTACTCTTCTACGTCATTGATAATCCCTGGTGCGTTGTCGACGAGTGAGTTGACTTGTTTTGTCACCGCCGGCCCGACCATTGCAAATAATAGGTAAAAGACCAGAACAATCAAAAGAACGATAGTTAAGATGGCGGCCCATTTCGGGAATTTGCGATTCTCCAAAAAATACAGCAACGGGCGCGTTAGATAAAACAAGACGCCCCCGAGAAGCAGCGGCACGAAAATCGTCCCTGCAATGATGAACAGCGGGTCGAAAATCCCTTGGACTTCGATGAATAAACGAATAATGACCAGGGTCAGGATAATTCCGACGCCTGCTTGAAACCACAATTTATTTGTCACTTATTGCACTTCCTTTCTTCCATGTATATACCCAGTTTATCATGATTATATGGTATTATATGTTTTTATGTAGTGTGAACTTTTTCAAACACCGCGCGTCCTATGACTGTGGATTTAAGAATGAATAGAATGTGGAGGATACATACAGATGGAACAATTATGGCTTACAATTAAATTCTTGCTGCTTGGACTATTCCAAGGGCTTACAGAACCGATTCCGATTTCTTCGAGCGGGCACTTGCTGATTGCGCAGTATTTTCTCGATGTAGAAATCGAGGGAAGCAATTCGACTTTTGCCTTGCTCGTCAATAGCGCGTCCCTGATCGCCGTCTTGATCATTTACCGCGAAGACATTAAACGACTGATCATCAACGGCTTGAAATTCTTCAAAGAAAAAACGCCGGAAACGCGGCGCGATTTCATGTTTATCGTTTATTTGGTCGTCGCGACCATTCCTGCAGGCATCATCGGCGTCTTATTCCAGGATACGATTGATTCCTATTTGTCGACGATCGTCACGGTCGGCGTCACCTTAGTGGTCACCGGCCTTGCGCTCTGGTTCATCCGTAATATGCGCGGCCAGCGCAAAGACGGCAATATGACGATGAAAGATGCCATCATTATCGGCGGCGCACAAGCTGTTGCCCTGATTCCTGGCATTAGCAGAAGCGGCGCCACGATTGTTGCCGCTATGGCACGGGGCATTAACCAAGAAACAGCGCTGCGCTTCTCGTTCCTGCTGTTCATCCCGATCAGTTTGGGTGGGGCGGTGCTGAGCATCACCGACATCGTTAATGACGATAATCTCGCGACGATGGCGGTGCCATACATCATGGCATTTATTGGCTCACTCGTCGCTTCGTACTTCTCGCTGAAGTGGTTTATGAACATTATGGCGAAAGGCCAACTGAAGTATTTTGCAATTTACTGCTTTATCGTCGGCCCGCTCGTCGTGCTCGCTTGGTTCTTATTGAACTAATTAAAAATCCCTCTATTGCGTAATTGCAATAGAGGGATTTTTGCTTAGCGATTAAAGAAGTTTGCCGTAAAATACGGCTGCTGGTCCGAGTTGAATGCAACCCCGACACCGAGATAGCCAAAATCAGGCTTGACGATGTTTTCCCGGTGGCCCATCGAGTTCATGAGCCCTTCATGCGCGAAGACGGCGCTATACTGTCCATATGCCAAGTTCTCACCGGCGATAAAGAACGTGATGCCGTCTTCTTTCATGCGGTCAAAAGGCGATTGGCCAGCGGGATTGGTGTGGCTGAAATAACGCTCATCTGCCATCTCCTGGCTATGGGCACGCGCCGTTTCCATTGTCTTATCGTCCCATTTCAACAGCGGCAACTCTCGCTGGATTCTTGCTGAATTGGTCAGTTCGAACAATAAAAACTCATAACCTTCTTTCACTTCAGGTGAAGGCTCCGCGTAAATTTCACTGCGCTGCTCTTCCAAATTCTTGTCGATGACCTGTACTCCCGTGACGGTATCTTCTTCATGAACATCATAAAAAACCGTTGTATAAGCATCTGCGGTTTCAAACAAATCATACTCGTCGCGTGAATCCAGGATGTATTGTACACGCCCTTTTTGCAGGCTTGTCAGCGGCGTTCCAAACAATTCGCGCACTTGCGCTTTGGTTGAATCCATCGACAGGCCTTTCGCGGAAGAGATGAGATCCTGGTTGGTGAACATGCCGTTGACCTTGCCGTTGTCATCATAGGAAAGCAATACATAATTTTGGTAATCCTGATGGTAACTATGCCAATCGGTACCGTATTCGTTTTCCATTAAACGCAGCGGCAAGCCGAGCTTTTGCTGGGCTTCTTCTTTGCTCATGCCGAGCGTGACATTATGAACCGCCACCATGGAATCCGTATCCGAAAGCTCTGGTTTTGCGACTGCCTCAGGCAATACAGCTGAACTTTCCGTCACCATCGCCTGCAGTTGATGGCTGATGCGCGTCGTGAAATATTTGGCTTCATCGAGCGCTTTGGAAACATCCGCGTCCGCTGTTACATTTCCGATCACTTCATCTACCGAGTCCAAAAAGCCCAGGTCGACATATTCTTCGACAGACGCTTCCCATACCGGGCGGGTGAAAAACAATAATACTATGAGCAACAGGATGCCAAACAATTTCCGCACACGCATCACCTCTTTCTCTTCATTTCAGTGTAATCGCAAAAGCGAAATCCGGAAAGCAAAAAGCCTTTTTTACTTTTTCTCTTAAATAAATACCAAAAGCGGACGGGAAAAGGAGTGCTTTTCACCGTCCGCTTTGCGATTTTCACTTTTTAAGCTTCCACATTGTGTTCGCTTGTAATATCTGTTTTCTTCGGCGAACTGAACCATAGCGTAAACAATAAGCCGACTGCAAATGTGATCAGGCTGGTCACCAAAGTCATCGGGTCAGCCGCAAATCCTGGGAATACGACGAACAACGAGCCAAGGATCAAGCCGATGATGGCCGCATATGTCACGTACGTGAAATGCTCCAGCAAATAGCTGATTGCTTTACTTGAGATGATAAACCCAACCATAACGCCAGCACCGATTGCCATGACGATTGGCAAGTTCAACGTCGACAAGGCATTAATGGCTGTCGAATAAACACCGATCAACAATAGGATGAACGAGCCGCTGATGCCAGGCAATAGCATCGCCATGCTCGCGATCCAGCCAGAGAAAAACAGCAGGAAGAACGTCGGCACGCTCAACTCCGTAATCGGCGCGACATTGTCATCCGTCTGGATAAATGCCATGGAAGCAAGCGCTGCCCCGATGACCAGCAAGATGACCAAATGGCGCGCCGTGAAATTCTTTTTCACGTCCGCTTGCTTCATGATATACGGCAAGACCCCGAGTATTAGCCCCATGAAGAAAAATTGCGTCGCTTCGTAATGGTTTTCCAATAAAAACTCGATAAAGCGGCTGAACAATAATAAGGTAATGACGATTCCCAGGCCAAGGGGTACTAGAAAGCCTAGTTGCTTTTTCCATTCGCGGCTGAAGAAACCGCTGATTGATTCAAGCAGGCGGTCGTAGATGCCCAAGATAAAGGCAATCGTCCCTCCACTGACTCCCGGAATCAAATCGCTGATGCCCATTAAAATACCGCGGTATATATTTTTCCATTCCATTCGTTCAATCTCCTCGTTTCAAAAATCACTTTTACCAGTATAGCACGCAGAAACAGGAAACTCGAGCCGTATCATCGCAAAATAGCGCGTGCTTGTTCCATCATGGAAGAGACGATTTCCGCTGCGTTTTCTTCCTGCGTCATTGCCCTTGTTGCCTGCCCTGCCCATAATGACATAAACTGCGGATTGCTGAGTTTCGCTGCAGCTCCTCGTATTTCTTTCGTTACTGTATTTTGGGACGGAAATGGCAGCGGTTGGGTTCCCGATAATTCGAATTGTTTGATGAAATCATTTTTGATGCCGCGCGCTGGGCGTCCGGAAAAACTTTTCGTCACAACGGTGCTTTCTTCATTGCTGTCAAAAATTGCTTGTTTGTACGCCTTATGCGCACCCGATTCCTTCGCTGCGACAAAACGCGTGCCGACTTGAACCGCTTGTGCACCGAGTGCGAGCGACGCCACAACCCCTCGCCCGTCCACGATGCCACCAGCTGCAATCACCGGCACTTGTACAGCATCTGCGAGTTGCGGAAGCAATGCCATCAAGCCGACCTGCGCGCCCATCGGATGGCGGTCAAACGAAAAGCTGCCGCGATGCCCTCCCGCTTCGCTGCCTTGTGCAACGATAGCGTCAGCCCCTGCCGCTTGCGCTTCCATTGCTTCGCCGACAGTCGTCGCCATGGTGATAATCGTAACGCCTTGCGCTTTGGCAGCAGCCATGTGCTCCGGCGATAACGATCCGAATGCTGTGCTGATGATCGGTACATTCATTTCAAGGCACATGCTAAACAGCTCTTCTCCGTAATCTGGCGAGTGGTATTCAACACTTTCCCTTTCAATCGCCAGTTCTTTGTAGATTGGCTGCAGTGTTTCCTTCACTTCATCGATGCGTGAGAAATCATCTTTCGGTACGGGCGCGAATAAATTGACGGCAAACGACTTATCGGTCCGTTTGCGTATTTCCACAATATCTTCCCGCAGCTTATCAGGCGTCAAATAGGCAGCGCCGAGTGTCCCTAAGCCGCCTGCTCCCGAAACTGCTGCCACCAATTCGGCTGTCGTCGGCCCGCCTGCCATTCCTGCCTGAATGATTGGATACTCAATTCCAAGCAAGCGGCAAATTTCTGTATTTAATGAAATCATGGTTTCCCCTCCCGTTTGTATGCTTATGTATAAGTATCCCAGTCTTTGGGATTTCTTCAACCGGGAACCTTTTTTAAACGCTTGCGTTCTTAATATCAGCATCTATGAGAAGGCGGGATTGAATCATGAAAGGTTTCCTTTCGTTACTTGGGATCACATTGATTGCCGTATTTTGCGGATTGATCCTTTTAGGCTTTTACAATGAACCTTTTGAAGACTGGCAAAACCAGGAGAGGCTTCAAGCTTATACAGAAACAAGAGATCACTTAATGCCCGAACAAACAGGCCAGGTCCAGCAAGCTGTTGCGCCTGGGCGTTCTACAGAAAGCTTATTATACGCGGATGCATCCGCTTCGTGCCCTGCACCTTAAATAAAAAAATCCCTGAGACAAGAGTCTCAGGGATTTTCTTATGCGGTTAAAATGCGGATTCGGTTGCCAGATGGGTCAGCAGTTTCAAGCGCCGCCCCGTCCATCCGAACTTCAGCACCGTATACCTGCAGTCGGTCGCGCATGGCCTGTTGTGCTTGTTCATCTGCGACGCGGATAACATAATGTCCAAGACCTGCCGCCTGATCCGGCAAGGCTGGAATGCCTTTGCCGTTCCAGATATTCAAGCCAATGTGATGGTGATAATGCCCGTCCGAGACGAACAGCGCTTGATTGCCGAGGTTCGCGACCAAGCCGAAGCCGATTGCACTGGTATAGAAATCGTGCGCTGCCTGCAGATCGGAAACGTGCAAATGGATATGGCCGAGCACAGTGCCCGCCGGCATGCCGCTCCATTTCTCGCCATTTGATGCTTGCGCGACTTCCTGCACATCGAGCGGGTCAACTGTCATATGCACTTGGTCTCCGCGCCATTCCCATTCTTCAGGCGTACGGTCGCGGTAGATTTCAATGCCGTTGCCTTCGGGGTCTGATAGGTACAAGGCTTCGCTCACTTGATGATCGGAAGAACCGGTCGGAATCCGCTGTTCATGAAGATGAAGCAGCATTTTGCCGAGTTCTTTCCGGTCCGGCAGCAACACCGCGAAATGATACAATCCGGCATAGCGCCCTGCTTTCGCTTCGAATTCCGGGGAATGCTGAAGCACCAAAATTTTCTTTCCACCCGCTCCGAGGATCGTTTCATTGTCTTTTTGTTCCAGCGTTTCAAACCCCAAAATGTCTGTATAAAAACGGCTCATCCCAGGCAAATCCAATACTTTCAACGTCAAACTTTCTACATAACTTACCGGTTGTTGATGAAAATTCATTATAATTCCTCCATCTACTTACTATTTGTAACTAATTTTATTTTAATAACTTGGTTACGTCAAGTCATCTGTTTTTTAATTCTCATATGGATATGCTATTATGAAGAAAAAGGAGCGGTGAACATGAAAAGCCAGGAAATTTGCCCACGATTTGAAGCAGCTATTTCCTTATTGGGACAACGCTGGACAGGATTGATCATCCATCAATTGATGGACGAGCCTAAGCGCTTCGGCCAATTAACTGAAGAAATAGGGATCAGCGGCCGCCTCCTTTCTGAACGGTTAAAATATCTGGAAGGAGACGGTTTGGTTGAACGCACCGTCCACCCCGAGACCCCTGTACGGATTGAATATTCGTTGACCGAAAAAGGCGCTTCGCTGCAACCGGTCATGAAGGAAATCGAACGGTGGTCACAAAATTGGATAGAACCTGCTAAGACTGCGGAAAGCACTTCTTGATGAAGGAGGGTTTCCGCTATCTTTTTGCCTATTATTATAGACAGAATATTCTAATATCTGTTAATGTAAAAGTATAAACGGCGGAGGAGGAGCATGCATATGTCGATGTATTCCAATATGACCTATGAGAACGACACGCGGAAAATTGACAAGGCAATGAAGAAGTACGATGAGAAAAAGAACGCCGCATTGGTACTGCTTGCAGAAATCGATATGCTGAACAAAATGGAAGACGTGGAAGATACGATCCTGTGGAAACAGAAATCGATGAAAGAAAAACTCATCGCAGCTGAGCGGCAACGGCGGGACGTCGAGGAGATGCTGATCAATTATATCGGCAAATACGACGACCGCGACTTGCATCGCTACACCGAACTACTCGAAGAACTAAAAAAAGACAAACCGAAATGACAAAAGCAGGACTGAAGTCAGTCCTGCTTTTGTTTTCGTTTGGCTTTGCTATCGATTGACCGAAGAATATCACCCGTCCATCCTTTTTGCCTGAAATACAAATACAGCATAAACGTAGAACTCAGGATAACGGCAAGCGATATCGCGTAGCCGTACCTCAAATCAAGCTCCGGCATTACACGGAAATTCATGCCCCACAAAGCGCCCCACGCCATAACCGGCGTAAACAAAGTCGTCAAAACAGTCAAGGTTTTAACAATTTCATTCCCACGGTAATTGGCGACGACGTCTTCCATATTCACCATATTCCCGATTTCATCTTCGTACGACTCAACAAGCATGACACAGCGGTCAATCCGCTTGGAGGTCCGCTTGTATTCCCTGCCTTCATGGACGACTTCACCGAAGGTCTCTTCGATCGCCATGATGATTTCACGGAACCCCATGATTAAATGTTTCCACAATAAGATTTCATGCCGCACTTCCTCGATTTTTTCTAAGGTTTGGCGGTTATTATGCTCTTTAATATTCCACAGTAAATGATGGAGCCGTTCTTCAAAGCCATCGATTTTGTGCAATACCGAACCGACCATTCCCCCGAGCAGAATCATCATCACTTCAAGCGGCGATTGCGCATCTTCCATCTGCTGAATCATCAAATGCCTTGGCATATCCATATCTTCCTCAAAATCAAGCGTGCTCGTCACCAACAGGTCCGGAGATACATAAAAATGAAAGACGTCCTGGGCATCCCGGGCATGGCGACTTTGTTTATAAATCAATGAACCCCATAAGACTTCCTTTCCAACCTGGGAAGTATCAGCATGAAGAATATTGAAGCTTAAATTTTCCGATTGGTCAATCCATTGCTGAAGCTTCGGATTATTTGTGAGCAATTGACGGAAATCTGCCGCTTCCATCACATTCTCTTCTTGCCATACTGCATTCGTAAATTGATGCCGCGGCATAAGCCTCCCCCTTTTCTTCCTGATGAACAGGCTTCGAAACCTAACTTATCCAAGCCACATGAAAAATGCCGCTCTATTGCAAGCGGCCCGTTGATCTAGTGATTGTTGTTATCCGGTGTCTGATCCCTGTATTTTTCATTGGAATTTTCTTCGTACTCCATCTCCCTATCCGGCATGGGATTCAATTCTTTGTCCGGTGGCTGGTGGCGGCGAGGTTCCACATCCGGCAGCAGTTTTTCGCCTTCTTTGCTCTTCCGTTCCTTGTCCATGCAATCGCCCTCCCGAAAACATTCTTTATTGTTCTTTACCCCTGCCTCATTTTTTAAATCCTGCTGCACTCAAGCAATAACAAGCGATTTGAACAGCTCCAAGTCATCCGGATAGGCCAGCTCGAGCGCTTCAATTTCTTCGATGGATTTCCAGGCGATGTCCTCAATCAAAAAATCATTTTTGGGGATGAGTAATTCGCCGCCTGTCACTTCGACCCGAAAATAATACAAATCAAATAACACGGCCGCATCTTCATAATTGCCGTCCCGCGTCTTTAAGATCTCGCCCGCTTTGACCCTTAGTCCTGTCACTTCCTCGAACTCACGCTCACAGCATTGTTCGAGCGTCTCGCCCGCTTCCAGGCCGCTTGCAGGAACCGACCATTTGCTGTCTTCTTCCGGTGCTTTCATCAACACCAATAAAATTTCGTTCCGCTCGTTTACACAGATGCCGGCAGCGCCTTTCCAATTTGCCATTTCCATCAAATCTCTCCCATCGCTTTTTTCTCAATTTCCTGGACCATCGCCTGTTTTCCGTTTATGTATTGTTCGATGCCCAAAGGATGTTGCTTCGCTAACTCCGTCTTCAGCCCACCGTAAGCTGCGGCAATTTGCGGATTTTCTTTTAAGAAATCCCGGAATGCCAAATGGCGAAAAATCTCAGGATTGCCTTGTTCATAACAATGAACGTGATGTGTACGCTTATTGCCGCCGCGTTCAAAATAGCGTCTCCCCGGCAATCCATTTTCGCCTTTCGCTCGATAATCGAACTTACGGAAAGCACCCTCGAACAGGTCTACTGCCTCTATATCTAAAACAATCACGAGCAAATCGATCACTGGTTTAGCAGCAAGGCCCGGCACCGCCGTACTGCCGATGTGCTGAACGTCCAGGCAAATCGGTTCAAGGATTTCTCGGATTTCAGCGGCGGCATTTTCAAACGCAGCCGGCCAACTCTCGTTATATGGAGTTACGGTTACTCGGCGCATTCTCTTCCACCTCCGATACAACTCAAAAAACCACCTTTTCTGAAATGGCAGCCCTTTGACTTCCATTGTACAAGAAAAGGTGATTCAGCAAACGGATTTTTAGCCGTTCGTTCAATTGGTGTGGATGCCAAAAGCGTTGAATCGGGCAACCCGCTTTATTTTTTTGCAGCGTGCTGCTCGAGAACGAGCCGGTGTGTGACATCCGGCAAGCCAACGTCACCCGAGAAACCATTCGCACGATAAAAGGCGTCCGCAGAAGCGGAATCCGTCCGCACCACCAGTTCACTGAATTGCCCTTTGGCAAAATCGATGATCGCTTGCAGCAATTTCGTCCCGATTCCTTCTCGCCTTACAGCCTCAGCAATATAAATACGCCGCAGCCGGCCGATTCCTTCTTTCGTGGAATAAGGGTCACGGTTCAATCCACCGATTGCGACCAATTTGCCGTGAGGGTCGAACACCCCGTACAGCACTTCCCCTTGTTGATCAAAACGATTGCTTCCGTCCTCGTATTGATCGACGAGCCTCCTCAGGAAACGGTATCCTTCAGATTCACTTTCTTCCACAAGTTCCATAGCATCCACTTCGCGCAAGTCTTCGATTTCTCTGATTTCCATCGGCATCTTTACGTCCTCCTTTTCAAAGTGAGCAATACAGTATAAGGGCTGGCCCAAATCATATCATGATGTTTTGGGTCAGCCCTTTTTTCTACTATACAGTCGTGTCTTCCATGCGTTCGTTGCGTGCTTCCATTTTCTTCACCACATAAATACTGGCTTCATAAAGCCCCGCCATCGGAATCAAAACCAGCAGCTGGCTAAGAAAATCCGGCGGCGTGATCAAGGCAGAAACAATTGCCAAGCCGAGATACGACCATTTCCGGACTTTCTTCATCGACCCAGACGTCAAGACGCCGATCGATGATAAGAATAATGCCAAGATCGGCATTTCGAATAATAAGCCAAGCGGAATCGTCGTCATGATCAAGAAATGAACATACTCATTCGCCGAAATCATTACATCGAAATTCGCTGCCCCGAGGCCAATAAGGAATTGATAGCTCAACGGGTTGACGATGAAATAACCGAAAGCGACGCCGAATACAAACAATAGCAGCATGACTGGCGAATACAAGCCGAGAAATCTGGCTTCGGTTTCTTCAAGGCCGGGTTTGACGAATTGCCAAATGAAATGGATCAAAAACG
This sequence comes from Planococcus sp. SK3692, assembly GCF_028890485.2. Taxonomy (GTDB): domain Bacteria; phylum Bacillota; class Bacilli; order Bacillales_A; family Planococcaceae; genus Planococcus. Next base: position 1,444,263 of record NZ_JARCHV010000001.1, read on the forward strand.
GCAATGATAAACCGAGTGCCATCGTGGCAGAAATCGAGGTATAGAATTTTACGACTTCAAGCGGCCCGAGAATCACCAGCTCATTGCCTTTCACCACATAAGGAAACCAGAAATTCAGCGTGGAAAAGACAAGCAAAAGAAAGAATAGGAAAACTATGGAACTTTTGATCAATTGTTTCCGCAAATCCCCCAGATGATCGACTAAAGTCTCCACTCTGTCTTCTGGCTCTTCAGGGGGTTTTTGGCTCCCTCCCGGATTCGGCTCTTTCGGCACGCCCCCGGTTTTTTCTTCCGTTCCGGAGTCGGCTTTCCGCTTTTCCTGTCCAGCCGAATCTTCGCTCGCCTTTTTCTTATGCAAGGGACTGATCAGATTGTTTTCTCCGTACGGATCCATTTAACCACCTTCATAATCTTTCGGTTTTATTCGACTCTGCTGTTTCTTTTTTATCTTTTTTGTCTTTTTCTTCTTCATCGTCGTCATCCATTAGCCCTCTCGTCGAACGTTTGAATTCCGAGAAAGTCTTGCCGACGGCTCCACCGATTTCCGGAAGTTTTTTCGGCCCGAAAATAATCAATACGATCACCAAAATGATGATCAAGCCTGGTACACCAATTGAAGCCAATCCACCCATATCTTTTCCTCCTCACAAATTAAACTAAAGAACCGCCTTCTTGGCTGTACTTGATGACACCTTCTGCGCAGCGATATGCCAGCGCACCGACTGTACCGGTTGGGTTATAGCCGCTATTGTGCGCGAAATTCCCTGCGCCTACGACAAATAGATTTTCCATGTCCCAATGTTGCAAGTAGTTGTTCACAACACTTGTTGCAGGGTCTGCGCCCATAATGGTGCCGCCCGTGTTATGCGTCGTTTGGTAAGGAACGATGTCGTAATCGGAAAGCGGGCTGCTGCCGACGACTGTTTTCGCGCCCATTTCCTCCATGATTTCAACTGCTCTTTCCGTAAGGTATTTATGCAATGCACGGTCTTGATCTGTAAAGTTATACGTCAACTGCAAGAGCGGCACTCCGTAAATATCCTTATACGTATCGTCTAATGACAAATAATTATCGCGGTGTGGCATGGATGCACCTTGGCCACCAACTGACAATGTCCGCGTATAATTTTCAATGGAAGCTTTCTTGAATTCCGCTCCCCAAGACGGCGTATCAGGCGGCAGCGGATTGGATGCGATAGGACGCGATCCCGTTTGCGTCATGGATAGGCTTGCTCCGTGGATGAAGTCAAGATCTGCATGGTCAAATGAATCACCATTGAAGTCATCGATCGTCATGCCGAGTGCGCCTGCACCCATGAAGACATTCATCTGTTCATCAAAGAACCCAGAAGCTCCTGGAAGGATTTGATATGCGTAGTTTTTGCCAAGCGATCCTTCGCCTGTTTCAGGGTCGTACATTTGGCCGATTTCAGAAACCATCAATAATTTCGCATTATTCAAGACATAACTGGTCAATACGACCACTTCTGCCGGCTGGATGAATTCTTCGAAAGTTACGGTGTCCATGTAACGGACACCCGTTACGCGGTCTCCTTCTTTCATCACTTCCACTACATTGGCGTTAAAGCGAACGTCGTAATTCCCGGTTTCGCGCGCTGTAGGAACGACCGTGATTTCAGGTGAAGTTTTTGCTCCGTACTCACAGCCGAAACGTTCGCAGAATCCACAGTACTGACAAGCCGCTATTTGCTGGCCATCCGGATTTTCATAGGCTTCCGATAAGTTGGCGGAAGGCATCATGAATGGGCTGTACCCCAAGTTGCTTGTAGCCGTTTCAAACTTCGCCAGCAATGGCGTCTTTTTCATTGGCGGTGTCGGATAATCAGAAGAACGCTTGCCCCAGAACGGGTTTTTATCTTCTCCTGAAATCCCTGCCGTTTTCTCGAATTTATCGAAGTACGGCTCGAGTTCATCGTAAGTGATTCCCCAATCCTGCAATGTGTATTCTGCAGGCAATTTATCGGCGCCATATTTAGCTTCTGTCATCGTTTTGATTTCAAAATCATACGGCAAGAATCGCCAGTTTTGTCCATTCCAGTGAGTTCCAGATCCGCCTAAGCCTTCGCCGAGCAAGAAAGATCCCATTTGCCGCATCGGCAATGCCTTTTGATCTCTCGAGTTGCGGAATGTGATCGTTTCTTTCGATAAATCCTGCATCAGTTCATAGCGGATCGCATAGCGGTATTCGTCATGGACCATTGAGTAATCCGCAGTCGAGCGTTCTTGGCCGCGCTCTAAACCGACCACTGACAATCCTTCTTTTGTGCACTCCGCCGCGATGATTCCACCGGTCCAACCGACGCCTACTGTTACTACATCTACTTTGTCTAGCGTTGTCGCCATACGTACTCCCCCTTCTTATTTAGCTCAGCATATCTCCTACTGAATGTGGATCGAACTCCACAAAGTCTTCGCTTTCGATTTCGTTAATATAAGACGGACGGTGTCCTGGGAATCCTTTCATACGCCATGCATCCATGTTCTGGTTGCCGCCGTAAATTGGATCCGCATAGGCCCCGTTCAATGTCGCTTGACGAAGAAGGCGGAAAAAGAATTGCGCAGTGGCTCCCTGCATTTCCACTTCATTGTCTTGGAACGCCGTCAGGATCTCGTCCATCTGCTCGGGTTCAAGATCGACAAAATTTGCTTCGAATCGGCTTTGCGCTTCCTGTTGCATTTTTTGCAGCCCTTGTCTGAATAGTTCATTGCGCTTTAAGCGGCTTTGATAACCTTGAGTCGCTTCACCTACCGCAAATGGCGCTTGCATATACTCGCGTGAGTTTTCGCCGTAGCTGCCTGCCAGCTGGTGGTCGATAAAGAATGGCACGCCAAGCCCGATTGCGCCTGGCCCTAGATCATCTTCCGGGAAAATTCGTTCGGTCGCTTGTTGCAATACCGCAAATTCCGTTTGGTTCTTGAAAAATTGCAAACCGCGGACGGCTTCAGTCGCTTCTGCCCCACCGCTTTGGCCAGCGGAACCGCCGCTTGGGGCTGCCGTGTCCTGACGTGTATTTGCGCCAATTACCCCACCTATGATTCCTCCACCGACTAAAGCGCCTGCTGCGATCCCTGACGTCTTCAGGAAATCGCGTCTGGAAACATTTTTCTTTTCTGCCATCTCATGCGCCTCCTTTATAATAGGTATAAAAATTATAAATACCTAATAACTATACCCAACATTATATGCCTCTTAACTTTGATTACAATGCTTTTTCGTCTATTCGTTAAAAAAATGCGAAATTAATCCAAAAAAACCCATGTGTATAGGCAATGGTTGGCAAAAAAAAAAGGCCGAGGGAATGGTCACCTCGGCTTTGTAGCTTATGAAAATATTAGTCTAACACTTTGATTGTGATGTTTTTGCGTCCCCAGTTCAAAGCTTCGCCTTGAGTCGGGATGAAGACGTCGATCTTGTTGCCTTTGATTGCTCCGCCAGTGTCGCCAGCGATAGCTGTTCCGTATCCTTCAACCCATACTTTTGAACCGAGTGGGATAACGGATGGGTCAACTGCGATAACTTTTTGGTTCGGGTTTGCTCGCAAGTCGATTCCAGTTGCTGTTGTACCTGAGCAGCCTGCGCAATAAGCTGTGTAAGCTGTTGCGGATACTGTCATTTCTTTACCTGATTGTGTAGAAGCTGCTGCTGGTTTAGCTGCTGCTGGTGCACTTGCAGGTGTTGGTGCTGCTTGAGTTGATTTTGGTGCTTCTTTAGCTGGTGCTTTCGCTGCTGGTGCTGCTGGTGCCGGTGCTGCTGCTTTTGCTGCTGCGCCTTTAACTGCAAATTCTTGCCCAGGATAGATTGTGTGGCTAGATACATTGTTCCAGCTCATCAATTGATCCAATGAGATTCCGTGTGCAGAAGCGATTTTGAACAAAGTGTCGCCGCTTTTAACTGTATAGGTAGATGATGAGTTCGATGATTTCTTGGATGCTTGTTCTTTTCCTTCAACAGAGAGCGTCTCGTTCGGGAAAATCAAATCTGATGATAGGTCGTTCCAGTTTTTAAGATTTTGAACGGAAACGTTCTTTTCTTGTGAGATTCCCCACAGAGTGTCACCTGACTGAACTGTATACGATGAATTAGCGCTTGCTGTTGTAGCTGCGCCTACACTTAATGCCGCGATTGCAGTTAGTGTAACGATTTGCTTTTTCATAATTGAAATTCCTCCTTTTCACTAACACAAGACAAAGCTTAACATGTGCGCATTGCAGGAACATGACAGGACGACAGTTCAAACTTAACAATTACATTACGGGAGTCTTTTAAATATGACAGACTGTAATAAATCAGAACATTCTTTCTTTTATACACTGAATAAAGCTTTTCACCTCTCCTTTTTTTTCTTCTATATAAATAACGATAGGATGGATTAGCCTTCCTTTGTTGGGGAATAACTAATTACAGCTTTATTCATCTGGAAAAGCATAGCTTTCAATTTAGGAGGAACTCATTTGAAAAATGTCACGATCGTTTTTTGGATCTCGATCGCTATCTGCCTGGCCATGGTCGCCTGGGGATTTTTCGAGCCGGAAACCTTCCAAGCGCAGACTGGCGCTCTTACTTCATGGATTTCATCCACATTTGGCTGGTATTATCTCGCATCTGTCTTCGTCATCCTGGTCTTTTGCCTTTATTTGATTTTTTCCAGGTTTTCGGATATCAAACTCGGAAAAGCCGGCGACGAGCCGGAATTCAGCTTGATTTCCTGGTTCGCGATGTTGTTTTCAGCTGGTATGGGCATGGGCCTCGTTTTCTGGACGACCGCTGAACCGATCTCCCACGCCTTTATTAGTGCACCTCGTTCCGAACTAGGTTCTGATGAAGCTGTCAAGGAAGCAATGCAATTTTCGTTTTTCCATTGGGGCATTCACGCCTGGGCCATTTATGGGCTTGTCGCTTTATCGCTCGCTTACGCGAAATTCCATAATGGTTCACCAGGCCTGATCAGTGCGACACTCATTCCGCTGTTCGGCAAAAAACGCATGAGCGGTTGGCTCGGCAAATTGATCGACACGCTTGCTGTCTTCGCGACGGTCATCGGTGTCGCTTCTACGCTGGGCTTTGGCTCGGCGCAAATTAACGAAGGCTTGTCGTTCCTATTTGGCACACCGAATACGTTCGCCTTTCAATTATTGATCCTTGCCGTCGCCACGCTATTGTTCATCATTTCCGCATGGTCCGGCATCGGGCGAGGCATCAAGTATTTGAGTAACATCAATATGGTGCTGGCATTCATCTTGCTCGCTATGCTACTCATTGTCGGGCCGACGCTCTATATCATGAATATGTTCGCCGATTCACTCGGAGGCTATTTCTCTAATTTCCTTTCGATGAGCTTCAACCTAGAGCCGTTGAATAGCGATCGCCGCGCCTGGGTGGACGGTTGGACAGTTTTCTACTGGGCATGGTGGGTATCTTGGGCGCCATTCGTCGGGATTTTCATCGCCCGCATTTCACGAGGCCGCACCGTCCGTGAATTCATGCTTGGCGTTCTCGTCGTCCCATCTCTCGTGTGCTTTATTTTCTTCTCCGTATTCGGAGTTTCTGCTTTGGACTTGGAACAAAAAGGCATCGATAAGATTTCCGAATATAGTTTAGAAACCGCAACTTTCGGCGTCCTGCAGCATTATCCGCTCGGCACTGTCATGTCTATCCTCACTCTGTTCGTGGTCGCGATTTTCTTCATCACCTCTGCCGACTCTGCGACATTTGTGCTCGGCATGCAGACGACTGGCGGCTTATTGAACCCTCCAAACTTGGTGAAAATCACTTGGGGATTGATTCAGTCAGCTGTTGCGGCAATTGTCGTTTACAGCGGTGGAACACAAGGCTTGCAAAACTCGTTAATCATTGCCGCCTTGCCGTTCTCAATTGTCGTCCTGCTGATGGGAGCCGCGTTTTTAAAAGCGGCCAGCCAAGATCCCGTTGCAGCCAAAAAGAAAAAACAACCCTTATAATAAAAAAATGCCCAGCAAGCTGATTCAGCTTGCTGGGCATTTTTTATTATTTACTTAAATACGCTCGTGCTATGCAAAGGCTGTACTCTGGATTTTGGATCCAAGTAAGATTTTGCATTATTGATGGCGGTCGGTGCTTCACCGAAGCCGACAGCGATCAATTTCACTTTTCCTTCGTAAGTGGCGATGTCGCCAGCTGCATAGATGCCTGGTACGTTCGTCTCCATTTTGGAGTTGACGATGACCGAATTCTTCTCCATCTCTAGGCCCCATTCCTTAATCGGCCCGAGTGATGTGATATTGCCGTAGTTGACGACCACGTGATCGACTTCCAAGCGCTCTTCGTTGCCCTCTTTGTCTTCCAGTACAAGCTCACGGATTTCGCCGTTGTCGCCGACCAGTTCCTTGACGTTGAAAGGCTTCTTCACTTCTACCGTCGACTGCATCATCGTGTCGATATTCGCTTCATGTGCCGTCATTTTCTCACGGCGATGGCTTAATGTCACTTGGGAAGCGACGTTCTCAAGCATCATCGCCCAGTCAACCGCAGAGTCACCTCCGCCGAGGACCACGACTTTTTTATCGCTGAACAAGGTCAAATCTTTCACACCGTAATGCAAAGTCTTGCCTTCAAATTGCTCAGCGCCGTCGACCGCCAATTTGCGCGGGTGGAAAGCCCCGACCCCAGCCGTCAATAGGATCGCTTTTGAGTAATGTGTGCCTTTGTCCGTCGTAATGACAAAATGCTCGTCTTCACGTTCGACTGAAGCCACGGTTTCTTCCAAGCAAATCTCAGGATCGCCGTATTTGGCCTGTTCGACCAAATTATCCACCAAATCTTTTGCCAGCACTTTAGGGAAGCCGCCGATATCATAAATGAATTTATCCGGATACAATTCCATCAATTGCCCGCCAAGCTGCGGAAGGCTGTCCAGCACTTTCACTTTCATTTTGCGCATGCCGCCGTAAAACGAAGCGAACAAGCCGGTCGGGCCGCCGCCGATGATTGTAATATCGAAGATTTCACGTTCTTCCATTTCCAACACTCCTAATCTGATCAATATATCCATCCTACCACATCTATATAGGGTCTCCGCCATTGGACTTATGGCGGAAATCCGAAACAAGCATTTCCATCCCCTCTATTCTATCGTAAACTGAAACAAGGAACCAAATGGAAAGGATGATAAATGTGGATCTTGGATTAAAAGAAAAAGTAGTTGTCGTCATGGCTTCCAGTAAAGGGCTCGGCAAAGCATCCGCTTTGGAATTCGCTAAAGAAGGGGCGATTGTCATCGTCTCAAGCCGCAGTGAGGATTCAGCAAGCGCAGCTGCTGAAGAAATCCGCAGTACAAGCAAAAACGAACATGTCCACGCCTATACGTGCGATATGTCAAAAGCTCAAGACATCCAGCAATTATTCCATAAAGTCAACGAACAGTTCGGGCGCATCGATGTGCTCATCAACAACACCGGCGGCCCAAAAGCAGGCGGCTTCGACAATATGAGCGATGAGGATTGGTATGCAGCATTCGACCAAAACCTATTGAGTTATATCCGTACATGCCGTGAAGTTCTTCCTTATATGAAAGAACAGCAATTCGGGCGCATCATCAATATCTCATCTTCTTCGACAAAAGAAGTGATCGACGGCTTGATCTTATCGAATACGATGCGCGCAGGCATGGTCGGTTTCGCAAAAACACTTGCCCGGGAAGTAGCCGGCGATAATATCATGGTCAACACTGTAGGTCCCGGCAAAATTTCAACGGGCCGCATCGCGGAATTGAACGAAGCAGCGGCGAAACGACAAGGGATTACAGCAGACGAAGTGTTGAAGAATACAGAAGCACAGATTCCAACTGGCCGCTTAGGCGAACCCGCTGAATTCGCCCGCACCGTCGTCTTTTTAGCTTCCGCTGCCAATTCGTATGTTACCGGCCAATCCATCGTCGTCGACGGCGGATTCCTGAAAGCGCTATAAGCCCCTTATCAGTAGGCAGTAGAACCAAAAGCCGATATACTAAGGGATGAACCAATTAAAAAGGAGATGTTAGTTATGGCGAAAAAAGGCCACATCCACATGGAAAACGGCGAAGTAATCGAATTCGACCTTTTCCCGAACGAAGCACCAAACACAGTTGCAAACTTTGAAGATCTTGCAAACTCTGGATTCTATAACGGCGTTGTTTTCCACCGCGTTATTCCAGGTTTCGTTTCTCAAGGCGGCGACCCAACCGGAACTGGCATGGGCGGCAGCGGCAAAACGATCAAATGTGAAACAGAAGGCAACCCGCATAAACACCAACCAGGCAGCCTGTCTATGGCACATGCCGGCAAAGACACTGGATCTAGCCAGTTCTTTATCGTCCATGACAAACAGCCGCATCTTGACGGCGTTCACACAGTCTTCGGCCAAGTAACAAAAGGCCTTGAAACTGCAAAAGCCATGAAAAACGGCGACAAAATGGAGAAAGTCCACGTCTTTGACGCTGAATAATCCATTATAAAAAACGTGCCCCTGCGGCACGTTTTTTTGTTTTGCTGAAATTTGAAGTCTGATAATACAATGCTAGCGTCGAGATTATATTTCACAAGATCAATAGATTTTTGTATATATAGTTTACGTTATAAGACTGCGCTTCAGGCGGACGCTTGCCTAGGGGCGGGAATCGAGCCTCCTCGTCGCGCCAAACCACGCTCCTGCGGGGTCTCTCAAACCCGCTGATCCCTCAGGCGTCGCCACCTTCCACTTCGTCTCTATATTTAGAGTGAAAAAATAGGTTTTTCAGTTCACTGAACTTAGAACGTGTAAGCACGGCAGATATGATAGCTCACGTCATATTGATCGAAGAATATATTGTCATCAGTTTTAATTTTAATCCACCAAGCCGAACATCAAACTCCATATTTTCAGTAAATCATTGTCAGATGCAACATCCAGAGAAGCGATTCCCCCACTAGCCGGCAACTATATAATAGAAGCAGATCCATTTAATCGAGCAGTAAACAACGAAATCTCCAAGCCGCCGGGCGCCAAGGGTGAGCCGATGCCGTAAGACAAGTGTTCTTCTTGGCTTATTGCAGGAGGCCAACCCAAAGCAAGGCGGCGACTACCATGGCGATGCTCAATCCAACCCTCAAAATATTTCTACACCCAAACTCTCACTATTTATCGCTAAGGCTCCAGAGCAAATAAAAAAGCGCGCCCAATAGGCACGCTTCTCCACTCATCTTTACAACACTTTACTCAAGAACGCTTTTGTCCGCTCATGTTGCGGATTGCCGAACAATTCCTTCGGCACGTTTTCTTCGACGATATAACCACCGTCGATAAACAGCACGCGGTCGCCCATTTCCGCCGCAAAGCCCATTTCGTGGGTCACGACGACCATGGTCATGCCTTCTCTCGCAAGTTGCTTCATAACATCCAGCACGTCGCCGACCATCTCCGGATCGAGCGCTGAAGTCGGCTCATCGAACAACATGATCTTCGGGTCCATCGCGAGCGCCCGCGCAATCGCGACGCGCTGTTTCTGCCCGCCGGACAATTCGCCCGGATAGGCTTTCGCCTTTTCGCGCAAACCGACCTTGTCCAGCAATTCGTAAGCTTTCTTCTCGGCTGCTTTCTGGTCACCTTTTTTCAATTTGATTGGCGCCAGCGTCACATTCTGAAGCACGGTTTTATGCGGGAACAAGTTAAATTGCTGGAATACCATCCCTACGTCTTGGCGCACTTTATTGATATCGACTTTCGGGTCGGTGATGTCTGTCCCTTCAATATAAACATGGCCTCCGCTGATGTCTTCCAGGCGATTCAAGCAACGAAGAAACGTACTTTTGCCGGAACCGGAAGGGCCGATGACGCAAATGACTTCCTTCTCTTCGACAACCGTGCTCATGTCTTTGATGACTTCCAAATCTCCGAATGATTTTTTGAGGTTTTCTACTCTGATCATACTCATCGCAATACAAACTTCCTTTCCACAAAGCTCGCGAGCATCGAGAGCAAGTAAATGACGATAAAGTAAATGATGCCGAGGATCAAGTACACGTTAAACGCATCGAATGTGGCACTTGCCTGGATGCGCCCTTCCTGTGTCAAATCCGCTACGCCGATAACCGACAGGAGCGAAGTATCCTTCAAGGAAATGATCGCCTGGTTGGTAATCGTTGGAAGCATGCGGCGGAATGCCTGAGGCAAAATGATGTGGCGCATCGTTTGCGTCGAGTTGAGACCGAGCGACCGCGCCGCTTCCGTCTGCCCTTTGTCGATCGACTGGATCCCTGCCCGGATGATTTCCGAGAAGTACGCTCCGGCGTTGATCGCGACGGTTACGATTCCGGCAGTCGTGTTGTCGAGCGAAAAGAACCCAAGTGAGTTCAATCCGAAGTAAATGAAGAACAATTGGACGATAAATGGCGTTCCCCGGATTGCATCAACGAAGATTTTGGCGATCCAGTTCAAAATTTTGAACGGTGCCAAGCGCAGCAACGCAACGACCAGCCCGATCAAGAAGCCAAGAACGATGGCAATGCCGAAAATATATAGCGTAACTTGCAAGCCTTCCATTAAGTAAGGAAAAGCATTGATAATTGTCTGCACCCTCAGTTCCCCCTTGCATAAAAAAATGCAGCGCGCGAATGCGCGCTACATGATTTTATTCTCCGATGTATTTGTTTAAGATTTCGTCATACTCGCCGCTGTCGCGCAATTCCTGCAGGCCGGCATTGATTTGTTCAAGCAATTCTGCATTTTCGCCTTTCAAGACTGCGATGCCGTATTGATCGCCCGTCAAGCGTTCGCCAACAGTTTTCAAAGCCAATTCGCTTTCTGCGATGGCATAAGCGATGACAGGATAATCTTCAAGAAGCACATCGGCATTGCCGTTTGATACTTCCTGGAACATCGATGGGCTGTCTTCGAACTGGGAAACTTCATAGCCGTATTCATCTTGGTTGTCGCGCGCGAATTGAGCGCCAGTCGTTCCGCTCTTCACCGCGACGGTTTTGCCTTCTAAATCTTCGAGTGATGTGATGTCGCTATTGTCTTCTGCTACAACCAATGAAAGACCGGCATCAAAATACGGATCTGAGAAATCCACGATTTCTTTCCGCTCATCCGTAATACTCATGCCCGCAATCGCTACATCCAATTGTCCAGCCTGAAGTGCAGGAATGATGCCCCCGAAATCCATTGGGCTGAATTCGATTTCAAAGCCTTGGTTTTCTGCAATCGCGTTGATCAAATCGATATCGATTCCCGTGTATTCGCCATCTTGTTCAAATTCGAATGGTGGATAAGTTGTATCGATGCCGACGCGATATGCTTCCCCTTCGCCTCCGCCAGATTCACCGCCACCGGATTCTTCTTCCGAACCGCCGCATGCGGCAAGCACTGTAAGAACTGCTAGCAATAATGCTAATAATGTCCATTTCTTCATTAATAAACATCCCCCTCTATTCTGTATTGGTCATTCTACTGACTAATATATCACAATATTTGCAAATTCAGAACCTTTCGAATGAAATTTACTAGGAACTAGGATGGATGCTTGCGCCTAAATGACTAGCCTTAATGGCTAACAGCGCGTTTTTTATGAAGTCGATAAAACAATCGGAAATTATGAGTGAGTGTCTTTAAAACAGCGTAGGTCGGAATCGCAATCAAAATTCCGATGAAGCCATATAGGGAGCCTGCCACCAACAACAATAAAATAATTGTTAAAGGGTGGACATGAAGCCGGTTGCCCATGACGTTTGGTGTGACGAGATTGCCTTCGAGCTGCTGAACTACCAACAGGACAAGAACGACTTTGAATGCCATGAACAATCCATCGTTCAATAGGGCAACGAAAATGGCAGGGATGATCCCGATGATCGGTCCTAGAAACGGGACGACTACCAAGAACATGGCGAAGACGGCGAGCGTCAAAGCGTATTCAAGGCCGATGATCAAATAACCGATATACATCAAGACACCGATTACCGCTGCGACCATCGCTTGGCCGACCACAAATGTTGATAAAGTTTCATCCAGATCTTTCATCAGCTTCTTTCCTTCCGGCTTGTGATTTTCCGGAAGACGCTTAACAGAATACGGAATGAATTTATCGTCATCTTTCAACAGGAAGAACAGGATAAAAGGCACGACAACCAAGACAATCGCCGCATTGACGAGCATACCGATAATATCGAGCACGTTTTCAAATAGATTACTCGAGAGGCTTTGGGCATAACCATAAATGCGGTCGCTGATTTCCTGTCCGGAGATTCCGCCAAACTCAAACCCTTTCAAGAGGTTATTGGACTCCGAACTCATTTCCTCCACTTTCTCAGGCGCCAAATCCACCAGGCTCTCACCTTGTTCGATCAAGGTCGGCCCAAAGAAATAGACGAGGCTGCCAAACGCCAACGCGATAACTGCAAAAACAATTCCGATGCCGGCAATCTTCGGCATGCGGCGCGTGAGCACACGCACCAATGGCCGGAGCAGGTAATATAAAATCCCTGCTATGACGATTGGCGCAAATAACGTCGCAATGACAATGCGGATCGGTTCCCAAATATAGTCCAACTTGCTGAGTACGTATAATGTAAGGGCGAGCAATAATATTCCCGCTGTGTATTCAAAAAACGGCTTTCGGATCCACACTTGCTGACACTCCTTTCAAAGTTAGTTGCATATTTAAATCATACACGAAGAAAAAGCGAAGGCAGATGTTTTTCTGCCCTCGCTCGCTCATATGATTTATTTATCTTCTTCCAATTCACGCAATTCCTTCTGGGTTTGCGGAAAAGCATTCGCTTGCCATTCCTCGCGATAAGCTGAATCCAATTGCGAGAGTCCCTGTTCACTTGAATCTTCGATGGCGTAGACACTTTCGCGCTCATCGATCGCCCGGCTGTTGCGCATGTCGTGGTCTTCTTCTACACGCACTGTGTTTTTCTCTTGATAGGCTTTGTAGACGAAAATTCCTGCAGCTGCTGCAAGTGCACTGCCTACTACTGTGTTCATCGTTGATTTCTTCATCAGAATCCCTCCAAAATATTGCGTCTTTCTGTCACTTCTCTTCTGTATACCCTGAATACCGATTTTTAAGCCACCGCGAATTTTTTTACTCAAGATCGCCTTGGCCCCTTGATGCTCGCTCGTTACGAATAGCGCTCCATATCGTTCAATTGCTCGCGCATCTTTTCCCCAACGCCTGATGCTGAAGCCGGATTTTGCCCTGTGATCAAGCGGCCCGACTCGATGACGCATGCTTCGAGCGGAAGCTGGGCGATTTGAACAAGTGCGCCCCGCTCTTTCATTTCATGCTGCAAGGAAAACGGAATGTCTTTATAGAGCCCGAGGAGCTTTTCTTCCAGATCCGAAAAACCGGTAGCGAGATGACCCGATAACAAGGGGCTGCCGTCGGATAGGCGGACGTTCAATAAACCGCTTGGCCCGTGGCAGACAGCTGCCACGATGCCGCCTTTTTCATAAATGCCCGCCGTCATCCGCTGCAATTCCTTATTGTCCGGAAAATCCCACATCGTTCCGTGACCGCCGGTAAAGTAAATGCCGACATATTCATTGGCTTTCGCTTCATCTGGCGTCAGCGGCCGGTCCAATTGGCGCTGGATTTTTTTATCCAGGTAGTAATGGCGCGTCTGGCCATTAAGGACTGCGGCTGGAAGGCTTCTCGGATCGATTGGTACTTTTTCAGCTCTGGGGCTGATAATATCGACTTCAAAATCATTTTTCACTTCATGGTAGAAATCCGTCAATTCACGCAGCCACAAGCCAGTCTTTTTGCCGCGATTCCCTAAATCTTTATGATTCGTCACGATAACTGCTATTTTCTTCATGGCATATTCCTCCCCATCGATTCATATCCCTTTCTATTCCCCATTGCCTGAAAATTACTCGTGCCAACAAGGGCTGGATGCGCTTGCCTATAGAAAAAAGACCTGCAGCACCGCAGGTCTTTCAGGCTTCCAGTATACGCGTCAAACTATCGCGAAATTTGTCATTGTCAGCTTGCTGGCGTTTTTTCGGCCCTTTCATGCGCCCGCCGCTTTGGCGAATTTTTTTGGCGACGTGGCGGCCGTGAAGCAATTGTTCGATATTGCCTTCATTATAAATCCGCCCGTTCTGGTCGATTGGCACACCGCGTTTTGCAAGCACCATCGCCGCGAGCCCGTAATCCTGTGTGACAACAATATCGCCCGGTTGCACACGGTTCACTAAAACAAAATCGACCGCATCCGCTCCCTTGGATACCGTCAGCGTCTCCGCTCCTTCACGGTACATTTCATGGGACGTGTCGCAAATGAGCAGCACTGGCCAATTGAACCGTTTGGCCAGCGCAATCGTCAAATCGACGACCGGGCAGCCGTCTGCATCAATAAGTATTTTTGCCATCGGCTTCCTCCCTCACCAGTTCATCGGCCAGTTTTTCAGCAGCCCTTCTGTACAGGTTGCTTTTATGGACGAGCGATGCGATGAACAGCACCTTGGAAAGTTCGCCATCCGCTTCGCTTTGTGTACGAGCGACGGCCACAGCCTGCCGTTCGAGCTCCTCTTTAAACGCAGCGTGATTGTCCTCTTGCAGCGCCAAATACGTTTCGTAGAACATAGAGAGATCCAACTCCCGCACCTGGGCTTGTTCATTCACTTTCTCCAGCACCTTTTTTACATCGTTGATCGACAAGGTGCTTTTCATCTGATAAATCAAACTGATGAGCATAATGTGGTCAGGGGTGTATTTTTTATGCTGTACAGGGTAAAATAGTTTTCCTTTAGCATAATTATTGATCATCGTTTTCGTCAGTATTTTATCGTCCGGATGCCTTTTCGTTTCGTAAAAGGCTGTTTCAAATAATTGAATGACTTGGTCCACGTACAAATCGATTTTTGGGATATCGCTTGTGCGGATCTGACTGTCGAGAGCCATTTGCCCAATGAGCCGATCGATACTTTCCATTCGCTTCACCTCAACTTCTATTTCTCCATTTTACCCTATGATGGAAAAGCCGACAAACTTGACCCGCGAAATTAATGCGTATATTATTATAAGTAGTTTCGATAACTACGTATCAGGAGGTACAGATCCATGACTGCATTTATCCGAGAGCCTTTTAATGCTTTATCCCATTTGGCCGGAGCCCTTTTGTCCTTTACCGCATTACTGGCTATGGCCATCAAAGCTGCCTACATGCAAGCCCCTGCAGCACATATTACAGCGGTCGTCATTTTCGGCATCAGCTTGATCTTGCTGTACACGGCTTCAACGGTTTATCATTCCGTAAAAGCACGTCCGGGTGTCATCGCTTTTTTCCGCAAACTGGACCATTCCATGATTTTCTTGCTGATTGCCGGTTCCTACGCCCCGTTTTGCTTGATTGCACTTGAAGGCACACTCGGCTGGTCGATTTTCGCTGTAGTGGCTACACTTGGCATCAGCGGCATCTTTTTCAAGATGATTTGGTTCCATTCCCCGCGCTGGCTGTCGACCGCCATTTACATCTTGATGGGATGGATCATCATCTTTGCAGTGGGCCCGCTCGCCTCCAGCTTACCCGCTGCCGGGTTATGGCTGCTCGTTGCCGGAGGCCTTTTGTATACGGTCGGCGGTGTCATTTATTGGCTCAAGCCGAACTTCCTGTCTTCACGTTATTTAGGATTCCACGAGATTTTCCATATCTTCATCCTGCTCGGAAGCACATGCCACTTCCTGGCCGTTTACTTATACGTGCTGTAACACAAAAAGAGCCGCTCTCAAAGAGAACGGCTCTTTCTTAATGTTCGTGCGCATCAAGCGCCTGCATCAGGTTGGCGTAAACTTGAATGTTTTTAAAATCGATGCCGAGTGTCACGGCGGTCTGCGCGATTTCAGGGCGGATTCCGGATAGGACCGATTCAACGCCGATGATTCTGAGCGAATCCATCAACTGGAACAATTGATGGGCAACCATCGTATCAACGATCGGCACTGCCGACAGATCAATATAGAGTGTCGTCAATTTCTGCTTCGCGCTTTCTTCAAGCGCCGTCTCCAAAATCACTTTGGCTCGGTATGTGTCGATCCCGCCGACCAACGGCAAAATACCAACGCCTTTACGGATTGGAATGACCGGGCTGCTCAACTCGTCGATCACTTCCTGCTGTCCTGCCAGCAATCGCTGGTGAGCTTCGTGATGATGCCGCGCGAAACTTTCAATAATAAAGTCAAACATATCATTCAGCATTTCGCTCCAGCGCAGCGCATCTTGGCTGCCTGCTCTGTCGACTTTCTCAAAGAAATGACGGACACACGTCCAATAGATTTTACGCAATTGCCCGAGATGCTCCATGACTTCATAAAGCGGTACGGATTGCTGGGCGCGTTCTTTGGCGATTGTCGACGACCAATCTTCAACATAGGCAAGCGATTCTTCTTTATCATGGATAAAAATCGCCGTGACGGCCTCGATAAAGCCAACCGATTCCTTTCTGAGTTTTTCTACCGTGTCATCAGATGCTTGAGCAGAGTAAACGGTATTCGCATGATTGCTGCGTGTTTCCAGCCATTCTTCAACCATGGAATTTTTATTTTCTAAAATGAAATCATGTAGCTCCCTGCTAATTTCTCCCATAATATATGCCGCTCCTTTTTCTAGCTTGTCCCTATCATCTTATAAGATAAGCCAATCGAAAAGCAAATTTCCCTTCTCCACCTGCCAACACTAGACGTAAAATGATAAGATTAAACCAAAGAAAGGAGACTGAATAATGGCACCATTAGACTTAGAGCACCAAGAATATGCAAACCGCCTTTATAGCGCATATGAAAAACGTCAAGCTTTCGAGAAAGACCAGATCCCTGAATCGATCCATCCCCGCCTCGCTTATGAGTTGCAACAAGCGGTGACAGCTAAGAAAGCCCAGAACGGCGAAGCTCTGGCAGGCTATAAAATCAGTTTGACGAGCCCTGAAACGCAGCAATTGTTCAGCTCCGAAAAACCATTGTACGGCGCATTGACTGCTCCCGCTATTTCCGGAAATGCCATTGAGCTCTCAAGCATGCTTTCACCATTGATCGAAATCGAATTGATGTTCCTTGTCCAAGAAGATATCGACGCCGATGATTCGATAACGGCGATTCTTGAAAAAACCTTGGTGGCACCGGGCATCGAAGTTCCAGACTCCAGATTCACCGAGTGGTTCCCAAACATCACACTCGGGCAAGTCATTGCAGACAGCGCTGTCGCTGGCCGCATCGTAGTCGGGGAACCTGCAAAGAGCCGCTCTTACGATCACCTCGACCAAGTCCGCGGCGAATTATTCCTCGACGGCGAACCGATTGCTTCCGGAAGCTCATCTGAAGTTTTGGGGCATCCGGTAAATGCCATCAAATGGTTGGCCGCAGAACTCGAAGCGCACGGCCTCAAACTAAAGCGTGGCCTGACCGTTTCATCCGGCACATTCATCTTGCCGAAGCCACTGCAAAAAGGGCGCTACGAAGCGAAATATGAAGGTATCGGCAGTGTCGAACTGACCGTCCATTAAAAAATCCCCGGCTGCTTTTGCAGCTGGGGATTTTGATATTCAACTAAAACAACACGTTCATTTACAACAAGAAACCATTCTTTTTCGCATCGAACATCAGCTCATCGCGGAACTTCGGATGCGCGATGCCAATCAGGCGCTTTGCCCGCTCAGCAAGAGACACGCCGTGCAGGCGCGCGATGCCGTATTCCGTGACGATGTTGTCGACATCATTTTTACCTGTCGTTATGACCGAGTGCGGCGCCAGATTCAACTTGATACGCGATAAGCTCTCACTTTTAGCAGTCGACGGCATGCAGATATAACCTTTGCCGTTTTCTGCGAAGCGGACGCCCCGCGCGAAATCGACTTGGCCTCCGCTGGATGAATAGTATTTTCCGCCAACCGTTTCGGAAGCGCATTGGCCGTACAAATCAACTTCCGTCGTCGCGTTGATTGACACGATATTTTTTTCTTTGGCAATTTCCCGTGGATCGTTGACAACACTTACCGGCAGCATCTCTACGGCTGGGTTGCCATCAATGAAATCATACAAATTCTTCGATCCATAGGCGAACGTCGCAACGATTTTGCCGGGATTCGTAAATTTGCGCGTGCCGTCGATCGCTCCCGAATTGACCAGGTCGGCCACGCCGTCCGGCAGCATTTCCGTATGGATGCCTAAATGGCGATGGTCTTTCAGCATACTGATGACCGCGTTCGGCACAGAACCGATGCCGATCTGAAGCGTATCGCCGTTTTCGATATCGCCGATGATCGACGAAGCGATCTGGATGTCCAACTCGCTGATTTCACTAGCCTTCTCTTCTGCAAGCGGCGCGTGATGCTCCACATAGCCTGCGATTTGGCTAATGTGGATTTGGTTGCGGCCGAACGTCCGCGGCATATGTTCGTTCACTTCCAAAATGAACGGCACTTTGCCGACAAATTCAGCGACGTAATCGGCTTGTGTGCCGAATGTGAAGTAGCCGTGTTCGTCCATCGGTGAAGCGACTGTCATGATCATCGACATCTTCGTCGCTTTTTGCAATAGGCGCGGCATCTCGTGGAAATTATTCGGCACCAGGTCCATCTTCGCTTGCTGATATACTTTGCGGGTAGCGCCGCTCAGGAAATACGAGACGTGGCGGAGCTGCTCGAGTTCCCCGCGGATATAAGCACGGTCACGAAGAGCGAGCATCTGGTGGATCTTGACCCCGTCCAGCTCATTAGCGTGTTGTTCCAGAATATCGAGCAGACGGATCGGCTCTCCGTTTGCAATCGGCACGATGATATCCGCCTGTGATTCGATCAAATCGACTACTTGCTTCGGGCTAAGTTGTTTGGACATCTGCATTCACTCCTGATTTCTAATATTATTTCCACTTTATCATAGAATTTGCGCTTGATTGAGTTGCCAAACTTTCACCGCTATTCTGCTTTTTCAGTCAAAAGAGCCGCCGCAAAACCATTATCGGTTGTGCGACGGCTCTTCTCCTATTTATTGCTGCGTTTTTTCACTGCAAAACTCGCGATGATGCCGCCAATCCCAAATGCGGCCATCACTCCCCATAAAATAAGAAGGATAATCGAACCGATCCCAGCGCCGCCGTCCATGACCGATGACAGCTGCAGGAAAAAGAAGCCGAGGCTGAAAATTACAATCGCCCCGAAATAAATCAATCTGGCATTGAAACTGAAATTCTTCATCTTCAAAACCCCTTTGCCGATCTGCTTCGCTTGTTTTTAAAAACACGTTCCGTAAGCAAGCTTTGCTCTTATCATTCACGTTCAAGACAGCTTATAAACGTTTCTTGTTATTTTAATTGGAAACGCGTCCGACTGATGCCTTCTTTCGTCTTCTCCACTTCCAAAATGGCCGGAATCGCTGCTTTCAATTCCTGTACATGGGAAATGACGCCGATCATGCGGCCCGATTTCTGCAAGTCCACCAAAGTCTCAATCGCTTTATTCAAAGATTCCTCATCCAGTGAGCCGAAACCTTCATCAATAAACATCGTTTCGATCGATACATTGCCTTCAAAACTTTGGATAACATCAGCCATGCCAAGTGCCAGACACAGGGAGGCATTGAACTTCTCACCGCCGGACATCGTTTTGACGTCGCGCGTCTGGCCGGTATAGGCGTCGTATACATCCAGGCCTAGACCGCTTTGTTTCCCGCGCGCTTCCTGACGGTCGCTTCTCGTCAAATGGAATTGCCCGTTCGACAAATGCTTCAAGCGTTCATTGGCCGCTTCCAAAATCTGCTCCAAATACTCAATTTGCAAATAGCGCTCGAATGACAGCTTCACATCGTTCTGGCCCCGGATCGTATCGTAAAGGTCGACGATGCGCGCAAACTCCGCTTCAGCGGCCGCTTCTTTGGCAGACGCTTCGGAGACTTCGTCAAAGAACGCTTGGGTTTTTTTCTGATACTCTTTGGATCGATTCAATTCAGACAGCGCCTGTTCATAATCGGCCTTCAATTCGGCAAGCACTTGTTCCGCATCCGAGATATCAATACGGCTACGGTTATCAAGGGCATTTTCGAGTTCTGCCGTTTGCCGCTCTGTCGTGTGACGGTCTTGCTTGTACTGCTCAATTCGCGTTTTCAATTCTTCGTAACGGGATGCTTCCAGTTTGGCCTCTTGATAAGCTTCCTTCGTAGCGAAATCGGATTTCACGAGCGCTTCCTCGAAACGGCTTTCAGCGTGTTCAAGCTTTTCTTGCAGTTCTTGCACGGACTGCTTGCTATGGCGAAGCGACACCGCTGCCTCCGACAGTTGACGCTCGGCTTTTTGCAGGGCATCCTGCGCTTGTTGCCAAGCCGCTTCTAAGCGCTCTTTCGTTTCCTGCGCTTTTGCAGTCTCCACTTGAAGCGACCCAAGATTACGGAGCGCTGCCGGGATCGATGTCAGTTTACTTTCCAATACCGCTTGTGCCGATTCATGCGCGGAGCGTTTTTCGTGCGCGCTGTGCTGAGCTTCCGCCTGTTGTTTTTTTAAGCTAGATAACTGCTCTTCCATCTCGCCAAACGCCAACTTGCGCTTTCGCAGCTGTTCCTTATCGGACTGCAATTGATTGAGCTCTCCAGTTAATGAATGCTGCTCAGCCCGCGCCGCCTCCAATTGCACGCCAGCTTGTTCTGCAGCAAGTGACATGGCATCCAGTTCCACTCGCTTCTCTGCCGCTTGCTCATGAAGCGCTGCTTGTTCCGCTTGTGTTTTGCGGAATTTCTGCTCACTTTGCGCCAATAATTGCTTAGCCTGTTCCATTGCTTGCTGGCCCACTGTTGCAGAACTGCCTGGCTGTTTTGCCGGATGGTCGAGGCTGCCGCAAACCGGGCATGCCTCCCCGTCGTGCAGATTCGATGCGAGCAGCGCCGCCTGGTTGGCGAACCAATTATGTTCCATCAATTGATAGGCTTCTTGCGCTTGTTCAAATTCCGCCTGACTTTCCGCTGATTGTTCAGCTAAACTTTCAAGCTTTTGTGCCAAACGCAGATATTCCTCCAAAACGCGTTGTTGCTGCGCCAACCGGTTCTGGCGGTCCCGCTTATCATCGAAATGCTCTAGCCTTTCTTCCAGTTGGTGAATGAATGATTTCGTTTGGGCCAGCTGCTGCTCGGCACTTGCTGTTTGTTCATCCGTTCTTTGCAATGCGGTTCTAGCGTGAATAGCGGCTTTCTCCAATTGCTGGACAGCTGCACGCTGTTGTTCGAGTTCCTTTACGCCTTCTTCCATATCAAGCAAACGGATCAGCGCTTGCTGTGCAGTTTGACGTTGTTCGCGTCGGCTTTCTTCTTCATCCTTCACTATCTGCGCCTGCCGCTTCATTTCCTGAGCTTGCTGTTCAGCCGTCTTGGCACGAAGCAGTTCTTCTTGTTTTTGGCGCTCATTGGCCAACAATTCCAGCACCTGCTCTTCCAAGCCAGAGATCATTCCTGCCTGATCGGCTGCTGTGACTTGCATTTCCCACTCTTTGACCGACGGAAGTTGTTGTTCGAGTTCGTGCAAATGGCGCTTTTTCACTTCCAATTCGTCGAAGCGCTCGTTCCAGCCTTTCGCTTCGTGGAACTCGCCCATCTTTTTATTGTGGAAATCATAAGATTGCCGATAGCGCTCTTGCAGGCTAGTGCTTTCCGATTGATAATGGCGGATTTCCCCTTCAAGCCCTGTGAGCAATTGGCTCCGCTGGAACTCAGCTTGTGCGAATACTTCAAAAAGAGCCGATTCACGCTGCGGCAAAGAACCCGCAATAGCCTGCACTTGTTCTTTATAAAGCAGTTGCTGTGCTTTAAACCGTTCCTGCGCCTCGTCTTTTTTCTGCTTGAGCCGCTCGGCCACTAAACGGTAAGGTTCGGTGCGGAAAATCTTTCTCAAAATCGCTTCTTTATTATCGGTTTCAGACGTCAAGAGCTTGCGAAATTCCCCTTGCGGCAGCATGACAATCTGGTTGAACTGTGAAAAAGTCAGCCCGAGAATTTCTTCGATGCGCCGGTTGAGTTCCGAGACAATTTGACGCTCGACGCACGGCTTTTCGCCCATATCCGTCACTTCGAAAAATTCGTAGCGTTCACCGGTCGCGCTTTTATTGCCTTTTTTCACATGGCTCATCTGGCGCAGAATGCGGTAAGTCGTGCCGTGCACTTCAAAGGTCAATTCGGCTGATGTATGGACCGAATCTTTGGCAAAATCGCTGCGCAGGTTTTTCGGTTCGCTGCGGTCCGAGCCACTTGCAGATCCATAAAGTGCGAAACAAATGCCATCGAAGATGCTTGTTTTGCCGGAACCGGTGCTGCCCGAAATGACAAATAAGCGATTGCCTTCCAAGTCCTCAAAATTGATTTCCTCACTGTCGCGGTACGGGCCGAATGCCGTCAATTTCAATTTGACCGGTCTCATGATTTCACCTCTTCCCGTTCAGAATCTGCTTGCAGGAATTCCTGCAGCACTTCACCGAACAGTTCCGCTGTTTCCCCAGACGGTGCATCGCCTTTTACTTCTTCATAGAATGCATTAAACAATTGCATCGGATCCATTTTCCGGCGGTTGCCAATGGTCGATTCGCCGGCTTCTTTTGCGAAAGTTTTGCGCTGGACGTGCATCGCATTCGGATACACCGATCGCACTTTTTCCATAGGGTACAAAACAGGCGTCTCGTCGAGCAAAGTGACAAAAACATAATCATCGCTTTTTTCATGCCCCATGATGTCCGCAATGGTCCCTTCGACTGAACGCATATCACGTGCCGCTTCGAACAAACGTTTTGCGACCGTGACAGAACCGTCTGCCGCCAAGTCGACGATATGAAACCCTTTTTGATGATGCTCTTCTGAAATCGAATATTTTAACGGCGACCCCGAATAACGGATCGTCTCATTCAATACATAATGCGCTTTATGGAGATGGCCGAGCGCGGTGTAATGGAACGGTTGGAAATGCTGCGCGCTGACGTGTTCCGCGCCGCCGATCGCGAGCGGCCGTTCGGAATCGCTCGTATTGTCTTCTTGTTCACCGCGCGGCGTCACAAACGCATGGCCGACGAATATGTGGCGCGCTGATGGATCCATGCTAGCGGATATGCGAGCAGTGATCGCTTTCATCGCGTCGTCATGCGTTTTGATGTCCGGATTTTCAAACACGTGGCGCACCATTGATGGATCGGTGTACGGAACCAAGTGAAAATGGACTTCGCCCGCGGCATCTTCTAGCACGACTGGTTCGGACTGTGCACGGATTGGCCCCGTAATATGGAGGCCGTTGCTCTTTAATGCGCGGCTCCCAAAATCCAAGCGGCCGGGACTATCGTGGTTTCCTGCCACTGCGATCACCGGCACTTTCATATCCAGCACGATTTTCGCGAGTGTATCATCCAGCAACTGCACCGCTTCTGTCGGCGGCACTGCGCGGTCATATAAATCGCCCGCAATAATCAGTGCATCGGGGCGCTCTTGTTCAATCACTTTAATCAATTGCTCAAGCACAAATCGCTGGTCTTCTGTCATATGTACGCCCTGCACCAATTTTCCGAGATGCCAGTCAGCGGTATGGATGAATTTCATAAAATGATCCCCTTTCTTCTATATAAAAGAATATACGTTCGTTCCATTATACACGATTCATTTCACTTGTTTCATTCCCCAGCCCGGTATATAATAAGAACAAACGTTCTTATCTAAGGAGGGTTATGATGAAAGCACAGCTATTGAAAGCATTCAAATACCGGCAATTAATCGACATGATGTATATTTCAAACGACGGCACCATCAGTAAACGCCGTGTCAAAATCTTGAAAGTCAGCGGCGATTCGTTCCAAGCTTACTGTTTTCTGCGCCGTGAGAAGCGCCACTTCAAAATCAGCCATGTGCTTTCATGCATGCCCGTCCAGACGAGAGAACGCCAAATTGTCTGAATCCTTTTCCGACTCTTCCTCCTTTATGCTACACTAAGAGGAAATGGAAAATGGAGGATGAGACTCATGAGATTAACCGTTTACCTTGCAGGCGAAATTCACAGTTCCTGGCGCGAAGAAATCAAAAAGAAATCCTTGGCACTCAATCTGCCGGTCGATTTCGTCGGCCCGATGGAAGACCATGACCGCTCCGATAATATCGGCGAAGAGATCCTTGGCGAACAGCCAAATGCGATCTTCAAGGATGCTGCGGCATCCAGCTTTAATAATTTGCGTACAAGTGTGTTGATGGAAAACTCGGACCTTGTCATCGCCTTGTTCGGCGAGCAGTACAAGCAGTGGAATACCGCGATGGACGCAAGCGCCGCTTTGGCAAACCATAAGCCGCTCATCGTCATTCGCCCTGAAAAACTGCACCATCCATTAAAAGAACTGTCCCAAAAAGCGAACGCCACCGTCGAAACGTGTGACCAGGCGATCAAAGCATTGTCTTATATTTTCGAATAACAAAAAGTGCAGCGGCTCAGGCCGTTGCACTTTTTTGTTGATACATTTGAACGGTGGAAAATCGAAGATGCTTGGTGTTTATGCTTCGCTGGGCTAGGTAGCGAGAGTCTTCTTGTGGCAGTGTTGCTGAGGATTAAATGGAACTTCGCCTTGGCAGTCGCCGCCCGGCTTTGGGTTGGCCTTTTGCAACAAGCCAGGAAGAACACCTGTCTTATTGCGTCGGCTCACCCGTGACGCTGGGCGGCTTGGAGATTTCATTGTGTGAAGAATGTTTAACCGGATTCGTTTCTGTATTCAGTTGCCGGCTAGCGGGGGAATCGCTTCCAGGGATGAGGCGTCTAATCATTTGACGTCTCAATCTGACAGCTTGTTGTTTTTTAGTGGATCGGAGCGATACTTCATTTTTGACTTAGTTGAAGCAAGCTATAGAATTTGGTGCATTTCCACACTTCACGTTAAATAGAGAGAAGAAACGACCTCCCACTTTAATTCGAGAGACGAAGCGGAAGGGGCCGACGCCTGGGGGACCGCGCGGGACTGGCGAAACCTATGCGGCTTGCCGCAAGGGTTCGACGCCCGCCCCATTCCTGGGCAGCTGAAAGCGCGACGTCCTGTCGCATCAGCTGCATGACTCGCATCCTGCGAGCCCCAAGCGTACCCCTGCAGCGTAGTCTTATAACTAAAGCGTTTGGACATTCAGAGCTGCCTCAATTGGAATCTATTATAGTCTCTACCACTCCACATACTTGATTCCATACAAAACCCGCCGAAAATATTCTCGGCGGGTTTTGTAATGCTGCTTCTATTCCATTATTGGTACCATGAACCGACGACCGGATAGTTGTACGGCTCGTTGTTCAAAGCTTTGACGATCGCAATAATCGGTATGATGATCGCGATGGCGCCGAACAATAGCAAGAGCGGGAATCCGATTAATATCACAGTCAGCAAGCTCGATGCAAAAATTAGCGCACTCATGACCAATTGGAACAATAAAGCTTGGATCGACAGTTTCTTCACTTCCTGGTCAGACGACAGAATAAATACAATCACCGGGACAAGAAAAGGGGCGAAAAACGCACTGGCATGGACAAGTATTTTCATTCCTGTGTTCTCCATTGAGTTGACCTCCAGTCAAATTGCTTTCTTATCTTTATATACGGCTGGTGATCGGAAAAGTTTCATTTTTTATTCGGAAGCACGTAAAACTACTTTGCCGAACTGCTTGCCTTCCGCCAAATAATCAAACGCTTCTCGTGCTTCGTCCAAAGAGAAGACGCGGTCGATGACAGGATGGGTATCATGTTGTTCGATTTGCTGGATCATGTCGCGCAATTCCTCGCGGCTACCCATCGTCGAACCGAATAATTGGTATTGCCCGTAGAAAAAGCTGCGCAAATTGAAATCGACATTATCAGCAGTTGTCGCACCGAAAATGACGATGCGCCCGCCTTTTTTCAATACCTCGAGCGAACGGTTGAATGTTGCGCCACCGACGCTGTCGATGACGAGGTCGATCGTCTGGCCTTCGAGTTCTTTGACCCAATCGCTGTCGGTCGAAATCGCGATATCCGCGCCGATCTCTTTCGCCTGAGCCAGTTTCTCTTCACTTCTTGATGTGACGATTACTGTTGCACCGGCGTTTTTCGCAAATTGAATTAAAAACGTTGCCACGCCGCTTCCGGCACCGGGAATAAATAAAGTATCGCCTTTTTTCAGTTGCCCTTTCGTAAACAAGGCACGATAGCCAGTCAAAGCAGGAAGCGCGAGCCCGCCTGCTTCTTCCCACGATAGATGCACCGGCTTTTTCTCCAACTGCTGTGCGGAAATGGCGATTTTCTCTGCGAACGTCCCGTGGTCCGGCATGCCGAGAATATCAAAGCCTTCCGGCGGTGCATCGCTGTTGTGTTCCCAGCGCAGCCCCGGATTAATGATGACTTCATCACCTATTTCAAAATCGGTCACACCTTCACCGAGCGATTCGACAACACCTGCTCCGTCCGATCCGATGATCAAAGCTTCCGGATTGTCCCCATAGCGCTTCAAGAGGCCGAGATCGCGGCGGTTGATTCCCGCATCGCGGATTTTCACGACCACGTCTCCTGCTTGCGCTGTTGGTTCCGGCATGTCTTTTAATTTATACTGTCCTGCTTCCATTACAAATGCTTTCAAACTGCGTCACCCTCCTGAAAATGTTGGCTGAATTGTTCGAGCTGTTGCTTACTGATGATGTCTTGCGAAAACAGCGGGATATACAATAGTTGCTGTTTCGGGAATGTTTCTTTGATCATGTCCATATATTTCGTTTCGTGCTTTTTACGTTCCTGGAAAAATGCGCCTTCCACTTGTTCCGGGAGCACTTTATTAATGATTAAGGTTTTCACGTGGAGATGGTATTTATCCAATAGCTCCAATGCTTTTTTCGTCTCCAAGATCGGTAGGCGCTCCGGGTTCAAAACGAACACAAAACCGGTTTGCTTGGCGTCGAGTAAAATATCGCGCGCTTTTGAGAAACGTTCCTGACGTTCGCGCAAGACATCGTAAATCGGGTCTTCGCGCGGTTCGCCGTCATTCAATAGCGCCGTATAGTTCTCATTGGTTTTGCGGCGCTTATCGAGCAAACCTTCAATCCACACCCCCATCAGCTCAGGCAGCGATAACAGCCGGATCGTGTGACCAGTCGGCGCCGTATCGAACACCAGCTTGTCGAAATGCTGGCGCTCTTCCAAGATAATATGGATCAGTTTGTCAAAAAGCGCCGCTTCATCCGCCCCGGGAGAAGCTTTGGCGGTATCGAGCTGGCGATTCACTTCTTCCATCATGCTCGTGTGAACCGTTCCGCGGATATTGTTCTTGACGCCTTTGATGTAATTTTCGGTCTCGATTTCAGGGTCGATTTCAAGTGCATATAAATTGTCGGCGATTTCTTTTGTACGACCGCCAATTTGTTCGTTGAAGATGTCCCCGACATTATGTGCGGGGTCTGTGGAGACCAGCAAAGTCTTATGCCCCGCTTTTGCGGATTGCCAGGCGATAGCTGCAGCGGATGTCGATTTGCCGACACCGCCCTTGCCTCCGACAAAAATAATGCTTTTCGATAATACATCCATGCCATTCCCTCGTTTCGTTAAATATCAGCAGCAGCGAATTCCAGACAGCGGCGATTTTTCCATACCCATGCGCAAATGCCAGTCGTGGAATTCTTCGATCATGTATGGATACAGCTCGAGCGTGTAGTAATAGACCGGATTTGGGATGCCGAGCATTTCTGAATACAGCATCAGCAAGAATAGATCATCTTCACTGCGCAGCTCTCTAGCGATTTCTGTTCGGTGCGGATGTTCCAAGACAGCCTCATACCAGTCGATTAGTTTTTTCAGTTTGTCGCTGATCGGCATAACGGCACCTCTTCCTGAAAAAAGTACAAGGGATCATGAATATGATCCCTTGGCATTTCCTACTATAAATAATGAACGTTCTGCTGGGAGCATCTTTCCTGCACCTTCTATAAAGCTATTATTTCAAATCCTCGTCTGAAAATCCAGGATTTGATTTGCTCATGAGCGCCTGTGCAGCGGTCAAGATGATCCATAACGTAAAGACAAAAATGATGGCCCCGAAGACGAACAGCAATGTATTCGACCCTTCATTGTACCAAGCCCATTGCAGGAACACTTGCTGGAACATCGCCCATAGCGTCATGAACATCAAGAACACCATAGGAATAATGGTGATCATGTAATTTCTGCCGAGCTTGCGCAGCCAGATTGAGATCAACAGCAAGCTGATCCCAGCCAATAGCTGATTGGAAGTCCCGAACAATGGCCATAATAAGTAGCCTCCAGAACCGAATCCGTTCGGCCCTTCCGGCAAGATAACAAGCGCCATGCTCGAAAGCACTGCAATTGAAGTTGCGACATGCTTTTTCTCAAGCTGGGGAACTTTGTACTCGACACCGAGCTCAGAAATGATATAGCGCATGAGACGGACAGATGTATCAAGTGTCGTGGCAGCGAACGAAACGACGATGATCGAGACGATTGTCGAAGCGACCGATCCCGGAATCATCAAACCGGAAGCAAGGACTGTCGCCCCTTCGATGAAGTTTCCAAGGCCCGCACCGCTTGCTTCAGCAAAGCTGCTGTAAGATGCGCTGAATGCTGCGCGGTCAGGGAATAGCGTGATAACAGCAATAATCGAGATCAATGCGAGAACGCCTTCACCGACAGCTCCCAAATAGCCGACGAAGCGTGCATCTGTTTCTTTATCCAGCTGCTTCGATGAAGTTCCCGAAGAAACGAGTCCGTGAAACCCGGAAATCGCACCGCAAGCAATGGTGATGAAGAGCAGCGGGAACCAGGAAACGTCAGCTCCCGGATTGGTTGCCGGAGCTGTGATTTCAGGATTCGTGAACAATAGCCCCAAATACAAAATCGCCAAGCCGACGATCAATTGGTGCGAGTTGATGAAATCACGCGGCTGGAGAAGCTTCCAGACCGGCAAGGTGGATGCGATGTAGACGTAGACCATCAACACGACAATCCAGATGAAGAATGCGCTGGAAATCGCGCCAAGACCGAACAGGCCGGCGCCTTCTTCTCCACCCATATAGCGGACAAGGTCGATTTGCAAAAAGTCCACTTGGCTGGAAATGACCGCTGTCCCGTACATGATTGCAAGCGCTATCAAAGAAGGGATAAGCATTTTCATATTTTTCTTATACGCGGCATAGCCGATCCAAATCGCGAGTGGAATCTGGATAAATACCGGAATGACACTTGCCGGATACGAGATGAACAAGTTCGCGATGACCCAGGCGAATACGGCGTTGACCATCAGAACCAAAATTAAGATGATGAACAGGAACAAAATCTTCCCGCGCTGTCCGATTAAACGGTGGGCGAGTGTCCCGACGGATTGCCCTTTGTTGCGGACTGAAAGCGCAAGCGTACCGAAGTCATGGACACCAGCTGCAAAAACTGTACCGAAGACGACCCACAGGACCGCCGGCAGCCAGCCCCAATAGACGGCAATGGCCGGCCCGAGAATCGGCGCAGCCCCTGCAACGGATGTAAAATGATGCCCCCATAAGACGAACTTATTCGTCGGAACAAAGTCGACGCCGTCTTTGTAACGATGGGCCGGTGTCACGTAATTCGGATCGAGCTTGAAGATCTTTTCTGCTACGTATTTTGAATAAAACCGGTATCCGAGAACGAATATAAATAATCCCATAGCAGCTAAAGCAATTGCATTCACATTTCCCAACTCCTTTTTCTAATTTTTGAATTTCTGCATACCTTGTTTAATCATAGAGGAGTATTTCAATATTGTAAATGTTCTGTTTTTTACTTCTCTTTATCTTTACTAGCTTCGTACAATTTCAGTTTCGTGTAGACAGTCTCCAGCACCGGAACCGGAATGTCTGCCTGCTGGGCTTTTTCGATGAGATGCCCTTGCAGGTGATCAGCCTCGATGCCTTGCCCTTTTTCCATATCTCGTTGCATGGATGATTTCATGCTGTCATCCAAGCTATTCACTTTATCAAGCTGGATCGTCGCTATCCCCTTTTTGATTGGCGCGCCAATTGCCGTCATCACTGCCTCGAGTTCTTCGAGCAAGGATTGGATAGCGGTCTGTCCGGATGGAAGCTCGCGGATTGGGCCAATCGGGGATTCCATGAGGGAAGTGATGCCTGACATCGCCGTGATGAACATATACTTATGCCACATGTCTTGATCAATATCCTCACTCAACACAAATTCCGCTTTCGTTCCATCGAAATGTGATTTGAGCTTCTCGATGCGCTCTGTCCGCTTGCCGCCCCGCTCTCCGTAAACCAATTGATGAATCGGGCTCGTCTGGACAATCGATCCGTCTTCGCCAATTGTTGTCTCGATAAAACATAATCCGCCGATTACCGCCTCTTCCCCGAACGCAGAGACCAGTTGATCGATGTGCGAGATGCCATTCAACAGCGGCAAAATCATCGTCTGTTCACCGACAAATGGACGGATGTCCTCGATGGCTTGTTCGAGTTGATAAGCTTTGGTGGATATGATCACGATATCGAAAGGCTCGGCTTGCATCGTTTTCGTCAAAAGAGCCGGCTGGAGGTGCAGATCTCCGTGCCGGCTGTTGACGCGCAAGCCTTCTTCTTCAATTTTTTTCTTGCGGCCTTCTCTAACTAGAAATGTTACATCTTCTCCTTTTTCCAACAAACGCGCACCGAAGTAACCTCCAATGCCGCCTGCTCCTACCATTAACATTTTCATTCCGACACATCCTTTTTATAGTTGTTTATATATCCAGCGCTCTGCTTCCATCACCCGTTCGCATCTGCCTTCGGCGCGTAAATATTCAAGGTGCGCTAAGGTTTCCCCAACCGCAAAACGCATTTCGTGGACTGTCAACGGCCGGTCGAACAGGCGCTCACGCACTTCAAAAATCGTCAAGGGATGTTCCAGCATTTTCCACGTCGCTTCTAACCGTTCTTCGTGATGGGTGAGCAATTCGTCAATCCGTTCGTTTGCCCCTTGGAATGGCTGTCCGTGCGACGGGATGACCCATTCCACATCCAATTCACGAATTTTCTCTAAAGACTTCGTATAGGTCAAAAGCGGGTTCGGATCGCCGTGGAACCAATAGGAAATATTCGGCGTGATGCGCGGCAAAATGTGGTCGGCTGACAATAACACATTGTGTTCCTGTTGGTAAAAACTCACCATGCCATCTGAATGCCCCGGCACGAACAGCACTTCATATTCCAATCGGCCGATATGTATTTTCTCCCCTTCTTCGAAATAATGGTCCACTTTCGGGAGCGGCGAAATGAGCGGTTGAAAAGCTTTCGTATTGTCCGCCATTTCTTGCGCCGCTTCACGCGGAATGCCCGCCGCCTTGTAATAGCTTGGCAAAGCATTCAAAAATGCCTCATCCCAGGATTTCATACCTGCGTCTGCATCGATTTTGCTCATCGACAGCTGCGCACCGGTCTTTTGCTGCAACTCTCCCGCATAGCCGAAATGATCCGGGTGGTAGTGCGTCAGGAAAATTTGGTCCACCTTCTCATTCCCAATTTCTCGCTCCCACAACTCTCTCGTAACATCATTGTTCAATCCGGCATCGATAATCGTCCAGCCTTCTTCTCCTTTTGCCATAAAGCAATTGACGTGGTTTAACCTAAACGGCAATGGATGCCTCACGAGCTTCAATCCAAGTTTATGGAGCAGCTCTTGAGTTTCAGCTTGTCGGACTTCATTCATGGCTTCAGCACCAGCTTGCCAATGGTTTTTCGGCTTTGCAATAATTCATGCACATCAGCAGCTTGTTCAAGCGGATACGTGCCACCGATCGTCAGTTTCAACTGTCCGCTATTCATATATTCAAGCAGTTCCTGAAAGCTGCTTTGGAACAAATCCGGTTTGCGCATGATCTGCGGCAGGAAAAAGCCGATGACCGATTGATTGCGTTTCATCAACTGCCCTGGCGCGAATGTCGCCTGTTCTCCGCTCGCTGCTCCGAAAATGACCAATCGCCCGAATGGTGCCAAAGTTTTCAATGTATCGTTGAACACGCTGCCGCCAACCATTTCGAGTGCGACATCCACCCCTTTACCTTCAGTGATTTCTTTGATGCGCCCTACCCAACCTTCTTCGCTATAATTCACCAAATGAGTCGCACCCATCTTCTCTGCATGGAATAACTTTTCTTCCGTACTCGCCGTAGCGATGATTTTTCCGGCCCCGAAAAGTTTGGCGAGCTGCACGGCGATTGTCCCGACACCTCCTGCAGCAGCATGGATCAACACTGTTTCGCCCGGCTCCAAACGGCCCATCGTTTTCAAAATATGATAAGCACTCAAGCCTTGAAGCGGCAATGCAACGGCTTCTTCAAAACTGACGCCCTCCGGAACCGGCGTCAATACCTGTTCCGGAATCGCCACATATTCTGCGTAACCCGATGATTCGATCAAAGCGACAACGCGGTCGCCTGACTTGAAGCGCGTAACGCCCGCCCCGGTTTCAACGACCACACCCGCCACTTCCGAGCCTGGGATATAAGGCAATTCGGTCGGCACGACATATTTCCCTTCGCGTCTTGCCGTATCGGCATAGTTGACACCTGCTGCTTTCACTTCAATGAGCACTTCATGATCTTTTGGCTTCGGCTGCTCCGAATCGATATACTGAAGCACTTCCGGCCCGCCATATTCCTCAAATTTCACCACTTTCATGTCTTTTCCCCCTTAGCTGATATAGTGCCCTGCCTGATAAATCGTTTGAGCTAATTGGCGTTTAGCTATAGCTGTCCGGCCGCGCTGCAGGCGGCTGAGTTCTCCGGTCGCCATTGCTGTATAGCGCGCCAGTTCTTCTCCTTCTGTCATGCCTTGGATTATTTGACGTGCCGTCATCTCGGTTTCAAGCAAGGCATGATCGATGAACACTTGAGTCATCTCCACTTTGTGTTGTGCTTTTTCCTCATTTTGTTCGAGCGCTTGCACCGTCCGTGCGACCGTCGATTCAGCAGCATACAAGGCAATCGCAAGGTCGGCGAGTTTCAACAGCGTCTCCTGCTGTTCGCCGATCCCATTCCCGTATGATTTTGTAGCAAGCCCGAGTGTGCTGAGGAAGACGCGCCGCATCGCCCGTACGGCTTCCGTCTCACGGGCGAGTGTCCCGATATACGGCACTTCCGGCGCCTGCATTTCCTGAAAAGCTTGCATCGCTGCTGCTTCTAGGTCGAATGCCCCTTTTGCGGCCGCTTTTAATGCATTGCCCGGAATGAGCAGGCGATTCACTTCATTCGTTCCTTCGAAAATCCGATTGATGCGCGAATCTCTATACACTTGCTCAATTTTATATTCTTGGATATAGCCGTAGCCGCCGAATAGCTGCAGGCTCTCATCTGCGACAAAATCCAAAGTCTCAGAGCCATATACTTTGCAAATAGCGCATTCGGCGGCATATTCCATCATCCGCTTGGCGATCAACCCGTGATCCTGCGATTCATACAATCCGCCGAGCGCTTCTTCTAAATAGCCGGCGGTCCGGTATTGCAGCGATTCCAATGCGAATATGCGAACAGCCATCGTCGACACTTTCTCTTGTGTCGCCGAAAACTCGGAAATGGCGCGATTAAACTGCTTGCGCTCCTGCGTGTAGCCAAGTGCCAGCGACAAACTGAATTTGGCAGCGCCCATACAGGCCGATCCTAAATTGAAGCGGCCGAGATTCAAAACGTTCAAAGCCACAAGATGGCCTTTTCCAACTTCGCCAAGCACGTTTTCCACCGGCACTTCACAATCTTCAAAAATAACCGGGCGCGTCGACGACCCTTTGATGCCCATTTTCTTCTCTTCAGGCCCAAGCGATAATCCAGGATGCTTCTTTTCAACGATAAATGCCGTGAATGCTTTGCCGTCCACTTTCGCATAGGTGATGAAGGTATCCGAAAACGCTGCGTTGGTGATATACAACTTCGAGCCATTCAGCAAATAATGCGTCCCTTGTTCATTCAGCACCGCAGTCGTTTGGGCAGCAAGAGCGTCGGATCCCGCTCCTGGTTCCGTCAGGCAATACGCCCCGATAAACTCACCGCTTGCGAGTTTCGGCAAATAATACTGTTTCTGCTCCGGCGTTCCAAAATAGGTGATCGGCAAAGTCGCGATGCATGTATGGTTGGAATGCGCGACCCCGTATCCGCCTGCCGGGCCGAGCGATTCGCCGACCAGCCCTTTGCTGATTTTGTCGAGCCCGAGGCCACCGTAAGCTTCTGGAATGCTATGGGCAAGCAAGCCTAGCTCGCCGGCTTTGTGAAAGAGCTCCTGGACGAGTTCAAAATCCTGACTTTCCAGCCGATCGTTATGCGGATGCACTTCTTTTTCCAAAAATTGCTTTGCTGTTTTCGCGATCATTTTGTGTTCATCGGTAAACTGTTCGGGTGTAAAGATTGGGCCCGCACCTTTCAATAGGAAATCAGCGCCCCGGTATACATTCGCCTCAGCTTTCATCATTTCCGTCCCCTTTGTTGTTCAAATATGTATTGCATCTAGCGGTTTTCCCCTTACATAGCGTGCATGCCGCCGTCGACCATCACGACATCGCCTGTCACATAATCCGATGCTCTCGCTGCCAGGAACAAAGCCGCCCCCTTTAAGTCTTCATCTGTCCCGAAACGCTTCAACGGTGTTCTCGCCAGCAAACCTTCTTCGCCATGCTTCATCACGTCTTTCGACATTTTCGTCGGGAAGAAACCAGGCGCAATGGCGTTGACCTTGATATTGTAGCGCCCCCATTTTGCCGCCAAATCTTTTGTAAATGTGATGACCGCACCTTTGCTTGTGTTGTAACCGATCGCATCCATCAGCTGCGGATCGATTCCGCCGAGCCCGGCGACTGAAGCGATGTTGATGATTTTGCCGCTATTTTGAGGGATCATCACTTCTCCTACAGCTTGGCTCATGAGAAATGTTCCCGTGACATTGACCGCCATCACTTTATTCCAGGCTTCAAGCGGCATCTCTGACACAGGCGCTCCCCAGGAAGCCCCTGAATTGTTTACGAGGATATCGATCGTCCCGAACGCTTCGACGGTCTTCTCGATCACATTTTTGACGTCTTGTGGATCGGTGACGTCGCATGCGAGCGCTAAAGTTCTCACACCTTTCGCCTCCAGCTGTTTGGCGACTTCTTCGCACGCTTCCACTTTGCGTGAGCACAATACAACATTGGCGCCAGCTTCTGCGAACCCTTCCGCGATCTGCGCGCCAAGCCCTCGCCCGCCTCCTGTCACGATTGCTGTCTTGCCTGTTAAATCGAATAAATCCATCACTGGCATATTGCATCCCCCTTCATTATAAATACCGACTAGTCGGTATGTTCAGAATACTTAAACTTTATGTTACCGTTTTCACCGCTAATATGCAATCGCCTTCCCGCATCAAAAAGCCGAGCCCCATCACGGTCAAGGCTCAGCATTCAGTAATCAGATCTATTCAGTTTCCGCAATATTCACTAGCTCAGCGAAACGCTGGAGGTCGACATTGCCGCCAGAAGTCACCGCAATGATGGTTTGGTCTGCGGTGCCTGCTTTTCCGGACATGACAGCAGCTGGGGCGACTGCGCCGGAAGGTTCCACCAACTGCTTCGTACGCATGGCGATATCGCGCATCGCTTCGATAATTTCCTGCTCCTCCACCAACACGAGCCCATCGAGTAGCTCATTCACGACCGGGAATGTCAGGTCGCCCGGCTGCGAGGTCCGCAATCCGTCGGCAATCGTTTCGGTCGGTCCGATTGCTGTAATCTCTCCTCGCTCCAAAGATAAGGCCGTGTCATTCGCAAGCGCCGGCTCTGCGCCGATCACCAATACATCCGGACGCCGTGCTTTCACTGCCGTCAAGATGCCCGAAATCAATCCGCCGCCGCCGACTGGCACCACGATGACATCGGCATCCGGCATTTGCTCGAGCATCTCTAAGCCCACTGTCCCTTGCCCGGCGATAATATCGCAATGGTCATACGGGGGAATATAGACGCCGCTCATTTCGTGCGCGAGCGACTTGGCGCGAGGAATTCGCTCCGCTGAAGTCGTACCGCAATATTCTACCCTCCCGCCGTACGCTTGGATCGCTGCGACTTTTGCCGGACTTGCGTCTGTCGGCACGACGATGACGGAAGAAATGCCGAGTTCGGCTGCTATATAAGCGACCGCTTGGCCGTGATTGCCTGAAGATGCGGCCGTTACAAGCGTCGCACCGCCCGACACTGCATTGATCACAGCGTTCGCCGCCCCACGAATCTTGAACGATCCGGTCTTCTGCAAATGCTCCGCTTTAAAAAACACGCGGCGCCCCCATTTTTCCTGGATCGACCGCGACTGTAAGATCGGCGTTTTATCGATAATGCCTTGAATGCGGCTTCTAGCCTGTTCCACGTCTTCGATTTTTGGCACTGACCTCACTCCTTTTTCGTCTAGCTTATCATAAGAGTAAATATTCAGTTAATGAAAGATGGACGATGAGAACGAGCGCTGTATTCTCCATAATGGAAGAAAATGCGTTAAACTGATAACACTGATTTGCATAAGGAGGAGACGATATGCTTAAACGCTTAGTCATCACCGGCTATAAACCGCACGAGCTCGGCATATTCGACGACAAGCACGAAGGCGTCCGCTTTATCAAGAAAGCGCTCGAAAACCGCCTGCGCACACTGGTCGATGAAGGACTCGAATGGGTGATCCTGAGCGGCCAGCTCGGCGTCGAAACGTGGGCTGCGGAAGTGGTGATCGAGCTGCAAGAGGAATTTCCACAGCTGCATTTTGCCATTCTCACACCTTTCGAGGACCAGGAAAAAAACTGGAACGAGGCGAAACAGGAAAAATACGAATTCCTGTTATCTCAAGCCGATTTCCACCGCAGCCTTACAAACAAGCCTTACGAGGCACCTTGGCAGTTTGTCGAGAAAAATAAGTTCTTCCTCCGAAATTCCGATGGCATCCTGCTAGTTTACGATGAGGAAACGGAAGGATCGCCGAAGTTTATCAAACAAGAAGCTGAACGCTACGCCGAAAAGAACGAATATGACATTCTCATCATCTCCGCCGATGATTTGCGAATCGTCGCGGAAGAGGAACAGCAAAACGAATGGAATGGTTGGTGAATCGATGCCCTGCGCGCACTGTGCAGGGCATTTTATTATCGTTATTCCATAAAATTAACACTAAACAATAGTTTAGTGTTATTGGCTAAGCATTTGACTATTCTTTCGCATTCCTATACCTTTAATAGTTATGTTAAAAAAACATCATAGGAGGAAACATGAACAAAGCAACTAAAGTTTTCTATATCGCATTCGCACTCGTCATTTTGACGGTCGGTTTCGGAGTCATTGCTCCGGAGTTATTCGAGCAAGGCACTGTAACCATCCGCAACTACATCAACAACGCCTTCGGCTGGTATTATCTTACAATCATGGCAATCCTTCTGATTCTCGTTATTGTTATTATTTTCAGCCCTTACGGTAAAATCAGGCTTGGACGCGATTCGGACCGCCCGGAATTTTCTACTTTCACTTGGGTCTCTATGCTGTTTTCAGCAGGGATGGGAATCGGTCTTGTATTCTACGGAGCAGCTGAGCCACTATCGCATTTTGCAATTCAACCAGCCACTGCCGAAGTCGGAACAGACGAAGCGTTTAAAGAAGCCCTGCAACGAACTTACTATCACTGGGGCATCCATATTTGGACCATGTATGGAATGGTCGCCTTGTCCTTGGCTTTCTTTCAATTCCGCAAAGGAGAACCTGCCCTCATTTCATCTACATTAAAACCTTTATTCGGTGATCGGATGAACGGACCGCTCGGTACATTGGTCGACGTTTTGGCTGTATTCGCTACTGTGTTTGGTGTAGCTACTTCACTCGGATTTGGCGCTGCCCAAATTAATGGCGGGATTGCCTACCTATTCGGTGCCCCTCAAGAAGAATGGGTGCAGATGGTCATCATCGGTGTTGTGACATTGCTGTTTATTATGTCGGCCTGGTCCGGCCTCAATAAAGGCATCAAATATCTTTCCAACACGAACATGGTGCTAGCGATCACGCTTCTTGCACTCGTTCTTGTTCTTGGGCCGACCATCTTAATTTTGAATATCTATACAGAAACTTTTGGGGCTTATATTCAAAACCTGATTGGATTGAGCTTCGAATCCGCTCCTCTTAGTGCTGAAAATCGCAGTTGGCTGGATAGCTGGACGATTTTCTACTGGGCATGGTGGATTGCTTGGGCGCCATTCGTCAGCATGTTTATCGCCCGTGTCTCGAAAGGCCGGACCATCCGTGAGTTTTTAATCGGCGTTGTTTTAGCACCGACGATCTTTGGGTCATTTTGGTTCGGAACTTTCGGAACGACTGCTATTGATATGCAAAAAAGCGGCATTGATTTGACAGCCTTTTCCACAGAGCAAACTTTGTTTGCGGCATTCAGCCATTTGCCGCTTGGCATGATTATGTCGATTCTGGCCATTTTGCTCGTCAGCACATTCTTCATCACGTCCGCTGACTCCGCGACTTTCGTACTCGGCATGCAGTCAACGAATGGCTCCTTGCTTCCGAGCAACCAAATCAAGATTCTTTGGGGCATCGCCCAGTCGCTCGTCGCCGCAATCCTGCTTTCTGTCGGTGGATTGACTGCCGTACAAAACACCATCATCATCGCGGCTTTGCCGTTTTCATTCGTTATGATCCTGATGGTCATCGCGTTGTTTAAAGCCTTGAATACTGAACTTCAATTGATGCAACGTAAAAAATAATTTCCTGCCCGCCATTACTTCAATGGCGGGTTTTTTCTATAGCTTACTGGCTGGTCGAGAGGGTATAGGACTGTAACGATATTTTGGAGGTGCTTGCATTGGAAGAAGAAACGAAGAAAATCATTCAAGAATCACTCGATGCCCTATACGAAAAAAAGGAATTTCTTCCTGATTTGACTGACGGCGTCCGCACTCAAGCATTCAACTCATTAAGCGCCATTATTTCCACACCGAACAATATCCACAAATCATTTCTGCGTGTCCCGCGGGAAGATGGCACAATCGAACGAATACCCGCTTACCGTGTTCAACATAATGATAGTTTAGGGCCTTATAAAGGCGGCATCCGCTTTTATGAAGGGGTCAACGAAGAAGAAGTCGTCAATTTAGCCTTTTTAATGACCTTAAAAAATGCCCTCCACCAAGTGCCGTTTGGCGGCGGCAAGGGCGGCATTGTCATCAATCCACGAAATTATAGTGAAAAGGAATTGAATATCGTGTCGCGCAAATACGTCCGTTATTTCGCTGATGTCATCGGACCGGATAAAGACATTCCAGCACCCGATATGGGATCTGGCGAACGTGAAATGGACTGGATGATGGCAGAGTATAAAAAAATCCACCATGGCAAGCCTTATCTCGGCAGCTTTACCGGCAAAAGCGTCGTCAACGGCGGATCGCTCGGCCGCCGGGAAGCGACAGGAAAAGGCGTTTATTTCACTTTCCGTTACATGATCCACGATTACGTCTTGGCGCATAAGGAACAACTGGAAAATTCCATCAATCCCTTTTCAAAAACCGCATTGGAGCATGCCGAACGCCCATTGAAGATGGCTGTCCAGGGATTCGGAAACGTCGGCTCTGTCGCTGCGCTCGAAGCTTATCAATGCCGTTCATTGAACAATCAAGTCATCGCTGTCAGCGACCGCAACGTTACACTATTTAACGAAGATGGTCTCGATATTCCAAGCTTGGTCGCCTTTACTGCAGGCAACCGTGGCGATTTGCCGAAAGATGACGCAGAACTCAGCAAATCCGGCATCAAAGCGGAAATTCGCGGGCGCGATGAATTATTGACTTTGCCAGTCGATGTACTCTTTTTGGCAGCGCTTGAAGATCAGATCCACCAAGGCAATATGAAAGACATCCAAGCCAAGATCATCGTAGAAGGCGCAAACGCACCGACGACACGGGTTGCCGATGAGTATTTGGACAATCAAGGAGTTATCATCATACCGGACATTTTAGCCAATGCGGGTGGTGTCATTGTCTCTTATCTTGAATGGCTGCAAGGCCGTGAAACCCAATACCACGAAGAGTCGGAAGTGTTCCGTCTGCTATTGGAGAAGATGCAGGAGACAATGGACACGATCCTCCCCCAATATTTTGGGGACCCGTATCCACTTCGCGAAAATTGTTTTATCCATGCCGTACAGCGTTTATCGACTGTGCTGCATAAACAAGGCAAGCTCTATTAAAAAAGACAACCCGCTGATATGTAGCGGGTTGTCTTTTACTTTAGAAGCACATTTTCAGCAAGCTTTTCGCTTATTCATTTTCTGCTGTGCGTTTTTCGTAAGAATGCCGGTACGCGCCCCGGCGGAACTGGAGAATGGGGTCATCCGAACAGCTGATGCCTGCAGTCATTACGGTTGGATCATACAAAGCTTTTTCAGCTTCATCATCAGGCGCTTCGATCATCAATCGCCCAAGAAAGATGCGTTCGCGGTCTTTTGGCCAATCGCGCGTCGGATCGTCTGTCGGGTCTCCTGCTTCACCGATGATCGCATACAACTTAAAGGACACGGGGCTGCGTGCGGTTCGCTCAGCCAATTCCTGTTCGTAATAACCGAAAGGCACGTCCTTCATGTCCATTAAGGACCGTTTGTCTTCCCCTGTATCCGGCTCGAATACATACTTGACTGCCTGTCTCTTGCCTTCCTTTTCAAAATAAAACGCGTGGATGGAATGATAGATGCCCGTCGCAAAACTTTCCGGGACCGTCATTTTTCTCATGCTCGAGAACATCGCCCTCACTTCCGGAAAGTCCGTCAGCAACTCTGTCAGTTCTGCTAATTTCGGCCGGCCTTTTTGAAAAGAACGGGACACTTCAAGCATCTCCACGAAACATTCCGGCGAACGGGTAAAGAACACCGGCGAAGTCACCGACACGATATTCGTCACCTCTTTCGGCCCAATCTTGAA
This sequence comes from Planococcus sp. SK3692, assembly GCF_028890485.2. Lineage (GTDB taxonomy): Bacteria > Bacillota > Bacilli > Bacillales_A > Planococcaceae > Planococcus. The sequence continues at coordinate 1,485,200 of NZ_JARCHV010000001.1, forward strand.
TTGAACTGCCATGCCTTTAACTGGCGACATGGCATCGGCCCAAGTAGGATCCGGTGAGAAATGGGAAAAGCGCACAAGCACTGGCACCTTTACGTTTTGAAAATGCGCAGCATCGGTCAATTCGATGGCTTCTCCGCTTCCTTCGAACAGTCCTTTATAACCCGCGCCTCTCGCATGCGCACGCCGGTAGCCTTTATGCTCACCGAAAATTTCTTCGATCTCGTTGACCGCTCTTTGTTGTTGATTGGCTTCCATACCATCCCTCCTTTTTTCTTTCATACCCGCAATGCATATAAATGAAAAGAACGGGAATACCTTGTAAGTAGAATGTTTTTTAAAAAAGGAGGAAATTGAAATGGATTTTCAACACCAAGACAACCGGATTGCCATGTTCGACGGTTCAGAGGAAGTCGGCTTTGTCAGCTATATTGAAAACGGCGAAGTGCTGACGGTTGACCATACTGAAGTGGCACCCCAACTTAGCGGCCAAGGCATGGGCAAAAAACTGGTCGGCAAAATGGTCGAGCACGCAAGAAACGAAGGCAAATCGGTGGATCCGCAATGCCCATACGCAAAAAAAGTAATCGAAGGCACAGAAGAATTCCAGGATGTCCTGGTGAAATAAAGAATAGAAAAAAAGGAAGCCGTTGCGGCTTCCTTTTTTTAGTATCGAGAAACTCCAAATATTCAACTTTCATTTGGCTCAAGCTTCCCGTAGCAACTGTGCTACCACATTTGCGGCCTTTTTTATTAACGGAAATCGCCGTCCGCTACGTTGTAGAGGTAGCTCCAGTTGTCCGCTTTATGCAAGTCATGGAACGTCAGCTTGTCGCCTGTTCCGAGTGTTACTTCTTCGCCCATGATCGCGACGACCATGGCTGTGCCTGTGTTGTCCAAGTTCAAATAGACATCACCAATTGACGGGCGGATCGAGCTTCTGTCGCGCAAATCGTCTGCGAGCTGCGCGTCTTGCTGCTGCTGTTCTGACGATACTTTTCCTTTATCGTAATAAGCAATATCGTTGCTGCCTTGCTCTTCTCCAGGAACCATCACGAAAAATTCTCTCGACTTGACTGTATTTTGTCTCGACGTAATGACGTTCTTGCCTTCGACCGTCTCGACTTTCTCAAACTCGTTCAAGGAATAATGATCCATATAGTCTGGATCCGGCTTGGCGATCAGGATGTAGCCGCCTTCTTCTGCCGGTACGTCTTCGCGCAATGTGTAACGCTCCCCAAAGAACATGAACGAATCCATATGTTTCGGCTTGTAGAGCGATACTTCGTCAGCGCGGCTTGCCACTTGTTCCATATCCTTGACACGGAACATCAAAACCGATTTTTTAGCGAGCGGCTTGACGGAATAAACTTTGTGCAATTCGTTGTTGTAGTAGACGAATTGACCTTTACGTACTTGAAGTAATTTCATTCTTTCCCCTCCGATACTATCAGTGCTATGGACCATTTTAGAGCAAACAATGCAGGAAGTCCATGCAACTGAATGATTTATCTGCTATTGTGAAAACATCCCAAGATTCTGTTAAAGGAGTGACCCGCATGGAATACGAAAGCCGTGAAGAGTTCATCATCAAGAAATACCAGCAAGACGAAGAAACGATGGTCCGTGTCTTTGTGCAGTGGTGCGTCAATCATAAAATCGATCCACTCGCACTTTATACGACAGCATATCCGGCACAGGCTGAAAATCAGCTACTGAAAACCGCAATCGAAGAAACCGAAGCGTTCGAATACGACATCGGCGGCGACGTGCTTCTCGAAGTGCTCCAATCATTCGGCAATGACGATTTGGCGTTTGAAGTCGCAAACGCCATGGAGAAATTGCCGCGCGAGGAATAGTTTAGCGGTGACTTTTGCGCGCTAACTGCTTCGCCTTGTTTTCGATATGGGTAGTACGCAAGTTTTCCAGGCGGTTCGAAGAGACACAGCTATAGATGCCGTCGAATTTCGACGCCGTTTTTAATTCCTTGCTTTCCACGTCCGCCACATCCTCAGGTTCCGAAGGCGTCCGTTCTTCCACTTCCTTGGCTTCTTTATCCATCGCGAGTTCCCCCCTTCCGCAAACAATCCCTTTTTTCAACCGTTCCCTTGAATGGCGGGAGGTAAACGTCCAGTCTCGGTCACAAAAAAAGAACGGCCGGATGCAGATCCGGCCGTTCTTTTGCTTGTTTATCTTTATTACTTCGCGAGAGTCGTGAGGGTTTGCCGCTGATGCTCCAGATATTTCGCTAGTTCCAGCATGCCGTATTTGCCAGCCACTGCTTCTGCGTCCGCGTTATAATTTGTATTGGTGTTGACATCGTAAGTGAACAGCTCACCCTCCGCATTTTGGATAAATTCGATGCCCGCCACTTCGATCCCGTTTTCTTTCAGGAAGCGTTCGTATTTGGCGATAATTGGATCATCGAAACCTTCAATGACCTGGAATTTCGGGCGTGTTTCCGATGCGCCGTCTGCCGGGCAAGAGATGTCTTCAAGCCGGCATGCATCGGCTGGACATAATTCAAACCCTTCCGATGTATCCACGCGCACCGCGTAGAGAAATCTGCCGCCGACGAATTCACAGCGCGTGATGAATGGCTCAGGCGCTTGAATATATTGCTGCAATAAAGTGATGCCATCGACAGATTCGTCGAATTCACCGCCGTCCACATATTCCTCCAGCGCTTCTAACGAATGGAACAACCGGACACCGAGTCCTTTTCCGGCACGATTATGCTTGGTGATGAATGATTCGCCTTCGAAAGCGGAGGCCGCTGCTGCAAGAAGCTGCTCTTTGCCACTGACAGCCACCGTTTTCGGCGTCCGGATGCCCGCTACATCAAGTGCCATGTACTGGTTCACTTTGCTCACTTCAAGCCGGAGAGCACGGCTGCCATTGACGACGCGCCGGTTATGGCGTTCGAGCCAGGCGATTTTCGCTTCGGCCATTTCAGGCGCAAAGCGGTGCCCTCTCGTATGCGATGATGCGCTCATGCGGTTATAGAACACCCCTTGCGGCGGCTCATTCGTTAAATCGACCGATCCAGTGTCGGTAAACCAGTCTTCATAGGGCACGCCGAGCTCTTCCAAGCGCCGGAACAAATGGACTGTCCATTCTTCGTTTTCATGAATTACATAAACTTTCTCCGTCATTCGGGTTCCTCCTCAGAAATAGAGCTTTGAATACATTGAGCATACAGCATCCTTTTAATCCCTACAAGCCTTATAGACTTTAAAGAATAAAGTGCATAAAAAAGCGCCGGATGTCCCCGGCGCTCATTTCAGGAAGTAAAAGTCGATGGCATCAAGACGGCAACCACTTCGCCGTTTGCGACTTTTACATCTTCTGCAAATACTTCCACATTCACTTTGAACTTTTTCGGATGGATTTCTTCGACTTTCCCTACCGCTTTTAAGGTCTTGCCTTGAGGCGTCGGTTTCAGGAAATCAACATGCAACGAGCCTGTCACAAAGCGCGGCGGCTCTTCTCCGCTGCCGGGCTCATGGCCATTTTTACGGTGAAGGGCGAGCGATGCGGATCCCGTGCCATGGCAATCCACAAGCGACGCCAATAAGCCCCCGTAAACAAACCCGGGAATTGCTGTATGTTCTTTCCGCGGTTCATAGAAAGTCACGGTTTCTTCGCCATCCCATCCGGTCCGGAGGTGTAGCCCATCTTCGTTCAAGCGGCCGCATCCGTAGCACCAGGCAAAATCTGTTCCATACTCATCTTGGATTGCATGTTCTACCGTTTCACTCAATCTAGTCCACTCCTTTTTCAAAAGTTATCCTCTGCTCTATTCCACATCGTTTCGAAAGATGCCTGCCAGAAAACATAGAAAAAGCATGACCCGATAAACTCGGGCCATGCTCTTCCTTACCTTATCCTCCGATTCGTCCGTGGAGGATTTTCGCACGCGGAAAATTCTATTCAATTCTTCTACAAACGTACATGTTGGCGATGTTACACTCCCGCCTATGCAGTTTAATGGCGCTGGCCGTCTTTGGATTTCTCACATATACCTCTCAGTGATCAATAGACTTTGCAGCCAAGCGTTCAGTTGCACTTACACAAAAAACCTACGTGTTACTGTTGAAACTTCTTAGGCTGAACCATTTTCATCTGGTTCCCGACAAGAGCTATATCGCCAGTAAAGCAAATTTTCCGCCAAGGCTGTGCATAATCTCGTCAAAAGGCGATTCCGGTAAAAACCGCTCGTGTCTTCTGACGGTCATTCCGCCTTGTACTAAGTGGATACCCGCGTAATTTAAGGCTTAAACCTATTTTTCATAATTTTCTTATTAATTTTAAAACTTTTTTACTTTTTGTAGTTTGGACATTATACTTAGAATTAGTTCGAAATCCGGAATACAGGGGAGAGAAAATCATTGGTTAAAAGTTTACCGCCACGTTCAGAAATATCTATAGAAGAAACATGGAATTTAGAAAGCCTGATGGCAAGTCCCGAGGCATTCGATGCCGCTTTGGGAGAACTTGACCAGGAAACAGCAGCCTATGCCGAGAAGTTTCAAGGCCAAATCACCGATGCCCAGTCGGCTCTTAAAGCACTCGAGTCGTATCTGGCAATTGCCGAGAAACTGGTTGCCCCTGGCACTTATGCGAGCCTGTCCTACAGTACAGACCAGACCGATACGAAAGCACAGATGCGCGCTGGAAAATACAGCGCCTTTTCCGCAAAAATCGGCAGCCGCCTCGCTTTTGTGACAAGCGAGCTATTGGAATTGCCGGAAGACACGCTAAAACAAGCGATGTCGGAATCCAAGGAGTTCGAAGGCTATTTGAAGAAACTGCTGCGCAAAAAACCACATCAATTGCATCCAGCAGCCGAAAAAGCATTGGCTTCATACTCATCCGTCTTCCAAGCGCCTTACGAGCTATACAATACGACGAAAATGGTCGACATGGATTTCCCGGATTTTGAAGCAGGCGGCAAATCCCACCCACTCAGCTACGTATCATTCGAAGGCGACTGGGAAGCGGAAACCGATACTGAACTGCGGCGCGCTGCCTTCAAGGCATTTTCCGACAAATTGCGTGATTACCAACACACGACAGCCAAAACTTATGATATGCAATTGCAGACGGAAAAGACGACGGCCGATTTGCGCGGTTATGGGGATATTTTTGAGTACTTGCTATTCAACCAGGAAGTCGACCGCACGCTTTACGACCGCCAAATCGATTTGATTCAGACGGAACTGGCGCCGCATATGCGCAAATACGCACGCCTGCTGCAAAAAGCGCACGGTTTGGATAAAATGACCTTTGCTGATTTAAAAATTTCCTTGGATCCGGAATACGATCCGGAAATTACGGTTGAGGAATCGAAACAGTATATTAACGATGCGCTCGGCATTATGGGGACAGATTATTTAAATATGGTGGAACGATCATACGATGAACGCTGGATCGACTTTGCGCAAAACAAAGGCAAGTCGACAGGCGCATTCTGTGCGAGCCCATACGGCGACCATCCATATATCCTCATCTCCTGGACCGGCCGCATGAACGAAGTGTTCGTCCTCGCGCATGAACTGGGCCACGCCGGACATTTCTATCACGCGAACCGCGAACAAAATTTGTTCAATGCGCGCCCTTCCTTATACTTTATCGAAGCGCCTTCGACGATGAACGAGATGCTTGTGGCAAATCATTTGCTGAAGAATTCCGAAGACCCTAAATTCAAGCGTTGGGTCATTTCATCGATTGTGGCGAGAACCTATTACCATAATTTTGTCACTCATTTGCTTGAAGCGGCCTATCAGCGCGAAGTGTACAAAAAGATCGACGCGGGCGAAAACGTCAACGCCGGTGTACTTAATGAGCTGAAACGCGGCGTGCTTGAGGAATTCTGGGGAAATGATGTGGAAGTCACAGAAGGTGCGGAATTGACGTGGATGCGCCAGCCACATTATTACATGGGTCTCTACCCGTACACTTACAGCGCCGGGCTAACCATCTCCACACAAGTGTCGAAGCGCATCTTGGCGGAAGGCCAGCCAGCCGTCGATGAATGGATTGGCGTGTTGAATGCAGGCGGAACGAAAACCCCTGTCGAATTGTCCAAGATGGCTGGCGTCGATATCACGACCGAACAGCCACTCCGCGACACGATCGCCTATATCGGTGAATTAATCGATGAACTCGAACGCTTGACTGAAGAAATCGAGCAGCAAAACTAAGACAAAACAGGCGTCATAAAGGATTTCCCTTTATGACGCCTGTTTTTATTTTATGCGTATGACACGAGTCATTACTTGTTCGATAATGATGGCGATGATGGTGCCTGAAATCAAGCCGTTGGACAGAATGGCCGCGACAGCTGACGGCAGCCCGGCCATGCTTTCTGTCGGGATGAACATCAACCCGACACCTGTCATCAAGCCAAATGCCGCCACTTTATAAGCTCGTTTGCGATTCGGTTCCGCTTCAAGCTCGTTGAATGCCATCTCTATCATCTTGGAGAAAATCGCGAAGATGACAGCATACGCGACTGGAGCCGGCAAGGAAGCGAGCACCGCCATTAATTGCGGGAACAAGCTAATTCCCGTGACAATGACCCCGCCGACGATAAACGGCCGGAGTCCTGGCGTCTTGGTCGCGCTGACAAATCCCGCTGCGCCCGAGATCGGCACGGGGCCAACGGAAGAAAACAAGCCTGCAAGCAAGTGGTTCAAACCAGATGCAACAGAAGCTTGCTTCATGCGGTCTTCTGACTGGATGGAAAAAGCGTTTTTCAATAAACTCTCCATGACACTGACCGAAGCCATCATATTGGCGATAAGCAAGACGGTCAAAAATAAAGTCGTGACAAGCATTCCCCCATCAAAGACGAGCGGCCCAAAGACCAGCATGTCAGGGAATGTCATCCATGCCCCGCTAGTTTCAGGAATGCTCGGCGCTTTGCCGATCGCCCAAAACAACAGCCAGCCAAAAGCGATGGATAGAAGGACTGAATAGCGGCTGATAAAAGCGGAACGGTGGAACATGAAATAAAAAGTGATTAAAATGACAGCGACCGCTGCTAGCAGCACCCGCACATCCATTAAATCCCCTTCCGATGAAATGCCGAATAGGCCTTTCATAATCGATTCACTAATCTGCAACACGAGCAGCAGCAAATAGACAAAGGTAACTGTCGGGGTGAAAAATTGTTTCAGCTTATCCACTACACCCGTTACTGCGAACACAATGAATAAAATACCGCTATAGAACAAACCGCTTTGCAGCACTTGCAAGGATTCTTCGGCAGTTGAATACAACACGCCGACAAGTCCGGCGTAGACGATAAACACGCCCCACCACAACCCAGCCGGCCCTTCATTGATTGGCAAACGGTGGCCGATAAAGGCTTGGATCAGGCAGGCGATGCCGATGACGAAAATAGTGCGCTGCAAGAACAGCGCGGTGTCGGCAGTGTCCATACCGAAAATGCTTGCGATGGCGATGGGAGCCGCAATGGATGACGCGATGAGAAAAATCGCCCATTGCAAGCCGCCCGCTAAATTTTTTGTCATGATGGCAACTCTTTTCATTTAAAGTATTGTTTCAGTATACATGCTCCACTAACGAGAAAAAGCCCTGAAACGTCAGGGCTTTTTGGTCGGCGGGCCGTTTGTGTCTTTCGGCTCTTCCGGTGTATTCGGATTTGTTTGCCGTTCTGCAGATATTTGCTCATCAGAATCTTTTCGCATCTCACCGCGGTCGTAAATCACCGGGTATCCTTGCTCGTTCAATTTTTTGACTTGCTTCCGCGATGCTTTCATCAGCAAACGGACAATCAGGATCGATAGGATGAAAATGATGACGACCGAGATGATTCCCGGAATATATTCTGATTTATCTTCAGGAAAATAGAGAAAGTCCATAACATTATTACCACCTTTAAACTTCAAGTTTCCCTAGTATTATACATGAAGCCGAGCGGCTGCTACCGCCGGTCAGGTGAACATTTCATGGCAATCGGACCGCATTCGAAACCGCTTGTTTGAGGATTTCGTAAGAACGCGTGCGCTTATCCTGGTCATAAATATAGGAAACTGCCATCAATTCATCGATTGGCAATTCACCGGCAAAACGGCCGATTTGTTCTCCCAGTTGCTTAGCGTTCCCTTTGAATGTATAGCGCGCCATCGATTTAACCATCGCTTCTTCTGCATAGCTCCAGCGGCCATCCATTGTATCGACAGGCGGCATCAACGGGTTTTTCGTACCGCGGACGACGTTCAAGTAAAACTGGTCGCTCGATGTCGAAAGCTGTTCCGCTTCTTCTGCACTATCCGCACCGACTACATTCACACAAGCGATGACGTACGGTTCTGATAGTGTATCGGAAGGTTCGAAACGGCTGCGGTAGATGGCGACTGCCGACTCCAGCTGCTGCGGAGCGAAATGCGCCGCAAACGCATAAGGCAAACCGAGCTTCGCTGCGAGAACCGCACTCGATGTGCTTGAGCCGAGGATGAACAACGGCACTTCCGTCTCAACGCCCGGATAAGCTTTTACGGCTTCCTGCGCCTCAAGCGGTCCCAAGTAGCGTTGCAATTCTTCGACGTCTTCGGGAAATTGGAAGGCGGTTTCTTGTGTTGTCCGGCGAAGCGCGCGGGCGGTTTGCATATCCGTGCCCGGTGCGCGGCCAAGACCGAGATTGACGCGTCCCGGGTGCATCGTCTCAAGCGTGCCGAATTGTTCAGCGACGACAAGCGGCGTGTGGTTCGGCAGCATGATGCCACCGGAGCCGACTTCGATCGTGTCGGTCACTTCGAGCACTTTGGAAATGAGAATCGACGTCGCGGAACTCGCGAGCGTCGGTGTATTGTGATGCTCGGACAGCCAGAACCGTTTATAGCCGAGCTGTTCGGCATGGCGTGCGAGGTTTTTCATATCTTCGAACGCTTGCCCCATTGGAAAGCCTTGGCGTACTGGCACGAGATCCAGGATGGATACTGCAAGCTCTTTTGTTTGTTGTGTCATGTGTCAACTTCCTTTCATCCAATCGGATGATATAAGGATAGGAGGAAATTCCTTCAAATTCAAACTATCTGCTCTGACTTATAATTGATAGCTTTTGCCGATTTCAGCGAATGACACATGCCCGCTGTAAGTTTTCTTCGCTTCCGCAAGGATTTCGGATAGTTCACCATACTGCGGCAAATGGGTCAGCAGCAACTGCTTGGCTGAAGCTTGTGAGGCAAGTTTTCCAGCTTGGCTGCCGCTCATATGGCCTTGAATGATGCCGAGGTATTTTTCGTACAAATTGGACTCTGCGATGAGCAGGTCAGCGGATTCGGCAAACGGCACGAGTTCGTCTTTCCATGCCGTATCGGCTGTGAAGACCGCTGTCCGCTCTCCATTCGTAAAGCGCATCGCCAAGCAGTAGACAGGATGGTCCGTCTCACAGAAGCTCGCTTGGAACGGCCCGAGTTCGAGCGTGTCGTCCACTTGGATCGCGCGGCCTTCCGTTACGCCTTTATAAGACAACGCAGCGAATCCCTCTTGGTCTTTGTCATGCGCATAAATCGGCAAAGGCACCTCCCACTCCTTCAATTGCATCCCGACCATGGCGGCATGCTGCAAGACGCCGATATCGGCGACATGATCAGGGTGGTAATGGCTGATGACGACCGCATCGATGTCTTTCAGCTCCGTATAGTTCTGTACTGCTGCGATCACTCCGCTGCCGCAGTCGAGCAGGCAGCGGTAGCCGTCCTGTTCGATCAAATAAGCGCACGTCGCTTCGTTTTTGTTCGGGTAGCCGCCCCAAATCCCGATTGGCGTAATTTTCATGCTCACCACTCCTCCAGTTTTCCTCAGTATATCATTTCGACACACGCCGCATAGTTTAAGAGTTTTAGCATGTGGTATATAGAAAGTAGGAAGAAAATATTGGAGGGATTCGTTTTGGTAATTAAACTATCAGTTGAAAACGCAGTACAAGCAAAAGCAGAAATTGAAAAGCTTGAAACACAAGGCTTTACGCATGACGACATCTATATTTTCGCTCATGACCCGAAACGCACGAAAGACATCACGAAAGCACTTGATACAGAATCAGTCGGCGTAAAAGAACAAGGCTTCCTCAACAGCATGAAAAACATGACTTCTTCACGCGGCGACGAATTGCGCGCGAAATTGGAAGCAGCCGGCCTGACAAAACAAGAAGCTGAAGAGTACGAAGAAGTGCTCGACACAGGCAAATTGGTCATTGTGGCCAATAAAGACCATTAATAATCAACAAAACCCTTCGCGGCAGATTGCCGTGAGGGGTTTTGTTATGTCTTGAGTTAATTTCTTCCCAATAAATGCTATACCACAAATATTATTATGCTACCTATCTCCTCTTAAGCAACTAGTAAAATACTCTTGTTTTGCCAATTGGGTTTGTGAAAACGTTTTAATTTTGCTATATTTGAAAAAGGTTAATTTTCAAATAAGTAAATTCGCACGCTTAACGAGGGGGAGCAAGATGTTTAAAAGTATCAAAATGGGGAGCGCCTTTATCGGGATCATTGTCGGTGCCGGTTTCGCTTCCGGGCAGGAAATCCTGCAGTATTTCACCAGTTTTGGAATCATGGGGACTGTCGCAGCCGTCATTGCCACTGCATTATTCGCTTATCTCGGGATGAGTTTGACGCGCCTCGGCAGCCGCATGCGCACCACTTCCCATAAAGAAGCCATTTTCGGCATCAGCGGCCGTCTGATCGGCACAATTGTCGATTACATCATCATTTTAACGCTATTCGGTGTAGGGGTTGTCATGATTGCTGGAGCCGGCTCAATTTTCTCTCAGCAGTTCGGTTGGTCAGCCGCTCTTGGCAGCACCGTCATGGCGGCTTTGATCATCTTGACGATCATGTTGAACGTCCAAAAAGTCATCAATATTATCGGAAGCATCACGCCGTTTCTGATTCTTGCTGTGATTGCGCTTGCCGCTTACAGTTTGATGACGATGGATGGTTCGTTTTCGGCGCTTGACTCCATCGCGAAAGAACAGGAATCCGCCGTTGCCAACTGGTGGCTGTCTGCCATCAACTATGTATCCTTCAATATCGCGGTCGGGGCTTCGATGTCCATCGTCATGGGCGGTACTGAAAAAGATGAAAAGATCGCAGCACGCGGCGGTTTGATCGGTGGGCTCGGGCTCGGTATCCTGATCATCTTGAGCCATTTAGCGATCTTCTCGAAAGTCGATGTCGTCGGTACGGCAGAAATGCCAATGCTGCAAATCGCAGATGATTTGTCGCCTGCACTTGGCGTCTTCATGTCCGTCATTCTGTTCGGCATGATCTACAACACCGGCGTCAGCATGCTATTCTCCTTCTCCGCACGCTTTGTCGAAATGGGGACGGCGAAGTTCCGCATCTTCGTCATCGTCGTCGGAGTCGTCGCTTACATCTTAAGCTTTGTCGGGTTCACGAAACTCGTCAGCATGTTCTATCCGATTGTCGGATACCTCGGGTTGTTCCTGGTCGGCGCATTGATCTACGCCGACATCAAGAAACCGAAACCGCAAGAAACGCGCGCAGAAAAAATCAGACACCAAAGCACATGATTGTGCTTTGGTGTTTTTTTCATGGTACCGTTACTATAATGCTTTTCAGCAAACGGAACGGAGGAACAGACGATGAGCGAAATTATTCAATTGAACGGCCGCCCAATCGAAACAGACCAGCTTGAACTTCATCAATTGGAGGATGGCCGCAGAAAGATCCTATGCGATTTCAAAGTGACAAGCGATGCCTACCATGACATTGCCGTGCTCTTATATGAAATGAATTTCCGTGTCGCTTTGCCGGCGAAAGCTCAGGAATTCGATGCCGCCATTTCCAATTACTTCACCGATACGACCAATCTTTATAAAGGCAATGAAGTAGCCGACTATCACCTAGAACTGACCGAACTCAAATCCACTTAAAAATAAGCACAAGAAAAGCGTATGGAGAAAAAAATCTCCATACGCTTTTTCATTTCCGCTTAAAACGGCTGCCGGTGTTCTTGCTGCGCAAACGCGCCAGCAACTCTTCAGCTTTATCTGCGCGTTCATTCGTCTGCGTAAGATCTGCTTCGATATCTACGACGCGCCCCGATTCGATGCTCAGCGTGAACCACATGCCTGCCCTGCTGCCTTCCGGCAAATAGCGCAGCGGCACATGGAATTCGCGCCCGGCTTGTTCTGCGATGATGACGGCCACACCGCCGTCTTCAAAACGATCCAATACCCCTCTCATCCCATCACTCCCCTACACAAGCTAATCCCTGTTCTTTTAATCCAGCCAGTTTTCCTTTACCGATGCCATTAACTCGCGTTAAATCATCTAGCGCTTCAAACGGACGCTCATCGATGATCGCTTTTGCCAATGCTTCACCGATTCCGGTCAGCTCCGTCAACTCCGCAGTAGAAGCTCCATTGATGTCCACGCAGCGGTTGCTGCCTTCTTTCGCGACGCCTTCCCGTTCGGTTTCAACGCTATATTCCTGGCCATCCGTCTCGACAATGATGGTGCCATTGACGTCAGTGCCATACACTTCCGCTCCTTCGTTTTCTACAGACGCCAGCACTTCCGCATAAGGATGGCCATAAGGATTATCAAGGCCGGCACTGTAAATCGCCACATTGGGCTCGACTGCCTGCAAAAATCCAAGGCTGGTGGATGTATTGGAGCCATGATGGCCCATCAGCAAAATATCTGCTTCGAGTGGCAAGCTGCTAGATACCATTTCCCGTTCTGCCTGGATGTCGGCATCTCCCGTAAAGATGAATGCGGTCTCTCCGTAGCTGATGCGAAACGATAGCGAATCGCCATTTGTATCGCCGCTCAATTCTTCGGGATGGAGCACTTCGATTTCCAGCGAACCGACCTCGTATTCGTCACCACGCCGCGGCTCTTCATACGGAATTTCGCCTTCATCGATCGCTTCCAAGGTTCGGATAAACGTATTGGAGGAGCTAGGGTTTCCTGACATCCACACTTCCCCGACTTCGTAAGTCTCGATAACGCGCGCCAATTGGCCGATGTGGTCAGCATCTGGATGGGTACCGACTGCGATGTCGATTTTTTCGACTTCCAGTTTGTCCAAATACATCAGTACATCACTGGCGTTCCAATCGCCCGCATCGATGAGCATCGAATAGCCGTCCCATTCCAGATACGCAGCGGACCCTTGGCCGACGTCGATATAATGGACAGCAAGCCCGCCTTGTTCTGACGTTGCTTGTTGTTCCGGCTGTTCCGGTTCCGCCGGTTTCGGGTTAGCCGGTTCACCAAGCGGGACGCAGCCCACCAAACCCAGCAGCAAAACGACGAGCCACAATGTCTTTTTCATGTTGTCCACCTCTTAGCCGAATTTTACCATAATTCGTGGAAAGCACGGAAATTCCAAATAAAAAAGCACGGGTGCCCCCGTGCTTTCATGTCGACATATAGTCGCCGCCGTTCATATGCAAGAATTGCCCGGTCATATAGGAATTTTGTGGATCCGCTAAGAACACATAGGCTTTCACAAGTTCATATGGCTGCCCAGGGCGTCCTGCCGGCACGTCTTCGCCGAAATCGGATTCGACGTCCGGGTTCAAATCCCCGAAAGTCTTCGTGATGAGCGGCGTCCAAATCGGTCCTGGCGCGATGCCATTGACTGCTATTTCCTCACGGACGAGCCGCCTTGCCAAAGAACGTGTCATGGCAACCATCGCTCCGTTGGCACCCGAATAGTCAATGAGATCCGAATGCCCGCGGTAAGCATTGATGGAAGCGGTATTGATGATGCGCGAGCCTTTTTTCAAATGAGGCAGGGCCGCACGCACTAAATAGAACATCGCAAACGCTTTGATCTCAAAAGTTTTCAGCATTTGCTCATCGCTAATATCAAGCGGCGATGTTTGTGGATATTGAAAACCTGCGTTGTTGACGACGATATCCAAGGTCCCGAATTCATCGAGCGCAAAGTTGACGAGCGCATCGCAATTTTCGGATTTTCCAAGGTCTCCGCCTAAAGCACGTGCTTCGCCGCCATAAGATTGGATGATGCCCAAGGTTTTTTCAGCGCCTTCTTCATCATCGAGATAGCCGATGACTACACGCGCACCTTCTTTTGCATAGGCGATAGCGACTGCTTGCCCGATGCCGCTGCTTGCTCCGGTGACAATTGCCACTTTCCCTTCTAAAGCACCGCTCGCTTTATAGTCGGCTAAATCGGTATTATCGAAACTTCCTTGTGCCATTGCTCATCCTCCTGCCGGTTTCAGTTAGTCGGAACTTTCGACAATCCCCATACTTCTTCGGAATATTGCTGGATCGTCCGGTCGCTCGAGAAAATTCCGGAAGCAGCAATATTTCTGACGCACATGCTCGCCCATTCGACAGGATGTTCATACGCATCGAGTACACGGTCATGCGTCTTAGCATAGTCCCCCAAGTCCTTCAAGACGAAAAACGGATCTCCATGCTCTGTCAATTGGCGCACGATAAAATCGGAATTATGAGGACCGTCTGACCATTCTCCGCGTGCGAGTTCTTCAATCGTTTCGCGGATAGACGGATCTTGTTTAATGATGTCTTGCGGGTTATAGCTCCCGTCATGTTCATAACGCATGACCTCTTCTGAACTCATGCCGAAGACGAAGGCATTTTCTTCGCCGACTGCATCAAAGATTTCCACGTTCGCCCCATCGTACGTTCCAAGGGTCAAGGCGCCGTTCATCATGAACTTCATGTTGCCAGTGCCTGACGCTTCTTTGGAAGCCGTGGAGATCTGTTCGCTAATGTCCGCTGCGGGAATCAGGAACTCTGCGTGGCTGACGTTATAATCCTCAACGAAAACAATGTGCAGATGGCGCCTGGCGACAGGATCATTATTGACGCGCTCGGCGACCGTGTTGATTAACTTAATGACTTGTTTGGCAAAATGATAGCTCGGGGCGGATTTTCCACCGAACAAGAAGGTCCTCGGATACGGCCGGTAATTCGGATCGGTTTTGATGCGTTTGTATAATTGCTGTACGTGCAAAATATTCATCAGTTGGCGCTTGTAGCCGTGGATTCGTTTGATGTGGATATCAAAAATCGAATCGGGGTCAACGATGGTATTGTGCTCTCTTTCGAGGTGGTGGATCAAATGCTCTTTTTTCAGCCTTTTGATGGCCTGGAAAGATTCCAGGAACGGCCGGCTATTCGCCAAATACCCAAGTTCACTCAATTGTTCGGGCTGCTGGATCCAATCCGGGCCAATGTGTTCGGTAATGAGTGAGGACAATTCCGGATTTGCCGCAAGCAGCCAGCGGCGATGAGTGATGCCGTTGGTTTTGTTGTGGAATTTATGCGGGAAGTATTCATTCAGTTCTTTCATTTCGCGTTTCTTGAGAATCTCAGTGTGAAGCTTTGCTACCCCGTTCACTTTATAGCTGCCGACGACGGCCAAGACGGCCATTTTCACGACGCCTTCATCGATGATCGACAGTTTGTGGACGGCTTGTTCATCCAATTCCTTCGATTCCCATTCAGCTCTGAAACGCCGGTCGATTTCTTCAATGATCTCGTAAACGCGTGGCAGTAACTGGCGCAGCAGGCGGCTCTCCCATTTTTCCATCGCTTCTTCTAAAATCGTATGATTTGTATAAGAGATGGTCCGCGTCGTCAGCGACCAGGCTGTATCCCAATCCAGCTCATAGTCATCCATCAATATCCGCATCAATTCAGGAACGGACAACGCCGGGTGCGTATCATTGATTTGAATCGCTACTTTTTCAGGCAATTCTTCGATAGCGAAATTGCGCGTTGAAAGGATCGTGCGGATCGAAGCACTGCACAAGAAATATTGCTGTTTTAGGCGCAGCAGTTTCCCGCTATCAAGCGCATCATCCGGATAAAGACGATCAGATATTTTAGCCGTCTCGAGTTCATTCACCAAATACCCGAGTCCATAAGGCAGCGGCCGATCAGACGTTTCCGCCTGCCAGAGCCTGAGCGTATTGATCGTCCCGCCCTGTGCCCCGACAATTGGCATGTCATACGGCACGGCCTTGACCCATACCGCATTTTCTAATTCTATGCGGACGCCTTGCTGTTCGACTGTCATGCTCGTTTCCCCATAAAACGGGATATCGAGCGCGAGGTCATCTCGGCGCACTTCGATTCCTTGCCCTTCTTTAATCCAATCAGTCGGCAATTCCACTTGGAAGCCTTTGATGAAATGCTGTGTGAACAAACCACCGCGGTAACGGATCCCGCAGCCATGTCCAGGTAAGCCGAGCGAAGCAAGTGAATCCAGGAAACATGCCGCCAAGCGTCCGAGCCCGCCGTTCCCAAGGCCCGGTTCTTGTTCAAGCTCTTCGATTTCCGATAGTTTATAGCCAAGTTCGCCGAGCGCTTCTTCCACCAAGTCGTATGCACCTAAATTGTGCAAGTTTTGCCCAAGCAAACGGCCCAGCAGGAATTCGATCGACAGATAGTACAATTGCTTATCGCCGCTGTCCCGGTTGGCCGCTTGCTGCTTGTCCCATTCCTGCAACACTTGTTCACAAACCATTTTCCCTAATACAGTATAGGCTGTGTTTTCTGTTTTATCCCCATTTTCCACTGTTAATCGCCGGTTGAATTCTTCCTTGAATTGCTCCTTGGAGTAAAACATTCTCAACACACCCTTCAGTTTAGGCTCGTATATAATTTCTCGTATTCTTTCGCCGAACGCGACCATGATGAATCTCTCGCCATGCCATTATCGATCAACGCATTCCAATGGTCTGGCTTGTGGTAGAAGGACAGCGCGCGCGATAAAGCTTCATCGAAATGAAGGCCGGCTTTGAAATCGCTTAAGAAGCCGGTTCCTGTCTTATCGTCTTCATTGTATTCGTCTACCGTATCGCGCAAGCCGCCTGTCCGGTTCGCCACCGGAATCGTGCCATAGCGCATGGAAATCAATTGACTCAAGCCGCACGGTTCAAAATGCGAAGGCATCAGGAAGATATCCGCGCCTGCGTATAATTGATGAGCAAACGATTCGTCAAAGCCAAGATGGACAGAGACTTTTCCCGCATAATCCACTTCAAGGCGCTGGAAAAACTCTTCGTAATGAACTTCCCCAGAACCGAGCAGCACAAACTGGATATCGCCTTCCAAAAATTCAGGCAAGCTTTGTTCGAGTACATCGATCCCTTTCTGTCCCGACAGTCGCGATACCATCGTTAATAATGGAATATCAGGCTGTTCCGGCAAGCCGCAGAGTTTTTGAATGGCGCGCTTGTTCGCTTGTTTGCCCTGCAACTCCTCTGCGCTAAAAGTCTGCGCGATGTGTTCGTCGGTTTTCGGGTTATAAGCTTCTGTATCGATGCCATTCAATATGCCATGCAAATCCGCTTGCCGTTCAGTAAGCAAGTTTTCCAAATGCTCCCCGTAAGCTGCCGTTAAGATTTCATCGCGGTAGTTTGGGCTGACAGTCGTCAATTTATCAGCATATAACATGCCGGTTTTCAGAGAGTTGAAATTTTCGAGCCATGCCACTTGGCCATCATCGTAAAACCTTTCATCCATGCGGTACTGTTCCAAAAACACATCTTTCGAAAAATTTCCCTGAAACTGGATATTGTGGATCGTCAGGATTGTTTTTACGCGGCCTGACATTTGCTGGTATTGCGGATCTTCCTTCAATAGAAACGGCAAAACAGCAGTGTGCCAGTCATGGACATGCAAAATATCGGGAGCGGTTTCGGAACGCATCAGAAAATCCAGTACGGCCCGGCTGAAAAACGCGTAGCGCTCAGCATCATCTGGCCCGTAAATGCTGTCCCGCTCAAAATACGAATCATTTTCTAAAAAGAGGAATTCAACGCCGTGCATATTGAGTTCATGTATCGCATAATTACTCTCTTCACCTTTAAATCCAAAGGAATGTTCTTCCACTTTCCGGAATTGCTGCTGGTAACGTTCATGGATCAAACTGTATTTCGGGATGATGACCTGCACCTCGTGTCCGAGGCGGGCCAACTCCTGCGGCAGCGCACCGATTACATCAGCAAGCCCCCCCGCTTTGGCAAAAGGGGCGCATTCCGCAGCGGCCATCACAATTTTCATTGAGAATCCTCCTTCGTGACCCGTTCGCCTTTTCTGAGGACGATCGGCCGATCAGCTGTGCCGCTTAATTTCACGCCTTTTTCGATATAGACGTCCTTGTCAGCAATGACATAAGAAAGTTCACAATTTTCTTCAATCGTACACTTCTGCATA
This sequence comes from Planococcus sp. SK3692, assembly GCF_028890485.2. Classification (GTDB taxonomy): domain Bacteria; phylum Bacillota; class Bacilli; order Bacillales_A; family Planococcaceae; genus Planococcus. Next base: position 1,503,436 of record NZ_JARCHV010000001.1, read on the forward strand.
ATGATGCAACTGTCCAAACTCGCATTAATGCCCACCGTGACTGCACGGCTGATGATGCTGTTTTTGACATTGCCCAAGATCGTGCTGCCGTTTGCCATCATCGAGTTTGATACGCTTGATCCATCCAGGTAACGCGTCGGCGGTTCGTCTTTTACTTTCGTGTAAATCGGCGCTTGAGGCAAAAACAGCAATCGGCGGTTGTTTTCATCCAATAGTCCGAGTGACTCTTTAAAATACTGTTGAATCGAGTCAATGATGGCGAAATATCCCTTATACTCATAAACGCCATATGAATAGGGCGCTTTTTTCAAATTCACTAAATCTTCGACGCTGAGAATGCGCTTTTCCCGATAAGAGCGGATCAATTCAAGCATCAATCTGCGCGACAGGATATACGATTTCAAAGAACCGCTTGCACCAACCGCTTCCGTAATGTCTTTGCCGGATGCCAAGTGATGGGCAAGCATTTCTTTATAATCCAATTGCCCGGCGACAAAGCTGCTCGTGACCACCACATGCGTTTGGCGGCTCTTTTCGAAAAACTGGAGATGCTCTTCAAAGTCACGGAATGACCCAACTGTCGCAATGCCCCCGTTTTGATGGGTGGTCGGCAAGAAGAACAAGCCTTCTTTGCGTCTATCCAAATCCCAGCTTTTCCCGACGCCAATATGGTCAATCAATGAACCAAACGGCTGCGACGCAAAAATGCCAACCGAGTTGATATCTGCGTTCACTAAATTCGATAATGCGAAATCGATCAGGCGGTATCTTCCTGCGAACGGAATCGAAGAGACCGATCGATGAATGGTCAGATCTTGGAGCCCTGCCACTTTTACAGAAGCGTCCACTGCGGCCATCAAAGTCATTGCTGCCCACTCTCCTTCCATGTATCGATTAAGTCTTGCGTCAACAACGTGATGCCCGCTGCCGGTTCGAGCAGCCGATACTTTTCCGGAACCGTCACATCTGGTGGAACAATGACACGGCTCAAATGGGCCCCACGACCGATTTTCGTGCCGCTCATGACGACGCTGTCTTCTACGACCGCTTCTTTATCGATCAGCACATTCTGGAAAATGACCGAATGGCTGACCGTCCCGCTGATGACACAGCCTTCATTGACCATCGAGCCTTGCACGCGCCCTGTTTCCGTGATGACTTGTGGCGGCAGCTGCGGGTTGGATGAATAGATCCGCCAGGCGGGATCGTGCAGTACGAGCCCTGCCGACGGGTCAAGCAAATCCATATTCGCCTCCCATAGGCTGTCGACTGTCCCCACATCTTTCCAATATCCCTTGAACGGATACGCCACCATTTTCTGTTGGTCTTTTAGCATTTTCGGCAAGATATCTTTTCCGAAGTCATGTGTGGATTCTTCAATATTATTATCTTCCTCTAAATAACGCTCCAGTTTTTCCCAATCAAAAACATACACACCCATGGAAGCCAGATTGCTTTTCGGTTTTTCTGGTTTTTCGTCGAACTCGACGATATTCATGTCTTCATCAGTGTTGACGATGCCAAAGCGGCTCGCCTCTTCCCATGGCACTTCCAAAACAGAAACGGTGACATCCGCCTGTTTTTCTTTATGGTATTCCACGAGTTTTTCATAATCCATCTTGTAAATATGGTCGCCCGATAAAATTACGACATAATCGGGTTCGCAGCTGGTCAAGAAATTGATGTTCTGGTAAATCGCGCTGGCTGTTCCGGCATACCATTTGATGCCGTCGATTTCGGCGTAAGGCGGCAGCATGGTCACCCCGCCTTTATGGCGATCCAAATCCCAAGGCGTGCCGAGCCCGATATAGCGGTGGAGCGCATGCGGCTGATACTGCGTCAACACACCGACCGTCGTGATGCCGGAATTCGTGCAATTCGACAAAGGAAAATCGATGATCCTGTATTTCCCACCGTAAGGAATGGCGGGTTTCGCAATATCGTAGGTCAATGATTTCAAGCGGCTTCCTTGGCCGCCTGCGAGAAGCATAGCAACTACTTTTTCATTCACAACAAGTCACTCCCATCTTTTCTTTTTTTCCAGATGCTCATCGTGAACGGCGGCAAGTCAAGCTTCAATGAGAAATCCTGATTGTCGCACGGAACATCGAGTGTTTCTGCCGACTGCTGCAACTCCGCAGCCGTGCCGCCAAATTTTGCTGAATTGGTGGAGAAGATTTCTTCATAGGAGCCTTTGCGCGCTGCTCCAACATGAAAGCTTTCATAATGATGTTCAGAGAAGTTGCACAGCACGAGACACTCATCTTCCGGCAAAAACCCTCTACGGATAAAGGTCGCCACGCTTTGTTCATGGTTATCGGCATCGAGCCACATAAAGCCATCGCGCTCATCATCGAGTTCAAAAAATGCTTTTTCGCTCCGGTAGAATGCCAGCAATTCTTTCATGAATTCAGCGATCCCTTTATGTTGGGGGTCTTCGAGTGATGCCCAGTCGAGTTCCGGCTGGAATTCCCATTCCTCGAAATGGCCGAACTCCTGGCCCATGAACAATAATTTCTTGCCGGGATGCGCCATCCAAAATCCGAACAGCAAGCGTAATTGGAGGAAACGCTCTTCCCTTGTGCCCGGCAGCTTGTTGAGCAATGATTTTCGCCCATCCGCTACGGTATCGTGGGAAAAAATTACTTGGTAGCGTTCTTCGTATTGATACACCATCGAAAAGTTCATTTTACTATGGGCTTTCGACCGTTCTGACGGCGGCGTTTTCATGTACTCGAGCGTGTCATGCATCCAGCCGAAATTCCATTTATAGTCGAAGCCGACACCGCCGGATTCGACCGGGTGCGTCACTTTCGGATAATGCCAGGCATCTTCTGCAATCAGCAATTTCTCCGGATAATGCAGCTTCAAGCTAGCCGTCAGCTTCCTGAGAAAATCTGCCCCTTCCGCGTTGTGCGGGCGCTCTTTGATGTTCGGGATGAACAATAGATTGACGAGCGCATCCATCCGGTAGCCGTCGAACTTGAATTCCTCCAGCCAATAATGGGCACTCGACAAGATGAAACTCACCACTTCGCCTTTATTGATATCGAAATTCAACGTGCCCCAATCCGGGTTCATGCGGCGCTCTTCGCGCTGTTCTTCGTAAAGCAGCTCGCCGTTGAAATTCGCCAATCCATGCTGGTCCACGCAAAAATGGCCGGGGACCCAGTCCAAGAACAACCCAAGGCCGTGCTCTGTGCAGGATGTGACGAAATATTTCAAGTCTTCAGCTGTTCCGTAGCGGCCTGTCGGTGAAAAATAACCCGTTGTCTGGTAGCCCCAAGATTCATCGAGCGGATGCTCGGTAATCGGCAAGATCTGGATATGCGTAAAACCCATCTCGATGACATATGGAATCAACTGATCTGCAATTTCACGGTACGTATAAAATTCCCCATTCTCCTTGCGCCGCCAAGTGCCGATATGCACTTCGTAAATGGCCATCGCGCGTTCCAAATGTTTGTCGTTGATTGTCTGCTTGCGCTTCAAGACTTCTAGCGGCCAAGCGTATTCCCCCGGACCCGAGACGATCGATTTGGTAAACGGCCGTTTCTCGCTTTGCCGTGCATACGGATCCGATTTCCACAGCACTTCGCCCCTTGGCGTCCGAAGCGCATATTCATAAAGTTGGCCTTCCAAATTTTCTGGGATGCTCACCCCCCATATACTCGCGTCGTGCGGATGCCGCTCTAACGGATAAGTGGAAGTGTCTTCTGTTTCGGGGTTCACGCAGACTACATCGATGCCTTCAATCTCAGGAGCCCAAACCGAAAATGTCGTTTCTTCCCCAAATGCATGTGCGCCGAAATACAAATAGCCATCAACCATCTGTCCTTCATGAAAAGCTTGCAGCCGTTCTTTTGTCCATGTATTCAACAAAAATTCCATGCAGCGCCTCCTTTTGGCCAAAACCAAGTTTAGTTTCTATTCTACATTTGAAATGTAAAGTCCTTGTTAAGATGCCGATCGCTGCCAAGAAATCCCACAATCCGCCGGAATGTCGCAATGTCTTCATATTTTTCGTAATCTAACGGCTTGTCGTCAGGCACGGTTTGGAATAGGCTAAAGAAAGACTAGCTTCAACATAGAAAGGACGCGAATTTTTTGCGAGCCCAAACTTATTTACTGAGCCTCTTGCTGATTGGCATCTTGTTTTTGGCTGCTTGCGGCCAAGGCATTGACGACCCATTGAATTGGGAAACAGAAGAATTTACTTTCACTGACCATAATAATGAAGATTTCGGATCCAGCGACCTCGCAGGAAAAGTCTGGTTGGCTGATTTTGTCTTCACCAATTGCACGACTGTCTGCCTGCCGATGATGGCGAATATGAAAGGCGTCCAGGAAGAACTTCAAGCGCAAGGGCTGGATGTGGAGATCGTTTCATTCAGTGTAGACCCGACCGTCGACACGCCAGAAACCTTGAAATCCTATGCGGAAAGCTACGATGTCGATTTGACCAGCTGGCATCTGCTGACGGGCTACTCACAAGAAGAGATCGCCGACTTTGCACTTGAGAACTTCAAGGCGATTGCCCAGAAGCCACAAGATGACGATCAAGTGATCCATGGTACTTCGTTCTATTTGATCGATCACGAAGGGGTCATCATGAAAGATTACGATGGATTGAATCCGCCAGTTGAAGACATCGTCCGCGATGCAGAGATCCTCGTCGAGGAGGCGGAAGGATGAAACGCAAACCGCTAATCATCGCTTTCGTATTCGTGCTCGTTGTCGCTGCGGCTGCCTGGTTTTTCATGCCCCAGGAAAATGAACCTTCCGCACAAAGTCGGATTGTACTTGAACATACGCATCGCACGTTTATCGCACCGTCTTGTTTCGAACAATCCGACCCGACGAATTTCCTGGAAGAATCGACGCTTGGCCATGCACAGGAATTGAATTACCCGCCGCATTCTGAATGTACGGAAAAAGCGTTCGAAAGCAATCAAGACAGCCCGGCAGTCCGGTTATTGAAAGAACTTAGGCTGATGGAAAAAACGCAAACCGATTGGTAATTGGCAGGGCTTCGGCTCTGTCTTTTGTTATTTCAGCAAGCGTACGCAGACAGGAGTGACCGTGTCGACACTATCGGCTGTCTCGCCGGGCATCCCATCTTCCCCTAGTTTCTTGACGGTGATCGTTCCCGACTTTTCATGCGCGATGACGATCCACGGGGTGTCCGGCACCAGCGTGAAATGACGCGGCCCCGCTCCGCCGGCATCCGCATGCCCAACCGATTCCAATAGGCCTTCCACGATACGGAATACCGCGATGCTATCATGGCCTCGATTTGAAACATAGACAAAGCGCCCGTCTCCCGATACGGCAATTTCGGCGGAAGTATTAGTTCCTGCGAACTGTTCCGGCAACGCTGAAATGTTCTGCACCTCTTTCAAGCCCTTGCCTTCTAGCGCATAAACGGAAACGGTTGAATCGAGTTCATTCACCCCGTAAGCGAAATCTACGGATGGATGAAACGCCAGATGCCTTGGCCCTGCACCCGGTGCCGTCTTGGTCACAGCTTCCTGCTCGAGCGTTCCAGAATGAAGGTCAAGACGGTAGCGGACAATTGCGTCCATTCCAAGGTCGGAGACGAAAAAACGATTTGTTCCCGGCAATTGAAAGGCCGAATGCGGATGGGCAGCGTCTTGCCGATCCGGATCCACGCCGCTTCCTTTGTGTCGCTTGGAATCGGTCATTTTGCCGAACGATCCGTCTGCAGAAAGCGGATGAACCGTAACATGCGCCCCGGAATACGTAACAGAAACCGCCCACTGTCCGTCTTCATCGATCGCAATATGGGCAGGATGGTCGCCACCCGCTTTTTGGCGGTTCAGTTCTTGAATCAAGCCTTTTTGGGAGTTTAACCAATAGGCGACCACTTCCCCGTCGCCTGTTTCACTGACAGCGACAAAGTTGGTGCCGTTTGGATGGACCGCCAGAAATGAAGGGCGCTCCACTCCCGCCGCCTCTGCTTGTTTTGTCAATTTCCCTGTTGCAGATTCTAATTCCCACAGCGTGATACCTGCCTGTTCAGCAGTCGCATAGGATCCGCTTAATATGTATGTGCTGCTCATCCTATCCCTCCTTTTTTTCTCTTTACCCTTTATGTCATGTCAATTATCCGTCAAATTACGGTATAAAGTTCTTGCTATTTTTCACTTCCCCCTTTCAATGCGCCGATGCAGTGCGGTAAAGTAATGAAGTGAAAACTTACATTATCCAAAACAGAAAGAGAGTGGTTGCGTTGAATTTCCCTTTGTCCGTTCGCGAGAAAAGCATCGTCTGCACAGGTTTTATGGGAGCTGGAAAAACGACAGTCGGCAAATTATTGGCACGCCGGTTGTACCGGGATTTTATTGACATTGATGAAGAAATCGAAAAGGCATTCGGCTTGCCGATCCCGGAAATCTTTAAAACCTACGGAGAAAAAGTTTTTCGCGACAAAGAACGGGAATTGATCCAGGCTTTCGGCAGCCAAGCCTTGCTTGTGATCTCTGTCGGGGGAGGCGCTTTTCTCCAGGAAGAAAACCGCAATCACTGCCTTGCCAATTGCACAGTCCTGTATTTCGATATTTCCTGGGATTCCTGGAAAGAACGCATCCATGTGTTGACAGAAACGCGGCCGCTCCTGAAAGATAAGAGCTTACAAGAAATGGAGCAGCTTTTCCACGAGCGCCAATCGATTTATGCAGCCAACCACTCAAAGTTTCAAGTCGATGATTTTGAAGCCATGGAAGCCGCAGAGTATCTGGCTGATTCGTTGAAATTGTCCTGGGACATCCACGCGCCGCAAGCGTGACAGATATGCAAAAACCCGCCATTCAGCATTTGAATGGCGGGTTTCCTATTTATCCATATTGCGCTTTCGCAAGGTCGAATAAGCCCGCTTTTTTCAAATAGCTTTCCGGTGCCAAGAACGTTACGGTGACCACGCCTGGATGGCGGCCAATCTCAATCGATCCGGTCACCGTCGCACGGTTCATGATTTCGGGCACTGTGACGCCGAACAAATCCGCAGCGCGCTGCATGCCATTTTCCGTGGCATCGTTCAAGGTCGGCCCTGACCCGACAAATGAAACCGGCAATGAATCCTCCAGCTTTTCTACGCCAAAACGTTCAGCCAGTTTTTGGGCGGATGCTTTCTCAGCTTCTGTAAACGGCTTTGCGGTATAAGGCAAATCTTCGACGTTCGGAAACAGAATCGGCCCCGCATTTCCAAGCCCTTTCAACACGTGCACCTGCAAATGGCTGATGCCCGATACATCGGACGTATGCCCGGCAATTTCACCGTCGCCTTGCATGGCGTGCATATCCCCCAAATAGACACCGCCGCCTGTCACTTTGACCGGGCAGACCAGTACTGCGCCGGCGCGTACACGGCTGATGTCCATATGGCCGTCGGTCCGATGCGTTTCGAGTTCTTCTTGTGTGCTTGTGTATTCGTGCGGCGCCCCGACAAGAAACGACCCGAAATCACCCGCATTGTGCGAGTCGGGCGTCGGTCGGGACGGTGTCGTGCCGAGTTGTCCGAGAAATGGGCGCATGCGTGCGATCGTGCCGACCAAATCATGCGGGGCAAATGTGACCACAGGGTTTTGCACCGAATGTTCAGGAGTTTTCATGTATGCTTTGCCGTCTTGCGCAATGGTTTCTGCCGCTTGTTTTGATACCGTAATGCCGACATCGCCTTTATCGCTGAACGTCATCGTGTAGCCATGCGTAAATTCGAACGGGCTGACGTCTTCACCACAATTGGCACAGCGGATCGCGCCGCTGCCGACGCCTTTGATGACCGTTTCGGGATACAATGTCCCGCACTCTGGACATTTTACTGCCACAAACGGATCGCCCAAAAAGCGTCCTTCAATCGGCTTGTCATTTCCAGAAGCCGTAGCGAGCGAAGTCACTTCCACCGACTTGATGCGGATAACGATCGCATCGCCCGGCTCTGCCCCTTCAACGTAAACTGGCTGCGTCACTTCATGGCCGCCCCGGATGCACGGCGTGATCATCGGCCCCCAGCATCCCGGTGCGGTATGGGCAATAATATGCCCCCCGTCTTTCACGGGGCCGAGCATTTCCTTGTCAGGATCAAGCACTCCATTGACATAACGGTTGACCAGTAAGGTATCGACAGCATTCTCGGACATTGGACAGCCTCCCTTTTCTATATTTTCTAAATTATATGACAAAAGAACTCTGTTTTCAATGAAGACCCAAAAATGCCCGAAGAACCGGTCGGCTCTTCGGGCATTTTTTTCAACTCCAGAAATACAATAAAGTCTGCACAAATACTTGGATCATGATATAGAAAGCAATGGCAAACTTTAAATTAAAGCGCAAGCCATTGCGGATGCCGCTTAAGCCGTTGACGCTGCTTAAGATAATCACCGGCATGACGAACGGCGACAAGATGATGGAAATGACACTGCCTGAGGTCACCGCAAGCACAATCAGCTCCGGCGGAAACGGCAACACCGCCGATTCCAAGACGCCCGTCACCAGAACGATGACCGGCAGCGGCCCGAGCCCAATAAAGCCCAGGAAGATGACGATAAACGGAATCAGGAACAGCAAATTCAAAAACGGTACATGAGCGGTCAAATAGTTCATCCCACCAATAACGTAATCGCCGACAGCTGATTGATTGAGCGCATAAATGAGCAAGCCGGCAGCGAGCAAGATGCTGAACTGCTGGGCTTGTCTCGAGACGCCTTCCTTGTAATAAATCGCCGCTTCCCGCGCATAATTCCCTGTCCGTCTTTTGAGCAGAAAGTACAGAAAAGTCCAGACGAGAATGACTAGTGGAATGACGACAAGAAAGTCAGCACCTGTCCATTCGTGAAGAACGAAAATCGTGCCGAATAGCGAGATGAACAGAAAGACAAATTCGGCGACATCTCTATTCCAGCTGCCTGCATTGCGGGAATTCGCTACCGCTTTATCGATTTCGTTCGTCAGCACGGCTGAGAAATCTTTGCCGTAGCGTTTCTCATCCGCCGTCGCAAAGGCAACCGACAACATGGTCCCGGCAATGGCTGCACCGAGGCCGAGCAGCATCGACTTCCACAACACTGCATCCATCGCGCCTACCGCAAAGATGAAGCTCGGGATGCTAATGACCCACATGGTGGACAAGGCAAAGCCGCGTAAAATCGCCGTGCCTTTGTAATTTTCCCACGCTTCATCTTTATGATCTTTCAAAAATGAATCGATGAACCTGTACATCATCGGCACGCCCCCGAACAATAGGAAATGCGAGATGATTTGCGTCATTCCCATCAGCCCTGCATAAAAAGTTTGGCTTTTGTTCAGCCATTTATTGCCGAAGCTCATGATTTCCTCTATGTAAGGCTCTTCCCTGAGCACCCAGCTGATCATCGGAACGATCAGCAATAAGGCGATCAAGCTTTCCATCTGGACCAGCGCTGACGCCAGATCCTGCCAGAAATTCGGGCTCGTCGCCGCTAGTACGCCGATCGCTGTGACCACTAGAAATGTCTGTAGCTGCAGCTTGCGAAGCGGCAGTACGCCAAAAGCAAAAAGCAAACTGAGAAATCCGGCAACCGGCAATAGCGCATCGGTCCATGAATTGGCATAAAAATAATGAATGAAATGAAGAACGGCATAAATCAGCACAGATAAAGTGAACCCTTTTTTTGCTAACGCCCTCATCTGCAAGCCCTCCTCCCGTATATAGGAAATAGTTTTAAACACATACCGACCATTCTACACCTTTTGCGCTTCTACCGCGGCTACAAAGGCTTTGTTTTTCTCCAAAAGAAATGATATTCATTTTCTAGAAAAACTTTTTTGAATAATTTGTTTACAAAAACCCAATAAGTGGAAGGTACACAATAAGAAATATAATTATTTCAATAGTTGTTTTTATTTTCAGTCATTTCTATGATATGCTCTAGCCACACGAAGAACGATCCCTTGCAGAAGCTCAGCACCTGCTGGTTCTACTGGGTTAATTCACGCATAGATCCGCTGTTATTCGGGAGCGGATTGCCATGGATATTTTATTTTACTGGAGGGCTAGTAATGGGAATCACAAGGAGTTTTTTTATCGCATTATCCAATAATCGGCTATTGAACAGCGGAGCTAAAAAATGGGGCTTTCAGCTGGGCGCTGCAAAAGTTGTTGCGGGCACCGATATTCCGAATATGATGGCGTCCGTTCGCGAATTGAACAAAGACGGGATTTCTGCCACGATTGACCGGCTCGGGGAATTCGTCACCAGCCGCGAAGAAGCCACACAAGCGAAAAATGAAATCATCCAGACGGCTGAAGCCATCACAGAAGCAGGCGTAGATGCCCATTTATCCGTCAAATTAACGCAGATTGGGCTCGATATTGATGACCAATTTTGCTTGGAAAACATTCGGGAAATTGCTTCCGAAGCACAACAGCGTGGGATTTATGTCAACTTGGACATGGAAAATTATGAGCATCTCCAACCGACTCTCGATATATTGCATACTTTAAAAGAAGAATTCGATGGCGTCGGGACCGTCATCCAAGCTTATCTTTTCCGTTCGGAACAAGATTTGGATGCACTTCAAAATGTCAGGCTGCGGCTAGTGAAAGGAGCCTATCAGGAAAGCGAACAAATGGCATATCAATCCGCAGAGGAAGTGGATGCTAATTTCCTCAAGCTCATTAAGCTGAGGCTCGACCAGCCGGTGTTTACGTCCATCGCTACGCATGACCATCGTATTATCAACGCGGCGATTGAATACGCAAAAGAACAAGGTATTCCAACAGACCGTTTTGAATTCCAAATGCTCTACGGCTTCCGTACAGAGTTGTTGAAGGAGCTGTCCGAGCAATACCAGGTGACTTCTTACGTCCCGTTTGGCAAAGACTGGTACGGCTACTTTATGAGGCGGCTTGCCGAACGTCCGCAGAACATTCAATTGGTGTTAAAAGGCGCCATCTCTAAATCTTGATGACATCAAAAAGCAGCTCGGATTTTTAATCCAGGCTGCTTTTTTTGCTATTCAAGCGGTCGCGCATAGACTGGCGGCAGTTCCGCCAATAAGCGTTTTCTGTATTGCTCATATTGCTTCGGCAATTTCAATTCCTCACCGAGCGCGTCTGGGCTTTCGTCAATCTTGAAGCCTGGCGGGTCGGTCGCGATTTCAAATAGCAAATCGCCATATTCCCGGAAATAGATCGATCGGAAATAATTGCGGTCCTGGACAGGCGTTACGCCGAGCCCATAGGCTTCGACCCGATTTTTCCATTCCAGTTGATCGACGTCATCATCTGCTCGGAATGCGATATGATGGACGGTGCCAACGCCCATTTGGCCCGTTCCGACACGAGTCTGTTTGATGTCCAATATGTTTCCAAGCTCGCCGCCCGAGACAAAACGTACATAATCGCCTTGCTCTTCTTTGCGCACGAAGCCGATCACTTCTTCCAATAACTCGGCAGTTTTGGCCGCATTAGCGGTATACAATACAGCCCCGGCAAAACCTTTAATGGCATTGTCTTGCGTAATGCGGCCTCCGGTCCATCCGCTCGCTTCGCCCCTCCCTCGCTCTACCAGTTCCAGCTGAAGGCCATGGGGATCTTTAAACTTCAGATACAATTCGCCAAATCGCTGATGCTCTTCAAACGAAACATCGTAGCTTTCCAGCCGGCTGCGCCAAAATGCAAAAGCACCTTCAGGTACGGCAAAAGCAGTAACGCCCACTTGGCCGTCTCCCACTTTCCCTTGATAAGCTTTGCCCCACGGGAAGAAGGTCATGATGGTGCCGGGCGACCCTTGATCATTTCCGAAATATAAATGGTACGTGCCCGGATCATCGAAATTCACCGTTTTCTTGACAAGGCGCATGCCGAGCACCCCTGCGTAAAAATCGGCGTTTTCCTGCGCTTCCCCGACAATCGCTGTAATGTGATGAATTCCTTTCGTTCTTTCACCCATTTATGCTCACTCCCTCTTTTTCGACATAACCATCATATCATGGCAAGCCTTGGTGCATATTATCTTCAATCCGTCTGCTCTTCCTTTGGTTCATGGCGCTGCTTGATCGTTAGTTCTTTCGCTTTTTCCAATTCTTCTTTTTGTCTCTCTTTGCTTTCTTCAATATCCTCTTTCTTGCGACGCTCTTTTTCCTGCTGTTCAGGTGAATAGTCTTCGTCATCTTCGATAATCTCTTTTTGATTTTCCTTCATTTCTTCTACTTTTTCCATTTCCTCTTCATATTGCTCTTCGACTTCAGTTGTCGATGGCAAGAACGGCTCATCGTTAAAATCGGTGCGTTTTCCGTAGCGCAGCATTTCATAGATGATCATGCCGTTGTTTGGCATGCCGTTCGCCGTCTTCATCGGCACTGCGTCAAACAGCACAAAATAGAAACCGTAGAACACAAAGCGGTTCCAGAAAGTCTCATATTGATCCAACACCCCGTTGGCAACAAGGGCGTTGATCACGAATGCCACAATCACATTCGCTAAAATTGGCCCGGCATACAACATGATATATGCGAATTTGCTTTGCCTTCTCAAATCATCATAGGCAAACCAACTATATAAGTGATAATATTTTCTCACGTCAAACATGCCGATCTTGAAGACTCGGGGACCTGAGCCGATTGTTAAACGCGGATTCTTTGCGCCAAGCAAGGCACTGACGACCAGATAACCTGCTTCTCGGATAAAGACAACGACCGGTAATATGATAAATGCAGATATGACCAGTGCTATCAAATCGCTCAACCCGAACATGAAAACCTCTCCTTCAACTCTTAAAATGACCCATCGGCCTCTCCTCTAAATACCCGCTTTGGGCGGCGCCGAACCTTTAAAACCTTACAGTTCCGTTTCAATTTCATGACAGTAAATCTTTTGAGGAGCAGGTTGGCACGTGATAGGATGACAATAAGCTTAATTGAAATTTCGGTGTATTTGCCGTGTAGAGGATGGAACTCATGAAGCATAAACAATCCATTTCAAAAAAAATACTCGCACTTGTCGCAGCGGTGTTCTTAGCTTCCGCCGGATTCGTGCTGGCCAGCCATTTAACGGAAGAGCCAACAGCCGCTCCGATTATCGGCTCAGCGATTTACAGCCCACCTCCGAATTTTGCGGAAGTTGCTTCCCATGTCGAGGTCATCAAAGACATCCGCTACCATGCGTCCGATAATGCCTTTATGGACCTCTACTATCCAGCAGATGCTACTGGACCCTTACCGGTTATTTTATGGGTCCACGGCGGCGGCTTTATCGGCGGCTCCAAAGACAGCCGCCAGGATTATGGGATGACGCTGGCGAATGCCGGCTTCCTGGTTGCCAATATCGACTATGCACTTGCACCCGGCCAATTGTATCCGGGCCCTGTCATTCAGGCGAATGAGGCCTTGAAGTTTTTGAGCGGATCTGCCGCGCAATATGGCGGTGATATGGAGAGGGTTTTTGTCGGCGGTGATTCTGCTGGCGCCCAGATTTCCAGCCAAGTGGCCGCCCTGCAGACCAACCCGGATCTCGCTGAAACGATGGGCTTATCGCCAGCTGTTTCCTCGGAACAATTGCGCGGCGCAATATTGTTTTGCGGATTATACGATATGGCCACTGTTCGCGAATCCGGCTTCCCAAATATTGATTTCTTCTTGAACGCCTATACGGGCGCCGAAAGTTTTGAGACCTTCGGCAACATCCACGAAATGTCGACCATCCAGCATGTAACGCCTGCTTATCCGGACGTCTTTATTTCAGCCGGCGACGGCGACCCTCTTGAGCCGCAATCAGTCGCACTCGCCAATAACCTGCGCCTCAAAGGAGTTGATGTCACCGACGTCTTCTTCCGCGGCACCGACAAGAACTTAAAGCATGAATATCAATACGCCTTGGACACGAACGACGGCCAAGAAACCCTCCAGAAAACATTGGATTTCCTGATCGAAAAAAGCCAAGTGCAAAAATAAAAGCTGTCCTCTCGCGTTATGCGAAGGGACAGCTTTTTTTCTATTCATCCATGCGGAGTGACCGCTTGATTGGACTGCATCGCTTGTGCCTCGCGCTTTCGTTTACGGGACGGCAGCATATGAAAGACGATGTTCAAACCGATCGCCGTCAAGCTTCCGGCAACGATGCCGTTGCTCGTCAAGATTTGGACGCCCGACGGAAGCAGCGCGAACAATTCCGGAACGACCGTCACGCCGAGCCCGATGCCGACAGAACAAGCGACGATCATGGAGTTTTCCTGAGACTCTGAAATGACGCCGCTGAGCATTTTGATGCCTTGTGCGATGACCATGCCGAACATCGCGATCATCGCTCCGCCAAGCACCGGCGTCGGGATGATCGTCGTCATGGCACCGATTTTCGGAACGAATCCAAGTACGATTAACATGATCGCCGCGATGAAGATGATCTTGCGCGACTTGACGCCGGACATTTGGATCAGCCCAACGTTTTGCGAGTAGGCCGTGTACGGGAAGGCATTGAAGATCCCGCCAAGAAAAATTGCCAAGCCTTCAGAACGATAGCCTTTCGCCAAATCTTTTTCGTTGATTTCCTTTTTCGTGATATCGCTGAGCGCGAAATAAACCCCAGTCGATTCGACGAGCGACACAAGCGCCACCAAAATCATGGTGAGGATCGCGGACCATTCGAATGTCGGCATCCCGAAGTAAAAAGGCTGCACCATATGGAAATAGGATGCTTCTGCGATTGGCGTGAAATCGACTTTGCCCATAAATCCGGCAACAACCGTTCCGGCAATCAAACCTAGAAGAATCGACACGGCACGCATAAATCCACGAGAGAATTTGTAAAGGAAAATGATAAAGCCCAGCGTCCCGAAAGCTAGAGCGATATTGGACAACGAACCGAAATCCGCAGCGCCTTGTCCGCCGCCCATATTATTGATGGCGACTGGAATGAGCGTGATGCCGATGATGGTCACGACAGAGCCTGTGACGACCGGCGGGAAAAAGCGCACAAGGCTGCCAAAAAAGCCGGAAACGACAATGACGAAAAGGCCCGATACAAGAATCGATCCATAAATCGCGGAAATGCCATATTGGCCGCCGATGGCAATCATCGGACCGACCGCCGTAAAGGTACATCCCAATACGACCGGCAAGCCGATGCCGAAATAGCGGGAATTGAATACTTGCAGCAATGTCGCAACACCGCACAATAAAATATCGATTGATACGAGATAGGTCAATTGTTCAGACGTCAATCCAAGCGCTGCCCCGACGATCAAAGGAACGAGAATCGCCCCAGCATACATCGCCAAGACGTGTTGAAGTCCGAGTGCTGCTTCCCCGAAAGCTTTTTTCATCAGTTCGGCACCTCCCCGTAAAACTCCACGTGGCCAGGTTCCATCCATTTGATATTTGCCAAGGTCTCGACACGGATCCCTTTATCGCGCAGCAATTTTCCGCCTGGCTGGAATCCTTTTTCAATGACGATGCCAATGCCTGCACATGTTGCACCAGCTTGTTCGACGATATCGAGCAAGCCGAGTGCTGCTTGGCCATTCGCCAGGAAATCATCGATGATCATCACGACGTCGTCTTTCCCGAGAAAATCACGGGACACGGAGATATCGTTTGTTTCATTTTTCGTAAAGGAATGGACAGGCGCTGAATACAAGCCATCCGTCAAGGTCAGCGATTTGCGCTTTCTGGCGAAGACGACCGGCACGCCGAGCAATAGCCCGGTCATGACTGCAGGCGCGATGCCTGACGATTCAATTGTCAAAATCTTTGTGACTCCCGCTGCTTTAAAACGGGAAGCAAACTCTTCCCCGATCGCTTGCATTAAGGCCGGGTCGATCTGGTGGTTCAAAAATGAATCAACTTTCAATACGGCTTCGGACAAAACCCGTCCATCCGCTAGAATTTTTTCTTCCAACTGCTTCATGTTTTCCGCTCCTTTTCCCGCATCCTCCGCAAAAAAGCCCGGAGGACGCGCATCCATTCATAACCATGAGTGGAGCAAGGTCCTCCGGGCTTTCCCGAAAGGAAACGCAAAAGGAAGCCGCCTGTCGAAATAGGCGGTTTCTTTTCGTTCCATTGCTTCTCATAGTCAGTCCGTTTACGGCGGACCGGTAGAAACTTGCGGGCCATATTCCCGCTATTATATGAGTGAATATTCTTTTGAATGGACTTATTATAGCATGTCCAAATGGCCTTTCAAGAGCCGCATTAATTAAAAAACTATTCAGAATCCGCAAAGCATCAGTGAAGTTCGATCAAACCAAGTTTACTATAATAGTTTAAATTAAAAG
The DNA here is from genome assembly GCF_028890485.2 of Planococcus sp. SK3692. Taxonomy (GTDB): domain Bacteria; phylum Bacillota; class Bacilli; order Bacillales_A; family Planococcaceae; genus Planococcus. The sequence goes on from NZ_JARCHV010000001.1 coordinate 1,519,704, forward strand.
TTGATGATACCTAAAGAGATTGGTGAAATCACTCCAGGCGGACGCTTTCGGGCCCACAGGATGTGGGTCATGCAGCTGGCGAGACAGGACGTCGCGACGCCAGCTGCCAGGGCATGGCTTCAGCCGCCCCTTGTTCGCTAAGGGCTGAGTTCAAAATTCAGCTGCTCCCACATCTGCGAGGCAGATGCGTCGCAAATGAACAAGCTCAAGTGCCTTTCGCTTATTCATTAGTCGCCGCCTTCCACTCTTTCATCAAGTAGACAAACAATAAAATAGGGAGTTTTTTAACTTTACCTGCTAATGAACGAATAGGGTTTGATTTGATGATTTCCGTTATTTTTTGAAATATCGTTACCTATAGGTAATGATTTAACTTATATAGTTTAGTGTTCGTTTGCCTCACGCAGATGCTTGTTCAGTTCAGCACGGATCTGGTCTGGAATCGGCTCACTGTGCTGCTTTGCCAAATTGAAGTTGACATAGACGGCACGGTTTTTGGCACATAGGCGGCCTTCCTGATACAGCTCTTCGTACAACTCGAGGCTGCTGTTACCGATGCGTTCGACCCAGGTATGGACTTCGGCGTCTTTTCCGAAATACACTTGCCCGGTGAATTCGAGTGTTGTTTTGACGATGACCATTTTCCAGTTGGCGAAATCGTGGTCTGGCGTGAACAATTCAAAGAGCGGGTTGCGCCCCGCTTCGAACCACACCGGCAAAGTTGTGTTATTGATATGCCCAACCGCATCCGTTTCGGATACGCGCGGCGTAATCGTCGTTTTGTACATGCTGCCACTCCTTAAGTTGTCCGGAATTAGAAAAAGGCGCCTCAATGAGAGACGCCTTTTACTTACTTGCGTTTTTTGGTTGCGCGGCCGAGAACAAATGCTCCAGCTAGCGCTCCGATGGCGATATTGTTCTTTTTCGTGAACACTTGTTTGAATACAAGGTTCAAGTTTTGCGGGCGCTCTGCTAGACGGCGCATGAAATACGCGTACCAGTCATCGCCGAATGGCACGTATGTGCAGAAATTATAGCCTTTATTCGCAAGCTCGCGCTGCAATTCTTTGCGGAATCCGTAAAGCATCTGGAATTCAAATTTATCGTATGAAATATCATGTTCCTTGATGAAGGCTTCAACATGATTGATGATGTTATGGTCATGTGTCGCGATTGACGTGAATTTGCCGTTTAGCAAATGGTACTCGATCAGCTTGATGAAGTTTTCATCGATTTCTTCGCGTGTTTGGTATGCGACGTCCGCCGGCTCTTTATAAGCGCCTTTGACGATGCGCAAACGCAAGTCTTTGTGTTCCTGCAAATCGTCCATGGCACGGAAGAAATACGCCTGGATAACCGTTCCGATATTATCATAGTCTTTCGAAAGCGCATTCAAAAGATCGTATGAAGGTTGGACATGTCCGAAATCTTCCATGTCGATGTTGATGTGCATTTGATATTTATGGGCGAGTGCGACAATTTCTTTCAAGTTTTCCAGGCAAAAATCATAATCGATATCCAAGCCGAGCTGTGTCGGTTTCAAGGAAATATGGGCATCTACCTTATTCTTATGGATCGCTTCGATCATATCCATGATGTTCTTTTTCGCTTCGAGTGCTGCTTCCTTTTCGAACACGAATTCACCCAGATTGTCGACCGTCGCGCTGATTCCCTGCGCATTCAAACTGTGGATACTTTTAATGGTCTCTTCGATATTGGTCCCTGCCACTACGGTTTGGGCTCCCAATTTCAAGCCGTACTTTTTGGCCGCAGCCGTAAGGAGACGGTTTTGAGACAAGCCGATAAACACATCTTTTAACATTGATTTCCCTCCTGATACCATTTCAACTGCGTTGATTTCAACAGTCCCAAAAAGGCCATGCCTCGAACGTTGTCAACTTCCTTCATTGTAGTCGTTTTCTTGCCACTATGCATCATAATTTTTTAACAGTTTGCAGTGTTTGAAATACTTTTATAAAACCAGGTCAAAAAATGGACAAAAGTGCCGGAATCCCTGGAGGTTCCAACACTTCACGCAATTATTTATTCAGCTGCCAGAATGAATAATTCAAGCCAAGTGCAAACGCTACCCATACGATATAAGGCACCATCAACCCAGCGGCCAGCTGGTCCACTTGATAAAACTCATACGCTGCCCAAATGATCGTACCGAGCAATGCCGCCATTTCAACGAGCGCCGTTCCCCGCAACCCCCATTTAAAGAACAAGAACGACCATAGGAAATTCAAGCCGAGCTGAAGTTCATACGGGGCCAGCACTTGCCGCTCCCGCCCGAGCGGTTTGGCCGTTTCTTGCGCGCGGTATTTGGCGACGCCCATCATTTTATAGAGCGCTGTCCAAACGACCGGGAACACCCAGCCTGGCGGCGCAAATGAAGGATTCGTTAGCCTTTCGTATTGCTCGCGGGTGCCTCTATTGGCAAGCGCTCCGACAAGTGCCCCGCCGACAACTGGAACGAGTATGCTTGCCGCGAGGTTCTTTCCATGAATGCGGCCATTGACTGAAGCGACTTCCATGACGTTCTCCTCCTCTTGTTAATAATTTCGATTTTCTTGCCGGTTATCGGCTTTGTACGTAAACTCCAGTTCCACGGTCGTCTTGGGGTGGATCCTCACGACGAATTCCACTTTCGAACTGCTTTTGCGTTCATAATCGTGGCTCGACGACTCCATTTCCCAAATGGGTTCAAAAATAACATGTTCGACCAGTAAACGGATGCTTTCCGCCTTATCATTTTCGAGTTTATATACATAGGTGATGTATTCGTGGACACCATGCTTTTCGCGCATTTTTTCGTAGCTGTCACTGGTGATGTCCATCGCTTTTCCAACGTGGACGCGCAGGTTTTTCCCGGGCGCTGTATGTTCGATGCGATCTTCGCCCGTGAAAAACAGTTCATCCGAATCCCCCGATTCGTATACTTTTACAACGCCTTCCGGCAGCGGCATTCCGATCCCGTTCTCGCTCGAGTTGGAGAATTCGAGCTGGATATCGGCATGTGAATCGCCCGAGCACACTTGATAAGCACGTTTAAATTCCATGCCGTGTGCAGAGAATAGCGATAGCTGCTTGAGCTGTTCGTTCATGACGGTGACCGGACGGTTGATCCGGTAGACAAAACGGTCCGCCAACACTTCTGTTGTAATGACCGACTCTTGCATGCGCGAATACAAGACCGGTGAATCGCCATTATTCATCTCCTGTTCTCGGCGAACATCGCCCGCCACCAAAGTAAGTTGTGCCTTTTCGTAATGTGCACCGCTATGATTCAGGATTTTCACCCAGCCATCAAATTGAAACTGGTTATCTTTGATTTCCAATGTGTAATGGGCATGCCATTCCAAGCTTTTCGTCAAATACGATACATTGATTTCCTGGTCCACCACAGCCGGCGCTATTTTCCAAACGAACGCCGGCTTCAGCAATAAGCCGTCAGGCAATGCTGAAAGAATCAGTTCCCCGGACGGATCGATGACGATTTCTTTTGTATCGGCACGTTCGCCGATGATGCACTCTGACACGCTAAGCAGGCGCATTTCCAGTTCTTCCCCAGTTTCGTTATTGCGCACATGGACGTGGCGATTGATGTAGCGTTCCAACAACTTCCCTTTGCTGACCAAGTCATAATCATAATTTTGCTCCAGGACGTCGATCCCTTTCACAATGATTGAATCCGTCTCCACCCGTTCAGCAACGTCCAAAAATTGCACTTCCTCTACCGGCCCGTCCGATTTCAAATAACGCCTCTCCCGCACAAGCGCAAATCCCCCGTTATACGCCGCCACCGATAAATGTTTCTGCTGGCTTCGTGTAGACTGCAGTTTCATGACAACCGCTCCTTTGTGAATCGATTATTCATTCAGGCTACTCATTTCTTTCACCTTAGCACATCCAGCATGGAACCGACTATTAATAGTTGAATATTCAGTCATATAATTAAAGAAAAAACCCACTCCGGACATCATCTTCCGAAATGGGTTTTCAAATAAGTGATGGTTTCAATGCGCGCTTCTTCTGTCAGCGGCGATTTCTTTTCGTGGATCAATTCGCCGTAAAGCAATTCTCCCCAAAAACGGACCTCGCCTTCAACTGTTGTCCCAGCTTCTGCATCCACCACTTTCAATTGAATATAGAGAGATTGGCCTTGTTCGACATAATCCACAATTTGAACCGTCGTCATTAGAACAAACCGAGCGCTTGCCCATCTTCCGCCACATCCATATTGAGCGCAGCAGGCGATTTCGGCAAGCCGGGCATCGTCATGATATCTCCTGTCAGGCAAACGATGAATCCTGCCCCAAGTTTCGGGATCAGTTCGCGGATCGTCACGGTAAAGCCTTCCGGGCGCCCCAGCAGTTTCGGCTGGTCAGACAAGGAATACTGGGTTTTCGCCATACAGATCGGCAACGCGTCCCAGCCGTATTTTTTCAGTTCGGCCAATTGCTTGTGTGCTTTATCCGTCAATTGAACATCCGCGCCGCCGTATACTTTCTGCACGATCGTCCGCAGCTTTTCTTCGACGGCATCTTCTTCTGCATACAGATAAGTGAAATCAGCGCCTTTGTCGAGTTGGCGTTTGACCAGTGCCGCGAGATCAAGTCCGCCAGCACCGCCTTTGCCCCATACTTCCGTCAGCGCAATCGCGACGCCTTCCTTTTCCGCCCAGTCCATCACTTGCGCGAGTTCCGCATCGCCGTCTCCGGTAAAGCGATTGAGTGCTACGACCGGCTCGATGCCGAACTGGCGGATCGTCTCCACATGCTTCGCCAAATTGACGATGCCGCGGCGCACCGCATCCGCGTCTTCTGCACTGAGCTCTTTCTTATCGACACCTCCGTGCATTTTCAGCGCTCGCACCGTCGCAACGATGACAACTGCATCCGGATGGAATCCGCCTTTGCGCGATTTGATGTGCATGAATTTCTCAGCGCCAAGGTCCGCCCCGAAGCCGGCTTCTGTGACGACCACATCCGCCAGGCTTCTTGCCGTATTCGTCGCCATCAAGGAGTTGCAGCCGTGGGCGATGTTCGCAAACGGGCCGCCGTGAATGATTGCTGGCGTTCCTTCGATCGTCTGCACCAAATTCGGCTTGAATGCTTCTTTCAAGAGTAGCGCGAGCGCACCTTGTGCTTCTAGGTCCCTGACCGTGACGGGCTCGCGGTCATACGTATAGCCGATGACCATGCGGGCCAAGCGTTCTTTCAAGTCTTCGCGAGACGTGGCGAGGCACAGCACCGCCATGATTTCAGATGCGACCGTGATATCGAAACCATCTTCACGCGGCACGCCTTGCGCAGGGCCACCGAGACCAATCGTCACGTGGCGCAGCGCCCGGTCGTTCATATCCAGTGCGCGCTTCCATGTAATGCGACGCGGATCGATGCGAAGTGCATTTCCCTGGTGCAAATGGTTATCGATCAATGCAGCGAGCGCATTATTTGCTGAAGTGATGGCATGGATATCGCCCGTAAAATGAAGGTTGATGTCTTCCATCGGCAACACTTGCGCAAAGCCGCCGCCTGTCGCGCCGCCTTTAACGCCCATGACCGGTCCGAGAGAAGGTTCTCGAAGCGCCACCATGACCGACTCGCCGCTTCTTTTCAAAGCATCCGCCAAGCCAACGGTCACCGTCGATTTGCCTTCGCCTGCCGGTGTCGGGCTGATCGCTGTTACAAGCACAACTTTCCCGTCAGCAGTTGTTTTCGGCAGTTTATCCACATCGATTTTCGCTTTATATTTCCCGTATAATTCCAAAGCGTCTTCCGCAATCCCAGCTTGCTGTGCAATTTCCTGGATCGGCCGGATCGCCGCTTCTTTTGCAATCGTCAAATCGGTCATCGCCATGCATAGTCCCAACTTTCAATTTTTCTTCCCATTATAAACGGGATGCCGGAAAACACAAGCCTGCCAATATCCCGAAAATTCCTCAGCCATATAAAAAAACGCACCCGCATTTGGGTGCGTTTGGTCAGAAGCGCATTTCTTCAATGAACAAAAGTTCCGGGAAATCCGCTTCAATATGATCTTGCAACTCATACTCTTCCAGCAAATCATAAAAGCCTTCATCGTCCAGTTTCAGAAAACGCGGGGAATCCGGTTCGTCGTACTGATGGAACTCCACAATGTATTTTTTTCGGCTATTGCGGGCAATGCTATAAACTTTGAAGCTTTCATATTCTACTGCCTCACCAATTTCTTGGCATGCCAGAATCGTCTCTGGGTCCATCTTTTCGAGATGCATATAGAGGAATGCCTCTGTTCGCGGCTGTTCTGCAGAAATCGCCGCCATCTTATCGCTATGCCGATTGATGAACCGCTCCGACAACGCCTGATGGAACGTTAATGTTTCCCATTCCACTTGGCCTTTGTGCTTTTCAATAAATCGTTCCGTTAGTTTTTGCCCGCGCGTCACAGCGAGCCAGTCGACTTTATCGGCGTGGCGGCCAATCAAAGTCATCGGCAATTCCTGCTGGTTGCTAAGTGTCTGCCAATCGACACGGTCCTGATGCTTTTCGATGAACATCGGTGACAAGCGCTTCGCGGATACGATCTTCCAGTATTCTTGCTCGTCAAAAGGCTGGCCATGCGTTTGCAAAGTTTTCAACTGCTTTGGGGATAATTGTTCTTCTGCCGGCTGCCATTTTTCAGCGACTGAAAACTCCTCCAGAAAGCGCTCCGATACTTGCTGATGGCGGAGAATTTCATTCCAGTAAAGAAAGCCGCTGTATTTGCGGATAAACTCTTCTGACAGTGGCTGATGCTTGGAGACCAGCTGCCAATGAATATTGCGCGCATGATCAGCGATAAACTTTTCCGATAACCGCTCTTCTTCGCTGATTTTCTTCCATGCGATCGAACGTTTGCTGTTTATTCCTTTTTCTTCCATCAACTGTTCAAGGGTGTCAACCATGAAAACCACTCTTTCCTAAAAAAGTATTATGTACCATACTACCACGCTTGCGCGCATAGTGAAAAAAGCCCGCCCACCGGATTTGACGGTGCGCGGGCTGTCTTTAGCATATGGCTTATTTTTGCTGGTTCTCTGTATCGTTCAAGCGGTTCTGTTCGTCGAGGTTTCTGGCACTGTCTTTAAAAGCCTGTTGTTCTTCACGCAACTCTTGTTCGCGGCGCTCTTCTTCCAGTCTTTCTTTGTTCTTATCTCTTGCCATGTAGAATCCCTCCTTATGTCTTATCCCTCGTATTCCCGTTCTCCATAAGCTCAAACAGAAAATCTGCTTGCTGAAAAATGGCCTGGCGGAGCGTATACTGAAACTAAAATACGGAAGGATGATCATTATGGCACAGACCATCCGCTGGGCTTACGCCGAGCAATGCGGATTCCGCCTGGTCCTCGCTAAAAGCGACAAGGGCCTTTGCTACGTCGGTTCGCCGGGTGAAGGCGCTATTGAACTGCAGCAGCATTGCGCAAAGCGATTTCCAAGCGCCGAGTTCGTCCAAGATCCGCAAGCGTTAATGGAATATCAATACGCAATCGAAGCTTGGCTCACAGGTTCTCCCGAATCATCTTCACTGCCTCTTGATGTCGCAGGCACTGAATTTCAACGTTCCATTTGGCAAGCCTTGCAGGAAATTCCCTATGGCCAAACTGTTTCTTATTCCGAGCTGGCTGAACGCATCGGCAAGCCGCAAGCCATTCGCGCAGCCGGTTCTGCAGTGGGTGCAAACCCTTTGCTCGTCTTCATCCCGTGCCACCGGGTGATCCGGAAAAACGGCGATGTGTCAGGCTTTCGAGGCGGCATGGCACTCAAACACCATCTGTTGAAGACGGAACAAACTTAATCGTCCAAAAGCCGCGACCCCAGCGAACGGGTCACGGCTTTTAACTTTGCGTGGGCGTAATGCCATTGAGGATGAAATCGGTATAAAGTTCAGCCAGCTCTTCAGTGGCCAGTTCGCCGCCCGGCTGAAACCATTGATAACTCCAATTGGTCACGCCGAGCACGGCGAAAGCGATCATCTTCGGATTCAACTCTTTACGAAACTCCCCGCTTTCGATTCCTGACAGCAGGACCGATTCGATCTGTTCGCGGAATTCCGCCCGTTTCGCACGGATCGTCCTGGCATTTTCTTCTTTTAAATGGCGAAGTTCGCGGAAATAGACATTGGCAATGGGCCCTTGTTTTTCCATGTCGCCGATCAATAAACGGATAATCGCTGCCAACTTGTCTTTCGCCGGCGCCGCTTCCTGCAGAATCGATCCTTGCCTCGCGAGCAATTCATCGATGTATTGCTGGTGAATATCCATTAGCAATGCATCTTTGCTTTTGTAATGATAGTAGAAAGAGCCTTTTGTCACACCGAGCGCATCTACAATATCCTGTATCGAAGTGGCGCTATAGCCTTTATCGACAAATAGCGCAATGCTCTGTTGCATAATTTCTCTTTTCAACACCTGTCACTGCCTTTCCAGATCCCGCATTCCTTATTTCTTCATTATATCACGGCCGCCCTATTGACTTAATGCCTGAAGCGGCTAAAAAGGCCGGATCCTCAGCGCGAGGTCCGGCCTTTTCCCATCATTCAATTGGTTTTTGGACAATCGCCACTGTACAGCGCGACACGCAGATGAGCCGCTCTTCTTCGTCCACGATTTTAATATCCCAAATCATCGTCGTGCGCCCTCTATGAAGCGGTGTGCCAATGGCTGTCACGACGCCGTCTTTTTTTCCGCGAATATGGTTGGCGTTGATTTCCAGCCCGACCGCAATTTCTTTTTGCTGATCAATTGCATGCCAAGTGCCAAAACTTGCCACCGTCTCCGCAAGAACCACCGATGCGCCGCCGTGCAATAAACCGAATGGCTGATGCGTCGCTGCATGTACAGGCATCGTCGCGACAATCCGTTCAGCAGACTGTTCTGTCAGCTCGATGCCGAGCACCCCCATGATCGTTTCTTCCACTGGCTTCATTTTCACCATATTTGCCCCTCTTTTCTCATCGCCCACTCAAGACGATAGTTCTCGATATTGTTCGCGCAGCAGGAATTTCTGGATTTTCCCGCTGGCATTGCGCGGCAGCTCTTCGACGAAACGATACGAGCGCGGCCGTTTATAGCGCGCGAGGTTTTCGTGATTGACGCAGTATTCTTCCAAATCTTGCTCTGTCAGAGACGGATCTTTCGAGACGACAAAAGCCAACACCGATTCGCCCCATTTCTCGTCCGGCACGCCAAGCACCGCCACGTCCTGTACTTTGTCATGGCCATGGAGCGCATCTTCCACTTCACGCGGGTAGATATTCTCTCCGCCGCTGATGATCATATCATCGACGCGGTCGGCAATGTATAAATACCCTTGTTCATCCATATAGCCCAAGTCACTTGAATGATACCAGCCTTTATAAAGTGCTTTTTCCGTCGCATCTTCGCGTTGGAAATACCCCGCCATCATGCTCGGGCCGCGTACGATGATTTCGCCGACTTCAAACGGCGCAAGCAAATCTTCCGGTTCCGACGGGCCGTCTTCATTCGGCCGGACGACGCGGATTTCGTGATTATAAGCAGGCTGTCCGGCAGAGCCTGCTTTCGTCAATTGGTCTTCTTCCGACAAGAAAGTGATGGCCGGGCCCATTTCCGTCTGCCCATACGCCTGGATCAAATCGATGCCCAGCACTTCTTTGACGCGTTTTACGAGCACAGGTGCCATCGGGGCGGCACCGTAAAGACCGCGCGTCAAGCTCTTCACTTTCTGCTGGGCGCCGTCGATTTCGGCGATCATGCTCCACATCGTAGGTACCGCGAACATCACCGTCACTTGCTCTTTTTCGATCGTATCCAGCGCCAAAAATGGATCGAATTGATGCATGATGATGCTCGATGCCCCCGCTTGGACACGAGGAATAATATTGCAATGAAGTTCTGCGCAATGAAACATCGGTGCTGCAACCAAACCGACATCGTTTTTGGTCGTCTTGAGCATTGCAATGCACATCATGCTCTGTTCCGCCATGCTCCGGTGGCGATGAATGACGCCTTTTGGACGCCCTGTCGTTCCGCTCGTATACATGATGGCGTATGTATCCGATTCATCCAACTCCACACCCGGATCATCGGTTGAAGCCGCCGCCACTTGTTCATGATAATTCTTTGCAAACGATGGTGTCTTGTCATCGATCGTCCAGAACTGGACCGCCGGGAACTGCGGCGCAATGGTCTGTACAACGCCTTCCAGCACTGCTTCGAACAGCACCACTTCAGGCTTGGCATCTTCTAGGATGAATGCCAGCTCTTCCGCTTTCAGGCGGAAGTTGATCGGGTTGAAGATAGCGCCGATTTTGGCGCAGGCAAATAATGCAGTCGCCAGCTCTTGATTATTGAAAAGATACGTGGAAACGCGGTCCCCTTTAGCGACGCCAGCTGCCGTCAGCGCATTCGCCAAGCGATGTACGTCATCCCGCCACTGCGCATACGTCCAGCGCTTATTTCTCCTTAAATCGACAAACGCTTCACGTTCTGGGTGCAGGGAAACCGTATGGTCAAATATACTTCCAAGTGTCGCATACATTATTTTTTCCTCCCTCTAACTGAATGGGTATTCATCAACAAACTACTTCCATAATGTCAGATTAGCAAAAATATTTCAACAACTGTTTTCGGGAATTGCCTGTTATGATCCACATCTAATAGACTAGAAGAAATTTTTACCATTATTATTTTTATAGGCAAAATAAAACTGTAAATTAAGCCTTTAGATTTTTGTAACACAAATGTAATATAAAACTTATTGCCTATATTCGTGAAACTGAATACACTTAAAGAAAATTGCGTACGCAAGTTACGTTGCGGATACCAAAAGGGGAATGAGCATGAAGAAGCTGATCGGCATGGCAATCACGGCAGGAGTCCTATCTCTAGCACTAGGGGCTGCAGATACAGAAGCAAGTTCGTATAAAATCAAACCGGGCGATACATTATGGAAAGTAGCTTCAAGCAACGATGTATCTGTCGCCAACTTGAAATCATGGAATCGCCTAAGCACGGATGCTATCTATCCAAACCAAGTGCTGCGCTTGACGTCACCATCCGCAGCGAGCACTCCGGCACCATCTGCTCCGGCCGCACCAGCTGCCGCCAAAACCAGTACTTATACTGTCAAAGCCGGTGATACGCTTTATAAAGTTGCCAACGCACATTCCACATCTGTCGCAAAAATTCAGCAATTGAACAATTTGAGCACTTCCACTATCCACATCGGCCAGAAGCTGAAAGTCAGCGGTACGGCATCAGCTGTCGTCGCATCGCCTTCACCAACCCCATCGGCGCCACCGGCACAAGCCAATACGACTACATACCGTGTCGTCTCGGGCGACACGCTCAGCAAAATTTCCAGAAGCTATAAAGTTTCTGTAGCCCAATTGATGAGCTGGAACAATTTGAGCACGAGCAATATCCGCGTTGGCCAAGTGCTGAAACTTCAAGGAGGCACAACTCCTGCCCCTTCACCTGTCCAAGTTTCTAAACCGGCTGCTTCTTCGAAAGTGGACCAAGTGCTTTCCATCGCACGTACACAGCTCGGGGTGCCTTATGCATGGGGCGGCGCCACTTCAAGCGGCTTTGATTGCAGCGGCTATTTGTACTATGTCTACAACCGTGCAGGCATCACGATTCCGCGCACGAACACAATCGGCTATTACGCAAGTTCGTATACGGTCAGCTCTCCGCAACTGGGAGACCTGGTGTTCTTCAAAAACACATACCGCCCGGGAATTTCACATGTCGGCATCTACGTCGGCAACAATAGCTTCATCCATGCCGGCGGAGACCGCGTCCAAATCACTAGCCTTAACGACAGCTATTGGGGCAAGCATTTCGACAGCTACAAGCGCCTCAACGCCATGAGATAATGCAACATATAAAAAAGCTCCGGAATTTTTCCGGAGCTTTTTTGTGTGTTGATGGCAGTATTTTTATTTTTCGCTCATCGCTTGTGTGATTTTCTGCGCCAAGTCTTTGCCGTTTTGGATGCAGGCACCGATGCCGACCCCGTAATAGGAAGAACCTGCTAGATAGACGCCCGGATAGGCGCCAGAAAGCCGCGCTTCAAGCGATATGACTGCTGTCTTATGGCCCATATGATAATTTGGCATGAGCTCATTCCACGGCGTGATTTCAATGACAGCGGGCGGTTGTTCGATGCCCAAGCTCTTCTGGATATCCGCTTTGGCTTTAGCCGCAATCTGTTCATCAGAGCTGTTTTGCAGTTCAGCGAATACCGGATTTGTGCTTTTATAGAATAAACGCACCAATAGTTTTTGCTGCGCCGAGGTATGCGGCCATTTGCGGCTCGTCCATGTACAGGCGTTGCATGCCAAATCGCTGCCTTCCGACACGATAAAGCCGGTGCCATCCGCCGGCAATTGTTCGTCGGGCAAGTCGTATCCCAGATACACGCTGATCAACGACGAATTGATCAATTGGCCAAACTCCTCATCAAGCGTGTCGTCTTTCACCAATGCTTGGGCTTGCTGGTGCGGAATCGCTAGCACGATGAAATCCACTTCGCTTGAAGTGCCATCCGAATAGCCGATCTTGTAACGCCCGTCGCATTTCTCCAACGAACTCGTCCCTACGCCTTTTCGGACGAGCGCCGTTTCCAGCTGTTCTTCGAGGCGGTCAATCAAAGCCGCCATCCCTCCATCGAACGAGATGAATTTTTTATTCGCAGCACCTTGGAAAGTTTCTTTATGCGCTTCGAAGCCTTTGATGATGCTGCCGTAGTCATTTTTATAATCGATCAAATACGGCAAGGTGGAAGCTAAGGTAAGTTCACGCAATGAACCCGAATAGACGCCGGATAAGACGGGCGCAATCTGGCGGTCTACCAATTCCTTGCCGAGAAATGCTTCCAGGAATTCCCCGATCGAGCTGTCTTTCGTAAAGCGGTCGTTCACGGTTTCAAAGTCTTGCATCGCCCGCTCTTTCCCCTGCTGTGAAACGAGCGTCGAGCTAAGCAGCGCTTCCCGGTCCATCGGGATCCCGAAGACTGTATCTTTTGGGATGGCATGCAATTGATTGTCGGTATACAGATAAGAAATGCCGGTCCCGTTGTAGACCATCTGTTCTTCGAGCCCAAGTTCTTCAACAAGCGGCAATACGCTGGCATGTCTCGCGACGATGGAATCTGCCCCAACTTCCATCGTGAAGCCTTCTTTTTTCACCGTGCGGATCTTTCCGCCCAGCTCTTGCTCTTTTTCAACAAGCTCCAATTCCAACTCGAGCCCGTATTGCTTTTTCATTCGTTCTAAATAATGCATAGCGGAAAGGCCCGTAATCCCTCCACCGATGACCACAGCTTTCTTCATCCGAATCACTCCTCGCTAATATCATTCCCTATTCTTCATGATGGTAATAATTTGAATTAAGTTAATCAGCCTATTTACTCTATCTATATTTTATCAAGAAGCCACACCATTCCCAGCTATCAATATGTCATTTCCAACACGATTTTCACCATTCGTGGTAGGATTTAACTGAAAGCATTTAAAGGATAGGAGAGGTTCAATTTGATGAATCCTATTGATCAATTGATCATGGAAAGAAGATCGATCAAAAAGTTCAAACCAGACGCTATCGATGTCGAAGAGATCATCGACTTGCTGAATATCGCGAAATGGGCACCTAACCATAAAGTCAACGAACCTTGGCGCTTCCAGCTGTATGCCGGCGCAGGCAAAGAAAAATTCGTCCAAGCATTCCTTGATTCGATGAAAACACCGGACGGCGACATTCCGCAAAAAGCGCTCAATAAAGCCCAGTATTTCCGCGACATCCCGCTCCACCTGGTCGCCATTATGCCGGTCGACCCGCGCCAGCGACGCTTTGATGAAGATTACGGCGCACTTAGTTCCATGCTGCAAAACTTCCAATTGGCTGCTTGGCAGCGCGGAATCGGCATGATCTGGCGCTCGAACGACTGGATTTACAACCCTGTCTTCCGTGAAGCGATTGGCGTCGAACCAGGCGAGAAAATTGTCGCGACGATGATGATGGGCTACCCTGCCCACGTGCCAGAAAAGCAAGCCCGCACCGATATCCGCGAAAAACTGAAAATCATCGATCAATAACAAAGAAAAAGAGCATCAAAGCTGATGCTCTTTTTTAGTGTCGAAGAAGTCCGTGATCCACTATGAGTCAAAAAGCGTATTACCTTTTCTCCATTCAAAATTCAATGTTCTATCTGAGTATTTGTAGAAGCGTTCGCTCGACTCCTGCGGGAAAAGCGGGTTTGAGAGACCCCACAGGAACGAAGTGACGAGGAGGCTCGATTCCCGCCCGCGGAAAGCGAGCGATAAGCTTCGGAAAATGCGGTTTTCTAAGTTTCTCGACAGTCTGAGAAAAGAGCATCAAAGCTGATGCTCTTTTTTATTTCAATACAGATAACGCACCGACTGCGCCGGAATATTCGCCGTTATCCGGGAATAACGGCGTCGAGCCGCGCAGAATGGTGTAGCTGGTGACAACTTCTTTTAAAAGCGCGTTGTCACTGAAGGAAGACCCGATATAGACAATCGTCGAACTGCGGCATTGCCTTGCCGCATGGACACTGACAGTGCTGACCGTTTCGCCGACAAGGCCGATGACTGTTGCCAGCAGTTCTTCTTTCGACAACTCATGTGAAATGGAGAACAGGTCTTGCCCAAAATTACTGGCAGTCAACTCACCTGAAATCGGCGGCTCTTTGCCCTCATAGATATGCTTCACTTTTAAATCGATGCGTTCACGCGATCCGCGTTTGGCGTGTTCAACGATCTCATCAAAGCTGGTGATGCCCGTCAACAAATGGCTGAGGCCGATCAGCGTTCCGCCCCCGATTCCCGTGCCGCCGAGACGCTCTTGCGTGTTATCCTGCACGCAATGGATCGACGTCCCGGTTCCAACATTGGTGACCAAATACGCTTCTTCGCGAAGCCCCATGCGTTCAAGCAAGACCTGGACGCCTAGATGAGTCGCTTCGAATTCCACCATTTCCTGGACGGAGTTCTCCAGCAATGACGCCAGCACACCTGATTTGCCGCCAGTCACACATACTTCACTAGCCGAAAGCCCGTTGATCCACTCCGCTACCAACCCAATTTCAGCAATCGGATATTTCGCAAAATGAATCGGGCCCCCGTCGGTGTAGGCCACTTTGATCAGCGTCCCGCCCGCATCTATTCCGACTTTCATCTATCTGCACCTTCTCTTCTGAAAAGCACTGTTATTGCCTTACATAGTTTTTAACATATGGGGAAATTCTAACATATTCGCGCACCGAGCGGGAGGAGTTTGCCCCGTTCTGCTTTGCACGTTAAAAAGATTTTTAGTTTTAAGGATTGAACAATCGAAAATATGGGAATAGAATCTTCAGCAACCTGTTTAATAACTCGGGCTGAACTTTCTTTGCTTCTGCAAGGAAAGTTTTGTGGGAGGTGATTAAATGGGGAAAATCCAGGGAATACCGAAATTGCTCGAATATCTGGAGCAGCGAAGTTGCCCCATGACAGCAGAGCAGATTGAGCAGCTCCTGTCAGAACGAACAATTCCGCATGCCCGGCCTTATGGCGACATGATCCTGTTCGACGAAGACCATATTGAATGGTGGATCGAAGAGCAGCGGAAAACGGATAAATTAGTGACGGATTAAATGCAAGAAAACCCCCAGACGCATAGTCTGGGGGTTTTTGAATGGTTTTAGCTACCGGTCCAATCCATTAGCATAGGAATTGCTGAGGATCTTGAACAGCTGCTCGAATTTATTCAAGATGTCGAGCGCGAGCAGCCCGTTGCCTTCTGCGGTTTTTGGATAACCGAGTGGAATCGTGCGCCGGACAAGTTGCGCATACAATTCCGCCTCCGTCAGCTTCCGGTCGAAGTCACGTTCGGAAATGTTGCGGATCAATGCCAAGGCTCCTGAGACATGCGGCGTCGCCATCGAAGTGCCGGACAAACTGGCGTATTTCCCTTCCAAATAAGTCGAATAGATATTGATGCCGGGTGCCACAAGATCGATTTCGTTATTGGTGTTGCTGAATGGGGCGATGCGCCGGTCGAAATCGACAGCGCCGACTTGAATGACTTCACCGTACGCGCCAGGGTAGGCAAATTCATCGGTATCGTGCGCGTCGTCTCCTTCATTGCCAGCCGCACAGATGACCGGGATCCCGGCATCCACCGCCCGTTTCACGGCTTCGTACAATTCAGGATGATCTTCAGGCCCGCCGAGCGACATCGAAATGACCGTCGTCTTTTGCCCTTCTGGACCGCGCCAATCGACAGCATAATGAATACCGGCAATAATGCCTTCGTAACTGCCACTGCCTTCCTTATCGAGCACTTTGACCACAAGCAAATCAGCGAGCGGCGCTACACCGACTACACCTTCCTCATCTCTTAACGAAGCGGCGATCGTCCCGGCGACATGGGTACCGTGCCCGTTATAATCCTCGAATCGTTCAGGGTCCCCTCCGTCATCATGCGTGAAGTTTCGGCCGCCCACAATCCGTGCTGCTAAATCGGGGTGGTCGGTCTGGCAGCCTGTATCCAATACGGCTACCACATTGCCTTTGCCGTGTTCGGCGCTTTCCCATACTTCAGGAGCTTGGATCATCCGCACGCCTTCCGGAATACGCGGCGGTGCAGCCGTGACTTGTTCAACGCGGTATGGAATCAAATGAATATTTTTCATCGAAAATTCCTCCTTCAAATCGTTTCCTTCATTCTACCTGACTGCCGCAGCTAAAATCAAACATTTGTTCGTATTTTTAATTGGAAAGTTGTTCTTATTAGTTTCAAGAAAGAGACAGGAATTTCCTGCTTATTGAAGAACACAAGAAAGATGCCAAATGACGAGGAGGCCAAAAACAATGACTACATGGCTATTGTACGGAGCGACAGGCTATACGGGAAAATTAATCGCGCAAGAAGCAGTCGAACGCGGCTTGCGGCCGGTGTTGGCTGGGCGCAGCAAAGAAAAAGTCCAGCCGCTCGCCGAACAGCTCGGCTTGGAATTCCGCATTTTCGAGTTGAATAACCAAACATCCGGGCATTTGGAGGGTATCGATCTTGTCTTGCATTGCGCAGGGCCTTTCGAGAAGACCAGCAAACCGATGATTCACGCCTGTTTGGAAGCGGGTGCCCATTATCTCGACATCACTGGGGAAATCAGCGTTTTCGAATATACCCACGCTTTACACGAAGAAGCGCAACAAAAAAACATCGTTTTATGTTCTGGGGTAGGATTTGATGTCATTCCGACTGACTGCACGGCATTAAAGCTGAAACAAGCTTTGCCGGACGCCACCGAGCTCGCACTTGGCTTCGATTCAGATTCCGGCATTTCACCTGGCACGATGAAAACGATGGTCGAAGGGCTCGGTGGAGGCAATATCGTCCGTAAAGGCGGGCAGCTGACTGCTGTTGCGATCGGCAAGCACCAGCGAATGATCGATTTCGGCCGCGGACGGAAATCCGCCATGGCAATTCCGTGGGGAGATGTGGCCACCGCTTATTATACGACCGGCATCCCCAATATCACGGCGTGGATCCCGACACCGAAACCGGCTGCCCAAGCGGCACGATTTATGAACGTCGCGAGCCCTTTGCTGTCTTCTGAAAAAGTGAAACAGCCTTTGCTGAAATGGGTTGAGCGGCGCGTGACAGGGCCAGATCAGGAAGAACGCGCTGGAAGTGCCGCGTATATTTGGGGACAAGCCAAAAACGCGGACGGCGTAGTCAAAACGTGCCGAATCAATACCGCAAATGTCTATGACCTGACAGTCTACGGTGCACTCGAAGTGACACAGCGCTTGCTGGCGGGCGACTATCCTGGAGGCAGCTGGACACCCGCCGCATTGTTCGGCCCAGAGCTGCTCGAAAGCCTCCCCGACTCAGGACGTTTTGAAATCGACAGCTTTTATCCGGGAACCGCCAACTAGATCTGCGCAAAATTAAAAGACTGACATAGCGTCAGCCTTTTAATAGTTGCATGCGTTTATTGAACAAGGTCGGATAAGACAAGTATCCGAGGAATACGCTCGTTACAGCAGCCGTCGTCAATAACAGGAACATAATGAGCAACTGGAATTGCACCGCTTGGATCGGGTCCGCCCCCGCGATGATCTGCCCGCTCATCATGCCTGGCAATTGGACGAGACCGACCGTTTTCTGGCTTTCGATGGTCGGGATCATGCTCGCCTTGATCGAGTTGATCAATTGGCGGTGAATGGCCTGTTTCGGTGTTCCGCCAAGCGCCAAAATCAATTCCGTCTGGTCTTGATGATCTTCGACTTCCGCGGTGAAACGGTTCAAGAACAGGATCGACAGCACCATCGAGTTGCCGATGACCATGCCGCTGATCGGAATGATGTATTGTGCCGTGGCCGGCGTGATGTTAAAGCCGATCAGGATGCCTTGCGTCAACACTTCCACAAAGATTAAGGTGACGGCAATCTTCCAGGTAATCCCTTGGATCGCTGCGCCTTTTTTCTGTGCATTATGGGTGGCGGCTACGATCATCAGTGCGACCATCAACAAGATATAGATCAAGCTTTCGGAGTCGAAAACAAATTTCAGGACATACCCGACTGCGAGCAACTGGATGATCGATCGGACGGTCGCCACCGTCATATCGCGTCCGAGGCCTAAATTCAATGTTTTCGACAAAACTAGCGGGATGAGGACAAAAATGAGCGTCAGTGATAAAGCCCAGTAACTCATGACACCACCCCTTTCACAAATTCATTGACGCGACTGTTATGTGGATCTTCAAGCAGCGAACTCTCGCCGGTCTCCACTACTTGTCCGTCCATCATGACCCATGTGTAATCACCGATTTCGAGCGCTTGCTGGAGATTGTGGGTGATCCAAATGATTGTCGTGTTGTATTTTCGGTTGATTTTACTGATCAACTCTTCGACTTCAAGCTTGGAAGCACGGTCGAGCGAAGAAGTGATCTCGTCCATCAATAAAATCTCCGGTTTGTTGACGAGCGTTCTCGCGATGGAAACTTTCTGGCGCTGCCCGCCTGACAGCTCTTTCACTTTGCGCTCCAACAAATCGCTTTTCAACCCAACATCTTCAAGCAGCTCAAGAGCCTCTTCTTTTGATAATTGCTGCCCTTGCAATTCCAACGGCAAGTTCAAGTTTTCGTAGACAGTGCCGCTGATCATTGGCGCGCTCTGCAACGCCATTCCAACCATCCGGCGCAATTCCACCGGATCGTATTCGCCGATCGCTTTATCTTTTATGAAAATTTCTCCGTTCGCCGGCGATATCAGGCCATTACACAATTTCAGCAGGGTCGATTTCCCTGCGCCAGACGGCCCTACGAGTGTCGTGATGCGGCCTTGCGGAAATGAACCCGTAATATCGTTTAAAATTTCTATGTCTCCAATGCGGTAATCCACGTGTTGAAAGTGGATCGCAGGTTTGTACTGGGTGCTCATGCCCACACCTCCCAAATTCTCAAGTTTCTTATTTATAATTATTCTAATGTAGATATCATAGCACAACTTTATGGTTGATCCAAGTAATTGAGAATAACTATTTATAATTGAGAATACGTATCAATTAATGCGTTTTCACGGTGTTTTTAAACGATAATTATTATCATTAATTAATTTCAAGGCACAAAATAAAGCCCCTCCGCAAATTCCGATTGGAACTTGTGAAAAGGCATGTGTGTTCTGGGCACATAACAAGAATTGTTCCGGTTACCCCACTTGATCGCTCTCGCTCAATCCGCTTTCCCCGAAAGCCTCATCCAGTTCATCAAAACGCCCGATGCGATGGATTTTCTTGTCGTCCATCTCAAAATAATGGAAGATATGGGATTCTCCCGGCTCGCCTTGTTTTTTGGCGAGCTGTTCGAAGATGACCCGATTGCCTTTGGCGAATTTGTTGAGTGTCTCCAATTGCATGCCCGATCCCTTCACCCATTCGGCCAGCATTTCATGGCCAGCAGCAGATTTTCCAGGACTGATCAATTCGACATTATGGTCCGTAACGGAAAGCAATCCGTCGACATTTTGTTCATTGACATAATCGGTAAAGCGTTCCGCGAGCTTAATCGGTTCA
Organism: Planococcus sp. SK3692; assembly: GCF_028890485.2. Classification (GTDB taxonomy): domain Bacteria; phylum Bacillota; class Bacilli; order Bacillales_A; family Planococcaceae; genus Planococcus. The sequence goes on from NZ_JARCHV010000001.1 coordinate 1,539,796, forward strand.
ATCATCATGTGTGCTCCCTTCTTCCGGTAATTTTTCAAATACCACCAAAGCCAACGTAGCGATGGGTCCCAGAAGGAGCGACGCCAAGAACCACATAAGGCCGCTCCGGTTCTTGCCTTGGGCGATCCCTGCATTGATCAACGCAAGTGTTCCCCATCCGACTGCGTATTCGCTTCCCATATCCATTCCCCCTTTGTTAGCATTCTACACGAAAAAAAAGAAGCCGGAATTTTCGGCTTCTCAGTAATTGGCGTTTTTTAGTTTTTTGAAGGTCTTGACGAAACGGTCAGGATCCTTTGGCACTTTATAGGTCAAAACCCCGCGATGCGTGTGCAAATATAATAGGTTGGCATCGTCGGAAAAGGTCTTATAGGAAATATCCCAAACATGCATCAAATTGAACTCATTTGTCGAAGCGGTCAATTTATCTTCATAGAGGTGAATTTCGTATTCGGTATGGATGATTTTCATCTGGCCGGCTACGATCGAGCGTTCCGTGTCGACATAAGTAATGGAAGACAGCAAACTTTTCGGATCCATTCGGTTCGCCTCCCGGCTGTTTTCCTAAAGTCTACTGTACCTGCGCGCGACTATGCAACTGAAACGCAGCCTAGATCTCGTCGAAATATTCGTTTATCAAATCGCCGCACACCCCAATGGCTGCGGCACTGCCTTCCCCGGCTGCGATGACAAGCTGCGACGGGACGATCAACGAAGCATCGCCTGCAGCGTAAACATTCCACACATTTGTCCGCCCGTAATCGTCCGTCAAGATTCCGCCGTGCTCGTTTTGTTTACAGCCGAGCTCTTTCGCGAAATTGGTCGCATGGCTCCATAAAGGTGTAACGAACCCGGCACTGCGGTCGATCAAGGTGCCATCTTCCAGCCGGACGCTTTGCAACTTGCCGTCTTCCCCTTCCAAGCCGGAAATTGTATCTTCGTAAACTTTAATACCTTTGGCGAGCAGCTTTTGCTTTTCCTCTTCTTCCAGACGCCCTTCACCGTTCGTGAAGACCGCCAAATCCCGGCTCCAGGTGTAGACTTCCTTCGCTAGCGTAAATACTTTTTTATCGGCAATGACCGCTAGCGGCTGGTCGCGCATTTCCCAACCATCGCAAAAAGGGCAGCTGAACAAGCTGGTGCCGTAGAACTTCTCGATATCCGGCACATTCGGCAACTCTTCTTTCAACCCTGCGGCAATAATGATTTTGATGCTATGAAAAACTTTGCCACTGGCGGTTGTCAATTGGTAATGGGTTTCAGAAATGCGGTCGATGTTGACGACGCGTTCGTTTTCCGTTTTGACGCTTCCGTATTTGCGGAGCTCCTCGTGGCCGAGCCGCTTGAATTCTTCTGGGCAAATGCCGTCCCTTGTAATGAACCCATGCGCTTCGCAGGTCACCAAATTGCGCCCATGGTTATCATCAAACAACACTGCATTCTTTCTCGAACGGCCAAGAACCAATGCAGCATTCAAACCTGCAGGGCCTCCGCCGATAATGGCACAATCGTATAGCATAGCGTTCATCCTTTTCTACTTTCGTTTTCCTCCCCTCTTCCCGGTTCGTATTTGCATTAAACAGAGGAAGTATCTAAAAAACCGATTGACCAGGAGTTCTCCCGGACAATCGGTTTTTAAACGCAGGCTTCGTGCCGCCCGCTTTATTTTTGGATCAATTCACGCAATGCCCCGACAAAGAATTCGTTTTCTTCCTCGGTGCCGACTGAAACCCTCACGTATTCCGGGAGGCCCCACCCTTTGCCGTACCGGACGATCACGCCTTTTTTCATCAGGTCCTGGTAAAGCGTCTCGCCTTCTTCGCCCAGTTTGACCAACACGAAATTTGCCATGCTCTTCGTATATGGAAGGCCCAGTTCTTCAAATGCTTCATAAAGAAACTCACGTCCGCGGCTATTCGCCTCGCGGGATTGGGTCACATGTTCATGGTCTGTCACTGCCGCCGTCGCAGCGAGCTGTGCCAGCGTATTGACATTGAACGGCTCTTTCACTTTCAGGATCGACGTAATGATCGAATCCGCCGCAAGGCCGAAACCGACGCGCACCCCAGCAATGCCATAGATTTTCGAGAAAGTTTTCAAAGTCAGCAACGGATAGCCTTGGCGAATGAATTCGGTGCCGTCCGTATAATCTTCCGCGTCTGCATAGTGGCTATATGCCGCATCAAAGACCACCAATATGTCTCCTACAGCGTCCAATAATTTTTGGACATCCTGTTTCTTCATATAAGTTCCGGTCGGGTTGTTCGGCGAGCAGATGTAGATGATTTTCGTCTTGTCGGTCACTGCCGCAATCATGGCATCGACATCAAATGCGAAACCTTGTGCAAACGGCACTTTCACGACTTTTGCGCCCATGATATGCGCGCCGAAATCGTATTCGCTGAACGATGGGTCGGGTACAACGATTTCATCGCCCTCCTCCAAGAACGCCTCCGAAATAAGCGTAATCAATTCGTCTGCGCCATTTGTCGGAATGACTTGATTTTTCTCGACGCCATGCTCTTTTGCAATTGCTTCCTTTAAATCACTCGCATCCGCATCCGGGTAGCGGTTTAGGCCGAGTACGCCTTGTTCGATGGCCGCAACAGCCTTCTTCGACGGGCCAAGCGGGTTTTCATTGGATGCCAGCTTAATGACGCGCTCCAAGCCCAGTTCTTGCTGCACTTCCCAAATCGGCTTGCCTGGTGAGTAAGGCTGGATTTGATCCAAGGTTTTGCGTGCTTTGATATTCTCCAAATTCGCCATTATGTACGCCTCCGTCATCTATTTTTAATAATACTGAATGAATATGTACTGCCATCAATAATGATACCATTAAAGCTGGATTTCCTGCATATCCACCTTAGTTAAAGCAAAATAATAGTCTCTATTATTACAGAAAAACCCGTTTCCTGAAAGGGGCACGGCCTACAATTTGAAACCCTTACCTAAATGTGGTTTACTTTAACGAGACTGACGAAAGAGGAGTTTTCACATGATTAAAAAAATGACATTTATTTTTGCCCCATTCGCCCTCGCCTTAGTGCTCGGCGCATGTTCTGATAATGAAGAATCCACCGCAAACGAAGAAACATCAGCTCCTGAGACTGAACAAGCAGAAGGAACTGAAGAAGCAGCAGGAAGCGAAGAAGCAGCTCCTGCCGAATCGGCGCTCGAATTGCCTGAAGAAGACGCCGTCGTAGCAGTTGTCAATGGCGAAGAAATCCAAGGCAAAGTATACAATAGCGTCGCCCGCCAATTCGAATCGACATTGACTTCACAAGGACAAGATCCTTCAACTGAAGAGAACCTTCAATTGATCGAAGATGAAGCGATGTCCGTTGTCATCGGAAACGCTGTACTGTTGCAGGATGCCAAGGAAAAAGGCCACGAAGCGGATGATGCCGTCGTAGAAGAGCGCATGGAAGAATTGAAAGCTAACTTTGAGGACGAAGACGCCATGAACGAAGCACTGGCTGAAACCGGCTTTACTATGGAAGAAATGGAAGAGCAATTGCGTGAGCAGCTCGTCTACGAAAGTTATATGGAAGAAGAAATCGATTCACCTGAAGTGACGGACGAAGAAGTCCAGACAGCTTATGACCAATTCGTTGAAAGCTCAGAAGAAGAAGCACCGGCTTTTGAAGAAATGGAACCGACCATCCGCCAGTCATTGCAAGAACAAAAAGACCAGGAAGCTACTTTCGCGCGTGTAGAGGAATTGCGTGAAGCAGCTGAAATCGAAGTGAAACTTTAATTCTCAAAAACCCCTACCGCAATCGGTAGGGGTTTTTTTGGTCTTACAGCCATTATCTATTCAGCGAGACGCTCTTTGCAAAAAGCCAAGACTTCCTGTTCTTCCTCTTCGTCTAACGCAAAATCAAGCGGCTTTTCACTGTCATTGTCGATAAAATGATAATCCGCGATGCGCGCATTGCCATCTTCAACTGCCAGAATCAGGCGCAGGTCGAGCCCGCCCGGACGGTACAGTTCGTCTTCCTCGTCCACTTTGATCGCCATTGTGTACTCATAACGTTCACCTGTCAGGATGCCGGTCGGGTCTTGCAATTTTTCAACTTCGTAATTAATGATTTCCATTATTGCACCTCCATTGCTCTATTCTAGCTTTCATCTGGCCATTTGAATAGCATCGTGGAAAGGTTTGGCGTTTAAGTGTACACGATACGGGAAAACAGCAAACAGACATAAAAAATTAGGAGTGGATTTTGATGAACGTATTAGTTTTGGGAGCAAATGGCCAAGTAGGCCGCCACATTGTAGAAGAATTAACCGAAAAAGGCCATGACGCGGTAGCGATGATCCGCAAAGAAGAACAGCGCGCAGAAATGGAAAAACGCGGCGCGAAGAAAATCGTCCTTGGCGATTTGGAAAAAGACTTCAGCCATGCATTCGAAAATGTCGACGCAGTCATTTTCGCAGCAGGCTCAGGCCCGAAAACAGGCCCTGACAAGACTTTGACCATCGATCTATGGGGCTCTGTCAAAGCAGCGGATTACGCGAAACAAAAAGGCGTTAAACGTTTCGTCCAGCTCGGCTCGGTCGGATCTGACGACCCGGATGCCGGCGGCGAGGAAATGAAGCCTTACCTGGTAGCCAAGCGCACAGCAGATGACCTTCTTGAACAGAGTGGTCTCGATTATACAATTGTCCGTCCAGGCCCATTATCGGATGATGAGAAAACTGGCCATATCGAAGCAGCCACGCACTTTGAGTCTTTCGAAAACCGTGCGATTCCACGCGCAGATGTAGCACGTACACTTGCTGAAGTGGTGGACCGTAAAAATACCTACGGAAAAGTCTTCGAAATTCTTCAAGGCGAAGCTGAAATCGCCCAGGAACTCGACCGCCTGTAAGCTTTAGGCGGATGGCGTTCACGGCATTTCTATGGTAGACTAGCTTTACGATAATAGAGGACGTGATAACATGATTAATATTCAAGTACCGAAAGCTGACATTACTATCACTCAGCGCAAACAAGAAATTCAAGGCGATGAAGCAGTCATCAAACCGCTATACGGGTTTATCGACTTGCATGAAATTCCGCGTGATAAAGGCGGCATCATCCAATTCTTCAACCACAGCGGCGAGCTTTTGTTTGTCGGCAAAGCCCGCAAACTGCGCCAGCGTGTGAAAAAGCATTTTGAAGATAACGTCTCGCCATTGAAAAACCATCGCGATGAAGTCCATCGCATTGCAGTTTCCATTGTGGAAGACCCAATGGAACGCGAAATTTATGAGACTTACCTGATCAATACAGGAAAAGCGAAATACAACGTCGATAAAGTATTTTATCGCGACTAAGACAAACGGGCGCTCCCGACAGAGCGCCCGTTTTTTCTATATGGGATTGTAAACAAGCTTCTTTAGACAGTTGCATTCAATCAAATTCAAATAAACCTTTTTCCAGGTTTTATGAGACTCTGAAAAAGGAATAGTACTGTAAAATCACGCTCTTTGGAGGAACTCAATATGTCCACACACGCCAAGCCAGTCCCAGCGGCCGATTGCCGCAGCGAATACGACACACTGCGCCATGTGCTCCTATGCCCACCGCGCTTCATGGAAATTCGAGACGTCATTAACGATGTACAAAAACGCTATAAAGAAGAAAACATTGACGTAACGGAAGCTTTACGCCAGCATTCTGCCTTTGTTGAGGCATTGGCTGCGGAGGGCATCGACACGGCTTTTTTAGAAGCCTCTGAAGAATATCCGGAGCAAGTGTTCACACGTGACATCGGCTTCACGATCGGCGACACAGTGTTCATCAGCGAGATGGCTGCAAATGTCCGCCAAGGGGAAGAACAAGTCCTGCAAAACTGGCTCGCTGAAAAAGGCGTCCGCTTCAAGCATTTGCCGGGACACCGCATCGAAGGCGGCGATGTCATGGTCGATCAGGATACGGTGTTCGTCGGTATCAGCAGCCGCACTTCCGAAGAAGCGATTGAAGAATTACAGCGGCATATGCCGAATTTCCGCGTCGTCCCTCTCCGACTCAATGAAAAATACTTGCATCTCGATTGCGTTTTCAATATTTTATCACCGACCGAAGCGCTGATTTTTCCGGAAGCGCTGGAACAAGCATCAATTGACATGTTGAGTGAGCGTTATACGCTGATCCCTGTTGAATCGGATGAACAATTCAAACTCGGTACGAATGTGCTGTCGATCGGCGGCCGCCGCATCTTCAGCCAGCCGCAAAACACCAAGGTCAATAAACAGCTGCGCGAACACGGCTTCCGCGTGATTGAAACCGACTTCTCGGAAATCATCAAATCCGGTGGCGCTTTCCGCTGCTGCACGATGCCTGTCGCCAGAGGATAGAACAAAAAAAGCTGCCCGCACCAGCGGGCAGCTTTTTTTATGTCTTCCTCTTTATTCACGATCGGCTTGCTGCGTATGCAAGCGGCTTTCGCGCGCAAGTTCCACAAATCTTGCCATCATGTCGGTTCCTTCCGGCGTCCCGATCGATTCCGGATGAAACTGCAGCCCGTAGACAGGGTACTCTTTAAGCTTGATGGCCATGACAGTGCCATCATCCAGCGCTTCTGCCTGCACGTCAAAACAGTCAGGCATGGAGGCTTTTTCGATCGCTAGCGAATGATAGCGCATGACTGGGACGCGCTCTTGCATTCCCGTGAACAAATCCGTTCCGCTATGGGACAGTTCGGAAACTTTCCCGTGCCGGATGACCGGTGCTTCGGTCACGCGCCCTCCAAATGCTTCTCCCAGCAATTGCTGGCCAAGGCAGATGCCAAGGATCGGCACATCGCGGTGGAGCGCACGGATCAACTCAATCGATTCAGGGACATCTCTCGGATGGCCCGGGCCTGGGGACAAGATAATCGCCTGCGCTTGTTTGTCGCGGATTTCATCCAGGCTTAATTGACCGTAACGCACAACTTCCACCTCTTCGCCGAGAGCTGCGACCGCTTGATAAATATTATATGTGAATGAATCGTAATGATCGATTAGGAGAATCATCCGAACACCTCCGTCAACGAACGCGCTTTATGGAGCGTTTCCTCGTATTCGGCTTGCGGTTCGGAATCGAAGACGATACCTGCTCCCGCTTGGACGTGGACAGCGCCATCTTTAACCACGAATGTCCGGATGGCGAGCGCCACATCGAGATTGCCATTAAAGCCAAGATAGCCGACAGCACCGCCGTAGACACCGCGCCGCTCTTCCTCAAATTGCTGGATGAGCTGCAGCGCACGCACTTTAGGGGCGCCGGATACCGTGCCAGCCGGCAGGCAGGACACAAGTGCATCTAGCGGATGCATCGCGCCTTCTAATTCACCGGTCACTTCCGATACGATATGCATGACGTGCTGATATTTTTCGATGACCATGTATTTCGGAATCGCGACCGTGCCGACTTTTGCGACGCGGCCGACGTCATTGCGGCTGAGGTCAACGAGCATTTGATGTTCCGCGCGCTCTTTTTCGTCCGCCAGCAATTCGTTCTCAAGCGCTGTATCTTCCGCTTCCGTCTTGCCGCGTTTTCTTGTACCGGCAATTGGATTGGTGACCATCTCGCCTCCACGGATCGTCAATAAGCTTTCGGGTGACGCGCCGACGACGGCATAGTCGCCAAAATCGATGTAAAACTGATAAGGCGACGGATTTTGCTTACGGAGTTTTCGATATAAAGTGAAAGCATCGCCTCGGTAGTCCGCAGACAAACGCTGCGACAACACCAACTGGAACACTTCCCCTTTGCGGATTTCCTGTTTGGCCAGTTCGACTTGTTCGCGGAACCGTTCAGCGGTCGTGGCTGAATGGAAATTTAATGTTTGCGGCTGGTCGCCCGGCTCTTTCTCCGCCGGCCGCTCAAGCTGCTCTGCGATTTCAGCTGCACGCCCTTCAAACGAGATCACCGTCACATCATGGCGGACATGATCGAACACGACGATTGTTTCGTATAGCTGTAAATGGATGTCCGGCATGTTCAGGCTGTCTTTCCGGGCGCTTTTGACCGGCTCGTACGCCGCGATGGCATCATAACCGATATACCCGATCGCCCCGCCGGTAAATGGCAAGCCTTCAATATCGTGATCGTCTTTTGGCATCAATTCCTTGATCCGTTCGAGCGGGCGCCCTTGTTCTATTGAACGTTTGCCGCTCCGGTAATCAATCACTTCCAATTGATCTTTCAACCCGATAAACGCTTTGGACGGATCTGCCGCAATAAACGAATAGCGGCCGCTTGCGCTCGTTTTCAACGAGCTCTCCAACAAGCATTTGTATGGCCCTTGCAAACGTTGGAACACCATAATCGGCGTCAAGCTATCTCCTTCTACTTTCTTGATCTGTACATCTCTTCTCATCTCGGCTCCACTCCTCTTTCTTCCGGACACCGCCGGGTCAATACAAAAAGCCCCCTGCACGAAATAGATCATTTCGTACAGAGGACGGATCGACCGCGGTGCCACCTCATCTTGAAGCTCTCAGCTTCCACTTGAACCCCAATAACGCGGGGCAGACGGGCCTTCTTTCAGATGGCCACTCATAAGTCCATTCACGCATATGCCACACCGGTTCCCAGCTATCCCCGGCTCTCTGTCAGAAGCTATCCATGCGCTACTTTTCTTAGTCAACGTTTTTGAATGTGGCGCTTTGTTTCCGCAGCCCTATAAGGTTGCCGCGCAATTAAAAGCTTGTGACCATCTTATGGAATTCAGCGCCGTCTGTCAACTGAAAGCAAACACTTAATTTAGATAATTCTGTATTTATATGGGGATTTGGGTTATAAATATAGTAGAAGAATGTTTCTAAAATCGAAGGGGGTATCAGAAAATGAAAAACAGACTTTGGCTGGCAACAGGAACAGTGGGACTCGGGCTTATACTCGGCGCTTGTGCAGGCGAAAGCGGAGGCGATGAATCGTCTTCTGAGAGCGGCGACGCGACACAAATCAGCTTTATGCACTGGCGCGGAGAAGACAAAGCCGTGCTCGATGAAATCATTGCCGATTTCGAAGAAGCAAACCCTGATATTCGCGTAGAGCAGAACATCTATCCGTCTGACCAATACCAGGCGACGGCACAGCGCATGCTGCAGGAAGGGTCGACCGGAGACGTATTCACGTCTTTTCCTGGCGCTCAATTTGAATCGATCGAAAGCGCCGGCTTTTTTGAAGACTTGAGCGGAGAAGAATTCGTCTCGAATTTTGACGAAAGCCTGATCGCTGTCGGCCAGAAAGACGGTACGCAATATGCCCTGCCGTATCAATTGGTATTCAATATGCCGGTCTATAACAAAGGCATGTTTGATGAACTTGGACTAGAAGTGCCGAAAAGCTGGACGGAATTCCAGGAGATGGCCGATACTTTGCTGGAAAACGATATCACGCCAATCGCTTTCCCAGGCGCTGACATCGGCCCGAACCAATTCATGAACAGCATGATGATGAATAATGCACCGGATGAAGATATTTTCGAAAAACTTCAGAACGGCGACGAATCCTTGACGAATGAATGGTGGGTCAAGACGCTCGAAGACTTTAAACTCCTTGCCGATAAAGGCTATATCCAGGACGATGCACTTGGCACCAACCAGGATTCCGCCATGGCGTTGGTGGCAAATGAGGAAGCGGCCATGCTTGCGACCGGTTCTTACCATATGAATTCCCTGCTCGACTTGAACCCGGATCTTGAGCTTGATTTGCTTGCGCCGATTACAGTGGAAGAAAGCGAAGCCACTTATGAAGGCATCAACACGGCGACATTCATGCTGGCTGTCAACAGCAATTCCGACAAGAAAGACCAGGCAAAAGCGTTCATCGACTATTTGAGCCAGCCGGAAGTGGCTTCTAAATACGCCAATGAAACGGGACAGCATTTAACTGTCAACGATGTCGAATACGAGTCTGAAGCATTGCAGAACACCTCGTATTGGATTGACGAGCGCAACACGCGCTTCCAGCCGCGCTTTTTGATCACCAACGCCCAAATTGAAGATGCGGTCCTCAGTTCAATTGAAAACGTGCTTGGGGGCGAAGATCCAATGGCGGCGGCTGAAGCAGCCCAGCAAATCGTAGAAGAAAACAGGGAATAACAAGCCCATGAGAATCTCCAAATCCATCTACCTGTTCTTTCTTCCGGGGCTTGTCCTTTACAGCTTGTTCTTTTTATATCCAACCATCAGTGCCCTGTTTTATTCCTTTACCGACTGGGACGGATTGAGTGAAGCTTTCCAGTTTGTTGGTATCGACAATTACACCCGGGCATTTACGGGCGATTCAATTTTCCAGAAAACGATCGGCAATAACCTGAAGTTCATGCTGACGGTTGTCGTGTTCCAAACCATAGTGGCGCTTGCTTTCGCGCTGATCGTCATCAAAAATACGAAAACGAATGTGTTCCTGCGGGCGCTTTACTTTTTCCCGACCATTCTTTCCTCGGTATCGGTCGCTTTCATCTGGGCGTTCATCTACGATCCATCAATGGGCATCCTGAATCAAATGCTCGAGCTCATCGGCCTTGATTTCCTGGCGCAGAACTGGCTCGGCAATGCCAACATTGCCATCTACTCGCTGGCCATCACGCAAGTTTGGTTCCATGCCGGCCAGATGTTGATCATCTTTGTCGCAGGGCTCCAAGCCATTCCAGAAGAGTTGTACGAAGTGGCAAAAATCGAAGGCGCCAGCAAGTGGCAGACATTCAAAAGCGTCACTTGGCCGCTTCTTGCACCTTCTGCCACCATCGTCGTTGCCTATACGACCATCCAGTCGTTTAAAGCATTCGATTTGGTGTTTGCCATGACCGGCGGCGGGCCGAACAACTCCACCGAAATCATTGCCACTTATATTTACGAGGTGGCTTTCAGGAGTTACCAGTTCGGCTATGCCTCATCAATTTCCGTCATTTTCATGGTCATCATCGCGCTGATCACGTATTTGCAGTTTAAAGCATTGCGCTCAGATCGAGTATCTTATTAGAAAGGAGGCGGCAACTTTGCTATTCAGGAAATTTTCGCTGCTTGTCTATGCACTGCTGATCCTGATCCCCATAGTGGTGGTCCTGTTGACGTCCGTTAAGACCCTTCAGGAAACCTTCAGCGATCCGCTCGGTTTGCCTGATGGCGGCTTTAAATTCGATAATTACATTGCGATATTCCAAGAACAGACGATGGCTGGCTATTTTTTGAATAGTACGATCGTGACTTTGTTCTCGGTATCATTGACGCTGGTGTTTGCTGCTATGGTCGCTTTCGGTATCTCCCGGATGAATAATTGGATCGGCAATATGCTGTTCGGCCTATTCACGCTCGGCATGATGGTACCAGCCCAAGTCATTATGGTACCGCTTTACTCGCTCATGCTGGACCTCGGGTTGACCAATAGCCTGGTCGGTTTGATACTCGTCAATATTTCGACTACTTTGCCGATCGCTGTATTCATCCTGACCGGCTTTATGAAAACTTTGCCGAAGGAATTGTTCGAAGCTTCCACGATCGATGGGGCCGGCAATTGGATGATGTTCACGAAAGTGGCGATTCCTTTATCCTTGCCTTCCCTATCGGCAACAGCGATTTTCCTGTTTGTCATGCACTGGAACGACCTTTTGTATCCGCTCCTGTTCATCACAGACAATGCCTACAAAACCTTGCCGCTCGCACTCCTTGAGTTCCAAGGGCAGTATTCCACCAATTATCCGATGCTGTTTACAGGCGTCATCATTGCCTCAGCGCCGATGGTCATCGCCTATGTCTTCCTGCAGCGCTACTTCGTCGCAGGCATCACAGCCGGTGCCGTCAAAGGATAACAAAAAGCCTCCGGAATTTTTCCGGAGGCTTTTCTTATTATCTGGCAAAGACATGTTTGCCGATTTTCTTGATCGTCGAGCGAGTGAAGATCCACTGGTCAGTAGCCGTGACCGGGTTGTAATAGTATGTCGCGCCGGAAGATGGATCCCAGCCTTTCGCTGCTTCCCGTACAGCGCGGTAAGCGGAAGCGTTTGGCGTCAACCAATACTGCCCATCATTCACTGCTGTAAAAGCGTTGCGCTGGAAAATGACGCCATATGTACTGCTCGGAAACGCGCGGGATTGCACACGGTTCATAATGACTGCCGCGACCGCGACTTTTCCTTCGAAGATTTCACCGCGGGCTTCCCCGTGGACGGTGCGTGCCATCATATCGACTTGCTTCATCTTCTCGCGTGTCATCGGGCCGGTAAAGCCGGTCGCTTTGACGCCGAAATCACGTTGGAACTGGACCACAGCATCTTTCGTGATCGATCCGTAATAACCAGTCGGTGCGAGGTCGAAATAGCCAAGTTTTTGAAGCTTCGCTTGAAGCGCTGTAACTTCGCTTCCGGAAACACCTTCGTGTAAATCAGGCGCATGGGCGGAAACTGCTGAATGTGAAAATGTTAGAAAGAAAATCGTTGCTAAACTGAATAAGAGCACTTTAATTGTTTTCATGCTTCCTCTCCTTTTCCTTTTTGACAAGAATCGACAATTGATTCCTTTTTAAAGTATATCTTTGGCAAATATCAAAAACAACATGACGGAGTTACTTTGTTTTCGAATTTTTCTATCAACTCGCTAGGCCTTTTTATGTCTGGCGGATTCTTTAGACCTACAAATTTAAGTTACCGCCATCATTGAAAAGAAAAAAGGCGAGCCATATGCCCGCCTTCGTCCAAATTCCATCCATTTAATTTCTTTGTCTCTTGTAATGCAATTGCGCAATTTGTCCGTCTTGCTCCACGCCTTCCAATGTAAAAGCAAGCTGGCGCTGCGCTTTTTGGAATAGTGGAATGCCCGTCCCAAGCGTCACGGGCGCAATGGAAATGATAAATTCATCGACCAGGTCTTCTTGCAACAAACTTTCCAGCAACAAGCTGCCGCCTACTGGCCAGATAGTGCCCCCGGGCTGCTCCTTCAACTTTTTCACAACGCTTGCCGGATCTTCCGACGTAAAGGTAATTTTGCCTTCATTCTCTTTGGGATGGCTTGTGAATACATAGGAACGCTGATCGACGTAAGGGAATTCTCCACTTTCATGCGAAACCACCCATTCGTAAGTGCGCCTGCCGAGCAGAATGGTATCGACCGTATCAATAAATCGCCCGTACCCTGCGTCTCCGTCCATTTCCACATCTAATAGCCAATCCAAAGTCTCGTCCGCATCAGCGATATAGCCGTCCAAGCTTTGCGCGATATAACAAATGACTTTCCGTTCAGCCATTGAAAATGCCTCCTTCAGCGATGTTGGGTGTTGCTATCTTCATCATACGCCCACTCAGGATTCCAGTTCTTCCAATTGTTTCTTCGTTTGTGGAAATGCATTTGCCTGCCATTCCGACCGATACGCCGAATCCAATTGCGTCAGCCCTTGTTCTGCTTCGTCATAAGGAGCGTTAACGCTTTCCTCATGGTCAATTTCGTAGCTATTGTGCATGTCGCTGTCTTCATATACCCAAACATTGCGCTTTTTCCCATTATAAGCTTTTAATAAGATCAATCCTGCACCGAGCGCTGCGCCTGATGCGATGAATTTTTTCATATCGATGCCCATAACGATCCCTCCAACTTGTTCTTTTTATCTTGTCTTCCCCTTTTTCAAACACCTTAACCTCTGCCGCTCTTAGACGTAGCGCCGAGAGTTTGGTAAAGTGGAACAAAATGATCCTGGAGGCGATTTGATGAAGAAAATAGTCATCGTATCTGATACACATATCCCGAACCGGGCGAAAAAACTCCCTCAGCCGCTTGTTGACGCCTGTGATGGGGCCGATTTCATCATCCATGCCGGCGACTGGCAGATACTCGATGTCTACCATGAATTATCGGCTTACGCTGAGACGGACGGCGTGGCAGGTAACGTCGACCCTTGGGACATCGTCGACCGTTTCGGGCGAAAAAAAGTGCTCACATTCGGAGATCTGAAAATCGGCGTCGTCCACGGCGACGGCATACGCAAAACGACCGAGCAGCGAGCTTTAGAGAGTTTTGAAGGGGAAAACGTCGACATCATCGTTTTTGGCCATTCCCATCAACCGCTCATGCGTGAAACAGATGGCGTAACATTATTTAATCCCGGTTCGCCGACCGATAAACGCCGCGAACCGCAATACTCATTCGGGCTACTTGAAATCGGTGATACATGGGAGCTCAAACACATCTTTTTCGATAAAGAAGATTAACAAAAGGCCATTTCCTGTTTTAAAGGAAATGGCCTTTTCGAACGAATACGAAATAAGCTGTTTCGACAAATCCATACGTTTCAATTTCTTTCGAAGCTGAAGCCGAGCCGCTTGAGCGCTGTCTCGAGATTCGTTTCAATCATCGTCCCTTTTAAGGCTTCTGCAAAATGTGGAACTTTCAACGCCATATAAGGCTGGATGCCTGTCACGACCGGCTGGACGCCAATCAACCCTAAGACTTTTACGAGCTTCAATAAGTATTCGCCGACTTGTGAGTTGATCTGCGACACGCCGGATACATCGATCACCAGCACTTCGATGCCTTTTTCTGCACAACCGTGCATGGCATGGCATGGTCGATGATCGCTTGCGCTCTCAATGCCTTGACTTCGCCGATGATCGGCAAAATCGCCACCCTGCCAACAATCGGAACCATTGGCGCAGCCAGCGATTCAATTTCCCCATATGCCCGTTCAAGCTCTAAGACATAGGTCAATAAAGTGGCGAGTGTTTCAAAGATGAACGGCAAGTCCGCCGGCAGCTCGCATGGGCCATCGTCCAAACCGCAGACAGTGCCATAGCTTGAACCGTCTTCATAAAAAATCGGCACACCGATAAAACACCCTGTTTCGAATCCATCCGTAACTCCCAGGGAACGCGTCAACTCATGTTCTCCGATGCGTTCGATGATCAAGGCCTGAGCGCCATGCTCGATGCTTAAAGCCGACAACATGCATGGCAGCGGGGCTGCTTCTCCTTCTTCAATCAAATGATGTTTTGTGTTATGTACCTTAACGATCTTCTGGGCCCCGTTCTCTTGCTTCGCGATATAGAAGCTGTTCATGCCTGCTTGCTTGCTGAGAATTTGGAGAATATATGAAGCCGCTTCATCAAAATCGCTGAAACCCCTTATTTTTTCCAGATTCCCCTCCACCATTCTCTATCTCCCCTTTCGTGTTTATGCTCTATCCAAAAAATATGTCAGTTCTTTTCTCTACCTTCATTATAACGCTCTTTATTATCTGAAATATTTAAATTATGTAACAAAATCAACTTTCTTGGCATGTTCATCATTTCCAAATATCGGGTATACCTTACCACAAGCGAAAAGGAGGTATATCCATGAACAAGGAATGGGACATTGAATTATTGGAACAAACCGATAGCATGATTTCTTTCACCTGGACCCCGACAGAAGACATTTCACGGATTAAAAAAGACGGAGAAATCGTCTATACAGGCACTCAAGCATCATTTCGCGATGAAGGCCTGAGCGCCGGCGAATTATTCTGTTACACCATAGAACGTCAAACTGCGCAAGGCAGCTGGGTGCCTGCCTTGAAACTATTGACCGGCACTGAAAAATGCGATCCTGACTGCATTAATCAATTGGAACAGATTGTCTTGTCGACCATCATTTCTCACAATCGAGTATCACTCGCTTGGGGCGCCATCGACGGCATCGACGAATACAAAATCTACCGCGACGGCGAGCAAGTTGCGAAGACCGGGAAGACCCAATTCACTGACCGGAATGTGCCCGAAGACCGTGAAGTGATTTATTGGGTGCGCGCAAGACGCCCTGTTGAACGGACCGAAAGCCCTTTGCGCAAAATCAAATCGCTTGCCGCTAATATATTCGGGGCATTGAACTTGGGTTCGTCGCAAGAACAGGCGGCGGTCGAAAAATTCTGGCTGTCGAAGAAGATCGCCCCGCTCAATCAATTGCTCAAGGAAGGCCAAGGTAAGCCGCCGGAGTTAAAATGGCATCTGCGCTACCTGACCTTCTTGCCTGATGATGTCTTGAAAAATCCCAACCTGACATCGCCGAACCCCTATTTCCAGGGGGATAATCGTACATTCGATCCCGACTCGAAGCATTACCGCTCACTGACCAATTCCATTGTCAACCTGGCGCAACAGCAGGGCACATTCGATTTTGACAAAGATATCGGCACCAGCATCGCCTATAATTGGCGGCGGAAATTCCGTAAAGCGGATGTGGCTTCGAGTGAAGGCGTCAGTGCCAAAATAACGGAAGAGACACCCTTGAAAACTGAAATCTTAATCACCCACAGCGTCGGAAATCCGCTGACGACATCACCGAACATCGATTACGAACTTTCTGCGACATTTTACCGGAACGGTGTGTATGATTTTATCGGCGTCCACGATCAGTCGCCAAATCATGAAATTTACTTAAAGCTCGGCGACGATGGGACATGGCAGCCGCTTCACCAGACCGAAAGCGAAGGGCTCGCTTGGATGGCCGACCCGATTGCAGCCCATTATTGGCGCTTTTCGAATTTCCTGTAATAAACGATTTCGAAACTAAAAAAGGGCGGTTCCAGACAACCTGGAACCGCCCTTTTGGGTGTTTAAAATTGATCCAAAAATCGCTTGCGGATATGCGGAGGCGGCAGCATGCAGCTGTCGAGCTTACCGAATACTTTATAGCGGTTTTTGGCGATGACGTCATATGCCCCATCGCGCAGTACGCGCGGAAATGGCTGAAGATGATACGCCAATTTCCAAAGTCCCGTCAAATGGTGTGAAATCATGAGCGCGCCTTCAGACTTCACGTACGCTTCACCGCCTTCAATCAACACCAGGCTATCAACGTCGTCCGGGACATTGTGCTTTTTGGAAAGCTCCTGCCCGATCTCGCTTTGCAGGGAAGCGAATTGAAAATAACCTGCCGGGTCATGATTGATGATGAACTGCACGCTGGAATCGCAGAAATTGCAATCTCCATCGAATAACACAATTGCATGCTCCATAGATGATCCTCCTTTAATTAATGCCTGCCTTTCATTTTCCCTATTCCCATTTCTTGAAACCATCTGTCTTCGTTCCTTGATGGAAGAACAGCTTCCAACCGTCTTGACGTTTTTTCCAGACCGAACTGCGATGGCTCCATATCCCGCTCGTCCGGTTTTCCAATACATACAGCGTCAGGACCGACTCAGGGCCGAGCACTTTTGCTTCAAAGTGGGAAATCCGATAGTCATCTTCTTGCAAGTCATAATCCCCGTTAAAATCGGAACGTTGGCACGCCCCACCGGACATGCCGAATTCGAAAAACTCATCATCCAGTATGTCTGCCATGTTCCGATTCGATTCCCTGGCCAAAGGCGCCAAATGGCTGTTCTCCAATACCAGGAATTGTTTACGCAAGCTGTCCATTCAGTTGCCCCCTATCTTTATGTATTAAAAAAAGCCCCGGCGAACGCCGGGACCAGCTTATTTAAATTGTTCGTCTTCTTCCGCTTCGTCGTCTTTATAGAAATCTTCCTGGTCTTCACCCGGCTGGTCTTGAGGCCCGTCCGAAGAACCAAAATTCTCTACGTCTTCAAAGCTGTTTTCGTAATCGCGGATTCGGCTATCGTCCGATTTTGCCGGACGGTCAGTCGAGGATCCGATGACATCTTCTTCAGAAGGCCGGCTTTCAAGGTCCAAGCTGTGATCGGCATGATCGATGCAAGTCAGCGCGGTCGGCATGGCTTCCAGCCGTTCATACGGAATATCTTTACCGCACACGGCGCATTTGCCGTAAGTTCCATCTTCAATAGCTTTGAGAGCCGCGAGAACGTCTTCATGCTCTTCTTCCTTGAATTGCTCCATCGCCATTCCGCGTTCCTGATCATACAAATCAGTAGCGTTATCGCCTGGGTGATTATCGTAATTGGATAATTCGCTAGTTTCGAATTCCTCTGTATGCTCCATCCGTTCCTCGAGCGATTTCAATTGCGCTTCGAGTTCTTGCTTCAAGTTCTTCTGCTGTTCGTCCGTCATTATGACTCCTCCTCTAAATACTCGCTTGTGCTATATATATTGCCTTTCTCGGAGAAATCAAACCTCAGGGGCACAGCTTAGAAATCATCGAAGCGGTCCATCAAGCTCATCAAATACTCATCCAGGCGGTAGCGGACCAATTCATCAGACAAACCGGTCAGGCCGAATGTCTTCCATCCCGGATAGACTGCCGGGCTGCCGTCCAAAGTGTCGATTAGCGAAAGCAGGTCCCAATACGGATCGTAAGCGAATGATTCGCCGGCATGGCGTTCATAAGCATCCAAAAATTCATTGGCGACGCGCGTGCCATAAAGCTGCGCTAAATTGACGCGGCAATGCCCAACATCGACGCCTGCTGGCCCGCGGCACGTATTGACCCAATCGACGACGCTGCTCACGCGCCCTTCTTCCCATAGAATATTTCCCGGGTGATAATCGCGATGAATCAAGCAATACTCAACCGGCGGCCCGCCTGCCGCTACAATATAGAATGCGCGCATCCAATCGCCTTCTACGCGCGACCATTTCGGCCGCTCGAGGCGTCTAGCATCGTTATAGGCAAAATATTCATAAGGAAAGCCTTTTGCTTTGTGGCGGTGTATTTCCGCGAGTGTTCCAGCAAGCCCATCAAGCCAAGCCGCATCGTACGCAGGAGGCAAGATGACCGCTCCCGGAACTTTCGTCATCAGTACAGCCGGCATGCCGCACGCTTCACCGCTTTCGTCAAACGCCAAAATGCGCGGAGCGGAAATGCCCGATTTTTCTGCAAGCTCCAGGCTCATCGCTTCATGCTTCGCCAAGTCCGGTTCCTGGTCGAGCCACTCCCCTTTGTGGTGAAGCCGCAACACGACGCTCTGCTGTTCTCCATCTTTGCTTGCGCGAATTTCATAAAGCAGTGAAGAAGTCCCACCTTCTAACGGAACAGCTTCTTCCAATGCAGCTCCTGGCCATTTTAACTCGACCCATTCGAGTGCTTGGCGGGATAAGCCGCCGAATCCATTTGTCATCCTTGCCGCTCCTTTCAGCCTATCTTTTGTTTTAAGTGTACCATGAAAAAACGCCTACTCCAGCTTTTTGATATGCGCCACCCGGAAATTCCGAAAGCGTTTACCACAGCGCTAGAAGGGTATGGTTTTCTACAATGACCTTTCAACTTAACAGGCGAATCGCCTGCATTGAACATACTGAAGGAGCTGACGTTACATGAAAGTGAAGCACCCGATCCCGAAAGCAAAAGAATTGGACAATACCCTATCCCTTCTGGGAGAAGGATTTGATTTCCTGCCCGGCCGCCGCAAAGAGCTGGGTTCGGATATTTTTGAAACCCGCTTGCTTGGCAAAAAGGTAGTGTGCATGGCCGGCGAAGAAGCGGCTGAACTGTTTTACAATAATGATTATTTCAAACGCAGCGGTGCAGCGCCGCTTCCGCTTGAGCAGACGCTATTCGGGCGCGGTGCAGTCCATGGCCGAGACGGCGAAGACCACCACCAGCAAAAGCGCATGTTCCTGTCTATGATGACCCCTGAACGTTTAGAAGATGCCAAACGCATGATGATCGAAGAACTCGATGCCAAGGCCGAACAATGGGAGCAGATGGACGAAGTAATCCTATTGGATGAAATCGAAGAAATTTTCACGCGCTCCATGATCCACTGGGCTGGTTTGCCGATGAAAGAAAGCGAAGTCAAGCAGCGCACATGGGAGCTCGTGACGATGGTCGATTCATTCGGCCTTACTGAAGGACGTTACCTTGAAGGCATGAAAGCGCGCAATGCGCACGAAGACTGGCTGAAGAAAATCATCAAGCAAATCCGGAAAGGGGAATACAATCCGCCGGCCTACACGGCAGCGTATATTGTCGCCCACCACCGGACACCGAACGGCAAGCTACTCGACCTCGAAACGGCAGCTGTCGATTTGAATAACGCCTACCGCCCAATGATCGCCACAGCTTACTTCATCGTCTTCGGCGTCATGGCGATGCACGAAAACCCGGTCACGCGCGGCAAGCTGCAGGCAGACGAAAACAACTACAGCCACAACTTCGCCCAGGAAGTGCGCCGTTATTATCCGTTCGCACCCGTCATGGCAGCGATTTCTAAAAAAGATTTCAACTGGAACGGCGTTCACTTCAAAAAAGACATGCGCGTCATTCTGGATCTTTATGGCACGAACCATCACCCCGATTCCTGGGACAACGCCGACGAATTCATCCCAGAACGTTTCAGCACATGGAACGGCAGCCCGTTTTCTTTCATTCCGCAAGGAGGCGGCGACCATCATACCGGACACCGCTGTGCAGGTGAATGGATGACGGTCATGTATATGCAATCAATCTTCAAGTATTTTGCGGAGAACCTGAAATACAGCGTGCCTGAACAAGACTTGTCCTACGACATGTCCCGCATGCCAACTATGCCAAAAAGCCGCTTGATCTTAAAAGATGTCCAAAAACTGAAAAATCGCCCCGACAATGTGTTCTATCACGAACAGAAGAATACGACTGTGCAATCAGGTTGTCCGTTCCATTAATAGTTAAAAGCTAGAGATTCTGTCTCTAGCTTTTTTTATTTGCTGGAAAAGAAGATAGCGAAGGTTTGCTTGTCTCATTGTTCCATAATTCTATTTGAACTTCAGTTTAGTAGTCGCCGCCCGACTTTGGGTTGGCCTCTTGCCATAAGCCAGGAAGTACGCCTGTCTTACGGCATCGGCTCACCCTGGGCGCCTGGCGGCTGGGAGATTTCAATTTGTGGAGCATGATTAGATAGATCTGCTTCTATAATCAGTTGCCGGCTAGTGGGGAAATCGCTTCCCGGATCGAGCGTATGCGAAGATAGCGAGGGGTTGCTTGTCTCATTGTTCCATAATTCTATTTGAACTTCAGTTTAGTAGTCGCCGCCCGGCTTTGGGTTGGCCTCTTGCCATAAGCCAGGAAGTACGCCTGTTTTACGGCATCGGCTCACCCTGGGCGCTTGGCGGCTGGGAGATTTTATTGATCGGGTGCGTTTAGATAGACCCGCTTCTTTATCGAGTTGCCGGCTAGCGGGGGAATCGCTTCCCGGAATGCGGCGTCTTATAATGAACTGCTCAAATCGAACAACTTATTGGTCAACATTGTGACTGACACTATTAAAAAGACACCTTTATTCGACCTGGCATCAATTTCAAGTCCTGAAGCATTTCAACAATCTAGCTCAAGTAAGCTGAAGAAACTATCGTCCCTCTAAAACTAGAGACGAAGTGGAAGGGGGGCTGACTCCTGAGGGACCGCGCGGGCTGGCGAGACAAATGTACGGCGCTCTTTGCCGTACATTGGCTCAACACCCGCCCCTCGGAAAGCAGCCCCCCTGAAACGCAGTCGAAAAGCGGAAGCTTTTCCACTTACTCTTTATCATGCATCTAAACGTATGACCCGCAAATTACAGATTCTAAGCCATAACAAACCAACAATTGACAGAACACGCCCCATCTTATACGATAAGGCAGGAAATTAAATAACCCGGCAACGGGAGAGGTTCATAGCATTCCACCCTCTATAAAAAACTATGGATTTTGAAATCAAGCCGAATCCACATGCGATTCGGCTTTTCTGTTGTCCGATTTTTTATAGCTCTCCCCCCAGCCGGCCTATTATAAGGAGGCCACACACATGGCAGGAAGAAACGAAGAAACACTCGAGCATTTGTCTTTGCTCGGCAACCAGAACACGCGCTACAAATTCGAGTACGACCCAGGCATTCTAGAAGCGATCGACAATCTCCACACTCGCGATTACTTCGTCAAATTCAATTGCCCAGAATTCACTTCGCTGTGCCCGCAAACCGGCCAGCCGGATTTCGCGACGATCTACTTAAGCTTTATCCCAGACAAAAAACTCGTCGAAAGTAAAGCCTTGAAGCTCTATTTGTTCAGCTTCCGCAACCACGGCGATTTCCATGAAGATGTCGTCAACATCATCATGAACGACTTGATCGAGCTGCTTGACCCGCGCTATATCGAAGTATGGGGCAAATTCACTCCGCGCGGCGGCTTGTCGATCGACCCGTATACAAACTACGGCAAGCCCGGCACGAAATACGAAGAAATGGCGACGTACCGGATGATGAACCACGACATGAATCCGGAAACGATCACCAACCGCTAAGGAGAATCGCCCATGCTACTTTATTTGAACGGCGCTTTTGTCGGCCTTCTGATCTTATCCAACATCCTGGCCGTAAAATTATTTTCCATCAGTGAGTGGGCTGTACTGCCGGCTGCAGTCATCGTCTACGTCTTTACGTTCCCGATCACCGACACGATCGCGGAAGTGTACGGTAAAGAAGCCGCACGCCAAACGGTCATGGCCGGGTTCTTCACCCAGCTGGCTGCGCTGGTGTTTATCTTTTCTGCCATCCACTTGCCGTCCGCACCGTTTTTTGCGGATCAGGCAGCGTTCGAGTCGATTTTCTCAGCTGGCTTCCGAGTGACGCTCGCAAGTTTGGTGTCTTATTTCATCAGCCAAAACTTGGACGTCACGATTTTCCATAAATTAAAAGCACGCAACGGCGAATCCAAATTATGGCTGCGCAACAATGCTTCGACGATGGTCAGCCAATTAGTGGATACAACGATTTTCATCACAATCGCTTTTTACGGAACCATGCCGCTGTCGGCGTTGGCTGCCATGATTTTGACGCAATATGTATTTAAGTGGGTCGTCGCAGCAGCGGACACTCCGCTTGTCTACTTGCTCGTTAAGCTCGCGCGCCGCTCCAAGACAGCCACTCAAAAAAGCTTTGCTTGATTGTGGATTTACGCACAACAAAGCCGCCGGCAAACATTGCCGGCGGCTTTTGGCGTTTAAGTTATTTGTTTGGCTGGCTGAACTGTAGGAACAATAATTGCAGTCGAGATCTGTTTCTGCATCCAGACAAGCTCTGCGGTAATCGGCAAATGATCCGATGCAGCCGTTTCGATTTTTTCTGCATCCCGCACGTCAAAACCGGGGTCGGCAAAAATGTAATCGATGCGTGTCATCGGCTTGAACGATTCGCCAGTTTCTTGATTTTCATAAGGAGACGGATACGTATAGGCGTCGCCGCGCTTCGTTTTCAAGAAGACATCCGTCATGGTGTGGTGGAGATGGGACAAGTGGCGATGTGTCGGCGGTGCATTGAAATCGCCCGCGATGATTTTCGGAAAATGGCTTTTCCCAGCAATCTCCAATATTTCCGCAACGCTCATTTCAAGCTCTTCATCTTTCAACGCTAAATGGGCATTCAATACTTTGAGATATGTGCCCCCGACTTCAATGACTGTCTCGAGAACGCCTCGTTGCTCATTGTTGTAGATGTCGGTAACGACTTGCGTCAAAAAATGGTTTTCTGCGTATTTAATCGGATAAAGGCTTAATGTCGCATTGCCATACTGGCGGTTCGGGCGTTCTGGATCATCCGGCGCCTGGTTCAGATTGGCGCCATATGCGGCGTACATCCCGAGCCGTTCGGAAAGCCATTCGACCTGGTCCATATAAAAGCTACGGGCCGAAAAATGACGGTCGACTTCCTGAAGCGCCACAATGGTGGCTCCTGACGCTTCGATCACTTGTGCGGTTCTTTCTAAATCCACTTCGCCATCCATTCCCATTCCATGGGCAATATTGAATGACATCACTTTCACTGTTGGTGTCCTGCTGGCATCGCCGTGCATGAGACCATCTCCTTTTCTAGTTGAAACGAATCAGTGGCAGCTGCAATTGTCCCCTTCAGTATATCAAGGATGACGCTTTTGTAAGTTAAAAACAGGTTAAAAATTGTTAGAGTTTTGTAAATTTCTGATTTTTGCCACAATTGGGATATGATCCGATGCATCACTTTCGATAGTCCATGCTTCCATCGCTTGAAAATGGGCATCATGGAAAATATAATCGATCTTTTGGCCATGGTCGCCTTGTTTTTTATACGTATCAGGATAAGGTCCGGAACCGAACACGTTGTAAAAGTGCTTGGAGAATCGTCGGATGTGCTCAGTAGAAGGCGCGGCATTGAAATCCCCGACCAGCACTTGAGGCAGCGGATTATCCGTTGTGATGGCGATAATTTCCGTCAAATTACGGTCCACTTCCTCGTCAATGAGCGATAGATGTGTGTTATAGAAAGAAAACCGCTGCCCTGCCACTTCGATGACCGCTTCGAGCATTCCGCGCGGCTCGAATTTTTTCGGATGGATTTCTACTGTACTCAAGTCATGATTTTGGGAGGAAATAATCGGGTAGCGGCTCAAGATGGCGTTGCCGTATTCACGCTTCGGCCGCGCACCGCCTGCTCCCCTGTCAATCAGATTCGGCCCATACGCCACATGCATATCGAGCCGGTTGGATAGCCATTTGGCCTGGTCCCAAAAACGGCTGCGGGAAGAAAAGTTCCGGTCCACTTCCTGCAATCCAGCGACATCCACTTTTCCTTGTTCAATTGCCCTAGCCGTTAGTTCAAGGTCGAGCTTTCCGTCGATTCGTTTGCCTGATGCAATATTAAAGCTCATCACTGTCAGCATCTTCCACACCTCCCTTTTCTTTTATGATTGGGTTACTTCCATTCCCTAGACTTGCTAGATAAAACCAAAAAAGCCCGCAACTAAGCGGACCACTGTTCATCCATTCAATTTATCGGTATAGGCAATGATCGCATCCCGCAAATATTGCGCTGCCCCTTCGCCGGCTTTTTCATAATAGGCCGCGAATCGTTCATCCGCCACGTACATCTCTGCCAGTCCTGCGTGCGCTTTCGGCTCGTAGCTGCCCCATGTAAACCCAAGCCACTGCCGGTGCAAGTCAGCGATTTCCTGCCCTGAGCTCCCTTCCGGTTCGCCTTCTTGCAGCGCACGCTCCAGCTTGTCCAGGATCTCTTGCTCAAGGCGCTTGAACGCTTCGTATTGTTGTTGGTCCATGCCGAGCATTTTGGCGTTTGAGCGGTCGACTTCCGCATCGCCATATTTCTCGCGGATTTCTTTCCCGTAAGCCGCTTCATTGTCCTCAACCAGCTGCTTCTTGAATCCTTCGAACTTTTCATGTTCTGCCATTTGGCTCTCTCCTTTTTTTGCAGAGATCGTTTTCTCCACATTTGTGATCAAAAGGTCCAGGCGGCTGCGTTCCCGCATTAACTGTTCGCGCTGCCCAATCAATGCTTCGGTTTCATCAAAACCCGGATCGTCCAAAAGTTTCGCGATGTCGTACAGCCCAAAACCGAGCTCCCGGTAAAACAAGATGAGCTGAAGACGGTCAACTTCTGAGCTTCCGTACACCCGGTAGCCGGATTCATTTTTCTGCGGCGTCAATAAGCCGATCGAATCGTAATAGCGCAAAGTCCGCGCGCTCACGCCGGCAAGCAAAGCCAGCTTCTGTACCGTATACATGCCGCCACCTCCTGATGACTCCACTTTAAACCTTGACGTTGCGTCAAGGTCAAGAGAAAACATTACGTCAATTGCTGTTCGGCAAACTCGCGGTATAACGGATGCTTCCCGGTCAACTCCCGGTGGTTCCCAATGCCTGTAACCCGACCGCCTTCGATAAAGATAATTTTATCGGCATCGACGATTGTCGACAAACGATGGGCGATGACCAATGTCGTACGCCCTTCCATTAAGCGGCCAAGCGCCTGCCCGACGATGCCTTCCGATTGGCTGTCTAGGCTCGCTGTTGCCTCATCCATCATCAATAACTTCGGATCGCGCAAAAATGCGCGGGCGATGGCAATGCGCTGTCTCTGCCCGCCGGATAATTTAACACCGCGTTCCCCGACTTGCGTATCCAATCCATCGGGAAACGAAGCGATGAATTCTTCTGCATATGCCATACGGGACACGCGCCACAACTCTTCATCCTTATAATTTTCCGCATCCGGCAAGCCGTAAGTCAGATTCGCACGGATCGTCCCGCCCATCATGGCGCTTTCCTGTGATACATAGCCGATCTGGTCGCGCCAAGAAGCGATCGCTACATCGGTTATCGGTAACTCTCCGATCATGATAGTGCCGGCAGTCGGTTCGTAAAAGCGCTCGATCAAACCGAAAATGGTTGTTTTGCCTCCCCCGCTCGGACCGGCAAACGCAATCTTCTGGCCAGGGTGCGCTTCAAACGAAACGCCTTGCAGCACCGGCTCGCCATTTTCGTAAGCAAAACTGACGTCTTCAAGGCGCAGCGTCTTGCCGCTAATGTCCATCTCCACGCCCGGCTTTTGCTCTTCAAGAGGCAATTCCAGAATATCGATGATGCGCTCTGTCGCGCCTTTCGCTTTTTGCAGTTCCGTAAAGAAGCGCGCAAATGTAGCGAGCGGCACAATGATTTGGAACAAATACAGGAGAAAAGCGACCAACGATCCGGTCGACATCGACCCTTCCGATACACGGATGCCGCCGTAGCCGATGATCATCACGATGACCACCATGACCACCAAATACATAAGCGGCCCGATCAAGGCGTAGACTTTTGCCTCTCTCATGCCAAGATCGTATAATTTCTGGATTCCCAAAAGCCCGCGTTGTTCTTCCACTCGCTCCGCTGTCGATGATTTCATTAAACGGATTTCACCAAGCGTCTGCTGCACGTCGCCTGTGAACACTGCCGTTTCGTCCTGCAGGCTGCGGGAAATCTTCGCCATTTTGCGCCCTAAAGGAATCATGATGGCAATCGTCAGCGGCACTGCGAGCATCATGATCAAAGTCATTTTCCAATCGAGCACAAGGAGAATCGCAACGGCCCCGATGATCGTAATGATGCCGGTCACGAAACTCGGGAAATGGTCGGTGATCAGATTCCGGACGATGCCGGTATCGTTGACAACGCGGCTCACCGTCTGGCCGCTTGCTTGCTGGTCAAAATAGCCGACACGTAAACGCAGCAGATGCAGCCACATGCGCTCGCGCAGCCCAGCCACGATGCGCTGGCCGACCATGCTCAATAAATAAATCGATACGCCATTGATGACAGCCTGCACGATAAAGGCAGCCGCAAGCGCGGCAATCAATCCTGCGCTTAAGGCTTCTACTGAAAATCCGTCCACTAATTCTCTCGTCAACAACGGGACGAGCAAGCCGACGATAGTTGTGATTAAACTGGTCCCCAGCCCGAAAACGAGCGCCCATTTTGGGATTTTAATCGATGTTAAAAGCGTGAAAAATGGCTTGATGCCTTGTTTTTTCTGAATTGATTCCATTACTCCATCTCCTATCTATCCGTTCAAGCCATTTACGCAGCCGCAATTTTCCGGTCTTTCGGCAAAGCGAGGCCAACCAGCCCAAGAATCGGCAGCACAGAAATGATGACCATCGTTTCATAAACGCCGATCGAATCCATCAACACCCCGATCGCGACGGCTCCAATGGCCCCCATGCCGAACGCCAAGCCGACCGTCAACCCAGACATCGTGCCGATTCTGCTCGGTACGAGTTCCTGCGCGTAGACGACCATGACGGAAAAGCTCAACATGAGGAAAAAGCCCAATACGGCAAGAATGACAGCGACAATCGGCAAAGCCACATAAGGCAACGCCAGCGCTAAGGGAATCGGTACGATCAACGACAGCACGATAACACGCTTGCGGCCGATGCGGTCGGCGAGCGGGCCGCCGAAAAAGGTGCCGAATGCCCCGATTCCGAGGAATAGGAAGATAAACATTTGCCCTTGCTGGATCGTAACGCCATAGTTATCCATTAAATGGAATATATAAAAACTTGTGATCGTCGTTATGTAAAAAGTGCGCGCGAAAATAATCAATAACAGCAAAGTTAAAGCAGTGCCCACTTGCTTTTTAGTCAAAGGCGGCAAGGAAGACAGCACCGCTTTTTTTACTTTCTCCAATTTATCGCGCTCTAATTGCGCCTTATACCAGGCGGAAATTTTGGATAATACGAAAATGCCGAGTGCTGCGACAAAAAGAAACAAGGCCGCACCCCGTTGCCCAAGCGGCACGAGGATAAAGGCGCTGATCAAAGGCGCCAGCGCTTGGCCGGAGTTGCCGCCGACCTGGTAAATCGATTGCGACAAGCCGCGTCTCGAACCCGCAGCCATATACGATACGCGCGAGCCTTCCGGGTGGAACACCGCAGAACCGAAGCCCAGGAAAATGACCGACAACAAGATGAGCCAATACTCCGGCGCAAACGCCAAACCGGCGATCCCGATAAACGAGAATACCATACCGAGCGGCAATGCATAAGGCATTGGCTTTTTATCGCTCGCAAATCCGATGACTGGCTGCAACACAGACGCTACCATATTGAGCGCAAAAGCGATCAGCCCGAGCTGTGTGAAGGACAAGCCCAGGTCCTTCTCCAAAATCGGGAACATCGCTGGAATCACTGCCTGCAAGGAATCATTCAGTAAATGGACACCGCCGATCGCGAACATCACCGGATACACCGGATTTCCCGCGAGCGAAGATGAGGAAATTGCTTTTGCCATTGTGCCGCCTCCAAATTATATATTCACATTCTTTTTTCCATTATAAACCAATTTGTTCCACAAACAAAACAGACAAAAAGCGTAGATGCACATTCGCCATTGAATGCCCATCTGCGCTCTTTGTTTTTGCTTATGAGCCCGCCTTACAGCAAACGGAGGAAGAGCACTTTCAAATAATCGCCTTCCGGAAATCTTCTATCGACGTGGAAATCCGCCGGCAGGCTATACGTCTCCACCACTTTGTATTTCTGGTCTCTGTCTTTAAATGCTTTATCGATCATTTGAGTGAACTTCTTCATATTGAATGAAGCGCTATTGGTCGAAGCGACAATCAAGCCACCCGCTGCCGTGATGTCGATCGTTTCTTTCATCAAGTTGGTGTAATCTTTCGCTGCGCTGAAGACATGCTTTTTCGAGCGCGCAAAGCTTGGCGGATCGAGGACAACTACATCAAAGCTCAAGTTCTTGCGCTTGGCGTATTTGAAATAATTGAAGACGTCCATCACCAGAATGTCCTGCTCATCAAAATCAATGCCGTTGATGCTGAACTGCTCAATGGTTTTTGCTGAGCTGCGCTTTGCGAGATCTACACTCGTTGTCTTGTCGGCACCACCAAGCGCGGCTGCGACGGAAAAGGCTCCTGTATACGAAAATGTATTGAGCACAGTTTTGCCTTCCGCATATTTCGTGCGGATTGCCTGGCGCACATCGCGCTGGTCGAGGAAAATGCCGGTCATCGCGCCGTCGTTCAAATACACTGCAAAGTTTATGCCGTTTTCTTTAACGATCAACGGAAATTCCCCGCGCTCGCCTGATACGAAATCATCGTCTTCGATATACTGGCCTTTCGTATCGAAACGTTTCTTCTCATAAATTCCGATGCACTCCACGACATTCTCCAAAGCGGCCACGACGTCTTCACGGAACGAATAGACGCCTTCGCTATACCAGGACAGCAAGTAAAATCCTGCGTAATAATCGATCGTCAATCCGCCGAACCCATCCCCTTCTCCGTTAAAGACGCGGAAAGCGGTCGTCTCCGGGTCGTTGAAGAATTTCTCGCGGCGGCTGAATGCCAATTCCAGCTTGCGTTCGATAAAGGCTTGACCGACTGCCTCGTCCTGGTTTCTCGTCAAGACCCAGCCGGCGCCTTTGTTCTGCTCGCCGTAATAGCCCGTGCCCAAATATTCCCCGTCTTTATCAACAAGGCGAAGCAATGTGCCTTCCGCCGCGTCGACTTCACTCATCAACCCGTCTTTTGTAACGAGTGGAGACCCTTTTGCCAATTCATTTCTCAAAACATCTTTCACTGTTACCGTCATTTCGTTTCTCATAATTCCTCATCCTATCTATGCCGTTGCGTTTTGCATTATAATCAGTGTAAAGGAAATCCGTCGCCCTGCCCACTTTCAAACGCCTTTTTCAGTGAATTGGATATGGAAAGGAGGAGCCGTCGTGAAAAAGAAATTCTACGTCTACAACATACTGCTGACAAACGGAGACGTGCTAGAAGGCATCCGCATTGAAGGCGCGCTTGAAGACCATTTCATCGGCATTGCCGTCAGCCTGTTTCCGGTCGAAGATGCAGCGGGCAAGACGCTTGTCTTGAACCTCTTCCACATCGTGCGTGCTGAGCTTGTGCGCATTGAAGAAGCTTAGTGAAGATAGCGAGGGTCAACTTGTGGAAATGTGTTTGCTGTTCTATCGGAACTTCAAGTTAGTAGGGGAATCGCTTCCCGGGACATGATTGGAAAAGATAGCGGGAGTTTAGATGTTGAATTGTTCTTGCTTCTGTTTGAGTTTCGCCTGAGTAGTCGCCGCCGGACTTTGGGTTGGCCTTTAGCCGTAAGCCAAGAAGGACACTTGTCTTACGGCATCGGCTCACCCCTTTACGCTCGGCGGCTGAGTGATTTCATTGAGTGAAGAATGTTTAGTCAGTCCGGCTTCTGCAATCAGTTGCCGGCTAGTGGGGAAATCGCTTCCCGTGATGTAGTGTCTGGCACATTGGTGCTTTAGTCGAAAATGTTGGTGGCAGGATCAGAACTAACTAGCTTCTCTACAGCAAAGATGACTCGAGCTACAAAACAGGAAGCATCTCCACTTTTTCTATCGAGTGAACAAAAAAAATTTCCTCCCCTTCTAAAATTAGAGACGGAGTGGAAGAGGGCGACTCCGGGAGGAATAGCGAGACAATTGAGACCCTGCAGGAGCGTAGCGACGAAGCGGCTCAATGCGAGCCCTCCGGAAAGCGTCCCTCTGCAACGCAGTCGAAGAGCGGAAGCTTTTCCAATCACTTCTTTTCATTCCAAGTCTTCTAATTCCCACTCTCAACGTTTGTCTCAACAGAAAAAAAGCGCTCCGCAGAAATGCGGAACGCTTTAAATCCATTATTCATTCTTGCATCCATTCCCAGGCATCGTTCATTTCGTCGAGGTTGAAATGGCGTGTTTCCAGGCCGTCCGCGAAGCCTTGCCAGCCGCTCGTTGCCGCCGTCCAGTCCTTTTCACTGATAACCGCGAATTTGCGCGCTTGGCTCCAGCTGTGCCGGTCGATTACGGCACTGTCTGCCGCATCAAACAAAGTTGAATCTTCCACTTTGTAAATGATGGCATACATATTGAAATGTCCTTTTTCGCTCACTTTGTCGCGGATGACATGATCCAGTTTTTCGATATCGGCTTTGCTGGCACGCCCTTCCACTTCAATCGCAATCGTTTCGATGTCTTTGCTCGGTACAATTGACAACATATCTCGTCACCTCTCCTTTATCCAATCCCAGGCTGCTTCCATCTGGTCCATTGGGAAATGTTTGGCTTGCACGCCAGGCAGTTTGTCGAGTGCGCCCGATACTTTGTCGAGCCAGTCTTTTTCACTGACGACCGCGAGTTTATTGTATTGGCTCCAGCGTTTGGCATCGATGGCCAACTCTTCGAACATGGCGCCCGCTGTAGGCGTGTCGATATCGCCGATTACTGCGTACACATTGAATTTCTGATCGTTGCGGAATTTTTCGAACACCACATTGTCAAATTTCTTCAAATCGTCTTTGGTTACTTTGCCTTCGA
This sequence comes from Planococcus sp. SK3692, assembly GCF_028890485.2. Classification (GTDB taxonomy): domain Bacteria; phylum Bacillota; class Bacilli; order Bacillales_A; family Planococcaceae; genus Planococcus. Next base: position 1,571,277 of record NZ_JARCHV010000001.1, read on the forward strand.
CTTCGATGGCAAAGGTTTGTTCGTCTTTACTGGTAAAGAATGATAGCATGGCGGCTCCTCCTTAAAGTTTCCTGATAATGCTGTTATTCCCTTTACAGAGGGCATCAAACTGCTATTCGAAAATCACCGTTTTAGATATATCGCATTCTGCATTTTATTGCTTTCCAGATTAGTGTATAATGGAGTCAGATAATTTCGAAAGGAGATTTACTATGCCGATTCCTGTAGACCATACAAGGCCGGTACGCGTTTCCGCTAAAGAAAGTGCCCACTTGCAATTGCAACAATGGATCATCGATGGTACATTGCAGCCTGGTGAGAAACTGGTCGACACTGAACTCGCCGAAGCGCTCAATTTGAGCCGGACGCCGATTCGTGAGGCTCTGCAGCTTCTTGAAGTACAAGGATTCATTGAAATGTTTCCCGGTAAAGCGACACGCGTTACGGATATCCATATCGAAGACATCAAACACCTCCTGCCCCCCCTTGCTGTACTGCAAGCACTTGCCGGTGAGCTGGCCATCCCCAATTTAACGCCTGAAATTTTTGGGCTATTGGAAGAGACCAACCGGAAATTTGCGCGTGCCATCCGCAACAGCGATTCCTTCTCTGCTTTGAAAATCGATGAAGAATTCCATCAGATCATCGTCGATGCAGCCGGAAATCCATATATAGATTCCATGCTCGGCCAGCTTCAATCACACGTCCGCAGACAATTTTTCCATCATTCCTTAGTGTTAACGATGCGCTCCCATGACGAGCACATCGAAATCATCGACACATTGAAAGCCGGAGATGCCGAAAAGATTTCACATTTGATGAAATCCAATTGGGTCCGCACCATCGAAGACTTGACTGCTTCGAAAGGTATTTAAAAAAGCTGTTCCCAACGTGTCAGACACGTTGGGAACAGCTTTTTTTAGCGATTTGTAAATGCTGGAGATTCCGCTTCACCGCGGTTTTTCAAACGGGTGGCCACACCTGAAATGATGATTGCAGCCAAAGCCGGCACTAGCCAACCGAGACCGTCTCCGTAGAGCGGCAGGACTTCAGCATAAAAGTCGATGACGCCTTGGAGCCAAGCCGGATTTTCGATGCCAAGCGATCCTGTCAAGGTCTTCAATCCGTCGACGATCGCGATGAAAAACGTCACACCGATAGCCGATACGTAGACAATTCGGCTATGGTTGAAAAGCGGCGACATAAATGCCAACATGATCAAGACGATCGCGAGTGGATACAAGAACATCAACACTGGAATGGAATACGTGATGATGTTTGAAAGGCCGGCATTGGTGACGACCAATGAAAATATCGTGAAGATGAAGACATATGTGCGGTAGCTGATGCCAGGCGTCAGTTTATGGAAAAATTCTGAAGTCGCGACCGTCAAGCCAACCGCTGTCGTGAGGCACGCCAAAATGATGATCACGGCCAACAGCATGGCACCGAACGTTCCGAAATAATGTTCAGAAGCCCCGCTCAAAACCGGCCCTCCAGTTTCTAAAAGACCAAGCTGAGAAGTGCTAGTCGCACCAAGGAAAGCGATTCCCGTATAAACGACAGCCAATAACCCAGCTGCCACAGCGCCGCTGAGAAGTGTCGCCTTCAGCAAGCCTTTAGATGAAGTGACACCCATTTTCTGGACAGCTGAAATGACGATGATGCCGAAGACGAGCGAAGCGAGCGCATCCATCGTGTTGTACCCTTCTGTAAAGCCGGTCAAAAAGGCGCCGCTTGCATAGCCGTCTTGTGCAGGACCGGCCTCGCCCATCGGAGAAACGAACGCTGCCACCAGCAAAACGCCAAGGACGATCAAGATGGCTGGAGCCAGGAATTTGCCGATGCTATCGACCATTTGTGTCGGATTCAACGACAACAATAAAGACACTACATAAAAGATAAGCGAGAAGACGATTAAGCCGATTGTAATCGATCCGTCTCCGATAAATGGCACGATGCCCACTTCATAAGAAACGGCTGCTGTCCGCGGCAAAGCGAAAAACGGCCCGATCGTCAAATAAAGTGCGGCGGTGAACAATAACCCGTACACCGGATGCACACGGCTTGAGAGATCTTGCAAGTCCCGGCTTTTTGAGAAGCCGATCGCCAAGATGCCAAGCAGCGGCAAGCCGACCCCTGTCGTCAAGAAACCAGCCATTGCCACCCAAACATTTTCACCTGCATACTGGCCGAGCTGCGCGGGGAAGATCAAATTCCCTGCCCCGAAAAATAATGCGAAAAGCATTGTCCCAATGATAAGATAAGCCTTCATCGATAATTTGCTGTCCATGCTTACTAGCTCCCTTACTTTTTGAATATTCATTCTTTTTTATCCCAAAATACTATCAACGAATAATTGTATGCGATATATTGCATAAGGTAATACTACAACATCCGCTATAAAATGCAAGTATTAAATTCTTGTTTTCGGAAAATTTCATTATTCGCTTGAAATGCTGTTGTATAGAGCTTTCGCGCTATAACATTTTCTTCCTTTCCTTACAGTTATTCCGCTTCAATTCACGAAACTATGGGCTCGCATTTCCAGTCCATTGCTGTAAAATATCTACATATATGAAGACGTCCATCGTTTTCCAAAACTATCCGGAAGGCGGAGGTGCCCAATGAAAATCGTGCGCATTGTTTTGCAATTGCTGGTCTTGTACGGATTTTTGCTGATCGGCGAAGCCATTCAAGCTTTGCTCCAATTGCCGATGCCCGGAAGCATCATCGGCTTTTTGCTGTTGTTCAGCGCGTTATTGCTGAAAATCTACCCACTCGAATGGATAGACGCCGGCGCTACTTTTTTATTAAGCTTTCTTTCCTTATACTTCATTCCGGCAACGGTCGGCGTCGTTGACTACGGTCCCTTGTTTTCCGGAAAAGGCGTATTGCTGCTGCCGATCGTGGTCATCAGCACACTCATCACAATGGGGGCGGCCGGATTCGCCAGCCAGCACATCGCAAATCGAAGCGCTGCCCAAAAGGAGGAATCGTGATGATGGCATTCACTCCCGCAGCCCTCATATTTTCCGTCTTGACCGTGACGGCTTATGTCATTGCGAATTTTATTTACCTGCGGTTTCGCAAAACGCCGTTGAACCCGGTCATCACAGCGACAGTGGCCCTCGTCGCCATTCTCGTGCTGTTCGACATCCCGTACGCAACTTATATGGAAGGCGGCGACTGGGTGGCAGCTTTTCTCGGTCCAGCTGTCGTCGCACTTGCCGTCCCGCTCTATAAGCATCGCGAGTTGCTCCAGAAAAACCTAGTACCGATCGCTGCCGGGATTTTTGCCGGCGTCATCGCAGGGCTCGTCAGCGGCACCTTGTTCACACGCTGGCTCGGTTTTACGGAAGAACTGATTTTAACGGTCTTGCCAAAATCATTGACGACGCCTGTCGCCATGCAAGTCGCGTCGACGATCGGCGGCATTCCGTCGCTGGCTGCCGTATTCGTCATGGTCGCCGGCTTCACAGGCATCCTGCTCGGGCCATATTTGCTGCACTTATTGAATATCGATTCCCCAATCGGGCGCGGCATCGGCCTTGGCGCTTCTGCCCATGGTCTTGGCACAGCGAAAGCCTTCGAATATGGCCCAGAAGACGCGTCGATGAGTTCTGTGGCAATGACTTTGTCCGCAGTTCTCGGCGCATTGCTCAGCCCTCTCGCTGCCTGGCTGTTGCTTTAACCTGCCCCAGATACAACAAGGAATCGTATTTTTCTTATCATCATTGCAATTCAATAGCTCAAAAAAATCCCCGGTGCACCGTTGCACCGGGGATTATCTATTTGATCGTCACTTGCCAGGATACGCCGAAGCGGTCATTGCACCAGCCAAATTTCCGGCTGAAGCCGTAATCGCCAGGCTCCATCAACACTTTCCCATCTTCGCTTAAAGCATTATAGGCTTTATCGAATTGTTCTTCATCGTCCACTTGGACAAATAGCGACACAGCTGGCGTAAAAGTGAACTCATGCGGAATCGGGCTATCGATGCACATATATTTGGTGCCTGCCAATGTAAAGCTCGCCTGCTCTACTTTGCCATCCTCCCGATGCGTCACTGAATCGATATGGGAATTTTCAAAGATGGAAGTATACAGTTTCATCGCCTCTTCTGCCTGCCCTTGAAACAATAGAAATGTCATAATCGTTTGAGTCATATGATCAACCTCCTTAAGTTTTCAAGTCACGCCGGCGGAAACCATATGCACCAGCCACGGCCAAGATAACAGCGATTGCAATCATCACCGCGAGCATGCCGTAATTGACTTCATCCAATGGAATGCTTGGTGTATGCCCATAAGGCGTCAGCTTTTCCACCCAGTCCGGAAGCTGCAGCAGCTCACCTAAATAGACAACGAAAAACGACAGACCCAAGTAAAGCCAGATAACGCTCGCAAAACTTGGCAAAAAGCCGATGAACACGAGTGCCAAGCCGATCATGATCAGCACAGCCGGCAAATACACGAACGAAGCGCCGATATATGTGCCAAGCGGCAGATCTTCATCAAGTACGGCATTGCCTGCTAGGCCCAGCCCACTCCCGGTCAAGAACAGCATCGCAATCGCCGTCAACGCGGCAAGCAGCCAATAGCTAAACGCCACGCGCCAGCGGGAAACCGAGCGGCCGATGACATGTTCCATGCGCCCGTTCTTTTCTTCCGTCTTCACTTTTAACATCACCATAATCGCCGGTATCGACGCAAGAATCGCCATGACCGAAGACAACACCGGAATGAACAACTCGATCAAACTAAAGCCTTCCTGCTCGACAATCAATTGCTGGAACAAATCGATGCCTTCAAAAAAGCGTTCGATTTCACCGAGCACTGATCCATATGAGATGCCTAGGATGAACAAGGCGACTGCCCAGGCGATCAAGCCCGTGCGCTGAAGCCGCCACGCCAAGCCGAACGGCCCGCGAAGCGTCGCAGGGGCTTCTGTGCGGCCAGCACGTGTTGGCAAAAAGCCGGAGTCGTGATCGCGGATGCTGTTCAGATACAACGCCAAGATAGACAGCGTCACCGCCAAACCAACCGACAGCATCACTGGCCACCAGAGATTTTCGACAAATGGCTTAGCGCGTAAGATCCAGCCGAGCGGCGAAGTGAGCGACAAGGCTTCACTCATGACGTCGCCAATCGCACGGATCATATAAAACACCAGCAAAGCGGCGATCGACAAACCGGTCGTCGCACGGGCATTTTGCGTCAGCTGTGCAAACACAGCTGTTAATGCAGCAAAGAACAAGCCGGTCGCACCGAGCGCGGCCCCGAACAACAGCGAGCCGTGAAGGTCGACGCTTTTAACTTGCAGCGCTGCCATCGAAATGCCGGTCACTACCGCAAGCACTGTGTTGACTGCTGCAAGCACGAGCAACACTGCCGTTATGCTGGATAACCTGCCGACCGGCAGCGCACGGACAAGTTCAAGCCGCCCTTCCTCTTCATCGCCGCGCGTATGGCGGCTGACAAGCAGGATGTTCATCAAAGCGACAATCGCCGCAGTCATGACCAGCATTTCGTGTGCCGTCATAGCGCCGGTCGTATAATCAGCGCCGCCGTAATTGGGTCCGACCATCGCGACCATCGCCGGATTTTCCATTGTTTCCGCAATGGCCTGGCGCTCGATATCATCTCCATATAAATTGTCGAAGACGAGGACGATGCCTGCCGATACGAAAACGAACGACAAGATCCAGATCGGCAACCGGATGCGGTCGCGCCGCAAGATGAAACGCATCAAACTCCATGTATGGTCAAAAAGCTGGCTCATCACACGCCACCTCCTGCTCCTGTCTCCGTTTCCTCGTAATGGCGGATGAACAAATCTTCCAGCGTTGGCGGCCGGCTTTCCATCCGCTTGATACCAAATGCACTTAAATGACGGACGACCGCATCAAGTTCATCGGCGTCCACTTGGAACGACCAGCCGCCGTCGAACGCCTGCACACGGTGGACGCCCCGAAGCTCCGCCAAATCCGGGATCGGCTGATCGGTTTCAATGAACATCAAGGACCCGGTCAAATGGCGCATTTCCTTGAGTGTGCCGGTTTCGATGATGCGTCCTTTGCGGATGATCGCTACCCTGTCGCATAGCTTTTCCACTTCCGACAGAATATGGCTCGACAATAAGATGCTCTTGCCTTGCGCTTTCGCTTCTTGGACATACTCCGAAAATACGCGCTCCATGAGCGGGTCGAGGCCTGAAGTCGGCTCATCGAAAATATAAAGATCTGCGTCTGCGGAAAAAGCAGCGATGAGCGCCACTTTCTGCCGGTTCCCTTTTGAATAGGTTCGGCATTTCTTGCCCGGATCGAGCCCGAAACGGCTGATCAATTCATCGCGCCGGCCCTTGTCATAGCCGCCGCGCAATCTGCCGAACAAATCGATCACTTCGCCGCCGGTCAAGTTCGGCCATAAATTAACGTCGCCCGGCACATATGCCACACGTTTATGGATATCGACCGCATCTTTCCAAACGTCTTTGCCGAAAATTTCTGCGCTGCCCTCGGATGCTTTCAAAACGCCAAGCAAGACACGCAAGGTCGTTGACTTCCCTGCCCCGTTCGGCCCAATAAACCCAAACACTTCGCCTTCCTTCACTTCGATATCGACCCCATCCAGCGCTTTGAAATCCCCAAAGGTTTTACTGAGCCCTTGCGTTTTGACGACTGTCATCACGATTCCTCCTCCGTTTCGTAAAAGCTCTTTTTCAAAATGGCCAAATAACCATAGAATTCTTCCCAATACGGTGCGAAATCGATCTCGGCAAGTTTTTGCCCCGTCAACCGCGCGAGCAGCTCCTGCTGGTAGCCGTCGATCGACCAACGGATTAAATGGAACACTTTCTCGGGATCTGCACCTTTGCGGAAGCGGCTTCGATCGATTCCTTCATACATGAGCTTATAGCCCGCTTGTTTCATGTTCTCTATATTCGCTGTGAGCTCTTTTGGCAAATGCGGCTCTCCTTCTTGCAAAAAAGCAGCCGAGAACTTGAACACTTCTTCATTTTCCGCTTGGGCTTCCATTTTCAGGCGGGCTAGCTGCGTGAGCCGTTCGATCAAATCCGGTTCCCCAGCATCCACTTTATCCAAATACTGGCTTTGGATGAATTCAAGACTATACTTCACCAAATACTCGTAGAGCTCCTGCTTGCTGGTGAAATAATAAAACAACATTCCTTTGCCGATCCCTGCCGCTTTGACGATGCGGTTGGTTGACGCCTTCTCGTAGCCATGCGCCGCAAATTCCTCGAGTGCTGCCTGGCGAATCTTGTGCTGCTTGCTTTCTTCCAAACTTTCAAATCGTGCAATGATGTTGTCCACCTCCTCTTTCACACACAACTAGACCACCCTGGTCGACTTAAACATACAACATTCGACCACCCTGGTCAACTTTAAAAAATCAGACAATTTAAACTTCATTTTCAAGAGCATTCCAGCTTTCCTGAAAGCGCTTGTCGTGCTATGTTTTACATAAGTATGACAAGACAGGAGGAGCTTCTTTTGAATAAAATCATGACACCTAAGTTTTCTGTCGCCGCACTCACTGCAGCCGCAGCACTTGCCTTGTCCGCATGCGGCAGCGACAGCGAAGAAACCGCTGACACTACAAGCGCTTGGGACGAAATTCAGGAACAAGGCACATTGACCGTTGCGACATCCGGTACGCTTTACCCGACTTCGTATCGCGAGGAAGGCACCGATGAATTAACCGGCTTTGAAGTCGAAGTGGTTCGCGAAATGGCTGAACGCCTCGAACTCGAAGTCGAATTCTCTGAGATGGGCTTTGACGAAATGATGACGTCTGTCCAGACCGGTCAAGTCGATATCGCAGCGAACGATATCGAGATCAACGAAGACCGCAAGGAAAAATTCGTGTTCTCCACGCCGTTCAAATATTCATACGGTACCGCCATCGTCCGCGAAGGCGATCTTTCCGGCATCGAAACGCTCGAAGATCTCGAAGGCAAAAAAGCAGCCGGCGCTTCGACATCCGTCTATATGGAAACAGCCCGTTCTTACGGTGCTGAAGAAGTGACGTATGACAACGCGACGAATGAAACCTATTTGCGCGATGTGGCAATCGGCCGCACCGATGTCATCCTCAATGATTATTATTTGCAGACCCTCGCCATCGAAGCGTTCCCGGAACTCGACATCGTCATCCACCCGACGATCAAATACCGCCCATCTGAAGGCGGCATGGTTATGAACAAAGGCAACGATGAACTGGTCGAAAACGTCAACAAAGCCATTGATGAAATGCTTGAAGACGGCACGATTGCTGAACTTTCCGCTGAGTTTTTTGACGGAGCCGATGTGACAGAGCCGATCGATATTGAAGAATAAGCACCACTGCCCCGATGCCATCTCCACGGCCATCGGGGCTTTTGCTATCATCTTAATAGCATTTCTCAAACAGCATTTGGAAAGCGCTTTCTTATTATTCCCACAATCATCCTGTTCGTTGGGCCTATCTATTGAGTTCTTTCTTTTACTTCAGCGATTATTTACTATATTAAGATGATAAACTCCAACTATTCTCTACTTTCATTCACTAGTGAAAAGCATTATACTATTAAAGTATTTAGAATAATCTGCAGATGAGGTGAACTTTTTTGGATTTTACATTTTCCCCGCTCAGTGAACAGGCGCTGGTCATCGAAACCGGCACCATCATCAATAAAGAGTCGGAACAAGCCGTGCGTAAACTGTCTTCACTTCTGGAAAAGCAAACACCGGATTGGCTAGTTGAATTCATCCCGGCATTCACGACAGTGACTGTTTTTTACGACCCATGCCAGATTAGGCAAGCAGAAGTTGAACAGGAATTGCGGCTCCTAGCGGCCCATTTAGATGAGGTCGAAGCACCCACACCACGTCAAATCGAAATCCCGGTTTGCTATGGCGGTGATTTCGGCCCTGATCTCAGCTTTGTCGCGGAGCATAACGGCCTCACCGAAGAAGAAGTCATCAAAATCCACACGTCCGGCGTCTATAGCGTACACATGATCGGCTTCGCCCCGGGATTTCCGTTCATCGGCGGCATGTCCGAAAAAATTGCCGCACCGCGCAGAAAGTCGCCGCGTTTGCGCATCCCGGAACGCACCGTCGGAATCGCTGGCATGCAAACCGGCGTCTATCCGATTGAAACACCGGGCGGCTGGCAATTGATCGGCCGGACGCCGCTGCGCCTATTCGTTCCGGAACAGGACATTCCGAGCTTGCTGCGTGCAGGCGATGAAATCCGCTTCACGCAAATCGATGAAGCCGAATACCGTGAACAGGAGGCGAAGTTAGATGCTGAGCATTCGTAAAAGCGGGCTCCAGACAGCGGTCCAGGACCTCGGCCGAACAGGTTTCCAGCGCTACGGTGTCATCGCAAGCGGTGTCATGGACCCGTTTGCCCACCGCATCGCCAATTTGCTCGCGGGCAACGCGGAAACGTCCCCGACCTTGGAGATCGCTTTATCCGGCCCGGTCATCGAGTTCGAAGCCGACCATTACATCGCCATTTGCGGAGGTGATTTGTCCCCTTCGCTTAACGGCGAACCACTGGCCATGTGGCGCGGCCATTTCGTCCCAAAAGGCAGCGTCTTGTCGTTCGGCGAACCGAAACGCGGCGCCCGCAGTTATTTGGCGGTAGCCGGCAGTTTTGACGTTCCGGCCGTCATGGACAGCCACTCGACCTATTTACGGGCAGGCATCGGCGGCTTCCAGGGACGCGCGCTGAAAAATGGCGACAGTTTAAAGACCTTACCCATTTCGCCTCAGCGCCTGGATGCCTTGAAAAACCAAAATTCCCAGACGCCTGATTGGCTCATCCCCCCTGCCCGCTACCATGAGCAGCCGATTGTCCGGATGATGCCAGGCCGGCAGTACGCACTCTTTAATGAAGCGAGCCGCTTGCGCATATTCGAGGAAACCTTCACCGTTTCTGCCAATTCGGACCGAATGGGCTATCGCCTGGAAGGCCCTGAACTGGCGCTCGAAAAGCAGGAGGAATTGATTTCGGAAGCAGTCGCGTTCGGCTCTGTGCAAGTGCCGGCAGACGGCAACCCGATCGTCTTGCTCGCCGACCGCCAAACGACCGGCGGCTATCCGAAAATCGGCCAAGTCGCATCAGTCGACTTGCCGCTGATCAGCCAATTAAAACCCGGCGAATCGCTGAAGTTCCGCTACATATCCGCGGACGATGCACAACAACTTTATATCGAACAAGAACAGCAGATCCGCCAATTGAAGATCGCCATCCAAATGAAACGGGAGGAATGGACATGAACCATCAAGTAGATTTGAACTGTGACATGGGCGAAAGCTTCGGTACGTATACACTTGGAAACGACCAAGTAATTCTTGATTACGTCACGTCCGCCAATATTGCCTGCGGCTTTCACGCAGGCGACCCAGCGACGATGCGCGAAACCGTTAAGCTCGCGCTCGACAAAAACGTCGGCATCGGTGCGCACCCCGGCTTGCAGGACCTTGCCGGCTTCGGCCGCCGCCATATGGCCGTAACACCGCGTGAAGTATACGATCTTGTCATCTACCAAATCGGAGCGCTCTACGGCTTCGTCAAAGCAGAAGGCGGGAAATTGCAGCACGTCAAAGCTCACGGCGCTATGTACAATATGGCGGCAGGCGATGCTAAGTTATCCGAAGCAATCGCGGAAGCCGTCTATAAAATTGATCCGGAATTGGTTTTGTTCGGCTTGTCCGGCAGTGAAATCGTCAAAGCCGGAAACCGCATCGGCCTGCGCACTGCCAATGAAGTGTTTTCCGACCGCACGTATCAACCGGACGGCACACTCACTCCGCGCAGCCAGCCTAATGCGCTCATCACTGACCCGGATGCTGCAATCGAGCAAGTTATCCGCATGGTCAAAGAAAACAAAGTCATCAATACAGAAGGCACCGAGACTGCCCTGAAGGCCGAAACAATCTGCATCCATGGCGATGGCAAAACCGCCAAAGAATTCGCGCTGCATATTTCCAGTTCCTTGAAAGAGGCGGGAATCGATATCCAACACATCCAGAAAATCGTTTAACACCGCCTAAGGAGGGACTTCCATGAACAATGTCAAAAAGATGAAAAATACCAATCGCAGCGTGCTGCTCGGTGCTGCCTTCCTGATGGCAACTTCTGCTATCGGGCCAGGGTTCTTGACCCAAACGACCGTTTTCACTGAAACTCTGTTAGCTTCATTCGGTTTTGTCATTCTTATTTCCATCATCATCGATATCGGTGCTCAAACGAATATCTGGCGCATCATCGCCATTTCAGGCAAGCGCGCTCAAGATATCGCAAATGACGTGTTGCCAGGGCTTGGCTACTTCCTTGCGTTTCTCGTCGTGATTGGCGGCCTCGCCTTCAATATCGGGAACATCGCCGGTGCCGGACTTGGTACAAATGTGCTGTTCGGCATTTCTCCAGAACTCGGCGCCGGACTCAGTGGTCTGCTTGCTGTCGGGATCTTTATGGTCAAAGAAGCAGGACGTGCCATGGACCGCTTCGCCCAAATTCTCGGCTTCGTCATGATCGCATTGACCGTTTATGTGATGATCACGGCACAGCCGCCTGTCGGTGAAGCCGTTGCGAAAACTTTTGCGCCTGACACGATTGATATTTTTGCCATCGTTACGCTCGTCGGCGGAACGGTCGGCGGCTATATCACATTCGCCGGCGGCCACCGCTTGATCGATGCCGGCATGACGGGCCAAAGGCATTTGCCGCAAGTAACACGCAGCTCTATCTATGCGATCGGTGTCGCTTCGATCATGCGCGTCATCTTGTTTCTCGCCGTGCTCGGTGTCGTCTCGCAAGGACTGGCACTCGACCCGGACAACCCGCCAGCGTCAGTGTTCCAGCTCGCAGCCGGCAACATCGGCTATAAGATCTTCGGCGTCGTTATGTGGGCTGCCGCTGTCACTTCGGTCGTCGGCGCTGCTTACACATCCGTTTCGTTTATCCGTTCGTTCAGCCCGATACTCGAGAAATACCATCGCTACCTGACCATCAGCTTTATCGTCATCTCGACCATCGTCTTCATTTCCATTGGGCGCCCGGTCCTGATTCTCGTGCTTGTCGGTTCACTCAATGGCTTGATTTTGCCAATCGCACTCGGCGTCATGCTCATTGCTGCACACAAAAAGAAAATTGTCGGCGACTACAAACACCCGCTGTGGATGACGATCTTCGGGGTCGTCATTGTGATCGCCATGTCCTGGATGGGCGGTTACACATTATTGAACGGCATTCCACAATTATTTAAATAAGGAGTGGTTGAAACATGCAATTCACATCTCCGGAAGAGCTGCGCAGCGCCATCCGAAAAGGCGAATTCCGAGCACCGACTTCCGGCTTCGCCCCAGGATTCATCCAAACGAACCTGGCCATTTTGCCGAAAGATATGGCATTTGAATTTCTGCTGTTCTGCCAGCGCAACCCGAAATCCTGCCCGGTCATCGATGTCACAGAACCCGGTTCGTTCGTTCCGGCGCTGTCCGCGCCAAACGCCGATTTACGCACCGACATCCCGAAATACCGCGTTTACCGGGAGGGCGTCTTGGCGGAAGAAACGACGGATATCCGCCCATTATGGACAGATGATATGGTCGCGTTCCTACTTGGCTGCAGCTTTACATTCGAAGAAGCGCTGACACAAAACGGCATCCCGATGCGCCATCAGGAACAAGCTTGCAATGTGCCGATGTACAAGACATCGATTCCCGCTATTCCTGCTGGCCGCTTTCAAGGCCCGACCGTTGTCAGCATGCGCCCGATCAAGGAGCAAGACATCGTCCGCGCGGTCCAAGTGACGAGCCGCTTCCCGAATGTTCACGGTGCGCCAATCCATATTGGCAATCCCGAATCGATCGGCATCCAAGACATCGCGAAGCCTGATTTCGGCGACGCGGTGGAAATCAAGCCCGGTGAAGTGCCGGTCTTCTGGGCTTGCGGTGTGACGCCCCAAGCTGTCGCCATGGAAAGCAAGCCGTCTTTGATGATCACCCATGCACCTGGCCATATGTTCATCACTGACTTGAAATCTGAAGACTTCAGCGTGTTCTGACAAACTCAAAAAGCGCTTGTATGGAAAATTCCCCATACAAGCGCTTTTTACTTTTCAGCTTAACTATCCATTAATTGCCGGCGGATGCGAATCGCCACTTGCTTCCAATAATCCGGTTGATGAGGCACAAAATCCGCCAAGCCGAGCTTTTGTTGGAATGGCTGCCTGCCCTGTTGTGTTTCAATAAACCCACGGGCATCGATGGTCTCCGTTTGCTTCATGCACAATTCAAAAAATGCCTGAAAATCGACAGCCGCCATGCCCGCCACTTCTTCCGGCTGCAGGCGGTAGTCTGCCAGGCCGATTTGTGCGCCCTCATGTAGATAAATATAAGCCCGCTCGCGATCGGTGAATCCAGGCAATGAAATCTCGTCTTTTACCACATCAAGCGGCGTCAATTGCTCGAACGCCAGCGTGAGGCCAAGCTCTTCTTCGATTTCACGCACGCCGTCTTTCATCGTTTCATGCGCTGCGATATGACCCGCTGCCGTGATATCAAAAAGCCCGGGAAAATCCGCTTTATCCTGGCTCCTCAGCTGGAGATGGATCACGGTGCGGCCCAATTCTCTTGAGACGACCCAGCAATGAAAAGTCTCATGCCATAAACCTTGCCGATGGACTTCATAACGGGTCGCGACGCCTGTCAGCGCGCCATCTTCTGTCACGCAAGCGATTTTCTCAATAGCCATCGCGCAATCTCCAAAACACCAATTCTTTCGACTGCGCAGTACGTTCAAACCCCAGTTTTTCGAGCACACGGATCGATGGCATATTGTCTTCGTAGCATTCCGCCGTCACTTCCCGCACTTCCGGAAATGAAAAAGCCCAATCAATCAAGCCTTGGACGCCTTCCGTGGCATAGCCTTTGCCTTGATAAAACTCTTTTACGCCATAGCCGATTTCCACTTTTCCGGCTTTATCCGGGCGTCCTTTAAACCCCATATCGCCAACCGGCGCGCCGGCTTTATCGAAAGCGATCCATGCGCCCCAGCCGTAAAGCCGCTGGTCGTGTTTCAAATCATCCAAATGCAGGCTGATATGCGCGCCCATTTCGTAGCTGCCGTATAAATTGCGGTACAGCTCTTCAGTGATCGGGACCAGCTTCAGCCGCTCCGTCTGGATTTCTTTCGGTAATGAATTGGTGTTCATGTGTTTTGCCTCCTTGCCTTGCTCAGTCCATGCTTTTGTAAAATGCGAGTGCTTCTTCTATTATATCGCGGTCATACCCTGACCGCTCATGAATGCGCTCTACCCATGCGTCAAGGGAAGGTGCAGGCTCTTCCTGGAACAAGCCCTTGTTCGTGCTGAGCTCACTTTGCCAATCGTTGAATTCCCAATGGGCGGTGTCGCCTTCGAAAGGGACACGGACTTCGATGAGCGGCGTTTTGCCGAGCTGATGCTGCGAATATTCCGCTGCCTGCCAAAATGCTTCTTCGCCGACTGGCTCCAGTACGTACTTTTGGACCGATAATTTGCCGCCGGGCCGTTGATAAATGACCGTCATGCCATCAGGTTCAGCCGATAACTGTACGTCCGCTCCCGGAAAAAATCCTGCTTGCGGAGCGTCCGAGAACGCTGGATCTTGCGAGTCGACTAAAATCGGCTGTATCCATTGGTCCCCTAAATCGCATAGAAAACGCCGGCCTTTTTCATCGAGCGCCAATACCGCTGCATGCGCTTCCTCTGTGCTAAGTTCGGAACCAATCGCATAAGCCTCGATCCCTGCCTCGCGAAATTCCGCAATCAGCCAAAGTGCCAAGTCGAAACAATTTCCTCCAAGCCCATGCGCCTCGCGATGCTCACGCATCTGCTCGACGCTGCGCTGCTTTTTCAATCCGGCCCGCTCATAATTCCAAGCCTTCACCAAATTATCCATCGGCAGCCCATCAAAGCGCCGCCATACATTCAGAAGATGTTCACCTACCTGCATTTCCCAATCCCCTCTCCTCATCCATCTTCCATTACTTTCGATTCGAGACATCTATATTCCTGCATAAAAAAAAGAAGGCCGGGGCCTTCTTTTCAATCATTCAACACGCTTTTTCTTTTGCGGATCTGGTATGTATTCAATTGCTGGAATAGTTTTGATACAGAACGCTGGCCGGCATTGAATTGCACTGCATATTCAAAATTATGCTCTTTAGCTACTTTTCGGATGATTTTCCCTTCCAGTTGGAAAGGTTCACCCAACAATTCGAAGCTACATGCTACCTGTTCATACAATGCGAAATCAAGATAGGCTTCGAACACAAGCCCTCCGGCACTCAGGCTGGAAATATCTACAAGAACTTCTTCTTTCTCAGATAACTCTACCTTGCCGCTGATCGCGCGGACAAAAGACACGCGAAAAAACTCCCTACGGTTGTCGCTCACATCGTTTCTCCCTTTCCCCCAAGCTTGTTACATATACAAATTGAGCAGCAAGCCTTTTATTTCCCCTACCGTTTCGAGTATGCCAATATATTCCACTTCATTATCCAGTAATTGATCTTGAAGCGCAATCACTTTTTCATCAATGATTTTCACGATTTGATGAGGCGGCGCCCCTTCTCCGAAATCAGACGCAGCCTGGTCGCTTAGCTGGAGTCCATGGCGGAGCGATTCATTGAGGAATTGCTTGATGGATTGTTTATACGCAACCAAGTTTTCCAAAGTCCTGTGTTCGGCCAGGCGTTTTCCGCGCTGTTCTACAGTCGCGAATAAAGGCGTGAGCGCATCCCGCCTCAGCTCAGTCCGTGACCGTTTCATGGCCTCTGCAAATGCGCCGCCTGGCGGTTTGGCAATTGCTGTATTGGGTTGTTCCGAAGGCCTAGGCCTTGCTGCATCAATGCGCATCTCCATGTCCCACCTATCGAATCTGTCTTTTCTTCTCTAATTGGACGGCGACTTCCGCTTCGCCGATTGGCAACTCCAATAGCTTTGCAATATGGGCAGCCGAGAAACCTTGTTTCGTGAGCTGCCGCACTTTTTCGCGCCGGCTTGTTTCCACTGGAGGCTGATCGGCGGAGAAATCTGCGCTTTTCGGCTCTTTTACTTTATGCTCCGCTTTTTCCCATTGCGCCACTTTCGCTTCCGTCTGCTCCAGCCGATCCATCAATTTATCGTATAAGGCATCATTTTCCTGTTCGACGGCTGTGATGAATTCCGCCATGGCCGCTTCGAGCCGTTCGGATTCCTGTTCGACCATCAGCTTTCTCGACATCATCAGTTTGACATTCAGCAATAACAATAAAGTGCTGACCACTATCAACAGTGCTACCATCTGCTCCCTGCTTTCCCTCGATTAATAATGTTCATGGACCGATAGCATCGCTGCGTGCAGACGGAGCATCGCTTTCGAATGCAATTGCGACACCCTGGAAACGCTAAGGCCGAGAATTTCCGCGATTTCGGTCAGCTTCATTTCTTCAAAATAACATAACGAAACCGTCAACTTCTCTTTTTCCGGCAATGTGGCAATGGCTTTCGCTAAGGCCTCTTTGGTCATCTGCCCAGACAGCTCGCGTTCCGGCGAACCGATACTCGCGCGCGGCATGCGCTCTTCCAGGTTCGACTGGTCGTCATCCATCGACAGCATTGCCGACAAGGCAGCTTCTGAGACGGCGCGGTTCAATTCCGCCGGGGTCATCCCCAAGTATTCGCTCACTTCCTGGTCACTGGCACTTTCGCCTTTCTGTTGTTCCAGTTCAGCGTACGCTTTCTCGATTTTCTTCACTTTGTCCCGCAATGAACGCGGCAGCCAATCGCTTTTCCGGAGGCCATCGATGATCGCCCCTTTGATCCGCCACGCGGCATAAGTTTCGAATTTCCAGTCTTTCTCCGGCTTGAATTTATCGAGTGCGTCCAGCAAGCCTTCGTAGGCGTAGCTTCGGACTTCGTCTTTGTCGACGGTTTTCGGCAGGCTGATAAGAAAGCGTTGAATCACATAATCCACCAAGGGCAAATACTTCGCGACTAAATAATCGCCGGCATCCTGGTCCCTGTTCTGCTGCCAGTTGCCCCATTGCGCTAGTTCTGTATTCGACAATTTCTGATTTACCAAGCTGTCCACCCCACTTCCGCTATGCCTTTATTTGAAGAATAATTTCATGACGAATCCACGAAGCCCGATCTTGAACGGCGACGGCAACTCCAGATACGCCGCTGCGAGTTCACGTATCGCTTTGCTTGCTGCTCCATTTGGATGCGACAGCAAGAATGGCTGCTGCTTTTTAACGGCTTGCGGCACATGGAGATCCGATGGCAAAATGCCCAGCGTCCGGATGTCTTTATCCAAAAAGCGCCCTGCGACTTCCGCAAAATTCTCGGCTGTCTGGCGTCCTTCTTTGCCGTCGGTACATTGATTGACGACAAGGCGGATAGCCAGGTCCGGGTCTTTTGCATGCATCATCTTGACGACCGAATAGGCATCGGTGACCGACGTCGGTTCAGGCGTCGTGACCAATAGCACTTCATCCGCTGCGAGCAGAAAGCGCATATTGTTCTCCGACAATCCCGCTCCCGTATCGAGCAGCACAAAATCCACTTTTCCTTGCAGGCTGCCGAGCTGTTCCATAAATCGCTTCATTTTTTCACTATCGAGTTCAAACAATCCCGAAAACCCTTGCCCGCCGGCAATCAATTGCAAGCCGAGCGGGCCGCGCTCAATCACGTCGTCGATCGCCAATTGCTTGTCGAGCATGCCAATGATCGTTTCGCGCGGCGTATGGCCGAACAAAATATCGATATTGGCAAATCCCAAATCGACGTCGATGATCAGCACCGATTTCCCTTGTTCAATCAACGCAAGCGCGAAATTCAACGTGAAATTCGATTTGCCGACTCCGCCTTTGCCGCTTGTCACGGCCAGTACACGCGTATTGCGTATGCTGGGCTTCGTATTCTTGCGGGACATCTTCTCCCTCAATTGAACGGCCTGGTCACGCATGGCGCTGCTCCCCTGCAATGTAATCGGCGATGCGCCCAGGCGTTGCCGCAACCAAATCATCCGGTACATTTTGGCCGGTCGCGATGCGGCGAAGCGGAATCCGGTAGCGGTGCAATAAATTGAGGATGACTCCGGCAGAAGCCGTTTCATCTTTTTTCGTCAACAACAACTCATCAATCGACAACGATTCGAAATTGCCGATGATCTGGACCATGTCTTCGTATTTCGCCGTCAAGCTCAGCACCAAAGTAGTATGGATATGCTGCGTTTCCGGCAGCAGCTTCTGCAAATCTTGGATGTACTCGGCTTGCTGGTAGTTGCGCCCCGCCGTATCGATCAAAATGACGTCGCAGGCTTTTAATGCATCCAGTGCGCCGGACAGTTGTTCACGAGATTCGACCACTTCGACCGGTACATCCAAAATTTCGCCGTAAGTTTTCAATTGCGCTACGGCTGCAATACGGTACGTATCGGCGGTGATCAAACCGACCGTGCGTTTATGTTCCAGCAAATGCTCAGCCGCGACTTTCGCGATGGTCGTCGTTTTGCCGACGCCCGTAGGCCCGATAAAGCAGGCGATCGAAGGCGAGTCATTCTTGACCGCTTGCTGATGCTGTTCAATAAAACGGACGAGCTCCGCATGAAACGCATCTTGCACGCTCTCTTCACTTTCAGCTGCCTTCAGCAGTTTGGAGAGCAGCTCTGTCTGCACCGCTTGTTCCACGCCTTGCTCCTCCAGCAAGCTACGCAGTGGGCGCAATGATTCAGGCAGCCGATCTTCCGGGCCTTCGTGCATCATGAGCCGCTTCAAACTTTGCAGCTCTTCCATCAGCGCATCGTTTTCCTGACTCTTTTTAACTGGTGCTTCAGCAGGCATCGCTTGTGCTTTGGCTGGTGAAATGGATTTTGGTGCCGGTTCTTCCATGGTTTCAACCGCCGCGGTCACTTCTAGACAGTCTTTTCGGAACAAGCCGAACAAGCCGCCGGTCTTCACTTTTTTCGTGTTAAGGATCAGGGCATCATCGCCTAAATCTCTTTTGATGAGCACCATGGCTTCAGGCATCGTAGCGACTCGGTAAGTTTTTAATCTCATGGGATATTCACGACTCCAACACTTTGGATTTCAATTTCAGGCTCTAATTCGTTATAGGACAGCACCGGCAGATCCGGCGCAAAGCGTTCCACGAACTGGCGCATATAGATGCGGATCGCAGGCGAAGTGAGCAGGATCGGCTGGACGCCGTTTTGTTGCAGCTGGCCGGCCTGTTCGGTGATCTTCTGGAAAATCGTCTGGGACGATTCTGGGTCGATCGACAGGTAATTGCCTTGCTCGGTACGGTGGACCGAATCGGCGAATTTCTTCTCCAGGCTCGCTCCTGCCGTGATGACTTTCAACGCTTCATTGTCCGGGGCATACTGGCGGGTGATTTGTCTAGCGAGTGCCTGGCGCACATATTCTGTTAGCAAATCGACGTCTTTTGTCTGCGGCGCGTAATCAGCCAAGGTTTCTAGGACGACCAGCAAATTGCGGATCGACACTTTTTCCTTCAATAATTTCATCAGCACTTTTTGGACTTCGCCGATACTCATCAAATTCGGGATCAATTCTTCGACGACAGCCGGAGATGAATCACGGATGTTTTCGATCAATGACTTCACTTCCTGTCGGCCGACGAGTTCATGCGCATGGCGTTTGATGATCTCCGTTAAATGCGTCGAGACGACAGACGGCGGATCGACGATGGCGTAGCCCGCCATCTCCGCTTCTTCTTTCATGTCTTCATCAACCCATAGCGCCGGCATGCCAAACGCAGGCTCGACGGTTTCGATGCCAAAGACGTTTTCATCGTCGACGCCCGGGCTCATCGCAAGATAATGGTCGAGCATGATGTCGCCGCGCGCGACCCGGTTGCCTTTGATCTTGATGACGTACTCATTTGGCTGCAATTGGATATTGTCGCGGATGCGGATGACCGGAACGACGATGCCCAGTTCCATCGCGCATTGGCGGCGGATCATGATGACGCGGTCCAATAGGTCCCCGCCTTGGTTTTTATCAGCGATTGGAATCAAGCCGTAGCCGAATTCGAATTCGATGGCATCGACGTGCAGCAGGTCGGTGACGCTTTCCGGACTCTTCAGATCAGCCGCTTCTTTTTCGCCCGGGTCGCTGTCTTTTTCGACCGCTTCCTCGGCGTTGAGCGTTTTTTGCATCCTAAAGGCGCTAAAGGCGATGACGCCAGCGACTGGCATAATCAATAGCGGACTGATGGGTGTAAAAACCGCGAGCATCATCAGCGTTCCAGCGACGACGTAGAGCATTTTCGGGAAAGCGAATAATTGACGGGTAATATCGGATCCGAGGTTGCCATCCGACACGGCACGGGTGACGACAATCCCCATTGCCGTCGAAATCAACAGCGCCGGGATTTGGCTAACAAGTCCATCGCCGATCGATAGCAAAGTGAACAATTGCGCCGCTTCGCCGATCGGCAAGCCATGGACGACGACGCCGATCATCAAACCGCCGATGATATTGATGATGGTGATGATAATGCCGGCGATGGCATCGCCTTTAACGAATTTACTGGCACCGTCCATGGCACCGTAGAAATCGGCTTCCTGGCCGACTTTTTCGCGGCGTGTTTTTGCTTCGCGGTCTGAGATCATGCCTGCACCTAAATCAGCATCGATGCTCATCTGTTTGCCGGGCATTGAATCGAGCGTGAAACGGGCTGCGACCTCTGCCACCCGCTCCGAGCCTTTGGTGATGACGAGGAATTGGATGATGACCAAAATCAAGAACACCAAAATCCCGATAATGGCACTGCCTCCGACCACGAACGAGCCGAATGTTTCGATGACTTGCCCGCCGGTTTGATTGGTCAAGATCGAGCGTGTCGTCGAGACGTTCAAGCCGAGACGGAACAAGGTCGTCAGCAGGAGGAGCGTCGGAAAGATCGAGAACTGCAACGGTTCTTGCGTGTTCATCGCCACCAGGATGATGGTCAGCGCCAAGCTGATATTGATCATGATTAAAATATCCAATAACAGCGGCGGCAGCGGGATAACCATCATGATGACAATCATGATCACCGATACCAATATCGCATAATCTCTGAATTTCAAACTGCTTCCTCCTCTTTCGTGTTGCGGTTTGCTATGTATGTTGAAGTTAGTTGTTAGGGTTTTCTGGGAAACCGTGTTTTCCGAAGCTTCCCGCTCGCTTTCCGTGGGGCGGGAATCGAGCCTCCTCGTCACTAAAACCGTTGCTCCCACATCTGCAAGCAGATGCGTCGCAAATGAATGTGCTCAGCTAAGCTTCGCTCATTCATTGCCTGCGGGGTCTCTCAAACCCGCTGATCCCACAGGAGTCGAGCGACGCTTCTCCAAACACTTGGAGATCTCATTTATATTTGATACTGTGAAAAATCTAGTTCTTGCAACTATAGAAGTTCATGAACTTATCCAGCACTCTTGAATGATTCTTATTTCATTCATTTCAGTTTATATATGGATTATGAAAGCTTGCCCTTCAATGCGTAGATATAAGCCAGGACTTCGGCGACGGCGAGGAACAGTTCTTCGGGCACGGAATCGCCGATTGATACTTGTGCGTAGAGCGAGCGGGCGAGTGGCTTGTTTTCCATTGTCACGATGCCAAGCTCTTTCGCTTTTTCTTTGATCTTGAGCGCCGTGAAATCTTTGCCCATTGCAATGACTTTCGGCGCTTCCATCGTCTCGGCGTCGTATTGGATCGCAATCGCGTAATGCGTCGGGTTGGTGATGACGACGTCAGCGTTCGGCAAATCCTGGATCATGCGGTTCATGCTCATTTGGCGTTGCTTTTCTTTGATCTTTTGCTTGATCAACGGGTCGCCTTCCGCTTTTTTGTATTCATCTTTAATGTCTTGCTTCGACATCCGAATGCCCTTTTCGAACTCGTATTTCTGGTACATATAATCGAGCGTTGATAAAGACAACAAGATGAGCGCCGCGACCATGCCCATCTGGAGGACAAGGCCGCCGACCAGGCTCAGGGAGTCGCGCAGGCTTTGCCTAGACAGCGAGAAAATTTCTTCCTGGCCAAACCACAAGACACCGAAAGCGGCGCCCCCGACAATCGCAATCTTCATCAAAGATTTGGCCAGCTCCACAAGTGCGCGAACCGAGAAAATCCGTTTTGCGCCTTTGATCGGATCGAGCCGTTCGAGCTTCGCTTTTAACGGTTCTGCCGTAAAAAGCGGGCCCACTTGCATATAATTTCCGAGAAACCCGAAGACCACGCCGACCAGCATAATCGGCACAATGACCAAGAATGCATCCATGGCCAATTGTTCGAACATGAGCCGGATCGTGTCTGGCGTGATGTCCCAACTGATGTATTGGATGTAATTGATGCGGTAAATGGCCAGCAATTGATCAAGCATCCAATCCCCGAGAAAACTTAGGACCAGGATGCCGCCGAGCATGATGAGTGCGGCCGCGACTTCCTGACTTTTGGCCACTTGGCCTTTCTTGCGTGATTCCTGGCGCTTTTGGGGCGTCGCCTTTTCGGTCTTTTCACCGGCAAAAAACTGCAGGTCCAGGTTCAATGGATAGCGTTTCATCCTATCCGCCTCCCAATAAGCTGATTAATTCGCCCATGCTGACCATCATTTTTTCAAAGAGGACCTGCAGTAAATAAAAGAACACACTCATCGTCAAGAGCAACAATACAAAGCCGACGAAAATTTTCAGCGGCAATCCGACCGCAAAAATGTTCAATTGCGGCACGGCTTTTGTCAGGATGCCCAGTGCCACATCGATCAAAAATAAGGACGCGACAATCGGTAGGGAAATCTGGAAAGCAATGATGAACATTTCAATAAACAAATCGGTCATAAAACGCGCGATGGATTCCGCACCGACCGATAAAAACTCTTCCGCCGGCAGGGCGCGCAAACTCTGCATCACGCCGTCTAGCATTATATGATGGCCGTTGACGGTCAATAGGAACAACAGCGCGAGCGTATATTTGAATTGCCCGATGATCGGCACTTGAGCGCCCGTCTGCGGATCCAAGACATTGGCGATGGCAAAGCCCATCTGGAAATCGATGAACGCGCCGGCGATCTGCACCGCATAAAGCAAAAGCGCGGCCGTAAAGCCAAGCGCCAAGCCGACCGCCAGCTCCTTGAAGATCAGCAAAGTGTAGCTGCCATCGAGCACCAATGCCGTTTCCGGAGCCCAAGCGGTCGTCGCCGTCAGCGCGAGAAAAGCGGCGATGCCGATTTTGAATTGATTGGGCACGCCTCTCATCGCAAACAGCGGCGCAATCAGGAAAAAAGCAGTAAGGCGGATGAGCACGAGCAGGAAGAACGGCAGCAGATTAAGAACATCATTCATCGGCGCTTATCCGATAAACCGTGGAAGCTGCTCGAACAAATCGCGCGTATAATCCAGGAGCATCGTCAGCATCCAGGGGCCGAAAATGACGAGCGACAGAAAAACCGCCAGTATTTTCGGGATGAATGCCAGAGTTTGCTCCTGGATTTGGGTCATGGCCTGAAATACACTGACCAATAGCCCCACTCCCAGTGCGATGAGCAATAGCGGTGCTGATATGAGAATGATGAGATAAATGGATTGTTCTGCTAGTTTGATGACCATATCCGGCGTCAAATAAATTCTTCCTCTCGCTAAAAGCTGACAAGCAGCGATTCGATGATTAAATACCATCCATCCACCAGGACGAACAATAAGATTTTAAAAGGCAGTGAAATCATGACCGGCGGCAACATCATCATCCCCATCGCCATCAAAGTCGATGCGACGACCATATCAATGATCAAAAACGGGATGAAGATGACAAAGCCGATCTGGAAAGCGGTCTTCAATTCACTGAGTGCGAATGCCGGGATCAGCGAGGTCAACGGAATGCCTTCGATGCCGTCCGGCTTTTCCAGTTCGGCGTATTTGAAGAACAACGCCAAATCTTTTTCACGCGTATGCTGCGCCATGAATTCCTTGATCGGCAAGATGGCGGCATCGAGCGCTTCTTCTTGGTTCAGTTCTTCGTCCAAATACGGCTGGAGCGCGGTATCATTCATTTCCGTCGCGACCGGCGCCATGATGAAAAAGGTTAAAAATAACGCCAATCCGACCAGCACCTGGTTCGGCGGCATCGATTGCGTCCCGAGCCCTGTCCTCACGAAACTCAAGACGATGATGATGCGCGTGAAACTCGTCATCATGATCAGGATGCCCGGTGCGAGCGATAACACTGTCAGCATCAATAATAATTGCAAAGTCGTCGAGACATCTCCGGGATCGGTATTATCGAGTGAGATGCCGGGAATGACCAATAATAATTCTGTGATCATCGCTGGTCCTCCCCGTCATCCGTGCGCTTTTCGCCGAAAGACAAGCGCCGTTCTTTTTGCTTGTCCAAACTGCGGGCGAAGTATTGCTCGAAATTCGTGAATGGCGCTTTCGCTTTGCCACCGTTGCCGAACAACGCGGATGCAGCTGGACGCTGTTGATCCAAGTCTTGTTCCAAAGCGGCGATCTCCGCTTCTCCCGAAAATTCCTTGATGAGCGTCACTTCGTTGCCCACGCCAATCAAGTAAAATTGGCCTCCGACTTTGACCAGCTGCAGTGATTTGTTCTGGCCGAGCGGCGAGCCGCCCATCAACTGGACCGCACGCTGCGACTGCACCCCTTTTTGGCGCATGGCCAAAAATTTGATGAGCCCGTAAATCAATCCGGCGATCAGCAAGGTATAGAAAATCAATTGCCCGATGATCGCAGCGAAACTTTTCTCTTCGATCTCCGGCACCGCTTCCGCTTCTGCCGGTTCCGTTTCGCTTGCCGGGTCTTCTTTCAGCCAATCGGCTACATTTCCCGTATCCGCAGACGCCATTGCCGGTGCAGCAAACCAAAGGGCAGCGAGCGTTATAAGTAGTAAAATCCATTGTCTGTAATTCACACTTGCCGTACTCCTTCGCCTTGCATCAACGCAATTTGGAAATGCGCTCTGCCGTACTTAAAATATCGGTGACCCGCACGCCGAAGTTTTCGTCGATGACGACCACTTCGCCGACAGCGATCAGTTTGTTGTTGATAAGGATGTCCACCGGCTCTCCTGCCAGTTTGTCGAGTTCGACAATCGACCCTTGCGACATCTCGAGGATTTCCTTGACCATCCGCTTCGTCCGGCCAAGTTCCACCGTCACTTGCAGCGGAATGTCCAAGAGCATGTCGAGGTTGTTCGGCGCCGATTGTTCGGCAGCGATTTCGTCAAAGCTCGAGAATTGGACGGACTGGACGTTCGGCCCGTTAGCATTCGCCGGCTGTGAAGTTTTTTCTGGTTGTTGCTGTTCATTTGATGACATATCCTGTGTCTCCTTCGTTTCTTCCGCTTGCTCGCATCCTGCCAGCTCTTCGGCCAATTCTCGGCACGGCCCGGCTGGCAAATACATGCGGAACGCTACATTTTGGCGGTCGCCGACAGTCAGCGTAAACAGCGCTTCAGCAAACCATTGCTCTTTCGTGAAATGAGTGAACGGAAACTTCTGACCTGCCTCCAGAATGTCCATGCCCGATAAGGAATAGCCGATCTCTTGGCCGCTCACCATCGACAAAGCTGCCGCTGATGATCCGAACAGGCGCATGAGCATATCCTGGACTGCCGCAAACAGCTTATCGCTGTCTGTTTCATCTGACAGCTCCGAAGCCACCGCATCCGCCTCTGCTTGGTCGAGCGTGACGATTTGCGGCATTTTCAACAAGCCGCTATATTCACCGAGCGCAACGTAGACCGGCGTCTCGGTTTCAGCAAACAGCTCATCCTTGCTCTTTACGCTCCAAACCGGCCCTTTGATGGCTGCCGTTTCCGGAAACAGTGGGTCGCGAAGGGCAGCGGTGCCGCCGAACGCTGTACAGAACAACTCTTTCAAGACACCCAGTTCATGATTGCCCAACACTTCCTGCGGGACCGTGCTATCCGCCTTGTTCAGCAATCCTTTCATCTCTTCAGGTGATAAACGCTCATCCTTCATCGCAAACTTCTCCTTCCCCGCATAGCCCCGTGATTTGTACCGCTAGACGGCCTTTTGAAATACCCGGCTGTGCAAGGAATTTCTGTTTCTGGTCGATGTATAGCTTGACTGGGGTATCGATCGCTTCATCCAAACGGAGAATATCGCCCTTTTTCAAGTCCAGAAAGTCTTTGATATCGACAGTCACTTCGCCTAATACTGCCGCAACGTCCATTTTCGTTGCTTGAAGGCGCTTTTCGAGTACTTCCACTTCCTGATGCTCGACCGCTTTTTTCTGGCTTGCGAGCCAGTGGCGTGCGGATAATTTCGGCAAGACCTGTTCTAGCACCAAGTGCGGCAGGCATAATTGAATTTCGCCTTCCGTTTCGCCAATCTTTGCCTGCAATTTCACGATGATGACGGTTTCGTTCGGCGAAGCCATCGGCAAAAACTGCGGATTCACTTCCACTTCCTTTAATTCGGGCGTTAGCTCAATAACCGATGTCCAGGCTTCTTGAAAGCAACCAAGAGACTGGGCAAAGATCCGGTTGATAACACTGATTTCAATCTCAGTCAGATCACTCGGTCTCTGCACCACATTTCCTTGCCCGCCGAGCAAGCGGTCGAACATGACGTACGCCACTTCCGGCGAAAATTTCATTACCATGCTGCCGTTAAGCGGAGGCGCTTCAAATACGCCGAGAATCGACTTTTTCTCAATATTCTCGAGGAAATCTGTATAAGCCACTTGCTCCACTTTTTCAGCGGTAATTTGCACATAGGTACGCAGTTGTGTCGAAAAATAGGAAGTCAACAGACGCGCAAAATTCTCATGGATGCGGGATAGTGTCCGAATCTGGTCTTGTGAAAATCGCAAGGCCTTCTTGAAATCATAGGTATGAATTTTCTTGCTGTTCAAGGCTTCTCTATTGATGCCTGAAAAATTTGTTTCCATACTGACTCTCCTTACTCTTCCATGGGTGCATCGTGCAATTTCGGCAGAATGTTGATGTCACGGTAATAAGCCGAGACTGAGTCAACCACTGTCTGTACTGGCTCCAACACATGCACTTTTCTTCCGGTAGTAAGCGTAACAACCGTGTCCGGCATGGCTTCAATACGCTCAATATAAACCGCATTCAAGACAATTTCAGAACGGTTCAGCCTTGTTAAGCGAATCATTGCGCATCACTCCGTTCGGCTGGTTTTATCATCGTTTCAAGTTCACGACTTCCTGAAGCAGTTCATCTGAAGTCGTGATGGTCCGTGAATTCGCTTGGAAACCACGCTGTGCGATGATCATTTCCGTAAACTCTTCCGTAAGGTCAACGTTGGACATTTCGAGCATTCCAGAACCAATTTCTGTGCCCGCTTGTGCAGCATTTTCTATTACCAGGCCACCAGGGCTTGCGATATTGGTCATTTCATACAAAGAACCGCCAAACTTGCGCAGGCCAGCTGGATTTTCAGGAGTGGCGATGCCGATATTCGCTGCGACTTCCTCTGTGCCATCCGCTTGCTTTCCAATGACTTCACCTAGACGGTTGATTGTGTAAGAATCGTAGCCGCTGATATTGATTGGCTGTCCATCATCGCCCAATACGTTATAGCCTTGAGCCGTGACCAAGTTGCCATCAGCCGTAACCGTGAAATTACCCGCGCGCGTTAAATATTGCCCTTCAGCGCCAGGTGCTTCCGGATCTTGCACGACAAAGAATCCGTCGCCCATAATCGTTAAGTCGGTTCCGACGCCTGTCGACATCGCTGACCCGGCGTTGTGATTGACGTTCAAAGAAGCGCTAGTTGAACCAAGGCCAACTTGCATCGGATTAGCCCCGCTATTGGACATATTTTGGCTCAATAGATCTTGGAACGTGATCGTGCTTTTCTTGAATCCAACCGTATTGACGTTGGAAATATTGTTCCCGATAACATCTAATTTCACCTGGAAGTTTTTCATGCCGGAAATCCCGGAGTACATAGAACGCAACATTTTTCATTTCCCCTTTCAGCTGGCTGCAAGTTTAGGCTTGCTCGGCCGCCTGTTCGTTTTTGATTTCGTCTTGCTGTTCAATCCGTTCAATAGCCGACAATGGAATTTTCGTTTCTCCGTCTGCCAGCTCGACCATGATCTCGCCGTTCTTCATCGTGACCGCTTTGACAATGCCGGTGCCAGCTTGTTCATTGGCCGACCAGCTGATTTCGGTCCCGAGCAAATGGGCAGAACCCGCAAGCGATGCGCTTCCGCCTTCGCCGGCGTATCCTGTCATCGTCTTGTTCAATTGCGTCAATTGCTCGAGGCTGCTGAACTGCGCCATCTGTCCAATGAATTCCGCATCTTTTTGCGGTTCCATAGGGTCCTGGTATTTCAGCTGGGCGATCAGGATTTTCAGGAACGCATCTTGACCGAGTGCATCCGGCTTTGTTTTTTCTGCAGCTGCCGCCGGTTGGTTCGCCGCCGTCGTTGCTGTGGTGATATTCATCCAATCAGTCCCCTTTGTTAAACGGTGTAATTCACTTGGCCATTCGTTGAAACAGCTCCATGCTGGCGCCTCTGCGGTATAGCGGCATCATCCGAAACGGGTTCTCCACCGCTTCCGCCGCGTGAGCCAGCGCTATTTCCAGACGCATCTGCGAAAGGCGATTCCCGCTGCCGTTCATGCTGCTGGAATTCGGATGAACTGCTCTCTTCCCGCACTTCCAAACGATCGATCTCCACGCCTTGCTGAGTCAGCGACACGCGCAATTGATTTAATTGAAATTCGACTGCTTCTTTCGCTGCGCCGTGGCTCGCGATGATTTGCGCGCTCACTTTGCCGCCTGCTGCGCTCACCAAAATCTCCAGATGACCGAGATGCTCAGGGAAAATATTGATGCGCAAGCGCGTTTCATTTCCGCCTGCAGTTAAGCGGGCCGGTGAGCTGATCCATTCCGCGAGTGTTTCCGACAGTTTTTGCACCGGCACTTGCCGGGCCGGAACATCCACTGGCTTTTGTTCAGCAAGTGCTGACGTTAGCGCTGCAGTTTGTACTTGCCCATCTGTTTTCACCGGAGCGGCGGCTTGAACCGCCTCTGCTTTTGGAACCGCTTCGCCTTCTACAGGCACTGCTTTCGCTTCAGTCAATTGCTGTTCAATTGCGCTATTAGCTGGAGCGCTCTCCTTCGACAGTGCATGAAGCCAGGCGGCAGGCGTCTGCGCAAACGGCAGGCGCGCTTCTGGTTTGATAGGTGCAAGTTCTTTCAATAGCAGCAATTTTTCTGAAGGCGGCGTTTCTTCTTTCAGCTGCGCAGCCAACTCGAGGAGCGGGCGCAGCGCTTCTTCCGGCGCCGCTTCAGCCGAGGCAATTTCTTTTTCGGCGACCCCCGAAAATTCGGCGGGCTGTGCGAATTCTTTAGCAGTCAGCAATAAGGATTTTATTTGTTTTACCAGTGCAGCTAGTTCACCCTGCAGCTCTTCGTCGGAACTAAAGGCTTCGACCGCTTGTTGCAACTGTTCCCCATTGACATCTGCGAGCAATTGGAACACCGCGTATTGCAAAGCTTGCTGTTCCTCGGTCAATTGCTCTGTAGGCATGCCTGATAATTGCTCGAGGAGTGCGATGAGTTCTTTCATTGGCAACGCGTCCGGTGCCGTTTCAGATTCCGTTTGCGGCTGCGCCGGATCTGCCGACAGCGCCATGAGCAATTGCCCAAACTGTCCAGTCGGCTCGCTGCTTGCTTGCGTTTTCACAGCAGCTGCGGGTACCGCGGGCCGGCCGGTTAATGCAGACACCAGTGCGTTCACTGTGCGTCACCGGTTCTGCCAAGGCGATAATAGCGGCTGCCAGCCAGGTCATCGAAAAAGCTCTGCTCTGCCGCTTGATGTTCTTTCTGATGGGCGGCGTAGTTCTGCTCTTTTAAATTGCCCCAGGTTTTTTCTTCACGTGCTTTTTCTTTCAAGGCATCTTGGCTTCTTGAGACATTGCGTTCGTGGTTCGCGACTTCTCGGTTCGCCATGAACGACTGCTCATAGAGCTGGTGGATGTATTCTTCGAGCATGCGCAGCTCGGAAATCGGGATGCCTTTTCGTTCTTTTGCATTTTTCATTTCTTCCGCTTGGGTAATCTTGCTGTGCAACACTTCACTCTGTTCGCGGACGGCTTGTTCTTTTTTCAGCGCTTCGGCCATTTCCGCTTGCGCCAGCTGTGTTTCGTTTTCTTTCAGTTCGAGAATTTTCTGGAACCGGAAATTGAATCGTGTCACGTTTCAGCACCTCCAAATTGTCGTGCGAGCCGTTCGACGCTTTCCGTCAATTCGGCCTTCTCGTATATATCTTGTTGTAAATATTCGCGAATCAACGGATACGCGCGGATCGCTTCATCGATTTCTTTATTAGCGCCGCTTTTATAGGCACCGATATTGATCAAGTCTTCCGCGGAATCGTGGGCTGCGAGCAAGCGTTTCAATTCAGTCGCGGCTTGTTTGTGGTCGCGCGTCGTCACTTCATTCATGACGCGGCTTACGCTGGCCATGATATTGATTGCCGGGAATTGTCCTTTTTGCGCGAGCTTGCGGTCAAGGACGATGTGGCCGTCCAAGATGCCGCGCACTGCATCGGCGATCGGTTCGTTCATATCATCGCCATCGACCAAGACGGTGTAGAATGCCGTAATCGATCCCTTAGACGAGGTGCCGGAGCGCTCGAGTAAACGTGGCAATAACGCGAAGACGCTCGGCGTATAGCCTTTACTGGTCGGCGGTTCACCGACTGCCAGTCCCACTTCGCGCTGCGCCATCGCAAAACGCGTTACAGAATCCATCATCAACATGACGTTTTTTCCTTGGTCGCGGAAATATTCCGCAATCGCGGTTGCCGTTAGCGCCCCTTTAATGCGCTGCATCGGCGTCTGGTCAGACGTCGCAGCGACCACGACCGAATTTTTCAAGCCTTCTGGCCCGAGATCGCGTTCGATAAAATCACGCACTTCGCGGCCACGCTCGCCGATCAGCGCGATGACGTTGACATCGGCTTCGGTGTTGCGGGCGATCATGCCCATGAGCGTGCTTTTGCCGACGCCGCTTCCGGCGAATACGCCGATGCGCTGGCCTTGCCCGACCGTCAGTAGGCCGTCGATCGCTCGCACTCCGACTTCTAAGGGCTTATCGATACGCGGACGTTTCAGCGGGTTCGGCGGGATGTTCGTCGTGGAATATTTTTTCAAGCCTTTCGGCAGTTTATTGTCATCCAATGGCTTACCCGTGCCATCGAGGATTTTCCCGAGTATGGCCGGGCCGACGCGGATCTGCAATGGCACGCCTGTTGCCACGACAAGGCAGCCTGGACCGACTTGCGCCAAATCACGCAACGGCATGAGCATGATTTTGTTTTCTTTAAAGCCGACGACTTCCGCCTCGATTGGCGGGTCAAAACGGCTTGGATACAATAAACACAACTCGCCGAGCTTGGCATTTGGGCCTTGCGCTTCGATCGTCAAGCCAATCACTTGGACGACTTTTCCGTGTTTTCTCACCGGCTCGATTTCTTCCAACAGCGTCAAATACTCACTATCTATCAGCTTCATCATTGGATTTCTCCTCACAATAAACGAGCAATTGCTTTTTGATTTCGTTCAGCTGGCTATCCAATGTCGCATCAAACGAACCGTTTTTCGTATGGATGGTGCACCCCGAAGGCGCTTGCCCTGCGACTGGCATCAGCTTAAGTTCGGCGCCTGCCCGGATATAGCTTTTCAACTCGTCTTCAAAAGGCAACATTGCCGGATAATCTTCAAGTGCTACGTGAATGGCGACTTCTTCCGAATCGTCCACTTGCCTCAGCGCGTGGCGGATAATCGACAAGAGCTGCACATCGTCTTGCATCAATTCATTACGGATGATTTTCCGCGCGATTTCGGTGCTGAGCGATAGCAAAAACGGTTCCGATTCACGGATAATGCGGCGTTGTTCTTCGTATGCCGCAGCGATTAAGCTTTCCATCAGCTCGCGCTTTTGGAGAAAATCTGCTTCCGCTTGGGCGAGCCCTTGGGTGAAGCCTTCTTGAAAACCGGCCTCCGCCGCAGCTTGCGCCTGTTGCTCCGCTTGTTCTAGCGCTTGCTGCTGTTGAGTTTTGCGCCACTCGGCCAGTTCCGCGTGTGCTTGTTGCTGTTCTTCGGCCAATTGTTTTCTCAGCGTATCCAATTGCTGCTCCAACCCGCTGACTTCCTCTTTTAAACGTACACCGTACTGTTCGATGTCTGACTCCGCTTGTGCTTCGAACGGCCGGCGGGTTTCCACTTTACGCAATCCGATGATTTTCGTGCCGCTTTGTTCGGTGCTACGGATGATGTTAGACAATCAGTTCATCTCCCTCTTCCCGGGAAACGGTGATTTCTCCCTCTTCTTCAAGCTTGCGGATCAACGCGACGATTTCTGTCTGCGCGTTTTCTACATCCTTCAGTTTTACAGGACCCATCACTTCGATCTCTTCCCGGATCAATTCCGAACGTCTTGAAGACATGTTTCTGAATATGCTTTCTTTGACTTCATCACTGGCTGCTTTCAATGCCAGGCTCAATTCCACATCGCTCACTTCGCGAATGACTCGCTGGATCGAACGCACATCCAATTTGACCAGGTCTTCGAAGACAAACATGAGTTTTTTGATCTCCGCGACAAGCTCTGGGCTGCCGCTTTCGAGTTCAGACAAAATGGCTTTTTCAGTGCTGCGGTCGACTTGGTTCAGGACGCGGACAATCGCTTCCACCCCGCCGGTTACAGCGTAGTCTTGAACGCCGTTGACAGAGGATAATTTCCGCTCCAAAATTTGTTCCACTTGTTGAATGACATCAGGTGACGTACTTTCCATTAACGCGATGCGCTTGGCAACTTCTGCCCGCTGCTCAACTGGCAACTGCGATAGGATCTGCGAAGATTGCTTTGGATCCAGATAAGACAAGACCAATGCAATCGTCTGTGCCTGTTCGTTCTGCAGCACGGTCACAAGCCGGGCCGGATCCAAACGCCTCGCGAAATTGAACGGCTTGACTTGCAGCCGGTTTGACAAGCGGCCGATCGTGTCGATGGCCTTTTCTTTGCCGAGTGCTTTTTCGAGCACTTCCCGTGCATAGCTAAGCCCGCCTTCGTTCATATAATCCTGCGCCAGGACCATTTCGTAAAATTCATTGATCACTTTTTCTGTCTGGCTGTTCTTCAACTGGCGCACATTGGAAATTTCCATCGTCAATTGGTCGATTTCCCTTTCCGATAAGCGCTTGAATACTTCGACGGAAACGTCTGGGCCCATACCCACAAGCAATACAGCGACTTTTTGAATTCCCGTCAACTCTTTAATGCGTTCTACCATTCAATTCTCCCCTAATCATCCGCCATCCATGAGCGCAGTAGATTTGTAAAATCATCAGGACGCCCTTTAGCAAGCTTCTCGATGGTTTTGCGCTTCGGATTGGTCCGATTATTAAATTCAGACAAATCGACTCCACCATCTTGTTCGGTGGCGGTTGCTGCTGGCTGCATTTTTGCAGCCGCCCGCTCGAAATAATCCATTTCAAGTTCGGCTGCCAATTCTTCCTGCTGCTTTTTGCGTCTCTTGGCTACAAGAAGGATGATGCCCGTCAACAAGATCACGGCCACTCCGGCGAGTACGTACCAAAGAATCGGAACGCCTGTCCAGAACGTCGTCACCGGCTCTTCTTCAGCCAGTTCCGGACGCCCTTGGAATTCTGTCGCAAAGATGGAAATGCGGTCATCGAGTTCGGCCGGCGTCGGCTGGAACTCGTTCATGCTGAGCGATGCGCTGACCGTATTCCCTAGTAGGTTGCGGATATCGGTCATGTTCTGCTCGGTCAAACTGGCCGGATTGTCCGGCACTGGCGGCTCGACGCCGACATTGATCGTAATGTCATCAATGACATAAGGGCTCATCTCGATCTGGCGGCTAATGCGATTGACTTCGCGGTTAATTCGTTCTTCAGTCCGCTCAGAGTCACTCGTCCCGGTGCCGTCTGCTGCGGGGTAATTGGCGATATCCGTTTCCCCGGTTCCGGCATCATCTGCCAGCGCCGCACCTTCACTTGCGTAGGTTTCGACGATTCGCTCAACGCTGATGTCGATGCCTTCGCCCGTTTCAAGATCAACCGGCTCCACCAATTGTTCTTCACGTTTTTCCTTCGTAAAGTCGATATTCGCCATGACAGAAACGACGACTTTGTCCTGCCCAAGCAATAGCCCAAGCATCTGCTGCAATTCACGCTGGATATCTTGTTCGATGCCTTGCTGAATTTCGCGGTTTTGCTGATACACCGTCAAATTAGTGTCCGGTGCGCCTGTATCTTGCAATTCAAATACTTGGCCGTTCTGGTCCATGATGACAATTTGTTCCATCGGCAAATTCGGTACTGACTTACTGACCAAATGGTATAAGCCATTGATTTGTTTCTGATCCAAATTCAAGGTGCCGTCGCCTTGGATAACAATCGACGCGGTCGACACTTGCTCTTCATCGGTCAGCCAGACATTTTCTTTTGGCAACGTGATCATGACGTTGGCATCAGTCACCCCGGAAATTTGCTTTACCAAATACGCAAGTTCGTTTTGCATCGCGTCGCGTTCGACAACGTCAAAATGGCGGTCGGTCATCCCGAGGCCCATGTTTTCACTGAATATGCCGTACGTGACATTGCCGTTTTTCGGCAGGCCTTCTGCCGCTAAGCTCACTTTCAAGCCGGCGACTTGTTCGTCCGGAACGGAGATGGTCGAACCGTCCGTCGATACTTCAACTGGAATTCCTTGGCTTTCAATTGCTGCCTTGATCTCCCCCGCTTCTGCAGGATCTAAGTTGGAATACAAAGGCGACATATTGGTTTGGCTATTGAAGAAAACAAAAAGCCCTATGGCAAGTAATGTGATGAAAAAGGACGCGGCCATCAGCCATTTGGTCGCTTTCGATAAACTGCCCCAGGACTCTTTTGTTTTAGTTTTATAAGTTTCGAACTTCTCTTTCATTGAACGCACACCTTATTTTCTTTCATACTTGCATTCTCATCACTTCTTGGTACGCTTCCACCACTTTATTGCGCACTTGCATCGTCATTTGAAGCGACAGGCTCGCTTTTTGCGAGGCGATCATCACTTCATGGACATCTTTCACTTCGCCCGTCAACAATTGGTCTGTCTTTTTATCGGATACGTTTTGTGCTGCGCTCACTTCTTTTAGTGCATTCTTGAAGACATCGCCGAACCCCGTCGCTTGCGGCTCCGGCTGCATTTTTTCCAGAAATTGATTTTGCAGAAACGGTGTCTGCAGCTGTGTAATTTTCTCCATGCTGCCCCTCCTCAACTAAACTTCGTTACTTCCCGATTTCGAGTGCTTTCATGAACATGCTTTTCGAGGCGTTCATCGCCGTGACGTTCGCTTCATAGGAACGCGTCGCTGACATCAAATCCACCATTTCCTTAATTGGATCCACATTCGACGTGCGCACATACCCCTCGGCATCGGCATCCGGATGTTCCGGATCGTATGTCACCGGAAAAGGCGTCGCATCTTCCCGGATGGCGCTTGCTTTCACGCCTGCCCCGGCTCCTTTGTTTTCCATCGCAGCCGTCAATTGTTTGGCAAACGGCGATGCGCCGGCGGTCGACAGTTCCACAGTTTTACGGCGGTACGGCACCCATTCCCCGTTGACCAATTCAGCACGGTTTGTGTTGGCATTGGCGATATTCGATGACACGACATCCATCCGCAAGCGGTTGGCGGTCAGGCCGGATGCGCTAATATTCAGACCATTAAATAAAGACATACGCGTTATCTCCCTCCGTTGATGACTGAACTCAAGCTCGAAAACTTGCCGTTGACGCGCTCTGTAACGGCGTTATACCATAATTGGTTTTTCGCCAGTTCCGCCATTTCAAAATCCATATCGACGTTATTGCCGTTCGGTGTCATTTTCGTATTGTGGTTGACCGTCACTGGTGTTGCCCCCGTCCCACTTTGGAATTCCAGGTGGCGAGTATCGGTGCGGTAACTGTTCATCCGCGAGGCGCTTGCTTGTTCCATCGCCTGTTGAAAATTCACTTGCTTGCTTTTGTAATTTGCTGTGTCGACATTGGCGATATTGCCGGCATGGACACGCTGTTTTAATGTCGAAGTCGACAAAGCCTGCTCCATTTTTTGAATGCTTGATGGAAAGATATTCATCTTTTTTCTCCCCCGTCCCCAAATTTGCCCAAATAAAAAACCCACTTTGAAAAAGGCGGATTTGAGTCAAATCTACCATCTTTCGGTAACCCGGCGATCTTGTGTCTTAGACAGTTAGACCCGTGGTTTTGCGTCCTTAACTTTCGTATAAGTTTGCTATTTTCGTCATGATATGGGTATATTTTTCTTTAAACTCGTCTTTTAGAATCATTTTGAGCCGTTACTACCTCGGTATAGTATCATGCTTTTTTTATTTTGGCTATTTTATTTTATAAAAAAATTCTACTATTTTTTCCATTTAATCTACGGTTTTCTGTTAAAATGAAGACACCACAAAGAATATATAGTCCAAAAGACTAAAAAAGGGAAGGTGACTAGGTAATATGTTTCGAGGATTGTACACGGCTACCTCAGGAATGATGTCTCAAAATAGAAATCAACAAATATTGACAAATAATCTATCAAATTCCAATACTCCGGGATTCAAGACAGATGAAGCAGCGATTCGCTCGTTTCCACAGCAATTAATCAAAGCGCAGAATGCCAATCAGCCTGCGCCGATTGGCCGACTTTCCACTGGCGTTTACGTCCAGGAAGCGATTCCTTCCTTTTCGCAAGGGCCGATACGCGAAACGGGGAATGCGACCGATTTCGCTTTGGTCAATGACAATTTGCCGCTGGATGCGGAAACCGGCGAACGCGGCACTTTGTTGTTCGCAGTAGAAACTGAAGATGGCGATGTCCGCTATACACGTAACGGCCAATTCACGGTCGACGCGGAAGGATTCCTTTCAACCAGCTTCGGCCAGCGTGTGCTCGGTGACAACCTTCAGCCGATTCAAGTCGGCGATGGCGAGTTTTCTGTCCAAGCGAACGGCGAAATCACACGTTCCGATGGCGCAGGTGCCGGAAGCGTCTGGATCGGCGCTTCTGATGAACCGGAACAATTGATCAAGCAAGGACATAATTTGCTTGCCTGGGCAGGAGACGATGCTGACGCCCCGGCACTGGCCGGTGACGCCGAGCGTTTTGTCAAACAAGGCTTCATTGAACAATCGAATGTCGATTTGACCCGCACAATGACCGACATGATGACCGCTTACCGGGGATTTGAATCCAACCAAAAAGTAATCCAGGCCTATGACCGCAGCATGGAAAAAGCGGTCAACGAAATCGGCCGGGTCTGATAAGGAGCCAAGCACATGAACATCCAAATGAATGCCGCGAGCAGCTCGATGCGCGAACTGCAGAAAAAAATCGACATGATTGCCAATAACGTCGCCAACGTTAATACGACGGGCTATAAAAAACAAGAAGCCAATTTTGCGGACACGCTGCTCCATAGCGTGAACAAGCAAGCCGGGCCCGCTAATGAAATCGGCCGAAGCACGCCAAACGGGCTGCGCATCGGTGGGGGCACGCTATTATCCGATGGCATCACCCGCCATTCGCTCGGCCAGATGCAGGAAACCGGTCGTGAATTGGATTTTGCGATCGATTCGCCCAATAGCTATTTCCGCGCCTCCAATGAAGATGGCGTTTATTACACGAGAAATGGATCGTTTCAAGCCGAGCCGATTCCTGGCAGCGGCCGATTGGCACTTGTCACCGCTTCCGGCGATTCGGTCCTTGATACGGCAGGCGCGCCAATTACGATTGCTGCTGGGTACGATGAATTGAGCATCGGATCAAACGGTACCGTAACGGCAACTTATGCCGGCCAAGCAGCTGAAACCTTCCAATTCGGCACTGCCCAAATCAATCGGACTGCCCTTCTGGAAAAAGCAGGCGATAATCGCTACCGCTTGCCAGGCACTGAAGCTGAACAAATTGCAGCCGGCGCCTTGGAACTCGGGACCTCACCTGTTTCTCAAGCGGTTCTGGAAACTTCGAACGTCGACATGGCGAGCGAAATGACTGAATTGATCGCTACGCAGCGCCTCTTCCAATCACAAGGCCGTGCCATTTCGTTTGCAGATGATATGATGGGTTTGGTCAATACGATGAAATCCTAATATTAACCAAATTATATTTGATTGCTATAACAACGACAAAACCCGCATTTCCAGGAACTATCTTGGAATGCGGGTTTTTTTATGCACTCCGTTGAATAGGAGCTGGCGATCGATTAGCATATTTCCAATATCGCTAGAGTTAGTTATTTATAAATAAAAAAACAGCCAATGCTTGTGAGCACTCGCCGTTTATCGAAGAAAATCCATTAAGTTGGTTTGCATGATTTTAGCAGAAGATGACAAGCTCGCCTGGTAAATGCTTTCTTCACTCTTGAGCTTTATTAGTATTTCAGCATAATCTACATCTTCTATAGAAGATAACGCAGATCCAAGAGAAAGTTTGGCATCCAATAGGCGGCTTTCGGTTGCTTCGATGCGATTTTGACGGGCCCCGTTTTCAGCCGCTGCTGTGAGGAGACGCTCCATCGCTTCGTCAATGCCATCCAGCCCGACTTGCCCGCCAGCTTGAATGCTGTCAGCAAGTTGACCGACGACCCGGAATAAATTGCTCGGATCTTCTGCATTGCCGATGAGTGTTTGAGGCAAAATGCCGATTTCAATTTGCATCCCCGGGCCGATCTTAGCCGTTTTCAGTGGCCCATTTGCTGATGTTGCTTCAAAAGAAACAGTATCCGCAAACGGCTTTACCGTGCCATCCCCGCCCCCAAACAAATACCTTCCATCAACTTCCGAGTTGGCAAATTGGCGTAATTGCTCATTGAGCACGCCGACTTCCTTGAAAATCAATTCGCGATCTTCCGGAGACAATGTCCCGCTTCCACCTTGAACCCCAAGCTCCCGGATGCGCTGGGTGACATCGACCATCGCTTGGATGGACCGATCGTTTTCATCCAGCCATAAGCTGGCATCCCCGATGTTGCGCTCGAATTGATCGTTCGCCGACATGACCGTTTTCAAGCTCATCGATTTCGCCACCGCTTGCGGATCATCAGACGGTTTGTGAAGCAATTTGCCGCTGGATGCCTGCAAATTGGTTTTCTCAAAGCGCCCGAGATTTTGCTGCATATGGTTGACGGAATTTTGATGCATCATTTGTTGGGTTACTCTCATGGGATTGTCCTCCGTTTATCGGCTTTAACGTGCAGCCATTCGGTTAATGATCGTATCAAGCATTTCATCGGTGGTTGATACTAAGCGGGCTGCTGCGTTGTAGGCATGCTGGAATTTCACCAAATTCGACATTTCCTCATCCAGTGAAACACCCGCAACTGACTGGCGGCGGTTTTCAGTCGACACCATCAATTGCTGCTGCGATGATACCGCATAGCCTGCACTCTGCGCTTCCGCACCTAAGCCGCTCACCAGTGCACGAAAATCGGCTTGTACTTTTTTCACATCTTCATCAAGGCCTTTCGGCAGTTCAAGCTGGGCATCTTTTGCCACGCTCAATTCGCCGCCGGCCGCATTTTCAAAAACATTGCCGTTCGCTTCAGCGAATTCTGTCACCGCGACCTGAATATTTTCTCGGTA
Source organism: Planococcus sp. SK3692 (assembly GCF_028890485.2). Lineage (GTDB taxonomy): Bacteria > Bacillota > Bacilli > Bacillales_A > Planococcaceae > Planococcus. The sequence goes on from NZ_JARCHV010000001.1 coordinate 1,611,012, forward strand.
GCCCGTGACAGTAGCTGCGGCTTCTGCGAGTCCGCCAAGCTTGCCGCCGGCTGCCTCAAGGTCGAGCGCTTCGCCGGCTTTCACTGGCTGATTGTTGGCCGCTAGTGTCAGCGCATAGCTGCCGTCTGTTTTTTCTGTGACTTTGATGTCCATCAACTGCGACAGTTCGTCGACAGCCGCGTCGCGTTCGTCACGCAAATTGTTTGCTTGCGGGCCTGTCCGCATGATGTTTTTGTTCAACTCTTCAATTCGTGAAATCAATGTCTGGGCATCTTTTTCTGCTGCCGTTGAACGCTCGTTTAATTCCGCCGTTAAATCACCCATCGACCGGTCAATCGTTTTCGCCACGTCCGCAAATGCTTGCGCACGCTCTTTCACGACTGCTTGAACCGCTGAGTTCGTCGGGTCACTTGCCAAGTCTTGCCAAGCACTCCACAAACGGCCCATTGAAGCGTTCAGTCCATTGTCTCCCGGCTCGCCTAGAATCGTTTCGACGCTCCCGAGCGCTTCGCTTTTCGTTTGCCATTCCCCAAATTCGGCTGTATGCGTTCGGTACTGCTGGTCGAGAAAGCGGTCGCGCACACGCATGACCGAGTCGATGGAAACACCGGTGCCAAGCTGTCCTGATCCTTGATTGGTCCAGACTTCCAGAGAAGCAGAGGAACTCGTATTCACTTGTTGGCGCGAATAGCCTTTCGTGTTGGCATTGGCGATATTCTGGCCGGTCGTGGAGAGACTTGCCTGGCCTGCAGACAAGCCGCGGCTCCCGGTTTCCAAAGTGTGAAAAGTTGACACGTGATCCCCTGCTTTCTTCGCGGTTTACGCTTTTGTATCGAAAAAGCCCCGATTGGTTGACTGTGTATGCTTAGTGCTCGATTGCGGCTGGTAATTATACGGCTGTTTGGTAGGCGTGGTAATGTGCCCGATCATGCCTGCAATAAAATCTACGGAATCCTGCACCAGTTTTTCGTTCTGGCGATTTTTTGCTTGCAGCTCCAGAAGCAAGTGCTTCAAAGTCGTCAATTGGTCCTGCAATGCCTGTTTGGCTGTTTCGTCGGACAATTGTTCTGTGAACTGGCTGAAGCTGAGCCCAGGATGTTCTTCAAGAACTTCAATCACCAGGCGCTCGCGCTCATCTTCGAGCTGCCCGAGCCTGCGGATCAGCCGCGTCTCTTCTTTGACGAGTTCTGTCAGTTCATCGACTTTGTGCTCGATCAGCACCGTTTGCTTGCGCTCAGCGTAGCGTATCAACTGATTCTGAATGGTAATCAGATCATCAAGTGTTGCCGTCATCATTTTCAACACCGGAGTTCCCTCTCTTTCCATCGCTCAACTGTTATTTGTCAAACCAGTACTGATGGATTTTCTCAGCTACTTTGTCTTGGTCCACCTGGTATTCACCGGAAGCAACCTGGGCTTTCAGCAGCTGTATTTTTTCCTGACGGGCGATATCCGCTTCCGTATTCTTCTCGAACATCGCCTTCGCCTCACTTGAAATTTGCAGATGGTCTTCCTGTTGGAGCGGGCGCGCCTTTTGGGCCGGCGTCACCTGCATTTGCTTTTGATAAGATTGTATAAAGGAAGAACTATTCGTTTTATCAATATTCATTCCTTCACCACCTCTTAGTGTTAGTTCTTCAGTCTCCAATGCGATTGGCTGCTATTCGTCCAGTCGCCGTCTTCAGCCAGGATCTCGTTGGCGCTTCTTAAGAAATCCAATCGGCAGTCGTCACAAAGCATATGGCGATGGATGATTTCTTTGCAATGGGCGCACGGATAACCGAGATTCGGATAATCGCCTGTCAAAATCCGCCCTTCCCTAAGGAATTCGGAAATCTTGTGGACGGAAACGCCCGTGAATAGATGGACGTCCTCAAGCGACGCATTCCGGTGCTCGTGCTCTTGTAAAAACATATAGACTTTTTTGAATGCCGATTCGTTTTCCTGATGGCACTTCAGGCAGCAAGCGATTTGATCACGCAAAAAGAGCGCTCCGCAGCTGGGGCAATTGTCCAGTTTCGGGGTTGTCAAATGGATCACCTAGTTTCTTATCACAATCAGTTCTATGTTGTCCGGGACTATTCGATTTACTCTCTATACTACTAATATCGGCCATTATTAAAAAATGTTTAGCCTTTTTTCAAAAAAGATTATTGCACTTTGAACTGCGTGACGAGTACCCGCTCGACTTTTCCTTTGCCGACCAGATTTTCGAGCTGTGCTGTCATTTCGTCTTGCAGCAAGGTGATGCCTTCTGTGCCGACCAGCTGTTCTTTTTCCATGCCGGCTACAGTCGCAATTGCCGCTGCCCGAACTTCCGCATGGCGCGTTTCCATCTCTTCTTTTATTTTTTTATCCGCTGATAAAATATTAAACTGCACCACCGCATAAGATGCCGGCGTGGCAAGATTCGTCGTGATTTCTTCCGTGTCGATGCTCAGCTCGACCATTTCATCGGCTGTCATCGGTGCATCTGCATCCACATCTTTTTGCGTCAGGAGAAAATAGACCGCCCCTCCTGCGCCTAGAAGTGCCGCAATCAATAAGACCAACAATACTTTTTTCATCATCCACCTCTTACTCTTCGGTTTCGGGCTGACTTTCATAAGGAGAAATCAGCACTTCGACGCGGCGATTTTGCGCGCGTCCCTCTTTTGTATCGTTCGCAGCAATTGGCTGATATTCGCTATAGCCGGTCGCGCTGAATTTTCTTGGGTCCAAGTCGCCGTTTTCTAGCAAAATCTTCATAAAGTTAATGGCGCGTGCCGAACTCAGTTCCCAGTTCGATTCAAACTCGCCGCCAGCCGCCGGTACGTTGTCCGTATGGCCTTCAATGTAGATCATTCGCGGCGGATCGCTGACGAGCAGCTCTGATAGTTCGCTCGCGATGGTTTCCGCTTGTTCGTCGATGTCGGCGCTGCCGGACTGATACAAGACGCCTTCGTTGATCGTCAGCATGAGCCCTTTATCGGTCAACTCCGTTTGAAGTTTCGGCGATAAGCCTTTTTCATCAATATACGATTCGATTTTCTCTTGGAACTCCCCTAGTTCTTGGCGGTCGCGCACCGCTTCCAGATCGTCCATCATTTCTTCGGTCATGCCTTCTTCAGGTATGATCGCAAATGGCGAAGTGTCGGTGTCCAGTTCCACAGGCGCTGACTGATCGAGCAGCCCCGTGCCTCCCTGCAATTCCACATTGAACGATTCGGAAATGGCCTTGAATTTCTTCGCATCGACATCACTCGCCGCAAACAGCACGATAAATAGTGCCAAGAGCAGCGTCAAGATGTCCGCATACGGAATGAGCCAGGATTCGTCGACATGTTCTTCATGCTTTTTTTTACGCTTCAACTTCAACACCACTCTGTTGTTCGTCTTCTAGCACACGGTCTTTGGCCGGCAGATACGTCAAAAGTTTTTCTTCTACAGTTCGTGCAGGCAAGCCTTCTTGTACGGCAAGCAAGCCTTCGAGCATAATTTGTTTCACGCGCGCTTCCTTCTCGGATTTGCGCTTTAATTTATTGGCGAATGGGTGCCACAGAACGTATCCTGTGAAAATCCCGAACAGCGTGGCAATAAAGGCTGCTGAAATCGATTTTCCAAGCAATGCCACGTCGTCCAAGTGACCGAGTGCTGCGACGAGCCCGATAACCGCTCCAAGTACGCCGAGTGTCGGCGCGTAGGTACCGGCTTGGGTGAAAATTTTTGCGCCGAGTTCGTGGCGGTCTTCCATCGCCGCGATGTCTTCTTCCATTAAGTCACGGATGTGCTCGAGCGATTGGCCATCGACGACCATTTTCAAGCCGCGCTGCAAAAATGGGTCTTCCACTTCTTCTGCACGCTCTTCCAAGGCGAGCAAGCCTTCTTTTCTTGCGACCATTGCCCAGCCGGTGAACATCGGGATCAGTTCTTTGATCGACAATGTTTTCTGCTCACCGAACAGGACTTTGAACAGCCCTGGGATGCGTTTGACTTCATCCATCGGAAAGGCGATCAAGATACAGGCAGCGGTGCCCATGAAAATGATGACCAATGCGGCGGGGTTATATAGTGCAGCCGGGCTGGAACCTTTCAAGGCCATGCCGCCGACGAGCACAAGTACGCCCAAGATGATGCCTAACCAAGATGTCTTATCCACGTCCATACCTCATTTCACTTTGGATATTTGTTGAGTTGAATAGTTTGGGGAAATATATGGGTAATGAAGTCGCTGCAGGCGGACGCTTTCCGCGGGCACGGCCTCAGCCGCTTCCCTCGCTCCGCTCAGTCCAGGGTCTTCGGCTCGCGCTATTCCCGCAGGAGTCGCCGCCTTTCGCTCTTTTCAGCCCCGAAAATCCATTATGTTCTACATCTATTGACGGTAAATCAAAAGATGTCTACCTCCACCTTTCAATACTTCAACCCAACTGCTATCCCTTATTGTTTTGCTAATGCCATGGCTTGTTTCCAGGTGTTGCGCAGTTCTGTTACATCTGCGAGTACGGCGTCGAGTGCTGCTGCGTCGTTTTTCATATTCGCTTCCATGAGCGAGTTGTTCTGGTATTCATAAAGCTGTTCGAGTTCTTTCGACAGCGCGATGTCCGGATTCAAGGTGCTGCGCAGTTCCTGGATGATGGCTTGCGCTTTCAGCAGGTTTTTGTTCTTTTCTTCAAACTGTTTATCCAGCATCGCTTTTTTCGCGAGTTTGATGAATTTCAAGCAGCCGTTGTAGAGCATCAAAGTCAATTCTTCAGAAGATGCGGTCATGACGGAATTTTGCTGGTAGGTCTGGTATGGATTGATCGTTGCCATTGTAGTTCCCCTCTCTTACTTGCGTTGGTCGATAAATGAGCCGCCGCTCGTCGGTTGGCGGTAAGCGCCGGCATATTGCCCGGAGACTTTCCGCGCTTGGCCGAGCCGGGCCATCTGTGCGGCAAACTGTTCGTGAACCGTCTGCATGAGTGGCTGCAGCTGGATTTCCGTCTGCTGGATCTTGGCGATGATCGCTTGTTCATCCACCGCCCATTCGCTCGTTCCTTGTGCAGCGAGCGCTTCGATTGTTTCTTGCCGGCTGTCGAACAACTCTTGAAGCCGTTCGAGTGGTGCCAGTTCATTTTTATCCATATCTGAATCGATCAATTGTGCTTGTTCGTAAATCGCTTGCGTCTGCGCCAAAAATTCGGTGAGCCCATCGATTCTTTTTTCCATTACATGCCTCCGAACATATTCTGCTGCATCCAGGCGCTTTGCGAGTTCATTTTGCTGAGCGCTTTTTCCATTGCCGTGAACTGGCTCCAGTAACGGTCTTCGATGCTCGTCAAGCGGTCCTGCCAGCGCGTGATTTCCGTTTCCATGCGGCGCAGTTTCTTGGACATTGTGCTATTGTCGACAGCACTTGCCGGACTTCCCGCTTGTGTGCTCAAGTTCTTGACGATGTCGTTGAGCTTGTCATAGACACGCGCACCGATGCCGTCGCCCGCTTCACTGCGAACCGTGAACAAGTTCATCACTTCATCCGGTTTTTCTGAAAGAGCGGTCCTCAATTTATCTTCATCGATGAACAATTTTCCGCCCTCGCGGTAATCGCCTGTATTGATCCCGATTTGGGACAATAAATTGATGCTGCCATCCCCAATGCCACCGACTTTATCCATGAATTCGCGTCGCAGATCCTGCAGCGCCGATTTCATAATCGGGTCATTGCGCAACAAGCCACTGCGTGCTTTTTCTTCCCATAATTCAATTTCATTGTCGCTCATATCTTTTTTCTGTTCGTCCGAGAGCGGTTGGAAATCCGGGTAGCGTTTTTCCACGATCTGCTTTTGGAGGTCTTCGATCGTTTTGTTGTACGCTTCTACGAAATCCTTGAGCATCTGTACCGGTTTTTCTGGATCAGAGCTAACGGTTATGGACGATGAACTGCCAGCCACATCAACTTTATTCAACTCGATAGCCAAGCCATTGATGGTCGTTTTATTACTTGTCAGCCCATTTACCCGTATACCATCAAGACTGACGGAAGCGTCTGTTGCGGTACTTGAAGCTTTTGAAGCTTGCTCAACTCCGGTAATCTGCTTGCCAAGTGCGATATTATCGGTGCCGTCCGTATTTTGAAATGCCAAGGTGAAATTTTGCGCAGCTCCGAGTTCTTTGGATGAGATAAAGAAATGCGAGGTTGTGTTATCGAAATTGACGCGAAGTGCGGGTTGTTGTCCTGCGGTCGCTTCCTGCAGCTTTTTCGCTACATCCGCATAGGTCGTAGTTGCTTCAATATCTATATTGATATCGGCCTTGCCTGCGACTTGAATCGCGATTCTCCCTGCGACACCGATGGCATCAGTCGATTGCGCCGCCCCGCCGCCTGTTTTCTGGACTGCCACTTCAGAAGTCATTTTCGCAGCCGTCGCTAGCGAATGAACTTCCACTTTGTAATTCCCGCTCATCGCCGTTGCGCCCGCTGTCACTTTCGCACTGCCGGATCCTGTCGTTTCTGCGCTATAGGCATTGAAGCTCGACTGCAGGCGCAGGTTGCTGGCGCTTGTGCGCAGACTTGAGAACGCGAGGTTCTGTTCTCTCGTCGCTTCTTGTTGCCACTCGGTCCAGACTTTTTGCTGCATCAGTTTATCTAAGGGCATTTTCTGTATTTGCATCATTTGTTTTACGATGGAGTCGGTATCCATCCCGGAAGCTAATCCGCCGATTCGCATTGCGCTCATAGCTCGTTCACTCCTGTCTTATCGTTTTTCGTCGATCATCATGCCCGTAATTTCGGCCATCGAGGCGTACATATCCAAGAACTTCCGGTTCGGGATTTCTCGCAGAACTTCATCAGTTTTGGTGTCAATCACTTGCACGTAATACACTTCCAATTGCTCGTGCAGCTGGAATTTAATATTGGTTTCAGTTGGCACTAAAAATTCGTTCATGACGGCGACTTTATCTGTCACCATTTCTTTCGTAATAGGCTGAGCAGGTTCTTGAAATTGTTCTTTTTCAGGAATTCCCGTTTGTTTTGCAGTGATCGGATCTATTTTGCCAAGCTCTTGAAGCTGTGGCATTGATTGATTAGTGACTTCCATAACGACACTCCCATCTTCTCAAATCGATCTAAAAAGCTCTCTATCCTTATTATCGGCACGATCCTGGATTTTTTTAGTACAGAATCAAAAAAATAAGACAAGCCCGTAAAGAGCCTGCCTTATCTTATGTGAGTTGCGTATAAAACTTGCTGACGCCTTGCGTCCAGTGGTTGTTGAGGCCCGTCGGATCGTTCGCTGCGCCAACCGGAGCATATTTCGCGCCGATTTGCGCGATGCTTTCCTTGCCTTGGTTCAAATAATTCTGCCGCAAATTGCGTGCCATGTCGTAAATGCTGTCGGCAACTGACTCATAACTGCGCAGTCCGTTTTTGCCCATCATGCCGGCGATATTATTTTTCTCATTCGCCGCACGTGACGAGCCGTTTCCGGTTTCATGTACCGCAATCGCAGACAAAAGATTCGGGTCGATATCGTATTTCTTGCCGGCTTCGATGAAATGCACAGCGGTGCCGCTCAATTTCCCGGCGAGCTGTCCATCCAATTTCAAAAACTGGACTGGCCGGAATTTCAAATCGCTTTGATCTGCAGCGCTCGTCGCCACGTCTTTATGCTGCATCGTCAGATTCGCGACAGCCGGATTGTACGATGAACTTGCCGGTGCCATGAAAGACAAGCTGTTCGCGGCCGGCGCTTGTTGCGTTGGCATTTGCTGTGACTGCATCTGCTGAACATTTTCCATCATCGCTGCCATCAACAGCATCATAAACGAACCCGGTCCCGCTATCCCTGGCATTTGGCTATTAGCCGCTCCGCTTCTGTTTGTTGCTGACGACTGCTGAAGCGAACTCATCGCCGACTGAAACAGCCAATTTGAATTGATCGGCCCCATCATACTCTTCCACACCTTCCGTTTCCATTTATTCGTTTAGTTTACAAGAAGATGTTGGAAAAAAGAATAGGCGGATTGGGGGGTGAGCTACAGACCAGTTAGTTTTGTTTAGAATGAAAGCTGTGACTTTTTACTGTCTTCTATGTAGAAAAGAAGCTTCAAGATAGAAGCTTCCTTTCTGAAAATATTTCTTTAGCTAGCTTAGCCTTTCAAATCAATCGATCCACCAATATGCGGCTGCACCGATTGTTCAAGCATCTTCACAACACTAGCGCTATTTGTTTCAGCTTGATCCATCGCTTTCTTGGTCACTAAAACACTCGCTTCCTGCCGGACATTCATCTGGCTGAGTGACATCGATAAAGCGGCGATATCCATAGGAACTCCCCCTTGTGAACTTGCTTATAAAAAAAGGAGCCTAAAATCAGGCTCCTTTTCGTGTTTAAAATTAACGTAGCAATTGAAGAACTTGCTGTGGTGCTTGGTTGGCTTGCTTTGCCACTATGTCTTTCGATCATAGAATAGACTATATCTTCACCCTCACTTTCGAGGGGCTGGGCACTTCGAACGGCGCTTACCGCCCTACGGATTTCATCGCCATAGCTTTCGCCTTAGACGGTCTATCCTAGTCGTTGAACCTTCCCCAGAGTTTCCTCACAGGAGCTTGGCTGCTGATTATCCATTGGTGCATCCCCGTCATTTTCAGACCGTCACGCCGACCGTTTCCAGTTACGTTGTGGTTGATGGGGCTTTAGGAGGTTCCAGCAATTCACCCAGTTATACTCTAACCCGTTACCCGGTTAGACGCCCTAAAATCAATTATCTCAACAGTTGCAATACTGATTGAGTCATTTGATTGGATTGAGCCAGCATTGCTTGTGATGCTTGTGCAAGAATCGAGTTCTTTGTTTGTTCCATCATTTCTTTCGCCATCGTGCGAACATTTACTTTCATAAATGACTAGACTATATCTTCACCCTCTAAACTAGTAGGGGCCGGGCACTTCGGATCTTTCAGTGCTGATGGACACTGTGTCACCTACGGATTTCATCACCATAGCTCTCACCTTAGATGGTTTATCCTAGTCGTTGAACCTTCTCCACTCTTTCGAGACAGGAGCTTGGCTGCTGATTGCCCAATCTTTTATTTTCTCTAGCCATCACGTTTGCCGTTTCCAGCTGCGTTGTGGCAATAAAAGCTATCAGGGTTTTCCAGCAATTCACCCGGTCGTAATCTCTGGCTGTTACCGGCCAGGACGACTGTACCTCTGCTCGCTTACGCGGCTTCGGCATAATCAACGTCGCGGATACGTGATTCCGCAGCTGTAATGTTTTCAGAAGATGTGTTCAAGTTGTTGATTGTGTGTTCGAGACGGTTCTGAGTTGACCCCAATTTTGAACGCTCTGTCGATACTGAAGCAATTGCCGTATCTAATTTACCTAAAGCCGTCTGCGCATTGGCTTTACTTGTCAAATCGCCAATAGCAGCCGTGTCTGCAGCCGCTTGAGCAGTTGCGTCTGCCGCTGCCGCTGCCACCGGATCTGCATCAGTAGAATGCGTGATCCCTGTTCCACCCATTAAAGTATTAGCTGTTTTATCGGAAAAAGTATATGAGATTGTTTGACCAACATTGGCACCTATTTGGAAATCTACCCCAGCAGTTTCACCACTCCATAGTTTTTGCCTATTGAACTCTGTGTCCACAGCAATTCGGGTAATTTCTTTAGCTAGCGCTTTGTATTCAGTATCGAGCGCTGTGCGATCTTCTGCAACATTGGTATCACTTGAGGCTTGTACAGACAACTCACGCATGCGTTGTAAGATGTCATGCGTTTCGTTTAACGCACCTTCTGCAGTTTGCAACATTGAAATACCATCCTGTGCATTTCGCGACCCTTGTTCTAGTCCACGAATCTGGCCACGCATTTTTTCAGAGATTGAAAGTCCTGCTGCATCGTCTTTCGCGCTGTTGATGCGAAGTCCTGAAGACAATTTCTCCATGTTATTCATTTGAGCGCTTTGAGCTGAGCCCATTTGGCGGTGCGTGTTAAGTGCTGCGATATTGTGATTGATAATCATTGTGTATTACCTCCGTGTAATATTTTTAGGCGCTCAAATCCATTTGAAACGCACTTATCAAAGAACATAAGGTTCTAAATTAAGAATAAGAAAGTTAATTTAGCGTAGCAATTGAAGAACTTGCTGCGGCGCTTGATTCGCCTGTGCCAACATTGCTTGTGATGCTTGTGCAAGAATCGAGTTCTTTGTTTGTTCCATCATTTCTTTCGCCATCGTGCGAACATTTACTTTCATAAATGACTAGACTATATCTTCACCCTCTAAACTAGTAGGGGCCGGGCACTTCGGATCTTTCAGTGCTGATGGACACTGTGTCACCTACGGATTTCATCACCATAGCTCTCACCTTAGATGGTTTATCCTAGTCGTTGAACCTTCTCCACTCTTTCGAGACAGGAGCTTGGCTGCTGATTGCCCAATCTTTTATTTTCTCTAGCCATCACGTTTGCCGTTTCCAGCTGCGTTGTGGCAATAAAAGCTATCAGGGTTTTCCAGCAATTCACCCGGTCGTAATCTCTGGCTGTTACCGGCCAGGACGACTGTACCTCTGCTCGCTTACGCGGCTTCGGCATAATCAACGTCGCGGATACGTGATTCCGCAGCTGTAATGTTTTCAGAAGATGTGTTCAAGTTGTTGATTGTGTGTTCGAGACGGTTCTGAGTCGACCCTAGCTTCGAACGCTCCGTCGATACTGTAGCAATAGCTGTATCAATCGCTCCAAGTGCAGTCTGTGAACTAGTCTTAGTCAGCAAATCACCAACTCCACCTGTTAATGCAGCAGCATCTTTATCAGAGAATGTATAGGAAATCGTTTGACCAACATTGGCACCTATTTGAAAATCTACCGTAGTAGTAGTACCGTCCCATAATTTTTGCTTATTAAATTCTGTGTGATCAGAAATTCTTGTAATCTCAGCTGCCAACGCTTGGTATTCAGTGTCGAGTGCTGTACGGTCTTCTGCAACGTTGGTATCACTTGAGGCTTGTACAGACAACTCACGCATGCGTTGTAAGATGTCATGTGTTTCGTTTAACGCACCTTCTGCAGTTTGCAACATTGAAATACCATCCTGTGCATTTCGCGACCCTTGTTCTAGTCCACGAATCTGGCCACGCATTTTTTCAGAGATTGAAAGTCCTGCTGCATCGTCTTTTGCGCTGTTGATGCGAAGTCCTGAAGATAATTTCTCCATGTTGTTCATTTGTGCGCTCTGAGCTGTGCCCATTTGGCGGTGCGTGTTAAGTGCTGCGATATTGTGATTGATAATCATTGTGTATTACCTCCGTGTAATGTTTTTTTGTTTTTTTGCAAGCGTCCAAATCCGTTTGGACTGCCTTACATTCTATTTATCGGTAAGCGTTTTAAAATGTTTAGTAATTTTTAAAAATATATTTTTTCTTTTCAGATTGGGATAAATGAATTCTTAAATATTATGCTAAATGAAGTTGAGGGGGGGACTCCTGCAGAATACACCCGCGGCAACTGAGACCGCCTGGAGCGAAATGATTACAGAATTGATATAAAAAAGCCTGCGAAAAATATCGCAGGCTCTTCTCATTTCTTCATTTTCAAAAAATCACTAATATCAATCACATTCGACACCGCGTTCTTATTCTCTTCCTGAATCTCCAAATAAATCTCTTTCCGGTGGATCGGTATTTCCTTCGGTGCGGAAATCCCTAGTTTGATGAGGTCGCCTTCGATGGAAGTGACCGTGATTTCGATGTTGTCGTCGATGACGATCGATTCGCCGACTTTGCGTCCGAGTACGAGCATCGCTTACACCTGCCTTGCCGCTTGTTGGAACAGCGGATGTTTCACTTGGTAGTTCGGGTTGTTCAGGACGATCTGCTTGCCGAGCTGCTGCTGGTTGTTGATGACGACTGGCGCTTTTAAATTCGCTGTCGCGTCTCCGATTTGTTTATTTGGTGTGACCGTCACCAAAACGATCGCATCGGATGGGTCGTCCAGTTTCAATTGCCCGGTCAAAGTGTCATCGAGCTTCACTTCGTAATCTGGCAAAAAGACGAACGGGTCCGCCATAAAGAAGCTGATCGCCGCGTGTTCTGTGGACTGAAGGAAAAAGAACGGCGAGTCTCCCGATGGGTCTGCCGGCAGCAAGACGAATGTCGTCTCCTCTTCGAATCCCGGGATGCCGCGTTCGAATGTGAGCAAACGATTGTCTTCAAGTTCGAGCTCGCCGAATTGTTCTGTGTGGATTTTCATGGCTGACTTCCTTTCTATATGAACCTGATTTAGCCTGCTTCTATATGAGCCATTTCTTGCATACGCAAACGCACCAAGGCTTGCTCGCCTGTGATGCCTTTCAACTCGGCGGTAAAAGGCTCAATCGATAGCCGTTGCGTATCCAATAGCGCCGCTACGTCCGGTTGTTCGAGCAATTCTTGGCTCAGGATCACTTCACCCGCATCGCCCTGGCCTTGCACACGCGCCGCTAGATTCACGGTGCGGCCGAAATAATCGAGCCGGTCGTTCGAGTTGACGGCAATCGCCGGCCCGCTAAAGAGGCCGAGCCTTAGTAGCAGTGTATCATTTGTCTGTTCGTTAAAGGCACCGAGTTTTTCCTGGATCGCGAGCGCCGCTTTGACGCCGTCCGCGGGTTTCGAGAACACCGCCATGACCGCGTCGCCAATCGTCTTGACGACGCTGCCGGAATTCTGTTTGATGTGTTCGATCAAAAAGTCGAAATGGCCGCGCACGCGTCCGTAGGCATTGGCGTCTCCCGCTTCTTCGTACAATGCAGTCGAGCCCTTCAGATCCGTGAAGAGGATCGTTACCTGGCCGATGGCGATTTTCTGCCCCGGCGCCAGCACTTCCGACGAAAACAAATCGCGGAATTCCTGCATGGCGGTCACTTTCGCCGCCGTCACCGTTTCTTCGCTCCAGTCGGCATTTTCCAGCGCGACGACAATGTCTTTTTCGCTGTCGTTGATGACGGAAATGTTCGATGCTTCCCGAGCTTCCTCTATCCATCCCGCTTTCGTATAACGGAACGAACCCTTCTGCCCGACTGGCACTTGATCATTTTTTTGCAGCACCCTCAAGCGCATCGACGCCTGATCCGCTAGCGAAAATTCCGCTTGGTCGCCCGGTTTCACGATGCGCTGCGCTTTAATATGCGGCGTGATCACCGGGCCGCCGACGCAATACACTTCCGCATAGGCTTGGCGGACGTTCGGATGCACCGCGAACTGCAGCTCGACGGACTGGTCGAAGTTCGCATCGTACAAGACGCCACACAGGTCGCAATGGAATTGCTGCTCGAGGTCAGACAAGCTGCGGTGGTCATCTTTGGACACGCGGCAATTTGGGCAAATGACGTGCCAGCTCATGTCCGAGAGTCCGGTTTTCGTTGCGTACAACAAGCCCCTCAACACTTGCTCACTGTCCATCTCCCAAAGCTTGGCGAGCTGGCTTGGCACCAATTGCGCCGCGTCTTGGTCGCTGCTTTCAGCGAGATGCGCTTTTAGCTGCTCAATAAATTTCTCTGCGACCGGATAAGCGCGCAATGCATTCGACAGCCGTTCGAGTTCGGCATGGTTCACTTTCGGTACGGCCGGTTTCGCTAGTTTGGATGACTGTGCATCCAGTTGGACATTCTCCAAATACAGCATGATCTTTTTGACCGCCGGCAGCCCAGTCGTCTGGATGGCCGGGTAAGCGAGTGCATTGCGCGGTGCGAACTCGGCCGTTAAGCGGATTTTCGTTTGCATGCCACCACTTACTGCCTCGGACAACTCGACTTTCAATTTGTAATACAGCAGTGGGCCAGACAAATATCGCCGCTCAACCGTGTAATACTCCTGTTCCTGCCATTCGAACGGAAACTCCTGCCATTTCATCGGCACCAGCCCCATCACTTTCGCTGCCGCTTCCCGGTAAAACACGCCGCCTGTCTCCGTTTTCGCCTGCCCGAACGATACAGGAAACAAGCCGATCGCGTCATTCATCTGGTTATTGTCGGCGAGCAGCTGCCACGCCATTTCACGGTCAATCGGAAATTCCTGTTCCAGTATGTAGACTTTCGGTTTCAATTTCATCATCGTTCACTCCTATGTCAATGCGATCGCCAAAGCCAGAAACAATAGGTGGAAAATCTGGTCCGCGACAATCGTGAGCCATCTGCTTTCGGATCCTGTCGTCATTTGGATGCGCTTGACCCAAAACTGGACAAAGCGCCGCCGGTCGAGCGCGATGTGGCTAAAGAAGACGAGCGCAATCGCCGGTAGCGACAAGCCGCCTGCAAATAAACCGAACAACGCGATGACCGCCGTGTACACCGACACATGCGCCAGCAGCGGCAGCCACTGGGTCGCTTTGTGTTTCGCCATCCACGAAGTCTGCAACAAAAAATCGCCGACCAAGTGGCCCAGCAGTAAATAATCAAACATGCTCATATCCGGTATCTCCGCTCTGTTTTATACGTGCTTAAATCGTAGTCACATTCTTCTAAGATCGAGATCATCGCATCGACCAATTCCGCTTCGAACAACTCGCCGCGGCAGCGCAGCAATTCTTCTGCGCTTTCTTGCGGAGTGAAGCCTTTGCTGTACGGGCGGACAGTGGTCATCGCATCAAAAGTATCCGCGACGCCGACAATGCGCGCGAATAAAGGAATCGCATCTCCTTGGAGCCCTTCCGGATAACCGCTGCCGTTCAAGCGCTCGTGATGGGATTTCGCCGTTTCCACCGCTCGCTCCATCGCATGTCTCGGTTCCATGTTTGCGAGAATCCCGGCACCGATCACCGTGTGCTGTTGGATCGCCTGGAATTCGTCTTTCGTTAAACGGCCGGGTTTTTGCAGCAAATCATCACGGATGCCGATTTTCCCGATATCGTGAAGCAGCGCGGCTTTATACAGCTCTTCGCATTCGGCCGGCGCCATGCCGATTTTCTGCGCGATCCATAAAGCATAATTCGCCACGCGCCCCGAATGCCCCGCTGTATAAGGATCGCGCGCATCAAGCATGGTCGCGAGCGTGCGGATCATGCTGATGAGCATGCGGTTGAGCTCATCGTACATTTGGCTATTATGCAGCGCGAGTGCAGATTGCTGCGCTAACGCTTGGGCGAGGCGCATGTCCTGCTCAGTGAAAAATTCGCCGCCCTTCTTATTGAGCAATTGCAAAGAGCCGAGTAATTGGCTTTTGACAATCAACGGAACCGTCAAGAGAGAGCTCGTGATGAATCCGCTCTGCCGGTCAATCCGTTCGTTCCAATCGGCATGCTGCGTAACGTCTTCAATGCGTTCGGCTTTGCCGGTTTCGAGTACTTTCCACACAATGCCTCGCCCTTTAGGCAGTTTGACGTCGAGAATTTCGTCGGCTGCCGCACCGAATGCTGACACGGCCTGCAGATGCTGCCCATCTGTATCCGCGATCCACAGCGTCCCCGCTTCCGCGCCGATTACGCGCATCATCTGCTGCAAAATATTATCGAATACTTTATCCTGCTCAAGATGGGAATTGAGTTCTTTTGATGCGTCCCATAACGCCATCAGCTCTTGGATGCGCTGTTCCAATTGCTCCGTTTCATTCATGAAGTGGCCTCCGCTATAAGTTTTTACTTTGAAATCAAGATGAATTATTTATTCCAAACGATAGCTTATTATCACGTTTCCCACAATAGCTTGTACATGCTTAAATGAAAAATACACATGTTCATATGCATCCAGTCTATTGAACTGTCACTTTTATTATCGGCAGTTTCCATAAAACATTTAATAATTTCCACAAAAAAACCGGACCCATAAAGAGTCCGGTTTCACTTACGATTCGATTTTCTCCAAACTTTCCAATGCTTGCTTGACGGTCGCATAGGCATCCGCCGATGCTAATTGAATCCCCGACTGGACGATTGTTTGCACCAAGTCCGGACGCAGCCCCGCCACGACGACGTGAATCCCCATTAGGCTGAGCGTGCTGCCGATATGGTGGATCGCTTCTGCGGTCTGGTCGTCAATCTTCAAGACGCCCGAGAAATCCGTGATGACATGATACACATCCATCTCCGCAATGTGCGGGATGACATTCGTCAAAATGTGATTGACCCGGTAGCTATCGAGATAGCCGATCAACGGCAAGACGACGACATCGTCCGCGACTGGAACGATCGGTGCCGACAGCGCAATCATCTCGCTTTGCATTTCCGCTTCGTATTTTTCCTGAAGTCGTTCAAACGCAAAGAAAGTTTCGTTCAGGCTGACGTCGAGCAAGGTGTTGATGCGTTTGATTACAAGCGCATTCTCTTCCAGGCTGAGCCCTGATTTGACGCTCAGTTCCGTGAACAATTCCGCCATGACGACGCGCGTCGGCGGATAACGCACGACGATATCCGAAATCTTACCGCCGGAAGATACTTGCATTTCGGCATTTTGCTTGCTCCACTCGAGAAGTGCGTCGGGCACTTCAAGATCGGCTTCGTTGCCCATGGTCTCACCAAGATAGCTAAGCAATTCCTCGTACATATCGACCGCGCGCAAGCGTTCCTCTGCCGGGATGTCCTGATTGATTTTTGCAAGCACCCGGTCGACTACTTGTTCAGCGAGCGCACGCGGGCTCGCTGTGATATATCCGCAAAACTCCGTAAATGAAGACATTCCGCCTGCCACCTTTTCCAATGAATTGCTTTTAGTATACCATTTTGTATAAGGGCAGGCACGCCGATATGACCATAGAAATGACAATGACATACTCCTGTAACAAAGCCCCGCCTATAGTTTCAGGCGGGGCTTTCATCAAGTTATTGGATTTTGATCGTTTTGCGGATGGCGCTCATCGTCCCGAGATGAAGCGCATCGTGTGAAATCATGAATGCCAAGACTTCCCCGAGCGTCTCCATGCCGAGAAATGGCTCGAGCAATTTATTATCGAGCTTGCCGGCCGTCACGTGCTCGATTTGATCGGGCTGGTCACGCAACACTTGCTTGAGCTCTCCAAGCGATGGCACGTCGCCTTCCCAATTTTGCGGGGATGTGCCGCTGGCGAATAATTCTTTATAGCGTTCCGGCAAAAACGGTTCCGTGTCGAGTGATTTCGAGACGAAACTATCGATTCCCGTTGCCAGATGCCCCGCGTTCCAGCGGATCGAGTTGCGGAACGGCGTCGGCATTTGGTCCGCTTCTTCTTCACTCATCTTATCCAACAGTTTGATGATCATGCCGCGCCAGGTTTTCCATTGCCGAAACATTATTTCTTCGTTCATCCTATCGCCTCCCGAAATGTGAATATGCCCATTTTAGCGTTTTCACAGGAAGCTAGGCAAAGCTTCCGACTCGCAGGAATAAAGCAACATCATAAAGCTAACCATTTTTTGGTATATACTTTGCCTTTTATGCCTTAAAAGCTAATTTTGTAAAAACTTCTTGTGAATTAAGTCACATCCGATATACTTTAATTACCACAAATTTAAGGGGGAGCATGTTTGAATTGCAATAATTGTTCTGTCTCGACACTGACCTTTGATATTCGCCTAAGCGGTGAATTGAATCATTCCATCATCCCAATTGCCATAGACCACTTAGAGCGCCAAGGCTTGGACGTTTCCTTAAAAGACGACCGGCTGCGCATGGGCGAGTTCGGCGCACGCGAATTTTTGAGCTTTTGCGAAGACTTGCTGGAAACCGAATTGGCGGAATTCCGCATCAATCGTGAAAGCTATCAGCCGATTACCGATATGCACCAAGTATTCGATATGGAGTGGATCGATGAAGTCATCCAGAATGAACGCATCGTATCCCATTTCCAGCCGATCGTCGACCAAGACCGCAATGTCTTCGCCTATGAAATGCTCGCACGGTTCCACGACGCTGACGGCCAGGTCATTTATCCGAATACGATTTTTCCTGCGGCGAAAAGCCGTGGCCGCTTGTACGCGCTTGACCGCGTCTGCCGGATGACCGCTGTTCGGGCGGCTGGCCAATTGTCCGGTGAAAAAGCATTTATTAATTTCATTCCGACGTCGATTTACTCGCCGGAATTTTGCCTGCGTTCGACCATCGACCTCGCCCACCAAACAGGCGTCGACCCGAACCAATTGGTGTTCGAAGTTGTCGAATCCGAGAAAGTCGATGACCTCGAGCATTTGAAACATATCCTTGGCTATTACAAATCGAGAGGCTTCCAATATGCACTCGATGATGTCGGCGAAGGCTATAGCACCGCCGAAGTGCTCGGCGAATTGAAGCCGCATTTCATGAAACTCGATATGAAATACGTGTTTGGCGTTTCTCAAGACGTTGAAAAGCAGCAAGTGGCACAAAGCTTCCTTGAAAAAGCCCAGGCAGTCGGCTCGACGCCGCTTGCAGAAGGCATCGAAACCGAAGAAGATTTCCTTTGGCTTAAAGCACAAGGCTACGAATTATTCCAAGGCTATTATTTTGGCAAACCGGCAGCAGCACCGCTTGCCGTCAATACGGCTTCATAATCAGAAAACCCTTCGCGCTCTAGTTAGAGTACGAAGGGTTTTTAGATGCATTGATTATCGCCTATTGTTCCAAGGCCGCTCCACTGTCTACACTTACTTGAGGTTCATCACCGGTTTCTTCAAAGAAAGGA
This sequence comes from Planococcus sp. SK3692, assembly GCF_028890485.2. Taxonomy (GTDB): domain Bacteria; phylum Bacillota; class Bacilli; order Bacillales_A; family Planococcaceae; genus Planococcus. The sequence continues at coordinate 1,629,577 of NZ_JARCHV010000001.1, forward strand.
CCTTCGCTCAGATCGACATCAGTACTGTCTACGCTCGCACCGCCGTTCATTTTAAAAACATTTGAAACAACAGCTCCGTATAGCTTTCCACTGCCAACCAATTCAACTGTCGCATTCGGTGCATAGACAACGGTCGAATCTGATTTAGCGCTCGTGCCACCTGATACTTTAATGGATTTCCCGCCAGTTATCAGCTGACCTGTGAATCCTGCAGAGTCAACGATTTCAATATTAGCATCGCTTGCATATAAAGAAGCATTAAATTCGGCGTAACTGGTGCTCACCATAGTTTTAGGATTGGCTGCATCAGGAGATGGTCCCAGATAAACAAACAAGTCCTGCCCACCGCTTTTATTCAGATTTCCTTTGATGCTTATATTATTGCGCACGTATAAAGTTAAACGGGCGCCATTGGTACTGACGACATCCAAATGGCCTTGTCCTGAAATACTATCGACCACCAATGACACATCTTTGTTCCCGATATCGAATGTTAATTTATAATCACTTGCAAAGTTGATAGCCTTTGCTTGGGTATTCTGATCAAGTTTAATCGTTGCATTCGGAGCGATGTAGCTAGTGATATTTATATTTCCATCTTTGATGAAATCATGTGTATTTTTATCTTTCGAAACTTGTTGGTTCGCCATCATTGGATAGCTAGGAAACGGGGTTGGAAATGGGGGCAAAACCATCTCTTGAGTATGTCCGCCTTTTTCAACCATGGGTTTTTTCTGATCGAACCACCACTGCTGATTTTTATCGAATTTGAATACATTTCCGTTGCTGTTTGCCGGCACATAGACTTTCCCGTTAATCGTTGGATCCCCATCTATTTCCAATACCTGAGGGGCAGGGTTGTCCATGATGATATCGCCATTGACTGTTCCATTAGTCAGCACCATACGGCTCTTGGCATAGACGCCCAGATTTTTAGGCATGACAAACCCTCCCCCTTCAGTATAGTTAAGTGTAAGAGGCATGGAAACTGTGCGTTCGCGGCCTCCGATGATGCCCTTAGAAACAATTTGATATTCGCGGCTGCCGGTGTCGGCATTTACCTTCACTAACTCTGTTGTAACTTTTGCTTGAGGCTGTTCGCCTTGCTGCAATTCAAAATTAGAGAAATCCTCAGGAATCAATTGATTTCCACTGCTGGCAGATAAAACGGATTTTTCCAACTCGCGGTAGAATAAGACTTGGCTTAAAGAGGTATCCTGAGCCAAATCAGTTGCCGCTTTTTCAACTTCTTGCAGTTTTAATGTCGCTCCGCTTTCGGCAATATAATAGGCTGACTGGCTTTTAACCTCACTAGACGATTGCTTCATCGAATTCATTGTGGTCGCAAGCAATGCCATACCCAATATAGAGAATAAAAGCAACAGCATGACGACCGTGACCATCGTGTAGCCAGACTCTCTTTTGCATAATGACAAGGCATCAATTCTCTTTTTCAATTTCGACACCTTCCCGCAGGTAAATTTGCACATTCGCTTCTTGCTTCTTGCCGGTTGTGCCATCCGTCTCCATGGAAATAGCCAATACTCGATCTTCCATCTCAAAATTCAGCCCACTAATTCGTTCTGCCAGAACTGAACCATCCTGCCACAACTGGCCGTTTCGCAATTCAAAAACAATAAGACCACCACTTTGAACTACCAAACGATTTTCAGCGATCGTCATTTTTTCAGCACTTCTGACTTCTTTCGTAATGACTTTTATGGCGTAGCGCAGTTCCGTTAGCTGTTCAGCTGAATGCGTTTGCTGGCTATACGTTTTTTGTCCGTTGACCATAATACCGATGACCAAGCTTAAGATAATCGAGCCAATCGCCAGCACTGCTAACAATTCAACGAGGCTAATACCACGGTCATTGAGCATCCATTTTTTCATGGTGCCTCACCTTCCCATGTCAATATCGTTTCCATCTGCGCTTTGGGATTCGTATTAGGTTCTTCCACTAATTCAACCAACACTCTTGCTAGCCGAGCTTCCGTTTTCTCTAGATAGATATTCATCTTGAGTTGTTGAACATCTTTCGACAGAACTCCCCAGGTTACTCCATTTTTCAATACGCTCGTCTGCCGCTCGTAACCAAGTTCTTCCTGAATGATAGAAAGACGATTCTCAGGAGCTGTTGAACGTGAACTCAATTCAATGATTTTTTCCAACTCATTTTGAACTTCGTAAGTGCTGTTGAAAATGGTTTCTGAAGCCACATTCGTTTTGGCACCCATGCCGAACATCATCAGGAATGTCGTCAGAATCAATGTCAGCAACACCATTGATGCCAATACTTCCACTAAAGTAAATCCATCTTTATTCGATAAAAACTTATTCAACATATACAATTCCCGCTTCCAAGTAGTTATTAAATACTAATTAAGTGTATTTTATTCCTATTAATTTTCAATTCCTACTGGATTATACATTATTTAGTCCTATTAATATATTTCTGATGTCTACCTATTTTTTCCATAGAAAAAAGAATGTCGCTGGGACATTCTTTTTTAGGTACGAAATCTATAATTCATTTTGTATTTAATCGGAATGAAGCTTCCCATAAAATTGAAGTTTAGAATGCTTGACCTATTCTTTCTATCTGGTCTATAAGCGACTGTTTTTACCGCCAAAACTTCTCGTGACCGGCTTTGTCCTCGATGTTGAATTCGATCAACTGGCGAAGCAATGCGTAATCGACAGGACGGTCCCAGCTCATGCGGATCAATTGCTGCGTGCTCGAGTGTCCACCTGCTTTAATATCTTCTTCAAAGCGGTCAATTGCCACTTTTTCCGGCGCTACCGCCATATGTTTTTTCGCAATGCTGAATGCGATGATAAAAGTGCCGTGATCGGTGAACATCGGCTGGTTCCACGCGACTCGCGGGGCTAACTGCGGATAGGTTTCCATGATCCAGTTCAACACTTCTTCTACCCGTTCACGGTGATCCGCATCGTCAATCGCCAACAAGTACTCTGAAAATTCGTTCACGTCATTCGCCTCCTTTGAATAACAGCTTTACCTTATTCTGTTTCCACAAAATACTGGTCTTTCCGATATGCTACTCCGTCAACCGTCGCAATAATGTCCTCTCCTCGGAACACATCGGCACGGTAAAACCCGACACGGAAATTACGCTTCGTTTCGACCGCACGTGCTGTCAGTAAATCTCCAGGCATTGCCGGTGAAATAAACTGGGCATTGGTCGACAAGCCGACTGCAGCTTTGCCATGCGCATTGCTTACGACCGACAGCACATGGTCAGCGAGCGCGAAAATAATTGCGCCATGCGCAGTTCCGTAGGCATTGACCATATGATCCTGCACGACCAGTTCCGCTTCAGCTAACGTCTCCTCGAATTTCGTCAAACGGATGCCGAGCGACTCGGCATACGGATCGCTCGCTACTTTGTCGCGGATTTCTGCGTAATGTTGTTGATGAAGCGCTTGTTCATCGATTCGTTTTGCCATAAGGGCCTCCTTAATATCCACTTATTATTTCCCGGGAAATCCTGACAGCTGCGCTTTAACAGCTTCCGCTAAGTTTATTCGCGTATCGGCCAGTTTGTTCTTTAACGCTTCGTTGTCCCACTCATCTTCTGTATAAAAACTTGCAAACGGCTGGTTTTTCTCTCTTGGTACGACATGCAGATGAAAATGCGTCAATTCATCAGCCCCGCCGCCGTTTTGCGTTTGCGTGATGCCGAACGGTGCGTAAAGTTCCCTGATGGTTCGGCTCATTAATTGTGACGCGTTTAAAATAGCGAGTGCCGTCTCGCTGTCCATATCGTCGATAAACCGGTAATGGGCTTTCGGCAAGATAAGCACATGCCCTTCATTGAACGGATCGTGGTCCAAAAAACACGCGACCCACTCGTTTTCATACACCATGTGCACCGGCAGTTCGCCGTTTGCCAGCCTGCACCCTAAGCAATCTTGTTCTTTATATAGTGGTTCTCCACTCATCGCCCACACCCCTTATTCCCCGCAGTAAATTAATTGCGCTATGATTGTTTTCTTTCCATTATACAAGCCAATTTCATCCATGTAAGGAAAATCTAACGCCTTTTCGCATAGTGTCCTATACTAAGAAGCAAGGAGGGTTTTACATGATCCGCATACTCGCAGTAGACGACGATTTACATATGCTCCAGTTTGTCGCCGGAGAGCTCCGGCAAAATGGCTACGAAGTGATATCCGCCGAAAACGGCGAACAGGCACTCACCCGTCTGGAACAGCAGACGGTAGACCTCGCGATTGTCGATGTCATGATGCCCGGGATCGACGGGTTCGAATTAACCGAACGCATTCGCACAGACTACAATATTCCGGTCATTCTCTTGACGGCGCGCCACCATATCGAAGACAAGGAACGCGGATTTCTCGCAGGATCCGATGATTATTTAGTCAAACCGTTCGAATCGAAGGAGTTGCTGTTCCGTGTCAAAGCGATTTTGCGCCGTTACGACCACCCTGAAAACAATACCCTTACGGCAGGGTCTTTAACGATCGACTTGAAAAGCTATGAACTGCGCTCGCCGAACGGCTTGTCGTTCATTCCATTAAAAGAATTTGAACTGCTCGCCTTGCTCGCCTCCAAACCGCGCCATGTGTTTACGCGAGACGCCATCATCGAAAGCGTTTGGGGGATCGATTTTCAAGGGGATGAACAGACCATCAATGTCCACATCAAACGGCTGCGCACCAGGCTCGAGTCATTCGCGCCGGATGTCAAGATTGTCACGGTGCGCGGCGTCGGCTATAAACTGGAGGCCGACTCATGAGCTTGTACGTCAAATTTATCTGGTTCACGTTCCTGACGATGCTCATCAGCAGCGCCATTTCGTTTTTCGCGATGAATACGCTGTATCACCAATTTTTGAAAGAAGACAATAACGATAAAAACCTGGCGATTGCCGAATCGTTTGCCGGCCATTTGAATAGCCTGCCACCTGGACAAGTAGAAAGCACACTCGAAGTGCTCGGCGACGCCGGCTATCAATTGTATTTGACGGACGGTGACGATATCTCACGCTTCGGCGGTGAATTCCGTGATGAAACGATCGCCCAAGAAGACGTGGAGCGTGTGCTCGGTGGAGATATTTTTAACGGCATCCGTGATTTTCCGCGCCAAACTTTCGTCACTGGTTTTTTTGCCAATGAACTGCAAAATTCCATCGGCGTCCCCGTGACGCTCGGCGGCGAACCTTACGCTTTATTCCTTCGCCCTGACATTGAGCTATTGTTCCAGGAACTCCATTTGTTGTTCGGTGGCTTGGCTGTAGGGATTGTATTGCTGAGTTTTCTTGGCATGCTGTTAGTTGCGCGCTTGTTGATTCAGCCGATTACGAAATTGACCGAAGCGACCGAGAAAATGGCGACAGAAACCTTCGACGTGCCGCTCACGATCGACAGAAAAGACGAAATTGGGCGTCTAGCCGACCAGTTCCGGTTGATGCGTACGCGCATTGAACAATCGACAGTCAAGCGCAAGGAATTCGTCCATAACGTCTCCCACGACATCCAGTCGCCGCTCCATACGATTCAAAGCTACCTCGGCTTGTTAGAAAAACCAGGCATTAGCGATTCCGACAAGCAGCACTACGCGGACATCATCCGCGAAGAGACGGCGCGGCTATCGCTGTTGACGACGCAATTATTGACTTTGGCATCGGTCGACAAAGAAACGCCAGAAGCGCTCGAAACCGTCGCACTCCACGAGCAATTGCACGCGACACTCAGCCATTTGCGCTATGCGTTCGACGACAAAGAACTCGCGCTGTCCGCACAGCTCACCCCAGCCTATACGCTAGGCAATGCGGTGCTGCTTCAAACCGTCTGGGAAAACTTGTTGACCAACGCGGTGAAATACAGCGAACAAGGCGGCGCGGTCGATGTAACGCTTACGCGAAGTGAGGGCTACGTACATGTGACGGTGCGCGATCACGGCATCGGCATGACAGAAGACGAAACGATGCACGCTTTCGACCGTTTTTACCGCGCTGACCAAGCCCGCACCCGCGGTCAAAAAGGCTCCGGACTTGGCCTATCGATCGCCAAGGAAATCATCGAGCTTCACGGCGGCCAGATCGAACTCGACAGCGCGCCAGATGCTGGCACAATCGTCACGGTCACTTTGCCGGTTTCACTGAACAAGCCAGTTATTGTCGAAAAATCAAATTAACTGTCCCAGTGTTTGGAGAAGTGTTCGCTCGACTACTACGGGATCAGCGGGTTTGAGAGACCCCGTAGGAACGAAGTGACGAGGAGGCTCGATTCCCGCCCCGAGGAAAGCGAGCGTTAAGCTTCGGAAAACACGGTTCTCAATGTTAGTTGAAAGTTTCCACCCCTCCACAACCGGAGGGCTTTTTTTATTCCAAACTGTCAACGCCCGTTCACCTTCCATTCACCTTGCCTCTGTAAACTGAAGCTATAGCAAAACGGAGGCGAACAACGTGAACTTAGCATGGAAAGAAATGAAGAAAAGCAAAATGAAATTCGTGATTCTCGGATCGATCGTCTTTTTGATCAGTTTATTGACCTTCATCATCTCAGGGCTCGCGAACGGCTTGTCACAAGACAACGCCGCCTTGATCAAGAATTTACCGGACGGAACGATCTATATGGAAACGGCAGCGGAAGAAACCCACGCCTTGTCCGCGATCGACATAGAAACCCAGCAATCTGCCTTGTCGGAAAACGACGGCGCGTTTGCATTTTCCATCCAGATGGGCTTTTTATTAAATGAACAAGACGAACAGCAAAGCGTCGCCTTCGCCACGTCGACCGGCTCGACTGAATTCCCTGATGTCGCAAAAGGCGAGATCGTTCTCGACCGCTCGCTCGAAGAAGACGGCATCAAGCAAGGCGAACGCTTCACCAATAGCCAGTCGAATGGGGAATTTACCGTTGCGGGCTTTACCGACGGCGCGAAATACAGCCACGCCGCTGTCGCTTTTATCCATCCGAATGACTTCGCAGATATGTACCGCACAGGCGAACTGCAAATGCTGTTCGTCCCGGAGACGGCAGAACCCGGCGCAATCGCCGGCTTGCAAAGCTTCTCGATTGAAGAATTTCTCAACACTTTGCCGAGCTATAGCGCTGAGCAATTATCATTGTCGATGATCGTTTGGTTTTTAGTGGTCATCAGCGGCATGCTGTTCGCGATTTTCTTCTATATGATGAACATCCAGAAGCTCGGGCTGTACGGCATCTTAAAAGCGATCGGCGTGAAGACCGGTGCATTGTTCCGCATGATCTGGACACAAATGCTCGTCATTACCGCAATCGCGCTCAACTTATCGATTGTCGTCAGCCAATTATTTGCGACACTGGCACCAGGCGAAATGCCGTTCTATTTGCCGATTGGCGCCACGCTTCAATTATCGGCGGTATTCTTTGCGATCGGATTTGCTGGGGCCACTTTGTCCGGCTTTCAGATCCGCAAAGCTAAACCGCTTCAAGCCATTCAACAAGGAGAAGGATAAGCATGGTTTTTTCAACAAGTAACATCAAAAAGAGCTTCACGACTGGTGAAGTCTCGGAGGAAATCTTAAAAGGCATCGACTTGTCACTGACGGAAGGTGAAATCACTGCACTCGTCGGCGCATCGGGCTCCGGAAAAAGCACGCTTTTGACGATCGCGGCGGGGCTTCAGTCCGCTTCTGGCGGCGAGATTCATTTTGACGGCGAGGAATTGACCGCCATGAACCAGGAACAGATTCGTCAAATCCGTGCGGAATCGTTCGGCTTTGTATTTCAGTCGTCTCATCTCGTGCCATTCCTCACTGCCGAAGAGCAATTGCTGCTCATGCTCGAGACAGCCGGCTCCCCGCTTTCTAAAAAACAACGCCGCGAAGAAGCCGATAGAATACTCCATTCGGTCGGCATGGGCCACCGGAAAACCGCCTATCCCGCCTCACTGTCCGGAGGCGAAAAGCAGCGCATCGCCATCGCACGCGCCATTGTCCATCAGCCCAAGCTATTGTTTGCGGATGAACCGACGGCAAGTTTGGATTCCACCAAATCGCACGAAGTAATGGAATTGCTGCAGAGATTGACGAAAACACTGAACATCGCCACTTTGATGGTCACCCACGAAGAAGATATGCTCGCCTACGCGGACCGTATCATCACCATGAAAGACGGCCGTTTGGCATAAAAAAGAGACGGCCGCGGCCGTCTCTTTTTCGTTATCGCGCTCTACTCCAGTTCCTTCAATTGCTTCGTCAATTCCATAAAGCGCCGGTCGAGTTCTGCATAGCCCTTGTCTTTCGGCTGCATAAAGCTCAGTTTGCCAAGTACGGCCTGGCGCTCCGTCTCGAGTTTCAGCCGGAGTTCGCCGGTGCTGCCAAGCAATTCTTTTTGAGGCGCTTCCCCAAGCTGTTTGCGGATCATTCCGTCTTCAAACACCAATTTGCCATCCGTCGCCTTATCGAGCAAATAGCGGTCATGCGACACGACGAGAAGCGTGCCTCGGTAGTCCGCCAAGGTGGCTTCCAATTGTTCGCGCGATGGCAAATCCAAATGATTGGTCGGCTCATCAAGCAATAAGGCGTCTTTATCCTCCAAAATGAATTTCATTAATTTACATTTGACCCGCTCGCCCATGCTCATCTCCCGGATTGGCTCCAGCCATTGCTCTTTGCGGAATCCTAAATGCTTCAATAGATTCTGTACACGCCCCCGCTCTTTGAACGTGAACTGTTCAAATAATTCCGCAGGCGTCCGGTCAAGCGGCAAATCAAAGACGTCTTGCGTCAAATAACCGACAGAAGCGGATGGCGATAGCCACAGCTCCCCATCGCTCACCGGCTCTTCGCCCGCAAGCATCTTCAAAAACGTCGTCTTGCCGCTGCCATTTGCGCCGACGACTGCGATTTTTTCCCCGTGCTGGACCGTAAACGAAGCATTTGTGAATAACGGGATGTCGCCAAACGATTTCCCAAGCTTCTTCACTTCCAAAAAGCGTTTGCCAGCTTTCGGATTGGCGCGGAAGGCAAAGTCCACCTCGTATTCCGGTTCGACAGCGTCGACCGCCGCGTTCGCCAATTCTTTCTCCAGGCGTTTTTGCTTTGATTTGACTTGCGCGTCCATGCTTTTCGCTTTGACGCGGTAGTATTCCTTATAGCCTTCCTGTTTCGTAGAATTGGCATGCGCCGATTCAGACCACGAGGAAAGCTGCTTCATCTGGGTTTCGATCCGTGCTATGTGTTTTTGTTGTGTCTCATAAGCGTGCTGTTGGCTTTTGCGCTTGCGTTCGCGGAATTCCATATAATCGCTGTAATTGCCGTTATGGCTGTAGACTGTCCCGTTTTCGATTGACCAGATTTTCGTTGCGATGTGATCGAGGAAATAACGGTCGTGCGAGACGATGGCGATGGCACCCGGATAAGCGTTTAATTCACGCAGCAGATGCGCTGTGCCTTGTGCGTCCAAATGATTGGTCGGCTCATCCAATAACAAGAGATCCGCTGGCTGTGCCAAGCCTTTCGCGAGCCGCGCTTTCAGTTTTTCGCCTCCGCTCAATTGGGCAAAATCGCGGAGCGGGACTTGCCATCTGTTCAATAGCGTTTGTTCTGCTTTCGTCACGTCTTCAAAAGCGTAATCCAGCAGTTCCTGTTCGACTGCCCGCACGCTCATGCCCGGTGCACCTTGAATGAGCTGACCACTGGCCGGTTCGATGTCACCAGCGATCAGCCGCAACAGCGTCGTTTTTCCGGCGCCGTTCTTCCCGATGATGCCAATGCGGTCGCCGCTCGTGATATTCGCCGTCACGTTCTCGAATAGCGCTTGTTGTTCGATTTCCACGGATACGTTCAGTAATTTCATTAGTTCTGTCATGCAGAACCACCCCTTCTCGTTTTGACAGGGAGAATTAAAAAAATCCTCCCAAATCTAAATTTGGAAGGATTAGCCAGTACATTTTGGATACGCCGAATAAACAGCGACACCTTATGGATGAAATGGGCAGACTAATCCTATGTTTTCGTCTTCGAAAAATAACTATTTCAAATGACTAAAAATATAGGTTAGTTGCGCATTGTCCACCCATCAACTCGTTTCATTTCAGAATTGAGTTGATTTTATCATGCGAAAACTTTGCTTGCAACCGGAGCAGCCGGAATTACGCAACGCTTTGTTCGCGCTTTTTCTTGATGCTGACAAGTGCGCCGACTGCCACGATGGCAAGAAGAACGCCCCAGAAGATCAATTTCCATTCTGTCGAGTGAGCGAAATCGTACGGCAAGATGCCGACGCCTTCGTGCCCGAGCGTCAACACGGTCAATTTCACGCCGACCCAGCCGACGATGACGAAAGCTGTCGTTTCAAGCTGCGGATAGTTCGCCAACAGTTTGACGAATTTATGCGCCGCAAAACGCATGATGACGAGTCCGACCAAACCACCCATCAGCATGACAGCGAACTGGCCACCGTTGATGCCGCCGATTTCCATGGAACCAAGATGCGGCAACGTGATGGCAAGCGCCACCGCTGCAAGCATCGAGTCGACTGCGAACGCGATGTCCGCCAGTTCTACTTTCAATACCGTCATCCAGAAGCCAGAACCTTTTGTCGCTTCCGGCTCGATGGTGTGTTCTTTGCCTTTTCGCTGATCGTAAATATGCTTAAACGCAATAAACAATAGATACGCTGCACCGAGTGCCTGGATCTGCCACACATCGACGAGCAAAGTAATCATGAATAAAGCCGCAAAACGGAACACGAACGCTCCGAGTAACCCGTAGAACAATGCTTTTTTCTGTTGCGCTTTCGGCAAGTGCTTGACCATGACCGCCATGACGACGGCATTGTCCGCAGCAAGCAAACCTTCAAGTGCCACTAAGACGAGCAGCACCCATAAATACTCCAATAAAATTGCTTCCAACTGAAAAACCTCCTTAATTTTGACAACAAAAAAGACCCCTGCCTATAGAAGGCAAAGGTCTTGCTAAGCAAAATGATTTTGCTATCACAACCGATGGATACGATCCATGTAATGACGACTGTGAAATAGGTTTCCCCATAGCTACTCCCCTTTGACGTGATGTCAAGGTCTATTGAGTTGTTAAAAAAAGTATAGCACAGAAAATGAAAAAAGCTACTACATAATATCGCCAAATTCTCTGCTGAATTTCCGAATAATTGCACACGGAATTTCTACTATCTGTCAGTATGTGTGGTATTATACTTCTTAATCATAAAAGGAGGGGAACCCATTGGGAAGGGATTAGCGCATTTTGATCTTAAAATAGAGCATTTCATTTGTTTAGCCAGCTTCGTGGCAGGCTGCCGCAAATGCCAAGAGATCAAGGTTCACAAACTCATTGCCTGATTGGTTTCTCTCTTCGGCAAACGGCAGCTTTCTGCTCTCGACTGGCAGCGTTCGAAACACTCAGCAGGCGATCCGGATTTTTTTACATCCCCGCCCGGCTGAATTATTTATGGAGGTGAATCCCTTTTTAGGGGAATCTTACGTGGACATAATTACAATATTGAATTTAGCTTTGCTTGTACTATTGCTCGCTTTAACTGCCTTTTTCGTCGGCTCCGAATTCGCCGTCGTCAAAATCCGCATGTCTCGCTTGGACCAGCTCATTGCAGAAGGCAATAAAAAAGCTGTGCGCGCCAAAGAAGTAGCCGGCAATTTGGATTATTACCTATCCGCCTGCCAGCTCGGCATCACGGTCACAGCACTCGGCCTCGGGGCGCTCGGGAAACCGACCGTCGAACGGCTCATGTATCCGGTCTTCGACTTTTTCCAAGTGTCGGATTCGGTTGCATCCGCCGCTTCCTATGCCATCGCTTTCCTATTGGTGACGTATCTACACGTCGTACTCGGGGAAATGGCTCCGAAAACGCTCGCCATCGAATACGCGGAAAAAATGTCGCTGTTGTTGGCCCCACCGCTGTATTGGTTCGGCCAAATCATGAAGCCCTTCATTTGGGCATTGAACGGAGCAGCCCGCTTATTGCTGAGAACTTTCGGCGTTCAGCCAGGACATGAGAAAGCTTATTCTGAAGACGAATTGAAAATCGTCATGGCGCAAAGCTATGAAGGCGGTGCCATCAATCAAAACGAATTGTCTTATATGGAAAATGTCTTCACATTCGATGAACGTTCGGCAAAAGACATCATGGTGCCGCGCACCGAGCTCGTAACGCTCGACCTCGATATGCCGTCTCAAGAAATCATCGATGTGCTCGATGAACATAATTACACGCGCTATCCGGTAACGGAAGACGGCGACAAGGACCGAATCATCGGTTTTGTCAGCGCCAAAAAAATGCTGCCGCAGATTGTTGCGGGACGTGATTGGAAACTTCATGATTTTGTTCGCGAAGTACCGACTGTTTTTGAGATGACAGATTTGCAAGGTGCTTTGCTGCGCATGCAAAATGCCCGCGTCCACTTAGCGATCGTTGCGGATGAATACGGCGGGACCGCCGGCATGCTGACGCTGGAAGACATCCTCGAAGAAATCGTCGGCGAAATTCGCGACGAATTTGACGAAGACGAAGAACCGGAAATCAAGAAAATCGCAGACCATGAGTACGTATTGAATGGCCGCGTTCTATTGAAAGAACTCGAAGAGCGTTTTGGCGTAGACTTCGACAATAGCCAGGACATCGACACGATTGGCGGCTGGATCCATTACCGCACGACTGGAGAAATTGAAATCGGTGAACCCTTGACGTATAAAAATACGGAATGGACCGTCACCGATATGGACAATCAGCAGATCAAGCAAGTACTGTTTACGCAAAAACCGAAAAAATCACAAGACCAAATCGACTAACTGGAGGTGAGCCCCCAAGTCTGGGGGATCCAACTTGGATGGACAAATAATAATTAACTTATTGCTCGTAGCTTTAATGATTTTGGCGACTGCCTTTTTTGTAGGTGCCGAATTCGCCATTTTGAAAGTACGGATGTCGCGAATCGATCAATTGATTTCGGAAGGCAATAAAAAAGCCGTGCGCGCCAAAGAAGTGGCAAACAAACTCGATTATTACCTGTCTGCCTGCCAACTGGGCATCACGATTACGGCATTGATACTTGGGGCGCTCGGGGAACCGACCGTTGAACGCCTTTTACACCCGCTGTTTGAGGAGTTCAATTTGTCTCCTGCCATCGCGACTATCTTGTCGTACGCCATTGCCCTTAGCATCGTGACCTTTTTGCACGTTGTTATCGGCGAACTGGCCCCGAAAACTTTGGCCATTCAATACGCAGAACGCATGACTTTATTGCTTGCCCCGCCGCTCTACTGGTTCGGGAAAATCATGAGCCCGTTTATCTGGCTATTGAACGGTTCGGCACGTTTGTTTTTGCGCTTGTTCAAAGTCGAACCGAGCGGCCATACGGAAGCCCATTCCGAAGAGGAATTAAAATTGATCATGGCTGAAAGTTATCAAAGCGGCGAGATCAACCAGACTGAGCTGACGTATTTAAAAAATATTTTCGATTTCGATGAGCGCATCGTCAAGCACATCATGATCCCGAAAGAGAAAATCGTCTCGGTCGAAAATTCCCTGACACGTGACCAACTCTTCGAAGTGCTCGATGGCCACGAATACACGCGCTATCCCGTGACAGAAGGTAAGGACCCCAACCGCCTGCTCGGCTTTATCAACACGAAAGAATTGCTGACGAGCATGGCAGCCGGCAGAACTCAAGCACCGGAAACGTTCTTGCACCCGATGCCAAGCTTCCCGGAAAACACGCCGATCCAAAAAGTGCTCGCCAGCATGCAGCAAAGCCGGACGCATATGGCCGTCATTACCGGAAAAGACGGACGCATCGCAGGCCTTGTGACGATGGAAGACATTCTCGAAGAAATCGTCGGCGAAATCAGCGACGAATCGTTCGAAGCCGGAACGATTTAATTGATTCATAAGAAAGAAGAGCTGCCGCGGCAGCTCTTCTTTTTTCATTGCATATTATTGGTTTCCTGCAATTTTTCAGCTAAACTGGAGCTAATCAGCACCATCGTAACTCTCCGTTTTCGTTAGGCTTTTAGGTTCAATCGGCTCGACTACCGATGATCACAAGGGGGCTTCCATGATGGGATGGGCACTTGGAGTATTGATTGCATTGATTTTCGCCAACGCCTTGTTTGCAGCGTCTGAGATCGCGTTGATTTCACTGAACGACTACAAGATTAAAAAGATGGCTGAGTCCGGCAATAAAAAAGCCCAGCTGATCGACGCTATGCTGTCGCAGCCGAGCCAGTTCCTCGCAACAATCCAGATCGGCATTACGCTCGCGGGCTTTATGGCGAGCGCTTTCGCTGCGGACAGCTTTGCCGATGAGTTATCGCTCTATGTCCAAGGGACGTCGCTTCCCGTCTCCCCCGGTATCGTGCAGATCACTTCCCTGATCTTCGTCACGTTACTGTTGTCCTACTTCACGCTCGTCTTCGGGGAATTGGTGCCAAAGCGGCTCGCCCTCCAAAAACCGCAGCCCATTGCAATGGCCATGATCTATCCGCTGCACGTGCTCGCGGTCCTCACCAGCCCATTCGTCACCATTCTCTCTTGGTCAACAAACGGAGTAATTCGCCTGTTTGGCATCGATCCCCATCAACCTGTGCCGGAAGAAACAGAAGAAGAAATCCGGCTCATGCTCGAAGCCGGCAAGGAAAAAGGCACCATCGAAGACATGGAGCAATTCATCATCACGCGCGCTTTTGAATTCAACGACAAAGCTGTCGAAGACATCATGGTTCACCGGACAGACATCATCGCCATCTCTGCCGACGATTCGCTTGACGATATCGTACACCTCGCCACGCTGCACCCTTTTTCCAAATTCCCTGTCTATCAGGATGATAAAGACCATATGATCGGCAGTATCCACCTTAAGGATTTATTTCGCTATCGGGAAAAGCCGCCGAAGTCAGCCTTCGGTATCCGTCAAATCATGAGAGCGCCCCATTTTGTGTTTGAAAAGCGTGGAATCGACGAAGTGTTCCTGGAAATGCAGAAAAGCCATAACCATTTAGCTATCGTGCTCGATGAATACGGCGGTACGGCCGGACTCATCACTTTGGAAGATTTACTCGAAGAACTGGTCGGCGACATCCAAAGTGAAGACAAGCCTTCTATCTAACTCATGACTCAAGCCGTTTTATGCCGTTTTCGCATCAACAGCCAGATGGCCGCAATGCCGATTAAGACGAAAATCCCTATGGCCACAGCGATATAGAACGGGTCTTCATTTACATCCTGTGGAATCCATTTTTCCACCAGCGGCCCCGCACTCATCAATGCCGCGACGATGATCGTAATCCAGGATTTCGTGTACAGCGCATAGGCGATAAACACGACAAGGCATACAGCGAGTATCATATAATTCTGTTCAGCCGTTGCCGTGAAGTAAGCCGCTGTATTCTCTGGAACCATCCATAAATAAAATGCCACCCAGAAGCCGATGACCAAAATGGAAACCGCCACCGCGATCACGCCGAGCTTTACCGGCTTGTCGTGATACTTCGGAAACACCTTGAAAACCAGGGAACTGTAGATGGCAAGGCTCAAGACGACCGGAATGATGCCCCAAAGCACTGTTTGCGATAACTTGAAATCCCCTGATAAAGCCGGGACATATGCTAAATACGCGAGAATCACCAGCACCGTCGCCGGAATGAGGACCATCAATTCTTTCGCCGCAATCGGCAGCGACGCGCCAATGCTCTTCATATACTGTTTCGGGTCTTTCCCGACGATGCTCTCGACGCTTTTGCCATGTTTCTCCGACTCGATCAAATGGCTTTCCAGTTCATCGACCACTTCATTGATGTCTTCATCGCTTTTTCCCCGCTGTACCAAATACATGCGCAGTTCGATCAGGAATTGTTCAGATTTTGCAGATAGCATATCATTGCCCTCCCTTAGTGATGACCGCATCGACCGATTGCTTCAAATCAGCCCAGCGCCCGAGAAATTGCTCCAGCTCCGTTTGTCCCGCTTCCGTTAATGAATAATATTTACGCTTCGGCCCAGCTGTCGATTTTCGCTGCACACTCGACACGAGCCCTTCTTTTTGCATTCGCAATAGCAGCGGATAGATGCTACCTTCGCTGAATGATTGAAACCCGTAACTCTGCAGCTTTTCCGCGAGTTCGTAGCCATAAATCTCGCCTTCTTCGATAATCGACAAGATGCAGCCATCTAAAATCCCTTTGAGCATTTGTGTAGAATCCGCCACTTTGCGCATCAGTCCTTTCTTTATCACTTCACTACCTTGCAATGCAAGTGTTATAAAATCATCATAAACCATAAACTCTTGCATTACAAGTTAGTGAATCAAATTTTTTCCATAGAAAAAAGCCAGCCTGCAGTCAGACCGGCCTTGCGCTTTAATTTTCTAGTCGTTTTTGCAGGAAATACTGGCTGAAGCCTTTCGGGTGATCTTCAAGCATGCCGAACACTTCGTAGCCGTTTCGTTTGTAAAAGTCAGGCGCCTGGAAACTGAACGTGTCGAGCGTGATCAAGCGGCCGCCGTGTTCTTTCGCAGCTTGCTCCATCTTCTCAAGCAGTAGCTTCCCTTGTCCTTGCCCTCTCAAGCGTTCGTCTACCCACAAAAAGTCGACATGCAAATGCTGCCAGAATGTGGTGGCGGTAATGCCGCCCCGTATCGCCCCGTCATCGTCTTTCAGCACAACGTTTAGATGCTCGACCGGCGTCTTCACCTCGTCCGGCAAGTTTTTCATATTGTATTCAATCAATTTGTTTCGGATAAATTCACTATCTTGTCGATTCGATCCAGCTATCGCTTTCATTGGCTTTCTCCCGCTCCTTCATGTTGGATCATTTCCACCCGGTTGCCGAACGGGTCGCGAAACTCAAAACGAGCAAATCCCGGAATCGGCACCGCCTCCAGAATTTCAACACTGTTCGTTTCCAGCCGCTCACGCCAATATTGGATATCTTCCACTTGATACGCAAGATGCGCTTTTGTCGCCAAACGGTCAAAGCCGTCTTCAGTCCCGACATGCACTTCCTGTTGTCCGGCTGAGAGCCAAAAGCCGCCGCGCCCTTTCAAGACATCCGGCTTATCGATTTCTGATAAGCCCAATACTTCACAGTAAAATGCCTTTCCTTCCGCTTCTGTCCCTTTTGGTATGGTGATTTGTGCGTGATGCAATCCGATGATCATATCGCAGCCCCCTGTTTCATTAATGGATGTCGCGTTTCTTGAAATTGCCGCCTTTTACTTCAGCGACGTCATAAACCGCCACAAACGCCTGCGGGTCGATTTCGTAAATGATTTCCTTCATCTTGCTGTCTTCGAGGCGGTTGATGATGCAGGTGATTTCCTTATAGTCTTCATTGGTATACGCTCCTTTGACCAAATTGTATGTAGCACTACGCCCCAAGCGGTCGCGGATCGTCTCGACCATATTCTCGGGTTCACTTGTGATGATCTTATAGGTCTTCGATCCACTCAAGCCTTCCTCCACCATATGGATCACTTTGGAAGCAATGAAATACGCGATTCCAGACAAGAACGCGCCTTGTAATCCAAAAACCGTCGACACGACGATAAAGACGAATAAGTTCAAGAATAAAATCAAATCACTCGTGCCAAACGGCAATTTCCGTGACAGCAAGACCGCGAGCATATCGATGCCGTCCAACGCGCCGCCGTTTCGCAAAGCAAGCCCCATGCCGAAACCAATGATGATGCCCCCGACTACTGTCACGAGCAGCGAATCGCCTTCGACAATCGGCGGCACATGGTGCATGATCGTCGTCCCGTATGCCAAAGCGGCAATGCCGATGACCGAATAGATGGCAAAACTCCTGCCGATCTGTTTATATCCCAAATAGACGAACGGAATATTCAACAGGGCGATCAAAATCCCGAGCTGCATGCCCGTCAGCTGTGACCCGACAATACTCAGTCCTGTCACGCCGCCATCCGATACATTATTCGGGATCAACACCGCTTCCAAACCATATGCGGTGATAAATCCGCCGATGATGACCGCAATGGCCCGCAAGATTTTCTTGGCGCGCTTGCTTGTTCTTTTTTCTGTTATTTTCCCCACCCAAATTCCTCATTTCCAGCTAAACTGTTTACTCTCCCTTTTAATAATACACTTTCTTCCATTCGGGTTGAAATGATATCGCAAGCTTTGACAAATGCACAGCTTTCATTCTCAGCAAAAATAAAATCCTGGACGAAAGACGCTGCTGTTCACGTCTCTCATCCAGGATAAGTTGGGAAGTGTTATTCGTTTGATTCTTTTCGCAAAGGTGCCAATGCGTTCGTCCAAGCGTTCACTTGGTCGAGCATGGCATTGACCGATTTTTCGTGGAATGCGGCCGGCTTGAATTCGCTCATTTTCACGAAATCCGTAAACAAGGACATAGCCGGATGGACCCTCACCGTGGCCACTTGCAGTTCTGCCAGGATGATGCGCAAAGATTCCGCTGCCCGGACGCCGCCCGCCGAACCGTAACTGACGATGCCTGCCGCTTTATTGTTCCATTCGATGTACAAATAATCGATGGCATTTTTCAACGCTGACGTAACGCCACGGTTGTACTCCGGGCAAATGAAGACATAACCGTCCAGCTCCGCAATCTTTTTCGCCCACGGAATCGCTTCAGGGGTTTGATAGTCTTGGCTATACGCCGCAGAAATCGGTTCTGCATACATCGGCAAATTGTATTCAGCCAAATCTACGAGTTCATAATCCGCGTCGCCGCGCTGGTCGGCAATGCCTTTCACCCATTCCGCCACTTGCAAACTGTTGCGCCCGGGACGTGTACTGCCGGTGATGATGCCAATTTTCGCCATAACTCCGCCTCCTTTATGATGACCGCATGTATAGATCTCGATGTCCTTTCATCATAGGAGAAAAAACAACTTTTTTCAATCAAAAGAGTGAATATTCTTTCTTTTATTCGTATCAACTTCATGCCATCATTTTGTTAGAGTCGTTTTACGGACTGCCATCCAAATCTCGCTTTTCACATGGTCCGGATCCGACAAATCCCCTGTAAATGAAATTTCCGGCGCTTCAACCAGTTCATAATCGGATGATGGCAGCCATTCGGAAACAATTTTTCCCCAAGTCTCCTGCATTACCCGCGGAAACTCGCCTTCTGCAGTAAACACTGCCCACGTGTGTGCAGGCACTTCCACTCGATCGAGTCCGTTTCCAGGAACGACTTCTTTCGCCGTCAAAAAGCCAATCATGTGATCCAAACTGCCTTGTTCATCCATTCGCCCCTCATCAAAATTGAACGATGCATTGATCACTTGATGCGGTTCCATATCCGCATAACTGCGCATTTCCTCTCGTTGTTCCATTGAGAGGCTTTTGGCAAGCGCCATAATCTCTTCATTTTCGCCTTCAAATTGGATCGCCACTCGTTTCTTCACGCCGATAATGGTAAACGCCTGCTTTTCTTCGATGCGGTATTCCATTTCTACTCCTCCTTTTATGGTTAACTGGAAGGTCAATTTTGGGAATGCCTTCAAGATCCCGCTTTTCTGGACCGTTGAAGGATTGATTCCCGCCCATTCCTTGAAAGCACGCGAGAATCCATCGGTCGAATCATAGCCATATTTAAACGCGGCTTCCGTCACACCCATGCCGCCGTGCAAATCCGATGCCGCATTCGACAGTCGGCGCTTTCTTATATACTCGCCCAATGTGAAACCTGACAGGAAAGAAAACATCCGGCGAAAATGGTAAATGGACGTGCCGGCTATGCGCTCAAGCTCCCGTTCATCGATTTCATCTTCCAAATGCGCTTCAATATAAGCAAGCGCTTCGTTCATTTGTTTCAGCATATCCACTGCCTCCTTCCTGCTTTTAGTATAGATGCCCACGGTTTCCCATACCCGACAAAAACGTTACGGCTTTTGGCGGATTCCAAGATATTCCCCAGGAAATAAAAAAACTCCCGCACGGATGCGGGAGTTCACTTATCACTTATTCAACTGTTACGGATTTTGCCAAGTTGCGTGGCTTATCGACGTCACAATCGCGGTGAAGTGCAGCATAATAACTGATCAACTGAAGCGGGATGACCGATACAAGCGGCGTCAACAATTCATGGACTTTCGGCAAGACATGGCTGTCGCCTTCTTCGTTCAAGCCTTCCATGGAAATGATGCACGTGTTTGCACCGCGTGCCGCCACTTCTTTAACGTTGCCACGGATGTTCAAGTTCACGGACTCTTGCGTTGCAAGCGCGATGACCGGCGTGCCTTCTTCGATCAATGCGATCGTGCCGTGCTTAAGTTCCCCGCCAGCAAAGCCTTCTGCTTGGATATACGAGATTTCTTTCAATTTCAATGCGCCTTCAAGGCCGACGAAATAATCCATCAAACGGCCGATAAAGAAGCAATTGCGTGTCGTCGAAAGGTAATCCGTCGCAATTTGTTCAAGCTCTTCTTTCATATCGACTTGTGCTTGCACGGCGTTCGCCACGATGCCCATTTCCTGGATCAAATCGAAACCGATGTCGCGGCCGCGGCGTTGTGCCGTTACTGCTGCCAAGATTGAAAGTACAGCCAATTGCGCTGTATATGCTTTTGTGGATGCTACCGCAATTTCAGGGCCTGCATACAACAATAGCGTGTGGTCCGCTTCGCGTGAAAGCGTAGAACCTGCTACGTTTGTAACCGTCAATGATGGGTGGCCCAATTCTTTGATGCGCACCAATACTTGGCGGCTGTCCGCTGTTTCGCCGGACTGGGAAATGAAGATGAACAACGGATTTTCAGAAAGAAGCGGCATGTTGTAGCCGAATTCGCTCGCTACGTGAACTTCTACCGGAATGCCTGCCATTTTCTCCAAGTACTCTTTGCCGATCAAGCCAGCATGGTAGCTTGTGCCTGCTGCAATGATGTACAGACGGTCTGCAGATTCCAAAGCGTCCAAAATTTTCGAGTCGATCGTCAATTGGTCGTTCTCGTCTTGGTAAGCTTGGATGATTTTGCGCATAACCGCTGGCTGCTCATCGATTTCTTTGAGCATGTAATGCGGGTAAGTGCCTTTATCGATATCGCTCATGTCGATTTCTGCTGTGAACGGGTCGCGCGCCACTTCTTCGCCGTCAAGCGTCAAAATCTGTACGCTTTCTTTTTTAACGATGACGACTTCTTTGTCCATCAATTCAACGAATTGGTCCGTCACTTGCAGCATCGCCATTGCGTCAGATGCGATAACGTTAAAGTTTTCGCCAAGTCCGACAAGAAGCGGGCTCTTGTTTTTCGCTACGTAGATCGTCTGCTCTTCTTGTGCATCAAGCAAAGCGATCGCATACGAGCCTTTCATCAATTTCAAGGCTTTGCTGAACGCTTCTTTTGTCGTCATGCCTTCTTCGACGAATTTGCCGATCAATTGCACGATGATTTCCGTATCCGTATCAGACTCCATTTCCACGCCTTCCAAATAGTCGCGCTGGATGTGGTGATAGTTCTCGATGACGCCGTTATGAACGATCGTGAATCGGTCTGATGTATTCTGGTGCGGGTGAGCGTTGACTTTGCTCGGCTTGCCGTGCGTTGCCCAGCGTGTATGCCCGATTCCCGTGTTTCCAGTAACATCGTCTTCCACGACTCCGCGCAAATCCGCAATGCGGCCTTTTTCCTTGAATACTTTGATGCCTTCGCCGTTGCGCACTGCAATCCCCGCTGAATCATATCCACGGTACTCCAGACGCTCCAAGCCTTTCAATAAAATCTCTTTTGAATCCTGTTCTCCAATATATCCGACAATTCCACACATAATTTATATTCCTCCAATTTTTTAAATGTCAAAATAAGCGTTCGCAAACGCTTTTCGTGAGCCCGTGCAAGCTGGTTGTCCAATCGATCACTCGACTGTTTTAAGCATGCACATAACGACCGGGCTTCGCGGCCGGGAGGTATCCGCCGAAATCTCGATACTCCTCCTCCTCGTCTACTGAAGACTGACTGGTCCGTCCGAGTTCTTCAGTACAGGCGCTATAATTGGTTTCCTTCGCACTTACCTCTATCCCCCTTTTGCATCGGCATTAAACCGACCTCCCTATCATAACCGCTCCACACAATTCCGTCAATCAACGCATAGCTTACCTTAGGACAATCCGCACAGTCATCTTCCAGCGGCTGGTTCATAGCTCCTCATGTTTTCTAATTATTTTCAGCTCCGGACAACTTATGTACTGTATCAAAAGCTCTGAGGACAAGCACTCTGGCTATTCCTAGCCTTTTCATGCCGAAAATCCCATAACCTATCTTTTTGAATTCCTTGGTAAACTTTTGACGGCGCAGCCCCTTGAAATGACGAGAAATATCCGTAAAGGTTTCCGCTAATGAAAATCTTATGGAGTGAGTCAGACAAGCGACTGAGAAGAATTCATTATTGATCTTTTCATCGCAAAGCAAACGCCTCCCGCTTTGGGCATGCCTCCCGCAATAAGCCAAGAAAAACACTTGTCTTATTGCTCCGGCTCGCCCTTGTGCGCGGTTCGGCTTTTAGATTTCATTGAATAATGCATGCGGGGATGTGTCGCTGATAACCGGAGGCATCCGCTGGTGAAGACGCCTAGCTAGAGTTGATAGTGGAAAAGATGGTTCATTAGCTATTCTTTATGCAATTACAAAACTGTTTAAAACTATTCATGCTTACTTCTATGCGTGATGAAATTGATTTCTTCTCTAAAACTAGAGATGAAGCGCAAAGGGGCGACTCCGGGAGGACCAGCGAGACAATTGAGACCCTGCAGAGCGCGCAGCGATCGAAGCGGCTCAATGCGAGCCCTCCGGAAAGCGTCCCCTTGGAGCGTAATCTCCATCTCTATCCCCCTCCTAATTCTACACTCAGCTTCATATCACTTTGCCCACAAAAAAAGGCCAGAGCATCCGCTCCGGCCTTTAGCTTATTTATTTCATGCCCATTTCTTCGCGTACAACCGCCGCAATCCGCTCCACGTACTCTTCGCACGCTTCTGCAGAAGGCGCTTCGACCATGACACGAACCAATGGCTCGGTTCCGGAAGGGCGCACGAGCACACGGCCATCGCCGTCCATGTCGCGTTCCACTTCCGCAATCTTCTCGGCCACAAGCGCGTTATCCGTCACGCCGTGCTTGTCCGTTACGCGGATGTTGACGAGTTTCTGTGGGAAAATCGTCATTTCATTCGCCAGCTCAGACAATTTCTTGCCTGTGATTTTCATGATGTTCACCAATTGAAGGCCTGACAACAATCCGTCGCCTGTCGTGTTGTAATCAAGGAAAATGATATGGCCCGACTGTTCGCCGCCCAAATTGTATTCATTCTTCTTCATTTCTTCCACTACATAGCGATCGCCGACAGCCGTCTTGACGCTCTTCATGCCGTTTTCTTCAAGCGCTTTATAGAAGCCCATATTGCTCATGATCGTCGACACGACTGTATCCTGTTTCAAGCGGCCTTCTGATTTCAAATGCTTCGCGCAAATGTACATGATCTGGTCGCCGTCGACGATTGTTCCTTTTTCATCCACCGCGATCAAACGGTCACCGTCGCCGTCAAAGGCAAGGCCAACATCGGCGCCTTTATCCACGACTAGCTTCGCCAGCGCTTCAGGATGCGTCGAGCCGACGCCTTCGTTGATGTTCAAGCCGTTCGGTGAAGCGCCCATCGAGCTGATGTCCGCGTCCAAATCAGCGAATACATGCGTTGCCAGCGTCGATGTTGCTCCATGCGCGCAGTCGAGTGCCACGTGGATTCCGTCGAACTCTTCGTCCACTGTTTGTTTCAAATACTGGATGTATTTTTGTCCGCCTTCGAAATACTCGGTAATGCTGCCAAGATCTCCGCCTGTTGGGCGCGGCAGCTCATCTGTTTCTGCATCGAGCAATGCTTCGATTTCCGCTTCCTGGTCGTCCGTTAATTTAAAGCCGTCCGAACCAAAGAATTTGATGCCATTATCTGCGACCGGGTTGTGAGAAGCAGAAATCATGACTCCTGCTTCCGCGCTCATGACGCGAGTCAGATATGAAACTCCTGGAGTGCTGATGACGCCGAGGCGCATAACTTCTGCACCGACTGACAATAATCCAGCCGCTAATGCGTTTTCCAGCATTTCCCCGGAAATCCGCGTATCCCGCCCTACAAGCACTTTCGGTTTTTCCTTTGAGCTTTTTGTTAAGACATAGCCACCAAAACGTCCGAGTTTAAATGCCAATTCAGGCGTCAATTCACTATTGGCTACCCCTCGTACACCATCGGTCCCAAAATATTTTCCCATTCTTTTCGCTCCTTCAATCACTCTGTATTATGATTTGTTTATATTAACCTAAATTTACATTTTTAGCTATTTTATTCTGCTTCATTGTTATCGGCTATTTCTGGATTTTCCAACTCTTCTGGCACGAGCAAAGATTCATCCACGGAGATATCTGCTTCTACTTGCATCTCTCCCGGAGAAACCCCAGATGTACCCGGGGGAATCGGCAATTCCACTGTCACCGTCGTATCGGATGCAGTGACGCTGTTCGCTTCCACTTCGATGACATATTCCTCCATCTCATCCAATACGCTGCGCGGACCGAAGACCCGCACCTGCTCACTTGATGGCGTCCATGAATTAATCGTAATGCCCGTCTGCGGATCGCCACTCGACTCGATGCGAACCGGCAATTCCCGGCTATACTCTTCTACCGTAACGTCGACCGCCACGGATTCTGGCTCGATCGTGACATTATCCAGTTTCGTTAAATCCTCTGCCAATACGCGGACACGCGCTTCTGCAGTGAAGGATTCCTTGATTTCCGGTTCACCGGTCACGGTTGCTTTAACAAAGCTGATCGCGTTAATCACACTTTGCGGCCCCGTCACAGTCACAGTATCCGGTTTAACAGACAGACCGTCCAACACAAAGCCTTCTGCAAGCAAGCGTTCATTCATTTCTGCATCGATGTCGAATTCCTGCGACACCCGCTCCTCGAGCACCACATTAACAAATGCCGGATCCACGCGGGCGCTCAATTGCTCCGATAAATTCTCTGTCTGGATTGGCACTTGATGCTCACCTAAAGGCAAGCTGCGCAAATCGATGAACAGCGTATAATCATCGAGCTGGCGCGTTGTCTGGATGATGCTTGCCGGCCCGCTTAAATACAGGTCGACGGTTTCTGGCACGCCGCTGACCATTAAGCTTTCATCATAATACACTTGCAGTTCCACATCTTCGATCATTTCCGACACTCTTCCGGTTTCGGTCGTGGTCGTATTGTTTTCCGTCTGGACGGAAAAGAAGAGCAAAAAGGCCAGGAATAATGCCATGATCCGAAGAAACCACGGATTGTCCATCATCTTATCCATTCTTTTTCCCCCTCCAATTCCACCAGGAAGTTGCCGCCTGTTGTTGTTCGGCACCGAACCAGATGCGGCGGAGCTTCACTTCAAAATCTTCGAGTGACAAATTGCGGTGCAAATCGCCGTTCGCCGTCAAACTGATTGCACCGGTCTCTTCCGATACGACGATGGTGATGGCATCCGTCACTTCACTGATACCAAGTGCCGCTCGGTGGCGCGTCCCCAGCTCTTTCGAAATGAACGGGCTCTCAGACAGCGGCAAATAGCAGGCAGCCGCAGCGATGCGGTTTTTCTGGACGATGACCGCACCGTCATGCAGCGGCGTATTCGGAATGAATAAATTGATCATCAGCTCGGAGGTGATGTCAGAATTCATCGGAATGCCCGTCTCTATGTAATCGCTGAGCCCTGTTTCGCGCTCGATCGAAATGAGTGCCCCGATACGGCGCTTCGCCATATAGCTGACCGATTTGCTCATCGCTTCAATCAATCGGTTGCGCTCGGATTCTTCATTAAGCGTGCTACTCGAGAATAATTTCCCGCGCCCAAGCTGTTCGAGTGCGCGTCTCAGTTCCGGCTGGAAGATAATGATGATGGCTAGAAAACCCCATTCGAGCACTTGCTGCATGATCCAGCCAAGCGTTTCCAGGTTGAGCGCCTGGGTCACAAGACGCGCGATAATAATAAAGAAGATTCCTTTTAATAATTGGACAGCCTTCGTTCCCTTGATGACAGTAATAAGTTTGTAAATAACGAACCAGACCAACAGGATGTCGATAACATTTCCGATCATCTGAAGCGGCGTCTGGTCATTGAAGTTTTCCAAAAAAGGCATCTGCAACCCTCGCTTTTCTCCATGTACATATAGTTTTTAGTATACCATATCCCGAGACATCTGCCCCCATGCAAAAAGCCCATCCACTGAATGGATGGGCTTTACTCGTCTATTGATTGGTCGTTACCGCCAAAAAAGCTGACGGCATCTTGGAATGTCCCCTTGATCGTATACCAGAGCCACTCGAATGCTTGATCGATTTCTTCGATTTCACCGTTGATGACGCCGCTCGATGCCATATACTGGCCGTTGACGATCGTCACGTCGCCTTCAAGTTCTCCGTCCACGCGCAGATCGCCATTGCGGATCGTCAAATCTCCAACCACGGTTTGGCCTTCCGGTACCACGACCGTTTGCCCTTCAACCACCAAGTTCTCCTGTTTGGTGAATGAAAATTGCTGATCGTCGCTGAAGCTCGACATCATCGCTGCACTCATCAACAATACAAACAATGCCGCCGCGATCATCAGCGGGTGATGGCGCATAAAGCGTTTAATTCCGACGCGCTGGGATTCTTTCGGCAAGCCGGCCATCGTCTTTTGCACAAAATCAGGCGGTGCCTGGACATGTGATGCACTTTGAACAAACGCGATGGTCTTGGTCAATTCTTGATATATTTTTCTGCAGTCGCTGCAGTTCTCTAAGGATTCTTTCAGTTCTTTCTCCTCTGATGGACTGATTTCCCCGTCCAGGTAATCGTCCATCATGCGAATGACTTTTTCCGGACACGCATTCATCATGCTCGCCTCCTACAAATTGCTCAATTGCTTGCGAAGTGCTTCGCGCCCGCGGTGGATCCGCGTTTTCACCGTGCCAAGCGGCAAATCCAGGATTTCGCTGATTTCGGCCAGCGGCAATTCCTCGATATATTTTAACACAATCGCTGCCCGGTACTTATCCGGCAAGCGGCTTATTTCGTATTGCACCCGCTCCTGGACTTCCATCCGCATCAATTCTTCTTCCGGAAGCTCTTCATCATTGGCAATCTTCGAATACATATTCAAGCCTTCCGTGCCTTTGACTTCCGCATCCAAATGGTAATCCGGCTTTTTTTTGCGGATCCGGTCAATGCACAGATTGGTGGCGATGCGGTAAAGCCACGTCGAAAATTTACGCTTCTGGTCAAAAGTGTGTATGTTCACATAGGCCCGCGTAAATGCTTCCTGTGCAATATCTTCCGCTTCATGCCGGTTGCCGAGCATGCGGTAGCAAATCTGGAACAACTGATGTTGATACAGCTCCACGATTTCGGCAAATGCGTCTTGGTCGCCCTTCATGACTCGTTTTATTCGTTTATTCACTAACGCATCCATGATCTCATTTCCCTCCGCCATGCGGCTGTCTTTTATATACGGTCCAGTTCTCAAAAGGTTTCATTTTTTTCTCTTCTTCTATCCTATCAAACCCTCCCCAGAAAAAACCAGCCAATTTCCAGTTCTTTGAATGAATTCATCAGTTTATTATTTCGCTGATAAGAATCGTGCAATACGTCGCCCAGCGGTCCTACACCCTTATCCCTAATCGCTTATACATTCTTTAAAATAAAAAAAGCTGTCCGGAAATTCCGGACAACTCTTGTATTCTTATACTAATTTTTCACCGAGCAATGAACCGATCAATGCGACCGCCACATCAGCTGTGCGGTTCTTCTCGTCAAGGATCGGGTTGACTTCGACAAACTCTGCAGAGGTGATCAATCCTGCATCGAACAGCATTTCCATCGCCAAATGGCTTTCGCGGTAGCTGATGCCGCCTGGCACCGGCGTACCGACGCCCGGCGTGTACATCGGGTCGATCCCGTCTAGGTCAAGCGACAAATGAACCCCGTCCGTTTTACGCTCTTCACGCAAATAACGGATCGACTCCTGCATCACCTGGTCCATGCCCATTTTGTCGATTTCATGCATGCTGAACACTTTGATGCCGTGCTCTTTGATCAACTCACGCTCGCCCGGGTCAACAGAACGCGCCCCGATGATGACGATGTTCTCCGGCTTCACTTTTGGCGAGTAGCCGCGGATGTTCGTCAATTTCTCATGCCCATGCCCAAAGCTCGCGGCAAGTGGCATGCCGTGGATATTGCCGGATGGCGAGGTTTCGCTCGTGTTCATATCTGCATGCGCATCATACCAGATAACGCCCAAGTTCTCGTAATGCTCTGAAATGCCTGCAAGCGTACCGATGGCGATACTATGGTCGCCGCCTAGCACCAACGGGAAATTGCCCGCTTTAGCAACGCCTGAAACGGTTTCCCCTAGCGCTTCAGTCGCTTCAGTAATCACATCCATATTGCGCAAATTGGTGTTTTCATCCACTTTACCGTCTGCTTTGCGGATTTGGATATCGCCTTCATCATTTACTTCGTGCCCAAGATTTTCAATGCGGTCTACAACGCCTGCATAACGGATAGCACTTGGCCCCATATCGACGCCGCGGCGCATTTGCCCGTGGTCCATTGGTACACCTATAATAGAAACATTTAATTTATTCATTATTTTATACCCCCTCAGTAAGATACATTTATTGTACCCTCTGAGGTTCTCTTGGCTCAACCTTACATTATTCCGAATATTTATTCATTTTGTCTTCCAATGATTTTTTCACTTCTGGCCATTCACGATCAATGATGGAATAGACAATGGCATCTCTTGGTTCACCAGTCGAGCGAATTCGTTCATTGCGCAAACGCCCTTCCTTCACCGCCCCTATCCGTTCAATCGATTTTTGGGAACGGATATTTTCAGCATCGGTCTTAAACTGGACACGAATCATCTCTCGCTCTTCAAAGCAATAGCCTAGCAGCGCATGTTTGACGGCCGTATTGACATGCGTGCGCTGTGCTTTTTCACTATAGAAAGTCGCCCCGATTTCACAGCTTTTGTTCGTATCATCAATCGAATAAATGCGGGTCGTTCCGACAATCTCACCGCTTTCTGGGAGCTCCACGGCAAACACGAGAACATTGGATTGGTTCATTCCAGCCGATAACCACGCTTCCAAATCCTCGAATCTCTCGACCTTTGTCAGCATGTGTTCAAAGATATCCGGTGTATAAAGCGCCCATAATGCCTCAAAATCCTCACGCTTCAATAAGCGAAGCCGAATATTACGCTGTTCAATATACATATCCATCCCCTCCTTATCTGCAGTATACCAGCAAATCCCCCATTTTCTATCATGGCGCCGCCTCTTTACTCTACTGAAAATAAACCGATCGAATACGCTTTAAGAAATCTTCCTCCAGCTCCCCCATAGTGCGCGACAAAAAATATGTCGCCACGCTGGGCAGAGGAAACAAATCGAAGTGGGCTTCCATTAAACGCCCTTCAATTAACTCACGTCGAACCATCGATTTCGGCAAAAACGACACGCCGAGACCTTCCTGAATAAAACGTTTCGCAATATAGGCTTGCGTCACTGTCATTGTGCGAATGCCAGGAAGCTGCACACGCAATTTCACCAACAGCTCTTCCCAAAAAACGGGATGGTGATGCGTGAAGATGAAATTTTCCTGCAATATTTCTCTTCCTGAAACCAACGGGCCCCGCTCGTCATCATAAGCATCCCTAGGCACAATCAGCAGCAAAGGGTCTTCATAAACCACTTCATGACGGATCATACGTTTCGTTGGCGCCAATGCAGAAACGCCCGCAGACACTTCCCCGCTTTCCACCAGGTCTTCAATCGCTTCCGATTCTTCCACACGGATAACGAGTTCAAGGTCCGGATGTGCTTTCGTAAAGGACTTTAGAATATACGGCAGTATCGTCTCCGCCATCAACGGGGAAATCGCAATCCTCCATTTTCGCCGGTAGCCTTGAGCAAACGATTGAAGTTCGTCCACCGTCGAATCAAATTTTTCAACCAATGCATCTGCCTGCTGTTTAAAATGACGCCCTTCCTCAGTTAACACCACACGATTTTTGATGCGGTCGAACAAGCGAATCCCCAAATACTCTTCCAATTGACGAATATGAACCGTCACACTTGGCTGTGATAACATCAAACGTTCTGAAGTCTTGCGAAAATTCAAGGTTTCTGCAGCATCTGAGAATGTCCTGAGCCACTGCATCTCCATTTCAGATCTCCCTTCAATTAGTTTTTTTAATTGCTTTAATTATAAATCTTTAATTTTTATAATTAAAGCTTAAGCATATACTGGAAAAAAAGGAGGAATTCATATGTTTCAAAAAGGTCTCAAAGGCATTGTCGCGGTCCAAACTGCCATCGCTTCAGTCGAAGGGGATAAAGGCGAACTTCGTTACCGCGGGACGTTGATTAAGGAAGTAATAAATCAAAAAAGCTTCGAACAAACAGCTTATTTTCTATGGCACGGGCATCAAGCATCAAACGAAGAACTCGCAATTCTTACGGAACAATTAAAATCTTATCGCCACCTACCGGATTATCTCATGGCCATTGCCCGGCTTCTGCCCAAAGACACATCATTAATGGATGGAATCAGAACGCTCGTCTCAGCTTATCAGCATGCCAAATTTAAAGAATTGGAGATACAACAACAAGCCGTTGCTTTGACTGCCGCCCTTCCGGTAATGACTGCTCTTCTTTACAGGCAAAATACCGGTCAGGAATTCATTGCACCAAGAAGTGACCTGGGCCATACCGCAAACTACCTATGGATGATTAAAGGGCAAGTGCCGACACACGCACAAACCGAAGCCTTGGAAACATACTTGAATTTAACGATGGAACATGGCATGAATGCATCCACTTTTGCCGGCCGCGTAACCATTTCTACAGAATCCGACTTAAGTGCTGCCATCGTTTCTGCACTTGGCACCATGAAAGGTCCTTTACATGGAGGCGCCCCATCTGGCGTGCTTGAACTACTTGATGAAATACAATCTCCTGAAAAGATAAAACCTATCATCGAGCAAAAACTGGCGCAAGGTGAAAAAATTATGGGGTTCGGCCACCGCGTGTACCGAACAGAAGATCCGCGCGCTATCCTGCTTCGTGAAAAATGCCAACAGTTGCAACAAGAAGACCCATGGCTGAACCTGGCTGTCATGGCAGAAACTGAAATTACCCAATTATTAAATGACCGAAAGCCGGGACGAGCCCTTTATACGAATGTAGAATTCTATGCAGCAGCGATTATGCGATCTATTCAAATGCCGTCAGAATTATTCACTCCTACCTTTAGCATTGCGCGGATCGTCGGTTGGACTGCTCATGCCATAGAGCAACAGCGAGATAACGTGATTTTCCGGCCACAATCCGAATATATTGGAAACTAAAAAAACCCCGTATCCAATTGAATGGATACGGGGTTTTTACACATGGATTGCACATGGAACAATGGAGCCTAGGGGGCTCGAACCCCTGACCTCGACGCTGCCAGCGTCGCGCTCTCCCAGCTGAGCTAAGGCCCCGCGCGAAAATGCGCAAAGATAAATGAGCCATGAAGGATTCGAACCTTCGACCCTCTGATTAAAAGTCAGATGCTCTACCAACTGAGCTAATGGCTCAAAATAAAAAATGGCTGGGGTACCTGGATTCGAACCAGGGCATGACGGGATCAAAACCCGTTGCCTTACCGCTTGGCTATACCCCAAAGCAATAAAAACTGGTGGTGGGGGGCAGATTCGAACTGCCGAACCCGAAGGAGCGGATTTACAGTCCGCCGCGTTTAGCCACTTCGCTACCCCACCGCTATACGATTACAATTTAAAATAAACACATGGTGGAGGATGACGGGATCGAACCGCCGACCCTCTGCTTGTAAGGCAGATGCTCTCCCAGCTGAGCTAATCCTCCATGAATGGTGACCCCTACGGGATTCGAACCCGTGTTACCGCCGTGAAAGGGCGGTGTCTTAACCGCTTGACCAAGGGGCCGTACAAAAATTATAAAGAAAACAGTTTCCGATGTAAAGAAACTTTAAAGAATCAAAAGCTTCCAACCGGGCTCGAACCGGTGACCTCTTCCTTACCATGGAAGCACTCTACCTACTGAGCTATGGAAGCAAGGTAAAAGGAAATCTCGGTACAAAGTAAAAAAAGATAATTGCCTAGCGACGTCCTACTCTCACAGGGGGAAACCCCCAACTACCATCGGCGCAAAAGAGCTTAACTTCCGTGTTCGGGATGGGAACGGGTGTGGCCTCTTTGCCATCGTCACTAGACTTTTTTGAGCTTGTTCGCTCAAAACTGGATAAATCGACATTGGGGGAAACTTGCGTTTCAGTTTGTTGGTTAAGTCCTCGATCGATTAGTATTCGTCAGCTGCACGTGTCGCCACGCTTCCACCCCGAACCTATCTACCTCATCGTCTTTGAGGGATCTTACTTGCTTGCGCAATGGGAAATCTCATCTTGAGGGGGGCTTCGTGCTTAGATGCTTTCAGCACTTATCCCGGCCACACATAGCTACCCAGCGATGCTCTTGGCAGAACAACTGGTACACCAGCGGTGTGTCCATCCCGGTCCTCTCGTACTAAGGACAGCTCCTCTCAAATTTCCTGCGCCCGCGACGGATAGGGACCGAACTGTCTCACGACGTTCTGAACCCAGCTCGCGTACCGCTTTAATGGGCGAACAGCCCAACCCTTGGGACCGACTACAGCCCCAGGATGCGATGAGCCGACATCGAGGTGCCAAACCTCCCCGTCGATGTGGACTCTTGGGGGAGATAAGCCTGTTATCCCCGGGGTAGCTTTTATCCGTTGAGCGATGGCCCTTCCATGCGGAACCACCGGATCACTAAGTCCGTCTTTCGACCCTGCTCGACCTGTCCGTCTCGCAGTCAAGCTCCCTTGTGCCTTTACACTCTGCGAATGATTTCCAACCATTCTGAGGGAACCTTTGAGCGCCTCCGTTACTCTTTAGGAGGCGACCGCCCCAGTCAAACTGCCCGCCTGACACTGTCTCCCAAGCCGCTAAGGCTTGTGGGTTAGAAGTTCAATACAACCAGGGTAGTATCCCACCGACGCCTCCCCCGAAGCTGGCGCTCCGGGTTCTCTGGCTCCTACCTATCCTGTACAAGTTGCACCAAAATTCAATATCAGGCTACAGTAAAGCTCCACGGGGTCTTTCCGTCCTGTCGCGGGTAACCTGCATCTTCACAGGTACTATAATTTCACCGAGTCTCTCGTTGAGACAGTGCCCAGATCGTTACGCCTTTCGTGCGGGTCGGAACTTACCCGACAAGGAATTTCGCTACCTTAGGACCGTTATAGTTACGGCCGCCGTTTACTGGGGCTTCGGTTCGCACCTTCGCTTGCGCTAAGCACTCCCCTTAACCTTCCAGCACCGGGCAGGCGTCAGCCCCTATACGTCACCTTACGGTTTTGCAGAGACCTGTGTTTTTGCTAAACAGTCGCCTGGGCCTATTCACTGCGGCTCTCTCGGGCTATTCACCCTACCAGAGCACCCCTTCTCCCGAAGTTACGGGGTCATTTTGCCGAGTTCCTTAACGAGAGTTCACTCGCTCACCTTAGAATTCTCTTCTCGCCTACCTGTGTCGGTTTGCGGTACGGGCACCTCCCGCCTCGCTAGAGGCTTTTCTTGGCAGTGTGAAATCAGGGACTCTGAGGTAAACCTCTTGCCATCACTGCTTGATGTTATATAGAAACGGGATTTGCCTCGTTTCTCATCTCACAACTTGGACGTGCACAACCAACGGCACGCTCACCCTATCCTTCTGCGTCCCCCCATTGCTCAAACGGCGGGGAGGTGGTACAGGAATATCAACCTGTTGTCCATCGTCTACGCCTATCGGCCTCGACTTAGGTCCCGACTAACCCTGAGCGGACGAGCCTTCCTCAGGAAACCTTAGGCATTCGGTGGACGGGATTCTCACCCGTCTTTCGTTACTCATACCGGCATTCTCACTTCTAAGCGCTCCACCAGTCCTTCCGGTCTGACTTCAACGCCCTTAGAACGCTCTCCTACCACGGACATCTACGATGTCCATCCACAGCTTCGGTAATCCGTTTAGCCCCGGTACATTTTCGGCGCAGTGTCACTCGACCAGTGAGCTATTACGCACTCTTTAAATGATGGCTGCTTCTAAGCCAACATCCTGGTTGTCTAAGCAACGCCACATCCTTTTCCACTTAACGGATATTTGGGGACCTTAGCTGGTGGTCTGGGCTGTTTCCCTCTTGACTACGGATCTTATCACTCGCAGTCTGACTCCCAAGCATAAATCACTGGCATTCGGAGTTTGTCTGAATTCGGTAACCCGGGATGGGCCCCTAGTCCAAACAGTGCTCTACCTCCAGGATTCTCTATCTTGAGGCTAGCCCTAAAGCTATTTCGGAGAGAACCAGCTATCTCCAGGTTCGATTGGAATTTCTCCGCTACCCACACCTCATCCCCGCACTTTTCAACGTGCGTGGGTTCGGGCCTCCAGTAAGTGTTACCTTACCTTCACCCTGGACATGGGTAGATCACCTGGTTTCGGGTCTACAACTACATACTCACTCGCCCTATTCAGACTCGCTTTCGCTGCGGCTCCGGCTTCTCACCTTAACCTTGCATGCAATCGTAACTCGCCGGTTCATTCTACAAAAGGCACGCTATCACCCATTAACGGGCTCTAACTACTTGTAGGCACACGGTTTCAGGATCTATTTCACTCCCCTTCCGGGGTGCTTTTCACCTTTCCCTCACGGTACTGGTTCACTATCGGTCACTAGGGAGTATTTAGCCTTGGGAGATGGTCCTCCCGGATTCCGACGGAATTTCTCGTGTTCCGCCGTACTCAGGATCCACTCTGGAGGGAACGAACTTTCAGCTACGGGGCTATTACCCTATCTTGCGGACCGTTCCAGGTCGCTTCGCTTAATCCGTTCCTTTGTAACTCCGTATAGAGTGTCCTACAACCCCAGAAGGCAAGCCTTCTGGTTTGGGCTGATCCCGTTTCGCTCGCCGCTACTTGGGGAATCGCATTTGCTTTCTCTTCCTTCAGGTACTTAGATGTTTCAGTTCCCTGAGTCTGCCTTCTCATGTGCTATGTATTCACACATGGATACTGCTCCATTACGAACAGTGGGTTTCCCCATTCGGAAATCCCCGGATCACAGCTCACTTACAGCTCCCCGAGGCATATCGGTGTTAGTGCCGTCCTTCTTCGGCTCCTAGTGCCAAGGCATCCACCGTGCGCCCTTATTAACTTAACCACTGATGGTCAATTAAAAAAAGTTGATCGCGAAGCGATCACGCTACTTGATGCTTGTTTCTTAATCAATGTCGATCTATCCAGTTTTCAAAGAACAAGTTTGAAAGTGCTCCGTTAGGAGTGAACCTTCAAAACTGAACGCAAAACGTCAACCCGATCCGTAAGAATCGGTTCCGATATATTCCTTAGAAAGGAGGTGATCCAGCCGCACCTTCCGATACGGCTACCTTGTTACGACTTCACCCCAATCATCTGTCCCACCTTCGGCGGCTGGCTCCCGTAAGGGTTACCCCACCGACTTCGGGTGTTACAAACTCTCGTGGTGTGACGGGCGGTGTGTACAAGGCCCGGGAACGTATTCACCGCGGCATGCTGATCCGCGATTACTAGCGATTCCGGCTTCATGCAGGCGAGTTGCAGCCTGCAATCCGAACTGAGAACGGTTTTCTGGGATTGGCTCCCCCTCGCGGGTTTGCAGCCCTTTGTACCGTCCATTGTAGCACGTGTGTAGCCCAGGTCATAAGGGGCATGATGATTTGACGTCATCCCCACCTTCCTCCGGTTTGTCACCGGCAGTCACCTTAGAGTGCCCAACTGAATGCTGGCAACTAAGATCAAGGGTTGCGCTCGTTGCGGGACTTAACCCAACATCTCACGACACGAGCTGACGACAACCATGCACCACCTGTCACCGCTGTCCCCGAAGGGAAAGCCTAGTCTCCTAGGCGGTCAGCGGGATGTCAAGACCTGGTAAGGTTCTTCGCGTTGCTTCGAATTAAACCACATGCTCCACCGCTTGTGCGGGCCCCCGTCAATTCCTTTGAGTTTCAGCCTTGCGGCCGTACTCCCCAGGCGGAGTGCTTAATGCGTTAGCTGCAGCACTAAGGGGCGGAAACCCCCTAACACTTAGCACTCATCGTTTACGGCGTGGACTACCAGGGTATCTAATCCTGTTTGCTCCCCACGCTTTCGCGCCTCAGCGTCAGTTACAGACCAGAAAGTCGCCTTCGCCACTGGTGTTCCTCCACATCTCTACGCATTTCACCGCTACACGTGGAATTCCACTTTCCTCTTCTGCACTCAAGTCCCCCAGTTTCCAATGACCCTCCACGGTTGAGCCGTGGGCTTTCACATCAGACTTAAAGGACCGCCTGCGCGCGCTTTACGCCCAATAATTCCGGACAACGCTTGCCACCTACGTATTACCGCGGCTGCTGGCACGTAGTTAGCCGTGGCTTTCTGGTGAGGTACCGTCAAGGTACCAGTAGTTAGTTGGTACTTGTTCTTCCCTCACAACAGAGTTTTACGATCCGAAAACCTTCTTCACTCACGCGGCGTTGCTCCGTCAGACTTTCGTCCATTGCGGAAGATTCCCTACTGCTGCCTCCCGTAGGAGTCTGGGCCGTGTCTCAGTCCCAGTGTGGCCGATCACCCTCTCAGGTCGGCTACGCATCGTGGCCTTGGTGAGCCGTTACCTCACCAACTAGCTAATGCGCCGCGGGCCCATCCTGCAGTGACAGCCGAAACCGTCTTTCCGTGCGGCCTCATGAGAGGCCGCAAACTATTCGGTATTAGCACCGGTTTCCCGGAGTTATCCCGATCTGCAGGGCAGGTTGCCCACGTGTTACTCACCCGTCCGCCGCTAAACCAAAGGAGCAAGCTCCAATGGTTCCGCTCGACTTGCATGTATTAGGCACGCCGCCAGCGTTCGTCCTGAGCCAGGATCAAACTCTCCATTATAGAGTAGTATTGATTGCTCAATAGTTGCTGGCGTATCGCCGTCCAAAAGACGCGCGATTCGCTTGATCTGCCGAAGCTGATCAGTAATTAAGTCACAAACACCGAAGCTTGGAATGGCTGCTTGCTCCGATCGCCCAAGGGCGACCATCGCAAAAGCCGTTCGCGCGCCAAGGCGCTTGTGACGTCTTTCGTTGACGTTTTGCTGTTCAGTTTTCAAGGTTCATGTTTGCTGTCGTTCCTGACGACTTTTATTATATTAAAGCATGTTTAAATATATGTCAACGCATTTCCCAAACTTTTTTCAAAAGAACTTTTACTCTTCTTCGAATCGCTCGATAAGAGGGCTGAAACCCTATAGGTAAAGCGTTTCTACGGATTAGAAGAAACGCGGTGCTAAACGAAAAAATCCGCTCCCTGCCTAGAAGGCAGAAAGCGGAACTTTTCTGAAAAATCATTTCTTCCCTTCAGCAGCTTGTGCTTTTCTTGCAGCCCGGCGCGCTTCGAGTTTCAAACGGTCTTCCTCAGACTTCTCATTGTATTTCGGCAAAGAGAGAAGTTGGTAGGCATTTACTGCAAGCAATGGGAACAATAGCAAGGTTACCCAGCTATCTACATTGCCCGCTCTTACCATTAAAGCCGGTAGCCATTCCAGTGTCGTGACGACAATCATGAAGAACAATGCTGAAATGAATGCTGACTTCGCTGTCCATTTCGCTTTGAAGTACGCTGTTGTGAGCGAAACTGCCAATAAAATGAATAGCAGTGTTCCATAAAGGAATCCTTGCCCGCCCGTCTCGACGTTCGGCAGGAAACGGAACACAATCAAGTCGAAGATGACGATGGCGATGATCAAGAGCTGTACCCAATTCCACAGCCTAAGCGAGCGGAACATATTATGGCCGAACTGGTGAATCGTCAAATAGGCGAAGAAGCCCATCTGTGCAATCAAGCTCATGGTGAGACCGACGACGATCATCCAGACAAAGCCCGCAATGAATTCTCCCCACTGCCCGTTTTGCGCAGCTTCGGCGAAGACATCGTTCCAGCGGATAAAAATGCCGAGCAAACCGGTAATCCCTCCGCCTATTAATAATGCAGTCAATGCAAACTTAACCCAATTTCGTATAGTCACGTATATTGCCTCCGTTAATTTAAAGTTCCTTTCGATTGTATCAACAAACCCTTCTATCTGCAGGAGGAGTTGTGAACAAACCTTGAAAGTCTTTTACCACCTATATAAAAATCCGGAAACCGAAAGCCGGTTTCCGGATAATATGTTTTATTGCTTGTTCTCTTTATTCGCGAATTGCTGGAGGACTTGTTGGGCAATCTCTCCATAAATCTTTCCGGTTGGATGATCTTCTGCGTAGACGGATGGAGCGAAATCATTTTCATCCCAGTCTGGCTGACCAAGCGGAATCTGTCCGAGCAATGGAGATTGTAATTCTTCAGCGAGCTTTGCCCCGCCGCCTTTTCCGAAGATGTATTCTTTTTTGCCAGATCCTTGGCTTTCAAACCACGACATGTTCTCGACAACACCCAATACTTCGTGATTGGTTTGCAAAGCCATCGCTCCTGCACGGGCTGCAACGAATGCAGCTGTCGGGTGCGGAGTGGTGACAACGATCTCTTTGGAAGCCGGAAGCATTTGATGGATATCAAGAGCGACGTCCCCTGTTCCTGGCGGCAAGTCCAATAGAAGATAGTCAAGATCTCCCCACTCCACGTCGCGGAAGAATTGATCCAAGACTTTCCCGAGCATTGGGCCACGCCATACGACAGGCATGTTATCTTCGACGAAGAAGCCCATGGAAATCACTTTGACGCCAAAGCGCTCGACTGGGATGATCGTATCGCCACGGACAACCGGTGCTTTATCGATGCCCATCATGTCTGGCACACTGAAGCCATAGATATCTGCGTCGACAAGGCCGACTTTTTTCCCTGCACGCGCAAGAGCGATCGCCAAGTTGACAGAGACGGTCGATTTCCCGACGCCGCCTTTACCGCTGGCAATGGAGATGAATTCAACTTTGTTCAATGGAGACAATAAGTCTTGTGCTTCAGACTCATTCGCGGTCCCGCGAAACTGTGCCAATGCTTCTGGCGGCAGTTCTTCAAAACGGATGCCGACTGAATCAGCGCCGACACCTTTAATCGCATCCACGACCTTCATCTGAAGCTGCATTTGTTCCGGTGTATTCGTTTTGGCGATTGCCAATTTGACACTGACGTATTTCTTCTCTTCTTTAATTTTTACCGACAAGATGCCGTTTGTTTCCGAAAGGGTTCTATGTAAAAACGGATCTTCTAGAGCTCCGACTGCTTCTCTCACTTGTGTTTCACTTAACATTCCACTACACTCCTTATCACTTTTGCTACAGTCCAGTATAACATAGTGAAAGCGTTTTTAAATCCATTCCGGCTTTTCGCTGGATGGCATCTTGCAATTGCTATTCGGTACGATTTAAGTCGAGCATATCTTGTGCGTCAAATGTAAAATCAGGTCCATATGCGACTTCCCAGTGGTAGCCGTCTGGGTCTTGGAAATAACCCGAATACCCTCCCCAAAAGACGTCGACAGGTTGTTTCACGATCACCGCTCCCGCTTTTCTCGCTAATTCCATGACTTGGTCCACTTCATCGCGTGATTTGGCATTATAGGCCAAGGTGATTCCAGAGAAGCCGGTTTTCACGGGCGGATTTTCTGCGTCGATGTCTTTTGCCAATTCTTCTAAAGGATATAACTCCAATTTGGCACCTGAAGTGTTGAAGAAAATGATGTTCGGTTTGTCGCTCGTTTCATCGGTTTGGAAGCCCAATTCATCTCGGTAAAACTTCACAGACCTTTCCATGTTCCGAACGCCCAAGCAGATTAGATTGATACGGTTCATTTCATTCACTCCTTTTCGGTTTGCTATAAAATTCGCCAACATACAAAAAAGCACCTTCCGGAAAAACCGGAAAGTGCTTTTGAAAGGTAAAATTAACGTTTTGAGAACTGAGGTGCGCGACGTGCCGCTTTAAGACCGTATTTTTTACGTTCTTTCATACGTGGGTCACGTGTTAGGAATCCAGCAGATTTAAGAGCTCCGCGGAATTCTGGGTCTACTGTAAGTAGAGCGCGTGCAATTCCGTGACGGATTGCGCCGGCTTGTCCAGTGAACCCGCCGCCTTTTACGTTTACCAATACATCGTAGCTACCAAGAGTTTCAGTAGTTACTAGTGGTTGTTTGATGATTTGCTCAAGCGTTTCGTATGGAACGTAGTCAGATACGTCACGGTTGTTGATTGTGATTGTACCATCTCCTGGTACCAAACGTACGCGAGCTGTTGAGTTTTTACGGCGACCTGTACCGATATATTGAACTTGTGCCAAAGGTGTATCCTCCTCTTATTTACTGATTATTATCCGCGAAGCGTGTAAGCTTCAGGTTGTTGTGCTTGGTGGTTGTGCTCTGGTCCAGCGTATACATGCAATTTCTTGAATGTTTGGCGGCCCAAAGAGTTCTTTGGAAGCATGCCTTTGATCGCTAGTTCAAGCATTTTTGTAGGGTATTTCGTGCGCATTTCAAGTGCTGTGCGCTGTTTAAGACCGCCTGTGTATTGCGTGTGGCGGTAGTAGATTTTGTCGGTAAGTTTTTTACCAGTCAAGTGGATTTTGTCAGCATTGATGATGATGACGTGATCGCCAGTGTCGACGTTCGGTGTGAATGTTGGTTTGTATTTCCCGCGCAAGATTGAAGCGACTTCAGAAGCCAAACGTCCAAGAGTTTGCCCTTCTGCATCGACAACCAACCATTTACGCTCTACTTCGTGACCTTTAGCCATGAATGTTGTACGCATGTATATTGTCCTCCTAATGAATCGTCTCATTTTTTTAGAATTCAGTTCCAAGTGTTCCATGTTGGTTCCGTTGTTCCGTGTTTTCCTTATCCCTTAACACAAATAACCTTCCGGGGCATATCGTGGGGGTAATGAAAATACCATACATCATCATATAACGGATTACGTTTTAAGTCAAGGATATTTAGAAAAACACCAGGAAAAGTTGCTTCACTCTCAGTAATGCACTTTTTCCAAGTACAACCCGTGTGCTGCCGCGGTTTTGCCGGCAGCGTCGCGGTCGCAGGCCACAATGATTTCAGCCAGTTCTTCCGGTTCTCTTCTATTTAATCCGACTTCGAGTAAAGTGCCTGCAATAATGCGCACCATATTATAGAGAAAGCCGGACCCTTCAATGACCATATGCAATTCCTCGCCATGTTCTTCAAAATTAATTTTCCAGATCGTTCTTACTTTATCGACCACATTAGTGTTCGCCGCACAAAAACTTGAAAAATCATGTGTCCCGATAAATGCTTGCGCCGCTTTTTCCATACGTTCCACATCAATTTGTTGCGGCACATGGACGAGATGGTTGCGGCTGAAAGGATTGATGAGCTTGCTGCGGTTCCACTTATAGCGATAAATTTTCCCTTTTGCGTGGTAGCGGGCATGGAAATCCGGTTCTGTTTGTTCGACATCATAAACTTGGATGTCTTGTGGCAAACGTACATTGAGCGCACGCACCCAGGACTCTTTTGGCATGGAAAACGGCGTATCGAAATGGATCACTTGTCCCGTGGCATGAACACCGGAGTCGGTCCGTCCGCTTGCGACCACTTCGACCGGCTCACCTTTATGCAATTCTTTCAACGCGCGCAACAGCTCCAGTTGAACGGTGCGGGTTTTCAATTGGATCTGATAACCTGCGAACCCGCTTCCGTCATAGGCAATCGTCGCTTTCATTCGTTTCATGAGGTCTCTCCTTTTAATGCAACTTTCATAAAGAACTGCCATGTCTGCTGGTTAACTCCGGAAATACCAGAGCAATCCGGCAAATCCAACGAGCAGCAATAGGCTCAATGTGTCTATAATGCGCCAGTTGAGCTGGCGGTAGCGTGTACGTCCTTCTCCCCCGCGGTAGCCTCTCACTTCCATGGCAGTCGCTAAATCTTCAGCTCGCTTGAAAGCACTGACAAACAATGGGATGAGTAGCGGCACGACCGCTTTAATGCGTTCTTTGATAGGGCCTGAACCGATATCCGAGCCACGTGCCATCTGCGCTTTCAAGATCTTTCCGGTTTCATCCATCAAGGTCGGGATGAACCGGAGTGAAATCGACATCATCAACGCCAGTTCGTGGACCGGCAGTTTGACGCGTTTGAATGGCCCAAGCAGTACTTCTATGCCATCCGTGATTGAAATCGGTGATGTCGTTAAAGTCAGGATGCTCGTCATGAACACCAAGACCAGGAAACGGATCGAGATGAATATCCCCTGTCGCAGCCCTTCTTCATAGACATCTACAAAACCGACACTAAACAGCAATGCCCCGCCTTCAGTAAAGAATAAATGGAGGAAAAATGTAAAGGCCATTAAGATGAAGACAGGTTTCAAGCCGTTAATCAAGAAATACAGCCGGATTTTCGATAAAAACACGGACAATAAGGTGAACCCAAGCAAAATCGCATACGTGATGGCGTTATTCGCGATAAAAACGATCGCGATAAACAAAAAGACGAACAGGATTTTGGCTCTTGGGTCCATTCGGTGGACGACTGAATCTCCTGGAATAAAGCGCCCAAAAATCATTTTTTCCATCATTTCGGTTCACGCCCTTCCTGAAGTGCCCGCGCAATGGACTGTGCCAGTGCTTCTTCAGTCAGCGCAAGTTCATCGAGCGTTAAGCCGGTTTTT
Source organism: Planococcus sp. SK3692 (assembly GCF_028890485.2). GTDB lineage: Bacteria > Bacillota > Bacilli > Bacillales_A > Planococcaceae > Planococcus. Next base: position 1,672,363 of record NZ_JARCHV010000001.1, read on the forward strand.
TCTTCAAACTCCCGCTGCATGCGCACGGTGCGCGGCGGCTCCAATCGGTAATCGCCGAGCTGCTCTTCGTTGGCGAAGACTTCGCGCACAGCGCCTGTCGCGACGCATTTTCCGCTATGCATGATGGCCACTGTATCCGCGTAGCGCGCCGCATCTTCCATGCTATGTGTCACAAGCACAGTCGTTAAGCCCTTCTCTTGATGCAGGCGGTAAAACAAATCCATGATTTCCCGGCGTCCGCGCGGGTCGAGTCCTGCCGTGGGTTCATCCAGCACTAAAACATCCGGCTCCATCGCCAAGACTCCCGCTATTGCGACGCGGCGCATTTGCCCGCCTGATAAATCAAAAGGCGATTTCTCCAGCACGTCATCCGGAAGTCCGAGCTGTTCGACCAAAGCAATGGCCCGTCTGCGTGCTTCTTCTTCCGGCACGCCGAAATTCAATGGGCCGAACATGATATCTTTCAGGACGGTTTCATCAAATAGCTGCTGTTCCGGAAACTGAAAGACGATGCCGACTTTTTTCCGCACATCGCGCAAGTTCTTTGCTTTCGTACCCGCTTCGATTTTCCGTTCGCCAATCAACACACTACCTTCAGTCGGCTGCAATAAGGCATTTAAATGCTGCAATACGGTCGATTTCCCAGAACCCGTATGCCCGATGATCGCTGTGTAAGAGCCGGACGGTATGTGAAGCGTGACATCCGTCAGCGCCCGCTTTTCAAAAGGGGTATCTTTCGCGTAGCTGTATCCTACTTGCTTGAGTAATATGTCCATAATTCCTCCACCAGCTCATGTTCTGTCATAGATTCACCGGTCATCGGCACGCCGGCTTGTTTCAATAAACCGGCCATCCGCATCGCAAACGGCAGATCGAGCCCCATTTCGGTCAGCTCTTCACCTGAAGAAAACACTTCATCGGGTGTGCCTTCCATTTGTTTGTGGCCGGCATTCATCACCAATACACGGTCAGCAAGCGCCGCTTCCTCTAGGTCATGGGTAATCGACAACACGGTGAGGCCTGTCGCTTCCCGCAGCTCACGGATCGTCTCGATGACTTCCCGGCGGCCTTGCGGATCAAGCATCGATGTGGCTTCATCTAAAATGAGCAGCCGCGGGCGCAAAGCCAGTGCCCCGGCAATCGCCACGCGCTGCTTTTGCCCGCCGGATAAGTGATGTGGTTCATGGTCGAGGTAATCCGCCATCTTCACTTGCTGTAATGACTCGCGAACACGCACGACCATTTCTTCGTGAGGAACGCCATTGTTCTCCAAAGCGAATGCGACATCATCTTGCACCGTCGCACCGACGAATTGATTGTCTGGATTCTGGAACACCATCCCCATCTGCGAGCGAATGTCCCATAAGCTTTCTTCAGACATTGTCAGTCCCATTGCTTTGACTGTTCCTTGCTGCGGGAACAATAAGCCGTTCATCAGTTTGGCGATCGTCGACTTGCCGGAGCCGTTATGGCCAACTAACGCCACCCATTCCCCTTCCCCAATCGAAAACGACAGGTCCGAAACAGCCGGCTTGATCGATTCGTCTTCTGGTACATATGTGAATGTCACTTGTTCAAATGACAAAATGCTTCCTTTCATGTGTTGAAGCCTCCTCTAAACATTCTCTACTCTGCTCTTATGTGCTGTAAAACGGGAACGCTCTAACCACGCTTAATTCGCACTGTTTATATTCCCTCCGAAGAGAACATCAACACTGAAAATTAATTCATCAGTAAATAAAAAAAGCGCGCACCTCATTCAGAGTATGCGCTTTTCTGTCTCTATGGCTCCTGCGGGTGCTTAAGCCGCCGGTTGAATGAGGTGCGTAGAGCTAGACGAGACGCCGCCCTAAGGCTCGCTCATCATAACACTCAGCTTTTCATATTGTCGTATAAATCATGATGCTAAAAGAAGAGGGCTATGAACCCTCTTCAACTGATTAAACCAATTCAATAATTACGATTGGTGCGCCATCTCCGCGACGAGGCCCCATTTTCATGATGCGCGTGTAGCCGCCTTGACGGTCAGCGTAACGTGGTGCAACATCATCAAACAATTTTTGCAAAGCAAAGATTGTGTTTTCGTTGCCTTCTTCGTCAGTCGAAGTCACAAGTTCACGGCGAATGTATGCTGCAGCTTTACGGCGTGCGTGGATATCTCCGCGCTTACCAAGCGTGATCATTTTTTCTACAGTTGAACGGACTTCTTTAGCACGGGCTTCAGTTGTCTGAATGCGCTCGTGAACGATTAGGTCAGTCGTAAGGTCACGCAATAGCGCTTTACGTTGAGAACTTGTACGTTGAAGTTTTCTCATTGAAGTTTCCCTCCTTTGTTGAATAGTTCAGAAAGAATCGGGCAATCAGTCTTCTTTACGAAGGCCAAGACCTAGATCTTCCAACTTCACTTTCACTTCTTCAAGTGATTTGCGTCCGAGGTTGCGAACTTTCATCATGTCGTCTTCCGACTTGTTGGCCAATTCGTGGACAGTGTTAATGCCGGCACGTTTCAGGCAGTTATAAGAACGAACAGAAAGATCAAGCTCTTCGATAGTCATCTCAAGCACTTTCTCTTTTTGGTCTTCTTCTTTTTCAACCATGATTTCAGCTGTTTGAGCCTCATCCGTCAATCCCACGAAGATGTTCAGATGTTCCGTGAAAATTTTCGCGCCAAGCGCAATTGCCTCTTTGGGACCGATGCTTCCATCTGTCCAGACATCGAGGGTTAATTTATCGAAATGAGCGAGTTGGCCCACACGGGTATTTTCCACTTGGAAATTGACGCGTGAAACTGGCGTGTAAATAGAGTCAATCGGGATAACGCCAATCGGGAGATCTTCACGTTTGTTCTGATCTGCACGGGCATATCCACGGCCACGGTTAGCATACATGCGCATGCGCAAGTGGCCGTCTTTCGCGATTGTTGCAATATATAGATCCGGATTCAGAATTTCCACGTCACTATCGTGAGTGATATCTGCAGCCGTAACCGTTCCGTCACCTTTTACATCAATTTCAATGACTTTTTCTTCGTCAGAGTAAATTTTCAACGCAAGCTTCTTGATGTTCAAAATGATAGAGGCTACATCTTCTTCTACACCTTCGACAGTGGAGAATTCATGCAAAACGCCATCAATTTGGATCGAAGTAACAGCTGCGCCAGGTAAAGATGAAAGTAGGATTCGACGTAAGGAGTTACCTAAAGTGGTACCATATCCACGCTCAAGGGGTTCAACAACGAACTTGCCGTATTTGGCATTGCTGTTGATCTCAACCGTTTCAATTTTTGGTTTTTCTATTTCGAGCATTCAGTTTACCCTCCTTCAAAACGTCGGTATTTTCGTTGCATAAGAATTCGATAGTCACAGACTTTCGCTACGATTCAGAACACATTTAGTAAGTCGTGATGTTCAAAAATCCTACTCAGACCAACGATTATACGCGACGGCGTTTTGGTGGGCGGCAGCCGTTGTGAGGAACTGGAGTTACGTCTCTAATTGCAGTAACTTCCAATCCAGCAGCTTGAAGCGCACGGATAGCAGCTTCGCGACCTGAACCAGGACCTTTAACAGTTACTTCCAAAGTTTTCAAACCATGTTCCATGGAAGTTTTTGCAGCAGTTTCAGCAGCCATTTGGGCAGCGAATGGAGTGGATTTACGTGAACCACGGAATCCTAGAGCACCAGCCGAAGACCATGATACTGCGTTACCTTGCATATCAGTGATCGTAACAATTGTGTTATTGAATGTTGAGCGGATGTGAGCAATACCGGATTCGATATTCTTTTTCACACGACGCTTACGAGTTTGTTGTTTACGTGCCATGTTAAGAAACAACCTCCTTTACTGATTATTTTTTCTTGTTAGCTACAGTTTTACGAGGACCTTTACGCGTACGCGCGTTGTTCTTCGTATTTTGACCACGAACCGGAAGACCGCGACGGTGGCGGATACCACGGAAGCTAGCGATTTCCATCAAACGTTTGATGTTCATGGAAATCTCACGGCGAAGGTCACCTTCGATTTTGTACTGATCCAATTGTTCACGGATATTGTTCAACTCGTCTTCTGTAAGATCGCGAACGCGAGTCTCTTCAGAAACACCAGCACCAGAAAGAACTTTCTGAGCAGTCGTTTTCCCAACACCGTAGATATAAGTCAATGAAATTACAACGCGTTTGTCGCGCGGAATGTCAACACCAGAAATACGTGCCATGTGTGCGATGCACCTCCTTCTTTATTAACCTTGTCTTTGTTTGTGTTTCGGATTTTCACAGATTACCATTACTTTACCGTTTCTGCGAATAACTTTACATTTTTCGCAGATCGGCTTAACAGATGGTCTCACTTTCATCTAACCCAACCTCCTTAGTAGTCCGGAGTGCAAAAGATTATTTAAAACGGTATGTGATGCGACCGCGTGTTAAATCGTAAGGAGAAAGTTCTACTGTTACTTTATCTCCTGGCAGAATGCGGATGAAATGCATGCGAATCTTGCCTGATACGTGCGCAAGAATCGTATGGCCATTTTCAAGCTCCACTTTAAACATCGCGTTGGGCAAAGTCTCAATGACTGTTCCCTCGATTTCAATTACATCGTCTTTCGCCATCGACCCAGTCTCCCTTCTGTATACAAATCAGGTACTCATCTTCAAACAGTATTTGCTGATTGAATAATTCTTATCCATTCACCAGGAATTCATGAGCGACATTTGAAAGACCTTCTCCGGGTTCCTCTCCCCACTTATGACAGCGGAGTTCGGGGTTCCGGTTGAGTCAGTCTGACCCACGTATCCTCGACTGCCCGGACTGCCTTGGATGAGTTCCAAACCCGTTACACAGATGCTTCCACGAAACTCATTATACTACCTCCGGTGCGGAATTGCACGGAGCAACGAGCCTCACCGGTTTCATATAATCAAGCCTTGTTTGCTTTTGCAGCTCTCGAAAATTCATATCTCCGGTGCTCCTTAAAGCCACATGGAGGCAACTAACTGCGCCCGGCGCCGGGACTTAACCTCGGTCGCCCTTTAGAAGAGCATCAATGTCAGCAAATACTTTATCAATGTCCTGCTGTCCATCTATATTGGTCAGCACGTTCTTGTCTTCATAGAAGTCGAGAAGCGGCTGAGTTTGTTGCATATTAACTTCTAAACGCTTTGTGACGGTTTCAGGCTTGTCGTCTTCGCGTTGGTAGAGTTCTCCGCCATCTTTATCGCACACACCTGCTGTTGCAGGTGGATTGAATACAGTATGGTAAGCAGTTCCACAAACTTTGCAAATCCAACGGCCTGTTAAACGTGCAATCAATTCGTCTTGTTCAACTTGGATGTTTACGACATGCTCGATTCGTTTGCCAAGATCAGCCAGAAGAGATTCCAGCGCCTCAGCTTGAGGAACTGTGCGTGGAAAGCCATCCAATAGGAAGCCTTTCTCACAGTCCGCTTGGCTGAGTCGCTCTCGGACGATACCGATCGTCACTTCGTCAGGCACCAAGGCACCTTGATCCATGAACGATTTTGCTTCCAGGCCTAGCGCCGTACCGCCTTTGATAGCTGCACGGAACATATCACCTGTCGAAATATGAGGGATGTCGTACTTCTTGACAATTTCGTCTGCTTGCGTGCCTTTGCCGGCACCTGGTAGACCCATCAACACAATGTTCATACGTTTTGCCCCCTCAGACAAGTGGATAAGGAACGTTTTCACGTTCCTCCCCATTGATTATTTCATAAAGCCTTTGTAATGACGTTTCACAAGCTGCGATTCCAATTGCTTCATCGTCTCCAGGGCTACCCCGACGACGATCAGCAAACTTGTGCCGCCAATCTGTGCAGATTGAGGCAGGTTTGCGATGTTAATGAAGAAAATTGGCATGACCGCGATAACTGAGAGGAAGATGGCTCCAACAAAAGTTAGACGGTAAAGCACACTTGTTAAATAATCTTGCGTATTTTTACCCGGACGGATTCCAGGAATGTATGCACCTTGCTTTTTCAAGTTGTCCGCCACGTTTTCAGGATTGACCTGAATGAATGCATAGAAATACGTGAATGCAATGATCAAGGCGACATAAATAATCATGCCGACAGGACGCGTGTAATCAAACGTATTCTGGATTGCCTCCGTAAACGCGTTGGCACCAAAGAAAGAAGCGATGGTTTGCGGCGTGATGATGAACGCCACTGCAAAGATTACCGGGATAACTCCGGCCGCGTTTACTTTCAAAGGTAAATGCGTTTGCTGCCCATTCGAGCTCTGGCCACGGCCAGCGACACGTTTGGCGTACTGGATCGGGATTTTACGCAACGCTTGTTGAACGTAAATGACCAAAACAGTAATTGCAACAATTGCGAGTGCGAGCAATGCCATAATGGCAAGATTGATCGGAAGCTGGTCGCCAGCTCCTTGAATCTGCTGCGCGTAAAGTTGGTTAATTGCTCCTGGTACTGCAGCGACAATCCCTGCGAAGATGATAATCGAAATACCGTTCCCCACGCCTTTTGCCGTGATCTGCTCACCAAGCCACAATAGAAATGCTGTTCCTGCTGTCAGTACGATGGCGATTACCACGTAAGTCGCAACCGAATCATCTTGAATCAATGTACCACCGTACATTTGGTTAAATCCATAAGACATACCGATCGCCTGAATAAACGCAAGAACGATTGTAAAGTAACGAGTGAATTGAGCAAGTTTCCGTCTTCCGACTTCGCCTTGTTTCGCCCACTCAGCAAATTTCGGCACAACATCCATTTGCAGAAGCTGCACGATGATCGATGCTGTGATATAAGGCATGATTCCCATCGCCAAAATCGAGAAATTGGCCAGGGCGCCTCCACCGAAAGTATTCAAGAAACCGATCAGACCCATCTGATCTGTAGCTTGGAGTACTGACGCATCAACATTCGGCACCGGAACGAATGTCCCGATACGGAAGATGATGAGCATTGCTAAAGTAAAGAAAATTTTATTTCGAATATCAGATACGCGCATAAGATTAGAGATTGTCTGAAACATTAAAGCACCTCGGTTTGACCGCCGGCAGCTTCAATAGCTTCTTTAGCTGATGCAGAGAATTTGTGGGCTTGTACAGACAATTTCTTGTCCAAGCTTCCGTTACCAAGGATCTTGATACCAGAACGCTCCTTGCTCACAACACCTGTTTCGATTAACAATGCAGGTGTAATTTCTGTGCCTTCTTCGAAACGGTTCAACACGTCAAGGTTTACAACAGTGTAATCTTTACGGTTGATGTTCGTGAATCCACGCTTCGGCAAACGACGGAACAATGGGTTTTGACCACCCTCGAATCCTGGACGGACACCGCCGCCTGAACGGGCTTTTTGACCTTTGTGACCTTTACCGGCTGTTTTACCAGTACCTGAACCGATTCCGCGTCCGACACGCTTGCGTGAGCTGCGTGAACCTTCTGCTGGTTTTAATTCGTGAAGTTTCATGTGGTTGGCACCTCCTTCTATAGAAATCAGGGATTAAACTTCTTTAATAGTAACTAAGTGAGCGACTTTATCAAGCATTCCGCGAACTGCCGCGTTGTCTTGGTGCTCAACTGTTTGATGCATTTTACGCAGGCCTAGTGACTGGACTGTTTTACGTTGTGTCGGCTTTGCACCGATCACGGATTTAGTGAGGGTAATTTCTAGTTTAGTAGCCATGTAATTTCCCTCCCTTATTGGAATAACTCTTCTGTAGTTTTGCCGCGAAGTTTTGCAACTTCATCAGCGCTCTTCAGTTGAGTCAAACCGTTGATAGTAGCACGGACCATGTTGATCGGTGTGTTAGAACCAAGAGATTTAGACAAGATGTCTTGTACTCCTGCAAGCTCTAATACCGCACGAACTGGACCACCAGCAATTACACCAGTACCTGGTGAAGCAGGTTTGATAAGAATCGAGCCGGCACCGAAGCGCCCGGTCACTAGATGTGGAGTAGTACCTTTAACCATAGGTACTTCGATTAAGTTCTTCTTCGCATCTTCAATAGCTTTACGGATTGCTTCTGGAACTTCTTGTGCTTTCCCAGTACCAAAACCGACTTTACCATTTTTGTCGCCTACAACAACCAATGCGGAGAAACGGAAACGACGTCCACCTTTTACAACTTTCGCTACGCGGTTAATCGTAACTACGCGTTCTTCAAGTTCAAGTTTGTTTGGATCAATACGACGCATTATATGTGTCCCTCCTTCTTTTAGAATTCTAAGCCGTTTTCACGTGCGGATTCAGCCAAAGCTTTCACACGGCCGTGATATAGATAACCACCGCGGTCAAAAACAACTGATTTCAAGCCGTTTTCTACTGCACGTTTTGCAATCGTTTCGCCGACTTGAGCAGCCGCTTCAACGTTGCCTTTAGTTTCAAGAGAAAAATCTTTATCTGCAGATGATGCGCTAGCAAGCGTTACGCCGTTTACATCGTCGATCAATTGAGCGTAGATGTATTTGTTTGAACGGAAAACGTTCAAACGTGGACGTTCAGCTGTTCCCGTGATTTTAGAACGTACGCGAGCGTGACGTTTTTTACGGGATGCATTTTTATCGAGTTTCGTAATCACTGAGGTCACTCCTTTCAGCCTGCCTAAGCAGCATTATTTACCTGTTTTACCTTCTTTGCGGCGAACTTTTTCGTCTTCGTAACGGATCCCTTTGCCTTTATACGGCTCTGGCGGGCGAGTAGCGCGGATGTTTGAAGCAAGTGCTCCAACCAATTCCTTGTTAATTCCTTTAACGACGACTTTCGTGTTGCCTTGTACTTCGATTTCGATTCCTTCTTCCGGAGTGAATTCCACCGGATGAGAGTATCCAACGTTCAAGACCAATTTCTTGCCTTGCAGCTGGGCACGGTAACCTACACCGACTAGTTCAAGTGAGCGGGAGAAGCCTTCAGATACTCCAGTAACCATGTTCGCGAGCAATGCACGGGTTGTACCGTGGATTGTGCGGTGGTCTTTGGAATCTGATGGGCGTGACAATGTCAAAACATTGTCTTCCTGCGTGATTGTGATATCTGAGTTAAACGAGCGAGTAAGCTCGCCTTTAGGCCCTTTTACAGTTACGTTATTGTTGTCTTCGACAGTAACGGTAACGTTAGCAGGAACCTCGATTGGTTTTTTACCTACACGTGACATTCTGTTGCACCTCCATTCGTTTGTTGCTTCTTACCAAACGTAAGCTATGATTTCGCCGCCGACTTTTTTCGCGCGGGCTTCTTTATCAGTTACCAAACCTTGTGATGTCGATACTAGAGCGATTCCAAGACCGTTTAGTACACGAGGCACCTCGTCAGTTTTAGCGTATACACGTAGTCCTGGTTTTGAAATGCGTTTCAAGCCAGTGATGACGCGTTCGTTGTTGGCACCGTATTTAAGGAAAATGCGGATCATGCCTTGTTTATCATCTTCAACATATTCTACGTCACGTACGAAACCTTCGCGCTTCAGAATTTCAGCGATGTCTTTTTTCACGTTGGAAGCCGGAAGCTCCAATTTCTCGTGACGAACCATGTTTGCATTACGAATGCGTGTCAGCATATCTGCAATCGGATCTGTCATTGTCATTACATTTACCTCCTTCCCAATTTAGGGGATTACCAGCTGGCTTTTTTGACGCCAGGAATTTGTCCCACATATGCAAGTTCACGGAAACAAATACGGCAAAGTTTGAATTTGCGCAGTACTGAATGCGGACGTCCGCATCGTTCACAGCGAGTGTACTCTTGTACTTTATACTTTGGCGTGCGTTTTTGTTTAGCAATCATTGATTTTTTAGCCACGTTTACGCCTCCCTCATCTTTACTTTTGGAACGGCATACCGAATTGTGTCAATAACTCACGAGCTTCTTCATCAGAGTTCGCAGTTGTCACAATTACGATATCCATACCGCGTACTTTAGAAACTTTATCATAATCGATTTCAGGGAAGATCAATTGTTCTTTCACACCAAGTGTGTAGTTGCCGCGTCCGTCGAAAGATTTTTTCGATACGCCACGGAAGTCACGAACACGTGGTAGTGAGATAGCAATCAATTTATCCAGGAAGTCATACATACGCTCACCGCGTAGTGTAACTTTACATCCGATTGGCATACCTTCACGAAGGCGGAAGCCAGCGATAGATTTCTTAGCTTTTGTGATGACTGGCTTTTGACCAGTGATCGTCTGCAATTCTTCAACAGCAGAATCAAGTGATTTTGTGTTTTGTACAGCTTCACCGACACCCATGTTGATAACGATCTTGTCAACTTTTGGTGCCTGCATTACTGAGGAATATTCAAACTTGCTCACTAGAGCAGGAGTGATTTCGTTCACATATTTTTCTTGTAGGCGGTTCATGTTTGTACCTCCCCTCATTCAGGAATTTTATTTATCTAATTTTTCACCGGATTTTTTTGCAACACGAACTTTTTTGCCGTCTTCCATTTTGTATCCTACGCGAGTCGGCTCGCCGGATTTAGGGTCAACTACCATCACGTTTGATACGTGGATCGCAGCTTCTTGGCTGACAATTCCGCCTTGCGGGCTTGCCTGGTTCGGTTTTGTATGCTTTTTGACGATGTTAACACCTTCAACAAGCACACGGTCTTTCTTAGGTAGAGCAGTCAAAACAACTCCTGTTTTGCCTTTGTCTTTACCAGAGATGACCTTAACTGTATCACCTTTTTTTACATGCATTCTGTCGCACCTCCTTGGTATCGCACGTTGGATGTTTTATAGAACTTCAGGAGCAAGTGAAACGATCTTCATGAAGTTGTTGTCACGAAGTTCACGTGCAACTGGTCCGAAGATACGTGTTCCGCGTGGACCTTTATCGTCGCGGATAATCACACATGCATTTTCATCAAATTTGATGTAAGTACCGTCTTTACGGCGAGCTCCGCTTTTCGTGCGAACGATGACAGCCTTAACGACTTCACCCTTCTTAACAACGCCACCTGGTGTTGCTTTTTTCACGGTACAAACGATTACGTCACCGATGTTTGCTGTCTTGCGACCAGAACCACCAAGCACTTTAATCGTAAGTACTTCACGAGCACCCGAGTTGTCTGCAACTTTTAAACGACTTTCCTGTTGGATCACTTAGGTAACCTCCCTCCGGAACTTTTAGGATTCCGAACTTATTTAAATTAGATGATGACAGCTTTTTCGACGACTTCCACTAAACGGAAACGTTTTGTAGCTGATAGTGGACGAGTTTCCATGATGCGAACGATGTCGCCCATTTTCGCTTCGTTGTTTTCATCATGAGTCTTGAATTTCTTAGAGTATTTTACACGTTTGCCATAAAGCGCGTGCTTTTTTTGAGTTTCAACCATTACTGTAATGGTTTTGTCCATTTTGTCAGACACGACGCGGCCTGTGTATACTTTGCGTTGGTTACGCTCAGACATACTTGCAACCTCCTCTCGAATTATCAGTTGTTGCCACTGAGTTCTCTTTCATGAATCACAGTTTTCATACGGGCAATCGCTTTACGTACTTCGCGGATGCGAGCCGTATTTTCTAATTGACCAGTAGCCAATTGGAAGCGAAGGTTGAAAAGCTCTTCTTTCAGTGATTTCACTTTTTGTTCGATCTCAGCAGTGGTTAGGTCACGGATTTCATTAGCTTTCATTCGATTCACCACCAATTTCTTCGCGTTTTACGAATTTCGTTTTCACTGGCAGTTTGTGAGAGGCAAGACGCAATGCTTCGCGTGCAACTTCTTCAGATACTCCAGCGATTTCGAACATAATTTTACCAGTTTTTACTACCGCTACCCAGCCTTCAGGTGAACCTTTACCGGAACCCATCCGTACTTCAAGAGGCTTTTTCGTGTATGGCTTGTGAGGGAAAATCTTGATCCAGACTTTACCGCCACGTTTCATGTAACGTGTCATAGCGATACGGGCAGATTCGATTTGGCGGTTAGTGATCCATGAAGACTCAAGAGCCTGCAGGCCATATTCGCCGAATGCGACTTCTTTGCCGCCTTTCGCTTCTCCGCGCATCTTGCCACGGTGTTCACGACGATATTTTACGCGTTTTGGCAATAACATATTATTTGCCTCCTTCCTCAGAATTCTTCTTGGTTGGAAGGACTTCACCGCGGTAGATCCATACTTTCACGCCGAGCTTACCATAAGTAGTGTCTGCTTCAGCGTGCGCATAGTCGATGTCTGCGCGCAATGTATGGAGCGGAACAGTTCCTTCGCTATAGGACTCAGCACGAGCAATGTCAGCTCCGCCTAGACGTCCAGATACTTGAGTTTTGATCCCTTTAGCGCCTGCACGCATAGTGCGTTGAAGCGTTTGTTTTTGGGCACGACGGAAAGATGCACGGTTTTCTAGCTGACGTGCGATTCCTTCAGCGACCAATTTCGCGTCAAGGTCAGCGCGTTTGATTTCTACGATGTTGATGTGTACACGCTTGCCAGTCATCGCGTTCAGTTGCGTACGAAGTACTTCTACTTCAGAGCCACCTTTACCGATTACCATACCTGGTTTCGCAGTGTGGATTGTTACATTTACACGGTTTGCAGCGCGCTCGATTTCAATTTTAGAAACTGAAGCTTCTTTCAAACGTGTTTCGATGTATCCACGGATCTTCAAATCTTCATGAAGGAGTGTCGCGTAGTCTTTCTCAGCGTACCATTTAGACTCCCAGTCACGGATGATTCCGATTCGCATTCCAATTGGATGAATTTTTTGTCCCACGAATTATCCCTCCTTCTTCTCAGATACCACTAGTGTGATGTGGCTAGTGCGTTTGTTGATTGCGCTCGCGCGTCCCATTGCACGTGGACGGAAACGCTTCAAAGTCGGCCCTTCGTCAACGAATACTTCGCTGATTACAAGGTTTTCAATGTTCATTTCATAGTTGTGTTCAGCGTTAGCAGCTGCAGATTTCAATAACTTCTCAACAACAATGGATGCTGCTTTAGGAGTATGGTTTAAAATTGCGACCGCTTCACCGATTTGCTTGCCTCGGATTAAATCTACTACTAAACGGACTTTACGAGGAGCAATACGTACTGTTCTAGCAACAGCTTTTGCTTGCATGGGGAAATCCTCCTCTCAATTAACGTCTTGTTTTCTTATCGTCTGCACCATGGCTTGCGTATTTGCGTGTTGGAGCAAATTCACCAAGTTTATGGCCTACCATATCTTCAGTCACGTATACAGGGATGTGTTTGTGGCCATCGTATACTGCAATTGTTAGTCCGATGAATGTCGGGAAAATTGTAGAACGGCGAGACCAAGTTTTGATCACTTGTTTTTTCTCAGATTCCTTTTGCGCTTCGACTTTCTTCATAAGATGATCGTCTACAAAAGGTCCTTTTTTCAAGCTGCGACCCATTTGGGATCCTCCCTTCGTGATTGCACCACGGTTCTTTTGGCGAACCGCAGCGAAATCAAATTATTTTTTGCGGCGACGCACGATGAATTTATCGGATTTGTTCGTTTTCTTGCGTGTTTTGTATCCAAGAGTTGGTTTGCCCCATGGAGACATTGGCGATTTACGTCCGATTGGCGAACGTCCTTCACCACCACCGTGTGGGTGATCGTTCGGGTTCATGACAGATCCGCGGACAGTTGGGCGATTGCCCTTCCAGCGGTTACGTCCTGCTTTACCGATGTTGATCAATTCGTGCTGTTCGTTTCCAACAGCGCCGATAGTTGCGCGGCAAGTAGCAAGGATCATGCGAACTTCGCCTGATTGCAAGCGAACAGTTACGTATTTTCCTTCTTTACCAAGCACCTGTGCTGAAGCTCCTGCAGAACGTACCAATTGGCCGCCTCCGCCTGGTTTCAACTCGATGTTGTGGATAGTAGAACCCATTGGGATGTTAAGCAATGGCAAAGCATTACCTGCTTTGATGTCTGCATCCGGTCCTGACATGATTTGCGTATCAACCTGAACACCTTTAGGTGCAAGGATGTAACGTTTCTCTCCGTCAGCGTAATGGATAAGTGCGATGTTTGCAGAACGGTTCGGATCGTATTCGATCGTAGCAACGCGTCCTGGGATGCCATCTTTGTTACGTTTGAAGTCAATCACGCGGTATTGGCGCTTATGTCCGCCCCCGTGGTGGCGTACAGTGATTTTACCTTGGTTGTTACGGCCGCCTTTACGCTTCGTCGGTTGCAAAAGCGACTTTTCAGGCTTGTTCGTTGTGATTTCAGCGAAATCTGAACTAGTCATGTTACGACGACCGTTAGTGGTAGGTTTGTATTTTCTAATCCCCACGTTGTTTACCTCCTTCTTTGATTAGTTCTTGTTCAGAACTTATACAATTACATTTCGAATAATTCGATGTCTTTTGAAGCAGCAGTCAATTTCACGATCGCTTTGCGGCGTTTGTTCGTGTAGCCTGCGTGTTTGCCCATGCGTTTGAATTTGCCTTTGTAGTTCATGATGTTGACTTTCTCAACTTGAACGCCGAAGACTTCCTGAACTGCATGTTTAACTTGAGTTTTGTTAGCGCGAACGTCCACTTCGAAAGTGTACTTCTTCTCCGCCATTACCTCAGAAGAACGCTCGGTAATGACTGGACGCTTTAGAATGTCACGTGCTTCCATTAACCAAGCACCTCCTCGATTTTTTCTACGGCTCCTTTAGTCATGACAACTTTGTCATGGCCAAGCAAGTCCAATACGTTGATTCCGTTTGCCGGAACAACTGTCATGCCTTTGATGTTGCGTGCAGATAGTGCTACGTTCTCATCAAGGTCAGCTGTTACGAACAATGCTTTCTTGCCGACAGACAAGTCAGTCACGAGTTTCGTGAATTCCTTTGTTTTCGGTGCGTCGAAAGCCAACCCTTCAAGAACCATCAGGTTTTCGTTTGCTAATGCCGAAGACAATGCAGAACGAAGAGCCAAGCGACGGACTTTTTTAGGAAGTTTGTAGCTGTAGCTGCGTGGTGTCGGGCCGAATACGACTCCGCCTCCGCGCCATTGTGGTGAACGGATCGAACCTTGACGAGCACGTCCAGTTCCTTTTTGCTTCCATGGCTTTCTTCCGCCACCGGCTACTTCAGAACGGTTTTTAACTTTATGGTTACCTTGACGCAATGAAGCACGTTGTGCAACGACTGCATCAAAAAGTACAGATTCATTTGGTTCAATGCCGAAGACAAGATCGTTCAATTCGATATCGCCAACTTGTGAACCAGTTTGGTTTAGTAAAGCTACTTTAGGCATTCTTGTTTCCTCCTTTCTTCAAATGTGATTAGTTAGCTTTGATAGCCGACTTAACACGGATTAGTGATTTGCGTGCGCCAGGAACATTCCCTTTAATAAGAAGCAAGTTGCGCTCAGCATCCACTTTCACAATGTGAAGGTTTTGGATAGTGACCGTGTTGCCGCCCATTTGACCAGGCAATTTCTTCTGTTTGAATACGCGGTTCGGAGCAACAGGCCCCATTGAACCAGGACGACGGTGGTAGCGTGAACCGTGAGTCATTGGTCCGCGTGATTGTCCGTGGCGTTTAATAACACCTTGGAAACCTTTACCTTTCGTAGTTCCTGTTACATCTACTACATCGCCTTCTGCGAATACATCTACTTTGACTTCCTGACCAATCTCGTAATCAGCTAAGTTTACATTGCGAAGTTCGCGAATGAAGCGCTTAGGAGCAGTGTTTGCTTTTGCTACGTGGCCTTTCTCTGGTTTGTTCGAAAGCTTTTCGCGTTTGTCATCAAAACCAAGTTGTACCGATTCGTAGCCATCCACTTCAACTGTTTTTTTCTGAAGCACTACGTTTGGAGCAGCTTCGATTACAGTTACAGGGATCAAATCACCGTTCTCAGCAAAAACTTGCGTCATACCGATTTTTCTACCTAAGATTCCTTTGGTCATGTCGTCACACCTCCTGCAAAATTTTATGTTTTTTATTTTCGTTTACCAGTTATAGTTTGATTTCAATATCAACGCCGGATGGTAGATCCAGTTTCATTAGCGCGTCAACAGTCTGTGGTGTCGGGTTAACGATATCGATCAGACGTTTGTGTGTGCGCATTTCGAATTGTTCGCGAGCATCTTTATATTTGTGGACAGCTCGCAAGATTGTGTAGATTGACTTTTCCGTCGGCAACGGTATCGGACCTGATACGCTAGCACCTGAACGTTTAGCAGTTTCAACAATCTTTTCAGCAGACTGATCCAGGATTCTGT
This sequence comes from Planococcus sp. SK3692, assembly GCF_028890485.2. GTDB lineage: Bacteria > Bacillota > Bacilli > Bacillales_A > Planococcaceae > Planococcus. The sequence continues at coordinate 1,688,533 of NZ_JARCHV010000001.1, forward strand.
GATCATATGCTTTCAAACGGATACGAATTTTTTGTTTTGCCATTATTTTCCCTCCCTTTTCGCCTATTTTTGGGATAGACTTCTCCACGAAAATTTTCCTCACACTCGCCATGGCAAAGCGGCCGGGTGTGTCGGTAACCTCTCGCTTCTTCGCAGTCAAAGACCAACATTCACCATTATACAAAATAAAAAAGAATTCCGCAAGACTTTGCACGAAATTCTTTTTCATTCGCTTTTACTAGTATAGCAGGATTCTTTTCAGTTTCAACCGATACGATAATAGTCGAAATCTTTCGGACTCATCCTAAAAACATGACGGCAATCCAGCCGAACAAGACGAGTGGGATATTGTAATGGATGAACGTCGGGACGACTGTATCCCAGATGTGATTGTGCTGTCCGTCTACGTTGAGGCCGGCGGTCGGCCCAAGCGTCGAGTCGGAAGCAGGCGACCCCGCATCCCCAAGCGCGCCCGCTGTCCCGATCAAGGCGATGATGGCCATCGTCGAAAAACCGAACTCGACACTGAGCGGCACGAATATCGCGGCGATGATCGGAATCGTCGAGAATGACGAGCCGATGCCCATCGTGACAAACAAGCCAACAATCAACATGGCAAGAGCTGCTAAGCCTTTGTTGTCGCCGAAGATCGCTGCTGCGTTTTCAACGAGCGAGTCGATGGCACCGGTCGCTTGGATAACCGAAGCGAATCCGTTTGCTGAGATCATGACAAAACCGATGAATGCCATCATGCGCATACCCGCCGTCAAGACGTCATCCGCCTCTTTCCATTTCATTGCGCCGAAGACGTAGAGGATCAGGATGCCGGCGAGTGCGCCAATGATCATGGAATCGCTTTGGATCTGTGCGAAGAGTGCCGCGATCAAGGCGATGACGGTCACGATGATGTCTTTGACAGAAGCGGTCCGTTTCGGAGTTTCTTCTATAGTACTGGCTGCTGTTACTTCGTGGTAGTCGCGTGGCTTGCGGTAAGAAATGAAAACCGCGACGACTAAGCCGAGGAACAATCCTGCGACCGGCAGCGCCATCGCTTTCGGGATATCCGCCATGTCGATCGGCATGCCCGCGAGTTCCATCTGCGTGGCGAGGATCTCGTGGAAGATCAAGCCAAAGCCATACGGCAATAAAATATACGGCGCCGTCAACCCGAATGTCAGGACAGACGCGATAAGGCGGCGGTCGATGCGCAATTCATTCAGGATGTGCAAAATCGGCGGTACAAGAAGCGGGATAAAGGCGATATGGATCGGGATCAGGTTTTGCGAAAAGATCGCCATAGCGAACAGCGCAAAGATGATGAGCGCCTTCGCCAAGTTCTCACGTGTCGCCTCCCCTTCTTTATTGACCAGTTTCAAAACACCTGCAACGAGCAATTCCGGTATGCCGGTGCGCGAAATGGCGACGGCGAATCCGCCGAGCATGGCGTAGCTCAATGCGATGGTTGCCCCCGCACCGAGACCATCTGTATAGGAAGTCAAAGTTTCAGTGAAGCTGAGTCCCCCGCTAAGCCCACCGGCGAGTGCACCGATCAATAAGGCGAAGACGACGTTGACACGAAGCAAGCTCAATATGAGCATCACTAAAACGGCGATAATAACTGCATTCATTGTTCATTTCTCCTTTAGTTTGCTAAAGCGTTAAAGTACTTTACTAAAGTAACAAATCTCTACAATGATGTCAACACAGCAAAACCGCTCCCGAATGGCACCAAAAAACCGCTCCCTGCCCAAAGGCAAGGAGCGGCTGCGTTATTGTACTTGTTGGGTTTTTTCTTCGTATGCCTGGATATAGGAATCGTATTGAATCGTCAAGGCGATCTCATCCCAACCGTTCAACAGCATTTCTTTCCAGTACGGATCGATATCAAACGAATAGCTGGCGCCGTCTTCTGCCGTCACCGTTTGCTGTTTCAGGTCAACGTCAAGGCGGTACGGCGCCTGTTTGCCTTTTTCCAGCAAAGCCGCCACTTCCGCTTCTTGCAGGCGGATTGGCAGGATGCCGTTTTTCACACAGTTATTATAGAAGATATCCGCATAGCTCGGTGAGATGACGACACGGAACCCGTAGTCCAGAATGGCCCATGGCGCGTGTTCACGGGACGAGCCGCAGCCGAAGTTTTCCTGCGCCACAAGGATCTCGGAACCTTGGAAGCGCGGATCATTTAAGACAAAGTCTTGATTCGGCTTACCGTCAGCGTCAAAACGCCAATGGTAGAACAAATACTTGCCGAACCCTGTGCGCTCGATGCGCTTGAGGAATTCCTTTGAAATGATCTGGTCGGTATCGACATTTTTGCGGTCGAGCGGCGTCAAGACGCTCGAAATTTCATTGATGGGTTTCAAATTCAGTTCCTCCTTCCATTATGCCGAGGGCACAGGTTCGTTCATAAACTTTCGGACATCTGTCAAATGCCCTTCGATCGCAGCAGCTGCCGCCATCACTGGCGATACCAAATGCGTCATGGAGCCTGCACCTTGGCGCCCTTCAAAATTGCGGTTGGAAGTAGATGCACAGCGTTCGCCTGCTGGTACGGCATCCTCATTCATGGCAAGGCACATGCTACAGCCTGTTTCGCGCCATTCAAATCCTGCCTGCAAGAATACCTGGTCAAGCCCTTCTGCTTCAGCTGCACGCTTGACGGTCTCAGAACCCGGTACCACAATTGCCGTGACCGACGGATGCACCGTTCGGCCTTTGACGATTTCACTCGCTGCCCGCAAATCGCTCAGGCGCGCATTCGTGCATGAGCCGATAAAGACGTGTTGGATGTCGATGGATGATAACGGAGCGCCTTCTTCTAACTGCATATAAGCAAGCGCTTGGCGCAAAGCATCCCGGTCTTCCTGCTTATCGTAATCTGCCGCTGTCGGCACGTTTTCAGCAATGCCTGAACCCATCGACGGGTTGGTGCCCCATGTGACAAACGGCGAGATATCGTTCGCGTGGATCGTGTGCGACACGTCGTAGCTTGCGCCTTCATCTGTCGCCAGTGCCAGCCAGCGTTCAGCTTCACTTTCAAATGCTTCGCCTTCCGGGACGTTTCTTCTGCCACGCAAATATTCGACTGTTGTTTCATCTGGACTGACAAGACCGGCGCGTGCGCCCGCTTCGATGGACATATTGCAGATCGTCATGCGTTCTTCCATCGATAAATTGCGGATCGCTTCCCCGGTGTATTCAATGATGTGGCCGGTTCCCATATCGACGCCGTACTTCGAGATGATCGCAAGGATGACGTCTTTTGCGGAAACACCGAATCCAAGCTCTCCGTCGATGCGGATTTCCATCGTTTTCGGCTTGGACTGCCACAGCGTCTGCGTCGATAACACATGCTCCACTTCACTTGTCCCAATGCCGAATGCCAAAGCCCCGAACGCGCCGTGCGTTGACGTATGGCTATCGCCGCAGACAATCGTCTTGCCAGGCTGCGTGAGGCCGAGTTCCGGCCCGATGACGTGGACGATGCCTTGGTCGGGATGATTGATCCCAGCAAGCGGCACCCCGAACTCATCGCAATTTTCCTGAAGCGTCTTGATTTGCTTGCGGGAAATCGGGTCTTTGATCACGGAGCGGTTGCGCGTCGGCACGTTATGGTCCATTGTCGCAAAGCACAGATCCGGGCGCCTTACTTTCCGCCCGTTCAAGCGCAAGCCTTCAAATGCCTGCGGGGAAGTGACTTCATGCAGGAGGTGAAGGTCGATATACAACAGGTCGGGTTTTCCCGGCTCTTCGAATACAATATGCTGTTCCCAAATTTTTTCAATAATCGTTTTTGCCATTGCAGAGTGCCCCTTCCATTTACACGTAAGAAAACATGATGTGTTCCGACACGAATTCCCGTTCCAATTCTTCGATGACTTTTTCCACGAAGCGTTCCGTTGAGATGACTTTATTGCCGCAAGCCGACAAATCGCCTGTGCAATAGCCATCTTCCAAGACGCTCATGACCGCATCTTCAATTGCTGATGCTTCTGACTCCATGCCGAACGACTGGCGCAGCATCATCGCCGCCGACAACATCGCTGCCGATGGATTTGCTTTGTTTTGCCCAGCGATATCCGGTGCCGAACCGTGTACCGGTTCATACAAGCCGAAGCCGTCTGAACGGATGCTCGCGGAAGGCAGCATGCCTAGTGAGCCAGTGATGACCGATGCTTCGTCGCTTAAGATGTCGCCGAACATGTTCTCTGTGACCACGACGTCGAACGCCCGTGGGTTGGTGATCAATTTCATGGCAGCCGAATCGACCAGCATGTGTTCAACTTCCACGTCCGGATAACCCGCTTTACGTTCTTCGACGACTTTTCTCCAAAGTTTGCTGGATTCCAAGACGTTCGCTTTGTCGACTGACGCCAATTTGCCGCGGCGCGAGCGGGCCATTTCAAAGGCCTGATCGACGATGCGCTCGATTTCTGCGCGTGTGTAGACCAGTGTATCGACCGCTGAATTTTCGTTATGGCGTTTCGGTTCCCCGAAATACAAGCCGCCGGTCAATTCACGGACGATGACCATGTCCACTTCACGCGCGATTTCTTCTTTTAATGGGGACGATCCGAGAAGTGCCGGTACCGCTTTGACTGGGCGGACGTTGGCAAACAAATCGAAGTGTTTGCGGATATTCAACAGCCCTTTTTCGGGGCGCTGTTCTGCGGGGTTATTATCCCATTTCGGGCCGCCTACCGCACCGAGGAGGATGGCGTCGCTCGCTTCACACGCTTCAACGGTTTCTTTTGGCAGCGGGCTGCCGAATTCATCGACTGCCGCTCCCCCGATGGCCGCGAATTTCCAATGGAATGTGTGCCCATAGCGCATCGCAATGGATTTTAGCACCTTTACTGCTGCTTCTGTTACTTCTGGTCCAATGCCGTCTCCTGGCAATACTGCGATTGTCTTTTCCATAGTAATTCCTCCTCTGTGGGTTTGCTTTTTATACTGCTTCGATCTTCGTTTTATTTCCCTGTTTCACAAGCCGGCGATTCACTGCGTTGAAATACGCTTTCGCGGTCGCTTCCAACACATCCTGTGCGACATCGCGGCCAGTAACCGTCTCTCCGTCATAGCTCATATTGATGACAGCTTCCCCTAGTGCATCGCGGCCTTTGCCGATCGATGTCACACGGTAGTCCAGGATATGCACTTTGCCTTCGACGATGCGTTCAAGTGTATTGAAGATCGCTTCGACGGAACCGGAGCCGGTTGCTGCTTCGTGGATCATGGTGCCGTCCGGGCCGATAGCGGATGCTGTTGCCGTCGGGATGTTCGCCGTGCCGTATTGCACTTGCACGCTTTCTAGCTCATAAATCGGAGTTTCCGTATCATTGATTTGCTGGTCCGTTAGCAACACAAACAAATCGTCTTCGGTAATCTGCTTTTTACGGTCGGCGAGTTTCTTGAACTCGATGAACGCTTCATTCAATTTAGCGTCAGGCAATTCGAAGCCCATCTTCACTGCGCGGTCGCGGAATGCGTGCCTGCCGGAATGTTTGCCAAGCACCAGTTCAGTCGCCGCATCGCCGATCAATTCGGGCGTGATGATTTCATAAGTCAGCGGGTTTTTCAGCATGCCGTCCTGGTGGATGCCTGATTCGTGGGCAAAGGCGTTCTTCCCGACGACTGCTTTATTCGGCTGGATGATGCTGCCCGTCAACTGGCTGACCAATTGGCTCGAGCGTTTGATTTCGTTCAAATTAATGCCGGTTTCGATTTCGTAGAATTGCTTGCGGATATGGAGTGCTACCGCAATTTCTTCCAATGCGACGTTTCCTGCGCGTTCACCGATACCGTTGATCGTGCCTTCGACTTGCGTCGCGCCGTTTTCAATCGCAGCAAGCGTATTCGCTGTCGCCATGCCCAGATCGTTATGGCAATGCGCCGATAGCTTGACGTTTTCGATGCCCGGGACATGTTCCCTCATATAACGGAACATCGCCCCGTATTCTTCAGGTGTCGCATAACCGACTGTATCCGGCAAATTGACTGTCGTCGCGCCTGCTTCAATGACTTTCTTGATGATGTGCGCCAAGAATTCAGGATCGGATCTTGAAGCATCTTCCGCCGACCACTGGACGAGCGGGAAGAATTTTTTTGCGTAGCGGACAGATTCGACAGCGATGTCGACGACCTGTTCCGGTGTTTTCATCAATTTATGTTCCATATGGATAGGAGACGTTGCCAAGAAGATGTGGATATGCGGTTGTTCCGCTCCCTTCAAGGCATCCCATGTCCGGTCGATATCCGCTTTCATGGAGCGGGACAGTCCCGTTACGATAGAGTTCTTCACCGTACCGGCTATCCGCTGCACTGCGTCGAAGTCTCCTGGCGATGAAGCCGGGAACCCCGATTCGATAATCGTCACGCCTAGACGTTCGAGCTGGCGGGCGATTTCGATTTTCTCAGCTGTATTCAAGTTGATCCCGGCCGACTGTTCTCCGTCCCGTAGTGTCGTATCGAAAATATCAATTTGAGACATTAGCAGCCACCTCTTTTGGTTTTTTGTTTTCATTGACGAATGGCATCATGGCGCGCAACTCGCGTCCGACTTGTTCGATTTGGTGTTCCGCTTCGGCGTTTTCGATCGCCGTGAATTCCGGGCGGTTCAATTGGTTCTCAAGCAACCAGCCTTTGGCGAATTTGCCTGTTTGGATATCCGTCAAGACGTCTTTCATGCGGGCTTTTGTATCGGCATCGACAATGCGCGGGCCGGATACAAAGTCTCCCCATTGCGCTGTATCGGAAATCGAGTAGCGCATGCCGGACATGCCGCCTTCGTACATGAGGTCAACGATCAATTTCAGTTCGTGCAAGCACTCGAAGTATGCAAGTTCCGGCTGATATCCCGCTTCCACTAAGGTTTCAAACCCGGCTTTGACGAGTGACGTCACCCCGCCGCATAGTACCGCTTGTTCACCGAATAGATCCGTTTCTGTTTCTTCCTTGAACGTTGTCTCGAGAATTCCGGCACGTGCAGCGCCGACACCTTTTGCGTAAGCTAAAGCGGTATCTTTTGCATTGCCGGATATATCTTGATGTACTGCGAATAACGCCGGTACGCCTGCCCCTGCTTCGAACGTTCTGCGGACAAGATGTCCCGGGCCTTTAGGGGCAACAAGGAACACATCCACATCTTTCGGCGGCACGATTTGGTTGAAATGAACATTGAAGCCGTGTGCGAAGACGAGTGATTTTCCAGCCGTTAGATGCGGCTTGATCGACTCTTCGTAGATTTGCGTCTGGCGCTCATCTGGCACAAGTACCATGATGACGTCGCCTGCTTGTGCAGCTTCCGCGACTGTCGCCACTTCCAGGCCGTCTGCTTTTGCCTGATCGAATGATTTGCCAGGTCTTACACCGACCACTACTTTGAATCCTGAATCATTTAAGTTCTGCGCGTGTGCATGCCCTTGAGAACCATAGCCGATCACCGCGATTGTTTGTCCATTTAGAGCCTGATCGTTTACGTCTTGGTTATAATACATTTTTGCCATTTTTAATTTCCTCCTCGAGTTTGGGGTTTTAGTTTAAAGGATGTTCAATTGCGGTGTATGGGCTTTTTGTGTTTCCCTGACAAAAGCGGATACGCCGGTTCTTGTTAATTCTTTGATGCCGTATGGCTTCATCAAATCGATGAAGGCTTCAATTTTCTCAGGGTCGCCTGTTACTTGGAACGTGGTGACGTTTTTGCTCATATCGACAACTGTCGCACGGAACGGTTCCACAATGCTGTAAATCTCGCTGCGCGCGGCGGGCGGTGCGACCACTTTGATCAATGCAAGCTCTCTCATGACCATCGCCTTATCGGTAATGTCATTGACTTTCAACACGTCGATTTGCTTTTGCAGCTGTTTGAGCAATTGCTCAAGCTTCCCTTCATCTTCCACATTGACGACGAAAGTCATTTTGGATATGCCTGCTTGCTCGGTATGCCCGACCGAAATGCTTTCGATATTGAATTGGCGTTTCATCAACAGCCCGGTGACGCGGTTCAAGACGCCACTCTGGTTGATGACCGTCGTTGTGATTACTCGCTTCATTCGCCTTTCACCCCGATCATTTCGTTGAGCCCTTTGCCTGGCGCGACCATCGGGTACACACATTCGAGTTGGATTACCCGGCAATCGATGAGCGCTGGGCCATCTGATTCAAACGCTTTTTTGAATACTTCTTCTGCTTCTTCCATCGTTTCGACTTTATAGCCATCGAGATCATAAGCGGCTGCCAGTTTCACGAAATCCGGCTGCACCGGCATCATTGACTGGGAATAGCGTTCTTCGTAGAAGGTTTCTTGCCACTGGCGCACCATCCCAAGGCTTTGGTTGTTCAAGATGACGATTTTCACCGGCAAGCGATATTCCTGCAATAGCGACAATTCCTGCAACGTCATTTGGAATCCGGCATCACCGACAACAGCCACCACCGTTTCTTCCGGTCTTGCGAACTTCGCCCCGATCGCTGCCGGGAAGCCGAAGCCCATCGTTCCAAGCCCGCCAGATGTCACCCAGTTATGCGGGTTGTTGAAGCGGTAATACTGAGCCGTCCACATTTGGTGTTGGCCGACATCCGTCGTGACAATCGCATCGCCACCGGTTAACCGGTGGATCAATTCGACCGCTTGCTGAGGCATGATGCCAACCCGTTCTTTTTGGTGATACTGAAGCGGGTAAGCTTCTTGGTATGCATTGAGCTTACCGTGCCATTCTGTTGTGTCCGGGCTTTCGAAGTTGCTTTTCAATAGCTCGACCAATGCAGCTTTCGCATCCGATACGATCGGGATGGCTGTCGGAACATTCTTCCCGATTTCCGCCGGATCGATATCGATATGGATGACTTCCGCATTCGGCGCAAATGAAGCCAAGTTTCCGGTGAGCCTATCATCAAAGCGCGCCCCAATGTTCAACAGTACGTCACATTCGCAAATGGCCGTATTCGCTGCATACGTTCCGTGCATGCCGCCCATACCGAGGAACAATTCGTGATCGCCGCCAATTGTTCCAAGTCCCAGCAATGTGTTCACAATCGGGATTCGATGATGCTCCGCGAATGCTTGAAGCTCTTCGGAAGCTCTCGCTGCCAATACTCCGGCACCCGCTAGAATCACTGGCTTTTTCGCCTTGGACAGCAATTGAACTGCCTTTTGGATTTGCAAATAGTTCGGCGAGATGGTCGGTTGATAGCCTGGCAAGTACACATCCGCATCCGCTTGTTCTTCACTGCCGGCAAACAACATCGTGGACACGTCTTTCGGGATATCGACGACAACCGGTCCCGGGCGCCCTGTTGAAGCGATGAAGAATGCCTCCTTGATGATGCGCGGCAAGTCTTCCGCTTTTTTCACTTGGTAATTATGTTTCGTGATCGGTTGTGTGATGCTGACGATATCCGCTTCCTGGAAAGCATCGGTTCCGATAACCGATGTAGCAACTTGCCCCGTGAAGATGACGAGCGGCAATGAATCGAGCATGGCATCCGCTATTCCAGTGACGAGGTTCGTCGCCCCAGGGCCTGACGTTGCAATAACCACTCCCGGTTTTCCGGAAACTCTAGCGTAGCCTTCCGCTGCATGGATTGCGCCTTGTTCGTGTCTCGCTAGTATGTGACGGATCGGGTTTCGATGCAAAGCATCGTAGATTGGCAGAACCGCACCTCCTGGGTAGCCAAAAATGATCTCAACACCCTGCTGTTTCAATGATTGAATTAATACGTCTGCCCCGCTGCCGGATAATCCTTGTTTGAGTTCTTCTCTGACCTTTACGTTTACTCCCAATCTTTCCGCCTCCTTTTTCTTAAGTCTTCGGAAGTAGCAAATGAAAAAGCTTTTTCATCCCTACACAAAGAAGACATCTTCTTTGCATAGGGATGAAAAAGCTTCATGGTACCACCCTATTTCACTGCGATTTGCAGCCTCTTGGATAATTGCTTATCCGCTGATAACGATAACCCGTCGCTTGCAGTCACCGGGAACACCTAGAAGGCCGAAGCCGTTCAGCATTCCACTCAGAGGGGATGTCGCATCTGGCAGCATTGCCGGCTTCCACCACCCCGGCTCTCTGTAAATGCTGTATTCCATTTGCTTTAACCTCGTCATTGAATTGATCTTATAAATTTATACTACGTTTAAATGTTCTTCGTTATACACTTTAACGCCGTCTTGCTGCACCAGCTCACGGAATGCTTCTAACAGGTCATTCGTGACAGGTCCTGGCTTGCCGTCGCCGATCACGCGTCCATCCACTTTGATGACGGCGATGACTTCTGCTGCCGTCCCTGTCAGGAACACTTCATCCGCCACGTAGACATCGTGTCTAGTGAAGACCCCCTCTTCCATTTGGTAACCTTTTTCAGCGGCCACTTCCATGATGGCATTGCGCGTAATTCCTTCGAGCGCCCCTACATAACCGGGAGGCGTCAGTAATTTGTTTTTGCGGACGATGAAGATATTATCGGCTGACCCTTCAGCCACATAACCTTGATCGTTCAGCATAAGTGCTTCAGAGACACCCGCCAGGCTTGCTTCGATTTTCACAAGGATGTTGTTCATATAGTTCAGTGACTTCACTTTCGGGCTAAGGACGTCTGAGCGGCTTCTTCTTGAAGCGACCGAGACGATTTCAATGCCGCTGTCGTACAAGGCTTTCGGGAATAAAGAAAGCGGCTCAGCGATGACGATGACATTCGGCTTTGCACAGCTGAATGGATCGAGCCCCAAATTTCCAACCCCGCGTGAGACGACTAAGCGGATATAGGCATCTTTCAATTTGTTTTGCCGGAGCGTTTCCACGACCAGCTGCGTCATTTCTTCGAAAGTATGCGGAATTTCAAGCATCACTGATTTAGCCGAATCGTAAAGGCGCTCCAGGTGTTCTTCTAAACGAAAGACATTTCCGTTGTATGAACGAATGCCTTCGAAGACTCCGTCGCCATATAGGAAGCCATGATCATAAACTGAAACCTTGGCATCTTCTTTTTTTACAAATTCACCATTCATATAGATTACTTGTTCAGTCATGATGTCCACTTCTTTCTCCGAAATTTTTTATGAGGATTAGCGCTGTAAATGCTTTGTTCTGTTAAATTGTTGCTATCATATCGCCTATTCCAAAGGGTGTCAACAAACAAAATGTGATTTTTTTGCTAATTCTGAACATTGAAATCATTTGTATCCGTTTACATTGCTTTAGTGGCGCGGTTTCAAATATTTTTAAAAAAGTTTGAATATTTTATGGAAATGCGATATATTGCGTATAAAAAATAGATAAGCCTCCCTTTATTGAGGCCTTGCAATACAATTTCTTCAGCGATGATACGGATCAATCAGCCTTTAAACCTTATATCCTGTCACATAATTTTCATTTTCATTTTAAAAAGAACGCAAAAAAACCCCCCAACTCATAATGAGTTGGGGGATTTAAACACAAGCGAATTACTTCTGGATAGAAGCTACAACGCCAGCGCCTACAGTACGTCCACCCTCACGGATAGAGAACTTAGTACCTTCTTCAAGAGCGATTGGTGAGATAAGCTCAACATTCATTTCGATGTTGTCGCCAGGCATAACCATTTCTACTCCTTCAGGAAGGTTACAAACGCCAGTTACGTCAGTTGTACGGAAGTAGAACTGCGGACGGTAGTTTGTGAAGAATGGAGTGTGACGTCCACCCTCTTCTTTTGAAAGAACATAAACTTCTGCTTTGAAAGTTGTATGTGGAGTGATTGTGCCTGGTTTAGCAAGAACTTGTCCACGCTGGATGTCGTCACGGGAAACTCCGCGAAGAAGTGCGCCAATGTTGTCGCCAGCTTCAGCATAGTCAAGCAATTTGCGGAACATTTCTACACCTGTAACAGTTGTAGATTTAGCTTCTTCGTTGATACCGATGATGTCAACGTTGTCGCCAACTTTGATTTGTCCACGCTCAACACGGCCAGTTGCAACTGTACCACGGCCAGTGATTGAGAATACGTCCTCAACAGGCATCATGAATGGCTTGTCAGTATCGCGTTCTGGAGTTGGGATGTACTCATCAACTGCGTTCATCAATTCCATGATTTTTTCTTCCCACTCTGGCTCTCCTTCAAGAGCTTTAAGTGCAGAACCTTTGATGACTGGGATGTCATCGCCAGGGAAGTCATATTCAGACAATAGGTCGCGAACTTCCATTTCAACTAGCTCAAGAAGCTCTTCGTCGTCTACCATGTCGCATTTGTTCATGAATACTACAAGGTAAGGTACGCCTACTTGACGTGAAAGCAAGATGTGCTCACGAGTTTGTGGCATTGGGCCGTCAGCAGCAGATACTACTAGGATCCCGCCGTCCATTTGTGCAGCACCAGTGATCATGTTTTTAACATAGTCAGCGTGACCTGGGCAGTCAACGTGTGCATAGTGGCGTGTTTCAGTTTCGTACTCAACGTGAGAAGTGTTGATTGTGATACCGCGCTCTTTTTCTTCAGGTGCGTTATCGATTTGGTCGTAAGAACGAGCTTCCCCGCCTGATGCTCTAGCAAGAACTGTAGCGATTGCTGCAGTCAAAGTTGTTTTACCATGGTCAACGTGTCCGATTGTACCAATGTTAGCGTGTGTTTTAGAACGGTCAAATTTAGCTTTACCCATTAGAAAAATCCTCCTCAGAATGTAAGTTAATAGTAGTAGTTTGAGTACCCAAGCTACAGAAATAAACCGCAGATTGGGCATACAAACTATTTATACTTGATTAAAGGTCAAAATTCAATTATTGGCCTTTATTTTTCTTGATAATTTCTTCAGCGATGGATTTCGGCACTTCTTCGTAGTGGTCGAAGTGCATAGAGAACACACCGCGTCCTTGCGTGTTAGAACGCAAGTTTGTTGCGTAACCGAACATTTCAGAAAGTGGAACCATTGAACGGACAACTTGTGCGTTTCCGCGAGCGTCCATACCTTCTACGCGTCCGCGGCGTGACGTAACGTCACCCATGATATCGCCAAGGTATTCTTCAGGGATTACAATTTCAACTTTCATGATCGGCTCAAGGATTACCGGGTTAACTTTTGATACAGCGTTTTTCAGTGCCATAGAAGCAGCAACTTTAAACGCCATCTCGTTGGAGTCAACATCATGGTAAGATCCGTCGAACAAGCGTGCTTTAATATCTACCAATGGATAACCGGCAACTACACCGTTATCAAGAGAGTCGCGAAGACCCGCTTCAACTGCTGGGATGTATTCACGTGGAACAACACCACCGACAATTCCATTTTCGAACTCAAAGCCAGCGCCTTCTTCGTTTGGAGAGAACTCGATCCAAACGTGTCCGAACTGACCACGGCCACCGGATTGACGTACGAACTTCCCTTCAACTTTTGCAGACTGGCGGAATGTCTCACGGTAAGATACCTGAGGAGCTCCGACGTTTGCTTCAACGTTGAATTCGCGTCTCATACGGTCAACTAGGATATCAAGGTGAAGCTCACCCATACCCGCGATGATCGTTTGACCAGTTTCCTGGTCTGTATGCGCACGGAAAGTTGGGTCTTCTTCTTGCAATTTCGCAAGGGCTTGGCCCATCTTATCCTGGTCCGCTTTGGATTTCGGCTCTACTGAAAGTGAGATAACCGGTTCCGGGAAGACCATGCGCTCAAGGATTACTTGGTCTTTTTCGTCGCATAGCGTATCGCCTGTAGAAGTATCTTTCAGGCCGATCGCAGCAGCGATATCCCCGCAATATACTTCAGCGATCTCTTCGCGGGAGTTAGCGTGCATTTGCAGGATACGTCCTACGCGCTCACGCTTGCCTTTTGAAGAGTTTTGTACGTACGAACCAGATTTCAAAGTACCCGAGTATACACGGAAGAACGTCAATTTCCCTACATATGGGTCTGTCATTACTTTGAATGCCAGAGCAGAGAAAGGCTCGTCTTCAGATGCTTTACGCAATACTTCTTCGTCTGAATCCGGACGAAGTGCTGTCATTGGTGGTACATCTAGTGGAGATGGGAGGTAATCAATTACTGCGTCAAGCATTAATTGAACCCCTTTGTTTTTGAAAGCAGTTCCGCAAACTACTGGGTAGAACTCAACGTCAAGCGTTCCTTTACGGATTGCAGCTTTAAGTTCATCAACAGTAATTTCTTCGCCACCAAGGTATTTTTCCATCAAGTCTTCATCAAGCTCAGCAACGCCTTCGAGTAGTTTTGTGTGCCACTCGTCAGCAAGCTCCTTGTACTCTTCAGGAATTTCGCCTTCAGTGATTTCAGTTCCCAAATCGTTCGCATAGAAGCGTGCGTTCATGTTTACAAGGTCAATGATCCCTGAGAACTCGTCTTCTGCGCCGATTGGCAATTGAATCGGATGTGCGTTAGCTTGCAGGCGATCGTGAAGAGTGCCTACTGAATACAGGAAGTCAGCGCCGATTTTATCCATTTTGTTAATGAATACCAAACGCGGTACTCCGTATGTTGTCGCTTGACGCCATACAGTTTCTGTTTGTGGCTCAACGCCTGATTGGGCATCGAGAACCGTTACAGCACCATCAAGTACACGCAATGAACGTTCAACTTCAACTGTGAAGTCTACGTGTCCAGGAGTATCGATGATGTTAACGCGGTGGCCTTCCCATGAAGCTGTTGTCGCAGCAGATGTGATCGTGATTCCACGCTCTTGCTCCTGCTCCATCCAGTCCATTTGAGAAGCACCTTCATGCGTTTCGCCGATTTTGTGGATACGGCCTGTGTAATACAAAATACGCTCCGTAGTAGTCGTTTTACCGGCATCGATGTGAGCCATGATTCCGATATTACGTGTATGGTCTAAGGAGAACTCTCTAGGCATATGGTCTTTCTCCTTCCGTCTCGAAATAAGATTTTAAGTGTCGCAAGAATTTACCAGCGGTAATGAGCAAATGCTTTGTTGGCTTCTGCCATTTTGTGGATATCTTCACGTTTTTTGACGGAAGCACCAGTGTTGTTGGCAGCATCTAGGATTTCGTTAGCTAGACGCTCTTCCATAGTTTTCTCCCCACGAAGACGTGAGTAGTTTACTAGGTAGCGAAGTCCAAGAGTCGTACGACGTTCTGGGCGAACTTCAACTGGTACTTGGTAGTTAGCACCACCGACACGGCGAGCGCGAACTTCAAGAACCGGCATGATGTTTTCCAAAGCTTGTTCAAATACTTCAATTGGATCTTTCCCGCTGCGTTCTTTAATTAGTTCGAACGCACCGTAGAGGATCTTTTGTGAAGTACCTCTTTTTCCGTCAACCATCAATTTGTTAATTAAACGAGTTACCAATTTCGAGCTATAAATCGGATCTGGCAACACGTCACGTTTAGCTACAGGACCTTTACGAGGCATGTATGTTCCTCCTTTCAACGAAAACTATCGTTAATTCATTGTTATTATTTTTTTACTTTAGGGCGTTTTGTTCCATATTTAGAGCGTCCTTGCATACGGCCGTTTACTCCAGCAGTATCAAGTGCGCCGCGTACAACGTGGTAACGTACACCCGGAAGGTCTTTTACGCGTCCTCCACGGATAAGAACAACACTGTGCTCTTGAAGGTTGTGACCTTCGCCGCCGATATATGCATTGACCTCAATTTGGTTTGTCAAACGTACACGTGCGTATTTACGCAATGCGGAGTTTGGTTTTTTAGGTGTCATCGTTCCAACACGTGTGCAGACGCCGCGTTTTTGCGGAGAGCTCAGGTTAGTCTGTGACTTTTTGAAGCTGTTATACCCCTTGTTCAACGCTGGTGAGTCTGATTTAGTGCTTTTCGGTTTACGAGGCTTGTTAACCAATTGGTTAATAGTAGGCATCGATTTTTTCCTCCTCTCAAAAGGTGTTCTAATACCACATATCCAGGTGGTTCATTTTTGGGTAAAAAACAAAGTCTTTGTGATTTCACACAAAAACCGGTATCCAGTAATGCCATAATGGCTACATCCAGCAAAGCTGAACGCTTTTACTGTTTTTGCTTCGTACCTGACGATCATGTTCCTGACATGCAAAGATCGATAATCATCAACCCTTAATATACTATCATTCCCTAAGTGTAACTGTCAACCTAAACTTCAAAAAAAATCCCGGGGAGCGTATAGCTCTCCGGGGTTTGTTTTTCTAACTTATGATTCGGTTCCGACGATCTCTTCTTGCTGGGCTTTTTCGCTTTGCTCGATTTCGATCTGACGGTAGCGTTGCATGCCAGTCCCTGCTGGAACCAATTTCCCGATGATGACATTCTCTTTAAGTCCAAGAAGCTCATCGCGTTTTCCTTTGATCGCCGCATCGGTAAGGACACGAGTCGTTTCTTGGAAGGACGCAGCAGATAAGAACGATTCTGTCTCAAGGGATGCTTTCGTGATCCCGAGGATAACAGGTCGGCTAGTTGCTGGCATATTGCCGGCAAGCACTGCTTTTTCATTTGCTTCTGTGAACTGGTGAATATCAAGAAGGGAACCTGGCAACAAGTCGGTATCTCCGGCTTCAATGACGCGAACTTTACGGAACATTTGACGAACCATAACTTCTACGTGCTTATCGCCGATTTCTACCCCTTGCATGCGGTAAACTTTTTGAACTTCTTTCAATAGATACAATTGTACTGATTGCACTTCTTTGACTTGAAGCAATTGCTTCGGATCAATAGAGCCGTCTGTCAGCACTTCACCGCGCTTGATCGTATCATCTACTTGAACTTTCAAACGTGCATTATAAGGCGCCAAGTATTTGCGTGTTTCCACGTCGCCTTGAATCGTCACTTCTTTCTGGCCTTCCCGAATTTCTTCAATCTCCGTAATAGTACCGGTGATTTCGGAAATTACTGCTTGGCCTTTCGGATTTCTCGATTCGAAGATCTCTTGGATACGTGGCAAACCTTGTGTGATATCGTCTCCTGCTACACCGCCTGTGTGGAAAGTACGCATCGTAAGCTGTGTACCCGGCTCACCGATTGACTGGGCAGCGATGATTCCGACTGCTTCGCCGACTTCCACTTCGTCGCCTGTTGCAAGGTTCGTACCGTAGCATTTTTTGCAAATGCCGTGTTTTGTATTACAAGTAAACGCAGAGCGGATTGTCACTTCTTTAAGACCGGATTCGATAACGAGACGTGCCAGATCCTGTGTAATAAGTGCATCTCTTTCTACAATTACTTCTTTTGTTTCTGGGTGACGAACCGTTTTCTTAGCATGGCGGCCGACAATCCGTTCTTCAAGCTCTTCGATGACTTCCGTGCCTTCCATGAGTGCGCCAACCAATAAACCACGGTCAGTTCCGCAATCATTCTCACGTACGATAGCATCTTGTGCAACATCGACAAGACGGCGAGTCAGGTAACCGGAGTCAGCTGTTTTCAGTGCTGTATCGGCAAGACCTTTACGTGCACCGTGAGTCGAGATGAAGTATTCGAGTACCGTCAAGCCTTCACGGAATGAAGATTTGATCGGAAGTTCAATGATGCGGCCGGCCGGGTTGGCCATGAGTCCGCGCATACCCGCAAGCTGCGTGAAGTTGGACGCGTTACCACGCGCTCCGGAATCACTCATCATGTAAATCGGGTTCAGCGTATCAAGGGATGCCATCAGTTTTTCCTGGATGACATCTTTTGCGTTGCTCCAGTATGAGATAACGCGTGTGTAGCGCTCTTCTTCCGTAATCAAACCACGGCGGAATTGCTTCATCACTTTATCTACATTGTTCTGGGCTTCAACTAGGATTTCACCTTTGTCAGGCAAGACGACGATATCCGCTACACCAACCGTAATGCCGGCTTGTGTAGAATATTTGAATCCAAGGCTCTTCATGCGGTCTAGCATCCGTGAAGTTTCCGTAATATGGAAACGTTTGAATACTTCTGCAATGATTTCCCCAAGAATCTTCTTCTTGAACGGCGTTACAAGCTCTGATTCCTGGATATGCTTGCGAACATCCGTCGTGGTTGGGACGAAATATTTCGCTGGCGTTTCCACTTGCAGGTTGTAATCGGTCGGTTCATTGATATAAGGGAACGATTTTGGAAGGATTTCATTGAAAATGACTTTCCCGACTGTAGTCAGTAGAAGCATTTTGTTTTGTTCTTCCGTAAATGTTGGGTTGCTTACTGATCCTGCTTGAACCGCGATGCGCGTGTGCAAGTGCACATGGCCAGTTTGATATGCAATCAGCACTTCTTCTGGCCCGGAGAACGTAGCCCCTTCGCCTGTTGCGGCTTTGCGCTCAAGCGTCAAGTAGTAGTTTCCTAAAACCATATCCTGAGAAGGTGTTACGACCGGTTTTCCATCTTTCGGGTTCAAGATGTTCTGTGCTGCAAGCATAAGAAGACGAGCTTCCGCTTGTGCTTCAGATGAAAGCGGTACGTGAACAGCCATTTGGTCACCATCAAAGTCAGCGTTATAAGCTGTACACACGAGTGGGTGAAGGCGGATTGCCTTACCTTCAACAAGTGTTGGCTCAAATGCTTGGATACCCAAACGGTGAAGTGTCGGTGCTCGGTTCAAAAGAACCGGATGCTCCTTGATGACATCTTCAAGTA
Source organism: Planococcus sp. SK3692 (assembly GCF_028890485.2). GTDB lineage: Bacteria > Bacillota > Bacilli > Bacillales_A > Planococcaceae > Planococcus. The sequence continues at coordinate 1,707,054 of NZ_JARCHV010000001.1, forward strand.
CGTCCCAAACTTCCGAATGGAGACGCTCGATTTTGCGTTTCGCGCTCTTGATGTTATGTGCGAGTCCACGTTCAACCAGTTCTTTCATAACGAAAGGTTTGAACAATTCAATCGCCATGCCTTTCGGCAGACCACATTGGTACATCTTCAAGTTCGGGCCTACGACGATTACAGAACGTCCAGAATAATCGACTCGTTTTCCGAGCAAGTTCTGACGGAAACGTCCTTGTTTCCCTTTCAACATATGAGAAAGAGATTTCAATGGACGGTTACCTGGTCCAGTAACCGGACGACCGCGACGGCCATTGTCGATCAATGCATCGACCGCTTCTTGAAGCATGCGTTTTTCGTTCTGAACGATGATGCTTGGCGCACCAAGGTCAAGCAAACGCTTGAGGCGGTTGTTGCGGTTAATGACACGGCGATAAAGGTCGTTCAAATCAGAAGTCGCAAAACGACCGCCATCAAGCTGAACCATCGGACGCAATTCCGGCGGGATAACTGGAAGAACATCCAAAATCATCCAATCCGGATTGTTTCCAGAGTTGCGGAAAGACTCAACTACTTCAAGGCGTTTGATCGCACGTGTGCGGCGCTGGCCTTGCGCAGATTTAAGCTCTTCTTTCAACGCATCTGTTTCACGTTCCAAGTCAATTTCCTGAAGCAAACGTTTGATTGCTTCAGCACCCATTGCCGCTTGGAATTTCTTGCCGAATTTATCGCGATATGCGCGGTATTCTTTTTCGGAAAGCAATTGCTTTTTCTCGAGCGGCGTATCTGCCGGGTCGATTACTACGTAAGAAGCAAAGTAGATGACTTCTTCCAAAGAACGCGGGGACATATCCAAGATAAGGCCCATGCGGCTTGGGATTCCTTTGAAATACCAAATATGGGAAACCGGTGCTGCAAGTTCGATATGGCCCATGCGCTCACGGCGCACTTTTGAACGGGTTACTTCGACTCCACAGCGGTCACAGACGACGCCTTTATAACGGACGCGTTTGTATTTTCCGCAATGACATTCCCAGTCTTTTGTAGGACCGAAAATACGTTCGCAGAACAAACCATCTTTTTCAGGCTTTAACGTACGGTAGTTAATTGTTTCTGGTTTCTTGACTTCCCCATAGGACCATGAGCGAATTTTATCGGGTGATGCCAATCCGATTTTCATATACTCAAAATTATTTACATCTATCAAGGAGCCTACCTCCCTTTTGTCTCGAGTTTCTGTACGGCTCTTCCTCGTTTATGGCTAAATCGATAAGTTTCCGCCCGGCGCTGTGCCGGACGGTTTCTTCTATATATACGTTATTCAATCGTGCCTACTGGTGATTCTTCGTCAGCGATTGGCAAGATGTTAAGTGAATCTGCAGGTTGAAGATCGTCTTCTTCATCCAAATCGCGCAATTCGATTTCTTCATCATCGATTGTGAGCATTTTGACGTCCATACCCAAACTTTGAAGCTCTTTGATCAATACTTTGAATGATTCCGGAACGCTTGGTTCTGGAACACTTTCACCTTTGACAATTGCTTCGTACGTTTTCACACGGCCGACCACGTCATCTGACTTAACTGTCAAGATTTCCTGGAGGGTATGCGCAGCACCGTATGCTTCAAGTGCCCAAACTTCCATCTCCCCGAAACGCTGACCGCCAAATTGCGCTTTACCGCCGAGTGGCTGCTGGGTAACGAGTGAGTATGGTCCAGTTGAACGTGCATGGAGTTTATCGTCAACCATGTGTGCCAGTTTGATCATGTACATGATCCCGACAGATACACGGTTGTCGAATGGCTCACCCGAGCGGCCATCATAAAGGATGGTTTTTCCGTCGCGCGGCATTCCGGCTTCTTCCATCGTTTCCCAAACATCTTCTTCATTCGCGCCATCGAATACCGATGAAGCCATGTGAAGGCCTAGAGAACGGGAAGCCATACCAAGGTGAAGTTCAAGCACCTGCCCGATATTCATACGGGACGGAACACCAAGCGGGTTCAACATGATATCGATCGGTGTGCCATCCGGCATGAATGGCATATCTTCTTCCGGCAAGATGCGAGAGATAACACCTTTGTTACCGTGACGTCCGGCCATTTTGTCCCCGACGGAGATTTTCCGTTTTTGAACGATATAAGCACGCACCAATTGGTTAACGCCCGGCGGCAATTCGTCGCCATCTTCGCGGTTAAAGATTTTCACATCAAGCACGATCCCGCCTGCACCATGAGGCACACGCAAGGAAGTATCACGCACTTCACGCGCTTTTTCACCAAAGATCGCATGGAGCAGACGCTCTTCTGCTGTCAGTTCTGTAACCCCTTTAGGTGTTACTTTACCGACTAGAATGTCGCCATCTTTCACTTCAGCACCGACACGGATAATGCCGCGGTCGTCCAAGTTGCGTAGAGCATCTTCGCCGACGTTTGGAATATCACGCGTGATTTCTTCAGGCCCGAGCTTTGTATCACGGGAATCTGATTCGTATTCTTCAATGTGGATCGACGTGTAGACGTCATCTTTTACAAGGCGCTCACTCATGATGATCGCATCCTCATAGTTAAAGCCGTCCCAAGTCATGAATCCGACAAGAACGTTACGGCCAAGCGCCATTTCACCGCGTTCCATTGAAGGGCCATCAGCCAGGATATCGCGTTTTTCTACGCGGTCGCCGACTTTGACGATTGGACGCTGGTTATAGCTGGTACCTTGGTTTGAACGGATGAATTTCTGCAGGCGGTACGTATCCACATCGCCTTTGACTTCATTGCCTTCTACGTTTTCGATGCGGCGAACGCGAATCTCTTTCGCTTCAACGAATTCAACAATTCCGCCATGCTTCGCGATAACGGCAGCACCTGAATCACGTGCGGCAAGATGCTCCATGCCAGTTCCGACAAACGGTGCTTCTGGATTCAATAGAGGCACAGCTTGACGCTGCATGTTCGCTCCCATCAACGCACGGTTGGAGTCATCGTTTTCAAGGAACGGAATACAAGCAGTCGCAACGGACACGACTTGTTTTGGAGAAACGTCCATATAATCGATGCTCGAGCGGCTGTAAACAGTGTTCTCACCGCGGAAGCGTGCAACGACTTCTTCTTCGACAAACGATCCGTCTTCATTCAAGCGTGAGTTTGCCTGAGCGACGACATAGTTGTCTTCTTCATCAGCCGTTAGATAATCGATCTGGTCGGTGACTTTATTCGTCTCCGGATCGACGCGGCGATAAGGTGTTTCGATGAATCCGAATTTATTCACTTTCGCAAATGTTGAAAGCGTGTTGATCAAGCCGATGTTCGGGCCCTCAGGCGTTTCAATCGGACACATGCGGCCATAGTGGGAGTAGTGAACGTCACGCACTTCAAAGCCGGCGCGCTCACGCGTCAAACCACCGGGCCCAAGCGCAGATAGACGGCGTTTATGCGTCAATTCAGCAAGCGGGTTCGTTTGGTCCATGAACTGCGACAACTGGGAACTGCCGAAGAACTCTTTAATCGATGCAATAACCGGACGGATATTGATCAATTGCTGCGGTACGATCGATTGCGTGTCATTAATTGACATACGCTCGCGCACAACACGTTCCATACGGGACAAGCCAATACGGAATTGGTTCTGCAAAAGTTCACCAACTGAACGCAAACGACGGTTACCGAGGTGGTCAATATCATCTGTATTGCCGACGCCATGCAGCAAGTTGAAGAAATAGCTGATAGACGAAATGATATCCGCAGGCGTTACGTTTTTGATCTTGTCTTCGATATATGCATTGCTGATGACGGTAATTTCTTTTTGCTCATCGTCATTCGGCGCATAGATTTTAATGGATTGGAGTGTTACGTCGTCTTCAAGCACGCCTCCAGCTTGGGAAACGGTATGGAAACCGACGCCATTTTCCAAATTAGGGATCAGGCGGTCAAGGACACGGCGGTCAATAACAGTTCCAGCTTCTACTAAAATTTCGCCCGTTTCAGGATCGACAAGTGTTTCTGCAATTGTCTGATTGAACAAACGGTTTTTAATATGAAGCTTTTTGTTCATCTTGTAGCGGCCGACATTCGCCAAATCGTAGCGTTTTGGGTCGAAGAAACGCGAATAGAGTAAGCTCTTAGCGCTTTCTACTGTCGGTGGCTCTCCAGGACGTAGGCGCTCATAAATTTCAAGAAGCGCTTTTTCCGTGTTTTCGGTATTGTCTTTTTCCAATGTGTTCTGCAAGTACTCGTTATCGCCGAGCAATTCAATGATTTCTTGATCGGAACCAAAGCCTAGTGCACGCAAAAGAACCGTTACAGGCAATTTGCGCGTGCGATCGATGCGTACGTATACGACATCTTTTGCATCAGTTTCATATTCAAGCCATGCACCACGGTTTGGAATGACAGTAGCGCCAAAACCACGTTTGCCGTTTTTATCTGTCTTGTCGTGGAAATAAACACTCGGTGAGCGTACTAATTGCGAAACGATAACGCGCTCTGCACCGTTGATGACGAAAGTACCAGTTTCTGTCATCAATGGGAAATCACCCATGAAGACATCCTGTTCTTTCACTTCATCCGTTTCTTTGTTGTGAAGACGCACTTTTACGCGAAGTGGTGCTGCGTAAGTAACGTCCCGTTCTTTCGATTCATCAACCGGGTACTTAGGATCCGCTAGGCTGTAGTCGACGAATTCCAAGGAAAGGTTTCCTGTGAAATCTTCGATTGGTGAAATGTCGCGGAACATTTCACGAAGCCCCTCTTCTAAGAACCATTCGTAAGAAGACGATTGGATCTCAATCAGATTCGGGAGATCTAGAACTTCACTGATTCTCGAAAAACTTCTGCGTTGACGATGCTGACCGTACTGAACTAGTTGACCTGTCAACTTATTCACCCCTCAATAAAACGATTATAGGACTTTGCGATATCTGTAAAATAGTGTATGATATCGAAAAGACAAAAAGAAAACGAGACCGCATATGAGCTCATTTTCGGTTTACACATGTTAAAACTGGCCGCCATGCTCTGCCCGAAAAAGGGCAAACGACCTCAAAATAATATTTTTTGCATTTTATTATAATATCACAGGCATTTTGTCAAGTCAAACTTTTCTGGCCTCAAAAATAAAGTAACCTTTCTTCTTATCAGCGACTCGAACGTCGCCAAACAACTCCTGCAATTTCTCTTGAGTCGAAGGGGCGCCTTGTTTTTTCTGGATGACTACCCATAATGATCCGGAAGCTGCGAGTTTTTTGTACGCTTCTTCGTAAAATCGAAAAATCGTCTCTTTCCCCGCACGGATTGGCGGATTGGTTAGAATGGCAGCGAACTCTTGCTGTTCGACACCTGACAAGCCGTCACTTTCATAGACTGAAACATTTTCAACACCGTTTAATACGGTGTTTTTTTGTGCGAGTTCGATGGCCCTGGCGTTGATGTCCACCATGTGCACATGTCTTTGTGGCAATGCTTTGGCGATAGCCATTCCGATCGGTCCATACCCACAGCCAACATCAAGGATTGGCCCTTCTATAGCTGGTTCATCAAACGCCTCGATCAATAGCCGTGAACCGAAGTCGATATCATTTTTGCTGAAAACGCCTGAATCCGTTTGAAACCGGAACGCCTCGCCCCGCAACGTGTAGGTCCACTCTTGGGGTTTGCTTTTAGTTTGGGGATTTTTAGAATAATAATGTTGGGACATACGGAGCCCTCCTTCCTTCATACAATCTCAAGTGCTTCCGGGATTGGATTTAAAAAGAAGAAAAAGCCCGTCGGTAAATACTGACGAGCTTTCTTTCTTATAATATAAGGGAATTATTTAACTTCTACAGAAGCGCCAACTTCTTCAAGTTTAGCTTTGATTTCTTCAGCTTCTTCTTTAGTAGCGCCTTCTTTAAGAGCTTTAGGAGCTTCGTCAACAAGACCTTTCGCTTCTTTCAAGCCAAGGCCTGTAACTTCGCGAACAACTTTGATGACTTTGATTTTTTGGTCGCCAGCAGAGTTAAGGATTACGTCGAATTCAGTTTGCTCTGCTTCAGCAGCGCCACCAGCAGCTGCTGCAGCAACTGGAGCAGCAGCAGTTACGCCGAACTCGTCTTCGATTGCTTTTACTAGGTCGTTAAGTTGAAGAACTGTCATTTCTTTGATTGCTTCTAGAATTTGTTCTTGTGTCATTATAATTTCCTCCTATGATAGGTAATTTTTTTGTGTTGCTCAGGATGCTAAGAGATTAAGCGCCCTGTTCTTCTTTTTGGTCTGCAACTGCTTTTGTTGTAGCAGCGAAGTTGCGGACTGGAGCTTGTAGTACGCTGAGTAGCATAGACAATAGGCCTTCGCGAGATGGAAGTTCAGCAAGAGCTTTCATTTCATCTGCAGATGCAACATTGCCTTCAATGATACCGGCTTTGATTTCTAGTGCTTCGTTCTCTTTTGCGAAGTTGTTGATGATTCGCGCAGGAGCAACGACGTCTTCGTTCGAGAATGCGATAGCGTTCGGTCCTGTGAAGTGTTCGTTGATCGCTTCAAGGCCGTGAACTTCTGTCGCGCGGCGAGTCATGGAGTTTTTGTAAACTTTAAACTCGATGCCTTCCTCACGAAGCTGTTTACGAAGTTCTGTAAGTTGGGCAACGTTCAAACCGCGGTAATCAACAACGACAACCGATTGTGCAGCGTCGAATTTGTCAGCGATTGTTTGCACAACAACTTTTTTCGTTTCAATTGCTTTGCTCATGTGGGCACCTCCTATAGATTTGTCATTCATACCGTCCGTCCATAAGAAAAGCCTCTGGTCCAGTACAGACACAGAGGCATAAAATCAGCATCAATTAAGATGGTATCTGAATTCATCATGTCCTCGGCAGGGATTCATTAAGCGGCAAGCCGCCCCTACTGTCTGCGGTACAAATGGTTATTTCACAACTTCGCCAGTATAACGAAGCTGCGAAAGAATGTCAATATTTTATTTAACTACTACTTTTGCAGGGTCTACTTTGACAGCAGGTCCCATTGTAGTCGTTACGTTTAGGGATTTCATGTACGTGCCTTTAGCAGCAGATGGCTTAGCTTTTAGGATCACGTCATAGATTGTTTGCAAGTTCTCAGCAAGTTTGTCGTCTGCGAAAGATACTTTGCCGATTGGCGCGTGGATGATTCCGGCTTTGTCAGCGCGGTATTCCACTTTACCAGCTTTGATTTCCTGAACAGCTTTTGCCACATCAAATGTAACAGTTCCTGTTTTCGGGTTTGGCATCAAACCTTTTGGTCCAAGAACGCGTCCAAGTTTACCAACTTCGCCCATCATGTCCGGAGTTGCGACGATAACGTCGAAATCGAACCAGCCTTGTTGGATTTTTTGGATGTACTCAGCATCGCCGACAAAGTCAGCGCCTGCTTCTTCAGCTTCTTTCAGTTTATCGCCTTTAGCGAAAACCAAAACGCTTTGAGTTTTACCAGTACCGTTCGGAAGCACGACTGCCCCACGGATTTGCTGGTCATTTTTACGCGTGTCGATTCCTAGGCGGAAAGCGACTTCTACAGTAGCGTCGAAGTTAACCGTGCTTGCTTTTTTCGCAAGTTCAATTGCTTCTTTAGCTTCGTAGAACTTAGAACGGTCGATCAGTTTTGCTGCTTCTTGCAGCTTTTTGCCTGTTTTAGCCATTTTAAACGTCCTCCTTGTTGTGGTCTAACGGATTGAACCTCCCACGATTAAGGGCTGCGCTGTTCGCGTTGAACTGCGCAACCCATCCAAAAACAACTTCTTGAAATTAGTCTTCGATTGTAATGCCCATGCTGCGAGCAGTACCTTCAACCATCAACATTGCAGCTTCAACTGAAGCGGCATTTAGATCTGGCATTTTAGTTTCTGCGATTTCGCGAACTTGGTCGCGTTTCACAGTCGCTACTTTATTGCGGTTTGGTTCACCTGAACCTGATTCAATACCTGCTGCTTTCTTCAATAGAACTGCAGCTGGCGGAGTTTTCGTAATGAAAGTAAATGAACGGTCTTCAAATACCGAAATCTCAACCGGAATAATAAGTCCTGCTTGTTCAGCAGTACGCGCGTTAAATTCTTTACAGAAGCCCATGATGTTGACGCCTGCTTGACCTAGTGCTGGTCCTACTGGCGGCGCTGGGTTAGCTTTTGCTGCAGGGATCTGCAATTTTACGACTTTAACTACTTTTTTAGCCACGAAACACACCTCCTTAAGTCCGTGATGTGGTAATAGGGTTGCCCCTCCCACTCATATCTGTCCGTCAACTTGATTTTCGTTGATAGAATTAATTGGTTTGTACAGATGCTGCGCTTTGGCAGTCTGACCTATGAAATGATACCACCATTGCAAAAAAATAGCAAGAGGCGTTGTTATACTTTTTGGACCTGCTCGAAATCGAGCTCCATTTTCGTTTCGCGCCCGAAGATGTCGATCGATACTTTGACTTTGCCTTTTGTATCGTCGATCTCTTCGACTTTCCCTTGGAAGTTGGCGAATGGCCCTTCCATGACTTCGACTGTATCCGCGACTGCAAAATCGATATCCACTTTGCGTTCGGTCATGCCCATCTGCTTGAGGATGAAATCGACTTCCTCTTCAAGAAGTGGTGTCGGTTTTGCTCCCCCACCTGATGAACCGATAAATCCGGTCACACCCGGCGTATTGCGGACGACATACCAGGACTCATCTGTCATGACCAATTCGACTAGCACGTAACCTGGGAAGGTTTTGCGCATGACTGTGCGTTTTTTGCCGTCTTTGAAATCTGTTTCTTGTTCTTCAGGGATGATGACGCGGAAGATCAAATCTTCCATTCCCATTGTTTCTACGCGTTTTTCCAGGTTTGCTTTCACCTTATTTTCGTAACCGGAATACGTATGGACTACATACCAATTTTTCTCCATATTCGAGCGGACTAAGCGTCCATCCCTCCTTTTTTACAAATGAAAAAACCCGTTCCATGGAATGACGGGCTATTTTTCGTTATTCTTATGACTGTGTTACAGTGCCAGGAACCAACGGAATAATTCCGATATGCCGGTATCGATCAATGCGAAGAAAAGAGCCATAAAGATGACCGTTGACAGGACGACGATTGTATAGCGCGTCAATTCCTTGCGTTTTGGCCAGCTGACTTTTCTCATTTCCGAAACGACATTTTTAAAGAAATCGCCAATGTTACCCATTATCGTAAAAACCTCCGAATTTCAAAATCACTCTATATCGTCCGGCATTCACTGCAAGATTATTTCGTTTGTTTATGCACGGTATGCTCGTTGCAATGAGCACAGAATTTTTTGAGTTCCAAGCGTGTGCTTGAATCCGCTTTCGCGGGTACCGTATAGTTACGGGATGCACATTTCGAGCAGCTCAACACGATTTTTTTAGCCATTATTCTCACCTTGCTCTATTTTACAGCTTTTTCAAGAGTATCATCATAAAAACTTGCTGTCAATAGTACTTACGAGGACCGGCTTTCGCTCGCCTGCAGATGCCGCTCTAATTTCCGCTTGACCCGCTGCAAGGCATTGTCGATTGATTTTACATGCCGTTCCAGCTTTTCAGAAATTTCCTGATAAGACTGCCCATCGAGATATAGCGTCAGCACTTCACGTTCCAACTCACTCAGCACTTCATCCATTTTGCCTTCCATATAACGGAATTCTTCATTGTGGATCATCAGCTCTTCCGGATCGTCCGCCCCGCTTCCGGCGAGCACATCCATCAATGTGCGGTCCGACTCTTCATCGTAGATCGGCTTGTCGAGAGAGACGTAGGAATTCAGCGGGATATGCTTCTGGCGAGTAGCTGTCTTGATCGCCGTGATGATCTGGCGGACGATGCATAGCTCCGCAAATGCGCGGAATGAAGACAGTTTATCGCTCCTGAAGTCACGGATCGCTTTGTACAGGCCGATCATGCCTTCCTGTATGATATCTTCTTTATCTGCGCCAATGAGAAAATAGGAACGGGCTTTCATCCGCACAAACGGACGGAACTTGGTGATAAGAAAATCCAAGGCTTCCGTGTTGCCGCTATGGACCAGACCGACAAGTTCTTCATCTGCCAATTCAGTAAAGTTACGGTTGCGAACTTGCTCAAAATTTTCCACGGGTGATCCCTCCGATTGGGTGAGCCTCGATATTTCCAGTATACAGGAAGAAAAAATTGAGCGTCAACAGTTCATTTAAGACCTCGTCGCCATTTTTCAAAAATTTCTGCCACTTCTCCTTCGAGTGGAATCTTGGAAATGGAGCGCTGCTCTTGGATCTCCCGCACTTTCTTCGCAATGCGCTTGTCAATTTCCTCCATCTCAATTTCCAGTTCACGCGCAGAAATGCGCAACGCCCCTTTAGCGAAAATCACCCATTGTTCGGTCGAGTCTGATGTAGCAACGTAAATTTGGTCGCGCCGGCTGTTCAGGCTGATTGCCAGCTTTTCAATCCGCTCATCGGCTGTCTCACTAGAACGGGTGAAGATCACTTCCACGTCGCTGTGCAGATTCTTTGCTTCGATGCCCGGTACGAGATGGGCATCGAAGACAATGATGACACGCCACCCTTTGAACCCTTGATATTCGGCCATCCGTTCGATGAGCCGGTCGCGCGCATCCGCCAGGCGTTCTTTCTTCAACGCTGTCAGTTCTGCCCAATCGCCAATGATGTTATAGCCATCTACCAGCAGAATATTCATGGCATCACCCGAGTGGATGGCGCTTGCGATAGACTTCATACATCAACAAGCTCGCCGCCACCGACGCGTTCAGGGATGTTACATGTCCGACCATCGGCAATTGATAAAGGAAGTCGCATTTGTCGCGCAAGATGCGGCTCATGCCCTTGCCTTCGCTGCCGATGATGACAGCAAGCGGCAACGTGGCATCCATTCGCCGGTAATCGACCGACTCTTTAGCATCAGTGCCGGCAATCCACACGCCGCGCTTCTTCAATTCATCGACCGTTTGCGATAAATTATTGACCCGCACAACCGGCACATGTTCAATCGCTCCGGTCGATGATTTGGCGACGACCCCGGTCAAGCCGACGGCACGGCGCTGCGGAATGATTAATCCATGGGCGCCAACCGCATCCGCTGTCCGCATGATCGACCCAAGATTATGCGGGTCTTCCAGCTCGTCTAGGATGAGGAAGAACGGATCTTCCTGCTTGTCCTGGGCTTTCGCAAACAATTCTTCGAGTTCCGCATAACGGTATGCGGCGACTGCTGCGGCAATTCCTTGATGATTCGTATCGGTCAGTCCGTCGATTTTCTTTTTCGGTACGAACTGCACCAGTACTTTCTGTTCTTTTGCCAATTGCAGAAGGTCTGCAATGCCTTTTTTCTGGACGCCTTCCGCAATCCAAATTTTATTAATATCACGCTTGGCGCGCAGCGCTTCTAGCACCGGATTTTTGCCTCCGATGATTTCTGGCGTTTCCTCTGTCATTTGACCACTCCTCTCGGCTCTTCGGCGATGCTGATGGCATAATTGATCAATTCATCCAGCCGCTCCTGCTCTTCTTTTAAATACAACCAGCCGAGCACCGCTTCAAAAGCAGTACTGAAATTATAAGTCTGGACATCGGTGTTTCTCGGCACCGAACCAGATTTCGCGTTGCGTCCTCGACGCATAATGGCAAGCTCTGTTTCGTTCAGCACCCCTTCATCGACAAAGCGCTTCAAAATGAACGCTTGGGACTTCGCCGAAACGAATGCCGTCGATGACCGATGAAGAATGTTCGGCTTGACGCGGCCTGCGTGGAGCAAGTGTGCACGCACCGCTGTCTCGTAAACCGCATCCCCCATATAAGCGAGTGCCAAGGCATTCAATTGATCAACGTCTTGTTTTCTCAATACCATGCGACTTAGCCTCTCTTCCAGCGCGTGCCTTGCGCTGTGTCTTCTAAAATGATGTTCTGTTCTTTCAGTTGGTCGCGGATTTCATCCGAACGTGCGAAATCACGGTTTTTGCGCGCTTCGATGCGTTCTTCCAATAGGGCTTCGATTTCCGCATCCAAAAGTTCAGATTGCGCGAACGGCAAGCCAAGAACTTCCGCCAACTCATCAAACACATCCACGAAGGCTTGAAGAACCAGCTCAGCCGTCTGTTTCTCAAGCAAGTACGTATTCGCAAGTTTCGACAGGTCGAACAACTTCGATATGGCATTCGCCGTGTTGAAGTCATCATCCATCGTTTCAATGAATTCCTTTTTGATCGAGTCAATTTTAGACAACCAAATATCGTTATGGTCGCCAAGGCCCGCCGAATTCTCCAAGCGGTGTTTGACATTGCCATAGGCAGTGCGGATACGCTCCATCCCAGCTTGTGCGTCTTCTACCAATCCTTTGGAGTAATTGATCGGATGACGGTAATGAACTGACAGCATAAAGAGGCGCAATACTTGCGGGTCGAGTTCTTTTAAAATGTCATTGACCAGCACGAAGTTATTCAACGACTTGGACATTTTTTCGTTTTCAATATTGATATACCCGTTATGCATCCAATAACGCGCAAACTGCTTGCCCGTATAAGCTTCCGATTGGGCGATTTCATTTTCATGGTGCGGGAAAGTCAGATCCTGCCCGCCGGCATGGATGTCGATTGTATCGCCGAGGTGTTCTCTTGCCATGACCGAGCACTCTATGTGCCAGCCTGGGCGTCCTTTGCCCCATGGGCTTTCCCAGGAAATTTCACCAGGCTTTGCCGCTTTCCATAACACGAAATCCAAGGCATCCTGCTTTTTATCCCCTGCTTCGATACGAGCACCGATTTTGAGTTCATCCACTGATTGATGGGATAATTTGCCATAACCGTCGAACTTACGCGTATGGTAATAAACATCGCCTTGTGATTCATATGCATAGCCTTTTTCGATAAGCGCTTCGATAAACGCCACGATTTGCGGCATATGCCCCGTGACACGCGGATGGACATCCGCTTCTGCGCAGCCGAGTGCTTTCGTGTTGTCGAAATATGCCTTGATAAAGCGTTCCGCAATTTCCGGCACTTCCTCGCCGAGTTCATTTGCCGCTTTGATCAATTTATCGTCGACATCCGTGAAATTCGATACGTATTTCACATCGTAGCCGCGGTATTCCAAATAACGACGCACCGTATCATACACGATGACCGGGCGTGCGTTGCCGATATGGATGTAGTTGTAAACAGTCGGCCCGCACACATACATTTTCACTTTGCCTTCTTCAAGCGGCACGAATGCTTCTTTTTGGCGCGTCAATGAATTAAAAATCTGGATACTCATAATAACTTCCCTTCTTCCTGCTGCTGGTTATTTTCTCTTTTCAATTGTTCCACTTCACGCTGCAAGGCGGCGATTTTCATTTCCATGCCATCGCATTTATCCATGACCGGATCTGGCATATTCTGGTGGTTCAAGTCTCTGTTTTTTACTTTGACACCGTCCTGGATGACGACTTTTCCGGGGATGCCGACGACTGTCGAATTCGGCGGCACGTCTTTCAAGACGACCGAACCCGCTCCAACCTTGGAGTTTTCACCGACCGTAATCGAGCCGAGCACTTTTGCACCGGTCGCGACCAGCACATTATCTGCGAGTGTCGGATGGCGTTTCCCACGCTCCTTGCCCGTTCCTCCGAGAGTGACGCCTTGGTAGAGCGTCACATCGTTGCCGATTTCACAGGTTTCCCCGACGACGACACCCATGCCATGGTCGATAAACAAACGACGACCAATGACCGCACCCGGATGGATTTCAATCCCTGTGAAAAAGCGGCTGATTTGCGAAATCGCCCGCGCGATAAAAAACAGCTTCTTCTTGAAGAAGAAATGCGCCAAACGATGGGCCCAGATGGCGTGCAGCCCGGCATACGTCAGCACCACTTCGAAATAACTGCGAGCGGCAGGGTCCTGTTCAAAAATAACATCAATATCTTCTTTCAGTAATTTCCACATTTGGCTTTCTCCTTTCTGTTCCAATATAAAAAGCGCCCCTGTCAATTGCTTGACAGAGACGCTTTCCCGCGCGGTTCCACTCTGATTAAAAGGACATGTCCTTTTCTCTCGAAGCCTTTAACGCAGGCAAACGTCTGGTCTACTCATTTCGACTCAGCACTCGGGGAGGCATTTCAGGAGCGCAGCGGCACAGGTCACTTACAGCCGGTGATGACCCTCTCTTTGGAGCATGCTTTCCTTACTTCTTCCCGTCAACGTTTTGATAATTGGTAAATTCATTGTACACGCTTATGCGCATAAGTCAAAACTTTATGCCCCTGCGTATTGGCCGACGCGCGCAATCGCTTTGTCCTTGCCAAGTAGCGCAATCGCATCCGGCAATTCTGGTCCGTGTGTTTGGCCTGTCGTCACGACGCGGATCGGCATGAAGAGGTTTTTCCCTTTATGGCCAGTCGCTTTTTGCACCGCTTTGATCGCGGATTTGATTTCAGCTGGCTCGAATGCCTCAAGTGACGCCAATTGCTCCTTGAAAGCAGCCATGACTTCCGGTACCTGCTCGCCGCTCAAGACTTCTTTTTCGGCTTCGCCGTAATGAAGGTCATCAGCGAAGAACAAATCGGACAATTCGACGATTTCTGCGCCGAAGCTCAATTGATCATGGTACAAGGCGATCAATTTCTCTGCCCACTGTGCTTGTTCTTCGGATAATTCCTCCGGCAATTTGCCCGCTTTTTGAAGATGCGGCAACGCCAGCCCAACAACTTGTTCAAGTGACATTTGCTTGATGTATTGGTTGTTCATCCATGTCAATTTCTGCTTATCGAACATCGACGGCGACTTCGACAAACGCTCGGTGTCGAAAATGCGAATCAATTCTTCTTTCGAGAAGATCTCCTCTTCGCCTTCTGGAGACCAGCCGAGCAGCGCAAAGAAGTTAAACAGCGCTTCCGGAATATAGCCAAGGTCTTTGTACTGGGAGATAAACTGGATAATCGACTCATCGCGCTTCGATAGCTTCTTGCGGTCTTCATTGACGATCAAGGTCATGTGTCCGTAAGTTGGGTGATCCCAACCAAACGAATCGTAGACCATTTGCTGTTTCGGTGTATTCGACAAATGCTCTTCCCCGCGGAACACGTGGGTGATCTTCATCAAATGGTCATCGATGACCACTGCGAAGTTATACGTCGGAATGCCGTTCGTCTTGACGACGACCCAGTCGCCGACATCTTTTGATTCGAATGAAATCTCGCCGCGCACCATGTCATCGAATTTATACGTGACATCCGCCGGCACTTTCATGCGAAGGGAATAGGTCTCGCCAGCCGCTTCTTTTTCAGCCACTTCTTCGGCCGTCAAATTGCGGCAAGTCCCGCTGTACTGAGGTGCCGCAACACCAGAGGCACGTTGGGCTTCACGTTCTTTCTCGAGCGTATCCGGTGTGCAGAAACATTTGTAGATATCGCCTTTTTCCAATAGCTCATCGGCATATTTTTTGTAAATATCCAAGCGCTCCATCTGGCGGTACGGGCCGTATTCCCCGCCCACGTCAATTGACTCGTCGTGCTCGATGCCAAGCCATTTCAAGTTGTCGATCTGGGACATGACGCCCGTTTCAATATTGCGGGCGGTATCCGTGTCTTCGATACGAATGATAAATTTGCCATTCATATGGCGTGCATATAAATAATTAAATAGCGCTGTGCGGGCTCCGCCGATATGTAAGTGTCCAGTCGGGCTCGGTGCATAGCGTACGCGTACTTCTTGTGTCATTTGATTTCCTCCTAAAATTGCCTTAATCCTTTAGTTATTCTATCACTCCGGGACGTCTAGCGAAAGCGGGCGCTGATTGAGTAGAATGACCGCGAGTGCCGCGATTCCCTCTTCCCGGCCGGTAAAGCCGAGGTGTTCAGACGTCGTCGCTTTGACGTTCACTTGTGAAATATCCGCTTCCAATAGCTCAGCAATCGACTCGCGCATTTGCTGAATATAAGGTGCAAGTTTCGGTTTTTGCGCAATGACCGTGCAATCGACATTGCCAAGCTCATAGCCCTGTTCTTTTACATGCTCCCAAATATGCGTCAGCAATTTCTTCGAATCGGCATCTTTAAATTCTGGGTCTGTATCCGGGAAATGTTTGCCGATATCTCCCCCACCGATCGCACCAAGTGCTGCGTCCGTGATCGTATGCAATAACACATCCGCATCCGAATGGCCGAGAAGCCCACGGTCGTGTTCGATTTCAACGCCGCCTAAAATAAACGGGCGCCCTTCTGCCAATTGATGCACATCGTACCCTTGTCCAATTCGTATCATCATTATTCCTCCTGTAATCGACTCGCAAGAATCGCTTTTCCATAAATCAAATCATCCGGTGTTGTCATCTTAACGTTGTCGTACGTGCTTTCGACAATCTGTACCGGATGCCCCATACGTTCCACAAGCATGGCTTCGTCCGTTCCGAGAAACCCGTCGACTTTTGCCCGGTGCGCCGCCTCCATTAACAGTTCATAACGGAAAGCCTGAGGCGTCTGGATCATCCACAGCTCCGCGCGATTTACCGTTTCGGTAATGACACTTTCGCGTACTTTTTTGATCGTGTCTTTTACCGGCACGCCGGCAATCGCAGCACCGGATTCATTGGCCTGCTCCACCAATTCGCGAATGACTGTAGGGCTGATGAACGGCCGCGCAGCATCATGCACAAGCACGACTTCACACTGCCCGGCAGCCATCTCAAGGCCCGCACGCACGCTATCCTGGCGCTCAGCACCTCCTGTCGCATAGCCTTTAACCTTCTTGATTCTATATCGCTCGACATACGCTTCAATCAGCTCGCGCTCATCTTCTTTGACCGCAAGCCACATGCCTTCGCAATCCGGGTCCCGGTCGAAAACTTCCAATGTATAAATGAAGATCGGTTTACCGGAGAGTTCGAGCAATAATTTATTGCGGTCGGCTTTCATTCGTTTCCCACTGCCGGCAGCAGGCAATACGACTGTATATTTCATGACAGACATCCTTTATTTTTTTGATCCATTTTTCTTCACAGCCAGACCTTTAGGCTTGGCAAAAATCATCCGTCCTGCAGAAGTCTGCAATACGCTCGTCACCACGACATCGATCGCTTCGCCAATATGACCTTTTCCTTCTTCAATGACAATCATTGTGCCATCGTCCAAATACGCGACTCCTTGATTTTGCTCTTTGCCATCTTTAATGACGACCACATGCATTTCCTCGCCTGGTATAACAACCGGCTTCACCGCATTGGCAAGGTCATTGATATTTAAGACCGGCACATTATGGAGCTCACACACTTTATTCAAATTAAAATCATTCGTCACAACTTTTCCGCCCATCTTCTGGGCTGCGCGCATGAGCTTCATATCGACTTCAGCCGCATCGCCAAAGTCCTCTTCCGTAATCATGATCGCCCCGACGCGCTCTGTCTGCAGGCGCTTCAAAATATCAAGCCCCCGCCTGCCGCGCGTGCGCTTCAAGGTGTCGGATGAATCCGCAATGTGCTGAAGTTCTGCAATGACAAATTGCGGTACGACAAAAATCCCTTCCATAAAGCCGGTCTCTGAAATATCCGCGATCCGCCCATCGATGATGACACTCGTATCGAGCAATTTATACACTGATTTTTCCACCGGTTCATCTTCCGGCTTTTTGCCACCTGCTAACTTCGCAGGCGTAAGCATCCCCGTCAGTTCATCACGTTTTTGGAAACCTACCTGGAATCCTAGATAACCGAGAACAACGGAAAGAATGATTGGAGCCACTGTCGCAATTAACGGCACATCAATGGTATTCAAAGCAAAGCCGACCAAAAAGGCAACCACCAAGCCAATAATCAGACCGATTGTGCCGAACAATAAATCTGCTGTCGGGGCATGGAGCAATTTGTTCTCCATCCATTTCATGAAATGGACAATCGAATCGACGAACAATAAGGATAATACATAAAAAATCGCAGCACCGATAATGGCAGCGACATACGGGTTGTTGATCCATGGATTATTAGAGATAGAAATAAGTTCAAAAGCATATGGTAAAAACAAGATTCCAACCGTAGCGCCCACTAATAGAAATAATAGCTGAATAATTTTCCGAAGCATCTATTCCACCTCCTCCTCTTGATATTATACACGTTTTAATTATGAAACTCTCTGCATAGCCTTGCCCCTGCAGCAATAGAAAAAAAAGAGGCATCTCTGCCCCTTATTGTTGCGGGAATAATTCCTTCAACGCCTCGTTTATAGTTTCAACACCAACGACGCGGATTCCTTCCGGAAAATCCCAACCGCCCATATTCGATTTTGGGATGATGGCACGCTTAAAGCCTAGCTTTGCCGCTTCCTGCACGCGCTGTTCTATACGTGACACCCGACGCACCTCTCCGGTCAACCCGACTTCACCGATAATGCAATCATCCACTTTCGGTGCAATATCCCGGAAGCTCGAGACAATGCTCGCGAGCACTGCCAAATCGATCGCTGGCTCATCCAGCTTCACGCCGCCTGCTACTTTAATATATGCATCCTGTGACTGCAGCATCAAGCCGACACGCTTCTCCAGCACCGCCATTAATAACGATACCCGATTTTGGTCAATTCCAGTCGCCATCCGCTTCGGATAATTAAAGCTCGACGGCGTCACCAGCGCCTGGATTTCCACTAGTATCGGCCGCGTCCCTTCCATGGAAGCGACAACTGTCGATCCCGCTGTGCCGCTTGAACGTTCCTGCAAAAACAGCTCGGAAGGATTCAGTACTTCTTTCAATCCACCTTGCAGCATCTCAAAAATCGCAATTTCATTCGTCGAGCCGAAGCGGTTTTTGACGCTGCGCAAAATGCGGTACGTATGGTGGCGCTCCCCTTCGAAATAAAGTACGGTATCCACCATATGTTCCAAAATACGGGGCCCTGCGATCTGGCCTTCTTTCGTCACGTGCCCGACCAGGAAAATCGCGATATTTTTAGTTTTCGCCACCCGCATCAATTCCGCGGTGCTCTCACGCACTTGCGTCACGCTGCCGGGTGCAGATGTCACTTCCGGATGGTAAACAGTCTGGATCGAATCGACGATGACGAAATCTGGCTCTACTTCCTCAATCGTGTGATGGATCAGCTCCAAATTGGTTTCTGCAAAAATCAATAAGTCTCCCGAAACCGCATCCAACCGCTCCGCACGCATTTTCGTCTGGCGAATCGACTCCTCACCTGAAATATACAACACTTTCTTGCCAGCTTTCGCAAGAAGCGCCGATACTTGCAACAGCAAAGTGGATTTCCCGATCCCTGGGTCGCCCCCAATCAAAACAAGCGACCCGGAAACAATCCCGCCGCCGAGCACGCGGTTCAATTCTTCCATTTCCGTTTTCGTCCTTGGCTCTTCTTTCGTTTCAATCGAATTGATCGGTGTCGCTTTTTGAGCAATTTGCGGTGCGCTATGCTGGAATGCGCCCCTTGTGCCTTTCGGTGCTGCAACTTCCGTTTCTTCTGTCATCGTATTCCATGCTCCACAACCCGGACATTTCCCCATCCATTTTGCAGACTCATAACCGCAGGACTGGCAGATGAACTTTATTTTTTTCTTCGCCATAATGACCTCCTATATATAGAAAAAGCCCGCCGGAGACATATCCGGCGGGCGGGATATCGTTACGATTTCTCTACGGCCCCTTCATTCGTACGGACGATAAATTCTTCGCCTTGTACATCGAAGATGATTTTTTGCCCGGCAATTGCTGTACCTTTCAACAACTCTTCAGACAAACGGTCTTCGACATGCTTTTGAAGTGAGCGGCGCAAAGGACGTGCTCCGTATTCCGGATCATACCCCTCTTTGGCAATTTTATCAAGCGCTGCTTCTGTTAGCTCCAAATCGATGTCCTGTTCTTTCAAACGGTCCGTCAATTGCTGCGTCATCAGCTCGACAATCTTGCGCAAATCATTCTTTTCAAGTGAATGGAAGACGATCATATCATCGACACGGTTCAAGAATTCAGGACGGAACGCTTTCTTCAATTCCGCAAGCATCTTGCCCTTCATGTCTTTGTAATCCGTCTTCGAATCTTCCAAGTTAAAGCCGACATACTTATTGTATTTCAATTCCTGTGCCCCGACGTTCGACGTCATGATGATTACCGTGTTACGGAAATCGACGCGGCGCCCTTTGGAATCCGTCAAATGCCCGTCTTCAAGCACTTGCAAGAGGATGTTAAAAACTTCAGGGTGAGCTTTCTCGATTTCATCAAGCAAGACCACTGAATACGGCTTTCTGCGGACTTTCTCTGTCAGTTGGCCGCCTTCCTCGTAGCCGACATAACCTGGCGGTGAACCGACAAGGCGTGAAGTCGTATGGCGTTCCATGTACTCGGACATATCGATGCGGATCATCGCATCTTCATCGCCGAACATCGACTCAGCCAAAGCCTTCGCCAGCTCAGTTTTACCGACGCCTGTTGGCCCTAGGAAAATGAACGAGCCAATCGGGCGTTTCGGATCTTTCAACCCGGCACGCGCGCGGCGGATCGCTTTCGAAATCGAAGTTACCGCTTCATCCTGGCCGATTACACGGCTATGGAGAATCTGCTCCAGGTTAAGCAATTTATCGGATTCTGTCTGCGCTAATCTCGATACCGGCACGCCTGTCCACATGGAAACGACTTTCGCGATATCTTCGACTGTCACTTCAGACTCTTCTTTGCCTTGTTTTTCTTTCCACTCTTTCTTCGTCTGGTCGAGTTCATCTTTCAGCTTTTGCTCGGCATCGCGAAGAGAAGCTGCTTTTTCGAATTCCTGACTTTGCACCGCTTCATTCTTTTCAGAACGCGCAGCTTCAAGACGTGTTTCGAGCTCTTTCAAATCCGGTGGAGTCGTATACGAACGCAAACGCACTTTCGAACCGGCCTCATCAATCAAATCGATCGCTTTATCCGGCAAGAAACGGTCGGAAATATAGCGGTCAGACATTTTAGCTGCGGCAACAATCGCTTCATCGGTAATTTTTACGCGGTGATGCGCTTCGTAACGGTCGCGCAAGCCTTTAATGATTTCGATTGATTCCTCAACCGTCGGCTCATCCACTTGAATCGGCTGGAAACGGCGTTCAAGCGCTGCATCTTTTTCGATGTACTTGCGGTACTCGTCCAAGGTTGTTGCACCGATACACTGCAATTCGCCGCGTGCAAGTGATGGTTTCAAGATATTCGAAGCATCAATTGCACCCTCAGCTCCGCCAGCACCGATCAATGTGTGAAGCTCATCAATGAAGAGAATGACATTGCCTGCTTGGCGTATTTCATCCATCACTTTTTTCAAGCGGTCTTCAAACTCACCGCGGTATTTCGTTCCGGCAACCACCGTACCCATATCAAGCACCATGACGCGTTTGTCGCGAAGTGTTTCCGGGATTTCATTATTCACGATTTGCTGCGCAAGCCCTTCCGCGATCGCCGTTTTACCGACACCAGGCTCCCCGATCAATACTGGGTTGTTTTTCGTTCTGCGGCTCAATACTTCAATCACACGGGTGATTTCGTCGCTGCGCCCGATTACAGGATCTAGGCTTCCTTCACGCGCCACTTGCGTCAAATCACGTGCCAAACCATCCAAGGTCGGTGTATTAGCAGATGCATTAGGGCTAGTGCCAGTCGACGCCTGCTCGTTGCTGCCCAGTAGCTGCAATACTTGCTGGCGAGCTTTATTCAAGCTGACACCGGCATTCCCAAGGACACGTGCCGCGACCCCTTCACCTTCACGTATTAAAGCAAGCAGTAGATGCTCAGTTCCGATATAGGAATGGCCCAATTTACGGGATTCATCAACAGATAGCTCGATCACTTTCTTAGCTCGCGGCGTATAGTGAACAATCGGTCCGACATCCTTTTCTCCAACACCGACCAGTTCTTTGACACCGTCTTCGATCAATTGTGTATTCACTTCAATTGCTTCAAGTGCTTTTGCAGCGATGCCGCCGCCTTCTCGGATCAAACCAAGCAAAATATGCTCAGTTCCGATCGATTCGTGCTTCATGCGGATGGCCTCTTCTTGGGCTAATTGAAGAACTTTTTGTGCGCGTTGTGTAAATCGGTTGAACATCATGCAAAATCCTCTCCTTTTGTATTTATCCCGTTATCAGCTAACCTTTCCCGGAACAATTCGGCTCGGGCAAGGTCTCGTTCCTTCGCTTCCAATGGACGTCCTGCATACTGCTGCAAAAACGCAGGCTGCATAAAGACCATCAATTCATTCAGTATCGACATGTCCACATCAGTAATTAAATGAAGATCGATGCCGAGCCTGACATCTGACAAACAAGTTGCGGCTTCTTCTGTATTCAACAGACGGGCATGGGTCAGTACACCTAACGACCGGTATACCCTGTCTTCAAGGAGCAGTGGAGAATTCGCATTCAACGCCTCCCTCGCTCTTCGTTCCTGTTCAATAATCTGCTCGGTCATATTTTGCAAATCCTGCAAAATCTCATACTCTGATTTCCCCAATGTTACTTGATTGGAAATCTGGTATACATTACCAAGCGCTTCACTTCCTTCACCGTAAATCCCTCTCACAACCATCCCCAGACGGGATATAGCCGGGATAATCCGGTTGATTTGATGAGACATGGTTAAGGCAGGCAAATGAAGCATGACGGAAGCGCGCATTCCTGTACCAGTATTTGTAGGGCAACTGGTCAAATAACCAAATTTCTCATGAAAAGCGTAAGAAAGATGTTCTTCCAAAAGCGAATCCATCTTGTTTGCTATGTCATAAGCTTCCTGCAAATGAAAGCCCGACTGCAAACTTTGAATCCGCATGTGATCTTCTTCATTGACCATGACACTAAGCTCTTCTTCATCTGATAACAATACCGCACTGGAATGCTGGCTATTCGCTAAATACGGGCTAATTAAATGTTTTTCTACTAACACTTCACGCTGCAGATCATTTAATTCTTCAATATTAATGTGGGTAAACCCATATCCAACTTCCTTTCCTTTATCCAGTAAGACCGAAGAAACGGCTTTATCAACTTTCAACGCTTCGTCTTCAGAAAACGCATAAGGAAATTTAAATTCGTCTAGATTACGTGCCAGCCGAATTCTGGTACTCATAGCTATATCAACATGTTCACCGTTATTAGCCATCCAACTGCTCGCTCGGGGTTGAAGGAAACGGTCAATCGTCAATGTCCCCACCTCCTTCAAGCTTCTCATTCAAGGCCTTTACTTGATCTCGCAGCCTTGCAGCTTCTTCAAAGTTCTCATCTTGTATCGCAGCCTGCATTTGCTTTCTCAACTCTTCAATTTCTTTTTTAATTTTTAACGTTGTTCCATAAGATGCAGGAATCTTCCCTGTATGTTCTGTATTTCCATTTTGCACTCGTTTTAAAATCTCAACTAACTGGGATGAGAAGGTACTATAACACTCAGCGCAGCCAAATTTACCGAGACTCAAGAACTTTTGGAAAGTAAATCCACAAGATGGGCAAGTCGGAACTTCTTTTCTTACAGGAGTCACAGCGGCTTGCTGTTTTGGAAACCAATTAGCTAATAAATTATGGATTGCCATCGGGTCTTGGTCAAAAGAAAAACTGATGTTATGATTTTCTGCCGCACAAACGTGGCAGAGATGTTTTTCAGTTAAATGGCCCTGCTGGTTTTGCTTTACGATGACTGTAGCTGGCCGTTCTCTACATTGTTCACAAATCACTTGATCACTCCTTGCCCGTTCGACTCGTATTGAATAGTAAACAACATCGCCACTAAAATCCTCGCCCGCACTTCATCTCGAACAGGAAGAGGCAGCCCGAGAGTAGAACGATCAATGGCACTCAAAATCAATTTAGCTTCACGCTTCGATATTACTTCTTCACTCAAAAGCCTCCATACAATATCTTCAGCCATAGTTTGCGAAGCCCCAGTTTCAAGCCTATTAATAATTTGGGCAATTAAATCCGACTTCTTATGAAGGCGTACTTTCTTTATACGAATGTATCCGCCCCCACCACGCTTACTTTCAACTAAGTATCCACGATCTAATGTAAATCTAGTATTTATCACATAATTAATTTGAGATGGAACACATTGAAATTTCTCAGCAACCTCACTTCGTTTAATTTCAATGTGGTCCTTACCGCTTATTTCGATAATCTCTTTTAAATAACCTTCAATTATATCTGAAATATTCCGCATCGCTCTCACCTCTTCAGCGTTTTAATGCGCTAATGATTGACTTTGACTATATTTGACTTAATTATACATAAGCGTTTTGCGGATATCAAATACTTAGTTTGAGACAGAAAAAGTCTCGGGTTGAATATCCCGAGACTCGTCATTCTTGGTCCATCATTCGTTTCATAAAATCTTTCGTATGACTAGATACTGAGCGAGTTTTTTCTTCAGCATACTTGGTTCTCCAGCGTGTACCCTCTTGCCAAACTTCAACTACATCTCCATTGTTTACATCATGAGTAAAATCTGCAATAGGATAAGTATATTGTTCAGCGGGATCTCTTAATGAAACTAGTAATGCTGTTCTTTTATCGACAGTTTTTACTTTGTAGTATCCGGCTTTCATAAGACTTCACCTCAATTCTTTTTTCCCTTTATAATATATTTTCAATCCTTTTTTGAATAAAAACAATACAAAAAAGGCCGCTACCGGAATGAACCGGTAACGGCCTTTCTATTTGCCCAGCGACGTCCTACTCTCACAGGGGGAAACCCCCAACTACCATCGGCGCAAAAGAGCTTAACTTCCGTGTTCGGGATGGGAACGGGTGTGGCCTCTTTGCCATCGTCACTAGACTTTTTTGAGCTTGTTCGCTCAAAACTGGATAAATCGACATTGGGGGAAACTTGCGTTTCAGTTTGTTGGTTAAGTCCTCGATCGATTAGTATTCGTCAGCTGCACGTGTCGCCACGCTTCCACCCCGAACCTATCTACCTCATCGTCTTTGAGGGATCTTACTTGCTTGCGCAATGGGAAATCTCATCTTGAGGGGGGCTTCGTGCTTAGATGCTTTCAGCACTTATCCCGGCCACACATAGCTACCCAGCGATGCTCTTGGCAGAACAACTGGTACACCAGCGGTGTGTCCATCCCGGTCCTCTCGTACTAAGGACAGCTCCTCTCAAATTTCCTGCGCCCGCGACGGATAGGGACCGAACTGTCTCACGACGTTCTGAACCCAGCTCGCGTACCGCTTTAATGGGCGAACAGCCCAACCCTTGGGACCGACTACAGCCCCAGGATGCGATGAGCCGACATCGAGGTGCCAAACCTCCCCGTCGATGTGGACTCTTGGGGGAGATAAGCCTGTTATCCCCGGGGTAGCTTTTATCCGTTGAGCGATGGCCCTTCCATGCGGAACCACCGGATCACTAAGTCCGTCTTTCGACCCTGCTCGACCTGTCCGTCTCGCAGTCAAGCTCCCTTGTGCCTTTACACTCTGCGAATGATTTCCAACCATTCTGAGGGAACCTTTGAGCGCCTCCGTTACTCTTTAGGAGGCGACCGCCCCAGTCAAACTGCCCGCCTGACACTGTCTCCCAAGCCGCTAAGGCTTGTGGGTTAGAAGTTCAATACAACCAGGGTAGTATCCCACCGACGCCTCCCCCGAAGCTGGCGCTCCGGGTTCTCTGGCTCCTACCTATCCTGTACAAGTTGCACCAAAATTCAATATCAGGCTACAGTAAAGCTCCACGGGGTCTTTCCGTCCTGTCGCGGGTAACCTGCATCTTCACAGGTACTATAATTTCACCGAGTCTCTCGTTGAGACAGTGCCCAGATCGTTACGCCTTTCGTGCGGGTCGGAACTTACCCGACAAGGAATTTCGCTACCTTAGGACCGTTATAGTTACGGCCGCCGTTTACTGGGGCTTCGGTTCGCACCTTCGCTTGCGCTAAGCACTCCCCTTAACCTTCCAGCACCGGGCAGGCGTCAGCCCCTATACGTCACCTTACGGTTTTGCAGAGACCTGTGTTTTTGCTAAACAGTCGCCTGGGCCTATTCACTGCGGCTCTCTCGGGCTATTCACCCTACCAGAGCACCCCTTCTCCCGAAGTTACGGGGTCATTTTGCCGAGTTCCTTAACGAGAGTTCACTCGCTCACCTTAGAATTCTCTTCTCGCCTACCTGTGTCGGTTTGCGGTACGGGCACCTCCCGCCTCGCTAGAGGCTTTTCTTGGCAGTGTGAAATCAGGGACTCTGAGGTAAACC
>NZ_JARCHV010000001.1:1738197-1793883 GCF_028890485.2 Planococcus sp. SK3692
GTCCATCCCGGTCCTCTCGTACTAAGGACAGCTCCTCTCAAATTTCCTGCGCCCGCGACGGATAGGGACCGAACTGTCTCACGACGTTCTGAACCCAGCTC
Source organism: Planococcus sp. SK3692 (assembly GCF_028890485.2). Classification (GTDB taxonomy): domain Bacteria; phylum Bacillota; class Bacilli; order Bacillales_A; family Planococcaceae; genus Planococcus. Next base: position 1,738,299 of record NZ_JARCHV010000001.1, read on the forward strand.
GCGTACCGCTTTAATGGGCGAACAGCCCAACCCTTGGGACCGACTACAGCCCCAGGATGCGATGAGCCGACATCGAGGTGCCAAACCTCCCCGTCGATGTGGACTCTTGGGGGAGATAAGCCTGTTATCCCCGGGGTAGCTTTTATCCGTTGAGCGATGGCCCTTCCATGCGGAACCACCGGATCACTAAGTCCGTCTTTCGACCCTGCTCGACCTGTCCGTCTCGCAGTCAAGCTCCCTTGTGCCTTTACACTCTGCGAATGATTTCCAACCATTCTGAGGGAACCTTTGAGCGCCTCCGTTACTCTTTAGGAGGCGACCGCCCCAGTCAAACTGCCCGCCTGACACTGTCTCCCAAGCCGCTAAGGCTTGTGGGTTAGAAGTTCAATACAACCAGGGTAGTATCCCACCGACGCCTCCCCCGAAGCTGGCGCTCCGGGTTCTCTGGCTCCTACCTATCCTGTACAAGTTGCACCAAAATTCAATATCAGGCTACAGTAAAGCTCCACGGGGTCTTTCCGTCCTGTCGCGGGTAACCTGCATCTTCACAGGTACTATAATTTCACCGAGTCTCTCGTTGAGACAGTGCCCAGATCGTTACGCCTTTCGTGCGGGTCGGAACTTACCCGACAAGGAATTTCGCTACCTTAGGACCGTTATAGTTACGGCCGCCGTTTACTGGGGCTTCGGTTCGCACCTTCGCTTGCGCTAAGCACTCCCCTTAACCTTCCAGCACCGGGCAGGCGTCAGCCCCTATACGTCACCTTACGGTTTTGCAGAGACCTGTGTTTTTGCTAAACAGTCGCCTGGGCCTATTCACTGCGGCTCTCTCGGGCTATTCACCCTACCAGAGCACCCCTTCTCCCGAAGTTACGGGGTCATTTTGCCGAGTTCCTTAACGAGAGTTCACTCGCTCACCTTAGAATTCTCTTCTCGCCTACCTGTGTCGGTTTGCGGTACGGGCACCTCCCGCCTCGCTAGAGGCTTTTCTTGGCAGTGTGAAATCAGGGACTCTGAGGTAAACCTCTTGCCATCACTGCTTGATGTTATATAGAAACGGGATTTGCCTCGTTTCTCATCTCACAACTTGGACGTGCACAACCAACGGCACGCTCACCCTATCCTTCTGCGTCCCCCCATTGCTCAAACGGCGGGGAGGTGGTACAGGAATATCAACCTGTTGTCCATCGTCTACGCCTATCGGCCTCGACTTAGGTCCCGACTAACCCTGAGCGGACGAGCCTTCCTCAGGAAACCTTAGGCATTCGGTGGACGGGATTCTCACCCGTCTTTCGTTACTCATACCGGCATTCTCACTTCTAAGCGCTCCACCAGTCCTTCCGGTCTGACTTCAACGCCCTTAGAACGCTCTCCTACCACGGACATCTACGATGTCCATCCACAGCTTCGGTAATCCGTTTAGCCCCGGTACATTTTCGGCGCAGTGTCACTCGACCAGTGAGCTATTACGCACTCTTTAAATGATGGCTGCTTCTAAGCCAACATCCTGGTTGTCTAAGCAACGCCACATCCTTTTCCACTTAACGGATATTTGGGGACCTTAGCTGGTGGTCTGGGCTGTTTCCCTCTTGACTACGGATCTTATCACTCGCAGTCTGACTCCCAAGCATAAATCACTGGCATTCGGAGTTTGTCTGAATTCGGTAACCCGGGATGGGCCCCTAGTCCAAACAGTGCTCTACCTCCAGGATTCTCTATCTTGAGGCTAGCCCTAAAGCTATTTCGGAGAGAACCAGCTATCTCCAGGTTCGATTGGAATTTCTCCGCTACCCACACCTCATCCCCGCACTTTTCAACGTGCGTGGGTTCGGGCCTCCAGTAAGTGTTACCTTACCTTCACCCTGGACATGGGTAGATCACCTGGTTTCGGGTCTACAACTACATACTCACTCGCCCTATTCAGACTCGCTTTCGCTGCGGCTCCGGCTTCTCACCTTAACCTTGCATGCAATCGTAACTCGCCGGTTCATTCTACAAAAGGCACGCTATCACCCATTAACGGGCTCTAACTACTTGTAGGCACACGGTTTCAGGATCTATTTCACTCCCCTTCCGGGGTGCTTTTCACCTTTCCCTCACGGTACTGGTTCACTATCGGTCACTAGGGAGTATTTAGCCTTGGGAGATGGTCCTCCCGGATTCCGACGGAATTTCTCGTGTTCCGCCGTACTCAGGATCCACTCTGGAGGGAACGAACTTTCAGCTACGGGGCTATTACCCTATCTTGCGGACCGTTCCAGGTCGCTTCGCTTAATCCGTTCCTTTGTAACTCCGTATAGAGTGTCCTACAACCCCAGAAGGCAAGCCTTCTGGTTTGGGCTGATCCCGTTTCGCTCGCCGCTACTTGGGGAATCGCATTTGCTTTCTCTTCCTTCAGGTACTTAGATGTTTCAGTTCCCTGAGTCTGCCTTCTCATGTGCTATGTATTCACACATGGATACTGCTCCATTACGAACAGTGGGTTTCCCCATTCGGAAATCCCCGGATCACAGCTCACTTACAGCTCCCCGAGGCATATCGGTGTTAGTGCCGTCCTTCTTCGGCTCCTAGTGCCAAGGCATCCACCGTGCGCCCTTATTAACTTAACCACTGATGGTCAATTAAAAAAAGTTGATCGCGAAGCGATCACGCTACTTGATGCTTGTTTCTTAATCAATGTCGATCTATCCAGTTTTCAAAGAACAAGTTTGAAAGTGCTCCGTTAGGAGTGAACCTTCAAAACTGAACGCAAAACGTCAACCCGATCCGTAAGAATCGGTTCCGATATGTTCCTTAGAAAGGAGGTGATCCAGCCGCACCTTCCGATACGGCTACCTTGTTACGACTTCACCCCAATCATCTGTCCCACCTTCGGCGGCTGGCTCCCGTAAGGGTTACCCCACCGACTTCGGGTGTTACAAACTCTCGTGGTGTGACGGGCGGTGTGTACAAGGCCCGGGAACGTATTCACCGCGGCATGCTGATCCGCGATTACTAGCGATTCCGGCTTCATGCAGGCGAGTTGCAGCCTGCAATCCGAACTGAGAACGGTTTTCTGGGATTGGCTCCCCCTCGCGGGTTTGCAGCCCTTTGTACCGTCCATTGTAGCACGTGTGTAGCCCAGGTCATAAGGGGCATGATGATTTGACGTCATCCCCACCTTCCTCCGGTTTGTCACCGGCAGTCACCTTAGAGTGCCCAACTGAATGCTGGCAACTAAGATCAAGGGTTGCGCTCGTTGCGGGACTTAACCCAACATCTCACGACACGAGCTGACGACAACCATGCACCACCTGTCACCGCTGTCCCCGAAGGGAAAGCCTAGTCTCCTAGGCGGTCAGCGGGATGTCAAGACCTGGTAAGGTTCTTCGCGTTGCTTCGAATTAAACCACATGCTCCACCGCTTGTGCGGGCCCCCGTCAATTCCTTTGAGTTTCAGCCTTGCGGCCGTACTCCCCAGGCGGAGTGCTTAATGCGTTAGCTGCAGCACTAAGGGGCGGAAACCCCCTAACACTTAGCACTCATCGTTTACGGCGTGGACTACCAGGGTATCTAATCCTGTTTGCTCCCCACGCTTTCGCGCCTCAGCGTCAGTTACAGACCAGAAAGTCGCCTTCGCCACTGGTGTTCCTCCACATCTCTACGCATTTCACCGCTACACGTGGAATTCCACTTTCCTCTTCTGCACTCAAGTCCCCCAGTTTCCAATGACCCTCCACGGTTGAGCCGTGGGCTTTCACATCAGACTTAAAGGACCGCCTGCGCGCGCTTTACGCCCAATAATTCCGGACAACGCTTGCCACCTACGTATTACCGCGGCTGCTGGCACGTAGTTAGCCGTGGCTTTCTGGTGAGGTACCGTCAAGGTACCAGTAGTTAGTTGGTACTTGTTCTTCCCTCACAACAGAGTTTTACGATCCGAAAACCTTCTTCACTCACGCGGCGTTGCTCCGTCAGACTTTCGTCCATTGCGGAAGATTCCCTACTGCTGCCTCCCGTAGGAGTCTGGGCCGTGTCTCAGTCCCAGTGTGGCCGATCACCCTCTCAGGTCGGCTACGCATCGTGGCCTTGGTGAGCCGTTACCTCACCAACTAGCTAATGCGCCGCGGGCCCATCCTGCAGTGACAGCCGAAACCGTCTTTCCGTGCGGCCTCATGAGAGGCCGCAAACTATTCGGTATTAGCACCGGTTTCCCGGAGTTATCCCGATCTGCAGGGCAGGTTGCCCACGTGTTACTCACCCGTCCGCCGCTAAACCAAAGGAGCAAGCTCCAATGGTTCCGCTCGACTTGCATGTATTAGGCACGCCGCCAGCGTTCGTCCTGAGCCAGGATCAAACTCTCCATTATAGAGTAGTATTGATTGCTCAATAGTTGCTGGCGTATCGCCGTCTAAAAGACACGCGATTCGCTTGATCTGCCGAAGCTGATCAGTAAGTTTGCCGCGATCACTCGCGGCTGTATTGTTGACGTTTTGCTGTTCAGTTTTCAAGGTTCATATATTACTTCACTTAATGTGACAGCGACTTTTAAATACTACCAAACTTCTCTGTAAGAGTCAATAGTTATTTATTTTTTCTTTTCATCTCGCTTTTTACTAAAAACGCGACAAGAAATATCTTATCACCTTCTCGAAGAGAGCGCAATAGTTTTTTTAAAAAAACTGGGTAAGCTAAACAGCTACCCAGTTTTCTCTTCCATTTTATTCTTTTGGTCTCATCTGAGGGAATAATAGCACATCTCGAATTGAAGCTGAGTTAGTCAACAACATAACTAAGCGGTCAATCCCAATTCCCAGCCCACCTGTCGGAGGAAGGCCGTATTCCAGTGCTTCGATAAAGTCATCATCCATTTCATGAGCTTCATCGTTCCCTTCTTCTTTCTCTATGAGTTGCGCTTCGAAACGTTCGCGCTGATCGATTGGATCGTTTAATTCTGTAAAGGCGTTTGCATGCTCCCTACGTACGATAAATAGTTCAAAGCGATCTGTGAAACGCTCATCTTCCGGATTTTTCTTAGCGAGCGGAGAAATTTCAACCGGATGCCCATAAATAAATGTAGGCTGTACCAATTGTTCTTCAACTTTTTGTTCAAAGAATTCATTGAGAATATGTCCAACTTCCATAGTTGGCTTGATTTCGATTCCATGTTCGTTGGCGAGTGCTTGTGCTTCTTCCTTAGACATATGATGCCAGAAATCTACACCTGTGTATTCTTTTACCGCATCTGCCATGTGCAGGCGTTTCCAGCCTGGGGCTAGATTGATGTCTTCTTCTCCGTAACGCACAGTAGTTGTGCCAAGAACTTCTTGTGCAGTGTGTGCAATTAAGTTCTCTGTTAAGGACATGATGTCATTGTAATCAGCATATGCTTCGTAAAGTTCGAGCATAGTGAATTCTGGATTGTGACGTGTAGAGATGCCTTCGTTACGGAAGACGCGTCCGATTTCATAAACTTTTTCTAATCCACCTACAATGAGACGTTTCAAATGAAGTTCAATAGCAATTCGAATGTATAATTGCATGTCTAGCGCATTATGGTGGGTAATGAACGGACGTGCAGTGGCTCCTCCGGCGATTGAATGGAGCATTGGTGTTTCAACTTCCAAAAAGCCTTGGTTATCCAGATAGCGGCGCATCGCTTGAATGATCCGGCTACGCAAAATAAATGTCTCTTTGCTATTTTCACTCACAATCAAGTCAAGATAGCGCTGACGATAGCGTTGCTCAACGTCTTTTAAACCATGGAATTTTTCCGGCAGCGGACGAAGGGCTTTTGTTAAGTATTCCACTTCTTGCGCTTTTACAGAGAGTTCGCCAACATTTGTTTTGAAAACAGTGCCTCGGACGCCGATGATATCTCCCAAGTCTGCTGTTTTGAAGAATTCATAGGAGTCTTCCCCAATTGCATCTTTGCGGACGTAGATTTGGATCTGCCCTTTCAAATCCTGCAGGTGTGCGAATCCAGCTTTACCTTTTCCGCGCTTCGTCATAATGCGGCCCGCAATAATGACTTCAGCAGATTTTTCTTCTAGTTCTTCTTTCGAGAATTGATCATATTGCTCAACAATTTCTTGTGAAAGGTGCGTACGCTCGAAACGTTTTCCGAATGGGTCGAGTCCATGCTCACGGAAGTTTTGCATTTTCTGGCGGCGCACCACTAATTGGTCATTCAACTCTTCTGACATATCCTACACTCCTTTTTCTGTTAAAACCACGTGCTTTCGTGTATTTATCCATTGTACACAATTTTTCGTGCCGTTACATAAGAAAAGCTGCCGTTTTCATGGCAACTTCTAATTGTATTCTTTGCACTTCTTTCAATCTTAATTAATCCAGTCAATTAATTTGCATCAAGCAAAAATGTTTTTATGTCACTATACGTTTTCCATAATTCTACTCCCTGCGTTCCTAGACCTTCCGGAAGACTAAGTGAAGGCATCAGTTCTCGCAAAGGCACAAGCACAAATGCTCGCTCATACATGTGGGGGTGCGGGATGGCGAGCCTTTCTGTCGTCAGCTGCTCTTGGCCGTATAGCAATACATCGAGGTCTACTGTGCGGGGGCCCCAGCGAACCAGCCGCTCCCTGTGCAAAGCTTGCTCAATTTCTTGGCATGCGTCTAACAACCTTAATGGAGAGAGACTCGTTTCTAGTCTGATAACTAGATTCAGGAATGCATCTTGGTTGAGATAGCCGACTGGAACCGTTTCGTAGATGGAAGACATTCTCATATTCGAAATGGAAGGATTCGATTGAAGCAAACGAACCGCTTCTTGAAGCTGGGCTTTCCTGTTTCCTAAATTTGAACCCAGAGATAAGTAAACTTCGTTCATCGGAAGCTGCCCCGGGTGATGTCGATTTCCACCGATTTGTAATGGCCGGGAATCGGTGGATCGGGTTTGATCAACTGCACACGCACTCCCTGAACCAGCGAGAATTGGTTCAATAATTCAGCAGCTACTGTTTCGGCCACTGCTTCGACCAGTTTTTTCGGTTTTCCTTCAATAACTCGACGGCATGTTTCGTACGCTTCACCGTAATGAACCGTATGTTCCAGTTCGTCAGTTTCCCCAGCACGTTTTAAATCGACGGCAAGCGTCACTGTCGCCCGGAAACGCTGTCCGAGTTTTTGTTCTTCCAAAAATACACCGTGATAACCGTAAAATTCCATTTCGTTTAAATGAATATAATCCATGTCTATCCCTCCACTTTTATCTTGCCTGTTAAGAAATCCATCATCTTGACTGTTTGTACCGTTTCTTTCACATCGTGGACACGCACGATTTGGCAGCCTTTCATGACACCGAAAGCAACCGTTGCGAGAGAGCCTTCCAAACGCTCGTCGACTTGTGCATCGAGCAATTTGCCGATGAACGATTTACGGGAAGTGCCGAGGAGCACAGGGTAGCCCATCGCCACGAGCTGATCGAGCCGCTTCATCATTTCGACGTTTTGAGCTAGCGTCTTGGCAAACCCGATGCCAGGATCGAGCCAGATGCAATCGTTCCGAACGCCAGCGTTTTGGGCGATGCGAATGCTTTCTTCGAGATCTTCTTTGGCGTCTTGCCAAAAATCATCGTATGCCGTTTCAGTGCGATTGTGCATAAGAATGATCGGTACTTGTTTGTCTGCGGCTACTCGGGCGATTTCAGGATCATATTTAGCACCCCAAATGTCATTGATGATATGCGCACCGGCCTCGACAGCTGAACGCGCGACAGCGGATTTGTATGTATCGATGGAAATAACCGCGTCTGTCTGTTCTTTGAGCGCCTGGATGACCGGGACTACGCGAGCAATTTCTTCGTCGTCGGAAATTTGCGTATGTCCAGGGCGCGTTGATTCGCCGCCCACGTCGATAATGGAAGCTCCATCCTTTAACATTTGCTTGGCGTGGCCCACCGCTTTTTTAACATTATCGAATTGCCCGCCGTCGGAAAATGAATCTGGGGTCACATTCAATATGCCCATTACTTGTGTTTTTGTATTTACATCTAAGTTCATCTTTGTCCACCGTCCATGTATGAATTGAAGGAATCGATCATTTCCTGGGAAATACTATTATTCAAACTGCTCTTATCTTATCGTGAATCTGTAGTTTCTGCACAAACAAAAGAGCCCTCTTTTCAGAAGGCTCTGCGGATTATCCGTTATTTTCGTCAAATTGGTAAAGCGGAGTGCTCAAATAACGTTCACCGTTTGATGGCAAGATCGCCAATACTTTTTTGCCTTTGCCGAGTCTTTTCGCAAGTTCAAGTGCTGCGTAAATCGCGGCTCCTGATGATACGCCGCCAAGGATGCCTTCTTCACGGGCCGTTCTGCGGGCGAATTCGTAGGATTGCTCATTGCTGACTTGCATGATTTCGTCGTAGATTTCCGTGTTTAACACAGCCGGCACAAAGCCGGCGCCGATGCCTTGGATTTTGTGAGGGCCTGGTTTTCCGCCAGACAAAACAGGAGAGTCGGTCGGTTCAACAGCCACGATATGGATGTTCGGGAAATGTTCTTTCAGCACTTGCCCAGCGCCTGTGATCGTCCCTCCTGTGCCGATGCCGGAAATGAAGCCATCCAGTTGATCCATCGCTTCGACAATTTCAGGCCCTGTGGTCAGACGGTGCACTTCAGGGTTGGCTTCGTTATTGAATTGCTGAGGCATGAACCAAGAGTTTTCAGCCGCCAGTTTTTCAGCCGTCTTGATCGCACCATTCGGGCCGTTCATGCCATCCGGGCCTGGCGTCAAGACCAGTTCCGCACCGTATGCACGCAACAAGTTGCGGCGTTCCATGCTCATCGTTTCAGGCATGACGAGAACGCTTCGGTAACCTTTCGCCGCAGCGATCATCGCGAGGCCGATCCCTGTATTGCCGCTTGTCGGTTCGATTAACGTATCGCCTTCTTTTAAGTCGCCGGATTTTTCTGCTGCTTCGATCATCGCGAGCGCAATCCGGTCTTTCACGCTGGAGCCTGGGTTGAAGTATTCCAATTTAACGTAAACTTCCGCATCTTCAGGTCCTGTCAGCCGGTTTAATTTAACAATCGGTGTTTGCCCAATCAATTCGGTAATTGAATTTCCTACTCGTGCCATGTTTACCACTCCTAATCCCTACTATTTTTGTCGACATTATTTTATTTCATCCTATCAATTGCGGCGCGAACTGTCAATCTTTGGAGAGCGTCGGGAGATTATTCCCCTTCCCCGTAAAACCATTCAGCGTTGAATTCCTGCCAAAAAGCTTCGGGCGAGACGGATTGCGGTAATTGTTCAAGTGCCAGCTCTCGGCTGATATGTTCTTTCACTTCGTCGTAGCTGAACGTGCGGCCTTCGATTTTTTCTTTCACCATAATGACGGCGGTCCGACCATCTTCAAGTGCCAGCGGAGCAGACCACGAGCCGGGTTCGATGCTTTCGACCGTTTTCGCGATTTGGGAATCGATCGACTCTTGGCCGGGAGATACGAAACCGATATCGCCGCCGAGATTGCCGGTGGCGTTATCGATGGAACGCTCGCGGGCAAGCGCTTCAAAGCTCGAGCCGCTGTCGAGTTCTTTGATTGCCTCTTCTGCTTCGGCTTTGGAATTCAAGACGATCATGCTTGTGCGGTATGAATCTTTGACGTCATAGACGGCCCGATTGTCTTCATAGAAATCTTTGATGGCCTGGTCATCGATGAGGACATCTTTCGTCAAGACTTTCTCCAAGATCAATTGCGCTTTCACTTTTTCACGCTGGCGTTCATTGTCATTGGCATACAGCAGTTCTTCGGTACCGTCCTGCGCGGTCCGCATCATGGCCAGTTCCAGGTCGATTTCCTTATCGGATACTTCGATACCGTAATCATCTGCTGCCGCGGCCATGACTTTTTCATTGACCAATTCGAGAAGGGCACTTCGGCCGTGCTGCTGTTCCATCGATGCCATCCACTCAGCACGCGTGATTTCTTCACCATCGACTGCTGCGACTTCCTCGTTTGCGGCACTGCTGCCGTTAGGGATGAGCCAGGCAATGAACCAGAGCAAATTGGCCAGCAATAAAATACCGATGACCATTAACACCGGTTTCGTTTTCAAATGGCGTTTCTGTTTCGGCGGTGTCGTGTTAGTTCGATTCGAGTTCATTGAGCAACGCTTCCAATTCTTCTTTGTTGTAATGATACTTTTCGTGGCAGAAATGGCATTCCGCTTCCGCTTGGCCGTCTGTATCGATCATTTGGCGGATTTCTTCTTTTCCGAGCCCTATGAGGCCCTCTGCAAACTTTTCTTTTGAGCAGGTGCACTTGAACTGAACGGGCATTTTCTCGAGGATTTGCACATTATCTGCGCCCAGCACTTCTTCCAGGATGCCTTCAGGGGTGAGCCCGCGCTTGATCATGGACGAGACGGGTTCGATATTTGCCAAGCGTTGTTCAATCAATGTAATGGTTTCGTCATCGGTATCTGGCATCAATTGAATGATGAAGCCGCCTGCTGCGAGCACCGAATTATCGGTATCAACGAGAACGCCGAGGCCAACAGAAGAAGGCACTTGTTCGGAGACGACGAAATAATACGTCAGATCTTCTGCGATTTCCCCGGAGACAATCGGCGTCTGTCCTGTGAAATAATCGCGCATCCCTTGGTCTTTGACGACCGACAGCATGCCGTCTGTCCCGACGACGCCTTTGACGTCCAACTTTCCGCTTTTGCTGTCGACATGGGTTTGCGGGTTGGCGACATATCCACGCACATTGCCTTTGGCGTCGCTATCGACCAATAGATATCCAATCGGCCCGCCTGCTTCGATTTTTAAGGTGACGCGGTCTTCTCCTTTAAGCATCGCGCCAAACATCACGCCGCCTGTCATTAAACGCCCAAGAGCTGCGGTTGCAGCGGGCCATGTTTGGTGGCGGCGCTGCGCCTCTCCGACCGTTTCTGTTGTATTGACTGCAAATGCACGCACATTGCCATTAAAACCAAGTCCGCGTACTAAATAATCTGCCATAGTGATTCTTCCTTTCCTTACGCTTGATTGCGTTTATAGATGAAATGCAGGCCTTTTAATGTTAAGAACGGGTCTATGTGGTCGATCATATCCGACTCTGCGGCAATCAACGGCGCAAGTCCGCCTGTCGCGATAACGGTCGGATGTTGCTTGCTATGTTTTTTCATGCGGGTGATGATGCCTTCCGCCTGGCCGACATAACCATAGACAATCCCTGCTTGCATCGCTGAAATAGTGTTCTTGCCTACGACCGAATCGGGACGTGCGATTTCAATTCGCGGCAATTTCGATGCCCTTGTGTATAATGCTTCGGTTGAGCTTTGGATCCCTGGGGCGATGGCGCCGCCTTGATATTGATTGTTTTCATCAATATAACAGAAGGTATTGGCAGTGCCGAAGTCAACGATGATCAAGGGGCCGCCATATTCCTGTATCGCTGCGACAGCATTGACGATGCGGTCCGCGCCGACTTCGCGCGGATTTTCGTATTTGATGTTGAGGCCGGTCTTGACGCCAGGCCCGACGATCAACGCTTTGGTGTGAAAATATTTTTGTGCCATACGCTCTAGCGCGAACATGATCGGCGGGACGACAGAGGACATGATGACGCCATCAATTGCGTCAAACCCCAGGCCGACATGATTCAAAAACGCTTTAATCTGCATGGCGTATTCATCTTCAGTTTTGTGGCGGTCGGTTTCCATCCGCCAATGGTGCAGCAGTGTATCGTTATCATATACGCCAAGGACGATATTGGTATTGCCGGTATCCATCACTAAGATCATAAATTCTCCCCATTTATCTGCTGAATTTCCAACACATCATACCATAATTCTGCAAAAGCAAAAAGCCGGCGCCAAGCCCTTTTCAGGGGTGGCACCGGCTTTTCGTTATTTACGGTCTTCGCGGATCGGTCCTTTGGAATCAGTTGATGAACCTTCTTCTGGTAAATCTCCTGATGACGGATCATTCGGTGCACCCGTAACATCCGGGTTTACCTCGTCTGGCTCCGTTTCACTTTCTTCTTTTTCGTAATTGCCGTTCAAGGCTTCATACGAACGTTCCGGCAATGTGCCGTGTTCTTTCAAGTGCTGGATTTGAGCAGCATCGAGCGTTTCCACTTCGAGCAATGTGTTGGCGAGTAGTTCAAGAAGCTCACGTTTTTCTGTGAGGATCTCTTTCGTCCGGACGTATTGCTCTTTGATGATGCGCTGAATTTCCTGATCGATTTCGAATGCGATCGCATCGGAATAGTTTTGGTCCGAATTGAAATCGCGTCCAAGGAAGACGTTGCCGCCTTGGGATTGGCCAAATTGGATCGGGCCGATCTTATCGCTCATCCCGTATTCTGTGACCATGCTGCGGGCTATTGCTGTTGCACGCTGGAAGTCATTATGTGCACCCGTGGATACTTCGCCGAAGACGATATCCTCTGCAACACGACCGCCGAGCAAGCCGGCAATCTTATCGAGAAGTTCCGGTTTAGTCATGAAGTAACGATCTTCACGTGGCAGCATAACGGCATATCCGCCAGCCTGGCCGCGCGGGACAATCGTTACTTTATGGACGATGTCCGCATCATCCAGGATCAAGCCGATAACCGTATGCCCTGATTCGTGGTATGCGACGATATTGCGTTCTTTTTTCGAGATGACGCGATTTTTCTTAGCTGGACCTGCGATAACGCGGTCTGTCGCTTCGTCGATATCGGCCATGTCAATTTTCTTTTTATTGCGGCGAGCGGCGACAAGCGCTGCTTCGTTCAATAAGTTTTCAAGGTCTGCACCGGAGAAGCCAGGCGTACGCTGGGCGATTGCCTTCATGTCGACCGTGTCATCAAGCGGCTTGTTGCGCGCATGGACTTTCAACACTTCTTCGCGTCCTTTAACATCGGGGCGGCCGACTGTGATCTGGCGGTCAAAACGGCCAGGACGCAGGAGTGCCGGATCCAGGATATCTGGACGGTTGGTAGCAGCGATGATGATAATGCCTTCGTTCGCACCGAAGCCATCCATTTCGACGAGCAATTGGTTGAGCGTTTGTTCACGCTCATCATGCCCGCCGCCAAGGCCGGCGCCGCGCTGGCGGCCGACTGCATCGATTTCATCGATGAAGATGATACATGGTGCGTTTTTCTTCGCGTTCTCGAATAAATCACGAACACGTGAAGCCCCGACACCGACGAACATTTCGACGAAGTCTGAACCACTGATGGAGAAGAACGGCACGCCTGCTTCACCAGCTACTGCGCGGGCAAGCAAAGTTTTACCGGTACCCGGAGGCCCGACAAGCAAGATCCCTTTCGGAATGCGGGCACCGATTTCACCGAAGCGTTTCGGATCTTTCAGGAAGTCCACTACTTCGACAAGCTCTTGCTTTTCTTCATCCGCGCCGGCTACATCGTCGAAGCGAACTTTTTGTTTCTGGTCATCGTATAATTTCGCCTTGCTTTTCCCGAAGTTCATCACTCGGCCGCCACCGCCGCCTTGTGATTGGTTGAGCAAGAAGAAGAACAGGATGAAGATGATGATGAATGGAATGATGCCGGTGAAGAATGAAACCCATCCGCTAGTTTGCGGCGCTTTCAAAAACTCGACTTCCACTCCTTCTTGTGCTGTTGCAAGCTCATCGATTTGTGCTACCAATGCTTCGTTCTCGATCGGCACATTGGTTACAAATGATTCGCCTTCATCGTAACTGGCCAGTTCACCGGTTACTTCGTACACTTGTGCGTCAGGCTGGATTGTGACGTTCTCAATCTCGCCCGCGTTCAGCGCTTCCAAGAATTCGTTATAGCTAATATTTTGCGTCGGTTGATTGCTATTATTGAAAGTTCCTAGAATACCGATGATGACTAGGAATATCAGTAGATAAAATATGGTGTATCGGAATATTCGATTCATCCCGCGCCTCCTCACAAAGTTTCCCAAAACTATACTAAATACTAACACAGGGACAAAAATGCATACAATGAAAAGCCTTTACGGCATGCTTGAAATCATCGGCTCTTTGAACGTTCTTTGACTATTCCTCTTCACCGCTGTAAACAGATGGCTTGAGAATCCCAATATATGGAAGGTTGCGGTATTTTTCTGCATAGTCCAATCCGTAACCGACAACGAACGCATCCGGCACTTCAAAGCCGATATAATCCGCTTTTAAATCCACTTTGCGGCCGGTTGGCTTATCGAGAAGCGTGACGATTTTAATGGAATTCGCTTTGCGGTATTTGAACAAGTCTACTAAATAGCTGAGTGTCAACCCGCTGTCAATGATGTCTTCGATGATCAGCAAGTCGCGACCTTCGACGCTTGCGTTCAAATCCTTAACGATTTTGACTTCGCCTGAAGAAACCGTTGCGTTTCCGTAGCTTGAAACATCCATGAAATCCATTTCCACATAACCGTCAAAACGTTTCATGAGATCGCCCATGAACGGCATAGCGCCTTTTAATACGCCGATGGCAAGTGGGTATTTCCCTTCATAATCACGCGTCAATGTGGCGCCGAGTTCACGTGCTTTTTCCTGAAGTTGCTCTTCGCTGATCAATACTTCTTTAATGTCCTTTTGTAGCATGGTGGGCCTCCTAGTTTCTTCCTCTTTTTGCATAGTCTATGCATTGTTCAACTAATACACGGTTGTCTCCCAAACGCTTGGTCCGGCTTAGACAAGCGGCGGTGCGCAAACCGGGCACTAGTAATACTCGATTTTCTCCGGCCACGATGATTGGCCAGTTGTCCCGTTGTTGTGAGGGGATCTTCTCGTCAATCATCAGCCGTGCCAGTTTTTTTGCCTGGTCCATGCCTGCAAGCAGGATCCGGTCGCCCGGCTTCCTTCCGCGAAGCGTGAAATCCGTTTCTTCGGATTGGAAATACCAAAAATTAGTATTTTCTGCTTCCGGTTCTTCGCCGACTGGCATCACCCGGTAACGGAAACCCAGGACAGGCGGCGACCAAAGATGGCCGATGTCCGTCTGCTGGCGCTGGTGGCATTCTTTCGGTTTTTCAAAGAATACCTGGTCGTATTGGCGTGTCATCATATAATTTTGCGGCAAATGTAAAAAAACAGTGCCCGAGGAACTTTGGAGCAGCTCGCGCACTTGTTCCGCCAAATGGCTCGTTATTAACACTCGCTTGTCATCATATAGATAGTTTAATAGTAGTAGAACCATCCTTTTTTGTAAAGCAGATGGATGGCTTCTGAAACTTTCGGCAGAAATAAGCAATTCCTTATATGATGACAGCAATTCTTTTAACGTTTGTTCGGCGAGCTGCTGAAGGAACGCTGCATCTTCGTTGATCTGTTCAGCGAGCTCCGAAAAGTGTAACGAAGCGCGAGGGTTCTCCTGCGCCATCGCAGGCACAATGGTCTTACGGATGCGATTGCGCGTGTAAGTATCACTAGCATTACTCGGATCTTCGCGGTATGGCACTTTGTTCAGTTGCGCATAACGGACGATTTGCTCTTTGGTGACAGCAAGCTGCGGCCGGACGAGCATGCCGCCGCCAAATGGCCGCTTGATGCGCATGCCAAAAGCCCCGTTTCGCAGGCTGCCGCGCATGCCTTCCATCAAAATCGTCTCCAATTGGTCGTCTGCATGATGGGCCGTGATGAGGACGGTGGATTCCGTTTTTTCCATCACTTGCTCGAATATCCGGTAGCGTTCTTCCCGGCAGACACTTTGCGTGTTTCCACCATTTTCAGCTAAAATCGCAGGGATAGGGACTGCAAAACTTTCACACGGCACCTCCCACAGCTGGCAATGCTGCTCGACGAAGCGGCGGTCTTGCGCAGATTGTTCCCCCCTCAACATGTGATCGATATGCACTGCTGTGAGGTGTACGCCCAATTGATGCCGCTTTTTCGAGAGAAAATGCAAAAGAACCATCGAATCGATGCCGCCCGAAACGCCGATGACAAGCCGCTCGCCAGTTTCGAATAACCCGTGTTTTGTATGGTATGCAAGCATCGTTTGTTCATAATGATTCACGGCATGCCCTCCTGTTCTGTTTATTTTCCAGCCTGAATAAAATAAATATCGCAAAAACATAAAATGCTAATTGACATATATGTATTAAGGATAGTATGATATAAACTGTTCGTTTGAACAAGGCGGCGTAGCTCAGCTGGCTAGAGCGTACGGTTCATACCCGTGAGGTCGGGGGTTCGATCCCCTCTGCCGCCATCCTATCATAAGCAGCGCCCTCCATCATGGAGGGCGCTTTTTTTTTATGTTAAAAAAGTATCGATCTGCTTGAAATGGTGGGCATCGTGTTCGGCGAGACCCCCGAAATAGCGACCCATCGTCATGTTCTTATCATCAACGTAGAACACGGCATTCCATTGACTGGGAGTGGCAGATGCCAGCCGCTCTCTCAACAAACGGCGTTCTTCAATGGCTTGTGTGACAATTGACGAAAAATCCATCGTGTCGGCTTTATCGATGGCACGGCGGTTGAATTCATCAACTTCTGGCAAAGGATCCAGATGCGCCCCTTCTTCCATGTGCGGCAGCCGCTCGCTGCGGATAAAACGGTCCCATTCTGCGAGATGCATGACCATCTGCGCGATTGACCATTTGCCGTCTGCGATCGGCTTATGTGCGTCATCGGATTCGGATAAGGTCTTTTGGAGCGATTCCATGTAGACTTCGTAGTCGTCAAATGTCTGAAGGACTTGCTGTTGTTCCATCCTTTCCACACCTTTCCGCTGTATCGTGCAGGACGAAAGCCTGCTGAGCTGTCTACTTACTTAGACAAGTGCCTCCCATTCTCCTACCGCTTCGCACTTTTCGGGCGATAAAAAAAAACGCCCTCCCCGAAAGGAGAAGCGTTCCATCTTCACAGTTCAACTAAGTTGAAGCATTTTCTCTATGCTATTAAAACAGCTAGCAAGTTAGCCTCTTTTCGCTCCACGACCGCCACGCTTGGATTCTGTGGCACGCTTTAGCGTCGACAGGTTGTCTTCGCTGTCTTTCAGGAATTTTGCCATCTTCGTTTCGAAGGTTTCCTTAGGGGCGCGGTCAAAAGAACGATTGTTCGGACGCGGACGGCTTGGTCGGCTAGGAGCGCCTTCCGGCTGAGGCTTCGCTTTGCGGATCGACAAACCGATTTTCCCGTCTGCTTCTACATTCATCACTTTTACTTCTACCATTTCGCCAACTTTCAAGTGATCGTTGATATCTTTCACATAGTTGTCGGCGACTTCACTAATATGCACGAGGCCTGTTGCACCAGTTGGAAGCTGTACGAACGCTCCAAAGTTTGTAATACCTGTGACTTTTCCTTCTAACTTGCTGCCTACTTCAATCGACATAAAAAAAATGCTCCTCCTTAAAATTTAAGATGACTCCACGTTCGGGCCAAATTGACAGATTGCGGGACTATACCCACCTTTAATTATAGCGATGAAAGGGAGGGTGTCAACCGACTACTCTTATTCCTCGCCATCTTCTTGTGGTTTCTCGGCATCATTCGGCAAGGTGAAAATAATCTCGCCTTCATCCGATAGGAAATAATCTTTGCGTGCCAGCTTTGATACATAATCATCGTCGTTCAACAGGCGGATCTGTTCTTCGAGCTTGGCTTGCTGCTTCTGTACGTCTTCGAGCTCAGCCAGCTTTTCCTGCTGAAGCTGTTCTTTTCCGGCAATGGTCTGGGATTGTGCATAAATAGTCGAGCCCAGCCAAATGCTTGTCAACAGCACCACCAAGCCGAATACCGCCAAGCGTCTGTACAATACCACTTTGTGGCGTTTTTTTCGTGTATCTTCAATTTCTGCAGCCCGCGTGTAATCATTTTGCAGCGGGGTCACTCCCTGATTTTCATGCATTTTCTCTCTCTTCACCTATGGACGCCCCTTCCCAACTGATTTTGTGATTATTATACATGAAAAACATTCCATTTAAAAAGATTTTCTGTAAGCCCTTTCTCCTTTTTTCCTGCATTTTACCGGAATTTAACCAATCAGCCCGACAATTAATAAAAATGCTGTTGACTTAATTTTTATGCAACATTATAATACAGGACACATCATTTATTATAAAAATTACTTATATCGCATATATATTCATAAAAAGGAGTGTGGGGCATGACAGGAAAATTGATTTTGGCGAATGGCGCATCATTTACGGGATCGTGGCACGGCACACAAGCGGCGGTACAGGGAGAGGTCGTCTTTTTCACCGGCATGACAGGCTATGAGGAAGTCATTACCGACCCTTCCTATAAAGGACAGGTCATCGTTTTTTCCTATCCATTGATCGGCCAATACGGCATCGAATCACTTTATGCACAATCCGAAAAAATCCAAGCCTCGGGCATCATCGTTGCAGAGCTGTATGCAGGCCCGTTACCCAAACAGGCAATTTCGCTGGCACAATTCGCCGAAGCGCAAGGCGTTCCGCTCCTGAGCGGCATCGATACACGCTCAGTCATCCAACAGGTTCGTGAAACGGGCACCATGCCGGCGCAGCTCCTTCACGAGGATGCGGCTAAACAACCGTGGCAAATGATCAAGACCGATTTTTTCCCGGCTAGCGCAGCAGCAGAGACGAAGCAAATCGGCGAGGGCCTCTTGCATATCGGCTTGGTCGATTTCCATTACAAAGCATCCATTTTAAAAGAATTGCTGGCTCTTGGCTGCACAGTGAGCGTCATCCCTTACAACGGAGCAGCCGACCTTCCCGAAACTCTTGGCGTTGACGGGCTATTGTTCTCGAACGGCCCGGGAGACCCGCAAGCACTGAATAGTCGCTTGCCGGTCTATCGCGACTGGGCAGAACGCTATCCGTCGTTCGGCATTTGCCTCGGCCATCAGGTGCTGGCTGCTGCTTTCGGCGCGAAAACAGCGAAGCTCGCTTACGGCCATCGCGGGGCCAACCATCCCGTCAAAAACAATAAGACCGGACGCGTCAGCATGAGCTCCCAAAATCATAGCTATGTCGTCGAAGCGGAGAGCTTGAATGAAACGCCATTCGAGGTGTTGTATGAAAACGTCAACGACGGCAGCATCGAAGGCTTGATCCATCCGCAATTGCCGATTACGACGGTTCAATTCCACCCGGAAGCAGCTCCCGGCCCAGCGGATCATCTCGCTTTGTTCCACCAATTCCTAGAGACTGCAAATGAAATGAAGAAGGTGAAAATGCATGCCTAAATTAGACTCTATTGAAAAAGTGCTCGTCATCGGATCCGGCGCCATCGTCATCGGCCAAGCCGCTGAGTTCGACTATTCCGGCACCCAAGCGTGCTTGGCTCTAAAAGAAGAAGGCATCGAAGTGGTGCTCATCAATAACAACCCGGCAACGATCATGACCGATGAAAGCGTCTCGGACAAAGTGTATTTCGAACCGATGACACTCGAATCCGCTACTAACATCATCGAGAAAGAACGTCCGGACGGCCTGCTTGCGACTGTCGGCGGCCAGACCGGCTTGAATTTGGCAATGGCACTGGCGGATGCCGGCATTCTCGAGCAATACGGCGTCGAATTGCTCGGCACCGATATGACCGCCATCAAAAAAGCGGAAGACCGCGACCAGTTCCGCTCCTTGATGAAGCAACTTGGCGAGCCGGTGCCTGATTCCGACATCATTTATTCACTCGACGGGGCGCTCGCTTTTGCACAGCGCACGGGCTATCCCGTTATCGTCCGCCCGGCTTATACGCTCGGCGGTTTCGGCGGCGGCATCGCAAGCGATGAAGCAACTTACATCAAGCTGGTCACGCAAGGCTTGTCGGCGAGCCCGATCAAGCAATGCCTCGTCGAGACGAGCATCGCCGGCTATAAGGAAATCGAATATGAAGTGATGCGCGATGCAGCAGGCACATGCATCACGGTCTGCAATATGGAGAACTTGGATCCGGTCGGTGTGCATACGGGCGATTCGATTGTCGTCGCCCCGAGCCAAACTTTGAACGATCCGGATTTTCACATGCTGCGCACGTCTTGCATCAACATCATCGAAGCGCTCGGCATCATCGGCGCCTGCAATGTGCAGTTCGCCCTCCATCCGGAAACCTCCGATTATTTTTTGATTGAAGTCAACCCGCGTGTCAGCCGCTCATCCGCGCTCGCCTCCAAAGCGACCGGCTACCCGATCGCGAAAATCGCCGCCAAGCTCGCCATCGGCTATACGCTCGATGAATTGAAGAACCCGGTGACTGGCACAACCTATGCCAGCTTCGAGCCGGCACTCGATTACGTCGCCTTTAAAATCCCGCGCTGGCCGTTCGACCAATTTCCTTTAGCGGACCGCACGCTCGGCACGCAGATGAAGGCGACCGGCGAAGTGATGGCGATCGAACGCCGCATGGAAGCCGCTATGCAAAAAGCGCTGCGCTCGCTTGAGCTGCCGATAGACGGGTTCCGCCTTCCCGCCATCTCCTCATTGCCAACGGGCGATTTATTGGAACTCGCAATGAAGCCGGACGATCGCCGTTTGTTCGTGCTGTTCGAATTGCTCATCCGCGGGAAAACCACGGATGAACTGCATGCCATCACTGGCATCACCCCTTATTTCCTATACGTTTTATCGAATATTGTTACAGAGTGGCAAGACCTCAAATCGATCAGCTGGAATTCCGTGACTGCTGATCGCTTATTGCAGGCGAAAAAGCTCGGCTTCAGCGACCAGCAAATGGCCGATATTTGGAATGTGCCGGCAGCTGAAATTTGGGGACAGCGCAGAAGCTATAAAATTGCGCCAGCCTACCGGATGATTGATACATGCGCCGCTGAGTTCCGTTCGAATACTAATTATTTCTATTCCACATGGGACAATGCCGCAGACGTCGACCGCTCGAATGATGCGAAAAAAGTCGCGGTCGTCGGATCCGGCCCAATCCGCATCGGGCAAGGTATCGAATTCGATTATTGCTGCGTGCACAGCGTTATGGCCGCACAGAAACTTGGCTATGAAGCGGTCATGATCAACAACAACCCGGAAACCGTCAGTACCGATTACGAAGTGGCCGATGCGCTTTATTTCGAACCGATCACGGCGGAAGATGTTTTGAACGTCTTGGAATTTGAGGGCATCCACCAAGTCATCCTCCAATTCGGCGGCCAGACTTCGCTTAATTTGGCGAAAGCACTTGAAGAAGCGGGCATTACCGTGCTCGGCTCATCGGTCGATTTGCTGGACCAAATGGAAGACCGCGACCGCTTTTATGCGTTTCTCGAGTCGATCGGCTTGCCGACCATCCCCGGGACGACGGCGAATGCGCCGGAAGAAGTGCTGCCCGCAGCGGAAAATCTCGGCTTCCCGGTCTTGCTTCGCCCTTCTTACGTCATCGGTGGACGCGGCATGATCGTGCTTCACGACCAAGCGGAGCTTGATGCTTGGCTCGCGGGCGCGGACAAGGCGTTTCCGGTATTGGTCGACCATTTCGTCACCGGCAAAGAAGCGGAAGCCGATATTTTAACGGACGGCGACAACGTCTGGGTGTCGGCGATCTTCGAGCATCTCGAAGGAACCGGTGTCCATTCCGGCGACAGCATCGCGAGCACGCCGCCCGTGACATTAACAGATGTCCAGCAGCAAAAGCTGATCGATACCGCAAAGCATATTGCGAGGCAGCTTGACTACACCGGGCTATTCAATATTCAATTCGTCTACGAAGAAGATCAATTGTTCGTCATGGAAATCAATCCGCGGGCGTCGCGCACAGCACCAATCAGCTCGAAAGTGACGGATGTGCCGCTCGTTCAGCACGCAACAGCCCTACTGCTCGGCATGCCGTACGATGAGCTCGGCATCGAAGACATGTATAACGGACAACCGGATTTTACCGTCAAAGCCCCGGTGTTCTCGCATATTAAATTACCAGGCCTGTCCCCTATCCTGTCGCCCGAGATGATGTCGACCGGCGAAGTGATCGGCACAGCCAAGCTGTTTGAAGACGCGCTCGAAAAAGCGCTGACCGGCGCTTCTGTCCAGCTGGCGAAACTTGCATCAGGTTCAACACTATTTGCCGCGCAAGACAGCGCCGATTACGATCAACTCAATTCTTGGCGCGCACAAGGCTTCACAATCGTGACCGAAGATCAACTTTCGTTTAACGAGTGGTTAACATCGAAAGACGCTGCCGCCTATATCGACTTTTCCGAAACACCCGACGCCAGCCGCATGGCGCAAGCGGCCATCCACCGCCTCCATGCCTGGTCACGCCCGGAAACTGCGGCCGCTTACGCCGCAAGCCAAAAAAACCAATCTGAACGCTTGAAAGGAGTGCTTGCCCAATGACGATGATCATGCCGCTTGCCCCAACTGTTGCCCAAGAAGATTTTCTCTCATTGAAAGACTATAGCACCGAGGAGATCATCGATTTGCTTAATTTAGCGATTGAATTAAAGAAACCGGAAAATAAACATCTGCCGCTCTTGAAAGGAAAAGTGCTCGGCATGATCTTCGAGAAATCGTCAACCCGCACGCGTGTTTCGTTTGAAGCCGGCATGCTGCAGCTTGGCGGCCATGCGATGTTCTTGAGTTCTCAGGATACTCAGCTCGGCCGCGGTGAAACGATTGCCGATACGGCCCGTGTGTTGTCGGGTTATTTGGACGGCTTGATGATCCGCACATTCCATCAGTCCGCTGTGGAAGAGCTCGCGCAGTTCAGCTCAATTCCCGTCATCAATGGCTTGACCGATGATTACCACCCATGCCAAGTGCTGGCCGATCTCATGACGCTCATCGAACATTTCGGCGAGTTGAAAGGCCGCAAGCTGGCGTATATCGGAGATGGCAATAATATGGCCAACTCCTTGATGATCGGCGCAGCAAAAGTCGGGCTCGACATCGCGATCGCCGCTCCGAAAGGCTATGAGCCGCAAGCGGAAATGGTTGAACTCGCACAAGCCATCGCAAAAGATACCGGTTCTGTGGTAACGGTGACCCATGATCCCATCGAAGCCGTGAAAAATAGCGACGCCATCTATACGGATGTTTGGGCGAGCATGGGCCAGGAAGCGGAAGCCATCAAGCGCCTGAATGATTTTGAAGGATTCCAAGTGAACGCAGACCTGGTTCAGCATGCGAAAGCTGATTACATTTTTATGCACTGCCTCCCTGCGCACCGCGAGGAAGAAGTGACGACCGATATTTTGGAAGGCCCCCATTCGGTCATTTTCCAGGAAGCCGAAAACCGCCTGCATGCCCAAAAAGCGGTGCTCGTGACTTTGATGGGCGATTGAAGTTATGGATACGAATGAAAAGCCTTGCCTGTAAATGGCGAGGCTCTTTTTTGGTCTCCGAATATGTAGTGAGTTGGATTGTTAATGTGAACTATGGGAAAGCTTTGTTTTTTCATCACTTTGGCCGTCGCCGCCTCGCTTGGGGTTGAGCTTCCGCCATGAGCCAAAAAGAACGCCTGTCTCACGGCTTCGCTTCACCCTTAAGCGCGAGGGGCTTATACATTTCATTGAATTGAATGAGTCGGATGGATTCGGATCTGTGTGGTTCATCCGCTTTTAAATATGTCGCTTGGTTGGTAATGCATGTGCTGACCAAAAATCAGCAACCTGATCTTCCGAGAAAACAGCGCACTTTATTTCTTTATTTGCTGAGTTGAGAGAATGATACAATTAATTACCAATCTATACCTAGAGATGAAGCGGAAACTGCTGACTCCTGGGGGACCGAGCGGGACTGGCGAGACAAATGTGTCGCGCTTTTTTGCGGCACATTGGCTCGACGCCCGCCCCCCGGAAAGCAGCAGTTGAAGCGCAATCTCCCCTCATCACTATTCCACTCCAATTGTTCACACCATCTTATTTTCAACATACAAAAAGAACCCAACCGCTAACCGGCTGGGTTCTTTTTCATTCTTTATGACTCGTCGTCCACAAACGTCGGGTCCACTTTATCGAGTTTTTCTTCGTTCAGGATGGTGTACATTTCCGCAGTCTGTTCTTTGCGGACGTTTTCGCGCAATTGGTCGATGCGCGCAGTGACCACTTTTTGCCCGAAGCGGATCTGCAGTTCGTCGCCTTCTTTGACGACGCTGCTCGCTTTCGCTTTATTGCCGTTGACCAAAATGCGGCCTTGGTCGGCTACTTCTTTCGCCAAAGTGCGGCGCTTGATCAAGCGGGATACTTTCAGGAATTTATCGAGTCTCATGATTTTCGTCCTCTCCGTGTCCAGCCTTTGCTTCGTTCCAGAAGCCGTCGAGCTGGTCTAATGTGTAATCTGAAAATGTGCGGCCGCCTTCTTTTGCGCGCTGCTCGACGTGTGAAAAGCGCGTGCGGAATTTGCGGTTCGCCTGGACCATCGCCTGTTCGGGCGACAAGCCGTAAAAACGCGCGATGTTGACGAGCGTGAACAACAAGTCGCCGAATTCATCGAGCTGCTGGTCTTTGGAACCATTCGCCACTTCAATCTTGAACTCCTGCAATTCCTCTTCGAACTTCGCCCACGCACCGTCCGCATCTTTCCACGTAAAGCCTGCTTTCGCCGCCTTTTTCTGGTAGTTGTACGAAGTCATGAGCGAAGAACTATAACGTTCCTGGCCATCGAGCAGCGATTCTCCTGCCGGTTTTTCCTGGCGTTTGATCGCTTGCCAATTATCGACGACTTCATCTGAGGACGCCACTTCCACATCACTGAAGACATGCGGATGGCGGCGGATCATTTTATCGCTGATCGCTTGAAGCACATCTTCAAGTTGGAAATAACCGTTGTCCTGGCCGATTTGCGCGTGCAGGAACACTTGCAACAACACGTCACCTAACTCTTCAGCAATCGCTTCGTCGTCTTCCTCTTCAATCGCCTGCATTAGTTCGTGCGCTTCTTCGAGTAGATAAGGGCGCAGCGATTCATGCGTCTGCTCGCGGTCCCACGGGCAGCCTTCGGGACTGCGCAGTTTCGCGATGATGTCACGGAATGTCTGCCATTCTTTCAAACGCTGGATCTGTTCCGTTGCAGGAGGCACGTAGACGGTCGTCAAATTATCGATTTCCGCCGAGCGGTCGAGTTCATGGAGCGGCACCGTACGCAAGCGCTCAGAAGCTGCACCGGCAGCTGTGACGATCGTTACCGGGTAATCGTCCGGGTATTTCTCCATCAACGACAGCTTCACTTCGGATGCACTGAATTGGTCATACACTTGCGCGATCAAAATGTGTTCGGTCATATTCAACCGGTTGCTGTCGAGGCCTGTGCCGTCGACCAGCTGGAAGCCTTCGATCGGATCGATGCGCAATGCGCCGAATATGGCGTCCAAAAAGCTTTGCCCGCCGGCAATCGAC
Organism: Planococcus sp. SK3692; assembly: GCF_028890485.2. Classification (GTDB taxonomy): domain Bacteria; phylum Bacillota; class Bacilli; order Bacillales_A; family Planococcaceae; genus Planococcus. The sequence goes on from NZ_JARCHV010000001.1 coordinate 1,763,523, forward strand.
AGTTCGCAGCGCCCTTGTTGTTCTGCCTCGATCAAAAACTGCACCGTCTGCTCGGCAACGAGCGGATGTCCTGGAACCGCGTAATAAATCGGTCCATTCTCCGCATGTGCGATAAGCGTCTCGGCAATTTCCCGATACACTGGCGCAAAATCATCGTGTTTTTCGTAAATTGCATCAAAACTCTCGTAACGTAAGCCTTCTATTTCAAGCTCTACTACGACCGGATGGTCTGCAGTCCGCAAATAAAGCGGGTCCGCCTCTTTCAATGTGCGATATACGCCGAGCGGCAATTGCAGAAGATCCCCGGCGCCAAGGCCGAGTATGTGAATGGTATGCATCATCTAACTCCTTTTCTTTCGTGGATTGAGCGCCAGCTGCAGCGCGGCCAAGCGGCGGCCGAACGGGATAATATACCATTCTCTCTCAGTAATGATTCGCGATTTCGCTACCACCAATAAAAACACCGCCGCGCCGAGCGGAACCGCAGTCAGCGTAATGATTGCCGCTTGAAGGCGGCCTGTCCCTGCCAATAACGGCACGATAACCATTATATAGGCGTACACCGCGATAGCCATCGCCACTGATGCCGACAAGAGCCAGCCGTAAAAACGGGACTGTGCAAACTGCAGCGGCCAAACCTTTTTAAAATACCCGATGAGCGCTGCCGCAATAAAAGCCAGGCCAATATTGCCGGCAAGCGCTGCCCCGCTGATGCCGTATACGGGCACGAGTAATAAATTTCCTGCCAGCTTTAAAATCAAGCCGACAAACATTAGCAACGCAGGCACACGGATTTTTCCGAAACCGTATAGCATTGCCGTCAACACAAGCACAAGCGACATCGAAACGATTTGCCAATTAAAAACAATCAGTGCAAAAGATCCGTCCGGTGTCTGGAATAAAGCTTCATTGACGTAAGGCATGACCAATGTCAAACCAGCAGATGCGGCCACCGCAAACAAGACAGACACGCGAAATGCGAGGCTTGCGTAAAGCTCCGGACTACGGCCGCTTTTTTGCTGCATCGTCCTGGCAATAAGCGGCACAAGCGACAGCGTCAAAGATGTAGCCAGCAAAATGCCGAATTGCACGAGGGGTTGCGCGCGGTCGTAGATGCCTTTTTGCTCCATGGCAGCCGATGCCCCCAGCGGCTGTTCAAGCAGGCGATAGACAGTAAACGAATCGACCAGCTGGAACAGCACCAATAACAGCGAACTCATGCTGACGCTGAGGCTTGTAAATAGCAGTTTTTTCATCGTCCCGCTGCTAAAAGAAGCCCCGTGACGCTCTCTTTGACTCCGATAAGTACGCCATAATAACAGCACAGCCGCGAATGCGCCGGCACCGGCAGCTGCGATCGCCACTTGTCCCGCCGCATACAGCGATAACCCTGAGCTGACGGCAGCGAATGCGCCGATCAGAATAACCGAAACACGCACTGCTTGTTCTGTGACTTGCGCCGTTGCGACCGGCGCCATATTACCAGTTGCCTGAAGTCGGCCTTTCATAATGGCAAGCGGCGCCATGAAGACGACCGCAAACGCCCCTACCCTCAGCAGTCCGGCAAGCAAGGGATCGCCCATCCAGCCAGCGAGCACATCGGCGCCCAGGTAGAGCACGGAAAACGCTGATGCCGAAATAATGGCGATGAGCCAAAACGCAGTGCGTAAAATTCCAGCGTGCTCTACGCCCTGATGCTCCGCCAATAATTTCGACACGGCGACCGCAAAACCGTAGGACGTCCAAATGCCGAAAATCGCAACGAATGGATAGACTTGCTGATAAATATAAAAGCCCTCGTCGCCGACCAGGTTCTGAAACGGCACCCGGTAAACAGCGCTCAGCAGTTTGACGACAAACCCCGCGAGCGTAAGTAACGCGGCACCTTTCAAGAAACTGGCCATCGAATGTTGCGCCGTCATTTATCTACACCTCTCATCACCCGACAGATGCTTCTTCCCTGACGGCATCCGCTAAAATCTCCATCATGCCTTCAAGCACATCAAATGGATGGTGCTTGCCGGTCTTCTTGCCGTCTATATTCAAAACGAGTGCCTGGCCGTTCATCGTGAAGCCGACCGCACGACCGTAGCTGCCGGAAGCTTCGACGACTTTTCCGCCGTCCATCGCTTCCGTTCCGGCGTCGCTCAATTTGATGGTGACGCGATCTCCTTGCTGTTTGATCGATTCGACACCGGCAGCGCGCGCCCAGACTTTCATGCGGGCAATGCGCAGCAATTGTTCGGCTTCGATCGGTAAATCGCCGAAACGGTCGATCAATTCATCCTGCAAGTCGATCATTTCTTCTGCTGTTTCCATGTTTTTGACGCGCTTGTACATTTGGATCTTCTGGTAGCCGTCGCTAATATAGCTGTCCGGAATATAGGCGTCTTCTGCCAGTGAGATCTCCACTTCCGGCACGACTTCTTTCTTCATGCCAGTGCGGCGCTCTTCAATCGCTTCTTCGAGCATTTGCGAATACAAATCGAAACCGACCGAATCGATAAAGCCGTGCTGCTGGGAACCGAGCAAATTGCCCGCCCCGCGAATCGACAAATCACGCATGGCGATCTTGAACCCTGAGCCGAGTTCAGTGAATTCCTTGATCGCCATCAAACGTTTTTCGGCGACATCTGTCAGCACTTTATCGCGCTGGTACATGAAATAGGCGTACGCCACGCGGCTCGAGCGCCCAACGCGCCCGCGCAATTGATACAGCTGCGACAAGCCCATGCGGTCTGCATCGTAAACAATGAGCGTGTTGACGTTCGGGATGTCAATGCCGGTTTCGATGATCGTCGTCGTCACCAGGACATCGTATTCGCCGTCGAGAAAGCCGAGAATGATCGATTCGAGCTCGGTCTCAGACATCTGCCCATGGGCATAGCCGACGCGCGCTTCCGGAACGAGCTGCTGGATCTCGTCCACTTTGCGGGTCATGTCGCTTACCCGGTTGTATAAATAAAATACTTGGCCGCCGCGCGCCATCTCGCGTTCGATCGCTTCACGTACAAGCCCGCCGTTATGTTCCATGACATAGCTCTGCACCGGGAACCGGTTGGCAGGCGGCGTCTCGATGACGGACAAGTCGCGCACGCCGATCATCGACATATGCAAAGTGCGCGGAATCGGCGTCGCCGTCAAAGTCAATACATCGACCGTCGATTTCAGCTGTTTGATTTTCTCTTTATGGGTCACGCCAAATCGCTGTTCTTCATCGATGATCAACAAGCCAAGATCTTTGTACACGACATCTTTCGATAAGATGCGGTGCGTGCCGACAACGACGTCGACCGAACCGTTCTTCAAGCCTTTAACTGTTTCAGTTTGCTGTTTTTTCGAACGGAAACGGCTCATGAGGCCGACTTCCATCGGGTAATCCTTGAAACGCTCGCTCATCGTTTCAAAATGCTGCTGGGCGAGGATGGTCGTCGGCACAAGGAACGCCACTTGCTTGCCATCAAGCACTGCTTTAAACGCCGCACGGATCGCGACTTCCGTTTTGCCATAACCGACGTCGCCGCAGATCAAGCGGTCCATCGGGCGTTTTCTCTCCATGTCTTTTTTCACTTCATCGATGGAGCGCAGTTGGTCAGGCGTCTCCTCGTAAGGGAATTCCGTTTCGAACTGACGCTGCATGTCCTGGTCTTCACTGAACGTAAAGCCTTCGAGCGCTTCGCGTTCTGCATACAGCTTGATCAAGTCATCGGCAATATCCTGTACGGCCGCCGATACTTTGGTGCGCGTCTTCTTCCATTCGACGCCGCCCATTTTATGGAGCTTCGGCTCTTTTTCTTCCGAAGCGATGTATTTCTGGACAAGGTCAATTTTGTCGACCGGCACGAATAATTTATCATCGCCTTTATAGACGATGTGGAGATAATCTTTATGGACGCCCCCACTCTCGAGCGTTTCAATGCCGACAAAGCGGCCGATGCCGTGATGGATATGGACGATATAATCGCCAGGCTTGATCTCCGAATAGCTCTTGATGCGCTCGGCATTGGTCAATTTCTGGGCACGTGTTTTTTTCTTCGGCTGCTTTTTGAACAATTCCGCATCCGTAATGACGGCCATACGCTGCAGCGGCATTTCAAAGCCGCTCGACAATTCGCCGTCAACAAGATAGGTTTTTCCATCTTGCACGATGGTTTTTTCGGTGATGATTTCCGCTTCCATCTCGTAATCTTCCAGCACGGAACGCACTTTTTGCATGCGCTCTTCGCCGCTTGCCACTACAAATACGCGAAACTTGCCGAGCGTCCAGCGTTCCATTTCCGCTTGCAATAAATTCATCTGCCCGTGGAACGATTGCATCGGCTTGCAGGAATAAGCGAGCGATTTCTTGATCGTCACAAGCGGGAAAGTCCGCGTAAACAATGACAGGAAATTGGCCGGCTGCTTGAGTTTCGACAACACCTCCCGGAACGGGTACGCGAGCGGCACCCCGTGGAGGAACTTCCCTTCCTCAAGGAGCGACACCGTCCATTCCGCTTCTTCGCGCTCCAGCGTTTCGGTCATTTCCTGGATGCGCCCGAGCTCATCGAAAAACACGACCCCTTCTTCAGGGAAATAATCGCCCAGAAAAGCGGATTGCGAGTCGACCAAAGCGGCATATTTCGCGAGCTGCTCCGGTTCATCACCGCTTCGGAGCGTGTCAATGTCGCGTTGAATGTATTGCAGCATCAACTCTTTCGTATCGTCATCCTTGAGCTTCTTCAAGCTTACCGTCAATTGGTCCTCGATGCGGTCTGCCAATACACGCTTCTGTCCTGCCGACAACACCAATTCAACAGCCGGCAAAATGCACAGCGACTCAATTTTCTCAAGTGAGCGCTGGTCTTCTGCTGAGAACAGGCGGATGGAATCGACTTCCGTATCGAATAGCTCAATGCGCACCGGATGTTCGAAATGCAGCGGGTAAACATCAAGGATACCGCCGCGCAAAGCGAATTCGCCGGGTGAAGTGACCATCGTCGTACGGGAATAACCCATCGCAACAAGCTTCAATAGCCAGTCTCCAGTATCGATTTCATCTCCGTCCGCAACGCGCAAAGTCGCTCCGTCCCATTGCGCAGGGGACGGCAATAATTTGCGCAAGCCTGAAACTGGCGTAACGTAAATGCCTGTGCCGGTCGATTTCATATGATCGAGCGTATCAATCCGGTGGGCACGCAGTTCCGGCCCTGAAAATGCGATATCCGCAGCGATTGTTTCTTCTGCCGGATACAACCGTACGCGCTGTTCTCCCATGAGCCTGACCAAATCGTCATAGACCCTTTGGGCATGTAGCAAATTCGGCGTCACGACGAGCAGCGGCTTGTCCAGTTCTTCGTGGACCGTCTGGTAAAAAATCGGCCGGGCACTGCCGGATAAGCCGGAGATCAACTGATGGTCCTGGCCTTTTTTCAGTTCGTTGATAAATGATTGAGTGTGGGAATCCCCTAAAAATGTCTGCAAAATGTGCTTCATGAAGATTCCTCCTTCCTGTCCGAAATAAAGCCGTTTGCTGGCTATAATACCCTTTTAAAAACTTTAGGAAACGGGAAAAAGCCTTGGACGCACGCATGCGCCAAAGCGATTACCTGTTGTATTCATTCATGACTTCAATAAATGGCTTCGATAGCCAGTAATTGCACGCATCCGCACTCTTTTTGACCGCCTCTTGCATCAATGGTTGTTCTTCAGCACTGAACTTAGCGAGTACGTAATCGGGCACTTTCATACCTGCAGGCGGACGGCTAATGCCGATGCGCATGCGGTTAAACTGTTGCGTACCAAGATGCTGGATCAGTGATTTGATGCCGTTGTGCCCACCCGCACTGCCCTTTTGGCGCAAGCGGAGCTGGCCTGCCGGCAAATCCAAATCATCGTAGATGACGACAATGTCCTCTAGATCGACATTGTAATAATCCATCAGTGGCCCGATGCATTCGCCGGATAAATTCATATAAGTCAGCGGCTTGACGAGCATCACTTTGCCTTCTGGGCGGTGGACGACGGAATACATCCCCTTGAACTTGGACTGCGTGAGCGGGGCATTCCACTCACGCGCCAATCGGTCGATTACTTGAAAGCCGATATTGTGGCGGGTTTCTTCATATGGTTTCCCTGGATTCCCCAGGCCGATGATCATTTTCATAGCAAACTCCTTTTATCTCTTCACTGCCTTTTATTTTACCATAATCCGCAACTATGCAATAAAAACAGGGACCGCCGGTGGGCAGTCCCTGTTTGGGCTTTGCTGGAATTATTCTTTTTCTTCGCCAGCGGCTTCTTCCTCGTTGTCGCCGATCACTTCAGGCTCTTCGCCTTCATCTGTTGTTTCAAGCTCTTCTAGCTCTTCTTCTGTACGTGGTGCTGTGACAGAGATCAACAGGAAGTCATCATCGTTCAAGATTTCGAAGCTGAACTTGTCGCGGATATCGCTGACTGATACCGAGTCGCCGATTGCGAGCTCGCTGACATCGACATCCACAGAATCCGGAATATCGCTCGGCTTCACTCGAATAGTTACTTCACGGTTCGGTTGCGTCACGACGCCGCCTTCTTTTTCGCCTGGTGATTCGCCGACCAAGTGAACAGTTGCATCGACGTCGATTTCTTCGGACATGTTAATGGCCAAGAAGTCGACGTGCTTGAAGCTGCCTTTCAATGAATCCATTTGATAATCGCTCAAGACGACGTTTGTGCTTTTGCCGCCGATTTCCAAGCTGATGACGCCGTTACGCCCAGATTCACGCAAAGTTTTGATCAGGTCAATTTCAGACACTGTAATCGGTGTCGTTTCCATTTTGTAGCCGTATACGACGCCAGGCACATTGCCTTCGCCGCGCAAATCGGTCAATGCCGAATGCGGTTTTCCTGTTTCTCGTTTCGCTGCTGTCATTTTAGTAGCCATATAATTTCAACCTCCAGTTATATTAAACGCATAGTTTATAACTACCCTATCCATATAAAGCTGAAACCTGGAAGACTCTGGCATATGCCAGCGCCATCAATCGAATAAAGTGCTGACCGATTTCTGTTCGTGAACGCGAATGATCGTTTCAGCAAGAAGCGGCGCGACCGTCAATTGTTTGATCTTGTCGATTTTCTTCTCATCTGCAAGAGCGATCGAGTTGGTTACCACCAATTCCTTGATGACGGAATCCTGGATGCGCTGGACAGCAGGGCCCGAAAGTACTGGATGCGTACAGCATGCATAGACTTCTTTTGCTCCGCTTTCGATCAATGCGCTCGCCGCAATTGAAATCGTTCCGGCTGTATCGATGATATCGTCGATGATGATCGCTGTTTTGCCTTCGACGTTACCGACGATGTTCATCACTTCGGCGACGTTCGGGCGCGGACGGCGCTTATCGATGATGGCAATCGGCGCTTTCAAGCGGTCCGCCATTTTACGGGCACGCGTTACGCCGCCGTGGTCAGGCGATACGATGATCGCGTTTTCGAGATCAATGTTTGCATCATTCAAGAAATGATCGGATAGGAGTGGCACAGCTACCAGATGGTCAATCAAAATATCAAAGAACCCTTGAATTTGCGGAGCGTGAAGATCCAATACGACAACACGCGTCGCGCCGGCTGTCTCAAGCAGGTTGGCGACAAGTTTTGCCGTGATCGGCTCGCGTGAACGTGCTTTGCGGTCCTGGCGTGCATAGCCGTAGTATGGGATAACTACGTTTACGGTACGCGCAGATGCACGCTTGACGGCATCAATCATGATCAATAGCTCCATCAAGTTTTCGTTGACCGGCTGTGAAGTCGATTGGACGATGAACACGTCGCAGCCACGGATGCTTTCTTCGATGTTAATCTGGATTTCTCCGTCGCTAAAGTGTGTTACCGAGCTTTTGCCAAGCGGCAAGCCCACTTGCTCAGCAATTTGCTCAGCCAGTTCTTTGTTCGAGTTCAACGAAAAGATTTTCAACTTCGAGTTAGTATTTTGAATGCCCATTGGGGGGAACCCTCCTATTATTTGCGGTTTAGTTTGCTTGCGTAGCCTTCTTTATTTTCCTGGCGCGCTCTGCCAATCGCCAGGGCGTCGCTAGGCACATCTTTCGAAATGGTCGACCCTGCCGCGACATAAGAACCTTTGCCGATCGTGACCGGTGCAATCAAATTCGAGTTGCAGCCGATGAACGAATCATCTTCAATAGTCGTGAGGTGCTTGTTCTTGCCATCGTAATTGACTGTGATCGTGCCACAGCCGATATTGACGCCGCTGCCGACAAGCGCATCTCCGATATAGCTCAAATGGGACACTTTACTGCCCGTTCCAAGTTCGGCTTTTTTCACTTCCACGAAATTGCCGATCTTCACTTCATTTCCAAGCGCGGATTGCGGGCGGATGTGAGCGAATGGCCCGACAGCCGTATCGTTGCCGATGGTACTGTCATACACTTCAGAGCTGCGGATTTCCGTGCGGTCGCCAATCGTACTCGAGACGATGCGTGTATTCGACGTGATAACGCAGTCTTCCCCGATGACCGTGTCCCCTTCGATGGTAACATTCGGATGGATAATGGTATCGGCACCGATTTTCGCCTGTGCACTGATGTAGGCAGTCGCTGGATCGATGATCGATACACCAGCACGCATATGCTGTTCAGCGATGCGGCGGCGAAGGAAAGTCTCCGCTTGGCTTAACGCGACACGGTCATTGACGCCGAGTGTCTCTTCAAAGCTGTCGGTTGCATAAGCTGCAACGATCTCGCCTTGCTTTTGAAGAATTTCAATGACGTCCGGCAAATAATACTCGCCTTGCACATTATCATTGGAAACGTTTTTCAACGCGTCGAACAAAGCTTCGTTATCAAAGCAATAGGTTCCGGTATTGATTTCTTTCACAGCTTGCTCTGCAGTCGATGCGTCTTTTTGCTCGACGATCTTCTCGACGCTTTCAGAAGCGTCCCGGATGATGCGCCCGTAACCGGTCGGGTCTTCTGCAAGGGCAGTTAGGATGGTCGCCTTGGCGCCGGTTTCTTTGTGGTGATCGATAAGTGATTGCATGGTTTCCGCACGGATCAATGGTGTATCGCCGCATACGACGATCGTCGTGCCGGCTTTTCCTTCGATCAGCGGCGCCGCTTGCTGCACAGCGTGGGCTGTGCCGAGCTGCTCTTCCTGGAGTGCATATTCGCTCATGTCCCCTAGCTGGTCTTTTACTTTCTCCGCTCCGTGCCCGACGATCGTGACGATCTTCTCGACGCCAAGTTGGTGGATATTCCCCGTGACGTGCTCTACCATTGGCATGCCGCACACAGGGTGAAGTACTTTATACAATTTCGATTTCATGCGCGTGCCCTGTCCGGCCGCCAAAATTACCGCATATGTATGGTCCATCGGTCGAATCCCTCCGTTTCCTGTATTTAAACTGATTAACTGAAAAATGATTGTCTGGCGAAAGTGCTGTTTGTTCTAGACAAAAAAATGCCACTTTCACGTTTCCTTATTGACTATAGCTGAAAAACCCTTGATTTTCAAGGTTACAGGACATGACAATCACATGACAAAGCCCGAAGCGAGCGCAATTACGCGCTTTTTCACCTTCTAAGTCAGACTAGTAAGAGAGGCATTTCTTACTGATGGAATTTTACCCATAAAAAAGAACCTTCTCTAGAAGTGGAAGGTTCTTCGGCGGATCAGATGCCGGCATTCTCAAGTACTGCCTGCTCTTCACTTTGTCCATATGCTTCGAGCACGGCTTCTTGCAATTTATTGCGTGTGCCTGAATTGATCGGATGTGCAATGTCGCGGAACTCCCCGTCCGGCGTCCGCTTGCTCGGCATGGCGACAAATAACCCGTCGTTGCCGTCGATAACACGGATGTCGTGTACCACGAATTCATTGTCGAGCGTGATTGAAGCGATTGCCCGCATGCGTCCGTCAGTTTGAACGCGGCGCAATCTTACATCAGTTACTTCCATTCTCAAATCTCCCCTTCTCTTGCTGTAATTTTTTGGCGCATTTGTTTGTATTCGGGAGAGAGGACTAAATTCCTTCAAAAATTACAGAATTTATTAGAAAATTTACTTAATAAATGAAAATAAAACAAAAACCACCCAAAAGGTGGTTTTATTGTGCAACTTTCGCAATGACTTCAATTTCTACTTTCACATCTTTTGGCAGGCGTGCCACTTCGACTGTGGAGCGCGCTGGCTTATGCTCGCCGAAATAAGAAGCATAAATAGAGTTCAGTTCCGCAAAATCGTTCATGTCTTTGATGAACACAGTCGTCTTGATAACCTGCTGAAGCGACGATCCTGCTTCCTCTAAAACGGCCTGAAGATTGGCGAACACTTGATGCGTTTGTTCTGCTATGCCGCCTTGTGCGAGTTCTCCGTCTGCTTTTAACGGGATCTGCCCCGAGCTGTAGAACATATCGCCTGAAATGACGCCTTGGGAATAGGGCCCGATTGCCGCTGCTGCTTTGTCTGTCGCTACGTATTTCATATTAATCCGCTCCTTCAAAATAATTTCCGGCTCTCAATGTAATGGTCCGGTCTTTTTCGCTGACTTCGTCCAATTTGACGAGGGAGAGATATTTTTCCACGAGGCGTTCGTCTGCATGCTCCGCTTCCACGAGCACCGCAACACCGGCCAATGTGCAATCGAATTCTTCCAATAAGTTCTTCATGCCGTTCATCGTGCCCCCGACTTTCATGAAATCGTCGGTGATGAGCACGCGCTGGCCGCTCTTCATGCTGCGCTTCGACAACACCATCGTCTGGATGCGGCGCGTGGAACCCGAGACGTAATTGATGCTGACAGTGGAGCCTTCTGTCACTTTGCTGTCGCGGCGGACGATGACGACCGGCACATTCAAGTGGCGCGCGATGGCTTGGGCAATGGGGATGCCTTTTGTCGCGACTGTCATGATGGCATCGATTTTCTCGCCTGCAAACGCGCTGGCAAACACTTTGCCGACGCGGTTCATCATTTGGGGGTTGCCGAGCACATCGGTCATATACAAATAACCGCCCGGCAATAGCCGGTCCGATTGGCTCAATTCGGTAATCAGTTCATCCATCACTTGGCGAATCTCAGGACCCTTCATCTTCGGAACATATTTGACACCGCCGGAAGCTCCCGGCACGGTCATCAATAGGCCGATGCCTTTTTCTTCAAAGGTTTCCTTGACGATGCCCAAGTCTTCACTGATCGAAGATTTCGCTGACTGATACAAATCCGAGAAATATGTCAACGGAATCAATTGATGCGGATGTTCCAATAGATAATGCGTCATGTCGACCAAGCGTTCACTGCGCTTCCATTTCACTACTACCCTCTCCTAAACACGAATATTCTAATGAAAACTTACCATAAATATACGTATTTAAGCAAGAGGCTCCCGGTCGCCCAGCAAGCGTACCGCATACACTTCCGAACAGAATCCGCGTAAGCCATTATAAATGCGCGGGATGCGCGCTTCCTGGTTGACCAAGCCGAAGACGGTCGGGCCGCTGCCGCTCATCAGCACCGCATCGGCACCGAATTTAATCATATGCTCTTTAATCTGGCCAACTTCTGGATGAAGGTTCATCGTTACGCTCTCGAGCGCGTTGCCGAGATTGTCGCACATCGCTTCGTAATCGCCTTCACGAAGTGCCGCGATCATCGCTTGCGTATCCGGGTGATCCGCTTTGTCCGGATCGAATGCCCCGTAAACGTCTGCTGTCGAAACGCCGAGCGATGGTTTGGCAAGAATGACCCAGCAATGCGGAGGCGCCGGCAGTTCTTCGATCACCTCGCCGCGCCCTGTCGCAAGCGCTGTGCCGCCGTATACGCAAAACGACACGTCTGAGCCGATTTTCGCGCCGAGCTCTGCCAACTCGTCGAGCGACAGGTTCAATTGCCATAGCTGGTTGAGGCCTTTCAATGTAGCCGCTGCGTCGCTGCTGCCACCGGCTAGTCCCGCCGCTACCGGAATCTGTTTTTCGAGCGAAATGATGACCCCTGTTTTAATATTGAATGTATCTTTGATCAATTGCGCAGCCTGGTACGCCAAGTTGCGCGAGTCGTTCGGCACAAAACGATCCGCCGACTGGATATGTATGCCTTTCGCTGTCCCTTGTAAGCCGATTCGGTCGGCCAAGTCGACGGTGGTCATGATCATTTCGATTTCGTGGTAATTGTCCGGACGCTTGTACAAGACATCAAGCGTCAAATTGATTTTGGCAGGCGCTTTTATATAGAGCATTCCACTGCCTCCTTTTCTGTTCTGATGAAAACTATTTTAACACAGACGCATCGCTTCCGAAGAACCAGAACAATAGAAAAAACCCGCTTCCGGCGAAATCACCGAAGCGGGTTGTAAAGTAAGAATGAAATAGAGTTCAATTATTTAACGACAAGCGCGTCTTCTGTTCCTTCAAACACAGTGATTTCCACTGCTTCAGTTAAGATGTCCGCGTAGCTATAAGATACACGTTCAAATGCATGTTCATCTTGATCCAATTCAATCACGAACACGGAGTGATAGGTTTCACGCAGAATTCCGGCACGTTCTACCGTCTTTTTGCGACCTCCGTTTGCTTTTAACAGCAACCTTTTCCCTAAATGCAGGTCTAATGACTTTTTAATCTCCGCCAAAGTTTTGGGCATTTTGTCTACACCTCACTATAGTCTAAAGTCTAGCATAAAATGACCGCGGAGTCAAATAAATTTTTAATTTTACCAATGCTTTTCAGGAATTGCAACAGTTATTTATCCGAAATATTCTACTTCCGAAAAAAACTGTGCCAAAACTGTTACAGTTTCACGGTTTAATGAAAATGCGGATATAATTTATCGGACAACAATCCAAATTCCTTGATGCTGAGCGTTTCACCGCGCCGTGTAGGGTCGATGCCGGCTTCTCCGAGCGCCTGCAAAATCAAGTCTTTTTTCGCTTTTCCGTTCGGCATGGCGCTTTGCAGGTTGTTGAGAATCGTCTTGCGGCGCTGGACAAATGACCCGCGTGTCACCGAGAAGAAAAAGTCCTCATCGATAACGGTGACGATTGGTTCCGGACGTTTAATCATGCGGATGACCGCAGAGTCGACATTTGGCTGGGGCATGAATACCGACTTCGGCACAGTCATAGCATAATCGGCTTCCGTATAGTATTGGATGGCGATCGACAAGGAGCCATATGCTTTCGTGCCGGGTTTTGCCGTGATGCGCTCCGCCACTTCTTTTTGCAGCATAACGACCATGCCGCGAATCGGCAACTTCTCGAGCAATAATTTAAGGATAATCGGCGTCGTCACGTAATAAGGCAAGTTGGCGACGACCATGATGTCGTCAAAACCGGCCAATTCTTCTTGTATGGCGCTTTCAACGTCCGCTTTTAAAATATCGGAATGGATCACTTTGACGTTGTCGTAAGGCGATAAGGTGTCTGCGAGCACGGGTAATAGCCGCTGGTCGATTTCAAACGCCAATACTTTTCCGGCGTCTCTTGCCAAATGCTCGGTTAACGCGCCGATCCCAGGGCCGATTTCAATGGCAGCCGAGTCTTTTGTGAGGCCGGCTTGCGAGACAATTTTGCGTAAAATATTCGGGTCGATCAAAAAGTTCTGGCCTAGGCTTTTCTTGAATGTCAGGCCGTGTTTGGCCATGATCTCTTGCGTACGGATCGGTGTTGCTATATCTTTGGTCATGTTCTGTCCTCCTGGGTTAACGCTTGCACTGCGTCGATAAACTGCTGTTTGGTAATGCCGAACACATGCAGGCGCTTATGCAGCTGCTTGCCGTTCGTATAGCCGATATTGAGAGCTTCGCCGAGCTCGGTCCTGCGCGCTTTCGCTGACGGGTGGGCGATCAGCCGTGCGTCGATCAGATCCTCTAAGGTGATCTCCACTGGCCGCTCTGCTGTCAACGGCGTATAGACCGCCTCTAACGCCTGACGGATATCTTCATCACTGGCATGTTCAATGCCCAACCCTTTGCCGTTTTTGGCGATGGTCTTTTCTTTCGCCAAAAAAGCGTGCTTCGCTTGCGGCACGTGTTCTTCAATAATAGCACGAATCCGCCTGCCCGGATAATCGGGGTCGGTGAAAACGATGACGCCGCGCTTTTCCTGGGCATGCATAATGCGGCGCAAAGTCTCGGCCGAAATCGCGGACCCGTTCGTTTCGATCGTATCGGCGCCTACAGCCCGCTTAATCGCTACTGTATCATCTTTTCCTTCAACAACAATCACTTCTTGTATCTTCATGGCCTATCCCTCGTTTCTGCAGATCTCATTCATTTTACCGCGCTTCCGGCAAACATGTAAAAAGCTTTCCCGACATTCCGGGAAAGCTTTTCCTTCTATATAATAACGTATTCGATTAGTTGAGGATTTTCACTTTCACTTGCTTGCGACCGAATGCGATGGCATCGGAACGGTTCGGCATGAACAAATCAATCTTGTTGCCTTTGATCGCTCCGCCCGTATCACCCGCGATGGCATTGCCGTAGCCTTCTACCCAAACTTTCGAACCAAGTGGGATGACACTTGGGTCAACTGCGATCACTTTAAGGCCCGGGTTCGCTTTCAAGTTGATGCCCGTTGCCGTGATGCCGGAACAGCCTGTGCAGCTAGCCGTGTAAGCTGTTGCAGAGACATAGAATTCCTTACCGCCCGTAGGTTCAGAAGCGGATTCTTTTTTCGCTGGCTGTGGTGCAGCCTTCGCTTTTTCTGGCGCCTTTTCAGGAGCTTTTGCTGCCGCTTTTGGAGCTGCAGCTTTCTCGACTTTCGCCGAAGCTTTTTTCACTGGTGCTGCTTCTTTTTTCACTGATGCCTGTTTCACAGGCGTTGCTGTCTCTTTTTTCGCTGTGCCACGCGAAACGCTGGCTACAACTGTTTTCGTTCCGACAGCCAAGATTTGCTGCTTCGGTTCCTTGACGACTTTTTCTTTTTTCAATTCACGTTTTACTTCTTTGCCGTTTTCTTTCACGACTTCGTACGTTTTCTTAACCAATCCATTCTGCCCTTTTTGGACCAGCTTTTCGCTGCCTTTCAAGAGGGATGAATCTTTTCTCGTTTCCACTGCATACTTCACAGCGTCTTCCACTACATCGGTGACTTTTTCTACACGCACGACCTCGACTTTGGAGTTTGGAAGAACGAGTTCATCCATGTCCTGCTCTACGCGGTCAAGTTTGCTTAGCTCCACACTATGCTGTTTTAAAAAGTCAGCGACCGTAGTCGAAGTGGACCAGACTTTTTTGTCTTTTCCGCCATCCACGATGGTTACTTCATATGCTTTTTCTACATCTATCACTGTATCTTCATCGACGGTTTCATTGAGTGCAGGGCTTACTTTGTCATGCTTCGTCACTTCGATTTCCGCTTTTTCCAAAATAGCAGAGACGGTGTTTTCCGTCGTCCATGCTGAACGGGTTTCTCCGTCAACGGTTACTGCGTATTGTTCCGCTTCATCCCATTCGATTGCGGTCTCGCCTTCGATCTTGGTATCAGCTGAATGGCTGAGGAAATCGTCTTTACCGACTTCAATCGCCTGCTCGTCCAATACATCGCCAACTGTTTCAGCATGCGTACGGATTTCTTCTGTTTCCCCGTTCGCTGTAATTGTCACTGTATTTTTCGTGCCTTCAAAAATCGCAAAGGCCAATACGGCTGCGAACAAGAGAACCGTCGCGATGCTGATCGCTGCCGACTTTCCTTTGAATGATTTATTGTGATTGGTATTATTTGCTTCTTTTGTCAAAAATAACTCCTCCTTCATACACCTGAGTGATTATAGGTGCGCCCCACTTCCGTGTCAACGCATATGTTTTTTTAATTAACCTGCATTTATGAAAATTTATAGAACCGCTCTGCGTTTTTTGTCGTTGCCTCGGCTACTGTTTCGACCGGCAGCTCTTTTAAGCGGGCGATCTCTTCTGCCACAAGCGGCACGTACGAAGGTTCGTTGCGCTTGCCGCGGTATGGATGCGGTGCGAGATACGGGGCATCGGTTTCGATCATCAAATGCTCCAATGGAATTTCAGCAGCCACTTCTTTTGGCTTTTTGGCGTTTTTGAATGTTACCGGCCCGCCCAGTGAAATCATGAAATTCATCTTGATGCTCTCTTGCGCTGTTTCAACACTGCCTCCGAAACAGTGCATAACGCCTCCGACTTCTTGTGCATCTTCTTCGCGCAAAATCGTCAGCACATCTTCTGTGGCTTCCCGGTTATGGATGATGATCGGCAACTTGACGCGTTTCGCGAGCTGGATCTGTTTGCGGAATACTTGTTGTTGGATATCTCTCGGTGATTTGTCCCAATGGTAATCGAGGCCCGTTTCACCAATGCCGACCACTTTTTCGTGTGCGGCCAATTGTTCGATCCATTCGAGGTCTTCATCCGTGCAATCAATCGCATCGACAGGATGCCAACCGACGACCGCATAGATGAAGTCGTAGCTTTCAGCCAATTCAATGGCGCGTTTGATCGTTTTCCGGTCAAAACCGATGACGACCATTTTCTCCACCTTGCTGTTTAGCGCGCGATCGATGACTTCTTGTAAATCTTCGTCGTATTGATCGGCGTTTAAATGAACATGGGTATCGATATACATCTTCATCAGTCTCCTTCACATAGATTACATTGTACGGGTTGAGGCCATTTCTTTCTTCACAGCCATATTACATTTGGATTACAAAACATGATGTTTTGAAGTCATTTCGTTTGTTTTAGCTGTTTCCATAGTCATTAAGTCACAAAATACAAAAAAACAGCCTGCTCGACTGAGCAGGCTGTCACATGAATATTTACTTAACTTGTGTGCCGTTCGGTAACTTTTGGTCTACAGAAGCGATGGTCAAGTAGCCATTTTGCTGTCCGGCAAGAATCATGCCTTGCGATAATTCACCGCGCAGCTTGACCGGTTTCAAGTTGGCGACAATGATGACTTTGCGGCCGACAAGTTCATCCGGTTTGTAATGCTCAGCGATGCCAGAGACGACTTGGCGTGTTTCATAGCCCATGTCCACTTGCAGCTTCAACAGCTTATCGGTCTTTTTCACGGGTTCGCATGCCGTAACCGTCGCCACGCGCAAATCCACTTTCATGAAATCATCAATCGTAATTTCAGGAGTGTCCGGCTTTTCCGGGACAGTCTCTACAGGTGCTTGTTCTTCTTTTGGTGCTGCGCCTCCACGCATTTGATCGCGGATATACGCCACTTCCGGCTCCACTTCAAGACGCGGGAAAATCGGCGTGCCTTTTTTCACGACGGTCGTACCTGTTGGAATCGCGCCGAATGACTCTAATGTCTGCCATTCGAGGAACTCCGGTGCAAGCCCGAGCTGTTCGATGATCTGCTTCGGTGCATTCGGCAAGAACGGCTGCAGCATAACGGCCGTCATGCGCAAGCTCTCGGCGAGATGTGCCATGACCGAAGCAAGTTGCGTGCGGTCGCCGTCTTCTTTCGCCAATACCCACGGCTGCGTTTCATCGATGTATTTATTCGTGCGGGAAATCAATGTCCACACTTCGCTCAATACGAGGCTGAACTGCATCTTTTCCATATGCTCTTCGTAAACGGCCACTGTATTTTTAGCGATCGTCTGCAAAGTCTCGTCGAAGTCAGTCTTGAAGCCGTCGACTTGCGGCACTTCGCCGTCGAAATATTTATTGATCATCGAGACGGTGCGGTTCAATAAATTCCCAAGGTCATTGGCTAAGTCGTAATTGGTGCGCTCGACGAAGGATTCCGGGGAGAACACGCCGTCAGATCCAAATGGCAGCTCGCGCAATAGGAAATAACGCGCCGCATCCAGCCCGTAGCGCTCCACGAGCATTTCCGGATAGACGACATTGCCTTTTGATTTGGACATTTTGCCATCTTTCATCATGATAAAGCCATGTGCGAATACTTTTTTCGGCAATGGCAAGTCAAGCGCCATGAGGAAGATCGGCCAATAGATCGTATGGAAGCGCACGATGTCTTTTCCGACAACGTGCACATCCGCAGGCCAGTATTTATTGAAATCAGTTTCATCATTCGAGCCATAGCCGAGTGACGTGATGTAGTTCGACAACGCGTCGACCCATACGTAAATGACATGCTTCGGATCTCCAGGAACCGGGATGCCCCAGTCAAAGGAAGTCCGGGAAACAGATAGATCTTCGAGGCCTGGCTTGATGAAATTATTGACCATTTCATTTTTGCGTGATTCCGGCTCAATGAACTCGACATGCTTGTCGTAATAATCAAGCAAGCGGTCTGCGTACTTTTTCATATTGAAGAAATACGATTCTTCTTTTACTTTGTGCACCGGGCGTCCGCAATCCGGGCAATTGCCGTCTTCGAGCTGTGATTCCGTGAAGAAAGATTCACAAGGCGTGCAATACCAGCCCTCGTACTCGCCTTTGTAGATATCGCCATTATCGAGGAAGGTTTGGAAAATCTTCTCTACCCCTTCTTTGTGGCGGGCTTCTGTCGTACGGATAAAGTCGTCATAGCTGATGTCCATGACTTCCCATACTTTTTTTGCTGCCTCAGCCATTTCATCAACAAAGACTTGCGGTTCTTTGCCGGCTTCGCGGGCTTTTTCTTCAATTTTTTGGCCGTGCTCGTCCATGCCCGTCAAAAAACGGACATCGAAGCCGCGCAGGCGTTTATAGCGCGCCATTGCATCGGATGCAACAGTCGTGTAAGCCGTTCCGATATGGAATTTTCCGCTCGGATAGTAAATGGGAGTCGTCAGGTAAAATGTCTTATTCTTGGCAGTCACGAAAAATTCCTCCAGTTTTTTTGTATATCCTTTATTTTAACGAAGTCGCGAATTTTGTACAATGTTTCCTCCCGCTCGGAAAATCCAAGACCCAAATTGGAACTTCTTCCCAAAACAGGGTGACAGGAAAATATATGGCAGAAAAATAACGAAATAATGGGTATTTGCCTCAAAAACCCAAAATTTATTATGAAATCCATAGTTTTTTATTGACCTAATTGACATTACTTGGTATGATTTATGACAAGAAGTGGTAAATGTCGAATTTTGACGAATTCTACCGCTAAAATTGAAGGGGGCTAATGATTATGAAATCGACTGGTATTGTACGTAAAGTGGACGAATTGGGCCGCGTCGTTATTCCGATTGAATTGCGTCGTACGCTAGGAATCGCAGAGAAAGATGCGTTGGAGATTTATGTCGACGACGACAAAATTATCTTGAAAAAGTATATGCCAAATATGACATGTGCGGTAACTGGTGAAGTTTCCGATGAGAACATGCAATTGGTTGGCGGCAAATTGATCCTCAGCCCAGAAGGCGCGGAGCAACTTGTTAAAGAAATCCAAAGCAATTTGAAAAAATAAAAACCGGCGTGCCTATGCACACCGGCTTTTTTTTATGGGTTCGATTCAGTCTTTATGGAACGCTTCGTATACATCCCGTTTCGGCAGACCGCGTGCTTTCGCCGCTTCCTTGATTGCTTCTTTTGAAGAAATTTGTTTTTGTTCCATTAACTGAGTGACATGTTGTGCATATGTCAGTTCTTCCCACCACTCATCCACTTCTAGCACATCGGGCTCCAAATTACCTTCAACCACTATGCAGAATTCACCGCGGATTTCATTTGACTCAGCCCAAGCAACCGCTTCTTCTAGACTTCCACGCAGGAATTCCTCAAATTTCTTGGTCACTTCCCTGGCCAACACAATCCGCCGCTCGCCGCCGAATACGGCCATCAGGCTTTTCAAACTATCTTTCAAACGATGCGGAGCTTCATACAATAGCAGCGTTTCTTCTTTCTGGCTCAATTTCTCAAGTTCCGCTTGGCGCGCTTTCTTATTGCGCGATAGGAAACCGTAAAATAGAAACGGCTGTGGAGTGATGCCAGAAGCGATCAATGCGCTGAGTGCCGCATTCGCACCTGGCACCGGAACGACCGGATAGCCTGCCTCGACTGCTTTTTTCACAATATCTTCCCCTGGGTCGGAAATGCACGGCATGCCAGCATCGCTGACTAGTGCCACCGATTTGCCATCTGCCAAATAACCTAAAATCTTCTCGCCGCCACTTTCCTGATTGTGCTCATGATAGCTGACCAAGCGCGTGTCGATGGAAAAATAATTGCATAGCTTCTTAGTGTTGCGCGTATCTTCCGCTGCAATGACGTCCACTTCTTTTAATAACCGCAGCGCGCGCACCGTCATGTCTTCCAAATTGCCGATCGGTGTCGCTACCAAATAAAGCGTCGTTTGTTCGCCGTTGAAACTTTTCTGTGATTTCATGTCTATTCCGCCTTTCCATTTCGAATATAGGCGATTTTTTCCGCCTTGCTCAATTGTTTAAAGGCGTATTCCGCTTTCATCGCTTCCGGCTTTGTTTCGAATGACTCGTGGTAAATGAGCGTAAGCGGACCGCGGGAGCGCGTGTATTTCGCACCTTTTCCGCTTTCATGCTTCGCTAAGCGCTTCTCTAAAGCATTCGTATATCCCGCATAATACGATCCGTCCCCGCATTCAAGTACGTAAAAATAATGCTCATTGTTCGGTTCCATACAATAAGCCTCGCACTTCTTCCGTGTATTCGCCGTCTTCCCCGTATACGATCAACGGCGGCAATACTTTCAAATCCGGCTTGCCATCCTTGATGCCTTCGATCAATAAGGTATTCGCTTCTTTGCCAGCTTTCGGATAGACGAGTCGGATGCGTTTTGGCTCCAACCGGTTATTGCGCATCGCTGCCATGATATCGATCAAGCGTCCTGCACGGTGTACGAATGCCGCTTTGCCGCCTTGCTTCAACAGCTGGCTCGCAGACCGCACCGCTTCATCCAAGGTCAAATGCAATTCGTGACGCGCGATCGCCATATGTTCGCTCAGATTTTTATCACTCATGTCATGCGCCGGGAAATACGGCGGATTGCATGTCACCGTATCGAATTTCTCGTAGCCGAGCTGCGCAGGGATTTCTTTCACGTCGCCTTCAATGATGTCGATCTGTTCGCTGAGCCCATTGAATTCAATGCTGCGGCGCGCCATTCCCGCCAGACGGGGCTGCAATTCAACACCCGTGATGGTCGATTCGGTACGGGCACTCAAAAACAATGGGATTGCCCCGTTGCCCGCGCACAAATCGACGATTCGGCCGCGCTTTTTCGGCACATAGGCAAAACGCGCCAAGAGCACCGCGTCCAAGGAAAAGGAAAATACCGACGGGCTCTGGATGATGCGCAAGTTTTCCGCCAGCAAATAATCCAAGCGTTCGTCATCTGTTAACATATCGTTCACTCCTGCCATAATAAAAGGCTGCCGCCACACGGAGTGTCGGAAGCCTGTTGGTTCTATTTCTGGATTGTGCTTGTCGGAGGGCCACAGGATGTGGGTCAGCTAAGCGTTGCGACAGGACGTCGCGCTCTTAGCTTAGCTTCCATTCGGCTGCCTACACTTTTCTTGTTGTCCAGCTCAAGCGCCTAGCTCCTCGGGTCATAAGCCGTTCACCCTGCGCGGCAGAGAGCGCCGCTTCGGGTACCCGTCTTATGCCTGTCGGAGCTGAACAGGCGCTCTCACTTTTCTTCATTAATTCTGCTTGTTCAAGAACGATAGGCAGAATAGGCAATCATCGCCTTTTCTCGAACTGCCGAAATGGACGTTGCAGACGTGATAGCCTTCGTGATACAGGCGCGCCAAGTTATCGTAACCTTCGCCGATATCCATGACGGCTTTTTTCAATTTGACCGGGTCGACTTTTTCCGGTTCCGGCACTTTTTCGTTCAGTTCATCGAGGCGGGCACGCAGATGGTGATTTTCCAGTTGCAACGCATGATGCTCTTCCATCGTCCGCGCTACGACTGTTTTCAAATCACGGAACTGCTCTTGCATCGATTCCAATTGCTGTTCAAAGTCCATGACCGTATCCAAAAAGTTCTTTTCTTTCACTGATACCACCACCTCACGCTCTCGTCCCTTGGTTCATGATTTCATCCAATGTATATTCCAGCGTCTGGTCTTGTTCTGCCAGGCGGATTTTCAACACTCTTTCAAGCAAGTTCAAGCTGACCACACGGCCGTTGCCATCTGGCGTCTCGACACGTGCGCCGATATCCGGCATTTCCTTTTTCGCCTGCTCGTATTCGTCGTTCTCGTATTTCAGGCAGCACATTAAACGGCCACACAGCCCTGAGATTTTCGACGGGTTCAATGACAGGTTTTGGTCTTTTGCCATCTTGATTGACACCGGTTCGAAATCGCCGAGGAACGTCGAACAGCATAGCATGCGCCCGCATGGACCGATGCCACCGAGCATTTTCGCCTCATCGCGCACACCAATTTGGCGCAATTCAATGCGCGTGCGGAAAATCGACGCCAAGTCTTTCACCAAATTACGGAAATCGACACGGCCTTCTGCGGTGAAGTAAAAAATGACTTTATTGCGGTCGAATGTGTATTCCACATCGACTAGCTTCATGTCCAAACGGTGCGACTCGATTTTTTCCGTCCCAACTTCAAATGCGCGCTCCGCTTCTGAGCGGTTTTCATCCACTTGCAAGCGGTCGCGTTCAGTTGCGACTCTTACGACTTGCTTAAGCGGCAGGACAACATCGTTCTCCCCTACTTCTTTCACGGGAACGACCACTTTGCCGTATTCGATGCCCCGCGCTGTTTCCACAATGACATAATCGTCTTTTTCGATCAGTGCTTCGCCTGGATCGAAATAATATATTTTACCCGCTTTCTTGAAACGGACTCCTATTACTTTATACAATTGTTTACCCCTCCTGCAGATTCAGCATTAATTGCTCCATCAACAGTGTCCGGTTCATATTGCGCGGCAATTGCTGTTTGGCTTGTAGCACTGCCTGCAGCTGCCTGGACAATACATCGAACGAACGTTGAAGCGCCATCTGCTTCCAAGTTTCTTCCATGTCCGGATATGTGCGTGCAGTCTCAAGACCCGCTTTCACAGTCGCGATGTCCCGATATGCAAATAATAACATGTCGAGCCCTCTTTCGGCATCTTCTTTCTCTTTGAATAATGGAAGCCAATCAGATTGGATCAAAAGTAATGCCTCGTGGACATTGCTCCCCACCGTCTCAACTAGCTTCAACACCAGTTTCCGCTCATCAGCAAACTGTTCTTCTTCGCTCAATCGCTTTGCTTCCTGCTCACTTTGCGTCAGCATGCTCACCGTTGCCGCCATCGAGCCGGTCATGCCATCCGCCATTAAGCGCTCCATCAGCTTCGGCCGTGACAGCGGCTGGAATGATACTAGTTGGCAGCGGGAACGGATCGTACTCATGATGGCATTCAAGCGCTCTGTCAGTAATAGCGCTGTCACATTCGCTTCCGGTTCTTCCAAAAACTTCAGCAAGGCATTGGCAGATGAATTATTCATGCGGTCCGCCTGCTCAATCACGTAGATTTTGCGTCCGCTATTCAGCGCAGTTTTGTTCATTGTATAAATCAAATCGCGGATCTGGTCGATTTTAATGTTTTGGCCATCCGGTTCTATGAATAAAATATTTGGGTGATTGCCGCTTTCATACAGTTTGCAACTGCGGCATGTTTCACATGGAACATTATCGATTGGTGTTTCACATAATAATAATTTGACAAAAAAATGCGTCAGTTCTTTCTTTCCGGATCCCGAAGGTCCTTCCAATAAGTATGCATGAGCCAGACGGTCATTGGCGTATGCCCCTTGCAACCGCTTCACCACAACCGGCTGCATATCCTGCAATTCTTCTATGGTTTTGTGCATGGTTCCACCTTCAAACTTTGTAAAAAATCCCGTGTTCCAGATGGATCACGGGTAGTGCGGGCTGTTTCTTAGAATTGCTGGAACTGTTCGATCGGCAAGACGAAAATTGTCGCACCGCCCACTTCCACTTCGACCGGATACGGTATATACGAATCCGCATTTCCACCCATCGGAGAAACCGGCGCTACCATTTGTTCACGCGCGCGGCAATTGTCGCGGATCAAATCCATCAATTTCGGGACACGGCTATCGTCGACCCCGATCAAAAAGGTGGTATTTCCTGAGCGCAAGAACCCTCCAGTACTGGCAAGCTTGGTAGCCCGGAAATCATTTTTTGTCAACGCATTGGATAAGCGGTTACTGTCTTGATCCTGTACCACTGCTACAACGAGTTTCATCAGCACTCACTCCTTTTTTTGTTGCTTCTCTATGTATTAGTATAACACGAACGGCGAACGTGCCGTCACATCTTTCCTTTAGCCAATGCGAAAAATTCATGGCTGTCTGCACAAAACCCTTGATTTTGCCCATGAAAAAAACAGCCCGTCACGAACAGGGCTGCCGGCAATCCATTATTGTTTTTCAGCCAAGAAGCGCTGCAATGCTTCATACGCATCCGCCACCACTTCATCCAACTCATTTTCCGCATTGATCAGCTGCATGCGTTCCGGGTAACGGCCAAGCAATAGCAAATAACCTTCCCTCACTTTGTAATGAAACGCCAGTGACTCTTCGTCCAAACGGTTGAATTCACGGCCTTGATCGAGGTCGATACGCGCAAGCCCGGTTTTCGGATTGACATCAAAATACAGTGTCAACTCCGGCATATGGCCTTCGATGGCAAATTCATTAATCACCAGCACATCGTCCAGTCCAAGACCGCGTGCATGGCCTTGATAAGCGAGACTGCTGTCAACAAAGCGGTCGCAAAGAACGATTTTTCCTGCCTGAAGCGCTGGCAGTACACGTTCCACCAAATGCTGGCGCCGCGCTGCTGCGTACAATAGCGCTTCGGTCCGGGCGTCCATCGCCGTATGCGTCCGGTCCAGGATGACTTCGCGTATTTTCTCAGCGATTTCAATGCCTCCCGGTTCACGCGTTGTTACCACTTCAAACCCATCAGCCATCAAGCGTTCTGCCAGCTTCTTTAGCGCCGTTGTCTTGCCCGATCCCTCGCCGCCTTCTAGCGTAATAAAATAACTCATAGTTTCACCTGTTCCCTTGTCTTTTAACTAAAACACTACCCACTATAACGCAAAAACGGGCTGTTTCACAACTTTCTTTAGACCTTATTCCTCGTCTTCCGCCACTTGGTAAGCACGCTCGAACAGTTCCATTTGGCTATCGATCACCGCTTGCCCATCCATTCTCCGGACATAGCCATAATTGCCTTCTTCGTCCTGTTCACGGGCTTTCACATTGTCTCGCAGGCCGAGCTCGAGAATATCCCACACTTGCCCTTTTACCCGCTTATCAAGAATCGGGAAAAGAATTTCAATGCGGTTGTTCAGGTTTCTCGTCATCATATCTGCAGAGGACAAGAAGGTCTTCTCTTTGCCGTTCTGATGGAAATAATACACGCGGCTGTGTTCGAGCAAGCGCCCGACAATGCTGCGCACGCGGATATTATCGCTCACTCCCGGAATACCCGGGCGCAAACAGCAGATGCCCCGGACAATCAAATCGATCTTCACACCAGCACGCGATGCCTCATACAGCTTCATGATGATGCTTTTATCGGTCAACGAGTTCATTTTTGCTACAATATGGCCGTTGCCATATTTCTTCTCGTAACGAATTTCGGAATCGATCAAATGAAGAATGTCTCTCCTGATCGAAAACGGCGCCACCGATAGATAATGGAACTCCGGCTTTTCCGTATAACCGCTCAAATAATTGAAGAAATTCGTCGCATCGATGCCAATTTCTTTTTTCGAAGTAAACAGGCTCATATCGGTATAGATTTTTGCCGTCTGGTCATTGTAATTGCCAGTCCCAAGATGGACAAAACGCTCGATGCGCCCTTGTCTTTTGCGTACCACCAAAGTGATTTTGCTATGGGTCTTTAAATGGGTCATGCCGTAAATAACGTGGCAGCCCGCTTTTTCAAGCTCTTTCGCCCAGTGCACGTTGTTTTCCTCATCAAAACGCGCCTTTAATTCGACCAGCACCGTCACTTGTTTGCCGTTTTCCGCTGCTCGCTTCAAAGCATTGATCACCGGAGAATCCCCGCTGACACGATATAAAGTTTGCTTAATCGCGAGTACATCCGGATCATCCGCCGCTTCCGAAATAAACTCCACGACCGGCTCGAATGATTCATAGGGATGATGCAAAAAAACATCTTCATCGGCGATTTTTGCAAAAATCGCCTTGCCGTTCTCCATCCCTGCCGGCAACTGAGAAATCTTTCCCTCATAAACCAAATGTTCCCATACCGGAGCCATTTTCTTGTAAAAACTGAAAAACACCGTCAAATCCAGAAATCCATCAATTTCATAGACATCTTGAGGGTGCACCTCTAGTTCTTCCATTAAATAGTCCAGAATTTCAGGATCCAAGCCATCTTTCTGCACTTCGAGTCGGACAGCAGCCCCCCATTTGCGCTTCCTTAACTCTTCTTCGATCTCTTTGAGCAAGTCGCGCGCGCCTTCTTCGTGTATCGTCATATCCGCATTGCGGGTAATACGGAACGCCGTCGTCGATTTCACTTCATAACCGTGAAACAGTTTGCCGATAAAAAAGCCGATGACGTCATCTAACAACAATAATTTGCGCAAACCGCCGTTTTCCGGCAATTGGACAAAGCGCTCAAGCATCGCAGGCAATTGCACGATGGCTGTTCGCGTCCGTTGTTCAGAATCCACTTCTTTTGCAGTGTCTTCCAAGACCACCGCCAAATTGATGCTTTTATTCAACAGCATGGGAAACGGGCGGTAGGCATCGATCGCCATTGGGGTCAACACCGGGAAAATATGCTCGTCAAAGTAAGTCTCCAAAGCCTCTCGCTGCGAATCGTTCAAATCCCTCACTTTCAAGAAATGAACATGTTCTTTCTGAAGCTTGGGATACAATATTTTACGCAAGGTGTCGTATTGCAAATTGACCAATTGATGGTTCTTCAAGGCAATTTCATGCAATTGCTGCTTTGGCGTCATTCCCGCTTTGTTCTCAGGCTTATTAAAGCCCACCTTCACCTGGTCTTGCAATCCCGCTACACGCACCATGAAAAACTCATCCAAATTGGAACTGAAAATCGCCAGGAACTTAAGCTTTTCAAGTAACGGATTACGCGGCTCAAGCGCCTCTTGCAATACTCGTTCATTGAATGCCAGCCAACTCAGTTCGCGGTTATTGTAATAAGAAGGATTGTTCAATTGAGTCATGTCTTCCTTTTTCTTTCCCACGGCAAAACTCCCCCTCAGGTTTCATTCATTCATGAAAGTGGACGGTGATCGTTTTCTTCAACAGCTTCTCCAGATGCTTTTTCTGCTTCTCGACCTGGTATTGCTCCGGTTTCCAGTCTTCTCGGCATTGAATGGAAAAAATGAGCTCTTCTTTTTGGTCTTCTATTTGAATGTCTTTGACAATATCGCGTTTCGTCGCATTCAAGCTGTAGGCGAATTTGATGACTGCTCCCATGATATTGAATTTATCCAGCTCTTCTTCCGTAAACCAGTCTTCATAAAGCGCTGCGTTGCGCTTAAACAAGTTTTTATTTTTATAAGAAGCAAGCAATGCCACAATGATGCGTTCTTTATGCAGAAGCCCATCGATGGTCCGGTTTGCGAGTAGATAAAAGGTATGCTGGTTGCTTGATTCGGAGTCGATATACGAGCCGAGATTGTACATGGAACTGCCCAGACGGACCCAGCGATGATCGCTCTCGGACAATTCAAGAAACCCTTCATCTACTAGCTCTCTGATGATCATCAAGGAACTATTGGTCACGTGGATTGCATGCGTCAAATTGATGTCGTAGTCGATCGCCAAATCGTAGAAGCTTTCCTCAATGACATTCGGAAACACCGGCATCTCGAAATCTTTGGTCATTTCTTCATAAAACACGCCATCCCGAAGACCTTTCCGGCTCAAAGCAAACAGTTCGGCATCGATCAATTCCATTAGGCAATTAAACACTTCCACCGCTGGAATGATAATGTCCGCCCGGTCACGCGACAAACCTTCTACGCGCTGCAAATCATCAAAATCCATTGATCCCAGCCATTTATTCGTTTCGTCCACTTCTTTCCGCTTCATCGTATATTGATGAACACCGGAAAGTGGATAGTCGATTTTCTCTTGATGAATCTGCGCCAAGTTCCGCGCACTGCCACCGATTCCGATCAACGGCAATTTCTTCCCTTCGATCCAGTCGAGTGTCAAAAACTGCTGTTCGAGAAACTCCCGCAGCGCCTTCAGTTCACTGTTTTTCGGTGTATCGCCTTCGATAAACTGCTTCTTTAGCGACAAGGCTCCAAAAGGAAAACTATGGAAATGAATGAGTTCACGGCCTTCGAATAAAGTCAGCTCCGTACTGCCACCGCCGATATCGACCGTGATGCCGCTTTTATACGACATCGAATTGACCACAGCCAAATAACCATAATGCGCTTCCTCGTATTCCGATAGGATACGCATCGTGAAATCCGTCTCTTCCCCGACGCGCTGGATAATGGCTTCCTGGTTCTTGGCCTGCCGCACAGCAGCCGTCGCAACACATTTAATCGCTTCGAGCTGATGGTGACGTGTAACTTCCTGAAAACTCTTCAAGGTATCGATCAATACTTGTATGCCTTCTTCTGAGAGCGTATTATCGTCCGTTAAATAATTGCGAAGACGGGCAACAGCCTTGACGTTCTCACTTTCTGAAAAACGCCCGCTCTTATCACGCGTGTAAATCACCAATCGGATGGTATTCGAACCGATATCAATAATTGCGTACTTTTCCTGTTCCATACTATTACCCCCACATTCGCTTTTGCGTATGCTATTGTATACCACCCACGCATTCCTTCTACTCACCATGGAATAACGGAAACCAGCTTTTCCGACAAGCGGTGCTCTCCTTGTATCTCCGCACCGGCGCCTAGATAATCCGACAGTTCCTCCACTTTTTCGACAGTCCACTTCTCCCCTGCCGTTACCAGCGGAATTCCAGGTGGATAAGGCGTCACCATAGCCGAGGAGATCCGGCCAATCGCCCGAGTATACGGGACCCATTCCTGCACCGATAAATCCACTTCCTCAAACGACAGCTCAGGCACTGTCACGGGTTTAGGATAGCCAGGACGAAAGCCCGGAGCAAGCTTCTCCAATAACCGCACACTATGTACAGCTTCTTTGATGCGGCTGCGTATTTCTGCATACGGATAAGCATGCCAAGGTTTTGACAGCGGCAAGATCAACAGCACCTGGAAAAGGTCTGCTAATTCCACATAAATACCGGCTCGTTCCAGTGCTTCTTTCAACTGGAAGCCCCCTCTATTTTCGACCCGCAGTAATAATTTCAGCGGATCATCTGTCTGCACTACTTCAAGTGCAGGAATCCGCCTAATGCTGGAAATGAAATAAAGGCGTTTCTCGAGAAAATCACGCTTATCATGAACAGAGTAATTTTGGATATATGCCCTCGCATCGTCAAGAGAAGCCAAAATGGGATAAGAAGGGCTGCTGGATTGAAAAATTCGCAAATACTTCCTGATCATTCTTTCCTCTACCAGGTCTCCTGCTATATGAAGATAGGAACCCATCGTCATAGCCGGCAAAGTTTTATGCGCAGACTGAACCACCACATCAGCTCCACATGCCAGCGCACTCAAAGGGAACGGCTCGCCTGCAGCTAAATGCGCCCCGTGCGCTTCATCCACCAGTACTGGAATATTACGTTCATGGCAAAATCCGATAATGGCCTCAAGCTCAGAAGAAGCCACACCATAATAACTTGGAGACGTTAAAACGACTGCTTTTGCTTCTGGATATTCATCTACAGCAGCCACTATTGAAGAAAGCGCAACAGCTGCAGAGCTCTTAGATGACTCATGCCATTCAGGCGCTACATAAACAGGTTTTACATGGACTAGTTCAAGCGCATGAAAGATCGATTTATGCGAGTTGCGCTGCACAATCACCAGGTCCCCTTCTTTGCAGACCGCATGGATCATCGCAAGATTTCCTGCAGTCGACCCGTTCACCAGAAAATAGCTTTTTTTCGAACCGTATGCATCTGCCAGCAAATCTTCCGCTTCCTTGATCGCCGCATTAGGGGCATGTAAATCGTCAAGGCCCTCTAGCTCTGTCATATCATAGATAAGAGCTGCTTTTAACTCTTTCGGCAATCCCGATAATAAACCGTTTTTATGGCCCGGAACATGAAACGAAATCGGCCGTTTTCTCTGAAATTCCAATAATGCATCCACCAGTGGACGTCTTTGAGTCATAATTTTACATCCTCACGTTTTCATTCATAGTTTATTCCATTATACCGGACGCCGCATCTTTTCGAAAAGCCGGGGTATATGTTTACAAAAACAATATAAAAAAGGCCGCTACCGGAATGAACCGGTAACGGCCTTTCTATTTGCCCAGCGACGTCCTACTCTCACAGGGGGAAACCCCCAACTACCATCGGCGCAAAAGAGCTTAACTTCCGTGTTCGGGATGG
>NZ_JARCHV010000002.1 GCF_028890485.2 Planococcus sp. SK3692
ATCGGATGAAACGACCTGAAGGCGACTTTATCGTCAAAAAAACGCAGCATCCAATCGAAAAAGCAAATCGTCTCATGAGATATACAAGAGTATTAAACGAACAAGGTGTTGATGTGGTCACTCCGGCGAAAATTCAATCAGAAAATCCAAGGATGATTGATGAAGAAACCTACGTCGTTTATCCTTTTGTTCAAGGAATTCCTTATACTGGGCAGGGTAGGGAAATCGTAGAAGCAGGAAGATTGCTTGGACGAATTCACGCATTATCCCCAGCTGATAATGAATATGCATTGGATATATACAATGTATTCGATTTCACGGAAGTTGAAGTAAAGGAGAGCTTCCAGCACATTGAACAGAATGCAGCTTCTCACGGCATTACAATGAATCCAAAATTAGAAGATCGGCTTCTGCAAGCGGTTCGTCAACAAGAGGAGCTGAAGCAAGCCGGTTTGTTGTTCGTCGCAACACCGCACGATTTCAAAGCGAATAATCTTGTTTATACGCCTCAGCCTTATTTGATTGATCCAGATAATGCTGGATGGGTTCCCCGAATATTTGATTTGGCACTCGTCCTGTTGCTGTTCCATAATGAATTTGCCTCTGCACCAGATCGAACGTTTACAAAAAAGCAATGGCACCTATTTCTAACTGGATATGGGGAATCCGTGAACTTATCGCATGAGGAGAAAGCGAATTGGCCTAAAGCACTTGACCATGTTTTTCTTGATGAAGTGATGTGGCTGATGGCAGATGTAGAAGAAGATTGGCGTAATCCAGCGCAGCGGGCTTTATTTAATAGCCTTATTCAATTGTTCTTGGACTTTGAAGAATACAGTTTAACTTAAATAATGTGCAGTAACTAGAATCAATGGGAAGTGGGATCCGAATGTAACTTAAGTGCAGTTAAGTTACATTCACTTTCTGATTTATTGGAACTGATGCTTTAAAAATACGTACAGCCCATTAAATATTCCTGAGCCGAAGATAGAAAAAATGACGATATACATTGGAATATCCGGTTGAACATGGATAAAGGAAGCTGCATGCAATGCAAATGCAATCATTCCACCAAGCAATACAATTATCCAGCTGTACATATACGCATTAGATACAATCTTGTTGTATCTTTCATCTTCTTTATATTTAAATTGCAACCCAATGACTGCCCCCATTGATAAAGTAAAAAGTATAACAAATAAAATATAAATACTACCTAGCATTTAAAAGCCTCCAACTATTCGTTTTTGTGATAAGAAAAAATATCCTCAATGCCGGTTTCAAAGAGCTCTGAAATTTTAAATGCCAACATCAAAGAAGGACTATATCTATTTGCCTCTAGAGAAACAATGGTCTGCCGGCTTACGGAAAGCTTTTCCGCTAACTCTTTTTGTGTCCACTTTCTAGAAGTACGTAAATAATAAAGTTTGTTTTCAATTTTCCCTTCCGAAAGCATGTTAAGTTCTCCTTTCTGAAACTAAAGATATAAATAATTGTAACATATTTTTTACATAAAGTAACATATTTTTTACTTCCAACTAAATGACTGTGTCTGAATGTAACTTAATGTGAATTAAGTTACATTCAAATTCCCTACATTACTTAAGAAAAAGCTTTGTTAAAGTTTATTCTTTATTTATCGCTTCTAAAACTACTGAACTTCTCTAGTTTAAGAGTGATTATCCATATCTTTTTTGGGATTATTTTTATCTGCTAGAAAATTCCAAGTATGGTATGTACCCCAAAGTAAAAGGACTACTGTAGGAGGAAAATAAGGTTTGTAGTACTCATCAGGAATGAAAAATAGTGATATAAAAACTATTAAAAAAGGGGGCAATAGTATCCAATAGCGCTTATTCTTAAAGTGTTTAATAATATATCCCTCCTTTGCAATAGTTACGAAATGTCTTGAACACTATTTTCCTCTCTTTTAGTGTTTTCACATCTTTTTTTATCTACTAGCGATCACAGGTTAACACATCAATAATTTCCAGTAAATATCCATTTTTATTACAGCTATGAATTCATATGATATCCAATTGCCATAAGTATAAAAAAGCTAAAGAACATAATGATATTTCCTATCATTAGACAATAGTTTCTGCCCAAAGCAGCAAACACGGTGCCGATAATTCCTAATACGAAAGTTGCCAGCCAAAAAGTGCTAGCAATCTTAAAAACAACATTTGGGATCCAGACTAAGACGGCAACTACTAAGCAAAGTGATGATATGATCTGGTAAGTTTTCTTATTCAATTTAGCACCTCTTTCTTTGTCTACGGTCGCTCTCAAGTTAGTATATCATTCATTTACCAGTAAAATCCCATTTTTTCCATAAGATCTGAATGTAACATAAGTCTAATTAAGTTACATTCAAAACCTTAATTTCATTGGCTCGACCCGACAACTAAGTGAAGTTGAGTTTTTTCTGAAAAATGATGCATTCAAAAGACTGTTCTGTAAGGCTCTAGAATTGGAATTGTGAAATACACAGTCTGCATATCAAAACTTGACGATAGAAGGAACTTTACTGAAGTTTCTTCTTTTTTGTTCGTAGAAGTACTTTTATGAACAGTTCCAAATAACTTTATTGCTGAGTTTGGGAATAAAAGTAAGGAGGAACATGTTAAAGTTAAATTGTCAAAGTATTATTTTTTATAATGATTTGTCTAAAAGAAAGAGGCTAGTATATCCAGATGAGAATAAAATGGGGAGAGGGCTGGTAAGATGTCATCAGTGATCATTTCAGGATATGTAATTGCATTTACAAGCGTATTTTTAGCTTTTCTGTTAAGTGTAAATAAACCGAAAAAGAAAAAGTATATGATATGGGGTATTGCTCTTATGATACCAATTTCACCAGCATTAGCTTTTGCGATTGGGAGACACTACGCAGTCATTGTAGAAAATGGTTGGGCTGCACTGATAATGTGGTATATTTTCCCCTTTGTATTTATAATCGGACTCATTATGTTACTTGTTGGTATTTATAAGAAAGAAGAAACAAAAATAGTGTAAGTGATCAAAGTAATACAAGCGATGAAGAAATTTACCATTAAGACTTCTAAAAAATAGTTTTGTTAAGTTATTTTGACAATTGATCAGTTTACATATCATGACTTATCGGAAGGAAAGGAGCTGAATATAAAGTTCCTTTCTTTTTTATTTTCATGTTCTGTCTTAGTAAAGATATAAATAAGTAACAAATTGAAGGCCACGATAACCTCTATTAAAAAATCAGGATAAAAACAGAAATTTTATTCGATTGTGTTATTGTATTTATATGGAACTTATTCTAAATATAGTAACAGTCTCACCTTTAACATCTGAACTAATTTCGTGTTTGATTTATACACCCCTAAAGTCGAGAAGAATGAAAAAAATTACCTATAGCAAGTGAGGCTACTGACATTAATGAGAGAAGTAACTTTGGAAGTTAATAATCTAGCAAAGAAATACATAGGTAAAGGGTTCGAAGTTGAGGCATTAAAAGGTATATCGTTCAATTTATATGCAGGGGAATTTGTCGCAATTATGGGGACGAGTGGCTCCGGAAAAAGCACGTTGCTTAATGTAATCGGCGCATTAGATGAACCGACCAGCGGCACAATACGATTGAATGGAGTAGATTCGGAAGGATTCTTTACAGAACCGAAAGCGACGGATTATCGCCGTGAGAACATCGGATTTATCTTCCAAGCCTATAACTTGCTGAAAGACTTAACGGTGGAAGAAAATATTTCGCTGCCGTTGCTCTTGAAAGACGAATCAAAAGAAACCATTGATAGAAAAACAACTCGTATGATTGAACGGATGGCGTTAACTCAGTGGAAAGCACATCGTCCGGTCCAATTATCGGGTGGGCAGCAACAACGAATCGCCATTGGTCGGGCACTCATTGGTGAACCACCGATATTGTTGGCAGATGAATTGACGGGGAATTTAGATGCCAATACATCTGAAGAAATTTTAGAGGTATTGACTTCTATGAAGGAAGAACTGAACCAAGCCATACTTATGGTGACGCATGACCCGAAAGTCGCAACCTATGCAGATCGGGTCCTATTTTTCCATGACGGTGCCATCATCAACGAATACGAATGTTCCGGCAAACAGGATCTTGAACACATTATGAAAATCTCTCAGGATATTTTAAAAGGTTCTGCCGTATGAAGTCACTCAATCAGTTAGCATTCCGTTTATTTAGAGAAAACAAATTTTTGATCTTTACCTCGGTTATGAGTATTGCCATCGCTGTTTCTCTTGTAATAACGATGACTCTATTTGCTGTCAATGCCAAACAAACCCTTCAAGAGGATCTGCGAAAGATGTATGGCGATATGGACCTAGCTCTTGTCTATAGCGATGACAGTCCGGTAGAAGATGAACAGAAGTTATTGGAATTGATATCGGACCATCCTTCGACAATTGATGTGTCGCAAGCACTGGTTACCCAAACATATGTAGAGCCGCTAGGTGGAGAAGTTTACACACTGGGAATAGAAAACGATCCTATTGCAAAAAGTAGGTATAAAACAAGTGTAGATTTAACGGAAGACACAGTCATCATTACAGAAAATTTAGCTGCGTCGCTCAAGCTTTCAATCGGCGATCAAATCGAAATTGAAGACGATTCATTTGAAATTGCTGAAATTTTAAAGAACGCTCAAGGAACAGGAATTGCTCCTGACATGGTGATTTTCGCATTAGAGAGAGCGAAGTTTTTTCACAATAAGGAACTGTCATATCTTAACAATGAAACAACTGCTTTAATGGTGAAAACTGCAGAAGAAACCGACTTGATCGCCATGGCGAATGAATTCAAAAAGATTCAGCCGGATTTGCGAGTGGATATTATTGAAGAGGATCAAGCAGCAAAAAATAACGTGAACTCCCTGATGTTATTTACTGTTATTCTTTCGTTCCTTATTTTGATTGTCACGGCCATCATGGTCATTTCCAATTTCGACTTATTCATCTATAAGAATAAAAATCAGTTTGCAATTATGCGGGCACTTGGAGCGAAAACAGCACAACTAGCTAAGATCACCCGAATCCAAAGCACAATGATTACCATTGCAGGCGCTTTGCTCGGGTTGGCGATTGCTTATGCAGTGGACCAATTCCTGCAGCCAAGTTTTGGGCAATGGTTTTCCGTTTCCCTAACCCAAATGTCATTTGCATGGGAAATAGCGATTCCCGTACTCGTTGTAGCGAGTCTGGTGATTCAATTGTTTCTCTATATCCCAGTGCTCAAATCATCAAAAATTTTGCCTTTAACGATTCTGCAGGAAAATGAAGAACTGGATTTTAAAAACAGCAGAATGCGCAAGATGGCAATCAAAATTCTAGGGATTTTATCTCTTGTATCGCTGCTATTTGGCGTTGTTCTCGCCGTTGATGAAAGCGCGAGCGCGATGCTGATTATATTGAGTGGTTGTTTGCTATTAGTCGGTCTTTTCTTAGCATTACCAATATGGCTTACGAGTCTGTTAACAGTACTAATACCAGCGTCTCGGAAATTCTTCTCTCACAATGTGTTAATTGCGCTTCAGAATTTAAAGCCGCAAGTCAAAAAGAATAGCTTTGTAATCCTCTCGATTAGCGTTGCCATGATTATCGCTGTTTTTGGTTCAGTTATGCTGAGTACGATTAAGCAGAATAATACAAACTATATCAGTGAACAGTTTCCTACTCCTATGGTCATTACAAGTCGAATTCAACAATCTGAAATCGATCCGATACACTTGAGCGAAGCAGTACGTAACCAAGTTCAAGGCGCGCAAGTCGCTTCTGTCAGCACTTTTGGTGGGGGAGAGTTGTTTGTTGAAGCTGGGACGAGGTCTTTCGACTATACGCTGGGAGACTTAAAAGCGCTTGAGAGTATGAAAGTCATATCGGAAGTCGGAAAAGAGGATTTAGCAACCGCAGCGATTGTATCTCCTGTCTTTGCTAAACAACATGATGTAAAAGTCGGTGATTCCTTAGAAATTGGGATCTACTCAGATGAAAAGCAACGTGCAGAATATGTGACGACAATGGTTGTAAGTACAGTTTCTGACGCAGTTGGCAATGGAGAAGTTCTTTTTGATTGGCAGGCGAAGGCGTTAAATACTTCTTCTACTAACTTTAATAAAGCATATGTAAATGTAGTTGATGAATCCCTGGCGATGAGTTCTCTTGAAACCCTAACCAGTATGTATCCAGAACTCATAGTCAATACGCATGCTGTTGCACTGAAAGAAGCTTCAGACATGTTTTTGCAGCGCTGGGCCATCTTCATTTTGGTTCTGATTATACTGGTTGTTTCTGTCATGGCGGGTGTCCTAAATACCCTTCTGAACAACATACTGGCTAAACGAAAAGAGTTTGCGGTACTCCGAACAATCGGAGTCAGGCCAATGGGAATCGTGAAAATTATTGTCACACAGATTTCTTTTTATCTTTTGATTGGCCTTGTTTTCGGAGTGTTATGCGGATTGGTGTTTTCTCTTATCGTTTCACTGATTGATTCGGGTAGAGTCGCTTTCGACTTTCCATTGATGTTAGCAGTAGCAGTGAGTATGTGGGTTATTAGCTTGCTTGTCTTTATACCCGTAGGATGGGTCATGGGAAATAAAAAAATAAGTATGGAAATCCTAAGTGACAATAAGTAAAGGGAATTCAAGTACTGATAAATAGGTTTACATATGCCGGGTTGTCGGAAGCTGTACATAGAAAAAAGGAAAGAAGAAGCTAATTCTAGCGATTCTTCTTTCCTTAATTATTATCTGCTAACCAGTACTTTTACTGGTGCGTCGAGGCATAGACGAAATCAGTGTCTCTTTCAATTAGTACTGATTGTAAATAACTCGTTAGAGACTAAAATGGCAGTTGCTTTTATGAAGTCTATTTTGCATAGGTACTTGATAAATTATTCTTTCACTGGCAAAAATTCTTCTTGATTCAGCTTGGTCCATTCAAGAACGGATAAGTCAGGGTGATTAGCCAAATAATCTTGAACCCACTCATAACCTAATTTATACGTAGACCAGGTGGGAATCCCTTGTGCGTAGTCACCGTTGCGAAAAGTAGTTATGATCTCTCCATCCGTTGAATTGCGATGGTCCATGAATAGGGGAAGAACAGTGGCTTTCTCATCTTCAGTCATTGGTTCAGTCCAGGGTATCTCGACATCCGGATAGAGTAGCTTCGCAAATGAATCAGCCTTTCCTTCTATTATGCTGTACTCCAATAGGTCCTCTGAAGAATCCTCAGCAAGCTCCATGTAAATTGTATGGTGATATTCGTGAGCGACGGTATGTTTAATGACATCAATAGGAGCACGTGGATCAATGAAGATGAACAGCGCTTCTTTTGAAAAGACAATTCCCGTGACAAAATTTACGGCCTCCATTGCAAGTGTTTCTTCAGGCAATGCAGGAAGGATATGGACAGTTTTATCCTCACCTAGCAATAGTCCAGCTGAATCCGTCAAAGCTTCTTCCACAGCTTGATCAATTTCTTTTTTGCGTTCGTTCAATTTATCCAGCGATTTTTCAAAATTCCCTAAATTGGTAGGAGCTGCAAACATCAAGTATTCGAGTTGATCGTAATTGACTCCCTGATTTCTTAACTTATTATGAACGATTTCCCGATACAATGCCTCTCGTTCAAGTGGGGATTCTCGAGCTTCCATGAGGAAAGTTCTCATTTCCTCTTCATAATTCTCCACTGTGAATGTCTGTTCATTGTGGGTTACAGTATATGTGCTTTCCACTGTAGATTCGATTTTTTGTTCTGTTTTACTTTGTTTTGTCTTATCTTCTTCTGTCGAACAGCCCGCTAGAAGATAGAGTGTAAGGACTGTTAAAAAACTGAATTTCTTCAAAGTCAATGCTTTAGAAATCATTTGATAGTTCCTCTCTGAAGTAAACTATAAAATAGTATTTGTTCAATAGACTTCTTTTTTATGGAAATTATATCATTTAATTGAATGTGCTGGAAATGAAATTACAGAATAAACAGGGTGGGGAATAGAAACATACCGAGTTAACATATGACCCCTTATCGGAAGAGAAGAAACTCTAGTACGGGTTTCTTCTTTTTTGTGGGTTACATTTTGCGAATACCTCAAAAGTTCCACTTTTTAATACAAAAAACTCCTCCCAAAATAAATCCTGGGAAGAGTAACTATAATTTTTTTTTTTGAGATAAGTGAGTTATTGGAGCTCACCCCACAAACTCGATATCCTTTGTCTCCTGCAATGTGGCAAAGTCGCTTAATAGGCCATTATGGTGGTCGATGATTTCCTGGGCGCTCATCGTTTCCGAATCCCAGGTGCCGTGTGCGTCTTTGGCGAGTGTCACGTCAAATCCCAGCTGGCTGGCGCTGCGTGTGCTCGCGTCAATGCAATGCTCAGTCTGGTTGCCCGCAATGACAAGTCTTTGGATGCCATTGTTTTTCAATACCTCCAGCAACTTTGTTTCATGGAAGGAATCCGGCGTCCATTTTTGGATGACGGTATCCCTTTCTTCGGGAGTGACGGACGAATGGATTTGCCAAAAGTTGGTGCCTTCTAAAAGGCCGGCGTCGTTATGCTGCACATAAATGACGGGAGCATCGTAGGAACGCGCTTTTTTGATCAATGACTGCAAATTCTCCAGCAATTGTTCACTTTGATGGACGGGATTGGCTGGGTCGAACATCTCGTTTTGGGCATCAACGATTAATAAAGCTGTCTTTGGCATCGGGCATTCTCCTCTTCAGTTAGTGTTTTCTCTTATTTTATAGAGCGTGCGATTGCTTGTATAGCAGTTGGTGTAACAGATGAAAAAAGTAAAGCTAGTGAGGAAAGAATGACTGTGTATATAATGAAAAGAAAAATAGAGTTTGAATCCAATTCATAAAGGTGCTTATGTCTTGAACATGAGTTAAAAGGGAAGCCGGTTGAATTCCGGCGCGGTCCCGCCACTGTAAGTGAGAGCCATCTGAAAAAGCCATTGAAGCGATGCTTCGGGAAGATTCAGAAGGCGATGATCACGAGCCAGGAGACCTGCCTTTATGCGGATGCCCGTTCGCTTGCGAGGACAAGCTGGAAGTACGCCTTTTTTGTGCTGTTTTTTCCAATCCATCGCGGCTCGTGGGGGATTTTTCTATTTTGGCGAGTGGAGGGAAAAGTATGCCAGCAGTTTCGATTATGATTCAAGGAACAGCTTCCGACGTGGGGAAAAGCTTGATTTGTACAGCGCTATGCCGAATTTTTTCAGATGATGGATTCCGTGTGGCTCCGTTTAAATCACAGAACATGGCGCTGAATTCGTTTGTGACAGAAGCGGCCGGCGAAATCGGCCGGGCGCAGGGCGTTCAAGCGGAAGCAGCCCGGATTCCGGCGACTTTTGACATGAATCCGATTTTGCTCAAGCCAAAGCAGGACATGGTGTCAGAAGTCATCGTCCATGGCCGGCACTTTATGGACATGAATGCAAAAACCTATCGCGACGATTTCTTGCAGCAAGTGATGCCGGCGGTCGAGCAGTCGATGCGTAGGCTCCAGCAGGATTTTGACGTGCTGGTGCTTGAAGGTGCCGGGAGTCCTGCAGAAATCAATTTGAAGGATAAAGACATTGCCAATATGCGCATGGCCCACTTGGCAGATGCTGCCGTCATTTTAGTTGTGGATATCGATAAGGGCGGTGCGTTTGCTGCTATCGTCGGGACGCTTACCTTGCTGGATGAATCGGAACGAGTACGCGTCAAAGGAATAATAATCAATAAATTCCGTGGCATGCGCGAGCTGCTCGATGATGGCATTGACTGGCTGGAGAAAGAAACAGGCATTCCGGTGCTCGGGGTCTTGCCTTATCTCGATGTCCAAATCGATGCAGAAGATTCTCTCGCATTGTCATCGCTGCGGTTTAAAAAACCGAAACCAGGAGAGTTTGCGGTAGACATAGCCGTCATCCAGCTCCCGCGAATCTCGAATTTCACAGATATAGACCCGTTCTTCGATGAACCGGAAACGGGCGTTCGTCTGGTTGGAAAAGTCGAAGAGCTCGGTACACCTGACCTGCTCATCATTCCTGGAACCAAAAACACATTGGCCGACGCTGCGTGGCTCAAAGAAAACGGCTTTGATCGAGCGATTCAACAGCTGCACGAGCACGGCACCAAGATCTTTGGGGTTTGCGGAGGTTTTCAATTGCTTGGGGAATCACTTTTAGATAATGAGGCGGTCGACAGGGAAGGGGGAGTGGCAAGCGGTCTTTCTTTACTGCCGGTGGACACGGTGTTTGTCGGGGATAAGAAAACCGTTTTGATGACCGGCAAGCAAGTAAAAGACGGCCAAACGCTAACAGGCTACGAAATTCATTTGGGAAGATCAACTATCCGCGGGGAGACTGTGCCATTTATGCAGCTATCGGACGGCCGGATGGACGGGGCAGTCAGTGCAGATGGAAGCGTGATCGGCACATACCTCCATGGCATTTTCCATAACCGCAACTTCACGCGTGAACTAGTCAATGAATTGCGAGTCAAAAAAGGGTTAGAACCATTGGAAGGCGATGTGAAACCCGATGCCCAGCGAAGGGAAGAAGCGTATGATTTTCTGG
Organism: Planococcus sp. SK3692; assembly: GCF_028890485.2. GTDB lineage: Bacteria > Bacillota > Bacilli > Bacillales_A > Planococcaceae > Planococcus. Next base: position 10,594 of record NZ_JARCHV010000002.1, read on the forward strand.
CAGAGCAAGTCCGAAGCCATATGAACATCGCAGCAGTTTACGGACTACTCGGCTTATCGGCTGACGTGGCTCACAAAAATAAGGTGTAAGGAGATAATGTGTTTTTTCAATACCGCTGGAAAACAGCGGATAATAAAGAACAAAAAGCCGAACTTCAATAAGAAGTTCGGTTTTTTCAGAGTGTTGAAGAAGTCTGTGATCTGCTATAAATGAAAAAGGAAATCACTTATTTCACATTCAAAAATCAATGTTCTATCCAAGTATTTGGAGAAGTGTTCGCTCGACTCCGGTGGATCAGCGAGACGACCGAGACCCCGCAAGACGCAAAGCGGCTGAGGAGGCTTGGGCGCGAGCCCACGGAAAGCGAGCGATAAGCTTCGGAAAATACGACTCATGACTTTTTGTTTCACAACGGATTAATCTGATTTCAATCTTGAATACATATTTAAGTCGAAAAACGTATCGTTTATTCGTTCAGTTTCCCGCAAAGTGCCTTCATATTGGAAATTGAGCTTTTCCAACAGTCTGATCGATGGCTCATTGTTCGGGTCGACCTTAGCTTCAATCCTGTTCAGCAGCATTTCCAGAAATCCATGCTGCACTAGAGCACTGACAGCTTCAGCAGCAAAACCCCGGCGCCAATGTTTTTGGCTGATATCGTAAGCGACTTCGGCTTTTGCATTTTCGTGATCAACAAAATTAAATCCACAAGAGCCGATCAGCTCGCCGGTTTCCAACTCGATAATCGAATAGCGAATGGCTGCCTGGTCCTGGTAGAGTTGATCAAACAATTGAATCATCTCCAATGCCTGGACTTCGGAAGTGAAGTTTTCGATATTCATAAACTCGGTCACCATTGGGTCAGACCAAATCTGGAACAGCTCGTTAGCATCAGCGGCTTCCATTTTTCTTAATAACAATCGTTCGGTGTTCATTTGTAAAATCAATAGTATTCCCTCCATTTTTGATAGTGTCGAGGTCATCATATTGATATCTGCGCATAGTTCAGTCCCTTCAAGTGAAAAGTTAGTTCTAGTATATAGCGCGATCGTTGGTGTAACAAGGACGGGTAAACCTTAAAGTATTCATTGAAGAAAAGAGAAGAACTCGCTAATTAAAATCTTTTATTAAAAAAGCGAGATTAAAGCGATACTGCCTTGCTAAAGCCATTTTTCAAAAATGGGTGACTATATAAATGTTTTAGCCAAAAGATATAGGGAAGTAGGAACTATAAGAGGCTTAATTGGAAAGTACATACATATATGAGAGTTCATCCCGGCTTCTTAATACTATGGAATAGGACGTGTTTACATGTTGAAAAAAGTGATACCTGCCTCCTTAGTGACGGTGCTTGCGGTAGGGGCTGCCACTCCGGCTTTGGCCGAGGAAATGAGTGCAGTCGACGTGCTGCAAAAGTCCAACGAGGCGATGTCATCGCTCGATAGTTACTCGAGCGAGACCACTATGGAAATTACCATGCCTGATATTACTACTGGAGAAACGACGACGATTCCGATTCATACGAAAGAAGATGTGACATTCAATCCGTTTGCAATGCATCAGACGGTCACCACTTCCGGACCTAATGGAGAAGAAGAGACCTTGGAGTCCTACTGGACAGAAGATGGATTTTACCAGGAAGACCCGATGCAAGGCTGGGTGAAATTGCCGAGTGAACTTTCTGAAGGCTTGGATGAACTGATGGCGATGACAACGGCCGGTGATCAAGTAGCCCAGGCTGAAGCGCTCGGGGAAGATATGTCGGTGGAAGACACGGGAGATGCGTACCAGCTGACTTATGAAGGCGACGGGGAAGCATTGATGGAAGCAGTTATGGCTTCATTTGAATCCATGATGGGCGAAGAAGGCGCGGACATGTCCATGGAAGGCATGATGGAAGAAATCAATTTCAATGAGCTTAGCTACGAAATGACCATTGAGAAAGATACGTTCTATTTGACGGATATGTCTATGGATGTAGATATGGACATTTCGGCTGCCGGCGAGAGCTTGAACATGGTTCAAAGCACTGACATGACGATCAGCAACTTCAACGGCGTAGAGCCGATTACAGTTCCACAAGATGTTCTGGATAATGCGGTTCCAATGGAAGGCGTTGGTGAACAAGGCGGCGAATTGCCGGACACTGCCAGCAACAACCCATTATATGCGTTCACAGGAATGGGCTTGGCTGCTCTAGGTGCTGGACTGCTGCTGTTCAGAAGACGCACAACGACTCAATAAAAAACAAAAACCGCAGCTCTGTATGCGGTTTTTTTGTTCTGTAATGATTTATTTCAGCAGAGAGGGAGGTGCAAGCCGGTTTCATGAATAAAGTGTATACGATCATTATTATCGCTGGCCTTTCAATGACAGGTTATTTTGGCTTCCAGTGGTGGCAAAGTGCGCAGGCAGCTGAAACGGTATCAATGGAAGAAATCGAAGGATGGAATAATGCAGCGTCAAACCCTATGACATCAACCACTGAGCCGGCTTCCGAACGCTCCCTGGAACCGGTTCAAGAACCAACACCTATAATGAGCAATGACATGGATGACTATGAGCCAGGCGAAGAAGTCGGCCGGTTAGTGATTCCTTCCATTGAAATGGGCTATTCCACTTATTGGGGAGCGGATGAAGCAACGCTCGACCAAGGAGTTGGCATGTATGTGAGCGAATGGACCACAACTCCCGATCAACAGCGGCATACGGTTCTGAGTGGCCACCGCGATACTGTTTTCACAGGTTTGGAAGAGATGGAAAAAGGCGATTCTGTCTTTCTGGAGTACGAAGGACAGCGTTATGAATATGCAATCGAGGAAATATGGATAACCGATGCTGAGGATCGAACGGTGATTGTGGATAAAGATGAAGCGACATTAACATTGACCACTTGTTATCCATTTGATTATATTGGCTATGCCCCAGACCGTTACATCATTCAAGGAAGTCTTGTGGAGATTCAAGAAATACAATAAGCATGTTCAGAGGTAAAAGATACTTCCTTTCGACATATTCGATTGATTATAAAACCTGAAACCGGACTTCCTCTATGGAGTCCGGTTTTTACATTGAAGGCATTTTTAAAGATTGTATGCCCAAAACACATATCGGACTATTTGATATAGGTATTGGTCATTTGAATTCCATCGCTTTATGATGATATTGAAAATATAAAATATCCATTTAAGACGAGTAAATCAGCCTACTTAATTTAGATTCAGTAAATTTCTCCATAGTCTCAACAGGAAGGGGAAATGAAAATGAAAAAAACAGCTTTGCCATTAGGTATCATCGTCATGGCTCTTGGCTTAAGTGCTTGTGATGCGAGCGTAACAGATGAAAGAGAAGGACCGAATGCTGAAGAACAATCAAGCAATGACAATAACCAGGAAAGGGATGAAGCGGAGATGGCAAATCTACTTGCTTTAGAATTGCAAATAGGGGACGAAGTGTTCTCAGCACAACTTTACGAAAGCGAGACAACCGAAGCATTGCTTGAATTGCTTCCGTTAACCATAGATATGGAAGATCTTCATGGAAATGAAAAGTTCTTTCATCTTTCAGAAAGGCTCCCAACAAGTTCTGAGAGCCCAAGGGATATTAATGCAGGAGACATCATGCTTTACGGAGACAATTGCCTGGTATTCTTTTATGACAAGCTTTCTACTTCCCATCAATATACCCGTCTTGGCTATATCGAAGATGTGGAAAGGTTTACTCAAGCGGTCGGGGAGAGGGATGTCACGGTCGCTCTTGATTTCGCCCGAAATGATCGGTAAAAAGGTTAAATATTTGAAGAACGCACCAAGTCCTAGACTCGATGCGTTCTTTTTATCGCTTATTCAATTAGTGAATAAATGATTCTCAGCTATTCCGTAATTTTCTTTATGGCCTTTGCCGGGACGCCTGCCACGACTGTGTTTGAAGGGACGTCTTTTGCAACGACTGCCCCTGCCGCCACAACGGCGTTGTCGCCGATCGTCACGCCGGGAAGAATGGTGGCGTTTGAGCCAATCCATACGTTTTCGCCGATAACTACAGGAGAGGGCGTAGTGGTGCCTCTTGTCTCCAAGGGCAAGCCATGATTCAAGGTAGCGATCGAGACATTCATGCCGATCAATGAGCCATTGCCAATGGTGATGCCGCCCCGGTCCTGAAATGAACAACCGGTATTGATGAACACATTTTTACCGATGCGTATGTTCTTGCCGAAGTCCGTGTAGAAGGGAGGCAAACATAAAAACGAGGCGTCGACTGGTGCGCCTGTCAGTTCAGAGAACAGTGCGACGATTTCTTCTTGCGTGTTGAAAGTTGAGTTCAACTCCACCATGATCTTCTGGGCTTGAAAACTGCTTTGCACCAAAAGGCTGTGCAATTCTTTATCTGTGCTTGAAATGGGGTTGCCTGCTTTGCAAAAAGCGATAAACTCTTGCATCTCCATCTGCAAACCGCCTTTCCTTATTCTATTCTCTTTATACCTCTTGAGCTGTCGGGCGAATGATCATATCGCTGACCGACACGCGATCCGGTGTATCGATGACATACGCGACTGCCTGGGCAATGTCTTCTGCGGCAAGTCCCCACTCTGATTGGGCTTGGTGAAGAGCGGCCGACGCTTCTTTGTCATTGATCGTTGTATACAATTCGGTCAGGACAGCGCCCGGTGAGATAATCGTCGATTTGATGTTGTTTTCACGCTGCTCTTGTCTCAAGCCTTCCATAATGGCCCGCACAGCAAATTTGGTTCCGCAGTAAACGGCTGAATGCGGATAGACCACATGCCCTGCCACAGAATCGGTGGAGATGATGTGGCCGGATTTTTGTTCGACCATTTTCGGCAACGCGGCTGCAATGCCATTCAGCACCCCCATGACATTGATATCCAGCATGTTTTTCCATTCGTCGCGTCTTGTTTCAGCCAACGGGGCGGTCGGCATAATCCCGGCGTTATTGAATAGCACATCCAATTGGCCGTATTTGGCAATCGCCAAATCAATGACTTGCTGCACTTCTTCATGATTTGTCACATCAGCTTTTCTGTAGACAATGTGTGCTTCGGGCAGTGATTCCTTGATCTCTTTCAAGCGATCTTCTCTGCGCCCTGCCAATACCAACTTGGCGCCTTTTTCGGCCAAAATTCGGGCTGTTGCTTCTCCAATGCCGCTGGATGCTCCCATAATGATGATGACTTTTCCTTCAATTGCCATGTGGAATTCCTCCTTCAAAATAATTATCTATTCGTTCCCATCATAAAATGATAGGATTCAGATATCCAATACCTATATCAAATAATCTATTATGCTTTTTGAGCATAAGAAAAGGAGGCTATTATGGAACTTCGCGTATTGCGCTACTTTATTGCGGTAGCGAAAGAACAAAATATTTCGGCTGCGGCCAAACAGCTGCATTTGTCTCAACCGACATTATCCCGGCAATTGAAAGAGCTGGAAGCGGAACTCGGAACGACTTTATTTGAGCGGGGAAACCGGAAAATCACCTTAACGGAAGAAGGGCTGTTCCTGTTCAATAAAGCAAAGGAAATCGTGGAACTGACCGAGAAAACCGAAGCCAATTTAAAGGGAACGAAGCAGGAGATTGGCGGGGAAGTTTATATTGGCGGCGGTGAAACCGAAGCGATGCGATTCATTGCGACAGCATGCAAAGAGCTGCTCGAAAACCACTCGGGCATCCGTTTCCATCTTTATAGCGGCAATGCGGACGACATCACCGATAAATTGGAGAATGGCTTGCTGGATTTCGGTATTGTCATTGAACCGATGGATAAGCAGAGATACGATTATATAAAACTGCCAGCGACTGACCGTTGGGGCGTATTAATGCGAAAAGACAGCCCGCTCGCACAACGGCCGTTTATCCAGCCTGAAGATTTGATCGATAAGCCCTTGCTGATTTCTCGCCAAACGGCGGTCAGCAATGAAATGTCCGGCTGGTTCGGGAAAAATATTGAGGACCTGCGTGTGGTTGGAACTTACAATTTGATTTACAACGCGGCATTGATGGTGGAAGAAAACATTGGCTATGCATTGTGTCTGGATAAGTTAGTGAATACTGGCGAAGACAGCAAACTGTGTTTTATCCCATTGCGCCCGAGACTAGAAGCGAACTTAAATATTATTTGGAAAAAGCATCAGGTTTTCTCCAGTGCAGCGAATTTGTTTTTGCAGCAACTTCGAATTCAGTTACACAACTAGAGCTCTATAAATAGAAAAAACATCAAGCTTTAATTGGCTTGATGTTTTTTCTGCTTGTCGGGAAACTGAAATTTTATTTATCAGGCTCTCCATTTGGCTCAGGTTCAACCGGAAACTTTGTGAAGAAGATGGTGCCTTCGGGTCCTGTTTCGATGGTGATCGTTGCGTTATGGCGTGCCGCCACGGCGTAACAGATGCCCAGTCCGAGTCCAGTGCCTTCATCTTTTGTCGTGTAAAAAGGTGTGCCGATTTTATCGATAATGGCGGGATCGATGCCGCTGCCTTGATCTTGCACTGCCAGCACCACGGAATTGTCGTTTTCCGGATAAGTGCCGATGGTCAGTGTCTGGCCTTCGTCCATCGCTTCGAGTCCATTGCGGTATAAATTGATAATCAATTGCCGGATTTCGTTATGATTCAGCAATAGTTCGGGTACTTCCTGTGTGTAAATATGGATCTGTTTGTTCTGATTGGCTGTATCGATTTTGATCAACGGCGAAATGTCTTCAAGGATGGTGTTTATGCTCATCATTTTCATGTCCGAAGTCCGTGTATTGCCGACGGACAAAAATTCAGTGATGATGGCATTCGCCCGGTCCAATTCACCGATCATCAGATTGAAATGCGCAGCATGCGGCTGCAATTGCTCATTCGTTACCATCAGTTGGAGAAAACCGCGCACCGTCGTCATCGGATTGCGGATCTCGTGGCTGATTCCAGCTGCCATCTGGCCGATTAAATCCAAATTGGCGAGCCTTTTCAGTTCTTTCTCGTATTGCTTCTTTTCCTTGATATTTTTCAGCACGCAGCAGATGCCGTCATCAAACGGATAGGCGGTCATTTCAAACCAGAAATCTTCCGCATCGGATTGCGACTCAAAGCGAACCGTCAATCGATCATTCATGGCCCTGTGGAACTCATTGTAGGTGAGTGTATCGATAGTTTCCGGAAACACATCCCAAATGTTTTTGCCGAGCACTTCGTCCGCTTTCTTGCCTTTCGGTAAAAAAAGGTGTTGGTTGATATAGGTGTATTCCCAGTTTTTATTAAGCACAAAAAACCCGTCCGTGATGCTTTCAATGACGCTATTGACCCGCTTATTAGCTGCATACAATGCACTCGTCCGCTCTTCGACCATTCCTTCCAATTGATCCATGTACAATAAATTCGAAAAAACCGGAGCGGTGGCTTCGATAACGGACTGCGCGAAGGGAATTTGCAAATCCACGGCGTCTTTTGCCGCTTCGCACTGGCATACCGCTGACACGACGCCATGGACTTTCCCCATAGAAATCATCGGGAGCAGCAGCAATTCGTGTTGAGCATCCAGGTTTGTGCGAATCACTTCTTTTTGCAATACGGCACGTGCGACCAGTTCTGCATAAATGAAGTTTAGCCCCATTTTAGCGAGGTGTTGCTCCCAGTGCTGTTCGGTCATATCGTTGGCTGCCTGAAATTGGGTCGATGTAACGTCTTTAGTGCTCGGTACGTTGATGATATGGGCGGCGAAATCGCCGCCGCCCAATGCCCGTTTCAAATAGGCGAAGCAAATGTTCAGGCTTTGCTGGATCGTGGGGCAGAAAGATAGTTCACGGGTAAGGTCGAGCAATAATTGCTTTTCCCTTAATAATTTCTCTTTTTGATTAAAGCTCTTCGCGTTTTGAATGGCGACCGCTGCCATATTTACATAAGCTTCGACACTTTCAATCTCTGATGGCGTCAAATTCATCGGAGTGCCGTAATTGAACAAGAACACCATCCCCATAAAGTCCGTTTCATAGGAAATCGGAAGCGCCAATAGGGACTTGATTTGGAAGGCGCCTACTGGCTTCAAGTCCGGCCGGTTGTCTGTTGTTGTATCCGCAATATAAATGGTTTTCCGTGTCGCTATCAATTCCGCTGCCAAATTGTCTGTTTTTGGATCGATCACTTGAGATTGCAGCGTCACGCCGCTCATCATCTCCGGCTTTCCTGCAAAGCCGCGATACGTGCCATCGCCTTGTGGCAAAAAGATGCCGACAGAATCGCATCGGACGATTTCCTCGGAAATGGCCGTCGTGACCTGCTGCAGAACTTCATGCAAGTCGAGCTTCGTATTTACAATGCGTGTGATGTTCGCAAGCCTTGAATACCGCGATTGATCATTCACCATAGTATGTCTCCATTCTCCCCAATTGATCGTTGGGGCCTATCTGCAAGTGCTTTTAAACTTCTTTCCGAATCACTTTATGTCTGTCTACAATATTACTATATCTGTGTAGTTACAATCCTTTTATTTGTTATTAATGTTTGTCTAAAATTTTCCTTTTGAATAGGGAAGGGATTCCCGGCAATCTAAAAAAACATCAAGCTTTGATTAGCTTGATGTTTCCTGCGTTAGGTCAGGACAGAATCTGATGTGTCGCTGCCGTCGGTTTTTGCTGATTGCCGTGCTTCTTTTTCTTCCAGCGCTTTTAATTCCTGTTCGGTCAAGAATTCGACTTTCAAGCCGAAGAATGCCATGAAGATGGAGATAATTGGCACGGTATAATTCAAGATCGCGTAAGGGGCGTAAGCGAATGTGCTGACGCCGAGTGTCGCTACGATAAACACGCCGCATGTATTCCAAGGAATCAAAGGCGAAGTGACGGTGCCGCCGTCTTCCAATGCCCGCGATAAGTTTTTCGAATGCAATTTTTTGTCTCTATACGCTTTGGCGTACATTCTTCCCGGGAGAAGGATTGATATGTATTGTTCAGAAGCGGTCGCATTCGTGAAAAAGGCGGAAACGATTGTCGCCGCAATCAGGCTTCCCGCTGATTTCGCGACTTTAAGGATTTGGTTGACGATGGCTTGCAGCATCCCGACTTGTTCCATGATACCGCCGAAGATCATCGCGACAATCGTCAAGGACACGGTATACATCATCGACTCGATGCCGCCGCGATTGAATAGATTGTCGACCATTTCATTGCCGCTCGAAATCACGAAGCCGTCGTGAAGCGTATTGACGGCATCCGCTACACTGCCGCCTTGGATAAACACGTAGCATAGCCAACCGAGCAGCACGCCGATCGTTAAGGCCGGCAGTGCAGGAACTTTTTTCGCTACCAACACAATGACCGCAAGCGGCACGAGCAAAAGCCACGGAGAAATCACAAAATTACTTTCCAATGCGGAAAGGATGCTGTTGATATTGCCGATATCCACCGCAGTACCGGCAAACTGCCTGCCGATGATAAAGTAAACGACTAACGCAATGATGAGGCCGGGAATCGTCGTATACACCATATGCTTGATATGCGTGAACAAAGGCGTTTCGGTAATTCCGGCCGCCAAATTGGTCGTATCAGACAGCGGAGACATTTTGTCGCCGAAATAAGCTCCGGAAATGACAGCGCCCGCTACCATGGCGGCCGGGATTCCCATGCTCACGCCGATGCCCATTCCTGCAACGCCAATCGTGCCCATCGTCGACCACGAACTGCCGATGGCCAAAGTGACGATTGCGCAGATGATGCAGATGGTCACGAGGAATAGGGAAGGGGTGATGATTTTCAATCCATAATAGATCATCGTGGCCACAATCCCGCCGCCGATCCAAGCCCCGATGATCAAACCGACGAGTATGATGATGACAATTGCCGGAAGCGCCATGCGGATGCCTTTATAGGCGCCTTCTTCGATGATTTCCCATTTGTATCCGTAGCGCCAGCCAATCAAAGCGGCAATGGCCGCACCAATCAATAATGGGATATGCGGGCTGCCGCCAAATTTGATGATCGTAATTGCCATGATGCTGATCATGACGATGAAGGGAATTAACGCCATAACAAAAGGAATTTCTATTTTCTGTTGATTTTTCATGGTTCGTCTCCTCAATGCAAGATAATGAAAGCCTTTTCAACTATTTTGCCATGAGCTCCGAAGAGGGGCAAATGATTTTTTCAAAAATTTAAAAATCTAAAATTTTTGCGCAAAATATTTTTGCGCTATTTTGAAAGTGATTTTTATTTGACGAGTATCCCGTAGCATGGTGATTGTAGGTGATTGAAAAAGAGGCCCAGCCCGTTATGAATGGACTGAGCTTCTGTAGTGCGCAAAGGGAACCCGCTTACTGTTTGTTCAGATTGATTTTGGCCAGCCAAAGGTTAAACACAATAAACATTCCGCACGACAGGATGCTGAAATGATTGACCTCGCGACCCGGCAGCAAGTAGTTTTCTGCGACGTTCAAGATTCCGCCTGGTGACAATTGAAACGCCAGTTGGTTAAAGCCTTTAATCAGGATAAAGAAAATGGAGGCGGCAATGGTCGCGACCGCAATCAGGATTGGCCCCTTGATGAATGTGCTGATCAAGATCGCTAGGCTAATAACGTAGAGAATCCACAAACTGTACATCAAAAGGAATAACGAGAAATCGGAAAAAGAGAACGAACCGAATAAGAAAATGGTATAGCCGTAGGAAACGATGGCTCCAATGGCAATGGCGAACATGCTGATGAGCCAGTGGCCAGCAAGCTTTGACATCAGGTAAGATTGCAGCGAAACCGGGCGGGTCAAGATAAAGTCCTGCATGCCGCTATTACGGTCGGAGGCAATGAGCCCCATGAAACTGATGATTAAAATGATGAGCCCGATTTGGTTAAATTGGCCGGAAATGGTCGACAGCAAAACTTCTCCGGAACTCGGCACCGGCCGGTTCGGGTCGATCGTTATGCCGTCTGCACCGCCTACGTTTTCGAGGATTACGTCCATATAGTTATGGACCAAAGGCTGGGTGACGCCCAAGATGACGAAAAACAAGTTCAGCCAAATGAACTTGTATTCTTTTGCGGCTTCGGCCAGCTCTGTACGGGTGAGTGTATAAAAGTTGGTCATGTGTCCGACACCATCTCCAGGAAAATTTCCTCGATTCCTTTTTCATAAAACTCGATGGACTTGACATCCAGCTCTTATGCATCCATGTCATTAACGACTTTTTTCAAATCAAGTTGTTCAGTCCCTGTCAAAAGGAAAGCGGAGGGTGACAGGCGTTCAATATGCGCCACGCCATCACCGGCCCAAATACCGCTTGCTGGTGGAGTCTTCGCTGTCTTCACCAAGATCTGTTTGCGGTCGGCCTGTTGAAGTTGGCTGTCGATGGTTCCCGCAATCACGCCATCTTTGATCACGATGTAGCGGTCGCAAAATTCGCTGGCATCGTCCAGGATATGTGTGGAAATGATGATCGTCGTTCGTTTCTTCAAGCGGGCGATCAATTTTTTCACTTCGTTCCGGCCGATCGGATCGAGTGCCGAGACCGGTTCATCCAAAATCAACAATTGTGGCTCGTGCAAAATGGCTTGTGCGATTCCGAGCCGCTGCTTCATCCCGCCGGATAATTGTTCCACTTTATAGCTTTCTTTACCCTTCAGCCCAACTTCCTCCAACACCGCAGGGATAGCCTCCTGTAAAACTGCCGCATCCAGGCCAGACAGTTTTCCGAAGAAGCGAAGCGATTCCGCGCAGCTCATCCACGGCTTGAAGTCTGTATGTTGGGACAAATAGCCGATAGCTTGCTTGTGTTCTGCAATGGGCTTGGAATGGAAGGTGATGTTTCCTTGTTCATAGTGTAAAACGCCAGTCATGCATTTAATAAGTGTCGTTTTGCCGGCACCATTTGGCCCCAGTAAGCCGACGCATTCCCCCTGTGCAACCGTAAAAGAGACATCGCTCAAGATTTTTCGTTTTTTGATCGTCTTATGAAGCTTCTCGACTGTAATCATGGCGAATGACCTTCCTTCCGATGACCAGATACAAGATCGGCCCCAATGATTGGAACAATAAGATGGCGGCGAGCCAAGCATACGGTGCCGCAATCCGGTCTTTCCGCTTAAACCAGTCGTACAGCGCGACGCCAATGAGCAATAAGTTGAAAACGATAATGGGCAAGGCGAATGGAAGAATCCGACCCCAATCAATTTCCAGTAAAGCAGTAATATCAGTATTCATATTTATCACCCTTTCTATTATCATTATCAATAATGATAATAGAAACGTCAACTACTTTATGCATGCCCAACTTTTTCAGTTTGTACATACTCCTGGATAAGCATTTGACGGAAGTTGGTAAAACACCTGAAAGAATATATAATAGCTAATTAAGCGCACTCAAAAAGGGGACATTGCACATGGAATTTGATTTATTTAAAAACCAGGTCAGGTTTAAAATCGCATTGGAGTTGATCGATGTTGAAGAAGGTTTATCGATCCTGCAACTGAATAAACTATTGAAAGAAGTGTCACAAGCCACTTTATACAGACACGTGAATTCCATGGTGGAGGATGATTTGCTGAAAGTGGTGGGCATTAACCGCAGCGGGAAAGTGGAAGAAAAACTCTATGCGTTGAACACTCAAGCTTATAAAGTGAGCCAGGAAGATTGGCAATCGGCCACGTATAGCGAGAGAATGCGGTTCATCACCTACTATTTCATGTACATTGTGCAAAACTATAAAAACTATCATGAGCGCAGCGTAGAAGGGCAGACTCAGGATCAATCGACATTTTCTTTAGTGAAGTTGAATCTGACAGACGAATCCTTTAACGAGTTTCAATCAGAACTCAGTTCGTTGATGGAAAAATACTATCATGCGCAGGAGACGGAACAAGGGACCGAGCGCACTGTTTCGTTGGTGATTATTCCATAATCCGATAAAAATATGAACGCAATAAAGCACAGCTGAATGGAATCAGCTGTGCTTTCAAGCTGTCGAGAAACCCTTGAAAAGCGTATTTTCCGAAGCTTAGCGCTCGCTTTCCATGGGGCGGGAATCGAGCCTCCTCGTCACTTCGTTCCTGCGGGGTCTCTCAAACCCGCTATTCCCATAGGAGTCGAGCGAACGCTTCTCCAAATACTGAGATAATTCGTTGTTTTTTAATTGTGGAATAGTATCACACTCTTTTTATAGGAGTTTATAGACTTCTTCAACACTCTAAAAGCACAGCTGAATGGAATCAGCTGTGCTTTATTTGTTGATAGGGCAGTGATGCGCAAATGAAAGCTGCGTTATGTTGCTTTGGCCGATCGATCAGTTAACCCCGACAGCTGAGAATGCCGCTTTGACGCTTGCGACTTCAGCGCTCGATGCGCCGTACAGGTCCGTTGCCGCTTGAATAGTAGAAACGCGGAAATGGCTGTAATTGGAGTTCGGCGTCAAGTATTGCGTGAGTGTGCGGTAATAGATATCGCCCGCTTTGTCGTTGCCGATGCCAGCGACCGTCACGCCGTAATGCGAGCCGCCATTGGCGAGCAGGAACGCCGCTTTATTGCTGATGCCGGAGTTGATATGAACGCCGCCGTAATCACCCGTGCCGGTGTAGCGTTTCGAATAATGATCCGGGTCTCCGCTCAAGGTCGGGTCTTCCATCGAGCGCAGTGCATCGCCCGCAACGCTTGGCGTATAGATGTCTTCGCCCACTTGCCAGTCCGGCTTATTGTTGAAATGATGTTCCACAAGCGTTCCAAAAATATCGGACATTGATTCGTTGATCGCGCCGGATTCGTTCTGGTAGATCAAGTCAGCTGTCGTATCGGTCACGGCGTGCGTCAATTCATGCGCGATGACATCCAGCGCACCGGATAATGGCACGAACGTAGTGCCGTCACCGTCGCCGTAAACCATTTGGGAACCGCTCCAGAACGCATTGTTATAGCTGCGGCCGTAATGGACAGTGGAAATCAGCTCAGCGCCGTTGCCGTCGTAGCTATTGCGGCTATGGACGTCCTGGAAGTAATCGTAAGTCTGGCCAGCATAAGTATGGGCATCGACCGCAGCACCGTCATAAGCGGCGTTGTAGACATTGTCGCTGTCGAGCCAAAGCGTACCCGGCGTACGTGTGCGGTTTTTCGCATCGTACGTGAAAATGCCGCTGCCGCGCGTACGGTCGACCAGGTATGATCCGCTGCTGTTGACTAAAGTATTGAACGATTTTGTATCGCCCAATACGCCTTTGCCGGTTGCTGTTGAATCTTCTCCCGTCAAACTTGCACCGCCTCCGGAAGGCTTCGCTTCATGGATCTGGTTGTAGGAATCGAGGATGTCGCCTGTTTTGGCATCCACGAAGTATTGATAATTCCCCGGTTCCGGATAGAGGAACTCGAATTCAGCGCTGTAGGCAAAATGCGCTTGCCCGTCTTTGGAATAGATGACCAATTCCGGCGTCACTTCAGCTTCAAGCTCTGGGGAACTGCCGATTTTTTCTTCTAGGTCGGCTGCTGCTTTTTCGACTGCAGCCCCGGCTTTCAAGGTTGCGCCTTTCTTCAAGGATTTCTTATCGTATAATTCCGGCGCCAAATTCCCGGAGATGGACGTGAGCACGCCATCTTGATCGACGTGGGCGTTAATCACGGAACCGAAAACGGGCACTCCTTTGAATTTCTGCTGGAGCTTCACTTTTGTGAAGCCCAGATCATCTGTTTCCTGGCTGATCACTTTGAAGCTGGAAAGGTCTTTTTTATCGATTTTATATGTGTCTTCGTTTTCTTCCAAATATGTAAAGACAATTTCTTTTGCATCTTTATCGGACGGTTCGGTCAATGTTCCGGAAATGAAATCAGGTGTCTGTGTGTCTTTATTGACATGGACTTTTTCTGTTGCCTGTTTAGATAGGGTATCGGCGGAAACCGCTGTGGCGGATAATGCGAGTGATGCTGCCAAACTTAAAGTCAATAATTTCTTTTTGCTCATCAAAAGTCACTCCTTCTCGTCTTACCGGTATTGCAACTCGGTAAAAACATCATAGCTATTTAATTATTCTGAATATATAGGGTAGAGTATGTATTTTGGTTAGCCGTTAAAAGTGATGATTGCACTTGGGACAAGGCATGATAAAAATGCTTTTGCCTAATTAATAGGCCAATCGGATTTGTAATTAGCGCTATTTCGCTATAAAAAAAAGGCGTGTCCGATTCAGGCGGCCAATAATTCTCAAAAAGCGGTTTATTGAAACAACGAATCCGCCCTGGGCTGAAAGGAGAAATCGAGGGATTCATGAAAGTTCATATGGGATTAAAGGGGATGCTATACTGAATGAAACAGCTCGGCTTGCGTGCCGGGGCGAAGGAAAGAGCCATTATAGCCGAAGAGGAGTGTCGATATGGAGACTATATATATTGCAGGCGGATGCCTATGGGGCGTGCAGGCGTTCATCAAGACTTTGCCGGGTGTCGAATCGACAGAAGCAGGACGGGCGAACGGGAAGACGCAATCGCTTGAAGGCGATTACGACGGCTATGCGGAATGCGTCAAAACCACATTCGATCCTTCGCGCGTATCGGTCCAGAAATTGATGGGGTACTTCTTTGAAATCATCGATCCCTATAGCGTCAATAAACAAGGCGAGGATGTCGGCGAGAAATACAGGACCGGCGTTTATAGTGAAAACACCGGCCATTTAACGGCGGCGAAAGCATTCATTAATGAAAGAACAGACGCAGAACGCATCGCGGTCGAGGTCTTGCCTCTTGAAAATTATGTGGCCAGCGCCCAAGAGCATCAGGACCGTTTGAACAAGTGCCCGGATGATTATTGTCATATCCCAACAGCTTTGTTGACCAAGTACGCATAAAAAAAGGGTGTGATGATCTGATGATTTCACTGATACTGACATTGAAACGCTTGCTGTCGGCCATATTCCAGATCGGCAAAGAGCCGTTGTTCAGGACATTGTTGCTGACTTTGGCGTTCATCGTGCTGTCGGGGACTTTGTTCTATTATCAAATAGAAGGCTGGACCTTGTTTGATGCCTTTTATTTCGCGTTTGTCAGCCTGATTCCGACTGGAGTCGATACGGGTCTCGTGCCGAGCGGTAGTTTGAGCCGAAGCTTTACGATGATTTATCTGGCAGTTGGCGTCGGCGTGATGGTCATGGTGTTGATTCGCTTGGGCTATGCAGTTTTAAGATTAGAACGGCCCGAGCAACTGGATGGGAAACCGCAAACTAAGGCGGCACCGAAACAGAAAACTCAAGAGAAATAGTAAAGAACCCCAAATGGGCTGCTGTTGAAAGCGGCCCATTTGGGGTTCTTTTTGCCATCTTTATTGTTCTTTTGTCGTCGTTTTTTTCCAGCTGTCGTCCATGACCATTTTGCCCGGCCATGTGTAAGCGGTGAGGCCGCCGTCCACGACGATGTCTTGGCCCGTCAAATAAGAGCTGTCGCTTGAGACGAGGAACAATACCGTCGTAGCGATTTCCTTCGGTAAGCCGAGGCGTCCTAAAGGAGCAAGCCATCTATTGCTTTCTCTGAACTCTCGTCCGGCTTCTTCTTCTTTCGAACCAGCCAATTCATCGATCAGCGGCGTTTCGATCGTTCCGGGGGATACGGAGTTGGCACGAATGCCGGATCTTCCATATTCAATGGCGATGGATTTCGTGAAGTTGATGATGCCGCCTTTTGCTGCATTATAGCCCGAGCGGTCCAAGTCGGCAAAGCTGCCTGACATGGAAGCGTTATTGACGATCGCCCCGCCATTGTCCATCATGAGCGGGATGAAATACTTGCTCATCAAGAATGTGCCGCGCAAGTCCGTAGCCGTGATGTCATCGAACAAATCGACCGGATACTCATGGACTTTGCCGCCCTCTTTGTCGATGCCGGCGTTATTGAACAACGCGTATACCGTTCCGTATTGTTCTTTTACTTGATTGGCGAAAGAAGTAACGTCCTCTTCCTTGGCGATGTTCACTTGGAAACTTTTCGCCGTACCGCCGTTTTCATTGATTTTCGCGACCGTTTCCTGCAAGGCCTCTTCTTTAATATCTGCAAGCAGTACAATGGCACCTTCTTGTGCAAACAGTTCTGCCGTCGCTTTTCCGATGCCTGTTGCCGCACCTGTAACGACGGTCACTTTATCTTGTAATTTACCCATGTTCTGTTCCTCCTCTATATAGTACGTTCTTGAAAATCCATGGATCAAACCGGTCGACGTCTTTTTCTAGAATCTTCCTTTTGAATGATCGATACTTTACTTTAACTACCACCTTAGATGTGTGCTAAACCGGCTTTTTCGATGTAACCGCTTAACCGATGGAAACTTTTTTTGAGAAATTGTGATCTAATTTCAAACCCGCTCCGTTGAGCTTATAAGAAAACAAAACAGAGGAGTGGTTAGATGAAAATGAAAAAGCTTTTACTACCAGTAGTAGGCGCATCGCTTTTAGTCCCGGGAATCGGTTCTACCGTGTTGGCAGCTGAGGAAGCACCGCCAACAGAAACGACAGGCGTTGAACTTCGCGCAACGTTGGATTCGCTATTGTCTGAGCACTATGCGCTCGCAGTAGATTCCATGATGAAAATTTATGATGGCGACGAAGCAGCAGAAGAAGCCATGGCGGCGCTCGATGAGAACGCGGCCGATATGGAACCGGTCATTGCTTCCGTTTACGGGGAAGATGGCGGAGCGGCTTTCGTCGAGATCTTCGATAAGCACAATATGGGAACAGATGACTACGCAGCGGCCGTGAAAGCGGATGACGCAGCGATGCAACAAGAAGCATTGGATCAAATTCAATCGTTCGTCGATGAAATGGGCGAATTCCTGGGCACTGCAACAGAAGGCAATCTTCCGGAAGATGGTGCGACAGCAGCGCTTCGTGAACACGAAGATTTTGTTCAAGGCACATTTGACCTCTATGTAGAAGGCGATTATGAAGCTGCTTACACAATGTACTTGGAAGGCTTCACGCAAATTTTCGGTGCAGGCAGTGCCATCAGTGGAGCGATTTCAGCCCAATTCCCGGATCAGTTCTCTGACCCGAACACGCCAGCCGGAGACTTCCGCTCGACAGTTAACCGCATTGCAGCAGAACACTTTGCCCTTGCGCAATTGAGCATGGCAAAAGGCTTCAACGGTTCAGCTGACTTCGATTTCGTCAACTGGGCACAAGATCAGAACACAGAAGAGTTCCGTTCAGCGCTAGCTTCAGTCTACGGTGAAGAAGCGAGCAACCAGTTTGTGGAACTATGGAACAACGAACACATCGCTGTCCAAGGTGACTTGGCGAATGCTACAGCTTCAGAAGACGAGCAAGCGAAAGAACAGGCAGTATCGACATTGACTAGCACATTCGCGACAGACCTTGGTACATTCTTGAACACAGCAACAGAAGACCGTATGCCATTGGATGAAACGATTGCAGGCGTAGAAGCACATGAACAATCCGTTGTGGATACTTTCCAGCAATATGTAAATGGCGACTATGCCGCTTCATATGACACATACCGTGCAGGCTATGCGATTATGTTCGATATCGGTAAAGGATTGAGCGGCGCAATCGTCGACCAATTCCCAGAGAACTTCGAGAACACAGCACCTGACAAAATGCCTTCAACTGGATTCGGCGGCATGTCCGGCCAATCCAACACGATGATCTTGTGGGTTGCACTCAGCACATTGATCTTCATGGTAGCTGGAACACTCACGTATCGTCAAACTAAAAAACAATAATAAACGATTGAAAAGAAAGGGCCCAGGCCCTTTCTTTTCAGTCTGTCGAGAAAGGTAAGAAACCGTATTTTCCGAAGCTTAGAAAGATCACTGATTATTGAATTTAGAAAAATCGACTCCATTCTAATTCGTAATGGATTAATAGACTTCTTCAACACTCTGGAAAAGAAAGAGCCCAGGCCCTTTCTTTTTTTATGCTCGGATTTCCACTCTATTCTTTTTGTATAAGGCCTGAAACCGTACATATAGGGCTTAACATCCAGGTTAGCGAAGGCAGAAAAGAATAACAGCAGAAAAGTACAGAGTAATGGTATAATTTGATGGAAAGAAAGTTGTTTTTCTCGGTTCGCCAGTTTATCGGGCAGTGCACTTTTTTTTCTAGAAATCGAACAGAGAAAGAAGGTAGATCACTTGGGAAGCAAGATGAATCTATTGCTTGAAATCCAGCGCAATGTGCACGTATTGTATGCTTTTGATGGCACCGAAAATTATGTGCGGCAGCTATTGGATTATATAAAAGAAGGAATTCATGCAGGCGACTATGTTTTAGTCGTGGAAAACGAACGGCTGACACGTGAACTTAAGCAGCGTATGGCTAAACAGTATACCGAAAAACAACTGGAAATGGTCCATTTCGTCAACAGCCTCCATTTCTATTGGTCGAGCGGCAGTTATCACCCGCCTGCCATTCATGATTATTTCACCAAAACAGTAGCGCCTTATATTGAAAACAACTTAAGTTTTCGTTCGTGGGCGCATGTGGAATGGGAAAGCGTGAAAGAGCCGCTATTCCTTATAGAAGATTTCGAAAAAATTGCGGATCGCGCTGTGGACGAGTACGACTTTCCATTGGTTTGTGCGTACGAAAAAAACAAGATGCCTCTCCATTTAACAGAAAGCTTGATGAAAACTCATCCATATGTCTTGTTGGAAGATGAATTGATTGCTTCACCCCAGTACCAATCCGTATCAAATCAGGCTTGAGCCTGATTTTTCATTTATCTTTGAAAACTCTGGCCTGTACAGGTTCCATTGAATCCGCTGGTGCCAGAAAGTCTGTATATTGCAATTCAAGAACTGCTTATAGTATCGTTAGAAAAAGTGCGCCAATTTTCCCTTGGACACTCCCTATAGAGGAGGGATCATATGCAACACCAAACAATCAGTCCTTCCAAAAAATTTCAGAACTTCAGTGATGCAGCCAATCAGATCTTGACTATGTTGAGCAAGCAAATGGACATCAACACGCTCTTCATTGCTGAAAATGACGGAAAAACCAATACTATCAAGAAGGCCTTCAATAGAAACGAAGAATTAGTAGTGGAAGATAGCCAGTCACCGCTTGACCAGACCTTCTGCAGCTTAGCGATCAACTACGGGCAAGAGACTTTGTTGATTGAAGACATTTCGAAAGATGAAAGCGCAGGCGAGTTGCCGATTGCCTCGCAATTCGGAAACGGTGCATTCATCGGCATTCCGATCTTTTACGAAAATGGTGAAGTGTATGGTACAATTTGCGGTTTGGACAAGCATCCGGTTTCATTTACAAAAGAACAGCAGGAGATGTTCGAAACCATGTCTTCATTACTGAGCTATATATTGGAACTCGACAAAGCCCAAAAGGAAATCCAGGCTTTGACGTCGCCGCTTGTGCCCTTGTCGGATGAGATTTCGATCTTGCCGATCATTGGCCACATTACGATGGAACGCGCGTATCAACTGATCGATGACGTCGTGATGAAAGCGAGCGAAGGCATCGATTTCCTGATCTTGGATTTCTCGGGTATTACGCAAATCGATCCGCGCATTGAAGATCCTTTGCTGGATTTGATCAAAGCCTTGAAAATTATGGGAATCACCCCGATCATCACCGGCATCTTGCCGACGATGGCTATGAAAGTCCCGCATTTTGCCCATTCCCTGAAAGGCGAACGGATGGAAGCGACTTTGAAGATTGCCATTGAACAGCTCGGCTTTGCTTTGATTCAGAAAAATGCTTACGGGACCTCGGTTTCGAAGTAAATAGAATGCCTATAAATAGAGAAACCCTGGCTGAACCGTTGTGAACGGATTCAGCCAGGGTTCATTTGTTTCTCCGTCAGAAAAGCGTTAAACTCGGGAGCCATAGGGGTATTGCAAATCTACAAGCGTTAGCGGGCCAGTCAAATATATAACTTGTTAGGAGGGATTGCCATCTCATTTGAATGGCTCAGCACGATAAGCAATATTTTCATCATCATCAATGTGGTATTGGCATTTTTCATTTTATTTTTTGAACGGAAAACAGCTTCTTCGGCATGGGCATGGATCTTGGTCCTGTTCTTTATCCCGATTCTCGGCTTTGTGCTGTACTTATTGTTTGGAAAATCCTTAAGGCGCAATCGGCTGAATCGGCCGGTCGCTTATGAGAACCGTGACTTTACGGATCTGAAAGACCGCCAGCTTGAGGAAATGAAATCGAGAAGCTTCCAGCCGACATCTGTACTTGAAGGAAAATGGATGGATATCGTCCAAATGAATGCTGCGAGGACCGATGCACCTTTGTCGACAGTTTCCGATATTCAAATTTTTAACGATGGGAAACGGAAGTTTGATGCGCTGTTCGACGACATCCATGCTGCTGAGGAACATATCCACCTTCAGTATTTCATCCTTAATGACGACGGTCTTGGGCGCAGTTTACTGTCGCTGTTGACTGAAAAGGCGCAGCAAGGGGTCAAAGTACTGTTCCTTTATGACGACTTGGGGTCGAGCAGCCTGCCGAAACATTTCTTTGATGCGTTCCACGAAGCAGGGGGCAAGTCGGCTGCGTTTTTGCCGGCCATGCTGACGAGCATCAATCCGCGTATCAATCACCGAAACCACCGGAAATTAGTTGTCATCGATGGTCGAATCGGCTATACCGGCGGATTTAATGTAGGAGATGAATACATCGGCAAGAAAAAAGAGTTCGGCTATTGGCGCGATACGCATGTGCGCATTGAAGGGCAAGCGGTGCACTCCCTGCAAAATCGGTTCTTCATCGACTGGAATCAAGCCGCCGCGAAATATCCAATGAAATACGCAGAGACTTATTTTCCGAAAATGGATCATCCGCCTGGCGCCCCGATGCAAATGGTGGCAAGCGGGCCGCTGGAAACGCATGAAGATATCAAGAATGGCTATTTAAAGCTCATTCACCACGCACGTGAATCAATTTACTTGCAGACGCCTTATTTCATTCCGGATAAATCCATTATGGATGCATTAAGGACCGCAGCGCTCGGAGGCGTGGACGTGCAGTTGATGATCCCGCATTTGGCGGACCATCTCTTCGTCCATTCCGCGACGCTGTCCTTTGCCCGCGAATTGCTCGAAGATGGCGTCAAAGTCTACAGCTATCAAAACGGGTTTCTGCATGCCAAAACACTCGTTGTTGATAAGCAGGCATTCTCGGTCGGCTCGGCCAATATGGACCTGCGAAGCTTTGCCTTGAACTTCGAATTGAATGCCTTTGTCTACGATGGCGACGCGGCGCAGGAAATGGCAAATCTGTTTCTGCAGGACCGCAAGCTTTCTGCCGAATTAACGGAAGCAGACTTCAAGAGCCAGCACTGGATGGAAAAAGCCAAACAGGATATTGCTAAACTGGTATCACCGATCTTATAAGACGATTTGCGAGCTTCGCGCACGACTTCGAAAAGCTTGAGCCATCCGTGGTCTCAAGCTTTTTTCTATTGGTTGCTACTAGCTGATTTAGTGTGAAAAAAAGATTCTATAAATACGAAAAATCGTATACTATGACAAGAGAAGAAATTTTACAATGAAGGTTAAATTTTGAAATTTTTTTAAATCTATATAAAATCAGCGAAGAGCTGGAGGCGGGGCATCATGCAAAAATCATCGGAAAAAGGCATTAGGCACAAATATCTTCGATTAACCTTATCTTCGTTGCTGATTTGTTCGGTATTGATTGCCGGAATATATTTCTATATGAACAAACAGCAGGAAGACAAACAGGCAGAATACGATCAGCTTGCGGAAAAACAGGAAACGCTGCAAGAGCTTTCCGAATCGCTGAGCCAGCTGTTTTTCCGGACCAGGGGATATTACGCTTTTCAAATCCAGGAAGAGCTGCGCTTAGCATATGTAGAAATGGAAACTTTAAAAGACTCCATCAACAGTTTGGAAGGGCTGTCCATAACTTCCGATGAACAAGAGCAAATTGAGGAATTAAAAAGCTTTGTGACGACCTTTGAAGAACAAGTATTTCCAGAGGCGATCGCAGCCGTCCAAAATGATGATTACGAGGCTTTAAGAGCGATTTCCAGCAATGGCACCAATGCCACAGTGAATGAATTCGTTGCTTTTGCGGAGGAATACAGATCCTCTTCCAGGGCAGAACTGGAACAATTGAACGAAGACATGATCAGACAGTCGGAGAACTTTTCATTCGCGCTGATTTTATTATTTATCCTGCTGTTTATCATCACGGCTTTGATTATCTATAGAGCCATGAATGATATCATTAAGCCGTTGGAAGACATGCGTGAGTCCATCGAAGAATTCGGCAATGGCGAGCAAATGTCTTACACTCCTCTTGAACGAAAAGATGAGATCGGTTTATTGTCGATGACTTTTTATCGAATGATGAATACCATCCGCAAAAACCAGGAAGACCTTACTTCCCAAAACCAAGCTTTGCTTATGAATAAAAACCAGCTGCAGGAAAAGCAGGCAGAACTGCAAGGTGCACTGGAAGAAACGGGGAAAACGAAAGACCGCTTGATCCGCTTTAACGATTTGAACCACATTCTGTCGTTTACATTGGATAAACAGAAGTTGATCAATGCCACGCTCAAATACTTTACCGACACATACGAAATCGATACAGGTGTGCTATGGCTGCCGGGTTCTGGGGAATACGCGTTGAAGGGCTTCACAGACAGTATGTTCGATCAATTTCAGGAACAGCAAATCCCTTATCTATCGGCCCGTTTGAAAGAAGATGAATCCTTTACGGTCACAAGGGAAGCGCTGGAGCAAAAAGGCTTTGTGGACGGACCGGTTTATATCCACGACCTATACGCATCTGTAAAGAATGAGCAAAACGAAGGCATCGCGCTGATTGGTTTGTCGCGTGTCGGAAGAGCCTTTTCAAAAGAAGAAGAAGCAGATATCGACGGATTGCTGAAACGCATTCATTTGGCAATCGACCGGATCCAATTGTACGACGCGGCAATCCATGAACGGACATTGAACGAACGCATCGTCAATAATATCAATGAAGGTATCCAATTCATCGCGAAAAATGGCAGCATGGTGCAGCGCAATGAAACGATGTGCACGATGTTGAGCTGCGGCAATGCGCCGCTGGACGCGGTCATTACGCAAGACGTGTGGATTCACCGGATGGCCGAACAAACGACGGATCCACAAGCGATGGTCGATTTCCTCAGCGCCTGCATCCATGAAAAAGGAAGCGAAGCAAAGACCTTCCAATATACGGTCAAAGCCCCGTATGAACGGGTCATCGATGTTTATAGCACCCCAGTCATTGTCGACGGGGAGCGCACAGGGACGATCTTTGTGCACCGCGATATTACGAGAGAGCACGAAGTCGACAAGATGAAATCCGAATTGGTCAGCACTGTCAGCCATGAGCTGCGGACGCCGCTTTCGAGCGTACTTGGCTTTACGGAGTTGCTGCTCAATAAGGAATTGAAACCGGACAAGCAAGTTCGCTACTTGAAGACGATCTATAAAGAAGCGATGCGTTTGACCAATTTGATCAACGACTTCCTGGATCTGCAGCGGATGGAATCCGGGGACCAGGTGTACCGAATGGATAAGCTGTCGATGAATGAGCTGGTCATCGAAGCGGCGGAAAAATTCAGGACGCAGTCGACGCATTCGGTTGTCTTGGTCGATGATGCATCGGATGTCAAAGTGGAAGGCGACCGAGAGCGCCTGGCACAAGTATTAATGAACCTGGTCGGCAATGCCATCAAGTTTTCCCCGGAAGGCGGCAATGTGACCATCTGCATGAAGAACCATGCCAATACTTTGCGCGTGTCGATTCAGGACGAAGGAATCGGGATTCCGGCTGAAGACATTCCGAAGCTGTTCTCCAAATTCCAGCGCATCGACAATAGTTCACGCCGCAAAATCGGCGGAACCGGTCTTGGACTCGCAATTTGCCAGGAAATCATCGTCAAGCACGACGGCAAGATTTGGATCGAATCACAGGAAGGACACGGCACGACCATTCACTTTGAATTGCCGCTTGTCTCCGGCATGCAGGAGTATGTCCCGCAAGATGGCGCAGAAGAAAATCCGCCTGTGATGATCGTGGAAGACGATATGAGCCTCGCATTGCTGTTATCGGAAGAGCTGAAACTCAACGGCTTCAAAGTGATTTACCACACCTCACCGAGGGAAGCCTTCAAAGAAGCGAAGCGTACGCCTTTGGTCGGCGCAGTCGTCGACATTATGCTCGGCGAGG
Organism: Planococcus sp. SK3692; assembly: GCF_028890485.2. Lineage (GTDB taxonomy): Bacteria > Bacillota > Bacilli > Bacillales_A > Planococcaceae > Planococcus. The sequence goes on from NZ_JARCHV010000002.1 coordinate 35,764, forward strand.
AATTGAGCGGCTGGGACTTGGTCGATATGATGAAAGAAGATCCGGCAACGCAGAATATTCCGATCGTCATTTCTTCCGCACTCGATCCATCAACCGATGCCAATAAAATCAGCAAGATTAACCATTACCTGACCAAACCGTATGCGCCGGTGAATTTGTCGAAAGTGATGAAGAACCTGCAAAACGGGCAAGAGCAAAACGGCGTCATCTTCTACGCCACATACGGCCTGGACGACGAGCCGGAGAGCTGAGAAATAGTATGCGAAATTAAAAAACGACCAGCTCCTAAGATAGGGGCTGGTCGTTTTTTGTAGTGTTAAATATTTTTCTATTTTAGCTAGATATGGTGTACGAAAGCTCTTCTCATCTCAATGAAGCAGTGGGCTATCCGAGTGTTGGGAGAACACGGTTTACTAGGACACCAATATATCTTCCACAAGCGCCAATAATTCCATCGGGCTGAACGGCTTGGACATAAAATAATCCGCCCCGTTCAAGATGGCTTTCTCGCGGTCCGCGTCTTGCGCTTTTGCTGTCAGCATCAAAACTTTCGTGTCGTTTTGGTCTTTTCTGACTTCCTCGAGCACTTCCATGCCAGTCAAATAAGGCATCATATAATCGAGCACGACCAGATCGTAGTCGTTGGCCCGGATCTTCTCCAGGGCTTCTTTGCCGTCTTCTGCTTCTTCAATCAGGAAGTCATCTTCCAATGTATCCGCGATCAGGATGCGCAAAATATCTTCGTCATCTGCGATCAATATTTTCTTCATAAGTATCCTCCTTGCAATTAAGTCGAAATTCCTTTGCGTTTCATATCGCCCCAATGTGCTTTCTTTTGGAAAGTGGCAATAATTCCTCTGACTCGCCACAATACCATAAGCGGACGGTACCAAAAGGCTTCAGTCAATGCCCAGAAATACAGGCGCATCAAATGGGAAACCTTCGGGTATTTGTGGAGCGTTAATTCTTCTAATAATACAGCGAGTGCCGAAATGAGCGAGCCGTAGAACACCGTCACCAAGAACATGACGCCGGCGACTTGCGGATCGACCAATGAGAAGAAAAAGCCGCCGAAAATGATGAAGTAGCCGATAAATTCGAATACGGCGCCGAGCAATTCGACAAACAGGAAATAAGGCATCGAAAACAAACCGATCGAGCCGTATTTCGGATTGAGCATCATTTTTCTGTGATTCCACAAAGTTTCAAGCAGCCCGCGCTGCCAGCGGATCCGCTGAGACCTGAGCACTTCCAGTGATTCAGGGGCTTCTGTCCAGCAGACAGGGTCTGGGATATATTCAATGCGCTGCTTGGATTTTTCTTCCCTCAGCAAACGGTGCAGCCGGACGACCAATTCCATATCTTCGCCGACGGTGTTCTTATTGTAGCCACCGGCTTGAATGACGCGTTCTTTATTGAAAACGCCGAAAGCCCCGGAGACGATGAGTAAAATATTCAAATGGCTAAGTGCCAGGCGGCCGATCAAGAAGGCGCGGAAGTACTCGACGATCTGCATGAGGACGATCGGGCTTTTCGGAAGTCCGACAATTTCCACTTTGCTTCTGGAGATGGTCGAGCCGTTGGCGATTCGGACAGATCCGCCGGTGACGATGATTTGGCCGTCTGATTCGATAATCGGTTTCATGCATTTTAACAGACCGTCGTTTTCCAAAATGGAATCTCCATCAATCGCACAAAAGTACGGGAAGGAAGAGAGATTGACCCCGGCATTCAATGCATCCGCCTTGCCGCCGTTCGCTTTTTTGATGAGGCGGATATAAGGGAAGATCGAGGATTGGTAAATGGCCTCGACTTCCGCGGTCTCGATGTGTGTGCGGACGGCGAAAGGAATTTTCTTCATTTTGAATTCTTCAATCATGCGCAGCGATGTGCTGTCTTTCGAGCCATCATCAATGACGATGATTTCTTTTTCGGGGTATTCCAGTGCCAATAGCGAACGCACCGTGCTGACAACGCCGACTTCTTCATTGTACGCAGGCACGAGGATCGACACCGGGTAGGTCGATTGGTTTCTTAAAAAATCTTCTGTAGACTCTCGCTTATCGAGCTTATTTTCTTTTTTGACTTTCCCATAGGCAAGCGCAAAGAGCCCGAGGTAGCTCAGACTTGAAAAAAGCATATAGGCGATGACAATATAGGATAAAATCAGCGCTACTTCCTGCATTATTGTTCACTTCCTAAAAGGGAGGTTTTCCATTGATTCGCCATATCACGTGCATAGCGGTCGGGATGGCTTTCTGCGAAATGGGTCAGGACGATATCCCCTTCTGAAAACTGCGTCAAGGCTTCAGCTGATGAGTAGCGGACCCACCAGACCGGATCCCCAAGCAACTCGCCTAGCGTTTCTTTATAGCGCGACAATTGCAGCTTTCCGGCAATTTGGGCGGCAAACATGCGCTCAGGCCAAGCAGCCGACTGGAAAAACGGTGCAAGGGCGCTCGGGGAATTCATGTATTGCAGATGAAGGATCGCTTTCAATGCCTGAATGCGCATTTCCATCTCAGGGTGCTGCAACTCTTCTTCAATGCGCGGTAGAAACAGCGTCATGCCGGCCATGCCGATATAGGAGATGGCCGAATGCTTCAACGTCTGGTTGTCGTTTTCTTCGTTTAAGGCAGCATTCAACTCGTCCAGTTTCGTCAGTTCGTCCAACCGTTTAAAAACATCGATATACAGGCGGGCGGGGGCATCGGGGTGTTTTGCGAGCGCCTCGATGGCCACCGTCTCGTTTAAAGAAGCGAGCGTGCGGATCAATTGCTGCGTCTCCTGGTCGAGCCGTGAACTTTTCGCTAGTTTTTCCTTTAGTTGTGGAACGAGCGATTCCATCCGGAAATCTTCGATAAAATACAAAGTGTTCATCCGCATCGCCCAGTTTCCACGTTTGAGCAGCCTGACGTAGCGCGTGGAAAGGAATTCTTCCGACAGGCGTGACACAGGGGGCGAATCAGCGCCCGCCTTGGTGACGGATACGTAATGATTCAATAGGCGTTCAAGCACGACCAGTTGGTAAGGGGAAGCTTTCAGTTCTTCGATGAATCGTTCGTCTGAAGGGTCCATCATATATGAGCTGAACGAATCGGTAAGGGCATCGTATTGGCTATTGATTGCGGCTTCCCGTTTATTCGATTGCTGCTTGCGCCAAGCTAAGATCAATAAGAGAAGCAATTGGCCGAGGAACAGAGAGGCGATGAGGATCCAGAAATGCGACAAGTTCACTGGAACATCCTCTTCGTGAGCCGTTGGACACGGGCTACGACTTCCTGTGCATAAAACGGTTTGACGATGTAATCATCAGCTCCGCTCTTCAAGGCCAATACGATATCGGATTCATTGTTGCGCGAAGTGAGCATGGAGACGACGATATTGTCATGGGGGTATTGCGAGCGTACATGGCTCAGCACTTCCAGCCCGTCCATTTTTGGCATGACGCCGTCCAGCAGGATCATGTAATTCTCATCCGGACGGTACCAGTCGGAATCGACCAGCGCGAGACCGTCTGCGTATTCTTCGATCTGGATATCGAAATCCTCCGCTTTCCAATTGGAAAATTGCTTGGCGACCAATTTGCGCACGAGTGAGTCGTCGTCGACAATGACAATATTCAGTTTGCGTTTCAAGTCATGTTCTTCGGATTCATAAACCATCGTCTGGTTGCGCCCGTTTCGCTTGGCTTGATACAAAGCTTTATCGGCTTTATTGACAATCGTTTCCTGCTTGAGCCGGTATTCGCTGACTCCTGCAGAGAATGTTAAGCGAATCGGCGCAGTGGCGTTGACGGTGAGTTCCGTTTCAGATAGTGCCTTATGCAGGCGATCGATTAATGCAGCAGCTTCCTGCGGTTTGGTCTCGGGGAGAATCAATGCGAATTCCTCTCCGCCGTAACGGAAGAACGAGTCCGATTCACGCTTTAAGTTCAACACAAACTGGCTGAAGGAACGCAAAACCTCATCTCCGGCTGAATGCCCGTGGTCGTCATTGATTTTCTTGAAATGATCCAAATCGAGCAAGACCAATGTAAACGGCTTGCCGGTTCTTTCAGCGAGGTTGGTCATTTGCAGCAGGAACTCATCAAAAGCTTGGCGGTTTCCGGCTCCCGTCAATTCATCGATGCGCGTGCTGCGCAAGACGATTTCCTGGCTGCGCAGGCGATTGGCTAAATAGGGAAGGAAATACGCCATATTCAATGGCTTGGCCAAAAAATCAGTGGCGCCCACTTCCATTGCCCGGATTTGGTGATCAATCCGGTCATCTTCACTCAGGATGGCGAGTGGAAGATGGCGGCTTCTGCCAGCTTCAGCGAATCTTTCTGCCAGGCTGAACCCATCTGCATCAGGCAGTTTTGCATCCAATAACACCATCTGCGGATGCAATGTGTAAAATAATTCCGTACCTTTTTGGCCATCCAAAGCGATGACGACAGGAATACCTTTAGGCTCCAATGTCTCTTTGAGCTTCGCGGCGAATTCAGCATCGGAATCGATGACCAATACGAGGGCTTCTTCACTCGAGGCTTCGATTTCCGGTGTCTCCAACTCGGTCTCTTGTTGGCTTGCAGACTCATCAGCTGCAAAATAATTTCGGAATGAAGACATGAATCCTTCGAGCGAATCGACAGCAAGCAACTCGGTGCTGTGTTCCGAGAAAACGTCCAGTTCGCGTGCGCAAAACTCGGACAGTTCCATCATGCCAATCGTTCCGGCAGTGCCTTTCATCGTATGCAAAAACCGGTAGACTTCGCGTTCTGGGATCGTGCCTTGGCCAGCCCATTTCGAGAAATCCCGTTCCATTCGTGTGGCAAGTAAAGCTTTATAATCTGTTTGGGCCAATTTCTTTCACCGTCCTTCAAAGAATGTCCCGAACTTGATGTGGGACGATATGCGGAGTTTTGGTTTCGTAAATGATGTTCCGTAATATGTCATTTGAATAGTTAAATAGATAATATTTTCCACTTATAGAATAACATCAATCGGCTTCCGAGTAAGTGATTTATCCTTTGAAACATGACTTTCCAATGACGTTTTCCAGGTTCTTTGCAAAAAAGAGTGCCAGAAATGAAAAAAATAAAAAGACACTTCCAAAAATCATGAGAAGTGTCTGATCTTTTCATGGCTTGAGCGTCATCCAACTGCCAACATGGTGGATAGCAATTCCTTCATAGGCAGGGTACGCCGAGTAATGGGCGGCTACTTCAGCCAACTGCAAATTCATGAACGCTTCGCCTTCTTCAGCAAACGTAATGATGCTGCCTTCATCGGTGACGCCTGTTTCTACGCCCACGACTACATGTTTGCCATATTTTTCGGCCATGGCGATTTCGTTTTTGACGATTTCGATGATCATCGGCGCGGAATCCCGGTAAGCCATCAGTGTTACCCCGTCTGTATTGGCGATCACCCATTCAGCCAAGACTCCGCTGCCGAATGTATTATTATAAGGAATCTCGTCGAACCAAAAAGGCATATCGGCTTCAAGCGGCAAGTTCAACTGCGCAGAGCTCACTGCGGCTCTTTGAAGAAGCGATTGATACGACTTCACGGTAGCAGCACGCTTCGAATTCCATCCGCTGTATAAATAAGGCTCCACATCCAAATGGATGCCATCAAAATCTGCCTGCTCTGTCGATCCGCTTTGGTAATTGCCAAGCCAGTTCATCAACATGTTCTGATTCGTATAGCCTTTTGGCGCAACCCAGGCTGGTGCTCCGTCGAGCGCAAATACAGCTATGCCGCGTGCATGCGCTTGTGTGACAAAACTGCGGTACGTATTTTTGGGAATGTCGCGGTCAATTTGGACATAGACTTTATTGACGTTTTTATTTTCTAGAAAAGCCAGCACCGCGGCTTCGTCTTCCACAAACATCCACGGATTCCATAGCCAAGTGGCACGTGTATCAGGCGCATCGCCGCTTGCCTGTGCGTTTCCTGCATGGCTGAACGCCAGCATAAGAGACATCGCGAACATTAACATCGCCGCTTTCTTCAACATATTCTGTTCCTCCATTCTGTCAGCCGAGGCCCACAGAATGGGTACCTGGCAACCTGACGACCGTGCACTGATTAAGCAGTGGGTAGGCTCATGGCTTTGCGTCCTTCCTTTTCAGGTAAGTTTGCCTTTTTCAGTTTTTTTCTTATTATAATTCCAGTATGTTGCATTAAAATAGTAACTATATACCTATTAAAGATTCTACATAACAGTTAACGGGTAAAGAAAATTATGCTTTTATAAATGGAATGAAAACCATCAATTTTTAGTGGAGCGTTTTTACTAACTGCTATAGACTGGAAATATAGAGAATTTCCTTATCTACGTTCGTTTAATGAATATGCTTTTCAGGAATTTGCTTTCATTTGAATTGTACAAAGACACATAACTTGAAGGAGGGTTCCGTATGATCAGTTCAAAATACTTGGATCTACTGGCAGAAAAATACGACAGCGAAGAAAAAGTGGCAACGGAGATCATTAATCTGGAAGCCATCTTGAACTTGCCGAAAGGAACAGAGCATTTCGTCAGCGATCTCCACGGCGAGTACCAAGCATTCCAGCACGTGTTGCGCAATGGCTCCGGCAACGTCAAAGTGAAAATCAGGGATTTGTTCAACAACGAGATGGGGGAAGAAGAGCTCAACGAATTCGCGACTCTCGTTTATTACCCGGAAGAGAAATTGAGCCTGATCAAAAGCCATTTCAGCAGCAAGAAAGAATTGAAGGACTGGTATATCGAAACGATCGAGCGGCTCTTGAAGCTGGTATCTTACGCATCCTCTAAATACACGCGCTCCAAATTGCGCAAAGCTTTACCAAAGCAGTTCGTCTATATTATTGAGGAACTTCTGTACAAAACGGATGAATTCACCAACAAGAAAGATTATTACGCGAAAATGCTTGAGCAGATCATTTCACTCGGGCAAGTAGACAAGCTGATCGTGGGTCTCGCGTATACGATGCAGCGGCTGACCGTCGATCATCTGCATGTCGTCGGCGATATTTACGACCGGGGGCCGGATCCGCATAAAATCATGGATACGCTCATCGACTACCATTCCGTCGACATTCAATGGGGCAATCACGATGTCTTATGGATCGGCGCTTATTCCGGCTCCAAAGTCTGCCTAGCGAACATTATCCGCATTTGTGCACGCTATAATAACTTAGACATTATCGAGGATGTGTACGGCATTAATTTGCGCCCCCTATTGAATTTGGCGGAGAAATATTACGAAGACAATCCGGCATTCCATCCAAAGCGCATTTCAGATGAACAATTAACAGAGCAGGAGCAGCTGCAGATCACGAAAATCCACCAGGCGATTTCGATCATCCAGTTTAAATTGGAAAGCCCGATCATCAAACGGCGCTCTTGTTTCGCCATGGAAGATCGCCTGCTATTGGAGAAAGTCGATTACGATAAAAATGAAGCGACGATCCACGGCAAAACTTATCCGCTAGAGAACACGTGCTTTGCCACGATCGACCCGGAACATCCCGATCGTTTGCTCGACGAAGAGCAGCAAGTGATCGATAAATTGCTGTTCTCCATCCAGCATTCCGAAAAACTGTCACGGCATATGAACTTCCTCATGAAAAAAGGCAAGCTATATCTTCAATACAACGGCAATTTGCTGATCCATGGCTGCATCCCGCTCGAAGAGAACGGCGATATGAAGCAAATGAAAATTGAAGGCGAAAGCTATGCCGGACGGGAACTGCTCGATGTTTTCGAAGAATACACCCGCTACGCATTTGCGCATCCGGAAGAGACCGATGATTTTGCGACCGATATGGTGTGGTACCAATGGACAGGCGAAAACTCTTCGCTGTTCGGTAAACGCGAAATGACGACGTTCGAACGTTATTTCATCAAAGACAAAGAAACGCATAAAGAACGAAAAAACCCGTATTACCATTTGCGTGAAGATGAAGACATGTGCCGCAAGATGCTCGCGGAATTCGATTTGAATCCTGACCACGGCCGCATCATCAATGGGCATACACCGGTCAAGGAACGGGACGGCGAAGACCCCATCAAGGCGAACGGCAAAATGATCGTCATCGACGGCGGGTTTTCGAAAGCCTATCAATCGACGACGGGAATCGCCGGCTATACGCTTCTGTACAACTCCTACGGCATGCAGCTCGTCGCCCATCAGCGCTTCAATTCCAAAGAAGAAGTATTGCAAAACGGTACCGACGTCTTGTCGATCAAACGATTGGTCGACGAAGAACTCGAGCGTAAAAAAGTGCGGGAGACAAATATCGGAGAAGAGCTCCTGCAGGAAATCGCCAATTTGAACAGTTTAAGAAAGCATCGCTATATGAATTAACCGCATTAAGAGCAAGAACTGACATCCAGTTCTTGCTCTTTTTTTAGTGAAGATAGATTCGGAAAAGCTTTTAACTGAAATAGTGAAACCCAGTTAATTGGAATTTGTGTTGTGGGAATTTTTGGTTATCTCTGTTAGTCTAATAAGGACAAGGTCTTAAAAAGTGAGAATTAAACAAATAACTGACTGGGGGGAGTCCATGCCGATTTGTCAAAATTGCCACAAGCAATGGAGTTGGAAGCAGACGGTTAAAAAAATGTTTACATTGGATACGGGAATGATTTGCCCGTACTGCGGGAAAAAGCAATTGCTTACTACCCGATCGAAAAAAAGGGCCGGCCTTACCAACTTTCTGACGCCATTGGCTATGCTTTTCGGGGTTTTATTTAATCTTTCGTTCGTTACGATATTCCTGCTGATCATCGCTAGTGGCGTCACCGTTATAGCTGTCTATCCATTTTTAGTCGAATTGACCGATGAAGAAGAGCCGCTTTGGTAAAGTAAGCGAGAAGAAGGAAGTGTTCATATTTTCTATCCATTTAGTTTTTACATCGCCATTATCATTGCCATCATTTATTGCATAGTCTTGTGGATGCTGCGAAACCTGGAGAAATTCAGAGTACCTTTGTTTATCTACGGACTTGTGGTGCAACTTTCGTTTCTCGTGTTCTTTTTCAGGATGAGCCGTTATTTCAGGATCAGTGACAGTGTGAACCGGGATTATTACGATATATTTGTGAACGGCCTCGTGATTTTCTATCTATTGATGGTCGTTCCGTTTGTCGTTGCGCTATGGGTGCAGGTCTATAAAGGCGTATGGCGGCTTGATATCGGTAAAATCTCCAAAATCATCATGATGGTGTTATTTGTCCTGATGACTTTGGTAGTTGCATTCTTCGGTTTTTATGCACATATCCTGTTCTACTACGGCTTTGCGCCGTGACGGCAGGCCGCGAGCTTTCTTGAAAAAGGAGGAGAGGAGATGTTCGGTAAATATTCAATGGGACTCATCGTTTTAGGGAGTCTATTGCTCATGCTCAACCGGCTAATGTCCGGGTATTCCGAGCCGCTTGCACTTATCGGTTTTCTGTTGCTGTTTGCAGCGGCGGGCGCCGTTTTCATTGCCCTGTTGAAAAGAGAGCCAGGCCAATTGAAAGTTTGGTCGCTCTCTATTTTCTTCGTCATCCTTTTTGTCATCGCGTGGGCCGAGCCATTTGAGATTTTGCGCCTGATGACGTGGCTCAAAAATATGTAATAGAAAAAAGCGTGAGGCACCGATTGATTCGGTGCCTCACGCTTTATGAATATTAACTTAAGCGGTCGTCATGCCGCCAGTGATGCTGTAGATCTGTCCTGTAACATAGCTGGATTCGATGGAAGCCAGGAAGACATAGACAGAAGCGAGTTCTGCCGGTTGGCCTGCGCGGCCGATTGGCGTCTCAGGTGTACCTTTGCCGAATTCAGGAATGTTTTCCTGAGGCTGTCCGCCGGAAATCTGAAGCGCTGTCCAGATTGGGCCTGGCGCGACGGAGTTGACGCGGATGCCTTTGTCCGCCAATTGTTTGGACAAGGATTTCGTGAAGCCGATGATCGCGAATTTCGTTGCTGAATAATCGAGCAGCATCGGGCTTGGGTCAAAACCTTCAACCGAGCTCGTCGTGATGATCGACGCCCCTTCAGGAAGGTACGGAAGCGCCGCTTTCACTGTCCAGTACATCGAATAGACATTGACTTGGAATGTTTTTTCAAGCTGCTCTGTCGGCAGGTCGGCAATGTCTTTGACGGCTTGCTGCTTGCCGGCAACGAGTGCCAAGATGTCCAATCCGCCAAGTTCGCTGTTGGCTTTTTCAACCATTTCCTTGTTGAACGCTTCGTCGCTCAAGTCGCCGGGAATCAAGACGGCTTTGCGGCCTTCTGCTTCGATAAGTTGTTTCACTTCATCGGCATCGGATTGCTCAGCTGGCAAATAGTTGATCGCCACGTCTGCACCTTCTCTAGCGTATGCGATGGCTGCAGCACGGCCGATTCCGGAATCACCACCGGTTACTAGTGCTTTGCGTCCTTCAAGCTTGCCTGAGCCTTTATACGCCTTCTCGCCGCAATCCGGTACAGGAGTCATTTGGTTTTGTACGCCAGGGGCTTCCTGGTATTGTTTCGGAAAATCTTCTGTCGTATATTGTGTTCTAGGATTTTGGATATTCGCCATTTCAATCTCTCCTCAGGTTGGTAATAGTTGGTTTCTACCTTTATCTACCACATGAAACAAGAGTGAAACCTCTTTTGAAAATGTAAGCGTTCCAATGTCTGAAAAAGTGAAATTGCATCATAAACGGGACAAGTTCAGGTTGCATGAATGAAATAATCCCCACATATATGTTATAAAGGGACAGGTAAATACATAGAAACTGCGCGGCTTGGAGTTTATTGAATGCAGCGCAAGAAAGTGAAAGGAATGATTGTTTGTTTGATTTCATTGATATTGACTGGGGAAATCTATTAGTTGAGGCGGGAATCATTGCCGCCCAAGTCATCGGAATTTTAATCGCATTTGCGATTGTCCGGGCGATCGGGAAAAAGCTGATCAACCGCTCGTTTGACCGCTTGACGAAAAAAGGGGACGTGACTAATGGCCGCGCATTGACGCTTCGCGCGTTGTCGGAAAACGTCTTCTCGTATGCTTTGATCTTTATTTTGGTCGCGACTTTGTTCAATATATTCGGATTGTCCGTCGCGAGCCTCATCGCTGGTGCGGGAATCGTTGGCCTCGCGATCGGTTTTGGCGCACAAGGCCTCGTCAGCGACGTGGTTACCGGCTTCTTCCTATTGTTGGAGAAACAGATTGACGTTAATGATTATGTAACGGTTGGTGCCATTGACGGCGTGGTCGAATCAGTCGGGTTGCGGACGACGCAAATCCGCAGTTTCGACGGTACCTTGAATTTCATTCCAAACCGCGATATTACGACTGTCAGCAACCATTCACGCGGAAATATGCGTGCACTTGTGGATATTGGCGTATCGTATGACGAAAACATCGACGAAGCGATGGCCGTGCTGAAAACAGTGTGCGAAAAAGTCGCGAAAGACAATACCGCCGTCGTCGAAGGGCCGGATGTCATCGGCGTGCAGGCGTTCGGGGCATCGGATGTCACGCTTCGCATCATTGCCAAAGCGAAAAGCGGGGAACAATGGGGAGTCGAGCGCGAGCTGCGCAAATCCATTAAGGAAGCACTCGATGCCCATGATATCGAAATCCCTTTCCCGCATCAGGTGACGATTCACAAAGGCTTGGAGAATCCCGTTCAGTCATAAGCGAATAATAGGAGGTGAAGAATCGGCACTGTCTAATCAGTGCCGATCCTTTTAGTTATGGGAGCTAATTTATTATCCTAATATTATAATGAATATAGGGTTTCTTTTCTCTTTTTATGGGTATTTTGAATAAGAAGAGAGAGGTGCTAAATGACTACGGATGGACAATTGTTGGAAAGACTGAAGTTTCGGGACAAAGTCGCCTTGGAGTTAATATACGATGAATACTATTTATTACTTTGGAAAGTCTGTTATCGGGAATTTAACGACCACGCGGTGTGCGAAAACGTCCTAACAGAAGTGTTTCAACGATTGTGGGAAAATCCGCAGCAGTTCAGCGGCGATAAACGCCTGGTGTTCTATTTGATTGATTGTGTGAACGGCAAAATCAGGTGCAGGAAGCGAACGCAAAGGTGCCAACTCCATAGTGAGAAGACATGTAGCTAAATATTTTTATAAAATGGAATAATATTACTAATTAAATTAAATTTTATCTATTATTGTTAATATGTCAGACTTTATAATAGAAGACTCTTATCCTGCGCTGCGCGTTGTGGGAAAGAGTCTTTTTTCTAATCGGTAAGGATGAAAACGGAAAAGACTTTCTATTGTTAATATTGACAACAATACTCAACAGATGTAGATTTTAGTCAATTGAACCATTAAAGCCAGTAAATGATATAGAGGCTGATACGGAATTAAACGAAGGCCCATCACTAGTGCAATAAGCTGTAAAGTGGATCTTTTTTTAAGGATTATAGAAATGAGGAAATGACTTGAAAAAGCAATTTATCGTAATCGGCCTTGGGAGATTTGGCAGCAGCATCTGCAAAGAATTGTTTAAGCTCGGGCATGATGTCATGGCAATCGATTCATCGCCGGAACGCGTAGACTCGATGAGGAATTTTTCTTCCCATGCCGCCGTGGCGAATGCGACAGACGAAGCGAGCTTGAGGGAACTTGGGGTGCGGAATTTTGAACACGCGGTCGTGGCGATCGGCGAGAATATGCAGACGAGCGTACTGTGCACATTGATGCTTAAGGAGATCGGCGTTCCGCTCGTATGGGTCAAAGCGAAAGACCTTCAGCACCAGATGATCCTGGAGAAAGTGGGGGCGGACCGCGTCATCCAGCCGGAAAAAGAGATGGGTATCCGCATTGCGCATCATAGGGACTCGGAGAAAGTTGTAGATTACATCGATTTATCGGAAGACTATAGCATCGTGGAATTGGTGGCTTCAGAGAAATTGATGGACCAAAGCTTGCTCGAACTGGACATCCGTGCGATACCAATGCACGATTCTCGCCATCAAGCGAGGAGATGAAGTGAACGTTGCGCCGATGCCAGACGATCAGGTAAAGTTGAACGATGTGCTGGTTGCTATGGGACATCGTAATGATTTAAAACAGTTCGAGGCGAAAGGAATTTAGTTTATTGTGATTTCCATTGAATTTATCAAGAGGCAAACTTCGATCGAAGTTTGCCTCTTTTGTTTTGAACAAAATCTCCTGTAGAAGGAAAAGGTAGGGCGAAGTGGAATAGAGTAACGAAGATAACCGAATTACAAGGAAAGAAGAAAAGGAGGGAAAAGTATGACAAAAGTCTGTTTTGGAATGATCGCCTCACTCGATGGCTTTATCAGCGACCGGCATGGAAAACTCGATAAGCTTTACGAAAGCTTCAAGCCCAATGATGAAATTAATGAGGTGATGGCGAAAACAGGCGCGGTAGTGATGGGCCGCCGAACTTACGACATGACCGACGACCCGGATGCCTACGCCGATAATTATGAATTTCAAGTGCCTATTTTTGTCTTGACCCATCATGCACCGCGCAAGCATCCGAAAGAAAACGATAATTTAAGCATCACTTTCGTGAGTGACGGCATCGAATCTGCAGTCCGTAAAGCAAAAGCCGCCGCTGGAGAGAAAGACGTCGTCGTACTTGGCGCCAATGTCGGACAGCAAGCATTGAGAGCGGATCTGGTGGACGAATTGCAAGTCGCCTTGGCCCCGTTGCTGCTAGGGACAGGAACCCGCATGTTCGAACACTTGGAAAACATGGAGATTCATTTGGAAAAAACCCGGACGATTGAGACAGCTGAGCAAATAGAGGTTTATTACAAAGTAAGCAGGTATTGGACTGTTTGAAGAGTTCCTAAAGCTTGGCATCAGTCGGAAGCTAGCAGACAAAAGCTGTCCAAATAGCGCACAAAATGACAGGAAATCAAACCACGGCCCAGTTATTATTCAAGTAAGGAGTTGAGAGCATGGCTTTGACGCAGTCTTTGCAAAAAGCGATCGACTATATGGAGGCGAATTTGCTGAATGAGATATCCATCGAAGCCATCGCAAGACAGGCAAATGTCTCTCCGTTCCATTTTCAACGCATGTTCTTAATCATGACCGACATCTCCGTCGGGGAATACCTGCGTCGCCGCCGTCTGACATTGGCCGCCCACCAATTGCTCAACACTGACCAGAAAATCATTGATATCGCGTATCGCTGCGGTTATGAATCGCCGGAAGCATTCACAAAAGCGTTCCGCAAACAGCATGGGCTCAGTCCGAGTGAGGCGCGAAAAGGGAGGGGTGCATTGCAATCGCATAACCGCTTAATGATTCAAGTGAATTTGAAAGGAGCCAGTCCGATGAACTATCAAATCGTTGAAAGAAATGCGTTTCAAGTCGTTGGAATCAAACGGGAATGTCCTTGTGGCGAAACCGGTGAAGTGAACGGAATTGCTGAATTCTGGATGGAGGTTAATGCTAATGGAACATCCGGCGAACTGGCGGAGCTAATGAACGGTGAAATCCAAGGTTTGCTCGGAATCACCGATAACTATAACGAAGAGAAGAATACTGTCGATTATTGGGTTGCAGTAGAGCATGCCGGTAAAGTGGCGGGTGATTTACGTGAATTCACAGTGCCGAAATCCAAATGGGCGATTTTTGAAGTGCGAGGATCCGCCCCGATCGCGATGCCTGAAGCGTGGAACCAAATCTACACAGAATGGATCCCCTCCAACGGCTATGAAGTAGCTGATATCCCAGCTATTGAAGCTTACACAGACCCTGATTCGTACAAAGACGATTCATCCAACCAGATTTGGCTGGCGGTGAAATAGCACGAGCAATTACGAATATATCTGATTGTTATAAAGTGAGAAGAAGCCGTTAAAAATTTGACGACTTCTTTTTATTCTTTTTTTAAAGAATTTTCTAGAGGCAAAATTTTCATATTGAGATTTATAAAATAAAGTTTTCAAAAAATATTGATAATTGATTTTCGTAATGATAATCTTCTTATGAAAGCGCTTTATTTTTTTGTCGAATAATTGAACTAAATTCAACTTTATTGAATGAAAATAAAATAGGAGGTCTATTATGAAGAAATTCACTTCGCGTATTGCCCAATTTTATAACAAATCAATTGAGGAGCGTCTTCAATTGGTAAAGAATTCATTCGAAATAGAAGAGGCAGAATTTGAAAAAATAAACTCAGAAACTCAGGGGCTGCCCTTGGAAGTAGCAGATCGGATGGTCGAAAATGTTGTAGGAACTTTCCAACTTCCGCTAGGAATTGCTACGAATTTCACTATTAACGATAAGGATTATCTTATTCCGATGGCAGTGGAAGAACCTTCTGTTGTTGCAGCTGCCTCAAACATGGCACGTATTGCACGGAAATCTGGCGGGTTTCGCACCTCCTATACAGGTTCTTTGATGATTGCTCAAATGCATGTTCTTGAGTTGGAAGATATAGAAGGTGCTAAGGAAAAGATACGAGAAGCTAAACCGAAATTATTGGAGATGGCAAACTCCTTCGACAAAACATTAGTGCGTTTGGGCGGAGGTGCAAGAGATATTGAAATGCGCTCACTTCAATTGCGAGACGGTCAAAACGTTTTAGCTATTCACCTAATTGTAGATGTACTAGATGCAATGGGGGCGAATACAGTCAATACAATGACGGAAAAGTTGACTCCAGAAATAGAACAAATTACTGGTGGAAAAGTATTGTTGCGAATTTTGAGCAATCTTGCTTCCTATCGATTGGCCAAAGCCCAGGTATCTATTCCAGTAGAGCATTTAGAAACAGAAGGCTTCTCCGGTGAAGAAGTTGCCAAGCGGATGGCTCTCGCAAATGAAATAGCGATTGTCGATCCTTATCGTGCAGCGACGCATAACAAAGGAATCATGAATGGAATAGATCCAGTGATTGTGGCCACAGGAAACGATTGGCGGGCCATTGAAGCTGGGGCTCACGCTTATGCGGTTCAAGATGGCCAATATCGTGCGTTGACTGAATGGGTGGTGGAGGATGGCCGCTTACATGGGACGCTTGAATTGCCGATGGCTGTAGGAATTGTCGGCGGAGCCACTAAAACGCATCCGACTGCTCAGTTGTGTTTGAAGCTAATGGGAATCGAAACAAGTTCAGAGCTGGCCCAACTAATAGCAGCTGTTGGACTTTCACAAAACATGGGAGCTATTAAAGCGCTGGCAACGGAAGGAATCCAAAGGGGACATATGGCACTCCATGCGAGAAACATCGCTGTTCAAGCCGGTGCACGAAAAGATCAGATTGACTGGTTAACCCAACAGATGGTGTCAGAAAAAGATGTGCATATCGATCGGGCAACGGAATTGCTCAAGCAAGCCGAAAAAAATGATAAGTGAGATGACTTTATGAATTCCCAAGAAGTTGGAAAGAAAATAAAAGAATTAAGGCGTAAAAAAAATATGACACAGCAAGAACTCGCAGAAAAATGCGGATTTACAAATAGCTTGCTTTCAAAAATTGAGAATGGCCAAACAGGATCGGCCATAGCAACACTTTCTAAGATTGCCGCTGCACTCGGTGTAAGTTTGGCTTGGTTGCTTCAAGAAGATCAAAGTGAACCGCTAGTTATCATGAAAAAAGAAGATCGGCAAACAGTAGCGGCTGGAGAAGAAAAAGGCTATTTATATGAACCGCTTGCCAATCATTCAGCCAATAGCAAAATCGAACCAGTTATTGTCAGTGTGCTGCCAGAGAATAAAAATCTACAACCCTATACGCACTCGGAAGATGAATTTATCCTCGTGCTTTCAGGAGAGATCAACCTGAACTTTGATGGTAAAGATCAATATTTGAAAGCAAGCGACAGTGCATATTTCAAAGGCACTACCCCTCACGTGTTTTTACCAGTAAATGACCAAGAAGCTAAAGTTCTGTCTGTCTTTGTTGCGCATTTAGAATAAGGAGGTAAGCGATGGAAAAGCGAAATGATATTTTCTATGATGTCTGGGGAGATAATGTCAGCTTGAAAGATTTGTTGATATCCATGATAGCTTCGATAGCAGGAACCTTAGGGGGATATTTATTAGCCCCTAACGACCAACCCCTTCCTTTGATTTTTGGCCTTGTCGGTGGAATTGTCGCCTTCATTATCTGTAGTTTTATTTTTAAGCCTAAACGGCATATAACGAAGGAAGAAGAGGTGGATTCCTGATGGACATAACTATTCTGCTACTTATGGTGGCCGCTAGTGTTGGGGGCGCAGTTTTATATACCATTATCGGGGTTGCTCCGGGAACCGACGAGACAGCCGTTTTAGCCCCGGTTACACTGGCTCTTGTCTTATTGGAAGTACCGCCTCAAGTTGTCCTGGCCTTTTTCATCTCTGCAATTGTCGCTAAGAAATTAACTGATTCCATTCCCGTAGCCATTGCAGGTATTCCTGGAGGAGTTATGGCAGCCCCAATGGTAGAACATGCAATGGTGCTTAAAAAGTATGGTCTTCCTGATGTCAGTATCCGAAAAATGGCTTCAGGATCTGTTATCGGAACGCTTGTCTCTATCCCATTTAGTGTATTGGTCGCTTCATTGATTATTCCGTATGCGGAAGCAATCAGCGCCCATTCAGGATTAATTTTCTTCTTAGGTGCTGTATTTTTAGCGTTAATGTCATCAAGTAAATTTTTATCCCTTGTCATCATTCTTCCGTTTGCCTTATTAATTCAGGGTCTGCGCCAATTATATTGGGATACTGGAATTGTTCCGCCCGAAACTACTGTCTTTGTATCCTTCTTCTTGGGAATCACGATCGGGCCGATTATTTTTAAGTTATTTGAACTGACGAATAAAGAAAGCCGTAACTCCAGCCAAATTTTAGGTTTTAAAGAAATATCTTTGAAGAAGCCTAAACCGGTAAAAGGATTCCCGAATCCTTTCTCAATTTTAACTAAGCAAGAGGTAGGTACTTCTGCTTTGACAAGTGCTCTTGGTACACTGACTTTCTTCTTGTCTCCAGTGGGAATGACAATTTTCTTGGGAGAAAGTTTAACCAGGCACATTAAAGATCCAGTAAAGCGGGCATCAAGAGCCATTTCTTCTATGGATGGCCTCACCAATGCTGCATACCTTTCCGGTACATTAATCCCGTTACTAGCAATTGGTCTTCCGCTGTCACCGATGGCTATCGGCCCGGCGAATGCATTATTCAATGCCCCGCCGATTTTAACGCCTGAGAATAATATCCATCATATTTTATCGATGGGTGAAATTATTTTTGCGAGTGTTGTAGGAGCGGTAATTGCTTTGTTCATTACGTTTTATGCAACTATCAAATATTCGAACGAAATATGTTCTTTTGTATTTAAATACATCCCACACGAAGCGATGATCGGTTTATTCGCAGGGCTCGTCGTGATGTTGGCATTCATGGATGCAGGGTGGGTCAATATTTTTGGGGTAATTTTAATCGCTTTAGTTTCCGGTCTTTTACACCGGTATGGTGTTAACTACGGTGTCATGTTTATGATTTTATATGCAGCTCCTTGGCTATTAGGGGTAGTCGGAAATTAAATGTGATTATGTAAATAACAGGACCTCCGCTTTATGTGGGCGTCCTGTTTTGCGTTCTCATTTCCTGTCAGTTCCAATTTCCATTAGAATGGAGGAAACGATCGCAACGAAAGGAAGTGCGCGAAATGGACATGAAGATTTTCATCGTGGAAGACGATCAGGCGATTTTTCAATCCTTGAAGGAAGGCTTAGGCAGATGGGGGATGCAAGTGGTCGGTCCCGATTCTTTCGACGATGTCCTGGGCAGTTTCATGACTGAGAAGCCGCAATTGGTCATCATGGACATCCAGTTGCCGGTGTATGACGGCTTTCACTGGTGCCGTGAAATTCGGGCGGTTTCAAAAGTGCCGATCATTTTCCTGTCTTCGCGCGACCATCCGATGGACATGGTCATGGCGATGCAGATGGGGGCAGATGATTATGTCCAGAAGCCATTTCACTCTGATGTGCTATTGGCGAAAATCCAGGCGACTTTGAGGCGGGTGTATTCATACGGAGAAGAAACTTCAGATGTATTGGAATGGAACGGGGCCATGATTGATTTGAAGCGGGGTATCATCCGGCTGGGCGGCAAGGAGGCAGAGCTGACGAAAAACGAATTTTTCATTTTGACCGTGCTTGTCGAAGCGAAAGACGAGATTGTTTCCCGCGATGAGATTATCCGCAAACTATGGGACGACGAACGGTTCGTCAATGACAATACCTTGACCGTCAACGTCACGCGGCTGCGCCAAAAGCTGGCAGATTTGGGGCTTGGCGATGCTATTTTGACGAAAAAAGGCTTGGGCTACGTGGCCGTCACTTTGTAGAAACGAGGGATTCGATGTTTTGGGCTTATGTGAACGATATGAAAAGCTGGATCTTCTTTTTCGTCGCCGCTTTGGCCGCGGCCGATTTATTGCTGTGGCTTGACGCCGGCCTTGCGGTGGAATTTTCTTCGCTTCTGTATATGAATGCGTTGCTGCTGATCGCGCTCGCAGTGTTTATCATTTGGCGCTTTCGGAGAGAAACGGCGTATGCCCGGGAAATGACGCGTCTTGAAGGGGAGCCAGCAGCCGATTGGCAGGAATTATTGCCGGAAGCGAAATTCAAGCGCGACGAGCAGATGAACGAAGTGCTGCAGGCAGCCGCCGCATCAATGGCTGCCCAATTAAATGAATTGCGCCAGCAGAACCTCATTCAAGGTGATTACACTGCTGCTTGGGTACACGAAGCGAAAGCGCCGCTGACAGCGATCCGCCTGTTGATCGACTCGAACCGCTCGGCTCCCGGCATGCAGCGGATTGAAGCAGAATGGCTGCGCCTGTACTTGCTGGTCGACCAACAATTATACATATCGCGGCTGTCTTCTCTAGAAGCCGATTATGAAGTGGATAAGGTGATGTTAAAAGA
Source organism: Planococcus sp. SK3692 (assembly GCF_028890485.2). Lineage (GTDB taxonomy): Bacteria > Bacillota > Bacilli > Bacillales_A > Planococcaceae > Planococcus. The sequence goes on from NZ_JARCHV010000002.1 coordinate 55,665, forward strand.
CATAGTGGCTCCTGAAGTCCGTGAATTGATGGCGTGGTGCAGGGAGAAACAGTTGGAAATTGAATTAGAGGGCCTGGATGTACCCGTCATGAGCGATAAGAAATGGGGGCGTTTCGTCTTGCGCCAAATTCTATCGAATGCGGTAAAGTACAGCCCGGAAGGCGGCACGATCCATATTTCTGCGCGCACAGACAGTACGGGCCACCGCATTCTGTCGGTTCAAGACGAAGGGGCGGGCATCCCGAATCACGACTTGCCGCGTATTTTTGATAAGGGCTTTACCGGCGGGACAGGCCGTCTCCATAATGCAGCGACCGGCCTTGGGCTGTATTTGGCGAAAACGGTGTCGGATAAAATTGGCCTCACGCTTTCGGCAAGTTCCCGGACAGGTAATGGGACTAAGGTGGAAATAGCCTTCCCGCTGGAAAACGACTTCGACCATATCCGAACGTGACAGCATCGTCACATTCGCCTCCCGGTTTGTCACACAAATCAAACGACCCGGCCGCTTTTGCGCAGTAAGATAAGGGTAGAAGTTTACAGGGAGGCCATCATATGACAACAGAAAATAAAACCATTACACAACAAACAACTAAACAAACCGTGTTACAAGCGCATAATATAAGAAAATCATTCGGTGCACGCGGCAATGTCCAGCAAGTGCTGAAAGGCATCGACTTGCATGTGGCGGAAGGGGAATTTGTCGGCATCATGGGCGCATCCGGAGCGGGCAAAACAACCTTGCTCAACGTTCTCGCCACGATTGACCGGTCGACTGAAGGCACAATCTTAATTGACGGCGTGGATATTTCCAAGATGAAAGACGCTGAACTGTCCGCTTTTCGCAGAAACCAGCTCGGCTTCATTTTCCAGGATTACAATTTGCTCGATACCTTGACGGTAAAAGAAAACATTCTGCTTCCGGTATCGCTCGGCAAGATGAAGAAACAAGCGGCAGAAGCCCAATTCCAGTCGATTGCAAAAATACTCGATATTGAAGCGCTGGCGGATAAATACCCACACGAAATCTCAGGCGGCCAAAAGCAGCGCACCTCGGCAGCGCGTGCGCTCATCAACCAGCCGTCTCTCGTATTTGCCGACGAACCGACTGGCGCGCTCGATTCGAAATCAGCCTCATCGCTTCTCGGGACGATGGCGGACGTCAACAAACAGCAAGGTGTGACCATCATGATGGTGACGCACGATCCACTCGCATCGAGTTATTGCAGCCGCGTCGTTTTTCTCAAGGACGGCAATGTCTATTCCGAGCTGTACAAGGGAGACAAAACGAGACAAGCCTTTTTCCAGGAGATCCTGAATGTGCAGGCTGTGCTCGGGGGTGACAGCGTTGACGCTCTTTGATCTTGTCAAACGCAGTATGCGTAAAAACATCAAGCATTATTACCTGTACTTTTTTGCGCTGATCCTCAGTGTCGTGCTGTATTTCGTTTTCGCGACCTTGCAGCATGATGCGGCAGTCGCAGCTCAAGGCACCGGAACAATGGGTGCCGCATTCCAAGTGGCAGGAATTCTATTGGTCTTTATTGCTGGTATTTTCATCGTCTACGCCAATGCCATTTTCCTGAAAAGAAGAAGCCGGGAAATCGGGTTGTATCAATTGATCGGATTAACAAAGCGCGCAGTCGCCAGGCTATTGATTATCGAGAACATGCTTCTTGGGATCATGGCGCTGATTGTCGGGATTGCGGCCGGCATGCTCGTTTCACGTGTCTTTTTATTGCTGCTCATGAAGCTCATCGGTTATGAGGCGTTTATTGAAGTATCGTTCTCCACAGCGGCAGTCATACAAACCTTCTTCGTCTTTCTCGCGATTTTCGTGTTGACGACCATCCAGATGGTGTTCACGGTGTACCGCAATTCCTTGCTGTCTTTGTTCAATTCCGAAAAACAGGGACAGCACCCAAGAAAGCCAAAGACTGCGGCTTCCGCTATCTTGGCGTTGCTTGGAATTGGCTTAATCGCATTCGGCTATTGGCTATCGGGACGTATGCTGAACGAGATGATTTTCTTTAATATGCTGGGCGTTTTGGCTACGGTCATCCTCGGTACGTATTTAATATTCCGGGTGACGATCAGTTGGTTGCTATACCGCATCCGCCGCAGTAAAAATGGGCATCTCGGTCTGGCGAACAGCTTGTCGTTGGCACCACTTATGCACCGCATGAAAAGCAATGCCAACTCACTGACCATCATCACCGTGCTGTCGGCGATGACCTTGACGATGACCGCTGCAGCTTATTCCCTGTACTACTCGACGGAGCAGGAAACGCAAGCGATTATGCCGTTTGATTTCATGTTTGAAAATGAAACTGGCCTGGCCGATGAAATCAGCCAGGAACTCGACGACAACGGAATTTCCTATCAACGCGAAGCGGTGGAAACTTTTGTCGTACCCGCTGAATTCGAAGAAAAGCCAGCTCCGTTTCTAGCACGGGCAACAGATATCGCTTTGTTCAGCAGCGAACAATTGCAGCAAGCTGGACTCGATGTTGACGTGCCGGAAAACGGGGAAGCGAGCTTTCATGACGTATCGGTCGCAACGCTTTTCAATTCGGTAACTTTGCCGTTTGACCTCATACTCCAAGATGAGGGGGCAACTACTTTGTCCATTACCGAAATCGCCCAACAAAATGTGCTCAATTGGTCATTCTTCACAAGCCAAATCGTGGTGAACGAAGAGACCTACCAATCATTGAAAGCACAGTTAGTGAGTGAAACAGGGGATGCAGCTCTCCAGCAAATGAATGGGTTCCATATTGCCGAAGAAGATATGGCCGCAGCATCTGCCATTTACCAGCAGGACAAGTACAAAACTTCGGAACCGCATGTCGACTATTACTCGTCTTATGAAGGGTCTGTCCAATCGAATGGTTTGCTCATATTCATCGCCGGATTTTTAGGACTGGTGTTCCTCATTTCGACCGGCAGCATCCTGTACTTCAAGCAAATGACCGAAGCCGAGCAGGAGAAACAAAGCTACGCCACATTGCGCCAGCTCGGCTTTACGGTGAAAGACATCATGCACGGCATCGTCCGCAAGCAAGCCTTTGTTTTCGGGCTTCCGCTGGCGATTGGCTTGGTGCATTCCATCTTCGCCATTCAAGCCGCATCGTTCCTGTTCCGGACCGACATCTTGTTCCCGGCATCGGTTGCGATGGGTGTCTATGCGCTGATTTATCTGGTGTTCGCAGTATTGGCAGTCGGTTATTACAAGAAGACGGTAAAAGCGGCGCTATAAAAAATATCCTCTAGTGAAAACTCAATATATCAATTAAACAAAACAGTCGGCCACTCTTATTTTTAGAGTGGCCGACTGTTTTATTATGATGAAAAAGTTTGTAGGGATGTGGATAATGTCTCAAGGATAATTATCGTTGCCGTCCATTTTCTGCGATGTTGCGGATGGTTTTCATATTGAGCACCCAAATGACACTGGAGATCATATAATAAATGGCAATGACTGAAAGGTTATCCACCAAATTTGTAAAGACTGGTTTGGCACGGATAAAATGTCCCCATAACAAACCGACCGCCAATAGAATGCCGGGCGTCATTACATGAACTGTCAGATACATCAGCTTATCGAGCTTCATCATCATCACCTTCTTTGCAAAGAAAAGATTTCGGGCTAAGCTTTCACTCATTTTCTATGAAACTCCATAAACAAGCTGGATTTCAATTTGCTTATGCCAAGAATGAACGCCTTCTCTAGCACTATACCAAATTTAGGAAACGATAGTAACCAAAAATGGATATAAATGGGGGCCTGTTGTAAAGTGTGATAATATAACTGGACGATAATTAAAGGGGGATCCCCATTTAAACAATTACATCGACAGTAAAAAATTCCACGCGCAGAATATTTCCTGGGAAATGACAGTGCAATGTGAATATAATTTTAGCCAGAAGAATTTGTGGAGGGGGCATATTTATAGTGATTAAAATTCGAAAAGCCGAAAGCCACAATGCGGAACAAATCGTGAAGGTCATCCAAAACGCCGAGGATTCAGGCTATATGCTATTCAATCCGGGCGAGCGGCAAATTTCAGCCGAGTCGTTCGCAAAGTTTATCGATGTATTGAATGCTAATGAGAAATCAAGCGTTTTTATCGCATGTGAAGAAGACCAAGTTCTAGCATATCTGATTGTCCAAAATGAAAATCCTCAGCGAGTTTCACACCGCGCTTATATTGTGGCGAGTGTCCATAGCGATAACCGTGGCAAAGGCATCGGAAAGGCTTTGTTTTCCCATGTTATCACTTGGGCGAAATCCGTCAATCTGCATCGCTTGGAGCTGACAGTGATAGCAGAAAACGTATCAGCATTTACTTTATATCAGAAGATGGGCTTCGAAATTGAAGGTGTGAAACGGGATTCGCTTTTCATCCATGATGGCTATGTAGATGAGTATTATATGGCAAAGCTGCTGCAATAAGCTGCACAAAAGGAGGCTATTAACATGACGAAATCAAAGAGCATTGCATTGATCACCGGCGTCAGCAACGATACGGGTATTGGTGCAGCTGTGTGCCGGAAACTCGCACAGCAAAAAACAGATATTTTCTTCACCCACTGGCAAGCAGAATCTGAATTTCCAGAGCGTTTCCGTTCAGAAATCATAAATCTTGGTGTACGCTGTGAGTTTTCGGAGATCGATTTCGCACAAAGGGATGCTGAAATGGCTGTCTTGGTGCATTCAACAAGTGCCCTGGGGTTTCCGAATATCCTGATCAATAACGCGGCGCATTCGATCGATTCCAACTATCTGGATTTGACCGGCAAGATCTTGGACGATCATTATATGGTGAATATGAGAGCGACGTTTTTACTGTCCACAGAATTCGCGAAAGGGTTTCAGCGAACGGGGCGAAACGATGGGCGCATCGTCAATTTAACCTCCGGGCAAGAACAGGGCCCGATGCCCGGAAATTTGGCGTATGCCGCAACGAAAGGGGCGATTTCGGCATTCACTTCTTCTTTGTCCGCAGAAGTCGCGGAATTGGGCATCACAGTGAACGCCGTCAATCCGGGGCCGACCGACACCAACTGGATGACAGATGAGATTCGGGATTATTTACGGCTAAAGTTCGGCTTGGGGCGCATCGGGAAACCGGAGGATGCGGCGAACATAATTGCGTTTTTAGCCAGTGAAGAAGGCGGCTGGATTACCGGGCAAGTGATACATTCAGAAGGCGGTTTTTTGAGGGCTTAACTAAAAAAGCGGCATCTCCTAAATTTGGAGGTGCCGCTTTTCATTTGGATAAATCCAAGGTCAACCTGTAAAGATATCGCCTTTTGGATGGCGGATCGGCTCTTTATGCTGGCGCGCCAAGGCGAACGCCAAGGTGACCGGGCCGACGCGGCCGATAAACATTAACATCATGATGATAATTTTCCCCAAGACGGAAAGTTCGCCGGTTAAGCCCATTGATAACCCGACCGTTCCAAAAGCTGAGAACGCTTCAAAGACAATCCATTCGAAAGGTGCATTTTCTGTATAGCTCAAGATCAAAATGCCGGTAAAGACAGCGGTCATACTGATGAACACAATCGCAAGAGACCGTTCGAGCAAATGCGAAGGAATTGCGCGGTTGAAAATGACGGCTTCTTTTTTTCCATTCAGATAGGAAGCGGTCACTAAAATGATGACCAAAAAAGTCGTGAGCTTGATGCCGCTCCCTGTGGATGCACTACCTGCCCCGATAAACATCAAAAGGGAAATGAGCACGATCGAGCCGGTCTCCATACTGCCAATATCGATCGAATTAAATCCTGCCGTACGCGGAGTGACGGCTTGGAAATACGAAGCCCATAGCTTGTCGCCGAGCGGCAGCGCCCCAAGTGTTTCCATATTGCCATACTCTGAGACGAACAAGAACAGCATGGCGAATAGATTGACAGCGAGTGTGCCAGTCAGCATGATTTTCGAATGCAGCGACAATTGCCGGAATTCCTTGGCGCCCCACATATCGTAGAGGACCGTGAATCCGATGCCCCCTGTGATGAACAGCATCGTGATGATGATATTAACGACAGGATCTCCGACGTACGCGCTCAAGGAATCATCCCAAAGCGAGAATCCGGCGTTATTGAATGCAGAAACCGCATGGAAAGCACTGGTGAACAGCCCGAAGCCCCAGCCATATTCGGGTACCCAGCGAACGGCCAGAAAGGCAGCAGCGATCGCTTCGATGCCGAACGTGAAAAGCAGGATAATGCGCACGAGGCGGATCATGCCGCCAAGTGAGTACTGGTTGAACGATTGCTGAATCAGGATTCGTCCCCTCAAGCCGATCTTTTTCCCGAGCAGCATGACGATCAATACGGCAAACGTCATCAACCCAAGTCCGCCAATCTGCATAAGCACCATGATGACGGTTTGGCCGAATAGCGTGAAATCGTTTCCTGTGCTGACAACGGCAAGGCCCGTTACCGTGGTTGCGGAAGTGGCGGTAAATAACGCATCCAAAAAAGAAATCGGAGCGGTCGTTGAGACAGGCAAATACAGCAGGATAGCCCCGAAGAAAATGGCCACCAGAAACGTGATGGACAGCACTTGTGGGGGCGACATATGGATTTTCTTTAATAAATAAGATTTGTTCATATGCTTCGCCCACTGTTCTTCAGGATAGACTCGACACTCTTATCGCACGATATACGTCTCAACTTTCTTCCACTCTTTTCTCTTAAATTTGAGCACAAAAAAACCATTTCAAAGAAACGGTCTGAGATAAGACCTTTTCTCTCTTTTCTACGCTTACGAGGTTAGCTGTCGGATTAGGGATGGAGAGTACCCCTTCTTCAAAAATGAAGATTCACCCCGAGATCAAGTGGCGATCAGATTGGTTCCCCCGCACAGAAATTCATTCTGTCTCAGCGATGCAAAAGGTGGATTGTGTTGTGTAAGCTAAAATATACGCTTCTAGTTGGGAAAGTCAATACAATTTTGTGTGCCGAAATAAAATAATTTTATCCAGTTACAGGAAGAGAGAAAGTATTCTTTTTACAAATTATTTCAGAAAAACTGTAACATTATTGAAAGGCAAACGTGTAAACGGTAGAGATTGATAGAGGGGGAGACGATGAAAAACCAACAGCTGGAACAACTTTTTAAACTGTATTCAAAACCCCTCTATTATTATCTTTGGAAATTATCAGGTTCTTCACATCTGGCGGAAGATCTGACCCAGGAAACATTTGTCAGGGCGACGATTTCGCTCCATACCTACCAAGGAGAAGAAGCGCGGGCATGGCTTTTCAAGGTGGCGCGCAATATTTATATTGATGAATGGAGAAAGCGCAAGAGAAGGCAAAGCATCCCGTTGGTGAATATGTTTAAGCCAGCTGAAGAGATGATCAGCCCATATGGATTGCCGGAAGATGCAGCATTGGCACAAGAGCGAAAGAACGATTTGCATGCCTTGTTCAATTATTTGCCGGAACATTACCGGACGATTCTGTACTTAAGGGAAGCAGCGGAATTTAGTTATGCTGAAATAGCAACAGCGATGGATCTAACAGTGGATCAAGTCAAAGTCACACTCCATCGGGCGCGAAAAAAACTGGAGACCATTGCACAACAGAAAGGGTGGCACGATGACAGAATGGAATGAAGCACTGGAAAAGAAAATACTGAAGAAATCCCGTTTCGTGTTAACGATGCGCATTCTCCGGCTATTGGTGCTGGGGATGCTGTTATATGTTGTCTATATGATCGCTTTAACATTTCTTGCCGATGGGCTGAAAGTGGCGGAAGAAAATGATTACTATACAAAGCTCGCATTGGATTGGACTGTGCCCAATGTACGTGGGGCATTTGGATTCGAAGAAGAAGAAATTTCTCCATTAGGGACCAGTGAATTTTCCTATCCTTTGATCAGGACAGTAGGCAAGGAAGAAGTGATCGTAGGGGAAGCACAGGTGACGAAAAGCTTAGCAAACAGCCTGTCGTCTATCGAGTACCAAACCCCTTCGAGAGATGAACTCGATCGTTTCTTCTTTTTCTATCCGGAAGATCCGCGCAACGGCAATTCACTGAAAGCTTACGGCCAGCCTGATGTCTGGAACACACTGGACAAGCTGCACGAAGGCACCGTAGCGGAAGTAGCCTTTTCAACAGATCGCTTCATGACGCCTGAAGAGTTGATCGCGCAATTGGAACCTTATGATATCGACGTTTTGTGGATGCCGCTGCATACGGGTGAATTTGAAACGTTCACACCAGATGGCTGGGGAGGCGGCGGTGACGATTTATCCGTAAACACTCTCTTCGGCCTGACAGGAGGGCAAAGCGTTTCCGATGATTTCCGATCTTTTTCTTCTATCTACCGGCTTGATTCTGAGACTATACAAGACAGCCAACAGATGATGATGGCCAATATGGAAACTTTGCTCGAAGAAAAATCTGCCTCTTATTATGAAAGATTTTTAGGCCTGAGTTATTTGAACGAACGCTATGAGTATATGGAAGAACACGGCTTTATGGTATACGGCGCTGTGGTCACGGGGCCGGTCAAAGAATTATTGAAGCTGGAAGAGGAAGGCATGGTGGCTGGTGAGCAATTGGGACAAGTAGAATTGTGGAATTGGGAAGAAGAGTAGATGATTAAAAAGAAGCGGGGAGACGCTGCCATATGCAGCATTTCCTCGCTTCCTTTTTGGATATTTGACAACGCCTTTAAGCAGGTTTCGTCGTATAGTAGATATTTTCAATGTCTTGAGCCGGCAACGGGCGATTAAAATAATAGCCTTGCGCTTGGTTGCACTGTTCGGATTTCAAAAAATCCAGCTGCTCTTCGGTTTCCACGCCTTCTGCGATGACATTCAATTCCAGATCATGTGCCATGCGGATAATCGTTTTGACGAGTGCCGCATCTTTTGAATCGCTTTTGATATTGCGTGTGAAATGCTGGTCAATCTTCAAGCTGTCAATCGGGAACAATTTCAAATAGCTGAGTGAGGAATACCCGGTGCCAAAATCGTCGATCGATAAATGGACGCCGAGCGCCGCCAGTTCTTCCATGGTCGTGATGGCACTGTCCGCATTCTGGATGATTGTTTCCGTCAATTCCAGTTCCAGATACTCGGGAGCCAAGCCGGTTTTTTTCAAGATTGTACTCACGACTTCGGTCAAATCCTTTTGCGCAAACTGGCGCGCGGAAATATTGACCGCTACGCGGAATGGGGCAATCCCTAAATCTTGCCAGTATTTGTTCTGCCGACAAGCCTCTTCCAATACGAATTCGCCGATTTTCGTGATGCTTCCGGTTTCTTCGGCAATTGGGATGAACTCTGCAGGCGAAATCATTCCCCATTCTGGATGGTTCCATCTGAGCAAAGCTTCCACGCCGATGATCTGGTCGGTTTTCAAACTGATTTGCGGCTGGTAATGAATAGAAAACTCGCCGTGTGCCAATCCTTTTCGCAAGCCTGTCGCAAGTCTGGATTTCCGGTCGATCGTTTCGTTCATATCGCACGTAAAAAATTGGAAAGCGTTTTTTCCGCCTTCTTTCGCCTGATACATGGCAATGTCCGCGTTTTTGACCAAAGTTTCGGAGTCGCTGCCATCGGAAGGGAAGGTGCTGATGCCGACCGAAACACTGGTGAAGATTTCCTCATTTTCAAAACGGAACGGCGTATTCAAGGCGTCGATCAAATCTTGGGCCCGGTCCGCCGCTTGGCTGTATTCAGTATTTGGCAAAAGCAAGATGAATTCATCGCCGCCAAGCCGTGACAGCGTATCTTTCGGGCTGATCTGGGCTTCGAGGCGCGCGGCTACGCTTTTCAAAAAGAGGTCGCCAACTGAGTGCCCGAACCGGTCGTTGATCATCTTGAAATTATCCAAATCCATATAAAATAGCGAGAAGTTCAAGCCGCGCTCATCCGCCTGGCGCAACAGTGAATCGAGGCGGTCGTTGAACAAACGACGGTTTGGCAAGCCGGTCAACGGATCTAAATAGACGAGATCGTTGATTTTGTCTTCAGACGCTTTGCGTTCGGTGATGTCCCTGAGAATGCTGCTGAAGAAAATGCCTTTTTCTGTTTCCCATGTGCCGACCGACATCTCAAGTTGGAATTCGCTGCCGTCTTTCCGGCAGCCCGTCAATTCGACTGTGCTGCCAATGACATGGGGCTCGCGTGTCTTGCGGTAAGCTTCCATGCCTTTTTCGTGGGCTGCTTTAAAGCGATTCGGAATGATTACGCTGATATTACGTCCGAGTATCTCTGTCTTGTGATAGCCGAAAATGTCTTCAGCCCCTTGGTTCCACTGAACGATTGAGCCGTGAAAATCCGCCACGATAATGGCATCTTTCGCCGATTCAATGACAGATTGAAACTTCATCTCGGATTCTTCCGTTTGGGTTTCCAAGCGTCGGTCGGTCCGCACGCTTGCGAGAGCAACGACAAATAGCAGCAACATGCCGCCGCCAATGCCATAGGCGAGCAGCGTGCTATCGACAGAAAATGGCGCGCTGTGGCCGGCTGCATGGTCCATTTGCGAAAAATCCGCTGCTGCCATGCCGGTATAATGCATGCCGGAAACCGCGAGTCCGATCAAAACCGCTCCAGCCAACTTACGCCAATGGAATCTGGGCACATTCGGGATATAGAACAACAATGCCAAGCCGACAAAAGAAGCGGCAAAGGCAATAAGTGCCGATAATCCCCACATAAACGGATCGTAGGAAATCATTGCATCCATGCGCATGGCGTCCATGCCAATGTAATGCATGGAAACAATTCCGCCGCTGATGAAAAATGCGCCTGTGAACAAATTGCGCCACGTGACGAAAGGTTTGCTGATGATATAGAACGCAATGGCGCAAGAAACAATTGCTGGCACGATCGACAACAACACCAAGCCAAAATGGTAAGAAACTTCGACCGGCAAGTGAAATGCTAACATGCCGATAAAATGCATCGCCCAAATGCCGAGCCCCAGAATAAAAGCGCCAGCTGTAATCCAGCGTAGGTGTGATACATTTTTAGCGTATTTCAGGCGGCTGCTGATATCGAGTGCGACAGAAGCCGAGAATACGGCCACCAGAATGGAAAGGGCGACAAGGGGAAGGTTATACGAACTGATGAGATTGTTTATGGAACTCACACTCTTTCTATGGTGGTTTTAATGACGATATTATTAGAATAATAGAAAAAATAGCCGAGACACGCATTTCCTTAATAAAATCACCAACCATAAAACGCAAGTCTCAAGAGTGAAAAAGAGAATTTGTGGAAATTATGGAAAGGACATAAGGCTTATGTAAACGAAATATTCTTTATTTAATTAGGACCATAAGACATTATAAATATCCAAATAAAGCTATTTTTTATTAGAATACCACATTTGTCTCGAAACGAAACTATTTATTGGCTCTAAAACTTTAGTGGAGTAAAGAGTAGTTTTCTAATTATATTCTTGAATAATAAAATAGGACCCTTATAAAAATGAAAAGAGCTTCTTTACTGGCATTTTATTCGTGCTAGATAGTTTTTCAGCGAAGCGGGTATAGTAAGCGTATTGACTGATCAAAGAAAATAGGAGGATCTATACATGAAGAATTTACAAGCAACTGTCACGTTAAATAACGGAAGCGAAATGCCTTGGCTCGGCCTTGGTGTCTTTCGAGTCGAAAACGGCCCTGAAGCGACTGAAGCCGTCAAAACGGCAATCGTCAAAGGCTACCGCAGCATCGATACCGCCGCCATTTACGGAAACGAAGAAAGTGTCGGGGAAGGCATTCGCCAAGGAATCAAAGCGGCGGGGATCTCGAGGGAAGATTTGTTCATCACTTCAAAACTATGGAACGACGATTTCGGCTACACGTCCGGCATCCAAGCTTATGGGACGAGCTTGAAGAAATTGGGGCTGGAGTACCTGGACTTGTACTTGCTCCACTGGCCCGTTGAAGGCAAATACAAAGAAGCATGGAAAGCGCTTGAGCATCTCTATATGGACGGTCAGGTCATCGCGATCGGCGTCAGCAATTTCCAGATCCATCACCTAGAAGACTTGATGGAAGGTGCGGACATCAGGCCGGTCGTCAACCAAATCGAGTATCACCCGCGTTTGACTCAAGAGAAGTTACTCGCGTTCTGCCGCGAAAACGACATCCAGGCGGAATCCTGGTCGCCGCTCATGGCAGGTGAAGCACTCGAACAGCCGGAGCTGAAAGAAATCGCAGCGAAATACAATAAATCGGTCGCTCAAGTCATTTTGCGCTGGAATCTGCAAAACGGCGTCGTGACCATTCCAAAGTCGACCAATGAAGGGCGCATCGTGGAAAATTCACAAGTGTTCGATTTTGAATTGACGGAGGAAGACATGCAGCAGATTTCGGCATTAAACGAAGACCGCCGCGTCGGCCCAGATCCGGATAACTTCGATTTTTAAAGGGGAATGGACACTGACATTAGGTGAGTCTTTGCCTTTCCAGTCATAACAAAAGGAAGAGAAAAGCCCTGGAGCTTTTCTCTTCCTTTTATTTTTCCAGCTTATAGCCGATTTTATTCAACGCCGATTCAATGTCGGCGACATACTCGGTTTTCAACTGTGATAAGTGTTCGCTGACGCCTGGCTTTTGCACGAGCCAAGGCGGGAGGCCGGTCATCATGACTTGGACGCCCATGACATTTAAGCCTGAAACCAAATTCTTCAAGACGTCCGGAAACTGGTTTTCCAAGAGCATCAATTGCGACAAGTCGATGATAAACGAATGGATGCCTTTATCAGCCGCATAGTGCAAAGTGTCTTCCATGATTTTCTGGGAACGTGATTCATTGATATTCCCTTGCAGCGATAAGATCGCCAATCCTTTTTTAATTGGGATGATTGGCACGCTCAATAGCTCAATGTCCACCAAAGTCGCATCCAAGTGGATGACGTACGATAGCACGTCCGCCATTTGTCTGAGAAAATGAATATCTTTATCGGTGAAATCTTTTTCTTCCTTATCCATAACGCATAGGGCACCAAACACTTCGCCGTAGAAATCGCGCAGCGTCACGCCGAGAAAACCTTTTCCTTCTAGTTCTTTCGTCAAGTCCATATGTTTCGTTAATGCAAACGAACTTAAATCATTTGTTTTCACCACTTCATGGTCGCTTTGAAAGATTAGCCGGCAATACGCACCGTCATAATCCACAATAAAGCCTTCCGGGATGAGGTAATGGTCTTTATTGAAAGAGCTAATAACTTCCAATGCGGTTGAACCTAGCTGTGTCACATAAGCACTATTGACGTCCAGTTCATCACTGATTACTTGAAACAATTTGTAGGAAACGGCTTTCAATGAATCGTGTGTAGACATTCTTTGTTTGTCGTTCATCTTTCGTTCCTCCCCAACTTCTGGGGGGACCCTGCCAGTCATCTTTGGTGTATAGAGTCATTTCCCTTTACGCGCAACTTGATGTCATTCAAGTTTTCATAAAAACTCCAGTTTAAACGTCCAGTCAGTAGGGTGGCCCCTCATGTTTCTGCATCTAACCCTATAGAAGTCAAGATTTGAGGTCAAGGAAAACATTTCGCATGGCGAAAAAGGCTTAGCCTAAAGCTCGAGGTTATATGAAAGGGTGGTTTGTTTACTGTTCGAGTACAGCCTTCGCACGTGCTGTGGAAAATTCATCCGCCCGGTCCAAGCGGGTGCTGAGAAATGCGAGTCCCGCTGCGATCAACGCACACAATGCGCCGACCCAGGACAGATGGATATAGCCGCCTTGTGCGACCACGTATCCGCCGAGTGTTGCGCCGAGCGCGATGCCGATATTGACAGCGACAGGCGTCAGCGAGGAAGCGAAATCTTTAGCTGCAGGCGAGTAGACGGTAGCCAAGTTCATCAAATACATTTGGATGGTGGCGTTCATCGCATAAATCATGACCGCCATCAGCATGAGGCTGACGAGCCCTGCGAAAGTCGTTCCCATCGTGAAATACAGGGAAGCTAAAATAACTGCCTGCACGATGAATACATAGCGCAGCTTGCTGACGCCGTTGCGCCCGGCGATCTTGCCGGCTAATACATTGCTGAGAATGGAGAAGGCGCCGTATGCGAGCAGGACGGCACTCACATAGCGTGTCGGGATGCCCATGCCGTCTTCTAAGATCGGCGTGATATATGTGTAGATCGTATAGGTGCCCGCGATGGAAAAGGTCGGGATAAAGAAAGCCAAAATCATCCGTGGATTTGCTAACAACCCGAGCTGGTCCTTAGCCGAAGCTTTCACGACTTTCAATTTGCGCGGCAGGATAAAGATAGCCATCACTAGGCTGATGACGCCGAGCAAAGTCGTGAACCAAAACGTCAGCTGCCAATTGCCGAGTTGGCCGATGAGTGTGCCGAGCGGGACGCCGATGACATTGGAAATGGTGAAGCCGGCGAAAATAAGGGCGATGATCGGGCCTTTTTTGTTTTCCGGCATGATGTCGCTGGCGATGCTCATCGACAAAGCGACCAAGACACCGCTGACCACGGCTGTGATGATGCGTGAGAAAATCAGCAATTCATACGATCCGGATAAGGCGCTGATGATATTGCCGGCCGTGAAGATCGAGATCAAGGTCAGCATCAGCGGATATTTTGGGAAGCGGCTGACAAAAGCGGTCAAAAAGGGAGTTCCGATAGCATAAGCGATCGCAAACCCCGAAACAAGCGTCCCTGCAACTGCCAAGCTGATATTCAAGTCAGCCGATACTTCGGCGAGCAGGCCGACAATAACGAATTCACTCGTGCCCATGACGAACGTCAATAAGGTCAAAGTGAACGCCAATACTTTCTGTTTAGTGGTGAATAATTCTGGTGTTGAAGCTGTTTCCATAACAATCTACTCCTCTATGTAATTCATTGGGAAAATCGGTTTATTGTAATATAGAAATATCTAAGATTATCGATATGAAAAATCAAAAAAAGAGACGAGCTTGGTCTCAAATTTCTTCGTTGATGAATTTTGCGACCTTCGCTAATGTCTCTTCATTTCGCCTGTAATACGTCCACTGCCCGTAGCGCACAGCCTCAAGCAATCCAGCTTTTTGCATAAGCGATAAATAATGCGAGACGGTGGATTGGGACAAATTCACCTTTTCTTGAATATCGCCAACACAGACGCCGCCTTCAATGCTGACCTCCTTAGGCAAATGCGCTTGCTGTGCAGGGAAATTCTTCTCCGGCTCCCGCAGCCATTTTAAAATGTTCAAACGGGTTTCATTCGACAACGCTTTGAATACATCAATAACATTTAAATTTTCCATGGGGCTATCTTATATCGATACTATTCGATATGTCAAAACAAAGCGTTTCAGGCCAGCAAATTCTTAAACAAATTCAATTGCCAATATTATGTAAGGAACGTTATATGGTAAAATCAAGAAAAAACAGAATAGTGGGGCTTTTACGATGAAACTAAACGATTTTGAGAAAACGATCCAGCAATTGTTCGGCGAGGAATTATTGAAAGAAGACGACGAATACGGCTTCACACACATAACGGATAAGGAGATCCACAAGATTGGCTATGCGACCAATTTATCCATTGAAACCGTAGAGATGGCCATCGCGCAAGGCATCGATTTGATGGTGACGCATCATGATGCTTGGGATTTCATCTACGGCTTGAGAGAAGCATGCGTCAATAAGCTGAAAGTGCACAACATCAGCCATTTCTGGATCCATGCACCCCTGGATTTCGTGGAATTTGGCACTTGCACTTCATTGATGAAGGTGTTGGAAGTGGACGATATCAAGGCCTACTCCACTTATAGCGAAGCGGAAGGCGAACTTCCAGGCATCGCGGAATTCGCTGCTCCTGTGGAATTTGAGCAATTGGCTGAAAGAATGCGCGGCGCTTTAAACGAACCGGTGCGCGCGTGGAAAAATAATGCTCAGCCCGTTAAACGAATCGGCGTCTTGACCGGAGCGGGCCATTCCTCTGCATTGATCCGCGAAGCGGCCGAAAGAGGGTGCGATACATATGTCACCGGAGAAGCTACGCTGTACACCATTCAGTATGCGCAGTTTGCGGGCATCAATTTACTGGTCGGTAGCCACACCTTCACTGAGATTTTCGGCGTTGCCAGTTTAGCTGAAAAAATTGCTGAAATGAACTCGGATGTTGAGATTGAAGAGTTGAAAGAAGCACATTTCGAGTTGAACCATTGAGGACTGGGACGGTTGCGGCTCGTCGGATCCCTTCAATAGAAGAAGAGAAAAAGATGAAAAGTTTTGTGAACCTCAACGGCCGGCCAATGGAAATGCTCCAAAAAGGCGGGGGTGGGACGTCGATTCTCATCATGTCGGGCATGGGTTGTTCATTTGAAGAATGGTTCAACGTAACAGAAGTTCTATGTAAAGCCCACACCGTCATCCTATTCCATCGACCAGGGCTTGGCGCGAGTGAATTGGGGACAGAGCCGCGCACGACAGCCGCTGCGGCACAAGATGCCAAGGATCTCTTGGAAATGCTGGAAGTGACGCAGCCAGTCGTGCTGATTGGCCATTCGTACGGCGGTTTATGCGCGCAGCATTTTTCAAAACTCTATCCGCAGCAAGTCAAAGGGCTGCTGTTAGTGGATTCCACGTCGGATAACCTGGAAAAACTCGACGAACTTCCGGATTTGGCTGAAGATGCTTCTGACGATAAATGGTTGGAGGAGTGCGGCAAATTCGCCGCACTGGATGAAAGTGAATTGAAAAAAATGATCCGGCCCATGTTAAGCGAAAACCAGAAAAAATTGCCGCGCCCTATACAACAGCGGTTAATTGAATTTCAGCAAAAACCCAATCTGTACAAAACCATGAAGTCCGAAGTCGAAAACTGGAGAGCGGACGCCAACACCATCAAACGCTTAGGTTCGCATCCGGGCATTCCGCTTATAGTTATCGGACGTGACAAGAAGTATGCCGTAGAGCAAGGAATAGAAGAAGGATGGCCAGAGGCAGAATTGATAGCACAGGAACATCTATGGCATGAACTGATCCTGGAGCAAACGGCCCTTTCCGAAAACAGTGAACTGGTTTTTGCAGAGGGAGCTGGCCATATGGTTCATCTCGACCGGCCAGAATTGATCATTGCGATGGCACAAAAATTAACCCAAATGCCTTGAAACACAGGGCCGAAGAGAGTGTGACCACAGTGGAAACCAAACTAATCGTGTTGAGGGGAAATTCAGCAAGCGGCAAAACGACGATAGCGAAACGCCTGCAAGACCATTTCGGGCGAGCCACCTTATTGGTGTCGCAAGACGTGGTTCGCCGCGACATGCTGAGAGTACAGGACCGGGATGGCAACCTATCGACAGAGTTGATCCGGCAGATTACGGAATACGGCAAAGGCAAATGCCCCATCGTCATATTAGAAGGAATCTTCATGAAGCAGCGTTATGAAGGAATGCTGCTCGACTTGATCCGGTTTTATAACAATGAAGCAATGATCTACTATTTCGATTTGCCCTTCGAAAAAACAATGGAGCGCCACAATGCACGTTCTCAATCCCAGGACTTCGGGGAAGAGTCGCTGAAAAAGTGGTGGACCCCGAAAGACGTTTTGGGGGCGCCCGGTGAACAATTGCTGACAGAGGAGATGTCCGAGCAAGCGATCGTCGAATTGATTTGCAGACAGGTTGAAGAGCATCAGAGAGTCAATAAGAGCAAAGGAGCAAGTACATGACCATATTCAATCGATTGAAAACAGGGGACCAGATCGGGATTTATTCCCCGTCGTCTCCGATTACCTATAATTCACCGGTGCGCTTCAAGCGGGCAAAAGATTTTCTGGAATCCAAAGGCTTTAGAATCGTGGAGGGCAGCTTGACGGGCAAGCGGGGCCATTACCGATCGGGCACGATACAGGAGCGGGCACAAGAGCTGAACGAATTGATCCGCAACCCGGACGTCCGCTGCATCATGTCGACGATCGGCGGGACGAATTCCAATGCGCTGTTGCCGTATATCGATTACGAAGCGTTTAAAAAAGATCCGAAAATCATGATCGGCTACTCGGATGCGACGGCTGTGCTGCTCGCCATCTATGCCAAGACCGGCATTCCGGTGTTTTACGGCCCGGCGCTGGTGCCGTCTTTCGGTGAACACGAACCGTTCGTGGATTATACATACGATTATTTTGAAAAAGCATTGATGCATGAGCAACACCTTCCATATGCAGTGGAATTGCCGCCATACTGGACCGATGAACCGGTCAATTGGGAAGAAAAGACGCAGGAAAAGGAACTACGAAACAACGCGTGGGTGTGCGTAACGAAAGGCAAGGTGACGGGACGCTTAGTCGGCGGAAATGTCAATACGATGGCCGGCATCATGGGGAGCCCGTATATGCCAGTGATTGAAACCGGCGATATTTTGTTGTTGGAAGATACGATGAAAACGGCTGCCGTCGTGGAGAAGAACTTCAATTTGCTGAAGCTCAATGGCATTTTCGACAAAGCAGCAGGAATTATTTTGGGCAAGCACGAACTATTTGACGATCAAGGCACGGGAAGAAAACCGCATGAGATTTTGCTGGAAGTACTGGGAGACCGCGAACTGCCAATTCTTGCCGACTTTGATTGCGCGCATACCCAGCCGATGCTGACGATGCCGATCGGCAAAACCGTCACCTTGGATGCAACCAAAAAACGAGTTGAAATTACGGAGCAATGGATTCGTTGATGGAGGGGGAAGACGATGAAAACGATCGGATTGATCGGCGGAATGAGCTGGGAGTCGTCGGCGGAATATTACCGCCTGCTTAATGAACAAGTGAAACATCATCTAGGCAGCCTGCATTCGGCTAAATGCCTGATGTACAGTGTCGACTTCGAGGAAATTGAACGCTTTCAGTCACAAGGGAAATGGCAGGAAGCGGGCGATCGGTTGGCGGATGTCGCTCGTTCGCTTGAAAAAGGCGGTGCGGAGTTGATCGTATTGTGCACAAACACGATGCACAAAGTGATCTCTTCTATAGAAGAAGCTGTTTCGGTACCGGTTTTGCATATTGCAGACGCAACCGCAAAAGAAATCCGCGCAAACCATCTTCATACGGTAGGGTTGCTCGGGACCAAGTATACGATGGAGCAGGATTTCTACAAAGAACGCATTGCCGACAGCGGCATCGAAGTGTTGATTCCGGAAACTGCAGAACGCGACATGATCAACGAAATCATTTTTAATGAATTATGCTTAGGGAAAATCAACGAGTCGTCGAAAGTGAAATATCAACAAGCCATCCAAAACCTCATCAATCGCGGGGCACAGGGCATTATTCTTGGCTGTACGGAAATCGGTTTGTTAATTCACGATGAAGATGCAGAGGTGCCGCTATTTGATACGGCAAAAATTCACGTCAAAGCAGCGGTAGAAAAAGCGCTGGATAACTAAAAGTAAAAAGGGGTGAGCATAAATGGGATCGCGCATGATGCATTTGATCATTGCTGAGCACGTGGCGGAAAGAATAGAGATTTCCGACCGGCCGCGGTTTCTGCTGGGCGGCATTGCACCGGATGCAGTTCACGGCAGAGAGCAAAAGACCAAGTCCCATTATTACGAGGGCAGCGTAGACGATGGGACGAGACGCGTACATTATGAAGGCTTCATAGAGAAGTACCAGAAAGAGATACAAGACAAATTCATTCTCGGGTACGTCGTGCATTTAGTGGGTGACGATGTATGGATGAAAGACATCTATTTTAAAAAAGACATGAAAAAGCGCATCGATGCCGACCCGTCAGTGCTCGAGAAATGGCATGCGGATTTTAGG
The DNA here is from genome assembly GCF_028890485.2 of Planococcus sp. SK3692. GTDB lineage: Bacteria > Bacillota > Bacilli > Bacillales_A > Planococcaceae > Planococcus. The sequence continues at coordinate 75,429 of NZ_JARCHV010000002.1, forward strand.
AAGCTTAACGGCATGCTCGTTAACCAATTTGATTGCGCAGGACTAGAACAACAACTGGCATCCGCCGAACTTCCCGAGACTCTTGTAGAAGAAATTGAAATCAATAATTTGCGAAAGTTCACGGAAGAAACGCTCGGCGACTTCCACTCAACGAAAATATCTTCCAGCAAGGATTTGGAGATATATTCGGTTGAAGAAATTACCGGTTATATCAAGTCCGCGACAGAACGGGCAGTCCGCGTATGTCTGTCTCTTGGAATGCAGGAACGGCAAGGGAGTGGACACATTGGCTATTAGAAATTCCGCGAAAGCGATCATCGTCAAAGACGGCAAAGTGCTGCTGACGACCAATGAAGACGCACAGGGCAGCTATTATCTATTTCCCGGCGGCGGCCAGGAGCTCGGCGAAACTTTGCCGGAAGCCGCCGTACGTGAATGCATTGAAGAAATCGGCTGCGCCGTCGAAGTGAAAAGCCTGATCCATATCCGCGAATACATAGGCGAGCGCCACGAATATGCCGAGACCGATAGCGGCGTTCACCAAATCGAATATTATTTTGAATGCCTTTTGCAGGGTGATTTGAAATCGGCTGCACCGTCGAATCCTGATACGCAGCAAACCGGCTTTGAATGGGTGGAGATCGGAGACTTATTAGAGCACCGGATCTATCCAAAAGGCATCCGTCGCTGGATCCAGGAGTTTGAAAGCGGTGGCGCGAATTCGGTTTATTTAGGAGCGTTCAATTAAATTACAGAAAATGAAAAGGGACAGCCGCAATTTTCCGGCTGTCCCTTTTTCGTATATTTATTTATTCCTGAACCGTGCGTTGAAAAGAGCTGCGGCCGCGGTAAGCGATCCAGCTGGCGATAGCGAGCAAAACACCAGACAAGACAAACACTGAGCGGATGCCGAACAGATCGGCCAGTATCCCCATTAACAGCGAGGAAATGCCGAATGTGCCCATGCCGATTGCCCCGAGCGTCGTGAACACTGTCGGCAACTGTGCTTTCGGTACGCTCGTCTGCACGACGGTTTGCTGCGGAATGTTTTTCAGCTGGCTGAAGACGCCGACCAGTACGGATAATAGGAGCGCTACGAGTGGCATGCTGTTCAAACCGAACAGCATAGTCGTCGCACTGCTGAAAATCGCGCCGGTTAGGATGAAGCGGCTGAGATTACGTTCGACCCATTCGGTAAACCGCAGGCAAATGAGGCTCCCTGCGATCAACCCGATAAAGAATGAACCGTTGATAAAGCCCCACCATTTCTCATCGACTGCGAGCGCTTCGCTGACGAATGCATACAAAATTGCGGCGATCCACACGGCGCCCGCAATCGTCTCAAGCATCTCCATCCAAGCGATGCGCTTTAATACCGGCGTTTTTGAGACGGTCTGCCAGCCTTTAATGATTTGGCGCCATTTGTTTTGCGGTTCTGGCGGGGCGCTGTCGACTCTATCTAAGCGGCTCAACAACAAACTTGAAAGCAGGAACAATCCCGCTGTCAGCCAGACCAGTTCGATGGCGGACAGCCAAATCAATAAGGAACTGCCGACAAACCACATCGCCGTTTGAATCAGCTGCGTAACGGTCTCGGTGATGCCGTTCGCTTTCAACAGCTGTTCACTTTTTACGTAATGCGGAATCAAGGCCTGTGTCACCGGATTGGCGCAGCCGTCCAAAAGTGCCACCATACTGATCAGTAAAAACAGCACAATAAAATTGGCCGTGGTTAACTGCGGCAGAAACAATGCCAAGGCAATCAACAAACCAGTCTTGCCCAGTTGCGATCCTGCAAGCAGCCATTTCAAATCAAATCGCTGCATGAGCAGCGGCGTTAAAGTATTCGAGACGAACATCGAACTGGTGATGACGAACGGCACCATTGCGGCAGCCGTGGCAGAACCGGTTAATTCAAAAATCAGGTAAATGATGCTGACGATATAGAGTACATCGCCGATATTCGCAAGTGACTGGCCCGTCAGCAATAAGTGGAAATTTCTATTCAGTTTCATGTTGAATCCCCCAAGAGTCAATTTCGTAAATGACTTCTACTGCAGGGGATAACTTAAATTGGACTGATCGTCACGCCGGATGTTCCTTTCGTAAGGAAGACAAATCTTGGGGAATTTATCTTCAGGATGGATTGTATTCATTATACTCTAAATAATTGGAAAACAAATGGCGGTGAAAGAAAATATTGGATATAGTAGAAACAAAGCTTATGGACCGAAAAACTTAGTACGGAAAATCTTTGAGATGGGAAGCAGGTAATCACATGAATAAAGCGAAGTTACAAGCAGCCGTTCGTCACGCAGCAGTAGAGTCTCCGGAATTTTTAGGGGAAGGGGCCTGGCATCATGCATGGAAAGTCGAAAAAGATGGCCGTGAACTGGTGTTGCGGATTCCAAAGGACGTTATATATGGCAAGCCGGCTGAATTCGACGAAGAAGAATTGACCGCAGAATACGCAGCGACAAAACTTTATTACCGCTCGGTCAATGAGGCAATAAAAGGCGCGGCACCGGAGTTTTTCGAGTTCCACGTTTCTGAACAATTAAGCTATACGCTCGAGTCGTTTGCTGGAAAGCATATCGACCTGCATGAACTGTCGTGGGCACAAGCGGTTGAGACCGGAAAGGCACTCGGTGAGATTTACCGGAAAACAGAAGAAATCCCGCACGGCTTGGACGGTTTTGGCTACTTGCATTGGACAGAGGAAAGCGGGCTGAGAGGCAGCATCACCGGAGACGTCCGCCGTTTTTTGAAAGAAGAAAGTGAAGAGCAGTTGTCGGATTACCGGGAACTCAGTGAGGCGCGTCCTGAATTTCAGGACGCTGGGGTGAACGATGCGCTCAATTTGGCAGTGGAGCTCCGGGAGCGAGGATTCACCCAGCCGCTCATAAGCAATCAAGACGCTTCACCTGAAAATATCTTGATGCACGGCACGCAGGTTTGCCTCATCGATCCATTTCCGAATATTTATTACCCGCGGGGAATGGCCGGAAACTTCATGAACCTTTACGAGACGTTTTTTATCGCGCTGTCGGATACCGAGCGTTATGGAAAATACCGGTTTGTCGATTGCGCGGACAATTTAAAGGCAATTGCCGATGGATTCCTGGACGGTTATAGCGCCGGCGACAAGCGGGTTCAGGCTGAAGTCAGGGGCGAACAATTGCTGCAGTTGCTGGAAACCGGCTACAGCCATTTTCATTTATTGACTGGGAAGCTGCCGGAAGAAGCACGCATCCGCTACGGCGACAAGCAGCAAATTGAAGACAGGTTGGGGCTACTAGCCGCTGAATTGAAAGCATTAGCTGCATCGCAAATCATGAACCTCGAGGAAGCATTAGAGACTGGCAGAAGCATTTAAATGGATAAAGGTAAAGCGATAAGCTAGAGAAGTGGAATTTTGAGGAGGGCTTATATGAGTGGCAAAGACGTACTTTCCAAGTTCAAACAGGACCTCGCTGCTTATTCACCTGAACAATTGCGAAGTATTCCCGAAGAAGGCGTATGGTCTATTGGCCAAATGTACGACCACTTAATCGTCGTGGCGCATGAGTATATCGACAATGTAGCTGTTTGTGCTGAGGCAAAAGAGGATCCATTCTTAGAGAAAACCCCTGCTGGCAAGGAACTGTTTAACAATAAAGGCTTCCCGCCAATCAAAATCAGGTTGCCGGACGAAATGAATGCTCCCCCCAATAATTCAGACAGCCAGGAAGAGCTGATCGACAGGATGGAAAAATTAATTCAAAGGGTCGAACACTGGGAATCACATGTGGATGAAATTCCTCCAGAACGTAAAGCAAAGCATGGCGGGTTCGGTTGGCTGAACGGAAGAGAATGGCTGGATTTAGTGGAAATGCACTCTCGCCATCATCTGCGCCAAAAAGAAGAGCTGGAAAGCTATCTGAAATAGAATAGTTCACAAAGATCTATAGCGGCTCAATTCATATCCATAAATTCTATCGAAAAGCTGGGCAGAGTTTTTTATGAGGGAGGTTTTCTGATGAAATATTTGGGCTTGGGATATTTTGAAAAGAAAAAAATGGACGCATTGCCAACAGAAAAAGTAGAGGCGATTATGCAGACATGTCAGGTGCATCTCGAAGAATTCTATAAAAGCGGTCAAGTAATGGCAGATGTTGGCGTTGCCCAGGAAGCAAAGAGCTTGCAGCGGGTGGATGGCAATATCCAAGTTGGAGAAAGCCAGTTGACTCAGCTGGAAAAAATGATTGGCAGCGCATTTATCATAGAAGCCCAAAATATCGAAGAAGCAATCGAAATAGCGTCTCTGCATCCGACAGTACAGGTCACGGAAGCAGAGCAATTAGGCTGGGAAATCGAAATTCGGGCCATTGATTCCTTCTATATGAAAAACTAAAGCAGCTGCGGCCGCTTTAGTTTTCATCTTTTTTATATCCGGGAGCTCTTCATTTTAAATCGAACATCCCTTTTCCTGTTTCAAAATCTATAGGCAATGAGGAATGTTCGTGGACAATTTCCCACGAATCTTGCGTTTTTCTCAGTCCATAGGTGAAGCGATTGATCGTTTGCTGCAGCTTAACAGCAGTTTGTTGCTGGTACCCTGTATAACTTACCGCACAATGGACAAACGCCAAAGTCGATACTGTTTCAATTACCACATCAGTAAAAGCAACTTCCAGGCGCACATCGTTTTTACGCAAGCCGTTAAACCATTCGGAAACATTTGCCTGCCATGACTGGATGCCTTTGCTTTCCCAGCTCCCCCAACAATCATAAATATGGATGTCGGAAGCATAGAGAGACAATAGTTTTTCCTCATCTTTCTCTTGAACTGCGTTTTTATACGTTTCGAGAATATCGTGAACTTCATTAAAATTGTTGGTCATTAGTCTGTGCTCCTTTAAGGCGAAATCCCCTTAATTGGCCTTTTTATTTATTTCGAAATAAAATCAGTTTCTTCAAAAATCCTGTTTCACAGCACGCCCTACCACCAGGTAAGCGATGAGAAATCCGAGCAGGCCGAGGAAAACAGGAACGGCGGTAACAGAAAACAGGTTTGTATCATTCGTATTCACCGATGACGACAGCAAGGCAACGATGGCGATTCCTGAAACGATTGTAGCGGGAACGGAGTATTTCCTCATGCCGAAGAATAGTGGAATTAACGACATTCCGGAGCAGGCTATGGCCAGAACCACTAAATGCAAGAGGTAGCCAGACGGCAAAGCCAGTCCCAGATCAACCGGCGTAAAGGCATACAGCTTATTGAAAGCTAAAAAACTGTAGTAGACGATCAATGTTGAAGCTATGACGAAAAAAAAAGTGAGTACACTGACAATGATCAGCTTAGCGAACAATAGCTTTTTTCGGCTGATCGGATACATGAAGAGAAACGAAATGGTCTTGTTTTTGAATTCCTCAACAATGATCTGTGACAGCAGGACAGAAGCATAGATGACAAAGGCTGCAATGACAAAGAGTTCAATGATTACGCGAAGGTCCTCAGAGCTGGATAGAAATTCAGTGACTGCTTCCGGCTCGATACCAAGCAGCATCAACATGCCGACAATCGCCGCGTTGATCAGCACGAACGTGACAGTTACCCCCACCAAATTCATTCTTTTCAATTCCAGTTTAATTAGATTTAGCATATGAACCCTCTCCTTCTATCAATTGAAGGAAATAATCTTCAAGAGGCTGTTTTTTATAATTGAGCGATTCGATTTCCACTTCGTTTTGCATCATGGACTGGAAAATAGCATTCTGGGAAATGTCATCGTAAATATTGATGATGCTTTTATCTTCCCTGACACGGAATTTCCGTGCCTTTAATTTATTTTCCAAAATGAACGCTGCTTTTGGATAATCTTTCACGACCAGCTCGATGTGATTGGCGTGGGTATTGCGGATTTCTTCCATCGACGCTTCTTTGATCAGCTGTCCTTTGCGGATGACGCCGATTGTGTCGGCGATTTGCTCGATTTCCGATAAGTTGTGGCTTGAAATCAGCAAAGTAATGCCGTATTGACGGCTTAGCTTCACGAACAATTCGCGGAGTTCATGCATGCCAACAGGATCCAGGCCATTTACCGGTTCGTCCAAAATGAGAATTTCCGGTTTTGTGATAACGGCGCGGGCAATGCCAAGCCGCTGCTTCATGCCGAGCGAAAAATCCTTCACGGGCTTGTTTTCCACATTCACTAAATTGACCAAGGCCAATGTCTCGGGAATTGCTTGTTTATCGTAATAGCCCATGTATTCGCAATGCAGTTCGAGATTTTTTCTGGCGGTCAGCTTTTCGAAAAAGATGGGGTATTCAATGATGCTGCCCATTCTTTTCAATAATTCATACGAAGTGTCATGCACTTTCTCGCCGAATAATTCAATTTCTCCTCCGGAAGGCTTCACTAAATTGGTAATCATCTTCATGATGGTCGTCTTTCCGGCACCGTTTGGCCCTAGAAATCCGTAAATTTCCCCGTGGCGGACATTCATGTCAACGCTAGATACTACTTCTTCGCCGTTATACGCTTTGGTCAACTGATGCGTTCTAAGAATATGAATCATGCTGTATTCTCCTCTCTTTCTTCTTAGAATCACTTTATCAAACGCTTCTGTCGCCCCACTTACTAAATCCTTACGAATTCCTTACGTTTTCAAAGTTTTGAAAGTAACCGCAAACACGGTCTTGTTGAAAGGCACACTGGTGAAGCGGATGCTGCCTTTCATTCGTTCGACCAATCGTTTGGCGATGGTCAATCCAAGCCCGCTGCCTTCTGCCGAAGAGCTTCTGGCATCTTCCAAAGTGTACAGGCGTTCGAAAATCTGATGGATGTCTTTCTCGTTAATGCCCTTGCCCCGGTCCCAGACCTCTATGATGACGTCATTCTTTTCCTGCCGCAGCGAAAGGCCCAAGACTTTGCCTTCTTTGCCGTAGCGGATTGCATTGGACAATAAATTTTCCAGGACGCGCATCAAGGCGTCCCGGTCGGCTTCGATGAAAACCGCTGCTTCCGGAATGTCGATGAGGACTTCAAAACCTGTAGAACTTAAGGTGTCGTAATAGCCTAGAATGGCTTCGCGGCAAACTTCACTGGCATTGATGTGTTTCATTTCAATGGGCCAATCATTCGATTCCAGCTTCGCCAAATCGAAAAATTTACTGATGAGGTGGCTGACTTCCATGACTTTGCCGTTGACCTTCGAAAGCAGCTGTTCCCGTTCTTCGTCGGTGTATCTATTGTCGTGCTGAATCGTTTCGATGTAGCCGAGCACTACCGTCAAAGGTGTTTTCAAATCGTGGGAAACATTGGACAGCATCCGGTTCATCGACATCCGTAAGCGGGTGCCATCGGCAATGTATTCCTGGTGGTAATCAAGCAAGGAATTGATGCTGACGAGCAACTCCCTCAACGACTGCTCTTCGGTCCGGACGAGCAGCCTTTCGGTCGACTGTTTTTCGAGGATATCGTCCAGCTTGTTTGAAATATAGGGAAGGTCTTTCGTGATCGTCTGTTTGATTTTGTAATAGCGATAGCTGACAACTGCCAAGAGAAGCGCGAGGACTGCGGACACATAAATCATTTTGCTGCCTCGATTTTATAGCCGATGCCCCAAATGGTTTTTATGTATTTGGGTGAAGAGGGGTCTTCTTCGATTTTTCCTCTGAGACGCCGGATATGGACATTGATGACATTATCATCTCCGTAATAGGCTTCTTTCCAGATGCTTTCGAACAATTGGCCTTTCGTAAACACACGGTTGGGGTTGGTCGCAAGCAACGACAGAATCTGAAATTCCTTCGCCGTTAAACTCAGTTCTCGCCCGTTCTTGATGACCGTGAAATTAGCCAAATGGATCTCGAGGCCCTCCATTCTCACAATTTGTTCCGGCTGGTCCGGAGCGCTTTGGCTGTACTGCTTCGCGCGGCGTAAAGCCGCTTTGACGCGTGCCGTCATTTCAATCAACGAAAACGGTTTGGCGATATAATCATCCGCCCCAAATCCGAGTCCCAAGGCTTTGTCCAAGTCGCTGCCTTTTGCCGACATGATCAAGATCGGCAAGGTGCTGTCGTTTCGCATCAACTGCAAAACATCCAAGCCGTTCGCAGTCGGCAACATCAAATCCAGAATGACCAAATCGAAGCTGCCTGTTGAGAACAGGCGCAATGCTTCGTCGCCATCAAATGCGGACGTCACGGCATACCCTTCTTTTTTCATATGGTTCAATACCATTTCATGAATTTGATGATCGTCTTCCACCAGCAAAATCGCTTCATTCATCGCCATCACTTCTTTCTGTTCGAGTATTATCGGAAGGAATTTAACAGTTCCTGTGAAATTGAGAATTTTTGGTTCCTTTCCATCATTATAAACATTTTCCATCTCAAAATATCGATCTACTCATTCCTGCGTGAAAATAGAATGCGATCCTGCTTACAAATGGTAGTGAACAATGCGGGGGAATCCAGTTATCTTCTGGCGAAAAAGGTTTTTTAGGTATAATCAGGCTAATGATCAATCAGCAGGAGGGAAGTATATGGAAATCACGTTGCACTTGCTCCAACAACAGGATGCGGCCGGATTGTTTCAGTTTGAATTGGAGAATCGGAAGTTTTTCGAGCGGCTGGTGCCAAGCCGCGGAGAGGATTTCTACGTCTTCGAAAATTTTCTCTCGAGGCATGAAGAGTTATTGAAAGAACAACAAGAAGGCTTTGCAAACTTCTACTTGATCAAGAACGATTCAGGAGACATTCTAGGAAGAATCAACTTAGTGGATATGGACAGGAACCATCAAACGGCAGAAATCGGATTTCGGATTGGGGCCAACTACGGCGGGCAGGGCATCGGAAACCGGGCCTTGAATCTGTTGCTCAATACCGATTTGGGGTTGAGGCAAATACACGGAAAGACGACGACCGTTAATCACGCCTCTCAAAGAATATTGACGAAAAATGGATTTAAGCAAGTGGGCATGGGCGAAGAAACATTTGAGATGAATGGCCAAGAAATGAGTTTTGTCTATTACGTATGGGAAGCGAGAGAAAAGTGATGGGTGTGGAGTTTGCCTAATTGAATAACACTAGTTGAATTCGATCTTTATAAAATGATTCAAGGTTCCAATGCCCGTTATTTCACTCAATGGCTCAGCAAAGCGTTGAGTTGCCAGGCAAAGAGCCGAAATCTCTTTAGTCCTTTCCCAAAATGTGATATATTTTGGGAAAGCGGTAGAACGTGTATTCGTTAGAATCATTTCAGTTTTAGATTTAATTTCGAATGCCGGAGCGTCAGGATTATAGGCAGTATCGCAAAAGTACGGGGAAAAGGAAGTGGAACATGGAACAAAAAATACCAGAACTCGCGTTGAAGATCAGAAACAGCTCCGGCGGCCACATCTTTTATCTGACAAAAGACACTAAGCATTATATTGATAATATCGTCGTTTTCATCTTGGATGGGTTAAAGAGCGAGGAACATGTATTGATTGTGGAAAACAAGCGCTTGACCCCATTAATCCAGAAACGGCTCCAAGCAGTCTTGACGGCCGATGAACTGGCCAAGGTTTATTTTTTCGATAGCTACAAGCTTTATTGGCATAAAGGGAATTTCCATCCGAGCACGATCGTCGAATACTTCCAGGAAAGCTTCGACGTTTCCGCGATGTCCTGCCAGTATTTTCGGACTTGGGGACATATCGAATGGAACACAGGGGACGGCTTGGAAGAAGAGCTGTTGTCGTACGAAGAGCAGGTAGACGAGTTGATCACAGCACAAAATTTGATTGCGGTATGTGCATACGACGCCATCCGTGTCGAGCAGCATTTGCAGGATAAGCTCGCCTTGTATCACGACTACCTAATGGAAGATGAAGAAATCGTGTTTTTAGAGGAAACACGTGATTTTCGGCGTCACTTAGTAAACGAGGCAACTGGAAATTAAGTGGCTTTGTAAGAACAGAAAAAAGGCTTCCCGAAAAGATCATGAAGATGATCTTCCGGGAAGTCTTTTTTAGACGGCAGTGACTGCGTGATGGTAGCTGCCTTTTGTATGGACATAGCCTTCAAGGATCAAGCGAGCGGTTCGGACAACTTTGATATTGCTGATGTGCCCAGCGATAAGGTCCACTTTCGTTTCGATGATTCCGGATGGGTGGCCGAGGCGCACAAGGTTGGAATCGATCCGGATCACATCGTTCAAAATGGTGTCTTGCAGGAAAGCGCCGGCCGTGGTGCAGATGGCGCCGGTAATGGCCAAAGCCTGGTGCGGCTTTTGCATGGACATCATCCGGATCCGGCAATCCATGGTGCCCGCTTCGCGACGGACACCATTAACATCCGAATAAGAAGCGGGTGGGGCGACGAGTGTCAGCTTCGGCACCGCTGGGGATTTGACTGTCGCTTCTTCTTTCGAACAGAATCCACATAACTCTGCTGCGGCCGAGCGGATTTCCTCCAGTTGCTCCAGCATATGCGGAGTGAAATCGGCAGGGAGTTCAGACCCTGTCAATCCGAGGTCTTGCGCATTGACGAACACCAAAGGATTTGCCACATCGATAATCGAGATGGCAAACGTGCCAAAAGCGGTCGTCACGTGATCGACCGGCTCGCCTGTTGGGAAGAGCTTGCCCGTGACAGCGCCTTGCGCATCGGTAAAAGACAAATAGATGGGTGAGCCGGTTCCTGGGACGCCGGGGATTTCACATTTACCTTCCGTTTTCACCTGTCCATGTTCAACTTCCACTTCAGCAATGATCACTTTTTGCGTATTGGTATTGAAGATTTTGACGGTCGTCACCGGTTCCATTGCCGCAACGAGCCCTTGCTCGATGGCATATGGGCCGACCGCAGAAGAAATATTGCCGCAATTGCCGCGGAAATCGACCAATTGATTTTCGATACTCACTTGTGCAAATGTATACTCCACATCAATGTCCGGAATCTCTGACTTTTTGATAATGGCCGCTTTACTCGTCAACGAATTGCCGCCACCGAGCCCGTCGATTTGCCGTTGATCCGGGCTTCCCATGATATCCAATAGAAAATGATCCCAATGTTTACGGTCTACGGGCATATTCTCAAAATCGATAAAAATTCCTTTACTGGTTCCTCCACGCATTACTGAAATTGGTACTTTCATGCTGCAGCCACCTTTCATAAGTTCGATTGCTTATGAAAAAAGCTTATGGTATTTTTAATCATAAGTGAAATAGATAATATTAAGGTGTTGTTCTAAAAAAAACTTATAACGTAAATGGAGTGGACAGAATGGATGAAAAAGATTGGGAAGCCATGCAAGTGTTACATGAAGAGAAAAACATCAGCCGCGCTTCGGAACGCTTGTATATTTCGCAGCCGGCTTTGACGTATCGCTTAAAGAATCTGGAGAAAGATATGGGGACAAAGCTTTTCTTCAAAACCAAAAAAGGCATTGAACTGACGGCAGAGGGAGTCTATCTCGCCCAATACGCGGATGAAATGATTACGAAATTGCAAAACGCCAAAGATTATATCCAGAATATGAACCAGGAAGTCCAGGGGATCCTGAGGCTCGGGGTATCGAGCAATTTCGCGCAGTATAAATTGCCTGCCTTATTGAAGGAATTCATCACGGCCCATCCGAAAGTGCAGTTCAGCGTGAACACGGGATGGAGTGCGGACGTTATGGGATTGCTCAATTCATCGGAAGTCCATTTGGGGATTTTGCGCGGCGACTATAACTGGACCGGGTCAAAATCGCTGTTGCATACGGAACAACTGTTTTTAATCTCAAAAAATAAAGTGAATATGGAAGAAGTGCCTGAATTGCCGTTTATCAATTACAAAACCGACAGTTCATTGAAAGACATCATCAATAAATGGTGGCACGATCAATACAACGAGCCGCCGATCATTACAATGGAGACCGACCGGCAGGAAACATGCAAGGAAATGGTCAAGAATGATTTGGGAATTGCCATCCTTCCTGAAATTTGCCTGCGCCCCTCGGATGAGATTCATAAATATCCGTTGTTCTATAAAGACGGGGAACCGGTCACGCGGGATACGTGGCTTATGTACAACCAGGAATTTCTGAAGCTATCGACAGTCCAAAAGTTCGTGGATTTTTTAAAAAGTCATCCTTCGCTTTTGTCAGAGGTCTAGGTTATAAGTTTTTTTGTCCCTTTATTATAAATTCTCTCTATTTTACTTATTTCAGATAATAGAATATTCTTAAAACTAATTCGTATCGCTAATTTGCCAAGGGATGGGAAATTCAGTCGTTATGTAAGCGAATACATTTAGAGGGGGAATTACTATTCTTACACTTTTAGGGGTTTCGATGGTACTTGTATTTACGTATTTAATCATGGCGAAAAAAATGTCGCCTGTCTCTGCATTGGTGGTCGTGCCAATTATCTTTGCCCTCATCGGCGGATTTTGGTCCGGGTTAGGGACGATGATGATGGACGGCTTGAAACAAGTCGCGCCATCCGCAGCTTTATTGCTATTTGCGATTTTATTCTTTGGCATTTTGATCGATGCCGGACTGTTTGATCCTTTGATCAATCGAGTCATGAAACTGGTAAAAGGGGATCCTGTGAAGATTGCGCTCGGGACAGCAGTCATCGCCATGATCGCATCGTTGGACGGCGATGGTACGACGACGCATATGATCACCATTTCAGCGATGCTCGCGCTGTATATCCGCCTCGGGATGAACCCTTTGGTGCTGGCGACGATTTCCATCATGTCCGTCAGTATCATCAGCGGCATGACGCCATGGGGCGGACCGGCAACAAGGGCTATCGCATCGTTAGGCTTGGATGCCAATGAATTTTTCATCCCGATTCTCCCGACCATGTTTGCAGGGATCCTGAGTATTTTGGGGATTGCGTACATGATGGGGAAAAAAGAACGAGAACGGCTCGGCATCATTACAGTGGAAAACATTCCGGCCAATTCCGAGAGCATGCTTCAAGTTGCCGCTACTCATGCATTGGACGAAGATTTGAAAAAACCGCAATTAATCTGGGTCAATCTCGCATTGGTGCTCGCGGTCATGGGTGTGTTGGTAACGGGAATCCTGCCCGCTGCCGTCAGTTTCCTGATTGGCTTCGTATTGGCGGCTGCCATTAACTATCCCGACCTGAACATGCAAAAAGAGCGCATTCTGGCGCATTCCGGCAACGCCATCACAGTCGTCGTGCTGGTGTTTGCGGCCGGTATCTTCTCAGGAATCTTTTCCGGTACGCAAATGGTCGATGCCATTTCCAACTCGTTGATCTCAATCATCCCGGCGTCTGTCGGTTCTTATTATCCGTTGGTTGTTGCGATCACGAGCATGCCGTTCACTTTTGCTTTGTCGAATGATGCTTACTACTTCGGAGTGTTGCCAATCTTGGCAGAAGCAGGCGCTGCCTATGGCGTGAGTCCGCTTGAAATTGCGCGCGCTTCCGTATTAGGACAGCCGATTCACTTCCTGAGCCCGTTGGTGGCCTCAACCTTGCTAGTAGTGGGGATGATTCGCAAGGACTTCGGGGAAATGCAGAAATTCGCATTCAAATGGGCGTTTCTTTGCTGCTTGTCCATCATTGCGGTGGCTTTCATTACCGGAGCAATTTAACTAAAAAAAGATTCCGCCCAGCCAGGCGGAATCTTTTTTATTGGCTTGCTTGTTGCTCGCTTTCGGTGATGACATGAGCGATCAACCGGGACAGCTTCATGACTGTGTGCAGGCGAGTATCGTTCAGGAATTGGGAAGTCGGAAGGGGATCCAAATAATTTACGATGCCTTGGAAATGGTACTCGCCGGTTTCCGGAAGCATTCTCTCCAGCGCTTTTCCTGGCATTAAAGGCGCGTCCACAAACAACACATCGCCAACTTGTTCTTTTGTACCAAGGCTCGCATCCACGCAAATGATCAGCGGATTTTGATAGGTTTTATGGATATCTTTTAAAGCAGGTTTTAAATTGAACGCATGGATGGGCTCTTCCAATGTTCCGTATACACGCTGAGTCTTGGCGTTTTCCATAATCAGGCTTCCGGTGAGAGGCCCCAAAGAATCGCCGATATACCGATCGGACCCGATGCACAAATAGACAACTTCGCGCTGCTCATTGCGGGCTTCACGGAGGATCGACGATAGTTTCCCGACGATTGCCTGCAATGCATCAGGTGCAGTGCGCTCATTAAACTGGAGGATATGTTTTGGTTTAGGTGCGACTTCGTGCAGTTTATGTTTACGGAAGGTATTCATCATGTTATACCACCTCTTTGCGTACTTTTATCAATTAGTTTCATTATAACTGGAATTCTTCTGAGCGCATAAAATGAAGACATGCCTTAACGGAACAAAAGGGACCTATTCGCCTTTTCTGAGCCACAAATTAGATAAGTTAGTAATTACCATATAATAGATTCAAAATATGTCTTTTCGAATAGCTTGCTAATAGATAAATTGGCACAAAATGAGTAAGCTGTGTATAAGCGCCCGATCCGATTATGCGTGCTGGGAAGGAAATCAATATGACGAAGAACTTTGTTTTGACGGCACTTATTTTAGCGTTGCTATTCAATGGCTGGTTGGTGGCTTATTTTGCAGTACCCAATTATCTCGAGCTGATTGCCGTTGGGCTGTTGTCACTTGTATTCATGTCCATTCTTAGTGAACGTTATATTTTTTTATATGCAATCACGATGGTTTTATTATATGGAGCCTATTTAACGGTAACCTCATTCGGCCAGTCATTGCCTGAAGGCATGCAGGTGCAATATATGTATAGCCATTTGTTGTTCACCAGTTTTCATTTGATTTTTTGGATGCTGATGAACGCCGTGAAAAAAATAGGCTATCAAAATTCAGATTTGCAGCATCAGGTCCAATTGCTTCAAAAATACAGACAAGGAACACAAATCCTGACATTGACTGAGTTTAAAGACCAGGCAGAGTGGCTGTTAAAATCGACGGCTCGAAATGGAAAGGAATCCTATTTCCTGAAAATCGAAGTTGATTCTTCCAAGAAGAGGACGAAACAAAATTTGCAGGAAATGCTTGAAAAAGCAGCCCTTCAATCCATTCGTCAAAAATACGATTTAGTTTCGAGTGAAATTGGCACCATCTATTTTCTGCTGAAAGATACGCACCAAGAAGGAGCAGACATTGTCATGGAGCGCTTTCGGGAAAAAAGCCAAGCCGAACTGAATTTCCTCACACCTCCTTATCGATTCGAACAAGCCCATATTAAAGATGCCGAGCAGTTGAATGAGTTGTTGGAGGCAAGATCATGACACAAGTGATTTTACTCATCATGCTGTTCTTTTGGATGCTGTTGATTTTTTATTCAATCTTGACCATCTCTGGAGTCTGGTACCGAATGAGATTCAAAAAGCCGCAAAAGCTGTCAGACTATCCAAGCGTCGCCGTGTTGATCCCGGCACACAATGAAGGCATCGTAATGGAAGATACTTTGAGGGCGATGGCAAGATTGCAATATAGCGGCAAATTGGACATTTATGTCCTGGACGATAATTCGAAAGATGAGACGGCAGAGATTGCACAGGAATTCGCAGAAGTATTTTCCGGGATCCATTACATTCCAGTGCCCATAAGTTCGCCTTCTGGAAAATCCCGTGTATTGAATTATGGACTGAGTATTTCGCAGTCGGATTACTTTGTGGTATACGATGCCGATAATGAACCCGAACCCGATGCGGTGGAGTTATTGGTAGAAGTCGCAGAACGGACCAAGAAAGCCGCCGGTGCGGTTGGCTATGTCAAAACCAAAAATGCGCACACCAACACGCTGACCCGAATGATCGGCCTGGAGTTTCAAGTATTTCAATTGCTGATGCAGTGTGGGCGCTGGCAGTTTTTGAAACTTGGATCCCTGGCTGGCACGAATATGTTGCTTCGCAGAAGTGTATTGGAAGAATTGGGTGGCTATGACGTCAATGCTTTAGCGGAAGATGCGGAGTTGACGGTTCGGCTCCATGCAAAAGGCTATGTGTTACCAGTAGTGCCGGAGTCGAAAACCTGGGAGCAAGAACCCGAAAAATTAATGACGTTTATTAAGCAGCGCACACGCTGGCTTACAGGAAATATTTACTTGCTGGAGAAATCATTTAAGGACTTGTCCCATTGGCGCGGAAAGACTTTTTTCTTGAGCCTGCAGCATGTACTGACGTATTTGGTTTTCGTGCTCGTCCTGTTATTTTCGGATATCTTTTTCATCATGAGTGTTCTGGGCATGGAATTACCGAATATGGAAGCCCCCTTACTGATGCTGTGGTTCATGAGCTATATTGTCTACACGGCCCAGTTATTGAGCGCATTGGTTGTCGACAGGAATGTATCGCCTAAAAACGTACTCTTCATCTTCATCATGTATTTCACATATGCACAATTGTTCATCATCCTGTTGCTTCGCAGCGTGACGGTCTACATCTGGAGCCGTCTTCGCGGCCACACAATCGCATGGGATAAGACGAAGCGTTTTAAGGGAGTGGGGTAAATGTTAAGCAAATCGATTCAATTAAGAGAATTTAAGAAAAGCGATTGGAAAGATGTGCACAAATATGCCTCTCAAGAAACAGTTTGCCAAACACAGCCCTGGGGCCCGAATTCGGTAGAAGAAACTATCGAGTACGTTGATCAAGTTTTGGTAGATGCTGAAAAAAATCCGAGAACACGGTTTACGTTTGCTGTAGTTTACACTAAAGACGACGCAATGATCGGTGCTGGGGAACTCACTATCAAAAGCTTCGAGAACAGGACTGCTGAAATCGGCTATATTATTAATCCTGACTACTGGGGCAAGGGGATCGCCACGGAGCTTGCCGAAAAACTTGTTTGCTTTGGTTTTGATAAACTAAATCTCCACCGGATTTACGCCACCTGTGCTCCTGAAAACATCGCTTCCCGAAAAGTTCTGGAAAAAGCGGGCTTGTTGTTCGAAGGGCAGTTGAGAGAAACTTTGTGGGTAAAGGGGAAATGGAGAGATTCACTTCTTTACAGTGTTTTGGAAAATGAATGGAATGGACAGGGGAAATAGGCTTTGGCCTGCACAATAGACATTCTCATATCATCGACAAAAAGCGTATTCGATAAAAATTCGAATACGCTTTTTTATGACTTCAAATGACACTAATCCATTTTCGCAAAAGCCACGAGTGTCCCCGCATCACATGAACAAAATCCATTCTTTTCATAGAAATGACGTACATTCGGCGCTTCTTCCGTTAATAGTACTTTTTGGCGCACTCCGCTGAATTTATGCAATGTTTGATGCATAAGATCTGATGCAATTCCGTGGTTTTGATAACTCGCTAAAACGAGAATGTCTTGGATATAAACAATTGTTAACCCATCGCCGACTACACGAATCAGCCCGACCAGGCTGTCTTTTTCCCATGCAGACAGTACATACAACGAGCAGGAGAGGGCTTGTTCCAGTTCATCCATATCCCTCGTATAGGCATACCATTCAGCATCTTCATAAAGTGTTTTCAACTGCTCCCGTGGGATTTGCTTTTGTTCTTTAAATATAGTGGCCATTAATTTTCCTCCTCAAAATTATTATTTTGAAGAGCGTGAACGCAATTTTTCCACTGTCTTATACCTCCTCTCAGAACTATAGCCTGTTTGTAAATATTTACAGGGGTTTCTCTTGTATCCATTGGCTAATGATCTTAGCGCTTGCTTCAGGCTCATCCCACTGCAGCATATGCGATGCGTCTTCCACTCTATGAACGAAAAAGTCTTCAATGTTTTCGCTCAGCTGGAGGATGCCCCGGGTTCGTGCGTCTTCCAAGATTTGAGGAAGTTCAGCGTGAATCAACAGTGTCGGCACATGAATGAAAGGGTAAGCCTCTTGAAAAGGTTCTTTGAAAAATGCTTGAATAATTGCCAGCACAGTGAATTTTGATGCCACGAGCTCGAATTTTCCATCGGACCGCTTTTGGAACAGGGAATCAGAATACTGCTCTTTCTGGGAATCCCACTTTTTTGTGTAACTTTTATATTCCTTGTAAATCTGTTCTTTATCACTAAATATAGAGCGATCCATATAATCGTTCCAACCCGCGTACGCGTAGTCGAAGTTCATTTCTGGCTGGTTATGCGGAAAGATAAAAGCGCCGTCCAGTAAAATCAGCCCTAATACTTTATCCGGGTAGTGGCGGGTGTAATGAAGAGCCATGTCCGCTCCCCAAGAATGTCCCATTATATAAAAAGGACCTTCAACAATCTTTGCGGCTGCGCGCTCGACCCACCTAGCTAAATTTGCAAACAAATAATCATCTTCGTTTGGAAAGGGAGCGGTTTTTCCATGGCCTGGATTATCTAAAAGAATTAAATGAAAATCCTCTTGCAAAAGGGGAACAAGCTCGCCAAAACTGTATAAGCCGTTTCCTGCGAGACCATGTAGGCAGATGATGGTCGGGTTCTTGGTATCCCCAAACTCCAAGTAATTCACGACACCGGAATGAGTCGAGATTTGAAGTTCGATCATTATCACTTCTCCTCTACTAAGCTTTCAGCAGGATACTTCAACGATTCATGCATCTTCTGAATTTCATGAATGACTGCTTGTGGATTATCAAGATGAACAGAGTGTCCCGCGTCTTCGAGAATGACGTGGCGGCTATTGGTGCTCAAACTGGCTAAATCTTTTTGGAAATTCATCCAATGACTCCAAGACTCTGCAGTATGATCAGGCTGATTGCCGCCCGTCACGACGGTTAACGGCATGTCGCCTAATGTTTTATATTCCCGTACTTGTTCCAAGCTTTCCTCAAATTCCGCTAATGTACCTTCTGCTCCAAACTGTCCATAATAGTCAGCTTGCATGTCAGGAGACAATTCCGCGGCCATCAGCTTATTTTGATCTTCATGGCATGCATCCAAAAGAATCAGTCCTGCCACTTCTTCGGGATACATGCTGGCGTAAAGGCGGACATTCAAGCCGCCGAAAGAATGACCGACTAGTAGATAGGGCGGTTTTACTTCTTTTTTTTGAAGCAAGCTTCGCAGATTCTCGACATTTTGAAGGCTATGGCGCGGCCGGGAGTCTACAGTACTTCGCCCAAGGCCAGCCCGGTCGTAGATGAGCAGTTTAGAAAATGAAGAGACTTCCGCCTTGATGCTATTCCATCTCCTCGTGGACACCCCATATCCTGAATCGAAAACAATTACGGGACCGTCCGTATTTTCCCCTAACACTTTGCAATAAAGCTGACTTCCTCCAATATCAACGCGTGCGTCTTCCACTTGCTTCGCCATATGTTTCCTCCATTTCATCGAACAATCTCTCTACTGGATGCGTGAAAAATATTTCTCTCATTATACTACAATATTCTGTAAATTGATTGGATGTATATACAATAATTGGATATAGTAAAGAGAGGAACTAATTTACACAAACTATGAGGTGGGCGAATGTTAAGACTCTATATTACGAGACACGGGGAAACGCAGTGGAATATTGAAAAGAGAATGCAAGGATGGCAGGATTCTCCTTTGACCGCGACAGGAATTCAAAATGCATTATGGCTGAGCGAAAGAATGGAGCCAGTCGATTTAGATGCAATTTATGCGAGTCCAAGCGGCAGAGCAAAGCACACGGCTGAATTGATTCGTGGAAACCAGCCAATTGAGATCGCATTTGATCCTAATTTGAAGGAAATCAATATGGGTGAGTGGGAAGGCAATAACGTATCGGCCATTAAAGAACGGTACCAAGCAAGCTTTCATGCATTTTGGAACGAGCCGGCATTGTATAAGCCAAGCGGCGGTGAATCGTTCCCTGAATTGATTGAGAGAATCCGAACGGCTTTAAAAGAAATCGAAGCGAAGCATTCTTCTGGCAATGTCTTGATCGTCACGCATTCGGTCGTCATCAAAGCGCTATTCATGATGTTCAACGATGCAGAAATCGAACACTTCTGGGCCCCTCCGTATATCGAAGACACCAGCCTCACTATTGTAGAAGTCGATGATACAGGCTATCGAATAAGCTTGGAAGGCTGTACGGTACATAAAGAAAACAACAGTGAGAGATTGAAGCTTTAGGATGAAGCGAATTTAGAAAGGTAGAATAAAAGACGAATTTTACCGAATAAAAAATTAAAAACAGATGGTCCAGGGGCATAAGTAGAAGCTTTTTATACATGATAGCGCATACACTTTTTTGTGAACAAAAAGTCAAAATTTGCGACAAGATGAAGGCATATAAACGCCATTCCCGCCGCTCTGGGGTTGAGGGCAATTGCCGGGTAAAAGTAAGCGTATTCCTGTTCCTGATCCGTATAGAATGGCTGAGCGGATAGATTCATTCAACAGCCTGAAGGGCGTATAATCCTCCTTGCATAAAATACAGTATTTAAAAAGGAGAAGTAGGATGAGTACTCAAAAACAAGGAGAAGTGAACTGGAAGTTGCTCTTGATTTGCATCGCCATCGGGGCGACTATCTGGTTCATTCCCGCACCTTCTGGATTGGAAACGGATGCCTGGCATTTGTTCAGTATCTTTGTGGCTACGATTGTGGCATTGGTGATCAAACCGATACCGATGGGAAGCACGGCGATTCTTGCGCTGACAGTGATTGCGCTAACTCAAATCCTTACATTGGAACAGTCATTAAGCGGATTTCAAAATACGACCATTTGGTTGATTGTCATCGCTTTTTTCATCTCCCGCGGATTTATCAAAACCGGTTTGGGGACACGGGTTTCTTATGTGTTTGTCCGGCTGTTCGGGAAGAAAACGCTCGGCTTGTCGTATTCGATGCTGCTGAGTGATTTGATTTTGGCACCTGCTATGCCATCCAATACGGCACGTGCCGGCGGAATCATTTTCCCGATCATCCGCTCGCTTTCCGAAACTTACGAATCGAGAGTCGGAGACGGCACGGAGCGGCGCATCGGGGCATTTTTGGTCAAGGTCTCTTTCCAAGGAGATATGATCACGTCAGCGATGTTCGTCACGGCTATGGCTGCGAACCCGCTCGCTGTCCAGATTACACAGGAGATCACAGGTGAGACCATCACTTGGGGTGGTTGGGCGCTTGCAGCATTAGTGCCTGGCTTGATTAGTCTGGCGCTCATTCCGTTTGTCATCTATAAATTGTACCCGCCTGAATTAAAGGAAACACCGGAAGCCTCTGCGATTGCCGTAGAGAAATTGAAGGAAATGGGGCCGCTGAAAAAAGAAGAGCGCTATATGATCGGCGTCTTTGTCCTGCTGTTATCGCTCTGGATTTTCGGCGGAAACTTCGGCATCAGCGCGACGACCAGTGCGTTCGTCGGACTTTGTGTGCTGCTGCTTAGTGGCGTGTTGACCTGGTCGGATATCAAGAAAGAACAAGGCGCTTGGGATACGCTCGTCTGGTTCTCGGTTCTTGTCATGATGGCGACGTATTTGAACGAATTGGGCATGATTCCTTGGTTTAGCGATTTGATGGGGAATGCTGTCGGACAAATGTCGTGGATGATGACCTTAGTCATTTTGGCGATCGTCTATTTTTACTCTCATTATTTCTTTGCCAGCAACACGGCTCACGTCAGCGCGATGTATGCGGCGTTCTTGTCGGTCATTGTCGCTTCAGGCGCACCACCGCTCCTATCAGCACTGATTCTCGCATTCTTCTCGAACTTGTTCAGCTGCTTGACGCATTACGGTGCTGGTCCGGCTCCGGTCTTTTTCGGAAGCGGCTATGTCAGCCAGAAAAAATGGTGGAGCCTCGGGTTCATTATTTCCCTGATCCACATCGTAGTCTGGTTTGGTGCAGGCGGCTTGTGGTGGAAAGCGCTTGGCCTTTGGTAATAAAGAATAAATTTCCCGAACTTTTTTCTCTGACAATAAACGATGACTTTGGAGGATATCGATGGAGCACAAAATGAAACTTTACGAAGAACCTTTCCGGGCAATCAAGTCTGGGAAGAAAACAGTCGAAATCAGGCTGTACGATCCAAAGAGGCGGAAATTGAAGCATGGCGACACAATTGAATTTACGAAACTGCCTAGCGAAGACGAAAAACTGTCGGTCAAAGTGATAAAGTTATGCACATATCCGACGTTCCGGGAAATGTTCGCAGATATTCCCGCTGAGAAGTTTGGAATTGTGGATAACCATATAGAAAAACGCGTAGAATCCATCCACACCCTCTATTCAACAGCACGTGAACAGGAATGGGGCAGTTTGGCAATCGAAATCGAGCTGCTTTTCCCCTAAAACGGTGGATAAACTGTTGAAGGAGCTGTAAGAAATGACGAAAACCATGATTATGTTTTCCACAGGCTTAATAATGTTTATGGCAGGTATGTATATATCCACATACTTATCCACTTTTGCGGTGGCTGTTGGCACTGCGCTTGCTGTAGCAGGTGGGTGGTTTATGGGAAGCAGCGGCTTTTTCTTGCTAAAACCTGCGAAGAAATCAAACCGGAATGCTCAATCTAAGTAGAGGTGACTTATGCACATAGTGAAAAATGTTATTTTGAGCATTCTTGGTTTGTTCTTGTTGACGGCTGGATTCGCGGTTTTGCTGTTGTATTTGGATGTAGGGCAAAGCTTGATCGCCTGGCTTATTGCAAGCGTCTTCGTAATCGCAGGCATTGTATTGGCAATTGTTTGGATTGCAAAAGCGGGTAGTGGCAGGAAAAGTTTGACGGATGCTATCTTTCTTATAGCCTCTTTAATTTTGTTTTGGATTTTTGCGCTCTTTTTATTCGGCGCAAATTTTCTGCTCTATGATGTCGAATACGATATGACCGAAGCAACAGAGCTGACGCCTGGAGAGAAGTTGACCTATTACCGGCAGTTAATCACCGGAGATGATGGCTCCATTGATTTAGCGACACTGGATTCAAAAGAAATCGATGGAATCACATTCTATTTCGCTCCGGGAAGCGAGCCTTTAGAAGAAATGGAACAGCTGGTGGACCTTGTGGAAACCAATCATCCGCAATTGGAGCGTGAGCTGGGCGGGAAAACCGATGCCCCAGTTTCTTTTGTTCTCTACGGAGAGGAGCTCGCCATGCCGATTCGGGAAACGATTCAAGAAGAGTACGGTGGATTTTACAAAGAGCACGATCAGACGATTCACTTGCCACTGCCGATCGATGAGGTGTCGGCCGTTCACGAATACACGCATCATTTGTTTTACAGCATCGCGGAGGAGCGGGGGATGTATAGTACTGAAATTCCTATTTGGTTTGCGGAAGGCGTAGCTACCCACCTGTCTGAAAAAGAATATGAATTGCCGTTTGATGCGTATGCCCCAATTAAATACGCAGCATTTGAAAGACTGGAGACCCCAGGGGGTTGGGAAAATCATTTGCCTGATCCTTTTAATCCGTATATTCAAAGCCGAGCCTTTTTAGAATTCGTGCTAGAAGAGGAGGGAGAAAGCGTTCTTCCAGGAATTTTCGCAGAGATGGAACATTCTTCGTTCGAATCGAGTTTTAAAAAAGCGACCGGAAAAACTCTAGAAAGTTACGAGGCTAAGTTTTTTGTGAGTTTTGAACAGCTGAGTGATTTATGGAAAAGGGCAGATTTATTAGCACAGCAACAAGGGAAGCCAGAAGAAGCATTGGAGATTTTTCTGGAAATTGCAGAGACTGCACCTAATTTAGAAACGCTTAACCATCAGATTGCAAGCCAGTATAGGGAGTTAGGCGACTACGAAAATACAAATCTTTATCGACAGAATGAGCTGAGGCTCGTCAATCCAGAGAGCATAACAGGAGTATCAAGTGCTTATAATTACATTACTCAGGATTTGTTATTTACCGACGTTTCCGAAGCATTAAAGTATGCGGAAATGGGCGTTGATTCAGCTGGAGAATGGGAGCGTGCTTGGAGCGAAAAACTCTTTGCCGAAGTGTCGGAGTTGGTGAACCAGATTGAAACGGGAGAACCACTTAAAGGTTACCGAGACGTGCTAGAAGGTGAGCATGCTGTAACCGGGGAATTCTCACTAAGGGAAAAAGCGAACTTGATCGATGTCGTTTTAGCAAGATACCCTGAAGATCTCTCAGCAAACAGAACCGCATTGATCGAGTTGAAAAAACAGTTTGAAGCTGAGCTAGCAGCTCAACAATAATAAATAAAAAACGGAGCCGATCGAGAAGATCGGCTCCGTTTTTGCATATTTTTTTATTTTGAAACCAGCTGCGCGAGACCATCTTTGATCGGCGTCAGCGGGCGTCCGAGAACTTGTTCGAAGTCGCTGTTTGCGACTTCGAGCGAACCGTTGCGGGTGCTTTCCTGGATGCCCACGACAATCGGGATGGCGAAGTCCGGCACACCGGCACTTTTCATTACTTCTGCGTATTCTTCGTCGCTTACTTGCTGCACTGAAACTTGTTTATCCAGTACGTCACCCAGTGCTGAAGCCAGTTGCTCCTGTGTTAACAAAGGGCCTGATAGTTCGTAGGTTTTATTTTCGTGGCCCTTCCCAGTCAATACGGCGACCGCTGCGTCTGCTTAATCTTGCTGCAAAGCCCAGCCGACTTTTCCTTCTCCAGCCGAAGTGACCCAAGGCGCGCCTGCTTCTACGGCTTGAATGCTGCCCATTTCGTTTTCCAAATACCAATTATTGCGAAGGAATGTATAAGGGATGCCCGTTTTGATGATGGCCGCTTCTGTCGCTACGTGCGGCGGAGCCATCAGGTTTTGGCTTTCTGTCGCATTCGCGAGGCTAGTGTAGGCGATAAATTTCACGCCTGCGCGCTCAGCGGCGTGAACCGCATTTTCGTGCTGGCGGATTCTCGTTTCGTTGTCGCCGTCAGTTGAAATAATCAACAAGCGGTCGATTCCTTGAAAAGCTTGATCCAATGTTTCCGGAGCATCGAAATCACCATGGCGAACGTCGACGCCTTGAGCGCGTAAATTCTCGGCCTTTTCAGGGTTGCGGACGCTTACCGCCAAATCTCCAGCCGGTACTTGTTGCAATAATGATGCCATTACTTTTGAGCCCAGTTTTCCTGTAGCCCCTGTTACCAAAATTTTCATCAATAATTCCTCCTATTCCTTTGTTCTTGTAACTGCATTGATTACATGTTTAGTTTATTCACTTGTAACCATCTTGTCAACAGGTTGGATTTAATATATTTTTAGCTTATAATTTGATACAATTACTTGTAACCAAAGCAATTACACCATCTGAAATTGAATATAAAATAAGCAATGGAGGTCTCAACATGTCCATCAGCAGCCGATTCGCCGTCGGAATCCACATACTGGCGTTAATTGATTTGAATAAAGAAACCGCCTCCTCTTCCGAATTTATCGCCGGCAGCGTCAACACCAATGCAGCGGTCATCAGAAAAATCATGGGGATGCTGAAAAAAGCAGGATTGATCGACGTGCAGCCAGGGGTGGCGGGCGCTAAACTGTCGAAAGAATTATCCGAGATTACGCTATTCGATATTTACAAGGCAGTTAACGTGGTCGAGGAGAATGAATTATTCAGCATCCACGACAAGCCGCATCCCGATTGCGTCGTCGGTAAAAACATCCAAAGCACCATCGAGCCAATCTTCATGGCCGCCCAGTCGGCGATGGAAAAAGTGTTCCAGAACCTGACGCTTGAGGACATCGTGAAAGATATTGAGGCGAAAGAACATATTCAGTGAAAAAGACATTCCAAGCGGATGTCTTTTTTTATTGGAGAATATTTTAGAGAGGTTATAAAAGACCTAAAATTCAATTATTTTAAATAATTTGTGGGAATTATTGGTATAATAAATGAAAGATACAACTTCAGAAAAGAACACGAAATCGAGAATAAATTTTAAAAGACGAAGATATGGAGTTGGAGAAAATGAGTGCGACTGGTGTTTACACGGTGGATATCACCCCATCGCTCGGAATGGAATTTATCGGTTATCATCGGGAGAATGGGATTCAAAATACCGACGAACGAATATATGCAACGGCGATTGTTTTTGAGTCGGCAGAGAATAAAACAGTGTTGATTAGCATCGATAATATCGGCATGCTAATCGAAGATACAGATGAAATTCGTAAGCAAACTGCAGATGCATTGAAGCTTACAACTAACAATATCATGGTGGCTTTTACCCACACACATTCTGGCCCTGCAACTGCCGGGAATAATCCCGCCATCAAAGCATACAGAGACCAACTAATCTCTAATGCTGTGAAAGCTGCAGTTCTGGCAGACAAAGAGAAGTTCACTTCAGAGATTGGATGGAAGGTTAGCCATGCGGACTTGGGAGTAAATCGAAGAGAAAGAACGGCAAACGGCAAAGTGAAAATGGGCGTAAATGATGCCGGCGCAGTGGACCCGCGAATTGGATTAATGGCCATAAGGAACGGACAGACTCAACAAATTGGGGGCCTTGTCATTTTCTGTACAGCCCATCCCAATGTGCTGAAAGGCGAAAGTGAAATTTTATCCGCTGATTATCCAGGGCGCGCCAGACAGCTTTTGCAAAAATCATTGGATTGTCCAGTTGTGGTTGTCCAAGGGGCTGCGGGGAATGTGAATGCAAAACATCGTGGATCTGTTGAAGCATTGAATAAGATGGGGGTTATTTTGAGTGAATGTGTCTTAAAGATGTTTCCGGAAGTCCAGTTCAAGCCGATTTTTTCATTAGAATGTGCAACTGCCGAATTACCGATGAGGCTGAAAGACATACCGGTCCCCGAAAAAATACACGAAATCGCAGATTTAACGGAAGTGGAGTGGGGAGTGAAGACGGAGAAGTGGCGAAATGCTTTAACCGACATGCATAACCAAAGCATTAACGAGTTGGAAATCGATTTAGAATTGCAACTTTTTCAAATTAATGAAGGCGCGTTTTCGGGAATTCCGATGGAGTCGTTTGTGGAGACGGCTATTGAATTGAAAAACGAAGTGAAAAATGAATTGTTCTTTTTTGGCGGCTATACCAACGGCTATCTTGGCTATTTGCCTATAAAAGAAGCCTATCCAGAAGGTGGATACGAAGTTGAATTAAATCCGGTTGTGTACGGGCCAATAACAAACTTATGGATGCCGCCGGAGGAATCGACTTCTGAACAAGTGGTCAATAAAGTTAAAGAGCTATACAAATCGGTTCAACCCAAATAGCGAGTTGAATACGCTAATCGAATGAATAGTAGAGGTGACTCATGAAAGACAAAATCAAAGAAACCTTCAACAGTCTCGCCGGTGCATACGAACATTCGGTAGACACGGAAAACTTATATAATAACGAATACGAAAGGCCGGCCATGCTTGCTCAGTTACCAAAAGATTTAAGCGAAAAAAGAATGTTGGATGCCGGATGCGCAGCGGGTTGGTACACAGAAAAATTGGTGGATAGAGGAGCACAAGTAACCGCTGTGGATATGAGTCCGGAAATGGCTGCCGCTACAAAGAGACGGGTAGGAGATAGAGCGGATGTCCGGTGTTTGGATTTGGCGTCTGCTTTACCTTTTGAAGATGGAACTTTCGACTATATCGTCAGTTCGTTGACGCTCCATTACATAGAAGACTGGGATCTCACGTTCAAAGAGTTTCAGCGCATATTAAAACCAGGAGGAACCCTGCTGTTCTCAGTTCACCATCCATTTACCGATATCAAACTATCACGGGAAATGAATTACTTTTCAACTGAATTGATCGTGGACAAATGGAAAAAGGAAGGCAAAGTCTACAATGTCCCGTTTTTCAGAAGGCCGCTTGGCGACATTTTAGCGAAAACGCTTCAGTATTTCTCTATGGAAGATGTCATCGAACCGAAGCCGACAGAAAGATTCAAAGAGCTGGACACGGAGCGTTATGAACGCTTGATGAAAGCGCCGAACTTTTTGATTGTAAAATCAAAGAAACAATAATGTTCACACAAAAATTTTTAGCGGAAAGGGGGAAGGGATTTGAATGGAATATGGACAGAGTGGAAAAATCCATCCTTATTATTGCTGTCCCTCGGCATCGCAGGCATCGGGGATTTCATCTATTTGGTGGCGATCAATATTATCGTTTATCAGATGACCGGGTCGGCCGCGGCTGTGGCTGGACTTTGGATCGTGGGGCCAATTGTGAATATCCTGACAAAGTTCTGGACGGGCAGTTTCATCGATTACAGAAGCAAAAAAGCCGTCATCATTTCCACATACCTGCTGCGGGCTGGATTCATCGCACTTATTCCGCTGGCACCTAATGTTTTCGTCATTTATATCCTCCTCGTTTTCCTGAGCATCGCGAAATCTTTTTTCGGCCCTTCCTCCGTGACGTACATAACCATGCTAGTGCCGAAAGGGAAGCGGAAGCGTTTCAACTCGATTCGCTCCTTTACGTCTTCCGGGGCGTTCATTCTGGGCCCGGCAATCGGCGGTGTACTGATTCTTGGTAGTTCGATCGAGGTGACATTATGGATCAATGCCCTGTTCTTTGTTCTAGCAGCGGTATTGGTCATGAAGCTTCCGAAAGTGGAGAACATTGATCGGGCTTCCATCCCATCATTGACCGTTTCCCAAGTGATCAGCGATTTTAAAGTCGTTAACAATTTTATCGCCCAGAATAAATACATCACCTTTGTCTATTTGGCGTTCATGGGTGTTCTCATCTTCTCTTTCGCAATGGATGCGCAAGAAGTGGTCTTTACGCAACAGGTGATCGGCTTGTCGGAACTCGACTATAGTTTATTGATCAGCCTCACCGGCATCGGTTCGGTGAGTGGCGGTATTTTGCTTTCGATTTTTTCTTCTAACATTTCCTTGAAGTCCATGATGGTCTATGGCTTACTCATGACTGCGGTCGGCTATGTAATTTATGCGTTTTCTTGGTCCTTTGTCTCGGTCATGGCCGGTTTTTTGATTCTTGGCTTTTTCATCGTCTTCATGAACGCCGGACTCGCTACCTTTTATCAAAACAATATTCCGGTAGCGCTGATGGGGCGCATCACCAGTATTTTTCAACTGTTCCAAAGCGTGTTGCAGATCGTCTTTCTATTGGCCGTCGGTGTATTCGCGGACTTCATTTCATTGCGAATAACGATTGTCGCTTTAGCATTGGTGATGCTTGCAGGAGCTATCGTGCTCGCATTCTTTGTTATGAAACCAGAGAAAGCCAAATATTTTGAGGAAGAGGAAGATGCTGCGAATGAAGTGTATGTGTAGCGGAAGACATCTGTGTTCAAGGATTCTAATAGAAGATAAATGGGAGGAGGTTGAGCATGCCGCATATCAAGACAGATAGATTAATGCTTATCACTTTTACTGCAGAAATGATGCAAGCCGCCATTTCAAGCGAGCGCGAGTTGGAACAAGCTGCGGGCTATCAAGTCATTGATGACTATCCGTCCGATGACTATAAAGAAATTCTTCCTTTCAAAATTCAGCGCTATCGCCAATATCCTGAAGAAAATGAGTGGGAAGGTTTGATTGTTCATCAACAAAATCAAATGATCATGGGAGACATGGGCTTCAGGCGAAGCACGGACAATCCGGAAGAGCTGGAGCTGGGCTATAGCATTGTGCCTGCTTATCAAGGGCATGGATATGCGACAGAAATGGCGCAGGCAATCATTTCTTGGGGATTAACACAAGCCGGCATCAAAAAGATCATCGCGAGCTGCGACCACGATAATCGGGCTTCCATTCGCGTATTGGAAAAAGCGGGACTGAAAAAGCTTGGTGAACAGGAACATAAGATACACTGGTCCACATGAGAAAACTGATTTGATGTAAAGAGGTGAAGAAACAATGGACTATACATTCCAAGAAATGACACAAGAACAAGCACAGGATATTGCGGAGAACTGGCGTTATGAAGGAGACTATTCCTTCTACGATATGGACGCAGATCCGGAAGACTTGGCTGAGTTTTTGGATCCCGAGAAACGCGGGGACAATTATTTTATGGTCTTTCAGGGGAATGAAGCCGTGGGTTTCTACAGTTTCGGGCAAACGGATGAAGAGACGGTAGATATCGGGCTCGGCATGAAACCGGATTTGACCGGGCGCGGACAAGGTACTGCGTTTTTGAAGGCAGGATTACAATTTGCCAAAAGCAATTACCATCCGCAAAAAATCACTTTGTCCGTGGCGGCTTTCAATAAGCGGGCTATCAAGCTATACGAAAAGCTTGGATTCAAGGAAGTCGAATCGTTCGTACAGGCGACGAATGGCGGTTATTTCGATTTTGTGAAAATGGAATTGGATTGTTGAGGCCAAAACAGTGAAGCGGGGATGAGGGCGTGAGAGAAATTGATTCAAAAATAATGAATCCTTCCGTAAAAAAGCTGTTGTCTTATGCCACTTCTGCTGGAAAAGTTGCGGGGGAGTATGAAAAATACATGGCTTCTTCAAACCGCAAACTATACGGAGAAGCTTCCGGGGATGAATTTTTTGCCTGCATCGGAATGGCCTTTCTAGAGGAAGGCATCTGCGAGATCCGGCATATCGCCGTATCATCTGAACAGCGGGGGAAAAAGGTCGCGAGTGGAATGATCGATGCAATCTGCCAGCTGTATCAACCGGATCGAGTCGTTGCTGAGACCGATCGACAAGCAGTGGAGTTTTACAGAAAGTATGGATTTTCTATTGCCAGTTTAGGGGAGAAGTATCCAGGAGTTGAACGATTCCGCTGTGTATATAAGGTGAAATTTTAAGAATGTCTCTATAAAAGGAAGCGATGATAATGAGTTATGATTGGAGCAATTGCCCGCAGGAGTTAAAAAAATTTATAGCTGATTTGATGTACGGGATAAACGATATGATCGAACAACCGCCAGTGGGCATGTATTTGCACGGTTCCCTGGCAATGGGCGGGTTCAATCCAAACAGCAGCGATATCGACTTGCTGCTAGTGACGAAGCGGCCTTTATCTACGCATCATAAGCAGCAATTGGCGCATTTCTTTCTGGAGAAATCGAGCAAGCCTTTCCCAATTGAAATCAGTTCATTGACTCTCGAGCAATTAGAAAGTTGGAGTCATCCAACGCCGTACGATTTTCATTCCAGTGAGTTTTGGCGTGAACGTTACGAGACCGAGCTATCCAAGTACATAAATAACGAAGAAAAGGTCGATGGCGACTTGGCTGCTCATTTCATGATTTTAAAGCATCATGGCATTTGCCTTGCGGGGCGTCCGATTGAAGAAATATTTCCGAGTATCCCTCAGCAGGACTACTTGGCCTCTATTTTGGAAGACTATGAAGACTGCGTGGAAAATATTCATGAGAAGCCGGTGTATTGCACATTGAATTTAATCCGCGTGTATTGGTATGTAAAAGAAGGCAAAATTTCCTCGAAGCAAGAGGCGGGGAGATGGGGACAGGAGAATTTACCGGAACAGTTCACGGCAGTTATTCAGCAAGCAGCAAAAGCGTATCAGTCGAATCAGTCGGATGCTGCTTTTGCGAAAGAGGATTTATCGGCAGTGCGAGACTATTTACGAGATGAAGTCGAGATGCTGCTGAACACTACAGATTAAATAGCTTTTTAGAGATCTCTCCATAGAATTGGAGGGATTTTTCGTTGTCAGGGACGGATAGTCTATTGAGGGGTGCATATTAATACAAATGTACATTGACAAACGGCCGATATATTATTATATTTACTTAAGTGAAATTGAGAATCATTATCAGTAGTTGAAATGAGAGAGGAATACATTAACGATGAAAATACATAACAGCAAAAAGAACTTGTTTTTAGCCTTGGCCGCTTGTGCCGCGCTTGCATTGTCCGCCTGCTCAGATGAAAATGCCGCGGGTTCGGCTGATGCAGAAAGCGATAACCCGAATTCCATCACGATGTCTTGGCCGCGTGATATCGGTCCGATGAATCCGCATGTCTACAATCCGTCACAATTAATCACGCAATCGATGATTTACGAGCCCCTTGTCAGCTACGAAGAAGGCGGGGAAATTGAACCGCATCTGGCCGAGTCCTGGACAGTGTCGGAAGACGGCCGTGAATATACGTTCAAGCTGCGTGAAGGCGTCCAGTTTACGGATGGGTCTTCGCTCACTTCAGAAGTCGTCAAAAAGAATTTCGATGCAGTCCTAGCCAATAAAAATTCACACAGCTGGCTTGGCGTCATCAATGTGCTCGACAAGATCGAAGTCGTGGATGAACTGACATTTAAAATGGTGCTGACACAAGCGTATTACCCGGCTTTGCAGGATTTAGCGGTCGTGCGCCCGGTGCGGATGCTTGGCGAAGCTGGATTCCCGGAAGATGGCGATACATCCAAAGGAATCACAGAACCAGTAGGGACTGGACCTTGGGTATTGGACGAATACAAAACAGATGAATATGCGGTTTTCAAACGCAATCCTGATTACTGGGGAGAAAGCCCGGAATTAGAAGAAGTGACCATCAAAATCATTCCGGATGCGGAAACGCGCGTCCTTGCTTTTGAAAAAGGCGAGCTTGACTTGATTTACGGTGAAGGCGTCGTCAGCATGGATTCGTTTAATTATTTGAAAGAAACCGGTGAATACACGACTGATCTATCCGATCCGGTGGCGACGAGAACGATGCTTGTGAATTCAACGAGCGAAAAATTGTCTGATTTGAATGTGCGCCTGGCGCTCCATCATGGATTCGATAAACAAGCGATGGTCGAAGGCATCACGCTTGGCCTTGAGGAAAAAGCGGATTCGATTCTGTCATCCAACTTCCCATATGCGCAAGAAGATATCGAAGCAATCGAATATGACGTGGAAAAAGCGGCTTCTTATTTGGACGAAGCTGGTTGGAAACTGGAGTCCGGCGGCGCTATCCGTGAAAAAGACGGACAGCCGCTCGAACTGGAATTGATCTACGATAAGACCGACCCGATCCAAAAAGCGATGGCCGAAACGCTTCAGGCGGAATGGTCAGCAATCGGCGTCAAATTGAACATTGCAGGATTGGAATTGACCGAGCAAATCGAGCGCCGCAAAGCGGGCAACTTCGATTTGGATTTCTGGTACAATTACGGGGCGCCTTATGATCCGCATTCCATGATCAATGTCGTCGCTGAAGACGGCTGGGGAGTATCAGAAGCGCATTCCAATCTGCCAATGAAAACGGAATTGGACGAGCAGGTGCGTGAAGCGCTGGCCTCTACCGATGAAACAAAACGCCAAGAATTATATGGCACTATTTTAACGACGTTACAGGAACAATCGGTCTTCATTCCGATTTCTTATATGAAAAAGACGGTGGCCTATCAAAACAATATCGAATCCTTTGAATTCCCGGCAAACCGCGACGAACATCCATTCAACGATATTTCAGTAAGCAAGTGATAACAGGAGGGCAATCCAATGGTCATCTATCTCATAAAACGGCTTTTTGCGGTTGTTCCAATTATTCTTTTTGCGATTTTCTTGATGTTTGTGTTGGTGCGCTTGTCGCCGGTAGATCCCGCACAAGCGTATCTGGCAGCTTCCAATATTCATCCGACAGAAGAATTGCTGGCTGAAAAGCGCCAGGAATTCGGCTTGGACCGTCCGCTGATTGTCCAATATTTCCAGACAGTCGCAGATATTGTGCGGTTTGATTTCGGCAACTCTTACGTAACGAACACGCCAGTATGGCAAGAAATCACAACGCGTTTGCCGGCAACGCTTCAACTGGCCTTAAGCAGCATTTTAGTCGCCATCATTGTAAGTGTGCCGCTCGGATTTTTATCAGCGGTCTATAAGAACAGCTGGCTGGATCATTTCAGCCGGCTGCTTTCCTATTTAGGCGCATCGATTCCGCAGTTCTGGCTTGGCTATGTATTGATTTTCTTCTTTGCTGTCAAACTGGACTTGTTTCCAGTGGAGGGCAGGGGAACGTGGCAGCATTTCGTGTTGCCAAGCATCACGCTGTCGCTTGCCTTGATCGCCATTTATACGCGGCTGTTGCGCGCCAGTGTGCTGGAGGAACTGGAAGAAGCCTACGTGTTATACGGCAGAACGCGCGGTTTAAAAGAAAAAGGCATCATGGCCAAACACGTATTGAGAATTTCCATTTCGCCGATGCTGACAGGTCTTGGGATGAACTTGGGGAAATTGCTCACGGGGACGATTATCGTCGAGCAAGTCTTTTCCTGGCCGGGCTTCGGGCGATTTTTCATCGAAGCCATTTTTAACCGGGACATTCCGGTGATCCAAAGCTATGTTGTACTTGCCGCATGCTTGTTTATCGTCTGCAATTTGATCGTGGATATCATCCAGCTGTATTTGGATCCGCGCATTTCACGGAAAGGAAGGGCGCAATTTTGATGACACGTATACGAACTGCATTAAAAGGCAAATGGCCATTCGCGATTTGCTCAGGCATTTTGGTGGTGTTCTTCCTCGTCAGCATCCTGGCGCCGTGGATTGCCCCGAATGATCCGATACAAGTAAACTTGGCACTTAAGCTCATGCCGCCATCCCTCGAATATCCGCTCGGCACGGATCAGCTCGGACGCTGCAATTTGTCCCGGTTGTTGTTCGGAGCCCGTGTTTCGCTCGGGTTTGCGACTTTGATTTTTGTGGCTTCGCTCGGCATCGGGCTGGTCATTGGAACTTTATCAGGCTATCGCGGCGGCTGGATCGATACTTTATTGATGCGCTTTTGCGACGGCGTCATGGCTTTTCCAAATTTAGTATTGGTGTTAGGGATCGTTGGCCTTCTTGGGCCGGGGCTATGGCAAGTGGTCGTGGCGTTGATGATGGTGCAATGGGTGTATTACGCACGTATGATCCGCGGCATGGTCGTCTCGATGAAAGAACAAAACTTCATTACGGCGGCGCGCATCAGCGGGTCGTCCAATTGGAAAATCATCAGGCGCCATCTCGTACCGAATGTGCTGCCGCCGATCATGGTCATGGGCACACTTGAGATGGGTTGGGCCATCATGGACATTTCAGCGCTATCGTTTCTTGGGCTCGGAATCCAGCCGCCTACACCGGAATGGGGCGCGATGATTCACGAAGGCACCAGCTTTATGAGAAGCAATCCAGAACTGATGCTGTATCCGGGATTGATGATTTTGTTCGTGGTCATTTCGTTCAATGTTATTGGTGAATCGTTATCAGAGCAGTTCGGCGTCAAACGGCGCTACTGAAAGGAGAAGACGTATGCATACACAACCAAATGTCCTGCAAGTCGACAACTTGAATATCGCTGCCAAATCCAGCCGAGGGGCTCTTCCTTTGGTGCGGAACGTAAATTTGGAATTAACGCCGGGCAAGGTGCTCGGGCTGATCGGGGAAAGCGGAAGCGGCAAGACGGTCACTTCCATGGCTTTAATGCAGTTATTGGATCAGCGGGCAATGCAAGTCCAAGGAAACATCCAACTGCATGGACAGGAGCTGAATGGCATGCCGACGAAAGCGATGCGTGCGATTCGCGGCAAGGAAATAGGCTTTATCATGCAGAACCCCATGAACGCCTTTACGCCGGTCTACACAATCGGCAATCAATTCGTCGAAACGATTCGTACACATACAGGGCTTGGAAAAAAACAAGCAGTCGAATTGGCAATCGCTTCACTGGAGAGCATGAATTTAGAAGAACCGGCTAAACTGATGAAAAAATATCCGTTTCAATTGAGCGGCGGCATGCTTCAACGTGTCATGATCGCGATCTCCATGTCTTTGCGCCCGGCTGTCGTTATTGCCGATGAACCGACCACCGCACTCGACGTAACCAATCAGCTGCAAGTATTGAAGGAGCTGGACCGGTTGCGGACAGAATGCGGAACAGCGATTCTGCTGATTTCCCACGATTTAGGCGTGATTTCACAGCTGGCAGATGAAGTGGCGGTCATGCGACGCGGAGAAATTGTCGAACAAGCGGAAGTGTGCGATTTGTTTGATCGCCCGCAACATGAATACACCAAGAAATTGCTGCAGGCAAGGCCTGTAATGCCATTTACCGACAGCTTAAACCGGCTCGTTATATAAAAGCCGCCAAGGAGGAGCAAGCCATGAGTTTATTGGAAGTGAAAGAGATTACCCATTCATATGGCGCCTCCCGTTCTTTCTGGCGTAAAAAAGAAGTGAAGCCGGTGCTTTCGAGCGTTTCCTTGGCGATAGAAGAAGGAACGTGCCTGGGGCTTCTTGGATCGAGCGGAGCTGGAAAAAGCACGCTCGGAAAAGTCATTCTGGGGCTTGAGAAGCCGCAACAAGGACAGGTGATTTTTCAAGGGCAGGACGTATACGCCATGGATGCCAAAAGCCGCCAGCAAATGCGCAGGAATTTACAAGTCGTGTTCCAGGATAGCTATTCTTCCGTAAACCCGCGCCTGACGGCTGAGAAAATCATTGCAGAACCCTTGGAGAATTACGAAAAGTTGTCCGCCGGCGAGCAGAGCCGGGCCATTGCAAGTTTATTGGAGCAGGTCGGGCTTAGCAGCAGCGACATGAAAAAATACCCGCGCGAATTCAGCGGCGGGCAATTGCAGCGCATCAATATTGCAAGGGCGCTTGCGTTAAAACCGAAAATGATCGTGTTGGACGAATCCGTCAGCAGTTTGGATATGGTGACCCAAACGACCATTTTAGAATTATTGCAGGACTTGAAAACGAGGTATGGCCTTTCGTATTTATTCATCACGCACGATATCCGCGCTGCTTATGCCATTTCAGATGCGATGGCGATCATGCACAAGGGGCAAATAGCTGAAGTGTTCCAGGACAAGGACGCTGTGTTTACTTCACAGCAGCCTGCCGTGAAGAACCTGGTGGACGCCATGCTGCCTGAGCATCCGCGCTACCGCAATGCGGCTGCGCCAACAGAAGCCAAGAAACTTTTCTCAAGATGAACTCGCAGAAAGATCCTAGAGAAGTTTTGGAAGTGAGTAGGGGGATGGATATGAAGAAAGTGAAATTGGTTGCGCATAAAGACGAATTTTGCGAAGAAATTTTCCGCTTGTCTTCGATGCCGGCGGTAAAGGACGCTCTAGGGTTGCCGGACGGCACACTGGACGATACGATCCATTTCAGCCGCTTGGTGAGGGAAGAGGAAAAAGCGGGAACACGAATACCGCGCGTCATTTTAAACGAGCACAACCAATTGGTCGGCCTGACGGATTTGATGTTCATCGACCACGCTAAAAGGTCTTGCCATATCGGGACATGGATCGGGCAGGAATACTGGGGGCAAGGGTTTAACGAAGAATCCAAAGTCGAGATATTGAAAATCGCTTTTGAAGATCTGGGATTATCGCGTGTTTTTGCAGGAGCAAGAACGGTGAACATCCGCTCTCAAAAAGCGCAGGAAAAACTGCCTTTTATCAGCCTGCATGTAGAAGGTGAATTTCCGGAAGAGCATCAAGCGCTCGAGAATAAGGAAAAGCAGCCATGCGTTTTACATGTTTTTCGGAAAGAGGATTTTCAAGCGTATCTTTCGGATATAGGAAATCTGGACATGATATAAAAACAGAATGAACACAAAAACACCGGTGGCTAAATTTTGCTCACCGGTGTTTTTACTTTTATTTTTGATGTTGTGTACCAAGTGCACTTTTTTCGACCTGTAAGCTTTCTGGTGAATCCAATTGCGTATCGGGAATGTCAGCCTGCTCGAGTTGGCTGTTGATTTTATGACCAATAAGAAAAAAACCTGCGATGCTTAGTCCATAAAAAAACCAACCGCTTGCCTTTAAGTAAAGCAACATTTCACCATAGCCATCGACACCATATGAGTGGATCAGCCATGCTTTAAACGAGTTTTGAAACAGACTGGTAAAAAAGAAAAGGCCCGTCAATAATTGAAACCAAAGAAAGATAGGTTTTTTCGAGAACAAGGCTTTACTCTTATTTTTTGGCATCCCTTGCAAATACACAAAATCAACTGCAAATTGAAGTGCCAGTGGCTTTTTCACCAGTATGGAAATCAAGTAAACCAATCCAAAGGTATAACCTAAATACACTTGATTCCATAGTAGGTTCTCGGCTCCTCCAGACAATAAATTCACCATAGTTCCAAGGAATAGAGAAAGCAGAATAGAGAGCCCTGCAACATTAAATTGCCGCTCTTTTGAAAAGCGGTAGATTGTATAGAGAAAGCCAGGAACGGTTGAGAACAGCATGGCATAATAATCTCCTAACGGCTCACGTCCGTAGGTCCAGATAAAGTAAGGGAGTGCGACGTAGCAAATCAGGTCGAGCAGGATGAAGTTTTTCATGTTAGGTTCTTCAATTGCTGGTAATAATGTTTGATAGCCTGCTCGATAAAGAGAATAACCTCAGGTTCATAGGCAAAGACCCGTTGATGCGGTTTTTTCGTCTTATTCAATTCCCATACTTTATTCGCAAGCTTGCTGTTTCCCTGATACATCCTATCGACGAGCTCCAGCCACTCTTTCGCCATATCTTGTGCGATAGAGCTTGCCGGATCTTGGATTATATTAGCTCGTACTTTTTGGGCAAGCGCCTCCCACTGCGATTCGTCACCACTTTTCTCTCCAAAGACGGGGAAACTGTCTACAATTTGCTGTTCTTCTTCGGAAAAGTATTTGGTCCAGGATTCTCTCAAATGCTGTTTTTTTGAGGAATGAGAAGTATAAGTGGCAAAGACTTTCTCCCACTCCATGTGGGTATCAGTCTCCGCAATATCTATTAAAGCCTCAATGGAATCCTCGATTTTCCTTAACTGATCTAGTTCTTCCTGAATGATTTTTCTGCGCATTTTCAATACGCTGGATAAATCGAATTCACGGCTAATAAGAAATTGGTGAATGGTATGCAAGTTGAAGCCTAAATCGCGGAGCATTAAAATATGCTGCAATTTAGCGACTTTATCATCCGAATAGAAACGGTGTCCTGCTGCATTCTTTTTTGAAGGCAACAACAAGGCGATCTCATCATAATAGCGTAAAGTTCTTACCGATACCTGGCTGATTTCCGCGAGTTTTCCGATAGTATACATCTTTATTTACTCCCTCGTTTTCATTTGTAATTATTTCCATTATACAAGCTGACGTTACGGAAGGCGCAAGCCATTTTTTGAATTTTTTGATTTTATAAGATGGATAAATCTCACAAGTTATTGACAACTTCCGACAATTCAACTAATCTAATAAGAATTTAATTGCTAAACATTTTGTGATTTTAAGGATTAGTAAACAAGTGGGGCTTTCCAAGAGAGGGAATCGATAGCTGGAAGATACCCAAAGCCCCTTTGTTGAACCTGCCTTTCATAATCTGTATTGAAAAATACAGCGGCCGATACCGTTATCCATTGAGAGCGTAAAGCGTTGCTTTAAAGAAGGGTGGTACCACCTCCAAGGGTCCCTTCATTAGAGCGGCGTTTTTTTGTGGTTCAAAACGAAGCGAAAGAGGGAGATTGGGATGAAAAAGCAAATGGTTGAAAAAATTACAGCGATGGATGAAGATTTTGCGCAATGGTATACCGATGTGGTGACGAAGGCAGAGCTGGTGGATTATTCAAGTGTTCGGGGATCGATGGTAATCCGCCCTTACGGCTATGCCATCTGGGAAAATATAAAAGATGAATTGGATAGGGAGATTAAACGCACGGGGCATGAAAACGTCTATATGCCATTGTTGATTCCGGAGAGCTTGCTTCAAAAAGAGAAAGACCATATCGAAGGGTTTGCACCGGAAGTGGCCTGGGTGACGCACGGTGGAGATGAGAAACTGGCGGAGAGGTTGTGCATTCGCCCGACTTCGGAAGTACTGTTCGCGGAGCATTATAAAAACATTGTCCATTCTTATAGGGATTTGCCGAAATTATACAACCAATGGTCGAATGTCGTGCGGTGGGAAAAAACGACACGACCATTCTTGAGAACTTTGGAATTTCTCTGGCAGGAGGGCCATACGTGCCACGAAACGGCAGAAGAGGCGCATGGTGAAACGCTACACATGCTGGAAGTGTATGCAGATATTTGCGAACGGTTACTGGCGATTCCGGTGATCAAAGGCCGGAAAACAGAAAAAGAGAAATTTGCAGGCGCTGATTATACTTATACAATCGAAAGCTTGATGCATGATGGCAAAGCTTTGCAATCTGCTACTTCCCATAACCTAGGGACGGGATTTGCCAAATCGTTCGGTATCGAGTTCCTTGACCGTGAAGGTACGCTTCAGCCGGTCCACCAAACATCTTGGGGTTTTACGACACGCATTATTGGCGCGATGATCATGGTCCATGGCGACGATCAGGGACTCGTTCTTCCACCAGCGGTTGCTCCTGTGCAAGTAAGAATTGTACCGATTGCACAGCATAAAGAAGGTGTACTGGATGCCGCATATGATCTTAAAAACTCGCTGTCATCTGAGGTGCGCGTTGATATTGACGCTAGCGATAAAAAGCCAGGATGGAAGTTCAATGAAACGGAAATGAGAGGCATTCCGCTGCGGCTGGAAATTGGTCCGAAAGACATCGAGCAGGAAAAAGTGGTATTAGTTCGTAGAGACACAGGAGAGAAGATAGAAGTGGCAAATAGCCAAATAGAAGTGGAAATAGCTCGCCTGCTGGAAGAAATTCAACGTGGACTTTACGAAAAAGCACTTGCGCATCGCTTGTCGGAAACAAGAACGGTACAGTCGATGGCACAATTCAGCGAGACTTTGAATGCCCATGGCGGTTTCATCAAAGCGATGTGGTGCGGCAAACGTGAATGCGAAGACGCAATAAAAGAACAGACCCAAGCTACTTCGCGCTGCATCCCATTTGAATCGCAAGCGGTGTCGGAAATATGTGTATGTTGTAACCAACCAGCGGCTGAATTGGTTTACTGGGCAAAAGCCTATTGATGCCTAATGATTAAAAAAACACCCCAAAAGCTAGATTTGAACTCTAACTTTTGAGGTGCACTGCCCAGTCGCCTGTGTTTTCAATGTGGCTCCACATGCACATGGACGGCCGAAATATCGTAGCGTTTCATGAGTTTGACTTCCACTTTGGTCGAGATATCGTGTGCAACGGCGATGTCCAAATCGCCCGGCACCAAGACGGTAACATCGACAACAGCCCGGTTGCCGTAATTTCTGGCGCGGATTTCGCGCACTTCGGTGACGCCCTCTGTATTAAGCGCAGTTTCTTTAAATGATTTGATGAGTTCTTCGTCAAAGCCGTCCGTCAGTTCGTGGGTCGCTTCCCAGAAGATGCCCCAGCCGGTTTTAACGATCAATGAGCCGACAAGAAGAGCCGCAAGCGGATCGAGCCATGGCAGATAAAACTGGGCACCGACGATTCCGACGACCGCGGCGACGCTGACCCAGGCATCGGATAAATTGTCTTTAGCGGCTGCTGCAACGGCTTTGCTGTTAATACGTTCCGCTAGTTTTTTGTTATATCTATATACTAAATACATCACGATAGCGGAAAAACCGGCTGTCCAGGCAGAAAGTAGTCCCGGCGTTTCACCTGTTCCTTGGA
Source organism: Planococcus sp. SK3692 (assembly GCF_028890485.2). Lineage (GTDB taxonomy): Bacteria > Bacillota > Bacilli > Bacillales_A > Planococcaceae > Planococcus. The sequence goes on from NZ_JARCHV010000002.1 coordinate 116,738, forward strand.
AGACCGAAACTACCGCTGAATAGACAACCTGCAGACCGACTGCCACGATGATGAATGATGCCACCAGTGATGCCACGGTCTCTGCCCGCCAATGCCCATAAGGATGGTTGGCGTCTGCCGGCTTTTGGGATAATCTCAAGCCGATCAAAACCGCCGTTGACGCGACAATATCGGTGACATTGTTCAAGCCATCTGCTTTTAACGCTTCCGATCCCGCCAGATAGCCAATCCATAACTTAAGGATTGATAAAATAATATAAGTGGCAATGCTGAGCATCGCGCCCCGCTCGCCTAATTTCAGATTGTCGAATCGTTCTTGTTCCATCGCAATTTCCCCCGTCCTGCAAGTACTTGAGTAGGATACCACCCCGAAATCGAGTGTGTCTACAGCAAAGTTTTTTCAGTATAGCAACTGAAAAGGGAAGAGGAAACAAAGTTTCGGGAGGGAAAACGATGGAATATTTAACAAATGAAACTTCGGGTATTAAAAGAGTAGCAAACAATGCCACAAAACAGAAAGTGGGGCAGATAGTTATGTGCACAGCAATCAGTTTCAAAACGAACGATCATTATTTTGGCCGCAATCTTGATTTGGATGTTTCCTATAATGAAATGGTGACCATCACACCGCGGAATTTTCATTTTCGCTTTCGTAAAACGCAGGACATGAGCAGTCATTACGCCTTGATCGGCATGGCTGCGGTAATCGATCATTATCCTTTATATTATGACGCCACCAACGAAAAAGGCTTGAGCATGGCGGGGTTGAATTTCCCGGGAAATGCTTATTTCCATCCCGAAGATCCAGACAAAAACAATATCGCGCCTTTTGAATTCATTCCGTGGATTTTGGGGCAATGTGAAACGGTCGAGGAAGCAAAGATGCTGTTGTCGAAACTCAATTTGACGGACATCCCCTTTAGCGAAGAGCTTCCGAACGCGCCGCTTCATTGGATGGTTGCCGACCAGCAGCAATCGATCGTCGTCGAATCAGTGAAAGAAGGGCTGAAAGTCTACGATAACCCGGTCGGCGTCTTGGCGAATAATCCTGAATTCGGCTATCATCTGTTCAATTTGAACCAGTATTTATCGGTGACCGCTTCCGTACCTGAAAATCGCTTTTCGAAACAGTTAGACCTCAAGCCTTACAGCCTCGGCATGGGCGGCATCGGCTTGCCGGGGGATTTGTCGTCGACGTCGCGTTTTGTCAGGGCCGCATTCGCCAAATTCAACTCCGTCTCCGGCAGCGGTGAAGCGGAGAGTGTCGGACAGTTTTTTCATCTCCTCAACTCAGTGGCGCAGCCGAAAGGGCTCAACGCACTAGAGGGCGGGAAATTCGAATATACTTTGTACTCTTCCTGCTGCAATATGGATAAAGGAGTTTATTATTATACGACGTATGACAACAGCCAGATCACGGCAGTGGATATGCATGCTGAAGATTTGGACAGCGCCCAACTCGTCTCTTATCCGCTCATTTCGAGCCAGCAGATCCGTTTCGTCAATTAAAAAACAGCGCCCGGAAGAATTTCTTCCGGGCGCTGTTGTGATTAACGGACGTCGAGGATATCGTTGAAGATCAAGCCTTCACCGTCGATGATTTTCAGGCGCTTGGTTTCTTTGAGGAAAATGTTCTTGAATTCATCACCACAGATTTAAAATTTTTTCTTTTGTAATAGGGATTTAAAAAGAGTCCGAACTAATGGGAATTAATGTTAATATGAATGGAAAGAAGTTTACGTGCGTCCATAACAATTTACAAAAGGGGAAAAGGGAATGCAGTATTTTATTGGAATTTCACCACCCAAAAACTTTTCAAGTGGTGTGAGCGGGTTCAGAAAGAAATGGCTAAATAGCCAGATTGATGAAGCAGTGGAACCGCATATTACCTTAAAAGCGCAAGGAGGCTTAACGCCTGATGAGAGCTGGATTGAAGATGTGCGAAAGGCCTGCCAGAAAATAGAACCGTTCGAAGTGATGATTGGCGGTACGGCGTTTTTCGGGGAAGATGTTCTGTATTTACAGGTAGATTCACTGGAGCTAACGAAACTGCACGAGCGGCTTGTTAAGGCAATTAAGCCATCGGATGAAATGATCGCGCAGTATTTCGAACTGGATCAATTCGTTCCCCATCTGACTCTGGCAAAAACGAGTTACGGATTGTCGGTACAACAGTTAAAAGAGATGGCACAGCTGGCTAATGAAGAGCTGAAAATTTACCGCTTTAAGGCTGAATCTATTCGGATTTATCAGGAAAACGGTAGTGGTGCCTATCGGAAATACATGGACATTCCATTAGGCATACAACAGAGCTAAGCTAAAATGACAGGAGACTGAAGCGAATATGTTCAAATCCTATGTGGCTACAATCGAAAAGTACCGAAGCTTCATTATCGCCTTCAACTGTTTGATCGTCCTCATCATTTCATGGGGGGATAATTGGATCCTGACGTGGATTATGCTGGCAGGTGTCATTATTTGCCCGTTGATCGGCATCTCGGATCTAAAGCAAGCTCGTATAGAACAAGAATCGGCTCGTTCTGCCGAATGATGAAGAAAGGCCCCGCTGCAAATAAGCAGGGGGGCCTTTTATGAACATTATTCTTTATTTGCGGCTTCACGGTATTTCGGGAAATACCCCAAGATAAACGCGAAAGCCGAGAAAATTGCAGCTAAAACAATCGTCGGTTGCTTTAACGTTTCACCGACTTTGATGACAAACTCCCCATTGCCGATCGCAAGGCCGACTAATTGGCTTACTACCATAATGAGTCCCAATGAAATCGACAGCAATAAGCAAATTGTGAAAAGCCGTTCCAATAACTTTTGCAATGTTATTCACCCTCCTTATATTGGTAAAATACCCATGCCGATGAGCCAGCCGATCAACACCACAGGGCAAGCATAATACAAAATCAGCATGACAAAGGTTTTTTCCGGCCGTGCCCCGACAATTCCGGAAGCGATGTAGATCGATCCTGAAGCTGGCGGCATTTGGGCAGAAGTGGAAGCGAACGTCATAACGGCTACCGCCGAAATAAGCGGCGAGAAGCCAGATGCAGCTAGGATTTCATAAGAGACCAGCCCGACTGCGGTCAATGTGCCCGTTGAAGTCAATGGGCCGGCAATGGCTGTTACGCCGAGTCCAACCAATAGAAGCGTCAACCAAGCAGGAGTGTCAACAGAGCTCATCATATAAGCAATGTTGTCGGACAGGCCAAGCGACGTGAGAACTTCACTGGACGCCACTGCGAAAAATATCAGTGCGCCAATGACGGTGAAGCGCGGAATGGATTTTTGGACAAAAGCAGAGATTTCCGAAAAAGAACGTGGAGCTGATTTGCCAGCCAATAAGAAAGCAATTGCGATCATCAAGGTTGGAATCCAGATGACGATATCAATGCTATCGAGTGCTTCTTCGCCCAGTGTAGGGACATTCATGATGAATTCACTGATCGGCCCGATCGTTAACACTAACGGGATGATAGCGCCTAAATAAATCAAAATCGAAGTCCAGCCATCTTTTAATGAAACGCTTAATGGGTTAAGCGAATCCGGCGGGAATGCTTTAATGTTCTGTTTTTTGACAAAATACCCAATCATGATCAAGCGGTGTAAAAATTGATAAGCGCCGGCAATCAATAAAGCGATGAAAAATTCTCCGGTCGTAATGGCGGCAGCGACGGGAGCAAACCCCAAAATGATGAACATGGAAGAAGTGGGAGGGAGGGCAGACGCCATTCCGCCATTTCCGACCATGACCGATGCGGCAATTTCTTTGTTCCAATTATTGCGCAGCATCCAAGGGCCGGTAATCGAACCGGTGGCAGCCGTATTGCCGGAATCCCCGCCCGACAAAGTGCCCATCACGGAAGACCCTACCGCATCCATCAGGGCAGGAGCCCCTGGGAGCCGGCCGACCATTGAGTTCAAAATGGCCAATAGGCGCTCAACGATGCCGAATTTATCGATCACATACGCCATAAACACGAAAGCGATCGCGGCGTAGAGCACTGAAAAGGTCGAAGCGAATTCAATGCCTTGCATGAACAGGGCAAAGGCTTGAGATCCGCCGAGTGGGATGATGGCCAAAAACCCAATCAAGGCTGCTTCGCCCAAATTTCTTTTCAGTTTCACGCTCCAGAAAACTAAAACGCTTACAAAAATAACGAGTGCAATAATTCCCATTATGCGGTCTCCTTTCTATGTCTCAATCGGAATGGTTGATTTTTTCCATGACTTGCTTCCAGGTTTGAGGCGCTTCTCCACCGAATTGCTCTTTAAGTTTTGAATCCGTGAGCAATTGCAATTTATCGCGTGTGGCTTTGGTCATCAAGGTGTCCACTTTATTTTCGTTCAGAAATTCAATCACATTGTCCATTTCTTTGACGCGCCGCTCTGCGTGGAGCACGTTGCCGGTGATTAAGCGATTGATCACATTTTCGAACGGTTCCTTGTCGATCGTGTTCGTGATCGACGCAGTAATCGTCTCATCGAGATCCAGTTTCTCCGCCACTTCCATCACTTCATGAAGGAGGGTGGAAAGGCCTTTAGTGAAGATGCTGCGGATGAATTTAATATTGGTGGCATCGCCAGCAGCTTCGCTGACATACTCCAAGTTCATCTCCAACCTCTTTCCCTGGCGGATGAATGCTTGTGCAGCGGGACCGCTGACAATCATCGGCACTTTATGCTGGTTGCCTTTTAAGGGCCCCATAATCGCGGCGTCTACGAACAGGCTTTGTGTAGATGCCAATCGCTCGCTGATGTTCTGTTTAATATTAGCGGAAGCAGTCGTCAAATCGACATACAGCGTTTCGGTATTCACCGCGGGGAAAACAGAATCCCATGCATTCTCTGCATACTGTGCGGGCACTGCGACGAAGAGGATCGCCAAGTTTTGCTCTGCCACTTTCAAAGGGCTGTCGAGCAAAGCAACACCTGCTTCCTTAGCCCGCTGAATCATGCCAGGTTCATTGTGTTGCTGGTCGAAAGCGAAAAGTTGAAGCTCGCTCTCGAGATGCTGGAATCCTTTAGACATTTCGTATCCCACTTCACCGAAGCCGATAAATCCTATGTTCATACACTCAATCCCTTTCCGGTATGCCGTATTTTTTTAATTTATCTTTGAGCCAGCTTGGGGCAACTTCGGATTTTTCCTTTGCGCCGGAGTGCTGCTTGTATTGCTCGATGACGTCGAGCCGATTTTGTTCGTAGGCCAATTTCTGTTTTGCTTTCTCCATAATTTCAGGAGCCAGTTCATAAGGGATGACCACTACTCCGTCTTCATCCCCTACAATGTAGTCGCCCGAAGAAATGAATGCGCCTGCGCACGTAATGTCCGTGTCGAACGAGCCGGGGCCTTCTTTTTTTGGTCCTGTCGACAAGAAACCCTTTGCATAAATTTGAATGTCCAATTGCTCAAGTTCTCTTTTATCGCGCACCATGCCATCAATCACGATCCCTTGAATGCCGAGCGCTTCTGCAGCTCCAGCCATCAACTCCCCCAAGTAAGCGGAGCCTTTATGGTCTTGTCCATCGACTACGATGATGTCTCCTGGTTCCACTTCGTAAATAGCGTGGTGCAAAAACAAATTATCGCCTTTTGGCAAGGATACCGTCCGTGCCCGCCCAACTAGCGGCTGTTTGTAATTCACCGGCTTTACCCGGTAGTCCATCGCATTATTCATCTCCATCACATCGGCGAAGATGGAAGAGCTTATTGTGCGCATCTGTTCAATCAACTGCAAATCTATTCCCGGCGAAGACTTGGTCATGTGAAAACCACCTTTGTAATATTTATTACTTAAAATTAAGTTAAAGTAATTTTTATTACTATACCAGTTGACTTTTCTGATGTAAACCCTTTCATTGATAAAAAGACAAAATAAAAAAACTTTTCAGAAGACGGTCAAGGTCTTCTAAAAAGTTTGAGTAGCTGTCCGAAGACAGTATTAGGAATCTTTTGGTGAGTTGTTGTAGTGATAATCCATGCCGGTCAGCACATCGTTGATGAGGTCCAATCGCTCTTTCGTTTTCTCGGATTGGGTAATGGCAGTTGCGTTGATCAAATAGTCGGCGACCACCATCGCTGAGATAGGCGAGTTATGAAAAGCAAGGCTATCCGATTCGCAGATAAGCGTGAGATCCGCAAACTCGACAATGGGCGAAGAGAAACTATCGGTGATGGCTACAATTTGCACTTTCCGTAATTTCGCGGCTTTGACAAAGTCGATGATGCGCTTGGCGTAGCGGGGGAAACTGGTCGCAATGATCAAGTCGCCTTCATTCATGGTGATCACTTCATCGACCCAATCGCTCGTGTCGGCAATGAAAAGTCTCGCGTTTCCGGATGTCCGGTTCAAGCCGTTGCTCAAGTATTGCCCGACCGGCAGACCGCTGCGAACGCTGGTGCAGTAGATGTGGCGTGCGGAGATAATTTTTTGGACGGCTGCGTCAAGTTGCGCCTTTGGAAGTTGTTCAGCCAAATTGCGGATATGATGCATGTGATGAGCGATGGTATTTTCCCACAGGTCGCCTTCAGCAGGGCTTTCGAGGTTTAATTTCAAGCGGTTCTGCGGAGCGGTTTGATCCCGCAATCGCTGCTGCAAGCCTTTTTGAAATTCGCTATAGCCGCTATACCCAAGGTTTGCGGTCAGCCGCATAATGGTGGTGGTGCTGGTATTTACACGCTGTGCCAATTCGTGCACGGTTAAAAAAGCGGCTTCTGAAGAGTTTTTCATAATATAATCCGCAATCGCACGTTGGCCAGTCGTCAGTTTTGACAAGTTTTCTTTGATCGACGTTAAAGGATCCATCCCTAATCCGCTCCTTTTCAAGTACAGCTGATTCGTTTTACTTCTATTCAGTGTACTATACATGTTTTAACTAAAGTGAGGGTGGTGCATATATTCACTTCCGATGAGTACTATCCAAACGCTTGGATTGGCTCATGCGTTTCTCCAGCGTAAAGAGGAGCAGCAAAATGATGGTGATAAAAGAGTTCGTTGTTAGTGCTAGGGGCAATAGATGGCCGGGAGCCCCGTCATTCGCGTGCAGGTACATATAAATCCCTAGTGAAATGCTGCAGAGCGCCGAGATAGCCAAGATGATTTTTAACAATAGAATTACGTTTTTCATCAATAACGCCTCGAAAGGAAAACCCATGACGTAAACAAAGTGCTAATCATCAACGCGGTTAAAATATTGATCGCTTCACTGGCGGTTAATTGAACAACTTCAAATTCCACCAATAAGTTGAGGGTGAAAGAATAGAACAGGAACGCAAAGAAAGTGAAGAACATGCCTTTTTGACGGATCAGCTGCATGCGTTCATCTTTTTGGACAAATTGTGGGTATAGGTAGCTCAAACAAAATGCCATCACTGACATCGAAAGGATGGTATAGGTTTCCGATAGCGGAGCACTATTGGCCATGAATGCTGCTATGACCAAGAATCCTCCCATCAGAAAAAATAATGAGCCCAGTGCTGAAAATGCGATGCGGTAATTGATAATAATTCCTCCTTCGTCATTCAACCGGTTAACCCGGACTGTCATCTAAAAAGAAAATGTTCTCGACAGGCGTTTCGAACATTTGGCCCACCTGCAAAGCGAGCGGAAGCGACGGGTTGTAGCGCCCTTTTTCAATCGAAATGATCGTCTGTCGCGAAACGCCCAGTTTTTTGGCGAGCTGATCTTGTGAATACCCGTGCATCTCCCGCAATTCCTTCACTCTATTATCCACTCTCTATCACGTCCTCTTAGTTATAATTCCATGTTACGTGTAAAGGAGGCTTTACGTCAAGTGAGGTTTACACACATGCACTTGAAGTTCACATGCACAAAAAAGACGAAGCCTACTCAAAGGCTTCGTCTTGTTCATGCAATTCGGTCTTGCGCGTGCTCATTCGAACTGTTTCCTGCAAGGCGGCAAGTTCCTGTTCGATTTCCGGAAAGCCCGGGATCTCTGGAATCACGTGCTCCGCAAACGGCCAATTGCCTTCCAATGCATTCGCCATCATTTCAAAAAACAAATGGAGCTGCCCGAGCTGAACCGGAGATAAAGCGAGCCGGTCTTTTTGTGCTGCATTTTCGAGCAGGAAGGCGAGCTGTTCAGAGGCGAAAAACACTTGCTGCAACAGAGCGAAATTTGGGGGGCGCTGCGGCAATTCGCCCTGTGCCGTATCCAGCACCAATTTCAAATTGTTGAGGTTGGTGCGCATTTTCTTTTGTTCAATCGGTTGTGCTGCGATGTCCGGACTATACGGTGAAAACAACAGGCTCATGAAGCGCTGCTGGCTTCGCAAAGTTTTGGACATGAGTGGAGGGAGCAATGTAGACGCACGCCGCCTGCCAATGAGCAAGACCCCGATCAGCCCGATCGCAGAACCGATGAGCACATCGACAATGCGCGCGGAAGCGAAATAGGGAAGGTCTCCGATCTGCGATGTGCTTTCTGCGATCATCAATGCGTTCGGCGTGATGAAGAATGCCGCAACGGCATAGTTCAGGACAATCGCCAGCTCCGTGAGCGCAGTTAATGCGAAAATCATCAGTGCAATGAACAGCCCATCTGGTTGAAAGGACAAAATGACAGCGGCAACTACAATGCCGACAATGGTCCCAGCTGATCTCTGGAGCGACCGGTTGAAGGTCGAGAGGATCGTGGCACCGGACATGACCGCCGCAGCCGACAAGGGCACCCAATAGGACGGGTCGATTGGCAGGAAGTGGGCGACGAATGCCGCAAACGCCAAGACGACACCAAAGCGGATGGCCGCAAAAAATACCATGGAATGTTTATTGAACGCATTGGCAAAGACGGTCTTGAACGATTCCGCTTTCAGTTCGGTATCACGCGTCCGTTTATTGCGCTGGCCGGTAAGAATGTCATAAGCTTTTCGTGTACTTTCGGTTAAGGCGTCTCCCGTTTCTGTCTGCAGGCGAGGTGCGGCAGCAAAGGATTTTTTGCCGGACGCTTCAACTGATGAAGCGATGAGCCGCAAATTCTCAACGGTTTCTTTCGACACGGTTGAATACCGGTCGCCGCGTTTGATGATTTCTGCATATATCGAAACTGCCTGCGCATGCAATAAAGTCAACTGCGCAAGCCGGTTCGAACGTGTCCATTTGGCGTTTGCATTGCCGATCGCCGTTTCAGCGGATTTCAAGGCGGACCATGCCTGCTGTCGGACTTCGTAGAATTCAGCGGACCCGGCCGATTCAGCCAAAGCGGCGAGCGCCATATAGCCCCGTTTCACTGCTTTGGTTTCTGGTGCATGGGGAGCGAATGGATAAGCCCACATCGCCATCAGCCAGGACAGCATGCCGCCGAGGAACACAAGAAAACCATGCAACAGGAACAGTGCCGGAGTGTCTGTCATATTGTTATTAATTAAAAACACCAGAACGAAAAAGATCGCGGTCGGCCCTGTGAACTGATAGGCGCCGAAAATGAACACCGCCAAGGCCCCGATGATGCCGACTGCGACAGCGGCGAGCAAGGGCTGTTGGGACAACAAGACACCGAGTCCTGCAGAAAACGCCAAGCCGAGCGCAGCGAAAAAGATTTTCTTTGAGCGCAGGGCGTACGGTTCATTGAACATATAAAGAAATGCCAAACCCCCGAGGCCTGCGATCAGCCCGTATTGCAACTGTCCCAACAGGACGCCGATCAATACGGGAAGCCCGGAGCTGATGCCGGCAGCCAATGCTTTAGCCCAAGGCAGTGGGCGTTGGTTGATGGCGAAAGCCTGCTTCAGGAGCTTGCGGAATTCACCACTTTTTGCGATTCGGTTTCGTTTCATTCCAGCGCCTCCTAACAATTAAATTCTCTTATGCCCATTATTCCACAGATCGATTTTGAAGGGCGAGTCCCAGCTGTTCGTTTGCCAAAATTTCTCAAGTAGCATAAGAATGGCCATGAAAAAAACCCTCCCGCATATACGGAAGGGTTTTAATTGCTTGCTTATTTGTTTACAGTACGTTCTTTGCGGACAAAGCTAGATCCGAAAATTCCTGCCAGGGAAGTAACGACCATTGTTAACAACAATGCGACAAATCCCCAGATAGAGATGGTAGAAGCGGTTTGAGTCGCTTCTTCTGTAGACTGACGCACATCAGCAATCGTGCTTTCCAATTCCTGAGAAGCATCTTCTAGAGCAACTTGTGCATCTTCAATCTGTTGGCTCGCTTCAGTCGTCGCTTGGTTCAAGCCATCGACGATATTAGTCGTTGCTTCTTCAGCTTCTGCTTCACTCAGTTCAGTGTTGGCAGCGACAGCTTCAGCAACAGCATCTTCATCGACAGACTCTTGAATTTCTTCAGCTCTCGCCGTCAAGGAATCACCCAAGTCTTGAAGAATGGCATCTGAGTTTTCAGGGTTTACAGCCAATTCTTTTCCTGCATCCAATACTTCATTGCGGCTTGCTTCCAATTCACCCTGCAAGTAGCCAGGCTGCAATTCCGGAATATCCGTATCGGCAAGAATTTCTTCCACATTGCCTTCTAGCTCTGCAGTATCGACGCCTGAGAAGTTATCCGTCACATTATCAAACGTGCTCTGGATCGCGTCACCGGCAGTCGATGCGACAGATCCAGCCCCTTGGCCGACTGCGCTTCCGACGCTGCCGAAAATCGAACCGACTGTCTGGAATGTGTTGATGGTTGTAAACGTCAATAAAACGAATAGGATAATCACGCTAGTTGCCCAAGTCAAGAATCCGTGGACCAATCCAGCGCGTGCTGCCGTAATCCCGGCAACAAATCCAGCTGCCAATAACGAAATCAGCAGTGTCAAAACGCCCCAAATGGCTAATCCGGTTCCTACACCGGCAAATGGATCATTTGAAGTAGCGTCTGTAACCCCAAGGCCGATAGCAGTGCCGATCAAACTAAACATAATTAAGAATGCGATAAACGTGACGACTCCAGCGAAAATGGAGCTCCAGGAAATGTTGCGGCCTGCACCGTCTGTTTCAGGGGCGAGATACGATCTAAAATTTCTGCGAGTTTTCATAATTCATCTCCAAATCTATTTTTAATCTTACAGTAAATTCCTATTGCCAGTTTTCTCCTTTCATGAATTTACTATTCACGATTTAATATTATTTGAAACCTCTCGAAACTAGTATGTTACTTACATGTTTAAAATGAAGGGTAAATTCGAGTGTGAAAGCTGTCATGACAGGATGTTAACATCCAATTTATCTGTTCTAATTACCTAAATCACCTATATCTTATGGGATGGAATGAAGAAAAAATACTATACAAATAAAAGTATTTGCTCTTTCATCTAAATTATTGGTACCTAATACTAATGTTAGGTGCTAAAATGAGGGTAGTAAGCTAAAGGGGTGTATGAATGAGCAGATCAGCAGCACGAATTACAGCCATCGGATCGTATGTACCCGAAAAGAGGCTGACGAATTTAGACCTGGAACAATTGGTTGAAACAAATGATGAGTGGATCCTCCAGCGCACCGGCATCCGAGAGCGCCGCATTGCGGGAGAACACGAATTTACGAGTGATATAAGTGTGAGTGCGGCACAAGATTTAGCGGAACGCTACGGAAAATCGTTTGACGATGTCGATTTGATCATTGCCTGCACGATGACACCTGATTTCAAAACACCGAGTGTGGCCGCGATGGTCCAAGCAAAACTGAATATCCCGAACGCCGGCGCGATTGATTTGAATGCGGCTTGCGCAGGATTTTCCTACGGCTTACAGATGGCGAACGGCTTGATCACCTCCGGGCTGCATAAGAAAATTCTGGTCATCGGTGCGGAAACGTTCTCGAAGATCCTCGATTATAGCGACCGCTCGACCTGCATATTGTTCGGCGACGGCGGCGGGGCAGTGCTGGTCGAACACGACGCAGACAACCCGAGCTTTATTGAATCGCATATGGGAACAAACGGCGCATTGGCGAATAATCTGTATTGCACAGATTTGGCAGGCGAAATGTTTGGCGAAGACTTGGCTGCCCGCAATGTCGTTTGGCAAAACGGCCGCGAAGTTTACAAATGGGCGGTCAATACCGTGCCAAAAGGCGTTAATGCGTTAATGGAGAAAGCAGGCGTAACGCCTGGCGAAGTAGATTGGTTCGTGCCGCATAGCGCCAATTTGCGGATCATCGAGTCGATCTGCACAAGAAGTGGGCTAGCGCTTGAAAACACCATCTATTCACTTGAATATTATGGCAACACCTCTGCCGGCTCGATTCCCTTGTCTTTGGCACAAGGCGTGGAAGACGGGCGCATCAAGGCGGGCGATCAATTACTGCTGTACGGATTCGGCGGCGGCTTGACCCATGCCGGCATGCTCGTGAAATGGTCTATTTAATAAGCAAATTTTTAACTCCTGCTAAGTGCGGGAGTTTTTATTTTGGGCGAAAATAATAGTGGATTGATAGGAACATTCGTTCTATAATGAAATAAAAAGAGTGAATATTCCGCCAATGGGTTTATAATGAAAGCCATAAACACGTGAATGTATCCTGCAAAGAAAAAGGTGAGGAGCATGGAAACAAGAAATGTGGAGCGGCAGGCGAATGGATTGGCTGTAGAAGCGGCGGGACTGGTGAAAATATACGGGAAAGAACGAGCGGTAGACGGCGTGGATTTAGCGATTCCAAGCGGGACAGTGTATGGATTTCTAGGGCCGAACGGGGCCGGGAAAACGACGACGATCCGAATGCTCGCGACATTGATCCAGCCGGACGCAGGCAGCGCGACCATTTTCGGGCACGATTTGAAGACGGAAAGTGCGGCCATCAAAAGCCGCATCAGTTTGACCGGGCAGTACGCATCGATCGATGAAGACTTGACCGGGATTGAAAACTTGGTGCTGATCTCCAGGCTCATGGGCTATCCGGTGAAGGAAGCGAAGCAGCGTGCGACGGAGTTGCTGTCGGCATTCGGCTTGGAAGGTGCAGCGAAGCGGCAAGTGAAAAAGTATTCGGGCGGCATGAGGCGGCGCATTGATATCGCCGCAAGCATCGTCGTGACGCCGGATCTCTTGTTTCTTGATGAGCCGACGACCGGCCTCGACCCGCGCAGCCGCAACCAAGTGTGGGAAATTGTGCGTGCACTCGTTCAGGCGGGGACCACCGTGCTGTTGACGACGCAGAACTTGGAGGAAGCGGACCAGCTGGCCGACCGTATTGCGGTCATCAATCAAGGCAAGATCATCGCAGAAGGCACGAGCAGTGAATTGAAAGCATCGGTCGGAACCGGCACATTGAATGTGCAATTGCTCGATGCGGCCGACCAAGCGCATGCAGCGGCCATTCTTGAACGCAGGCTCAGCGTCCCGGTTCATGTGTCGACAGACGGCGTGACCTTGAGTGCGCAGGCAAAAGACTCTTCGATCGTCGCACAAGCGCTTGGCGAACTGGGCAAAGAAAAAATCGGCATCAGCGATTTTTCGCTCGGGCGGCCGAGTTTGGATGAAGTGTTTTTGACATTGACCGGACAATCCGCCAGCAATCAACCGATTGAGGAGGAAAACTCATGAGCGTGCAAATGGAACACGACAAAGCGGCGTATGAAGAAGTGCATCCGTCGAATGCCATTGCGGGCGGCAGACGGCCGGATCCGCCGAATGCCTTGGCATCGACGATGGCGTTTGCGCACCGCGCATTGCTTAGGATCAAGCATGTGCCGGAGCAAATGTTTGATGTCACGGTGTTTCCAATCATCTTTCTATTAATGTTTACGTATTTATTCGGCGGCGCGATCGCCGGGTCGACGGGTGAGTATTTGCAGTTTTTACTGCCCGGTATTTTGGTCATGACGGTGTCGCAGATTACGATGTACACCGGCATCGACTTGAACAACGATATCCGAAAAGGCATCTTCGACCGCTTTCGCACCTTGCCGATTTGGCTGCCGTCTGCATTGGTCGGGGCCTTGCTCGTCGATGTCATCCGCTACTCGCTGGCATCGGCGATTATGATCGGGCTTGGGCTCGCACTCGGATTTCGGCCGGAAGGCGGAGCGATGGGCGTAGTGGGTGCGGTACTGGTCATCTTGTTGTTCTCGTTCAGCTTCTCGTGGATTTGGACCGCCGCCGGCATCATCATGCGTTCCGAAAAATCCTTGATGATGGTCAGCTTTTTGGTGGTATTTCCGCTGACGTTTGTCAGCAATGTCTTCGTCGATCCATCGACTTTGCCGTCATGGCTGCAGGGGTTCGTCAATATCAACCCAATTTCCATCCTTGCCACAGCAGTGCGCGGCTTGATGCACGGCAACGGTACGTGGGAGCAGATCGGCTGGGTGGTTGTCGTATCTGCGATTTTCGTGGTGATTTTTGCGCCGCTGACCATGTATTTGTACCGGAGAAAAGAATAACGCGTGATGTTAAACGAAGGGTCTGCATAAGCGGATTCTTCGTTTTTTTATGCAGACAAAGAGCAGCTTCACGTATACTGAACAAATATTATGAATCGCTTCAATAAGTAATAGGGGGAAACTACATATGAAAATCATCGGGGATCAAACAAGCTTCAACTGGGTCGGAAGCGAGCGGTCTTTTGTCGACCAGCCGGACATTCAGCAAATGGGCTCAGTGACGGTCGGGCGGTTTGGCGGCAATTCGGCAGCCGGGCAAACGAAAAACGAAGACGGCTGCCTCGTATGGGCGAATGCCGCGGAAGACTGGGAATTCACCGTATTGCTGGACGCCCACCAAACGGCTGAAAGCGCGGAGCTCGTAGTTGCGGAAATTGGCCGTTTGGAAACTTCGATCAATGAAGCTTTGAAGCTGCCGGTCACACAAGCATTCGGCCAGCTATCGGTCATTCTCTTGACCACGTTTGAGAGCGAACGCTTTAGAACGGCGTGCAGTGAAGTACAAGGCGAAACCGCCGTCTTATGCGCTGCACGAAAAGGCAAGTTTTTATGGTGGCTGTCGGTCGGCGACTGCCTATTGTATTTGTTTCACCCTGAACTCGAAGCACTCGGCGAGATGCAGCAGAACCACCGCAGCTTTTATGAATGGATCGGCAAAGTGAACACATTCGATTTGCCGGTGCCTTGCTACAGCACAGGGGCCAAAGAATTAAGAAAAGGCATAAACCATATTTTGCTGACGACCGATGGGCTGGTGGAATGCCCGAACACCGCGTTTTCAAATCCGCTGGAAGTAGAAAAACGCTTTAATGCAGTGTCAAACGCTGAAGGTGTGAAGGCTTTATTGGAAGAAATCAAAGAGAAGAATGTCCGCGACAGCACCACGATATTGTCGTGGAGGGTAGAAGTCGAAAGTGAATCCACGCGCCCTGGCAATGAGCCGAAATAGTTTTGCCTTCCTTATATTTATTTGTAAAAGGGATTTTCAGGAAAAAGAAGAATGACTATAAAGATGTGTAAATAAGGCAGTGGGATGCTGCCGCAGATAAAAAGGGGATTATTTGTGGAACAGACAACAGCACAAACATGGAATTTAACTTCTTTATATGACGGAAAGAGCCAATCAGCGGAACTTAAAAACTTCATGGTGGACTTGCAACATACGCTCGAGCAGGCGGCTGGGCAATTGCAAAGCTACCGTGAGATGGACGTGCGCGACAACGATGCCTTGTTGGAAATCATCGGTCAATTTCAGTATGCCCTGCTCGCCTGGGAGCAGCTCGATGATTTTGCCATTTGCGCTTATGCAGAAAATGTGGCGGATCAGTCATCGATCGCTTTGATGGATGACAGCGCCGTGCTAAAAGCAAAACTCGCTTCCTTGCAGATCGAGTTGGATCAAGTATTTGCTGAATTTACCGAGGCAGAGTGGCAAACGTTCACTGCTTCCGGCCGCGTTGAAGCCTCGTCGTTTTATTTGAATGAAAGAAGGCGAATGGTCAAAGACCGGTTGCCGGCCGAACTGGAGCGGATGATCAGCGCGCTGTCCGTCAACGGCCTATCCGGCTGGGAACAGCAGCACGAATTGGTCTTGACCAAATTGAGGGTGCCGATTGAAGTGGAAGGTGAACTTCAGGAAGTTTCAATCGGCCAGGCATTGAATGAAGCCGTAAACGGCAAAGACCGCACTAGACGAAAGCGTGTAGCTGAAGCAGTGGCCAAAACGTGTGAAGTGCACGAGGATGTGGTGGCAGCTATTTTGAACCGTGTGGCGGGATCGAGACTGGCGATTTATGAGCAGCGGGGCTGGGACAATAAATTGAAAGAAATGCTTGAGCACAACCGAATCGAGGAAGCCTCCACCGATGCGATGCTCACGGCCATCGACGGCAATAAGGATTTGTACAGAGCGTATATTGAACGGAAATTGAAAGTCGCAGGCCACGACACCGCCAATTGGTTCGACTTGGAGTCACCGGCGTTTTCATTGTCCGACAAAGTGGATTTGGCAACGGCGAAAACCGTCATCAGCAAGCAATTCCATCAGTTTAGCGACAAGCTCGGCCATTTTGCTGACCGTGCATTTCAACAAGACTGGATTGAAGCCGAGAACCGGCCGGGTAAAGCTGAAGGCGGCTTTTGTGCGTCGATGCCATTAGCCAAAGAAAGCCGGATCTTTCTGACGTATCGTGATACTTATCAGGACTTGGTCACTTTGGCACATGAACTGGGCCACGCCTATCACAACTTCATCATTCACGACGAACCAGCGCTTGCGCAGCAAAAAGGCACGAGTGTTGCAGAAACAGCCTCTACGTTTATGGAGAATTTAGTGCTCGATGCCGTGATTGAACAGACGACGAACGAAAACGAACGGCTTGCCATGCTTGAAATGAAGATTCGAGACGGCTTGAAATATGTCGTGAGCGTACCGAATATGTTCCGCTTCGAACGAAAATTTTATGATCAACGGGCAGGGGGCATGATTTCCGCAGAACAGATCAAAACGATGATCGCTGAAGTGGAAAATGAAATCTACGGCGGATTGGTCGAGGAACTGGCGATTCATAAATGGATGTTCATCGGCCATTTCTATGATGCTGAAAAAGCGTTCTATAATATTCCGTACACAATCGGCTATTTATTCAGCAACGGCGTCTATGAACAAGCCAAGCAGCAGCCGGAAGGATTCCCCGAGCGCTACGATGCGTTATTGCGCGACTCCGGGAAGATGACCGTCGAGCAATTGGGCGAACAGTATCTTAGAGCGGACATCACGCAAGTGGCGTTTTGGCGTGATGCGCAGAAATCACTGATTTCCGCCATTGAAGAGTATTTGGAACTGACTGAAAAACACATTACAGCGACTGCTAAAAATAAATGTTGCAGAAACTAGAAACCGAACGATTGGAAATCAATCCTTGCACCGCTGATTCGATGCACCTGCTTCAAAATCAACAGTACGACAACGGTCCCGAAATTGATCGCCATTTACAAGAGTTGCTGGAAGATCCCAGCCTGTTTTCATGGGGGAGCTGGTTGATTATCCGAAAATCAGATGGCCATATAATTGGCGATGCTGGGTTTAAAGGCAAGCCTGATGACCAGCAGCAAGTAGAGATAGGATATGGGTTGCTCGAGCGCTATTGGAATAGAGGCTATGCGACCGAAGCGATGAATGCCTTAATTGAATGGGCGTTGGCAAACGAAAAAGTAGAAAAAGTGATTGCGGAAACCGATCGTGAAAATCAAGCATCCATTCGCGTACTCGAAAAAGTAAAGATGAAAAGAACGAAAGAAATAGACTCATTAGTGTATTGGGAGATTCAATAATGTTGGATAATTGGATAAGATATTCTGTCTTTCTCTTCCTATAGGAAAACAGTGGGCAAGTATGAAAAGTTGGGAATATAGAAAATTGGGGTGCACAAGTGAAAAAACTTCAAGGGAGTTTACTGATAAGCTTTTTGGCAGCTAGTTGTTTTTGTATATTCGGCCAAGACATGGCTTATTTTTTGAGTGAGCATGCGGTGCCGCTTGCCCCTGTCTACTATTTGACGGGATTGACGGTGGCGGGGATATTTTTGTATGTCGTGTCTGGGATTTTATTGCTGGTGTTGACTAAGCGACACAAAACCTTCCACAACCACCGGGAATTATATGCAATCGTTTTGTTCACTGTGGCACCAGCCGCTTCGTTATGGGCTTTTTTTGTCACAGCGATGTGGTGGGGATGAACGCAATGGAAAACCGCTTCAGCAATTTCAGCTGAAGCGGTTTTTTTATGGATCGGCGCTTCTTCAATTAATGGATAGGAAAGTCAGCGCTGATGTCGAATATAAGGGGAAAGCAACTGCCGGCGCTTATGGATTTGAAATCCTGAGGAGGAAACGAAAATGGACGTGATCAAGCATTCCGAATGGGCTGAAACGAAATTCACTTTGCATTTGCTGTCACAGATTCTCGGCAAGATTAAACTCGAAACCGCCCAGCAGGAACCGCAATGGGCACATGTGACGCTCGCCCTAACGCCTAATGGATTCACGACGGGTTTATTGTTCCATCAAGATCGTGCATTTCAAGTCGACTTGGATATTTACGACAGCCGTATTGCCATTAATATCGAGGGGAATATGCAAGCCGTGCCGATCGAAACGGCCAAGTCGATCAAAACTTATTTCGAAGAGATTTTCGAAGCATTGGCATCAAAAGGCATTGAGTTGAACATCAACCCGAAACCGCAGGAGATGGAATATAAGAACAAACTCAACGAAGACGACACGCCGTTAACTTTCAACTGGGAACAGGCGGTTCGCGGGCTTAAACTGTTTCATTTCGCTGCCGCAGCACAGCTGAAGTTCATCGGCCCGCTGCGTTCCCGGAAAATGAAGCCCGCGCTGTTCTGGGGGACGTTTGACGTTTCATCGCTCGTTTTGCCGGGCATCCGCCAGCCATATCCGGAAGACAAAGTCATCGAAAAAGCGGCGTTCGATGAACATTTCATCGAGTACGGGTTTTGGCTCGGCGACACCAATGTCGATGTGCCGGCGTTTTTCGTGCTCCCGTATCCATTCATCAATAAAGAACTCGACAGCGAGCGATTAAAGCCTGCCGATGCGTATTTTGAAGCTTCGCTGAGTGAGTATTTTCTGATGCTCGATAAAGTCGCAGGTTCACCGCATTCAACGCAAGCGATGCAGGAATTTTTCCGTTCGACGTTTGACATCCTTAGTGAAGAACTGGGCTGGCCGGACTGTTCGTATTATTTTACGCCGCTCGATATGCCGGAGCAACAAGCGAAAAAATGACGGAATGGATTGGGAGAAGATATGCCGTTATAAGCATATGTTCTCCATTTTCTTTTGGGCGAATTAGGAAAATGAAAGCGAAATACAAGGGCATCAAAAGTCCCGGGAAAATATTTTTAAAACTATCTGTTTTTATGTCTTCCGATGTGCTTTAATGGGTTTAGTGAAACTGTAAAAAAATTGAAATGGGGATGGTAGGATGGACCGCGCGTTCAAGATTGCGACGAGTTTTTTGATGGGTGTATCACTTTTTGGTGTTTTACCGGCAACACAAACGGCACAAGCCGAAGATTTAGTGGATGCAGATGTATTGGAGCAAGGAGATGACGTAAGCGATACGTTTTCTGCAGAAGATAACGAGCATTGGTACAAGATCGATGTCGATCCTGCACAAGTCGCAGCGCATACGCATTTTGAAGTTTCTCTCCAGTCCGATGATGAATTGACTTTTACGGTTTACCCCGACGCAGAACGTGCGACCGCCGACCAGCCTTTCGATCCGTTCAGCAATTATAGCTTTGCGGAAATGAAATCGACTGTAAAATTCCCGATCGCTTGGGAAGGGCCTTACTACGTAAAGGTCTCTTCTTACGCTGAAGAATTGCCGGTGGATCTGCCTGAAGGCGAAGAAGCGGAAGAAGCGAGCTACACAATTGGCTTTGACGGCGTCACAGTAAAAGCTTCGAAACCGACAAACGACGAGCAATGCCCAGCGGAACTTGTCATGGGCGAAGCAGCGGGAGACCAGGCGCTGCTTGACCAATTGCGCGTTATTCGCGGCGAAGTGTTGGCACAAACAGAAAGCGGCAAAGAATTGACGAAGCTTTACTATAAACTGGCGCCGTTTATCGGCTATCAGGCCGTGACGGATGCAACTGTCCGTGAGTCATTGAAGAAAAACCTCAATCAGCTTGACGGTTTGATCACGAGCATTGCGGAAAATGGCTTCCAAAGCTCGAAAACGATCACCGCAGCTGACCAGAAAGCAATCAGCGAATTGTACGCGCTCGCGTTGAAAACAGCGCCTGCGAATTTGAAAGACGATGTGGAAGCGGCAGGACAAGCAATCAACATTAACAAACTGGCTGGAAAATCAGTCATGTCGGCAATGCTTCCGACTCCATACGTCGTAAAAGATGCTTCCATGAACAAAGTCATTGTAAAAGTAAAAGAAGGCGAAACGCTGACAAAAGCGGAAGCTGGAACGGCTGGCATCCAGTCGGTTTCTGGGTTTGACGCCGAAGCGCCGAAATTCGACCAGTTCTTCGTGGTGGATTTGAAGTCAGGCATGTCAGCTGCTTCAACGAATAAAACTTTGCAGTCGCTTGAAGACTTGCCGGAAGTTGAATTCATCGAACCGGTACAGCAATACAAGCTTCATTCAGAAGATATCTATTATGACGAGCAATGGTCGCTTGAAAACAAAGGCGGCGGCTTTGGCATCGAAGACGCTGACATCGATTTCGAGGAAATGACGAAGCTGGCAGCTCCTCAAAAGCATGCAGAAATCGTCACCGCGGTCATCGATACCGGCGTTGATTACACGCTGGCTGACTTGAAGAACCAAATGATCAGCACTGGCTACGATTTCATCAATGATGACAATGAGGCATTCGATGACCAAGGACACGGCACGCACGTTTCCGGCATCATTGCAGCGGAAGCAGACAACGATTATTCGATGACGGGCATTAACCAGTCGACAAAAATCCTGCCGGTGAAAGTGCTTGATGCGTCAGGTTACGGCGATACAGAACAAATTGCATACGGCATCCTGTACGCAACAGACCAAGGAGCCGATGTTATCAACATGAGTCTTGGCGGCGGCTATAGCCGTGTCTTGGAATATGCGATGAGATACGCAAACGAGCGCGGCGTGACAATCGTCGCAGCTTCAGGAAATGACGGATGGGAAGAAGTTTCTTACCCGGCATCATCGAAATACGCGATCGCTGTCGGCGCAACGAATAAACTTGATCTGGTATCGGATTACTCGAGCTATGGCAAAGATCTTGACCTCGTCGCACCGGGTACAGACATCCCGAGCTTGCTGCCGGACGGCAATGTTACGTTGATGTCTGGAACATCGATGGCAGCTCCTCATGTCGCGGCAGTTGCGGGCGTCTTGAAATCGATCAACCCGGATCTCACACCAGGCCAATTGGAGAATTTACTGACGGCATCAGCGGATGACGTTGAGTTTATCGCAGAGGATGCCCCTCCCGGTTTCGAGGAAGATCCTTTCTTTGAAGAAGATTTCCCGTATGAAATGGAAGAATTGGCACCTGGCTTTGACCTTGTCTCAGGATGGGGCCGTTTGAACGGTGCACAAGCAATTCTTGCACTGAAAGATAAATGGAATCTCGCTGATCGCATCAGCGGGGCAAGCCGCTACGATACAGCGGTGGAAGTCTCGAAAAAAGGCTGGAGCACATCCGGCAAAGCTGTGATTGCAACAGGCGGCGATTTCCCGGATGCTTTGAGTGCAGCGCCTCTTGCAGCGTATCAAAACGCACCGTTGCTACTCACGAAAACCGATGCGCTTCCACAAGCGGTAAAAGATGAATTGAAACGTTTGAAAGTAACCGAAGTGACATTGATCGGCGGACAGGGTGCCATCAGCCCGATGGTCGAAATGGAACTAAAAGACCTTAAGATTAGAACAACACGCATCAGCGGCAAAAACCGCTACGAAACATCGGTCAACATTGCGAAACAAATGAAAACTTCAACGCAAGCTGTCGTGGCAACCGGTTCAACATTTGCCGATGCCTTGTCGATCGCACCGGTCGCAGGCAGCCAGAAAATGCCGATCTTGCTGACGAAACCGAACGGCTTGCCGGCGGAAGTGAAAGCGCATTTCGCAGCAAAAGCTTACAGCAAAACTTTCATCATTGGCGGTAAAGGCGCTGTTTCTGACAGCACGGCAAAAGAAGTGAAAAACCCGGTACGTCTTTCGGGCGCATCGCGCTATGAAACGAATAGCGCGGTCATCACTCATTTCAAAGGATCATTCGGCGGCCAGTACATGTACTTGTCAACTGGCGCAAATTATCCTGATGCACTCGCTGGATCCGTATTGGCAGCGAAAACAAAAGCACCACTCGTTTTGACGGCACCGAACGGACCGAATGCGGCAACCGTGAAGACCGTCAAAGAGCAGCTGAAAAACGTTACAGGAATCTACATCCTTGGCGGTGAAGGCGCTCTGCCAACGCAAAACATCCAGCAATTGTTCGAGTAAGACAGAAAACAGGTGGTTCGGATTCCGGACGCCTGTTTTTTTATAACTTAAATGGGGGAAAACTGATGAGAGAATTAATTGCAGGCGGGATTGGCGTCGTTTCAGGGATTTTGTTGTTCGGCTTCACGTCAATTGCAGCGGCGGTCTATTCGTTGCATTTGAGGGAAGTCGGCTATTCAGGAGAGTTTGGCCTGTATTTATCGGCCTTGTGGGAAGTGGGCGCTGTGCCAATTATCTTCAGCTTGATTTTCTTTTTTTCAGGACTAGGGTTTTTGTTTAAGGCGACTGACCGGGAATGGCGCGCCAAATACTTCGCAGTGGAAGAGGAAAAGAATGCGGGCGACAAAGAAGCATGAAAGGAAGATTAGATGGAAAACGGTTATTTATTCGAATCTGAACGGCTTGGATTCAGGCGATGGAAAGCGGCTGATCGTGGACCGTTCGCGACCTTGAATGCAAACCCTGACGTTATGGAGTTCTTTCCGAAAACCTCGAGCCGCGCCGAATCGGACGCGTTGGTCGACCGCATCGAAGCGCATTTTGAGGAGAAAGGCTACGGGCTTTGGGCAGCCGAACGAAAAGAAGACGGCGCGTTTATCGGCTTTATCGGCCTATTAGATGTCAATTTTGATATCGGAATTGAAGGCGCAACTGAAATCGGCTGGCGCTTGGACCAGCCATTTTGGAAGAAAGGCTATGCGACAGAAGGGGCAAAAGCTTGCCTCACGTATGCGTTTGAGGAGCTCGGCAAAAAAGAAATTTATTCGTTTACTTCAACGATCAATGCACCGTCTGAAACCGTCATGAAGCGTATCGGCATGGAGAAGGTGGGGGAATTCGAGCATCCTCGCGTTCCGGAAGACAGCCCGTTAAGAAAGCATGTTTTGTATAAAATACAGAATCTATAAAAAGAGGCCGGACTGGGGTATTCCAGTCCGGCCTCTTTTGCGCTCTATTAATCAGTCAATTGCTTCACTACAGCCATTTCTTTGCCGAAGCGATGCCCTTGATCTTCAAAGCCTAAGCTTTTATACAGTTGATGGGCTCCGGTGTTTTCAGGATGGTAGCCAACTACCACTTTTTTTGCACCGAAAAAATCAGCCATTTCCGTGAGCATTAATTTCGTAGCAGCTTTTCCAATCCCTTGCCCTTGGTATGCTTGATCGACCATGATGCGGTAGATCCAATAGCCGTCCAATTCTTCAGGAACCGAGTTGAACATTAGAAATCCGACGGTTTGCCCATCTGCACAAATTGCATAAGGACGCAGGCTTGGTTCGAACTTCGATTGGGCGATGGACACCGCATTCGGCTCCATATAGCCTTGTTGTTCTTGTGAGACTTTCAACTCGCAGCAGGCGTACCAATTATCAGCGTTCACTTCAGTAATGCTTACATTTGTCAGTTTCATAGTTTTCCCCTTTCGAATTTTGGGGAACGCGAACGAGTCAGGTCAATTCGGCGCTATCCCCTTGCAGTCATGGATATTGAAGATAGTTGTGTTTGTCATAATGAACGCCTCCTAAACTCGTAATGGGTGTCCGGCTTTTGCATCGGACCTTTTGACTATAGCATGATTTTTCATTTTTATATCAGTAGTTTTAATAGATAAAAAAATCGAAAACAAATATTTAGGATTTTTCAGCAAGCTTTGGATTATCTGCTAAAAACGACTCATGCATGCCTGTGAGCGACCGACACATAATAGTCGCTTATTAAGGTTGAAAAAAATGGTATTATTGGAATAAATACTCGGGCGAAATTAATTGATTTGGAGGAATGCTATATGTCTACAGAAGCGTTGGTTTCATTAAGCAGTTCATTCTTATTCTTCTCATTTATTGTATTTTTAATTGCAATCATTCCATTTGGAGTGGCTGTAAAATCGAAAAAGCAATTGGCAGTGAAAATTGCGATGGGCTTGACGGTCGTTGGGTTTGCCGCTCAACTTGGTTATTTTATTTTACGCTGGGTCGCTGCAGGCCATGCGCCAGTTAGCAATTTAAATGAATTCCTGACATTCTTCGGTATTATGCTGATTGGGAGCTTTTTAGGTTTTTTCTACATATACCGCCAACCGGTTATGGGCCTGTTCTTGCTGCCAGTCGCGATATTAATCATTGCCTATGCCAGCATGTTCGCCAATGAAGTATCGCCGCTTATTCCGGCGCTTCAAAGCCACTGGCTCACGATCCATGTCATTACGGTGGCTACCGCAAGTGCTGTGTTATCCGTATCGTTTGTAACGGGATTAATCTATTTATTGAAGAAGGTAGATACAACGAACAAGAGCAAAAGTGCATTCTTTTTGGAATTAGTGCTGTATTTCATGGTAGTGGTGGTTGGCTTCATTCTAGCATCGTCAGCATTTGGAATTTCCGGATACAGCGCCAGTTACCAATTTGAAAATCAAGAAGGCCAGAGCCAGGTGTATGAGTATGCCCTGCCAGCTATTGTGGTGCCGGATGAGGCGCAAGCCGTTTCTGGAACTGCCGAAAACTATGAACCGGCCTCTCATTACGCGGGGCTTGTAGAGATTCCCAATAACATTGAGACTGCTAAGCTCAATTCGGTAATGTGGTCCTTTGTCATTGGTTCAATCTTGTATGTAATAATTCGCTTGGTTGCCCGCAAGAAAATCTCCCAATTGCTTCAGCCTTTCACGAACAAAGTCGATTTAACATTGATGGACGAGATTTCTTACCGATCGGTCGTTATCGGTTTTCCGTTATTTGCGCTGGGTGGATTGTTTTTCGCCATGATTTGGGCGCAAATTGCGTGGAGCCGATTTTGGGGATGGGACCCGAAAGAAGTTTGGGCGCTCATTACCTTCCTCTTCTATGCTGCATTTCTTCACCTGCGAATCGGCAAGGAGTGGACGGGTGAAAAGACGGCGTGGCTCGCGATAATCGGCTTTGGCACCATTATTTTCAATCAAGTCTTCGTGAACTTAGTCATTTCAGGCTTGCATTCATATGCATGATTATTTGATTTCAATCGGGGAGGGGCATTTATGAAAGACCGAATTATTCTCGTCATCGTTCTAGCAAGTGTACTAGGTTCGTCCGCAGTCAGTAAATCATCCCTTAGCTACACAATGAAATCAATTTGTTACGCATTGTCAGCTAGCGTCATGATAGGAGTAGGCATTCACGCTTTTTATACATACATGAAGACTAGAAAAAAAGAAAAGTCAGCTTAAAGGGGCTTGAGGAGAGGGGAATGGGGATGACTTGGGAGCATAGGATAGTTTCGACTTCGCGCGGTAAATTTGAAGTGTTCGCTAAAGGCGTCGGTGATCCATTGTGCGTGACGCATCTTTATTCGGAATTCAACGCGACCGGAGATTATTTTGCTGAAGCATTTACCGAAACAAATCGTGTCTATCTAGTCAACCTGCGAGAAGCCGGAAACTCCGAAAAAGCACACCATCCGTATGAATTGAGCATGTTGGAGAGTGTCTTTGATCTCGAAGCGATTCGCACAGCTTTGGGTTTTGAACGATGGGGTTTTGCAGGGCATTCAACTGGCGGCATGCTCGGTATCGTCTACGGCATCTATTTTTCTGCGCATCTTCGTTCCCTAGTCATTACCGGTGCTGCGGCCAGAGAGTATATGACATTTTCAAAAGACTGCATTTATAATCCTGAACATCCACAGTTTTTGCGGATGCAAGAGCTGATCGAAAATCTAAAAAGTCCAGAAGCGACGGATCGTCAAAAGCAGCAATGGAAAGTTGAAAGAACCAAGCTGTCTTTAGCCAATCCGGACCATTATGAAAGTTATTTTTCAAGGCCCATAACCAAAAAGATGTCAGCGATCCGAATGGACTTCTTTAACCGCGAACTCCAGCTATTCGACATAACCCGTAAACTCCACTTAATCGCAGCACCGACACTGATTATGTGCGGCCGTCACGATGTACAATGCCCAATCGTCTATTCGCAAGAGATGGCTGAACTGATACCGGGAGCGCAGCTGGCTATTTTCGAAAATAGCAATCATCACCCGTTTCTCGAAGAAAAGACACAATTCCATCAAATATACAAAGAGTACATCGATGGACTAACTTAAGTTCCAGGAATAGCAGAGATTACTAAAGGAGGAATTGAATGAAGCGCGTATTTTTAGCCGCAATCATCCTGTCAGCCCTTGTCGCGTGGGGCCATTTCTTCTTTGACTTGAGAACTATTGTGCCGGATCCGGTAGCTAGATTGGCTGTTGCGTTGGCTCTTTTTGTGTTGTTTATCGGAATGATGTATTGGATTGTGGAAAAAGGCAGGGGAATAATCCAGATTCCTGAAACAGCTAGAAGAGGAAATGTTGCGGTGTTTCGGTATATAATAAGGTCAAAGCAGAATAATTGGCCTGTCGTTTAAAGCCTGTGCTAAATGGATGGAGCACTGAAGAAGAGGGATGCGCTGAAGGATGGCGCATCCCTCTTTTTTATTTTTGGCTGAATGCAATGAGATGGCTTTTTGATTTAATCTAAATCCGGCGTTTTCACGTTTACCGTATAGAAACAATGCGTACATAGCAAAAATGCATCAGAAAGAGGCGGAACAAATGGAGAATGAAAAAAGAGAGAATCCGGCAGCTGAAAAATCGAAAAAGCCAAAAGGCGGACAGTTCTATAAGTCTGTCTGGCGCTGGCATCTGTATGCGGGCGTTTTATTTGCGCCTCTGTTGGTGCTGCTTGCAATCACCGGCTCGGTGTATTTGTTTAAAGCGGAAATTGAAAATGTGCTGTATGCAGATTATTACGAAGTTCAAGCACAAGAAGAGCGGGTGGCGGTTTCTGAGCAGCTCTCAGAAGTGAATCGATTGTATCCAGATGGCATCGTGACGGCTTACCGCCCAGGCGAGAACGAGTCACGTTCGAGTGAAGTGACGGTTGAAGCGGATGGCATGTCGATGACGGTGTTCATCGATCCTTACACCGGCGAATCACTCGGTGAAATCGATAACGACGACCGCATCATGGACAAGATCGAAGAAATCCACGGCGAGCTGATGGCCGGCACACTCGGCGACCGAATCGTTGAACTGGCCGCAAGTTGGGCTGTGGTGCTCATCGTCACCGGTTTGTTCTTATGGTTCCCGAAAAAAATGAACGGGGCAGGCGGCGTATTATTTCCGCGTCTCCGCCAAGGGCCGAAAATTCGCAGAAGAGATCTCCACTCAGTGCCGGCGGTTTGGCTGTCTGCGGGATTATTGTTTTTGATCATGACTGGGCTGCCGTGGTCAGGATTTTGGGGAACCAATTTCCAGGCGCTGGTGACCAATACAGGAGAAGGCTATCCGCCGTCTGTTTGGATCGGCGACGCGCCGAAATCGGACGTCGAAACGCAGGACATTGCGGACGTGCCATGGGCAGCAGAAACCTTGGATGTGCCCTTGTCATCGGTACAAGGGATGGTCCCGCTGCCGCTCGATAAGGTCGTTGAAATCGCCGAGCAGGAAGGCATTCACCCGTCCTATTCGGTGTTTATTCCTCAAGAACCGGAGGGCGTCTACACGCTGTCTGTGTTCCCGCCAAAAGCGCAGGATGAGGCCACGATGCACATCGACCAATATTCAGGCGCTGTACTGGCTGATTACCGCTACGACAATTACGGCGTCATCGGTAAAATCGTCGCCTGGGGCATCACGCTCCATAAAGGTTCGCAATTCGGCCTCGTCAATCAATTGATCAGCCTGTTCATCTGCCTCGGCATTGTGTTTGTGGCCGTGAGCGGTGTGTACCTTTGGTGGAAGCGCAAGCCGAAAAAAGGCATGGGCGCACCGAAAGCGCCGCCGCTCTTTAAAACGAAAGGGTTTTTGCTATTGATGATCGTGCTCGGCTTGTTGTTCCCGCTCGCGGGGCTGTCGATGCTTGTTGTCTGGCTGTTCGATAAGCTGTTGATCCAGCGCATTCCGGCCGTGAAAAAATGGCTGAATGCATGAAAGGGGAAAGTGCAATGAAGAACATCTACTGGCCGCTGCTCGCGGTGTTGGCGCTTGTCTTGCTGAGCGCTTGTTCTGTCCGCAGCGATGCGGCGGATTTATACAAGCAAGAAGCGCCGGTGCACATTGCGGTGGACATTCCGGAAAAAGTGGCTGCGGGCGAGACCTTCACGATACAAGCAGAGTTAACACAAAACGGCGAACCGGTGGACGAGGCGAATTTCGTCCATTTTGAAATCCGCAAGCAGGATGGTTCGATTCCTTACCCGATGAAAGAAGCGCAAGCAGCAGGAAACGGTGTTTACGAAATGCAAGCCAACTTCAGGAGTGATGGGCTGTATTTCCTGGAAGTGCATGCAGGAAGCGGAGACGCCATCAGCAATCCGCATTACCAATTCATTGTCGGGGAACTGTCCGAAAGTGAACTCGACAGCTTAAAACAAGGGCCGGCGCCGGATGCGGGAAATTCCGGCCACCATCATTAAACGCAGGGCCACAACCGGAGCGGTCATTTGAAGGGATCGTGCATTGTTACTTAGAATTCCAGTTTGATTTGTGCAAAGGGCTCATAAAAATTTTCAATGTACGGGACGAAAGCCATATTTTCGGGTATAGAACATCATCAGGAAATATTGGAATCGCGGAGCTGGAGGGAAGGACGGTATAAGTGAACGAAGAGTTAATAATTGCAGAAAAAGTGCAAAAGACCTTGAAAGCGCGCTGTGAATATCGAAATGGAAAATACCGCTTTACCAAAACCAAGAAATTGGAGATTTTCCTCGGGCCGAGCCTGTTCATTTTTAAGCTGGACATGGACGTCAGCTTCGAACATTTCCAGCAAGACGGGGCAGCCGTCAACAAAGCCACGGTGTACATCTTGCCTGAAGAGATCTTGGCATTTGAAACCAGTTTGCGCACCTTTCCGATTCCGCTGCCGATTGCGTTTCGCCAATGTGTCTACATGAACCAGAATGTCATTGAAGTGGAGATGGAATCCTTGGAGCCGCCACTGAATTTTGCGCTTCGGCTGGCCGCGGCGTTAAAAGAAATCGAACCATGACCTATCTCCGATCCCATGCGAGAAAGGGTGCACCGCCAGTGAAAAGACCAACCCATATAGATCGGAGAGAATGAACATGAACCATTTACAAACAGAAATCAAAAGCGAATTATTGGAAGCGATGCTAAACGGCAGCCAAGTAGCGGCCGTCGTGACAGACCCCGAACAACAAGACAACCCGATCATCTACTATAACGAAACCTTCGCACAACTGACAGGGTATGCAGGACACGAGATCATCGGGCGAAACTGCCGCTTTTTGCAAGGCGACCATACCGACCGTTTCACCATCGGAAAGATCAAACAGGCAATTGAAAATCGTGAGAAAATCACCGTCACACTAGAAAATTACCGGAAAGACGGCACAAGATTTTGGAACCGGCTGAATATTGAACCGGTGACAATGGATGGCCACCTGTATTTCATTGGCACGCAAACAGACATCACCAACGAAGTGGAACAGCAAGTGGAACTGAACGAAAAAGAGCAGGAAATCAACGAACAATTGCTGCCGATTTTGCCGATCGACGACAACATCGGCGCCGTTGCATTGGTTGGGAAAATGAACAATCTTCGCTTTGACGCTCTTACGTCCAAATTAAGCCATTTCGTCCGGGATACAAGTACTAAACACATCATTATTGATGTAACAGGCGTACTGTGGGAAAAAAATTTCCTGTACTCCAATTTATTGATGATCCAGGACGTTTTGAGATTGATGGGCAGCAAGCTCTACATTTCCGGCATCAGTCCGAAAACGGCGATAGAAATCGTCAGCATCAAAGACGACGACCAAAACTTATTGACGTTTTCGACGGTTCAGCAAGTAATTCAGCGCTTGCAGGCGAAATAGGCTAGAAACTGCAAAACCCCCTTGTTCTACATCGGAACAAGGGGGTTTTTGCGTTCTACTGCTGTGATAAACTGGAAATGTTAATTAGGTGATGATGCATTGAAGGAGAGAAGACCGTGGCAAATGCTGAAAAGTTCGAAGCAAAATCAGAAACAGAGAGGTTGATCATACGTCCGCTGGAACGAGCGGATTATGCCGAGTGGCTGTCAGGTTTTAGTGGCCGTTCGCCATCAAAGCATATCTACGATCCTGGAAGACTAGATATGAGTGATTGCACGGAACAGTGGTTTCAGGAACTCGTGAGCAAGCATCAGCAACTGGCGCATAACGACACAGCCCATGTGTTCGCCGCATTTCGAAAAAAAGACGGGCGTCATATCGGCATGGTCGACTTTTCGACACTGGCCCGGGAAGAATTTCAATGGGGGCGGATTGGCTACACCATCCATAACCAATATTGGAATCAAGGCTTTGGAAATGAAGCGGTAACTGAGGCGTTGAAAATTGCCTTCACCCAGCTTGGCTTCCACCGGATCGAAGCGCATATTAACCTTGATAACGAAGCTTCCGTCCGTCTGGCTGAAAGCGCCGGCATGAAATTTGAATGCGTGCGGGAAGCTTTTCTGTATGAAGGCGGAGAGTGGGTCGATCACTTGATCTACTCAATCAATCACAAATAAGCAAAGAAAACCCCCTTGTTCTACATCGGAACAAGGGGGTTTTTGCGTTCTACTGCTGTGACTTTGTGTAATCGTGGTAGCCTTGCTTGAAAAACCCGTACCATTCATCGATTTCCGCTTGCGGTGCGGCATTCAGCGCTTCGAGCACTTCTTTCCCAAATTCGAGGAATGCAGAACCGTTCGCGGTGATGAGCTGGCCGCTGCGTACGGCTTGCTGCTGGAGATAGTGGGATTCGCTCGTATAGCGGTCGCCAGCCGTTTCCTGCAAATCTTCCAAGTGATTGCTCGTATGCGGCACATCGTTCAATAAACCGTTCTTTCCGAGAAATACCGAAGCGTCGCAAATGGCGCCAATCACGGCTTGCTGGCGGATCGCTTTGTCGATTAGCTCCATGACGCGTTCGCTGCCGTCTTTGCGCCAGGAGTTACCCCCAATCAGGATCAATCCCGCGAATTCCTCCGGGGCATCGTCAATACTATAATCGGGCACTACGGTAAAGCCACCGATCGATTTCACCGGATCTTTCGTCAGCGAAACCGTCTTGACGTCAAACCTACGGCCGTCGCCTTCCGGTTCTTCGTTCAATGCCGCTGCCAAAGATCCAGCTTCCCAGTCCGCATACTCGTCCAGTAGCACAAAAAGAACTTTCTCGTTCATACCGTTCATCCCTTTCGCGTAACTATTCGCTCAATCGTTAAGCGAATTATAGCACAATCATAAGCGTTTACTGTCGGGAAGTGGCTATATGTCAGTGGCCGCCGGTGAGTTCCAAGTAGAAGATCATAAAGAGGCTGATGAGGCCGATGAGAGCCATGATGCCGTAAGCGATTTTTCGGAACGTGCCCCCTTTGAAATAGGCGAACAAGACAAAGAAGTACAGCACCGCTGCCGGTACGAGGAAGCTCAGGAATCCACCGACATCTTCAAGATGATGCGCAAAAATCGAGATGGCGAGTCCCAGGAACAGGGCAGCGCCGTAGAGTGTCATGACTTTCTTTAAGCTTTTTTCAGGATCGTAGTTTTGTGAAGCAGCCATAATATCCAAACTCCTTGTCGTTTTTATCAGTCCCAATGATTGAATATCCATTGGCCTGTCATATTCGGTTTCCAATAAGCCGATTGTTTCTATTCAGCTTCGTTTAACTGTAGCGCGTTTAGCTGTTCGCTATCAAGCGACACGTCATGTCAGGCTTCATTTTCTATGAGCTGGAAGCCTTCAATGTGAAAACTTCATTTCCCAGGAAATAAAATCGAAGCATTTCTTGTTGACGGGAATAATTACGAATGGTAAATTGGTTTTAATTACAGACAAAAAGAGTCTTTAATGTCTGCAAAAGAGTTTTAGGAGGATGACTGATGAAATATTCAAATGCCACAAACTACGCCTTGCATACGATGGTGCAGTTGATCCGTTTGCCTAGGGATGCGTCAATCGGCGTACAGGAACTGGCGAAAGCCCAGCAGTTATCGCCGACTTATTTATCAAAAATCTTGACCAAGCTGACGAAAGCCGGCTTGATCGAGTCGACGCCGGGCGCAAAAGGCGGCTACCGGCTGGCACGCGGCGAGCGGGAAATCTCGTTTTTTGATGTGATCCAGGCGATTGAAGGCGAGAGCCATTTATTCGACTGCACGCTCCACCGCCACGAGGGCTGCCTGATCGAGAAAGTCATGCGCGACGCCGAAGCCAATATGAAACAAGAACTCCAGGAACAGCTGTTAGTCGATATTGCGGAACAGGCAGGACAACAAGGAGGCGACGGGAAATGAACGATTCATTTACGAACCAGGATGCTATGCTCGATTGTGCGATTATCGGCGGCGGGCCGGCGGGGCTGAACGCAGCACTTGTGCTCGGCCGTTCATTGAAAAAGACCATGCTATTCGACGACAACCAGCCGAGAAACCGCGTGACGCACGAATCGCACGGCTTTTTGACACGCGACGGCATCAACCCACAAGAACTGAAACGATTGGCGCAACAAGAACTCACACATTATCCGGATGTCCAGATCAACACGAGCCGCGTTGCAACGGTCGCAAAAGAAGAGAAATCTTTCCGCCTCGAAACAGAAGACGGAGAAGTATTTCACGCGAAAAAAGTGATTCTCGCGACCGGATTCACGGAAACCTTGCCGGACATACCGCGCATGCAGGAATTCTACGGCACAAGCCTGTTCAGCTGCCCGTTCTGCGACGGCTATGAAATGCGCGGCGAGCCCTTGGTCATCATTTCGGAAAATGAAGCGGCCGGGCATCTCGCAAAAGTCGTCTCCAACTGGACGAACAATTTGATCATCGCGACTAACGGCAAAAAACACATCACGCCGAGTGAACAGAAAACGCTTGAGCATCACGGCGTCCTCGTCTACGAAGAGCCGATCCGCTCACTAGACGGCGAACACGGCAAGCTAGGCGCTATCACGTTCGAAGACGGTACGACGATCGAGCGCTCCGGCGGATTTGTTACAGCTGAATGGCACCAGTCGACATCGATCGCGAAAGATTTGGGCTGTTACATCAACGAGCGTGGCGGAGTCGAGACTGACCCGATGCAGCGCACCAATGTCGAAGGCGTCTTTGCCTGCGGCGATATTTCCATGGGTCCTGCGCAATTGATCATCGCAGCCGGACAGGGAAGCCTTGCCGCTACGAGTGTCGTCGCGGCCTTCACTGAAGAGCGTTTCGGCGAATGAACCATGCAGAAAAGAGGGATTCTATGCATAAGCATCACAATAAAATTGCCTATTTGGACAATCCGCAGCGAAACGGTGGGCTGACAGCGGAAGCCTTACTTGACCAGTTGGCAATTAAAAAAAGCGATCACATCCTTGATTTCGGGGCGGGCACCGGCTATTTCACTTTGCCGCTCGCACAAAAAGTCGACGAGACCGTCTTTGCACTCGACACGGATCCGGCAATGCTTGCACTGATCCGCGAAAAAGCACAAGCGGCGGCTATTGAAAACATCGAGCTCTTAAGCGGCGAATTAACAGACGGCGCGCTCGCAGAAGAGTCACTCGATGTCATTCTCGCTTCGCTCGTCTTGCACGAAATCACTCCGCTCGGCCCAGTGCTCGACAACATGCACAGCTTATTGAAGGCAGGCGGGCAATTGATTGCGATTGAACTCGAACCGAAAACTGGCGGGCCAAAAGCGCCGCGTTTGACGTCGAGTGGCTTGGAACAGCAACTCATGGAGGCGGGATTTAAAGTGGCGGAGAAATTCTTCCCGGCACCGTCTTTATATGTGCTGGTGGCGCGGAAATAAAAACGCATGAAAAAAGCTCTCCGCAAGTGGGAGAGCCGAATCAGCTGATGTTGTTTTATACTATAAGAGAAGCTTCAGCGGGCGAGTGCACTTTTTAAATAATCGATTTCCTGTTCGCTCACTTGATGGGCCCCGTCGAGCAACTGGAGGCGGGTGTTCGGAAAAGGCGTCTCCAGCTGTTTCACAAGCTTCATCACGTCTCCAGGCACCGAAATCGGATCCGTTGCCCCTGCAGTGATGAAAATATGCGCATCGCTTCCTTGTGAAAAGTGGTAGCCGAGGTTCGACGGGTGCATCAAGACGATTTTGTCTGCGATATCCGGTGCTTGTTCGAGCACGCCGAGCAAGAAGTTCGCGCCATTGGAGAAGCCGATGAACGTCGTGTGCAGCCCTGAATCCGGAAGCGCCCGCCATTCGTGGAGGAAATCTGCGACGCACTGTTCGAAGTCTGCACGATCCAAGCGGCCTTGTGAGAGCGGGCGGAAAAACCGCCGTTCGGCCCCTTCGCCGACTGGTCCGGTAAACGATAAGATATGCGCGGTCGGATTGACATCCCCCGCGATTTGAAGCAGGCTGTACTCGTT
This sequence comes from Planococcus sp. SK3692, assembly GCF_028890485.2. Taxonomy (GTDB): domain Bacteria; phylum Bacillota; class Bacilli; order Bacillales_A; family Planococcaceae; genus Planococcus. The sequence goes on from NZ_JARCHV010000002.1 coordinate 151,545, forward strand.
TCCGCCGGTGCCGTGAAACAACACAAAACGCTCATCGGCGCTTCCATCGATACTGAAATAATCCATGAACTTTTCCCCCCACTCAAAAAAATTTAAAGGATGTGTGCCTATGACCAGTCCGCTCATTCACCATGTGTCGGTCATCAACCGCGATAGCAGGCAATCATTTGAGTTCTATCATAAGCTACTCGGGCTCGATTTTCTATTGAAAACCGTCAACCAGGAAGACATGGAAATGTACCACTTGTTTTTCGGCGATACGACCGGCAGGCCCGGCACCGAATTCAGTGTCTTCGAGTTAAAGCAAGGACAAACAAAGGCCTACGGGACGAACGCACTTGAGCGCACCGTTTTCGCGGTGCCAAGTGAAGCGTCGCTAACATTTTGGGAACAGCGTCTGCGGGAATCGGGCGTCTTTAATTGTGAGATCGAAGACTATCACGATACGAAAGTCTTGCGTTTCGAAGATCAAGACGGCGTCCAGCTCGGGCTTCAGCCAGTCGACTGGGACGCGTCTGATCGCTATCCGTATACAGCTGGGGACATCCCAAAGGAGCACGCCATCTTCGGGATCAAAGCTGTCCATGCTCGCGTCCGCTATACAAAAGCGTCAGCGCGCTCTTTCGGCGAAATATTCGGCTTGGAACTGACGGGTGAGTTCATGGACAATGGACACAAAGTCAGCGTCCTCACAAGCCCTGGGGCGTTGTTTGGCCAGGAGCTGCATCTGGTAGAAGACCGTGAGCGCAATCTTGAAGTGAACGGCGCCGGCGCAATACACCACATCGCCTTGAATGCCTGCGATGACGATGCGCTCTTGGCAGTGGAAAAAAGCATCGTGTCGAAGAACTTTCGTTATTCCGGCATCAAAAACCGTGAATTTTTCCGCTCGCTGTATTACCGTGAACCGAACGATCTATTGATCGAAGTCGCCAGCGAGCAAACCGACTTTCGAAAACCTGAAGGCGGCACAGACGATTTCGACGCGATCCCACTTTATCTGCCGCTTTTTTTGGAACAGCGGAGAGGGTTTATTGAAAGTAAGCTGTATTGAAGTGTAAGTTGAATAGCAAAAGAACAGGCTCTTCCTCAGCGGGAGAGCTTGTTTTAATGGGGAGTTATCCTTGTTGCGCTTCCTCTTCCTGTGCTTTCCGGTACGTCCTGCGGAACACGGCGAGCGTCACGATCACACCGATCCACAGAATCGGACTCGTCAACGACAAGCCGCTCGCAGATTCGCCGCCGAGTGCTGTCAGGATAAACAGCAACAGAAGCGGATAGATGATCGAAACGATAGGGAAGATGATGAGGAAATACTTTTCTTTTTCCGGTTTCAAGCGCAGCGCAGTCAAGACGATCATGGCCGCCATGATCACAAACAGCAGCCACACCGGGATGCCGAGTGCCTCGAGCGTGCCCGGGAAATAATCATTGATCAAAAGCAGTGATAAATTGAGCAGCAAGACGGCTGATATGAGCCAATACGTTTTCATGCTAAAAATCCTTTCTGTAATGCACGGATAAGTCCTTTCAGTGTAACAAAATATTCGCCGCTTCGGCAGGCGTCTTTCGTTCGCGTCAAACGTCAAAAATCATGTCCGGTGTTCTATAATGAAGAAAACGACGGGAGCGATGAACATGGCTTTAGAAAAGACATTGCGCATTTGCGATCACGGCCACCGCTACTACAAAAGCAGCGATTGCCCGACATGCCCGGTATGCAACGAAGAACATAAGCCGCACCGGGGATTTCTCCGGGAGCTCAGTGCGCCGGCGAGAAACGCGTTGCTGCAGGAACAAATCGATACGCTTGAGAAACTGGCCGACTATAGCGAAAAGGACATTCTCACGCTTCACGGTGTCGGTCCTGCGTCCTTGCCGGTTTTAAGGCTGCATTTGGCGCAAGTGGACTTGGCGTTCAAAAGCTGACAGCACATGAAAAAAGGCTCTCCCGAATGGAAGAGCCTTTTTTCATGCAAACTTTAAGCGTTCTCTGCTTTTTTCTCAGATGCCCGAATATACTCAATCCAGGAAATCCACAACGCTGCAGCGGCACCAATCCATAAGACCGGGCTCGTCAGCGAAATGCTGTTCTGGGATTCACCGCCGATCACTGTTAACACAGTGATCACCAAAAGCGGCACGCCGACCATCAATGCGGGAAAGATGATCATATAGCGCTTTTTCTCGCGGCGCGGCTTGACCGTGGCCCAGCTGAAGATAGCCATCAACACGATGACCACAAACAAAATCCACGTCGGAATGCCGAGTTCAGCGAGCGTACCCGGGAAATAATCGTTAATCAACAGCAGAGACAAGTTCAGCAATAATACAGCAATAATTAGCCAATAGGTTTTCATAATAAAAATCCTCTCCTAGCTGGCACATATTCGCCTTCCTTCCAGTCTAACAAAGATATCTCGAGATGAAAGGAATTGAACTAAATCGTTTGTTCACTGTGAAAATTTCGTGACGCCAGTAGATGAACATGCAATTTCTCTTATTCAGCTACTCCGTTCCCGGGCATCCGCCAAATTCGCGGTCCAATCGGCGAAAATGATTTTCATCAGCTTGTCTGACGCTTCCTGCGGTGTCATCGCAAAGCCGCCTTTGACCCAAGATGCCAAATAGCCGATCGTGCCCCAGCCCGCAAAGACGGCGAGGTCCTCATCGCCAAAGACATGCTCGAGCTGGTCGGCAAAGCGGATGGTCAATTCATGAATGCGCCCCGCATCGGAAAATTCCTGGCGGTAAAACGAACGGTAGCGGAAGACGTGGCGGCAGATCTTCAAATTGATCGTCTCGGCATCCGACGGTTCGGCATAGATCTGCAGGAGACGTCCGTTCAATTGGCTGCGCACCGCGTCCATCAATTCGTATTTATCGGTGAAATGCAGGTAGAACGTGGAGCGGGAAATGCCGGCATAGGAGACAATGTCTTTGACTGACACGGCCTCGAAATCCTGTTCAGAGAGCAAGTGGATGAAAGTTTCAGTAATGGTTTGTTTCGCTGTTATCATTTATGTCACTCCATTAGACAATATCGTAGGAAATGTCTCGTGTTATTTACGGAAATTACGCTTACGCTAATTATAGTAGATAACAGGGGGAATTGCTCATGACGAAGGATGTTTATGTGATCACAGGCGGTTCAGAAGATCTGGCCATCGCATTGGCCCAGCACATCGGCCAAAAAGGTACGCTGCTGTTGGTGGATTCATGCGAAAAATGCCTCGAACTAGTAAAGCAGCAGCTTTTAGAAACAGGCATTAACGATGTCCACTGCGAAACGTCCGACCTGACATCGAAACGAGCGGTCGGAACTTTAGCGGAAAAAGCGTCAGAACTCGGAAGTTTGAGAGGGCTGGTGCATGCAGCTGGCTTATCGAACGCGAGCGATTCCAAGCGCAAGATGGCGGATAACGTCATCGGAATGAGCCACGTGCTCGAAGCGTTTTTGCCACTTGCAAATGAAACAACGTCCGCTGTCATGGTGTCCTCGATGACCGCCTATATGGTGCCGCAAAACGGCCAGTATATGGACGCTTTAAAACAACAGCTCGCAGCCAATTTGGTTGAAACGCTCGACCAGTTCACGCAAGGAGATGCGGGAGCGGCCAACAGCATGTCAAAGCTCGCCGTGCAGTTGATCGTCGAAGACCAGGCGTGGGCATGGGGCCAAAAAGGCGCCCGGCTCAATTCGGTGTCGCCCGGCATGATGAACGTGCCGGATGCTTACGAAGACATTCAGGCTATGCTTGACCACACGCCGCTGCGCCGGACGGCCGAACCGGAAGAAATCGCCTCTGCGATCGAGTTCCTGTTGAGCGATTCGGCTTCCTACATCACCGGCATCGACTTGCGCATCGACGGCGGCACCATCGCTAATTATCCGCGAATGAAAACGGCAATGTCTCAGGAGAAGATGAAACGCTTTTAATACATAAACAACCGAACCCCGCTGACAGACAGCGGGGTTTTTTGTATGAAGATTTTTTGGGATTATTAATAACAATTTTTCCAATAAATGTTACCATCAATGGAAAGCCTATTAATGTAAATGAAGGAGGAAACTAAATGACGCTTTTAGACGGCCTTGCCTATTCTCTGGAGGGAATTTTTTATTACCTTTCAGTGTTCGGAGAGTTGCTTCTCATAACAAGCTGCCTGGCGACAATCGTTTACATCACAACAAAAAACCAGTACATTTCCTATTTGGCAGCAGGTCCAATCTATTTTGCACTCTCCCATATCTTCTACCAAAGTTCGCAATTGTTCCTCGTCATTATCGCCATGTCGATTCAAGCGCTGGTCATCTTGTTTATCCAAAAAAAGGGCTTGCTTGGGAAATTGGCATCGAAAACGCAAGCGCAGGAAACGGAATAAATTATAAGAAAGCCGGAATGGAACTATCAGAGCAAATAATGGTTTACCGCTTTTTACAGACATAAATCATTTCACTCGAGGAAGCATGTAATGGCTTTTTATCCCACGAACTATATGCTTCCAACACCTCAAAACCGTTGTCTGTGAGAAGCCGTTCCATTTCGAGAGGGAAGACATAGCGCAAGGAAATACTGTCTTGTTCTACAGAATTCTCATTGGAACCTTCGAGTGTTTCCCGAACTGATGTGCAGTGCAAAATCTGGGTTAATGGATGATAGGTTTCAGTATTTATTTCGCGGATCTTACGATGGCGCTTATCAGTATAAGTTCGTGTTGATTCTTCGACTTGTGCCAGTTCATTTAAAATAGGGAAGCGTGTATTGAAAATAAAGACACCGTCATCACTTAAATGAGTTTTTACAGACTCAAGCAATTGGTTTTGTGATTCATTCGTGAGAAAGTGCTGAAAAGAATTTCCTGTCATATAAATAAGAGGTGCTTCAGTGTTCAAAGCAAGCTGCGTGCAATCCTGCAAAACCCAATCGATTGATAGATTGGCATCGAGTGTTTTTTCTCTAGCCCGGCCCAGCATACCCTCGTGCAGATCCACGCCAATTAATTGATGTCCTTGCTGAGCTAAAGGAATCGTGACTCGTCCTGTGCCACAGCCTAAATCAATAATAGGACCAGTCGATTTTTCAGCCCATTCGGCGAGAAACGGCACATCGCTTAAATAATTTTGATACTCCAGGTCGTAATATTCGGGGTCTTGATATTTTTCAAAGTTGCCGTTAAAGACATTTCTGCTTGAATTATTCAATCTCAGCCCACCTCTTTATTCTTTAGAATTGCACTCTTTCACTTAGCTTTAAAAAAATATTTAAATAATTAAGTGTTTTTTTACATAATATACCATAATTCGATTTAGAATATTCGGTTTTTTAGAACTTTAGATAAGCTTCACGAAATAAATGGGGAATTCGAAGAGAGGGATTAGATGAGTACAACGATCGCAGTTATCGCGGATGTCCACGGAAATAGCCGCGCTTTACTTTCAGTATTGGCAGAAATCGATCAGCAGCCTGAAGTGAAGCACATCTACTGTATAGGAGATATGGTCGGAATAGGGTACGAGACCAACGAAGTGCTGGAGATTTTGTTTTCCAGAAAAGACATTTCATTTGTTATCGGGAATCACGAAGAAGAATTGATTGCGATTTTGGAAGGAGAAGATGGCGAAAGCCAAGGCGGTGAAAAGCTTCATCACGAATGGTTGGCAAAACGATTCGATCACCGCCTGCTGCCTAAATTGAAAGCCATTCCGAAAGAAATAGTGGCTGAGCATGAGGGTCACAAGATATTGTTTACTCATTATCACATCGACGCCGAGCAGCGATTTCTTCCCATCGACGCTGAGCCGACTGCTGAAAAGCTAGATCAGCTTTATAAAGAATCACCGTTCGATTTGGTCTGTTTCGGGCATCATCATCCGGTGCATCACTTTTCTTCAGCACAACGAACTTACTTGAATCCGGGATCGCTTGGCTGTTATGACAAGCCGTCTGCCAGATATGCCATCATTGAATTAACGGCCAAAGAAATCAATGTCGCATTAAAGCAAGCTCCTTACGATAATCAAGATTTCCTCTTGGGATATGAACAATTGAATGTTCCTGAAAAAGAGTTCATATTAAAGGTTTTTCATGGCAATCAAACACTAAACAAATGAAGTCGGTCTAATTGTTGCACCCAGCCGTTGATAAAAGGTGCATTCAAGTTGGCGTGAATTATTTTTTTATCGACTATAACTCTAGAAAAAGAAGGTGCGCACATGTGGCTAGAAATCGGATTGGTTATTCTAGGGGTTGTTGTACTCGTCTCCATAGTAAACATCATCCTAAGGAAACTATTGAAAATCGAAAAAGAAAAGAAGGATTTCTTTTCTTTTGATTACATTAACGAGCAGCACCGGAAGATTGAACAATGGGTGAGGTGGGGGTGGGTTCTGGTGAGTTTGATCGCCTTTTGGTTGGTTATATACCAAGAATTCCCGGTAATATTCTACCTTTTCTTATTCATTGTTTGGATAGCATCAGATGCCTTCGTCAGAGCCTACTTCCAATGGAAGCATTCCGAACAGCCAAAACAGGCCATCTTGACGCTGAGCGAGATGGTGATTTGGATATCGACAGTCACCTTGGTAATCTATTTCGACGTTTTTAACCTTTTAGCTTAAATTTCAGGCTTTTTGAAAGGAGCGGAAAGATGACAGAAGAAAAGAAAGTGCAGTATTTCAACATAATTTTATGCAAAACTGGCATGTTATTGATTGGCTTAGGACTCATCCGAACTTTCTCCATTTATCAGGACAAGTCCAGCTTCTTTCTAGGATTCTTTGGATACATATTGGTTTCCATTCATATTCAGTCACTTGAAAAAAGATGGGGAATCCCGAAAAAGCATACCTGGATCAGCACCGGCATCTTTTTGTTGCTCTTTGTACCTTTAGCGTATTGGCTCGCTTTTCCTAACTAAGCACCCATGAAATCAGGGGGGATATGGTCGATAGCAAAACGGTTGTGTTTCTAGCGCTTGGCTTCGCAGCGGGCATTTGCAAGGTCTATCTACTGCATACTGAAGTTTCTCGTCAAACAGTCCCGTTGTAATCAAAAGAATCGGTAGATAGATCCTCTAATTTAACACAGCGATTATTTTTATACGCAAAGAAAAGGAGAATATTATGAAATTAGTTTCGATGCTATATATATTCGGTAGCTTGATGATGCTCGCGGGCGCTTTTACGATCGGCATGTCAATGGCGTCTGATGGGATAGAGGAGCAAACTGTTCTATACGCAGTGTTTGCTGCATTGAACGGGTTGATAGCGATGGGAGTTGCTGAAATTTTAAAGACTGTCCGGCGCATAAACCTCAAATAAGTGGAGCCTAGACTGGGGTTTCTCGAGATAGAGAAATGCACACATATATTTGAACAGAAAGAGGCAAGCTTATGAACATCCACTATCAAAAATTCAGTTCCGAACCGCCTCATGGAATAGCAGAAGAAATCACCGCGCTGCACCGGCTGATTTTTGGTGGGCCGGGACACTGGATGGAGAAGCTCAACCGCCAGGAAACTGTATTGGTCTATGTGGCTTTAGTAGACAAATGCGTCGTAGGCTATAAAATCGGCTATGCCCTGGACGATCAGATTTTTTACAGTTGGCTCGGTGGTGTCCGTCCCGATTGCCGCAAGCTCGGAATCGCCTCTGAACTAATGCGCAGGCAGCACGCAGACTTAAAAGAGATAGGCTACGAAATCGTCCGCACCAAGACGATGAACAAATGGCGCGGCATGCTGCTGCTGAACATTCAGACAGGGTTCGACGTCTTAAAGACGGAAGTCGATCAGCGTGGCCAGTTGAAGATTGTGTTGGAGAAGAAGCTGCTTTCTTGAAGCGGTCAACCTGATGTGAAAAACCGCGCTTCTCGCACACGATGCAATAGGGGATATTTGACATGTGGTATCATAAGGAAAATCCGCAACGCCGAAAGCCTGTGAAGCTTCTCGCTGAAATCAGTTGAATCGGTAAGGACAAATATACCTAGCTACCAGTTCTGTCACAAAACGCGCATTTTAAATCTTACGGAGAATGGCTATAATGAAATCATTCTATCGAATCAGAGGTGTAAAACATGAAGTTGGATAATACCGATAAAAAAATTCTAGAGTTGCTGACGGTGAATGGCCGCACGTCATATGTGGATATCGGGAAAGAATTGAATCTGTCCCGTGTCGCCGTCCGGGAGCGGGTTCAAAACCTGATCGAGGCAGGCGTCATCGAGAAATTCACCGTCGTCATCAACAGCGAAAAGGTCGGCAAGAAAGTTTCCGGATTCTTCGAGGTGGATTGCGAGCCGGGATCGCTCGTCGAAGTGGCGCAAGCCTTGGCAGACAACCCGCAAGTCGCAAGCTGCTACCAGATGACAGGACCTTCCACATTGCATATGCATGTCCTGGTGGATGACTTCATCGACCTGGAAAAATTTATCAACGAAGAGTTGTATGCACTCGATGGCATCACGCGAGTGGAAAGCCATATCTTGCTGAGACGATTCAAAAGCAGAAACGGCCTTAAACTGTAACAGCCTTAAAAAATTAAAAACCAGCACCCAATTTATTCTGCATCGCCCTCGTTATGGGAAATTTGACGAGCGTGGAGCAGTTTATTTTTTTAGGGGGCTGGTTTTTTATTTTGGGTCCCGTAATGAAATGTCGTGATTTTCCAAATAGAAGAACAAAATGGATAAGAAATTACAATTTAAGCGACATAGAGTAATTGAAAGTTTAATTTTTAATGCTTAAAGAACCAAAAAAGCGATTTTTTATGTATTAATTGAAAATTCATATAGAAATTAATATTCGAATACTTTATACTGTGAAACATCCATATTTATTCTTTTGTTAATCAAAAAAGGATAAATGCTTTACTAATGTCTAGGAGGTGTGGGTTTGGTATCACTAATTATCCAGCGAACATTGCAATTGGTGTTCTTATTGTTCGGCATATCGTTTCTTGTTTTTTCGTCCATGCACATAGCGCCCGGAAATCCGGCTGCTGTCATTGGCGGACCGACAGCCACTGCTTCCGATATTGAGGCGATCGAAGAAAACCTCGGATTGAACGATCCGTTTCTAACGCAGTACGCACGTTATGTAGGGAACGCGGTCCAAGGCGATTTCGGTTATTCCTATCAGACCACGCAGCCAGTAGCAGACGCAATCATGGTGCGCTTTCCCAATACATTGAAATTGGCTGTCGCGAGCATGATCGTCGCGGTGATTATCGGAATCATCACCGGCCTCATCTCGGCCTTGAGGCAAAATTCCTGGCTGGACGTTTCAGCGACCACGTTCGCACTGGCGGGCATCTCCATTCCGAACTTCTGGCTCGGGGCGTTATTGATCCTCGTGTTTGCCGTCAATCTTCAATGGCTGCCGGTAGGGGGCATGTCGAATCCGTGGTACACACTGGACGGCATCAAAGAATTGATCCTTCCGGCAATCACTTTAGGAACAGGATCGGCCGCGATGATTGCGCGCATGGCGAGGTCTTCGATGCTTGAAGTCATCCGCGCTGATTACGTCAGAACGGCGCGTGCCAAAGGCGTCAAAGAAAAGAACGTCATTTGGATCCACACCTTGAAAAATGCGATGATCCCAATCATCACGATCATCGGATTGAACTTCGGCTTCTTGCTCGGCGGAACGATCATCACCGAAAAAGTATTCGCCATCAACGGCGTCGGGCGATTGATGATCGACGCCATCGCAGCACGCGACTTCCCAATGGTGCAAGGATCCGTACTTTTGGTAGCGACATTGTTCGTACTCGTCAATTTACTCATCGATATCATCTACACCTATATCGACCCGAGAATCAAATATGACTAAGAAAGGAGGAGGCTCATGGCAACTGTCGAGTCGGTAAAAACGAAAGACAAAAAACGCGAGAAATACATCGTCACCACAATGAAGCGGTTGTTTAAAAATAAATTGGCGATTGTCGGTTTGGTCATCGTCATCCTGCAGATCATCTTGGCACTGTTTGCACCTTTCATGACGGCGCATGACCCATCGGCCCAAAACTTGGCGAACCGCGAACTGCCGGTATTCAGTGAAGGGCATTGGCTGGGGACGGACAATTACGGACGCGATGTCTGGAGCCGGATCGTCTTCGGCGCCAGGATCTCCCTGGTGGTCGGCATCACCGCCGTATCACTCGGCTTGATCGGCGGAACGATCCTTGGACTGTTGGCCGGCTATTACCGCAAGCTGGATGCGATCATCATGAGGTTCGTTGATTTGCTATTTTCCTTCCCGGGAATTTTGCTGGCGATGCTGATCATCGCGATCCTTGGCACTAGCCTTGTGAATGTCGCGATCGCCATCAGCATCTGGTCCATTCCGACCTGTGCGCGTATCGTCCGCGGATCGGTTCTTTCCATTAAAGAGAAAGAATACATCATGGCGATGCGTTCGATGGGGGCATCGGATCTGCGCATCATGGTCCGCCACATCTTGCCAAACGCTTCGGCACCGATCATTGTCTTTGCGACGATGCGCATGGCCACGGCCATTCTTTCCACCGCAGCACTCAGTTATTTAGGGCTCGGCGCACAGCCTCCAACACCGGAATGGGGTGCCATGATTTCGCAGGGGCAGGACTTTATGTGGTCAGCGCCTCATTTGACCGTTGTGCCCGGGATTGCGATCATGCTAACGGTTTTTGCGTTTAATGTACTCGGCGATGGATTGCGCGATGCACTCGATCCGAATATGGATATGCAAGAATAAAAAATAGGGGGAATCATTGATGAAAAAATACTGGCTCGTACTACTGGCGTTCTTCGGCATCTTGGTGTTAAGTGCCTGTTCAGAAAGCACCATTCCTGAAGGTGCAGAAGGAACAGGCGGCGAATCGTCGGAATCAAGTGATGGCGATCAAGAAATCATTTACGCCTCAACGACTGATGCTGTAGGGTTGTCGCCGATCATGACGAATGACTCGGTGTCTTCAAGTATCACAGAACAAGTCTATGAAAAACTATTCGTCAGAAATCCGGAAACGATGGAAATCGAGCCGATGCTCGCAGAGTCCTACGAAACACCGGACGACCTGACATGGGTCATTACCTTGAAAGAAGGCATCGAATTCCAAGACGGCACGCCGTTCAATGCGGAAGCCGTGAAATACACATTCGAGAAACTGATCGACCCGGAAACGGCAGCGCCGCGTGCGTCCCTTTTGGAACCGGTCGATGAAATTACCGTAGTTGATGAAAATACCGTGGAAATCAAGACGAAATATCCATACGGGCCGCTATTGGCCGCTTTGTCCCACTCAAATGCAGCAATCGTCAGCCCGACTGCCGACCAGGAGCAGGATTTGATGCAAGAACCGGTGGGCACTGGCCCATTCAAATTCTCCAGCTGGGACATTGGCGACCAAGTCGTCCTTGAGAAAAACGAAGATTATTGGAACGGTGCACCTGAACTCGACCGCGTCGTCTTCAAAGTAGTTCCTGAAACATCGACAGCGATCTCCATGCTGCAGACAGGCGAAGTCAATTTCCTCGATGCACTGCCGACAGAACAGATTTCGCGCATCGAATCGATCGATAACGTAGAAGTGACGAAACAAGACGGTACACCGGTTTACTATTTGACGTTCAACCATTCAAGAGAACGTAATCAAGACCCGGACTTCCGTAAAGCTGTAGCGAGTGCCGTCGACCGTGATGCGTTTGTTGCGAACTTGAACGATTTGGGTGTCAGAAGCGACAGCATCCTCGGGCCGCAAGTATTCGGCTACGACGAATCGGCTGATAATGCAGGAACGCCATACGATCCTGAATTGGCGAAGCAATTAGTGGAAGAAAACGGCTACGGCGACGAGCCGATCAAATTGCTTTCCGCCAACCGCGACAACTTCATCCTGATGGCTGAAATCGTCCAGTCCCAATTGACGGAAGCAGGTTTCACTGTTGAAATCGAAACGATGGAATGGGCAACATTCCTGGATACAGCCCGCAGCGGTGAATACGACATGACCTTCCTGAGCTGGTCGAACGTGACGGGTGATGGATCTGAAATGTTCTACCCGAACTTCCATTCAGACAATGTCGGCGCTTCCAACCGTGCGCAGTACAGCAACCCGGAATTTGATGAGTTGGTCGAAGCCTCCCGCACGACAATCGACCAGGAAGAACGCCGATCCATATTGAACGAAGCGAACCAATTGATGCTCGCGGAAGATGCAGCAATCGTCATGTACCACGGCGTCGTGACTTCAGCTACGGATCAATCAATTCAGGGCTTGCAAATGGATCCGAACGGACAATGGAGCTTGTATAACGTAACGAGAGAGTAGGGGAAATATGACACACGCATTGCTTGAAGTGAAAAACTTGGTGACATCGTTCCGCACTTCTGGAGGGACCGTGCAAGCCGTCAAAGACGTTTCATTTCATGTCCATAAAGGAGAAACGCTGTGCATCGTCGGGGAGTCGGGATGCGGCAAGAGCATCACCTCGCTATCCGTCATGCGCTTGCTTCCTTCTAATGGCGAAATCGAAAGCGGCGAAATCCTCTTAGACAACGAGCCGCTGCAAAAGCTGTCGGCAGACCAAATGCGCAAACTTCGCGGCAACCGGATGTCGATGATTTTCCAGGAGCCAATGACGGCATTGAACCCAGTATTGACGATCGGCTATCAATTGCGGGAGCCGTTGATGCTGCATAAGGGCATTTCGAAAAAAGATGCGTCTCAGCAGGGCATCGAATTATTGAGGCAAGTGGGCATCCCGAACCCTGAAAAACGGTTGAATCAATACCCGCACGAATTGAGCGGCGGCATGCGCCAACGTGTCATGATCGCGATGTCGCTTGCCTGTAACCCGAGCCTGTTGATTGCGGATGAACCGACGACGGCGCTTGATGTGACAATCCAGGCGCAGATTCTGGATTTGATCAATGACTTGAAAAAGGATTTCGATATGGGCGTCATGATGATCACCCACGATATGGGGGTCGTCGCTGAAGTCGCCGACCGCGTCATGGTCATGTACGCCGGCAAGAAAATCGAAGAAGGGCCGGTCGAAGAGATTTTCGAGAATCCGCAGCATCCGTATACGCGCGGTTTGTTGAACTCGGTGCCGAACGTGGACGACCCGGATTTCGAACTCGAACCGATCCCCGGCAATATGCCGGGACTAGACGAACAAATTTCAGGATGCCGCTTCCATCCGCGCTGCCCGTTCGCCACGGATAAGTGCAGAGCGGAAACGCCGCCGGAAATCGCGGTATCAGACGGGCACTACGCGAGTTGCTGGTATGCCGAGAAAAAGGGGGTGGAAACCGATGAATACAGTAGAGACTTTGCCGCCAAAACCTGAAATCCTGTTAGAACTGCATAATGTGAAGAAATACTTCCCAATCAAAAGCGGGGTGTTGAAACGAGTGACCGGCAATGTCCAAGCGGTGGAATCGGTGTCGTTGAAACTGTATAAAGGCGAAAGCCTCGGCGTCGTCGGCGAGTCCGGCTGCGGAAAATCCACCCTTGGGCGCACCATACTCGGTCTGGAGGATCTAACCGACGGCAAAATCCAGTTCGACCAACAGGAAATCCAGGATCTGAAACGGAAAGAAAAAAAGAAATTCGTCAAAGAAATGCAGATGATCTTCCAGGATCCTTACGCTTCACTGAATCCGCGCCAGCGCGTCGGACACGCGTTGGATGAAGTGTTCCGCATGCATACCGATATGTCGGCGCAGGAACGCAAAACCGCCGTCATGGATTTGCTGACGGAAGTGGGCTTGAAAGCGGAACATTACGACCGCTACCCCCACGAATTCAGCGGCGGGCAGCGCCAGCGCATCGGCATCGCAAGAGCCATCGCGCTCAATCCGCAATTCATTATCTGCGACGAAGCGGTATCGGCGTTGGATGTATCGGTACAAGCGCAAGTGCTGAAGCTGTTGAAAACGCTGCAGGATAAATACAATTTGTCCTATCTGTTCATCTCGCACGACCTCGGAGTGGTCCGCTATTTCTGCGACCGCGTGCTAGTTATGTACCTAGGGAACACAGTGGAAATGGGCAATGTCTCAGACATCTTCAAAAACCCGTTGCACCCGTATACGCAAGCCTTGCTGTCTGCGATTCCAAGGCCGACCGTCAAAGCGAAAAAAGAACGCGTCCGCTTGGTTGGGGAAATGCCGAACCCTGCCAACCCGCCATCAGGCTGCCCGTTCCATACGCGCTGCCCGATCGCACAGGACGTATGCAAGGTCGATAAGCCTGAATTTATTGAACATCGAGAAAATCATTTTGCGGCCTGTCATTTTCCAGGCTAAACGAAAAGCCGATTGCAGGGAATTCCCCGCAATCGGCTTTTCTAATGCTCTTATTTAATAGATCAATACACTTTATCGCCGTTAAAAATCGAATTCTTGACGATGACATAATCCACTTGGCGGATGGCGAGCAAGTGGTTGCCGCCCGCGTAGGAAATCGCCGACTGCAGATCCTGTTCCATCTCGGTCAAAGTATCTTTCATCGAGCCTTTGAATTCCACGTACATTTTCTTGCCTTCAACGTTTTTCTTTTCGCCTTTTTGGAACTCAGACGCTGAACCGAAGTATTCCTTCAAGAGCTTGCCGTCCTGTTCGACGGTTTGCCCCGGGGATTCTTCGTGTCCCGCGAACAACGAGCCGATCATTACCATCGAAGCGCCGAAACGCACTGATTTGGCGATATCGCCATGCGTGCGGATGCCGCCGTCTGCGATGATCGGTTTGCTGGCGGCTTTCGCGCATAAACGAAGTGCGGCCAATTGCCAGCCGCCTGTACCGAAACCGGTCTTGATCTTCGTGATGCATACCTTGCCTGGCCCGATGCCCACTTTCGTCGCATCTGCGCCTGCATTTTCCAGCTCGCGCACCGCTTCCGGTGTCCCGACGTTTCCGGCGATGACGAAGCTTTCTGGAAGAGATTTTTTGATGTGGCCGATCATGTCGATCACTGCATTCGAATGGCCATGCGCCACATCGATCGTGATGTATTCCGGCGTCACGCCAGCATCCACTAGCTGCTGGACGAACTCGTATTCTTCCGGTTTGACCCCGACGCTGATCGAGGCATAAAGACCTTGCTCTTGCATGTCTTTCGCGAACGCCAAGCGTTTTTCCGGCTCGAAACGGTGCATGATGTAGAAGTAATTATTTTCAGCCAGAAATTTGGCGATCTTTTCATCGACGATTGTCTGCATATTGGCCGGCACGACCGGTAGTTTAAACGTGCGCCCGCCAAACTCTATGGATGTATCACATTCTGAACGGCTATTTACCACTGCTTTTGCAGGAACTAGTTGTATGTCTTCGTAATCAAATACATTTTCCATTAATTACACCCCTAAACACGAATATTATTCGATAGAACGAATGTTATTGTTCGTCCATATGATAATTTACTCCATTTATTGGAGAATGTCAAAAGTTCTTTGCTTAGAGCATAAAACTTTTTAGCGGCTTTCTTTTCGTGCCATCACGCGGGTTCGTGCTGGTTGTTTTAAAGAGCTTTTTACACGTTTCAACTGTGCGACGATGATCACCGAGATGATGACGAGCAAAAACCACGAGCTGATTTTGCCGATATGGACGAGCGACCAGGCCGCTTCCTGGTTCGGGTATTGCCAGGCGCCGAGGAAGGTCGTGATGTTTTCCGCAATCCAGATGAAGAACCCTATCAACAGAAACGACAGGATCAGCGGCATCTTGAAGGTTTTCTCGTCGATGCGGAAGGTCACGAAGGTACGGAAGAAAATCAGCACCAGCAACACTTTCAGACCCCAGCGGATGTCGTACGTGAAATGATGCGTGAAAAAGTTCGCGTAGATCAAGACGCTGATGGCGATGCTGTAGCAAGGCTTGGGCCATCCGTACATCTGCAGGTCGAAACGACGCCACGCCTGGCAGATATAGCTTGCGACACTGGCGTACATGAATCCGCTGTAGAGCGGCACGCCGAAAAACTTGCTATATGCTTCTTCAGGATACGCCCATGAGCCCATATGGACTTTGTACAATTCCAGCCCGAGCCCAATCGCATGGAACACCAGAATGACCTTGAATTCATCCCAAGTCTCTAGTTTGGAGGCCAGCATGAACACTTGCGCGAGTATGCACACGAGCAAAATAAAATCGTAGCGGGGCACATAAGGAATCTCGATGTATTTCGACACAGCCAGCGCCGCGAAAATGATGAGGGGAAAAATGCAGCAAAGCGCCTGCCGGTAGCCGAACAGCCAAAACGTCTTCATCACGCAGCGCCTCCCGGAAGTTGGGTTTTAAAAATGGACGCTGGGGGTGAGGAGAAGTTGCCAGGTCCGAGGGGGTGTAGAAGGGGATCTGTCGAATCATGAAGGCTCAAAAAATCCTCAGTTCCCGGTGAACTGAGGGTTTTTTCGGCTATTAGTTTGGCTGATCGATCAACGAAAATATCCATTGGATAAAACAAGAGTAGCTAGCCATTCGTTGGCTTCTCTTTCAAGTTTTTCATTCTTGAGAGCTCGCCCAGATTATAGCCGATCCAAGCTCCAATAAAGGGGAAGTGAGCCTGAGAAGCGTTCGGTGGTGGAGAGCTGAAATCTATAAGGTATAGCAGGACGCCCATGCCGACCCCCAAAACAGTGAGGAAGACGATCTCATGTATTTTAGTACGTTTCCAACGTTTCTCTCCAGAGCGATGCCGGTCAAATTCGTTCAAGTATCTGCTGGTTTTCGTGCCAATATGTTTACCTGTTTTCAAGGTATAGATGCTATGTACTAAAACTATAAAAAGAAATGCCAAAAGCACCCAAACGATAAATAAAAATTGTCCGCTCTGAAAAAGATAAACCAGCAATATAAAAACCAATACTATAAAGAGATTGCTTCGGACCAATTGCTTCTTTTTCAATTGCTTAATTTCTTTTATATCCCATTGCGTTTCCTCCATTAAATCCGCCCTTTCCATTTGAAAAACTCTTAAGCTCTGCGGCTTCTTTTTAGTAGTGGAAATGGTTCCTTATCTTGGTAGACATTTTAACATAAATAGTAAAAATACTTTTTATTAATAGGGTAAAATTCATAAATATTATATTTATTGGAAAATATATAAATATCGATGATAACTAATAAGACCATCAAATTTGCATGCAATTTAATGGTCTTGATAGTTTAAATTTTTATATTACTAGGAAAGCCAAGCCGAGAACTTCGGCCATTCGCTAATCGTTGTTCTCTCCGCAGATCGTCAAGATGACACGTGCGGCTTCAGCGGCACCGCCGGCTTCATGGAAGCTGAGCGATAATTGCTGCGCTTCGTGCCGGTAAGAAAGATCCGACAAAACTTGCGCTGCCGCTTTTTCCAGCTCTTTGGGCGTCGTGCCTTCAAGTAAGACGCCGGCACCGAGTTCCGCCACCCGGTCGGCGATCATTTTTTGTTCGCTGTGTTGCGGGAACAGCACCATCGGCACGCCGAAATACAGGCTTTCGCTGACGCTGTTCATGCCGCAATGGGTGAGGAACACGTCGGTATTCTGCAGCACGGCGATTTGGTCGACTGACTGTTGCACGGTGAAATTATCCGGAATGTCCGGCAATAGTGACAGATCCGTTTTTCCGCCGGTGGATAAGGTGACTTCATAATCCGAGTGGGCAAATGCTCGGAAGCAATTTTGGTAAAACGCCGGATTGCGGTTCAAAATGGTGCCGAGCGAGATATAGACCTGTTTTCGCTGTTTGCTCCTCGGCTGCGGAATATGCTCGGGAATCGAAGCTCCGACAAAGGCATAGCGTTCGGAAAACGTCTCCGACATCGGCTGGAATCTCTTCGATGTGTAGACGATAGTGTCGGTATCGTTGTCGTTTTGAATTAGCGAAACGAAATTTTTCACCGCAAAGCCGTGCTCGTTCAATAGCTTGATCTTTTTGCGGATGCGCCCCATGCCACGCAGCATAAGCCAAACTTCCTTAGCACCCGGTTTGATTGATTTCGCAGTATATTGATTAAAAGCAAACGTCGTCGTCGAACAGATATAAGGAATGTCGAGCTTTTTGGCAAATAGCTTGCCCCAAGCGGCGATGGAGTCGGAAACGATGCAGTCCGGCTGGATATCCGCAAGTTTCTCCACCGCATACGGTTCCATGGCGATCGTCGTGTCAGCGACCATTTCGATCAACGCCGCAAAATCCTTGCCTACTTTCTTCTCGAGCTCCTGTTCGGAAAACTCGGGAAGGAAGCGGTCGCAGCCGATAAACGTGGCACCTGCCGCTTCAATCTTTTCACGGAATTCATCGAACGAAAAATACCACACCCGATGACCCCGTTTCGTCAGTTCCACGACCACGGGAAGGGTCGGGTTTGTATGGCCATGGGCAGGAAGCGAAAAAAAGACGATGTTCTTCATAAAATTCTCCTCCTTCAGTGCGGCGGGCTGGATCATTTCCGCCAGTTCTCGCAATACACGAACTTTCCATTTCTCTTAGCTTCACTATATAGCGCACATTCCGCAAAAGCCATAAACGTCTGCATATTATTGAATGAAATAAGGATGTAGTCGATTTCTCGCTGTGGAGCGGAACCTGAAGGGAATAACCAGAAGGTTTTTGGATATCCAGTTAGAAACTGATAGGCTGAAACTAGAGCAAGGCGACAAATTTTTGTTGTCGTCACGAAATACGAGCCAAGCATCCTCAGAATGGACGAAGCATAGCAAAGCCCATAGCAGAAACAACGAAATCTTGGAGGAATGTATATGTTCGGAAAGAAAAACGATGAAGATCAGCGCTTCTACATCAAATCATCCGAAGACGTGCCGACACTCGGTCGAATCATCGTCTTAGTCGACCGCGAAACCGGCGTCAACTATCTCCAGACCTGGGTCGGCAGCGGAAGCGGGATTACGCCGCTGTTGGATGCCAATGGGCAAGTGGTTGTGGAGGATTAAACGGTTATCAACACTATCAATTGAATGAAAATACAAAATCCCCAAAAGCGGATGATCCGCATTTGGGGATTTTTAGATAGAGGCTCTTTAGTCTTCCCAGAGTTCATCCATTAATTCTTCAATTTCTTTTCTACGCTGTTCGGTTTCCTCATGGAGAATGGCGACCTCGTTCCCGTTGATTTCGACAAAGTCACCCGGTTTAGCAGCTGTCGGAAAGAAATGCTTCGGGAAGTCTTTCGTAACCCCGTCAATTTCCACCACGGCAATGTCTTCTTCAAACCGGTCGATGATTCCTTTTAGTGGTTTCATAATTATTTCACCGTTGCGACTGTAATTTTGGTACCAGTCGATGTGAAAATAATGTTTCCTTTTTTATCCGTCCGGTAGATGGTGGTCTTATACGGTTTGAATCGGTTGATCACCTCGGTGGAAGGATGGCCATACGAGTTTTTTCCAACACTAATGACACTAAATTTAGGCTTTACGACGTCTAGAAAGTTTTTATTAGAAGATGTTTTGGCGCCGTGGTGACCCACTTTTAGTACATCTGCCTGAAGCGTTTGCTTTGCCTTTACCATATCAGTTTCTGCGGTTTTTTCTGCATCCCCCGTAAACAAGAATTTATTCTTATTGTACGTGATGTGAAGAACGGCGCTCCAGTTGTTTAAGTCGGTTTTTCCATAATCACGAACTGGTCCAACAAACTTAGCCGTACCGGTTTTTAATGGCAACTTGACGCCGGCTTTGGCCGTTTTAATAGTCAATTTTTCTGCTTTCACAGCTTTCAAGAAGTTTTTGTAAGCATCGGTCGTATGCGACACTTTTGGAGCATAAACTGCCTCTACTTTATATGCCTTTAACACTTCATCTAGCGAGCCAATGTGATCGGCATCCGGATGTGAAGCAATCATGATTTCGATGTCATCGACTTTCTGTTTCTTAAGATAGGCAATGATCTTATCGCCTTGTCCTTGGCGTCCGCCATCGATGAGAATATCTTCGCCGCCTGGCATTTTGATGTAGGTAGCATCTCCTTGGCCCACATTAATAAAATGGACCTTCATGGTTGGGGTAGCTGCGGATGAAACGGAAGGCATAAAAACAAATCCAGCCAATAGGATAACTGACATAAGCATGCTGAGGATCTTTTTCAACACATCTCCTTCTTTCCTGTAAGTTATTTACATCCTCATCATATGCGAGAAGTGCCCAATCGACAATCTATTTCTTATTCAAATTTAAATATCTGATTGGGTCTCATTTTCAATATTAGAAAAAGGGTCAACACATAGAAAAAAGAGTAGCTACAGCTACTCTTTTTTTAGCGTTTAGTAAATCATGAGACCCCATCCGTCTGCATATCCATCATAGGGTTTACTTAATTCGTCTAGCCGTCTTTGTACCTCAATTATTTCTTCATAATTTAAAAGCATGGTAATGGAACAATAACAAGTCCATTCTTCCGTCTCCTCATCTTGTTCTAATTCACAAGTAAACCCACTACTTCTTAAAGTTTTTAAAATAGCTTCACCATTCTTTTTATCTGGAACTGCAACCATAAAATCAAGATCTTGTGGTTCTTTAAAATTGACACCTTGTTTATATAACATTTTTAATACTTGGCCATCTTCATCTTTAGGGAATGCTGTCATCTTTTAGTCTCCTTCAGTTCATGAGTAGCGAATTAATTTGTATTATTATTTTATCACCTTCACGACTGAATTACCCTGCTAGAAAAGGAATTTAGTCGATTGTTGATTCTCTTTGATCGAGTTCCTAAATTGTGAAAAGTCTTTCCATTTTTCAATACAGATATATACTCTTTTCTCACTTAGCACATGTCAATCATTTGTGATAAACGTTGAGAACAAAACAGTGTTATTGAGTATCTTGTTACCGGCAGTGACAACAATCGTATGATAGACATGGTTGAAGAAGACATATGGTCTAGTAATCACTAACAAGTTCAAAAAAATTAAGCAATCTGAGTTCAATTAAATATCGAACAAAAATTGCTTAATAACTAGTCATCTTAATTAACGCTATCTATTTAGAGTAGGTTAGACCAGAGTGCGGAAGTTTGCTTATTACAACTAAAGTTGCAAAAGAAGTTTTAAAATTGTTTATTTATCGCAGCTCTACTTAAATTTAAGGTCAGCTTTCGTTTAGAAAAGGAATTTGTAATTACAACAATACTTGTCATTCCGCAGATGGAAATAGCTCTATTAATCCTTGATAACTTGTGAAAAACGGTTTCTGTTTAAGATCAAGTGCTTTTAAATCAGCTAGAATTTCTTCTTCTCTATTATTGGTGATAAGGAGAAATTTTCTGCTTTCATTTTGAGTTGATTCTTCAATTTCAAACTTCGATAATTCTAAGATTGTCTTTTCATTCTTAGAAATACTTACATCATCTTTTAAAAGATTTACATTCCCAAAATCATCTAATATCAATATATCCACCGAAGTGTTGTAAGGGATTTTTGCTAGTTCTAAGAACTCAATAGACTCTTTAGCTATTAATTGATTATCTACTAAATCATATTCAACCGGTTCTTTATCTGTATTCAACCATGATGGGACAGGAAAGAAGTTCGCTTCCTCTTCTATATCGTTCATTGTAAGGTCAGTAGATTGACTTTCTAGTAGTTCTTCAGAAATATCAACATCTTTACTTTGAACATAAAAACGGTAGGTACTTAAACTACCACCTTCGTATCGATTAGCTTCACTAGTTTGATCTAAAGGAAAGAATGTTAATTCTTGCATGCCTGTATTTTCCCATTTTATTTCTACGTTTAAAGATACCGAAGAATTAGCTGCCACTTCATATTCAATTGAAGACTTCCAATCCGTTGAATCAGATAGTTTTACATTTGCTATATTATTTCCTTGCATAAAAAATGAACGAACTTTCATCGGTTCTTTGGTAGCGTTCTCATAAACTACTTGTCCAGTAATACTGTTTGCATTAATAGGGACCTTAAGATAAACAAAAGACTCATTTTGCACTAATATTTCCTGCGTGTATGATTCATCGGGAATAAATGCTTTAACCTGTGTAAAAGCATCACTAGAGTCTACTATCTCGCTAGATGAACTTAAGTAATTAAATTCGTTGGAATTCTGAATTTCATACTGATTGTTATTTGCTTTGAGAATATCCTTTTCATTAAGCAACTGGTCTGATTGAAAATTTGAACATGAAAATAACAGTAAACTGGTGAGTATAACCAAAATTAAACTTTTATAAGTATTCATTTACTGCCTCCTAATAAATAAAGTAATGCCTTAAAATATAAGGCATTACTCACTATCTTGTTGAAATTTATACTTAAAATTTAGTAAGTACCTGATTTTAAGGTTCTTGAATCATATAAGATACCAGTATTTGTTGCAGTATGAATAGTTAATCCAGTGTATACATACTTAGTTTTAGCACGAGTTAGAGATAATTCAGATGTTGCAGTGAATTTTCCAACTGCAGTCTTTTTACTGCCACTAGCAGTATAACCTTGTGAAACATTTCTTAAGCTAGTGGTTGCAGAAGTAACTGTAGAAAGAATTTTTCCTTTAGTTGTTCCAGTACTCTTTACTAATGTAGAAGTTGAGCTTAAAGACGTATTTCCAGTAGCCAAGTCACCATAAGCACGTGTGCCAAAGCTATTTGGATCACTGCTAGATCCAAAATTAGTGCTCTCATCTAGTACATCAACATCATCCCACGCGTCATCCCAATTAATTTCGTAGTTTTTAGTCAGATCCTCGTTAATTTCAGAAGCAAAAACAGTACTACCTGATGTTATAACACTAGTGCAAAAAACGGCTCCGACCACCAATAAGGTTACTTTTTTCATAATCTCCACTCCTCACTTTTTCTTTCTTGTATAATTTACCATAAAAAAAGTAAAATTAATACTTAAATTCCAATTTTAAGTAATTAAAAACCTGAGATAAGACATTTCCTTCGAAATCTCAGTTTATAAATTTTATGGCCTTTCTAAACTAATTGTTATGAGGAGGAATTAAGCAATACAACAAAAAATGGTCTAAACACTCTATCTTACAAAGATAAAATATCTCAATCATATGGAAGGAATAAAGAAAATTAATAAAATTAGTCCTAGTACTGTGAAGACGAAAGATAATTCGACCTTTTTCTCTTTGGTAAGCTCTTTCTTTACCTTATGTATGATAGAAAGGACAAAAATATTTAGTAGAAATAAAAAGTAGTAAGCCAGTAAATATACAAACCATCGATTCGCTAGAACAAAATCTTCGATGGAGAAAACAAAGAACGCAACCATAAAAATAATGAAAGATAGAGTAAATAAAAAAATTATAAGTATAGGCATCTTATTCCATAAAGGATGAGATAAGAAACGATCGCTTTTTTTGCTATGAAAAATTAAAAATAAACTTATCAAACTAGATCCAAAGAATATAAAACTTATAACTAGTGAAAGTGAAGCAAAAGTACCTGAAGAAAATGCAGTGCTTATTTCAGCTGAAAAGAACTCAGCGATGAAAACCATAATAGCCATACAAAATAAAATGACCACTTGAAATAATGTCCATTTTGAAAAAAACAATATATCACCTTACTTCCTTTTTCTTATCTTGCAAATTTAAATCTGTTTATTGCTAACATCCGGTATAACCTCTTGAAAGGACTGAGTTCTTAAGTTTAAAAATGTAATAAGAAATAAATAGTCTAAGAGTATACAAATTAAAGTACCAATATATTGAAATATCTACAAAGGTGTAAGGGGTTATTTTACATTAATAAACATATAGAAGCAAAATTATAAATGTAAATATAAACCAAAAAATCTTGAGAAGTAAAATCAATATGCAAATGGTAATTTAATAGAGTATCAGCAATAGAGGATTTTCTTAATGAAAAAGGTGAGAAAAAATTTTAAAATGAAGACTTTTTGAATCAGTTTGAAAATACTAATACTTTATTATTTTTTTCTTTTGTCAGATTGAAAGAATTTAAGAAAAGGTAGCAATACAAGAAAAGAGTGTTTATAATGAAAAACAGAAGTTCTAATTGATAATGATTTTCATTATCGTTTATAACTTAATCAAAAAAGGAAAGTAGTGAAGAGATTTGCATTCGAACTGGAGTAGCCAGAAAGTAATGTTTTTAAGTATAGCGTTATTCTCATTAGTGTTAATGATGGCAGGCTGTGGGAAATCTGAATCATCGAGTACGAGTAATGCCGCAGCTGGAGCGAGTAATGAAGAGGGGCAAACCATTACGCATGCGATGGGCACAACAGAAATCCAAGGAACTCCACAGCGTGTGGTGACTCTTTATCAAGGCGCTAATGATGCAGCAGTTGCACTTGGCGTAAAACCTGTAGGCATTGTTGAGTCATGGGCTGAACAGCCTGTTTATGATTATTTGAAAGATGATTTAGATGGTGTACCAATTGTTGGACAAGAAACACAGCCCAACTTAGAGGAAATCGCAAAGTTGAAACCAGACTTAATCATCGCTTCTAAAGTTCGACACGAAGAAGTCTATGAACAACTTTCAGCGATTGCACCGACTGTGGCTCATGAAACTGTTTTTGCTTTCAAAGAAACAGTGGATTTAATGGGACAAGCGCTAAATAAAGAAGATGAAGCCCAAGAATTGGTAGAAGATTGGGATGCACGAGTAATCGATTTCAAAGAAAAGTTACAATCTGAGATGGGTGATGAAGCGCCAAAACATGTTTCTGTATTGAATTTTAGAGCAGATCATTCGCGTATTTACTATACGGGTTTTGCAGGGTCGATTTTAACTGAACTTGGATTTGAGGGCCCTAAAAATATGGAGGATGATAGTCTGGAGATTATCAAACTAACAGATAAAGAAAGTATTACCGAAATGAATGCAGATGCTTTTTATATTTTCATGGATAAAAATGATCCGGCAGTCGTCAAAAGTTATGAAGAATGGACCAGTCATCCATTGTGGGAAAACCTTGACGCCGTTAAATCAAATAGAGTCTACGAGGTAGACGAAATTGTATGGAATCTTGCCGGAGGCATCCTTTCAGCAAACCTCATGTTAGATGATATGTACGATCGATTTGGGTTAGAAAAGTAAAACGGAAAGGGACGGGGTTTCTTCCGTCCCTTCCTCTTTTTATCAGGTATAGAAAGCAGGGATCAATATGAGGAAGTTATCATCTCATAAACCTTTTAAACTAGTTGTTTTGCTTGTTTCTATTATGGTGATGAGCCTGTCATTTATCTTGAGTCTCTCTGTAGGACAAAACTCAATTTCATTTCGTACGACGATTGAAGCACTAATGTATTTTGACTCAACAAATACCGAACACATTATTGTGACGAGCTCTAGAATGACCCGAGCGATTATCGCTACTTTTATTGGGGCAAATTTAGCCGTGGCGGGTGCACTGATGCAAGCCATGACGAGAAACCCACTCGCTGCACCAGATATTTTGGGGGTAAATGCAGGAGCGCTATTTTTCATTGTTCTTTCGGCTACCTTCTTTTCAGTGGATTCCTTGCAATCATATATGTGGGTTGCGTTTTTAGGCGCAGCTATCGCAGGAGTTTCTGTGTATTTTCTTGGTTCACTGGGGAAAGACGGATTATCGCCTATTAAGATTGTTTTAGCGGGGGCTGCTATTTCTGCTCTCTTTATTTCGTTCACACAGGGATTACTGGTAATTGATGAACAACGAATACAAAGTATCTTATTTTGGTTAGCTGGTTCAGTTTCGGGCAGAAGTTTAGAGATGATTATCCCCGTTTTACCCTACATGGTAATAGCGCTAGGAATTGCTTTGTTCCTCGGGGAACCCGTTACGATATTACTGGCAGGGGAAGATGTAGCAAAGAGTTTAGGCCAACGAACAGTCTTGCTGAAAGTAATAATTGGTGTCGTTGTCATTGTGTTAGCTGGCGGTTCAGTCGCCGTAGCTGGCTCGATTGGGTTTATTGGCTTGATTGTGCCCCATTTAGTAAAGGGGATAGTCGGACCTGATTATCGCTGGGTGATTATTTTGAGTGCCTTGATCGGCGCAAGTTTACTGCTATTGGCAGATGTGGTTGCGAGATTTATCATTGCTCCACAAGAAATGCCAATTGGTGTAATGACTGCGTTAATCGGAACCCCATTTTTCATCTACATTGCTAGGAAAGGGGTAGTGAAGAGTGGCTAGGCATATCACAGTTAAAAATAAATCAGAAAAGTTTTCGTTTCAAGTGGATAAGAAAACAATAACTACCATAATAATTCTCAGCATATTAGCTATGCTTATTCTTATTATGAGTCTGTCAATTGGAAGTAGTTTTATTAGTCCCTGGGTTGTATTCAAAAATTTAATGGGCTTAACGGAACCGGACTTTGTACTAAATGAACTGAGACTTCCGAGAGTGTATCTGGCATTTATGGTAGGGGCAGCTTTAGGTGTGGCAGGATCTATTTTACAAGCAATTATTCGAAATCCATTAGCATCACCAGACATCATCGGGATAACGGCTGGAGCTTCTGCAGGTGCGATTATCTTTATCGTGGTCTTCTTGGGAACGGTAAGCGCAGCATTCATGCCATTAGCAGCGATTCTAGGTGCTCTTATCGTGGCAACGACTATTTATCTACTGGCGTGGAATCACGGTGTCACCCCGATTCGTCTCGTGTTAATCGGAATCGGTATAGCAGCTGCGATGAAAGCGATTGTCCTCATGATGCTTGTTTTGAGTGATACAGCTGTCACCACGAAAGCGTATCTTTGGTTAACAGGAAGTCTATATGGCTCCAATTGGGGACATGTATACTCGATGCTTCCTTTCGTTCTTCTCTTTATTCCGCTAACAGCTTTTCTCGCTCGTTCTGTAAGTGTAAAAGAACTGGGCGATGACATTGCAACTGGACTAGGTGTGAAAGTTCAATCCAGACGGTTTTTGCTTTTATTGATTAGTGTAATCCTAGCGGGTTCTGCAGCTGCCTTTGCAGGTGGTATTGAATTTGTGGGGTTAATTGCGCCACATATTGGCCGATTGCTGATTGGGCGCTCATTTGCCGCGCTAATCCCTGTGTCTGCATTGATTGGGGGAATGATGGTCGTGTTGGCTGATTTTGTAGCCCGAACTGCCTTTTTGCCGTTGGACATTCCGGCAGGGGTATTCACCGCAGCTATTGGTGCTCCATTTTTCATTTATCTTCTGTTTAGAAACCGAAATAGCGTATGAAATAGGAAGGAGACGAGAGAAAAAATATGTTACAAGCAAACTCTTTAACCTTAGGTTACGGTCAGACACAAGTAATTGAAGATTTACAGTTAACCATACCCAAGGGGGAGATTACGGTTTTTGTAGGAGCCAATGGCTGTGGAAAGTCTACATTACTACGATCTTTAGCCCGCCTGATCAAACCCCAGTCGGGTGAAATTACGTTAAATGGCACGGAGTTGAAAAAACAGTCTACAAAAGCAGTTGCTAAGAATCTTGCTATTCTTCCCCAAACTCCTTTAGCGCCGGAAGGTCTGACAGTACTTCAACTAGTCAAACAAGGTCGGTATCCCCATCAGAGCTGGCTAAAGCAATGGTCAAAGGAAGATGAGTCTGTCGTAAATCGTGTGTTAGAACTAACAAGCATGAAAGAATTTGAAGAAAAAACGGTCGATTCCTTATCGGGTGGACAAAGGCAGCGTGCTTGGATTGCCATGACGCTTGCTCAAAAAACAGATGTTCTTTTATTAGATGAGCCGACCACCTATTTAGATTTATCTCATCAAATCGAAATTTTAGATCTTCTTTTTGAGCTAAATGAAAAGGAAAACAGAACGATAGTGATGGTTCTACACGATTTAAATTTAGCGTGTCGTTATGCACATCATATCGTAGCTATTTTTAATAAAAATATCTATTCCCAAGGAAAACCAGAGGATGTTATTACACCTCAGATGGTACAAGATGTATTTTCCATGCGCTGTGAAATTGGAAAAGACCCATTATACGGTACACCTGTATGCGTTCCGTATGGCAAAGGAAGAAAAATTTAGAGGAAGGGGTTTTGACATGAAGCCTAAAGAAATTTTCGATGTGAGCATAATTGGTGGGGGACCGGCAGGCCTTTTTTCTACATTTTATAGTGGATGCCGTGAGATGAAGGTTAAATTAATCGAATACCATTCTGTTCTTGGAGGGAAATTAAATGTCTATCCAGAAAAAATGGTTTGGGATGTAGGTGGTATGGATCCGGCTCCTGCCCATCAATTAGTCGATCGTTTAGTGAGGCAAGCCAACATATTTCAACCTAAAATTGTACTCAATACAAAAGTTACCTCTATTTCAAAAGACGAGGAAGGCATTTTCACTGTCAATACTCAAACGGGCGAAGAACACTATTCTAAAGCCATTATATTGGCGGTTGGGGGTGGGATATTAGAGCCTACACGACTGGAGATTGATGGGGCAGAACGATTTGAAGTGACGAATCTGCATTATACAGTGAAATCACTCGCTCAATTTAAGGGCAAGCGAATCTTGATTTCAGGAGGTGGTAACTCAGCGATTGATTGGGCGAATGAATTAGAATCGATTGCGGATAAAGTATATTTGACGTATCGAAAAGATTTATTAAAAGGACATGAGGCTGAAATCTCTAAATTACAAAAAAGCTCAGTTGAATGTTTATTGAACACAAAGATTGAAAGATTAGTCGCTGCACCCGATCACGAAACAATACAGCAAGTCATTTTAAGTGATCAAAACCAAGATGAGTTCATTCGTATTGATGTTGATGAAGTCATTATTAATCATGGATTCGAAAGAGAAAGAGAGCTAGTGGAGAACAGTCCCATTCCCATTGAAATGGCTTCTCCAAGAACAGTCGCAGGCAATTCGAAAGGAGAAACCTCAGTGGCGGGGTTATTTGCGGCCGGGGATATTCTAGAACATGATGGTAAGCTGCGTCTTATTGCAGGAGCTTTTACAGATGGAGCTACGGCGGTCAATCAAGCAAAATTGTTTATTGAACCGGGTGCCAGCAATCGAGGAATCGTCTCTACACATAATGATAGGTTTAAAGAAAAAAACAAAGAGATTTTCAAGACTGCAAAGCTGGATAAGTTAATCGTTAAGTGAAGAAAAGTAGTACAGGTGGAAAACTACGTTTTATGTAGTAATGGTTTTCTAAAAAGGGTCTGACTCTTTTTATACCTTATCCGAAACACTACGCCTTGGTTGTCGATCAACGCAATTGGGCCACTCAGCTCATATAAGATTCCCAAACGGCTTCTGCAGATTCCTTTTTATCGTCAGGAAGAATCGGATCCACTGGGCACTTTGCCATAGAGACTGTTCCGGCTTCATTCTCTTGAGGTGCATTATTTCATTCAATGGTTAACTAATACCCGAGTTACAATTAAATAAGATCGAGGAGGAATTTTAAATGCTGCCAACAAATTTGACACAAGCGTTAAACGCTCAATTTAATAACGAACTTCAGGCGTCCCATGCCTACACAGCGATGGCGTCGTACTTTTCGGGAAAAGGGTATCACGGATTTGCCAATTTCTATTTGATCCAATCAAGAGAAGAACACGTTCACGCGATGAAATTCTATCAATATTTGGTGACGATGGATGAGCAGCCGGTACTCCAGGCGTTAACAGAACCTAAAAACCATTACACAAATGCCCTGGATGTTGTGGAAGCTTCACTTGCGCAGGAAAAGTCAGTGACGGCAAACATATATAAATTGGTAAGCTTGGCGGATGAACTGCAGGAACATGCCACGTTATCATTTCTGGATTGGTTTATCGAAGAACAAATGGAAGAAGAAAAGATGTTCCGAGACATGATCATTCGCATAAAAGGCATCGAAGAAGGCGGCGAGTATTTCCTGAAAATGGATGATGAGTTTGCTTCAAGAAAACTAGAAGAATAATAGAGAGAAAAATAAACAGCACACGGCTGAGATCGTGTGCTGTTTATTTTATGGAAAGAAATGATAGATTGAGCATTATGCATGTTTCGTTCTGTTCAAACCATCTATTTAGTACATCGCGTCACGTATAGTGTTATTTGGCATTTTATTCAAACGTTATTTACATAGGAGTTAGAAAACTTCATCACTATCGCTTAATTTTCTTTTGATGATTTTTAGAAGCTATTAGTATTAGAGGATTACTTTTCATTAATTAAATTATTTATCTATATTGCATCTATAATGAATCATTCACAGTGATTATCCAATTATTCGTGACGTTCTTAAAATGCGTACAGTAAGAATTTTATGAACAATATATCTTAAGTGACCAGAAACTTAATACCTAAATATTAAAATTGAGGTTATGTTAAATGATATAATTGAATGTAAGAAAATAGTTTTACAAGAGGAGATTATTTAAGAATGGAAAATGAGAAAGGCTTTACTTTAATTGAAGTAGTTGCATCAATTGTTATTCTCACGTTGTTGCTTACTTCCTTTCTTTCTCTCTTATTGGTCGCTGCAAAGTCGACTCAAGTATCGAAAGAAATTATAGACTATACGCTTGTTGCACAGACGGAAGTAGAGAAAGTCTATCAGGCGGCGCAAAACGCTTCAAAATCCGATGACCAAACCATTTTAGTCGCCGACTTAGATTATCGTCTTAGTGTAGACCAAGGCAGTCGGGTAATTTATGAAAAGACTACAGAGCAAGCCTTTATCCAATTAACCCTTTCTGATTACGAAGACAATAGCGTGCTCAATGAAACGCTCAGTGGATTGAAGGTCGAAGTATTGTCTTTAGAAGATTCGAGTGAAGGCGCACAAATTGAGTCGATAATCGAATGGGGCAAAAATCATGAGTAATCAAAAAGGTATCACATTAGTCGAGTTGCTGGCTGCGATTACGCTACTCTCACTTGTTTCTGTTCTCGTAATGAGCATCATCATCCAGTCACAGAGCACGTACAAAAGAAATCAACTCACCAACATGACCACGACGGAAATGTCTCTTTTAATCAATACAATGACTAGAGATATTCGACAAAACCCAAAGTACATAACAGAGAATAGTAATGTTTTGACTATATCTCCTCCTAATGGAGACTCTATTGTTTATCGTTTTGATTCAGCACAAGGGGAGCTGAAAAGAAACGATCAAGTAATTGTTTCAAATGTG
Source organism: Planococcus sp. SK3692 (assembly GCF_028890485.2). Lineage (GTDB taxonomy): Bacteria > Bacillota > Bacilli > Bacillales_A > Planococcaceae > Planococcus. The sequence continues at coordinate 182,626 of NZ_JARCHV010000002.1, forward strand.
GATGACTTTGATGTTGAGATAAAGGCTGGAATTATGAAACTGGAATTGGAAGATAGCAATGAAAAAGAGTGGACATCAACGATCGCTATCCGAACTGGGGGAGAATTATAATGAAACAACAAGTAGGAGATGAAAACGGATACTCCCTCTTTATCACCCTCTTGGCAATCATGTTGGTGGGAGTTTTAGGGTTAAGCCTTATTACGATGGCGACAAATACAATGAGTTTTTCGCAAAGTGAGCGCGGGAATCAATCCAGCTTCTACATTGCAGAAGCTGGATTGACGGCTAAACGGGCAGAAATTCAGCTATTGGTCGAACAGGCTTTCAAAAAGACGCATCAACAGTTTGAAGCGATATCTTCTCCTCAGGGTAAGGCTCAATTTAATTTTGAACAAGAATATAAAGACAACGTGCAAGGCTTATTGACGCCTGAATTGAACCTCGTAGACAGCAAGAGCTATGAAGCCCAGCAAGGAAATATTCCAGTATCCGAAGCAGCAATCAGCTTAGTTTCTACAGACCCACTTGTATACAATCTGGAATCGACCGGAGTAGTACCGATTCCTTCTGGTCGAAATCAAACAAAGGTACTTTCGCAACTTCTTGAAATTCAATTGAATGTTGATCAAGAGACCGTAGTGGAAGAAATCAACGGTGAGAAAATTGCGAAACTAAAAGCCTGTTTCTCGCTCTATACCACAGCAAATCTTTACCATGATACGAACAACTTGAAGGGACCCATTTACGTAAACGGGACAACCTATATTCCACGTGGCGGGGCCTTTATAAATGGCAACATATATTCGGTAGGAGATATTCGGATTACAGGCGGGGGATCAGGAATCAATGGTGATGCGTATACTTCTGGGAAAGTCATCATCACAGCAGGAGGTTCGAGGGTTAGTGGGAAAGTCTTTCAAAATGTTGACTTAAGCCAAGTGAAGAATGAATGTGTCCAAGCCCTACCACAGCTTCCAGATGTTGATTCGGTTTTTATATCTCCAACCATATTGCCGTTGGAATCTGCGCAAAATCAGAATGGCGATACATTAGTAAAGAATGGACTATTATCACTTGATAAATGGAACTTGACAGATTCGACTTGGGTTCTTTCAGAAGACGTGTATTTAAAACGACTTTATATCCCGAGTGCTCGTAAATTAACCATTGATCTCAAGAATCGAGATCGAACTTTGTTTGTTGATAATTGGGATGTAGAAAATGGGTTTATCGAGTTGATTAATGCCTCCAATTCAAAACTAAAAATAGTCATTAAAGATAGGCTAAATCACCGGAATGGCGACCTAAATAGTAATGGAAAGCCGGAAAACGTAGAAGTATTCTATGCAGGAACATCCACACCTTCATTAGGAGGTAATTCTAAATATCATGCTACACTTCACGTTAAAAGAGCCGATCTAACAGTAACAGGAAGTAACGGGTTGATGGGAGACTTGGTTCATTACGGAACAGGAAACACAATTACAGTGTCCGGACATGGAGATATGGGGAATAAACTCGTTTTGGCGCCCAATAGTGATTTTTTCCTTACAGGGAGTGGTAGCATTATGGGGAATATCATTGCTAAAAATTTCACAGCTAGTGGCGCAGGATCTATTTTTCCTCCTTCCAGTGACTCTGGGGAATGGGAATACACCGAAGGTCAAAAAGAAACCATTGAATATATCAGCTACGAAGATGAGGGGAGTTTAATCAAAGCAACTCCAATCAGCGAAGAATAAAGATGGTTAGGGAGAAGACGGCTATTTTCTAGCTTCAAAATTAAGCTTAAGTACTCGTCCGGTATATACATCTATCTTTATAGATATTAGAGGAATGTTGATACTTATTTAATGTGTATAAGTACAACCGATTGCTGTCTGCTGGAAATAGATAACTAAAAGAGGAATAGTGCAAACAAATAAAATTAATTTAAGGATTTAAAATTAATTGATTCGCCAATTTTATTAGATATTTTAGTTACATTATTTCATTTTTATAATATCAAATAGAGTAATTCTATATATGTCTATAAAGTTCTATGTACATAGAATGTCTATCGGTGTGTAATTTAAAGTTTTTCCTTCGTGATTTTTCGGTACTCTTATTAATTGAAAAAATTATTGATATAGTAGTTAAGAACCTAGCTTAAAATTAGTTAATAGAATATAAGAATTTCTAGCAAATATAATAAAATTCATCAGGCTGCCGAATGTCTCAATAGTAAAAAAGTAGAATTTTGTTCCGGTTATTATGGTGATAAATAAATCGTATTAACAAATCGCTTTAATTTTTGTTATTTAAGATCGGTTATTAGAAATCTACGGAGAGAATAAAAGGAAAATAGATTTTCAAAAGTTAAATAAGTAAATTTTTCTGATTCAATGGAGATTGTATATAATTTAAGTAAGTCATTGAAAGTAGGGTGAGTTTAGTGAGTGAAGAGCTTAAGAGTGCAAAAAGTTTTATATCTATCGTAAAAGAGATGGATGCTGATTATACAACGCAACGTGACAGAGGAACAATGTTCGAATTATTATCACGTACATACTTTAAGAATGAACCAATGTACAAACGTTTATTTGATAATGTTTGGACATTAAATGAAGTACCCGATGAATATGGTATTTCTAAATCAGATACTGGTGTAGATTTAGTTGCTAAAGAACGTGAAACGGGTAATCTGATAGCTATTCAATGCAAATATTATTCAGAGGACACAACAATACAAAAACAACATATTGATTCGTTTTTAAACGAAGTAGGAAAAAGATTTTATTCAAAAGGCATTATTATTACCTCTACTGATAAATGGGGAAAACATGCAGAAGAAGCGTTAATTGGTCGAGATAAAGAAATTACACGTATTTCGTTAACCCAACTTAAAGATAGTCAAATTGATTGGTCGGAATTTAGCTTTGCTAAGCCAGAAAAAGTAAAAGCTCAACAAAAGAAAACACCAAGACCACACCAAATTCCAGCAATTGAAGCAGTTGTAAATGGTTTTGAAATAGTTGATCGTGGGAAACTTATTATGGCCCCAGGTACGGGTAAAACATATACTTCTATGGCAATTGCTGAGGAACTTGCAAAGAAGAAAAATGATATTTTTCGAGTCCTTTATCTAGTGCCAAGTATACAGTTACTTTCACAAACCTTGCGTGGCTGGACGGCAGACACTAATTACAATATGGATTCAATTGCTGTATGTTCCGACCGAAAAGTAACTAAAAAAGAAAGTAATGATGATATTGCAGATATTAATGTTGCAGATATCGGTTATCCAGCTACAACCGATGCCAATAGGCTTTTAGAATATCAATCGAGAATCGAAGCAAGTCAGAGTAAGGGAGATTTTATAACTGTTTTTTCAACATATCAATCGATTGATATTATAATCGAAGCCCAAAAGCAAGGCTTCTATGAATTTGATTTAGTAGTTTGTGATGAAGCTCATCGAACAACGGGCGCAACAGAATTAGGTAAAGAAGATAGCAACTTTACTAAAGTTCATTACGATGACAATATCAAAACAGCTAAACGTCTATACCAAACAGCTACACCAAGAGTTTATGGTGATAAAGCAAAACAGAAAGCAGACGAATTGTCTGTAGTAATTGCTGATATGGATCATACTAATTTATATGGTAATGAGTTTTATCGTATTGGATTTGGTGATGCTATTCGTCAAGGGATTTTAACGGATTATAAAGTTATGGTGTTAGCAGTAGATGAGGACATGATTGCTCGCAGATTCCAAAAAATGTTTGCTAAAAAGGACTCCGAACTAGAATTTGATGATGTAACAAAAATTATCGGCTGTTGGAATGGATTAGTCCGTCGAAGTAGTAATTCAGATGAAGCTTTAGGTTCACCAATGAAACGTGCTATTGCTTTCACAGGAACTATCCGTGAATCTAAGTTAATTACTGATATGTTCACTCATGTAGTAGATGAGTATTTATATCAAGATTCCGAAGAGTATGAACAACAATATAAAATTGAGATTGATCACGCTGACGGTTCTATGAATGCTTTAGAAAAAAACAAGAAAATTTCTTGGTTAAAAGATGAAGTACCTGATAACACTTGTCGTATTCTTTCAAATGCTCGTTTTTTAACAGAGGGTGTAGACGTACCAGACTTAGACTCTATCATGTTCTTAAAGCCACGCAAATCAAAAATTGATATTGCACAAGCAGTGGGAAGAGTTATGCGGAAATCTCCGGGTAAAGACTATGGTTATGTAATTTTACCAATTGGTGTGCCAGCAGGGGTCGATACAAATAGTGTTTTAGATAATAATGATAAATATCGGGTAGTTTGGGAAGTCTTGAATGCTTTACGTTCCTTAGATGAGAGATTCGATGCAACGATTAATAAATTAGAATTGAATAAGAAGAAACCAGATCAAATTCAAATTATCGGTGTAGGTGAAGCTCCAGAAGGTGGAGAATTAAAACAACAAACAGAACAGTTAGCTATGATGTTAACCGAAGAAGACCTATCTGATTTAGAGCGCGCTATATACGGTAAGATTGTTCGTAAAGTAGGGGATGTACGCTATTGGGAAGATTGGTCAAAAGATGTAGCTGAAATCGCTCAACAGCATATGTTACGTATACGGGTGATTTTAGAGGACAAGAAAAGCGAAGCATACAAGGAATTTCAAAAATTTATTAAAAGCTTACGGTACAATATCAATCATTCAATTAGTGAAACACAAGCAATTGAAATGTTAGCACAGCATTTAATTACAAAGCCTGTTTTTGAAGCGTTATTTGATTCTTACAGTTTTGTACAGGAAAATCCTGTCTCTAGGTCAATGGATACCATTTTGACTATTCTTGATGACAAAGGACTAATGAAGGAACAAGAAAAACTAGAATCATTTTATGAAAGTGTTCGTGTACGTGCAGAAGGTGTAGATAACTTAAAAGCGAAGCAAGATATTATTATCCAGCTGTACGATAAATTCTTTAAAGTAGGATTTAAAGAAACGACAGAACGGTTAGGAATCGTTTTTACACCTGTTGAAGTTGTAGACTTTATTATTCATTCTGTAGATGATTTATTAAAGAAGCACTTTGGAAAATCGCTTGCAAGTGAAGGTGTTCATGTGTTGGATCCATTTACAGGAACAGGCACATTCGTAACTCGTTTGTTACAAAGTGGTCTTATTAATAAAGAAGATTTATTGCGTAAATATACTCAAGAAATTCATGCAAATGAAATTGTGCTTTTGAGTTATTATATAGCTGCTATCAATATTGAAGAAACTTTCCATGGTTTACATGGAGGTAAATATGTACCTTTTGAAGGTATTGTATTAACAGACACCTTTGAGAGCTCCGAAGAAAAACCTTCTTTTATGGATGAATTATTTGGAGAAAACAACATACGCTTAAAAAAACAGCAAGAAGAACCTATATTCGCAATAATCGGAAATCCGCCGTATTCTGCTGGTCAAAGTAATGAAAATGATAATAACCAAAATATCAAATATCCTTATTTAGATTCATTAATAACCAATGAATATGCCAAATTCACAGATTCTAAAAGTTTGAAAAGTTTGTATGACCCCTATATTAAAGCTTTTATGTGGGCAAGTAAGAGAATTGGAGATTCTGGAATTATAGCTTTTATAACCCCTAATACTATAATTGACGGAAAGAATAGCAATGGGATCAGAAAAACATGGTTTGAAAATTTTAATGCAATTCATGTATTTAATTTAAGAGGAGATTCTTTGGTTCAAGGTGAAAAAAGAAGAAAAGAAGGAGGAAACGTTTTTGGTCTAGGAAGCAAGACACCAGTAGCGATAACAATCCTTATTAAAGATTTAACCGATAAACATGAAATTTACTACTATGATATAGGAGATTATTTAAACCAAAAAGAGAAATTAAATAAGATTCAAGATTTGAAATCAGTTAATAATCTAATTGAGAAATACGAAAAAATAAATCCTGATAAAAACAATGATTGGGTCAATAAAAGAGATGTGAAATTCGATGAATTCTTACCGGTTTTTGAAAACGGAAAGGGAATATTTCTGAATAAAGCCCTAGGAGTAAATACCTCACGTGATCAATGGGTATATTCGTTTAACAAAGATGTATTAGCTGAAAATGTTAAGCGGATGATTGAAAATTATAATTCAGAAGTTGAAAGATTAAGTGAAATAGGTGATTCTAAGCAAAAAGTCGATCTAATCAATTATGATGAATCTTATATTAAATGGAGTAGAGGCCTAAAAAATAAACTTTCTAAGTCACAAAAAATTAAATTCAATCAAAAAAACATCGTACTAAGCATGTACAGGCCATTTGTGAAAAAGTGGCTATATTACGATAAGGATATGAATGAAAATCCTGGCTTATATAAAAATATAAATATGAATAACGAAATGGTTCTTTACATCAATGGAGTGGGTGCTAAGAGAGAGTTCTCAGCATTTGTTACAGATTTAGTCCCTAACCTAGATTTAATGGAAAAAGGACAAGGATTCCCATTTAAATATGATCTTCATAATGTGAACAATTTACTTTTATCGAACGGCAATATTAATGAAAGCCTGCTTAAGCAACATGGATTTAATAGTGATGAAGAAGTGTTTTATTATGTATATGCTGTTTTAAATAACAAAGATTATAAAGAGAAGTATAAGAATGATTTAACAAAATCTTTGCCTAAAATTCCGATACTAAAAAATAAAAACGAGTTTATAACAGCAGGCAAAAAGTTAGTTGATTTACACTTAAATTATGAGAATGCGCCTAAATACGATGCAGATATTCGATATAAGGGAGAAGAAACTAAGAGAGTTAATAAAATTCGTATAAAAGGTACAGATGTTATTGTGAATTCTAATATTACCATTAAGGATTTACCAAATGAAGTATTCGAATATGTAATTAATGGTAAAACAACAATTGGTTGGATAGCCGATCAGTATCAAGAGAAGATATTCCCTAATAGTAAAATTAAACAAAATCCAAATGAATATATTGAAGAGGAATATGTTTTTGAATTGATATTAAAATTAATCACTGTTTCAATTGAAACTATGAAAATTGTTAATTCCATGCCGAGTATTGAAGAATAATATATAACAAGTTTATCTCTAAAATTTTCAAAAATAAAAAGGTCAGTCTATTTAAAATTTATCAAACACTAATAAGTAAATCCATAGAGTTACTTATACTGAAAAGGAGTTTTGAGACAATAGAAACTTCTCTCAAAAACGATGGTTTATAAGAGTCAGAGAAGAAGGCGTCAATTTTCTTCTCTGGCTCTTTTGCTTTCTCCCATTACCTTTTTCAAAATCAATCTATCATAAATGGTGTTTCAAAATGATTTTGAAAAAGACTGGGGAGGAAGAAAAATGACAGATTTTAAACTAGCGATTCACCAGGATACTCTGGAGACTCAAAAACGTTATCAAAACAGAAAGATTCACATTGAAAAAAAGATGGAAGAAATCCCAAAACAGTATGAGGGCGATATTCGGAGATATAAGAACTATTGCTGCAGCACAGACCAAGTAATTGGCGCAGAGGCGATGCTTGATTATTTGTATATCTCATTAACTGAACAGCAAGTTAAGAAAACAACATGGGAACGCCGATTGGCAGCTATTAGAAAGTACTTAAGTGTCATTCACAAAATAGATTTCAAAGGAGAAGCAGGTGTGGCATACGAGCTTTCAGGGATACGAAAAATGTATCAGGAAGATCAATACGCTCATTTGACTCAAGTTCGTGGAAAGTCGTCCATTGATAAGAAAGAGTTGACGGATATGCTCCATCGTCTCCCAATAAGAGCAAAGGCGATTTGTCTAGTTAATCTAGTAACCGCTAACAGACCCAGCGAAATGGTGCGTTTAAAAATAAACGATTTCGATTTGAAAAACAAATGCGTGCATATTTATTTGAAGAAGCAAAAAAGATGGCATACGAAACGGCTCACGCCAGAAGTCATCCAGACAATCAACGTTTATATACGTAAATACCATCTTAAAGCAGACAATTACTTTGTGGGAAGGGTGTATAAGAATGGACGCTATGAAAGCACAGCAATCACTGAAATCGGGTACTATAGTTTTTGGCAGCGCTGGACGGGGCTTACTGGATACAATTTCCGAAAAAGCCAAGTGGTAGCTATGCACGCAGCGGGTGCAGATATATCAACTATCACGCAACAAACGGGCCATCAATCACTGGAAACGTTAATTCAACATTATCTTACTGTATCTGAAGGGACCATTGATAAGTATTTATAAACACAAAATCAAAATAAATTTAAGGAGGTAAAGATAGAAAAGGACAGCTGTATTTTTTACAGCAGTCCTTTTCTCTTTGCAAAGAAAATATACAAAAATTTAACTACTGACAGTTAAATGCTTGATTCACAACACTTCCTGAGGTTGGTAATGGCACTGTACTCGTTCTTTTATAATTAAAAAATTATGTAATCAAAATTATTGGTAATTTCAGGTACAATAAAATAAGTAACAACAAAGAATTTACTGAAAGAAAAAGAAAAGTAGGGGAAAAGATGAATTTTGCTATAAACAAAGGGGATAATACAGAAGAATTTATTGATTCATTAAAAGAGAAATATCCAGTTGATCAGTTAAAAAAACTAGCAGAAAAGAATTTATATGTTTGTCCGTACTGTGAGGTTTACTTAAGAGTTAAATCAGGAGATAAAAGGGGAACCTATTTCGCCCATCCGCCAAACTTAGCTTGTGTAGAATCTAAGCAAGTAGAAGCTTCATATCGCCAATATCAAAAACAAATTCAACGTGAATCCTTTAGACATCCCGTATTAGTAAGTATGATAAAGGACGAATTAGAAACAGTAGCAGCCGAAAAAGACTTAATTGATATAAAGGAAGGTTATCGTGTTTCGCAATTTACCAAACACTTTCCGGATCTTTACGTAAAAATAGGCAGCAAAGAATGGGCTATCACGGTTTTAACTGATTTGAAAGAGCATGAAAGCAAGGAACATAGTCGTAATTTTAAAGCAAGACATCAATATTTTCGTGAAAACGGATTAATTCCACTTTGGCTGATTGATAAAGCGAATTTCGCGACAGAAACAGCAAAGAACAGTATTGTGCTGTGGGAAATTGAATGGTTGAGTTCACATATCAGCCGGGAGGATGTTACTTGGAAGCAGAATATAGCCACCTATACCAATAGAGAAGAACTATTTAAAGTGCTAGGGTATACAACAACTGAATGGAATCAGAATCGTGAAATAGAAATGAAGAGTATCTATTATATTTCTCAAATTGGAGACAGAAATTATATACGTGTTTTTCGATTCATTGATGATTTAAAAGGTGAAATTTACCGAGGTTTTTTAATAGGCGAAACTTCGAGAATCCCATTCAGCCAAGCATTACAAATCAAAAACGAAGCATTTATGTTAAGGAACCCTGAGCAAGAGATTGCTTTCCGAGGGACTTTTAAAGAAAAATTCTCTCAAGAAAAGAAAAGAAAAAGAGAAAAAGAAGCAAGGGAAAGAGAAGCAAGAGAAAGAGAGAAGGCACAAGAAAAAGAGAGGAAAATCAGAGAAGCAAGAGAAAGAAAAGCCATGAAGGATAGAGAAAAAGAAATACGGCTGCGTAAAGAAGAGAAAAGGAAAGAAATTCTCCAACGGATCCAAGAGAAAGAAAGAGCGAAAAAGGCTGCTGTTGCTTCGGAAGTAATAGAGGATAGACAAAATCTGTCGGGGGCTAATTCTTATAACAAAGCACTTGGATCTACATCTAAAAAAGTTTCAGTCTCTACTGCTTCAAGTCCAGAAGAGAAAGAATTAGATGAGAAGTTTCGCCGAATCTTTTATGAAATGAACAGGAGCCGTATACATAATTTAGCCCAGCATGTTCCCGAAAAAAAATACAAAGATCTACTAGAAAGAATGCAAACAATCCGCATAGAGGGTGCTAGCTATATAAAATCACCAAACCATATGTGGAGATCGATCATTTTAAGATGGTTAGAAGAGAATTATTACCTCGAAGAATGGACTGTCTCTATTCAGATGATAATGGATATCTTAAGGAATGAACAAGTTGAATTCATAGATAATAGAGATTCTATACTAAAAGTTCCAATTAGAGACTTCCTAGTTAATTATCAAAAAATAATTAAGAAAGAATTAAAGATAAAAAGTACTTTTATCATCGTAGAATAGAGAGGTGTCTAATTAATGATAACAAATCGAACTTTAATGCTTCATTTTCCAGATGCACACCATGCAACTTCTTTAAGGATTTTCCAAGATCCCACGAGCCAAATACGGGGGTTTTACTTTAAGAAGAGTCAATTAAGCAAGGTAGAATCCCTCGATTATGCAAATAATCATGCAGTTTATTTCTTATTCTCAGAAACAGAAGAATCTAGTGTCTACATAGGACAATCTATCAATGGAATTAAGCGCATTAAATCACATTTGCGCGAAAAAGACTTTTGGCAATTTGGAATCTTATTAGTCACTGATAATAACACCTTTGACAAATTGAGTATTGATTATTTAGAGTATTATTTCATTCAAGCGTTTTCCAAAACACAATATAGTTTGGAAAATCAAGATTTGCGTCCGATAGCTCCTAATGTGAATGTATTTAACCTCTCTACTTTAAATTCTTTTGCATCGCAAATTCAATTTCTATTAGAAGCCATGGGAATTTCATTCAAGCCCAGTTCTTCTACAGAGGAAGAAAACAAAAGAGATGAAAGTTTTAAGGCAAAGTCTCCTCATCAAGCTTCAATCCGTTTACAAGATGGAAAGTATATACTACAAGCTAATTCGTTGATAAAAGCGCCTTTAGACCGCACTAAAGGATGGAGCGATGGGGGTAACTTTTTTCAAAGATCGAAAAGACGGTACGATCAACTTATCGAATCTGGAAAAGCAGTTAGTATAGATGAGAAGTCTGCAAAATTAATTGATGATGTAGAATTTAATAGTCCGAGCACGCCAGCGGCTTTATGTTCGGGGCATTCTCAAAATGGATGGGTATTTTGGGAAGGGTTAGATGAGAAAAGAAAAAAAGGAATTTAGAAAAAATGCCAAGGCTATTCAACTGCAGCCTTGGCATTTTATATTTTGAGTTTCTTCTATAAATTTTTTAAAATAAGAGAATGGAAATAAGTGGATTTAGTCATTGTATTTCTTTCGCTTTAAAGTTTAATAAGTTTAAATTTTATAAATTAATTAATCCTCAATTGGTAATTTTTTATTAAAGACCAATATTATCCAATATAGTACAATGGAATTAGTTGAAATTAGAAAATTAAATCAATAAGGAGAATTTATAATTATGCTAAAGAGAAAATTAGAAATAAACGAGGTTCTTAATAATCAACAGATCCGTGAGATTTTTTTATGCTCTTCTCAGGGAGGTATGAGAAAATCAAATCGAACGAATTCATTGACTCTTATTTCGGACAAAACAAAGCTCTATGATGATCGTATTATTGAAGATATTTATCATTATTCTGGCATGGGTCAGAGTGGAGATCAAAAGATGAGAGGGCAGAATTTAACGTTAGCGGAATCAAATCAAAACGAAGTAGAAATTCACTTTTTTGAGGTTTTGAAGCCTAAAGAATACACTTATCGTGGACAAGTTCAGTTAGCGGGAGAACCTTATCAAGAACAACAAAAAGATCGAGATGGAAATCAACGTATGGTATGGGTTTTTCCTTTACGTCTTTTAAATAGTAAAGCAAAGTTTACAAAAACATCTTCAACAGAGGGTGATGAGAAAGAGCTTAAAGAAGAGTTTCTAAGCATTCAGCAGGTTGAAACCCTACCAATTGAACAAACTGAAAAAGAGCGGTTGATGAAAGCTCGCATAGGTCAAGGGAAGTTTAAAAAGATGCTTATTCAACGTGAATGTAAATGTGCCTTATGTGGTGTCACAGACGAGCGAATGTTAATCGCAAGTCATATCAAACCTTGGAAATTTGCTACTAACGAAGAACGTTTAGACGTACATAATGGATTATTGCTATGTCCCAATCACGATAATTTATTTGATAAGAGACTAATTTCATTTAATAGAAATGGAGAAATTGTGATTTCACCAACTATTTCTATAACGGACCGTACATTCATGAATGTTAACGAAAGGAGGAGAATTGTATTAACTGAAAAGCAAGGAAGTTACATGGAGAGCCATTATAAAAACCTACTTTAATTTAGATGAATTTAGTACCCCGTAGGTCGAATGGGAGTGAGCCTAAAAGCTGTGTGTGAAAAATAAAAAACGTGGAGGGTCTCAATGCATCTTAATGTTGTACTAGGGAATATAATAGATTCTTTGATTTGTGTTAAACGTCTAAAGGATGCTGGAGAAGAATTTATTGTAGTCCTTGACTATGATTTAGAGATAGATAATTTTTTTGAAAATAATGTTCAATATATTTCTCCAGAATATGCTAGTAAGCTTGTCAGTGAATTTCATTCAGTAAAATACTATAAATCTTTATATATTTACCCTGGCATGTATAAAAACATAAATTAATTTTAAATATGTAAAGGAGAGAGACTTACAATGCCTATATATAATAAATTAGTCAGAGACAAAATCCCGCAAGTAATCAAAAACAGCGGCCTTCAATTCGAAACACGCATTTTGTCAGAAGAAGAATATAAAACAGAAGTAACGAAGAAACTCACTGAGGAGCTTCGTGAATTTGAAGAAACTAATAATCCAAAAGATGCGGTGGAAGAACTTGCGGATATTCTAGAACTGATTCATGCTGCCGCTGAACTCAATGGTTCTTCATTTGAAGAAGTTGAAGAAGTCCGTGTGAAAAAAGCAGAAAAACGCGGTGGCTTCAAAGAACGTATCTTTTTAATTGAGGTTGAAGATGAGTAAACTGCAGTTGGTAACCTCGCAACTCGTAGGCCACTTGGGCCGGTTATCAAAAGAGGCTGTAGAAATCAGCTGGATTACGGCGTTTGCGATGAAGTCGGGTGTGAGAATCGTAACACCGTTCTTGAAAGAAGCAGCAGACCGAGGTGTGCCGATCAAGCTTTTAATTGGGGATTATCTTTTCGTAACGCAACCGGCGGCGTTGGAGATGTTGCTGGATGAATTGCCTTCAGCTGAAATTCGCCTATGGAAAAGTGGCGGCGCTTCGTTTCATCCGAAATCTTATCTGTTTCGCGGAAAAGAGACTTCGCATCTGATCGTTGGATCGTCCAATCTATCCCGCTCCGCATTAACAGAAGGTGTGGAATGGAACTTGATCGCTCCGACCTCAGTAGATGAGACGGTATTTGATGAAGCGGCAGAGCAGTTTTTAGCGTATTTCTACGCGGATGAAACGATTCCTTTGAATAAAGAAACGCTCCAGGAATATAAAATGCTTCATGAAAAAGCGAATCTCAAACGGCCGATCAGCCCTGTGTGGTCGGAAGCAGAAGAAACAGGTCTTATGCTTGGGGCATCGCAGCCCCAGGAGATCATTGAAACAGGAACTCCTTACATAACCGAGTTAGATCCTCGGCCTGCCCAGCAGGAAGCGCTTGATGCACTCGATGTGGTGATGGAAGAGGAGTACGGCCGAGCGATGGCGGTGCTTGCGACAGGGCTCGGGAAAACTTATCTCGCGGCTTTTTTTGCGAAGAAATTCAAGCGAGTGTTGTTTGTTGCTCATCGCCAGGAGATTCTCCAGCAGGCAAAAGAATCGTTTCAAAAAGTTCACCCACATAAAAAATCTGCGTTCTACCATGCGACAGAAAAAGATATCTCCGCAGAGTTTCTGTTTGCTTCCATCTATACACTGGGAAGTGAGTATCACTTAGATCAATTCGAGCGGAATGCGTTCGATTTAATTGTGGTGGATGAATTCCACCATGCAGCTTCCCCTACTTACAGAAGGTTGCTGGAGCATTTCGATCCGCAGTTTTTGCTTGGCATCACGGCAACGCCCGACCGGATGGACAATCAGGATGTGTATGCCCTATGTGATGGCAATGTCGCGATTTCCATTCATTTCCTTGATGCCATCGAACGCAATTGGCTGGCGCCGTTCCGTTATTTCGGGGTATACGATAATACCGATTACTCGAAGATTCGCTGGCTCGGGAACCGCTACGATGAAGAGGCACTGCTTCAAGCGCAGCTGAGGGAAGACTATGCTGAAGCTGTTTTTGAAGCGTGGCAAAAACATAAGCAGACCCGCACGATTGTCTTTTGTTCGACGGTCCGGCAGACGCAATTTATGGACCAATTTTTCCGAGAACGAGGCATCCGTTCGATGAGTTTGTCGGGCGGTACGCCTGCAGAAGAGCGGAAAGCGGCGAGAGCTAAGTTAGATTCAGGAGAGTTGGAAATTATCTTCACGGTTGATTTGTTCAATGAAGGAGTCGATATTCCCAAAGTTGATACCTTACTCTTCATCCGCCCCACTGAGTCGCTCACGGTTTACACCCAGCAGATCGGCCGGGGGCTACGTATTGCGGACGAAAAAGATCATTGCGTGATCATCGACTTTATCGGCAATTACCGCAACGCTGATTTGAAGCTTTCCGTATTTGATACAGCGCCTCAGGCTAAAGGAAAAGCTCAAGGCGTCGAGCCTTTGGTTCCTGAGAATTGCGATTTCAATTTAGAATTGGCAGTCGTTAATTTGTTGGAAGAGCTGCGGCAAAAACGCGCGCCTAGAAAAGAAGCAATGGTTCTTACTTACCGTGAATTAAAACGGGAGCTTGGCAGGCGCCCAACTTATTTGGAATTTCACCTCCAAGGGATGGCGGATTCGAAAACAATCAAGCAGGAATTCGGCAGCTGGTTCGGCCTGCTAGCATATGCGGCAGAGTTGAATGCGGAAGAGATTGAAGTGTGGACGAAGCACCAGAATTGGTTGTTGGAAGTCGAGAAGACCGGCATGAACAAAAGCTATAAGATGGTAGTCTTAAGTTACATGTTGTCAAAAGGCGTGGAGAACTGGCTGGAGCCAATCACGGCCGTGGAAGCCGCGCCGTATTTTCACGAGTTCCTGACGGCTAAACAATACCGGTTGAATGCTGACTTCAATGATGTACAGGGCAAAAAGCTCAGAGACTACGACGAAAAGAAAATCGCAGATCTGATTGAACGGATGCCGATGACGAAATGGAGCGGCAGTGCGAAAGATGGCTTGGTGACATTCAATAATAATTTGTTTTCATTGAATCTATCGCCAAGTAATGAACATCGGCGAATTCTTTATGATTGGACAAAGAAAATTGCGGAATATCGGCTGCATGCTTATTTTGAGCGGAAAGTCTAAAAAATTGTAGAATTTCAGTCTCTAAAATATTAAAGGCCTCCCTAAAATTGATAGGGAGGCCTTTAATTATTATAAAAAAAGTTCTATTAGGGATTCTGCAAGAAGTTGGTTACTAAATATGCCCTTACTGCACAATGGTCGACTGTTCACTCTACCAGTCTACTGTGTTCCTAAAGTGAACTTGCTACTACCCAATAGTCAAGCGATCAAGTGACCTCCTATTTTAGAGTGGTGTAGCATTAGGGCATGTCGACAATTACCCAATCACCTGAGTCTTGCTCAAGTGACTTCTTCAACAATGTACTTTATTCCTTTTTGTTGAAGATTCATTGCTGCTATCCTGTCATCGTTCGATTTGTATTTGCACCTTCTACACAAAAAGCTGTGGCTTTTTTTGTTGCGATTTTGTTTGTGTGTATAATTACACTTCGGACAGGTTTGAGAAGTGTATTTTGGATTAACTACAATAGTCTTTGATTGATTCATCAAAGACTTATATTCAATTTTGGTTCTTAAATCATAGAAAGCCCAAGAAACGAAATGATATCTATCATTTAACTTAACCTTTGTAGTCTTTTGACTAATTTTCGATAAATCTTCTAAAACAAATAGAGTGTTTTTAGGGTAACTATCAACGAGTGCCTTACTAATACAGTGATTGATGTCTTGCATCCAACGGTTTTCTCGTTGACCGATTGATTTTAGTTTTCTTCTAGCAGAAGGAGTTCTGGTTTGCTGTAATTCTTTTCTTAAATTTTTATACTTAGCACGACGATGCTTAATCGCTCTTCCATTTACAAATGTTGTTTTGCCTTTCGAATCATAAGAAGTAGTAAGAAAGTTGATCCCTAAGTCTACCCCAACAATTTCAGACAAAGAATTTTTATCAAAAGAGGGAACATCTTTTGTAACTGGCAGGTGCAAATACCAATGTCCATGCTTGTTTATCAATTTCGCAGTTCCGAATTTCCAAGAACCGTCGAAGTAATGATTTAGTCCAGTTGTTTTATATAATAATTTAGTTCGTCCATGAACTGTATTTATAGAAAGAAAGTCTTTGTTGAAGGAATAATCACGGTTAAAAACCAAATCGTATAGAGGTTTTTTAAACTTAATTTCTGTCCAAGGATGTTGGTTACTTTTAAGTGATTTATATTGAGCAATTACAGTTTTTAAAACGGATTGTGCCATTTGAGAACGAAGACCATATTGTGATCTAAGGGTAGTATAGGTTAATTTATGCAACGACTCCCGGTGCAGTGTCTTTTTCTCGAAAATGAGTTTTGAAACGAAATTACAACCATTTTGATAACATGAGAAAGTATCCTTTAAAATGTGAATTTGCTCTGGAGATGGCAATATCTTTATTTTTGCGGTTAGTATTAATTCCACTTAATTCACCTCCCTCCATTTATTACAGAATATTCCGTTTATTTGTTTTTGGCAACTTTGAAAGAACAGATAGATAATAATATTTGTTAAAAGAAAATATTCTTTTTTTTTGAGCATAATGAATGCATTTTAAATACCCCTTAGGGTATATTGATAAAAGAAATTAATATAATAGGAGGAATCCACATGACTAACCAAGTAACTGTCTACTCTACTAACACATGCCCATACTGCACGATGCTCAAGAATTTCCTGGATCAAAATGGTGTTGCTTGCACAGACGTCAACGTCCAGAAAGATCCGGTAGCGGCGAGCCGCCTCGTCCAGACAACTGGACAAATGGGCGTTCCACAGGCGAACATCAACGGCGAGTGGGTGCTTGGCTTCGACCCGCAGCGTGTCCAGTCGTTGCTAAAGCAGTAAAACTTCAATGGAAAACCTGATACTTCGGCGTTTCCAAAATGCACAACAAACTTTTTTGAAAAACTTTCACAATCCTGTCTCCTTTTTCACAGTTTCCATCTATCTAAGAGATGAAAGGCAATTTTCTTAGAATAGGAGGAAGGCTGATGGAAAAGGAGTTTTTTGTTGCGGCGATTGAGCATCCGGAGTTTGGGGAAGTGTACCGCTTTTTTGAGGTGGATCCGGCGACGGGGGAAGAGCAGGCGGTCGATCCGTTCGATAGCGGGATGGTGAAGCTTTATCATGAGACGCCGCCGGAATTGTTCTACATCACATCGAAACGCGGGGCGGATGCGAGCGGGTTTTATGTGGGGGAGAGGTTTGTTGTGCAGCGTGGCTCGAAGTTTGCGGGCACAACCACGCCGAAATGCCCGAAGCGCTATGTGAAGCTGCGGGAAGAGTTATTGCTGTCGGGGAAATTGATGCCGCTTGGCCACCAGTACTTGGTAATGGAAGATGTGGAATTCGCATCGCCTTTGATTGCGATGGGTGTCGCGATCGGCGGTTGGGCGAAGGGTGCACATGATTGGAAGAAGATTTAAGTACCGGAACATGTGAACTTGATTCCCTGTGGATAATTGTAGACGAAACGGCAAAGGCATCGCTTTGAGCGGTGCTTTTTTGCGTTTTCTACAAAGAAAAAACACTGACAAAATCTCAGTGTTTTCGGGTACTGATTTTCAGTTGAAACTTTTCTTCCGAAATTTATTCCCCAACCATCCCATCATTATCGTTATCGCGCATATGCGAATACAGCCAATGATCGCTCATGATGGGCATGGTGAAGCCGGCGTCTTTCGCTTCTTGGATCGTCACTTGCCCGTTGCCATTCGCGTCAACGCTCGAGACGTCACCGCTTGTTTCGGGAGTGCTCGTTTCCGGGGTGCTGGCTTCCGCTTCTGCGGGTTCGCTGTCCGTCAAGCCGAGAGAGGCGTTGACTTCATCGGGGTTAACGTTATCGAAGGTGTCGACCACTTCGTTTCCTCTGACGGTGTAGCTGTATTGGTAGCTGGAAGGAACTTGCGTTTCGGTATCGGGATAGGTGATGATCGCTTCGAAATCAGTGGCGCCGCCTGCATCGCGAATGACATCTTCCATATACGCCTGGTCGCCGTGGCGGTTGAGCGTGCTTTCTTGCGGGGTGATGTTATAGGCGTTCGAGACGCCGCCGAGTGAATCGGCGATGACGTGCCCTTCGTCCAAGATGTCGCTTTCGACGCCTGGCACTTTGGCTTCGTCGGAATAATAGCGGCCGGAATCTAATACATCTTCGCTCGTGTCATCTTGCAAAATGATTTCGTCCGCCGTGACGCGTTCCAATTGGCCATGTTCATTCGTGAATGCCCAGTATTCCCGGTCGCCGTAGCCGACGGAGACGACGGTGTTCGCTTCACGATGGCCGGACAGGTCGCCGCCGTCCACTTCAACGAGTTCGTATCCTTCAAATTGCTCTTCCGCAGGTTCTGCGATGGGTTCCTCTACTTCAGGTTCATCCGCAACTGGCTGTTCTGTTTCGCTTGCGGCAGTTTCTTCAACGGTGTCAGCTTCTGGCGCTTCAGTTTCCGTTTCTTCCGGTGCTTCCGTTTCAACCGCAGCTTCTTGTTGCACTTCGGTATCGGGAGTTGCGGCTTGTTCTGTTTCGGTGCAACCGGCCATAAACACAGCCAGCAGCAGGACGATCCAGTAGTTCATGTGCTTTTTCAATGAAGACACTCCTCTAGTTGTTCATTCTGTGGATTGGTTTCAGCAGGGTGGGGTGCGTGTTAATTAATGGAACATTGCTAGTAAAAGATGAAATATATTCCTTTTTTATTATCATACCAATCATTTACAGTAAATGCAGTGGGATTTCATGATTCAGACGCTGGACGGATGAATATATTTAAATCTTTCGTTGAGAATAATTATCAATTAGGGTATGCTGAATCTATTAAAGGATTTTACAGGAGGAATTTGGATGCAAATTTACTGGACGAAAATCAACCAAATCATCAACGAAAGCCCGGAAGTGAAGACCTATCTGCTCGATTTGCCGGAAGGGTTTACGTGGCAGGAAGGCTCGCACACTCATTTTGCATTCGAAGGCTTTAACGCCGGCGACAAACCGAACCGCAGCTTGATTCGCCATATGTCGATCTGCACCTTGCCGCATGAAAACGCGATCGGTATCACCACGCGCATCAAAGACCAATGCTCGGAGTTTAAGTCGATTTTGCGCGGCATGAAACTAGGCGACGAGGTGGCGATTTTCAAGACGCATTCGAATGTGCTGCTGAAGCGCGAAGGGAAGAACGTCTACTTATTGTCATCGGGCGTCGGCATCGCGACGTTCCGTCCGCTCGTGCTCGAGTATTTGAGCAATGCGGAAGGTGTCTTGTCGATGCATTCCTTGAACGTCGATTCGTCGAAAGCTTATTTGTTCCAGGATGTCTTCGCTACATCTGACGACGACAATTTCACCGTGCAATTCGCCGATAACCGCGCTGAGTATTACGAGGCAGTAAAGCGTTTTGCGGATGATGAGGACGGCTTGTTCTATATCGTCGGCAGCGATGACTTCCTGAAAGAGAACATTGAGCTGCTTCGCAGAAACGGCGTCAAGCGTGAACAGATCCTGCTTGATAAGCGCGAACAGTCAATCGCTGAATTTTTGCCGGTTGAATTATCGGTCTAACCCACAGTAAAAGCCTGACCCTCCGTCGAAAAAATGGGGAGTCAGGCTTTTTTTATTGTGGGAAGGGTTTCCAGATGTGCAAAACGAATGCCATTCCGGCTATACTGAAAGCCAGGAAACGGATCAATTACATTTCCATTTTGGAGGAGCCATGAAAAAAATTGCCTTGTATTCTCTTGCGGGCGTTGCGGCCGCATCTGTCCTATCGACCGTGTTTTTGAAAGCGCACGCGCCGCTCGGATCGACGCCGACTAAAATGCAACAGGCGTCGTTTGTGAAGCGCGGCCATTACCAAGACGGGAAATTCACCAATCTGGAACAAGCGGACATGAACATCAGTGCATCGGAAGGCTTTTCGATGCTGCGGGAAACTTTGTTTTCAAGCGACGAGGGTCGAGCGCCAGTTGCCAAGTTGCCTGTGGCGGACATCGACTGGGAGGCGGTCAACGGCCCGGAAGACAGCCTGACCTGGTTCGGCCATTCGACGTTTCTGTTAAGCTTTGACGGAAAAAAACTGTTCGTTGACCCGATGCTTGGAAAACGGGCGTCTCCTTTGGCTTTTGCCGGAAGTGCGCGCTATAGCGTGGACTGGCTGGAGACTGTCGAGCGGCTGCCGGAAATCGACGCGGTGCTGTTGACGCATGACCATTACGATCATCTCGATTACGGATCAATCCGTGCGCTGGAAAGTAAAGTCGGACATTTCTTCGTGCCGCTCGGCGTCGGGACGCATCTTGAGCGCTGGGGAGTGGAATTGGCGCGCATTACGGAACTTGATTGGTGGGACGAAATCCACTTTGAAGGCTTGACGCTCGTGTTGACGCCGTCGCAGCATTTCTCCGGGCGCGGCTTGTTCAACCGCAATTCGACGCTATGGGGCGGCTGGATTGTGCTTGGCAGCGACACCCGTTTTTACACAAGCGGCGACGGCGGCTATGGCAGCCATTTCAATATCATCGGCGAACGGTACGGCCCGTTCGACCTCGCATTGATGGAAGGCGGCCAGTACGATCCGCGCTGGGAAACTTCGCATATGGCGCCCGAGCAATCGGTGCAGGCAGCGCTCGACGTCCGAGCGGATAAGATGATGCTCGTTCACTGGGCGGCGTTTACGTTGGCGTTTCACAGCTGGACAGACCCGGTGGAGCGCGCCTCACAAGAAGCGCAGCGATTAGGTGTGGAATTGCTGACGCCAAAAATTGGCGAGACGCTTTCTTTGGAGGAGCTTGATTCCTATACGTCGGCGCGTTGGTGGGAGCAGCAATAGAAGACTGTGCTTGGGTTTCCAAGATTTGAGATTCAGCTCGTATTCTTCTAAAATAAAAGGAATACCAAGATATTCGGAAAGAGGGATGACATGACTTTAACCAAAATTTCCATGCCGGACGCGATCCGCATCGAAAAGGCTCGCCGGGAAGGCGTAGAAATCGGCGAGCTTTTGAAAAACGATAATTTCGCCTCGCTCGGTTCAGAACTCGAGGCGATCTTCCGTGACGGCTACCAAGTGAAATTTTTGACAATCAACGGGGCAAAGAATTTGCTGCGCATCAAATTCGGCCAGGAAGCGGATCTGGACTACACAGAAACGGAATACGGGCTGTCGGGCATTTCCATGGATGAAGCGCAAGTGGAGGCGTTCCGTCCAATCCTGTCCGATAATTGCCGCTTGGAACAAGAACCAAGTGGGTCGTATCAGATTTTATGGGCGTAACGAATACTATCTAAACCACACCCGGGGATAAAGCAGAAGCTTTGTTGCCGGTTTTTATTTATGGGATTAACTGCTGCATCTGAAAATGAAGTGCTTGTGTTGTGGTAGAGAAGCGATATGGCTTTGTTTAACGGAATTTGGAAAGGGTATTTAATCCTCATGAATGAAAAACAGGCAATCAATGAGGAGGATTTTTTCAATGGATTATATTAATCTAGGCAAATCGGGGCTGCGCGTCCCGAAATACATTCTCGGCACCGTCCCGTTCAGCGGCACGAACGGCTTTGAAGCGGCGGGCAATATCCAGGAAAACGAAGCGAGCCGCATGGTCGACATGTCGCTCGATGCGGGCATCAATATGTTCGATACCGCAAATCTGTATTCGCAGGGCAATGCCGAAAAAGTGCTCGGCGCGGCGATTCGCGGCAGACGCGACAAGGTATTGTTGACGTCGAAGACCGGTTTTCCGTTTGACGACCACCAAAATTCACGCGGCGCCTCGCGCATGAATTTATTGAAATCGATCGATGAATCCTTGTCGCGCCTTGGCACCGATTATTTAGATTTGTATTTCGTCCATTTATGGGACGGCCAGACGCCGGTCGAAGAAACGGTCGAGACGATGAACGACTTGACTAAAGCCGGCAAGATCCGCCATTGGGGCGTATCGAACTACAGCGGATGGGCGCTTGCGAAGACGCACACATTCGCTGAACAGAACGGCAAAATCCCGCCGGCGACCCAGCAGATCTACTACACGCCGGAAGCGCGCGAAGCAGAGTATGAATTGCTTCCAGCTGGTGCGGAGCTTGGCGTCAGCTCAATGATCTGGAGCCCGCTCGGCGAAGGCTTGTTGAACGGCAAGATCGGCCGCGGCAAAGAAGCGCCGAAAGATACGCGTCAAGGCGGCGGCTGGCCTGAGCCTTGGGTGCAGGATGAAGAGCGCCTGTACCAAGTGATCGATGCGCTCGAAGAAGTGGCCGCGAACCATAACGCAAGCGTTCCGCAAATCGCTTACGCGTGGGTGCGCGACCGCCCGAACGTCGGCCCGATCGTCATCGCGGCCAGAAACGAAGCACAATTGGAAGAAAACATCGCGTCCTATAAGATTAAGCTCAAGCAAGATGAGCACAGCCTGATCGAAAAAGCGGCGCGTCCGGTGCCGATCTACCCGAACTGGCACCGTGCGATGAGCGCGCCGGAGATGGCGAGCCCATCCGAGATTGGCTATTTGAAGGGCTATAAGGATTCCATGGGAATTAAATGATTTTCCACATTCTGCCGGTGCGCCATTGCGTGCCGGTTTTTCAATGGGAAATTCTTTTGCAAAATCGGGGAACTTTTGATGGAATTTGCGATCTTTATAGAAAGAACAGGAGGTAGGTAGATGAAAGCTATTATTTTTGATATGGACGGCACTTTGTTCCAGACCGACACCATTTTGGAGCAATCCCTGGAAGAAGCGTTTGTGGTTCTTCGCGAGCGGGGCGACTGGCAAGGCGCAGCGCCAATCGAAGCGTACCGGAACATCATGGGCGTGCCGCTGCCTGCGGTGTGGGAAGCGCTGTTGCCCGGGAAATCTGATGAAACAAAGCGTGAGATGGATGCGTACTTTCTGGAGCGGTTGATCGTAAATATCAATGAAGGCAAAGGGGTGTTGTATCCTGACGTTACGGAAGTGTTTGCGGGATTAAGCGCAGAGGGCTACCAGATGTTCATTGCGAGCAACGGGCTGGTGCGTTATTTGGCGGCGATTGTCGAATATTTTGGATTGAATGAATGGGTGAAGGAAACGTTCAGCATCGAACAAGCCGAATCGTCCGATAAAGCGGAACTCGTGCGCATGATCATCGAGAAATACGACGTGACAGAAGGAGCAGTTGTCGGTGATCGCCTATCCGATATCCGTGCGGCGAAAGCGAACGGTTTACTTGCGGTCGGCTGCCGCTTTGATTTTGCGCAGGAACAAGAACTGAAAGAAGCGGACCTTGTGATTGATGGCTTGAAGGAGCTTACAGATGTGTTGAAACAAGCGCAGGTCAGGGGATAATCAAGCAATTGACAGAATGGGCGCATTTGGATATTCCTTTCCATGAATAGATGTGGTAATATTGAGACAATTAAACGAAACGGAGGTCAAAAGAATGGAGAAATGTGCTGCGGTGATGGGTGTGAAAATGGAGGAAGCTTTGTATTTCACACGTGTCATTACGTTTGATTTGACGCCGACGGGAGAAGTCTGCCCTTTTTTAGTCAATTTCAAAATCACGCGCAGCTGATATCTGACATTCTTTTCACTACTAGAGAAGACTGCCCGGTATGGGGTGGTCTTTTTTTGTACCGATTTTCAGCTGCGCCCTGGAGGCGTAAACTATGCAAATCACAGCACAACAACTAACGAAATCCATCGGCGGCAACGAAATCTTCGCCAATCTATCATTCGAGATCAACGAAAAAGAACGGATCGCCGTCGTCGGGCGCAACGGCTCGGGCAAAACGACTTTATTTCAGCTGCTGGCGGGACTGGAAGAACCGGACGCCGGCACCATCATCCGGACGAAAAATACCCAAATCGGCTATTTGCACCAAATCCCGGACTACCCGGGATATAGTGTCTACGAAGTCTTGAACGAAAGCTTCAGCGAATTGCACGGAATGCAGAGGCGCCTCAGCGAACTGGAAATCCAGCTGTCAAACGGTGCGGACGAGCGGGTGCTGCGGCAATACGGCGAGTTGCAGGAGCAGTTTATGGAAGCCGGCGGTTATGAAACGGAATCCAAAATCGCAGCCGTGGCAAATGGGCTTGGCGTCGCGCATCTGACGGGCCAGCGGTTTGATTCGCTGAGCGGGGGTGAGAAAACGAAAGTGATGCTCGCGCAGCTCATTTTGCGCAAACCGTCTGTCCTGCTCCTTGATGAACCGACGAACCATTTGGATCTGTCGGCGATCGAATGGCTCGAACATTATTTGGAGTATTACAGCGGCACGGTCGTCGTCATTTCGCATGACCGGCAGTTTTTGAATAATGTGGTGCAAAAAGTATACGAGATCGAAGACGGCGAAATGTGGGAAAGTAAAGGCGATTACGACGCCTATTTGCGCAATAAGCAGGCGAAGATGGAGCAACAATTTGCGGCGTATAAAGAACAGCAGAAGAAAATCCAGAAGATCAAGGAATCGATTCGCCGCCTGCGCCAATGGGCGAACGAAGCCTCACCGCCGAATCCGGATTTGTTCCGTAAAGCGAAAATGATGGAGAAGATGCTTGAACGGATGGAAAAAGTGAAGCGTCCGGCAGCGGAAAAGGCGATGAAGCTGAAGCTGCAAGCCAATGACCGGAGCGGCAAGCGGGTCTTCGAGCTGCAGGATGTGTTCCACGGCTTTGGCGATGAAGTGCTGTTTGCCGATGTCGAGCTTGCCGTTTACTGGCAAGACCGCTTGGCGATCGTTGGCGACAACGGCACCGGGAAATCGACTTTGCTGAAGATTTTGCTGGGCGAGATCGAACCGGTCGGCGGGGAAGTGCGCCGCGGCAGCAATGTGAAAATCGGTTACTTGGCCCAGCAATTTGAAGCGTTCGACGGAGAGGCACGCGTTATCGAAGCGTTCCGCGACAAGTTATCGGTGACAGAAGGCGACGCCCGCCATTTGCTCGCCCAATTCCTGTTCTATGGCCACGACGTCTTCAAGCGCGTCAAGGATCTCAGCGGGGGCGAAAAAATGCGCTTGCGCCTTGCGCAGCTTATGCAAGAAGACTGCAATGTGCTCGTGTTGGATGAGCCGACCAACCACCTCGACATCGAATCGCGCGAAGTGCTAGAAGAAACCTTGAAGGAATTCAACGGCACGATCATCGCGATCAGCCACGACCGTTATTTCTTGCAGAAGCTGTTCACGAAAATCGCTTGGATTGAAGACCGAACCCTCACCTTACATGAAGGTTCGTATGACTGGGCGTCGGAAAGGCAGAAAAACGTTCAAGGCATCCTGCAATGAACAATTGGATTCAAACAAGAAAAAGCGTTCCCGGCACTGTGCCAGGAACGCTTTCTATTATTCTTCTTTTGCATTGCGGTTAAACAATAATACCAGGATCGGCCCGACTACCGGCAGCAAAGCCAATTGCTTGAATCGCGCTTCCGGCAAGAAGCGGTACGTAGCATAGACTGACAAGGCCCAGAGCACGAGCCAGTCGATGGTCATGACCGATACCAAACTGGATGTCTGAAACGCTTCCGCATAGGTTTCTGCCGAAAAGCCGCGGAAGACGGTGAGGAAATTGATGATGCTGATGGCGGCGACAAAAATCAGCCACGCTTTCGAGCGCAAGATTCGGTGCAGCCAATTCGGCCCGCGGCGCTTTTTCTCCGGCGGCTTGTCGCCGAACGCGAAATACAGCAATAGGGAGAACGCACCGACGCCAAAGGACACGAGTGCAAATGGCCACGCCGGCCAGCGGAAGCGGTCATTCGGCACCAGAAGCGTCAAAAAGACGAGCGGGAAGATGCCGAGCGAGTTAAAGACAGCGAGGATGAGCGGATCGATCCCTTCCCATTCGCCCATCAGCAGCGGACCGAATTCATATCCACCGGAACCCGAAGGCGCGAAAAAGATAGCGTATGCAATCATCATCAGCCAAATTATTAGAAATGCCATGCGTGTCACCTCGTTTTCACTTGGTTTTTTCCTTATCATAACGCATATAGCTCTGGCTGTCTTTGCGCAATCCATTCGGTATAATGGAAAGAGACGGAAAATTAGGGAGGAATGGGCATGGAGAAATTGTTGAAAAAGCGCGGCAAGGCATTGGCCATCGACGTGATGGCTTCTGCAGTGGTCACCGCAGCAGTAGAGCCACTGCTGCGCAAAAAGGTCAAGCAAGAGTGGGTGCATGCGCTCGTCACGCCGACTGTGGTGTTTTGGGGGCTTGAATACATCCAGTTGAAAACATGCGGGCAGACGGTCGGCCACAAAATTTCCGGCATCAAAATCGAAAACGAAGACGGCGGCGAACTGACGGGTGAACAGATCTTGAAACGCGTGGCACACCGCGATTCGATTATGACGCTGCAGTGGTTCAAAGAGCGCGGGCAGGATATGGGTGCGCAAATGCCACATGACCGCTACGCCCACACGGTGGTACGAGAACTTGATAAATAAACCTTGAGACGGCATCCAATGAGGTGCCGTTTTTTTGTATGGTACAAAAATTACAATTTCCAAAAATGAAACTGTCGCTAGCAGCAAAAGAAAGGTTACAATAATTGTAAGAATCTTTTCGTGAGTTAGGAGGAGACTATGAACATTCGAGAAATGAGTGTGAATGGGCAACGAATCATCCCGCCGCTGGAATTGAGCATGGAAAAAGGCAACATACTGGGCATCCAGACGAATGTCCAGCGCAAGAAAATCCTCTTGGCCCAATTTGCGGAGCGGCGCGATATTTATTTGTCGTTTGCGGAACAAGGTGAATATACGCGTTTGACCGTCGAGGAATTGCTGCGCTTCATGAAGTCGCTCAGCGACCACAACCAACCGGTCCATTCGATGCTCCAGCTGTTTCAACTCGGGGAATACCGGAAAGTGAAAATTGCCGATTTGCCGGCGTCGAAAAAAATCTATTTGTCTTTGCTGCGGATTTATTATGCACAGCAGCCGATCATCGTTCTGGAGGAGCCGTATTTTCAGCTCGAGGAACCCGATCAATTGGCATTTGCGCGACTGTTGGAAGAATTGTCGGAAGAAAAACAGATTTTGATCCTCACCGCCAATCTGGAGGATGCGCTGATCAGCTGCGATACAGTCTATCGTTTGGACGAAGCGGGATTGCATCTATTGGACATTACAGATGCTGACGATGAAATGGAAACTCGGGATGAGCCTGGCGAAGCGGAGTTTAAGATCCACAAAATCCCGACCAAAAAGAACGACAAAACCATTTTGTTCAATCCGCCGGAAATTGATTATATCGAAAGCATCAATAGTTCAGCGATGGTGCATGTGGCTGGGGAGACTTATGCGTGTGCACTGACCTTGGCGGAGTTGGAAGAAAGGCTCCAGCATTACGGGTTTTTCCGTTGCCACCGTTCCTATATCGTCAATCTGCAAAAAGTGCGTGAATTGATCACGTGGACGAAAAACAGCTATAGCCTGCGCTTGACGACCGGAAAAGATTCCGTCGTGCCGCTGTCGAGGACGAAGTTAGCCGAATTAAAAGAGCTGTTGAACATTTAATTTCCCGGGAAATAATCGCCGAATGACGGATTTCATGGTACAGTTCGACCGGGAAATGGTACATATAAGCGGAATCGCAAAGCGTCCGCTCCTTTTTCTTATTATGCTGATGATATCAACGAAAAGGAGTGGCGCAAATGAATGCAATTTCCGTACAGAATATCCAAAAAGCATTTGGCGGCAATGTGGCTTTAAAAGATGTATCCTTCGAGATTCCAAAGGGAGAGATTTTCGGTTTTCTGGGGCCGAGCGGTTCGGGAAAAACGACTTTGCTCAAGATTTTGACGGCCCAATTGGAAGCGACGGGGGGCCACGCTGCCGTGATGGAGATGCCGTCTGGAATGATGCAAAAAACAGCGCAGAAACGGCGTTTCGGCATCTTGACCGACAATAGCGGCTTGTACGAACGCCTGTCCATTGAAGAAAACCTGGATGTGTTCCGGCGCTTGTATGATCTGCCGAAATCTTCTATTGATCAAGTGCTTCATTTCGTTAATTTGAACGCCGATCGCAAAAAGCGGGTCAATGTGCTGTCGAAAGGGATGCGTCAGCGCGTTACATTGGCGTGCGCAATCATCCACGAGCCGGAATTGCTGTTTTTGGATGAGCCGACGTCCGCGCTCGACCCGGTCAATACTGCGCATATCCATAAAGGTTTGCGCTATTTGAATGAACGGGGAACGACGATCTTTTTGACGACGCACGATATGACAGAGGCGGAAACGCTGTGTGAACGCGTGGCGATTTTGCATAAAGGAGAAATTCGTGCGATCGGGGCGCCTGACGAATTGAAAAAGGTGCATCGCGATGGCACGCTGACGGTGGAATTGACGTCGGGAGAAAAAGAGCGCTTGTCGATGAACGAAGATTCGGCGACGGCCATTGCCGGGTGGATGAGCCGTGGGCAAATCGACCGCATGTACACGAATGAGCTGAGCCTTGGTGATATTTTTATCAAACTGACGGGGAGTGAATTGGTATGAACGTGTCTTTAAAGCGTATCCAAGCGATTTTCATCAAAGATTATAAAGAGTTCTCCAGGAACTATGCGGTGTCCATCATGATTTTGTTTCCGATTGCGTTTGCGCTCCTTTACCGGTCGGAAGCTGGCGATCAGGCAGCGATCTATGCGTTCATCATGAACTTTTCGCTGGCGATGCTCACCAGTTTCGTACAGGCGTGTTTGATTGCCGAGGAGAAAGAGCGCAATACGCTGCGTTCGCTCATGATGACCCCGGCCTCGATGCTTGACGTGCTGATCGGGAAAAGCGCACTCGTCTTCTTGATTTCAGCTGCTGTGTTGGCGTTTTCCACGTATCTGTTCGGCTATGAGACCTCGAATGTGATGCTGCTGACGGCGGCGCTCGGCATTTCCATTCTTCTTTACACCGCGATCGGGACGATTTGCGGCTTGTATTCGAAGACTTTGCTGGAAGCCTCGCTGTCAGTGTTTCCAGTATTGATCATCTTCACAGCCGGGCCGTTTGCGTTGGTCTTTGAAGAACAGTACCCGTTTCTGGAAGTGCTGCGCTATTTGCCGAGCAGCCAATTGAGTGAGCTGCTGGTGGCAATGGAAATTGGAGCGGCTGCCGGGGAACTCGCCACACCGCTGATCATTATCACGGTCTGGGCAGTGGTGTTAACCGTTATTTCATTTATACTCTACAAAAAGCGCTTGATGGACCAATAAAAAAACCCGGCTGAATCGAAAAGTTCAGCCGGGTTTTTGGGTCGTTCTTCTGTAATCAATTTTTCAAAAACTCCGCAATGCGATCCACCAAACCGTCTGCGAGCGGCAATTCGGGGTCGGAGTATGCCGCCATATTCGCTTGTTGATCATCGGGAACGGATTTCAATACGTGGTTCATGCCGTCGACGATGAGCAGTTCAGAACCGGATTTCGCTTCGTGCAGCCGTTCTGCATCTTCTGCCGGCACTTGCAAGTCGCGTGTGCCGCCGACAAACAAGGTTTCTGCGTCGAGACTTTCGACTTGTTCAATCGGATCATACGCCATCCACGACTGCAGGTAAGGCTGAACGGATGGCCGGAATACTTGCTGCAGTTCCGGGCTCACCTCGTCCACCGTGTTTCCTTGTGCGAGTTGGTCGAG
The DNA here is from genome assembly GCF_028890485.2 of Planococcus sp. SK3692. Lineage (GTDB taxonomy): Bacteria > Bacillota > Bacilli > Bacillales_A > Planococcaceae > Planococcus. The sequence continues at coordinate 212,521 of NZ_JARCHV010000002.1, forward strand.
AATCATTTGTGCTTCCTCGAATTGGGCGGCAGGTAAAGTGCTGAGCTGTTCTCTCAATATGTCATCCGCTGGGCGTCCGACACCGGTCAGCGATACATAAGAGTCGATGCCTTCTTGATTGGCTGCGACGAGCCCGACGAGTGCGCCTTCGCTGTGGCCGATGACCGCGACATCCGAAAAGCGCGCGTCGGATTTGGCGAAGCGCACCCAGGCAGCGGCATCTGCCGTATAATCGTCAAAGCGCAGCTCGGACTCATTTTTCGCAAGTGCGGCATTATCTCCGACGCCGCGCTTGTCGTAGCGGATCACGGCAATCCCTTCGGCTTTCAATTCTTCAGCGAGCATCTTCAAGCTATTGTTTTTACCGGGGAGCGTCAGCGAGTTGCCGTCTTTATTGGTCGGTCCGGAGCCGGCGATCAATATCGCGACCGGATGCGGCCCTTCCGTATCGGGAATTTCTTCGAGCGCCTGCATCATACCGCCCTCGACTTCCGTTTCGATGACTTTTTCGGGATCGGCTGCTTGTTCTTTCTCGCTGAGCTTGAGGTCAAACGGGAACTTCTGGTTTCGCTGCGTCATCTCGCCGGTGATTGTTTCCGAATTCAGTTCGCCTTCGAACACCAAACGCTCACCTTGCAAAGTAGCGTCAAAAGCCACTTGTGGGTCATCAAACTTGAGAGTCGATAAGGGATAGTTTTCGACGCCTTGCAGTGGAATGCTCAACGTGCCTTCACCGCCAGTAATCTCGATTGTAAATGGAATCGGCTGCCCTGGAATCTCAATCGCGCCTTGCCAAAATCCCTCGATTTTCGATGCTGTTGCGGTTTCCGTTGTGTCTTCGTTGTTGCCGTTCGAACATCCGGCAGCAAGCAGGATTCCTGCAAGCCCCAATGCGGCGGCTGTCCATTTTTTCATTTATTGGCCTCCTAATGCTGTAACTTTGAGTTTGTTTTACAACGAATAGAATATTAGAGAGTAAAGAGTGGAGGGCGGCGACTCCTGCGGGAATAGCATGAGTCTGGAGACCCCGCAGGAAGCGTAGCGACCGAGGAGGCTCCAGCCATGCCCGCGGAAAGCGTCCGCCCAGAACGAGTTTAAGTTTTTCACTAATATACACTTCACTAGAAGAACCCTATTTTCCTCCCTTTTTCAGCCGAATGAATGATTTCCACACCGTCATGCAAGCCGTTATACTGAAAAGGATTGGGAAAACGCATGGCGAAAGGACGGAGAACATGGAACAATACCGCATCAACCCGAACAAGGGCCTCGAGTTTGGCATTTATACACTCGGCGATCATTTGCCGGACCCGCATACAGGAAAACGGCAATCGGAAGGGGAGCGGGTCCGCGAAATTATCCGCTTCGCTCAGCTTGCCGAACAGGCAGGCGTCGACTTTTTCAGCGTTGGCGAAAGCCACCAGGAATATTTTTCCACACAAGCGCATTCAGTCGTCTTATCGGCGATTGCGCAGGCAACTGAAAAAATCAAAATCTCAAGTTCGTCAACAATTATTTCCACTTCTGACCCAGTGCGTGTTTTCGAGGATTTCGCGACGATCGATTTGATTTCACAAGGCCGTGCGGAAATCATCGCCGGGCGGGCATCGCGTGTCGGGCTATTCGATTTGCTTGGCTACGATATTCGCTATTACGAAGAGCTTTATGAAGAGAAATTCAAGCTATTGCTTCAAATCAACGAACAAGAAATCGTCAATTGGAACGGCCGCTTTCGTGCATCGCTAAAAGACGCACAGATTTTGCCGCGTCCTGAACACGGTTCGATTCCGATTTGGCGCGCGGTCGGGGGACACCCGTCAAGCGCGGTCAAAGCGGGGCAGGCAGGTGTGCCGATGATGCTCGCGACGCTCGGGGGTCCTGCGGAGACGTTCAAAATGACCATCGATGCTTACCGCAACGCCGCGACAGAAGCTGGTTACGATGCTTCTCAATTGCCGGTTGCGACCGCCGGATTCTTCAACGCCGCCGAATCGACCCAGCAGGCGCTTGCGGAATATTATCCACATGTGGATAAAGGGATGGTCAAAACGAATGGCCGCGGTTATCCACAAGAAGCGTTTCAGCATGGTGCGACGAAAGAGAGCGTCATGAATATCGGCAGCCCGCAGCAAATCATCGAGAAGATTCTTTATCAGCACGAACTCTATGGCCATCAGCGCTATATCGCACAAATGGATTTCGGCGGTGTGCCGATGGAGCGCCTGGAGCGCAATCTGGAATTATTGGCAACAGAAATCCTGCCAGCTGTGCGCAAATACACGCGTAAAGAGTAACTGGACACAAAAAAAGCGCGCAGCCATGTAAGCTGCGCGCTTTTTATTATTCCAAGAGCTTTGTTGACGCGCTTGCTGCTGCGTATTCGGACTCGTTGAGAAAAGCGTCCAGGCTTCCCGGCGGCAGCGGCCGGCTAAACAGATAGCCTTGCCCTAGGATGCCGAATGGCTGCAAAAGTTCTGCCTGTTCCTCGAGTTCAATGCCTTCAATGACGATGCGGGCATCGAGGTTTTTCCCGACTTCGATGATGGCGGCGAGGATAAATAAATTGCGCCTATTGATCAGCACTTCATCGATCAAGGATTTATCGATTTTCAAGGTGTCGATTTCGATGTTCTTCACAATATTCAGTGAGGAATAACCGGCGCCAAAATCATCGATGGCGATGCGCAGGCCGAGCGCTTTCAGTTCATGGATGATGCGCGCGGACTGTTCGATATCGAGCATGACGCTTTCAGTGATTTCGATTTCAAAGCGGCCCGGGTCGACTTGTTCCTGTTCGAAAATGGCGCGCACTTTTTCACTGAAGTCCGGATCCTTGAATTGGCGGGCCGAGACATTGACCGAGATTTTTTCCGCTGCGTGGCCAAGTGCACAGAATTCTTTGCTGTCGCGGCAGGCTTGACGGAGGGCCCATTCGCCGATCGGCACGATAAGTCCGGTTTCTTCAGCGATCGGGATGAATTCCGACGGCGGTACATTGCCAAATGGCGATTGCCAGCGCAAAAGTGCCTCGTAGCCGATCACTTTACTGTTCGCTAAATTTACTTGCGGCTGGTAATGAAGTGAGAATTGTTGTTCGTCGAGCGCTTTTTTCAGCGCCTGCTCCATTTGACTTTTGCGCATCATCTGACTGTCAAGTTCATGGGTAAAGAATTGTACGTTGTTTTTGCCGTTTTGCTTGGCGGAATACATCGCAAAATCGGCTTCTTTGATCAGTTCTTCGCCGTCGCTTTCGCAGCCGGTCTGCACGGCGATGCCGATGCTCAAGGTTACGGAAAATTCCTGCCCAAGCAATTGCACTGGCTCACGCATCATTTGCAGAATTGTCTCGGCCAGCGCATGGGCTTGTGGTTCGGTCGTGTTTTCCGAGACGATGATGAACTCATCGCCTCCGAACCGTGAAATCGCGTCATTCGGCCCCAGGCAGGAATGGATGCGGTTGGCGACAATTTTCAGGAATTGGTCGCCGCCGAAATGCCCTAGCAAGTCATTGACGCTTTTAAAATCGTCGAAATCGACAAGCAAGACAGCGATTTGTTGCTGATGTTCTTCTGTTCTCGACAGCACTTCGCGAATGTTTTGGTAGAACCAGTGGCGGTTTGGAAGCCCTGTGAGCTGATCGGTGAACGCCAAGCTGTTGATTTTCTGTTCGGTCGATTTTTTCTCGGTGATGTCCCGAACGATTGTGAAGACGCCATCGATTTCACCGTTTCTGCGTTTCGGCACAGCGTTGATATCGACTTCGATGATATCGCCGTCTTTGCGTCTGATGCGCTGTTCGAAATTGACCGCCTCACCAGAAAGCGCCAGTGCGAAATAGCTTTGCACACACTCGAGGTTCTCCGCGATGAGCGGTGTGAAATCGATGCCAATCAATTCCTCGCGGGTATAATCGCTTAACTCTTCGGTCATCGCATTGGCATTGACGAAACGTCCGTTAATGTTCATTTCAAAAACGGCATCGAGGTTGTAGTCGAATAGGGAGCGGTATTTCTCTTCGCTTTCCGCTAAGAGGGCCAGTGCTCTTTTTTCCGCTGAGATGTCCTTGACGATTCCATAGACACCCGTGACCATTCCATCAGTCAGGATCGGCATATGCGTTACGCGCAAGGAAATGCGGCGTCCGGATTTTTGGATACCCAGTATTTCATAATGTTGGGTGATGCCTTCAAGCGCAAGCCAGAACTTCACTCTCGTTACATCAAGCTGGCTTTCTTCAATTAATTCATGCAAGGGTACTGAAATGAGTTCATCTCTGCTATAGCCAAGCAAATATTCGAAAGAGGCGTTCAAATCAACGAGTTTTCCTTCAGTATTCATGGAGAATATCCCATCCGGATTGTTATGGAATAGCGATTCATAGCGTTGGCGATTGTATTCAAGCTCGCGTGTCACTTTCTTTTGTTCCGTAATATCACGAATCAATAACTGAACCGCTGCAGCGCCTTCAAACTCAATTCCCATACCGGTCACTTCGACTTCATGACGCACTCCCTTTGGCGTTACCCATAATTGCTCGGCGGGCGGCGTGCTGAGCCCCTGATTCATGGAGGCAATGCGCGACTTCGCTATTTCGTGATATTCAGGATGGACATAATCGAGTACGGCCGTTCCAATCAATTGGTCGGCATCGGTTTCATCGAACATTTTCAAGCACGCATTATTTACATACAATAGTTTGCCGCCGCTGTGAATGGCAATCGCTTCTGGAGACATTTCCGCGAGTCTGCGGAAGCGCCGTTCACTTTCGCGGATTTTATTCAAATAACGCTGTTCGTTGATCAATTGCTTACGGTCCAGATAAGCCAAATAACTAGCGATCGCCAGCAGCAGCAAAATCAGCGAGGGCACCACAAAAGCAATGCTTAGGCTGGTGAAGGAAGCCGCACTTGTTGGGAAAGTCGAGTAGCGGATCGCCAATAATCCGAAGTAGTGGACTGCGGAAATCATAATCCCCAGAATGAGTGCGCTCACCATTTTTCTGACGGCCGTATCGGAATGCGCACGGTTGCGCGCGAATATTCTTAAGGAGGCGATAGATAGGCCAAATGCCACTGCGATTGATAAGATAAACGGCACTAGATGAAATTCGCGGTCGCCCGGCACTTGTGCTGCTGCATTTCCGATATAATGCATGAACAATACACCGGTCCCGAGAGACAAGCCGCTCAAAGTCAATTGAGTTTTGGATGGGTGAGACGTGCACAATACATAAAAAGCGGGATAGGCGGCACCGACCGCCACCAGCAATGAAATTCCCAACAACAATGGATCGTACTGCACGGGAGAGGTGGATTGAAAAGCCACAGTGCCGATAAAGTGCATGGCAAAGATGCCCATGCCAAAGACCAGCGAGCTGCCCCCAACCCACCATAGCGGATAAGCGCGGCTGCGGTCAGTGATGCGGCCGATTAATAGAAGGGCGATATAGGAGGCGGCGATGGCCGTCAAAACGGAAAACGCCATGAAGACGAGGCGGGCAAATTCGAGGGGCATGGGGAACAATCCTTTCGCTATCAGATTATGGGGACTATTATACCCCAGAAAAGCAGTTCGAAAATACAGAAAAAATATCCATATATACTATATTTACAAGAAATTTATGGAAAAATATAAGCAAATGGATTTGTTAGAGACCCCGTAAATATGGCGACTCATTTGTCGTGGCGGCTGCGCATATAATCGATCGCGTTACTGATTTCTTTGACGACTTCCATCTTTGTACCGGTCCCTTGGATGCGGCGGCACCAGACGAACGCGGAAATAGCCGTGGCAGGAGGGTGCTCAATGACAAGGATGTCGTAAGGCGGGCCGTCGCTTCCATTTGTCGGCACAAAATATGCCGAATACAGCGTCGTCTCAACAACTACGCGACGCACTGGATAGTCTTCACCGAGCGTATCAGGATTTAGCTCTTTGATGCGGGACAGGTCGGGTGGATTCAATGCAGACATTTATAAACACCTGGCTTTCTATGAAATTTCTAATGGGTCTTTGTCCATACCCGAAAGCGGAAACTTATAAGCGAGGCGCTGAAGGTTTCGGTTTTTATTCAAACAGCGCTATTGCTGGATCTGTGCCAAGGCAATGGACCATCAGTGAATGCAGTTGCCCGCGATGATGGGTGAGGTGCACGAGCGTTTCAAGCAGCCATTCAAAGCGGCTATAACTGACGCCCCAATAAGCGGTGTGGATTTTTTGAAGTTCGCTTTCATCTAATAGAAGATAACTGTTTTTCAGTTCCTCGAAGCTGCGTGCTAATTCGATAAGGGCTTGTTGCTTGGAATGCGGCGTCCTGAAACTGTAAAATTCATTCATTTCAGCTTCAGACGCACCGTTTGCAATGCGTGCGTCTGCCGCACAGATCAGCGCAATGTGGCCGATGAGTTCGCCGATCGAAAATTTCCCGTCAGTCGGCCGCACATTCCAATCACTTTCTTCTATAGAAGAGATCAATTCGTCGGTGGATGTGACGATCAGTTCCAATTGATGAAATACCTGTTCGCAATAAGCCTGCATACTCGTCACTCCTGTCCATTCATTTTCATTAGCATAGCATCGATTTCGTGCGTGAAATCAGTGGATTCTGCAAATTTAAAAAGTTTTTTGAAAAAAAGTGATCTAAACTGATCTCCCCTCCGTTGAGCAAGTAGAACACTAAAAAACAACTGAGGAGTGATGGATGATGAAAATGAACAAATTGATGGTGGCACTTCCACTAAGCTTATCTCTACTTGTACCAACAGCAGCACTTGCAGACAGCCACGGAGGAGGACACGGTGAATCAACCCAGCAGATGGAAGCGCCGACAGCAACGAAAGCGGCAGAACTTCGCATCGCACTTGATACCGTATTGACCGAGCACGCCTTCCTTGCAGTTGAAGCAATGCAAAAAGGAATCGACGGAGCGGAAGATTTTGACCAGGCATCTGGCGCATTATTGGCAAACGCTGAAGATTTGAAAGCAGCAGTTGCTTCCGTTTACGGTGAAGAAGGCGGCGAGCAATTCGATGCTATCTGGCAGTCGCATATCGGCTATTTTGTTGATTACGTAACAGCAACGGCTGAAGGCAATGAAGAAGGCCGTGAAAAAGCGTTGGCTGACTTGGACGAGTACAAAACCGAGCAAGCGAAATTCTTTGATACTGCGACAGAAGGACGTTTGACGGAAGCCGCAGTCACAGAAGGCTTGGATGCGCACGTTGATCAATTGATCACAGCATTCGACGCTTACGCAGAAGGCGATTTTGAAACAGCTTACGCTTCAGAACGTGAATCAATCCACCATATGAGCATGTTCGCGGAAACATTGTCGATCGCAATCACGGACCAGTTCCCTGAGAAATTCGATAACACAAACCCGGACACGCCAGCAGTTGACCTTCGTGCAGGCCTTAACATGGTCTTCACTGAACATGCCGGACTAGCCGCAATGGCCATGCAAGACGGTGTTGATGGTGCAGAAAGCTTCGACCAAGCAGCAGCAGCGCTCCTAGCGAACGCAGATGACCTTTCAGCAGCAGTCGGTTCTGTTTACGGCGAAGAAGCCGGACAGCAGTTCTCTGAAATCTGGGGCTCTCACATCGGCTACTTCGTTGATTACGTAACAGCCACTGCTGAAGAAAATACAGAAGGCCAAGAGCAAGCGAAAGCGGATCTTGACGAGTATATCGTAGAGCAAGCAGCACTTCTTGACGCTGCAACAGAAGGCCGCGTACCGGCGGATGCACTTGAAGAAGGCTTGACGGCTCACGTCGATCAATTGCTGATGGCATTCGACAGCTATGTAGCTGGAGATTACGAAACAGCTTACGCTTCAATCCGTGAAGCTTACGCGCACATGACGATGCCGGCTGCTGGATTGTCCGCAGCGATCACTGACCAATTCCCTGAAGAATTCGGTGAAGCAGCAATGCCATCTGAAATGCCTTCAACAGGAATGGGCGGAATGAGCGCCAACTCAACAGCTCCTTACCTATATGTATTGGCTGGACTATTGCTTGCAGCATTGATCACGACAGTTGCTGTACGCACAAGAAAACAATAATAACGAGAGTATTTGAAAGCCGGAGAGGGTTGAACCTCTCCGGTTTTTTCGTCGTGAAAAATAGGGTAGGGAATTTTCTGGGTTCTTTTTCAATCTACCTGCCGGCTAGTGGAGGAATCGTTTACCGAGTCTAGTGTGTAATGAGATAGCGAGGGTTTGCTTGTGGAATTGTTTCGATATTCTATTAAAGTGTCATCTGAGTAGTCGCCGCCCGGCTTTGGGTTGGCCTCTTGCCGTAAGCCAGGAAGAGCACTTGTCTTACGGCATCGGCTCACCCTTGGCGCTCGGCGGCTGAGAGATTTCGTTGAGTCAGGTGTGGTTAATCAGATCTGCTTCTGTATGGGATTGCCGGCTAGCGGGGGAATCGTTTCCTTGGACGTGCTTAGAGCAGATAGCGAGGGTTTGCTTGTGGAATTGTTCCGATATTCTATTAAAGTGCCATCTCATTAGTCGCCGCCCGGCTTTGAGTTGGCCTCTTGCCATAAGCCAAGAAGAGCACTTGTCTTACGGCATCGGCTCCCCTTTGGCGCTAGGCGGCTAGTAGATTTCGTTGAGTCAGGTGTGGTTAATCAGATTTGCTTCTGTATGGGATTGCCGGCTAGTGGGGAAATCGCTTCCTGAGTCTAGTGTGTAATGAGATAGCGAGGGTTTACTTGTGGAATTGTTCCGATATTCTATTAAAGTGTCATCTGAGTAGTCGCCGCGGTGCTTTGGGTTGGCCTCTTGCCGTAAGCCAGGAAGAGCACCTGTCTTACGGCATCGGCTCACCCTTGGCGCTCGGCGGCTAGGAGATTCCGTTGATTCGGGTGCGTTTAATCAGATTTGCATCTGTATGGGATTGCCGGCTAGTGGGGGAATCGCTTCCTTGGACGTGCTTAGAGCAGATAGCGAGGGTTTGCTTGTGGAATTGTTCCGATATTCTATTAAAGTGCCATCTCATTAGTCGCCGCCCGGCTTTGGGTTGGCCTCTTGCCGTAAGCCAGGAAGAGCACTTGTCTTACGGCATCGGCTCACCCTTGGCGCTCGGCGGCTAAGAGATTTCGTTGAGTCGGGTGTGATTAATCAGATTTGCATCTGTATGGGATTGCCGGCTAGTGGGGAAATCGCTTCCTGAGATGGTGAGTCTGACAAGCCGTTGATTGAACGGCTTAAGTTTGTGGGTTTGTTTGGCGGGGTGAGACTTGTGTCACTTTATTCTTCGACCTGTTTGAAACAAGCAACAGAATAGGGTGCGTTTTCACACACTAATTTAAATGAACTAAAGAAACGCACTTCTACTCTAAAACTAGAGACGGAGTGGGAGGGGCACCCGCTCCATCCCCGGGCAGCTGAAAGCGCGACGTCCTGTCGCATTAGCTTCATGAACTGCATCCTGCAGGTCCCAAGCGTGCCTCTGCAACGCAGTCAAAAAGCGGGAGCTTTTCCCTTCTTTTCTTTTTCACATCACATTTCCTCCCTTACACAAAAAAATCCCCTGCCCGGCATGACCGGACAGGGGATTCACTACTCTTCAGGGATATAGGCTTTCTTGGATTCTTTCAAATCGACGTTGACGGCTACGACGTAATAGCGCTTCGATTCATCGGCTTCGAGCGGGATGCTCTTGCGTTCGAATAGCGAGACTGTTGCCAGCTGTTCGGCTTCACCGCTCTCCAGGTCTTCTTCGTAGACGCGGTAGCCGATGACTGCATCGTCGCGGACAGCATGCCATGATAAGGCAGTAGCGGTAAGTTTCAGGCTGTCCGGAGCATCGGGTGCTTTTTCTTTCATCGCGGAATCGGAGATGAGTTCAGCTGAGACGACGAGGCGTTCTTCGTGTGAACCGATGTCACGGTTAAAGTCGCCAGTACACGTGATCAAGTTGACCATGCGCTGGTCCGAGCGGCCGAAGATTTCTTCGACTGGCGCTTCGTCCGTGATGTAACTTGAAGTGCCGCGGACTTCGAACACCATTTCGCGTCCGTCTGCATCCGTTAGCGTGAATTGATCGCCTTTTTCCAGTTGGTCCAATTCGTAAAAGACAGCCGGGCCGGTTAGGCTGTCGACATGGCCAGCGAGTACGGCGTTACCTTCTGCTCCGGCTTTGAAGCCTGGTTCGAACCAGCCGACTTGGTCGACATCTTCTGGCACGCCCATTTCGCCGTTGTCCAAGACGCCGGTTTCTTCAATCGCCGCGTCGACACCGATGGAAGGAATCGCAATGCGTTCAGGCTTCATGCCTTGAAGATTATCGAGCCGCTCTTGGCGCAGTTCGGACAGCTTTTCCTGCTGTGCTGGGCGCACCGGGAATTCGGCGATCTTGTCTTTGTATTGCGTATCGAGGCGCTCGCTCGGTGTTTTCTGTTCTGCTGGTTTAGCTGTGGCCTGCGCCGTATCTGTCTGTCGGGTTTCGGGTTTTTCAGGATTGCTTCCATTCAACGGGTCTAAAATGAAAAACAAGGTGATACAAAGCGCTGTGGCCAATCCCATGATTAAATATTGTCTCATCTGCACATCCACCTTTCGTGGTCCGATAATTGAGTGCTTCATTCGTGAGTAATTTCAGGCAGCTGCGCAACAGAAAATCTGAATTGCTTAACTGCATAGCTTCCATCAGTATAACGCTTATATAGGTATAACGCGGAATCTGGCTGTTTAGATCACTTCCTATAGTATGTTTTGAAAAAAATCGAGACAGGCGCTAAGAGAGCCATGTGTAGGATCGGTCTCTTCGTTAATTGGAATAAAAATAAAGGAAAAGTGAACTAATCGCGCTTGTGCTGCGTTGAATAAGTAACAAGCAAACAGAGTCAATTAAGCTAAATGCCGCGGAATATAGTAAGCTAGGTATACGAAATCTGTAACAAAGGGGAAACGGCATGGAAAAAATTTCAGACGCATTGCTTTACGAGCGCGTCAGGGGCAAAGATAAGGACGCGCTCGAGGAATTGTATGACCGCTACGAAAAAATGCTATTTTCCTACCTATGTAAAATGACGGGAGACCGTGATCTGGCAGAGGAAGCATTGCAGGAAGTATTCGTCAAAGTGTGGCGAGGAGTTGGCAGCTATGACGAGAGCAAAGGGAAGTTTGTTGCCTGGTTGGTGACGATGTCTCGCAATGCGGCAGTGGATTTGATCCGCAAACAGAAAAAGCCTTCCGTTCCGTTGGATGAAATCGCGGAAGTGGAAAGCACCGACTCTTCGGTTGAAGAAACGGCCGAATGGCAAGAGAAGAGCGAACAGATCCATCAAGCCGTCCGGCATTTATCGGAGGAACAGCAGAAAATGGTCCATCTATTTTATTTCAAAGGCTATACGCATGAAACAATCGCAGAAAAATGCGGCATTCCGCTTGGAACCGTCAAGAGCAGGATCCGCTTGGCATTAAAGAAATTAAAGACATCCTTGCAAATGGTGCAGGAAGGGGGAGTTCTGGATGACAAACGTGAATTGTGATCAATTGATCGATTATTTGAATGGCGCATTGAATGAACAAGAGCAAAAACAGTTTGAAGCACATTTAGCGGAGTGTCCGGAATGTCGTGAAATCGTAGATGCGACAGGAGAACTCCCTTACCTTGCAGATCCAGTAGCGCCGAACCCAGGCATGAAGGCGCGTATTTTAGATGCAGTCTTCGACGAGGAAGGGCAGCCGGCGCCTTTGGCAGAAGAGCGGCCAACACGCAATAAACCGGCGCCTCCTGCTACAATGGCCAAGCGCGGATTCAGAACATCAAAGTGGACACCGCTCGTCGCGGCGGCGCTGCTCGTCTCGCTGCTCGGAAACGCCTACGCGTTTTACGAACTAAGCGATCAGCCCGACGCTCCAGCAGCACCTGAAGTTGCTTTTGAAACAGTGGATTTGCAGGCAAGCGAAGCATTTGAAGGAACCGGTACAGCTGCCTTGGTCCATGAAGAAGGGGCATTGAATCTCTTGGTTCAGGCAAATCAGCTCGAACCGACGAGCGGAGAACAAGTTTATCAAGTATGGCTGTTAAAAGACGGCCAGCCGATTCCGACCGGTGCATTCACGCCGAGCCAGGAAAATGAAGGCGCGGTATTCTTCAGTCTTAACGAAGACACTGAAGGATGGGATACCATCGCGGTGACATTGGAACCAAATCGAGGGAATACGGCGCCGCAGGGCGAAGTCGTCCTGAGCGCAGCGATCGATCCCGAAGCATAAAAGCGTTCATGCAGGATAGTTACCAAGAGCGGCACTTTTACCGGTGCCGCTCTTTTTCTATGGGGGAAAAAAAGAAGAACTCTCTCGTTACGTAGGTGTATGGGAGGGTGAAGAGATAGATAACTGAATCTTTAGAACTGTTCTCATTAACTAGCGTCTCAAAGCGTTTCTAAAGGATTTAAAAGGGGTATTTAAATACAAAATTCTGCGCTTTTTTAAGAAGGAGGCGAGCGCTGTGGGGGCAAAGCAATCGAATCGAGGCAAAGTTGTGGTCATTACAGGAGCATCAAGTGGAATCGGTCGTGGGCTGGCGGAACGTTTGGCCGCTCAACAAGCGAAATTGGTCATTGCTGCCCGCAGGACGCGACTCATTGAAGAGCTTGCGGACTCTCTTGGCCCATTGGTCATACCGGTGACTGCCGATGTCAGCAAGCCTAAGGATGTGGAAAGTTTACACAGGGCGGCGGTAAATAACTTCGGGCGCATTGATGTGTGGATTAATAACGCAGGAATCGGTGTTTACGGGTCATTTATCGATACGCCGCTGCGCGATTTGAACCGGACCGTGGAAGTGAATTTACTTGGCACAATTTATGGCAGTCATTTTGCGCTGCGCCGATTCAAAGAGCAGCAGTCCGGCATCTTGATCAATGTTTCTTCATTTGCGAGCAAAATCCCGATGCCTTACGGAGCTGCCTATACCGGCAGTAAATTCGGCGTCAGTGGATTATCGAACGGTTTGTACGAAGAACTCCGGCTAGAAGACTATCCGGATGTCTATGTTTGTTCAATCGACCCATGGGTCACAGATACTCCGTGGACAGAACATGCAGCTAATTATTCAGGACATGAAATCCTGGTCGGACCGCCGGATGATCCGGCCAAAGTGATCGATGCCATTCTCGGTTTGATCGAGGAACCGAAAAAGACTTTGGAAGTCGGCAGCAAAGGAAAAGCGGCAACTATTTTGGGGCAGTTAATCCCGGCATTTTCCAAAGGCCTCGGCGGCCAGGAGCTTAAAGAGATGATCGAATCTGCACCGGAAGCGGAATTGACTTCCGGAAGCCTCCACGAGCCAGTTGAAGAAGGGCGTGCGGTGTCAGGAGATTTGCGGGAACGCTTTGAACAACAAGAAGAACAGTAAAGAAAGGGGGAGGCGGCATGGCACAGGAAAAATCACGGCGCGGCCAAACGATCGTCATCACCGGCGCCTCCAGCGGACTCGGCAAAGAAGTGGCACGGCAATTGGCGAAGGACGGCGCGAATCTGGTGCTGGCAGCGAGAAGCACCGGCTTGATCGAAGCGCTTGCGTGTGAACTCGGGCCAAACGCCATTGCAGTGACGATGGATGTCAGCCGTGAAGCGGACGTCGCTTGGCTCTTCGAGGAAGCTTTGACCAGCTTCGGAAAAATCGATGTGTGGATCAATAACGCAGGCGTTGGCGTAATCGGCCCATTCACGGATATTCCGCTTGAAGACTTGGCGCGCATGGTGGAAGTGAATGTTAAAGGCACAGTTAACGGCAGCCACTTTGCGCTACGTCATTTCAAGGAAATCGGCAGCGGCACCTTGATCAATATCGGCTCGGTGGCGAGCGATGTGGCATTTCCTTATTTCACCGGCTATAGCGCCAGCAAGCACGCCGTCCTCGGTTTCAGTTCGGCGCTCAACGAAGAAATGAAACTCGAAGGATATCACGACATCCACGTTTGTTCCGTGCTCCCGTGGGCGACCGATACGCCGTGGTTCGAACACGCAGGGAATTACTCGGGCCATGTGGTCGACATGAAACCAATGGACGACCCGATGCAGGCAGTCAAAGTCATCATCGATTTAATTGATGAACCGAAAGAAGTCGTTGAAGTCGGGCGAAAGATGAAAACCGTGCGCCTGTTGACGCGAATTGCGCCGAAAATGCTGGAGAAGCGCTCGGCGAAATTCGTCAAATTGAACTTAGAGAAAAAACCGCCTAAAGCTCCGCATAGCGGAACGCTCTATGAATCTGGACAGTCAGAAAAAGAAACCGAAGACGGCAATCCGAAAGCTTAAGCGACTCCTGCTTAGGCTTTTTTTTATTGGGCGCGATAAGCACAGCTCTTTCCAGTCATTTACAAGTGCAAGAGAATGTGATTAGATGGAAATAAAAGGGGGAATTATTAATGGAGTATACAGAAAAAGGAAAGCGAAAACGAGGCGGGCTGCTCGATGAATGAGCCGACCGCATATGCTGAACTGAATCCATTTACAGCCATCTGGACGCGTCCGCGCGAGACGGTGCGCTACGTCATCGAAGAAAAAACAACGAGCTTTATCGTCTTGCTGTTGGTATTGGTCGGCTTTGCCGGTGCGCTTTCTGGAGCTTCCGGCGGAGAGGAAATGTTCCCAGCCATAGGTGTGATTGTTGGCGCCTTGCTGCTTGGGCCGCTTTCTGCAGTCGCCGGGATCGCCATTATCTCTGGAATTTACAAGCTCTTGGGCAAATTATTCGGGGGTGTCGGAACGTATTCGGAAATGTTCCGCGCAGTCGTCACATCGAGCATTCCGCAAATTTGGCTATTGCCGATGTGGCTGATTTGGCTGCTCACATCGCCCTCGACTTTCTATACAGAAATAGACCCCGCGATGTCGGAACCTGATACAGGTCTCGGGATGGTAATCGGTTTTCTGCTTTTGGCAGCAGTGGTCATTGTCGGCATTTGGACCTTTGTGATTCAATGCAAGGCTGTGGGAGAAGCGCAGCGATTTTCAGCTTGGAAAGGGTTTTTCGTAATTGTGATCCCGTCCGTGCTGTTCGCAGTTGTCATCATTACCTTGTTAGCGATGTTCTTGTTCGCTGCATTTTAATCGAAATACAAAAAGGTGATTCCGAAAATCCGGAATCACCTTTTTTGTGTTTATGTTTTTTCGTAGCGTTGAACATTATTTTCATCGATGTCGACCGTCTCACGCTGCACCGTTTCGCTGATATGTTTTATCTCCTGTACTTTGCGTTTATGGACGATGATTTCTTCGCTGACGTACTTCACTTTGCGCACTTCTAGGCGTTCTTCGATGACGGGAATGTGCCAAAGACCATCTTTTTCATACGCCTCGGCGGATTGGCCGCTTGCTTCATATTCCGACAGTTCCTGATTGATTGGCCGGCGTTCGACTTCGACTTCTTCCCGTTCATACGGAACATCAAGCGTCTGTTGTTGTTCCACGGTGTTCTTCCGGATGTCGACGCTTCCGGATTCGACCCATTTCTTATCGACCGCCAAGCGTTCTTCGTGAAGTTCCATCCGTTGTTCGTCGCTCAAATCAGGCGTTTCGGTTTTGAGATGATCTTCCGGTCTCTGGCTATTTCCAGATAAGTTCGCTGCAGCGGCATCGAAGTTCTGGTAATTCATGCCATATTCACTGTCTATATATAGAACGATTTTGCCACTTTGGATTTGCTTATAGTACTCATCCGCCTCAAAGTCGGAGAGGCCCATTTGCTTGAGTGCATCTTTTGTCGGGTCTTCGCCGGAAATGAACGATTTGAACTTGTCCATGAAATCGCCCTCGTCCGTATTCAAATGGACATCCGTCTGCCCTTGCACCATCTGTAGCTGTTGTCCGTTCAAAGCAACGACGTACATATCTTCTTCCTTATATCCTTGTGCTTTCAATTCACCTATCTCATGGATCACTTCCGCCTGCACATCGAATGTGCCGATCAATTTATGGCCGTGTTTCTGCATAATAGCATCCTCCTGTAAGGTCAATGTTTTGCCGTGTCTGCGTTATGGCTTATGTACCCGGAAAGCGAGAGTTCATAAACCTTGTCACAGCTTAGGAAATTTGAAGAAGAGGATAAGAGTCATGAATCAGAAGTTGAAGAAGAATCTGTGGGGTTGTTAAATTATTGTTCAAATTGAAGTGGCGAAGAAGTATTTATGCCTACTAAAAAATATTTTTGTAAACCTATTGTAATGTTCGTAAAATATCATATAATTGGAAAAGAAATGAATACATTACAGAATGGGGAAACGAATAACGATGACTTATAGCAAAGTTTTGACGACTGCAGCACTTACTGCAGCTTTGGCTCTTGGAGCAATTTTACCGACTGGCGCAGCCTCTGCAGCTGAACTTACTGAAGACAATTCTTACCGCATTTTTGGCAGCGATCGCTACCAGACAAGCCTAGAGGTTTCATGGGAAGGATGGGAAGATGGAGAAGCAGAAACAGTTGTAGTCGCCACAGGAGCGGATTTCCCGGATGCTTTGGCTGCAACACCGCTGGCATCTTCATATTACTCTCCTTTGCTTCTGACGAAAAAAGATTCACTGCCTACTGGATTTGCAGATGAGCTGAAGCGCCTTGGCGCCAAGAAAGTTATCTTGGTAGGTGGAACTGGCGCGATTTCTGAAAAAGTGCAAACTCAAATTAAAAACCTTGGCATCTCTGTAGAACGCATTACAGGGAAAAATCGTTATGAGACAGCAGTGAACATTGCAGAAAAAGTAGGTGTGAAAGAGGCGATTTATGTCGCGACTGGAGCAAACTTTGCTGATTCCTTGTCGATTTCCCCAGTTGCAGGATTTTATGAAGATCCGATTCTACTCGTTCCAGCTACAGGAGCTGTACCAGCAGTAGTTGCAGATTTCATCAACAACAACCAGCCGGATTGGCCACTTGTCATTGGTGGCGAAAAAGCTGTAGGCCCAGCTGTTGAGGAATTGTTCGAGGCAGAACCGGTTCGCCTTTCGGGTCCAACTCGCTATGATACAAATAAAGCCTTTAATGACTTCGCTTTAGAAGAAGGTTGGATTGAAGATTCATCTTTCCTCTTCATCTCAACAGGTACGAACTATCCAGATGCATTGTCTGGCAGCGCATTAGCTTCACTGCTTCCAGCGCAATTGGTTTTAACTGCACCAAACCCGACTGCAGCATCGAAACAACAAATCCAGAACTATGAAACGCCAGATTCTTTCTACACAATTTTAGGCGGAGAGAAAGCCGTTTCTTCTGAAACATTGAAACAACTATTTGCAAAATAATACCTGAAAATGCCTGCCAACCGGCAGGCATTTTTTTCTCAGTAAAAGCAAAAAGCTAATTCTTGTATAGAAGATTAGGTATAATGAATCCATTGCAAGAAATAAAGCGAGCAGCAATTGACGGAGGTACCAATGGAAAAAGAAATGGTGTTATTCGGTAAACGAGTGGAAGAAGAAAAATATATGATTGCGGAATTGATTCAGGAAGAGCGGCACGCAGATTTGTCGAAAGAAATGGTGGAAGAAAATCGCCAATTTTCGGAGCTGGTGTTGCAAGAACGTGTTCGCTTCATTGAATTGCTTGGGAAATCCTTGCAGAACAGCTGCCGTGAAGAAGAAATCATGGCGGATATGGCAAAGTGGGGAACCGCCACCGGGAACTTTTTCTTGGAGCACGGCATGACCTTGGATGTGGCGCTTGCTGAAACGGCATTGTACCGGAAGCATATTGCGACCTTGATCAAAAGTGAAGGGCGCCGCTTGGCTATTTCCCCGGAAATAACTTATGACGCAGCGGAAGTATTGCATGCGCTATTGGACCATGCAACGTATTCCTATACACATGCGTATACGACATCTTATCAACGCAATTTGGCGACAGCGCGACAGGAGTTTCTGGAATTATCGGCACCTGTCGTTCCAATCAGTGATTCAGTCGCCATTTTGCCGCTTGTCGGCAGCATCGAAATCGACCGGGCGCGTTATATTTTGGAGCGCACGCTCTTATCGGCCAGTGAATTGAAAATCAATACATTGATTGTCGATTTATCAGGAGTTATCCGGGTCGATACGATGGTCGCGGAACAAGTTATCAAAATCATCCAGTCGCTGGAATTGATCGGTGTCAAAGCGGTGTTGACGGGGATCCGGCCGGAAACGGCGCAATCTTTGACGACGCTCGGCGTGGATGTGCGGACATTGAATATTGGGGGCAGTTTGAAGCGCGCCCTGGAAAACGTCTATAATTGAAAAAGCTTCGCGGACCCGGAAACAACGGATCTGCGAAGCTTTTTTTAATTGGTGACCGCGTCTTGTTTAGGGGACGGCAGGAATTGCTGCAAGGTAGCAGTTTCTTCTTCTGTTAATGCGAGCATCGGCAAGCGTACGCCGCCAACCGGGACGCCCAATAGGTTGAGCGCCGCTTTGACCGGGCTTGGGCTCGGTGCTGCGAACAACGCTTTCATCGTCGGCAGCAATTTGCGGTGAAGCGCGGCGGCTCCAGCTGTATCGCCTGTGCGGAATAATTTGATCATCTCCTGCATGTCATTGCCGATGATGTGCGAAGCCACTGAGACAATGCCCGTTCCGCCGATAGAAAGCATCGGCAAAGTCAGGCTGTCGTCGCCGCTATAGACGGCGAAGTCGCTGCTTGTGCGTTCAATGATTTCTGAAGCGGCATCCAAATCTCCGCTCGCTTCTTTCACGCAGGTGATATTCTCGATAAGCGACAAGCGGACGATGGTATCGACCGATAGATTGACGACGCTGCGGCCCGGAATATTATAGAGCATGACCGGAAGCGCCGTCGCGTTTGCGATCGCTTTAAAATGGCGGTACATGCCTTCTTGCGATGGTTTGTTATAGTAAGGAGTGACGAGCATGACGCCATCGACGCCCGCTTGCTCTGCTTGCTGAGTCAAGGCGACCGATGCGCGTGTGTTGTTCGAGCCGGTGCCTGCGATAATTTTCGCGCGCCCGTCGGCTACAGTGACGACATGGACGAACAGCGCCACTTTTTCATCTGTCGACAAAGTCGGCGATTCACCGGTTGTCCCGGCGACGACGATGCCGTCCGAACCGTTATTGATTAAGTATTCCACAAGATTTGTTGTTGCCTGAAAATCGATTTCACCGTCTGAGTCGAATGGCGTCGCCATCGCAGTGATCACTTGACCGAATTTCATAGAGAACACACCCTTTTCTAAGTTTTTTTCAAAATTTAGAGGTGGGGGCCGGTCCGGAGTAAACAAAAAAGCAGCAACGGGGGCCCGTTGCTGCCGTTAGAAACAATGTTTACCAATCGTTCCTGTTCGTCAGATAGCCCTCCATATAGTTTCCTATATGACAGTCCGACACTTCTTCAGTGCAGAACCAGCGTACAGGAATATGAGCATCCTGCCGCTTCGGCAAATCCCCCTTTCGGCAATCGTCCTAAGAGCTCATACTCCTCGGATTGCGTACTGATGGTTTTTGCGCCTCTATCCTCGCTCCACTAAGGAAGCAAGAAATTATTGAATTAGCTGTAATATAACAGAAAGAAATGGGAATGGCAAGAGAAAAAGCATTTTTTATTTTGCAAAATGTGGGAATAGAGAGCTGCGGCTTGAACTGCTACTAAAAGATCAAAGGAGGCAATCACATGGACGATCATCAAATAGACCGGCAATTGAATATCCACACGGGTGGCGAACAGATGGGCTTTAATGCGTCGATGCATGAGCACCGTTTCGAAGTGACACCCTATGCGTGGCTGGATAGATTGTTCAAGGCACACCCCTTGAAAGGAACAGGCAGGCTGGTCGATTTCGGGAGCGGCAAAGGGCGATTGAATTTTTTCGTTCATCATCTGTTCGGGACACCGTCGACAGGAGTCGAAGTCGACCCGTCGCTGCATGAGGCCTCGCTCCGGAATTTGCAGCGCTTTAAAGGGAAAGCTGACATTGAATTCATCAATGCTTACGCGCAGGATTATGAAATCCATCCGAATGACCGCTGGTTTTATTTTTTTAACCCGTTTTCCGATCCGGTGTTCATGACGGTAATAGACAGGATTTTGGCATCAGTGGCTGATCATCCACGGGAAGTCGAAGTGATTTTGTTTTATCCGGCGATCGAGTATACCGAGTTTCTTGAAAGGCGTACTGCTTTTGAATTGATCAGCGATATTGAGCTCCCACTGGAGGCCGAAGATCCACGCGAACGATTTTTGGTCTACCGTTTGCCAAGATGGGATTAAAGTTGCCGCTGAAATGGGTATAGCTTTATAAAATGGATGCGGAAAGAAGGTTTCGGTTATGAAATGGAAAGGGCGAGCGGGCAGCAAGAATGTAGAAGACAGGAGAGGCCGCGGTGTCGGCGGGCCGGTTCTTGCGGGCGGCGGAATCGGCGGCTTGCTGATCGTCTTGTTGATTACGTTTCTCGGAGGCGACCCGGGAGCAATACTTGGCGATGGCGGCGGGGCTTCCAGTTCGGAACCGTATGTGGCAAGTGAGCGCGAAGAAGAACTGGCCGACTTCGTATCAGTCGTCCTTGCAGATACGGAAGAGGTGTGGGCCGAAGTGTTCGCTGAAGAAGGCATGGAATATGTCGAACCGACTTTGGTGCTGTTTTCCGGAAGTGTCCAGTCAGCGTGCGGCATGGCGGGCTCTGCGACAGGGCCGTTTTACTGCCCGGCAGATTCTAAATTATACATCGACTTAAGTTTTTACGATGAACTCGAACGCCAGTTCAACGCGCCTGGTGATTTCGCGATGGCCTATGTCGTCGCGCATGAAGTCGGCCATCACGTGCAAAACTTGCTTGGCGTCCTTGGAGACGTCCAGCAGGCGCGCAATCAGCTGAGCGAGACCGAATACAATAAATTGCAAGTGCGCTTGGAACTGCAGGCGGATTATTTGTCCGGGGTATGGGCGCATCATGCGCAAGGCATGGGCTATTTAGAGGAAGGCGATCTGGAGGAAGCGTTGAATGCGGCCAGTGCGGTTGGCGACGATACGATCCAGAAGCGAACGCGCGGCTACGCGGTTCCGGACAGCTTTACCCACGGCACATCTGAACAGCGCAAAGAATGGTTCTATCAAGGCTTCCGTGCTGGTGATTTGAATGACGGCAATACGTTCAACGCGCCGGAACTATAAGCTTTCGAAAAGATTGATATTTTACGCTTGGTAATTCATTATAAAGAATAGACAGTCTTTTTCATCGGCAACGAAAAATGAAGAAGAAATCCTATTCTATGAAGGAAGTACACTCATGACAGAAGAGATAATGACGGAAGACAATATCACCCGTCTCGAAGTGGACGGCAAACAATTGATTTTGATCGGCACTGCGCACGTCTCCAAACTGAGCGCAGAGCAAGTGAAGGAAGTTGTCGAGCGTGAGCGGCCGGATTCGGTGTGCATCGAACTCGACGCCCAGCGCTACGAATCGGTTACGCAGGACAAGAAATGGAAAGAAACCGATATTTTCAAGATCATCAAGGACAAAAAAGCGAGTCTGTTATTAATGAACTTGGCCATTTCCTCGTTTCAGAACCGTTTGGCTGACCAATTCGGCATCAAGCCCGGTTCGGAAATGATTCAAGGCATCCGTTCAGCAGAAGAGACCGGAGCAGAGCTGGTTCTTGCCGACCGCAATATCCAAGTGACCTTTTCGCGCATCTGGGGCAATATCGGGCTGATGGGGAAAACTCAGCTGATTTCATCCGTCTTCTTCAGCATTTTCAGCAAGGAATCGATTTCTGAAGAGGAACTCGAGAAAATGAAGCAGCAGGATACATTGAACGCGGTAATGGATGATTTCACCAAAGCCTTCCCGCGCATTAAAAAGCCACTTATCGATGAACGCGACCAATATTTGGCGCAAAAAATCAAAGAAGCGCCTGGCAAAAAGGTCGTCGCGGTGCTAGGTGCTGCGCATATTCCCGGGATCACGCGTGAAATCCACCAGGAGCAGGATTTAAAGGCGCTCAACGAAGTGCCGAAAAAATCGAAATGGCCGAAGATCATCGGCTGGGCCATTCCGCTGCTCATCTTGTCGATCATTGCGTATACCTTTTATGCCAACCCGGCCGCGGGCTTTGACCAGGCGATCAGTTGGATTCTTTGGAACGGCACACTTGCCGCAATCGGGGCTGCGGTCGCTTTCGGCCATCCGCTTGCGATCCTCACCGCTTTTGTCGCCGCGCCGATTTCCTCGCTCAATCCGCTCGTTGCGGCAGGCTGGTTTTCGGGGCTCACTCAAGCCTTTGTCCGCCGGCCGAATGTCGGCGATTTTGATACCTTGTCGAAAGACGTGTTTACCGTTAAAGGCTTTTGGGACAATAAAGTGACGCGCGTCTTGCTGGTTATCGTATTGACCAATCTCGGCAGTTCACTCGGCACATTCATCGGCGGCGCGGACGTGTTGCGGCTGTTTTTCGAAAACTTATAAATCGCTTTATGAAGCTTCTGTGGGGATCCCCGCGGAAGCTTTTTCTATAATAATTCCACATAATAAAAATGCACTAAAAGTATAGAAAATGAATGATTTTTATTAAAAAAAGGAGTATAACTAAAGTATAAAACCGAACGGAGGCGCATGGAGATGGATTTCCTGTTGATGGGGATCTTATTGTGGTCGTTGGTGATTGCCGCATTGCTGCTCGGATTGTACGGAGTTTGGAAAAGATCGTGGAAAGCGTTGTTTTGGGGAGGGCTTGCATCCCTTTTGCCGATGGGGCTGATCTTTATGGGAGATGACAGCTGGGTGTTCAAATTGAGCATCTTGCCGCCGCTCTTGATGTTTATCGGAGCGTACTTCCTGAAACAGCGGCGTCCTGAAAAAGTTTAAACGAGAACCGGCCGAAAATTTTCGGCCGGTTTTTGAGTGTTTAAAGTGGTGCTTTCCGATTAGTAGTTATACAATAGTTATACAATAATCGGAGGGAGCAAATCCTTATGCAGTATATACTCGAACGCAGTAAATTATTTATCTTTTTGATCTTAATCCTCATGCTGGTAGGAGTTTACACTTTCCTGACGCTGCCGCAGCGTGAAATTCCCGAAACACCTCCGGGACTTGTGTTGGTGTCCACGATCTTGCCGGGCGCAGAACCGGAAGAAGTGGAAACGAGCATCACGAATCCGATTGAAAGACAGTTGCAGAGCATTGACGGGATCGCGTCGATGGATTCCATTTCAGCGAATTCGGCTTCGATCATTACATTGGAAATCGAAGATGGTGTTGAACCTGAGGGCTTGATCAATACGATCCAGCAACAGGCACAGCGCGCAGCTGGCAGTTTTCCGGACCAAGCCCAGGACATCAGCGTCGAAAAGCTGGACCTGACTTTCCCGCTGGTTTCCTATATGTTCTACGGAGACGAAGCGGAACTGGCTGAACTCGAAGAGCCGCTTGCGGATCTCTCGGATGAAGTGGAAGCGGTATCCGGAGTTGCCGGTACGCAAATCAAAGGATTGAACGGCGAGCAAGTGGTCATCGAGCTCGATGGGGATGCGCTCGCAGAAAACCAATTGCAGCCATTCGAAGTGCTTGAAAGCCTGCAGCAAGCGAATCAGCCACTTTCTCTCGGCACCCATAGCGATGGCGAGCAGCAATTCGTCTTGACCGTGCAGCAAAGCCAAGGCATCGAAAAACTGCGTGAGCTGCAAGTTGGCCAAGCAGCCGTCCCGCTTGCTGATGTCGCATCGGTCGAATTGGCTGAAGTTCCGGCTGAAGACATCGTCACCTTCGAAGGCGAACCAGCGATTTCCTACACCGTGTTCTTGCAGACAGGACAGGATGTGCCGTCTGTCGATGACCGCGTCAGTGAAGTAATCGAAGGCTTCAATGAAGACTTGCCTGCGGGCATCTCGGCTGAACGCTATGTGTCACAGGCCGAAAATGTCAATGGGATTTTCAGCTCGCTGTATATTTCGCTATTGATCGCGGTGCTTGCGGTGTTGGTCGTTACCACTGCAGGGCTGACGCTTTACGGTGCGTTTGCCGTAGCGCTGACGGTGCTTGCTTCAGTCTTGATCGGGCTTATCCCGATTCCATCGCTCGGCGTCGATTTAAATCAGATTTCCGTCATTGGCTTGATTATCGCCATCGGGATATTGGTCGATGACAGCATCGTCGTCAACGACAATATCCAGCGCCGCTATAAGCTCGGCGACAACGCAATGGCAGGGGCCATCAATGGTGTCAAAGAAGTTTACCCGTCGATTGTGTCATCTAGTTTGGCGATTGTTGTTACATTTTCTCCGCTCTTGTTATTATCAGGCGGAAACGGGGCGTTTATCAAAGCGCTGCCGAGTATTTTAATTACGACCATTTTGGCTTCGACGGTACTGTCGATTACACTAGTGCCGATGATGCAATATTTGCGCACGAAACGTAAAAAACGCAAAATTTCCGATACACCGGGCTTCCTTGGCAAGCCGCTTGAAAAGCTTGCACAAGTGTATTCCGAAAAAGTATTGAAAGGCGTTTTGAAACATCCTTGGCTGACAGGGATCGGGGGATTGGTGATTGCAACAGCTCTGCTCTCGCTCGCCTTGTTCACGCCATTCGAATTCTTCCCTGAAGCGGACCGCGAGGAGGTAACGATGAACGTGCGTCTTGCGGAAGGCACAACCATTGAAGAAACCGATGCGTTCATTCGTGAAGTGACTCAAGAAGTGGCGCAGGAAGACGGCAATGTCAATGAGACGGCCGTGTTCACCGGTGAAGGCTTGCCGAATCTGTTTGCTTCATCCATGGATAATACTGGCGCCAATACGGGCCAAGTGGCGTTCCGCGTCGACCGGGAAGCGACTTCTGCTTCCGCCTTTATCGATAAATGGGAACCGGAACTTCGCGAACACTACCCGGATGCAGAAATCTTCCTCGACACCATTGTCCAAGGGCCGCCAGTCGGCGCACCAGTGACGGTGACAGCGACGGGTGCAGATATCAATGAGCTCGCAGCTCTTCGCGATACACTCAAAGAAGAAATGCTCGCAAACGGTGCGACCGTCGTGACCGATAACCTCGGGGCTGCCGTACCGGCGATTGAATATGTGCCGGAACGGGAAACGCTTGAAGACAATGGCATCGCCTTGTCGACGGTTACCAATCAATTGCAGCTTCTGACACAAGGTGTCCCGCTTTATACGCTTTATGAAGGGCAGACGCCATATGACGTCGTCTTGAAGCAAGCAGGCATCACTGAAGGCGAACCGATTGACCTTGCTGATTTCAGTTTGCCAGCCTCAAGCACTGCTGCTAGCGCTGAAGAGGCAGAGGCCGGCGGCGAAGCAGGCCCGCCAGCTGCCGCACAGCCAGGACCGCCTGAATTAATCGGGCTGGACGAACTGTTGACAGCACAGGAAACAACGGCGCTTGCACAAGTGCCGCATAAATCAGGGGACCGTGCCATCACGCTGCGTGCGTTCGGCGAAGCAGATGATTTCGAGGCGCAGATGCTCGATGTCGTCGACAATGCCCGCGCTGATTTGCCGGCTGGCTATGAACTGTCGACTGGCGGCGAGAACTCCGATCAGGAAGCATTCTTCGCTGAAATCGGCATCTTGTTCTTAGTCGTACTGCTGCTTGTTTACCTGGTCATCGCGTTCCAGTTCAAATCGTTCGGCTTGCCGTTCCTTGTATTGATTGCCGTTTACCTCGGCGTCTCGGGCGCAATCCTTGGTTTATTCCTGACACAGACGCCGCTCAGCTTCCTTGGCGTTATGGGTATCGTCTCCTTGACAGGGATTGTTGTCCGGAATGCGGTCGTACTCATCGACTTCGTGGAAACGCGCCGCCTGACGGGAGATTTCAACATCGAAGAAGCGATCATCGAATCAGGGTACGCGCGAATCAAACCGATCGTGTTGACGTCCTTGACCTCGATTGTGGCACTCTTGCCGGTCGCGTTTTCCGGCGACCCGTTGTTTGAACCACTGGCTGTAACGATCATTGCGGGTCTCACGTTCTCGGGGATTTTCACACTCGTCATGATTCCAGCCTTGTATTACTTGTTCAACCGCAAGGGCAAGAAACAAGCTGCCTGATGAAAAGCTGCAGAGTCTTTGGACTTTGCGGCTTTTTGTTTTTTTACGGGACAGAGTAAAGCTTGCCTGATGGGGTAAGCAGGAGAGAAAGGGTGATTTTTGAAAAAAGGGGGCGTTGCGCTTGGGGACATTGGAATTAGAAGAGCGGCACAGAAAGCCGCTGCTTGCGGTCTTAATGGCCGGCGTATTTGTGGCGATACTCAACCAGACGCTGCTCGCCACTGCATTGCCGCATATTATGGAGGATCTGGACATCACAGCCAATACAGCGCAGTGGCTGACGACGGTATTCATGCTCGTCAATGGCGTCATGATTCCGATCACGGCATTTTTAATCAATAAATACACGACACGCCATTTGTTTTTTGTCGCAATGGGTTTGTTCGCTGCTGGAACAATCATCTGTGCGCTCGCACCGGGCTTTGCAACATTGATGGTCGGACGCATCGTCCAGGCATCGGGTGCAGGCATCATGATGCCGCTCGCACAGACGGTATTGTTCGTCATCTACCCGATTGAAAAACGTGGGCAGGCGATGGGCATGTTCGGCTTGATCATTTCTTTCGCACCGGCAATCGGGCCGACTTTATCCGGATATTTGGTCGGCCAGTATCCGTGGCGGTCCTTGTTTTATATCGTCATTCCGATTGCGCTCATTGATTTGGTGCTGGCATATTTCTTCCTGCGCAATGTAACGGAACGGACTTTCCCGAAAATCGATATTTTGTCGATTATGTTGTCGACTTTAGGATTCGGCGGTTTGCTGTACGGCTTTTCGAGTGCGGGGGCAGCCGGCTGGGGCAGTGTTTCAGTTATTGCATCGATCGGCGTCGGGGCTATCGCTTTATGGTTCTTCATCCGGAGGCAGGGCAGGCTTAAGCAGCCAATCCTGGAATTTCGCGTCTTTAAATACGGCTTGTTTACATTGTCGACAATTCTCAGCATCATCGTGTTCGTCACGATGATCGGCAGTGCAACGATCTTGCCGATCTATATGCAGGACATGCACGGATTCACCGCACTTGAATCAGGGCTCATGCTATTCCCTGGTGCGATCATTATGGGATTGATGAATCCTATTGCCGGGCGTATTTTTGACAAGGTTGGGGGCAAATGGCTGGCAGTTGCAGGGTTGTCGATCGTTACCGTATCGACCTTCCAGTTTACGGTGCTGACAGCCGAGACGGCATTCGTATATTTGACCGTCATGCACGCTATCCGCATGTTTGGTGTCGCACTTGTCATGATGCCCGTCACGACAGCCGGGCTCAATCAATTGCCCGACGAGCTCATTCCACACGGCACGGCGATGAGCAACACGATGCGCCAAGTATCAGGGTCGATTGGTACGGCGCTATTAGTGACGATCATGACCAGCGCAGCACTCGACCCGGACCGCTACGGCGTAGAAGGCTTGATCCGCGGCGTCAATATTTCGTTTATGGTAACCGGCGCATTAAGTGCCATTGGTATTGTATTGGCGTTCTTTATGAAAAATCCAAAGGCCCAGGAGCAAAGCGAAGGATGAGTGGAAGATGTCACAATATGTGCATTTACTTATCCTTTTAGATTTGGTAAGATGTCTGACGACAGACAATGAATGATAATAATTTGTTCAATTTTCTGATAAAACTACTTTTAATGAGGTGAAGTTGTGAATTTATTGTGGGGCATCTTCGGTATCATCGTCGTTCTTGGAATCGCTTTCTTGTTCTCCGATGGGAAAAAATCCATCAAGCCGCGGACAATTCTCGGCGGATTGGCCATACAGATTACGTTTGCGTTCATGGTGTTGGAATGGGAACTTGGCAGACAGGCCTTGCTTTGGTTATCAAGCGGGGTCCAAGGGATTATCAACTATGCCGGTGAAGGGATCGCGTTTGTCTTCGGTCCGGCAGCTGACACAGAAAACTTTGGTTTTGTCTTTGCTTTCCAAGTACTGACGATCATCATTTTCTTCTCGTCTTTAATTTCTGTGCTTTATTATTTAAACATCATGCAATTGATTATCCGTTTGCTCGGCGGGGCCTTGTCGAAGCTGCTCGGCACAAGTAAAGCGGAATCAATTTCAGCCGCCGCCAATATCTTCGTCGGCCAGACGGAAGCGCCGCTTGTGGTGCGCCCGTTCCTGCCGAATATGAGCAAGTCTGAATTGTTCGCTGTCATGACGGGTGGGCTTGCATCGGTTGCGGGTTCCACACTCGCAGGCTATGCACTTCTCGGTGTCCCACTCGAATACTTGCTCGCTGCGAGTTTCATGGCGGCGCCTGCCGGCTTGATCATGGCGAAAATCATGATTCCGGAACAGGAAGAAATCGAAGAAAAAGAGTTTGTCATGGAGAAAGACAAGCAATCAGTCAACGTCGTCGATGCAGCTGCACGCGGCGCTTCAGACGGCCTTCAGCTAGCACTTAACGTCGGAGCGATGTTGCTTGCTTTCATCGCGCTTATTGCGCTCTTGAACGGGGTGCTTGGTCTTGTAACGGGAGCATTCGGCTTTGATAATGTCACCATCCAAGGCATCCTTGGCTTTATCTTCGCGCCACTCGCATTTGCGATCGGTGTGCCGTGGGCAGAAGCGGTCCAAGCCGGCAGCTTTATCGGCCAGAAGCTTGTGTTGAACGAGTTTGTCGCTTATACAGCCTTTGCTCCAGAAATTGCGAACTTGTCTCCGAAAACGGTCATCATCGTTAGTTTCGCACTTTGTGGGTTTGCCAACTTCAGCTCACTCGCCATCCTTCTCGGCGGGCTCGGTGCGATGGCGCCAAGCCGCCGTCCGGAAATCGCGCGCCTTGGCATGCGTGCCATTGCAGCGGGTATGCTTGCATCGCTTTTGAGCGCGGCAATCGCAGGGATGTTCGTTTAAGCAATAGCTTCATCTTCAATTACATCAAAAATCGTCCGTTCTCTTTTTCATCTAGTGTGATGAGCAGGGAACAGGCGGTTTTTTTTATTAAATTTTCAATCGATTGGTTGAAAGCGCTAGCAGATGCCTGCATATCAGGCTGTTTCCTTTCAAGAGGAAAGCCTTGACAGCGGCTTTTTTTAGGATTACACTTCTACCTTGGCTTACCTGATTTTTTCAGGCAGAGCGGGTAGGGAGAGGGCTAATTTCATAGAAGGTATGTCTTATGGCAAATTGGATGGACCGTTTTTTCGGTCTTAACGAAAACGGGACGACCATCAAGCGGGAAATGACTGCCGGCTTGATCGGATTTTTTACCGTTGTGTACATCATCGCCGTCAACTCACTGATTTTATCGGAGTCCGGCATGCCAATCGAGTACGCGATCATCGGCACCATTGCCGCTTCCGTCATCGGCGCATTATTGATGGGCTTTTGGGGCAATGCGCCCATCTTGCTCATTCCGGGCATGGGGATCAATGCATTGTTCTCCTATACGCTCGTCCAGTCGATGGGGCTGAGCTGGCAGGAAGCGCTTGCGGTCGTCTTTGTCTCGGGTATCATTTTCGTCTTTGTCGCGTTTACGCGCTTTTCGAAAATGCTCAGCGAGGCAGTGCCGAATTCGCTGAAAGAAGCGATTACGGTCGGGCTTGGGCTATTTTTGATGTTGTTAGGCCTTGAGAAAGGCGGCATTGTCGGGCCAGGCGACGGGGCGATTCTTTCGCTCGGTTCGCTGTCAGATCCGCTCGTACTGTCGACAATCGTGACGTTTTTGCTCGCGATCATTCTATTCATCCGCAATGTGCCGGGGAATTTTCTGATCACCATTGTACTGGGAACGGTCATTGCGTATTTCTTCGGCATGATCGATCTCGGCCAATTGAGCGAACCAGGCGTCAATACGGCAGAAGCATTCGCGGTGTTTGGTGCGATGTCGTTCGGCAATTTTTTGTCGACGACGTTCTGGGTTGCGGTATTTTCCTTGACGATGGTGTTGGTGTTTGAAAACATCGGCCTCGTCCACGGACAGGTGAATTTCATCAATCGTCCGGAAAAGTATTCGCGTGCATTCCAGGCGACCTCGGTCTCGACGATGGCTTCAGGATTTCTCGGCACGAGCCCGACGGTGGCCAGTGTAGAAAGTGCGGCAGCGATGGCTGCTGGCGGACGCACCGGTTTGACTTCACTGACGGCAGGTTTTTTGTTTATGGGTGCAGCGTTTTTCATTCCACTGATCAAGATCATTCCCGACAGCGCGATTGCGCCGATTTTAATCATCATCGGCGGGTTGATGCTTCAGAATATCAAGAATCTCGACATGAAGGACATGAGCGAGACTTTCCCGGCATTGTTGATCATCGCGCTGATTCCGTTTACGTACAGTATTGCGGATGGCATTGCGATCGGGTTTATCCTGTATCCGGTGCTGAAAGTGGCGATCGGCAAATGGCGCGAGGTTTCCCCGGCTCTTTATGTGATTGCTTGTCTGTTTTTCGTCAATTACGTGTTCCACGTGGTCGGCTGAAAAAAGCGCATCCGGTTAATGGATGCGCTTTTTATATGTTTGTACATGGTATAATAAAAGAAAAGGAGCGGATCACGATGCGCTATTTTAAATCGAATATGGAGAAACTGGTCAACCAGGAGCCGGAACTGAAAAAACGGCTGAAGGTACTAATGAAGGAAATGGAGCTTGAGAAAAGCTTTGCGTTGAAGGCGCTTTACCATTCTGAAGTGGCAGACAGCGGCCCATTCATGAAACAATACCAGGAAATCGATAATCAATAAACAAAAGCCATGCGCGAAGGATTCCTTCGCGCATGGCTTTTGTTGTGAAATTATGAGATCTGGGCTGTCTTGAATTCGTCGAGCCATTGCTGCCAGGATTCGAGTGTGGTGCCGATGCAATAACGGTTGATTTTTTCGTCATCGCAATCGATGCCTTGGCCCCCGAGCAGAAAGTGAAGGCCAGGAATGGTGTCAGAAAGTTCTTTGATGTATTGTTCGGCAACTGGGCGGCTTTTTGGCGTCATAACAGACATGCACACCAATTTAAAGTCTTGCTTGGCCACCATTTCTGCAAGCCCCTCAAGCGGTGTATCCGGTCCCGTATAGACGACGTGGAAGCCGTTTTCACGCAAGAACAGCGAGAACAACAACAAACCGAGCTGATGATGCTCGCCGCTC
Organism: Planococcus sp. SK3692; assembly: GCF_028890485.2. GTDB lineage: Bacteria > Bacillota > Bacilli > Bacillales_A > Planococcaceae > Planococcus. The sequence goes on from NZ_JARCHV010000002.1 coordinate 243,635, forward strand.
GGGCTAAGCGCCAGTACTTTCGGCAAATGGGGCGCTACCGGGAAGACACGGAAAAACTGGTTGAAGCGCTGCTGGATGATGTTGGTGATCATGTGTTCGTGTGCGACGCTGATCTGGCCATTTTCCCATTCTGCACCGATTCTTACCATGAGCGGCGCGATGATATGGAAGAAGACGGTCTGATGGTGGAATAGCGAGAACTTCAAATCGAGTAAATAATTAAAACGGTCAATGTCTATTTCTACAGCGGCCTGGTACAGCTCTTCAATTTGCTTGGCATACTCAATGGGTTCCTGTGAATCGGCGACTTCTGGATGATAGAATTGCTTCCTTGAACTGTGCAGTTTTTTCACAGCTTCACTGATTTTCATGCCGTTTTCCTGAACTTGGATTTTCAGCCATTTCAAATCCTCTAAGTTTTGATCGGAATACAGGCGATGACCCGATTCTGTGCGCGCAGGCGTGATGGCATTATAGCGCGTCTCCCAGGAACGGATGGTCACTTTAGGCATGTCGAGTATTTTGGCTGCAGCTTTAATATTGTACATAGCATGACCTTCATTCCGTAGTTTTTTGTTATACAAAGATTATACAACCAACTATGCCTAGCGTAAAGCTATTGGCTTTTTCAATTAGCAGAAAAAGGCAAGAAAAAACAAATCCCTAGATAAATCGCGCCTCCAATTAGTGCAATGTCTTACAGGAGACCCTTTAAATGGAAAAAAGACAGGGCAGTTTATCGGCTGCACTGTCTTCTTTCGAATATAAAAGTGATACAAACTTAACGAGCGGTAAGCAATCGCCTCATTGTTCGACGGCGCGTGCCTGTTTAGCGGCTCTTGAACGCTGCCAGCCTGCAGTGATGAAAAGTGTTGCCAACAGCAGCAACAGGCCGAGAATGAACGGGAAAATGATATTGATATCGAATAGGATGCCGGCTAGGAGCGGGCCCATGACGTTGCCGATGCTCATATAAGCGTTGTTCATGCCCATCGCAAAGCCGACTTCGCCTTCTGCAAGTTTTGAAATCAAGGTATTCAAGACGGGCCGCAAAATCGAAGTTGCCAGGAAGATGATCAGCGATACCCCGAAAAACATGACGTAACTGCTCGCAAACAGCGATGCGAGAAAGCCGCCCGCTGCGACGCCAAGGAACGCAATCAATACGCCGATCTCCCCGAAACGCGAGACGATGCGATCAACAACGAACAATTGAACGATGACGCTGACCGTACCGGTGGCGGTAATCATGAACGCGATATCTTTCGCGGTGGAATTGAATTGATTGTCGAGATACAGCCCGAGCACGGATTCATAGGCGAGCAAGCCGAAACTCATGACCAGCGTGATGACCAGCGGCAAAAAGTAAGGGACCGAAGTCGAACGCGCAATTTTTTTAAACATCGATTCGGATTGCGTCATTGTTAACGCAAGATCCGGATCCGCTTTTTCGGCGTCGCTGTCTTTTAAGACGAAAACAGAAAACAGCACCGCTGCGAGTGACACTAGAGCTGACACAAGGAATGGCAGCTTCAGACTGTAATCGGCGAGAAAGCCGCCGATTCCCGGCCCGATGACGATGCCGAGTGACATAGCCGCAGAGACCAGGCTTGTGCCTTTGGCGCGCTGGTCGAACGTGGTAATGTCAGCGATGTAGGCGAAAATAGCCGGTACCAGCATAGCGGCGCCGATTCCCCCGATGACACGGGAAAAATAGAGCACCCAAATAAAGTCGGAAGCATAGAAAATGAACATCGATAAGGTCAGCCCTGCGAGACCCCAGATGATCATGATGCGGCGTCCGTATTGGTCTGCCCATTTGCCGGCAATCGGCGAGAACAGGAACTGGGCAGCGGCGAAGATGGCGATCATCAAGCCGGCTGCCATGCCGCCTTGATCGATGGAAACGAGATAGGACGGCAGAATCGGGATGATGATGCCGAAACTGGCGATGGCGATGAACATATTGATCATCAAAATCAGGATTTTTTTACGTTGATCTTTGGACATGGGCGTGCCTTCTTTCTTATATATATATATGTACACGTGACAGTTATATTGACTTCCCCATATTATGGATACTTCCAAAGCTTGTCAATCACTTTGCAATCGTCAGCAGAATTTTCTTTTCTGGTAAATTAAAAGCTTATTTTAGGGGCAGAAAATCGAAGCGGGTTGAGCCGGGCAACTTCAGGGGTATAAGGTAATATCCAAGACCGACAACGGGAAGGGGATGGCGATGGATCAACGACTCGAACGAATCAAATTAACAGCTTTGCATGAACGGGTAATCAGCGCTGAACAGGCAGCCTCTTGGATAAAGGATGGCATGGCGGTCGGGCTCAGCGGATTTACACGCGCAGGCGATGCCAAGGCCGTGCCAAACGCCTTGGTGAAACTCGGGGAGCAAAAACCGTTTCAAATCGATGTCTATACCGGTGCTTCACTCGGTTCTGGAATCGACGGGCGCTTCGCCCAGGCAGGCATCGTCAGAAAACGAGCGCCTTATCAATCCGATCCTTTAATGCGTTCTGCAATCAATGCGGGAGAGGTGCAATTTGTCGATCATCATTTATCCCAAACAGCGGAATGGGTGAGAGGGGGAGTGGCCGGCACTTTGGATTTTGCCATTATTGAAGCACTTGGCATTACCGAGGACGGTTTGTTGATCCCCACCACGTCCGTCGGCAATTCGGCGGTATTCACCCATCATGCAAAACAGCTCATCATCGAGATCAATACTGCACAAGCTTTGGAACTGGAAGGACTCCACGATTGCTACGAACCGCAAGCGATTGGGTCGAGACAGCCAATTCCGCTCGTTTCGCCGCGGGATCGCATCGGCACGACAGGCATCCCAATCGATCCGTCGAAAGTGGCAGGCATCGTCTGGACCGACCAAGCGGATTCGCCCTCGCCGATCGAGCCGCCTGACGCGGAAACGGATATTATGGCAAGCCACTTGCTTGAGTTTTTGCGCGGGGAAGTACAGGCCGGACGCTTAAGTAAAAAATTGCCTCCGCTGCAATCGGGTGTCGGGTCTGTTGCCAATGCCGTGTTGCATGGCCTTCTCGATTCGGAATTCGAAGGGCTGCAGCTGTATTCGGAAGTGCTACAGGACGCTGTGTTTGATTTGCTCGATTCCGGCAAGGCGTTATTTGCTTCCGGGTCGGCGATCACCTTATCGCAGCCTTATATGGAAAGAATTTATCAAAACTTTGGGCGCTACCGGGATCGTTTGGTGCTGAGGCCGCAGGAAATCTCCAATCATCCCGAAATTATCCGGCGCCTTGGCCTCATTTCCATCAACACAGCGTTGGAATTCGATCTGTACAGCAATGTCAATTCAACCCATGTGTCAGGAACCAAGATGATGAATGGCATCGGCGGATCGGGGGATTTCGGGCGCAATGCGCAACTCGCCATTTTCGTCACCAAATCCACAGCTAAGAATGGGCGGATTTCCTGTGTCGTACCGTTCGCTTCCCATATCGACCACACAGAACATGATGTGGATGTGTTGGTGACAGAACATGGCTTTGCCGACATCCGTAATCTGTCTCCGCGTGAGAGGGCGAAGCGGATCCTCGCGAACTGCGTCCACCCCAATTACCGCCCGCAGCTGCAGGATTATTTCAATAGGGCAATTGCTCTGGGCGGACATACGCCGCATGTGCTGGAGGAAGCTTTATCGTGGCATGCACAATACATGCGCACGGGCACGATGTTAAAGAAATCGCCATAATTGGCAAGAAACCGATGCGGCAGTCTGGAGCCTATCTTTTCTGTTCATGCAAAATCATGTATACTAATACCACTTGAATGTTACTGGGGGCACGTGCGTGATGGAAAAAATTACACCTGGCCCGCTATTGGATGTAATGGGGGAGTTATTCTCCGATGAAGTCTCGATAGCGGTGTCTAATATGGAAGAATACACCTATTACCGTCCGAGCAAACGCATCGATTTGAAAATCAAGGCAGGGGATAAAGTGCGTGAAGGCACTATCGCCCACAAAGCTTTGACGACTGGCCAAAAAGCATCGGAATTCATCAACCGTGAAGTGTTCGGTGTGCCTTACCATGGCATGGCGGTGCCGTTTGAAGAAGACGGCGTGCTTGCGGGCTGTGTCATGGCGATCTATCCGGCCTACACAGAAGGGAAGTCGGTCGTGACGGTGAAAAGCCCGGATGGCTGGAAACCGATTCCGTTCACCGATGTACGCTACCTTGAAGTGAAGGACCGAAAAACCCATGTCCACGCTGCGGATTTTTCCGGAACGAATAAAAACTCCCTGCAGGAATTCGAATATTTGCTGCCGCGGGATTCATTCATCCGTTGCCACCGGTCGTTTATCGTTAATGTCCACCATATAGAAGAAATTCATCCCGATACCCATTCCACATTCGTGCTGGCGATGGATAACGGAGACCGTTTGCCGGTCAGCCAATCGTATTCCAGCTATTTCCGCAAACTACTCGGCTTCTGAGAACGCATGAAAATGCTGCCTCGGACAGCCGATTTTCTGTTTGGCTCAAGGTATGCACTCTTCCATTCGGATATTCCCTTTTTCGCTTCAGCACAAGTTAATATTAGCTAATAATCAGACAAATAGATTGGGTGTTTTGCATCCTGTCTTTTTTAGTGGAAGAAAACAAAGTCACTCGTCAATATGAAAACGCTTCAAAAAATGACATATATTAGATAAAACATACAGAAAGAGAGTGTGGATGGAATGGAAAAGAAACTTGAGCGAATCAAAGCGGCAGAATTGCAGGACCGGGTTGTCACAGCGCAGGAAGCGGCGGCGTGGATTCAAGACGGCATGACACTTGGGCTTAGCGGGTTTACAAGAGCGGGAGATGTGAAAGCGGTTCCTTATGCGCTGGTTGAGCGAGCGGAAACGGAAAGCTTCAAAGTCAATGTCTTCACCGGGGCATCCCTCGGGTCCGATATCGACCGATTGTTCGCAGAAGCAGGCATCGTCAACAAGCGTTTACCGTTCCAAGCAGAACCGGCCATGCGTAAAGCGATCAACGCCGGCGACATGTATTTCGTTGACCATCACTTGTCCCATACAGCGGAATGGATCCGTTCTGGTGTCATCGAGCCGATCGATTTTGCGATCGTCGAAGCTTTGTCGATCACCGAAGACGGCATGATCATCCCGACAACGTCTGTCGGCAACTCATCGGTTTTCGTCAAACACGCGAAAAACATCATTGTGGAAATCAATGCAGCCCAGCCGGAACTGTTCGAAGGCATCCACGATATTTATGATACCGGCAAACAAGGGGAGCGCGACCCGATCCCTTTGACATCCGTGGACCAGCGCATTGGCACGAAGGGCATTCCGGTCGATATGGAGCGTGTGCGCGGCATCGTTTTCACACATCAGGAAGATTCCCCGTCGAACATTGTAGCGCCGGATGAAGATACCAAAATCATGGCTGATCATTTGCTAAACTTTTTCCGCAGTGAAATTGAAGCCGGCCGCTTGACGGAAAAACTGGCTCCGCTTCAATCCGGCATCGGATCTGTCGCAAATGCCGTGCTTCACGGCATGATTGATTCCGAGTTCAAAAACTTGGAAGTTTACTCGGAAGTATTGCAAGACGCGGTCTTCGATTTGATCGATGCCGGCAAAGTGGATTTTGCTTCGTGCTGCTCGATCACGTTGTCCGAGCCGAAAATGAAGCAAGTGTTCAGCGAGTTCGACCAATACCGCGACAAGATCATCATGCGCCCGCAGGAGATCTCGAACCATCCGGAAGTTGTGCGCCGACTCGGTTTGATTTCGATCAACACGGCACTTGAATTCGATATGTACGGCAACGTCAACTCGACGCACGTCTCCGGAACCAAAATGATGAACGGCATCGGCGGCTCAGGTGATTTCGCCCGCAATGCGCGCCTCGCCATCTTCGTCACGAAATCAACTGCAAAAGACGGCAAAATTTCGAGCGTCGTGCCATTCGCATCACACGTCGACCATACCGAACACGATGTCGATGTCGTCGTCACTGAACAAGGCTATGCCGATCTTCGCGGACTAGCGCCGCGCCAGCGCGTGGAAGCTATCATCGAAAACTGCGTCCACCCGGACTACCGACCGCAAATGCGCGAGTATTACGAAGAAGCGCTGACACGCGGTGGCCAGACGCCTCACGTTCTTGAAAAAGCTTTCTCTTGGCACGAATCACTAGCCAAAAACGGCACAATGCTCGTGAAAAAAGAGCAATTGGTCTAAGCGAATAAAACCGGACAGCCACATGGGCTGTCCGGTTTTAAATTGACTTTAATATCTTCAAAATGATATTTCATAAGTTTCTTGAATGAATGTAACTTGAGAAACTGGTTGGGTTATTTCCGGTATTCTCTTTTCTGTTCAGCGATTGCCGTACATTTCTGACGTGTTGCGGGAATACAATTCGATGATGTTGCCGAACGGATCTTCTGTATAGACAAGATAGTGCGGCTTGCCTTTATTGATATTCCACATTTTGCTGCGCTGGCGCCCGCCATGCTGGACAATGCGTTCAATCGTCTCGACAATGTCATCGACCACTAAGGCAATATGGAAAAATCCTGCACGCCGCGGCGGCTCTTCAGAAAAAGAAGGTTCTTGGAACTCGAATAATTCGATTCCGAAGCCGTCGGAAGACATGAGATGGACATTGCGCATCTTGCGGATTTCCGGCCCCTGCAAATCATTGGTCATGGATTCGGGACCTTCTGTATCGGCATCGAAATCAAATGGCCCCGCCAAAATATGAAAATCGAATACTTTCCGGTACCATTTAATTGCCTTATCTAAATCGGGAACCGCTAGCCCCACATGCGTAATTGCTGCCATGATGATTCTCCTCCTTTTTGCTGTACTGATTCTGTACCCTTCTATGAGCGGGAATATGCAGAAATCCAGCAGGAGGCGAAGGAATTGGTCGAAAATAGTTGTTGTCAGACTGGATTTTTAGTATTATAATAAGCAATTGTGAAATTCTGAAATGAGGGTCCTAATATGAAAAATTCCATCTATGGATTGACGATAGAACAATTAAAAGATTGGTTTGTAGAAAATGGCCAAAAGAAATACCGCGCGGAACAAGTGTGGGATTGGCTTTACATTAAACGTGTCACTGAATTCTCGGAGATGAAGAACTTATCGAAGGAATGCATCGAGCTCTTGGAAAACAATTTTGCGATCCGTACATTGGAACAGGCAGTCAAGCAGGAATCGTCTGATGGCACGATCAAATTCCTTTTCCGTTTGCAGGATGGCAACTTGATCGAAACAGTTCTTATGCGCTTTAAATACGGCAACTCCGTCTGTGTAACGACACAAGTCGGCTGTAACATCGGCTGCAGTTTCTGCGCCAGCGGCCTGTTGAAGAAGAGCCGCGATTTGAACGCGGGCGAAATCGTCGAGCAGATCATGCAAGTGCAAGCGCATTTCGATGCGGAACAAAAAGAAGAGCGCGTCAGCCATATCGTAGTCATGGGTATTGGCGAACCGTTCGATAACTACACAAACTTGATGGATTTCCTCCACGTCGTCAACTCCCAAAAAGGATTGGCAATCGGAGCGCGCCACATCACGGTTTCCACAAGCGGCATTGTGCCGAAGATTTACGATTATGCGGATGAAGGCTTGCAAGTCAACTTGGCCATTTCCATCCATGCACCGACGAACGAATTGCGTTCACGCATCATGAAGATCAACAAAGCATACCCAGTTGAAAAACTGATGGATTCTATCGATTATTATCTGGAAAAATCAAACCGACGCATCACGTTCGAATACATCATGCTGCGCGACGTCAACGACCATGTCGAGGAAGCGAACAAGCTGGCAAAATTGCTTGAAAACAAGCGCCACTTGTCTTACGTCAACTTGATTCCTTACAACTCGGTTGATGAGCACGACCAATACCAGCAAAGCACGCCTGAAGCCATCAGTGCATTCTACGATGCATTGAAGAAAAAAGGCATCAATTGCGGTGTCCGCCATGAACAAGGCGCAGACATTGACGCTGCCTGCGGACAGCTTCGCAGCAAGCAAATCAAAAAAGAGAAAAAACCGGTAACGGTCTAATAGTACCATAGGCAGAAAGCTCCCGAATTTTTCGGGGGCTTTTTGTATTGGGCACGACGATAAAAAGCTTGCAACCATGGTGGCTGCAAGCTTTTTATTATTTTCCGCCAGATTGTAAATTGATGCCTTGTATAAAATACTTCTGGAAAAAGAAGAAGATGATAATGACAGGCAGCAAGACGAGCAATGAGCCGGCCATCAGGTAGTTCCATTGGGTGTTGAGCTGCCCTTTAAAGACTTGCAACCCGATCTGTAAGGTGTACAGGTTCTCGTCATTCAAATAGAGCAACGGGCCAAGAAAGTCGTTCCAAGCGCCGTTGAACGAAAAGATGGCGACGGTGGCGATTGCGGGTTTGGTAAGCGGCAAGCCGATCTTGCGCCAAATATAGAAATGGCTCGCACCTTCCATTTTTGCAGCTTCAATCAATTCATTCGGGATAGTCATATAGAATTGTCTGAGCAGAAAAATATTGAACGCGCTGCCAAAGAAGGCGGGTACGATCAAAGGATAGTAGGTGTTGACCCAGCCGATTTTAGCAAACAAGACGTACTGCGGAATCAAGGTCACGAATCCCGGGATCATCATCGTCGCTAGCACAATCGCAAACAATACGTTGCGCCCGCGAAAAGGGATCTTGGCAAAACCATAGGCGATGAACGAATTCGATAAAACATTGCCGATGACGACCAAGGTGGTGATGACGAGCGTATTGATCGTATATTGCGTAAATGGAGCCGCTTCCCAGGTTCTGATGTAATTGGACCAATTCCACGATTCCGGAAAGAAGGTCGGCGGAAACGACATCACTTCCGCCATTGTTTTCAAGGAAGTCGAGAACATCCACCATAAAGGCGATAAGATCATCAAGCTTCCAGCGGCAAGCAATACAAAATTAATGAGTTTCAGCATGTTCTTCCGATTGCCGTGATGTTGGAAATAGCTAGGATTTTTGATATCTTTTGTGCTGCCGGCTTCCTCGATATAGCGGGTATCGTCTTGGTGGGAGGTCATCGATTATCGCCTCCCTCATAATGGACCCAGCGTGGAGCGAGCTTCAGGTTGATCATGGTCAGAATAAATACGATGATAAACAAGATCCAGGACATGGCCATTGCGTAGCCCATATTGAAGTTCTCGAAAGCCTGCCGCCACATGTATAGGTTGTAGAATAACAATGAGTTTGCGGGACCGCCTTCGCCGTTGCTCGACATGACATAAGCTTCCTGGAAAATCTGGAAACCGCCAATCAGGCTGGTCACCACATCGAAGAAAATAACCGGTGTGATCATCGGCAAGGTAATATGGAAAAACTGACGGAATGTATTGGCACCGTCGATTTCCGCTGCTTCATACAAAGTTTTGGAAACGCCTTGCATGCTGGCGAGATATAAAAGCATCGCGCCGCCAACACTCCACAGCTTCATGAAAATCAGAGATGGTTTGGTCCAGTTAGGGTCGAACAGCCAGTTGGGTCCGTCGATGCCGACCCACCCGAGCATCAAATTGACCATCCCCGTGCCGGGATCGAGCAGCTGCATCCATAATAGGTAAACGCCGACGCCCGACAGTACTGCCGGAAGGTAATACAATGTTCGGAATACGCGGATGCCCGGAACGTCCTGGTTCAAGAGTGCGGACAGGAAAATCGCGCCAATTGTCGTCAGCGGGACAGAAAATAGCACATAGTACAAAGTGTTCCAAAGGGATGTCCAAAACAATCCGTCTTCTGTAAAGAGCCCTTGATAGTTCTCGGTTCCAACAAAGTCCATGTGGGATGTAATATTGTAATCGGTAAAACTGGCGAACAGTGAAAAGAGCAGGGGCCCTGCCGTGAAAGCCAGAAACCCGATGATCCACGGCATGACGAAAATATAGCCATACATCGTCTCTTTCCGCCGCATAGCCGACCTTGTTTTAGCCAAGCGAAGCCCTCCTTACTCGCGTGTATTTTTTTCAATCAATGATTCGACATCTGCCTGTGCTTCTTCAAGCGCCTGTTTTGGCGTTTTCGAACCAAGCAACACTTCATCGATTTTCGGATTGACACTGCCCATGAAGTCAGGCGCAGCTACCGGTACCGGCGTAAGGAGCGTATCGTTCATGTATTCGGTTGCCATGCTATAGACCATGGTGCCGTCTTCTGTAAATTCGTCGGACTGTGCGGCGTTTTCAGCGGCTTCGATATTAGCGACGCTGTCAAAGTTCTGGACTGCCCAATATTCCTGTGCTTCGGCCCCTGTCAAATACTTGATGAATTCATAAGAAGCCTCAGGATTGGAAGCGCCAGCTGGAATCTCGGCAACGAATCCACCTCCCCAGCTTGTGTTTCCATTTCCTGGTTCCATCTCTGGAAGTTTCGCAACACCGAAGTTCAAGTCATCTGCATAATCGCGAATTTGGGTATAAAAAGTCGGTGCGCTGACGTACATGCCGAGGCTGCCGTTGAAGAACGGGTTGCCTTGCTGGCTGTCAATTTGAGCTTTATAGGAATTGATGACATCGTCTCCGTATTTATCCTTCCATCCTGTCAGCCATTCCAGCGTCTCCAGGTTGGTTTCAGTGTCGATCAAGACTTCATTTTCTTCATTGATAAAGTTGTGGCCATTGGCATTTAGCATCCAGACATCGTAATTGATGCCCCATAGTGGATAAAACCCGATGCGTTCGTAATCATCGCCGTTTTTCACATCAAGCTTCGCGGCATATTCCTCAAGCTCCGCCCAAGTAGTCGGAGGTTGTTCAGGATCTAGCCCCGCTTCTTCAAACGCGTCTTTATTGTAGAACAGCACGCGCGTATCGGTATTGAACGGTACGCCGTAAGAATCCCCTTCATGAAGGGTTGCTTCCCATAATTCGGGATAAAACTGGCCAGAGATATCATCTTCTGACATAAATTCCGCCAGGTTCATCGCCTGGTTCTGTTCCCCGCGAAGAGCGGTCGTATTGATATCATTAATCACTACATCTGGCGGGTCGCCAGCTGCAATCGCTGCGAGTTCTTTCGTCCAAATGTCTCCCCAAGGAAGGTAAGTATGCTGAACTTCGATTTCATCCTGGGATTCGTTAAAGTCGGTAATGATTTTTTCAATGACGGGACGGCGGATTTCGGAACCCCAGAAAGTCCAGAAATCGAGAACGACTTTTCCATCTTCGTTTTCAGTCGAGCTATCGTTGCTGTTGCCAGTCTGAAAACCGGCGCAGCCCGTAAGAAATAGGGAAGATGCCAAAAAGGCTGCAGGTATTGTGTAGAGTTTTTTCATGATTTTCCTCTCCTTTTTTTATATCTTTGGTAACCAAAAATTTCGTTTCCCGAAGCAAATGGTCGATAAGATTGTGAAGGAGCTTGCTATTCATGTCTCTAGTAGTACAGAATATTCCAGCTTCATTAGAAACGAGTATACAGTAGAGTATAGAAGTTGCCAAATATATATTTGTAATTTACTGCTTATTCTCTATAATAGAAGAAAAAGTATTAGAGGAGACTGGGACATGGCAGAAATTAAGATCGATCAATTAGGCAAAAGGTATGATAAAGGGGCGCTGGCCGTCAGCGATTTCAATTTACATATAAAAGATGAAGAGTTCATCGTTTTTGTCGGTCCTTCGGGGTGTGGGAAATCGACAACATTGAGAATGATCGCAGGGTTGGAAGAAATCTCGGAAGGCGAATTCTTCATTGATGGAAAACGCATGAATGATGTCGAGCCAAAAGAACGCGACATCGCCATGGTATTTCAAAACTACGCCTTGTATCCACATATGACAGTCTATGAAAATATGGCGTTCGGCTTAAAGCTGAGAAAGTTCAAAAAGGCGGAAATCAAGCAACGTGTAGACGAAGCTGCCGCGATCCTCGGATTGGAAGACTACCTAAACAGAAAACCGAAAGCGCTCTCAGGCGGTCAGCGCCAACGTGTGGCCCTTGGACGCGCCATTGTCCGCGATGCCAAAGTATTCCTGATGGATGAGCCCTTGTCGAACTTGGACGCGAAATTGCGCGTACAGATGCGCGCAGAAATCTCCAAATTGCATAACCGCCTAAAGACGACAACGATTTATGTAACCCATGATCAAACGGAAGCTATGACTATGGCTTCCCGTATCGTCGTCATGAAAGATGGCTTGATCCAGCAAGTGGGTACGCCAAAACAAGTCTATGATTTTCCGGAAAATCGCTTTGTCGGAGGGTTTATCGGTTCACCCGCAATGAACTTTTTCGAAGGCCAGCTAATCGAAGGCACCTTCGCAGTAGGAAATAAGAAAATAGCGATTCCTTCAAAACTATTGGACGTTTTAAAAGCAGAAGGCTACGACAATAAGCCGGTCACGCTCGGCATCCGTCCTGAACATATCCACGTCAACAACGAAGACCTGTCGGGAATCCCGGCTAGCGAATTCGATGCAACGATCACCGTCGCTGAATTGACAGGTGCTGAAACAATCCTTCATGCAGTCTATGAGGACCAGGAATTCATCGCCCGCGTCGATGCAGCGACGACAATCGAAGCTGGCCACCAAGCAACACTCGCCTTCGACATGGCGCATGTGCATTTCTTCGATGCAGAAACAGGGACACGCATCAAAGCTGTAGAACGTGCGGAAGTAACTGTATAAAATCCAGTAGCCCCGACCGGTTCAAATGCCGGCCGGGTTTTTGTATGCAACCGATTAGTACGTGAATGAATAACAAGCCAGTGCTTGTACCTATTTCAATCGACCCCATCCATCAAATTTCATCATCTGTCCCGGAGCAGGGCAGCGCAGCGATTCCCTATTTGATGCTAAAATTTTTCATTAAGAATAAACGTATTACCTTAACTATTCAAAGCGTGAAAATTTGAAAAAAATGGGGGAGTTCGTACAGTATAAGTTTAGATAGGTAGATTAGGGGAAAACAACTTAACATAGAGTTTTCAAAAAAAGGAGTGGACACAGAATGGTAAAAATTGCAGTCGAACATCCATTTACATCCGTACGCGATGCGTTAGTACAAAAAGGGTATCGTGCAGAAATGCTTGAAAAGAAAACAGATGCACCTGACTACGACGTTGTGGTCGTCCGTGACCAAGAAGATTTAACGGATTTCCACATGAGCGTTTCATTAGTTGAAGCAAGAGGGCGCACATTGTTTGAAATCGTAGAAGAAGTCGAAGAGCGCCTCGTGCGACAAGGCAAAATTCAGTCGCCGCCAATGGCACCGGAATACGGTTCTGAATCAGGCGGAGGCGGCGGAAGCTTCGTTGCCGGCGCTGTGACAGGTGCTTTGATCGGCGCTGCAGCAGGACTCTTGCTTGCGCCTAAGAGCGGCAAGGAATTACAGGAGCAAGTAAAAGCGAAAACTTCGGATTCCAGTGAAAAAGTGAACACTTCCATCGAGCAGGCGAAAGTGAAAGCTGACGAACTGAAAGCGAAGCGCGAAGAGAAAAAAGAAGAAAAAGAAGTGAAGAAACAAGAGAAAGCGATTGAAAAAGAAGTGAAGCAGCAAGAAAAAGCTGAAGAAAAAGAAGAGAAAAAAGAAGAAAAAGCCCAAAAAGAGCACGAGAAGGCTGAAAAGAAAGTAGAAAAAGAAATCAAAAAAGCTGAGAAAGACGCTGGCGGCGTAGATGTCGTGGAATTCGGCGAATCCTCACTTGCCAAGAATTCAGATGGTGAGATCAAAGTCGAGCCAACTGACGCTAAAAAGAACAACTAATTCATGAATAAAGGCCTCCCGCCTAAGCGGGAGGCCTTTTTATTATTCAGTTGCCACTTCATCAACAGGATCATGAGGCGTGGGTTCCGGGACGAAGATAAGAACGACCAGCCCAATGATGAAGAGCACGACCAAACTCAAAACCCCTAAACTCGAGTTGCCGGTAATTTGGGAAGTGACACCGACAAGCAACGGCCCAGTAATGGCGGCGAACTTGCCGAAAATATTGTAGAAGCCGAAAAACTCATTGGCGTTTTGCTTAGGCACCAGCTTGCCGAAATACGAGCGGCTCAAAGCTTGGATGCCGCCTTGGCTAGTAGCGACCAGCATCGCAAGTATCCAGAAATCCACGATGGTTTCGATGAAGACTGCATAGACGCAGACGATAATATAGACAAAGATGCCGACATACAGCATTTTCTTTCCGGTAAAGCGATCGGCGAGTTTGCCGTAGAGAATGGCAAAAGGCGCGGCCACAACTTGTGTGGCGAACAAAACAATCAACAAGCTCGTCGCACTTAAGCCGAGGTCAGTCCCGTAGGCTGTGGATAGCGAGATGATCGTGCCGACGCCGTCGATATAGAAGAAATACGCAATGAGGAACAAAAACAAGGCGCGGTACTGGCGAATTTCCCGGACAGTTTTATTTAAGCGGTGGAAGCTTTGGACGACAGGGTTCGCTTCACGCTTGATAAAGTGCTTTTGTTTAACGTGGCGGAACAGCGGAATCGAGAACAAAATCCACCAAGCGGCGGTAATCAAAAACGCCAGCCGGCTGGCATTCGTGACAGATAGTGGCAGGGTTTCATTTTGGGCGAGCAAAATGATCAAGATGGCGAGCGCAAATGGAATGGTCGAACCGATATAGCCGAGCCCATAGCCAAATGCCGATACGCGGTTCATACGCTTCTCGGTCGTGACATCGACAATGAAAGCATCATAGAATAGATTTGCACCGGTCGCTCCAAGCGCAGCGAACACATAACAGATCAAGAGCCAAAGCCACTGTCCTTCCGGAACAAAAGCAAGCATCGCCGTCGAAACGATGCCAAGCACGAAAAACACGGTGAAAAATTTCTTTTTCATCCCTTCATAATCGGCGATAGTGCCGAGCAACGGGCCGAGCATGGCCAAGATGAATGTGAAGATAGCAATGGTGTAGCTTAAATAAGCAGTAGAATCCGCCAGTCCCACGCCGGCATCTGTTGCGGCTGCTTTATAGAAAAGCGGAAACACTGCGGTCGTGATGATAATGGAATAAGCGGAGCTGCCCCAATCGTATAACGCCCAGCTTTTTTCCGGTTTCGTGAACTTCGCCATAGCGGAAGGCCCCCTTTTTTATTAAGTCTATTGTACAAGAGAGAATATAAAAAAGGGTGTTTTTGACTGAATATTTGCTGAAATTTTACAATGGATATAGAACAGAATATGAATCACGCCATTTGAGGTGCAGTCTTTATTCAGCTACACTGATGAAAGAAAGCGAGTGAATGGAATGAAGCTTGTATCATGGAATGTAAATGGCCTGCGGGCCGTGATGAAGAAAGGGTTTATGGATTTTTTTGAGACAGTAGATGCCGACATCTTATGTGTCCAGGAAATCAAATTACAGGAAGGCCAAATTGATTTGGAGCTTCCGGGTTATCATACATATTGGAATTACGCACAGAAGAAAGGATACTCAGGAACCGCTGTCTTCACCAAACAGCGGCCTTTGAATGTCCATTACGGAATTGGTCTCGAGGAACACGATACAGAAGGCCGGTTGATTACATTGGAATTCCCTGAATTTTATTTGGTCAATAGCTATACCCCAAACTCCCAGCATGGCTTGTTGCGCCTGGCGTACCGTCTGTTGTGGGAAGACAAGCTGCTTTCGTATATCCAGCAATTGGACCTCGAAAAGCCCGTCATTTTATGCGGGGATTTGAATGTGGCACATCAGGAAATTGATTTGAAAAACCCGAAAGCAAATAAAAAAAATTCAGGCTTTACGCCAGAAGAACGCGAGAAGATCAGTGATTTCCTAGACAGCGGGTTCGTGGATACATTTCGCCATTTCCATCCCGATGAAGGCGGCCATTATTCATGGTGGTCGTATCGCTCGAATTGCCGGGAGAAAAATGTCGGCTGGCGCATTGATTATTTCATTGCTTCCAACCGGCTCGTCGGGAGAATGAAGAGCGCGATGATCCATAAAGATGTACACGGGTCGGATCATTGCCCAGTGGAGCTGAAACTGAGTGGATTCTCGTCTTAATGGATTATTCATATTTATTCATAGCTTGAATTACAAAAAACCGGCAAGCCTGAAGCAATCTCAGGTTTGCCGGTTTTCGTCTCATAATAGAGTTCCACGTGAAACATTTAAACGTTCATGACGCGTTGTGCCAGTCGTTTGCAATTGTCCTGGTCGAAATAGTCGATGTATTCATCGGCTTTTCCATACCATTCGTTATGCGTGATATTGTTTTCAAGCATATAGGAGAGTGTGTTATAGACATCTTCTACTGTCGAGGATTTATAACCGTACAAGTCTTTATCGAGGTCGAGGTATGAACCGCGTTTTTCCGTGTATTCCTGTTGGTCGAACATGAAAAAAATGATTGGTTTATTCAAATACAGGAAGTCCCAGGAAACGCTTGTGATGTCCGTCAAAAGCATGTCGTTTTCTTCGATCGAACGTTCGATGGATGCGTGATTGAAATCCAGGAATTCGATGCCGTAATCCTGGTCGGCAAGCGGAAAGAAATGTTCTTCAAATCGCTTCATGAACGGGTGCAGCGCGATTTGGAGATGGATGCCGTTGGACTTCAGGAGATTCCGTATCCCTTCATGCTCCAGTAAGCCGATTGTGCTGCGGAAGTAATTGCTTTCGAGAAATTCTTCCCTCGAGAGGTCGAATAGCCATTCACGCCAAGTCATCATCATCAAGATGCGCTTCATTTCTTTTGGCGGCTGGTTTGGCAAGTAGCGGTCAAAACGGGGGAATCCGGTGATGATGAGTTTTTCTTCAGGGATTTTCCATTTGTCGCGTTTCAGTTCGTATTCATAGCGCGAGGCGCAATTGAAATAATCCGTCCGCTTGAGGAGTGGAACATCTTCTTTTTGGATGAGGATTTTCTTGAAGCCTTCGATGCCGTGGCTGACGTGCGTGATGACCGTCCGGCGGTTCAAGTTCAAGAATTTGTCGGCGGATGGCACAATATCATAAAGCAAGGAATGCCCGTGGAATGTGTAATCAGCGCGGAAAAACAGCAAGTAATTGCGGAAGCTGCCAAGCGGTACGGCATTTGGGATCTGCCCGTTCTTCGCATAATCGGTCGACGGGTCATACATCCAATAAGCCGTGACTTGGTCGGCGTGGTTATTCACCAAATATTTGTGGAAAACGGAAGCATTGTCTTCATATTTTTCTCCGAGGTTTCCTCCTACCAGGGCGATCTTCGGGCCTTTTGTATTTCTGTAAAACCGGGAGAGAATATAGGCCGCTGATACTTTCAAAAAAACTTTCAAAGGGTCCCATCTCCCTTTCTCTTTCAAGGTAACGCTCATTTCCAGCCCTGCTTTCTGTTAGTCGATTCCATTCTAGTTTTCCATATCCGAGGAGATTTGTCTATTCCAAGGGCGGCGGGTTTGATTTTGGGATAGTGAAGAGGGCTTTCGATAAAGAACGGATGTGCGTCGAAGGGATGAGTTGGCAGAAAATAGGTTTATTTAAAAGCGAGGGTGGGAAGAGGGAAATGATGGCATTAAAATGAAGGAGGATTCTCATGAAGGACCATAATGAAGAGCTTAAGGACAAAATGTCTGAAGGCGAAAACGAGGAAACCTTGACCAACCGTCAAGGGCACCCGGTAAAAGACAACCAGAATATGCGCACTGTCGGAAATCGCGGGCCGGCTACTCTTGAAAACTATAACTTCATCGAAAAGATCTCTCATTTTGACCGTGAAGAAATACCTGAACGCATCGTCCACGCACGTGGTGCCGGGGCATTCGGTTATTTCGAGACTTATGGAACAGTCGGCGACGAGCCGGTTGAAAAATATACGCGAGCTAAAGTATTTTCAGGCAAAGGCAAACAAACGCCATTGCTTGTACGCTTTTCTACCGTGGCAGGGTCCCGCCACTCTCCGGAAACGGCACGCGATCCGCGTGGTTTTGCCGTGAAGATGTATACGGAAGATGGCAACTGGGACCTGGTCGGGAATAACTTGAAGATTTTCTTTATCCGTGATGCGATGAAATTCCCGGATATGATCCACGCATTTAAAAACGATCCGGTTTCCAACGTGCCGGATCCGGAGCGGATGTTCGACTTTGTCGCACGCTCCCCTGAAGCCACACATATGATTACGTTCTTGTTTTCTCCTTGGGGCATTCCAGCAACCTACCGCCATATGCAGGGTTCTGGCGTCAACACCTATAAATGGGTCAATGATAAGGGCGAAGCGGTCCTTGTCAAATATCATTGGGAGCCAAAACAAGGCATCCGTAATTTGACGCAGGCAGAAGCCGATGAAATCCAGGCGAAAAATGTCGGGCATGCAACAGAAGATCTTTATGATTCGATTGAAAACGGCGACTATCCAGAATGGGAGTTGTTTGTGCAAATCATGAGCGATGATGAACATGCTGAACTCGACTTTGACCCGCTGGATGACACGAAATTATGGCCGATGGATAAATTCCCATTCTTGCCAGTCGGCAAAATGGTCTTGAATCGCAATCCCGAAAACTACCATGCGGAAATCGAGCAAGCCGCATTCGGTACGGGTGTCCTTGTCGACGGCATGGATTTCTCGGATGATAAAATGCTGATTGGCCGTACGTTTTCGTACTCTGATACGCAGCGTTACCGGGTCGGGGCGAACTACTTGAAACTGCCGGTCAACGCGCCAAGAAAACGTGTGGCGACCAATCAATACGGCGGGGCGATGGATGTGCCGCGCGGCGAGAATGCAAAAAATCCGCACATCAATTATGAACCGTCCGTACTTGGCGGGTTCAAGGAAGCAGACCGTCCTGATACACCGGATCATGAGCCGGAATACCAAGGCAAATTGACGAAGGCGCCGATTGACCGTACGAATAATTACGGCCAGGCTGGTGAAACCTATCGCAGTTTCGAGGACTGGGAGCGAGAAGAACTGATCAATAATCTTGGAGATGCCTTATCTGCATGCGATCCGCGCATCCAAGAAGAAATGGTGTATCACTTCACGCAAGCAGATGAAGACTATGGCCGCCGAGTCCGTGACAACATCGATATGAAAGTGAAGGAAATGAATAATATGAAAGACAGTGAAGACGCAGAACCGAAGCTCTACGGAAAGCCGGCAGCGAGCAAAGTAGCTCAAGCTGCCAGCTCCAAAGGCCACGGAGCAGAACGCTATTAAATAGAAAACCCGGTGAGTTTTAAACTCACCGGGTTTTGTTATGGATTCAAAGAAGAGTGATTGACGCCGAATACGTTTTCCACGTCAATCAAGAAGGCGATGCCTTTTCCGGGTGCGTCGAGATCGACGGCTTGTTCGATGCTCGCGACCACTTTTTCCGCGAATGCAGAAGGCACCAATGTCAGGACAACGTCTTTTTCTGGGTCGATGGTAAAGTTCATGAACTTTTTCTGTTCGTTGACTCCTGTGCCGCGCCCTTCCAAGATCGTTCCGCCTTCAGCGCCGGCTTTTGCAGCTGCTTTGACAACTTGGCCGGAGTCTCCGGAGTTAACGATGGTCACAATCAGTTGGAAATCTTTTGGTTCTGGCATCTTTTCCACTCCTCGCTTCTTTTTTCGGTCGTCTTCACGGTCGGTGAGATGGGGGACTCCCAGCAATTGGCTGAGGTGGACAGTAAAGCCGAGGCCGTAACCTGATTTGCCCAATTTTCCGGCATGGCTGATCGCTTCTGCAACGGCCAGTTCGATTTCACCGTCGACAGCGATAAAGACAACATCCTTTTCGTGGGTAGCGGGAAGCCCGAGAAAAGTAGGCTTTTCGTTTCTACCGATTCCTTCCGCATACAGCACCGTCGCCCCGTCGGCACCGGCTTGTTTCGCAGCTGCGATGACCTCTCTCGAAGCGCCGCGTTTTACGATGGCAATCATCAGTCTATGATTCAGATTCATGGGTTTGGTTACCTGCCTTTCGATTAAAGAGTAAGCCGACAACGAGTACGGAAATGATCGGCGTCAATGCCACGAGCGCAATCATCCCAAAGCCATCGACAAGCGGATCCCGCCCTTCTGTGACAGAGGCGATGCCGACAGCTACAGAGACGATGAACGTGACGGTCATCGGCCCGGTAGCGACGCCGCCTGAGTCAAAAGCGATGGCGATGAATGTGCGCGTGGAGAAAAAAATCAGGACCAAGGCGATAAGATAACCAGGCAGGATAAAATACCAAATCGACCAGCCCGTCAAAATCCGCAGCATCGACAAAGCGATGGACAAACCGACCCCCGTCGATAAGGTGTAGAGCATGACCTGCGAGGAAATATAACCGCCCGTTTCACGGTCGACTTCTTCATTCATGATGCGGACAGCCGGTTCGGCGAATGTCGCGACAAAGCCGAGCACAAATCCAATGGGAATAATCGCCCAGCGATACTGCCAATCACCAAGTTCCGCACCCATCAACTCGCCGAAGGGCATAAAGCCGACATGGACGCCTTGAAGGAAAAAAGCCAATCCGAAAAACGTCAAAATGAAACCGAGTCCGGTTTGCAGCACGCGTTCTTTCGGCAATTTGAGCATGAACAATTGAAATACACTGAAAAACACGACAAGCGGGAGGAGGGCTATGCTGACTTCAATCAGCACTTCCCCGAAGCCCTGGAAAATATGCAAGTTCACCGGTACAGCACCCCCAACAGCATGACTGCGATGATGGGCCCGATCGATGCCAACCCGATCAAGCCGAAGCCTTCGCCGCTGCTTGGTTTATCGGAACGCAAGACGGAAGCGACGCCAATGCCCAGCGCCAAAATGAAAGGAACTGCCATCGGGCCGGTCGTCACGCCGCCGGCATCGAAAGAAATCGGGATGAATGCTTCAGGCACAAAAAAGGAAAGCAGGAAAACCAAGGTATACCCTCCGATCAGCATATAATGGATCGGAATGCTAAACAGCGCCCGGACCATCGCCAAGGCAACGAAAATCGCCAAGCCGACCGACACAGATAAGATCAGAATGTTTCTGGAAATATCCCCTCCTGAAACGTCCTCGATTTGATTGGCCAATACGCGGACATCCGGTTCTGCAATTGTGACGGCGAGCCCGAGCACCAGGCCCGTCCCGATGATCAGCCACGGCTTACGGGTCAAAGGCAACTTTTTGCCGATCAATTCGCCGATCGGAAGCAGCCCTGCATTGACTCCGAGCAGGAACAGAAAAAAGCCGGTTCCGACAAAAACGACTCCGATCAAAAACTGCAATAGTGCTTCGAGCGGCAGGCGGATAATCAGGACTTGAAGCAAGATGACGACAATCGTAACAGGCAGAATGGCAGAGGCAACTTCTTTGAATGTGCTTTTGACATTTTCCATATAGCATCTCCTTTACGGCGGATTTGGCTTGATGCAATTCGCGCGGCGTATGGGACAAGGAACTCTATAATCGATAAGATAAAGAAGAGTATATGCGAACCAGGAGGGCTGATGATGAAAAAGACCAAGAAGACCGAGCCGATGCTTCCCCCAGAACTAGAAACTTTTTCTTTTATTGAAGCATTAGATGATGGATATGTCCATGACTGCCGAATTGTTTCCGAGGAATTGCCTGCAGGCAAATTCCATTTTGATCGTGTGTTGTTTGAGAACATCCGTTTTTTGGATGGGGAATGGGAGCGCAGTGAATTTGCGGATGTGGTATTTATCAATTGCGATCTATCAAATGCTGATATGAGCCGGGCGATGTTTCACCGGGTGAAGTTTGAAAATTGCCGGTTGCTCGGCACTGATTTTACGGAAAGCACAATCCGCTATACGCGTTTTAAAGAATGCCGCATCGACTACGCGGTTTTCGGTTTTTCCCATATAAGCGACGTAAGGTTCGAGGAAAGTGTGATGAGGCAAGCGGATTTCTATGAAGTGAATCTGAAAAATGTGCAGTTTCTCAATAGTGATTTAAATGAAGCCAATTTCACTGCCACTTCTCTTAAAGGTACCGATTTCAGTTCTAGCCGTTTCGAGGAGCTGCAATTAACTCCGGAATTGCTGGTGGGGTGCAAAGTATCTACGGAACAAGCATTGCTGTTTGCCCAAAAGTTGGGGTTAATAATCAAAGCATAACCGTTTTAGCTTTTTATATGCTTTATTACCTGTTTGATTTCCAATTATTATATTAAATAGATACTGTTCACTAAATATTCATTCTATTTTAAAAAATTATCCATAAAATGATTGCTCATTCAATTTAATTGCAGTATATTTAAAATAATTAGAAATCTATTAAAAGGAGCAGGAATCAACTATGAAGCAGTTAAGTAAAAAGATAAAAGACTTAAGAGAAGCGAGAGGCCTTTCCCCGGAAGAGCTTGCAGACCGTCTAGGTTTTGCGAAAAGCACGGTATGGGCATACGAAAGCGGAAAGAAACAAGTGTCAGTTTTACATTTGGAACGCCTCGCCGATTTCTTCGAGATTTCTGTGGATAGCCTATTGGACCGCAACGATCGTACGATCAATGTCGATCTTCAAAATACGAATTTCCTGAACGAATATACAGTGATGCTCGATGACCAGCCATTGAATGAAGCGGAACTCGCTGAGGCGGCTTCTTTTATCCAAGTGAAGCGGCGCATGGGCAGTTACGGCTTGGCGACTTGATGTCTGAAAGATTGAGCCTGTTCTCCTGTAATAGGGGTGCAGGCTTTTTTCGTGTGGAAAAAATCATAGATGAATTGTTTTTGACAGAATTATCTGTCAAAATAAAAAGAGACTTAAGGAAATGGCGGTGAGGGTTTGAGAAGATACATAATGTACGAAACATACCGGCTGGGCATTCTCATCGACCATTTAAAAGCGGAGGACTTAATCAGGCAAATCGATGAATATATTGAAGAAACACCTGTTGATCAAATTCCCCATATTTTTTATGTCTTGTCACTAGCGAGCAACCGCCGCATCATGATTGAACTGCTGACGGACTTGGCACGTGGGGTGGACGAGGAGCTGCCCGCATCGATTGTGGCCGGCTTGCTTTATAAGGATCGTGAGCGTTATACAGTGGAAGAACTGTACCGGAAAATTGGGATGCTGGCTTCCTTATTATCGGATGAGGACGATGAACTTGCGGCAAGTTTCCGGGAATTGAAAATCTCCTACGATGATTTGCAGGCCGTCTATGGGCGGCGCTTTAAACGGAAGAAAGCACGTGAGCGCATGCTTGCCCGTAGTGAAAAGGTGTTGGAGGAGACGCTCTCTGAATATGCTCATTTTGCGGAGGAAATGGACCGGAAAGAATGGTGGCTTAATTAAACCTGTTTATTCTGTTTGCTGTGGGGAAGACAAATGATAGCGACTTACAGAATTAGGAGGAGACAATAAATGAGTAAAACGATTTTCATTACAGGAGCCGGAAGCGGGCTCGCAAAAGGTACGGCACTTGGACTTGCGGCAAAAGGGCATACCGTGATCGCGCCAGTCGAAACAGCCCCACAAGTAACCTCACTCCGTGAAGCGGCAGCGTCTGCTGGAGTGGAACTGACAACATTTAAGATGGACATAAAAAACCCACAGGATCTGGCACAGATGCTTGACTATGATTTCGATATCTTCGTGGCAAACGCGGCTATCAACGAAGGCGGCGCGCTCGGTGAAGTTCCGATGGCGAACTTCCGTGAATTATTTGAAGTGAACGTATTCCAAACGCTTGAAACGGCGCAGATCGCCGCCCGCAAGTTCGTCGAAAAAGGCAGCGGCAAGATTATTTTCCTGTCGTCCATGGCAGGCATCACATCAACGCCTTACGTTGGACCGTATACGGCAACGAAGCATGCGATCGAAGGGATTGCCAAAACATTGCGCAAGGAAATGGCGGAGTTCGGCGTGCAAGTGGCGACGATTAACCCGGGAGCGTTTGCTACAGGGTTCAACGATCGCAGCGCAGAAGCGAAGTGGAAATGGTTTGATGAGAAAATCCATTTTACACGCCCTGAAGACATGAAAAAAGCGGAGGAAGGATTGGAAGACCAGTTCGATCCGCAAGATATGATCGATAAAATGGTCGAGATCATTCCGCAGGATTCGCATAAGTTCCGCACAGT
Source organism: Planococcus sp. SK3692 (assembly GCF_028890485.2). Classification (GTDB taxonomy): domain Bacteria; phylum Bacillota; class Bacilli; order Bacillales_A; family Planococcaceae; genus Planococcus. The sequence goes on from NZ_JARCHV010000002.1 coordinate 267,691, forward strand.
TTACCCTGCAGAAACCGAACAGCAGATGAAAGAGGAAGAAGCGAAGCATTGGGAACTGGAAATTTAAGCGGAAAGGGAGAGGGCCATGAAGCCGGAGGGGTTGGTTTGGGAAATCATGGAGCACGGTGTAAAAAATACCGACGCAGCTTGCCGCTTGTTCGACGCGCTTGATCCAATCGACCCGACTGAAATGATTGGCACGTGGAAAGGGAGCGAATTGCCGTCAGGACACCAGATGGACGGGTGGCTTGAAAAAACGGGCTGGTATGGCAAAGCTTTTCACAGCACAGAGCACGTTGACCCTTTACTATTTAAGAGCCCTTTTGGAAAACCATTCCCGCTGCATCCGTTTCCGCCCGCGTTAATCGTTAATCTATTGAACGGCGCGAGAGGGGCAGCGCGGCTTCGCAAGATGGAGTGGCGCGGAAAAACGAGTGCAGTGATGATTTACGATCAATTGCCGATCCAGGACCATTTCCGCAAAGTGAACGATGATGTGCTAATGGGCATGATGGACTGCAAAGGCATGAAGCGGCCGTATTTTTTCCTGCTTGCCAGGCTATACGCTTAAAACCATTTTCACTTTTACAATTTAAATAAAAAGGCCTTTTTAGCCACCCGTGAAAATAATCGGTTTTCCTGGGTGGCTTTTCGTATGCCAAAAAAGAAATAGCCGGTCAAATATGGTAAGCTACGTTCATAGTAAAACAGGTTGGGGAGTGTTCAAAGGTGTTGGAACAAGCAAGAAAATTACTGCAGACGCATTTCGGGTATGATAGCTTCCGGACCGGCCAGGAGCAGGCCATCACACAAGTCTTCGATGGCCAAAATACGATTTGCGTCATGCCGACAGGCGGCGGGAAATCGATGTGCTACCAGATTCCTGCGCTTGCTATGGAAGGGACGACGATTGTCGTTTCGCCGCTCATCTCCCTGATGAAAGATCAAGTTGATGCATTGCAGGCAGCCGGAATTCCAGCTGCTTCTATTAATAGTTCACTTGATGTCTACGAAGTTCGTGAGATTCTCCATGAAGTTCAGATGGGCATCATCAAATTATTGTATATTGCGCCCGAGCGCCTCGACTCGGAAATGTTTTTGGATGGCCTGCAAGGTGTTAAGGTACCGCTTATCGCAGTCGATGAAGCGCATTGCATCTCGCAATGGGGACATGATTTCCGGCCAAGCTACCGCTTGATCAGCCGCATGCTGGAAATTTTCCCTGATAACCCGACGGTTCTTGCATTGACGGCGACGGCGACGCCTCAAGTGCGGGAAGATATTTGCCGCATCCTGGATATTGAAGAACAACATACCGTCATTACGGGATTTGAACGGGCGAACTTAAGCTTTTCAGTCATTCAAGGCCAGGACCGCGAGCGATTTATCCGGGATTACGTGCAAAAAAACGATAACGAGGCAGGCATCATTTACGCAGCCACGCGAAAAACGGTGGATTCGGTCTATGAATCGCTCGTCAAACGCGGCGTCAAAGCGGCAAAATACCATGCCGGTATGCCGGATGATGAACGCCGCCTTGGGCAAGAACGCTTTTTGAACGATGAAGTGACCGTGATGGTCGCGACCAATGCATTCGGAATGGGCATCGACAAATCCAATATTCGCTATGTCATCCATTATCAGCTGCCAAAAAACATGGAAAGCTATTATCAGGAAGCAGGCCGTGCAGGACGCGACGGGCTGCCGAGTGAATGCATCGTCCTTTACGCTTCGCAGGATGTCCAGACGCAGCGCTTTTTGATCGATCAGGCGCAAGACCCGGCGCGCATTCCGGGTGAGTTGAAAAAGCTCCAGGGCATGGTTGATTATTGCCATACGGAGAACTGCCTTCAGCAATTTATCGTTTATTATTTCGGCGATGGGAGTGCGGCTCCGTGCGGCCATTGCGGAAATTGTGTTGACGAGCGGGAAGGCCAGGATGTTACGGAAGATGTCCAGAAAGTGCTGTCGTGCGTCATCCGCATGGGGCAGAAATTCGGCAAGACAATGACTGCCCAGGTCTTGACTGGCTCACGCAATAAGAAAGTGCTCGATTTTCGCTTTGATCAATTGTCGACTTACGGTGTGTTGAAGCACATGAATTCAAAAGAAGTGTCGAACCTCATCGAATTCATGATTTCACAGGAATTGCTGGCGGTTGAACAAGGAAGCTTCCCGACGATCTTCGTTCCGGACGGAGGGCGCGATGTCCTCCTTGGAAAACGCCGCGTCATGAGAAAAGGCGCCGTCGTGACGAAGCGAATCGCCACTAATGATCCGCTATTCGAGGAGTTGCGCACGGTCCGAAAGAAATTAGCGGACGAAGCAGGAGTTCCGCCGTTTGTCATCTTCTCAGACAAAAGCTTGCAAGACATGGTAGCGCGCAAACCGAAAGATGAAGAAGCTTTCTTGGAAGTCAACGGTGTCGGCGCGAACAAGCTGGAGAAATACGGGGAACACTTTCTTGAAGCCATCCGGATGTATGAAACTGTGAATAATTCGTAGCAATTTGGTTGCCTTGGCAGAGGCGTTTGCCTTATGCGTCAACATGCAGAATTGGATAAAACAAGAAAAGTTTATAGCTGTTTGAAAAGAGCGTGGGAAATGATTCATTTTCCACGCTCTTTTTTGTATAGAAAATTCTATGCGCAAGCGGCCGAAAAACGGGTGTGGAGAGCCAGTTATTTCAGAACAATCAATCAACAAATTCCAACTCGAATTGTCTATTTACTGGGAAAAATAACTGCCGAGAACATCTGTCAGAAAAAATACTGTATCAATATACACAAATAGCGAATAAAGAAAAATCGCTATACACCTATATTTGAAAGCGGTTTCACCTGAGATGCTAGGATTTGCAATGAATCTTCATGCACTTGATAAATTTTTCACAAAATGCAATTGTATATATATTCAGTTATATGATATACTATCATAATATTATGACAAATTAGCGTGTAAAAGGAGGCGGTTCAATTGAGTAAGAAAGAGTATCCGATCGCACAAGGACTGTATCATCCCGACCAGGAACATGAAGCTTGCGGTATTGGGATGATCGCTAATATAGACGGAAGAAAATCGCACAATATTGTCCAGAATGCAGTAAACATCCTGTGTAACTTGGAACACCGCGGCGGCCAATCATCTGATACGAGCACGGGAGATGGCGCCGGTATTTTGACGCAGATTCCGCACCGCTTTTTCCTGAAGCAATGTGAAAAAGAAGGGATCGTTCTTCCGGATGAAGGGAAATACGGCATCGGGATGATTTTCATGCCACAGGATTACGATCTGCGCATGAAGGCAAAAGACATCATCCAGCGTATTGTCGAAGAAGAAGGCCAGCAATCACTCGGTTGGCGCCCGGTGCCAGTCAACGATTCATTTGTCGGGAATGTCGCAGCGAAAACCAAGCCAGTCATTCGTCAAATCTTCATCGGCGCATCAGCTGAGCTTGAAACGCGCATGGACTTGGAGCGCCGTTTGTACATTATCCGTAAACGCATCGAGCAGGAAATGGGCGGCGTGGAAGAATTTAAAGACGTCTATTTCAGCAGCTTGTCTGCCGGCACGATTGTCTATAAAGGCATGCTCATCCCGGAACAATTGGATTCATTCTATATCGACCTCAACCATCCCGAATTCAAATCGGCGTTGGCACTCGTCCACTCACGGTTCAGTACGAATACCTTCCCGAGCTGGCAGCGTTCCCACCCGAACCGCTACTCCATCCATAACGGCGAATTCAATACACTTCGCGGAAACGTTAACTGGATGAGAGCCCGCCAGCTCGCCTGCGAATCCCCTTATTTCAATGACCAAGATTTGCAAAAAGTCCTGCCGGTTATTGATGAGACAGGAAGCGACTCGTCGATGTTCGACAATTGCTTTGAATTCCTCCATCTATCAGGCCGTTCGCTTGCGCACACGGCGATGATGATGGTTCCAGAGCCATGGGTCAACGATCAATCGATCGACAAGAAAAAACGCGATTTCTATGAATACCATAGCACGCTCATGGAGCCGTGGGACGGCCCGGCGGCACTGGTGTTTACAGACGGACGCCAGATCGCAGCCTGTCTCGACCGCAATGGCTTGCGCCCGGCGCGCTATTATATTACGAAAAGCGGCATGATCGTACTCGGCTCGGAAGTCGGGGCGCTTGATATCTTTTCGGATGACATCATCTATAAAGACCGCCTACGCCCAGGGAAGATGCTGTTGGTGGATCTCGAAGCCGGCAAGATCATCCCGGATGACGAAATCAAAACGCAGATTGCATCCGAACTCCCTTATAAAGATTGGGTCGAAAACAATTTGTTCGATTTGGGGGATTTGCCTGAACCGAAAGAAGTCGTTCATCCAAACAGCGAAGGGCTATTGAAGCAGCAGCTTGCTTTTGGCTATACGCAAGAAGAAGTCCAGAAAATCATTAAACCACTGGCATCCGACGGGAAAGATCCGGTCGGCTCGATGGGTTACGACTCACCGCTTGCAGTATTGTCGAAAAAACCGCAGCTTTTGTATAATTATTTCAAGCAATTGTTTGCACAAGTTACCAACCCGCCAATTGATGCCATCCGCGAACAGATCATCACGGCAGCCCGGACGACGATCGGGGCAGAAGGCAATTTGGTGGATCCGAAACCGGAAAGCGCGCGTCATATCCGCCTAGAAACACCGGTATTGCTGAATGCAGAGCTGGAAAGGCTGCGCCAGCAGAACTTGCCAGAGTTCAAAGCCGTTACCTTGCCGATCCTGTTTACAGCGGACGGAGGCGCAGAAGCGATGGAAGCGCGCTTAGAAGCAGTGTTTGCGGAAGCGGACGAGGCGATTGAACAGGGTGCGACGCTGGTCATTTTGTCCGATCGTGGCGTTGACAGCGAGCATGCGGCAATTCCTGCGCTCCTTGCGGTATCAGGCCTTCATCATCATTTAATCCGACAAGGCACACGGACACGCATGAGCATCCTGCTTGAATCTGCAGAACCACGTGAAGTCCATCATTTCGCCATGCTGATTGGCTACGGTGCGGAAGGAATCAATCCTTACCTGGCATTCGAATCGATAGAAGACCTGGTGGCGAAAGATGATATTCATGGCATGAACGTCGACCAAGCTGAAACGAGCTACGTTCAAGCTGTAACGGACGGAATCATTAAAATATTGTCTAAAATGGGCATTTCAACTATTCAAAGTTACCGAGGTGCACAGATTTTCGAAGCGATCGGTATTCATATGGACGTTATCGATAAATACTTCACGCGTACATCATCGCGTCTAGGCGGCATCGGCATCGATATTATCGCCAAGGAAGTCCTGCTTCGCCATGCGTCTGCTTATCCGGACCGCGAAGGAGCGAATTCAGCGCTCGAATCAGGCGACGAATACCAGTACCGTGAAAACGGCGAGGACCATCAATACAACCCAATGACGATCCATACGCTTCAGCAAGCGTGCCGGACGAATAATTACGATACATTCCGCAAGTATTCAAGATTATTGACGGATGAAAAAGCCAATCTCCAATCATTGCGCGGCTTATTGAAATTCAAAGACCGGACGCCGGTGCCAATCGAAGAAGTCGAAACGGTCGAAGAGATTTGTGCACGCTTTAAAACCGGCGCTATGTCTTACGGATCGATCAGTAAAGAAGCTCACGAAGCATTGGCAATTGCGATGAATAAAATCGGGGGCCGCAGCAATTCCGGAGAAGGCGGAGAAGAAGTTTCCCGCTTTATCCCGGATGATAGCGGCGACAATCGACGAAGCGCCATCAAGCAAGTTGCATCTGGCCGCTTCGGTGTCACCAGCCATTATTTGGTCAATGCGGACGAAATCCAGATCAAAGTCGCACAAGGGGCGAAACCTGGAGAAGGCGGGCACTTGCCAGGCAAGAAAGTCTATCCGTGGATTGCGGAAGTACGCGGTTCGACGACTGGAGTCGAATTGATTTCACCGCCGCCTCACCACGACATTTATTCGATCGAAGATTTGGCGGAATTGATTTTCAACTTGAAGAACGCCAATCCGCGTGCACGCATCAGCGTGAAATTGGTATCAGCCGTCGGTGTCGGCACAATTGCAGCAGGCGTTGCCAAAGGGCGTGCAGACCTTGTGTTGATCAGCGGCTACGACGGCGGTACAGGCGCTGCGCCGAAAACGAGCTTGAAGCATACCGGCTTGCCTTGGGAAATCGGCCTTGCAGAAACGCATCAGACGCTCTTGTTGAACGGCTTGCGCGACCGCATCGTCGTCGAAACAGATGGCAAGATGATGACTGGCCGCGACGTCGTGACTGCAGCGCTTCTTGGGGCAGAAGAATATGGCTTCTCGACAGCACCGCTCGTCGTCCTCGGATGCGTCATGATGCGCGTCTGCCATTTGGATACATGCCCAGTCGGGATTGCGACGCAAAACCCGGAACTGCGCAAAAAATATACGGGCGAAGCAGATCATGTTGCGAACTTCATGCGCTTTATCGCCATGGAAGCACGCGAATTGATGGCGGAGCTAGGGTTCCGCACCATCAACGAAATGATCGGCCGCACCGATGTACTCGAAACGAATAAAGCGATCAAGCATTGGAAGGCGGAAGGGCTGGATTTGACGCAGCTTCTCTATCAACCGGATCTGCCGGAAAAAGTCGGCCGCTATGCAACGATCAAGCAAGACCACGGTTTGAAGCATACGCTTGATGTCCAAGAGCTTCTTCCGCGCTGCCGCAATGCGATCGAAAATGGGGAACGTGTTGAAGTATCGACAGCGATTCGTAATATCCACCGTGCAACCGGGACGATCATCGGCAGTGCCATCTCCCGCAAATACGGAGCAGAGGGCTTGCCGGAAGATACCATTACATTGAACTTCCAAGGTTCAGCCGGGCAAAGTTTCGGTGCATTCATTCCGAAAGGCATGACGCTCAATTTGATCGGAGACTCCAACGATTTTGTCGGAAAAGGCTTATCCGGCGGCAAGATCATCGTCAAGCCGGCAGCGGATTCCACATTCCTTCCCGAGAAGAACATCATCATCGGCAACGTGTCGTTTTACGGTGCATCGGCTGGGGAAGCGTATATCCACGGCGTGGCCGGCGAGCGTTTCGCCGTCCGTAACTCGGGTGCCAAGATCGTCGTCGAAGGCGTCGGCGACCACGGTTGTGAATACATGACCGGCGGGCGCGTTGTCATTCTCGGAGACACCGGCAAGAACTTCGCAGCCGGCATGTCAGGCGGCGTCGCGTATATCCTGGATGAAGATGAAACATTCAGCGCACGCTGCAACCCCGAAATGGTGCATATGCAGCCGCTCGCAGACCCTGTTGAAATCGCGGAATTGAAAGAGATGGTCAAAAACCATGTTCGCTATACAGGAAGCTTGAACGGCAAGCGCGTATTGGATCATTGGGAGATTCTTTCTGCCAAATTTGTCCGCGTCATTCCGAAAGCCTATTTGAAAATCAACGAGCGCATCAGCAAGCTTCAAGACAGCGGCATGGAGAAATTCGATGCCGAAATGGCCGCATTCGAAGAAAGCAAAATGGCTTCGGCCGGCAAGTAACAGCGCCGGCAATAGCTGCCTGTCATAGAGAATAGCTTGGAAAATATGCGAACTGGAGGGAAACGATGGGGAAGATAACCGGATTTATGGAATATGACCGTCAGACTGTAAAAGAACGCGAACCGGCACAACGGACGAAAGATTGGAAAGATTATACGATTCCGCTATCTGAACAGGAAGTACAAAAGCAAGGGGCGCGCTGCATGGATTGCGGCGTCCCGACATGCCAGACTGGCATGGAATTGGACAACGGCACGACCGGCTGCCCGGTCAATCACTTGATTCCGGAGTGGAATGATCTTGTCTATCGTGGCCAATGGAAAGAAGCGCTTCACCGTGAACATTTGAAGAACAACTTCCCGGAATTCACCGGCGTCGCGTGCCCGGCTCCGTGTGAAGGAGCTTGCGTTCTTGGCATTAACGAACCGCCTGTCGCAATCCGTACGGTCGAACGCTCGATCATCGAACGCGGATTTGCGGAAGGCTGGGTCGTTCCGGAACCGCCCAAACACCGTACTGGCAAAAAAGTGGCTGTTGTCGGTTCGGGTCCTGCCGGGCTTGCATCCGCAGCCCAATTGAACAAAGCGGGCCATACCGTGACCGTCTTCGAAAAAAGCGACCGCATTGGCGGCCTGCTGACGTACGGCATCCCTGAAATGAAATTGCCTTATGACATGGTCATGCGCCGAGTCAAAATCCTCGAGCAGGAAGGCATCACTTTTGTGACGAATGTCGAAGTCGGCAAAAACTATCCTGCAACGAAGTTGCGCGATGATTTCGATTCAGTCATCATGGCGACTGGTGCGACCGTGCACCGTAACATCGATGTCGAAGGGCGTGACTTGGAAGGCGTTCATTTCGCGATGGATTTCCTCCATGCCAGCACGAAAAGCTTGCTCGACTCCAATTTGGAAGACGGCAACTATATCTCGGCAAAAGGAAAGAACGTCATCGTTATCGGCGGCGGCGACACGGGGACAGACTGTCTCGCAACTTCCGTACGCCACGGCTGCGAAAGCCTTGTGCAATTCGATGTCTACGATCAAAAAGGCGCGATTCGTGACGAAAAAGGCAATCCATGGCCGCAATACCCGAAAATCCACCGCGTGGAATACGGCCACAAAGAAGCGGCCGCAACGTTCGGTGACGATCCGCGTGCTTATGCGGTCATGACGAAGAAATTTGTCGGCGACGAAAACGGGCACGTGAAAGAAGTCCATACCGTCAACGTTAAGCTGAAAATCGATGAACAAGGCAACCGCATCCGCGAAGAGATTCCGGGTACGGAAAAAGTGTGGAAAGCAGACTTGATCCTAATCGCTATCGGATTCAGCGGCCCAGAACAGCTGCTGATTGACCAATTAAATGTGGAAACGCATGCCAATTCACGCGTTAAAGCCGAATACGGTGATTACCGCACGAATGTTGAAGGCATCTTTGCAGCGGGCGACATGCGCCGAGGCCAAAGTTTGATCGTTTGGGCGATCAACGAAGGCCGTGAAGCTGCACGGGAATGTGACCGTTATTTAATGGGCAGCACCGTATTGCCTTAAGTGAATAATTGATTAAAGCGCCCGCAGTTTCTTTCCGCGGGCGCTTTTTATGCAATAGTAAATAGACTCCATCTTTTTTCAGAAAATACAAATATTTATTTTTTGTTAATTTTTACATTCGTATTGTGCCAAAGTCCTGGTTTATATATACTATTCAGTGTAGGACTATGGTTAAACTCGTAAATAGTCATGACTAGTATTCATAACCTACGAACTCAACTAAATGTCAGGGGGAAATTTAATGTTTAAGAAAAGTATTGCAGCTATCACTTTGTCATTCCTAATGATTTTATCGCTGGCGAACGGAGCATTTGCGGAAGAACTGCTGGTAGTATCAGAAGTCCCATATTATGAAATTGAGGAAGGGATGAGCGAAGAGATTCAGGCAGCGATCAAAGACATCAATAGCGTCAATGCAAAAATCGAGGCTGAAATCGTCAAAAACCAAGAGAAAGCCGCTGAGTTGCATGAGGAATACATCAATAACTTAGCTTCTGAAGAAGACGAAGCGAAACAAGCCGAACTTACGGCGAATTACGAAGAAGAAATCGCGCAATTGATCAAAGCATTGCAGAAAAAAGCTGAAGAGATTACATTAGAAGGAATTAAAGATGCGACTAAATCAGGAATTGTAGCTGATATTGTTTTGGTTGAGGAAGATTTCGCAGACAAAACGGCTAAGATCGACCCAATCATCGTTGTTTCTTGGTAAGAATATTGTAGATAATTAATAAAAAGAGTAGTATGGGAGTAGAGGAAACTTTACTCTCATTTTTTATATTTTAGGGGATGTGAATTTGTGAAAGGCTTGGATATATTAAAAGGTAAATATCTGGAAAAAGTTGAAAACGATGCTACCACTCTTTCTTTACTAGGCAGAGGTAGTGGTTTGGAACTAATGAAACAAACCATTTTAAAAGATAATACTTTTATTTTGATTCCAAGCGAAGCCGCTGAGGCTCATGAATTCTATTACATATTAGATGGGGAAATTCAGGCTGAAATAGAAGGCAATGAAGTCCATCTTGTCAAAGATGATTTCTTTTCATGCAAAGAATTGGAATCCCCAGTTAACTTCACAGTTTTAGAGACAGTTGTCTTATTATCTGTATCGAATTTCCCTATCTTCCACTACGCCAGCAAAATGATTGCTGAGCTGCGGAAAATAGGTGAAAAAGTCGAGCATAAAGACCGTTATACATTCAATCATAGTTTCCGTGTAGCTAGTTATGCGATTAAGACAGCATCCAAAATGAAGCTGACAAGAGAACGAACAGAGTCATTATTTTTGGCCTCTCTTCTCCACGATATCGGCAAAATCAATATTCCTGAAGAAGTATTGAAAAAACCTGCCAAATTGACCGACGAAGAATTCGACCTGGTGAAAAAACATCCAGGAGACGGTGCTGATATGATTCGCGACACCCCATATAAGGATATCGCGAATATTGTCGAGCAGCACCATGAACGCGTGAATGGAAGAGGTTACCCATTTGGCTTAACAGGTGATGAAATCCTGCTTGAGGCGAAGATCATCGGGGTATGCGATACGTTCGACGCGATGACGGAAGACCGTGCATACCGATCTGCGTTCACCGCACAATACGCGATGGATGAGCTCGAGCGGCTGATTGGCATCCAATATGATGAGGACGTTGTGAAAGCATTCAAGCAGGTATTATTGGAAGAAGGCAAATTAATAGACACACCCTAAAGGATGCTCATTCACAAGAGTGTCCTTTTCCTTTTATGGAGGAGCGATGTTTGAAGATAGGCAATTCCGTCTATACTTACTACACTAAGCTTTATCAAATTAAGGAGGAGATCAGAACATGGCAAGAAGATCAGGTGGATTTTTCAGCAAGCTCGTATTGCTCGGGGTAGGCGCGGCAATCGGGGCAGTGATGACACAGAAAAAATCGGAAACGGGCAGCACGCAAAATACCGGCAGCTCTTCGATGAATACAGCCGATATGAAAGAAAACATCAAAAAGAATTTGGACCGCTTCAATGAACAATCAGGAGGCATGGTCGACAAAGTAAAGCCCCATATCAACAAAGCAGTGGACACGGTCAAGACGACAATCGAAAAGCAGCAGCAAATGATGGACAAAGAAAAAGACGCGCTCGACCAAGCGAACAAAACAGTCCAGGATGAAGTCGGCGAAACAAAAGGCTCGGATTCTTCAGCAAACCAAACGACAGCTTCAGGGAATAAAGACTCGTTCTCGTCCGCTGGTTCTTCTTCAGAATCTGATAAACCAAGCGGCGGCGCATTCGGCGGCAGCACTGCGTACACAGAATCCTTGAAAAAGAATCTAGAAAATGATTCATCTTCTGACAAATCTTCAAATGGTGGCACAACGAAAAATTAACTTCGGTTATAATAGAACAAAGAACAGCTATGCCGAGCGTGGGCATGGCTTTTTCTTTCCCGCCAGTAGACAGAAAATTCATATCTTTTAAAAATCATCGGGAGTTACTGGAGGTATTCTAACAGAGGGGGTTCGGCCACGTGTTTAACGATTATAGAACCAGTCCATTTTTTGACGAAATGTTTACGTCTGATGGAAAACCGAAAGCCCATTACGAAACTTTCCACGAAGTGATCAAGCGATTTTCAGAAGATGAACTAAGGGAAAAGCATGAAACGGCGCAGTTATCGTTTCTGCGCCAAGGCATCACGTTCACCGTTTACCATAATAATGTAGGAACTGAGAGGACGATGCCGTTCGACTTTGTGCCGATCATCATCCCGCCTGAAGAGTGGGAAGTGGTCGAAAAAGGAATGACACAGCGCGCAGAGGCTTTGAATCGTTTTTTGGATGATGTCTACCATGACCAAAATATTATTGAAGCGGGAATTGTGCCGCGCCATCTCGTCGAAGACAATCCTTATTATTACGAACAGCAAATGAAAGGAGTCGATATCCCGCTCAACAACCACATCTTTCTGGCAGGGATCGACTTAATACGCGACGAAACCGGCAAATACCATGTGCTGGAAGACAATTTGCGCAACCCGTCTGGATTGTCGTATGTATATCAGAACCGTTACGTCATGCGGCAAGTATATCCTGAGTTTTTCGTCAATCATTCAGTCAGGACGCTCGAGCATCAAATGAGTTTCCTGCACGATTCGATTTTGGACCATGCCCCAGAAGGGAGAAAAGACAAACCGTTTGCGGTGCTCTTGACGCCTGGCATGTACAACTCAGCTTATTACGATCATGTCTTCCTGGCCCAGCAGATGGGCATGGACTTAGTCGAAGGCCGCGATCTGGTCGTCCGCAATAACATCGTCTACATGAAATCGATACGGGGGCTAAAACGCGTCGACATCATCTACCGCCGCATCGACGACGATTTCTTGGATCCGGAAGCATTCCGTTCAGATTCCGCGCTCGGGGTACGGGGTGTGATGGAAGCTTATCAAAAAGGCAATGTCGCGATTTTGAATGCGGTCGGCAATGGCGTCGCGGATGACAAAGCAATCTATGCGTATGTGCCGGAGATGATCCGCTATTATTTGGAAGAAGAACCGATCATCGACAATGTGAAAACTTATTTGCTTGATAAGCCCGAAGATCGGGAATGGGTACTCGAGCATCTTGAAGAGCTCGTCGTCAAAAATGTCGGGGCATCCGGCGGTTACGATATGCTTGTAGGCCCGCATGCCTCGAAGGAGCTGATTGAAAAGTTCAGGGAGAAGATTATCGAGACGCCTCATCAGTATATAGCACAGCCGACGATTAAGCTGTCTCGCGCACCTGCTTATCAAGGAGACAAGTTCTACCCTTGCCATGTGGATCTGAGGGTATTTGTCATGAGAGGCGAGACGACCCATGTCCTGCCTGGTGGATTATCCCGTGTTGCGCTGAAAGAAGGATCCCTTGTCGTCAACTCATCGCAAGGCGGCGGTGGAAAAGACACGTGGGTATTTAAGAAGAAAGAAGAAGGGGAGGATGCGTAGATGTTAAGCCGTGTTGCAAATTCATTGTATTGGATGTCACGGAATGTCGAGCGGGCGGAGAACAATGCGCGAATCCTCGACGTGCAATTGCTGCAGATGATCGAAGCGGCTGATGAAGAGCTGGTGCGCGATTCGGATTGGCGGCTGATTTTTGAAATCTGCGATTCGACGGAAACGATGCGCCGGATTAAAGCCAACCCGACGTATGAAGAATCGGAGCTGGTGCAGTATTTGGCGATGGCACAGGAAAATTCCAATTCAGTCGCTAGCTGCGCAATGGTCGTCCGCGAAAATGCCCGCATCAGCCGGGACCATATCCCCGATGATTATTGGGAAACATGGAACCGCGCGTATTTGTCGTTGACGGACATGGATCTGAAAAACAGTTCAGTCCGTGACATGAGGTCATTTCTCGAGAACATCAAAACGACTTCGCTTATTTCCCAAGGAATTGTCGAGTCTTCGATGTCCCGGGGAGTGGCGTATCAAATGATCAAGATCGCCAAATGGCTGGAGCGGGCCGAAAAGACGGCGCGCATTTTAAATGTCGTTTGCGAACGGACGCGTGAACGCGTCCGGAAAGAAAAGACCGATGATTATTATTTCTGGCTTGCGGCTCTCAGGATGACCAATGGCTATAACGCATACTTGAAGAGCAATCCGCCGCGCATGGAACCGAAGAAAGTATTGAGTTTTTTGATCTCGGACAAAACCTTTCCGAGGTCGATCCGCTATTGCCTTGATCATGTACGGGCAGCAGTTGAAGAACTTGAAGAAGGCAAAGTGTCCCATTATTCTTGGGAGTTATATGCCAAACTCGATGAAGTCCGGACTTCCTTCAGTGAAACGGATATCGAATCTTTGGATTCAGATGAATTGATGCATTTCCTGAACTGTTTCCAAGATGGCTGCAATGAAATCAGCCGTATTTTCTCCAGCACTTATTATTTAACGGATCCCGAAGCCGAGACAGCAATGGCGTTCCAATCCCAAGGGATGGACATGAAAGGAACAACTTCTATGAAATACAAAATCGAGCACACCAATATTTTTGATTATGAAACCATCGTTGACCAAAGCATGAACACCATCCGCCTGAAACCGAGAACAGATGAATGCCAGCGCCTCCTGTCTTACCGTGCGGATATCACGCCGGCGACATTGACGACAAACCATGTGGACATTTTCGGCAATAATGTCGAGACCTTCTTTATCGCCGAACACCATCAGCACCTCGAAGTAAAAGCGACGTCCATTGTCAGCATCCAGAAAAGCCCGTTTATCCACCGTATCGATTATTCACCGGAGATGAACGTTATTTTCCATTCCCAATTATTTGCCGAACACTATATGGCTTATTTGAGCAACACTGCATATACGTATATGTTGCCGGAGCAGATGGAGTTGGTTGATCGTGAACTCGGGGACATGAGCAATCCGGTGCAATACTCTATCGACGTAATGGAATATTTATTCGATCATTTCACTTATGACGGCGAGTCAACGACCGTTACCACAACAGCTAGTGAATCGTTCAACCTGAAAAAAGGCGTGTGCCAAGACATTACGCACGTTATGCTCGGCATCTTGCGCAGCAAAAACATCCCGGCACGCTATGTCAGCGGCTATCTCTACGTTGGGGAAGACTCTGCGCTTGTCGGTGACGCAGCGAGCCACGCTTGGGTTGAAGTCATGGTACCGGGCATCGGCTGGGTCGGGCTCGATCCAACGAATAACGTCGAAGCGCTGGAAAACCATATCCGCGTTGGCACAGGGCGTGATTACAACGATGTCAGTCCAGTCCAGGGCGTCTATAGAGGCGGCAGCCAATCACTCGATGTGAAAGTCTCTGTCAGCTTGCTTGACCAATAATGCCAATAATCGCTCAACTGCAAAACTGCCCGATCCGTGCCATAATGAAGAGATAAGACAGATGAACGGAGAAGGAGAACTTATGAACACGAACCAATTTAAAGATTACGGCATTAGCGAGCCGATCGTAAAAGCGCTAGAAGGCCTTGGATACCAACAGCCGACTGAAGTACAGCAGCAAGTCATTCCGGCCGCCCTTGAAAAGCACGATTTGACCGTCAAATCGCAAACCGGCAGCGGCAAAACAGCCGCATTCGGCATTCCGCTGTGCGAACTTGTCGATTGGGATGAAAACAAGCCCCAAGCGCTCGTCTTGACACCGACCCGTGAACTTGCCGACCAAGTGAAAGAAGACATCACCCACATCGGTCGATTCAAGCGCATCAAAGCCGCAGCGATCTACGGAAAGCATCCGTTTGCGTATCAAAAGGAAGAATTGAAGCAAAAATGCCACATCGTCGTCGGAACGCCGGGACGTGTGCTCGACCATATCGAAAAAGGCACCTTGAAGCTCGAAAAAATCGAGTATTTGGTGTTGGATGAAGCAGACGAAATGCTTAATATGGGTTTTATCGAACAAGTTGAATCGATCATCAAGCAGCTGCCAAAAGAACGCACGACGATGCTGTTTTCGGCAACCTTCCCAGGGCATCTAGAGAAGTTGCAGCGCGATTTCATGCGCTCCCCGCGCTATATCGGAATCCAGGCAGCGGATACCTTAGAAGAACGCATCGAGCATTCGCTCATCATCGTGAAAGAACAGGATAAATTCCAGTTGTTGCGCGATATGACCGTCGTTGAGAATCCGGACAGCTGCATCATTTTTTGCCGTACGAAAGACCAGGTCGATGCCGTTTCGGAAGGGCTTGAACGCCTGTTCTACACAAGCGATCAATTGCACGGCGGCATGACCCAAGAAGACCGTTTCGGCGTCATGGATGATTTTCGCCGCGGCGAGTTTCGTTATTTGGTCGCGACAGACGTCGCGGCACGCGGCATCGATATCGACGGCATTACGCATGTCATCAATTATGATTTTCCGCTCGAGAAAGAAAGTTATGTCCACCGTGCTGGACGCACAGGGCGTGCCGGCAAGAGCGGCAAGGCAATTTCTTTTGTCACGCCGTTTGAGGATAAATTCCTGAAAGAAACAGAAGATTATTTAGGGTTTGAAATCACGCGCGTTGAACGGCCGTCAAGAGAACAGGTTGCTTTGGCAAAACCGGCGTTCGAAGACAAGATCGAGAGCCGCCAGAAGCCGAAGAAACACAAAGCGGCAGCGCTCAACCAAGACATCATGAAGCTCTATTTCAACGGGGGCAAGAAGAAAAAGCTGCGCGCTGTCGATTTTGTTGGGACTTTGACCAGTATACCGGGCATCACGGCGGAAGATATCGGTATCATCAAAATCCAGGACACCGTCACATACATCGATATTTTGAATGGCAAAGGGCTGCATGTCTTGAAGGCGATGAAAGACAAAACCATCAAAGGCAAAACCTTAAAAGTTCATAAAGCGAAAAAATAATCTCAGGCCTTTTCCAAGCTGCAAAAGCTTTGGAACTGGCCTTTTTTCTATTGATTGATACAGATTTTTAATGGAACGGGTTCTTTTGTAACGAAAAAAAGCGTAATTGTCATCAAATATGCCTATGGCTGTCACATGATTGTAACCTTGCCGTGCTATTTTAATTTTACTGAAAAGCTTTCAACCGATTTACGCAAGGCACAATCATCCGACAGGTAAAGGGGATAGGAACTTGAAAAAATTATTGGCGGCTTTAGGAATGGCAATGCTTTTATTACTCGGTACTTCACTTACGACTTCTGCAGCATCGAATGTTTACACAGTTAAAAGCGGCGATACACTTTATAAAATTTCCCAGCAAACAAAAGTATCTGTAACTAACTTGAAATCATATAACGGTTTGAAATCGAATCTAATCTACCCGAAACAACAATTGAAATTGAAAAAAACAACAGCGCAAACCATCTCCAAACCATCGACGCCATCTGCAAGCAAAGATAAAGTGGTGAAAGAATTCACGGTTTCCGCGACAGCCTACACGGCCTATTGCAAAGGATGCTCCGGGATCACGAGAACGGGCATTAACCTGAAAAAGAACCCAGGACTTAAAGTCATCGCAGTCGACCCGAAAGTCATCCCGCTCGGTTCTAAAGTATGGGTGGAAGGCTACGGTACCGCAATCGCAGGAGACACTGGCGGCGCAATCAAAGGCAAGAAAATCGACGTCTTCATCCCAACTCAAAGTCAAGCACTTAAGTGGGGACGTAAAAACGTAAAAGTTAAAATCCTAAAATAAGCAAAACCCGGCTGATCCATCAGCCGGGTTTTTTGACGCTTTTTATACAGGATGCACCTGAAAACGAAGCTCACACCATAGGCCAGAGCATTTACTGTCCAGATCGCTTTTCGCTATAAATGCTACATTACAAGACGCCACCACCCGGGAAGCGATTCCCCCCACTAGCCGGCAACTCCGTAAAGAAGCAGATCTGTTTAAATAAACTCGACTCAATGAAATCTCCCAGCCGCCTAGCGCCAAGGGTGATCCAACGCCGTAAGACAGGCGTTCTTCCTGTCTTACGGCAAGAGGCCAACCCAAAGCAGGGCGGCGACTAGCCAAACGAAGCTTCATTCCAACCACCGAAACGATTCCGCAAGCAAACCCTCGCTACCTTCTTCCAAACATCACCCGGGAAGCGATTCCCCGAAAGCACCGACACAATTCGCTGTATTCCACAAATTAAAAAACAAGCACCATAAAGAGGTTAAATAATTAGTCTTTTAGGGAAGAGATGTATATACTGTTTGTATAGGTATTGTATAACTTTTACAAGTGAAACGGGGGCTTACGCAATGGCAAAACGGATGATTATTATAGGAGCGGGGCCAGGTGGCTTAGCAGCGGGAATGCTGTTGGCGAGCAAAGGATACCAAGTAGACATTTATGAAAAAAATGACCGAATCGGCGGACGCAATGCTGCATTGACATTAGGTGATTTTACTTTTGACACAGGGCCGACGTTTTTGAGCATGCTTCATCTGGTGGAGGAATTATTCGAAACGACTGGGCGCAATGTCCACGATTATATGGAAGCGGTCGAACTGGACCCGATGTATGAACTGCGCTTTGAAGACCAAAACTTGGTGATGACGCGCGATCCTGAAGCAATGCGCAAGCAAATCGATGACAATTTCAAAGGCGACGGTGAAGGCTACGCGCGTTTCATGAAAGACACTGGCAAAAAGCTCGAAGCCTTATCTCCACTGCTGCAGACGAAAATGGACCGCATGACGGATCTCATGCAGCCGAAAGTGATTAAAGCGATTCCGGAACTTGAAGCAGGCAAGACGCTTTACGATGTCTTGTCCCGCTATTTTAAAGATGAGCGTTTGAAGATGGCTTTTGCATTTCAATCTAAATACTTGGGCATGTCCCCTTGGGAATGCCCAGGGGCGTTCACAATCCTGTCTTATATGGAGCATGCGTATGGCATCTACCATCCAATCGGGGGCGTCAATCAATTATCGGCGGCGATGGCGAAAGCCGTTAAAGAAATGGGCGGCCGTATCCATCTCAATAAAGGCGTACAAAAATTATGGATAGAAGGGCGTACGGTGAAAGGCGTCGATCTTTATGACGGCAGCCGCGAAGCAGCGGATGAAGTAATCATCAATGGCGACTTTGCACACGTGATGACCCATCTGGTAGAACCGGGCATCCTGAAGAAATACACTCCCAAAAAGCTCGACAAGAAAAAATATTCATGTTCTACGTTCATGCTGTATTTAGGGCTTGACAAGAAATATGATTTGTCGCATCACACGATCGTTTTTTCGAAAGACTATCAAAAGAATGTCGAGGAAATGACAAAATCCCGCATCTTGTCAGCGGACCCGTCGATTTATATCCAAAATGCCAGCGTCACGGATTCGACTTTGGCTCCGGAAGGCAAGTCAGCGCTTTACATATTGGCGCCGGTGCCGAATAATTTCAGCGATATCGGTTGGGAACACGAGCAAGAAGCATTCCGCGAGTTGGTGTTGGATATTATCGAAGAAAAAACCGATTTCAAGAACCTGCGTGACCATATCGAAGTGGAGAAGATGCTGACGCCGTTCGGCTGGGAATCGGATTACTCCGTTTACCGCGGTGCCACATTCAATTTGGGGCACCAATTATCGCAAATGATGGTATTCCGCCCGCACAATAAATTTGAAGAGCTCGATAAGTGCTGGCTGGTCGGAGGCGGCACGCATCCCGGCAGCGGCTTGCCGACCATCTTAGAATCCGCACGTATTACGGCAAACGGCATCTTGAAAGAAGACGGCAAATCTGGAATTCCGATTGGCCCACTTCCGAAAGTGGAGGGATATGCATGAAAATAGCCATAATTGGAGGCGGGGTCGGAGGCTTGATGGGCGCGTTGTATTTAACGAAGCTCGGCTATGAAGTCACGATTTACGAAAAAGAACATAAACTCGGCGGCAGAATGGCGTTTGTGGAACGGGACGGTTTCCGGATCGATGAAGGCCCGACAATTGTCTTATTGCCGGAAATGTTCCGCGATTTATTCGCCCAAGCAGGAATCGACCCTCACAGCATCGAATTATTATTATGCGACCCACTTTACACGATCCGCTTTACAGATGGAAAAGTGTATACGAAATACCCAGGGCGCGAGCGCCAATTGCAAGAAGTCGAAGAGCAGTTTCCGGAAGATAAAGATGGATTTATCCGCTTTATGGATGAGGGGCAGAAGCGCTTCGATATCGGCAAGCCCGCTTTTCTCGAACATGATTTTGTCCGCAAAGCGGATTTTTGGACTTTCCGCAACATCCGCAATTTGATGAAACTGAAGCCGCAGCAATCTGTCCATCAATTAATGGAGAATTACTTCAGGGACGAACGATTGCAATTGGCTTATTCCCTTCAGGCGCTTTATATCGGTGGGGACCCTTACCGCGCGCCGGCCATGTATTCACTTGTGCCGTTCAGTGAGCATCAGCACGGAGTGTATTATGTGAAGGGCGGCTATGCGAGCATCATTCCTGTTATGGAGCGGGAGCTGCGCAGCCGCGGCACTGAGATTCGA
Organism: Planococcus sp. SK3692; assembly: GCF_028890485.2. Lineage (GTDB taxonomy): Bacteria > Bacillota > Bacilli > Bacillales_A > Planococcaceae > Planococcus. Next base: position 287,770 of record NZ_JARCHV010000002.1, read on the forward strand.
TTGGATACGGCTGTTAAGCGCGTCGTGAAAAAAGATGGCCGTGCGACAGCAATCGAAACAGCAGCTGGCATAGAGCAATATGACGCGATCGTCTATAATGGGGATTTCCCCGGAATCAACCAAGTGGCGCCGATGAAGAAACAGAAAGAATACACGCCTTCTTCCGGCTGTGTGCTGTTGTATTTTGGATTGGACAAAATATATGAAGATGTAAATGTCCACCAGTTCTTCATTGGTGATGATTATAAAGAGCATATGGAAGATGTGTTTGTCAGAGGGCAAAAAACGGAAAATCCGGCGTTTTATACATTCCATCCTTCGGTCATTGACGACTCTCTTGCCCCTGAAGGCAAATCGGTGCTCTATGTGCTTGTACCGGTTCCTTCGGATACAGAAATCGATTGGAAAAATGATGAAGAGTGGATTGGGCGTATTTTGGACCGGATGGAGACATTGTCGTTTCCGGGCATCCGGGAATCGATTGAATGGATGGACGTGCGCACGCCGAAAGATGCGGAAGCGTTCGGCTTGTTTAAGGGAGGCAGCTTCGGAATAGGCCCGACATTACGTCAATCCGGCGTTTTCCGCCCGCAGATCAAACCGGACGACACGGACAATTTGTATGCAGTAGGAGCTTCTGTCCATCCGGGCGGCGGCATCCCGATCGTCATGCAAGGAGCGAAATTGCTGGCCGACAGAATCCACAGCGATTTGAAAGAAAGGGGCGGTTCATGATGGAATTGAAGCAAGCCTATAGCTATTGCGAACGCATTATCGCCGATAATTCAAAGAGCTTTTATAAAGCATTTTCCTTATTGCCGAAAGAAAAGCGCAAAGCCGTATGGGCAGTATATGCCTTCTGCCGGAAAGTTGATGATATCGTCGATGAAGGCAGCCATCCAGAACCTGAGCTGAAAGCGTTCCGAAAAGACTTCGATGAATTTCTAGCAGGTTCGATCCAATGGGATGACCCGATGTGGCTGGCGCTTGAAGATGTTTTTGAAAGCTACGATATGGATGCCAGCGCGTTTTACGGATTGATTAAAGGGCAGGAAATGGATTTGACGATCAACCGCTACCGGACGCTTGATGAGCTATTGGATTATAGCTATCATGTGGCGAGTACGGTTGGGCTGATGCTGTTGCCGATACTCGCACCTGGGCGTACAGCCCTGTTAAAGGATGGCGCAATTTCGCTAGGCTACGCCATGCAAATCACCAATATCCTGCGCGATATCGGAGAAGACTTGTCCATGGACCGCATTTATTTGCCTCAGGACATCATGCGCAAATACGGCCTTGCCGAGGAAGCACTTGGAAGCGGAACGGTATCGGAATCGTTCATCCAAGTGTGGGAAGAACTCGCGAGCATCGCTGAGTTCCATTACGACCGGGCCTTTGAAACGATCAACGACTATCCCCTATCTTCCCGTGTGCCAGTCAAAGGCGCCGCGCTTGTCTACCGTGAAATCCTGTCGACTATCCGCTCGAAAGAGTATACGGTGTTTCACGAAAAGCATTACGTAACGGATGATTCCAAGCAATCCATCCTGCAATGCTTATAACAAGCGAAAAAGCTGTATCCATCCGTCAATTGTGGCGGATGGATACAGCTTTTTTTATTTTAGGATGAATAATGTTCGACTAAGCGCCGCGCCACATTCAAACCGCTCAAAGTAACCATCGGCGAGCCGCCGCCGGGGTGAACGCTTCCGCCGACAAAGAACAGCCCCTTAATGTCACGGCTTGCATTCGATGGCCGCAAAAAGGCGTCTTTCGGCCGATTGGAAGACGGCCCGTATAAAGCGCCGCGGTGAGACCCGAATGTATCGCGGATGAATTCAGGCGTGAAGGTCTGTTCTTGTTGCAGGTGGTCGCGTATTTCTATTCCGTAATGTTCCAATAAATCGTAAATCCGCTCTTTGTATTGTTGCGGGTCAATTTGTAAATCGCCTTGCGCTGTCAGGGCAGGAGCGTTGACGAGAATGAACAAATTGTCCCCGGCAGGTGACACGGATGGGTCTGAGTGGGATGAGTTGCTGATGTAGATGGTCGGCTCGCCGCTGTATTGCTTATCGCTAAACAACTCCTGGAACTCACGCGGATAATCGGCGGAAAAGAAGACGTTATGATGCTTCAGTTCAGGCAAGCGGGTGTCGAGCCCAGCCGTGATGACAAAAGCCGAAATCGACGGCTCGAACCGGTCGCGCTTCGCATCCTTGAAAGACGGACGCTCTGCTTCATTCACCAATTCTGGAAATGCCGATAATAAATCTCCATTCAAGATGACCGCATCGGCGGCAATCTGTTCGCCGTCTGCGAGTTCTACGCCGCATGCTTGACCTTGTTCCGTCAAGATTCGGGTTACGGCCGTTTCAGGATACATCTCGGCGCCACATTCCGCTGCAACTTGTGCGAAACCTTGTGCAATCGACACGTTTCCGCCTTTTGCGTAAAAGACGCCTTGAGACAGTTCGAGGTGGGCGATCATCGCGAAGGTGGCAGGGGCCTTATAGGGCGATGAGCCGATATAAGTAGCGTAGCGCCCGACTGCCTGAAGCAAACCTTCGTGTTTGAAATAGCGGCTGAAAAAATGGTCCATCGATTCAAGCGGTCGCACTTTTAGCATGGCCGCCCCGAGTGACGGGGACAAATAATCCCGGTACGACTGGAAGCTCAGCGGAAAGAAATACTGTTCGGATGACTGATACAAACGGGCGACTTCGGCTAAGAACGCATCGTATTTACTGGCGGCAAAAGGATCCAGTTTTTCCAGCTGGCGAATCATTTGGTCGCGGTCTGCCGTAAAGTCGATGTGGCTGCCGTCTGCAAAATGGTTGCGCGTATGGACAGCGAGTTTTTTGAGTTGGAAATATTGATCAGGATCGCGTCCGGTCTGCTCGATGACCTCACGGAAGATATCCGGCATCGTGATGGTGTTCGGGCCGAAATCGAAATGGTAGCTGCCAAGCTCGACTGGCATCAACTTGCCGCCGAAATGGCTGTTCTTTTCAAATAGGCTGACGCGCATGCCCGCGTTCGCGAGCGTGATCGCAGCAGTTAAGCCGCCGAGCCCGCCGCCGACGATGGCGATATGTGGTCGGTTCATGAATAATGCCTGCCTTTCCATGTGTAAGACTCATTTTTCAAGGATTTTTTCATGGCCGTGAGCATGACCGCGAGCATCGCTGCCGCTTGGAGGGGAATGAGAAATGCCAAGTACCAGCGCTGATTGGTTACCATGTCAACATACCAGCGCTGTAAAACAGTCAGCGCATATGGCACAAGCCACAACCAGTTGGCCGTTATAAGGCCGGCTGCCGCGAGAAACAACGGAAAGATGTAAAAGACACTATAAAACAAGGTCAGAAGGAGTGCAATCAGCGGTGAACGCCCGATGCCAGTGTAGCTGTTCTTTAGAAAGCCTTCCCATACTTCGGCAGGCGTTTCGTACATCCGGCATTTGACCGAGGCGGTAATATTGGCGAGCAGCACTTTATGGCCAGCTTGTTTTAAGGTGCGCGCGATATGTACATCTTCGACGAGTGACGTGCGCACGGCTTCATGCCCGCCGATCGAATCATAGGCTTTTCGTTCAAAAGCCATCCACATGCCGTTTGCTGCGGTGGCTGCAGGGAATTTTGCATAATTCGCCAGCGCCAATGGCAAGTGGAATAAAATGACGAAATGAAGCATCGGCACGAGCAATTTACTCAAGAACACCGGCACTTCAAAAGCAGGGAATCCGGACAACAAGGCAACGCACCGTTTGTCCATCAAGCCGAGTGTCTGCCGCACCGCTTGCTTGCGGAAGCGCACATCGGCATCGACAAAGAATAAGTAATCTCCGGAAGCGTGTTTTTGCAATTGGTGGCAGGCATGGACTTTGCCGATCCACCCGTCAGGCAGTTCGACGCCTTGCAAAACGGTGAAGCGCTTGTCGCCTGCAATTTCCCGGTCGAGTGCCGCTTGGGTACCGTCAGTCGACTGGTCATTCAACAGGATGAATTCGGACTTCTCCCAGTCGGTCTCTTTTAATGAACGGACAATCGTCGCCACGTTGCGTTCTTCATTGCGCATCGGCACAAGAATCGAGACGAAGGGCTCAGCTTTTACTAATGGCCGTTTTGGCAACGCCGGCAAGAACAGGCGGTTGAAGACAATCCACAAGAAAAAGGCAATATGGACGACGATTAAAGCCGTGATCATGACGAGCGCCTCCTTTTCAGCATCTCCTTGAATTTCTCGTAATTCTCTTCGAGCACTTCCTGTTTCAACTGGTCAAGCGCAGCGGTTTCCCGCTCCTGCAGCCATAGGGTTCTATCGTGCCTCGAGCCTGTCGGGATCTCATCCAATGACAAGCTTTCTCCCTGATCGATCCACACTTCAGGCTGCTTTTCGCGGCGCATCGAATAATAAAAGCGCACCGGAACAAGCGGAACCTCTGGGCATTTCTCCATTAAATAAAGGACGCCTGTATGAAATTCCAACGGGCGCGTCTCTAAATGATACTCATCGCCTTGCGGAAACAGGATGACCGTTTTGCCTTGTTTCAATAAATTCTCGGCATAGCGCAGCGAAGCCAAAATATCTTTTGGGTTGCTGCGGTCGATTGAAAAGGCGCCAAGTCGGCGGAAAAAAGGGAATTCTTTCAACCCGCGTTCGTGCATCATGATATGGACATCCGAATTCCACACGCGCCGATTCAGGAAAAAGAACAACAGCCCATCCCACCAGGAACTGTGATTTGAAATGATTAAAGCTGGCCCTTTAAGCGGGCGGATGTTCCGGCCGTATAAATGAGAAAAAGAACGATGGATCGACGGCATTAAATACAGAGCGAATGCGCGTTCAAAAAGCGCTGATTTTTTCGCCTGGATCATTGCGGGCGCCTCTTCCAGGCCAAGGCGACAATCGCTGCCGTCAAGACAGAAGTCAATGAGGCTGCGAGCCACAATCCGTTAATCACCCCGAGCAGTACGAACAAGGCAATCATCAGCACATACAACAGGGCCATGCGCTTTTCGGCCTGGCCAGCTAACACTTCGAGCTTCTGCTTCTTGAAGGCGGCATCGAGTACGAGGTGAAGGATGAACGCAACGATAAACCAGCCGGTGAAATTGGTCCACGGAATATCATAGTAAAAACCTGTATCTTCCCATAACCAATAGCCTTTTACTTTATAGGCGACCGGATCGATGATCAAATCAATGATGACCGCTGCAATGCCTCCGGCGGCTGCATACAGAAGGCCGCCGCTTGGCACAATCCAGCGCGCGATGACGTGGCTTGTCGCCATGACCATAAGCCAGGCGAAGCCGATCGCGATCGGCACGCCGAAGACATTCGGGGCGAAGCGGTCGGTATAGTCATACGAGCCGAACAAGAAGCCGCTGTCGGCGCCAGCCCATTCGACGATGAAGGTCGAGAAGAAAATGAGTACGCCGATCGCCCCGCCGATTACAGGGCCGAAGCGCCGCCATAGATAAAGAAAGCCGAGTGTTCCGGCCAAGATGAGGAAGAAGGCATTTGCCCATTCCAGCCAAGATGGCAATAAATCAAAACCTAGCAAGATAACACCGCAGATATACCAAAAAATGAATAACTTAAAAATCCGATCTTCCCATTTCACGAGCAGCACCTCATCCAAATTAGTTATACAAATAGTGTACAACAATAGCTGGAAAAGACGAAAGAAAAGGGCGGAGAGCCCTAAGCGCAGCCCAGTGAATTTTTTTGCCTTGTGCATTTTTGCTGTGGAGACTGGTGTAACGGTATATTTATGAGGAAAATGTCATAAATGCTAGCAGAATTTTCAGTAAAATATTGCAGGGAATCCTGCAAAAGTATATACTATATTACAAGCAACTACAGATGTTTTTGCGATGGGGGAATGAATATGCAGGATTTACTGCGAAATGTGTCAGCTTCTTATAAAGATTTCAGCTCGGGGCAAAAAAAGATAGCAGACCTCTTCTTCCGGGAACCGATTTTCATTGCTTTTTCGTCCGCATTGGAAGTAGGAAGGCGCGTGCAGGTCAGCGAGTCAACCGTCATCAGATGGACACAGAAGCTCGGTTACAGGGGTTATACAGAGTTTCAGCATACGCTTCAGCGCAAACTTGCGGAAGAACGGCTCGACAATGCACAACAGGAACAGCCTGTTGCTGTGGACCAATCGTTTCTTGAAAACTTGCTTGACGCAGACATCACTAGCATCCTGAAGCTCAAGCAAACGATCAATGAAGAAAATTTATTGCAAGTGGTCGACCGCATCAGCAAATCTGAGCAACGCTATGTCACAGGCAATTTCTTCGATTTCGGCTTAGCCGAATGGTTCGGCGGTTGGCTTGGCAGCGCACTTGGAAATACAGCGATGATGCAGCCGGGCACTGCCGCTTATTATGGGCAGATGGCGGAACTTGGCCCTCAGGATACAATCATCGCTTTCGCCTTTCCGCGTTATACGCGGACCTTGATGGACACTCTGGAGCAAGCGAAGCGCAAAGGAGCGGAAGTGATCGTCTTAACCGACAAGGAAGACTCGCCAGCTGCGAAAAGCGCCGACATCGTGCTCACCGTTTCCGTTAATGCGAACTTGAATATCGATTCCTATACAGCGGTTCACGCGTTATTGACTTCGGTCATGCGCTTTGTCTATGTCAAAGAGCATTCGAAAGTGAAAGAAAAACTGGCCCGGCTGGAAACGGCTTACACTGATCAGGATATCTTCATATAACACCCACCCATTGCAGACACGTCCCGAATCGCTTCGGCGTTTTGGTCAAACACAAACGAAAAGGGGAGAGCAAGATGAATAAAAAATTTACAACGGCAGGCGTAATTTTAACAGCAGGCATGCTTTTGGCAGCCTGTGGATCGGATGACTCAACCACCGGCTCGGAAGGATCAAGCGAAGGAGCGGCAGGCAGTGATTTGAACCTTCTTGAAGAAGGGCAATTTACGACTGCTTCTAGTGGACTATACAAACCGTTCAGTTTTGAAGAAGGCGGCGAACTTAAAGGGTTTGACATTGATATCGGCAATGCCATTGCAGAAGAAATGGGACTGGAACCAAGTCCAGTGACTACGCCATTTGAAACAATTATCCAGGGGTTAAATTCAAACCGCTTTGACGCTATTATCGGTTCGATGTCTAAAACTGCAGAGCGCGCGGAACAGGTGAGTTTCTCTGACCCTTACTATTATTCAGGCGGCGCTATTTTCGTGCGTGAAGGAACGACCGATATCCAGTCTGTTGATGATCTGGCAGATAAGAAAATTGGAGTGGTCGGCCAGACTACATATGACACGGTAGCTCAGGAGCACACCGACGATATCCAGTACTATTCCAGTGACGTAGTAGCTTTGCAGGATTTGGAAATTGAAGGCCGCCTGGACGCTGTCATTACGGCAGACGTAGTTGGCTTTGAAGCTCAGAATGAGGGCTTGGCTGTTGAAATGGTGGGAGATCCGCTATGGGTAGAGCAACCTTCCATCGCTGTTCGTAAAGACGATGAGGAACTACTTGCTGCAGTTAATGAAGCCTTGGATACAATCATTGAGAACGGTACCTACGATGAAATTTCACAAAAATGGTTCGGCCGCAATCTCCTCGATATTGACCTTGAAGGTGTAGAAGTTCTTGAATAATGATTTGAAGTAAAGAGGGGGATGTGTATGCCAGAATTACTTGTCACGGTTTATGATGTTTTTATTCGAACCTATCCAGGCTTCCTGGAAGCGACACTCGTCACATTGCAATTGACGGCTGTTGGTGTAATTCTCGGGACGCTGATTGGCTTAGTTTTTGCGTTGATGAAAATATCAGGTTCTAAAATTTTACAAGCAATTGCCAACATCTATATTACAATCATTCGCGGGACACCTTTGATTGTTCAAATCATGTTTTTGTATTTTGGAATTGTTGAGTTTTACACGATGTCTAACTTCTGGGCAGGGGCGATTGCGCTCGGCGTCCATAACGGCGCATATATCGCGGAGATTTTCCGTGGGGCGATCCAAGGGGTGGACCCAGGCCAGCGCGAAGCCAGTATGTCACTTGGGATGAATCGCAAGCAGACGATGCAGCGGATTGTATTCCCGCAAGCACTGCGCCGATCCATCCCGCCGCTTGGCAACCAGTTCATCATCACGTTGAAAGATTCATCGCTTGTCTATATTATCGGTGTCGCGGAAATCTTTTCCCTCGGCAATCGGGAAGCTGCGCAGTCCTATCAGCCATTCGAATCATTTCTGGTCGTCGGGGTTTACTACCTCGTGCTCGTCATGATTTTCACGCTGCTCTTGCGCCTGTATGAAAACCGGCTTGATGTGGACAAAACCTAAGGAGGCGCAATTATGATTATTGGAGAGAATATACACAAATCCTTTGGTGATCTCGAGGTGTTGAAGGGCGTGGATCTCCACGTCCAGCCCCAAGAGGTGGTTGTTCTGGTCGGGGTCAGCGGATCCGGTAAAAGTACGCTGCTCAGATGCTTTAACTTCCTGGAGATGATTAACGAAGGATCCATCACGATTGACGGCAAGAAAGTCGATCCGAAAAAAGACAATTTGACGAAGATCCGCGCCGAAGTCGGCATGGTCTTCCAGCATTTCAATCTTTTCCCGCACAAGACGGTACTTGAGAATGTCATCGAAGCACCCATTACGGTCAAAAAAATGAATAAAGAAAAAGCGAAAAAGCTCGGTCGTGAACTATTGGAGAAAGTCGGCTTGAGCGATAAGGCGGATGTCTATCCGAGTAAATTATCGGGCGGGCAAAAGCAGCGCGTCGCCATTGCCCGATCGCTTGCGATGGAACCGAAAGTGATGCTCTTCGATGAGCCGACCTCAGCGCTCGATCCGGAACTTGTCGGAGAAGTGCTGCAGGTTATGAAGCAACTCGCGGAAGAAGGCATGACGATGGTCGTCGTGACCCACGAGATGAAATTCGCCAAAGAAGTGGCGGACCGCATCATCATGATCGATCAAGGAACCATCATTGAATCGGCGGACCCGCAGAATTTCTTCGGGAATCCGCAGCACGAACGCACACGACAGTTCATCCAATTGGTGGAGTAAGGATGTAAAAGGTTCATTGCCCTTTTACCGCTTACAGTCAAAAAAACCAGATCCCGAAAACAGGGATCTGGTTTTTTATATTAAAGGTTGATGGTGACGTCTGCTTTTTCACGAAGTTCCGTTACAAGTGTTTGGGTAGCTTCGTTTTCTTTTTGCACTTTGACCTGTTCTTCAAGGTCTGGTTTCAGTTCTTCAAAAGCAGGGAGTTCTTCTTCACTGCCCATTTGTTCTTGTTGGGCTTTGAGTTGCTCATAGGCTGCTTCCACTTCTTCATTGCTAGGATTGGTATCTCCGGCCGACTCAGCGATCAACTGGTCTACTTTCACTTGAGTTTCGATTTGGGACATGACTTCATCTTCCGCCATTCCTTGCTCGTTCAAGGCTGACAGGAATTCATCTTTCGACTCGAGGCCATTTTGTTTTGCTAGCTGGTCCAATGTCTCGTCCACTTCTTCGTCGGACGCAGTCAGTTCTTGATTTTCAGCTTCCTGAACGAGCAATTTCTGGCCGACCATGCTTTCCGCCAATTGAGTTTTCAATTGATTCTGGTCGATTTCCTGGCCGGACATTTGTGCTTGCATAGCCGCTTGCTGGAATTGCCCTGTATAGGCTGTTTCAAATTCTTCTTTGCTCACTTCTTCGCCATTCACTTCGGCCACGACGTCAGGGACGCCTTCCAAATCAGGCTCTGGCATTTCCGGTTGCCCGGCACTTTCCTCGCCGCTAGGGGCTTGTTCTTCAGTTTCAGGTTGCGCGTTTTCGTTTTCTGTGGATTCATCGGCACCGCCGCATGCTGACAATACAATGAGCGATGTACCAAGGGATAGGCCTAAAAACCATTTTTTAATCATTGTCATTCTCCTTCCAACACATAATGTCCGGTAGTGTAACATAGCCTGGAATCACGTGTGAAGCGAGAACCCTTGGATGCTCGGTATGATGTAAATTAATAAGACAGAAATACCTATTCTTTTTACTAATGACGTTTTCAGTCTATAAAAGAGGATAAAGACTATTAATAGAGAGAATTCGAGGAGGAGACGGCATGAAAATAGCGGAAATAATGACAACTGATGTAGAGACTTGCCCGCCAACTGTGACTATCCAAGACATCGCCGCCAAGATGCGTGAAATTAATGTCGGGTCGATTCCCATTTGTGAAGAAGGCCGCATTGTCGGCATCGTTACAGACCGGGATATCGTCCTGAGAGGCATCGCCGAAGAGCTTGGGGCCGATGCGCCCATTTCAGAAATCTTTTCGGAAACCTTGATCACCGGAACGGAAGAAATGCTTATTGAAGAGGCGGCTTCGTTGATGGCGAGGCATCAAATCCGCCGTTTGCCGATCGTGCGCAAAGGACAAGTCATCGGCATTGTCTCGCTTGGCGATATCGCCGTAAGAGGCAAAGCGCCGCGCGAAGCGGAGAGCGCACTTGAAAAAGTTTCAGAACCGGCCAAGCCGCGCCGTTGAGCAGAATGGGAGGCGTGAAATGGAAACAAAAGAAACCCTGAATGTGTTGGAAGAGAAAGCGAAGAAAACTGCCGCTGTGCTGCAGGTGGCGAACGCTAAAGTAATCAACATCCAATTGCGCAAAGGGGAAGCCATCCCTGAACATAATGCAGACGCAGAAGTCGTGATTGTGGTACGAAAAGGGCGTGTTCAGTTCACAGCAGATGGCCACACGGTTGAGGCCACACCGGAAAACGTCCTGCACCTCGCCCCGATGGAAAATCACAAGCTGTTGGCACAAGAAGACAGCGATTTATTGGTCTTTCAAATTAAAGCGTAAAAAACCCTCTCGAGAAGCTGCTCGAGAGGGTTTTTTACCATTCTACTTGTTCAGGGTATTCAGCCTGGATACCGATTTCATGGATCGGCTGTTTTCCGGGAACTGCCGCATTGATGACTTGTTGGCGGAATGTTTGGTATTCGGAATCCTGGAGCGTCAGTTTCATGGCGATGGCAGATAAGCTTTTTTCACGCTGCTGCCTATTCATGCCGATGTATTTCAAGTTCAGCAGGTCGACATATTGAATGGCGTAATCGTTGACCGAAGGCGATTTGCGGAATGCTTCCAAGATCGCTGCATATTCTTCATTCGGCACATGGCCTTGCAAGCACTCAAGGACGAGTGCCTGGAATTTTGCAATCACTGGCGCGTAGGCATCAGCCAGCAAGTCGCCGCGCTTGTCCTCGTAGAGCCGGACAAAATCCCGGAGTGCATAAGCTGTGTACAAAAGCTCTGGCCAAAGCACTTCTACCGAGAAATAAATATTCTTGTCGAGTGCGATAAAGCCATGCTGTTTTTTCGTATGCTCGTGCAAGCCATTGAAGACGAAATCGACATTGCGGTCACCTTGTGCGGCATGGCGGATTTCATAGGAAACACCAAGTATCCGCAAACGAGATCCTTCATAGCCGTGGTATTCGCCTTCTTTGCCAATGACTTTGTAGATGGCTTGGTTCAGTTCATCCAAATCGAAATAATCTCCGCTGATCTTGACGCCAGTATGGTTCGGCGTCGTTTTCATGCTTAGCATAAAATGCCTCCTTAGCGTTTCGGTTGGTAATCAAGCTGGCGGAACAGTTCCTGTTTTTCTTCTTCTGTCAGGTCGCGCCATTCACCGGCCTTCAAATTGCCAAGGCGGATGTTCATGATGCGGATGCGCTGCAGGCGTTTCACTTCGTAGCCGAGCGCTGAACACATGCGGCGGATCTGCCGGTTGAGTCCTTGCTGCAAGGTCAATTTGAATACGTGCTTGGCGATCCGCTCAGCTTTCGCCGGAAGCGTCACTGTGTCGAGGATCTCGACGCCGCTTTCCATATTCTCCAAGAATTCATCGGTGATTGGTTTATCGACCGTCACGATGTATTCCTTTTCATGTTCGTGCTCCGCCCGCAGGATTTCATTGACGATATCGCCGTCATTGGTCATGAGGATGAGTCCTTCTGAATCCTTATCGAGCCGCCCGACATGGAAGATGCGTTCAGGATGGTTGATGAAATCGACGATATTGCCTTCGATATGGCGTTCGGTCGTGCTGGTGATGCCGACCGGTTTATTCAGCGCCAAGTAAACGTAAGCACGCTTCGGCTGCTGGATGACTTTGCCGTCGACCCGTACTTCGTCTTCGGGCTCGACTTTGCTGCCAAGCTCTGCTTTGTGGCCGTTGATCTCGACGCGGCCGGCTTCGATGAATTTATCCGCCCCACGGCGGGAAGTAATGCCTGTTTCACTTAGGAATTTATTGATTCGCATAAAAAAATCCTTTCGCTTGTATATTTCCACTGTCTGGTCCCATTATACTCCAGATGACCCTTATAAGAAAAAAAATTGTAGGCTAACAGTTGCAATTTTCCGATTTATTTGACAATATATAGAGGCGAGCCCTGAAATAAATGATGCGCCACACGATATTTGAAAGCGTATACATAACGGGGCTAAACCAAGCAAAGGGGAGATGTAGAATGGTATATGCAGTTCCAAACACAGAGGGTGCAAAAGTAAATTTTAAAGAGCAATATGATAATTATATAAATGGTGGATGGCAAGCGCCGAAAAACGGCCAGTATTTTGAAAATTTATCGCCTGTAAACGGCAAAGTGTTCACGAAAGTGGCGCGTTCAAGCGCAGAAGACGTCGAATCGGCGCTGGACGCTGCGCATGCTGCGAGAGAAGCATGGGGGAAAACGTCCACGACAGAACGCGGCAATATTCTCTTGAAGATCGCTGACCGCATGGAAGAGAACCTGGAGATGCTGGCGGTCGCTGAAACTTGGGACAACGGGAAAGCGGTCCGCGAGACCTTGAACGCTGATATGCCGCTCGCTATCGACCATTTCCGTTATTTTGCCGGCGCGATTCGCGCCCAGGAAGGCGGGATCAGCCAAATCGACAACGATACGGTCGCTTATCACTTCCACGAGCCTCTTGGCGTGGTCGGCCAAATCATTCCTTGGAACTTCCCGCTTCTCATGGCGGTGTGGAAACTCGCTCCTGCACTTGCAGCAGGAAACTGTGTCGTCTTGAAGCCGGCTGAACAAACACCGGTCAGCATACTTGTGTGGGCTGAATTGGTCGGCGATTTGCTGCCTCCGGGCGTTCTTAACATCGTCAACGGGTTCGGGATCGAAACAGGCAAGCCGCTTGCATCGAGTCCGCGCATCAGCAAAATTGCTTTCACAGGTGAAACGACGACGGGCCGCATGATTATGCAGTATGCTTCGCAAAACCTGATTCCGGTGACGCTTGAACTGGGCGGGAAATCACCGAACATCTTCTTCAAGGATGTCATGGACCAGGACGATGCATTCCTTGATAAAGCGGTGGAGGGGTTCGTCATGTTCGCATTGAACCAAGGCGAAGTATGTACATGCCCATCCCGTGCATTGATCCAGGAAGATATTTACGAAGAGTTTATGAAGCGCGCCATCAAGCGCGTTGAAGAAATCAAGACCGGCAACCCGCTGGATCCGGCGACGATGATGGGAGCCCAGGCCTCTACAGAGCAATTGGAAAAAATCCAATCCTATCTTGAAATCGGCAAACAGGAAGGCGCAGAAGTGTTGGCAGGGGGAGACCGCAACCGTCTGGAAGGCGATCTTTCGGAAGGCTTCTATATCCAGCCGACAGTTTTCAAAGGCGACAACAAAATGCGCATTTTCCAAGAAGAGATTTTTGGGCCGGTACTCGCGGTTGCTACTTTCAAAACGAAAGAAGAAGCGATGGAAATTGCCAACGATACGCTTTATGGCCTGGGAGCAGGCATCTGGACGCGTGACACGAATACGGCTTACCGTTTCGGCCGCGGCATCCAGGCAGGGCGTGTATGGACAAACTGTTACCACCAGTATCCTGCACACGCAGCATTTGGCGGCTACAAAATGTCCGGATTCGGGCGTGAGAACCATTTGATGATGCTTAGCCATTACCAAAACACGAAGAACATGCTCGTCAGCTACAGCGAAGACAAGCTTGGATTCTTCTGATCAGAAAGAAGGGCTAGCTATGACAGAACGGGTAATCGCCACAGACGCCGCCTTGGAGCTGATCAACACCTTGAAGGAACAGCACGGGCCATTGATGTTCCATCAATCGGGAGGCTGCTGCGATGGCAGTTCGCCGATGTGCTATCCAAAAGGTGATTTGATGGTGGGCGGCCAGGACGTATTGATGGGTGTCATCGGCGACAGCGAGTTTTATATGCACAAGAGCCAGTTCGACTATTGGAGCCATACGCAATTGATCATTGATGTCGTGCCTGGGCGCGGCGGGATGTTTTCGCTTGAAGGAGCAGAAGGAAAACGATTCTTGACCCGCTCACGCGTATTCACGGCAGAAGAAACTGAAGAACTGCAAAAACAATAAGTGAAAATCCCGGATGTTCGACATCTGGGATTTTTTGCGTCTATCCGCCGGAAGGAAGTACGGTAACAGAGAGCATAAAAGACATTCGTGAAGCCATTTTCACCATTTTTGAAGAGAGGGAATCGTGGAAAAAAGGGCGCCAAAATGCTATAATGATAGAATGAAAGGTGGTCATCCATGTGACGAATTTAGCTAACCGGGTATCCCATGAACAAGCCAATCACGCGATTTCCTGCGCCGCACACTCTCTCGTAACGGAAGGGTTTGATGTGACCCATGAAGACCGGAATTTTGTCCGCTCTGTCCTGACCGGAGAACGGACGGAAGCTCAATTCCACCAGGCCATCAAAGCACGCTTCGATGTCTAAATACCAGCACACGTCTATGTATTGCTACCCTGGAACCGATGTGCTGGTGAATGCGTTCGATATTCGAGATGAAGACAAGCTCAAGGAATTAGAGACGGTCTATGCGCTATATCGTTTGTCGGAACTGCAACTACAAAAGCCGAAAGATCCATCTGATCTCAACGTGTTCCTCGATATCCACCGTTGTTTGCTGCAGGACGTCTACCCGTTTGCCGGCAAGCTGCGCGAGGAAATGACGTCCAAAGGAAGTTCGACTTTCGCCCACCCTAAACACTTGGCTGGACAGCTGAAACAGCTTTTTGATGAATTGGCTGAAGAAGCTTATCTGAAAGGCCTAACGAAAGACGTTTTTATCCAGCGTCTCGCCCATTATTTGGCTGAATTGAATGCGCTCCATCCCTTCCGTGAAGGCAATGGCAGGGCAGTGCGTGAATTCGCCCGCCAGTTGGCATTGAATGCCGGTTATCGGTTGGATTGGGCGAGAATCGAAGAACCTGCCCATATTATTAACGCATTTGTGGACTCCTTTAATAAAGACAATGAGCGCCTGGAAGTTTTATTGGGCGAAGTCATCAGTTGAGTGTGCCAACCGGGTGCATCTCGACAGAAAAATAGGCTGAAGCGTCAGGTTGCCTGTCGCTTCAGCCTATTTTGTTTAATTTTTTTGTTCCTGCTGTTCTTGCGGCGCAGGATTTTTCTGCAGCCATTCGGTTGCGAACTCAACGAGCGGACGCATTTCTGTGAGCTGAATTCCAGCCTGTCCAAGAACGCCTTCAGTAATAGTTCCAGGAAAGTCTTTGGCGATTTCCGGGAAGCGGTCTGAATCCATATCGACGCAATCGTACGCGGCCCATTGCCGCTCTCCATTAACGTACATCGCTGCACCTTGCGGGGAAGTCGTACGTTCAGGTTGTAGAAACTCTGCGTGATGAAGCGCAGTGCATGAATCGAACCCGGTGCCGATTAGCAGAATTTTTACTTGATGCCTCATCATTTTCCCAAGAGGCGAAGTGGTGCCAAACGAATCTTCGAGCGGTTGTTCAGCCATCCATTCCGCAGCAAGCCTTCCCCAGGCGATAAATGAGTGAGTCGGATGAGGGCTTCGGATCGTCGCCGGGTGGCGGTGGAGACATTCGGGTATTTTTCCCATTCCGCGCATATTTGTCAGGTCAGGATCATATGCTGGCATCTGGTCACGGGTCGGCTGATGCCAATTCTCAGGAATCGGCGGAGCCATCCAATAAACAGGGTCCGAATTATCGGCAGACTGAGAAGGCATGACAAGAGTGCCCTCAGGAGTGATGACTTCCATCAAAGCTTCAACTACTGCCTGTGCACCTCCGGCAATCCACCCCATTGACTTCAGCGAGGAATGGACCATCAAGTGATCGCCTGCAGCGATTCCGAGTTCCTGCAGTTGCTGCTTCAGTGAGTCCTTGCATTGAAAATCGGGTGTGTTCAGAATTTGAAAAAGATCAGACATGGACTTGATTCCCCCTTTTTTCCACTTTACCATAAGGAGGAATTTCGGTTTTATTTTCCGGTCGAATAAACACTACGTGGATTGAAAATTTCTGCAGCGGGAATAGCCTTAAAGAAGAAAGAGGAGGAGAATATATGGAAGCGAAACCTATGCGTGAATCACGGACGATACAGACGAAGCTCGTGCTTCCGCCTGATACCAATCATATGGAATCGATCTTTGGCGGGAAAGTACTCGCATATATCGATGAAATCGCCGGAATCTCAGCGATGAAACATGCGAGCCGCCACATTGTCGTGACGGCCTCGATCGACTCCGTGGATTTCCTGTCGTCTGCAAAAGTCGGAGATGTTCTGGAATTGGAGGCGAACGTCACATCAACCGGAAAAACTTCGATGGAAGTGTATGTGCGCGTCAAATCGAAGAACCTGGAAACCGGGGAAGAGCGTTTGACGACCGAATCATTTTTGACTTTGGTCGCTATCGGCGAGAACGGAAAGCCGACGCCGGTCCCACCGGTCTATCCTGAGACTGAAGGCGAGAAGCTGTTTTTTGATTCCGCGCCCGCGCGGCGGGAACACCGGAAACAACGCGCAAAGACCCCAAGATAAAAAAGGATCCTACAAGGGATCCTTTTTTGCTTGCGCTTTAACATTGGCAAGGGCATTACCTGCTTGAGTGGTGATGACTGACATGCTACCGTCCGTTTCGAGAATGACCGCTTTAACCTTACTTAAGTCGCCTTCGCCTGAATTGCGCACTGCCTGCATGATTTCAATATCCTTGATGCGCTCATCGCGCATGGCCTGTTCCAGGAATTCGCCTTCCGAAAACAATAGCCGAGGTTCTGACTTGATTAGTTTATTGAAGCTTTTCGAACGTACTGCCGTAAACGTGATCAAGTATTG
The DNA here is from genome assembly GCF_028890485.2 of Planococcus sp. SK3692. Lineage (GTDB taxonomy): Bacteria > Bacillota > Bacilli > Bacillales_A > Planococcaceae > Planococcus. The sequence continues at coordinate 304,982 of NZ_JARCHV010000002.1, forward strand.
CAGGACGATTAGGACGGCAAATGCGGTAAGGCCTTCCCATAAACTCAGTTTGCTGTCGAGCAGGATGGTTGCCAAGGTCGAACCCAAAGCAACAGTCACGACGAGATCGAAAGCATTGAGCTTTGTCAAAGTGCGTTTGCCAGAAGTTCTTAAGAATACCAATAACCCGATATACGCTAGCACACCTACCGTCACAATGCGGATAAAGCTATCCCAAGTGATTTCAAACATATGGCTCTTCCTCCTTTTTGAGGTGGGAAAAGATAAGCTGGACTTATCAACATGTGGATAAGTCCATAATAACCGAAAATCGACTGTAAATTTAGATATTTACCCACATAACCCACGAGATTTTGTTAATTATTGTGCATAACTGCTGTTTTTCGCATATATTTCGGGCTTTCCCTAGAAGTGGAGCAGTGAAACGGAATTTTGTGGATAGTTGTGGCAAGGAAAGAAAAAAACAGCAGTCATGAAATGAGCTCTGTCACAAAGCGATGCGTTTTTTCTGTTCAAGCCATCTTATTTCGGGAATAGGAGGAGTAAAGAGCTAAGAGGAGAGGTGAAAAGATGGAAGCAGTCCGTAATATTTTCCGCTTTTTGGGCATGGGTATATTCTTCTTCAGTATTGCTTTATTTCTACTGACAGCAGTGAACAATTGGATTGAGTTTACATCGGCCATTTGGCTGAGCGGCCCGTTTTGGCGCGTGTACTTATTTTTTGCAGTTTCCGGAATTTTATTGTACATCCTGATCACGTTCAGGCGAAAAAAAGACGAATAAAAAAGCACCGGAAGCATTCCGGTGCTTTTCTCAATTATTTTTTAGCAAGCAGTTCTTCGAAATAAGAACCGAACTCTTTAGAGCGCTTCAAGATCGTACTGGACGAAACGCCGAATTTCTCACTCAAGTCTTTTGCAGAAAGCATTGGCCCTTGAATCAGTTCATGGTCCTGCAGGAAACGCCAGTAGCCGGCAACGAGTGCTTCCGGTTTCTGGACGGTCGGCTGCTGGCTGACCAGGTAGCTGTTGAGGATACTTGTCACATTGGTCACAGTTTCTTCGTCGAAGTCCGCTTCATCAATGTGTTTTTTCAATTCATCCATGACGGATTGATGTTCCGGGGAAAGCTCGATGCTTTCCTCGACAGCGCCTGTGGAATATTGGACGATATGCTCGACCACTTCGAGATAATGCTCGCGAAGATAGTCTTCGCTTGCTGATGCGCCTTTATCTTCAATGCGTTTTTGCAGCTGCTCAAAGAATGGAGCAAATTTGCCGACAATCGTCAAATAGCCATTCAAGAATAAGATGCCTTGTTCGCCTGCGCGCGCATCCGGCAGAAGAATCGCAAGAAGACCTTGGTTTTCTTCCATATCCGTAGGCGGCTGGTCTGCCATGACGTAAGTTTCACCGGTAAAGGCGTCTTTCAATTCCGCTTTTTCTGTATCGCCTGAGACCAATTGGCCGAGGAATACACGGAAGTTGGACCATTGTTCCAACACTTCTTGCGTTGTTGGGCGCTGCGTCTGTTCGATTTGCTTAGACAGGAAGTTTTGCCATAGTTCCGGTTTTTGCATGAACAGGAAGTTTTCGATGACAAAAGCTTGTGCATCGTTTTCCGCCATCGATTTCATCAAGCGCGGCTGCCATTCCTGCTGGAGCGCGCGGAAATCCGTTAGCTGGTCACGGTTCGGATTTTCCGAGAAGAATTGTTGTCTGACTTGGAATAGTTCTTCGTTCACCAGATCATTGATGGAAACTGTCTGTTGTTTCCCATGACATTTTTTATATTTCTTTCCGCTGCCACATGGACACGGATCATTTCTTCCTACCATTCTAATCACCTACATTTTTTCTTGAGTGTAACATAAAATCTTTCGGCGCTCAAAAGTCTGACGATTCAGACGTCTAAACAGCACTATATCTCCTTGTAATTACCATATTAAGAAAATAAAAGGAAACCTAATCCTTCGAGCACATGGTGGGGAACAAAGAACCTGGCCGTCACGAGAGGGTCAACAACTTGGCTGATTTGGGTTTCGCCGGCTGCGCTCATGAGCATGGTCATTTCGCTGACGGATAAGTGGGATTGAGGCAGCAACAAATCGATCATCTCTTCAACTGCAGTGGAAACGGCTTCGTCTAGAGTCATCGCGGAGACAAGATACGCCAAACCGTCTTCATTTTCGAGCAAAGGATGCTTTAAATGGATGCCTTTGATGACGTCGAATTGGACAGTGGCGCTGCCGGGTACTTCAATTCCGGAAACGCTGATTTCTCCGTCTCCCATCGCCGCATGGAAATCCCCAAGTGCAAACAGTGCGCCTTCAACCGCCACGGGGAAATAAAGCGTTGCGCCTTTTGTGATCAGTTTCGTATCCATATTGCCGCCGTGTGCACCAGGGGTTCCGCATGAAACGGGTTCGCCTTTCGGTGCGACGCCGATCACGCCGATCATCGGATTCAATGGAAGGTGCAGACGGTCGTTAAAGACCGCCTTACCATTTTGGATGGGAATGATTTTCGATTCCATCGATTCCATCCGGTGGCCCATGACGCCGAGATCCGGCCCTGTAACCATGACGCCTTGCTCGCCGATTTCAAGGTCTTTGATCTCTACTTTCAAGACATCCCCGATCTCGGCCCCTTCAATGAAGATCGGCCCTGTGGCGGGATTCACTTGATCCCAATCAATGGCTGCGACTTCTTGGTCGCTTGATTGAATCTGGTTTTTAAAGCAATCGAATGTGTCGATCTTCACGGTATCGCCGGCCGCTGCCCGCAGGCTCGGTTTGTGTGTGTTGGAAAAAGCATAAATGACATCTTGCGCAGGCAATGTTTTCATCAATTCCACTCCTTTTATATTCAAATAGAAAGCTAAGTTGTGTCTGATAATTCTTTCAACTCACATGCTTTCATTATCGGATAAGAAATCTCAGAGTGCAAGGCGTGAAGCGCTATAGTAAACTAGAGAAAAAAGTGGGCGGAGGAGAGCTAGTGTACGAAGATCCAGTCAAAGAAATGCTTGTATGGATGAAAGTGCTGCTGCTGACGGCGTTCATTATTTTTGGGGTTCGCCACTTCCTGTTCGAGCCGGTTATCGTCGAAGGCGGATCGATGCAGCCAAGCTATCACGAAGATGATAAATTAGTCTTGAGCAAAGCGACAACGATCGCCAACTTCGATACAATCGTGTTTTTCGCGCCAGACGGCACCCGTTTCATCAAGCGAGTCATTGGGGTTCCGGGCGACCATATCGAGATGTCCGGCAGGGAAATTATTCTGAATGGACAGCCGCTGGACGAACCCTATTTAGATGCGGCAGGACACGATGAGTTCATGGCACAGCCCCAGTTGGCCAGCGAATTTTCAGTTCCCGCGGATTGCTATTATGTCCTCGGCGACAACCGTGGCAATAGCACGGATTCACGCGTACTGGGATTTATCCAGAAACAGGACGTTATTGGTGAAGTGAAATTCCGCTTCGCCCCGTTAAAGCAGTTCGGATTCGTGGAATGAAACATAAATTTTAGCTAAAGCTTTTGCTGTTGAGCATGCGCTCTTCGGGAAAAGCTTTTTTAATTGGCCTCAATTTTATTTTCAAATAGGGATGACGTGTTTCTTATGAAACAGCTATGAATAAACAGAAAGAATTTCAATTCCTTTTAAATAGTTCTAAATATTCACATTTTATTTCTTTTTAGTTCAATTGAATTATGATAAAATTTAATTACTGAATATTTGAAAAATAATAGATCGGATTGTTTACGAAGGGGTGGGGAAATGAAAACGATTTGGCGGGGGGCAGGACGCTGGTTTCTTATAGCGATAATTGCGGGAAGTGCGGCTTTTCACCATGATGAGGGACAAGTAAAGGCGGCAGAAGGCGAGCTCCAAATCGGGGCAGCGCAATTAATGGAAGGACAGCGCCAAGCTTTTCAGTCGCATCTTTCCAGTTCACTGTTATTTATGGACAGGGGCTTTTTGTGGGACGAATCGGATGATTCCTATCCTGCGTCCCATATTGCTTTCGCACCTGGGAGCGATGAGTCGGAGTTGAACTTTTCCTGGTATTCACCGAGCACGACGCGTGCTGGCCAGGTTCAATACGCAAAAGTATCTTCCGGGACTGAGGATTTTCCGGAAAACGCTGCGGTAACAATCGATGCATCGTTGAAAAACGCTACTTACGGCTATTCTGCCCATGAGGTGGTGATCACCCAGCTCGAAAATGAAACGGATTATCTATACCGTTTAGGGGATGGGCATGGCAATTGGACACAAGCTTTCCATTTCAAAACACAGGATCCTTCGTCATATGAATTTGTGATGGTTGCTGATCCGCAAATCGGCGCGTCTGGCGATATTGCAGAAGACCAAAGGGGATGGGAAAGAACTCTGCATCAAGCAATTGATCGCAGCCCAGACGCAAGCTTCATCTTGTCTGCGGGCGATCAGGTCGATGCCCGCTATTCAGAAAACGAATATGCGGCTTATTTCGCTCCTGAGCCGTTGCGTAATTATCCGACGGCAACTACCATCGGCAACCATGACGATACCTATCATTACGCCTATCATTTCAATGTGCCCAACGAAAACTGGGAACTCGGCAATTACGATAATTCAGGCGGTGATTATTATTTCTCGTACGGGGATACCTTGTTCATGAACTTGAATTCCAATAGCCAGCATCCGGAAGAGCATATTCAATTTATGGAGGAAACGGCTGAAGCGACTGCTGGAAGGGAATGGAAATGGAAAATCCTCGTTTTTCATCACTCGATTTATAGCGCTGCCGCCCATTCGCAAAGCGAAAAGGTGCTGGAGCTGCGTGAACAGCTCGTGCCGACAATCGATAAAATCGGCTTTGATGCGGTATTGATGGGACATGACCATTCCTATGTAAGAACGTATCAGATGGAAAACTTCCAGCCGCTGAAAAATCATATGATGCAAGGAAAAGCACCGGTTAATCCGGAAGGGACTTTATATGTAACCGGCAGTACAGCGAGCGGCAGCAAGTACTATTACATGCAGGACGAACGGGAGCCGTATTCAGCGGTTCGTGAACAATGGGGCGTACCGACTTATATGACCATTCAAGTGGAGCCGACGCGTTTAAGCCTTGAAACTTACCGGACGGATAGCGATGAGCTGGTCGATGAATACGAGATCATCAAAGATCCGTCTATCGAAACGGTCGTGCCCGCACTTGAAAAAGTGGAACTGGAAGCGAGCGGCATCGTGTTGTCCACAGAAGAAAGCTCTTTCTACCCGGAAGTGGAATTGACGTTGAAAGGCGAAAACGTTGATGGCGGGCAATACGATATTTCACCGGACTCCGTCACTTACCGAACCAGTAAGGATGATGTTGAAATAAAAGATGGAAAAGTACTGGCGGCAGAAGGCGCGGACTCAGGAAAAGTGGAAGTGTTTGCGGAAGTAAAAGACGGTGATGAAGTATGGGAAAGCAACGCGATTGAATTCGAATTGGTGGAACATGAAGAAATTAAGCTGCTCGACGCAGGCAGCGAGTGGGGCTATCTGGACGATGGCAGCGACCAGAAAAAAGACTGGATTGAAGCTGATTTCGATGACAGCGAGTGGGTACAAGGCGCAGCTCCGCTTGGCTTCCCGGAAGATGAAGAACGGCCCGAATTTGGCGCTGTGGAAACGCTCGTCGCCTACGGCGGGGATGAGACCGATAAAAACGCCTTGACGTATTTCAGGACGGGATTTGATGTAGAAGAGGCAGAAGCAATCGGTGATCTCGGCTATGTGGAATTTGGTGTCGATGATGCGGTGATATTGTATTTGAACGGAGAGGAAATCATGCGCTTCAATATGCCCGAAACTGGCGAATTCGGTTTTGAGGATTATCAGGAAGCGGTGAGCGATCAAGACCTCGGCAGTGAAGACCGGATTGAGCGCATCTACTTGGACGAAGAGGCGCTTTCGCATTTGAAAGACGGCGAGAATGTGCTGGCTGCACAAGTGCATCAAGACGACCGCTTTAGTTCGGATCTATATTGGGATATGGAAATGGTCGTTAATAAGAAATAAAGAAAAAGAAGGCATTGCGCCTTCTTTTTTTAGCCTATTTAGTGAAAATGTCCAATTTCTCGATTCGTTGGATTGCTTCGATGATGCGCTGTTCATCGACCAATAGCCCGACGCGGACAAAACCTTCTCCGCCAGGGCCAAATCCACTGCCCGGTGCCACGGCGATGTCGACTTTGTCGAGTAGCAGGTCAGAGAACTCGATGCTCGTATATCCTTCCGGGACAGGCAGCCAGGCAAAAAACGATCCCTTCGGCGATTCGAATTCCCAACCGATCCGGCGGCATTCATCCACCAGCGTTTGGCGTCTTTTTTCGTATAGTGCATTTAATTCCTCGACGCATTGCTGGCTGCTGTTTAAAGCTTCAACAGCCGCCAGCTGGACAGCCGGAAAGATGCCGGCGAACAAATGGTCTTGGACGACGTTGAGTGCTTCGATCATTTTGGCATTGCCGACCGCAAAGCCGATGCGCCATCCGGCCATATTATACGTTTTGGATAAGGTATACATTTCGATACCGATGTCTTTGGCGCCTTTTGACTGCAGGAAGCTGACCGGCTTCTTGCAGTCAAAGCCAATGCGGCCATAAGCAAAATCATGCACGACCCCGATGCCGTTTTCTTTGGCAAACTGGATCGTTTCATCGAAGAACGCAATGTCTGCTGTCGCGCCTGTCGGGTTGTTTGGATAGTTCAAATACATCAGTTTGGCGCGTGCTCTCGCGGCGGCTTTCACATCGTTGTAATCGGGAAGATAGCCGGTTTCCTGTTTGAGTTTCATCAAATCAAATTCGATATCCGCCAGAGGTGCGGCCGACAGGTAATCAGGGTAACCCGGGTCCGGCAACAGCAGCGAATCGCCCGGGTTCAGCAACGCAAGCGGCAACTCGATAAAACCGATTTTCGTTCCGGACAAAATAGCGACTTCCAAATCAGGATCGATATCGACATCGTATTCTTTTTTGTAGAAATCCGCAGCGGCTTTCCTTAACGAACTGAGGCCGCGAAACGGCGAGTAGCGATGTGTTTGAGGATCGGCTACCGCTTGTTGCATGGCCTTGACTATATGCGGGGGCGTTGGCTGATCCGGGTTGCCTTGGCCGAAATTGATGACGTCTCGTCCTTCGTCGACTGCTTTTGCCGTTTTGGCGACTAGCAAGGCGAAAAATTGATCCGGAAGATTTTGTAAGCGATTTGAAAAGTCCATGAAATCCTCCTCATTTTCTAAATAATTGCACATCTATCTTAAATCTTATAGAGTTTAAGCTAAACTGTCTACAGGAGGAGAGAATATGAAAATCGCTTGTGTGCAGATGGATATCGCTTTCGGAGAGCCGGAAACGAATTTTCAGCGTGTAAAAAACTATTTGGAAGAAGCGGCAGAAAACGGAGCGGAGCTCATCGTCTTGCCAGAAATGTGGAATACCGGGTATGCGTTAACGCAGCTGGACGAACTCGCTGACAGCAACGGCCGAACCGCAGATTTTTTGAAACAATTCGCCAAAGAGCACAGCGTCCATATCGTCGGAGGCTCGGTCTCCACGAAGAAAGAAGATGGTTTCTATAATACGATGTATGTCGTTGACCGTACAGGTGCGGTCGTTTCTGAATATGATAAAGCGCATCGCTTCGGTTTGATGGACGAGCATATTCACCTCGAGGAAGGGCAGTCGCTCGGCACGTTCGAACTGGACGGAGAAACATACGGCGGCGTCATCTGCTACGATATCCGCTTTCCGGAATGGCTTCGGGCGCAAGCGCTGAACGGCGCGAAGGCGATCTTCGTGCCTGCGGAATGGCCGGCAGCGCGCATCGACCACTGGCGCATCCTGTTGCAGGCGCGCGCAATCGAGAATCAATGCTTCATCATCGCGGCAAACCGCATCGGCAGCGACCCGAAAAATGAGTTCGGCGGCCATTCGATGGTCATCGCGCCGTGGGGGGAAGTACGGATGGATATGGGCCAGGAGGAAGGCATCGGCTACATCGATATCGATCTTTCGGAAGTAGACGAAGTGCGTGGCCGCATTCCGGTATTCGATGACCGCCGCGTCCCATTGTACAAAAAGTTTGAAAAATCGCATTGACAAGCTATCGCCCGTGCAGGTAATATGGAAAACAACCAAATACGCATGCTTATCAAGAGAGACCGAGGGTAAGGCCCTATGACGTCCGGCAACCCCCATTTATATGGGAAGGTGCCAAGTCCTGCAGAATGAAATTCATTCTGAAAGATAAGTCGGAATTCTAATTTTCGATGTCTCTTTTTTGATAAAAGAGGCATTTTTTATTTGCCTGGGGGAGTGGACAGCATGATTCAAATCGAACAACTGAGCAAAACCTATCAAACAAAACACGGCACGGTCAAAGGCGTCGATGATGTAACGTTAGAAGTGAAAACCGGTGAAATCTTTGGCATTGTCGGCTATTCCGGCGCTGGGAAAAGTTCACTCATCCGCTGCATCAATTTGCTTGAGCGGCCAACGTCTGGAACGGTAAAAGTTGGCGGCCAGGACTTAACAAAGCTGCGTGGCGACGGCTTGCGGAAAGCGCGTCTCAAAATCGGCATGATCTTCCAGCATTTCTATCTGATCAGCCAAAAGACAGTTGCTGAAAATATTTCGTTTGCCCTTCGCGCAGCCGGGACACCGAGCAAGAACATCGGCCCACGCGTCGACGAGCTATTGGAAATGGTCGGCTTGTCGGACAAGCGGGGTGTCTATCCGGCACAGTTGAGCGGCGGGCAAAAGCAGCGCGTCGGCATCGCCCGCGCACTTGCCAATGAACCGGCCGTGCTGTTATGCGACGAAGCGACATCTGCACTCGATCCGAATACGACTTTATCGATCTTGCGCTTATTGAAAGACATCAACCGCAAGCTCAATATCACGATTGTCTTGATTACGCACGAAATGAACGTTGTCAAGGAAATTTGTGACCGGATGGCGGTCATGCAAAGCGGACGCGTCATCGAAGAAGGCCGTGTCTACGATATTTTCGCCGACCCGAAGACCGCTTTGACAAAGGAATTCATCTCGAGCGTTGTATCGTTCAACGTGCCGGAAGAAATCCTGAAGAAATGTGACGGCACGATCGTCAAAGTGTTGTTCAAAGGCGAGGTTGCAGGTGACGGCATTATTTCCGATATGCTGCAAAGCTATCCCGTTAAAGGGAATTTCCTGCACGGGGCGATCGAATACATCCAGGAATTGCCACTCGGTATTTTTGTTATGGAACTCAAAGGCAGCCAAACAGATGTGGGTCAGGCGATTCATTATCTGGAGCAGCGTGAAGCGATTGTGGAGGTGATAGACCATGGGAATTGAATGGGAAAGAATCATTGAATTATGGCCGGAAATCCAAGTAGCGTTTTACCAGACCTTGATCATGATCGGCATTTCGCTTGGCGTCGCGCTGGTTATTGGCTTGCCTCTTGGCATTTTATTGTTTATCACGGACAGGGGCTTGTTCTGGGAAAATCGCCCGGTCAATTCCGTCATCGGATTTGTCGTCAACATTGTCCGGTCGATTCCGTTCATCATTTTGCTGGTCGCGCTCATTCCGCTGACGCAATTGATTACCGGCACGACCATCGGCCCGGTCGCAGCGAGCGTTTCTTTGTCGGTGGCAGCAATTCCGTTTTTCGCGCGCATTGTGGAAACAGCGCTGCGTGACATCGATAAAGGCGTCATCGAAGCGGCAATCGCGGTCGGTGCGACGCCTTGGATGATCATTAAAGATGTGCTCTTGCCGGAAGCGAAAGCGAGCCTGATCCAAGGCATTACGCTGACGGTCATCAGCCTCATCGCCTATTCCGCGATGGCGGGCGTGGTTGGTGGCGGCGGCATCGGCGATTTGGCCATCCGCTTCGGCTATTACCGCTATGATAATACGATCATGATTGTCACGGTCGTCATCTTGATTGTGCTCGTTCAATTGATTCAACAGGCCGGCGACTTTACAGCCAAAAAACTCGATAAGCGATAAGGGGAGAATGACATGAAGAAACTTACATGGATATTAGCAGCGAGCGCGCTCACTTTGGCCGCATGCGGCGGAGAAGAAACGGAAACAGGAACAACGGAAGGCGGCGAAGCGTCGAAAGACATCAAGCTCGGCGCGACTGCCGGCCCTTATAGCGATATGCTGAACGCAGCGATCGTGCCGGCGCTTGAAGAAAAAGGCTATACGGTCGAAATGATTGAATTCAGCGATTATATCCAGCCGAACAACGCATTGAACAACGGAGAGATCGATGCCAACTTGTTCCAGCATACGGTGTACTTGGAAAACTTTGAAACAGAGAACGATATGGATTTGAGCGCATTGATCACGGTCCCGACCGCGCCAATGGGCATCTATTCCAATGAGTTCGATTCTTTGGATGCGGTATCCGACGGAGCGACGATCGCGATTCCAAACGATCCTGTCAACGGAGCCCGCGCATTATTGATGTTGCAGGATGAAGGCTTGGTCGAACTCGATCCGGAAGCGGAAGTGCTCCAGGCTTCTGAGCGTGATGTGACGGAAAATCCGAAAAATCTAGTGTTCCAGCCGATTGAAGCGGGGCAATTGCCGCGTGCAGTTGAAGGCACAGACCTTGCCGCGGTTCCAGGAAACTTCGCACTGGCTGCGGACATGGATTTGCTGGACGCTTTGGCACTCGAAAACATGCCTGACCAGTACCGCAATGTCGTAGCCGTTGCAGCGGATAATGAAGACAGTGAACTAGCGGCGGATTTGGTCGAGATTGTTGAGTCGGAAGAATTCGAAACGGTCATCGATGAGCAATTCGAAGGCTTCGGAAAACCGGAGTGGATGGCTGAATAATGGAATAAGCCGGCCGGAGAATTTTCTCCGGCTTTTTTTATGCGAAAATACCGTTGTTCCGTGCTTTTCAAGCTTTTCCCTTGCCCTGCCTGTTTTCTGTTGAAATAATAGGGAAAGTGAATTTTAATTGGCCGCTGCAAATAATGGGCGGACAAGGGTTCTTTGGAGAAAGGGAGAGGCTTATGGAGGCTAACAAGCACGTCCTGACTTACGGCGACGCGTTTGTCGACTATATTGCTACGACCAAAAACAATGATTTATTCGATCTGTATCTTGGAGGCGCCACGGTCAATGTCTCGGCCGGCGTCAGCCGCCTGGGCGTCCCGTCGGCATTCATCACGATTACCGGAGACGATGAAATTTCGGACTTTTTCTGCCAGGCGCTGCGGGCGGAAGGCGTCGATTTGACGCATTCAATCAAACGTCCGGAAAAGCGCATTAGCGGCGTGTATATTCATTTAACGGAAACAAACGACCGCGTCTTCGCTTCTTATGATAATGAAACGCCGGATGTGCAAGTGAAGGCGGACGAATTGGCGGGTGAAGCGTTTGAATCCGCGAGCCTGTTCCATTTTTGCTCAGGGACGCTGTTCCATCCGGAAGCGCGTGAAACGACGGCGCAGGCTTTGGAATTTGCGAAGTCTCACGGCGTCATTTGTTCATACGATGTCAATATCCGGCCGCTGCGCTGGGCAAGCGAGGAGCTGTGCCGTCAAACCGTCCTGCGCTTTTTGCCGCAGGCGGATATTTTGAAACTGACAGTCGAAGAATTATTGTTCCTCATGGAAGCTGATTCAATGGAAGCAGGCATCGAGCGCCTGAAGGCTTACGGGCTTCCTGTCGTTTTTGTCACGGACGGGGAACATGGCACGCACGCGGTATATAAAGACGAGACAATCCATGTGCCGGTTGTGCCGGTCAAACCTGTTGATACGACGGGTGCCGGAGATGCGTTCATGGCAGGCATCATCCGCCATGTCCATGTGAACGGCATGCCGAAAAATACGCAACAACTGATCGCTTGCGCAGGATTTGGCAATAAGCTCGGGGCCCTTTGTGCAACGCGTGCGGGAGCCATCACAGCGATGCCGCGAAGCGAAGATATGAAAGAATGGGAATAGAACAGGAGGAAGCAATAATGGCTTTGCATAGTTTTCATTTAACAGCAGACTGGCCCGGTAATCGGAACGATGTCGGGACCATCGAATCAGGGAATTTAAAGACCCAAATCTCCATTCCCCCGGAAATGGACGGCCCAGGGGTCGGCACCAATCCGGACGAAATGCTGCTCGGTGCGGCAGCGACCTGCTATATCATCACGCTCGCCGCGATGATGGAGCGCAGCAAGCTGGCAAAAGAGTCGCTGACGATGGAGTCGGAAGGAATCGTGGAAGTCGAAAATGGGGTCATCACCTATAAAACAATCATCCACCGGCCGAAAGTCGTCTTGTCAGCAGAAGCCGGGGAAAAGGAATTCAAGCTGGCCCGTAAACTCGCGGAAAAAGCGGAATCTTCCTGCATGATCACGCGCGCCATTCAAGGCAATGTTGCAGTCGAGCTGGAAGCCGATATTACAAAATCATAAAGCGCAACCCTGATTTTCCGTTTTGGAGAACAGGGTTTTTTCGTGGGGAAATAATGTTTTTAGAGAATTCTAAGAATTTATTCTTTCGGCCGTTTGGGGATATGTTAGACTACATCTAACGAAAAATGGTCTTTACAGGGGACGGGTGCCATGAAAAAATTATCGCTGCAAACCAAAATCATCTTGCTGACGACTTCGCTCGTGCTATTGACGACAGTGGTGTTCGGCGGGATTTTGAGCTATCAGGAAATTGCGGAAATCAAAGAGAATATCGGCCAGCGCGCACAGGAAACGGCGATCGGCATTTCAGCCATGCCGACGATCGTTGAAGCGATGGACGACGAGGAACCGGCGCTAGAAATCCAACCGATTGCTGAATACTTGCGCAAGCAAGTAGGTGCTGAATTCATCGTCATCGGCAATCGGGAAAGCATCCGGTATTCGCATCCGGATCCCGACAAAATCGGCAAACGAATGGTCGGCGGCGATAACGAGCGTGCCCTTCAAGAAGGCAAAGTCTATGTGTCTGAAGCATTCGGTTCGCTCGGCAGAAGCCTGCGCGGCAAAGCGCCGATCTATGACGGCGACGGGCGCGTCATCGGTGTCGTCTCAGTCGGGTATATGATTGAAGATATCGAGGCGATCATTTTCGGCAATATCATGGACGTGATGGGACTTGCTTTATTGACGCTCGTGATCGGCGTCCTGGGCAGCATCCTGCTCGCAAGGAATATCCGGAAAGATACGCTGGGGCTTGAACCCCGGGAAATCGCCCGTTTATACCAGGACCGGGAAGCGTTGCTGTCATCGATTATCGAAGGGGTCATCGCCATCGATACAGACGGCCGCATCACGGAATTGAACAGTTCCGCAGAAAAGATGCTCGCCATGGACCAAAGTTTTCTCCACACCCCGTCCGATGACATATTGCCGGAACTTAGGATGGGCGAAATCTTGACGACAGGGAATTCATGGAAGAACAAAGAAATTTTGATCGGCGGTACGGTTTTTATCGTCAATCAAAAGCCGATTTGGGCTGAAGGGGAAATGGTCGGTGCTGTTTCGACATTCCGTGAAAAAACGGAAGTGCAGGAAGTGCTGGAAACCTTGTCGGAAATCCGTCAATACTCGGAAAGCCTGCGGGCGCAAACGCATGAATACGCCAATAAACTGTACGCCATATCCGGGCTTTTGCAATTGGAAGAAACCGAAGAAGCGGTCAGGCTGATCCAGCAGGAAACGAATCATCATGAAAAACAGACGAAGCACACGTTGAACCATATCGAAGATAAAAAAGTCCAGGCGATCCTGCTCGGCAAAATGGGGAAAGCTTCTGAAGCGAAAGTCGAGCTGTCGGTGGATGAAAACAGTTCACTCGCCAAATTGCCTGCTCATGTCGATATTTCGAAAGTCATTCACATTGTCGGGAATCTGATCGATAACGCCATTGAAGAAGTCGAATCGAGCGACAGGAAACAAGTGTCTTTCTTCATTACCGACATCGGCAACGACTTGGTCATCGAAGTCCAGGATAGCGGTCGCGGAATCGAAACCGGTAACCTCGACCAATTTTTCACGCAAGGATTCTCCACAAAACTTGAAAAAGCGGATAGGGGCTATGGTCTGGCGATTGTCAAACAAGCTGTTGAAGACTTGGATGGCTGGATTGAAGTGGATTCGACACCGCAGAGTGGGACAGTATTCAGCGTCTTTATTCCGAAAAAAACGATGGAGGTGGCATAATGCTGCGGGTTGTGATTGCAGAAGATGATTTCCGTGTCGCACAAGTGCACGAGAAGTTTTTAGCGAAGATCGAACAAGTGGAACTGGCAGCGAAAGCGAAAGACTGCGCAGAGACACTGGCGGCGGTCAAGCAAGAACGGCCGGATTTGGTGCTATTGGATAATTATATGCCGGACGGGCTCGGCATTGAGCTGATCGACGAGTTAAGGAAAGAAAGCCCAGAGACCGATATCATCCTCGTCTCGGCAGCGAACGAACGGGAGTATATCGAAACGGCACTGCGCAAAGGCGTAAAAGGCATCATTTTAAAACCTGCCGAACTTGGCCAGTTTACGGCCACCATCGAGAAATACCGAAAAGACAGGGAAAAGCTGTCGAGCCAAGAAACCATCGACCAGCAGTACTTGGACGAATTGTTTGGCGTCAAGGCCGTCAAAAAAGAAGCGCCAGCGGTCAAAGGGATTGACCCGCTGACGATGCAGAAAGTGCAAAAGCTGTTGGCGCAGTATGAAGATGGCGTAACAGCTGAGAAAATGGGCGAAGAAATGGGCGCTTCCCGCACGACGGCGAGGCGCTACCTGGAATACTTGGTGTCAACGGATGATTGCTACGCCGAGCTCGGCTACGGTATTGTTGGCAGGCCGGAACGGAAATACTTTGTTAAATGAAGTAAAAGTGGAATGGGCGCAGCAGGCTTCAAAGAAAAGACAAGCTTCGGAAAACACAACTCCATACTATTTTTATAAACGAAAAAGCAACTTCCCTAAACCGGAGAGTTGCTTTTTTGCTTTGATGTTTCATTTTCGGCAATCAGTCTGTATGGCATTCGAAGCGGGTCATTTGCCAAGCGCTTTTTTCTATTTCGGGAAATCCGCCCAAGTCATAGCAGCGATCAGCTGCTTCAGTCACTTCTACATAGCTGAAATAGCTTTGTGCCGCTATAGCGATTCCGATGCCAAGAAATAATGTGATGCCGAGAAAAAAGACTATCATGCCGGGAGTTATGGCTGAGATGCGTTTCATTTTCGGTCTCCTTTATATGCATTTATGCTATATCCAGCCTAGCATATTTACCTGTCGTTTCCTATAAATGAAATATCAGTAAAAACTTAGTGGTTGTGAACTTTATGAACAAAATGTTCACAAAATCCTTTATACAGCTTATTTTGCAAACGGTTACATTCTGAAAATTCACAGTTATACTTCAACTCATAAGAAAACTACTTGAACTGAGGGGGAAACAAAATGAAGAAAACGATTTTTGCTGGTGTCTTGAGTGTAAGCGCTTTAGCGTTCGCTGGATGCGGATCTGAGGATGCGGCAAACACAGCAGGGGAAGACGGCAACTTCGAACCGTCGAAAACGATTGAAATGGTAGCGCCGGCCGGGTCAGGCGGCGGCTGGGATACGACAGCCCGTGAAGTGGCCCGTGTATTCGGCGAAACCGAAATCATCGATGAAAATATGACTGTCATCAACCGTGAAGGCGGAGGAGGGGCGATTGGTTGGGCTTACGTCCACGGAAAAGAAGGCGATGCCCACAGCATGTTCGTCGCTTCACCGCCGCTGATGTTCGTTCCGCTCAATGGCCAATCGGAACATGGCCATGAAGACTTTACACCGCTTGCCAATATGATTGCAGATTATGGCGCATTTGCTGTCCGCGAAGATAGCGAGTTCGAAGATTTGAACGATCTATTCGACCAGATGAAAGACGATCCGGAAAGCATCACAGTTATCGGCACCTCCGCTCCGGGCAGCATGGACCATATGCAATTTGTCCGTATCGCCAAAGCGGCTGGCGTGGACCCGACAAAGATCAAATACGTTTCTGACCAAGAAGGCGGCGCTTTGACAGCGGTTCTGAATGGCTCGGTAGATGTCTTCTCCACAGGTGTCGGCGAAACAATCGAGCAAGTGCGTGCCGGCAATATCAAAGTTCTCGGTGTAACGGCAGAAGAACGCATGGAAGGGGAAGTGCTTTCCGAATTCCCGACAGCGATCGAGCAGGGCATCGATGAAAGCTTCGTCAACTGGCGCGGATTCTTCGGGCCTCCAGGCATGGACCAGGCAGCAGTCGATTATTATGAAGCCAAATTCCAGGAATTGAGTGAATCCGAAGAGTTTGCGGAAGTCCGCGAGAAGTACGGCTGGAACGAAATGTACATGGGCAGTGAAGAATATAGTGAGTTCCTCGAAACAGAAAAAGAGGAAATCGCAAGCTTGCTTGAGGAAATCGGATTAGGTCAATAAAAGCTTATTTATAATCACGGCTGCCCAGTCAGCTCAAAAGTAAAATACATCAATAGGTGAAACCGGATCTTTGGCATTCGGTTTCTCTCTTTTCAGTTAAAAGGAGGCGTTTCGTTTGCTAGCAAGCATAAATCGGAAATTAGGGCTGCTGCTTTTCATTGTTGCGGCCGTCTATCTATATTTAAGTTTTCAATTGCCCAATTATGAATATGCCCCGATCGATGCGGATGTCATTCCGAAGGGCTTGGGCATCTTGTTATTGGTGTTGTCCGTCTTCCTGTTCTTTTCCCGTGTAGTGGAAACGGATGCGGAAAAGGCGAAACGCAATATCCCGAAAAAAGAACTCGGGGTCATTGCCGCAGTGTTCGCTATGATTTTTGTCTACATTCTATTGTTTGAAGCGATCGGTTTTATCATCACGACGACATTGTTCATTTTCTTCTGTTCGTGGTTTTTAGGTTATAGAGCATGGAAGACAAATATATTGGTCTCTCTTCTATTCCCGATTGTTATGTATGCTATTTTCGTTTTCGCGCTGGGGATTGTATTGCCGCGCGGCATCTTGCCATTTTAAGGAGGGAGTTTCCATATGGATGCATTTCAAGGTCTATTGACCGGTTTTCAAGTTGCCTTAAGTCTAGAAGGGATCATGTTCGTGCTGATCGGCGTTGTCGTCGGCACCTTGATCGGGATGATGCCAGGCCTCGGCCCGATCAGTGCCATTGCGATCATGATTCCGATTACATACGGGATGGACCCGGCACCGGCACTCGTCATGATGGCGGGCGTCTATTACGGAGCTGTATTCGGCGGATCGACTTCTTCGATCCTGTTGAATGCACCGGGAATTTCCGGAACGGTCGCTACAGCTTTCGACGGTTATCCAATGGCCCAGCAAGGAAAGGCCGGAAAGGCGTTGGCCATTGCGGCGATTTCTTCATTCGTCGGAGGCACCGTCTCGGTTGTCATGCTGATGTTGCTCGCTCCAGCACTCTCAAGTGTAGCGATTTCGTTCGGGCCGCCAGCGTATTTTGCCTTGATGTTTATGGGCCTTACCGCAATTTCCAGTCTATCTGAAGGCTCTACGATTAAAGCGATGATCGCAGCCGTTGCAGGCTTCATGGTCGTCACGATCGGTATCGACCCGCAGACAGGGACGCAGCGTTTTACATTCGGGAACGTCAACTTGTTCGACGGATTCGACTTTTTGATCATCGCGCTTGGCCTCTTTGCGGTCGCTGAAGTTTGCATGCTGATCTTGAACCGCAAAAACCGCAGCCTGAGCGACGACCAGAAATTGGGCAGCTTGAAGTTGTCCAAGGCAGACCTGAAAGAAATGAGCGGACCAGTCAGCCGCCAATCGTTTGTCGGCTTTTTGCTCGGCGTCTTGCCAGGTGCAGGAGCGACAATCGCTTCTTTCATCAGTTATATTTTCGAAAAACGGATCGCTAAAAATCCTGAAGAGTTCGGGAAAGGATCCATCAAAGGGCTCGCAGCACCAGAAAGTTCCAATAACGCCGCGACAAGCGGTGCGTTCGTTCCGCTTTTGAGCTTGGGGATTCCAGGTTCAGGAACGACAGCTGTCATGTTGGGGGCGTTCCTTGTGCTTGGCGTACAGCCTGGACCGCTCTTGATGACGGACCGCCCGGAAATTTTCTGGGGCATTATCGCTTCGATGTATCTCGGGAACGTCTTCCTGTTGATCTTGAACTTACCGCTGATTCCATACTTGGCGAAAATCTTGAGCATTCCACGTCCTTTGCTTATTTCACTCGTCATCATGTTCAGTTTGATCGGCGTTTATTCGATCAGCTTCAACGTCTTTGACCTATACATGCTGTTGGTATTCGGCGCATTAGGGTTTGCGATGCGGATCTTTTCATTCCCCGCACCGCCATTCATCTTGGCATTTATCCTTGGAGGCATGATGGAGCAGGCGTTCCGCCAATCCATGACGATCTCCAATGGCAGCTTGAGCATTTTTGTCGATAGCCCACTTCCGCTATCTCTGCTCTTGGTTGCATTGATTTCACTATTGGTTCCGGCATTCCTCAAATGGAGAAGCAATAGGCTGGCATATAAACAACGTTAAGGGGTGGGAAAGTGAGAAACTCTAAGCTAATGCCGCGTGTTCTTGCTTTTCTGCTGGCCGCTGGATTTGCTCTTTTATGGATGTTCGGCCTGCTGGATGCTTACACCGATGATCAAAAACTGACGCTACTATTGCTTGGCATCGCCATCGGGTTGTGGACGGTAAGCGCTATGCCGCTCGCCGCTTCGAGTCTGCTGGTGCTTGGCCTGCTGCTGCTTTTCCGCCTGACGGAAGAGCCGGAGCAGGCTTTTGCCGGTTTTTTGTCGGATGCGCTTTATTTTATCCTGGCACTGACTTTAATTTCCAAAGTACTGGTGAAAGCGAAAGCCGATCAAGTATTTGTCGGCGTGTTATTGAAAATGAGCAAAGGCAAAGTCCAGCGGCTGTTGGTCGGCTTGCCGCTATTGATCGTCTTTTTGCCGATCCTGCTGCCTTCTGCTGTCGCCAGGTTCCGCATTCTTGAGCCGATCATCGAGCAAGTGAACGACCGCTTTGCACTCGGAAAGAGAAGCGTGTTCCGCCAATTCAGCTTTTATGTCATCGGCATGATGAACCAGAACTCGACGATGATCGTTTTCACAGGCGGCGGGTTTCCGATTTTAGCGGCTCAATTGCTGAGCGATTTTGGGGGTATCCAAATTTCCTGGCTCGGCTGGTTTGTGCGCATCGCACCTGCGCTTTGGCTGTCGCTGCTATTGATCAGTTTCGGTGTCTGGTTCTTTTTCAAACGCCGCAGCGGTGCCGGGCTTCAGATGGAGCAGATGGAATTCTCTCCAGCGGCCCGCTTGCCGGAACGTTTCTGGTGGGTGATCATCCCATTTTTCGCTATGATCATCAGCTGGATCGTCATCGATCAGGAACAGATTCCACTCATAGTGGCGCCTTTCCTATTGCTCGCATATTATGCATTGCCGATGAATGGGCTTGTCGATGACCGGCTCGTCCGGGATTACGACTGGGAAACTTTCCTATTGCTCGGCGCCTCATTTTCACTTGGCTATTTAATAGAAGAAAACGGAACGGCTGGTGTCTTGGCGAGCCAATTGATTCAACTGCTGCCAGCAGGAATGGGTCAGGGGGTAAATATTATTTTTATCGCTTGTCTCATTTTCCTATTGCGCTTTTTGTTTGTCGTGCCTTCCACATCGATGATTGTCATTTTTCCGATCATCGTCAGTTTTGCAGAAATGTTGGGCTTACCGATTTTGCCAATGGCGTTTTTATTGATCATGATCATCGGCGGCGTCACCATCTTGCCGATCCATTCACCGACCACTTTTCTGGCATTTCAAAAAGGGGCGTTTTCCCAGCGTGAACAATTGCTCATTGGCAGCTTTTCAAGTGTTGTCATCACGGCAATTGCCATCCTTTTCGCGGTTTTCATCTGGTGATGGAATCCATTCACAATTGCCAAAGCCACCCTTCAAAAGAAGGGTGGCTTTTTGTCTGAAAAGAGCCCATATGTTTAGTTGAAAAAATAGGGGGTAGGGTAATTTTAGAAGCGATTTAACTAAGAGGAGGCAGAAAAAATGTTTGATTATACCGTTACGACTAGCAAATCTGTAGATGAAGCAGTGGCATCACTTGAGGAAAACTTGAAAGAAGAGCAGTTTGGCGTCTTATGGAACTTTGATTTGACGGCAAAACTTCAGGAAAAGGGACAGGATTTCGATACCCCGTACAAGATCTTGGAAGTGTGCAACCCGAAAGAAGCGAATACGGTACTCTCTGAAAACTTGATGGTCGGCTATTTCCTGCCATGCAAAATTGTTGTTTACAAAGATGGTGAAGAAACGAAGATTGGCATGCCGAAGCCGACATCACTGATCGGCATGGCTGAAGATGGCGGCAAATTGACTGAAGTGGCGGCAGATATCGAAAATCGCCTGATCAGCTGCATCGACCGGACCGCCTAAGTTTCGAGAATTTACGAATGGAGGAATTTTTTTATGACAGTCAAATTTACATCCGCTGAAGAAATTGCAGAAAAAGTAATGAACAATGAACCTGTTGCCATTCTCGATGTCCGCAGCAAAGAAGATGTTGAGAATTGGCATGTAGAAGGCAGCCAAGTGGAATTGCATAATATTCCGTTCAATAAGATAGAAGAAAGCAGCGAAGAAATCGATAAGCTGCCGAAGGAAAAACCGCTCTATACGATGTGCGCGAAAGGCAATACCTCAAAGAAAGCGGCACAGTACCTGCAGGATCAAGGATTTGAAAACATTATTTCCATTGAAGGCGGGATGGCTTCCTGGAGCGAACAATTGGAGCCGGTGAAAATTGGCGACTTGAAGACTGGCGGTGCGATTTATCAATTTGTCCGGGTCGGCAAGGGCTGCCTGTCTTATTTGATCGAATCGAATGGCGAAGCCGCGGTAGTCGATGCGGCGCGAATGACCGAACCGTATGAAACCTTCGCAAAAGAGCATTCGTCAAAAATCACCCATGTATTGGATACCCATCTCCATGCCGACCATATTTCAGGTGGCCGAAAACTGGCCGAACAATTCGGCGCACAATACCATTTGCCACCGGAAGACGCAGATGAAGTGGTATTCAGCTATGAACCGGTCGAAGACGGAACAATCGTCGAAGTGGGGAAAGCCAAGATCAAGGCGTTCTATTCCCCGGGACATACGATTGGCAGCACCTCATTTATCGTTGACGATGAATATTTGCTGACAGGCGATATCCTGTTCATCGAATCGATCGGCCGTCCGGATCTCGCTGGGAAAGCGACAGATTGGGCAGAAGACCTGCATGAAACGCTTTATGAACGTTACGACGATCTGTCGAAAGAGCTGATTGTTTTGCCTGCCCATTATGCAGACCTCAAAGAAATGAACGAAGACGGCAGCGTCCATAAAAAACTTAATGAGCTGTACAAACAAAACGCAGGGCTCAATATTGATGATGAAGAGCGTTTCATTAAACGTGTGACGGAAAACTTGGAAGAGCAACCGAATGCCTATGAAGATATCCGTCAAATAAATATGGGGAAAATCACTCCATCGGAAGACGAACAAAAGGAAATGGAAACCGGCCCGAACAACTGCGCAGTCTAAGCAGTGTCGGCTATCTAAGGGTCCCCGCTATATTGGCGGAGACTTTACATGTTAAAATAACATCAGGCAAAGCGAAAAAAGCTTATAAGTTTTTCTTTTGACTTTATACCCTAAGGGGTATATTATTGAGCATAACAACTTCAATATATTGAACAGGAGGCTTGTCTGATGGAATACGATAAAAAGATTGAAAACCGCCTTAAGCGGATCGAAGGCCAATTGCGCGGAGTTATAAAAATGGTCGAAGCAGACGGTGAATGCCGCGATGTAGTGACCCAGCTGTCGGCAGTGAGAAGCGCAGTGGACCGGACGATCGGTGTCATTGTCAGTGAAAACCTGCAGTCTTGTGTACGCGATAGCTTGGAAAAAGGCGAAAGCACGGAAGATGTCGTAAAAGAAGCGGTCGAGCTTCTCGTAAAAAGCCGTTAAAACGGGAAAACATAAAAAAGAAGTTTCCTGTTGACATAGCAGAATAAATGCTTTAACATACCCTATAGGGTATTAGAAAAAGTGCGGCGCCACTATAAAACGTTCTTTTTTTTGGAGAAAAATATACCCATAGGGGTAATTATTGGAGGAATTTACAGAATGGCAGAACAGAAGAAGACAACAATCGTACTTTTCAGCGGAGACTATGACAAAGCAATGGCCGCTTATATTATCGCAAACGGAGCAGCGGCTTACGATCACGAAGTTACCATTTTCCATACGTTCTGGGGGTTGAACGCACTTCGTAAAGAAAACCCGCCAGCAATCAAAAAAGGGCGCCTCGAAACGATGTTCTCGAAAATGATGCCGCGTGGAGCCGACAAACTTGGGCTTTCCAATATGCAGTTCGGGGGCATGGGCCCGAAACTAATCAAGCAAGTCATGAAAAAACATAACGCAATGCCGTTGCCGGATCTGATCGAGATGGCGCAAGAACAAGACATTAAATTGGTTGCCTGCACGATGACAATGGATCTTTTAGGCTTACAGAAGGAAGAGTTGCTTGATGATATCGTCTATGCAGGAGTTGCTGCTTACCTTGGCGACGCAGAAGACGGCAACGTTAACTTGTTTATCTAACTCCCAAACGTGGAAAGGATGAAGTATAGATGGAATGGTTGCTCTGGATTGCAGTCGGGGTTATTGCCTATATTGCGATTTCCCGATTTACTGCACCAACTAAAGGAATCAAGACGATGTCCACGGATGAATTGAAACCTGCACTTGGCAAGAAGGATAAGCAATATATTGATGTCCGGACGCCTGCAGAATTCAAGGCAAACCACATCAAAGGCTTCAAGAACATTCCGTTGAATGATTTGCCGAAGCGCGTTAATGAGCTGTCGAAGGATAAAGAAACGCTGGTCATCTGCCAAAGCGGCATGCGCAGCAGCAGAGCGAGCCAATTATTGAAGAAAAACGGGTTTAGCAATATAGTGAATATCAGAGGCGGAATGAGCAGTTACCGCGGATAACTTGAGGAGGAATTTACATGAAAAGCATGACTACACAAGAAGTTCAGGACTACATCAAAAACAACCCTGAGGCATCATTGATCGATGTGCGCGAAACAGAAGAAGTTGCGACTGGAAAAATCCCTGGAGCTGAGCACATTCCGTTGGGCTTGCTGGAATTCCGTTTGCAGGACATCGATAAATCGAAAGAACATATCATGATTTGCCGTTCGGGCAACCGCAGCGGGCAGGCGACACGCTTTCTTGAAGACCGCGGTTATAACGTCATCAATATGGATGGCGGCATGATGAGCTGGGAAGGCGACACCGAGTAAGCTCTAGGTATGGATTGATTAAAGGAGGAGAATGATTAAATGGTTCAAACAGATAAAGTATTGGACGCTAGAGGACTGGCGTGCCCAATGCCGATCGTCAAGACGAAAAAGGTAATGAAAGACATGGGTTCTGGTGAAGTATTGGAAGTCCAAGCGACTGATAAAGGATCCACAGCCGATTTGCAGGCATGGGCGAAAAGCTCAGGCCATGAATACATTGGTACGGAAACAGAAGGAGACGTCTTGATTCATTATTTGCGTAAAGACGGCGTAAGTGAAGTAGAAGAAACGATTGAAATCCCTGAAGTGTCACTTGCTGATTTTCAATCGCGTGTTGAAAATGGGGATTCATTGAACATTCTGGATGTTCGCGAGCAAGAAGAATACGATGAAGCGCACATTCCGGGCGTCAAGCACATTCCGCTCGGTGAAGTGGAATCCCGCATGAACGAATTGAATCAAGACCAAGAAATCTACATCATCTGCTATTCAGGCCGCAGAAGCGGGGTTGCTGGCGATATGATGGCGAAAGAAGGCTTTAAAAACTTGTACAATGTGGTACCAGGCATGCGTGATTGGACTGGCAAAACCGAGTGATCGGGCCAGTCCTGGCGCCAAGCCGGAATGTTCTATGCAAGCTTGAGAAATAGAGTCATTAATTTTTTTTGAAATAAAAAATACCCCGGGAGGTAATTAATAAATGTCAGTAAAAGCAATGACAGCGGCGCAAGTAGCCCGCAAAGTAATAGATAACGAACCATTGTTCATCCTCGATGTCCGCAACGGCGACGCATTTGCCGATTGGAAAATCGAAGGCGGAAACATCCAGTACTTGAACATTCCATATTTTGATTTATTGGACGGCGTTGAAGAAGTCATCGATCAATTGCCAAAAGACCGCGATATTTTGGTTGTCTGTGCCAAAGAAGGATCTTCCATCATGGTCGCAGATATGCTTGCAGATGAAGGCGTGGAAACGGCTTACTTGTCAGGCGGCATGAAAGCATGGAGCGAGCACTTGGAGCCGGTGAAAGTCGGCGATTTGAATGATGGCGGAGAGCTTTACCAATTCGTCCGCATCGGCAAAGGCTGCTTGTCTTACATGGCGATTTCGGGCGGGGAAGCAGCAGTTATTGACGCGACTCGCATGACGGATGTCTTCTTGAACTTCGCGCAGGAAAAAGGCGCAGCGATTAAGCACGTATTCGATTCCCACCTCCATGCAGACCATATCTCCGGAGGCCGTAAAATCGCACAAGCGACAGGCGCAACGTACTACTTGCCGCCAGCTGACGCAGAAGAAGTGGTATTCGACTTCACAGCGCTTGAAGGCGGATTTAAAGTAGCAGTCGGCAGCTCGACAGTCGAAGCGCTCTACTCGCCGGGTCACACCATCGGTTCGACTTCATTTATCGTGGACGATCAATACTTAATGACAGGCGATATCCTGTTCATCGATTCCATCGGCCGCCCAGACCTTGCAGGACTAGCGGAAGACTGGGTCGGTGATTTGCGTGAATCCCTATACAGCCGCTACGAAGCGCTTGCAAACGAATTGGTCGTCCTTCCGGCTCACTTCATGATCATGGATGAATTAAACGAAGACGGCAGCGTCGCGAAGAAATTAGGCGACTTGTTCAAAGAAAACCACGGTTTGAATATCGAAGATGAGCAGGAGTTCCGTAATATGGTAACGAAAAACTTGCCACCGCAGCCGAATGCTTACGAAGATATCCGCAAAACCAATATGGGCAAGATTACACCAGAAAACGAAATGCAACGTGAAATGGAAATCGGCCCGAACCGCTGCGCCGTACGTTAAGTTGAATTAATAGCAAGTAACTATAATAAAACATTCTAAAGGAGCGGTTTTGATGAACGCAGATAAAGTACTAGACGCAAAAGGCTTGGCTTGCCCAATGCCGATCGTAAAAACAAGAAAAGAAATGAAAGACATGGATTCCGGGCAAGTCTTGGAAATCCAAGCAACAGATAAAGGCGCTTCAGCAGATTTGACTGCTTGGGCAAAATCAGGCGGCCACGAACTCTTGGAACAACAAGTTGATGGCGATGTACTGAAGTTCTGGATTAAAAAAGGCTGAGCATCAGCCATCTAGATTGCTAAGAAGAGCAGAAATGCTTTTTGGGAAGGTGAGTTTCCATGAGTATTGATTTTATGATTGTTATTTTCTTGATCGGTTTTGTCGGTTCCTTTATTTCGGGGATGGTCGGAATCGGCGGATCCATCATCAAGTATCCAATGCTTTTATATATCCCGGTCATGCTGGGGTACACAGCATTTTCAGCACATGAAGTATCAGGCATCAGTGCCATTCAAGTATTCTTCGCGACGATCGCCGGGGTATGGGCATACCGGGGCAGTGGCTATTTGAATAAGTCCCTCATCGCTTATATGGGCGGCGCTATTCTAGTCGGGAGCTTTATCGGTGGGTATGGTTCAACTCTCTTGTCTGAGGCTGCTATCAATATCGTCTATGCCATCCTGGCAACCATCGCAGTCGTCATGATGTTCATGCCGAAAAAGGGCTTGGATGACATACCGGCGGATCAAGTGACTTTCAATAAATGGATCGCTGCAAGTTTGGCATTCATCGTCGGAATAGCGGCAGGAATCGTCGGTGCAGCAGGCGCCTTTATCCTGGTGCCGATCATGCTGGTCGTCTTGCGTATTCCAACTCGCATGACCATCGCGACTTCATTAGCTATCACTTTTATTTCGTCCATTGGTTCGACTTTCGGTAAGATTGTCACCGATCAGATTCTATATGGGCCGGCTGCAGTTATGATTGTAGCAAGTCTTTTGGCAGCCCCGTTAGGCGCGAAAGTTGGCCAAAAAGCCAACACCAAAGTATTGCAATGGATCTTGTCGCTGCTGATTCTAGGCACAGCGATCAAAATCTGGCTCGATATTCTATAAGAACGACAAGCTTCCGGCAGCTGCCGGAAG
The DNA here is from genome assembly GCF_028890485.2 of Planococcus sp. SK3692. Classification (GTDB taxonomy): domain Bacteria; phylum Bacillota; class Bacilli; order Bacillales_A; family Planococcaceae; genus Planococcus. Next base: position 331,360 of record NZ_JARCHV010000002.1, read on the forward strand.
CTTTTTTATGTGTGGACATACGTTTTTAAAGCTCTAGACGCTGCGTGCGGGGAAGCGATTCCCCCAATAGCCGGCAACTGAATACAGAAGCAGATCTAACTAATCGGTCTTCACACAATGAAATCTCCAAGCCGCCCCGCGCCCAGGGTGAGCCGGTGCCATAAGACAAGTGCTCTTCTTGGCTTATTGCGAGAGGCCAACCCAAAGCAGTGCGGCGGATATGAAGGCGAAGCTCGAATCAACTTCAGGAACATGTCCACAAGAAAACCCTCGCTATCTTCATTTAAAACACGCCTGACAAAGCAGTTAATTACAGAAATGCCAATAAGCTTTTATTTGGATTTTTCAGTGGAAAGAGTACAATGAAACAAAGAGTACGGGAAAGGAAGAACAGCATGAAACCAGTAATTGTAGCCGAAAAGCCGAGCCAGGCGAAAGCGTATGGCGATGCATTCAAGACGGTGAAGCGGGAAGGCTATATGGAAGTGGCGGCGAATCCGATTTTTCCGGAAGGTGCGTTCATTACCTGGGGCATCGGCCATCTCGTCGAACTCAAAGAGCCGAAAGCCTATGACCCGAAATGGGGCAAATGGTCACTCGCGTCTTTGCCGATTCTGCCGGTCGAATACCAATTCCAAGTAGCGCGCGGCAAATCGAAGCAATTCAATATCATCAAGAAACTCCTGAAAGAAACCGATACCGTCATCAACGCTTGCGACGTGGACCGCGAAGGCTCAAATATTTTCTATAGCATTTACCGCCAAACCGGCGTGCGCGGCAAACAAATCAAACGGCTGTGGATCAATTCACTTGAAGTCGACGAAGTGCGCGAAGGGTTCCGCAATTTGCGCGACAATAAGGAAGACTTGCGCCTATATGAAGAAGCACGTGCGCGCCAAATCAGCGACTGGCTAGTCGGCATGAACGGCTCGCGGCTTTACTCGCTGCTGCTTCAAGAACGTGGCATCCACGAAGTGTTTGCGATTGGCCGCGTGCAGACGCCGACTGTATTTTTGATTTATCAACGCCAAAAGGAAATCGAAGCGTTCAAGCCAGAGCCGTTTTACGAAATCGAAGGAAAGTTCAAAGCAGCGAAAGGCAGCTATAAAGGAAAAGCCAAAATGAAAGCAAAAGAACGCAAAAAAGCGGAAGAACTTCTTGCCAACCATGACTTGACCGACGGCAAAGCGCAAGGCCATGTTAAAGAATTGAAGACAGCGGAAAAGCATATCCCGCCACAACCCCTGCATTCCTTATCCAGCCTTCAGGCAGCGGCAAACCGGAAATGGAAATACAGCCCTCAAAAAGTGCTGTCGGCGATGCAGAAGCTCTATGAAAAAAAACTCGTCAGCTATCCGCGGACCGATTCGCGCCATATCACATCGGCGGAATTTAGCTATCTGTCAGCCCAAGTGGAAAGTTACCAAAAGCTCATCGATGCCCCGTTTCCGATTGCCTCGAAAACGCCGAAAAAGCGTTTTGTCGATAACGCGAAAGTGCAGGAGCACTATGCCATCATCCCGACGAAAAGTTTGCCGACCGCCCGTAGAGTAGAAGGCTTGCCGCAGGACGAACGAAATTTATACGAAGAAGTGATGCGCACAACGCTCGGCATGTTCCACCGGGATTACCGCTATGCCGAAACGAAAGTCGTGACCGATGTCAAAGGGCTCGAATTCCATACAACGGGCCGGACAGAACTCGATAAAGGGTGGAAATCCCTGTTTCCAGTGGCCAAAGAAGCGAAACAGGATCCGCCGCTTCCGGAATTGACCTTACACGAGCAGGTGGCAGCGGCGATCGCCATTGTGGAAGGCATGACCACAGCGCCAAAGCCCTATACGGAAGGGCAGCTGATTGCCATGATGAAAACCTGCGGGAAGTTCGCAGAAGACGAAGCCGACATCGAAATCTTGAAGGAAGTCGAGGGTCTCGGAACGGAAGCAACACGCAGCGGCATCATTGAAACGATCAAGCGCCATAATTATATCGAAGTGAAGAGAAACATCGTTTCAATCACTGAAAAAGGGCGCATGCTATGCCAGGCGATCGAAGGCAATTTGCTATCGAGCCCGTCGATGACCGCAAAATGGGAAAGCTATTTGAAGAAAATCGGCAAAGGCGAAGGCTCGTCGGAAGTGTTTCTCGCCACCATCGGCAAATTTATCGAGAAACTCCTTCAGGATGTGCCCGAGCAATTGCGCAGCAACGGCATGCCCGATCAAATGCCGGCATTGCAAGGGACGGAAATTGCGATATGCCCGCGCTGCCGAAAAGGTTCGATCGTTTCGCGCAAAGGCTCATATGGCTGCACGGAACACGCCAATGGTTGCAAGCAGTCGTTCCCTTCAGTGTTCTTGAAAAAAAGGCTAACGGCTAAACATATCGAATACTTGTGTACCAGAGGAAAAACCCCCGTTATTAAAGGATTCGTGTCAAAGAATGGCAAAAAGTTCAACGCCAGCTTGGAGTTGGAAGAAGGCAAATTGAAAATGAAGTTTTGATATTTCCCGGGAAATGCACAGGAAGGAGAATCACTGATGAGGAAAATGACGATATTTGTAACGGAAGCGAAATCACAACGCCCCATTCGCGAACTGGAGGATTTACTGCTGAAAGAGCCAGGCGTTGAACGGGCTTTGGTGGATGTGGCAGATGGCGAAGTCAAATTGGAGCTGGACGAAACGATGGTTAAAGAAAGCCAGATTATCCGTCTCATCAAAGAAGCGGGATTCCATGTGGAGTGATTTCTTTGCTACAGGGTGGCTATTCCTGTATAATAGTAATCATTGAAAATCAATATTTGTATATACTAGGTCAAATGCCGCGGACCATAGCGCCGGAGGCAAAGCCGAAAAGATTCCTTTCGTTTCGAGAGGATCTTTTCGGCTTTTTTTATAGGAGGGGAAGCAGTAATGGGTTATTTTGTAGATCATCGAACGAAAAAAATCCATCATAGCCAGTTTGCGGGAGATAGCTGCGGCTTTTTGCAAACGCCTATAGAACAAAGGGAATTTACCAATAAACTGGAGTATGTGGAGAACTTGGCAGATAAGGAATATGAACATTGCCCGTATTGCCAAACTGCACAATCTACTGTTGGTCAAATGAGATAGAAAAAAGCCGCCTGCTTGGCGGCTTTTTCATTTTAAGAATGTTTATTCGGTTCGAGCAATACGAGAATATAACTAGTGTCCTTCGAAAATTCCCAATCAAGAAAAATTTCGCGGATGTCTCGTTTGAGCAATTCGGGGAACGGGGTTTCCTGCAATAGCAATCGTTTTTCAAGTGGCCGTTTCACTTGTTTTAGTTCTTCTGCCAACCCATTTCGAATCAACTCACGTTCGATCTCTACCAAGAAGCCTGTCCGTTCGATTAATAAGGTCCGGTCGTTCAACCAGAACAATTCGGTGTTTTCGGGTTTTTTTTCGGCTTTCCGGCTGGCTGCTACGACTGAATCGTGCAACGCTTCTTGCGTCGCGTCAGATGGCCAGTCGAATCCATCTGCCGCTTGCCGGTTTTCCATGACGCCGATGAGCGTGCCTGTCTGATTCTCAAGATGCCAATCGGAATAAATTGAATCGACTTTTTCGCCTGAAGCACGTGAGAAGGCATCGCAAATATCTGGCTTCAGTTCTTCGATCAGCAAATGGCGGATCTCCATCACGCGCTTGAACTCGTTTTTCTTTAGCAGAATTTTTTCTGTCGGGCTTAGGAATCCTCTAAGATGGACGATAACAAAGGGGGATTTCACAATAACGAATACAGATGTCGGGCCTTTTCCGAAGTGTTCACGGATGACGGTTGAAATATAGCCGCCGATTTCGCTTTGCATGGTTTTGGTATTCTGCAAATGGGTCTCCTCCTTAGAAAATGTAATGTGTGCGTCAATGCTTATTCATTTTGCGCGTATTGTACTGAGCATCTATTAACGATTAATCGGCTGGCAGAGCTAACGATTAATCGGCTGGCAGAGCGGGTATAAATGGGAAATGGATATGAACGGAACTCAAAAGGGGTGGGACGAATGGTTTCGGCAGAACGCAAGAAAGATCTTACGACAGCAAGAAACCGGCGCGTCCACACGTCCAGGAATTTTTGGGCAGGCTTATTATTCGGAGCCGGGATGTTTTCCGTGCTCGAGCAAAGCATTTTTCATTTTTTCTTGCAATGGCATCATTTTTACGAAGACAATGGCCCTCAAGCAATTTTGATAGGGGAAGGGATTTACCAGGTCATTGGCTGGACGTTGACAGTTTTGTCGCTTTGGATCGCTGCCGATTTGGCCAGGAGAAAAGCTTTTTGGCCAGCACGCTTTTCAGGAAGCGCGTTAATCGGAGGCGGTGTGCTGCTGTTATTCGACAGTTTGGTGTTCCGCCTGCTGTTGAATCTGCACACAGTCAGGGATACTGGTGACACGGTCTTTTATGAATCGCTATGGCTTGGAACAGCTGCTTTTTTATTTTTGCTAGGCTGGTCAGTTTTGCGAAACGCCTCAAAAGATGATGATTAATCTTCTCGTGTTACTATACACTAATTTTCATATTTGCCCTTCAATGGGACAAAACGGACAGCCTCAAGCGCTGTCTTTTCCAATTTGCCATCGCTCGTTTTGTCGATAGCGAGAAGATCTTGGCTGTACTGACTGCCGACGGGAATTAATATGCGGCCGCGGTCTGCCAATTGGCCTACCAATTCTTTTGGAATCTCCGAAGCGGCAGCGGTGACGATGATCCGGTCGTACGGCGCATGTTCAGGCCACCCGTGGCTGCCATCGCCCAGCAAAAACGAGATATTCTTGAACCCTTTCGCTGTAAGCCGTTCCTTTGCGCTCTCAGCTAGCTGCGGAATCTTTTCGACTGTATAGACTTCATTCGAAAAGGCTGCCAGTAGCGCTGTTTGGAAACCGGACCCTGTGCCGATCTCCAGCACTCTGTGATGTTCTTCAAGATCGAGTGCAATCGTCATTTCCAACACAAGTGAAGGTTGTGAAATCGTCTGGCCATATCCAATCGGTAAAGCTTCGTCGCGCTCGGCATCTTGCTGGTGGCGATCCATGAACGAACGGCGGTCGAGTGAGCGGAAATAAGCGGTGATGTCCTGTTTACGTGCAGTCATGCAGATACACCTGCTTTCGTTCGATTTGTATTATGGACTCCTTGCTACTATCATAAGGAAAAATGGCCCGAAGCACAAAGGGCGGCTCTTAAGGAGAGGAACCGGATATGGAGAGTTTTATCATTTCAACGCTGGAACAAGATTTGCCAGACACAGCGAAGCTTGAAACCGCAACTTTCGGGATGGGGTGCTTTTGGAGCCCGGATGCTCAGTTTGGTGCATTGCCTGGCGTAATTCGGACACGCACCGGTTTCGCGGGAGGCACTTCGGAAGATCCTACTTACCGGCAAATGGGAGACCATACGGAAACCATCCAAGTGGCATTTGATCCCGAACAGATTCACTTTGAAGAAATCGTCCGTGAATTTTGGCGCAGCCATTATCCGAATCGCGATGCTTATAAAGGGCGCCAATATATTTCCCTGATGTTCTGGCAGTCCGAACAACAAAAGTACATTATTGAGAAGCTGAAGAAAGAAAAAGAGCTGGAACTGAATGAACCGGTCGAAACAGAAATTCGGCTATTCGATAGTTTTACAGAAGCGGAGGAGCGTCACCAGAAGTACTATTTAAAGCGTTATCCGAAAGCACTCGAACAATTGGCGGAACTATATCCCGATGCGACTCTGTTGACGCAGTCGACTTTTGCTGCCCGGTTGAATGGATTTGTCAAAGGCTTTGGAAGCCGACAGCGAGTGCTGGAGGAGATCAATGAATGGCCGATTCCTAAAGAGCATCGCGATGTTCTCAAGCAAGTGCTGCTTAATCTGAAATGGTGATCGGCTGAATGCTGGAAAGACCGCTGATGGCGGTCCTTTTTTATGCAGTTGCAGGGAGAGCCGTCAGCTGCAGCGAAATAATAACAGAAGCAATTGAATTGCAGGGGGAGGAACAGGAACATGATGGATGAACGAACGATTCTATTGGTGCTGCCGATTCTGGTTTTGCAGTTCGCATTGATGATATTCGCATTAGTGGACTTAATTAAAAACCCGAATCCGAACGGTCCGAAATGGATGTGGGCGGCGATTATTGTTTTGTTGAATATTATCGGGCCGATTCTGTACTTTGTCATAGGGAGGCGGAATTATTGAACGTATTGGAAGTCAGGTCATTAACAAAGCGCTTCGGCACGGAACAAGCAGTGGACGGGTTGGGCTTCGAGCTCGCAGAAGGCAGTGCAACGGCATTGATTGGGCCAAACGGCGCTGGAAAGACAACCACGCTGTCAATGCTTGCGGGGCTTTTGGAAGCGACAACAGGAGACATCCAGCGCAAGAAAAACTTATCGATCGGTTTTTTGCCGCAATACCCGCGGTTTTTTCCTTGGCTGAGCGCATTGGAGTTTACGGAAATGGCTGCCAAGCTGAGTGGCGTCGATTCCAAAAAAGCAAGGCAGCAAGCAGAACGGACATTGGGGTTTGTCGGGCTGGGTCAAGTGGCCAATAAGAAAATCGGCGGTTTTTCAGGAGGCATGAAGCAGCGGCTCGGGCTTGCGCAAGCGATGGTGCATCAGCCAAGCTTGCTGCTGTTGGACGAACCGATTTCCTCCTTGGATCCGACTGGGCGAAGAGAAGTGATGGAGCTATTGAAATCGCTGCTCGGGCAAACGACAATTCTTTACTCCACCCATATTTTAAACGATGCCGAAGAAATGACGGACCAGCTATTGTTTTTGCAGAATGGGCGCCTGGTGGAACACGGTTCACTCAATCAAGTGCGCAGCCGCTATGCAGACCCGCAAATTCGGATCCGCTTTGAAAACACTAACGCAGCAGAAAGGTTTGTGCACGAATCGCCTTGGCCAGCGGCTGTTCAAGGCACAGCAGCCATCATTGCTGTAAAAGCGGAAGGGCCGATCATGCAGGATGTGTTCCGCTACTTGTCGGTCAAAAGCCTGCCCGTTGTCGGGGTCGAGCAAGAGACAGCCAGCCTGGAAGATATTTTCCTGAAGGTGGTGGCAGGGAAATGAAGCAATTTTCGACACTGCTATTGAAGGAATGGCGTGAGAACCTGCGCAATTACAAGATCTTCTGGATTCCTGTCGTCTTCATTCTGTTGGGCGTCACAGAACCTTTATCAAATTATTACCTTCCTCAGATTCTCGATGCAACAGGCGGTTTGCCAGACGGTGCCGTCATCGAACTGCCGGATCCTGAACCCGAACAATTACTGGTGGCGGTCATGGGGCAGTTTCAGTTGATCGGCATGCTCGTCCTCGTTCTCGCCTATATGGGTAGCATTGCTGGCGAGCGCAGAAACGGGACGGCTACGCTGTTATATGTACGGCCATTATCGTATGCATCCTATTTTCTCAGCAAATGGCTAATGGCTTCCATTGTGGCATTGATCAGCGTGTGGGCTGGCTTTTTGGCGGGTTATTATTATACGGCTGTGCTGTTTTCTGCGGTGCCATTCGGGGAGTTCCTTGCGTTTGCTGTAACTTACAGCTTATGGATGGTGCTGGTCGTAAGCTTGGTGTTATTTGCAAGTGCGGCGATGCCGAATGCAGGATTGGCCGCTGGATTGACACTTACCGTATTGCTCGTATTGCAGCTTGTCGACGGCCTGTTCGGCAGTCGCTGGAAATGGTCGCCGTTAAAGCTTCCGAATTATGCGGCGTCCTTCCTGGATATCGGACCGGATGCGACAGCGCTGATCTGGACGCTCGCCATCTCGCTTGTGTGCTTGATTGCCCTGGCGGCACTGGGCATTTGGTTCTCGAAAAGAAACCGTGCAAAAACAAAAGTATAGAAGCGATCAGCGTATAGCTGATTGCTTTTCTTTTGGGTGAATGCTGGTAGAATAAGAACAGGATTTGGCGCAGCTGAAGAGCTTTCATGCTGGCTGTCGCATGCCAATCCAGGACTCGTGCTCAGCAGGCAACACAAGGCACGGGCCATACTAATGAATTGAGGAATCGAATATGAAGAAACTGATCGCATTGATTTTTGTGGCATTGCTCCTGCTGGGGTTTGCCTGGGTCAATAATAACTGGATTGTCACGACCGAATATTCGGTCCAATCGGAAAAAGTGCCGGATGCATTTGTCGGCAAACGTATCGTTCAAGTATCGGACCTTCACAACGCTGAATTTGGAGATCAACAGCAAGCGCTTTTAGAAAAAGTTGAAGCAGCAAATCCCGATGTTATTTTCATTACCGGCGATTTGATCGACAGCGACCGCTACGACCTGGAAAGAAGTTTGGCGGCTGTCGATGGGCTGGTGGAGATGAGCGAAGTGTATTATGTCATCGGCAACCACGAAGTGTCATCGAACCGCTTGGATGATGAAATCGCCCCTGCTTTGGAAGCGCGCGGTGTTCAAGTGCTGCGCAATCGTTCGGTCATGTGGGAACAGGATGGAGAAGCTATACAAATTGCGGGTATCGACGATCCGTTAATGGATATCTACCTTCACGAAGAGGAGTTTACGCGCAACAGCATCGCAGAAGCCGGTCTCAACGAAGCGTTTACCTTGTTGCTTGCCCATCGGCCTGAACAATTGGACACTTACGCAAGTGAAGGGATCGATGTCGTTTTCGCCGGCCATGCACATGGCGGCCAGATCCGCATTCCAGGGCTCGGCGGTTTGATCGCCCCGGGGCAAGGCTGGTTTCCTGGCATGACAGAAGGTGTCTTCGAATCAGGTGATACACAGCTTGTGTTGAGCCGAGGGCTTGGGAATAGCGGGTTTCCGCTGCGCGTTTTCAATTTGCCCGAAGTGGTGGTCGTAACGTTAGAGAATGAATAACTAGTGTAGGGGGACCGATTTTTGTGATTAGAAAAAGTGAAGTGACGCTGCATTGCTATACCAAAAGAACAGATGTCTCCTATAATCTCCCGGCAGATCAGCAGGAATTTACGATGATGCCGCAGGAGCTCATCAAGCGGGATGCAGGAAATCCCGAAAAGCATCTGATTGTCATCCGTGCGCGCGGCGAAGTGGCCGGATTTTTCGAGCTCGATGAATCAGAAGATCGAAAACGCTATTCCGATAACCCGAAAGCTCTGCTTCTGCGCGGCTATTCCGTCAATCCAAAATATCAAGGGCGCGGCATCGCAACCGGCTCGCTTGAAGCTCTGCCCGCTTTTTTACAAAAAGAATTTGAAACCTTTGACGAGATCGTGCTAGGCGTCAACGCACGCAATACCGCTGCACAGAACCTCTACAAAAAAGCCGGATTTGAAGATACCGGACGAAGAGTCATGGGCAAAAAAGGCGAGCAATTCGCGATGTGCCTGAAAGTGAAATGACTCATCCCAAACAACGCCCGAGAAGCTGCAGGAATCCAGCTTGTCGGGCGTTTTTTATTAAACACTATTAATTTTAAACTTCGAAATATAGGTGCTTATGGAGGCTGCAGCCGGGATTAAAGGCGGCGGCACATTGAGGGCAGGCAGAGGCACAATCGAGATAATCACGGATGGATAGTTCATTGCCGCATGCCCCGCATAAAATCGCTTTTTCGTGAAACTGCTCTTTCGGCCAGACGGAGACATTGTTGCAGCCGACTGCTTGATGGCATTCATAGCAAGGGAAATAATCTCCGCAGCAATGGAAGCGGATGGCGATCCGGTCGATTTCCGAATGGTAATGGCGGCAGCGGGTTTCAGAGTCGACATCGAGCCCGATGACGTGGGGGCGTTCGCACATACATAGACACTCCTTACGAATTGGCATGTTTCTTCTATGCTACTATTAAATCAAGCTGGTGGCGAGTGCAGGGGATGGCTGAAAATGGTCGCGAACGCTGGAAGCCTTTATAATAAGGATAAGTATCTTGAAGGAGGAGACGGGCCAATGGTTAAGGAATTTGAAGATGAAGTCATGCGTGCGATGGATAAAGTGTTTGAAGATGAGATGAAAAAAGTGAGCGATACGCTCGAACAGGATTTGCTGATCTCATTGATCGGTGAAGTCAATGCCGGGAAATCGACGACGGTGAATAAAATCATCGGTGAAGACATTGCCAGCACCAACCCGATGCCTGGCGAAACGGTCAGCGTGGACCCTTATAATATCCGCGGCCTCGAAAACATCAAATTCATGGATACACCCGGGCTCAACGACCCGAATGATGAAAACCCCAAAAAAACATTGGAGTTCGTCCAGCAGTCCGATGTCGTGCTATTTTTCCTGAACGCTGCAGGGACGGTCTTTTCAGATAGCGAAAAACAAAAGTTTGCCGAGATTGAAAAACATAATAAAGACATCCTCATTGTCCTCAATAAAATCGATGCGGCAGAAGATATCCCATCGATCATCCGGTTCATCAAAGGACACACAAACAATAAATACAAAGTGATCCCGGTGTCTTCCAAAACGGGAGAGAACTTGGATTTACTGAAAAAGGAAATTTTACTGTTGCTGGAAAAGAAGGGGAAAGACCTGCTCTTCGCTAAAAGCATGAAAGAGAAATCGTCGGCTGCCACGCGCTGGATCGTGGGGGCCGGGGTCTCAGCGGGGATCATCGGCGCTTCACCGATTCCAGGGTCGGACGTATTGCCGCTGACGACGCTGCAGGTCGGACTCATCGTCAAACTGTCGAATCTGTACGATAAGCCTTTGACGAAAAAAGCGGCGAAAGACATGATCGTCATCACTGCCACGCAGACAATCGGGCATACCCTTTACCGCCAAGCGTTGAAGTTCGTTCCGGGAGCAGGGTCGATTATCGGCGGAACAGTGGCGAGCTCGATGACGCTGGCGCTCGGTTACGGCGTGAAATATGCTTACGAAAACAATATCGCCATCGATTATGAAATGATCGGCAGCCTCTATGATAAGCTGAAAAAGCGAGAAAAGAATGCTTGAATCATGTGGCCGCCCTATTTTCAGGGCGGCTTTTTGGGTTTGGAATATACAGTGAACCGGAAATCTGGAGGTGGGAATGATGAAAATTTTGGTAGTAGAAGACAATCCAAGCGTCAGCTCGATGCTGGAATTATTTTTTTCGAAAGAAGGGCTCGAAGGGGAATTCGCTGGAGACGGGTTGGAAGGCTACCACAAATTCCAGGAAGGGGATTTTGACTTGCTGATCTTGGATTGGATGCTGCCGGGAATGGATGGCATCGCTTTGTGCCGTAAAATCCGCGAGACAGGAAGCGAAGTGCCCATCATCATGTTGACAGCGAAAGACAGCGAGTCCGACCAAGTGATCGGATTTGAAATGGGAGCAGATGATTATGTGACCAAGCCGTTCAGCCCTTTGACCTTGATGGCGCGTATCAAAGCAGTGACCAGAAGGGCGCGAAAAGGGGAAGCGGCCGAGGATGGCATCCGTACGTCCCATTTCCATGTCAGGAAAGAAACACGCGAAGTCGTCAAAGACGGCCAAGCGATCGACAATCTAACGCCGAAGGAATTCGACTTGTTGGTCTTTTTCCTGCAGCATCCGAAGCAAGTATTCAGCCGGGAGCAATTGCTCGAGCAAGTATGGGGCTATCAGTTCTACGGCGATGAACGGACGGTAGACGTCCATATCAAACGGCTGCGCAAAAAAATTCCGGAAGGCGACCAGCTCTTCCATACGGTATGGGGAGTAGGTTATAAATTTGAAGAACTTGCGAGTTAAGTATTTCTATCAATTGATCGCGAGCCATATGGGCGTCCTTGTATTTGCAGTGGCTATTTTAAGCACGCTGTTCATTTTCTACGGCGAGCGGGTAGCGTATTCGGACAAAGCCGAAGAGCTCGAGCGCTACGGCGAACAGATTCTACAGGAACTCGAACAGGCGCGGCCGGGAACGGATCTGCAATCCTATGTTACAGTGCTCGAAGCGCAAAACATCAATTTCATCGTCTTTGACCAGCAAAGCCGGATCCTGTATCCAATCAACGGCAATTTTCCATCGGTCGAGCTGACACCAGAGGAATGGAATGTAATCGAACGCGGCGAGACATTGGTCGTCTACCGGGATGTCGAACGCTTTGAGCGGTCGATGACATTTGTTGCGTTGCCGTATGTTGAAGGCAGCACGCTCGCTGGCGGCGTGTTGTTGGCTTCCCCTGTAAGCGGCATCCGGGAAATGGTGACGGAATTGAACCGGACGCTCGTCGCAGTAATCGCCATTTCCTTGCCATTCGCCTTGCTTTTGAGCCTGTTGCTTGCCAAAATTCACGTGACGCGGCTACAACGTATGCGAAAAGCGACTTCGATGATAAGCGAAGGGCATTACCAAGTCAATTTGCCTGAATCAAACTTTGACGAGTTTGGGGATTTGGCACACGATTTCAATGTCATGGCCGATAAGCTTCAGCGTTCCAATGAAGAAATCGAACAGCTCGAAAACCGGAGACGGCGCTTCATGGCAGATGTCTCGCATGAGATGAGAACGCCGCTTACGACGATTGCCGGCATCATTGAAGGCTTGAAGAGCGGCATGATCGAGGAACAACAGCGCGAAAAAGGCATTCGTCTGGTGAGCGATGAGACGAAGCGGCTCATGCGCCTCGTCAATGAGAACTTGGATTATGAGAAAATCCGGTCGAATCAAGTAACGCTCATGAAAGAGGAAATCGAAGCCGTCGAGCTCCTGGAGATCATCCAGGAACAGCTGCAACTGCAGGCAGCCGAAAAAGGCGACCGCTTGTTGATCGAAGCCGAACCGGGTGAAATGATTTATGGGGATATGGACCGGTTGATTCAAATCCTGGTGAACATCGTCAAAAATAGCATCCAATTCACCGAAAACGGTGATATTTTCCTGCGCGCCCGTGCGGAATCCGGTGTATCTGTGCTGGAAGTGGAAGATACCGGAGACGGCATCGAAGTCGATGAACTGGAGATGATTTGGCGCCGTTTCTATAAAGCCGATATGTCACGCGGAAGCGGCCAGTTCGGGCTGGGGCTTTCCATCGTCCGCCAATTGGTCAATTTGCACGACGGGGAAATCTCGGTAGAAAGCAAAAAAGGCAGTGGGACCAAATTCACGATCCGCCTGCCACATAAGCAATCGAATAGTTGATGAATACTTTGAAAGCCTGCCGGTTGACCCGGCGGGCTTTTTTGGCGTCTATTGACCTCGAAAAGTTTACATTTCTGTTGCATGTTTGGTCATAATTTTTTCATATCTGCTTTGTATGATAAGAATATCGAAAGCCACAAGGCAAACGACAAACAATCATTAAAGGGGATGGAAAACTAATGGGCTACTACAATACAACACGGCAAAACAATCAGAAAAATCCGTGGAAACGCTATATGGCTTCCAGTTTCGGAGGCGTGTTGGCAGGTGCGTTACTGGTGGGGACGATGATCACTGGAACCGATTTGGGCGAAACAGAATCCGCCACTGCCGGCGTCCAAACGAGCGAACTGCAAAGCGACTCGGCGATTGTCACGACAGACGTCACAGAAACCGTTGACGCAACCGCAGATGCGGTGGTGGGCGTCTCTAACTTGCAAGCGGGCAATAATCCATTTGCGCAAACCTCTACACAAGAGGCAGGGGCAGGATCCGGCGTCATCTATAAAAAACAAGGGGACGAGGCATTTGTTGTCACGAACCACCACGTAGTGGAAGGCGCTGAACAAGTCGTCGTGACTTTGGCAAATGGCGAAGAGCTTGAAGCGGAAGTGCTCGGTTCAGATGTCTGGACCGACCTCGCTGTCCTAAAAGTACCTGGTGAGCAGATCGATACGATTGCAGAGTTCGGTGATTCCTCAGTATTGAAATCAGGTGAGCCGGTCATTGCAATCGGCAATCCGCTTGGCCTTCAGTTCTCGGGATCGGTAACGACCGGCGTCATTTCAGGAACGGAACGCGCTGTCCCGATCGATATCAATAAAGACGGCCAGGAAGACTGGCAGTCCGAAGTGCTTCAAACGGATGCCGCGATCAATCCGGGGAACAGCGGCGGTGCATTATTGAATGCCCAAGGGCAAGTCATCGGCATCAACTCGATGAAAATCGCACAGGATGCAGTGGAAGGCATTGGGCTTGCCATCCCAATCAATTCTGCAATCCCGATTATCTCAGAACTTGAAGGAGAAGGGGAAGTTTCGCGCCCGTCTCTAGGCGTCGCATTGCTTGAGTTGGAACAGATACCTGCAGAAATCAGAAATGCGGAATTGAATCTTCCTGGTGAAGTTGAAGACGGCATTGTCGTCCAATCAGTACAGGAAGGATCTGGCGCAGCTGAAGCAGGGATCGAAGCAAAAGATACCATCGTTGAATTGAACGGCCAAGCTGTCTCTTCTGTTTTGGAGCTTCGCCAATATCTCTATACGGAAGTGAAAGAACAAGGGACTGTGACGATCAAAGCTTATCGGAACGGTGAATTGAAAACATTTGAAGTCCAGTTGAGTGAACAAATTTAAGGAGATACAAAAACGCGGCGGACAGGATTTCCTGTCCGCCGCGTTTTTTTTTTATAAAATGGGGATCGCCATTAGTTTCCGAACAAGCCAAACCAGTCAAAACCGATAGCAAACCCAACAATGACCAAAACTGCGATGGCGAAAATGATCAATCCAAGCTGCAACGGCGGATAGCCTGTTTTCTTCGGCTCTTCAAGACCTTCCTTTGTTGTCGAAGATTTGTGCTCTACTTCCTGCTTACTCGCTTTCATGTATTCCTGTTCCCTGTCCTTGTCCGTGTGGTTGTTCTTATTATCCATTTCATTTCCTCCTCTAATAGTTGGTATCGTTGTATAGCTTATTGTTTTGTGCGAGTGATCAGCCTGAGTGCTTGTCGAGCGGGTGCTCTTCCAGTTCAGTTAGTTTCTTCGCCAATTCGCGGCCGAATGCTTGTGAGGAACCTGGATCGCGGCCAGTTAAGAGGCGGTCGCTGCCCCAGACAAAGTATTCGTCTTGGCCATCGCCCTTGTCGTATTGGGCAATCTTGGCCATTTCATCTTCGAGGCTGAACGGCAAAAGCCCCTCGACTTCTTCAGGTTCCATATCGTTTGGATACCCTGTCACTTTCAATCCTTGCAATAAGGGCTTGCCGTTTTTCGTTTTTGTGAAAACGAGCGGAGCCGGCCCGTGGCAGACAGCAGAAACGATGCCGCCAGTTTCATGTACAATATTGATGATGGCGTGCAGATTTTCGTCATGCGCTAAGTCAAACATCGCGCCGTGGCCGCCAACGATCATGATGGCATCGTAATCACTTGCACGGACATCGACGACCGGTGTGGTCTTATCTGCAATACCGGAATCGTATAATTTTTTGTATTTGCCTTCGGGGTCATAAGCTTTATCGAGGCTTAAAGGATCGACGACTGGTTTGCCGCCGTCAATAGACGCGAGCCCTACCGAGTGGCCTGCTTTTTCAAGTTCTGACAAGGGTTCGAATAATTCTTCTGCCCACCAGCCAGTTACGTAATTATGTTCTTCGTTCGAATAGCCGCTTGATAATACTGCCAATACTTTTGCCATTTGGGTATCCTCTCCATTTCTTTACAAAACTCTTGTTGTACATTTACCCTTTAACGGATTCCTGAAACTTCCAGAAGTTACCGGTTTTGGGTATATAGCAAGCTGTGATAAAATAATACGAGTAAAAATTTGAGGTGAACTAATTTATATGGAGAAAATGGAAGTGAATACACAGATTCAGTTGCTTGAAGCCATGTTAGACGGCAGTAAAGTCGGCACCATCGTCACGGATCCTGAAAAAGAAGACAATCCGATCATTTATGCAAACCATACTTTTACAGAAATGACCGGCTATGGTAAAGAAGAACTCCTAGGCCGCAACTGCCGTTTCCTGCAAGGGCGGGAAACGGCTCCTGATGCAATTGACCAAATTCGGCATGCCATTAAGGACCAGGAGAAAACGACAGTGGTTTTGCGCAATTACCGAAAAGACGGAACGCCGTTTTGGAACCGCCTGGCAATAACCCCGGTAACAGTCGAAGAAAAGCTCTATTTTATCGGTACCCAGACGGATATCACCATTGAAAAAATGCAGCAGGAAGCGATTGACGAAAATGAAAGCGAAATAGAGAAGCTGATGCTTCCAATTTTATCGATACAGCCGAACGTTGCCACAGTTGCATTGGTTGGAACGATGAACTTGCAGCGTTTTGAAGCATTGAAAGTGAAATTATGCGAATATGTCAGCGAGCACCGGATTGAGCATGCACTTCTCGATATTACAGGATTGACGTGGAACGAAGAATCTCCGCTCCATTGGTTCACCCAGATTTGCGAAGCGCTCCGCATTATGGGGAGCCATATGTACATCACCGGGGTCACTCCACAAGCGGCTACTGAATTGGTGCGTGATTTGGACCGGGACAATATGCTGAAAACCTATTCAAGCATAGAAAAGGCATTAGCTGATATTAATGGATAGAATAATATCTCGAAGTAACCTCATTCATTTTGAATGAGGTTTTTTTATGGGAAATACCAATATGAACTGTAGTATTAGCCCTTTACGCTCGTGAAACTAAACGATCTCATTACTATGGAGCTAATTAATTGAAAAAATAGTTTATTCCGTTTTAATCCACTTTTCCAGGGTACATAATTAGGGAACAGAAATTCCAGATTTTCCAAGGAGGCGTAACGATGGGAAAAGAACATAACCAGCGTGAAGGACCTGAAAATCAAACGAATTCAGACACGGACAAAAAGAAATTCAATGCAGGGAGCAATAGCTCGGATTACGATGGCGGCCAGCCACAGGACAGTACTCCTGGCAGTGAAGGCAGAGTCGGTGAAAAACAGGCAAGCGAGACAAAGCAATCACAAAAGCAAGAGTTCAACGCGGGCGGAAACGATTCCGACTACGACGGTGGACATCCGAAAGATACGCGGGAAGATAGTGAAGGACGTATAAATAAAAATGAATAACCCAAAAATACAAGGAGGAAGTTAAATGTTCTTCAATAGAAAAGAACTCCAATTTGAAGCTAAGCCAGACAAGCCCGATCCGTTATTCGCCAAACAGCTGCAAGAGGTCATCGGGGGGCAGTTCGGTGAAATGTCCGTAGCAATGCAGTATTTATTCCAAGGTTGGAACACAAGAGGAAATGAAAAATACAAGGATTTACTGATGGACACCGGCACAGAAGAGCTCGGACATATCGAAATGCTTGCTACTATGGTGGCTCAATTGCTGGAAGGAGCACCGGTTTACGAACAGGAAAAAGCGGCGAGCGACCCGGTGATCGGGGCCATTATGGGCGGCATGAATCCGCACCATGCGATTGTCTCCGGTCTTGGCGCAACACCAGAGAACAGTGCAGGGGTGCCATGGAGCGCTGGATATATCATCGCAAGTGGCAATTTACTCGCTGATTTCCGTGCCAACGTTAACGCTGAATCGCAAGGCCGCCTGCAAGTGGCGCGTTTGTACAGCCTGACGGATGATAAAGGCGTAAAAGACTTGCTGTCATTTCTATTGGCTCGCGATACGATGCACCAAAACCAGTGGATTGCCGCGATACGCGATCTGGAAGAAAAAGAAGGCGGTGTCATCGCTCCTTCTACTGTGCCGCCGGAATGGGAAGCGACCGAATATTCCCATACGCTTTATAACTTCTCGGAAGGCGAAGACAGCGCATCATTGCCGTGGATGAGCAGCAATGCACCGGATGGCCATCCGTTCAAATACGAGCAGGCACAAGCTTTCGGGCAAAAGCCGATCTTGAAGCCAGGACCGCTCGAGTCGCATGATACACTGCCTGAAGACAAGTTAAAAGGATAGAAGCATCAAACGGGACGGAGAATTTTTCTTCGTCCTGTTTCATTGCTGATATTTTTTTGAAGGGAGATGTAGAGATGAAAAAGCCATGGATTATGGCACAGACATGGCGGGATCTGGTGTTTTTGCATTGGCCGATTCCACCAGATGCGCTACGGCCGTTCGTGCCGGCAGAGCTCGAAATCGATTTATTCGACGGGCAGGCGTGGGTCGGCGTCGTTCCATTCCTTGCCGATCATACACGTCTGCGTTTTTCCTTGCCATTTCCCATTGCAGGAACCTATCGTGAATTGAATGTAAGGACATATGTAAAGCATAAGGGCCGATCGGGAGTCTATTTTTTTAGCTTGGATGCCGATAGCCTGCTCGCTGTAAAAGCGGCAAGTGCAGGAGGATTTCTTCCTTATCGCTATGCCCGCATGAAAGTTGTGAAAAAAGACATGCGTTATGTATTTACAAGCCGCCTCGTTAAATCAGCTATTGGCGAGAATTTCCGGATAGGCTTCACACCAGGCGCCGGAATAAGGCGAGCAACTGATCTGGAACATTGGCTGACAGAACGTTATTGTTTATGGACAAAACCAAAAATTGCCCTATACCGTGTGGATATTGTACATGCGCCGTGGCAATTGCAGAATGTCCACATAAAAATTGCCGAAAATTCGCTTGCCACATTCCTTCCTGCTGGATGGAATGTGGAAGAGCCGCTAGCCCATTTTTCAGCGGAGCAGAAAACACGATTCCATCTTCCAGTGAAAGAAAACTAATAAAAGCCGATCACTATTAGTGGTCGGCTTTTATACGTGGTAATCATTTTTTGTTCGGTTCCTGTTTTAAAGTATGGGAAGTTTCTTTTTGCTCCCATAGACGCTTCTTTAAATAAATATGGTAAAACCACTCACCAGCAGCAATCAAAATTGCTGTGTAAATTGTTGCAGCAAGTATAGAGAAATCTGTATTTCCGATTAGAAATTCTCCCAATAGCCAAACAATCAAGAATGCGAGCACTAAGTCTCCAGCTGTTGCAATTTTATTGGATGTGCGTGGGAATAGTAGCATATCACCGACATAACCAATTACAGTAATCACTAGACTTATAACGAAAATATCGAATACAGAAACTCCGTAAATCAGCCCAAGAATCAAAAATACAACAGCAAAGCTCATTGCAAATTTCATCAAAATAGCTTCGATATGTTTCATTTTATACCCTCCTAAAATGGTTGGTTTCCATCAGGCATGGTAAGTTTGAGACATCGGTTATTAGCTGTATAAGCACCGGCAATCTTACGAAGTAATAAAGTCTCCGCCATTCACATGGATTGCCTGTCCGGTCACGTATGTGGAATCGGTGGAGGCAAGATAAACGTACGCTGGAGCAAGTTCGGCCGGTTGCCCGCGCCGTTCTAACGGAGTGTCTTCGCCTTGCTTACCGGATTTTTCGGCGTCAAATGTGGCAGGGATCAACGGCGTCCATATTGGGCCTGGCGCGACTGAATTGACACGGATGCCTTGCTCGCTGACATTGGCGGCCAATGAACGCGTAAAGCTGGTGATGGCGCCTTTTGTGGATGAATAATCAATGAGTGCCGGCGAGCCGCGATAAGCCGTCACAGATGATGTATTGATGATGGTATCGCCTTTAGAAAGGTGTGGCAAAGCAGCTTGGGATAAATAGAACATGCTGTAAATATTCGTCTCGAAAGTTTCATGCAATTGTTCCGGGCTGATATCCAGGAAATCTTCAGTCGGGAATTGCTTGCCTGCATTATTGACGAGAATATTCAATTGCCCGAACTCAGCGATGACGTCCACAACCAATTGGTGGCAGTTTTCCACTTGGCTTACGTCCGTGGCAAACTTTTGGGCTTCTGCACCATAGCCTTTCACGGCTTCGATGGTTTTATCCGCGTCATCGTGTTCATCCAAGTAGGCGATAGCGATGTTTGCGCCTTCCTTCGCATAAGCGATGGCAACGGCGCGGCCGATTCCGCTGTCGCCGCCTGTAATCAACGCGACTTTTCCTTCGAGCTTGCCTGCACCCTTGTAATTTTCGTCATCATATATTGGTTCCGGAGACATTTCGCTTTCTATCCCTGGCTGATGGTCCTGCTCTTGCGGATCGATTTGATCATGGATTTTTTCGTATTTATCTTTTGACATGTAAACGTCCTCCTCAAGTTGGATATAGGGTAGTTATTCCCGTTCCGATTCGGGCTAAACGCGAAGAATGTTATCGATACACAAGTCTTCAAGCACATGTTTAAAAAACCAGCCGGAGAAGATTCTCTGGCTGGTTTGGCAATTAGTTATTCAGCTGTTACTACGCCGCACGCGACGCGCTCACCGGAATCGCCGGAAGGATCGGTTTGGCCATCATCTTCTGAAGCGTGGATCACGAGTGCTGTGCCGCCTTCTTTCAAGAGTGAGTTCTCTTCACCGATTTGCAAAGTGACTTCTTCTGCTGTCAGTTCGTCTGTCGAAGTGCCATCATCGGCAACTTCGATATTCGGAAGGTCGCCGGCATGAGGGCCGTCCGGGCTATCAAGCCCATGGCTTGCGCCGGTCGGATTAAAATGCCCGCCTGCGGATTCGAAATCAGGAGCTTCGCAAATGCCTTGCTCGTGAAAATGAATGCCATGCATTCCCGGTTCCAATCCTTCTACATTCAATGTGACCATGACCCCATTATCTTCTTGCGTCAGTTCAGCAGTACCGGTAGCATCACCGTCTGCATTCAGGAATTCAACCGTCAGCAATTGAACATCGGCATCACCTTCTGATTCGCCTCCTGACCCATCCTGAGGCTCACCTTCTTGTTCTTCGACCTCCTCTTCTTGCGGTTCCGCTCCGTCTGTTTCCGTTGGAGGTTCTGTTGTGTCGTCGCCACATGCCGCGAGCAACAGTAAAAGACTCAAAAGCATAAACTTCAACCATGATTTCATCGCATATTCTCCTTCCTCCTAAAAATTGTTATTACTCTACCTTACACATGTAGGAGGGGAGCTAAACCCATCAATTCGTCATGGTGTCTTTTGGCTCATGTTTGCGCGTTCCTGTTGTTTTTCTTCGGCGCAGCCACCACAAGCCCGCAGCGAGCGATAACAGACTAATGGAAAGGGAAGGCACAAAGAATGGCGGTCGGTAGCGCAACTCAATTTCGTTCATCCCGTCTTCAAGCGGAACGGCTAAAAAGGCGTAATTGGCTTTTAGCACATCGACCGGTTCATCGTTGATGGTCGCCTGCCAGCCTCTTTCGTAAGGAATCGATAAATTGAGGTAAGGGGCGCCATCTTGATTATCGTAAGCCACATCAACTTGGCTGCCGTCGATTTTCAAATTGCTCGTGCGGTCTGCCAAAGCGTTTTGTTCTCTCAAAAGCATATAAGGTTCTTTCACAATTTCAATATCCGTTAGCTTGTATGTTCCTTCAGGCATGCGGATTTCAATTTTTTGCGCTGCCTCGACACGGATCGTCAAGTCGTCGACAAATGTCTTATAGATCGACTGATTAGACTTGCGGGTTGTCCGGTATTCATTGACTTCGAGTGGGAAGCCTTGATCTGCTGCCATATTCTCCAAATGGAAAGAGATATACAAATCTCCTTCTTCCGGAACTTCATCGAGCAGCAAATCAATTCCGCCAGTTTCCTCGGAAATATCAAGCATGCCCTCATCATAATTCGCGCCCATTTCTTCGATTTCATAATCAGCTTCTCCTGGGAAGCGGTCGGGGAGCGGTTCGGTTTCAGCGGTTTCATCCAAAACGATCCCGCTGAGCATGGCGTGTTCGCGCAGCAAAGGCGGCTCATCCGCTAGCTGGGACTCTTGATACACCTGAAAAGCAGGCCGCGCGAAAGGCAGCGGATAGCGATTTTGATATGCGATGAAATTATCGGTGGCGGCAAACTTGCGGAAGCCGTACGGCACATTCGGGTCGTCCTTTTCGCGTATCGCGTAATTGCCTTGCAAAAGACTATGAAGGTTGCTGCGGTTGCCGAGTGTTGCGTAGCGGCTGACGCTTTCGCGCTGCATATCGATCTCCAAATCGTATAAATAGAAGTACAACAAGTTTTTGTTCAAGATGCTGGAATAAGCGCTGAGCCCTTGGAAGTCCTGGACGATTGGCGTATTGTTGCGGACGCCTTCCATCCAGTCGATGCGGTACATCTCGCTTGTTTCACGTTCCTGTATTTGCTCGACTAAAGTGCGGACTTCCGCGTTGTCGTAATCTTCCCCAGTAATCAACGCTTCATCGACGTCCGCAATGTCTGCATCGTCTAGCAATTTTTCGCTTTGGTAGACATTGGCGGTAGCCAACACCAAAGCGAGCAGTACAGCAGCCAGCAGCGGTCTTTGCAATCGCTGCCGAATGGCCGAAGCTGCCAAAGCCGCTGCCAAGGTCAGTACAAGACCCACCAGTGCCAGGCGGGGATACAGCGTGGTGAATTCAAGTGCTTCATCCCTCCAAGCGAACCACCCGTAAAGGAGGACGGTCAAAATCGCCGCTGGAACAAGGTCCTTCAAGCGCAATTTGTGGAAATGATCCAAGCCACTGGCAATGGCGCCTGCAGCCACAAATGAGATGAAGTATTCCCAGCGGTGCTGGGGTGCAGAAAAGCCGTTGAAAATACTGCCCACCATCGGGCTGTGATACAACACGATGGTCAGGATGCCGATCAATGCAAAAAGACGGAAACGCTGAAGTTTGTACAGCGATGGGATGAATAAAAACAGTATGAACATCGCCGGCAGCAAGATATAACGGCTCATGAAAAAGAGGTTCTCCGTTTCCTCAAACCACAGAATATCCTGCTGGAACGTTGGGCGATGATTGTTCAAGAATGCATAGACAGAAGGAATAAACGACACCATAGATATGCCGGCGCCGATCAATCCGGCAATCAAGAACAATACAATGGCCTGTTTCCAGCCAGTTTCCTTTTTCTCGAGCGGAATGAACAAGCGGAATAAAATATAAATGCCCGCCAGCAGGAAATTAATATAAGCGAAATAGAAATTGTCGATCATCGAAATAGCGATCGCAAACATAAACCAGCTGGGCTTTTGCTCGCGGAAAATCTTTTCGGCACCAAAAATCAGTAATGGCAGCCAGATGAATGCATCCGCAAAAAATTCCCAGAAAGCCGCATGGCGAAAATACATTCCCGAGATGCCGTAGATGCTTGCCCCGACAACAGCAGATAGGCGCGAAATGCGCATATAGCGGAACAAGGTATACGTGACGATGAGTATAAGTGTCAATCTGGCGACGCTGATGAATACGGAGGCATTAGCCCAAAACAGGACATCGGGATCACCGATCAATTGAAGGGAATCGAGCAAAAAGACGATTATAAGTGTTGAAATATAGACGAAAGACGTCGAAAAATAATACGACAGTTCGCTGAATATGCCAGCACCGAGCCCAAAATCGAACGAGTAGAAGAATTCGCCGCGCGTATAGTGGTCATAAAGCAATTGCTTAAACGGCATCATTTGGGCGAGGCCATCGTTGGGCCCAGCCATGAATTGGTTTTGAGTCCATTGAAACAGAAAGACGCCATGGCCGATGATGGCCATGGCTAAAAATGCAACTGTCAGTAGAAGATAGGGACGAAAAGAACGCATAATGCCACCGTCTTTATGATTATTTGGATTGCGCGGGTGCTTTCAGGATTTTTCCAGAAACGACAAAGGTTACGGGAATGGTGAAAATCACTGCAGCGAAAGGCGCAATATTGCTGTTGATATGAAGAAATTCCACAAAGATGAAAATCAGGAACGTGGAAACCGACATATTGACGACTTGTGTTAATGGGAAATACAGATACTTCTTCAAGGTCGGTTTTACACGATATGTTACGTAAGTGTTTAAAAAAAACGAAATGTTCAAGCTAATCAAAAATCCGATGATATGCGACAGCATATAGGCCCAGTCGAGCATATTATGCAAAAACAGGTAGATGGAGTAATAGCTGAGCGTGTTGACGACCCCAACAAAAACAAAGCGGGTGAACTCCGTATTCAAGCGCTTAAGATTCATCGTATTCATCCACATTGCTCATCTCGACCAAGAAATGCGGCCGCTGCTTTGTCTCGTTATAGATGCGCCCGACGTATTCGCCGATGACGCCAAGGCTGATCAATTGAATGCCGCCAAGCAGCAGGATCGCCGTGATGGTCGTGAAATAACCTGGTGCGATGACGCCCCGTACCATGATTTGGTAGAACGTAAAAGCGATATAAAGTAAAGACAGGAACAACACGAGAAAGCCTGTGTAAAAACAGATGCGCAAAGGTTTCATATTGAATGAAATGATCCCGTCAATGCCGTAATTGACGAGGCTGCTGAAGGACCATTTGGAATCGCCTTCTGCGCGCAAGACGTTTTCATAGCTGATGGTTTTCTTGCTGAGGCCGATCCACGAATAGATGCCTTTGGAAAAGCGATTGCTTTCACTAAGCGACAGGATGGAATTGATCGCTTTACGGCTCAAAAGGCGGAAATCGCCTTCGCCGTCTTCGAAGCTGACATCTGTCACGGAATTGACCACTTTATAGTATAGGGAAGACAACGCGCTGCGCAATTTTGAGTCTCCCTTGCGAGAACGTTTTGCGACGACTTGATGGAAGCCGTCTTCATAGCCTTGGACCATTTCGCAGATGAGTGTAGGAGGATGCTGCATATCGCTGTCCATCAGGATGGCGGCATCCCCTTTAATTCGCTTCATCCCTGCGAACATGGCGGATTCCTTCCCGAAATTACGGGACAGGGAAATATATTTTACGGTTTCGTGTTCATTGGCGAGTTTGAGTATTTCATTTAAAGTTCCGTCACTGCTGCCGTCATCAATAAACATGATTTCATACAGATAGGGAAGCGGCTCAAGTTCTTGCACCAAAGTCTTGTACATCGAAGCGATGTTTGCTTCTTCGTTAAAAGCTGGCACAATAATAGAGATCAGCTTCATAATGGTGTTCTCCTTTCAATGGGCATTCAAAATCTTCCCCAAAAATCCTTTTACCCATTTTTCAAGACATTATTCCTGGAAAATGCAACAAGTGAAAAGGGAAGCTCTATTCATTATACGCAAAATAGAGCCTAGTGGCATGCGCGGGCCATTACAGCTGAATTATCTCAGAATGCGGAATTATCTGAAAGGACGAGCGTGAAAAGAAATTATTTTTTTGATGCAATCCGTATAGTCCTTGCAGCATTGGAAACGCTTGCAAAGAAATCTTAATATTTTTTATATATTGACAATAGTTTTTTCCCTATATATGATGGACTCAATTCACTTATATCGATTAACTATTGCGACGGAGATAGGCCGTGTGCAGAGGAATCCAAAGAGAGCTGATGGGTGGTGCGAATCAGCGGTTCCGGCATTTGGCAGCACTCCCGAATAGATGTGCTGAAACTATAGTAGGCCCATCCGCTTTATGCGCGTTACGCATGATATTAATGAGGCTGCCTGCAACTGGGCAGTGAATTAGGGTGGTACCGCGACTGAAGACTCTTCGCCCCTTGCATCTTAGATGTGGGGCGCAGAGTCTTTTTTGTATAAAAATTTCCAGAATAATTTTTCAAATCGAGAGGGGACATTATCATGCTGACAGACCAACAAATTTTGCGAATTCCAGGACCGACACCGATTCCGCCGAGCGTAGGGCGTGCCATGGCACAACCAATGATCGGGCACCGCGGGGAAAGCACATATTCATTGATCAGAGATATTCGCCCGAAATTGAAAAAAGTATTCGGCACAAAAGAAGAAGTGATGATTTTGACAGGCAGTGGGACTTCCGCGCTGGAAAGTGCAGTCGTCAATACGGTGGCGCCAGGTGACGAAGTGATGGTGCTGGTCACGGGGGCATTCGGGGAACGTTTCGCTAAAATCTGCCAAGCCTACGGAATCACGACACATGTCTTCAATGTGGAATGGGGGCAAGCGGTGGATCCAGAAGCCGTGAAAAATTTCCTCGGCGAGCATCCGGAAATCCGCGTCATTTTCTCTACATTCTGTGAAACGTCAACAGGTGTCTTGAACCCGATCAAGGAACTTGCCGAAACGGTCAAACAAGTATCGGACGCGCTGATTGTCGTCGACGGCGTATCGTGTGTGGCGGGAACTGAGACAGAAATGGACAAGTGGGGTGTAGATGTAGTCGTCACAGGCTCGCAAAAAGCATTCATGTTGCCGGCAGGGCTTGCGTTCATCGCTGCGAGCAAGCGGGCATGGAAAAAGATCGAAGCTAATCCTCAGCCGCGTTTCTACTTGGACTTGGTCAAACACCGCGACAATATCGAAAAAGATACGACGCCATTTACGCCGGCGATCTCTATCCTGTACGGTTTGCAGCAAGTGCTGAACTTGTTGGAAGAAGAAGGGTTGGAAAACGTTTACCGCCGCCACCGCTTGATGCGCGATATGACGCGCGCCGCCTTTAAAGCGCTGAACGTTCGTTTGCTGACGAGCGACGAGGATGCTTCGCCGACCGTTACCGCGGTTTATCCAGAAGATTTCGACGCTGAACAATTCCGTAAAGTACTGAAAGAAGACTTTGCCATCGAATTCGCCGGCGGACAGCAGCATCTCGCGAAGAGCATTTTCCGCATTGGGCATATGGGTTATTGTTCACCGGCAGAAGTGCTGCAGGCACTCGCCGCATCAGAAGTCGTCTTGAAAAAACTTGGACAAGATATCACACTCGGCGCAGGCATCGCAGCCGCGCAGCAAGTCTTTTTGGAAGGGAAGGATAAGTAATGACATTTCATGTGTTGATCAGCGACCCACTATCAGAAGAAGGCGTCTATCCACTGCGCCACGCCGACGGCATCAACATCGTCATGGAAACGAATTTATCTGAAGCGGAACTTGGTGAACGGATCGACGGATTCGATGCATTGCTCGTCCGCAGCCAAACGCAAGTGACGCGCGAATTGATCGAAAAAGCATCCAATTTGAAAATCATCGGGCGTGCAGGCGTCGGAGTCGACAATATCGATTTGGAAGCGGCAACTGAGCACGGCATTATCGTCGTCAATGCACCGGACGGCAATACCAACTCCGCGGCTGAACATACGATGGCGATGCTTATGGGCATGGCACGCAAGATTCCGCAAGCTTACAATTCCCTGAAACAAGGCAAATGGGACCGCAAATCCTATGTCGGCGTCGAGTTGAAAAATAAAACGCTCGGCGTCGTCGGCTTCGGACGCATCGGCCAGGAAGTGGCAGCGCGCGCCAAGGGCCAGCGCATGAACATCATCGCCTATGATCCATTTTTGACCGCTGAAAAAGCGGAGAAACTCGGCGTCGATTTCGGATCGGTCGAAGACGTCTTGAAAGTGGCTGACTTTGTTACTGTCCACACGCCGCTACTTAAAGAAACGAAGCACTTAATCAATGCGGAAGCCTTTAAAGTGATGAAAGATGGCGTGCAGATCATCAACTGCGCACGCGGTGGCATCATCGACGAAAGCGCCTTATACGACGCAGTGAAGTCCGGAAAAGTGGCAGGCGCAGCACTTGATGTGTTTGAACAAGAGCCGATGGTCGATTTCCGTTTGCTGGAACTGCCTGAAATTATCGCCACGCCTCACCTCGGGGCGAGCACATTCGAAGCGCAAGAAAGCGTTGCGGTCGACGTCAGCCAAGACGTTGTCAGCTTCGTGAAATACGGCACTGTGCGGAACTCAGTCAACTTGCCGTCTGTGCCGAAAGAGATCATGAAACGTATCGAGCCGTATTTCGATTTGGCTGAACGCATCGGTACATTCCTCACTGACTTGACAGGGGAAACGGCAGACGAAGTGAACGTCTATTATTCAGGCGAACTCGCTAATTTGGAAGTTGGCCCATTAACACGCAATATGCTCAAAGGGATGCTCAAGCGCCACCTCGGCAAACACGTCAATGACGTCAATGCAATGTATATCGCCAATCAAAAAGGCATTCATGTCAACGAACATAAATCGACTGAATCGCGCGGCTTCACTAACCTCATCACTGTCGAAGTGAAAACGCAGAGCGGCACACGGAAAGCGTCCGGAACGCTATTGAACGGGCAAGGCGCACGCATCGTCAAAGTGGACGATTACATCGTCGACTTCCTGCCGAACGGCCACTTGTTGTTCATCCGCCATAATGACCGTCCGGGCGTCATCGGCCGTGTCGGCACATTGCTCGGCGCAGAAGACATCAATATCGCGACGATGCAGGTTGGGCGTTCGAATGTCGGCGGCGATGCGATCATGATGCTGTCGATCGATAAGCACGCCGATCCGGAAGACTTGGAAGAATTGAAGAAACTCGAAGAAATCGAAAGCGTCACGGCAATCGATCTATAAAAATAAAGCGCCAGCACCGATCGTCTAGAGACCAATCGGTGTAGGCGCTTTTTTTATGGAGATACAGTTTTCAATTGCTCGAGCAAAGGCAATAGCTCTCGCAGGTTTTTAATTTCGTAAGTTCCAACTACCGTTTCATGAGGCGTTTTATTTTCGCGGTTCAACCAGACGGACGGGATGCCAGCACGCTCAGCGCCGAGGATATCCGTCAGCGGATTGTCGCCGACCATCAATACCTCTTCCGGGCGATAGCCGAACTTCGATAAGGCGTGTTCGAAGATTGAAGCGTCAGGCTTGCCGCGCCCGAATGCGCCCGAGATGACGATATGGTCGAAATACGGCGCAATTTCCGGCGTGATGTCGAGTTTGATCTGCTGCAGGCTCTGCGACCCATTGGTCAACAGCAATAAATCGAAACGGCCTTTCAATTGATCGAGTACTTCCAAACTGTCTTCGTAGAGAATGGGATTGCGCTTTCTGGCTTCCGGGAAATACTCGGCTAGCTGTTTCCCTAAGGCAGGATCGTCGATGCCGATGCGTTTCAGCCCGAGCGTCCAGGCTTCTTGTTGATAGCCTGGGGCGACTTGCTTGAGTTGTTGGAAATCGTCTCCCGAATCATCGAAACGCCCCCACAGCCCTTCGAATGGGTTAATGCCGATCATTTGCGCAAAGGCATGTGTCGAATAGCCCGCATACAGTTTGCGAGCTTCTTCCCGCACCATCTGTTCCAATTCGCTGCAATCGGCGCTTGCCTGTTCGGCAGCCCACTCGCACGTTTCGCGGAAGGCTTCTTTCACACTTTGCTGATCCCATAATAACGTGTCGTCCAAATCAAAGAAAATCGCTTTCACCATATCGAACCACTCCTTGCTATTTTATTATGTGTCAAATAGATGAATCTTATAAAAGAGTGGAAGGCGGCGACTCCGGCGGGAATAGCATGAGCTGAAGACCCTGGACTGAGCAAAGCGAGGGAAGCGGCTGAAGCCATGCCCGCGGAAAGCGTCCGCCTGAAGCGACTGCATCGCTCTCTTTTAATTTTCAAAATACTTAATTCACTTTTTATAGTGTACTAAAGCGCAGTTGAAAATCAAAGAGTTGTCACAAATCCTAATGCCCTCCACCAATTCTGGTGGTACGATGTACGGAAGGGAGTGAAATGTATGGAAAAGCTAACAGAAAGCACTCTTCTAGTGGAAGAGGCCGCTCATTTCATTGAAACATGCTATTTGGAACTAGGAAAAAATGAACAAGAAATCCGCAGCCGCGTCGAGCTGGTCGAACGGGAAATTGAGGAAACCGGCAGCTATCGACATACAATAGAAGAATTGCAGCACGGGGCGCGCATGGCGTGGCGCAATAACAACCGCTGCATCGGGCGTCTGTTTTGGCAGACTTTGGAGATTTTTGATGAACGTGAAGCGGAAACGGAAGAACAAGTATTTTCGGCCATCGTCCGTCATTTGCGCTTTGCATTCAACGGAGGGCAAATCCGCCCGGCTATTACAATTTTCAAGCAGTCAGACCAAAGCCGGATGCGCATCTGGAACCATCAATTATTGCGCTATGCAGGATATGAACGGGATGGCCGGATCGTCGGCGACTCCTCGTCTCTTGCATTTACCAAACAATGCGAGGCGCTGGGATGGCGAGGTGCGGACAGTGGGTTCGATCTATTGCCAGTGGTGATCGGTGAAGCCGGCAAGCAGCCGAAATGGTTCGAGCTGCCAGCCGAGGCAAAGCCGGAAGTGGCGATTATGCACCCGGAATGGCCGGCACTCGGTGATCTTGGCTTGAAATGGTACGCAGTGCCGCTCATCTCGGACATGAAGCTCGAGATCGGCGGCATCGAATATCAGATGGCGCCTTTCAATGGCTGGTATATGGGAACGGAAATCGGTGCGCGCAATTTAGCGGACGAAGATCGCTATGACCTGTTGCCGACGATGGCGAAAATCATGGGGCTCGACACAAGTTCGCAGCGGACGCTATGGAAAGATAAAGCGCTTGTCGAATTGAACGTGGCGGTGCTTGAATCATTTGCGAACGCGGGAGTGACCATCGTCGACCACCACACCGCTGCCAAGCAGTTCAAGAGTTTTGAGAAAATCGAAGAACGAGAAGGGCGTCAAGTCACTGGGAATTGGGCATGGCTCATTCCGCCTGTGTCGCCCGCAACAACGCATATTTTCCATAAGCCGTATAAGAACGACGTCGTCAAACCGAATTATTTTTACCAGCAAACGCCTTATAAAGAATAAAAGTGAAATCGCTTTGACTGTCCCGCTGGAGCTATTCGCAGCCGGAAGAGCCAAGGTGATTTTTAATGTGGGCAAAGAAAATAAGCGGGTGGAAGACGGTTTTTTTAAGGCTGAAGGTCGATAGAGCGGAAGGTATTGTATTATAATAGAATGAAATGATGTTCTTCATCGTAAGAAATTTGAGAAAGAAGGAATAACAATGGGACGCAAATGGAATAATATTAAAGAAAAAAAAGCTTCCAAAGATGCCAACACAAGCCGAATCTATGCAAAATTCGGCCGTGAAATATATGTAGCTGCCAAGCAAGGTGAACCGGATCCGGAATCGAATCAAGCATTGAAAGTCGTGTTGGAGCGTGCGAAGACTTATAACGTGCCAAGAGCGATCATCGACCGCGCTGTCGAAAAAGCAAAAGGCGGATCGGAAGAGAACTACGACGAGCTGCGCTACGAAGGATTCGGACCGAACGGCTCGATGGTCATTGTCGATACCTTGACCAATAACGTCAACCGCACGGCGTCTGACGTGCGCGCAGCATTCGGTAAAAACGGCGGCAATATGGGCGTCAGCGGGTCAGTGGCGTATATGTTCGACCATACGGCGGTCATCGGCGTAGAAAACAAGACGGCTGACGAAGCGCTAGAGCTATTGATGGAAGCGGATATTGATGTACGCGACATCCTCGAAGAAGAAGGCACCGTTATCGTCTATGCAGAACCGGATCAATTCCACCTCGTGCAAGAAGCGTTCAAAGCGGACGGTGTAACCGACTTTACGGTCGCTGAATTGACGATGCTCCCGCAGAACGAATTGCCGCTGTCAGAAGAAGACCAGACGCAATTCGAAAAGATGGTCGATGCCATCGAAGACCTCGAAGACGTCCAGCAGGTCTACCACAACGTCGACTTGGCGTAAAAATTCCATCAACTATCGAACTTCTGTCCAAAAACGGGCAGAAGTTTTTTTGCGATAATTAATAAAAAGAATATTTAAAATAATTTAAAAATTAACTTGTAATTCAAAATATTAAAACGTATACTTTTTTTGAATCAACGTTTAATAAATGACCGGAAAGTTTATTTTTTTCAGACAGGATGTAAGGGTTTACATTTTCTTTAAAAGGAGGCTTTCGTTTGGCAGCTATTGAAACGATGGAACTTTTTGGGCGGACGGAAGTGAAGGTGTTTGCACAGCGCCCTTCGACAATCGGCCAATTGCTTACAGATACTGTGGCGCGCTACGCAGAAAAACCAGCGGTCGTTACGGAACAACAGACTTTAAGCTACGGGGAGCTTGACGGGCAATCGACCACGCTTGCCGCCAACCTTCAGCAGCGCGGCATCCAAGTGGGCGACCGTGTGGGGGCGGTGGTCGGAAACTGCGCTGAGTTTCCAGTCATCGTCTTTGCTTGTGCCAAAGCCGGAGCAATCATGGTGCCGATCAATGTCAAACTGCAAGTCGAAGAGCTGCAATACATTATCGGGCATTCCAAGCCGCAGCTATTGATTGCAGAAGCGGAATACGCGGAGGAAGTGAAAGAAGCCATTCGAAGCAGTGGGCTTGAGGATGCTGAACAGCCCGAACTTTTTATTATCGATGCCGAAAATTCTTACAGGCAATTGCTGGATGAGTCGGCTGCATTCAAACAAGTGGACGTCGATGAACGGGACGGTGCATTCATCCTCTATACATCGGGAACGACCGGCCGCCCTAAAGGCGCGGTGCTGGCACATATTAATGCGGTGCATAGCGTGATGAATTACAAACGGCGCTTTGAGACCGACGATTCGATGAAAACGCTGGTCGCTGTCCCGATGTTCCATGTAACAGGGCTGGTCGGGCAGCTGCTTCATATGTTTTATATCGGAGGTACGGTCTACAGCATGAAGCGCTACCAGAACGAAGCTTATATCCAGCTAATCTTAAAACATGAAATCAACTTCCTATTCAATGTACCGACCATTTTCATCATGATGTCGACGAGCGATGAATTCCAGCAGCATTCGTTCAACTTTGTGAAGAAAGTGGCGTTCGGCGGTTCACCGATTTACCAGCAGACCTTCCAAATGCTGAAAAAAGCGTTCCCGAATGCACAGCTTCACAATGCATACGGTGCGACGGAAACGACATCTCCCGCCACGTTGATGCCGGTGAGCTATCCGGAATCGAAAGTGACTTCTGTCGGGTTGCCCGTTGAAGTCGCGGACATCAAAATCGTCGACCCGGAAGGACGCACCGTCCCGAACGGGGAATCCGGCGAATTGTACATCAAGGGGCCGATGATCATCAAGGAATACTGGGATAACCCCGCTGCCAACCAGTCGAGCTTCACCGACGGCTACTGGCATTCAGGCGACCTCGGCATTATGGATGACGACGGCTATGTCTATATCCGCGACCGTAAAAAAGACATGATCAACCGCGGCGGCGAGAAAATTTTCTCCATCGAAGTGGAAGATGCGCTAAAAAGCCATCCGGACGTCGTCGAGGCCGCTGTCATTGGAGAACCGGATCCGGTGTTTGGCGAAACAGTGAAAGCGTTTGTCGTCGGGCCGAAACTGGATCCAGACGATTTCACGGAATTGCAGGCGCATTGCAAGAAGACGCTCGCGAAATTCAAGGTGCCGGAACAGTTTGTGCTCTTGGAAAGCCTGCCGCGCAATGCGTCAGGAAAGATCTTAAAAAACACATTAAAAGAAACAGGGGGTCGATCAAATGCTTAAGGAATTATCGCCAAAAGCGGAACAATTACGCCAGGAACTGCTGAAATTCATGGATGACTTTGTCTATCCAGCTGAACAGACAGTAAAAGAATACAAGGAAACAGCCAGCGACCGCTGGACCATCCCGCCGATCATCGAAGAACTGAAGCAAAAAGCGAAAGCGCAGGGCTTGTGGAATTTATTCCTCGACCATCCAGAATACGGAGCAGGATTATCGAATTACGAGTATTCCCATTTATGTGAAATAATGGGCCGGTCGCTTATCGCGCCAGAAATCTTCAACTGCAACGCACCGGATACCG
The DNA here is from genome assembly GCF_028890485.2 of Planococcus sp. SK3692. Taxonomy (GTDB): domain Bacteria; phylum Bacillota; class Bacilli; order Bacillales_A; family Planococcaceae; genus Planococcus. Next base: position 364,788 of record NZ_JARCHV010000002.1, read on the forward strand.
GCAATATGGAAGTATTCGTAAAATACGGTACGGACGAGCAGAAAAAGCAATGGCTCGAGCCTTTATTGAATGGTGAAATCCGCTCGTGCTTTTCCATGACCGAACCAGATGTCGCTTCATCCGATGCCACCAATATCCAAAGCAGCATCGTCCGTGACGGCGATGAATACGTCATCAATGCGAGGAAATGGTGGACCACAGGTGCCATGGACCCGCGTTGCAGCATCGCGATCGTCATGGGGAAAACCGACCCGGATGCCGAAAAGCACAAACAGCAGTCGATGATCCTTGTGCCGTTCGATACACCGGGCGTCAAAATCGTCCGCCCACTCACCGTATTCGGCTATGACGATGCGCCGCAAGGACATGCAGAAGTGCATTACGACAATGTCCGCGTACCGGTGAGCAATATGCTGCTCGGTGAAGGAAGAGGATTCGAAATTGCGCAAGGACGCCTCGGGCCAGGACGCATCCATCACTGCATGCGTGCAATCGGCGCTGCCGAACGTGCGCTTGAATTATTGTGCAGACGGGCGGAAAGCCGCGTCGCTTTCGGTTCGACACTAGCGGAAAAAGATGTCATCAAGGAAATCATTGCTGAAAGCCGCCTCGAAATCGAACAGGTCCGGCTGTTGACCTTGAACGCTGCGCACAAAATCGATGAACACGGTGCGAAAGCTGCGCGCAAAGAAATCGCCATGATCAAGATTGCCACCCCGCGCGTCTCGATCAATGTTATCGACCGGGCGATGCAAGTATTTGGCGGCGCCGGACTGACAGAGGATTTCCCGCTTGCTGAACATTACGCAAACGCACGCACATTGCGCCTTGTCGACGGGCCGGACCAAGTCCATTTGCGCGATGTCGGGCGTCTCGAGCTGCGTGAACAATTGAAAGCGAATGAAGCACGCCAATAACAGTTTGCTAACAAAGCGGATGGGAGTGATGACAGTGAAAGCATGGCAAGTGACAGAGCTCGGCGACCCGGAACAGGCTTTGGCGGTTGCAGAATTGCCAAAGCCGACGCCTGGGGCGGGGGAAGCACTCATCAAAGTAGAAGCGGCGGCGCTCAATTTCTTTGATATTCTGCAATGCCAAGGAAAATACCAAGAACGACCGGAGCTCCCGTTTACGCCCGGGGCAGAAATCGCCGGAACGATCGAACTGCTCGGCGAAGGCACGCAAGGCGAAATCGGCCAGCGTGTTCTCGCAACGCCGATGCTGCCAAGCGGCGGCCTGGCCGAATGGGCGGTCGTCAAACAACAGGGGATCTTCCCGATTCCGGATGAACTTTCTTACGCGGAAGCGGCAGCGCTATTCATTACGTACCAAACAGCTTATTTTGCCTTGCACCGTTCAGGCCATTTGAAAAAAGGGGAAGTCTTGCTCGTCCATGCCGCATCAGGCGGTGTCGGATCCGCTGCGGTGCAGCTTGGAAAAGCAGCCGGCGCGACCGTCATTGCGACCGCTGGAAGTGCAGAAAAGCTTGCAGTATGCAAAGAACTTGGAGCGGATATCGTCATTAATTACCGAGAGGAAGATTTTGTCCCGAAAGTGAAAGAAGCAACTGGCGTCAAAGGGGCGGATGTCATTTTCGATCCGGTCGGAGGCGATACGTTCGACCGTTCAAGAAAATGCATTGCCTTTGAAGGGCGTATTTTGGTCATCGGTTTTGCCGGAGGGCGAATCGCCGATGCACCGACCAATCATGCTTTGATCAAGAATTATTCTATTGTCGGCGTCCACTTCGGCTTGTTCCGTAATTTGATGCCAGACCAAGTGATGAAAGCCCATCATGAGTTGATGGCATTGTATAAAGAAGGTGCCATCAAGCCGCTTATCTATAAAGACTTCGCATTCGATGAAGTCGTCGATGCACTTGATCAGCTCGGCAGCCGAAAAACTTATGGGAAATTAGTAGTTACGCCATAAAGGAGGAGTATTATGGGAAATCTTGTGCACACGGAAGTGAGCGGAGCGATCGCAAAGCTCCATATGAACCGGCCGGATAAACTCAACGCGCTGTCGCGGGAGATGGTCGAAGAAATGCTCGCAGCGCTCAAGCAATTGGAAGGTGATCCAGCTGTCAAAGCCATCGTCCTGTCAGGGGAAGGGAAAGCATTTTCTGCAGGGGGCGATATTGCTTCGATGAAATCACTCGGCAACGCACACGAAGTCGCTGAATGGATCGATTTCATCTCGAGCTTATCGAAAGCTTTGATGGACAGCGATACACCTGTCATCGCCGCGGTCCATGGTTATGCCGCAGGAGCCGGTTTTAGCCTGGCGCTGGCTGCCGATTTCATCGTGGCAGATGAAAACGCAAAATTCGCTTTGAGCTTTTCGAATATTGCCCTGATCCCAGACCTCGGACTCATCAAAGCACTTCGCAAACGCATCAGCCCGCCGCTCGCCAAAGAATGGATTGCCTCCGCAAAAGTGGTCAGCGCACAAGAAGCGCAAGATCACGGTTTGATCAACCGTATCTCGAGCGGGGATGTCGGCCAGGCGGCTATGGAATTTGCGGAATTTCTCGCAGCAGGTCCAGCCGTCAGCAATAAATACGTCAAATACCTGGTCAACCATTTGGATGAATTGCCACAGGAAGCGGCATTCATGCAAGAGAATCTCATCCAGACACTGCTGCTCCAGACAGAAGATCATAAAGAAGGCGTCGCTGCTTTCTTTGAGAAACGCAAACCTGAATTTCTAGGGAAATAATGTAAGCGTTACTATTAGATGCGGCCACGGCACAAAAACCGGATGGAGGTAGTTTCTATGAAAAAACACGGTTCTCGTTTTTTAGCAGCAGGTGCAGCAATGACCCTTCTACTCGCAGGCTGCGGCAGCGGAGATTCTCAAGGCGGCGGTTCGGAAGGGGAAACAATCACGCTTCGTGCAGCTACGGGATTAAGCGCGCAGCATGCCTGGTGGGAAGCTTCGATGGTTCCTTGGATGGAGCGGGTCGAGGAATTGACGGATGGCCAAGTGCAATTTGAAACTTTCACTGGCGGAGAATTGGTGTCGGTTCCGGATGAAGGCGACGCGCTTCAAAGCGGGACGGTCGATGTTGCTTTGGTCTTGCCGATCTATCAGCCGGACCAATTTCCGATGGCTGAAGTGACGATGCTGCCGCTCAATCATTCCGATACGATGATCGCTTCAAAAGCATGGAAAAACTTGTTGGAGAGCGAAGAAGAGCTGGCGGATGGCCAAACGTATACGGAGATGCAATTCGGGGATTTTAAAGTCTTCCCAATCTCGACCACTCAGGAATATTCCATTTCCACGACTGGGCATGAATTCAATTCGGTTAGTGACATCGAAGGCACTTCCCTTCGTACGCCGTCCCGGATCCATGAAATGTATGCCGCAAAAACCGGCCTCAATAGCGTGACGATGCCAGCGGTCGAGATCTACGATGCGCTCAGCCGCGGCACGTTTGAAGGCGCATTCTACAGCATCGCCGACTGGACCGGATACGGTTTCCAAGACTTGTTCCGCTATACGGTCACCGGCATCAATTTCGGGCACTTCAATGCATTTATCGGCATGAGCCAAAGCCGATGGGATGAACTTCCAGAAAATGTACAGGAAGCGATGACTCAGGCCAATGAAGACATTTTCGAAGCCGGTGCACAGGAATGGATGGACCGCGCTGAAGCGATTATCCCGGAAAATGAAGAAAATGGCGGGAAATTTGTCGAATTCACAGAGTTGAATCCAGACGTGCAAGATCACTTCAATACAGGGATTGAAGACACTTGGACAGATTACGCACAACTCTTGGAAGATAATGGATTGCCGGGCAATGAAGTGGTCAAAATGTGGAGAGATCTCTTGATTGAAGAAGGCGGAGAAGTGCCAGAAGCGGTCATGAATTTGGAATAAGCAAGCAAGAAGAGGATAGCGCATTGAAGTGTCGCTATCCTTTTTTCCATAATGGAGGCAAGGAGGCCAGAGAATGGACAATTTACTGGTGATTGGAATCATTTTGGCCATGATGATCGTTTTGTTGCTGGCGGGGCTGTATATTCACTCCGTTTTGCTGGCGAGCGGAATTATCGGGCTGATTCTCTTGGAAGGGTTCGGCATTTTGCCCGGTCTTCTCGGCAACGAACCGTTTAATCGCGTGGCCAGTTATACTTTAACGACTATCCCATTGTTTGTGTTGATGGCACAATTCATCTTGCAATCTGGGCTCGTCCAGGACATTTTTTACATGGTTCATAAAGTGTCGAAAGGCAAAAATAGTTTGCTTGGCGTACTGACCTTAATTATCGGCGGATTATTGGGGGCAGTTTCAGGATCCGGTACAGCCACTTCCGCATCGCTTGGCCAAGTTGCCATTCCGGAACTCCGCAAACACGGGTATAGTGCACCGCTCGCCGGGGCCGTCGCTGCTTCGGGTGGTTCGCTTTCCGGGATCATCCCGCCGAGTATTATCTTGATCCTTTACGGGGTCGCGACCGAAACACCGGTCGGAAGTTTATTCGTCGGCGCCTTCATTCCGGGGATTTTAACGATGCTGGTGTTTATCGCTGTCATGCTCGTCTATTTCCAATTGGGCAAGAAAAAACAGCAGGCCACGCAGGAAGAAGTAATCGAAGAAGCCGCAGCAGAAGAAAAAGTACCGGTGCTTCGCCTGATCATCGCGAGCATTATTGCCGTGGCGATCGTATTCATCATCTTCGGGGGCATTTATTCAGGCGTCTTCACGCCGACCGAAGCGGGTGCTGTCGGGGCGTTTGTCGGTTTGATCGCGGCATTTTTATTGGGTAAAGTCAATTTTGCGTTCTTTAAAACTTCTTTAATTGAAACAGTGAAGCTGACAGGGATGGTCATGATCATCATGATCGGCGCGCAGATTTTCGGCCGCTTTGTTTCCTTGTCCTTGCTGCCAAGGCGCTTGATCGAATGGATTGAACCGATCATGGATACGCCGGCGCTTGTATTGATCGCCATTTCGATCGTGTTGTTCATCATGTTCATGTTCATCGAAGGGGCAGCGGTCATTTTGATGTCGATTCCTGTGCTCTTGCCGATCATTGTCGAATTGCAAGTCGATGTCTTATGGTTTGGGGTATTTGTAGCAGTCATTTGTACAATTGGTTTGATTACGCCGCCGGTTGGGCTAAGCGTCTATGCAGTCGCCGGTGTCAGCGGCATCAGTTCAGGTTCGATTTTCCGCCTGACGACAGTCTTTGCTTTGGTAGCGATGGTGGTTGTGACAGGATTGATGATCGCATTCCCAGGCCTCGCCACTTGGCTGCCGAATTCAATGTAGCAAAAGGAGGGAAGCATGATGAAAGGTGTATGGAAAGCGTATCGGCTTTTTCACTATTTAAAGCTTGTCGGCATTTGGATCAGCGGAATCGCCGTTGTAGCGATGATGTTATTGATCGTCTATGACGTGGCGATGCGGACCTTGTTCTCGAGCTCGATCCGAGGCGGATTTGAAATCATCCAGAACTATATGATGCCGTTGGTTGTTTTCCCCGGCCTCGCTTACGTCTATTCCTCGGGCGTCTTACCGAAGATGGATTTACTTCTTGACCGTTTCGGGGCAGGCATGCAAAAAGCGATCATCTTGCTGATGATTTTGCTGGAGCTTTTCGTCCTGGTGCTGATTGTCCAGTTCAGCTGGGCTTATGCAATGGATGGGCTTGAACGGGAAATTGCGTTTCCAGCAGCAGGCACATTGTATCCGCTGTATCCGTTTTTCTTCTTGATTCCGATTGCTTTTGGAATGATTGTCATCGAGAACTTGTTTATCCTGATTCGAAATATACTGGAGAAGAAGCCGAGCCTATTGATGGAAGAACCGAAAGGGCCAGTGGAGGATCTCTAATAAACCAGCAAATGAGGGAGTGGAATGAATCTACGGGAACGAAAAGCAGCGAAGAAACGGGAGGACATCCTTCGTTCAGCCAGTTTGGTCATTTCACGGCAGGGTTATCACAATGCAACGATGGAAGACATTGCCGCGGAATTATTGATGACAAAAGGGGCTCTCTATTATTACTTCAAAAACAAGGAAGAATTATTGTACCGCTGCCACGATTTGATCTTGACGGAAGCGAAAGAAAAGATGGAAGACATTGTGCAAAGGGATGTGCCGTCTGTTGAGAAGATGCGTATGGCTTTGCGCCATCACATTGAAGTGGCGATCCGTGAAAAAGAAGTATTCAATTTGATCGTCAAACCCGAAACGACTTTTTCAGAGGACAATATCCCGGAAATTATCGAAAAGCGCGATGACTATGCAAAACTGTTCGACCGGATCATCGACGAAGGCGTCGAGCGCGGGGAATTCGAAGTGCCAGAGAAGAAAATGTCGCGAATGATCATTTTGGGGGCAACGAACTGGATACAGGTGTGGTATTCACCGGATGGCAAGTATTCGCCTGAAGATGTGGAAGAGATCTACGCCGATCTTTTATTGAAGATGCTGATGAAAACATCCTGATTTGAAGGAATTGATGGAATGAGAAAAATACACGTCATTACGCAAAAGGAAGCGGTGAAAGAAGAGCGGCTGGCAGGATGCACAGCCGCAGTGATCGATGTGTTCTTGGCGACATCGACGATCATTTTCCTGTTGGACCGCAATTACGAGCCGGTGCATGCGGTTCTCGGCAGCGAGCAGGCGCTCAAATTGTCGAAAGTGCAAGAGAGTGAGCATCTATTGCTCGGTGAGTCGAAAGGCGAAGGGCTGGAAGGTTTTGATTATCCTGACCCGTGCGCATTGACGTACAGTGCTGAGCGGAAGGCGGCAATTATTTGCTCGACGAACGGCACGATCGCTATCGAAAAAGCGAAACAGGCCAAAAAATTGTACATCGCCTCATTAGTGAATGGACATCGCGTAGCTGAACGCATCCACCAGGAACAGGATGGCTCATCGATTGTGCTCGTCTGCTCGGGAAATGACGACCGTTTCTCGATGGAAGATTTTATCGGTGCCGGCCAGCTGGTCGAACACCTCGATACTTGGGGAGGCTACGAGCTCTCGGATGCCGCGAAGCTCGCACAAAAAGCGTACCGCAGCTCTTTTGCGGAAGGCTTCAACGAATTGCTGTACAGCGAAACGGCAGATTTGCTCAAACGCTTTAAGTTTCCTGAAGCGGCAGAGTTCGTCATCCGCCATCACGAAAAGCTAAATGTAGTGCCGATCTATGAAAACGGCATGATCGTCAAAGAACGCCATCAAGTGAGAAATGCAGAATAAAGGAGGAGTCCTATGGTGAGGCATTGGGATGCTGTGAAACTGGAAATAAATGATTTCATCGGTGTAGTTACACTAGATCACCAACCACTCAATGTATTAAGCGATGCAGTGTTAGAGCAATTGGAACAAGCGGTTGATGCGTTACAAGAAACGGAGGTGCGTGCGGTCGTGTTGCGCTCTTCAAGCGCTAAAGCATTTGCTGCTGGGGCGGACATCAGCCAATTTCCGGAACTGTCGAAAATGAGCGGCATCGAATTGCTGGAGAAAGGAAAGCGGATTTTCGACAAGCTGACGGAAGGGAAAGCCCCTGTTATCTGTGCAGTCCACGGCTTAGCGCTCGGGGCGGGGCTGGAACTGGCACTTGCCTGCGACATACGCATCGCTGATCACAGTGCGAAATTCGGGCTGCCTGAAACAGGTCTTGGCATTTTGCCCGGATATGGCGGAACACAGCGGCTTTCCCGTCTGGTCGGACCCGGAAAAGCTAAGGAACTTATCCTCTCAGGAGTTTGGCTCAACGGGCAGGAAGCCTACGAAGCGAAGCTTGTCGAGCGGGTGGTGGCAGAAGGGCAAGCATTTGAAACGGCTTATGCGATGGCTGAACAAATTGCAAGAAAAGGGCCGCTTGCAGTCGCTTTTGCAAAAGAAGCGATTGATGAAGGCTTGGATTTGCCGCTATCGGAAGCGCAGTATTTGGAAACACGGATGTTTGCGAAGCTTGTAGGCACGGAAGATATGAGTGAAGGTGTTCAAGCCTTCATTGAAAAGCGTAAACCGAATTTTACGGGAAAATGACGAGGGGGATGAACAAATGGAGCGATTGGCAGTGATCGGCGCAGGCACGATGGGGAATGGCATCGCGCAAGTCGGCGCGGAAGGCGGCATGGACGTCATTTTATACGACCTCGACCCGGCAGGCCTGGAACGCGGGATGCAGCGCATCGACAAGACGCTGCGGCGCAACGTCGAAAAAGGGCGCATGAACGAAGAACAGCGTGAAGCTGTGTGGGAGCGAATCCGCCCCAGTACAGATATCAATGACTTGAAAGAGATGGATATCGTTATCGAAGCAATCATCGAAAAACTTGAACCGAAAAAGGAGTTATTCGCCAAGCTCAATGGTATTTGCCAAGCGAAGACGATTTTTGCAACGAATACTTCAGGCCTTAGCATTACAGAGATGGCCGCAAGTTCAGGCCGCAGCGCACAAGTCGTCGGCATGCATTTCTTCAACCCGGTGCCGATCATGAAACTGGTTGAAATCATCCGGGCAGAACAGACGAGCGATGAAACCTTTGAGCGGGCACATGAAATTGCGCAGCGCTTTAATAAGACCGCGATTTCCGTCAAGGAAGCGCCTTTATTTGCGGTAAACCGGATCTTGACGCCCATGATCAATGAAGCGGTCTTTGTATTGATGGAAGGCATTGCTTCAGCTGAAGATATCGATAAAGGCATGGAACTCGGCGCAAATCACCCAATCGGCCCGCTTGCTTTGGCTGATTTGATCGGCCTCGACACGATGTTGTTTGTGGCCGAAACACTTTACGAAGAAACAAAAGACTCGAAATATAGGCCGGCGCCTTTGATGAAGCAATACGTGCGCGCAGGCAAGCTCGGCAGAAAGTCCGGAGAAGGGTTTTTTAAATACGAATGACATGGAGGGCGTCACTATGAGCAAGGCAACACCGAACACGAAAAAAACACAGGAAGTCGATTGGCAGAAAGTCGAACGGTTCTTGCGAAATGCATTGCCAGACTTGCCACAAGGCGAGATGGCCGTCCGCCAATTTTCGGAAGGCTATTCGAACCTCACGTACTTGTTGCAGATTGGAGACTGGGAAGGTGTATTGAGGCGACCGCCGTTTGGGGAGATTCCGCCGAAAGCGCATGATATGGAACGTGAATTCAAGATGCTCGAAAAAGTACATCCGGTGTTTCCGTTGGCACCTGAACCATATGTATATTGTGAAGATCCCGAAGTGATGGACAAGCATTTTTACGTCATGGAGAAAAAACAAGGGCTTGTCATCGATGAACAACTTCCAGAAGTGTACGGGAACCCGGAACAAGCAGGGCCAGTCATTTCGAAAAATGTCATCTCGACATTGGTTCAGCTGCAGGCGATCGATTACAAAGAAGCCGGACTCGCAGAGATGGGCAAACCGGAAGGATTCATGGAGCGGCAAGTGAAAGGCTGGATCAAACGCTATCATCATTCAAAAACTGACGATATTGAAGGGCTTGAAGAATTGGAGAAATGGCTTACGGCAAACATTCCCGTCAATGAAGAAACGACGATCGTCCATAATGATTTCAAATTGAACAACATGGTTATTGATGAAGAAAACCCGGGGCTTGCGACAGGCGTTCTTGATTGGGAATTGTCGACAATTGGCGACCCTCTCAGCGATGTCGGCTCGACTTTGGCTTATTGGGGGCAAGCAGAAGATGCGGATATCGGCATCAATATTATCTCCAGTCAGCCAGGCTTTTACAGTCGCAAGGAGTTCGTGGACGAGTATGCGAAGCAAAGCGGCCGTGACGTCTCGAATATCAACTATTACCTAGCGTTTGGGTTTTACAAACTGGCCGGGATTTTGCAGCAAATTTTTTACCGCTGGAAAAACGGCGAAATTGAAGATGAGCGTTTCCGCCATTTGAATAAAGCCGTCGCGAACTTGATCGATATGGCGAACCGGACGCGCAGGGGAGAAGTATTATAACAAGCAGTGATGCGTTGGTTCTCGCTAGTTGAAATGAAGCGGGCTAGCCGGAATAAGGAGGCAACAGAAATGGAACAGGAATTTCATTATGCGCCGTTTCGCATAGAAGCGGGAAAAATCCGGGAGTTTGCTTTGGCGCTCGGGTTAAGGAATCCGGTTTATTTCAATAAAGAAGCAGCATTGGATGCGGGATATCCGGATATTCCGGCTCCGCCTACATACACAACAGTCATCGATTTTTGGAATGAACGGGATTTTTATCAATTATTCGCGGTCTGGGGGCTAGACCCGAATGACATACTGCACGGGGAGCAAAGTTTTGATTATGAAAAAGACATGATCAGCGGGGATATCATTTCTGCAACGGCTGTATTGACCGGCCGATTCGATAAAAAAGACAAACGCTTTTATTTGATTGAAACCACGTACCGCAACCAAGACCATGAAGTCATCCGTATCGGTCGGGCGACTTTAATTGAAAGGCGGGAACAGCATGGCGCAGAAATTGCCGGACATCCAAAAACAAGCTCTCGCGCCGATTGATATGGTGCGCTATTCAGGTGCTTCAGGTGATTTTAATGAAATTCACACGGTCCCAAAAGTCGCTCGCAGCAAAGGATTCAAGGAACCGATCGTCCATGGCATGTTCTTGATGGGATGGGCTTCCGATGCCATCGACGAATGGTTTCCAGGCAGGAAGCTGAGTAAATTCACTGTGCGTTTTATCGGCATGGCACATGCAGGAGAGGCATTTGTTATCGAAGGGATGTTGACGACGGATACTGCCGGTGAGCTGCAGATCAAAGACGGCGCCGGCATAGGAAAGCTCGTTGGAAGCTTTGAACTGGAAGAGTTGCCTGTTTAATTAACGGAATATTTCTGCAAATAGAGAGAGGGAGATAAGAGTGGAGGAATTTACTTATCCAAGTTTCGACCTGGCGGGAAAAACAGCGCTCGTGACCGGGGGCAGCAAAGGTATCGGCCTGGCAATTGCAGCCGGGCTCGCCCATGCAGGTGCTAAAGTGCTCATTACCGGGCGCGATGAAACGGTGCTTAAGGAAGCGGCGGATGAAATGAACGGCCGAAATCTGGATGTTTTCTGGAAATCAGCGGATGTGACATCCAAGCAAGCTGTCGCCGAGTTATTCGAGTTCATCGATGCCGATTTCGGGGGAGTGGACATTCTCGTCAATAATGCCGGAATGAACATCCGTAAACCTCTGGTAGAAGTGGAGGAAGAAGACTGGGACCGGGTGCTTGGTACCAATTTGAAAGGCATCTTCCTGGTCGGCCAGCAAGCTGCAAAGCGGATGATTGGCCAAAATAGCGGCTGCATCATCAATATTTCGTCCATTATGGGGCATGTCGGAAACCCGCTCCAGACGAGCTATGCGGCAAGTAAAGGCGGGATCAATCAATTGACGAAAGTGTGGGCAGCGGAACTCGCTGAACACAATATCCGCGTCAACGCATTGGCGCCCGCTTATATCAAAACGCCGATGACAGAACCATTCCTGAAGGATCCGGAACGGCTGGAAAAATTGGTCAGCAGAACGATGTTGAAGCGCATGGGCGAAGCAGGCGAGATGATCGGGCCGGCTTTATTCCTGGCATCGGAAGCATCCAGCTATGTGACGGGACAGATTCTTTATGTAGATGGCGGATGGACCGCCAATTAATAGATGGGGGGAAAGACGATGGCAAATGGGAGGAAAGACGATGGCAAATGGGAGGAAAGACGATGGCAAATGGGAGAAACACCGAGAGAGATCCAGTTTTAGAGAAACAGCAGAACAATCCGCTCGCTAAGGTAGCAAATGTATTCGCCAAAATCGCCGAAAAATGGCTGCCGGATGCATTCGTATTCGCGGTATTGCTGACGGCGATCGCCTTTATCGCAGGCGTGCTCTTTACGGATTCCGGGCCAATCGATATGATGCGCCATTGGGGAGACGGCATGTGGGGGCTTTTAACTTTTACGGCCCAGATTATCACGACTTTCGTCTTGAGTTATGCACTGGCGTTAACGCCGACCGTTTCCAAAGCGCTTGAGAAAATCGCCGGCATCCCTAAAGGGCCGAATTCCGCGATTTTGATGGTGACTTTCACGGCGCTTGGCGCATCTCTCATCAGCTGGGCTTTCGGCCTGGTCGTTGCGGGGATCATCGCGAAACTGGTCGCAAAGAAAGTGCGCGACGTCGATTACCGTGTGCTCGTTGCTGCAGGGTATTCAGGGTTTTTAATCTGGGAAGGCGGCTTGTCATCTTCCCCGGCACTGTTTGTCGCGACCGCAGGGCACGTGTTTGAAGGGGATATCGGGATAATCCCGATATCGGAGACATTGTTATCGGCAGTGAATATTGCCATTGTTGTTATCCTGTTCTTCACGCTTCCTTTCGTTATGCGTTTTATCCATCCACGCAATCCAGAAGACCGTTATTTGGTGGACCCCGCGCGTTTGGAAGACCCGGTTACAGAAGAAACGCCGCAAGATCATGAGGATTACCCCAATGACAAAATCGAGAAATCCCGCCTTATTCCATTGATCGGCGGATTCCTCGGCTTAAGTTATTTGATCAACCATTTCTATATGAATGGTTTCTCGCTTGATTTGAATACAGTCAACTTGATCTTCTTGACGGCCGCGCTACTTATGTTCGGAAATGTCCGGGAGCTGGCGGCAGGATTATTGAAATCCGTCAGCAGTGTCGGTCAGTTCGTGTTGCAATACCCCTTCTATGCAGGAATCATGGGCATGCTCGGCGCATCAGGGCTGGCTGTCATGATGTCGAATTTCTTCATTGACATTTCAAATGAAACGACCTTGCCGCTCTTCACTTTCTTATCGGCAGGAATATTGAACATCTTTATCCCGTCAGGCGGCGGCCAATGGGCAGTTCAGGCACCGATCATGCTTCCGGCCGCGCTTGAAATGGGCGTGGATCCGGCGAAAATCGTCATGGCTGTAGCCTGGGGAGATAGTTGGACGAATATGATCCAGCCATTCTGGGCGATTCCCTTGCTCGCAATTGCAGGCTTGAAAATCCGCGACATCATGGGCTACACGATGATCGCCTTGATTTATGGCGGGTTGGTTATCGGCGCCTGCCTGTTAATCTTCTAGGAAAAGGAGCGTTCGTATGAAAGCGATTATTGCAGAAACGACCGGCCCTCCTGAAGTGCTGAAGCTCCAGGAAGCGCCGAAACCAATAGCGAAAGATCATGAAGTGCTCATCAAAGTCGAAGCGGTCAGTGTCAATTTTGCCGATATTAAAGCGCGTCTCGGACAATATCACGGCGTGGCAAACAACGAGCCGTTCACGCCGGGGCTGGATTGCGCGGGCATCGTCGAAGAAACCGGAAGCGCAGTCACCAGTTTTTCCATAGGCGACCGCGTACGTGCTTTCCCGGCTTCCGGGTCCTATGCGGAATATGTCGTTGCTTCAGACCAGCTTGTCTACAAGATTCCCGACAGTGTCTCTTTTGAGGAAGCGGCAGCGACTTTGACTGTCGGCATCACGGCCTATAATGTGCTGCACGAAGTCGCAAGAATCCAGCCGGGTGAATCGCTGTTGATCCACGCAGCAGCTGGCGGCATCGGCACGACCGCCATTCAATTGGCGAAACTTGCCGGCATCTCGGAAATTTACGGAACGGTCGGCAGCGAAGAGAAGATGAAAGTGGTAGAAGATCTTGACGCGATTGCAATTAATTATCGGGAGCAAAACTTCGCCGAAGTCCTCACTGAATTGACCGGTGGCAAGGGGGTGGACGTCATCCTGGATACGATAGCCGGTGAAAATTTCGAGCGCAGCCTGGAAGTTCTGGCTCCTTTCGGGCGCATTGTGTCATTCGGCCACGCCAATGAAGGGTCCGTTCCGGGCAATGTTAAAACAGATGAACTTCATTCAAGTTGCCGGGCGGTGCTCGGATACAGCACTGGCACTTACCGAAAGCAGCGTCCCGAGTTTTTAAAAAATGCAGAAGCCGCCATCAGCAAACTGCTCGAACAGCGGCAGCTGAACGTCTCGATTACCGGACGCTATCCGCTTGAACAGGCAGCGCAAGCCCATGCGCTGATGGAAAGCCGGAAAAGTACAGGGAAACTGGTATTGCTTCCTTAACAATAGAAGAAGACTCGTCCTGGGTCTTCTTTTTCTCGTGATGTGCAACTAGAGTTAAACACAGCGTTAAATTTTAAATAGTAGGGAAAATATTTTTTTGCAAAGGAACATACTGAACGGTATGATTAAATAGAAATTAAATTTTCTGACAAGTTTAAAGAAAAAATGTAAGCCCTTTCAATGGGGGCGTGAAAAGGAGAAATGGACATGAAACATGTATATCTAGTAGATGGCGCAAGAACGGCATTCGGGGCATTCGGCGGCTCGTTTGCAAATACCGATGCAACGGAACTTGGCACAGCGACAGCGGTAGAAGCGCTCAAAAGAGCGAAAGTCAAAGCGGAACACGTGGATCATGTCATTTACGGGAACGTCATCCAGTCGAATGTCAACGCAGCATATCTGGCGCGCCATATCGGGCTGAACGCAGGCGTTCCCCAGGAAGTGCCGGCTCTGACTTTGAATAGGCTATGCGGATCGGGTGCGCAGGCAGTCGTTTCCGCAGCGCAGCATATTCTGCTTGGGGAAGCGGATATCGTCCTGGCAGGCGGTGCGGAGAATATGTCAATGTCGCCTTATGCGAACTTCACGCAGCGTTTCAGCAAAGCGAAGATGGGACCAATGCAGTTTGAAGATATGCTGCTCGCAACGCTGACTGATCAATATACCGGCAATGGCATGGGGATGACGGCCGAGAAACTGGCGGAGCAATACGATATTTCCCGTGAAGCCCAAGATGAATTCGCGGTCGAATCAAACCAGCGCGCAGCAAAAGCGGCAACCGGCGGACAGTTTGATGAAGAAATTATCGGAGTCGAAGTGAAAACGCGCAAAGGCACGGTTGTGGTCGATAAAGACGAACACATCAAACCGGATGCCAGTACAGAAGGCTTATCGAAACTGCGCCCGTCATTCAAAAAAGACGGTTCTGTAACAGCGGGCAATGCTTCAGGCATCAATGACGGAGCGGCGTCTCTTGTTGTAGCAGGGGAAGATGCAGTCAAGAAGCATGGCTTGTCGCCTGTCGCCCGCATCGTGTCTTGGCATGTTGCCGGCGTCGATCCGACGATCATGGGCATCGGCCCGGTCCCTGCCATCCGCCGTGCGCTGGAAAAAGCGCAACTAACAATCGAAGATATTGATTTGGTCGAAGTGAACGAAGCATTCGCGGCGCAATATTTGGCGGTGGAAAAAGAGCTCGGGCTGGACCGTTCGAAAGTGAATGTTAACGGCGGCGCGATTGCATTGGGCCATCCGGTCGGTGCGAGCGGTGCGCGTATCTTACTGTCAGCAGCTTATGAACTGAAGCGCCGCGGCGGCAAATATGCGGTCGCGAGCCTATGCATCGGCGGCGGACAGGGAATTGCGGTGGTGATTGAACATGCCTAAATTACCTGTTATCGTGGCGCCGATGTTCCTTGTGTCGACGCCTCAAATGGTTATTGAATCAGGGCGTGCCGGCGTCATGGGTTCCTTTCCTCTTTTGAATGCACGCCCCGCCGAAGAATGCGCGAAATGGCTCGTTGAAGTGAAAGAAGCGCTTGGCGATATTCCGTGGGCGGTCAATTTCATCAGCCATCGCGGCTCGAACAAGCGCTATGACGAAGACGTCGAATTGATCCGCGAGCATCAGCCGCCGATTGTCATCACGTCGCTTGGCTCGCCTGCAGAAGTGCTCGACATCGTCCATGCATACGGCGGCCTCGTCTATTCCGATGTGGCAAATGCGAAGCATGCGAAGAAAGCGGCACAAAGCGGCGTCGATGGATTGATCCTTGTATGCGCAGGCGCTGGCGGGCACGGGGGCACACTTAATCCGTTCGCTTTCATTGCGGCGGTCAAGAAGTTCTTTGATGGCACGATCATCTTGTCGGGTTCTTTGTCGACCGGGCAAGATGTGGCAGCTGCTTTATTAATGGGCGCAGATTATGCCTATATGGGTACGCGCTTTTTGGCGGTCGAAGAAAGCAGCGCACCGGAAGAGTACAAGCAGATGGTCATCGATTCATCGATCGAAGACATTTTATACACCGATTCGTTCAGCGGCGTGCCGGTGAATGTCCTCATCCCAAGCCTTGAAAAACAAGGCATCGATCCAAAAACCTTGAAGCCGAAAAAGGAAGTCGATCTATCCCATCTTGTTAACGCCAAGGCATGGCGTGATATTTGGTCGGCTGGACACGGCGTGACGACGGTGACGAAGCGCGAGACGGTCAAGGAAGCCGTCGAGCAACTGGAGCGGGAATATGAAGAGGGAGTGAATGCGCTTGTACGAAACCATTAAAACCGAATTATCGGACGGGATTCTGACATTGACCTTGAATCGCCCTGAAAAAATGAACGCCTATACGGAACAAATGAACGAAGAATTATTGGATTTCTATCGCAAAGTGAATGATGACGACGAAGTGCGTGTCATCGTCGTGACCGGGGCAGGCCGTGCGTTTTGTGCTGGAATGGATTTATCAGACGGCGGTTCGACTTTCGCTTCCGAACAAAGCGCGGAAGAGTATAGGGATCTCGGCGGCCAGGTCAGCAACCAGGTTTACGAAGTGAACAAACCGATCATTGCCGCGATCAACGGCCCCGCGGTCGGCATCGGCATGACCATGACTTTGCCGATGGATATCCGCATCGTCAAAAAGGATGCGAAAATCGGCTTCGTCTTCGGACGCCGCGGCATCGGGCCGGAAGCTTCCTCCGGCTGGTTTTTGCCGCGCATCGTCGGCATCGGGAAAGCGCTCGAGTGGACTTTGACGGGCCGCTATATTCCGACGGCTGAAGCGGTGGAAGCGGGGCTTATGCAATATGAATCGGAAGATCCGCTTGAAAAAGCATATGAAATCGCACGGGACATTGCAGAAAATACCGCCGCTACCTCCAATAGCTTTACGCGCCAATTATTATGGAAGATGCTTGGTGCAGATCATCCGCATGAGTCGCATCTCGCGGAATCGAAGTTCCTCCACTGGGCAGGGCAAAATGCTGATGCGGATGAAGGCATTCAATCCTTTGTCGACAAGCGCAAAGCGGAGTTTCCGATGAAAGCGAGCGAGCTTCCTGATTTCTTTGATGAAAAAAAATGATCCGCCTTTAAGCTTCAAGAGTGCAGTTGCTGCCCTCTTGGAGCTTTTTTAATGTGTTAAAGAAAGCCGATAAAAATGTAGAGCATATGTGTTTACAATTTATACCCTATGGGGTATATTAAACTTAAGAAAACGAAAACAAATAAAAGGAGATTGATTCCATGTTATTACGATATTTCTATGACGAAAAATTGGCTCACGCATCTTATGTAGTAGGGTGCCAAAAAACAGGCGAAGCAGTTGTCGTTGATCCGATGCGCGATATCACAGCATACGAAGAACTGGCGAAAAAAGAGAAACTGAATTTTGTCGGCGCTCTTGAAACGCATATCCATGCTGACTTTGTATCCGGTTCACGGGAACTGAATGACCGTTTTGGCACGAAGCTCTATGTTTCGGATGAAGGTGATGCCGATTGGAAATATCAGAACCTGGATGGAATCAGCCATCAATTATTGAAAGACGGCGACCAGTTCAATATCGGCAATTTGGTCTTTGACGTGATGCATACGCCAGGGCATACGCCGGAGAGCATTTCCTTCCTATTGACGGATAAAGGCGGCTCAGCAGACAAGCCGATGGGCATCTTCACAGGCGACTTCGTCTTTGTCGGAGACGTCGGGCGTCCGGACCTTCTGGAAAAAGCGGCAGGTATCCAAGGTACGTCCGATTCCGGAGCGGCGTCGATGTTCAAGTCTATCGAACGCTTCAAGGCGCTTCCGGATTATTTGCAAGTTTGGCCAGCGCATGGTGCCGGATCCGCTTGCGGTAAAGCGCTCGGCGCGGTGCCATCGACGACAGTCGGTTACGAAAAAGCCTTTAACTGGGCGATGCAATTCGATGATGAAACTGCCTTCAAGAAAGCTTTGCTCGAAGGACAGCCGGAACCGCCGTATTACTTCGCAGTGATGAAATCGGTCAATAAAGTCGGCCAGACATTGATCAAAGATTTGCCTGAACTGAAAGAAATCACATCAGCCTCAGCTATCGAAGCGCTTCTTGCAGAGAGCAAACAAGTACTCGATATGCGCCCGGCAGATGTTTACAGCAAAGGCCATATCCAAGGGACAATCAATATCCCGTTCAATAATTCCTTCACGAACTGGGCAGGGTGGGTCGTTGATTACAACAAACCGCTGTACTTGCTTCTCGATACGAAAGTGCTGGATGAAGCGATGACAGCTCTCCGTTCAGTCGGAATCGATGAAGTCTACGGCTTTGCAGAAGCAGAAACTGTCCTGGCGCAAGCTGAAAATTTGGCTTCTTATGAAAACGTCTCGCCAACTGAGGCGAATGAGATGGTCGAAAAAGGCGAAGCGTACGTGCTCGATGTCCGCAATCAGACGGAATTCGATGAAGGGCATATCGATAACGCCGAGCACATCATGGTCGGTACCTTGAAAAATCGCCTGGATGAAGTGGATACAGACAAAACAATCATCGTGCAATGCCAAGCGGGTGCCCGTTCCGCAATCGCTGCAAGTGTCCTGAAAGCGAACGGCATCGATAACCTGGTCAATATGACAGGCGGCTACAGCAAATGGCAGCAAGAAGTCGCATCCGTGAAACAATAATAGGAGCAAAACCGCTTAAGCATTGGCTTTAGCGGTTTTGCTTTGAAAAAACATAATCCAGAAGGGGAAGATCGAAACAATGAGTATTGGCATCCCGATTGCGTTGCTGGCTCTTGCCGGCTCCAACGGTTTCTATAAACGCTATGTCACGGCCAAAGGCGTCAAGCACGATTGTGCAGACCGCTTGAAAGAAAATGGTGATATTTTCTTGCTGGATGTGAGAGCCTATAATATTTCCTATAAAGATCCCATCGAAGGCGCATTCGAACTCCCGATCGCTTATTTCATCCGCAGCTACGAAGAAATACCAGACCGTCCGATCCACATCATCGCTTCAGATGAAATGGAGAAGAATATGGCCGTCCGCTTGCTGTGGAAAAAAGGAAAGCAAGTCATCAGTTACAGCTTAACCGAAGAAAATTGTGGCGAGCGAATACTGGCCCATTGATTATGCTCACCCCGATATCCATTGTCGGGGTGTTTTTTTGTTTGTTTGTGGAAACGTGAACAGCAACAAGTGAAAAATCGCGTTGACAACGAGGAAAGGACGTTTTATAGTATGTGTAACCGGTTACACATAACCCGAGAACGGAGAAGAGCGATGACAACGATCAGGGATGTAGCGAAAAAAGCAGGCGTTTCCGTTGCGACGGTTTCACGTTTTTTGAATGGCAGTGGCTATGTCAGCGCAGATGCCGCAAAAGCGGTGACGGAAGCGGTCGAGGAACTCGAATACGAACTGAATCCAGTCGCACGCTCTTTGAACACAAAACGCTCCAATTTGATCGGGCTCATTCTGCCGGACATCACAAATCCGTTTTTCCCGGAGCTTGCGCGGGCTGTTGAGGATGTGGCGTTGAGCTACGGCTATACAGTGATTTTGTGCAACTCTGATGAAGACCCGAAAAAAGAGAAAAATTACATCGAAACGTTGAAGAAAAAATACATTGCGGGCTTTATCGTTACCTCCAACCAGCTGGAGGCCCCGCATTACGCCAATACTAAGCTGCCGATTGTGGCGCTTGACCGGGCGATCAATGAAAAGATTCCCGTGGTCTCATCGAATAATAAAGAAGGTGCCGTGCTTGGGACGAATGCGCTGCTCGAGCGAGGCTGTCAAAATATCCTGTTCCTGCGGGGGCCGGAAGCACTGAACCCGGCGAATGACCGTTATGACGGATTTATGGAAGCAATCGGGCAAGCGGATGTCAATCACCGCATCGTCACGTGCCCGTTCCATTATGCGGATTCCCAAAAGATTGTCGAACGGGAATTGCAGAACGACCCAGGAATCGACGGCATATTCGCTTCAAGCGATGTGTCGGCAGCTGGGGCTTTGAAAGCGGCTGTCCTGCTCGGCAGAAAAGTGCCGGACGATTTGCAGATTGTCGGATTTGATGGCATCGCAATGGGTGAAATGCTGTCGCCAGGACTGTCGACTGTCGCACAGGACGTTTACAAAATGGGTGCAATCGCAACGCGCGTCTTGATCAAGCGGATCGAGAACAAGCCTGTGGAAGAAAGCTTCTACGAAATTCCAGTCAAGCTGGTCTTGCGGGGCACAACAAGGAGTGTGGAATGATGATTACTGTAGTAGGAAGCATCAATATGGATCTTGTGGTCGGAACAGAACGCTTTCCGAAGCAAGGTGAAACAGTGCTCGGGAATTTATATACGACCGTCCCTGGCGGAAAAGGCGCCAACCAGGCAGTCGCAGCAGCGAGGCTCGGCGATCAAGTCCATATGGTCGGTGCAGTCGGCAGCGACGCATTCGGCACACAGCTCCTCGAAGGGCTGGAAGTAGAACAGATCGATACACTAGGCGTAAAAAAAACGGACGGGGCGAGCGGAATCGCCAATATCTTGTTGTCAGAAGGCGATAACCGAATTATCGTGGTCCCAGGTGCCAACCATGAACTAACAACAGCGGATATCGATGCACAGAAAACGGTAATCGAAAAAAGTTCGATGGTCATTCTGCAGCTAGAGCTGCCGATTGCGGTCGTGGAATATACGCTGCAACTTGCCAGAGAACTCGGCGTGCAGGCCATTTTGAATCCCGCTCCAGCTGGTGGGTTCACCGAAGCAATGAAACAAGCGGACTTTTTGACACCGAATGAAACCGAAGCGGAGGAACTGTTTGGCACAAATTGGGAGCTGGAACTCGAACGCTATCCGAACCAGATGGTCGTGACGCTTGGAAAAAACGGTGCCCGCTATTTTGACGGCGAACAGCACGTAACGGTAGAAGGCTATCCGACACAAGCGGTTGATACGACGGGCGCGGGAGACACTTTTAACGGTGCCTTGGCAGTTGCCTTAGTGGAAGGCAGCGAGTTCAAGGAAGCGGTCCGCTTCGCCAACGCCGCTGCCTCCTTATCGGTGGAGAAGTTCGGTGCTCAAGGCGGCATGCCGAGCCGTACGGAAGTCGTGTCCCGAATGGAGGCGGCAAAATGAAAAAACAAGGCATCATCAATCGCGACATTGCCGGCCATTTGGCACGGTTCGGGCACACGGATTTGCTTGTCATTGCCGATTGCGGACTACCGGTGCCGCAACATGTACCGTGTGTCGATTTATCGTACCGCATCGGAGAGCCTTCTTTTGAGACAGTGCTGGATGCAGTGCTTGAGGATTTTGAAGCGGAAGCGGCTTATATTGCCCGGGAAATAAGCGATCACAATAAAGGTTTGGAAGCCAGCATGCAACAGCAATTAGCGTGCCGCTATCTCAGCCACGAGGAATTAAAGGCGATGAGCCATAACGCCAAACTGATCATCCGCACAGGGGAAGCAAGCCCTTATGCGAATGTCATTCTCCAGTCGGGCGTCATCTTTTAATGAGGCAGGTGAACGAAATGACCGAAATGATCAATATGACCGATATTTGCAAATCGTTCAGCGGCAATGCCGTCTTGAAAAATGTCCATTTCTCTCTTCAGAAAGGCGAAATCCACGCCTTGATGGGCGAGAACGGAGCTGGCAAATCGACCTTGATGAAAATCATGTCCGGCATCTACACGCGTGACTCCGGAACGGTGGAAGTGAAAGGCAAAAAAGTTGAGTTCACTTCGCCGAAACAGGCAGAAGCGGAAGGGATCGCCGTCATCCACCAGGAATTGAATATCCTGCCGCACCTGTCGATTGCCGACAATCTTTTTCTTGGCCGCGAGGAAACCGTCGGGCGTACTGGCATCCTGAAGACGAAAGACATGGAGCGCAAAACGAAAAAGATCTTGGGGGATCTAGGGCTTGATATTGACCCGTCGCTTCCCGCAAGTACATTGTCTGTCGGCCAGCAGCAATTGGTGGAAATCGGCAAAGCCTTGTCGATGGATGCGGAAATGATCATCATGGACGAACCGACCGCCGCATTAACGGACCGGGAAATCGAAACCTTATTCGTGACGATCCGCGAACTGCAAAAGCGCGGTGTGTCGTTTGTCTATATTTCACACCGCATGGAGGAAATCTTTTCGCTATGCGATCGCATCACCATTTTACGCGACGGTGAATTCGTCGGTGAACGAAAGATCAGCGAAACCAGCTTCGAAGAAATCGTCCAGTTGATGGTCGGCCGTGAACTCGGCGACCGCTTCCCGGAACGAAGCTCCGCCATCGGGGACGTGAAACTGTCGGTTAAAGGCTTAACGCGCAAAGACTGCTTTGAAGACATATCGTTCGATATCCATAAAGGGGAAATCGTTTCGATTGCCGGACTCATGGGGGCCGGGCGAACAGAAGTGGCGCAGTCTTTATTCGGCTATAAGAAAGCGGATTCAGGAACCGTGGAGCTTGATGGCAAGCCGGCGAAGATCGATAATCCGCAAAAAGCGAAAGAGCTCGGCATCGGCTATGTGACCGAAGACCGCAAATCCGAAGGGCTGATCGTCGATTTTACAGTAGAAGAAAACATCAGCATGGCAAACTTTGAATCCATTTCCAAAAAGGGGCTGCTGTCGAAAGACAAAGAACGCAGCCTCTACGACCGCATGGTAAAGCGCCTCGGCATTCGGACATCCGGGCCTGACCAGGCTGCCAAATCGCTCAGCGGAGGCAACCAGCAAAAAGTCGTTATCGCAAAATGGCTCGGCATCGAACCGGATGTACTCATTCTCGATGAGCCGACACGCGGAGTTGATGTCGGTGCGAAGAAAGAGATCTATTCCATCATCAACGAATTGGCTGCTCGAGGCGTTGCGATCTTGATGATTTCTTCTGAACTTCCGGAAGTGATCGGCATGGCCGACCGCGTCCTCGTTATGCATGAAGGCAAGCTGACGGCAGATATACCAAAACAGGAAATGACGCAGGAAACAATTATGCATTATGCAACAGGAGGTGGGAAACTTGAAGCTGAAGTCCGCTAATACAAGCTTGTTCCAAAAAATCGCACCGTTTATCGGGTTGATTTTAATCATTATCATCATCACCGCAATTAATCCGAGTTTTCTATCCATGAGCAATATCTTGAACGTCCTTCGGCAAGTGTCGATCAATGCATTGATCGCATTCGGCATGACCTTTGTCATCTTGACCGGCGGAATCGACTTATCGGTCGGCTCGATCTTGGCGCTTACGGGTGCTGTAACAGCCGGCATGATGGCTTCAGGAATTGACCCGATCTTGGCGATGCTGTTGGGGTTGTTCCTCGGAGCAGTTCTCGGAGCCATCAACGGCGTCATCATCGCGAAAGGAAAAGTGGCGCCATTCATCGCGACACTTGCGACGATGACCATCTACAGGGGCTTGACGCTCGTCTATACAGAAGGCCGTCCGATTTCTGGACTAGGCGACAGTGTGGCTTTCCAGATGCTCGGAAAAGGCTATTTCCTTGGCATCCCGGTCCCAGTCGTGACAATGCTCATCAGTTTCGGGATTCTTTACTTCATTTTGAAGAAAACAACATTTGGGCGCCGGGTCTACGCCGTGGGCGGCAATGAAGAAGCTTCCGTACTTTCGGGAATCAATGCCGACCGCATCAAGATTTATGTGTATTCATTGGTTGGGGCGCTTGCTGGTTTGGCTTCGTTGATCTTGACTTCGCGTTTGAACTCAGCGCAGCCGACAGCGGGCCAGATGTTCGAACTCGATGCAATCGCAGCCGTCGTGCTCGGCGGAACGAGTTTGACTGGCGGGCGCGGATGGATTGTTGGCACTTTGATCGGTGCCTTGATCATCGGTGTCTTGAACAATGGATTGAATTTAATCGGGGTTTCTTCCTTCTTCCAGCAAGTGGTGAAGGGTGCAGTTATATTGCTTGCAGTATTGCTCGACCGTAAAAAAACAGCATAAGGAGTGGTAGAAATGAAGAAGATGCTATTGATGTTCGTCCTTTTGGCAATGATGGTTTTGGCCGCATGTTCCATGGAAGCACCAGGTTCAGATTCAGAAGAAACGACAGGCGGAGAAGAAGCGAGCGGCGATTACACAATCGGTTTCTCGATCTCAACATTGAACAACCCGTTCTTCGTCACATTGAGTGAAGGGGCAGAAGCCAAAGCTTCTGAACTTGGCGCAACTCTTTCTGTAGTGGATGCACAAGACGATGCATCGAAACAGGCAAGTGATGTAGAGGACTTGATCCAACAAGGCGTGGACATGATTCTCATCAACCCGGTCGATTCCGAGGCGGTCGCTTCAGCAGTCGCTTCTGCCAATAACGCAGATATCCCGGTCATCACTGTAGACCGCAGCGCGGAAAGCGGCGAAGTCGTTTCCCACATCGCTTCCGATAACGTAGCGGGCGGTGAAATGGCAGCTGAACACCTATTGTCACTCGTTGGTGACGGCGCGAAAGTAGCGGAACTTGAAGGCGTTCCAGGATCTTCTGCAGCACGTGAACGCGGGGAAGGTTTCAATAATATCGCAGCAGATAGTTTGGATGTAGTCGCCAAGCAAACAGCGAACTTCAACCGTGCAGAAGGCTTGTCAGTCATGGAAAACATTTTGCAAGCAAACCCTGATGTAACTGGAGTGTTTGCGCACAACGACGAAATGGCGCTCGGCGCACTTGAAGCGATTGAAGCTTCGGGCAAAGACGTTACAGTTGTCGGATTCGATGCGACAGATGACGCGGTCGCTGCAGTGGAAGAAGGCCGCCTTGCCGGTACGATTGCCCAAAAACCGGAAATGATCGGTGAAATGGCTCTCGAAACAGCAATCCAGCACTTGGATGGCGAAGAAGTGGAAGCATCGATTCCAGTCGAATTGGAATTGATCCAGCAATAAAGTATGAAGAAACCGCATCGGCAATTTGCCGGTGCGGTTTTTTGGATGGAGCTAGGCTGAAAGAACGTAGAGACAATGAATTGAAGAAAATATATAAGTTTTATTTGGATTTTTTTACTATTAATATAAAATAGTAGTAAGCCATTAGTTCTGATTATTCAGGTATCTGAAAATTCTTACTTCCGATGTGGTACATTTTTGGTAAACCACTTGGAGGAGGAAATAAAATGGCGAAATTGAATCGATGGAGAACAGCAGGATTGCTCGTGCTGGCAGGGGCTTTAGCAGCTTCTCCGCTACAGATGGGGAGTGACGGGAATATGGCAGGGGCAGACGGTGAATATGCAGCATTGACTGCACAAGTGAATGACATTTTACAGGATGAAAGCTTGGACGGCGCGCTGGCAGGTGTCAGCATTCGCAAAGCGGACAGTGGGGAAAAAATATACGATCATTTTGGCGACATCCGCCTGAAACCGGCTTCCAATATGAAGCTATTCACACTGGCGGCGGCACTTGAAACCTTAGGGGAAGATCATCGATTCTCGACAGAACTACATACAGATGGAGAGCTGAAAGGCAAAGTGCTGCAAGGCAATCTTTATTTGAAAGGAAAAGGCGACCCGACATTGCTCGAGGAGGATTTCGAACGATTTGCAAAAGAATTGAAAGCACAAGGCATACATAAAGTGAAAGACGACTTAATCGGCGACGATAGCTGGTTTGATGATGAACGCTTGTCTGAAGACATGACGTGGAAAAATGAAGTGTCGTACGTCGGGGCACAAGTATCTGCATTGACCGTCTCCCCGAATAAAGATTATGATGCCGGGTCGATCATCGTGGAAGCAAACGCCGGAGATTCGGCTGGAGACGAGGTAAGGGTAAGTTTATCGCCCGAAACGGATTATGTGACCATCACCAATAATGCCGAAACGGTCGCAGCGGGAGAACCGAAAACGCTGAACATCACGAGAGACCACGGCACGAATGAAATCATCATTGAAGGCAATATTCCGGAACAAGGCAGCCGGACGCGCGAGTGGATCGCAGTCGATGAACCATCCGGATACGCACTCAACTTGTTCGAAAAGGCACTCGACAAGGAAGGCGTCGAGCTGATTGGAAACTCAAAAACTGGCATGGGCGTGACGCCATCGGCTAGCAAAATGCTGCTGGAGCATCAGTCAATGACGCTCGCGGAACTGTCGATCCCTTTCATGAAACTGAGCAATAACGGACACGGTGAAGCGTTGGCGAAACAAATGGGCCGCATAGTGAACGGGGAAGGCAGCTGGGAAGCTGGACTTGAGGTGATGGAGGCAACCGCTGGCAAGCTTGGCGTCAATATCGACACGATTCACTTGCGCGATGCTTCGGGAATGTCCCACGTCAATTTGATTCCGGCGAATGAGATTTCGCAGTTATTGGCCGGAGCACAAGGCGAGCCATGGTTCGATACATTCCTGGAGTCCTTGCCAGTAGCAGGCGCTGCGGAACGCTTTGTCGGCGGCACGCTGCGCAATCGCATGAAAGGCACAACGGCAGAAGGCAATGTCCAGGCAAAAACCGGCAGTTTGTCTTCGGTTTCTTCTTTGGCAGGCTATGCAACGACTCAAGACGGGGAGCGGCTGATCTTCGCAATCATCCTGAATAATGACCTGGCGAATGTCACGCCGATCGAAAACGCGATTGCCGAAGCGATTGCAGGATACCGGACGGAGTAATAAACAAGACCTTCACAGGAGGACGAGAATCGGTTTTAACAGAAACAGCAGCGAAAGGCTTTGCGTCTTTTGCGGGCTGTTTCTTTTTTATGGGAAAGATTGGATTGTTCTTTCCATCTTGAAAAAACTTCTGTATGGTGAATATATCAAGAATTCAAACAATTTAGGAGTGATGGAAATGAGACCGATCATCGGCATTACCGCGTCAAAGGAATTGGGGAAAGATGAGTATAATGTAGAGCTTGCGGACACAGAAGCGATTGTCCGGGCTGGCGGCTTGCCCATTATGCTGCCGCATATTGAAGGGCAGGCGGAACTGGAGGAACTTGCTGAGCACATCGATGGGTTGTTCCTTGCGGGTGGGTGGGATATTGACCCGACCTTATTCGGGGAAGAGCCGCATCCGGGCCTTGGTGTCATTATTCCTTCACGCGACCGCTTTGAGCTGGAGCTATTGGAAAAAGTGATGGAGAAGAACAAGCCGGTACTCGCGATTTGCCGAGGCGCACAGATTTTGAATATCGCAGCAGGCGGGGACATGTATCAGGATACACCGTCGCAACTGGCTGGAAATTTGCTGCAGCATCAGCAGCGTGCGCCGAAAGAGCATGGCTCGCATTTTGTCGAAGTCGCGGAAGGTTCGCTCTTGCACCGTCTGACGGATTCCCTGAAACTCAAGGTCAATAGCCGCCATCACCAGTCAAACCGCCGAGTGCCGGAGCATTATCTCGTTTCCGGCATCGCAAGCGACGGAGTCATAGAGGCGATCGAAAGCAAAGGGCATGGTTTTGCGCTTGGGCTGCAATGGCATCCGGAAAATATGGCGCGTGCGGGGGATGTTGCGTCTTTGCGCATCTTTGAAGGCTTTGTCAGCGCTTGTAAGGAAGAGGGGGATGAGTGAGTGCAGATTATCGATACACATTGTGACGCGCTATTGAAGTTGCAAGTGGCGAAGCGCAATGAACTGTTTCGTGGCAAGCCGGTGCGCTTTTTCGATTCCGAAGAGCTCGATACCAATTTCCTGCGTTTGCAGCAAGGCGGGGTGAAAGTCCAGTTTTTCGCGGTGTTCGTGCATCCCGAACTGCCGGACAATGAAAAATGGCAGCATGCATTAGAGCAGGTCGATTTGTTCTACAGCGAAGTGCTCGCACAACCGCTCGTCAAACACATCCGCAGCTGGGAAGACATCGATGCGCTGGGCCTGGATGAAACCGGGGCGGTGCTCGCGCTCGAAGGAGCGGATGCTTTCGGAAATGATCTCACGAAACTCCGGCATCTCTACAGGCTTGGTGTGCTGTCACTCGGTCTGACGTGGAATTTCGCGAATCTTTGTGCGGATGGGGTCGGTGAACCGAGAGGCGGCGGATTGACACTGCTTGGCAAGCAAGTGGTGCAACTAAATAACGAACATCGTGTTTTCACGGACGTGTCCCATTTGTCAGTCGAGGGATTTTGGGACGTGATGGAGCTCGCTGAATATCCGATTGCGAGCCATTCCAATGCACGAGAATTATGCGATCATCCGCGGAATTTGAACGACGTACAAATCGAAGCCATGTTTTCCCGCAATGGCTTGATCGATGTCGTATTCTGTCCGGAGTTCATCAACTCCGGAAGCCAGCAGGCGACGATCGAGGATTTGTTGCGCCATATCGATCATCTTTGTACACTCGGTGGAGAGCGCCATATTGGCTTAGGATCGGATTTCGACGGGGTTTTTGACCATGTCACGAGGCTTGAACATGCTGCGGCTTATCCGAATTTAATCGAGGCTTTGCAAAAACGCTATTCGGAAACCCATGTGGAAGGATTTGCGTTTCGGAACTTCCTGAGGCATCGGCCCGGTATTGGAGAAGCAAGCAGAACAATATAAAAAAGCCATCCGCTAGTGAATCGGCGGATGGCTTTTGGCATTAATACTTATTCATAGACGACTCTGTTTCACCAGATTCGGCCATTTGCAATTTGCTTTCTTCTGAATCGCTCTTGGCATGTCTATGACGGTGCAAGATGGCATTGATTTCAGCTCCAACGACCAGGATCAACCCTGTCAGGAAGAACCAAAGCATCAAGACGATCAATCCGCCAAGGCTGCCGTAAGTGGCTGAATAGCTTCCGAAATTCGATACATAAAACGAGAAGCCAAGGGATACAAGCTGCCATAAGACCGTAGCGATAATAGCACCGACGATAACTTCCTTGAATGGAAAATGCTTATTCGGCGCAAATTTGTAAAGCATTGCTAGGACGAGGCTCATGACCACAATTGAGATGACCCAACGCAGCACTTGGAAAATGATTTCCGTTTGCTGTGGCAAATTCAGGAACTGATTGATCATATCGATGATTGTGCCCCCAAAGATCGGCAAGACAAGTGCAACGATAACAGCAATCAGCATGAACAGCGTCAAAATAATAGCCAATCCTTTCTTCACGAAGAAAGAACGGGTCTCTTCCACGTCATAGGCTTGGTTGGTCGCTTCCATGAATGCAGTCATCGCATTCGATGCAGACCAAAGCGTACCGAGGATACCGAAAGTCAGCAGGCCGCCTGATGGTGTCGTCACGACACTGACAATGGTATCTTCAAATGTATTCGCGACTTCACCCGGCAGGATGGTGCCGATAAAATCGACAGCCCGCTGCGGGTCGATCTGCAAATACGGCAGGATCGCCAGCAGCAAGATCAATAATGGGACAATTGCCAGTAGATAATAATAAGCTTGGGCTGCCGCAAGTGTCGTCGCATGATCTTTTTTGAATTCTTCACCAAGTTCTTTGGCGTAAGACGTCACTTTGCTCATAACTTTATACCTCCAATTTTTTTTGTAAAGTTATTAAGTATATGCCCCATGCCGTAAAGAAATAACCTTAAAAAAGGAAATTATCCTTTTTTCCGCCTGTACAACCCGTTTTAATCGATTGTGCGAATGCCGATAAGGTCGTTAAAAGCAATTCGGATAACTTCGGTCCCGGATAACATCTCTATAGTTTGATTGTGCAAATCGACCGACACGAGAGTTCCGGAGACAGCTGCGAGCCCGCCGTTCCAGTAGCGAAGTTCCGTCAGGCATTTCCGCTGATGGGCAATGCCGATTTCTTCCTGCAATAACCCGAGTTCTTCTTCGTCGAGATGGGGTTTGTGCTTGGCGGGTTCATCGGCCCGCCATTCCCGGAGCATCCGGACATGTTCCGGCAGCATCAGCGCCCCCCATTTCAATTGCCCTCTGTCCAATACGTCCCCTTTTACCGTCAAATGCTGATTCTTTTTCATCTTCATCTCTCCTTTCTGAAAAAATAAGAACATTTGTTCTTATCGTAAAGAAATAATGGAGAATGGTCAATTACTTCTTTATCTAAAAAAAACAGGGCCGCCTATAGGCAGCCCTGTTTATACAGTGATTTCCGGTTCTTCAAGTTTCTCAAAAGCGATTTTAAGGATATGGTGGTTTTCCATCGCAACGATTTCCCATTGGTAGCCGCCTTTTTCGAATAAATCCCCCGCTTCGGCTTCGATGAGCTGATGCTGCATCCAGCCGGCAATGGTATCAATTTCATCGCTGTCGGTGAATTTCAGGCTGAAGCGCTCTTCCAGGTCTTTCAACAGGACGCGGCCATTTACTACATAACGGGTGTCGCTTTCTTTCACGATTTCAGCTTCCTCTTCTTCATCAAACTCATCCCGGATTTCCCCGACAATCTCCTCGAGGATATCTTCCATCGTGATCAGCCCGGATGTACCGCCGTATTCATCGATGACTAATGCGATGTGGGTACGGTCTTTCTGCATTTTCACGAGCGCCATCTGAAGCGGCGTCGTTTCGTGAAAATACGGCAGGTCATGAACAAGTTCGGTCATTTGCACATCATTATTGATCGCATAATGTGTCAGCACTTCCTTGGCATTGATAAAGCCGATTAAATCATCTTTATCGCCGTCGCGGGCAATCGGGTAACGCGTAAACCGATGCTCCCGAAGTTCAGCGAGCAATTCATCCGTGGATAAATCATCCGGAAACGCGACCATTTGCGTGCGCGGAATCATGACGTCTTTGGCGCTGCGCTCATCGAACGCAAAGATGTTCTGCATATAGGAAAGCTCTGTCTGGTTGATTTCGCCGCTTTGGAAGCTCTGCGCCATGATGATCTTCAGTTCTTCTTCTGAATGAGCTTGTTGTTCGCCGGCAGGTTCAACGCCGAACATGCGAAGCAGCAAACGGGCAGAGCCGTTCAAGACAAAAATGAACGGATACATGATTTTCCCGAAGATATAAAGCGCAGGGGCCAGCGACAAGGTCATCCGTTCCGCAAATTGCAATGCCAACGATTTTGGCGCCAATTCGCCGATGACGACATGCAAAAATGTCACCAGTGCAAAGGCGAGGGCGAACGAGACGATCGTCGAGACCGCTGAAGGGACGCCGAGCCAGTCGAATAGCGGATGGAGAAGCGTTTCGACAGTCGGTTCCCCGAGCCATCCGAGTCCAAGGGCGGTCACGGTGATGCCGAGCTGGCAGGCGGACAAATAATAATCCAAGTCACTGACGACTTTTTTCACAGTGACGGCTTGTTTATTGCCTTCCTCGATCAGCTGTTCGATGCGCGACATGCGGACTTTGACGACAGCAAATTCCGTACCGACGAAAAATGCGGTTAATGCAATGAGTAAGGCGAGAAGAGCTAAATTCAGTAAAAGTATGGGGTCCAATAAATTCCCTTAAATAAGGGATTCACCTCCGAGTTAGTTTATTCTAATTTATCATAAGTCGACCAGTCATGCCCAGGAAAGGAATCAATGGGCTTCGAGCACGCGCTTTGTAATTTTACGGATATCAATCGCTGTGTCTTCTGTCATGATGTCGTCGAGTATAACATCACGGAAATAATTGACGCTTGCGGTAAGCGGAAGATCGAGGATTTTGCTGAGCGCGATCCGGTACATCTTCAAGAATTCCTTGTCGGTATTGCCGCGCTTCAGTTCCGAAAACGCTTCGTAGAATTGGTCGAGCTTATCGGCGAATTCCAATAGGCGGCCTTCTAGCGATTCGTCTTTGCCTTCTTTCATGCGGTCGAAAAATACTTCCTGGAATTCTTCCGGAATTTCTTTCAGGATGAACTTTTCCATCATCCCTTCTTCGACTTTGGCGAGAATCTCCTTGAGTTCTGGTGAAGCATATTTCACAGGGGTTTTAATGTCCCCGATAAACACTTCGGCAAAATCGTGGTTGATGGTCCGTTCGTACAGCGATTTCCAATCGACGGGGCGCCCTTCGCGTTCTTCGATTGTGGCGAAGAACATCGCATACTGGCTAACTTTCCAGGAATGCGCAGCGACGTTATGCTCTTCAAATTTAAAACGGCCCGGTGCCCGGATGATCCGCTCCAAATCATTTAATGAGGTGAAAAAACGGTGAATTCCCATGAAAAACGACTCCTTTTTGCTGATTTCGATGTCTTCAGCATAACCGAAAAACGGTATAATAGAAATTAAAGAATGATTCAAACGAAAAGGAGCGCAAACAGCTATGACAGGAAAAACACACATCACGGGCGGCATCGCAGCAAGTCTGGCATTTGCGCAAGTTTCCCATTATGAGCCGGCCATCTTATTGATTGGCGGAGTAGCAGGGGCGTTGATTCCCGATATTTGCCACGGCTCAAGCAAAATCGGCAGAAGTTTGCCGATTGTATCGAAGCTGATCAGTACATTATTCGGCCACCGGACTTTTACACACAGCTTATTGTTTTTGCTGCTCATGACCGCATTGTTTCAAGCGGTGCTGCCAAATGAAGCTTTAGCGGCAGGCATTCTCGTCGGCATGATTAGCCACATCGTACTGGATATGGCGACGAAAAGAGGCGTAAAGCTATTGTTTCCGCTGCGTGTAACGGTACGCTTGCCGTTTACAACATCAACGGGCAGCTTTGTGGAACACCTAGTGTTCGCTGCATTATCAGTCCTGTCGGTTTATTTCGGCTACGCCCTGTTCAACTTTTCATAATACGTTTTAAGCGGTGTTCTTAGGGAATAGGAGGGACAAGCAGTCCAAAGAGGAGGAAACTCAATGCCTAGAGACGAATTTTCCAAAAATGCCAACCCGTCAAAGAATACGGACCGAAGAAAACGTGAAGAGTTTGAGGGAATCGATCGTGAATCACAGGAAGACGGACAGAAAATGAGAAAAGAAGGCGCTCACAGCAACACCGGCGTCGGCGATGAACGAAATCCGATTGGCGAATCGGAAAGTGAATAATAGTGTGAAAAGAAGCTGACGGAAATTGACCGGCAGCTTCTTTTATTTTGGCTAATGCCCAATTAAACGAAGCGATACCGGGCAGATGGAAACTGGATGAAATAACTGCAGTTTCAAAAAGACAGCAAATTCATCCGCCAAAGGCTATTGCAGCACTTGTTCTGAAAAATGAAAACGGATACACTAAAGCGGGTGGAATAATTAAACAATTCTTTAAAATTTGGAGGGATAGTATGATTTCAGCAACTTGGAACTGGATGTGGGAAAAGCACGACCAGGCAAAAGACATGCTGCGTTTTTTTGCCAAGCCCGGCTCGACTTCACCAGGGGACGACCGCGACCGTGCAGAAGACGCAGGCACATACGATGAACGCTTCAAAAAGAAAAGCTATAACACGCCGCAATTGATTGGGCTGATTCTCGGCCCTTTGCTGTTCATTTTGACAATGCTGTTTGTGAATCCGGAAGGCTTAACGCCGGAAGCGAAGGCGATCTTGGCGAGTACTATATGGATCGCGACCTGGTGGATCACCGAAGCGATTCCGATTCCAGCGACTTCGCTCTTGCCGATTGTGTTATTTCCTTTAACGGGGGGCTTGGACGTTGGGGCGACCACTTCGGCTTACGGCAACGACACGATTTTCCTGTTCATGGGCGGCTTCATGATCGCTTTGACGATGGAAAAATGGAATTTGCATAAACGCATTGCATTGACCATCATTTCGGTGATCGGCACGAATACCGAACGGATCATTCTTGGTTTCATGGTGGCAACTGGGTTCTTGTCGATGTGGATTTCCAACACCGCGACTGCCATGATGATGGTGCCAATCGGCCTGGCCATTATTTATCAGGTGTCGGAAGCGCTGAAACATGACGACTCAATCGATACTTCTCAGGAAAACTTCGGATTTGGCAAAGCGCTCATGCTCGGCATTGCTTATTCCGCTTCACTCGGAGGAATCGCGACCTTGATCGGGACGCCCCCGAATACCTTGCTAGCCGGCGCTGTCAATGAAATTTACGGCATTGAAATCACGTTTGCTGAGTGGATGCTGTTCGGCGTACCGGTAGCGTGGATTTTTATCTTTGTGGCTTGGTTCTATTTGGTGAAAGTGGCGCATCCTCTAAAACTAAAAGAGTTGCCTGGAGGCAGCGCAGTCATTAAAGAGCAGAAGGCAGAGCTCGGCAAGGCTTCCTACGAGGAAAAGATCGTTTTCGCGATCTTCCTATTGGCAGCATTTTCATGGATTACCCGCTCGTTTTTGCTGGTGGAATTTTTGCCTGGCTTGAACGACGCGATGGTCGGGTTGATTGCTGCCTTGATTTTGTTCGCCATTCCTTCGAAAAACCGCAGAGGCGACAATTTGCTGGACTGGGCGACAGCTGTTAAATTGCCATGGGGCATTCTGCTGCTCTTTGGGGGCGGCTTGGCAATCGCTGCAGGCTTTACTCAATCAGGGCTTTCTGAATGGGTAGGCGGCCAGTTGATTGGCCTGCAAGGAATCAATGTCTTGATCATTGTACTGGTCGTTGCGGCATTCGTGTTGTTCTTAACAGAAATCACATCCAATACGGCTACAGCTTCGATGATGTTCCCGATTATGGCTTCGTTGGCAGTTGCGCTCGGTATCCACCCGTATGCATTGATGGTGACGGCCGCTGTCACGGCGTCTTGCGCATTTATGCTGCCGGTGGCGACACCGCCAAACGCTGTCGTTTTCGGTTCAGGCTATTTGAAAATTATTGATATGGCCCGTGCCGGATTCATCCTGAATGTTTTCGGGATTGTTTTTGTCGGGCTGGCCGTCTATTACTTCCTGCCGCTCGTCTGGGGCATAGATTTATTAAGTACCCCGGCACAGTTCCTGGAATAAAATAAAAGAGCCGCCTCATGCAATTGAGGCGGCTCTTTTTCTGTACCAAGTAACGATCATTACGTAAATCGCTGGCATCGCTGCGCAAAGAATGATCAGCACGTTCCAGCCGAAACGGGTCCAAATCGGGCTGAGCAATGAGCTTCCAGCGGCGACGCCGATATAATAGGATACGAGATATAAGCTGGATGCACTGCCTTTATGATGCGTCGCTTGCTGGCCGACAGAAGCGGCAGTCAGTGAATGGGCTGTGAAAAACCCGAGGCAAGTTATGCATAAGCCGACTGTCAACATCCACAGTTCAGTGCCCAGTGTCATCAATACGCCAGCCGAGAAGATGAACACCCCAATGATGCGCACGCGCCTCAAGCCGAATGCTTCAGCAGCGCGCCCGGCCATAGGCGATCCGATGACACCGATGCCATAAGCGAAGAACAGATAGGAAATCGCCTGCAGTGACATGGAGAATGGCGGTGCTTCAAGGTGAAATGGCAAATAGGTCCAAACGCCGGTGAAAGCGATTTGAAGAATTGCTCCGAGGCCGAACACAACTAGCAGTGCCGGGTTTTTCAAATGGAACAGGAAGCCTTCAATGTCTTTTGAAAAGCTCAGCTGGCTCGGTTCAAAATGATGTGAAGGCGGCAACAGCAAAAAGACGGCGATGAACAAGGCGATACCGGTTACGCCGAATGCAAAGAACGTCAACTGCCAGGAAAACGCATCTGTAAGAAATCCAGTCAAGACGCGCCCAAGCATGCCGCCGAGTGCATTGCTCGATATGTACAAAGCGGTGGCGTAGGCGATGTTTTTCCGATCAATCTCTTCGCTGATGTAAGCAAGCGCTGCAGCTGGGACACCGGCAAGTGCAAAGCCTTGGATTAAGCGCAACACGAGAAACACAGTAAACGATTCGACAAACGGCAAAATGAAAAACGGGAGGGCAGAGCCGAG
The DNA here is from genome assembly GCF_028890485.2 of Planococcus sp. SK3692. Classification (GTDB taxonomy): domain Bacteria; phylum Bacillota; class Bacilli; order Bacillales_A; family Planococcaceae; genus Planococcus. Next base: position 400,568 of record NZ_JARCHV010000002.1, read on the forward strand.
CAGCGACCAGATGATATAGGAGCGCCGCCCGTTGCGGTCGGAGAAAAAACCGAGAATGATAAGACCGGCAATCAATCCGATGATGGTCAAGGAAAGCGACAGGCTGGAAGTTGAAACCGACACCCCGAAATCCGAGACAAAGACCGGCAATAAAGGCTGGACGGCATATATATTGGCAAAAATAAATAACGAAGCCAACAGCAGGCTCGCAATGATTTTCCAGAATTCACGATCGCGTACGGTGTAGGTACGTTTTTCCATGGAGACAATCACTTCCGTTTCGTTAAAGCTTCTGCCATTCATTCTATCACTCATTGGCAAATAAGTGGGAGCGGCAAAAAGGGTGTGAAAAAGCCCGCATGAATGATGCGGGCTGGTCGTTAAAGCTTATTGAAATACGCAAGAATTTGTTTGCGGGTAGGTTCCTGCAGGCGGTAGCGCAATTCCTTGTTTTGGGTATTCACGAGATGATAGGCCGGGTTTTCGACAACCGTAAACTTCCAATGCGGCTTCACGTTCTTTTTCTTCAATTGCAGTTCAGGAGGCATCATCTTGTCAGTAAAGCTTTCAAGTTTCGCCATTAGGAACGTATCCATATAACGGACGATGACAAATCCCTGGTGTTTCTCAGGGTCATATTTCGAGAGATTGTATTCACTTACATCAAAGCCTTTTTCGTAGCGTTGCACAGACGGAGAAAGGACGAAAAAGTCCTCATTGTAAAACACATTCGAGTTGCCGAATTGCTTGAGGCCCAATTCCTCAACCAAAAGATCCTTATTGACCAAATTCATTTCGCGCGCAGTAGCCATGCAATTCCTCCTCATTTCCTTATAGTCTCTCCATTATAACATTCTTTTGGATTATACGCAGAAAGGGCGTACCTAAAGGAACGGACAGCAAATTACTAGAGAAGTTTGAAAAATCTGTTATATTGTAGTTAAGCCAATCCACTTAGAAAAAGGAGGGGATTTCAGTGTGCGGAAGATTTGCGTTGTATGCAGATTACGGAGCCTTGCTCGAGCGTTTTGAGATAGAAGAAGCGGCACTTGGGCAAAATGCCTACGAAGAGAATTACAATGTGGCACCTTCCCAGCAAATCGCTGCAGTCATTAACGACGGCAAGCGCAATCGGCTGGGGACATTCCGTTGGGGGCTGATCCCGTCATGGGCCAAAGACCAGAAAATCGGCTACAAGATGATCAATGCCCGTGCGGAGACGGCCGCAGAAAAACCGAGTTTTCGTAGCGCTTTTAAGAAAAAGCGCTGCCTGATCCCAGCGAATGCATTTTACGAATGGAAAAAAGGACAGGATGGCAAAACGCCGATGCTCATCCATTTGGAAGGCGGCGAATTGTTTGCATTTGCAGGGCTATGGGAGTCGTGGGAATCGCCGGAGGGAGAATTGATCCATAGCTGCACGATTTTGACGACACAGCCGAATGCATTAATGGCAGACATCCATGATCGTATGCCGGTAATCTTGTCCAGGGAAGCGGAGAAAACCTGGCTAGATCCGAATATTCAGGATCCCGAGCTGCTGCAGAAACTCATCAAGCCTTACGATTCAGAAGAGTTGGAAGCCTATGAAGTATCAGGTGCAGTCAACTCGCCGAAGAACAAAGGACAGGAATTGATTCGAAAAATCGGATGATCACACTTTCGTGCAAAGGGGAGGGTCATGGTGAAAAGCGGATTGATTTTAGAAGGCGGAGGCATGCGTGGCGTTTATACGGCTGGCGTGCTGCAAAAGTTTATGGAAGAAGGGGTGTTTGCGGATTATGTCATCGGCGTATCCGCCGGAGCATGCAATGCCGTGTCCTATCTTTCCCGGCAAAGTGGCAGGAACCGGACAGTGATGATCGATTATGTCACGCATCCGGATTATATTTCCATGAAGAACTTGCTGAAGAAACGAGAACTGTTCGGCATGAACTTGATCTTTAACGATATCCCGAACCGGCTGGTGCCGTTTGACTACGGTGGATTCGGCGCAGCTGCGGAAGAATTCGTTGTCGGAACGACGGATTGCATGACCGGCGAAGCAATTTACTACCGCAAGCCGCTGCCGCCAGAAGATTTGCTGACGGTCGTGAGGGCATCGAGTTCGCTGCCATTCATGTCGCGCCCTGTGGAATATAACGGACGGCTGCTCATGGATGGAAGCCTGGCCGACCCGCTGCCAATCAAACAAGCCCTATTGGACGGCGTAACCAAGCCGATCATCGTCATGACGCGCGAAAAGAGTTACCGCAAGCGCCAAACGCCGCTTATGCGTCTCGCGCCAACATTTGCCCGCCAGTATCCGGGTCTTGCGCGCGCGCTTGAAGAACGGCAGCGCATCTATAACGAATCATTGGAACAGATAGAGGCGCTTGAAGCACAAGGCGCAGCCATTATCGTCCGTCCGCGAAATTTGCATAAGTTGCGCGGCATCGAGCGGGATCAGGAGCGGCTTGCCGCATTGTATGTCCAAGGGTACCGGGATGCAGAGCTGATCGTGCCCCGTGCGAAAAAATTCATCCCTCAACAACCTGTTTTGAGATTGGAAAGGAGCTTGTGATGATTATCGAAATAGACCAGACTGATGAGAAAATTGCGCGTGATATCCAGTCAATCCAGCGCCCCGCTTACCGAATTGAAGCGGAACTGATGGGCTTTCACGATATTCCCCACATTTCCGAGACAGTCGACGAAATCCAGCAAAGCGAAGAGACATTCATCGGCTATCAAGAAGGCTATTTAAAAGGTTTCATTTCCTATAAAGAAGAGGGTGGAGTCGTCGATATTTACCGGCTTGTCGTGGACCCGCTCCAGTTTCGACAAGGAATTGCCCGCAGCCTAGTGGACCATCTGCTCCAGCAGAAGAATGCAGCGGAGTTCATTGTCAGTACAGGCACCGCAAATGTGCCGGCCCGGAAACTCTACGAATCATTCGGCTTCCGGGAAGAAGAAACCTTTGAAGTTGCGCCAGGCGTCACATGCACACAGTTCCGCCTGGCTGTTTGACCGTTTGCTGCCTGCAGTTCCTTTACGGACTATAGGCGGTTTTTTTATGTCTTCTGGAAGTGCAGGCACATTTATTTATTTTTAATTCGAGATAATATAAAATGAAGGAAGTGGATATGTCCCTGTCCGCACAGAAAGGAGTGCGATTCGGATGATTAAGATTTTACCGCGCATTAACGAACTGGCGCAAAAAGAGCGCAGCTACGGATTGAGCTATGCGGAAATTCGGGAGCAGCAAGTGCTCCGCCGTGAATATCTCCAGGAAATCCGTGGGCAAGTCGAGACGACTGTAACGAATATGACGGTAATTGACCCGCTTGGGGCAGATGTTACGCCAAGCAAAGTCAAAAACTCGAGATAAATAAATAACCCCAGATGATTTTAGAGAGGAAGAAAATAGATGAACGATTATTTAGTGAGAGCCTTGGCTTACGATGGCCAAATCCGTGCCTTCGCAACGCGCACGACAGAAACAGTGAATGAGGCACAGCGCCGCCATTATACATGGCCTACCGCGTCTGCAGCACTTGGCCGTTCGATGACAGCAAGTGTCATGCTCGGTGCGATGTTAAAAGGCGAAGAAAAATTGACGATTAAAATCAATGGGGGCGGCCCGCTTGGCACGATTCTCGTAGACGCCAATGCAAAAGGTGAAGTACGTGGCTATGTTTCCAATCCCCAAACCCATTTTGACTTAAACGAGCAAGGCAAACTCGATGTCCGGCGGGCAGTCGGAACAGAAGGGACACTGACTGTCTCCAAAGACATCGGCTTGCAGCATCCATATGTCGGCCAAGTACCGATCATCTCAGGCGAGCTAGGCGACGATTTCACCCATTATATTGTAACTTCCGAACAAACGCCTTCTTCAGTCGGCGTCGGTGTTATCGTCAATCCTGACAATACCATCCTGGCTTCAGGCGGCTTCATCATCCAATTGATGCCGGGAACTGATGAAAAAGTGATCAGCGAGCTTGAACAGCGCCTAACGGAAATCCCAACCATCTCCAACATGGTGCGGGCAGGTTTGACGCCTGAAGATATTTTGGACGAAGTATTGGGCAAAGAAAATGTCAAAGCGCTCGATACGATGCCAGTGAATTTCCAATGCCAATGCTCACGTGAGCGCATTCATAATGCTATCCAAGGCCTTGGAACGGCAGAAATCGAAGATATCATCGTGACAGAAGGCAAAGCGGAAGCACAATGCCATTTCTGCAACGAAACCTATGTGTTCACGAAAGACGAATTACAGGACATGTTGTCTTAATTTATTTTATGTAAAGTCTGTGGAATATTCCACAGGCTTTTTGATTTGGAAGCTTTAGATAGGTATGATATGATGTCGTTATCTCGAATTAAAGATATTATAAATAGGAGGTTTTTACATGATGAAACATATTTACAACCCACCGGCGGATGCATCCAAGCCGACATTCCTGCTATTGCACGGAACAGGTGGAACGGAGACAGATTTGCTGCCGGCAGCAGGACACATTGATCCGGAAGCGGGCGTGCTGAGCGTTCGAGGCAATGTATCGGAAAACGGCATGCCGCGCTTTTTCAAACGTTTATCTGAAGGAGTCTTCGATATGGAAGATTTGCGCGAACGAACAGAAGAACTGCATGCATTTATCGGCCAGGCAGCTGATGAATATGGATTTGACCGCAACAACGTTATTGCGCTCGGCTATTCAAACGGCGCAAATATTGCCGCAAACCTATTATTCTCGTATAAAGATGCATTGAAAGCGGCAATCTTGCATCACCCGATGGTGCCGGACCGCAATAAGGAATTGCCAAATTTGGAAGGCACGCGCGTGTTCATCGCTGCTGGCACCAACGACCCGATCTGCCCGAAAGAAGAATCGGAAGATCTTGACAAGCTTTTGAGCGCAGCGGGAGCCGCCGTCGAGTTGCATTGGGAAAACAAAGGCCATCAGCTGACGATGGACGAATTGGTTGCAGCGAAAGTTTGGTATGAAAAAGTATAAACAAGGCTCCTCCACTTCTGGAGGAGTTTTTTCTTTCGTCTGATTCCGTTCCGCAAGCTTTGACAATCATGATATGCTTCGGTCATGATTATATGAAACGAATCGAAGGAGGGATGACGGTGCAAAACAATCCGCGCATCACCGAGCAGCTTGAAGCTTGGGTGAAAGAAAACAAAGGGCATGCCGTTCTCGGTACCACAGCCCAGTACATACCTGCACTGGGCAAAGTCGACCCGGGTAAACTCGGGATCTGCATGATCGATGAAGACGGCCATTATTATTGTGCAGGGGACACTGACACCGAGTTCACTCTGCAAAGCATCTCCAAAGCGCTGACATTTGTCGCGCTCAGCTGCCATTATGGACTGGACTTCGTGTTGGAGCGGGTGGATGTCGAGCCGACGGGTGAAGCGTTCAACTCCATTGTACCATTTGAAATCCACCGGCCAAACAAGCCGTTCAATCCGTTCATCAACGCAGGAGCCATTACAATCTCATCGCTGCTGCCAGGGCGGAATGCGCAAAAAAAGTTTGAGTTTTTGAAAGGTTTTCTGGAAGAACTGCTTGGCCATCCGATCGAAATTGACAAGGAAGTCTATGATTCGGAATGGGGGACGTCACACCGCAACCGGGCGCTTGCTTATTATTTGAAGGAAGCGAACTTCCTAGAACTTGAAGTGGAAGAAGCGCTCGATATCTACATCAGCCAATGCTCCATCAAAGTATCAGTGAAAGATTTGGCGTTGCTTGGCTTGATCCTTGCTTATGACGGCTACAATCCGATCACGAAAGTGAAACATTTTTCCGAAGAAATTGCACAAGTGACGAAAGTGTTGATGGTCACTTGCGGGATGTATAATTCATCCGGAAATTTCGCGGCGCACGTCGGCATTCCGGCAAAGAGCGGCGTTTCGGGCGGCATTATGGCAGCCGTCCCACCGAAGTTGCATTCGCAAACTTATGAATTCCGCGCAGGAGCGGGCATCGGCGTCTACGGGCCGGCAATTGACGTGCAAGGAAACAGCGCTGCCGGAACGATGATGCTGCGGCAAATTTCAAAAGAGTGGGATTTAAGCATTTTCTAAGTCCCAAATATGGCTAGCCCAAGGCCTTGCAATGAAACCAATACATTGCAAGGCCTTTTTTCGCGTTTTTTATGATTTTTCCATTAATTTGTTTCTAAGTTGAGTGAAGGGGTAGAGAAGGAATAATGTAAGAAATTAGAAAGAGGAGTGAGACGATGTCGAAAGATAATAAAAAAGTCGATGAAAACAGCAAGAATGAGCAATTGGAGCAATTCCGTTCAGACGATAGCGGCAAGGATTTGACGACCAATCAAGGCTTGAAATTATCGGAGGACGAGTTTTCCTTAAAAGCGGGTGAACGCGGACCGACCTTGATGGAGGATTTTCATTTCCGTGAAAAAATGACCCATTTCGACCATGAACGCATTCCTGAGCGCGTGGTCCATGCACGTGGATTCGCAGCGCACGGCGAATTTGAAGCTTATGAATCGCTTGAGCATTTGACGAAAGCGAAATTCCTTTCGGAAAAGGGTAAGAAGACTCCGGTTTTCGTCCGCTTTTCTACAGTAGCAGGGTCTCGCGGTTCTGCAGAAACTGTACGCGATGCACGCGGCTTTTCGACGAAGTTCTATACAGAAGAAGGCAACTACGATTTGGTTGGCAATAACATTCCGGTGTTCTTTATTCAAGATGCCATTAAGTTCCCTGACCTGGTTCATGCGATTAAGCCAGAGCCGCATAACGAGATTCCGCAAGCGGCAACAGCCCACGATACATTCTGGGATTTTGTTGCGAACAACCAGGAATCGGCTCATATGGTCATGTGGACAATGTCAGACCGCGCCATTCCAAGAAGCTTGCGTACAATGGATGGATTCGGCGTCCACGCCTTCCGCTTCGTCAATGCGGAAGGAAAATCCCATTTCGTGAAATTCAATTGGAAATCGACGCTCGGCGTCCATTCTCTCGTGTGGGACGAAGCCCAGAAGATCAACGGCAAAAACCCTGACTTCCACCGGGCAGACCTGCATGAAGCCATTGAAAGCGGCGATTATCCGGAATACGAGCTGGGTGTCCAAATCGTCCCGGAAGAAGACGAGCACAAATTCGATTTTGATTTGCTCGATGCGACGAAAATGTGGCCGCAAGAAGAGATTCCGATTCACATCGTCGGCAAGATGACCTTGAACCGCAATGTCGATAACGTCTTTGCGGAAGCCGAGCAAGTGGCATTTCATCCAGGGCATGTAGTACCGGGAATCGATTTTTCAAACGACCCGCTGCTCCAAGGGCGCCTGTTCTCGTATACGGATACGCAATTGATTCGCTTGGGCGGCCCGAATTTCCATGAGCTGCCGATCAACCGTCCGGTGTGCCCGTTCCATAACAATCAGCGCGACGGCTATGGCCGCCAGACAATCAATAAAGGAAAAGTATCTTATCAGAAGAGTTCCTTCACCAACCATACACCTGCACCGGTTAGCGAAGCGGATGGCGGGTATGTCCATTACCAGGAGAAAGTGGAAGGCCGCAAAGTGCGCAAGCGCAGCAATAGCTTTAAGGACCACTTCTCGCAAGCGACGATGTTCTGGAATAGCATGAGCGATGCTGAACAACAGCATATTATTGAAGCGTTCAGCTTTGAGCTGGGCAAATGCGACAGCATCGATATCCGCCAACAAGTCGTGGATATGTATGCGAATGTCAATCTCAAACTGGCACAGGAAATTGCCGACAATATCGGCGTTAAAGCTCCTGAAACAGGGAACACCGATACCAGCAAAAAATCACCGGCATTGAGCCAGGAAAATACGGTGAAATCCGCGAAGACGCGCAAAGTCGGCGTTATCGTGGCACCGGACTTTAACGGCAAGGAAGTCATGGAAGTGCTGGACCAGCTCAAATCCAAAGGGCTGCAGTATGAAATCATCAGTGAAAAGCAAGGGAAATTGGATGCTGGAAACGGCAAGCAATTGAAAATCGACCATACGTTTACCACTGCGGATCCGGTATTGTTCGATGCGATCTACGCAGTCGGCGGGCCGGATGTCAGCAAAAAATTTGCGCGTAACGCTGCTTATTACGTAACGGAAGCATTCGGTCATTTTAAACCGATCGGTGCTACGCATGACGGTAAGAAGTGGCTGGATGCCAATGGCTACACAGGCGAACCAGGCGTTGTGACAGGCGACTCGATGAAGGGCTTCGCAGACAGCTTTGTCGATGCCATCGCTGCACATCGCCATTGGAACCGTGAAATTTAATAAAATATGGTTTAAAAGTAGTATTTTGGCACATTTCGATTTGAAAATGTTTAATAACATATTCGAGGGGTAATTTCAACACTAGAAAGCAAAAAACTTCTCAAAAAATGGAGGAATTTGAAATGGCTAACAATAAATTCATGGGAACATTCGACACAGAAACAGAAGTACTGAAAAAGATCGAAGACATGAAAGCGCAAGGCTCACGTGAAGAAGACATGTATGTGATGGCTCGCAACGAAGACCAGATTTCAATGGTACGCGGCCGCACAGATGTGGATTACAAATCGTCCGAAGGCAATTGGATGGATAAATTCATGGGCTTCCTATCCGGAAATGAACCGACGCGCGAAGCCTTCTCCAATATGGGTGTAGACCAAGCAGAAGCAGATCGCTATTACAACGATGTCCAAAACGGCAAAATCCTCTTGTTTGTCGACCGTGAATTCGGCGCGAATTACGAAGGAGCAGCGCCATATGACAATACTGGCTACGGCAATGTAGATAGCACAACAAGTTCAGGAACTGTCGATAGCACCAACAGCCAGAGAACGGTCGATAACTCGGCAGTGGCTCGCGATGGTTTGACAGTCGACACGAATGATGAAAACGATGTAGCGTATAACACGGAGCGCGACGCATTGGGCTCCGAAACTGCAGGTGTTGATAGAGGTCGCGGCACTGGATTTGGCCTTGGAGCTGAAGACCGTGCGACAGATGATGACCATACGACAGGCACTAATCGTGCGACTTCTGATTTCAATGACGGCGCGACTAACCGCACAGTCGAAGATATCGACCGTGACTTAGACCGTGCAGGAACTGAAGAAGAGCGCCTGCGCTTGCACGAGGAGCGCTTGCAAGTCAATAAAGAACGCGTCCAAACGGGCGAAGTCCATGTCGACAAGCATGTCGTCGAGGAAGAACAAACACTTGAAGTACCGGTTGAACGTGAAGAAGTATATGTTGAACGCCGCCCAGTGAACGAAGAAACTACAACTGGCACGCATAACTATACAGAAGGCGAAGATATCCATGTACCGGTTTCTGAAGAACGCGTCGACGTTACGAAAAAAGACGTGGTATCTGAAGAAATCTCCATTGGTAAGAACAAGGTGCAGGATACGGAGCATGTCAGCGAAACAGTCCGCAAGGAACAAGCTGATATTCATAAAGATGGTGACTTGGTCGAAGAAGACGAGTTTGACCGCAAAGACCGTACAGACCGCGACAGATTATAAGCAAGTTGAGTGAAAAGCGGGGGGCTGTTCCCTCCGCTTTTTTGTATGGCCAGGGCAATTCGATTATAATGGAAACAAGCTTGGAGGGATGAAAATGGACGGAAAAAAAAGAAGCGATGTAAAACCAGGGCTTGAAGTGAACGTAATCTTAAAAAAAGACCAGCGAACCGGCAAGAAAACGAAAGGCGTCGTTAAAGATTTGTTAACGAACTCTGCGACGCATCCTCACGGCATTAAAGTACGCCTAGAAGACGGGCAAGTGGGGCGTGTTTGTGAAATTCTAACTGGCAAGTGAAAGGACGGGATTTGCATGAGCGATCAGCGCAAGCAAGACGACTTACACTCATCGGACCCGAGAAGAATCGGGGCGAATCGCACGAGCAAAGAGCAGGACGAAAAAGAGCGTGTCCATGAAGATTTGGCAACGAGAAAAGACAAGCGCCAAACAAGCGATCCCGCCAAGCCCCAGGAGCGTAATTTTATTTGAATGAAAAGCAGGCCGCTTAAATTGGCCTGCTTTTGTGCTATTATGAAAGAGATTGCCAACGTAAAAAGGAGTCTACCATGAGCGATTTTTTTGAACGAAAAAAACAAGAGCTCGGTGTCGAGCTGAATAAAATACAGAAAAAAGCGGTGACCAAGACAGAAGGCCCGCTATTGCTTCTCGCCTGCCCAGGTTCCGGGAAAACGACGACCACGATCATGAGAATCGGCTATTTAATTGAAGAAAAATCCGTCCATCCGAGGCGCATCAAAGCAATTACGTTCAGCAAAGCATCGGCGACTGACATGCTCGAACGCTATGCGCGGTTCTTTCCTGGCCTTGCGCCAGTAGATTTTTCAACGATACATAGCCTGGCTTTTCAAATTACGAGGGACTATCTGTCGGCAGACGATTACGTAATGATCGAAGGAGGCGATTCGAATCGCCTCAATAAAAAACGCTTGTTGAAAGACATTTACGCCCGTGAGAATGACGAGCCGATCACCGACGATCTATTGGAAGAATTGGTGTCATTCATCAGTTTCGTAAAAAACAAGATGGTGCCGAAGAGAAAATGGAAGACACTCGATGAACCATTCCCGAGCGCTATCGATATTCTAACAATTTACGAAGAGTTCAAGGAGAACCATGAGCCGAGGCTTGTGGATTTCGACGATATGCTGACGATCGCTTTTGAGGTGCTGACTACAGACCGCAAGCTGCTGGAAAAATACCAGCAGCGCTGGGATTATGTCATGACCGATGAAAGCCAAGACACGTCCATGGTTCAGCATGCCATAGTTGAAAAACTGGTCGAGCGCCACCGCAATTTATGCGTCGTGGCGGATGACGACCAGTCCATTTATACGTGGCGGGCGGCGGAGCCGAGCTATTTGCTCAAATTCCGCCAAGTGTACCCGGATGCCTACATCATGAAAATGGAGCGCAATTACCGCTCGTCAGGCACCATCGTCAGCACGGCCAACCAATTCATTAAAGCGAATAAATTGCGCCATGATAAAAACATGTTTACTGATAAGCCAGAAGGAGAGCCAATCGTCATCCGGCGCCTTGCCTCACAAGAAGCTCAATTGAAGTATTTACTGAAAGAACTTTCTACTCTTGAGGAATATGGAAATGTCGCGGTTTTGTACCGCAACAACTCTTCTTCGACTTTATTGATGGATGAGCTGGACCGCCTTGGCATCCCGTTTTATATGAAAGATGCGGACAACCGCTTTTTCAGCCACTGGATTGTCCAAGATATCTTGAACTTCATGAGATTCAGCCTACGTCCGGAACGGGTGGATTTATATTCCAAGATCGCTTCGAAGACGAACGCCTATTGGTCCGCCTCCCAGCTCAAACAATTAGGGAGGTTGCAACCGACGAAGCAGCATGCATTCGAAGAAATCTCTCTGGCCATCACGATGAAGGACTACCAGCTTCGGCTCATTGCGGATCAGCGGAAATCGATGGATGCACTGAAGGACATGGCGCCTTTGAAAGTGATCCAGACCATACGCCGCGAGATGGGCTATGACCAGATGCTCAAAAGCCGTGCCGAAAAATTCGGCATGAAGCTCGATTATTTGCAGCAGATCCTCAGCACACTCGAACAAATCGCCGAACCGCTTCCGACAATGATGGATTTCGCGAAACGTTTGAAACAGCTGGAGGAAGTGACGAAGCAGGCCAAGACCGAAAAGACAGACGATATGTTGACCTTATCCACGCTGCACAGCTCAAAGGGCTTGGAGTTTGACCGGGTTTATTTGATCGATTTGGTCGAAGGGACTGTGCCGACAGAAGAGGACGCCGATGATCCTGCTTTGCTGGAGGAAGCAAGGCGCTTGTTCTATGTCGGCATGACACGGGCAAAGCGCCATCTGGAATTGCTCAGCTATGACAAGGAATCACGGTTTGTGGAAGAAGTGCGGCGCATCGCCTTGCCGAAAATGAAGCAAGCAGCAATCGCCAAACCGTCCGCGCCAAAAGCCCCGAAAGCTAAAATTACTGTGCCGGATAATCCTGATGCAGTGCGTGGCGTTGAGGAATTGCAGGTGGGGGCGAATATACGTCACCGCGTCTTCGGAAATGGCCGGATTACGGATTTGGACGAAGAGAAAGTGGGCATCCAGTTTGCCAAAGAGCATAAAGAGTTTCTATTGGAAATTTGCCTGCAATATCAATTGCTCGAACTGGTATAACAAAGCAGACGCAGAAGCGAGGCAGTATAGATGAAGATCAGGGATTGGAACCGCAGCCTGAAAGTCCGGCTGGTGGGCGAGTTTTTCATGAATACAAGTTTTTGGATGGTGTTCCCATTCTTGGCGATTTACTTCGCGGAAGAATTCGGGAAAGGGATGGCGGGGCTCTTATTGATCGTCTCCCAAATGTTTTCAGTGGCTGCCAATTTATTTGGCGGCTATTTTGCTGACCGTTTCGGACGCAAGCGCATGCTCGTTTCAGCAGCAATAGCGCAAGGGTTTGCCTTCTTGCTGTTCGCTACGGCAAACTCGCCGTGGCTCAGTTCTCCTGAGCTCAGTTTCGTAGCATTCACTTTAGCTGGCATGTGTGGCTCGTTATACTGGCCAGCGAGCCAGGCGATGATTGCAGACGTCATTCCGGAAAAATACCGGAGTGATGTATTTGCGGTGTTTTACACAACCTTGAACATTGCCGTCGTCATCGGGCCTTTGTTCGGTGCGGTGTTATTCTTCTCTTACCGTTTCGAATTGCTGTTGGCAGTGGCCGTCATTTCGATGCTGCTTGGATTATTATTACGCCTTTACACAGAAGAGACCCTGTCGGCTGCAGTGATGGATAAATGGAAAGAGGGAAATACGACTGGCTGGAGAGGAGCAGTGCTGACACAAGTAAAAGACTACGGCATCATCTTGAAAGACCGTGTCTTTTTACTGTTTGTTATTGCGGGTGTCATGGGGGCACAAACCTTCATGCAATTGGACCTCGTCATCCCGGTTTATTTGAAGGAGACAATCGACCGCCAAACGATTCTCGATTTTCTCGGGCGTGAGTGGTCCGTGACAGGCGAAACTTCTTTTGGCATTTTGCTTGCGCAAAACGGCTTGATTGTGGCACTTCTGACAGTTGTCATTACGCGTTGGATGACCAAATTCCCGGAGAAATGGGTGTTTTTCTTCTCGGCCATGTTATTCGGCTTGTCGATGGCGATTTTCCCGATGACTTCGTGGTTTTGGATATTCTTCGTGGCGATGGCGGTCTTCACATTTGCTGAATTGATGATCGTCGGGCTGCAGCAAAGCTTTATTTCCAAACTGGCACCCGAATCGATGCGCGGCCAGTATTTCGCCGCAGCCAGCCTGCGCTATACGATCGGACGCATGATTGCGCCGATTTCGATCCCGATGACCGCTTGGTTCGGGTTCGGCTGGACCTTTATCATTCTCGGCACATTTGCGGTATTGAGCGGCTTCGTTTATTTATGGATGTTCCATTTATATGAAAAAAGAGCGGTTGCCAGTGTATAACTGGACATAAAAAAAGCCTGAGCGGTTAAGCTCAGGCTTTTTGCATGGTCAGTTTTGTTCTTTTGCCAATTTCACTAGCATATGTGCAAGCATGTGCTGCTCTTCTTTGTCGCCTACTTGCCACAAGCGTTGCAATAGATACTCTTCGCTATTTTTCGGATCTTCTTTTTTCGCTAGGTAGTCAGCTACTTTGGATGCTAGCTGCGCGATGCGCTCTTCGCTTAAGCCCATTTTCTCGCCCATCGCTACTTTATCGCCTAAATAATCGATGAAAGTCGAGAATTCGGCCAAAATTTGTTCTTTCTTTTTACTATCCGTATTGCTCAATTTTTCTTCTACTTTTTTATCAACGTTTTCCATGTATAATTCACTCCTCGTCATTTTTTGTTGCTAATTAGTGTTTACCACAGTCTGGAAAATTTAAACGTTAGAATATTGAAAAAGAAAAAGCTGGCTGCCGTTTAAGCAGGGGCGGTTGGGGTATTCAGATAACAAGTAAGGATTAAAGGAGGATGATGGGTGAATGACATTATACGACGAAATCCAAGAACTGAAACAATTCGAATGTGAGGACCGCTGTGTGCTGAGTGTCTATCTCAATACGAATCCAGCAGACCGTGAAGCGCAGAACGGGGCCTGGAAAATCCAGCTGAAGAATGGGCTGAAGCGCCTCGACGAATACTTAACCGCCTCAAAAGATGAAAAAGAGTTGAAAGCCTACAAGGAATTGCGCAAGAAAGTCGAAAAGGAAATAACGGATAATCAAGGCGACCTCCAGAAGGGTGTCGTTATTTTTGCATCGACTCAAAACGATTTGTTTTGGGTGAAGCATTTGCAGATTTCTGTCAAAACCGATTTCCAATGGGAAAATAAACCAGCGCTTGACCAATTGCGCTATATCTACAAAGCGTACCCATATGCAGGCGTGGTCCTGCCGAGCTTTAAAGGCATCCGTGTGCTGGATACTTCTGTCGGCATCGTCAATGAAGAAGTCTATTATGAATTCGACGCAGGCCTGGAAGTATGGACTGAACAAAAAGGCGTTAGAAGCTCAGGGCGCATCCAAGGGCGCAGCGGCGCCGGGTCGACTGGCGGCGGTGCTGCCGGTGGAAACAGCCCAGTTATCGGAGGCAGCGGCGGCGGAAGCCCGACCGACGAACTGGACCATCGCCTAAAAGAAAACTTGGACCGCTTCTATAAAGACATGGGCTCGAAAATCGAGAAGCTGAAAAAAGAGCGGCGCTGGGAAGAAATTCACGTCATCGGTGAAGCTGAACATGCCCAGTCATTTTCCAAAGTGCTCCATAAAAAGCCAAACAGCTGCATCCACAAAAACCTGATCAATAATAGTGCAGATAAGATCTTGCACGAAGTATTCGAGAAATAATAAAAAAGCTCCGGCGATGATGCCGGAGCTTTTTTAATTGGGCTGCGGGCAGAACGTGCAAGTGCCAAACGCAGGCAACTCTTTATACAAGCAGCAGGTTTTTCGCATCGGCCCGGAAACTGCCCGTTCCAGCGGCGTGGCGCCGATGAAATTTCGCCAGGGAGATTTGCGCAGCGGTTCCCAATTCCGGTCATCCATCAGCCATTCGGTATCTTCAGCAGCGACTCGTGGATGCTGCTGTTGGAGAGTGGCGTAGTACCAGGCAAGTGAACCGAGAACGTTCTCCCAGCACATAATCGGGGAAACTTTTGCGTGGCGGCGCAGCAGCTCGAGCAAGGCATTTGTTTGCCCTATCAATACATAGCGGAAAGCTTCGCTTCTATGCGCAGCAGGTACTTCGACAAAATCTGCAGAATCGACGTGAAATGAAATGAGCGGCAAGCCGTAATTTTGAATCCGGCCAAAGCTCAGGTTTTCAGGGGATGTCTTAAAATAGCCTCCATGCTGATGGATTAAAGTGAATTGGGCGGTTACAAACAAAGCGATTTGGCGAAAAAAATAAGAAACTGCGACTCCGTTGTTTTCGGTATCGCACCAAGCCTTTAACTCTTCAATCAATATTTCAGGATTAGAAGAAAAGGGATGGGCAGAACGACGGTCAACGATGACCGATTGCATTAAAAGCGATTGTCTAGCAGCCATAGGCAAATGCATCTCAATTCCCCCTTTCTTTCATGCTACCCGAAGAGCAGTAGGCTGCCAAGCATCAAAAAGCACTCCCCGATTTCGGGAAGCGCTTTTTGGCAATTAAACGGATTGCAGGGCGACAGCAGGGCCAAAGAATTCATAATGGATCTGCTCATCGGACATGCCGAGTGCGCGCAATTCGCTGATCATTCTTTCCATGAATGGCACCGGACCACAAACATAGACTTCGCCGCTTGCATCGACCATGTCTTCTAAGATGTCGCGGGTAATATAGCCTTGCGGTTCATCGGAATACAAAGTTTTGTATTTGGCATTGTCCATTGTTGCGATATATTTTTGGACGTCTTTATCGAATGCATGCAAAGTTTCGTTGCGTGCTGCGTGTAGGAACGAAACTGGGCGTTGTGGTGTTTGGGTTGCCACCGTTTCGAACATGCTCATCATCGGTGTGATGCCCACGCCGCCGCTGACGAAAGCGACAGGCGTATCGCGTTTTGTATCGAGCACGAATTCTCCGGCAGGCGCGCTGACTTCAATGCAATCGCCTTCGTTCATGTTTTCGTGCAGATAGACGGATACTAAGCCATTCGGGTCATTATCGGCTTCGCGTTTGACAGAAATACGGAACTCATCCGGACGCGATGCTTGTGACAGGCTGTATTGGCGGTTGAAAAGGAATTCTTCTCCAGGAATTTCCAGGCGGACCGTGATGTATTGTCCAGCTTCGTAGCTTGGCACATTCTTGCCATCAGCCGGTTTTAAATAGAAGGAAGTGATGTTTTCGCTTTCTTTCACTTTTCGTGCAATCGTGAAGTCTTTGAAGAAGCTCCAGCCGTTTTCCTGAGTTTCCGATTTTTCGTACATGCCGTTCTCGATGCTGATGAAGACATCGGCAATGACGCCGTATGCTTCTGACCAGGCGTTGATGACGTCGTCTGTTGCGGCATCGCCAAGCACTTCTTTGATTGCTTTCAGCAAGTATTCCCCGACGATGGGGTAATGCTCGGCTTTAACGCCGAGGCTGACATGTTTATTGGCAATTTGGACAACTGCCGGAAGGATCGCTTCGAGATTATCGATGTGCACGGCAGCGGCATAGACCGTATTGGCAAGTGCGGTTTGTTGGCGTCCTTGTTTTTGGTTGGCTTGGTTAAAAATATTTAAGAGTTCCGGATGCGCTTCAAACATATTGCTGTAAAAAACGGTTGTGATGGTTTTTCCATGTTCAGCTAGTACAGGGGCAGTGGATTTGACAATGGTTTTTGTTTGTTCGGATAACATAGTCAATCTCTCCTTTTGTTTTCTATAATCCCACTATAAACCGAAAGAAGTTTTAAAGATATATTTAAAATACATCTTTAAAATTTAGACACAATTCATTTCACAGAAAAGTCACACATGGAATATAAGCTCAAAAAAGCCCGTCTGCGGCAGATGCGTTTCCTTTCCAGAAATTATGGCTGCGCGTATAATAAATGTGCAGGGAAGGTGAAATCAATGAGATTGACGATGTATACGGATTATTCATTGCGCGTACTCATCTATTTAGGAACAAAAGGAGACGGCAAGCTGACAACTATACAGGAAATTTCTGATGCTTATAATATATCCAAAAACCATTTGATGAAAGTGACGTTCGAACTTGGCAAAGCGGGATTTATCGAAACGGTCCGGGGCAGGGGAGGCGGTATTCGGTTGGCAGATCTCCCAGAGAATATCAATGTTGGGAAAGTCGTTCGCCAAATGGAGGAAGACTTCCACTTAGTAGAGTGTTTCAACCCAGAGACCAATATGTGCCCGATCTCGCCGATCTGCGGGCTGCGCGGTGTTCTCGGTAAAGCCTTGCATGCCTATTTATCGGTATTGGATGAATACAATCTGCAAGATCTGTTATTTAATAAAGAAGGGTTGCGCGATTTATTGCGCACATAAAAAAGCCTCCGCTGCTGGAGGCTTTTTTGTTTTACAATTCAATTGTTTGTGGATCTTTGCCTTTGCGGTTCATCAGGCGGACGCGCGACGGCGTAATGGCCAGGATGATCAAGTTCGGATCCTCAGGGCCGTCGAACCAACCGGTCAAGTGTTCATTCCACACTTTGTCGATCATTTCGCGATCATCCCGAAGTGACATTTGCCCTTCGATTTCGAGGAAGCTATCACCGACGCCTTCGCCTTCATAGCCGAGCAGGATATGAGCGTTCGGGTTCTTCTCGAGTTCGTCGACTTTTTGCGTCTGCTTGCTTGTCGCCGTATATAGAGTAAACTCGTCATTAAAAAATGTCATATAACGGGAATGTGGCTTATTGTCTTTGATCGTCGCCAAAGTTCCGATCATGCTATCTTCCAAAATTTTTAATGCTTGCTGTTTCAATTCTTGTTGTGCCATTCAACTCTCTCCTTTTTGGTAATATTGTCTGTCAGAAAAACTGCGGGCAAAAGCCCGCAGGAAAAGTCATTCTGGATGTTTTTCCTCGCTTGCTGAATTACCTTTTGTGCCGCGGGGATTCTTTTCATCTTTCATATCCTGCTTCAAGTCTTCCAACGGGATGGAATCCACGTTCATTTCTTCTTCGTGCATTTCTGTCATGGTTTCTTTATCTGTCTTCACTTGCTCAGGGTTGTCCATAGGAGCTCCGTCGCTAGTTTTTCGTTCCTTTTCGTTGAAACGTTCTTTTTCTGCCATCGTTAGCACCTCTCCTTTAGCGTTCTTGTCTATCTATTCCTTAATTGGTGTGCTTTAAAACATTTACGCTTGCTGGGCTTCCATGCTGGATAATCAATCGGCAACACAAAATACACGCTTTTTTCTAAAAGAAACTGGATAAAAATAAAGAGAAAAAACTATTTTGTATATTGAGATTTTTCCTTTTAACTGGTAAGCTTTAGGAGAACTATACATAGCTGACCACTGGGGGAGCCGGGATTGACTGGCTGAGACGAGCGAATGCTTGGACCCCTTGAACCTGATCTGGACCATGCCAGCGTAGGGAAGTGGTACGTATGCTTCCTTTTGTCTGCATACACCGCTTCCCCATGGGAAAGCGGTGTTTTTTTTATGGGCTTTGGAGTCATGCATAAGCTGAGAGGAGTTGAGATATTTTGGAGGAAACATGGGGCTATATGGAGTCGGGGCTTTGCACGCCGGCGCACAATATGGCAATGGACGAAGCATTGATGAACTGGCAGCGCAAGACCAGCATGAAGCCTGTGCTCAGGTTTTACGGATGGGCGCCAGCTGGAGTATCAGTGGGGTTTTTTCAGAAACTGAATGGCAGCATCGATCTCGAAAAAGCTGCGCAAATGGGCATTCCTTTGGTCAGGAGGCAGACCGGCGGGAAAGCCGTACTTCATGATCAGGAATTGACTTACAGCGTGGTGATTCCGGAACATCATCCATCCATGCCGAAATCAGTAAAGGAAGCGTATTTGGTGATTTCCAGAGGCTTGCTTGAAGGCTACCGCAATCTCGGGATTCATGCACAATTGGCTGCTGAAGCCAAGCGGTCGAAAGAATCTTCGGCGGTATGTTTTGAAGAACCGTCCTGGCATGAACTGACTGTTGAAGGCAGGAAAGCGGCAGGAAGCGCACAGACAAGAAAACAAGGCATCATTTTGCAGCACGGTTCGATTCCGCTGCAGCTTGATGAAAACCGTTTGTTCGAATTGTTCGTCTATCCGAGTGAAGCGGTGAAGGAAAGGGCGCGCCAAGCTTTTCGCACACGCGCCGTCGCGATCAACGAGCTAATGCCACAGCCAGCAAGTTTAGAAGAAGTCCAGCAGGCATTCAAGGATGGATTTGAAACGGGGCTTGGCATCCGTTTGGAAAAATTCGAACCGCCAGCTGAATTGCTGGAAGAAGTACGTGTGCTCGAAGCCAAATACGCAAGCGAAGAATGGAACCACCGACGAGAAGAGAAAGGGGAACTTATGCGATGACAAAAACCAAGCAGCGTGAACGTAAACCCGAATGGCTGAAAGTGAAATTGAACACGAACGAAACGTATAATGATCTGAAGAAATTGATGCGTGAGAAAAACTTGAACACGGTATGCGAAGAAGCAAAATGCCCGAATATCCATGAATGCTGGAGTGAACGCCGCACCGCGACTTTCATGATCCTTGGAGATACGTGCACAAGAGCGTGCCGGTTTTGCGCCGTCAAAACCGGCTTGCCGAACGAACTCGATTGGGGCGAGCCGGAGCGCGTAGCGGAATCGACGGAAATCATGAACTTGAAGCATGTCGTCGTTACAGCGGTGGCCCGCGATGATTTGAAAGACGGCGGGGCTGCAGTTTTTGCGGAAACCGTCCGTGCTATCCACCGGAAAATGCCGGAAACGACGGTTGAAATTTTGCCGTCCGATATGAAAGGCGATTACGAGAGCCTTCATATGTTGATGAGCAGCGAGCCGGATATCTTCAACCACAATATTGAAACAGTACGCCGCTTGACGAAACGCGTCCGGGCAAAAGCGACATATGACCGCTCGCTGGAATTGCTGCTGCGAGTCAAGGAGATCGCGCCGCATGTGCCGACCAAGTCGAGTATTATGGTCGGGCTCGGCGAAACGAAAGAAGAGATTATCGAAGCGATGGACGATCTGTTGGCACACAAAGTCGACATCATGACGATCGGCCAATATCTGCAGCCGACGTTGAAGCATCTAGACGTTGTCCGTTATTACCATCCGGATGAATTCCAGGAATTAAAGGAAATTGCATTAGCGAAAGGCTTCAAACATTGCGAGGCTGGCCCAATGGTGCGTTCTTCTTATCACGCGGATGAACAAGTGAACGAAACCGCTGTCCAAAAACGCATCAAATACATGAAAGGCGTCGAATCCACAGGCGCAAAAATCGATCGCATCGAGTTCTGAGGTAGAACAGGTATCTGAAAATGTCTTAGAGGAGGGCTTGCATTGAGAACAACACTGGCTGCGGCGATGCTGTCATTTACTGCGCTATTTATCACGAGCGCCTGCAGCCCATTGCTGGCATCAGAACAACCAGACCTCTTTGAATACGAAGGGGCGGAAGTTGGAAATAACAGCGCTGTCTTTAACACCCTTAATCGCCTCACGGGTGCACAGCATTTTAATGGGTTTGAACTGGAGACAAAACAACGGCCATATGGAATCATCGCTTCGTACGATTGGGCAGAAGCTGAGTCATCGAACAAGGAAGCTGCGGTTCACAATGCGACTTACTTGTTTACGCTGATCGACAACGTGGAGTGGATTCAATTTGACTTCGACACAGGAGCAGGCGTGGAACAGTATCGGTTGTCAAGAGAACAATTACAAGATTGGTACGAGCTTGATTTGACCGGAATTGATGAGCAAAAGAAATTGGAAGAGCTGCTCAAAGAGCATTTGGATGAAGATCAAAAAATCGATGAACTATTAACAGAATCCTAAAAACTGCATGAAACAAAAAAAGCAGCGGCCTAATGCCGCTGCTTTTTTGGATAGGATGGTGCTGAACCGATTTCCCAGGAAATAGACAGGGCAAACCAGTTATTTTGCAATTTTAGCGACTTCCACAATCACTTGAGTCGCTTTTTCCATATTTTCAGCAGAAATGAACTCGAATTTTCCGTGGTAGTTTTCGCCGCCTGTGAAAATATTGGGTGTTGGCAAGCCCATATAAGATAATTGCGATCCGTCTGTACCGCCGCGAATAGGGAGGATAGCAGGTGAAAGCCCCAATGTCTTCATCGCTTGTTCGGCTTGGTCGACGATGTCCATTACCGGCTCGATTTTCTCGCGCATATTGTAATATTGGTCTTCGAGCTCGAGTTCAATCGCTTCTTCGCCAAATTCCTTTTGCAATGCAGCAGCCACTTGTTCCATATGGCGCTTTTTCGCTTCGAATTTGTCCTTGTCGAAATCACGCACGATGTACTGAAGCACTGCTTGTTCGACGGAACCATTGAAGTTGTTCAAATGAATAAAGCCTTCATAGCCTTCCGTTTTTTCAGGCACTTCATCAGATGGCATTTCAGCCTGGAAGCGTGTCGCGACCGTAATGGCGTTGACCATCTTGTCTTTGGCAGAACCAGGGTGGACGCTTGTTCCGTGAACAGTCAATTTCGCGCTCGCAGCATTGAAACTCTCATATTGAAGTTCGCCAAGAGGCCCGCCGTCCATTGTATACGCATAATCGGCACCGAAACGGGCGACATCGAATTTATGCGGGCCACGTCCGATTTCTTCATCAGGTGTGAAGCCGACGCGGATTTTGCCGTGTTCAATTTCAGGATGGGAGACTAAATATTCCATCGCCGTCATGATTTCGGCAATTCCGGCTTTGTTGTCGGCTCCGAGCAATGTCGTGCCGTCCGTCGTGATCAAAGTATGGCCGACATAGTTTTGCAAAGCCGGAAAATCAGCCGTTTTCATCGTCACTTTATCGTTCAGTGAAATGTCTTGTCCGTCGTAATTTTCGATGCGCTGCGGGTTGACGCCTTTTCCGGTAAAGTCGGTTGCCGTGTCGACATGTGCCAGGAAACCGATAACAGGGCGCTGTTCTTCCGTATTCGCCGGCAATGTGCCGAATAAATAGCCGTGCTCGTCCACTTCAACTTCCTCTAGACCGATGTTCTTCATTTCTTTTTCTAATTCAGTAAGTAAATCCCATTGTCCAGGGGTAGAAGGGGTTGTGTCATTTTCAAAATCGGATTGCGTATTGATTTTGGCGTAGCGAATCAGGCGTTCGATCAAGTTTTCGATCATGGTAGAGCCTCCTATGTATGTAATGACTCCATTTTAACACGAAATTCGAAATACATAGAAAAACCAGCGCAAGGGCGCTGGTTTTTACAGGCTGTCGAGAAAGTAAAGTAGTTGTATTTCCCGAAGCTTATTGCTCGTTTTCCGTGGGGCGGGAATCGAGCCTCCTCGTTCGCTGTGCTCACTGTGGGGTCTCTCAAACTCGCTAGTCCCGCAGGAAAGATAAGGTCGAGCTATGTGAGAGCTTATCTTTGCGAAGTAATGCGCAGCATTATTGAGCAGAAGGTTTTACGAGCAAACGCTTCTCCAAATACTTAAACAGGTCATTGATTTTTGAATGTCGAAAAGATGGTCAGCTTTTAATTTAATATCGGTCTAACAGACTTCTTCAACACTCTGAAAAAACCAGCGCAAGGGCGCTGGTTTTTAGTCTTGTTGTTTGGTGGCAAGAGACCGGATATGGGCTTGTTTGACTTGCGCCAATAAAGCGTGTTCAGTCAGCAAACGATAGCCGGTTTGTGCTAATGCTTTTGCGCCTTTAATCAAGGCTTCGTCGCCTGCTTTTGAACGGGCGGCTTCCCGGAATTCTTCGGTATGGGCAATCAAGCTTTCAGGCCCGATTTTGATATAGCCGTGTGCAGTTGGCACTTCATAACTGATATTGCCGGCATCGGTTGATCCGAGCCCCGAAATGCGCGAGTCGGCTACTTTGTCGCCCAGTGTTTCAAGTTCGGCTTTAAGGATTTCATCGAGCTCAGGCGTGACGACTAAGTCTTTCACTTCGTTCTGGAAACGTTCGATTTCGACCCTTGCACCTGTTGCGAGGGCAGCGCCTTCAGCGATGGCACGCACTTTTTTGGCCGTCTCGGCAGTTTTTTTCCAAGAATCGCCGCGGATGTAGAAGCGTGCAGACGCGTATTCTGGAATGATATTCGGTGCATCGCCTCCGTGCGTGATGATGCCGTGGACCCGTGCGTCATCCGGCAATTGCTGGCGGAGGGCGTTGATGCCATTGAACAATTGAAGCACGGCATCGAGTGCATTAATGCCTTTTTCGGGAGACCCTGCAGCATGGGCCGGCTTGCCGTAAAAATGAAAACTCAAGGGATCGACGGCAAGTGATGGGCCAGTCACAGCCGAATTACCTGAAGGGTGGAGCATCAATGCAGCATCGATTTTTTCGAGCAAACCGTGTTTGACGAAACTGCCTTTCGCGCTGCCATTCGGCCCGCCCTCTTCAGCGGGGGTGCCGAGGACGACGACACGCCCCCCGGTCAATTCCAATGTTTTGCTAAGCGCAATCGCAGCTGCGACACTGGTCGTGCCGATAATATTGTGGCCGCATGCATGGCCGATGCCCGGCAATGCGTCGTATTCAGCAAGAAAAGCGATGGTCGGGCCCGGCTTTTGGCTGTCGCGGATAGCGTAAAAAGCGGTGTGATGGCCAGCGACCCCGTCTTCAACCTGGAATCCGGCTTCTTCGAGCAATCCGGTCAAGAGCCCGCTTGCAAATACTTCTTCATTGCCGATTTCCGGATTTTCATGGATAGCATGGCTGATACGTAAATATTGTGCACGGTTTTTGTCGATCGATTCAGTGATCGTCTCGCGCGCTTCGCTAATGATGGTCATGTAATCGTCCCCCTCGAATGGAATTTCATTTATTACGGCATGCAATTGCAGTTCAGTGGTTTTCTTATTGATAATCGACTAATTCCTCAACCGAAACAAAAGTCGGGATTTGGGCGCCTTCGGTATGTTCAATGACAAATTCAGCAGTATCTTCTTCTTGGTACAATTCGACGATGCGCTGATACGCTTCGTTATCTTCCTGGCCAGCTTGTGCGGCAATCAAATTGATATATGGTTTTGCCGTATCGCTTTCACGAGCAATCGGATCTTCTGTCGGGTTCAATCCAGCGTCGACTGCGATGCCGTTATTGACGATGGAAGCAGCGACATCAGCCATGGCGCGTGGAGTGTGAGCGGAAGTCATTGGGACGACTTCGATGTTTTTCGGGTTGTCGATGATGTCTTCTTCTGTTCCAGTCAAACCGGCGTCATCGGACAACGTGATGAGCCCGGATTCATGGAGCAAGAGAAGTGCGCGGCCCATGTTGGTCGCTTCGTTCGGCATCGCAATCTGGGCGCCTTCTGGAAGTTCTTCGATCGATTCGTATTTATCGGAATACAAGCCCATCGGTGCAATGACGGTAGAGCCGATCGGAACGATATCGACATTATGCTCTTCGACAAATTCATCGAAATACGAGATGGTCTGGAAAGCATTCAAATCGAGTTCACCTTCAGCGAGTGCTAAATTCGGTGCCACATAATCCGAGAAGGTGATAATGTCGAGCTCGATGCCTTCTTCTGCGGCTTTATCGCCGACATAATCCCAGATTGTTGTATCCGATCCGCTAATGCCAAGTGTTACTTTCGTCGTGTCTCCGGCTGAGCTGTCATCTCCACATGCGGCGAGAAGTGTAGCTAGTCCTGCTGTAGCTAAAAGTGCTGTCAGTTTTTTCATGATGAAATCCTCCAATGGGTTTTTAAAGTAAGTGAATTGATTGATGAATGTGTTCAGTGAAAAATATAGCGATGTGCATGAATGAATTTAACTGCGGCGAACTCTTCTGGACATGAGATTGCCGAGCGATTGGACGCCTTGGACAAGGACAACGAGAATGGCGACAGTCAAGAGCATGACCACTGTGTCGAAGCGTTGATAGCCATAAGTGATGGCCAAGTCGCCGAGCCCGCCGCCTCCAATCGCACCAGCCATGGCAGATGCGCCGATCAGGCCGACGATGGCGATGGTCAATGCCAAGACAAGTGAGCTGAGCGCTTCCGGGATAAGGAAGCGGAAAATGATCTGGCCAGGAGAAGCGCCCATCGCTTGAGCAGCTTCGATGACACCTTTATCGACTTCAAGTAAAGAGTTTTCAATGAGACGGGCGATATAGGGCCCTGCGTAAAATACCAAAGGAACGATGGCTGCAGCGGTGCCGATCGACGTCCCGACAATGACGCGCGTCAATGGGATGATGGCGACCATCAAAATGATGAACGGAACCGAACGGAAGATGTTGATGACGATGTTCAACACGTTGAAGACCGCTACATTCTCAAGCAGATGCCCTTTTCTTGTGACGACCAGCAAGATGCCAAGCGGCAAGCCAATGAAGAGCGAGAACACGAATGAAGCGCCCGTCATGTATAGCGTCTCCCATAAAGCTTCTAAAATTTGTGATTGATCAACCTGCATGTTGCTGCACCTCCTCTACTTGAATATTGTCGTTCCGGATCGATGCGAGTGCGCGATCGATTTCTGGAAGCGCTCCGTCGAATTCCACAATCAAGTTGCCGTATGGAATGCCTTGGAGTTCGGTAATATTACCAAACAGCACATTCAAATCGAGCTGGAATTCACGTGACACTCTCGACATGAATGGCTGGCCAACTGAATTCCCGGTAAACTGCACACGGTAGATCGGGCGCGTGCCGTCGTTGAGGCGAATCTGTTCAAGCAGTGAGTCAGGCAATTCGTCGTTCATGACAGAACGGACGAAACGCTTCGTCGTCGCGTGCTGGGGATTGGTGAAGACTTCAAATACGCTGCCTTGTTCAATGACGCGTCCTTCTTCAAGGACGGCCACTTTGTCGCAGATTTCCCGGATAACGCCCATTTCGTGTGTGATGAGCAAAATGGTGATGTTGTATTCCTGGTTGATGCGGCGCAGCAGATCCAAAATCGATTGAGTCGTTTGAGGGTCGAGTGCCGACGTCGCTTCATCGCATAACAGTATTGATGGGTTTGTGGCGAGTGCCCGCGCAATGCCGATGCGTTGTTTCTGTCCGCCGGATAGTTGGTCAGGGTATTTTTTGGCTTGGTCAGCAAGCCCGACAAACTCCAATAGTTCTGCAACTTTCCGGTCAATTTCCGCTTTCGGGGTTTTGGCCAGAAGCAGCGGCATCGCGATATTATGGTGTACGGTCTTCGAGTTCAGCAAATTGAAATGCTGGAAGATCATCCCGATGTCTTTTCGCGTATCGCGGATTTTGCGTGCGCTTAAAGTGGAAATATCTTCTCCGTGGATGAGCACGCGGCCTGTCGATGGGCGCTCGAGCAAATTCACCGTGCGGATCAGCGAGCTTTTCCCCGCACCGCTAAATCCGATCACGCCATAAATTTCGCCGGTTTCGACGGTCAAATCGATGCCGTTGAGCGCATGGACTTCCTGCTTTCCGGATACATAAGTTTTCTTGACTGCTTCAAATTGAATCATGATGTCCCTCCTGTGGCTGCAAATAACGATTCGAATGAGTGCAAACGAACACTTTCTTGAAATAACAACAAAAAGCCCTCTTTTTTTCTTATACGCAAGAAAAAAGAGGGCTCCAAAATATGAAACCATCTCATTCTCATCTTCCAAATGCTGATGCATTTGCAGGAATTAGCACAGTTTTCGCTGATTTGCGAATCTGCTGCCGAAATGTCATAGGGCCTGTCCCTCGATTTCTCTGGATAAGAAAGTGATGTAAGCTATTCAATTCGTGATTCCTACTCTATTTCGAAATAGGGAAAAAGTCAACAGCTTTGGTGAAAAAACTTTTAGGTTCAACTGGCACTTAATAGTAGTTAAAATTTTTTGACAAATACACTTGACATTAAACGGCGCTGTCCCCTATACTTTTCCTCAAGCAAAAAAATAACTGAATACTCTTATCACGAGAGGCGGAGGGAATAGGCCCTACGATGCCCGGCAACCAACAGGCTCATGTCTGGAAAGGTGCTAAATCCTACAGCGCGCATTTGCGTCGCTGAAAGATAAGAGGAGGCAAATCCGTATATGACGGCCCTCTTCTTTCTGAAGAGGGTCTTTTTGTGTCCTCCTCAAACCGAACAAAACTATTAGAAAACAGGAGGAATTGATAATGACAAACTTCAAACCAGAAACTCTTCTATTACACGGCGGCCAAGAACCAGATCCAGTGACAGGCGCTCGCGGCGTACCGGTCCATAAAACGACTTCTTATGTATTCAAAGATACCGAGCACGCTCAAAATCTATTCGGCTTGAAAGAGACAGGCAATATCTATTCGCGCATCATGAATCCGACAGTCGATGTATTTGAACAGCGCGTCGCTCTTCTTGAAGGCGGGACCGCTGCAGTGGCTTTGTCATCAGGAATGGCAGCCATTGCATTCTCGGTGTTGAATATAGCTGAAGCGGGAGATGAAATTGTCGCTGATAGCAATTTGTATGGCGGAACATACAACTTATTCGCCAACACATTGCCACGCTACGGCATTAACGTAAAATTCGTCGATGCGACCGATCCTGAAAATTTCCGTGCAGCGATTACCGACAAGACGAAAGCCTTATTCGGTGAAATCATCGGGAATCCAAGTTTGAATGTGTTCGACGTCGAGCGGGTAGCTAATATCGCACACGAAAATGGCGTGCCGCTGTTGATTGATAATACATTCGCGTCACCTTTCGTCAGCAACCCAATCGAATTCGGTGCAGACGTAGTCATCCATTCCGCCACGAAATGGATCGGCGGGCATGGGACGACAATCGGCGGCGTAGCGGTTGACGCTGGACGTTTCAACTGGGACAACCCGCGCTTCCCGAATTACACGGAACCGGATGAAACTTACCACGGCATTCGCTTCGGAATTGATGTGCCAGAAGCCGCATTCGCGACGAAATTACGCGTTCAACTATTGCGTGATTTCGGCCCGTCGCTCAGTGCGGACAGCGCCCACGCATTGCTGCAAGGACTTGAAACTTTGCATCTCCGGATTCCACGCCACGCGACGAATGCACAGAAAGTCGCGGAATATTTGGAAGGCCATCCGCAAATCGAGTGGGTCAATTACCTTGGCCTTGAGGGACATCCATCCAAGACACTGGCTGATAAATATTTGAAAGACAGCTATGGTTCGATCGTCAACTTTGGCATTAAAGGCGGGCGGGAAGCTGGCCGCAAAGTAATCGACGGCGTCAATCTCTGGTCTCATGTGGCGAATGTCGGCGATGCGAAATCATTGATCATTCATCCGGCATCCACGACACATCAGCAATTAACAGCGGAAGAACTGAAAAATTCAGGCGTTACGGAAGAATTGATCCGGTTGTCTGTAGGGTTGGAAAACCACGAAGACTTAATCGCTGACTTGGAGCAAGCAATCCAAGCGGCGGTACTCGAGAACGCGTAAGGAGGGATTGGGATGACGACAGTATCCATCGGCCAGCTGACACTTGAATCAAATCAACTATTGCCTGAAGTGGAATTGGCGTATGAACGTGTCGGAGACAGTTCTGCACCGGCGATTCTGGTTTGCCACGCATTGACGGGTGATCAATTTGCAGTGGGAACTGCAGATCAACCGGGCTGGTGGGCAGGGCTGATCGGCCCGGGCAAAGCGGTGGATACCGGGCAATTCCAAGTCATCACTTTTAATGTGCTCGGCGGCTGCAGCGGCTCGACTGGTCCACTTTCAGTCAACCCGGAAACCGGTAAGCCTTACCGGGCGTCATTTCCTGAACTGACCATCCGGGATATGGTGAAAGCGGAGCGGAAAGCATTGGAAGTATTAGGAATCGACCACCTCGCTGCGGTAATCGGCGGTTCTCTCGGCGGCATGAAAACCTTGGAATGGGCAAGGCTGTATCCGGAATTTCTGGACACGGCAATTGCACTCGCCGTCACGCCTTATTACGGAGATTATGGTGTGGCGTTCAATCATATCGGCATCCAGGCGATCGAAAACGATCCTGAGTTCCAGTTAGGTGATTACCATCCGAAAACCAGGCTGAAAGGATTTGAAATCGCCCGCATGGCCGGCATGGTGACATACCGCAGCAGCCAATTATTCAATGGGCGTTTCGGCCGTGCACGCTGCGGTGAGGAATTCGAAGTTCAATCCTATCTGGATTATCAAGGGCGCAAATTGGCAGGGCGCTTTGACCCGAATAGCTATCTTATTTTGCTGAAAGCGATGAATACACATGATGTAGAAGATGCCAAAGTAGCTACTGAACTTCTATCGATTTCCTATAGCCACGATTTATTGTATCCAGGAGAGCTGATGATTCCTTGGGTCGAAAATCAATCCAATGCCAAATGGGAGAAAATCGAAACAGATTTTGGCCACGATGGATTTTTGGTGGAATTTGAGAAATGGGCCCATCACGTACAAGCCCAATTACAGAAAACGGTGAATGCCAAAAGCCATGTATTAGCATAAACCTGGTCATCAAAAAAGATCGAAGCCGTTTAGGCTTCGATCTTTTTTTCGTTTCGTCAATCCTCGTCTTTAATCTCGATATCATCGGGGATTGGCGTAGCGCGCCACTCTTCCAGCTCCAGTTTGGCAATTTCCAGCTGTTGGAAATGGCTTTCGAATTGGGAGGTGTTGATCAAGTATTGTTCTCCGTCATGGACTGCGCGAATCCGGCCTTCAAGTACGTAGCGGTTGACTTGCTCTTCCGGCATCGACAAAAAAACGGCAGTTTCCGGGACTGTCATATACATGCGATCGCCTCCTCTTTTTCTTTCTATTATAAAGCTATTTGAACCCTATCTCAAACCATCCGTGCCGTGGTATGTTTAGAAGAGTGAACGAATTTTCCATAATTTAGTACAAGCATGGACATTTTCCAGCCATGCTTTAAAGCATTTAAAAATTTACAGAGAGAAAGTGGTGGAAGCTGATGCAAATCAAGGCATACATATGGGTGATATTCGCGGCAATGCTTTGGGGGACGACAGGGACAGCGCAGACTTTTCTAGTGGGAGAAGCCCATCCGTTGACGATCGGGGCAGCGCGCCTTGCAATCGGTGGTTTTGGCCTTCTAATCTTTGTGTGGATTTCAGGCCAGTTAAAGGGCGCACAGCTTCCGTGGCTTTGGGTCGGGCTTTCGGCATTGTGCATGGCCTTGTTCCAGCCGTTCTTTTTTTCGGCCGTCCAATTGACGGGAGTTGCGATCGGAACCGTCGTGGCAATCGGCAGTGCGCCCGCTTTTTCGGGAATATTGGAAGCGCTCCTATTAAAACGCAAACCAGAGCGTGTGTGGGTGTTTTCAAGTGTCTTGTCGGTCGCCGGCTGTATTTTGCTTTTTGCGAACCGAGACAGTTATATCGTCGATCCACTCGGCGTGTTGCTGGGCTTGCTAGCAGGATTGGCATTTGCAGGTTACGCCATGTTCAGCAAAAATGTCTTAGGTCTCATGGAAGTCGTGCCTGCAGTTGCGGTGATTTTTTCGCTTAGCGGCCTCGGTTTAGTGCCGTTCCTGTTTTTCCTGGATACCGGCTATTTAGCGTTGCCGCAAAACTTGGTGATTGTGGCTTATTTGGGCCTTGCTGCAACGAGCCTCGCTTATTTATTGTTTTCGGGCGGATTGAAAGCCATTCCTTCTTCTTCTGCGGTCACTCTATCATTAGTAGAGCCACTGACAGCTTCAGTTTTGGGCGTTGCCGTAGTCGGTGAAGCGTTAAGCGGACAATCTTGGATCGGGGTTGCTTTGTTGATCGGCGGCATCGTGCTGCTGGCATTCGGCAAAAACCGCAAAGCTTAAGAATTTCTTCAGAATTTGAGTGGGCTCCGCTTAAGAATTTCACATTATACTTAAGCCAGAAATGGAAAGAGGTGGAACGTGTGGAACAACTGACAGTTATGGTGGCAGATGATGACCAGGAAATCCGGGAAGGTATCAGCATCTATTTGAAAAATGAAGGCTTTCTAGTGGTAGGGGCAGCAGATGGCCAGGAAGCACTCGATTTGCTGGAAACGACGCAAGTGCATCTGGTCATCATGGATATTATGATGCCGAAGCTTGACGGCATTCATTCAACATTCAAGATTCGCGAGAAACGAAACATCCCGATCATCATGTTGAGTGCCAGGAGCGAGGATTCTGATAAAATCCATGGGTTGTCGATCGGTGCGGATGATTATGTAACTAAGCCTTTTCATCCGATGGAATTGATGGCGCGGGTAAAGTCTCAACTCAGACGTTACGTGACTCTTGGGGATTATGGGCAGTCGGGCCATGCACTTGAAATCGACGGGTTAAGGCTGGATTCGGAGTCGAAGACGGTCACGGTGGACGGTGTAGAAATTCGCATGACACCGACGGAATTTAACATAACCGAGTTGTTGATGCAGCATCCTGGCCGTGTCTTTTCCATTGGAGAAATCTACGAGCGGGTCTGGCGGGAGCCGGCGTACAATGCAGAGAACATTGTCGCTGTACATATCCGGAAAATCCGGGAGAAGATCGAAGCGGATCCGAAAAATCCAAGGTATGTGAAGGTGGTGTGGGGCATTGGCTACAAAATGGAAAAATGATCTTTGGTCGGTCGCTGCTATCGCTGTGGCTGCGATATGCCTTGCCTACTGCTCTTCTTTTATTTTGGACTTTGTCATCAAATCACCGGAAGACTTGCTTGCCACGCTTCGCCACTTAACAAAAGGAGACTTATAATATGAAGAAATGGATGTGGCTTGCAGGACTTTCCTTGTTGCTCTTATGTGTATGGACCGTTATAGAAAAAGGGTCGGGGTATTTCGGCAAGAGTTATACGGATACAGTAGCATTTCACGATGATTTTGCCAGGTTTACGGAAGGGCTGCTGTTGTTTGAACTGGCCCCGCCGAAATCCACTGTCGATCAATCGGTCGCTTCCTGGGAAATCGACCAGTACCGCATGGATAATAACTCCCTGACTGACCAGATCCAGATGGTTCGGGATCAATATGCGGATGCAATTTCAGCAGCAGAGGAAGAAGGCGATAACTCTTTAGTGGAAGAATTGGAAGAGCAGCGCGGAGAGGAAATTTTATCTGTGCGTGAAAACTTTTCCGACGACGAAGCAGCGAAAAAAGCGATTATCGAACAACGCGAAGCGGATTACGAGGAAGCGCTGGAGCAACTGGCTTCACAAAAGGCCCAATTTGAAGGCCAGGCTGCGGGCTATGTCTATCAATTAAGGGATTTGGACAGCGGTGAAGTATTCACCAAAGGAACAATCAACGATGAGCCCTTTTTCGAACAAGTGTATTCTGCACAAGAGCCGCTTTATTTCAGCAATGGCTATTGGAGTTTTGACTTTCCATACGACGATGCCAACAGTACGCTGGCTGATAACCGGTTTTCAGGGGTCATCCAAATACCGGAAAAAGGAGTAGCAGGTGCTTCGGTGATCAGCGGGATAAACCAATTCCGACTGCTCAAGTTCTTTCTGTATTTCCTATTGGCAGTAGTAGCAGCCGGTGCATGGTGGCTAGTCAAAAAGCGGCCGGTCCGGACAGCGTGGTATACCGGATTAACGAGCTATCACAAATGGCAAAAACTTGCGGTCGAGTGGAAGCTTATCGGGTTCACCGTATCGGCGATGCTCGCCTTGGCCGCTGCGAACCATTTCGCGGCAGTGTTGACAAGGCCGTGGGAAAGCGGGAGCGGCTCTTTCCTGGAAGTCTTTATCGCACTGGCACTCGCAGTGCTGTTCTGGTCGCTAAGTATATTGCAGGCAATTTGGCTATGGCAGCATTTTGGTAAATGGAGCTACTTAAAAGAAGAACTTCAAAAAAGTTTCACTGCCTCCCAAGCTTACTCGGCGAAAGATGCATTTCTCAACCGCACCCTCGGCTTCCAGATGAGTTGGGTGCTCGCAGTGGTGTTTTTATGGGGCGCGGGGACTGCGCTCATGGTGTTTCAACCAGTCGCAGTCATTATTTGGCTACCGGCTACATTATTAATTGGGCTGCCGTCGTTATTGTTTTTAATGACGCGTTTTGGTTATTTGAACCGGCTGCTTCAAGGAACTGAACAGCTGGCTGCCGGAAGCTTGGGAGCGGAGTTGAAAGTGAAAGGCAAGTCACCACTCAGCAGACATGCCCAACATTTGAATGTGTTGCGGGAAGGCTTTAAGTCGTCGGTATCTGAACGGGCAAAAAGCGAACGCTTGAAAACCGAGTTGATCACCAATGTCAGCCACGATCTTCGCACGCCGCTCACTTCGATCATCACCTATACGGATCTATTGAAGAACGAGGATCTCGCAGACGAAGAACGGCGCAAATACGTCGACATACTGGACCGGAAATCAGAGCGGTTGAAAGTCCTTATCGAAGATTTGTTCGAAGTCTCAAAAATGGCAAGCGGAAACGCAGAATTGACAAAACAGCGCTTGGATATGAAACAACTGGTCACACAAGCTTTGGCGGAGCATGAGGAAGCTGTGGTAGAAGCGGAACTCGATGTCCGTATCACAGCGCCGGATCAACCTGTGTATGCGGCGGTGGATGGCCAGAAGTGGTGGCGGCTTCTAGATAATTTGATCTTGAATGCCACCAAGTATTCATTGCCGGGGAGCCGTGTCTATATTGGGCTGACACAAGGAGCCGGTGAACTGGCCATGACGATGAAAAATGTCACGCGCTATGAGCTGGGCGATAACACCGAAGAATTGCTCGAGCGCTTTAAACGCGGAGATACTGCGCGCAAGACGCAAGGCTCAGGGCTCGGACTTGCTATCGCCCAGTCCATCGTGGATCTTCATGGCGGGCAGATGAAATTGGAGGTGGACGGAGATTTATTCAAAGTAACCGTCCTGTTGCCGAATCAGCAATAAACGAATAAACAAAAAAACCGCCGATGGGAATCCCGCTGGCGGTTTTTTGACAAGCTCAGGCGAATCTACATTATCATTTAAAAAATATATTAGGATTGGGGACGGAATGGCGCCACATTGCGTTTAGGAAAAAATATAAGGGGGGATACTAAAAATGAACCATTAAATTGTAAAGGAGATGACACATTTGAATGATGTAACCAATTCATTCCAGAATGTCGGGAATACGATCATCAATTACATCCCGAACATTCTCGGTGCCCTGTTATTGCTTGTTGTCGCGTGGCTTGTCGCTACGATCGTCAAAGCGATTTTCTCGAAAGGGTTGAAAAAACTCGGTGCTGACAACGCCATGGTGAAAGGCCATATGGCCAAGACAAAGGAAGATGCGGATGACAAACTGGACTCTATCGGAAAAATTCTTTATTATTTGATTTTCATCCTGTTTATTCCAAGTGTATTGCAAGCGCTCGACATGCATAATGTCGCCCAGCCAATCTCGAACATGATGGACAAGTTCCTGGCATTCCTGCCGAACCTGTTCATGGCGCTCCTGATCTTGGTCATTGGCTACTTTATCGCGAAGTTTGTCAAAAAATTAGTGGAAAGTTTATTGGCCACGATGAACATCGACAAATGGTTCAATAAAATGACCAATAAATCGGGTACGAACGAGCGGGTGGCTCCAAGCGATCAAAACACGCTCGCTAAAGTGTTGGCGAATGTAGTCTTTGTCATCGTACTGATCCCGATCGTAACGGTAGCGCTTGAAACTTTGAACATCGAATCGATTTCACAACCGATCGTATCGATGCTCAACCAAGTGCTGGGCATGATCCCGAACATCTTTGTCGGCATCATTCTCATCCTTGCCGGTGTCTTCATTGCCAAATTTGTTGCAGACTTACTAATTGGACTATTGAACGGCACAGGGATCAACCGCTTCTCTTCGTATTTGAACCCTGACAAGAACAAAGAGCCATCGTTTGATATCGCCCAGATTATCGGTAAAGTTGTCCAGGCGATCATCATCATCTTCTTCGTGGTCGAAGCCATGAATGTCTTGAAACTCGATGTCTTGAATTCCATCGGCAGTGCCATCATCGCGTACTTGCCGCTATTGATCAGCTCGTTGATCATCCTTGGGCTTGGGCTCATCGGAGGCAGCATGCTCGGGAATTATGTCACGCGCTCTTCGGGCAATAGATTGTTCGGCGGCATCGTAAAATATGCGATCTTCATCATTGCGATTTTCATGACGCTCGACCAACTGAACTTCGCTTCGAACATTGTCAACTTGGCCTTCCTGTTCATCATTGCAGGCCTTGCAGTTGCTTTCGCCATCGCATTCGGAATTGGCGGCCGCGACTTTGCGAAAAACCAATTGGCTAAAATGGAAAAGAAATTGAAAGAAGAAGACAATAAACCGAATATGTAAGTCATCTTCAGCTGCGCCTGGCATATGCCTAGGCGTAGTTTTTTTTGTGAGTTCCTTTAGTAATAGATGAATACAAAATGAAAGTTTTACACTTGAATGAATAATTAAACGTCGTTATGCATGAAATTTATTGGGGATATTCTTTTTTAGTTTGAATCAAATGTATATTTGTATAGCGAATGCCTGACTGTTGAACCGCTATTTTAACACCCTTTGTACAATCAATAGAGGGATAAATAGCTTAAGTGATAGACCTTATAAACAGAAAAGTAGTTCAAAAAGGTTATTTATATAATTGTTTAAATTTTAAAAAAATTCAGTTGACTATCATTTATGCAAGCGGTTACAATCAAGGGAGTTATTACGAAACTAAATTTTAAAGGGGGATTGCGTGCATAAAAACTGAGCGAACGCTCAGTCTGCGATGTATGAAGAGAGAAATTACACAATTTGGAGGGGAAACTCATGAAAGCGTACAAAAAAGAAGTCCAATTTACGATTTGGATGACGGCAGCGTTTATTCTAGTGGGGAATGTCGGCTTGATCTTTTCTATTTTTCCGGTCGACGCTATGTTATTCGGCTTTCCGGTTATGTACATCGTTCCTATTTTAATGGGCTGGTTTGGCGTTTTCCTGCTGACGCTTGTGGCCGGGAAAATCGGCAACCGAATTGACGATGAGATTGAAAGAGAAAACGATGCGCTCGGCCATGCCGACGAAGCAAAGGAAGTGTAAGCGATGGAGCAGAACTGGCAGCTGGATAATCCAATTCTTGGACTCGTGGTCGTAGGTGCGACATTCGTCTTGTTCTATATCGTCGGTTTTATTTCGAACCGCCAAAGCAAATCGGCCAAGGAACTATATGTCGGCGGATCTAACGTTGGAGCAATTACCAATGGTTTGGCGATGGCCGCTACATACATGAGTTTGGCAACATTTTTAGGCATTACCGCTCTTATTTTGCAATTGCAGGTTCCTTTTATCATGTTATGGATTCAACTGATCTTGGCAATTCCGTTGATTACGATTATTTACGGAACGAGTTTGCGGCGCATGGGTGCGTTCTCGCCGACTCATTTCATCCGTGACCGCTACGGCACAACGGCTTCCATCATCGCTGCATTGTTCATGATTCTGGTTTCGATTATGTATGCCCTTGGCCAGATGATTGGCATCGCGATTACGTTTGAGACATTGCTTGGCATCCCGTATATCACAGGATTGTTCATCTTCGGGATCTTGATTGTCGGATACATCACAATCGGTGGAATGGCCGGGGCGACGAATAACGCCGCTATCCAGATGGTAATCATCGCCTTGATGTTCATCGTTCCGCTTGCGGCGATCATGAAAGCGATCGGCGCTTCAGGCT
Source organism: Planococcus sp. SK3692 (assembly GCF_028890485.2). Lineage (GTDB taxonomy): Bacteria > Bacillota > Bacilli > Bacillales_A > Planococcaceae > Planococcus. The sequence goes on from NZ_JARCHV010000002.1 coordinate 437,384, forward strand.
GGTATTTCCCGCCATTGCTTTATTCCGATATGGTGCCGGCCATGATGGATGCTTTGCCGACATTCTTCGATTACCAATTCTCGCCGAAATGGTATTTCTCCATCATCCCAGCACTGACAATCGGGGCACTCGGTTTGCCTCACTTGGCGATGCGTGTCTATACGGCTTCGTCGCTAAAAAGTGCGCGTTCTGCGATGGTGTGGTTCGCGTTTATTCTCGGCTTGGTCTTCTCGGCGACCTATGCCATGGGCTTTGTCGGCGTCTTTGCAACGACTACGCAAGGCGTGACGATTTCCGATGCAGATGCCGACAAATTAACGATCATTTTGAATATGGTTTACAACCCGGAATGGGTAACGGCGCTTGTTATTGCCGGGGCAATTTCTGCAGGCCTTTCGACATTGAGTGGAAACTTGCTGGCGATCGGCGCGTTGATCTCACAAGACATCATCTCGACATTGAAACCGAACATCTCACAGCGCTTGAACTTGCGCATCGGGTTTATCGCGATTTTTGCAGGAGGGATTGCGAGTATCTTGCTTGCGATTAACCCGCCCGCTTTCCTTGTAGTGAGTATTCTTTGGGCATTCGGTTTGGCAGGTGTCACCAATGCGCCGCTGATCATTGTCGGCGTCTGGTGGAAAGAAGCGAATAAATTCGGCGCGATCGCAGCGTCTGTTGTCGGTGGGGCGCTCTATATTATCGTATCGCCATTCGTGTTCCCGAGCATCGTATTGACAGGACATGGGGTAACAGACGGCATGGGGCTGTCCGGTGCGATGCTTGCTGTACCTGTGAGCTTTATTTTGCTGATCGTCGTTTCTTATATCACCAATCGTATTCCGGCTCTTTCCGGAAAATTGACGAAGCAAGCCGATATCGAATTGATCGAGCGCATCCATGGCTGGAAAGATATCAAAGCTTACCGTTATAACAGCACGCTCGGCGCCGGCATCACGGTCGTCGTTTCTGCAGCTGTCGCAATTTGGGCATTAATGCCTTGGGGAATGTAAATGGCAAAGGGGGTGGCAAAGTTGGTTGGAAAAATGATAAGCCTGAATGATCCATCTTACCGGTCATTCCTGGAACTACCAAAAACCGAAACGGTAAGCCGGATATTGCTGCTTATCGTGGGTCTGGGCTACGGCGCGATTTCAATCGCGTCGCAAGCCTCATACATAAGCAGTTTTGATTCTGCCTTATTGCAGAATATTCTTGTGCCGTCAATCTTCATCATTTTTGGGATCTTGACGGCGTTCATCACCAAAGTCGGCATGGCAGCACTGTTATGGGCGGGCTCCAAAGCATTCGGTGGGACAGCGAAATATCGCGCCATCAGCTTGGTGACACCGGTTGCGTTACTGCCAGGATTGCTTGGCGCTCCTCAGTTAGCCGGTCTTGGCGATGGCGCTTTTTGGGTGAATCTTTTGATGATCATCGGTGTAATGTGGATGTATCTGGTCAGTGTGAAGATCATTCAGGCTGTACAAGGATTCAACGCCCCGAAAGCGTATTTGTCTGCCGGAATGGCATTTCTGTTTCTGGCAAGTGTCTATTATTTGGTCATTCCTGCAAGTTGAATAAGAAGAGGAGGAAATTAGATGAACGTCGAACAATTGATTGCACCTGAACAATACAATATTACGTCTGAATTGGAAGCATATAAACAAGATGCCGAGCGGGTTGCGGTGCGCTGGTTTAATGCAGACAAACGCCGCATCGAACTTTCTTATCAAGAGCTTTTTTCTAAAATGAACCAGTATGCGCAAGCGTTTATGAAACTAGGGCTCGAAAAAGGAGATCGCGTCTTGATCATCTTGCCGCGGATTCCGGAAGCGTATATTACGTACTTGGCCTGCTTGCGTGCGGGGCTTGTCGCGATTCCGTGTTCTGAAATGCTGCGCAAAAAAGATTTGAGCTACCGTATGGAACATTCCGGTGCAAAAGCGATTATCGCACATTATAAAACGACAGCCGAAACGAATTCCATTGAAGAGAAATACGCGGCACTGGATAATAAATTGATTGTCGGCGGCACCGAACCTGGCTGGCAGTCGCTGGAACAACTGGCTGCTGGAGAATCAGAAGAATTTGAAGCGGTCGATACGAACCGTGAAGACATGGCGTTTCTTTCGTATACCTCTGGAACGACCGGCAATCCAAAAGGCGTCGTTCATGTCCATGGATGGGGCTACGCTCACGTCCGGACGGCTGCGACTGAGTGGCTCGGCGTGCAAAGCGGAGACATCGTTTGGGCAACGGCAGCTCCAGGCTGGCAGAAGTGGATTTGGAGCCCATTCCTTTCAACAATCACGCTCGGGGCGACAGCACTTGTCTATAACGGTGCTTTCGATGCGCTGAAATATTTGGATATCCTGAAAGAAGAGAAAGTCAATGTGCTGTGCTGCACGCCGACTGAATATCGCATCATGGCAAAAGTCGAAAACTTGAACGACTATAAATTGCCTCATCTGCGCAGTGCAGTTTCTGCTGGAGAGCCGCTCAACCGCCAAGTGATTGATGCTTTCCAGGAAGCTTTCCAATTGAACGTGCGCGATGGCTACGGACAGACGGAAAATACCTTGCTTGTATGTATTTTGCAGAATATGGACATGAAACCCGGTTCGATGGGCAAGCCGACCCCAGGAAATCCGGTTGAGATTATCAATGAACACGGACAGCCCGCGGCGCCTGGAGAAGTTGGCGACATCGCCGTACACAAAAGTTGTCCAGCGCTGTTCCGGGAATATTACCGTGACCCCGAACGGACAAAATCTTCTTTCCGCGGCGATTGGTATTTGACCGGCGACCAGGCTTCACGCGATGAAGACGGCTATTTCTGGTTTGAAGGCCGCAGCGACGACATCATCATTTCTTCTGGCTATACAATCGGGCCGTTTGAAGTGGAAGATGCGCTCATGAAGCATCCATCCGTACAGGAATGCGCAGTCGTAGCAGCGCCGGATGAAATCCGCGGCAATATTGTCAAAGCGTTTGTCGTATTGAGAGATGGGGGCAAACCGGACGAAGCAATGGTCAAGGAATTGCAGGATCATGTCAAAGGCATTACTGCACCTTATAAATACCCGCGTGTTATTGAATTTTTGACGGAGCTCCCGAAAACGACCTCCGGAAAAATCCGTCGAGTGGAATTGCGTAAGATGAACGCTTAACAAGCAAGCCGCGCTGAAACAAGCGCGGCTTTTTTTTGCTGTTTAAAATCATGCACTTTAGTTAATATATATAGGTAGACGGACGTGAAAGAAGAATGGGAGTCCGGGCGTTAAGAGGGGGCTTCCTGTGGAACAGTGGATTATTTCAATTATGGACAATTATGGTTATTTCGGGATATTCCTGCTGATGTTGCTGGAGAACGTGTTTCCGCCAGTGCCATCAGAAGTAGTGCTGACAGCTGGCGGATTTATGACATCGACTACCAGCCTCACCGTGTGGGGAGTCATCCTATCAGCTACGGCAGGGTCTATTGCCGGAGCTGTCATGCTCTATGGACTCGGGCTTCTGTTGGACGTGGAGCGGGTGGAACAGATCATCGACAAACATGGCAATTGGCTGCGCTTGAAAAAAGCAGATCTCTACAAAGCGGATCGCTGGTTTGACCGTTTCGGCGTGTTTGCCGTATTTATCGGGCGGCTGATTCCGCTTGTCCGCAGCCTTATATCCATTCCAGCGGGCATGTCCAATATGAAATTCGTTTTATTTTTGGCTTTTACGACAGCCGGTACTTTGATCTGGAATACGGTGCTCGTCTATATCGGGCAGGCGGTCGGAGAGAACCGGGAGGAAATCCTGGAGCAATTGGGCATTTATTCGAATGTTGTCTATGTCTTGCTGTTTGCCGGTGCCATCATCGGATTATGGCTGTTTAAGAAAAGGCGCAGTGCAGGGCGGTAAGTCTTTTATGGATAGGAACGTTATTCAAGAGAAGGGTGGAGGAGTTTCATGAAACCGATTTTATTCATTACCCAGCAATTGCCGAAAGAGGCAGTAGCGGATTTGCACGATGTCTACGAAGTGCGCATGTGGCCGGAAGAAGAACGCAATGCGCCGCGTGAAAAATTGCTAGAAGAAGCGAAGGAGGCGAAGGCACTGTGGACAATGCTCGGCGATGAAATCGATCGTGAGCTGTTCGAGTCGGCGCCGAACTTGAAAATCGTCGTGAATTTGGCAGTTGGTTATAATAATATCGATCTCGATGCAGCGAGAGAGCATAAAGTGATCGTCACGAATACACCCGATGTTTTGACTGAAACAACGGCTGACTTAACATTTGCACTCATGCTGGCCACCGCACGCCGCTTGATCGAAGCGGAAAAAACGGTGCGAAACGGTGAATGGCAAGCATGGACGCCGATGGGATTGACGGGTCAAAATGTGAACGGCGCCACTCTTGGCATTGTCGGCATGGGGCGCATAGGGGAAGCGGTATGCATGCGCGCACAAGGCTTCAATATGGAAGTCATCTATCATAACCGGACACGCAGAAGCTTGGAAGAAGCGCAGTATGCCGAACTGGATGATTTATTGAAGCGCTCCGACTTTGTTGTGATCCTGGCTCCGCTGACCGAACAAACGAAAGGCATGATTGGCGAGCGTGAGTTGTCCTTAATGAAAGATACTGCGATTCTCATCAATTGTGGCAGAGGCGGAATTGTCGATGAACAAGCACTGTATGAAGCGCTGAAGAGTAAATCGATTTGGGGAGCTGGCCTCGATGTGTTTGAACAAGAGCCGCTGCCACTGGACCACCCGCTTCAAACGCTCAACAATTTGACGGTCACGCCGCATATCGGAAGCGCAACGGTGCAGACGCGCTATGCGATGATGCAACTGAACAAAGAAGCGCTGCAAGCGTGCGCAAACAGCAAACCCGTCAAGAACCGAGTTTGCTGAGACATCAGTCCCGTAAAGCGGGGCTGTTTTTTTATATGTCATTAGCGAAGAGCGTTAAGGGAAGTTGAATTTTTTCGCACGGTGGGGTAAAATAGGCTAGGTTTTTCCTGTGTCAAAGGGACGGGCCAAATCGAAAATCAGGAGGTATGATTCATGCAAAATCATACACATAATGTCTTATTGTACTATCTATACACACCGATCGAAAATCCGGAAGAGTTCGCAGCTGAGCATTTGGCAGCTTGTAAGGAACTTGAGTTGAAAGGCCGCATCCTCGTATCTGACGAAGGAATCAACGGTACCTGCTCCGGAACGATCGAGCAAACGGAACAATACATGGAGATGTTAAAGAGCGATCCGCGTTTTGCTGACATCGTCTTTAAAATTGACGAAGCGGATGGCCATGCTTTCAAAAAAATGCACGTCCGTGCAAAAAAAGAAATCGTCCACCTTGGACTTGAAGAAGATATCAACCCAAATGAATTGACCGGCAATTATTTGGAGCCGGCAGAATTTTATAGATTGATGCAAGACCAAGATACAGTCGTTATCGATGCACGCAATGACTACGAATACGACTTGGGCCATTTCCGTGGTGCGGTGCGTCCAGACGTCGAGACCTTCCGTGATTTGCCGGAATGGATTCAGGAAAACAAAGAGCAATTCGAAGGCAAGAAAATCCTGACGTATTGCACAGGCGGAATCCGCTGTGAAAAATTCTCAGGATGGCTTAAGCGCGAAGGCTTTGAAGACGTCAACCAATTGCACGGAGGCATCGTCACCTATGGCAAAGACCCGGAAGTGCAAGGGAAACTATGGGATGGCCAATTGTACGTCTTTGACGAGCGGATTGCGGTGCCTGTCAACCAGGTCGAGCATACCATTGTCGGAAAAGACCACTTTACCGGCGAACCGTGTGAGCGTTACGTCAACTGTGCAAACCCGGAATGCAACGCGAAAATCTTGTCTTCTGAAGAAAACGAGCACAAATATATGCGCTCTTGTTCGGATGAATGCCGCGAGCATCCGCGCAACCGTTATGCTTTTGAGCATGGGTTGACCGGCGAAGAAGTAAAACAGCGCCTGGATGCATTAAAAGAAACTGCACAATAAGCAATCGAAAAAGCCTGAACGGAGATTCCCGTTCAGGCTTTTTTTATGGATCAATTTTCGAGTTCTTCAGCACAATCGTGGCAAATCAATTCGCCATCGATATAGACGCCGTCCAAAAATCCGTCGCGGCAATAGACATCTTTACCGCAATTGCTGCAAGGGCCAATGAGTTCACGCATGCTGTAAGGCATTCGCGTGCACGTGCATCGCGTCTTTCAGATAGTCGGATAAACCGTCGCCGTGCTGGTCGATGGTCCGTGAAAAGCGGCTATCGTTTGCATAAAGATTGGCCAAATTGCGGAACATATTCGGCGTGCATTCATAGAAGCGGTCAAGCAGATGGTAATATGCGGCCATTTCCTTCTGCACTTCAGCCGCGTCAGCCGGCAATTGCATAAGGCTTGCGACGGTGCTGTAGATGCGGTTCGCTTCCCGGTCGATTTCTTCCAGGTTCTCGGCTTCTTTCTGCGGCTTTGCGGATTCCGGCTCTGAAGTTTCCAGCACAGAAGTCTCTTCCTTGATATTTTCAAGATCGTCTTTGACGGAAACTTCAATTTCGGGCTTCTGGTATAAGTCAATGCGATCCGGTGTATGGCGGATGGAGAATGCGGAAAATCGCTGTTCGTTGCTTAAGGGTTCACCGGATGAAAACTCATTTTGTGCTGTACGTGCGTTGTCAATCAACTGTTCAATGCGGAATTTTTTCTGTTCAAGCAACTCGATATGGCGTGCCATAGCATATTCTGCATCGTAACCATTTTTTATGATTTCCTGGATCTTCTTCAATGAAAATCCGAGTTCTTTAAGGAATAGGATGTGCTGCAGCAACTTCAAGTCGTCGTCGCTGTAATAGCGGTATCGGTTCGATCCTTTATTGCTCGGTTTCATTAAATCGATGCTGTCGTAATGGTGCAGCGTCCGTACGCTGACGCCTGCGATTTTTGCCACTTCTTGTACTTTGTACATTTCAATCACCTCTACTCTTGATTAGACTATGACGAATGGTCAGTGTCAACCGTTTCCGGGGAATTTTATTGCAAATGCGCCGGAATATGACCGACTTTGCAAAGTTATGGAAGGAAGTTAGGAAAGCTTGTAGGAGTTTTCTGTTTTGTAGGGAATAGAGTAAATAGTGGAAGCGTTTACATTTATTGCGGAAAGGGGTAATTCGATGAAACTGACGAATTTTGTAAATGGGGAGTTCCAGCAGGAGGCAGGTGCTGATTTTGTGCCTGTCGTCAACCCGGCAACAGGCGAAGAGTTGGCAGCGGTACAGCGGTCAACTGCCGAAGACGTAGAGCAAGCGGTAAAAGCAGCCAAAGTAGCCCAGAAAAAATGGGCACTTGTCCCGGCACCGAAACGCGCGGATTATCTATATGAAATCGGGCGTTTGATGAAAGAAAGAAAAGAGCAGCTCGCGTCGGTGCTGACAAAAGAAATGGGGAAAGTGATTGAAGAAGGCCGTGGCGAAGTTCAGGAAGGCATCGATATGGCATTCTACATGGCAGGTGAAGGCAGAAGGTTATTTGGCGAGACGACGCCTTCGGAACTGGCGGATAAATTCGCGATGAGTGTCCGTGCGCCGATCGGTGTTGTCGGGCTCATCACTCCGTGGAATTTTCCGGTGGCAATCGCCACATGGAAATCTTTCCCGGCGATCGTGGCGGGCAATACATTCATCTGGAAACCGGCGACTGAAACGCCGATGATGGCTTATGAAATGGCCAAGATCTTCAAGGAAGCGGGGTTGCCGGATGGTGTCGCGAATATCGTTTTCGGTTCCGGTTCAGAAGTCGGGACGGCGATGATCGAGCACCGTGATGTCCGGGTCATTTCGTTTACGGGCTCGACGGATACAGGACGTAAAGTGGCGGAACTCGGCGGGCGCCATTTGAAGAAAGTATCGCTTGAGATGGGCGGAAAAAACGCGGTCATCGTCATGGACGATGCGGATTTGGACCTCGCAGTCGACGGCATTCTTTGGAGCGCATTCGGCACAGCTGGACAGCGCTGCACCGCTTGCAGCCGTGTCATTGTCCATCGGGATGTCAAAGAACAGCTGCAGCAGCGCTTGCTCGAAAAGATGGACAAATTGACAATTGGGGACGGTATGGATGAATCCGTTAAAATCGGACCGGTTATCAATAAGAAAGCACTGGAAAAAATCCATTCCTATATTGAAATCGGAAAAAAAGAAGGCGCAGAACTCGTCAGGGGAGGCGAAATTTTAACGGGCGGCCATTACGGTCAAGGCAACTATTACGCACCGACATTGTTTGCGGGCGTCACCCCGGAAATGCGCATCGCTCAGGAAGAAATTTTTGGGCCGGTCATTTCCTTGATTGAAGTTGCAAATTTCGAAGAAGCGATTGAAGTGAACAACGGTGTTATTTACGGCTTGTCGAGCTCAATTTTCACCGCGGATGTCAACCGGGCATTCAAAGCGCAGCGCGATCTTGATACCGGAATCGTCTACATCAATGCCGGAACGACAGGGGCTGAAATCCATTTGCCGTTCGGCGGCACGAAAGGCACTGGTAATGGCCACCGCGATTCAGGCGTTGCGGCGCTCGACGTCTTTACCGAATGGAAAAGCGTCTATGTGGATTTCAGCGGCAAATTGCAACGGGCACAGATCGACAACGAAGCATAAAGGGGGCGGCGGAGATGAAATTTGCGGTACTCGGAGCTGGATTGATGGGAAAACAAGCAGCGCGTGATTTACTTCGCAACGAGCAGGTGGAGAAGGTGATTCTGGCGGACCGGACAACGGAAAAAGCAGATGCGTTCCGACTGCAATTGGACGATCCCCGGCTTGAAATCGCCACGATGGATGCAAGCCGTGATGATGAACTAAAGCAAGTCATCTCACAGGCAGATGTCGTGATCAATGCGCTGTTCTATACCTTCAATGAGAAAGTAGCAGAAATCGCGATTGAATGCGGGGTACATTCTGTCGACCTCGGCGGGCATATCGGGGGTGCGACGGATAAGGTGCTCGCCATGCATGAGCAAGCGTTGAGCCAAGGGGTGACCGTCATTCCCGATCTCGGTGTTGCGCCAGGGATGATCAATATTTTAACCGGCTATGGAGCGAGCCAATTGGACGAGGTCGAATCGATTCGTATTTATGTCGGGGGCATACCGCTCCATCCGGAACCGCCGCTCGAATACAAACATGTTTTCTCGCTCGAAGGCGTTTTCGACCATTACACCGATCCGTCGCACGTCATCCGTGGTGGTGAACTGGAAGAAGTCGAATCGCTATCGGAAATCGAGCCGATCGTGTTCGAAGGATTCAATGAGTTGGAAGCATTCCATACTTCAGGCGGCACATCGACCTTGACGAAGACGTATTGCGATGTGGATTCACTGGAATACAAAACGATCCGCTACCGAGGGCATGCCGAAAAGTTCCGTTTGCTCGTCGAACTGGGCTTGACGGATCGTGAAGGAAAAGTGACTGCAGGCGGCCATGAAGTGTCACTTCGCGAAGTATTGCTGAAAGTGCTCGAGCCGATTACAGAACTCGGCGACGAGAAAGATGCCGTGCTTTTGCGCGTCACGGTTTCCGGCGTGAAAGACCAAGAGGAATGCACATACCGATATGAAATGGTAACCATTCGCGATGAATCAACTGGTGTCACTGCGATGGCGCAGGCCACGGCCTACAGCATTTCTGTTGTGGCACAGATGATTGCCGATGGGCGCATTCAAAAACGCGGTGTCTATCCACCGGAGCAAGTGGTGCCGGGTGCTGAATACATCGCGGAAATGAAACGGCGCGGCGTAAACATTGAAGAAACGGTACAACGGGCAACGCATCATAATTAACAAGGAGGAAAACGGCATGGATTTTGAATACAGCGAAGAGCAAGAGATGCTGCGCAAAACCGTCCGGAAGTTTGTCGATGATGAAATAATGCCGCATATAAAAGACTGGGATACCGAGGGACATTTTCCTGAATCGATTTGGCAGCGCTTGGCCGACCTTGGGCTTATGGGCGTATGCATACCAGAAGCATACGGCGGAAGCGGCATGGATTATAATTCACTGGCCATCGTCTGTGAAGAACTGGAGCGCGGCGATACCACGTTCCGCACGGCTGTTTCAGTCCATACCGGCTTGAATTCACTATCGCTTCTGCAATGGGGCACTGAAGAACAAAAGCAACAATTTTTAGTTCCTCAAGCGAAAGGCGAAAAAATCGGTGCGTTTGGTTTGACCGAACCAGGAGCCGGCTCGGACGTGGCGGCGCTTTCGACGACAGCTAAACGCGACGGGGATGACTACGTGCTAAATGGCCAGAAAACATGGATTTCTCTATGCGACCAGGCGGACCATTTCCTCGTTTTCGCCTATCTCGATAAACAGCAATCACATAAAGGAATCAGCGCTTTTATCGTAGAACGTGACCGCGAAGGCTTTTCGTCCAAAGCGATCAAAGGAAAATACGGCATACGGGCCGGCAATACAGGCGAATTGTTCATGGAAGATCTGCGTATTCCAGCGAGCAACCGGCTCGGAGAAGAAGGCGAAGGATTCAAGATTGCGATGGCCTCGCTCGACAACGGACGTTTTACAGTCGCTGCCGGCGCATGCGGCTTGATGATGGCTTGCTTGGAAGCGAGCCTGAATTATTGCAAGGCGCGCACGACTTTCGGCAAGCCGATCGGTGAACATCAGCTGGTGCAGCAAATGCTCGCCAATATGGAAGCTGGATATCAAATGAGCCGTTTGCTTGTCTACCGGGCGGGTGAAATGAAAAACAGCGGCAAGCGCAATACGCGGGAAACTTCGCTCGCCAAATGGCAGGCATGCAATTTCGCCAATAAAGCGGCGGACGACGCGGTGCAAATCCACGGCGCATACGGCTATTCTGACGATTATCCGGTTGCCCGCTATTTGCGTAATTCCAAAGCACCGGTCATTTATGAAGGTACACGAGAAATCCATACGATTATGCAGGCAGATTATGTGCTCGGAAAGCGGCAAGATAAAGAATTGAATCGCATGCTGCCTGCCTGGCCATTCGAGTAACGCCGGAAATCCACTTTTTTTAGCGCAACTAAAAAAGAACGGGCATAGCGCCCGCTCCTTCGACTGCCGGCCAACATCCGGCAGTTTTTTATGTGAAAATATCTTCTTCGTTCGGCACAAGCAAATTGAGTTTTCCTGGGTGGACCCGGATCGAGGCTGGCGTCTTCATATAGATTTCGCCGTCCGTGTCGATATCCATCGGAGCGTCTGTTCGAATGTCGATTTCTCGCCCCTGTAGATGGATGATGTGCTCGAGATCTTCTGCAGTAAGATCCGGTTTGGACAATGAAAACCATTCGCGTATGGCGGCGAACGACGAACTTTGGATAATGAAAACGTCCAAGAGCCCATCGGCTGGGTCGATGCTTTGCATCGGGAATAAGTGAGTACCGATGGATTTGCCGTTCATCGCCAAAACCAAAACGGCTTCTTCTTCGTATGCTCGCCCATCAATCGTCAGCGATACATGAAACGGTTCTGCTTGCCTCATCGTCTGCATCGCGCTCATGAAATAGCTGAGCTTGCCATAGCGTTCCTTCAGGTCGGGATCGATATTGAAGGACGCGTCTGTGATTAAGCCAATGCCGGCAAAGTTCAGGAACGTCCCTTCATTGATGGTCGCTGAGTCGACTTGCTGTACTCTGCCTTGGCTTAAGCTTCTTGCTGCCTCGTCCAGGTACAAAGGGATATTCATCGTGCGCGCAAAATCGTTGCACGTCCCGCTCGGCAAAATTCCGAGTGGCGGCGGATTGTCGATTGAGCTGAGTGCGTGAGCAGCCAAATGGACTGTGCCGTCGCCGCCTGCAACAAATATTGCGTCGGCGCGTTCTGCGGCAGAGCGACAGACCGATTCCAGTTCTTCCGGGGAATCGGTCTTGATCAGTTCCAGTGTCTTTGAAGCTGCGGCGAGTTGCGGTACGGCCAAGCCCATAACCGCATCAAGCGTGGACGCACCTGCCTCTGCATTATACAATAATACGGAATGCGTGAATCCGGCCATGCGTAAGTCCTCCATTCTTCATCATTACTCAACCATTCCACTAATGAAGGGGCAGTAAACGCATCCGCCAAATTCCGTAAAAAGGAGTGCTCACATGACGAAAAAAGTATATTACGACGATCCGTATGTAAAGGAATTAAAAGTGCAAGTGGCCGAATCAGCAAATGATGAAAGAGGGCAGTATGCAGTTCTTGACCAGACCTGCTTTTATCCGGAAGGGGGCGGGCAGCCAGCAGATTATGGAATGATCGGAGCGGCTGCAGTGCAAGATGTCCAAAATTTTGACGGGGAAATCCGCCATTACCTGGACCGCAAGCTAAAGCATGGCGAATACAAGGCAGTGCTCGATTGGCACAGAAGATGGGACCATATGCAGCAGCATGCCGGGCAGCATCTTTTGAGCGCGTTGTTAGAAGATCGCCACGGCTTCAAGACTACCAGTTTCCATCTCGGCCAAGAGCGGGTGTCGATCGATTTGCACCAAGCATCCATCAGCCGGGAAACCTTGCGGCAAGTGGAACTAGAAGCCAATCGTATCATTAGCCGGCATTTGCCAATCCGTACGCAGTTTGTAAATGAACAACAGCTTGAGACATTGCATCTCCGCAAGCCGCCCGCTGTCACGGGCGACATCCGCCTGGTGGAAATGGAAGGCATCGATTTAAATGCCTGCGGCGGCACGCATCCGGACAATACAGCGGGAATCGGGCTGTTGAAAATTATCGGCACGGAAAAAGCGAAAGGCGGCACACGGCTTTATTTTCTTTGCGGAGAGCGAGCGCTCGAACATTTTGGCAAGTTGAGCGACACGAGCGATGTATTGGTCGGAAAGTTGAATGCCCCGCTTGCAGAGCTGGTGCAGGCTGCGGATGTGCTATTGTCAGAGAAAATGGCGGCTGATAAGGAAATCACGGAGCTAAAAAAACATGTGCTGTTGGCAGAGGCGAAAGCGTTAGCGCCGGAAGAAGGCGTCTTGGTCCGGAATTTCAGCGACCGGCCGGTCAAAGAACTGCAGCAGTTAGCGCGCCTGGCCACTGAACACTACCCGTCTGTCTGCTTGTTGTTTGCTTCCCAGGCACAAGGCAGCATTCGGTTGGTGTGCGCTAAGGGCAATGAATCTTCCGCCGACATGAGAGAGAGCTTGAAACGCTTGCTCCAAGAAACGGACGGCAAGGGAGGCGGAACCGCTGCACTTGCGCAAGGCGGCGGCAATACACAAGAGCCGTTCGAACGCTTCCAGGAAATTTTCACCGAAATTCATGCGAATGGCTGAACACGTGCTGTAACTTTTTGGAGACGTAAAAGGTCTAATGGGTAAATGGCGCGGGAAAGGTCGTGGTGATCATGAAATGGAGTAGAGCCTGGTGGATAGCGGCGATTCTCTTGGTGTTTTCAGGTATAGCTTTTATTGTGCTGACGGAAAATATAGCCATCAGCGGGTCCTCCACAGCTCTCTCGGAATCTGGCTGGCGGGCGAATTTCTCAGCGCCGCTCGATGCGGATGCGGTTGAAAAAGGCGCCATATACTTGACGGATGCAGATGGCCAAAAGCTTGACCTCGGTATGCGCTTGGCGAATGGCGGGCGGACGCTGGAAGTTCCGGACATCGCTAGCGGAGACTATACGCTTCATGTCACCAAAGCCGCCTTATCAAGCAGTTTTTTGAAAACCCTGTCGACAAACCAACTCGAGTTCACGATACAAGATGAAGTCCAGAGCCTAGCCGGAGAAGAGGAGTTGCGTACTTATTTTACGCGATTGCTAAAGCTACAAAAAGATAATCCGTTTTACCGCGGTTTCGGTGAAGGGGTAGAGGAAGCAGAAGACAGTGCATCAGGTGAAGCCGGCGGAATGGGAGGCGGCGAGCATTCGACCACGAATAATCAGGTGGAAGGCATCGATGAAGGGGATATTGTACAGACAGATGGCGATTATTTATATTCTGTCAGCGAGTCGCGCGTGGCGATTTCCGATATCCGGAACCCGGAAAATATGAAACTTGCAGCCGTCTTGGAGTTTGACGGGGAAACGTATCCAGAGAAATTATTTTTATCGGACGTTACGCTGACTGTCATATCAAGCCGCTTTTCGCTTATGGAAACCGAATCGGATATGGAAATGGAGAGTTTCATGCCTTATTCCGGCATTACCGTGATTTCCCTCTACGATGTCTCGACACCCGAAAATCCTAAGCTAATCCGTGAATTTGGCAATGAAGGCTCATTTAACAATGCGCGGCTGTCAAACGGCATCCTGCATTATGTCAGCAACGTGTTTCCGAATTACTGGATATTGGAGGAGCAGCCGGATATCGAACTGCGGCCAAGGCTATTCGATTCGGCACAAGGCGGTGAGCTTGAACCTTTGCCTTATGAAGATCTGACCATTTTGCCAGGAACAATGGAAGGGAGCTATAGCGTCATCACTTCCGTTAATTTGGATGCGCCTGCGTCAAACGAAATTTCCACCAAAGGCTTTTTGGGCGGCAATGAACAAATGTACATGAACGAACAGCATCTTTATTTGACGGCTTCCGCTTTCGAGACGGCAGAAGGGGAGTTTGAAGACAATGCGCTTTGGGTGCCGCAACAAGCGGATACGGAAATTTTCAAATTTGTCTTGGACGGAATCTCCGTGGAATTCATCGCTTCGGTTCGCGTGCAAGGTTCTTTGTTGAATCAGTTTTCGATGGATGAATTCGAAGGCCATTTCCGTTTGGCAACAACAGAAGGAGTCGCTTGGGCGCCGGATTCCGAACCGAAAAACCATCTGTTCATTTTGAACGAACAATTGGAACAGGTCGGTTCGGTGGAAGGCTTGGTGCCGGGTGAACGCATCTATTCGGTCCGCTTTATCGGCAGTAAAGCCTATATGGTGACCTTCCGCGAGACCGATCCGCTGTTTGCGATCGATGTCTCAGATCCAGCCGCACCAGAAGTACAGGGTGAGTTGAAAATTCCTGGATTTTCAAATTACTTACATCCACTTGATGACAAGCATTTGATCGGTTTCGGCTATGATACAAAAATTGAGCCGGTCAAGGGTGGCGGAGAGCCGCGCATCGTAACCGGCGGCATGAAAATCTCATTATTCGATGTCAGCGATATGGACAATCCTAAAGAAACCGATACGGAAATCATTGGCGGGCCTGGGACCTATTCTGCTTTGCAATACGACCACAAAGCGCTATTCCGCCATGAACAGCAGAGCTTATTTGGTTTTCCAGTATCGATCTATGAAGGCGATGGCATGGAGTATATTGAATTTCAGGCAGAAGGGGCTTTAGTTTACTCGATCACGCCTGAAGGAATTGAGCTATCAGCTGATCTGACTCAAGCATCCGACCAGCCTTATGAAGACTGGAATACATCGGTCCAGCGGCTAGCTTATGCAAAAGATGCTTTGTATCTAGTGGCGAATGCGCAAGTTCGAAGCTACCGCTTGTCCGATTTTGAACCACTTGGCACATTGCCGCTGCAATAAACACCATGATAGGAGCGGATCCCTGTTAATAGAGATCCGCTCTTTATCGTTTCTGGACTGGGCAGGATGAAAATACACGTTTGTACTTACAGAAAGAGGGAATAACAAAAAATATTCTGATATTAAAAACGGGAGGGAAAAAACATGAAGGCAGTAACGTTTCAAGGAACGAAAGACATGCAAGTCAAAGAAGTCAAAGACCCGGAACTCCAAAAACGTGATGACATCATCGTGAAAATAACTTCCACCGCCATTTGCGGAACAGATTTGCACATCTATCAAGGGGCGTTGCCTACTACCAAAAACACCGTCATTGGCCACGAACCGATGGGCATTGTAGAAGAAGCAGGCCCGGACGTTACCAAGGTGAAAAAAGGCGACCGAATCGTGCTTCCGTTTAATATAAGCTGCGGGCATTGCTTCTACTGCTCTCACGAAATGGAAAGCCAGTGCGACAACTCAAATGGCAACCCCCATTTTGATACGGGCGCCTATTTCGGCTTGACCGAACGCTATGGCGATTATTCAGGCGGGCAGGCTGAATACTTGCGCGTTCCGTATGCCAATTTCATGCCATTGGTCATCCCGGAATCTTCTGAACTCGAAGATGAACAGGTCTTGTTCTTGTCGGACGTTCTGCCGACAGCCTGGTGGAGCGTTGAGAACGCAGGCGTCAAAGAAGGCGATACGGTTGTCGTTCTTGGCTGCGGGCCAATCGGGCTCATGACCCAGAAGTTTGCCTGGATGAAAGGGGCAGCGCGGGTTATTGCGGTCGATGAATTGCCGTACCGGATGAAAAAAGCGAAAAAAATGAACAATGTGGAAATCGTCGACTTTAGCCAGCACGACAACACGGGAGCGTTGATCCATGAAATCACCAAAGGCGGCGCACGGGTCGTCATTGATTGCGTAGGGATGGACGGCAAGAAATCGGCGTCGGAAGCCGTTCAGCAAAAGCTGATGCTGCAAGGCGGGACGCTGAGCGCGATCGATATCGCGAAAGATGCAGTCAGTAAGTTCGGGACCATCCAATTGACGGGCGTCTACGGAATGACTTACAATCAATTCCCGCTCGGCAATCTGTTTGAACGCAATGTGACGATGAAGATGGGGCAAGCACCGGTCATCCATTTGATGCCGATGCTCCTCGACAAAATTGAAAAAGGCGAGTTCGACCCGCGTGAGATCATTTCACACATCGTGCCGCTCGAACAGGCGAGTGAAGCATACCGGATTTTCAATGACCACGAAGATGAATGCACCAAAGTCATTTTAAAACCATAACAAATGCCGATGAAACGCTCCGGTTACCGGAGCGTTTTAATTTTGCCTTGCCTGCGGTATGATGGTACAGAAGAAAAAAGGGGGGAGACCAGATGGCCGAAATATCGGAAGTCAGAAGAGAACTCGCGCTGGATTGTTTTCTATTGGCTGGAAAAGTCATGATGGAAAGCGGCGCGGAAACCTACCGGGTGGAAGATACGATGATCCGGATGGCGGTTTCGCAGAATATGATGGATTCCCATTGCTTTGTGACTCCAGCGGGCATTATGTTTTCCCCGAGCAATGACTTGCCGACGCGCTTTGTACGCATTCATGGGCGCCGTACCGACCTCGAACGTGTGGCGCGTGTCAATGCCGTCTCGAGACGTCTCGTAGCGGGCCAGCTGACTTTGCAGCAGGCGTATGAAGAAATGACGGAAATTGAAAAAAACCATTACTTATTCCCTTTGTGGCTGCAAGTATTCGCAGCTGCAGTTGCCAGTGCCTGCTTCCTGATTTTGATGGGCGGAGGCTGGGCGGACATTCCGTTCGCTTTTCTCATCGGAGGAATCGGCTTTTATATTGTGGAAATGGTACTCGTGAAAACGAGGGTCAAGTTTTTTGCAGAATTCATTGGAGCGGTCGCCATCGGTACTTTAGCGGTGCTCGTTGTAAATAGTGGATTCGGCAACGATCCCGATACGATCATCATCGGCTCGGTCATGCCGCTCGTGCCTGGCTTGCTGATCACCAATGCAGTCCGTGATATGATGGCGGGCCATTTTGTATCGGGATTATCGATGGGCGCAGAAGCTTTTTTGACGGCATTCGCTATCGGGGCGGGCATCGCCATCGTATTGTCATTTTAAGGAGGAGATCGAATGAACTGGCCTTTGGAGGCATTTCTAAGTTTTTTGGCAGCCGGCGCATTCGGCATCATTTTCAATATCCCAAAGAAGACACTCATCAGCTGTGGCCTTGTCGGGATGAGCGGCTGGCTTGTCTACCGGAGCTATTTCCTCATGTTTGATGATCCGATTCAAGCAACTTTCGCCGGCGCCTTCATTGTCGCGATCGTTGCACACATCTTGGCGAAAACATTTAAAATGCCCATGATCATTTTCAGTGTCGCCGGCATCATCCCGCTTGTTCCCGGAAGCCGTGCATACAATGCAATGCGCAATATCGTGGAGAACGATTACATGGAAGCGGTCGATTTCGCTGTACAGGCATTGATGATTTCAGGCGCTATCGCCATGGGATTGGTATTCGCAGAAGTGCTCATGCAATTGTATTTTAAGTATCAGGCTAGACGGACACAGAAAAAAATGGGCTTCACCCAGGAATGATTGATGAAACAACAGGCTGCCAGCTTTACGGGCAGTCTTTTTTTGTGAGAATAATGTATGCCAAGATCTGACAATAACGCCTCAATCTTCTACTAACCCCGGGAAGCGATTCCCCCACTAGCCGGCAACTAGTAAAGAAGCAGATCCATTTAAACAAGCAACAATCAATGAATTATAACAGCTGCCGAGCGCCCAGGGTGAGCCGACGCAGTAGGAGAAAAGCTGCACCCAATAATCGTATGAACCGGCTTGCTCAACTTTCGCTACGCTCAAGCATCGCAGATGAATTGGCTCAATTTACTTTCGCCAATTCATTGTTGCCAAAGGCCAACCCAAAGCAGGGCAGCGGATATCAATACGAGGACGGCGTATGACAACATCTGTTATTCGAAAATCCGAACACAATAAAAACCCCCAGACCGCGGAATTTCCGCAACCTGGGGTAGAGAGATTATTTTAGCCATTTCTCGAGTTCCTGGGCGCTCATCGGGTGGCTGATGATGTAGCCTTGGATGCTATTGCAATCCATCGCCCGAAGGAGTTCAAGCTGTTCATTCGTTTCCACCCCTTCAGCGGTCACTTGAAAATCAAGCGACTTGCCGAACTGGATCATGCCGTTAATCATTTTCTGCATTTTTTCCTGCTTTGTGATCGACTGGATAATGGCTCGGTCAATTTTCAATGAGGAAATCGGCAATAACAGCATGTAACGGAAAGATGCATAGCCTGTTCCGAAATCATCGAGTGCAAATTGTACGCCTTGCTGGTTCAAGCGGTTCATTTGTTGCATGATCGGCCGTTCCGCTTCTGCTTCAAGCGCGAACTTCTCGGTGATCTCGATCATCAAGGAATGCGGATCGCAATTATTTGCTTTCATTTGCTCGATCAACATGCTCGCCATGTCCTTATCGCGGAATTCGCGGATAGAGGAGTTGATGCTAATGCGCAAATTGATTCCTTTTGCTTTCCACTCTTTCAATTGCACGCAGGCGGTCTCCAGAACGAAACTGCCGATCTCATGGATCATGCCATTTTCTTCCGCAATCGGAATGAGTTCATCAGGCGTCACAATGCCGATTTCATCATCATTCCAGCGGACCAGCGCTTCTACGCTTTCGACATTGCCAGTCGAGAGATTCACTTGCGGCTGATACAACAATTGCAAGTTTTTTCGATCCAAAGCATGGACAAGCCGCTTCTCAATAAGCGCTTTCCGGTTCAGGCGTTCGTGGTCGTCTGCTGTCAAAGTAGAAATGGCGCTGCCGCCGCGGTCTTTGACTTTCTTGATTGTTGCATATGAAGCTTTGATCAAGTGTACGAAGCTTTGCTGGTCTTCCGGATATTTCGTAATGGCGCCGCTGACTGTCAAAGGAACTGCTGTGCCCCCGATATAAATCGGGTGCTGCTGCAAATAAGGCAGGAAGCCCTCGATGAACCAGTTCGGCAATGGCGTGATCAACGCAAATTCATGAAGCCCGGCGCGCGTAATCAAGGAATCCGAGAAATACATGCGCAAGCGCTTCGTGAACTCGATCAGCAATTCATTTTCCGTATCGGTATCCGATACATCACGTAAAGTGTAAAACCGGTCGATATCAAGGAACAGGAAAGAGAAATGACGGCCTTCTTTTATATGTTCCGCAACGGCTTGTTCAAGGCGGTGGCGATTTTCGAGCCCCGTAATCGGGTCGATAAAAGCGATTTCCTCGAGGTGCTTTTGGGCATGCTTTGTTTCCGTGATGTCTTTTTCAAGGAAGATATAATACGCATCTTCTTCTGACAATTGCATCGGAATCGCCGTCAAGTCGACCCAGTACGTTTCACCGTCTTTTGTTGCTTTCTTTGCTTCGCCGTTCCATACGTGCCCATCTTTCAAGCTTTCCAGGATCGAATCGACAAACTCAATGTCTTCTTCGCTGTCATGGAACATTTGCCATACCGGTTTGCCGAGTACACGTTTAGGGGTCCATTTGCTGAGCTTTAGGAAATGGGGATTCGCGTAAGTGACAAGAAACTCCTGATCGAAATAAGTCATCATGAACGAATCATCCAGCCCGTGGCGCAGATGGCTTAATTCTCTTGCTGCTGACTCTGCGCTTACGCTATCATCGATCTCATAGATGGTCAGAAGGAAACGCTCGCCATGCGATGTGAACGCTTTCGTGACAACCGTAGAATAGCTTTGCCCGCCGCTGCCAAGGCCGATTTCCATATTTTCGAACCGTACCGGATCTGTGCTTTCCAATAGCATGTCCCATGGTTGCTTGTGGAAAGCGGCTTGCTCTGGATTCATATAGGAAAAGGGTTGGCCTTTAGCGCTCTCTGTATTTAGTTGAAAGATGCGTTCGGCGTGCCCGTTGAACCAAGTGATGAGTCCTTCTTGATCAAAAATGATGATGGGGAAGGGAATATGGTTATATGCTAGGGTTTGTGCCAAAAAATCCTGCTTTTCACTCATTAACTGACGCTCCTTAACCGTTTTATACTTTCATTATAAAGAAGAAAAGGTCTTTCGTCACCACTTTACAAAAATATAATACGGGAATTTTAGCACAGAAAAGCTATTGTCCTTTTTTAGTCTCTCATGAGAGAATAGGCATGATTCGATTGAAAATTGAGGGAATCGATAAATTTGTCCCGATTTTAAGGGTTTAAACTGATAATCAAAGTTGATTTAGCCAATTCGTCATGGGTTGTATTTGTTATGCGGAAGGAGTGGGACGAATGGAACGTCTAAAAGGGGTATCGATGATATTGATAGGGGCGATGCTTTGGGGAGCCACCGGACCGCTCATGGAATGGACACTTGATGTTTACCCGATTTCTGTGCCATTTCTGCTGACCATCCGTCTTATTGTCGCTGGCATCGTACTGTTGCTGTTTTTGAAAATGAAAAAGGTCCAGGTGACGTCAATTTTCCGGCAAAAGATATGGACGCGTCCCTTATTGATCTTTTCAGTGGCGGGCATGCTCGGTGTCCAATACAGTTTCGTCGCAGCGATCGATACGAGCAATGCTGTCTTTGCGACATTGATGCAGTTTCTTGCACCTGTTTATGTCATCGTCTTCATTTCCTTGCGCCTTCGCAAATGGCCGCCGGTCTATCAAGTGCTCGGCATGCTAGGTACGCTCGCCGGCTTGTTTTTATTGTTGACGGACGGGCGCTTGGATTCCCTGGTCATTAGCGGCGAAGCGCTGTTTTGGGGAGTTCTTGTCGGCTTGGCGTTCACGTTCTATACCCTTTATCCTGCCAGGTTGATGCAAGAATGGGGCGTCTTGCTCGTTGTCGGCTGGTCGATGCTGTTCGGAGGAATTTTTCTTGGGCTCATCAATCCGATTTTCCTGTCAAACGAATGGGGGCTATTGGCAGATCCAACACTCATTTTGGCGATCATCGCAATCATAGTGGTCGGTACGATGGCGTTTGTGCTGTTCCTTAGCAGCATGCGATTCATCTCGCCAGTGGAAACGAGCATTTTATCAGCAATGGAGCCGTTGACAGCGATGGTCATCTCACTAGTCTGGTTCGGCCATTTTCTATCTCCGTTGCAAATCGGCGGTGCCTTGCTGATGTTGGTATTCGTCACTTGGTTATCGTTTGCCGGCGATAAAAAGCCTATCAAAGAAAATTTGTGAGTAGGGGCAAGCAGCAAAATGCTGCTTGCCTTTCCCGTTCTCGAATATGAAAATTGTTGTTTCAATGCATGACAAAAAAAGGGATATCCCTACCTGATATCTGAAAATTATGGCATACTAGTTTTAAATAAAGTTCGAGTTTCGAAATGTTCAGGAGGCACCATTATGAAAACTGTTTTCTCTTATACCAAACCCTATTCCTTCCTGATAGGTGTTGCGCTGTTCCTGATGCTCTTGGAGTTGGTTGTCGAACTCCTGCAGCCTTTGGTCATTGCGAGCATCATCGATGACGGCATCGTAGTTGGAGACCAGGACACGATCATTCGCCTGGGGCTTGTGCTTATGGGCTTATCATTGATTGGCTTTTTATCAGGAGTTGTCAATTCGTATTTCGCTTCCCATGCATCCCACAGCTTTTCGTTTGACGTAAGAAGGGCAGTCTATGAGCGTGTCCAGTCATTCTCGCTTGCGATGTTCAATAAGTTTCCGGCATCAGGCCTCATCACACGGCTGACAAGCGATATCCAGATGATTCAGCAAGTGCTGTACATGGGTTTGCGCATCATGCTGCGCGCACCGCTGATAGTTATTGGCAGCATCGTCATGGCGTTTGTCGTCAATGCGCAACTGGCAGTTTATTTGGTCATTGTCTTCCCGATTTTACTGGTG
Organism: Planococcus sp. SK3692; assembly: GCF_028890485.2. Classification (GTDB taxonomy): domain Bacteria; phylum Bacillota; class Bacilli; order Bacillales_A; family Planococcaceae; genus Planococcus. The sequence goes on from NZ_JARCHV010000002.1 coordinate 459,849, forward strand.
TTTTTATACGTTATGGTGAGAAAAGGCGTGGTTTATTTCAGCTTTGTGCAGCGTCGGCTTGATAAAGTCAACCGTATGGTGCAGGAAAACCTGCAAGCGGTCCGGCTGATCAAAGCATATTTGCGCGGCAAGTATGAAGCGAATCGCTTCTCGGAAGTGGCGGGCGCGCTCAAGACCGATACGGTCAAAGCGTTTCGCATCATGGAAATTATTTTGCCGATTCTGCTATTTGGCATGAACGTCTCGCTGCTGGCAGTTATTTGGTTCGGTGCTTTTGGAATCCAGAGCGGTGAGGCGCAAATCGGTGAATTGGTCGCCATCGTCAATTACGCAATGCGTATGACCGGTGCATTTTCAATGTTCTCATTCATTATCATGGCCTTTGCGCGTGCCAAAGCATCTTCTGACCGTATCGAAGAAGTCCTTTTGGCGGATGATGGCGGCAAGGCAGTAGACGGGGCGACTGTGCCGCTCAGAGAAGGCTCCGTGCGTTTTGACGATGTTTCTTTTGCGTATCCAGGTACTTCACGAAGAGTGCTTCAACACATCAGCTTCGAGCTGGTGCCGCGTGAAAAGCTAGCCATTATGGGCGCTACGGGATCTGGAAAGACCTCGCTATTGCAGCTGATTCCGAGATTCTACGAAGCGACAGAAGGAAGCGTATCCGTCCACGGCCGAGATGTCCGTGAGTGGGACCTTCAGGAATTGCGCAAGACGATCGGGCTCGTGCCGCAGCAATCGATGCTCTTTACCGGCAGCATTTCCAATAATCTGTCGTGGGGCAAAGAACAGGCAGCGCTTTGGGAATTGCAGGGAGCTGCGGAAAAAGCCCAAATTGATGAAACGGTCCAGCGCTTTCCAAAAGGCTATGAAACGCGCGTCGGCCAAAAAGGCGTCAATTTATCCGGCGGCCAGAAGCAGCGCTTGTCGATCGCACGGGCATTGGTCCGTAAACCATCGATTTTGATTCTCGATGACAGCACGAGTGCGCTTGATGTGAAAACCGAATCTGCCTTGTGGGCGGAGCTTGACAAAGAACAAGCGACGACACTCTTGGTGACGCAGAAAGTGCGCACGGCGATGCGCGCAGACCGCATCCTGCTATTGGAGGACGGCGTCGCGTCAGCTTATGGCACACACGATGAACTATTGAATATGTCTCCTTTGTATCGTGAGATCGCACAGTCCCAACAAGCAGAGGAGGTGGATGAATATGTTTAACGCAATCCGCCGGCCTTTTGGCTACGAGCCGGTATTGACGAAGGAAGATTTGAAAAAATCACCGGATAAGAAAAATGAACGCGCAAAAAACTGGAAATCGACCTTGTTGCGGATCTGGAAGCTGGTGGACGAACAGCGCACACTACTGATCATCGTCTTGGCGCTTGTATTCGTCAGTTCCGCAATGGCATTGCTCGGGCCATTTTTGATCGGTTATATCATTGATACGTATATTGTGCCGGGAGCATTCGAAGGAATGGGCTTGATCATCGGTTGGCTGGTCGTGGTCTATGTGCTCCATTCGGTGACTCTCTACTTGCAAAACTACTGGATGGTCGGCATTGCCCAACAAGTCATCTATCAAATGCGGGCGGGATTGTTTGGCCATTTTCAGCGTTTGCCGGTGTCGTTTTTCGATAAACGCCAGCACGGAGAATTGATGAGCCGCATGACCAACGATATCGAGAACGTTTCATCGACACTCAATACCTCGTTTATACAAGTGTTTTCAAGTATTTTGACACTGGTCGGGACGGCGGTAGTCATGGTGTTTCTCAGCCCGATTCTCACCGTATTGACGTTCATCATCATTCCAATTATGTATTGGTCCGTTCGCTGGATCACAAAACGTACGGGTCGTTTGTATAAAGAACAGCAAAAAGCGGTTGGGGATCTGAACGGCATGATTGAAGAAACCATTTCTGGCCAAAAGATCGTCAAAGCCTTTTCCCAGGAAGATCGAGTCATGGATGAGTTCCTAGTCAAAAGCGAACGCCTCCGCCGCACCGGTTTCTGGGCTTGGACCTATGCCGGATTCATCCCAAAAGTGATGAACTTCCTCAACAACGGCAGTTTTGCGATCGTGGCGGGTGTCGGCGGATTGCTTGCTCTGAACGGCTCGGTCACAATCGGCGTGATTGTTATCTTCACCGAGTATTCCCGCCAGTTCACGCGGCCATTGAACGATTTGGCCAACCAATTCAATACGGTGCTGTCGGCCATTGCAGGAGCTGAACGTGTCTTCGCCATCATGGACGAAGCAGAAGAAGCCGATGATACAAAACATAACGCCGAAAAGCGGCTTGAAGGAAAAGTTGAATTCGATAATGTGTCTTTTAAATACGAAGGCGCCGAAGAGGAATGGACCATTCGCAATTTGAGCTTTACGGTGGAAACTGGGCAAACGGCGGCTTTCGTCGGGGCGACAGGTGCCGGCAAAACGACGGTCATGCAGCTATTGGCAAGATTTTACGATGTCGATGAAGGCGAGATCCGCATCGACGGCACGCCAATCGGGGCGATGCCGCGCGAGACTTTGCGCAAGCAAATTGCGTTCGTCTTGCAGGATCCGTTCCTGTTCGAAGCGTCGGTTAGCGACAACATCCGCTACGGCAAGCTTGATGCAAGCGACGAGGAAGTGTTGGAAGCAGCGAAACAAGCCAACGCGCATGACTTCATCTCCAAACTGCCGGAAGGCTACGACACGGTGCTGTCTGGCGACGGTTCGATGATCAGTCAAGGGCAGAAGCAATTGTTGTCGATTGCACGGGCGCTAATCGCCGATCCGGTCATTTTGCTGCTCGACGAGGCGACGAGTTCGATCGACACCGTGACGGAGCTGAAAATTCAGGAAGCGCTCGAACGGCTTATGGAAGGGCGCACGAGTTTTGTTATCGCCCATCGGTTGAATACAGTGAGAAAAGCGGACTTTGTCTATGTCATGGAACTCGGCAAACTGGTCGAATCAGGCAGCCAGGACGAATTGCTGAAAAAAGAGGGCTTGTATGCGACGATGCTCGCAGATGCCAAATTATAATGAATTAAAGCACGAGGTGGAGAAGAGTCTGCCTTGTGCTTTTCTTATGGAAAAGAACAGGCAATGGAAGAAGCCTTAATTTCTGGAATCAGGTGGCGGGCTTTGCTGTGGGCGGTTATGATAAGAAGAAAAAGGAAGGCGGGATGGAAATGGAATTATCCCTGTCGATTGCGTCGTTTCCGCTGGATGCGGAGACTGCGGGGGAAATGGAACGGCTGATTTCCGGTGAACCGGATGAGTGCCGAACTTTGCTGCACAATGAATTATGGCAAAAACCGTTTGCAAAAGGATTTGCAGTGCTTGCTTACACCGATAGCGGAGAGTTGGTCGGCTGTGCGGCTGCAGGCGATTTGGTCGGCTTGCACCATTATGAATGGTCGGCATTTGTCGCACAGGATTACCGCCGGCTTGGGCTGGCAACGGCCTTGGCTGATGGCGTGCGGCATTCTCTCGAACAGCGCGGGGCAGAAAGCGTACTTGCGGCATTTATGGAGCATAGCGCATCGGATAGCTGGCTAGAGGGCCTTGGCTATCATCGTTCTTTCCAAGAATTGCAGTTTGAAGCGGATCCTCTTCCTGCTTATGAACTCGGAGAGGGAGTAGAGATTGCTGCGTACGAAGAAAAGCATTTGGAAGAATTGGCGAATCTTTTGCGCGCGGCATTTGATGAATCTGTTCTTCCGGTGCTTGAGCACAATCTGGAAGATTCGGCACGCAATGTCTATTTGATGCGGCACGAAGGCAAGCTCGTGGCGACGGCTACATTGAGCAGCGAAGACCAGGCCTTATGGGTGACGGCGCTTGCCGTGTCGCCGGATACCCAGCGGTCAGGCCATGGCCAAGCATTTTTGAAGTGGGCGCGGCAGTTAGCGCATCAGAAAAAAATGGCTCGCGTGCTGGTCGAAGTGGAAACTGACAATGTGGCGCGCCCGGTTTATGAAAAGGCGGGCTTTACAAAATTATCAACCATTTCCTATTGGCAGCCCGCATCGCAATAAAAAGCCGCCCAGCGGTGAATCCACTGGACAGCTATGTTTTAAGGCTTATTGGTTTGTTTGTTCATAATTTTTATCGGAGCCATCTGCATAGTCTACTTCAATTTCGATTTTCTTGAAGCCAGAGTCAATGCCAAAAGCTTCAACGACTTGGCTGATGACTTCATCGTCCGGCGTATCAGGTGTCAAGTTCAACTGGGACAAACCTTGTTCCATTTCATTGAAAGCGTCATCGCCCGTCAGGTCAACGCCGTCAATTTTGTTCTCATATTCTGCCTCTACCTGGCCACGTTCTTCTTCGTAGCTAAGGTCTAGTGCATCATCCTGGTCAGGCATGTCGACATCAACAGACAAATCAGTGAATCCGTATGTTTCACCATCCGCAGTTCCTTCGGTTCCGCCGCTTGGAGAAGCATCTTCAGTCGACTCTGCTTCCGGTGCTGGCGTTTCTTCAGCGGCCTCATCTGTGACAGGCTGGGTGACTTCCTCGTCATCACCGCAAGCTGCCAGGGCAAGTACAGAAGACATGATAAGGGCAGGGAAAATCAATTTTTTGTTTTTTGTCATAACATAAAACTCCCTTTCAATTTTTACTATTTACCGTTCTATTCCCGAAATTATGGGAAGTAAGCAATGAAAAATGTAAAAAAGTATCGTACGATAGAAATCACTAGCAGAGTCGAGCACAAGCTGAGCTTGAATGGAGCCATTGAAATGGACAAATACAAAAACGGGCAGAACATCGCCGCTGCAAACGAACAGAATATCCGCACGGATTTCAAGGAAAGCATGACTTACGGTGATTATTTGCATCTCGACAAGCTTTTGTCTGCACAAGACGGTGTCAGCGGACACCACGATGAATCGCTTTTCATCATCATCCATCAAGTATCTGAACTATGGATGAAGCTGATCTTGCATGAGTTGTCGGCGGCCATCCGCCATATCGAAGCAGATGATCTGCAGCCGGCATTCAAACAATTGGCGCGTGTATCGCGTATTCAGTCGCAGATTATCCAAGGCTGGGATGTGCTGTCGACTTTGACGCCTGCTGAATATTTAGAGTTCCGGGATGACCTCGGCAATGCGAGCGGCTTTCAGTCCTATCAGTACCGCATGATCGAATTCGCGCTCGGCTACAAAACGAAGCATGTCTTGAGTATTTACGAAAAAGACCCGGCCTTGCATGAGCAATTAACACAAGCGTTCCACGCGCCGGGCTTGTATGATGCCGCCATCCAAAAATTGGCGCGCAGCGGATTCAAAATCGACGAAAGCTTACTATCGCGCGATGTCAGTACTGTATATGAACCGAATGACAGCGTCCGGGAAGCATGGAAGGAAATTTACCGCAACGTCGATGAGCACTGGGAACTGTATCAATTGGCGGAGAAATTGGTCGATATTGAAGATTGGCTGCAGCAATGGCGTTTCCGCCACATGAAGACGGTCGAACGGATCATCGGCTTCAAACAAGGCACAGGCGGATCGTCCGGCGTCAATTATTTGAAGAAAGTATTGGATCAATATTTCTTCCCGGAACTTTGGCAAATCCGGACAGACGTCTAAAAGGAGGCTGGCTTATGGAGATTTTTGCGCATCGCGGAAGTTCGGGCACACATCCGGAAAATACGCTGCCTGCTTTTATGGAAGCGGCAGCCCTGCCAGTTCACGGGGTAGAACTGGATGTCCATTTATCGAAAGACGGGGAGCTTGTCGTCATTCACGATGAAAAAGTGAACCGTACCACCAATGGCAAAGCTTATGTGAAAGACTTGTCACTTGCCGAGTTGAAACAACTGGATGCCGGAAGCTGGAAAGCGGGCGAATGGGCCGGGACGGCGATTCCGACATTGGCTGAAGTTTTCAATGTGTTTAAAGATACCCCTCATGTACTGAATGTTGAGCTCAAAACGGATATATTTCCGTATTCGGGTGCTGTGGAAAAAGTGGTGAGACTTGCAGCACGGCAAGGTATGGAGAAGAGGCTTATCATTTCTTCATTCAACCATCCGGATGTGAAATTGGCAGTACATAGCCATCACGTGGCAGGGGCGATTTTGGCTTCCAATATTTTAGTGGATATGTCCGCTTATGCAGAGACAGTCGGGATAAAGCGGCTTCATTTGTCCTTGCCGTATGCGCTTCGGCACGGTGCCGAACTGATCGAAAAAGGCTGTGAGATCTATGTCTATACGGTCAACCGGCTGGACTACGCCGAGCAATTACAACAGATCGGCGTCTCGGGCATCTTCACGGATTATCCGCAAAAAATGCTGGAGGAATTGTGATGAAGCGAGTTGGGGTGATGATCTGGCTGCTTGCAGTACTCATGGTGGGAGTCGTCGGTGCTACAGGCTGGCCGCTCCTCGCAGGATTAATCCTGTTGCCAATCTTTTTCATCGGAAAGCCATGGCATAGGAGCTTTACGAAGAACACAGCCGACCGCAAATAGAAAACCGCCCGATGGATGTCAAATCGACATCCATCGGGCGGTTTTTTATCTGAAAAAATTACCACTTGGCATAATGTTCTTCTGCAGAGCCGAGCAATTGGTGGATTTTGACTTTCTTGCCATCTGCATAGCGGACATAGCCATTGTAATACCCGAACAATTGATGAACTTCCGATTTCACAAGGCGCGCGTCGGATTTCGAGACCCGCTCGTAAAAAGGCGTGAACGTCAATTTGACATCATCGGTCAGCTTGGTGTGGATCAGCCAGGGCTTTTTAAAATCATCGTCATCGTAGCGGAAAATGACATCCTCGCTGATTTTGGTCATGCGGCCATTGACGAAAAAGGCATTTTCCGTCATTCCTGTGCCGTCGGTCCATTTGCCGCCAAAATTCAAGCCGATTACTTTCCCGAGCGACCGTTGCGAAGCCATGCCCCAGTTCCATACGGCCTCACGCGGCCAGATGCCCCGTCCGTAGTCTAAAACTGAAAAGCTATCCATTTCATCGAATTCATAACGCTTTGGCCCGATTTGAACAATACCGGTTGTCGGCAAGGCGTGGTGCTTAGCGGTGAATTGGAAGGTCTGGCGGTTCCAGGGAATGACGACATTCAAGGATTCCATTTCCTGTGGATGGGCAATCGTTAGCGAAGCATGCAATTTTTCCCCTTCAAAATCAGGGACAGTTACAGCTAAACGCGTCTTGCCGTCTTCATATGTCGAATGGATCGACATCTCGGAATTGTGGAAAAGTGAACTGTCCAACACGCTGGCGGATAGACGCAAGTTCCTGGAATACGGCACCATGACCGTTTTCTCGAAAAAGCGCTGCGTTTCGTAATTCAGAAAATAAACAAAGCAGACAGCGGCATAATCCAAATGGCAGATTGTGGCTGAAAAAACAATCTCGTCACCGAATACGCACCAGTAGTTCCATTTTTTCTTGCGCAGGAAATTGCCTTTCAAATTGCATTCTACAAGCGGCTTTTTGGCATAGCCGATGGCGTTGGGATTCAATTGGCCTTTGGCATCACATAATTTAACGTGTTCTGTAAGTTCCCGTTCCACATGTTGCATCGAATCCACCTCACTGTCTTTATATGCCCTTATTGTATCAGAAATTCCCGTGTTTTCCCGGAAAAATACTGTAAGATAGGCACAAAGACTAGCGTTTTATTATACGCTTGCAGGTGGACGTCTCCACATAAAGGCCAAGGTGCCTTCTCCTGCATGGACGGCTAGAGATGAACTCAAGTTGCCGATTAGTACTTCCGCTTCAGGTGCGAACTTCAAAAGTTCAGTTTTTAACTCTTCGGCCTGTTCAGGAATATGGCCGTGCATGATTTGGAAGTAATGGATGCCATATTGCTCGTGGTCTGCCTTGGCACGTTCGAGCAAATACGCTAATGCTTTCTTATGGGAACGTACCTTGTCGATCGGCTCCAACTCGCCTTTCTCAGTAAGCTGGACAATCGGCTTGATCTTCAAGACACTGCCGATATAGTACTGGGCACCGCTCATTCGGCCGCCTTTATACAATTGGCTCAAATTCCCGATCAGGATAAAATTACGGAAATCTTTCGTTTCTTTCTCGAGGCGCTGGGTGATTTCTTCTGCAGATAAGCCTTGTTCCTGAAGTTCCAGGCCGCGATCAAGAAGTCCGGATAAGCCATATGATAAAGCGAGTGAATCGACGGTATATACCTTGAAATCTGTCATCTCAGCACCTGTCATGGAAGAAGCGATCGTGCCACTTAGCTTGGCCGATGCATGGACCGCGATGGCGCATTCGTATTCCTCTTTCAGCTTTTCATAAAGTTCCGCAAACTTTCCTGCAGAAGGCTGGGAAGTTTTCGGGAAATCCTTCGAGCTTTTCATGCGTGCATAGAGTTCGTCGTTCGACAAATCGATGCCATCATCGATAAACTCTTCCGACCCGAAATGAATATTCAACGGGACGATATAAACGTCGGGATGCGCTTTAAATCGTTCTGTAACATATCCAGTTGTATCCATGATCCACGCAATTGGCTTTTTCATCATAAAACCCCTATCTATTGAGTATTTTGAATAATAAAACTATAACATGGATAATAATATGGTCCTAGCTTTGTCGAATAAAAAACTGCAATGATAGGACATTCAGGCTTTAGTGGAGGGAAACCGGGTTTCCATCGAAACTTTAATATCTGCTTGGTGGCGAATTACAATAATAATAATGGCCAGAAACAGCGGCCAGACAACAGATTGCACTTGAAATGCGAAGGCCACGGCAAAAAAGGCGCTGAAGCCTGCGAGCATCGACAAAGTGGCGCTTTTCAACCATGGATAGAAAGCGAATGACAAGACAATCATCGCTAAAAATAAATCGGGCGTCAGCCAAAAGGCGACCCCAGCAAAGGTTGAGATTCCTTTTCCGCCGCGGCCTTTTCGCCATAGCGGATAAATATGCCCGACGACTGAAAGCAATCCGGCGACAGCGACGGACCATAGAGGAAATTCAAGCCATAGGCCTGTCCAAATGATAGCGGAACCTTTCAAAAAATCACCGAGAAACACCAATAAGGAAGCTCTGCGCCCAATTACAGCCAGGGCATTGCGGGCACCGGGATTTCCGCTGCCTGAAGCAGTCAAATCTACACCTTTCAATTTCCCTATCCACAAGGCGGTCAAAACCGTACCAAATAAATAACTACCGATCCAATACAAAACAACCATCTTATCCCTCCAGCAACTAAATGCAATTTCATAAAAATAATAGCCTCCCCAAATCGGGGGAGGCTATGAAAATTATTGGTCCAGTGTTGATGCTTCGAACAAGTAATCGCTGATGACACGGAGCCCTTTGTCGAAGTTCTCCAAATGGAAATGCTCATTCGGGGCGTGGAAATTTTCAGACGCAAGCCCGAAGCCCATCAAGACGACAGGCAATCCGAGAATTTCATCGAACGCGGCGACAATCGGGATCGATCCACCCATGCGCGTGAAGGCAGTCGGCACTTGATATACTTTTTCATAGGAGCGGCCTGCTGCCTGGATGGCTGGATGATCGTATGGCGTCAGGAACGGTTTGCCTTTATCGAATTCTGTGATGTCGACTGTGACACCTGCTGGCTTATGCGTTTCAACATGCGCTTTCAGCTTGGCGATGATGTCATCCGGATCTTGGTCTGGAACAAGTCGGCAAGTGATTTTGGAGCTGGCTTCTGCAGGCAACACGGTCTTGATGCCTTCTCCGGAAAATCCGCCGGTGATGCCATTGACTTCGAGCGTCGGGCGGATCCATGTGCGCTCGACGAACGAGTAGCCTTTCTCGCCGAAATCTTCTGAGATGCCAATTGCCTGCTTTTCATTTTCCAAATCGAAATCCAGTGCGGCGAATTCTGCGCGTTCTTCGTCCGAGACAGGACGCACATCGTCATAGAAACCTTCCACTTGGATGACCCCTTCTTTGTCGCGGAACGATTCAAGGATTTCCACAATGGCGTGCAGCGGGTTTTGGACAGCGCCACCGTATAGGCCAGAGTGCAAGTCGCCTTTAGGGCCGTTGACGTCGATTTGGATGCCGGCAAGACCGCGCAGCCCGTAGCAGACAGCTGGGCGCCCTGGGCCTTGCATGCCGGTGTCTGAGATGACGATGATATCTGCAGCGAGTTTTTCTTTATTGTCTTCAACGTATTTCGGCAGGCTCGGGCTGCCGATCTCTTCTTCACCTTCTAGGATGAACTTGATGTTGACAGGAAGTTCGCCGTTCAACTGAAGAAGTGCTTCTACCGCTTTTACATGCATAAATACTTGGCCTTTATCGTCGCTTGCGCCGCGTGCATACAATTTATTGTCGCGCACATGCGGATCGAACGGCGGTGTTTCCCACAAATGGAGCGGATCGACCGGCTGGACATCGTAATGGCCGTATACAAGAATCGTCGGTTTGCCCTCGGCATGGAGCCAGTCGGCGTAGACCACTGGATGGCCGTCGGTTTCATCGATGCTGGCATTTTCGAGCCCGGCTTTCGTCAATGATTTGATCAGCCATTCGGCGCCTTTTTGCATATCGGCTTTATGTTCGGAAAGGGAGCTGACCGATGGAATGCGCAAAAAACTTTTCAATTCTTCGAGATGTGCCTGGCGGTGATCTTTGAAGTATTTATCGATTTTAGTGGCGTTCATGAAATCCCTACTTTCCAGTATTTTTAGTATGTGGAAATTATAGCATAGCTAAGTTGTCCTTTTCGACAAGAGGAAAATTGCTGTGGTATTATGGATAATACGGAAACAGATCGAAAAAATTTGATATGCATATTACTGGAGGAAGTAAATTTGTTTATAGCATTAGGATTATTTTTAATGATGTCGTTTTTCCTGTCGGGAAGCGAAACGGCACTCACGGCAGTTAATAGGATGAAGGTCCATCTTCGCGCGGAGCAGGGGGATGTCAAAGCCCAGAAGCTCGAGAAATTAATCGCGAAGCCGGACCGAATGATTACGACTATTTTGATCGGTAATAATATTGCGAACATCATGCTGCCAACACTCGTCACGACTATCGCCATTACTAGAGGATGGGAGGTAGGGGTGGCGACAGCCATTTTGACAATTGTGCTCATTATTTTCGGAGAAGTGTTGCCTAAGACTATTGCTGCAACTTTCTCAGACAAAATCGCCTACATTGTGGCACCTGTCATATCGTTCCTGGTTGTGATTTTAAAACCGCTTACTTGGTTGCTCGCCCAGTTTACGAATATCTTCATCCGCATCATTTCCAAAGGCAGTGTCAAAGAAGCGACGATGACCAAAGAAGAGCTGCGCACGATGGTCGATATTGCGTCGACGGAAGGGACCTTCGAAGCCGATGAGTCGGAACGCATTAAAGGCGTGCTCGATTTCCCGCATAAGGACGTGTCGGATGTCATGTCGACCCACCGCACGGACACGGTCGGCATTTCCATAGAGATGACCTACGAAGAAGTCCGCGACTTGATCCTGGACTCTTCATATACGCGTTATCCTGTATACGAAGAAAGTATGGATAATGTCGTTGGGTTGTTCTATTCCAAAAAACTCATCGAATGGTCGATGAACCCGAACTTGACTTTGACAGAACTGATGGATGACAATCCATTATTCGTCGTGCAATCGGTGAGCGTCGAAAAAGTGTTCAAATTGATGATGGCGAAGAAAAAGCATATGGCTGTCATCTTGGACGAATACGGTGGAACGCTCGGGATTGTGACGCACGAAGACATCATCGAGGAAATGATCGGCCAGGACATTGAAGACGAAACGGATGCCGAAGACGAGGAATTAGTCTTCGGTATTAACGACAGCCAATTGTCTTGCCACGGCCGCTTGGAAATTGAAGATGTCAATGAAATGTTCGAAGTCGAAGTGCCGGAAGACCATGACACGATTGCCGGATTTGTCATGCAGCAACTTGGCCATGTGCCGGAAGTCGGCGAAGAATTCACTTACGAAAACTTGCACGTAGTCGTCAATGAAATGGATAGAAACCGCATTGAACGATTGACGATCACAAAACTAATTGAGCCTGAAGAACAGGAAACAATTAGCGAAAATGCAGGCAAAAGACAATAAGCGAAAGTCGTCCAGAGTGTGGGGCGGCTTTTTTTGTTTCTTACAACATTGTAAGGAGACTGAAAGAGGGAACGATAGAGCGTAAGCCTAAACTCGGGCACAATAAGGGCATAAGAGATCACCGGACGGAGGTAACACCGATGGAAGAGCTATATGCCGAATATAACCGCTACATCTATCATTTATGCCTGAAACTTACCCGCAACAAAGCCGAAGCTGAAGACTTGATGCAGGAAGTATGGCTGAAAGTAGTACGCTATGAATCATCAATCGCCGAAGTCGACCACGCCAAAGCTTGGTTGACGACCATTTGCATGAATACATTCCGCGACCGCTATCGCAAAAACGTGCGCCGCAGCAAACATATTGCCAATCAGCCGGAAGGGCTCGACGTCTCGTTGCTGGATTTGATCCCAACCGATGAGACCGGGACTGCCGAATTATTGGAAAAACAAGATGTCTCTGTCATGATTCGCCACAAGATCTCGGAACTGGATGCGATTTACCGGACGACGATCGTTTACTTTTACGTCCACCAGTATTCACTCGTTGAAATTGCTGAGACGATGAAAGTATCGATCGGTACAGTGAAATCCCGACTGCACCGAGGCAAACAGCGCCTGAAAGACATGCTTATGGAAGATGTCAGAACCCGCGAATACGTCGTAATTGCTTAATATTCTCTAAGCCCCGACCATTAATTGGTTGGGGTTTTAATATGGAAAATAATAACTGATATTTTTCTATAGCGCTTCCGCTTATAATGAAGCAAAGGAGCGGGGACTTAATGAAAAAAATCAAGAGTTACAGCAAGCGTCGGCGTATCATCATGGGCGTCGTAGGAGTACTTGCCGCGATGTACATAATTGTCATTATTTGGCATACTTTTAAACCTTTACCGGAAGGCGTTTCGTTTGCCGGAGATTTACATAGTGCCGAGCAAGTGGAGATGATTTATGATCTGAGCTATGCACAGGATAAGAAAGGCACAGATTTGGAGAGCGAGTTGCGGATCTTCGATGAAATTCATGAACTGATCGATGAAGCAGAAGAATTTCTCGTACTCGATTTGTTCCTATTCGACACTTACAATGATACGGAGACGGCCTATCCAGCAGTTGCGGAACGTTTGGCTGATCATTTAATCGAGAAAAAGAAAGAAAATCCCGATTTTCCAATCTATTTCATCACCGACCCGCTGAATATCGGATATGGTTCCTATGAAAGCTTGCTGCTAGAAACCTTGGAAGCGGAAGGGGTTGAAGTGATTATCACCGACCTCGACAAATTACGCGATTCGATGCCACTGTATTCAGGGCTTTACCGGGTGATTTTCCAATGGTTCGATAACGACGGGGAAGGGTGGATTGCAAATGCCATGTCGGGCGAAGCGCCTGACATGACGCTTTCTTCTTACATGAAGTTGATGAATATCAAAGCGAATCACGGCAAAACTGTCGTTTCAGAGCAGGAAGCAATCATTAGTTCAGCTAATCCGCATGATGCAAGTGGCCTTCACGGCAATATGGCGTTTCGTGTCAGTGGCCCGGTACTGGATGATATCCTAGAGGCTGAAGAAGCAGTTTCGAAACTATCCGGCGGTCCCGATCTTCCGAGAGCAGAAATGCCCGAGCAAGCGGGCGAGTACGAAGTGCAGTATGTCACGGAGCGGAAAATATTGGAGGCTCTTTTGAAGTATATGGACAATACGGAGAAAGGCGATAGCATCCAAATGGCCATGTTTTATTTATCCGAGACCAGTGTCGTCAACAGTTTAATAGAAGCATCGAATCGCGGCGTGGAAGTGCAGCTTGTTCTCGATCCAAACGAAAATGCATTCGGCAATGAAAAAACCGGTTTGCCGAATCGACCGGCGGTGAATGGCATGGTGGATTCAGCGAGCGATTCCTTGGAAGTCCGCTGGTATAACCCGGTGGTTGGGCAATTCCATACAAAAACCGTCATGATTCAAAGTGGTGAAGAAACGGTCATTCTAGGCGGTTCCGCCAATATGACCGAGCGTACGCTGATGGATTATAACCTGGAGGCGGACATCCTCATCAAAGCGCCGACAGACAGCAAATTGGTGGGCGAACTAGATACGTATTTTGACCGTCTGTGGAATAACGAAGACGCTCTGTACACACTCGAACTGGAAGAATTCCAAGACGAATTCACTTTCTGGCAGCGCGGCATCTACAATTTCCAAAAGCTCTTCAAGCTGACGACTTATTGAAGTTAAGTAAGTAAGTGAGTAAGTAAGTAAGTAAGTAAGTAAGTAAGTAAGTAAGTAAGTAAGTAAGTAAGTAAGTAAGTAAGTAAGTAAGTAAGTAAGTAAAAAATATGAGAAACATAGTGAGTATAAATAGCTTGCGCTATTCGACTGCGTTACAGGGGCACGCTTGCCGGGGGGCGGGTGTTGAGCCAATGTGCCAAAGTGCATGGCACATTTGTCTCGCCAGCCCGCTCGGTCCCCCAGGCGTCGGCCCCTTCCACTCCGTCTCTATGTTTAGATTGGAATAAAGTTTCTTTTGTCCACTCAATAGAAAGTGAGTAAATGCGTCACCTTTTGTAGCTTATATCGTTTGCATCAAAGAGAATGAAATTTTTAGCCCCAAACTTCTAACAAGATATTTGGCTCGAGCACCACATGACCAGATGCTGCATCCCGGGAAGCGATTCCCCCGCTAGCTGGAAACGTATATAGAAGCAGCTGATTAAACACACTTGATTCAATGAAATCTCTAAGCCGCTGAGCGCCCAAGGTGAGCCGACGCAATAAGACAAGTGGTTTTCTTGGCTTATTGCAAAAGGCCAACCCAAAGCCAGGCGGCGAATAGGGAGATGAAGCAAAAATAGAATGTGAGAAAGATTCCACAATCAAACTCTCGCTCTCTTTTTCTACTACTCATTCGCGCAGCGTTTCTCATGAGCTGTTCATATTCAATGAAAAACCCCGCTGCACACAAATTTTATGTGTGCAGCGGGGTTTTGGTTTATTGTTCGGTTTGCTTGCCGGCTTCTATCCATTCCTCGACGTTCCACACTTTCGTGGCAAGACCGTCGTAGAAATCCGGTTCGTGGCTGACAAGAACGATTGTGCCTTTGTAAGCCTGCATGGCGCGCTTAAGTTCAGCTTTTGCGTCGATGTCCAAGTGGTTCGTCGGCTCATCGAAAATGAGCCAATTGCTTTCTTCCAGCATCAATTTGCACAAGCGCACTTTCGCTTGTTCGCCACCGCTCAATTGGTTCATCGGGCGGCCGATATGTTCGCTCTTCAATCCAGTGCGGGCAAGGGCGCCGCGTACCTGGCCCTGATCCATCGAAGGATAAGCATCCCAGATTTCATCAATCGGGCGGTGCGTCGGTGCTTTGACTTCTTGTTCGAAATAGCTAGGCGTCAAGTATTCCCCGCGGATGACGTCTCCGTCGAGCGGCTTGATCTTGCCGAGTATCGTTTTGAGCAAAGTCGATTTCCCGACGCCGTTCATGCCGACAAGCGCGATTTTTTCGCCGCGTTCGATCATGAACGTCAATGGCGGCAACAAGGGCTTGTCATAGCCGATGCGAAGCGCTTCTGCTTCAACGACGTAGCGGCTAGGGCTGCGCGTTTCTTTGAAGGCAAATTGCGGTTTGGCTGCCATTTCCGGTTTTTCGATACGATCCATGCGATCCAATTGTTTCTGGCGGGATTTCGCGCGTCCAGTTGTCGAAGCACGCGCTTTGTTTTTCGCGATGAAGGTCTCGGTTTTTTTGATCATGTCTTCTTGCTTTTCGTAGGCGTCCAGATGCTGCTTTTTCGCCAATTCCGCAAGCTCGATGAATTTTTCGTAAGAGGCGGTATAGCGGTTCAGGCGGGAGAATTCCAAGTGGAAAATAACGCCTGTCACCGAACTCATGAATTCCGTATCGTGTGAAATGAGCAGGAACGCATGCGGATAGTTTTTCAAGTAATTGACGAGCCACTGGATATGTTCTTCATCCAGATAGTTAGTCGGCTCATCCAGCAATAGCACTTTCGGTTTTTCCAGCAATAGTTTAGCTAGTAGCAGCTTGGTTCTCTGTCCGCCGGAAAGCGATTCGACGTTGCGCTCAAGGCCGATAGCATCGAGTCCAAGGCCGCGAGCGATTTCTTCTACTTTAACATCCAATGTATAGAAATCACCGGCATCGAGTGCATCTTGCACTTCAGCCATCTGTTCAAGCAATGTTTCGAGCTGTTCCGCGTCAGCTTCGCCCATCTTCATGGCGATGTCGTTCAATTCTTTCTCTTTTTCATAAAGCGGCAAGAAGGCATCCTGTAAAGTTTGGCGGATGGTACGTCCCGGTGCCAGCTGTGTGTGCTGGTCCAAATAACCGTAATGGGTCTTTGGCTGCCATTCGACTCTGCCCGCGTCGTAAATTTGCTTGCCTGTCAAAATATTCATCAATGTCGATTTTCCGACGCCGTTAGCCCCGACTAACCCAACATGTTCCCCTTCGACTAGACGAAACGAAATGCCATTGAATAAAGTACGGTCCCCGAACGTATGGCTCAGGTTTTCTACTGTTAATAAACTCATGTATATGTTCCTCCACTTTCCATAAAAAAAACCGCGGTTAAAGTTCCGCGAGTTTTTTGTTTAATTCCGCAAGACGCTGTTCCATTTTTTCAAGCCGTTCTTCGGCTTTGTCGACCATTTTCGTGTGGCCGGTTGTTTCCAGTTTTTCAATATCACCCTGTTGGCGTACGTAATCGCTCTTCAGTTCGGCGATGGCGTATTCGATTTCCTGCTTGTTCAACAAAATCACCCTAGTTTTTCTCTGTATTATATCACAAATAGAGAAAATTTAAATCGATACGCCCGGCTTCTCGCTTTCATTGCACACGGCAACTCCTTTATAATAACAAAAAATGAAAAGGAAGTGAGATGCCATCGACAGTTTATTGTTTGATCTTATGTTAATTATTTTCCTCGGCGTTCTGTCGCAATGGATCGCCTGGCGTCTCCGCCTTCCTGCGATTGTGTTGATGTCGATTGCCGGATTATTGATTGGCCCGATATTCGCCGTGATTTCCCCGGAAGAAAGTTTCGGGGATTTATTCCGGCCGCTTGTATCGCTTGCTGTTGCCATCATCTTGTTTGAAGGCAGCTTAAACTTGAATTTCAAGGAGATCCGCGGCTTCAATAAGCCAGTGTGGCGAATCGTCACATTCGGCGCTTTGCTTGCCTGGGCGGGAGGCACCTTGGCTTCGCATTATGTCGCGGGACTTTCGTGGGCCGTGTCATTTGTTATCGGCGGCTTGTTCATCGTGACAGGGCCGACCGTCATCATGCCGCTGCTTCGACAAGCCAAACTGAAAGCCCGGCCTGCAGCTCTATTGAAATGGGAAGGCATCATCGTCGACCCGTTCGGTGCGTTATTGGCTTTGTTTGCATTCCAATTTGTACTATTTGCAGAAGGCGATGTAACGGCCGCTGCATTCGGCTTATTCTTCCTAGCGGCGCTATTTGCTACTGTACTCGGTGCAGCTGCAGGACTTGGAATGGGCTGGATGTTCGAGCGCGGCCAAATTCCAGAATTTCTGAAATCGCCGATGGTGTTCGGCGTGGTGCTGTTGACCTTTGTTATCTCGGACATCGTGATGCACGAAACCGGTTTGCTTGCGGTAACAGCCATGGGAATGGTCATGGCCAATATGAACATCAGCTCCATCAACGATATGCGGCATTTCAAGGAGACAATGTCCATTCTGTTGATTTCGAGTGTGTTCTTAATGTTGACAGCGTCACTCAGCATGGATGTGCTGTTTGAAATTTTTAACTGGTCCATTATTTCGTTTGTGTTGGTCATGTTGTTTGTGGTCCGGCCGTTATCTATTTGGATATCGACCATCGGCACCGACTTAAGCTGGCAGGAAAAGGCCTTGGTCGGATGGATTGCGCCTCGTGGGATTGTGGCATTGACCGTATCCGGTTATTTTGCCAGCGTCTTGTTGGATTCCGGGTTTGAAGATGCGGAGCTTTTGACCGCGTTGACTTTCGCGCTCGTGTTCTCTACGGTAGTGGCGCATGGATTTTCCATTACATGGGTCGGCCGCAAATTGGGCTTGGCTTCAGCGGAAGAACCAGGAATTATCATCATCGGAGCGAGCAGGTTCACGACGGCGATGGCGAAAGCCCTTTACGATATGGATAAGAACGTGTTGCTTGTCGACGATTCCTGGGGCCGTTTGCAAAAAGCGCGCCAGATCGGCATCAAGACTTATGTCGGGAATATTCTTTCCGAGCATACAGAATACGAAGTGGATTTAACGCCTTATGAGAAAATGATCGTCGCTTCAGAGACGGATTCGTTCAATGCGCTTGTCGTCAATAACTTCGTGCCGGAAATGGGGCGCATCAATTTGTTCCAGACGGCACTTCACCAAGGAGACCCGGCCGATTTCCACTCCTCGTTGAGCGGGCGGATCCTCTTCACTGAAGATTGGAACATTCACGTGCTCGATGAAAAGGAAGAACAAGGCTACGCCATTCGTTCCACGAAATTGACGGAGCGTTTCACTTATGAAGAATTCAATAAGAAGTGGTCAGCCAATACGATTCCGTTATTTATTGAAACGGCACAAGGAAACATTGAGTTCTTCACTTCCGATAAAGTGCTGGAGCCGAAGCAAGGCGATACCGTTATTAGCTTCACGGGGCCGGAGCGCGATTCCGACCGCATCCAGGAGCGCCTGGAAACCAAACGCATTAAAAAGGGTTCTCAGACTAAAGAATGAAATCTTTCTTTATAAGCCCTATCGATACGCACGCGGAATGTGTCTTTGCTATGATAAATAATAGCTGCAGCATACACTGCACCAGATCAATCAATAGGAAAAGGCAGTGGAAACCGCTGCCCGCTTATACGTAGTCAAGGAGGATTCAGGATCATGAAGATTTTATTAGTGGATGGAACGATACTGGGGCGCAAGACCGGCGCTGTATTGGAACAGGTCAAAGTCTATCTCGAGCGGGAGAATCCGGAGATGGAATTAAGCATTTTGAACATGAGCGAATATGAGCATCAATTCGTGGATGGCCGCCCTAACGCGGAATACAATGACAGCATGCGTGAAATGGTGCAGCGTTTTGAAGAAGCGGACGGATATATCATCGCCTCGCCGATTTTCCAAGGCTCGATTCCAGGCGTCTTGAAAAATGCATTCGATATGCTGCACCCAAGGACGATGCGCTACAAACCGGTTTCAATTGTCGCAAACGGCGGCACGTATCAGCATCACTTGGTCATCGAGAATCAGCTGAAACCCATTCTTGATTATTTCCGCTGCCTCGTGACACCGAACTATGTCTATACGCATACAAGCCATTTCGATGACACGAACGCCATCATTAATGATGATGTCCATGACCGCCTGCGCGAACTAGCTCGCGTATTTGTACAATACGCAGAGATGAGCACGCATCTTTCAAAAGAAACACTCGATATCGACGACCATTAAAAAAAACCTCCCTCGGGAGGTTTTTTTCGGAGTGTTGAAGAAGTCTATAATCTTCTATAACTGAAAAGAGTGTGACACTATTCAACATTAAAAAAACAACACATTATCTCAGTATTTGGAGAAGCGTTTGCTCGACTCCTGCGGGAATAGCGGGTTTGAGAGACCCCGCAGACCGCGATAGCGGGCGAGGAGGCTCGATTCCCGCCCGCGGAAAGCGAGCGATAAGCTTCGGAAAATACGACTTCTCACCTTTCTCGACAGCCTGGAAAAAAACCTCCCTTGGGAGGTTTTTTTTCGGCCGGAAAGGACAAACGAATAGGAATGAGTTGCCGGCAGTTCGATGTGCTACCTCCACAAGAACGGGGAGAAGATGCTATACTAGACGCTGTAGAAAAGGGGTTTTAGCTTATGAAATCAGTAGTTCTTGCAGAAAAGCCGTCCGTTGCGCGCGATATTGCGCGAGTGCTCGGATGCTCTCAAAAAGGAAATGGTTTTTTAGAAGGCAAACAATATATCGTCACGTGGGCACTCGGCCATTTAGTGACGCATGCACAGCCGGAACAATACAATAACGACTTGAAGGAATGGAAGATGGAAAGCCTGCCGATTCTTCCGGAGCCGTTCAAATTAGTACCGATCAAACAGACCATGAAGCAATACAATGCAGTCAAAGCGCAGCTGAACCGCGGCGATGTGAAAGAAGTCATTATCGCGACTGATGCCGGACGTGAAGGGGAACTGGTCGCCCGCTGGATTTTGGAACAAGCGAAAGTCAATAAACCCGTGAAGCGGCTATGGATTTCCTCTGTTACCGATAAAGCGATCAAAGACGGTTTCCAAAACCTGAAAGATGGCAAAGCGTATGAAAACCTGTTCCAGGCAGCGGTCGCCCGCGCCGAAGCCGACTGGGTTGTCGGAATCAACGCAACGCGTGCACTGACCGTGAAGCATAATGCCCAATTGTCGACAGGGCGCGTGCAGACGCCGACTTTGGCAATGATCGCACAGCGTGAACAGGACATCCGGAATTTCCAGCCGAAGCCTTTTTACGGTCTTCAGGCAATCAGCGACAACGCCTCGTTCACTTGGACGGACGGGAAATCGCAGCAGAGTTTTGACAAAGACCGCATCGACCGTTTATTCGCTAAGCTCGATACGGCGAATAAAGGCAAAGTGACGGACGTCAAAATCACTCCAAAAAAACAGCCGGCGCCGCCATTGTTCGATTTGACGGAACTTCAAAAAGAAGCCTATAAACGCTATAGCTGGTCTGCCAAAGATACGCTCAATACTTTGCAGAACCTTTATGAGCGCTATAAGATCGTCACTTATCCGCGGACGGACTCGAAGCATTTGACGAGTGATATGAAAGATATCTTAAAAGAGCACATCAAAGCGGTGCGGGTCGGGGAATACCACTCGCTTGCGAACACGGCATTGAAAAGTGCAGGCGTTCCGCAAAAAGGCGTCATTGACGATGCGAAAGTGTCGGACCATCACGCCATTATCCCGACGGAAGAAACGCCGATGCTTCACGAGCTCAGCGATAAGGAATACAAACTCTATGATATGATCGTCCGCCGCTTCCTCGCCGTCTTCCTGCCGCAGCACGAATACGACCGGACGACGGTTACGCTCGATGTCTCCGGTGAAACGTTCCAAGCGAAAGGCAACACGATCCGCAACGAAGGTTGGAAGCGTGTCTATAACGATGCTGACGAAGAAGGCGAGTCGACTTTGCCGCCATTCGAACAAGGACAAGTGGTCGAATTGAAAGGCATTACCTTGACCGAAGGCAAAACCAAGCCTCCTGCATTCTTCAATGAAGGCACTTTGCTTGGGGCAATGGAAAACCCGGCGCAATTCATGGCAGGGGAATCGAAAGCGCTGATTCAGACGCTCGGTGAAACCGGGGGCCTTGGAACTGTCGCCACACGTGCCGATATTATCGATAAATTGTTCAACAGCTTTTTAATTGAGAAAAAAGGCAAGGATTTGACGATTACGTCGAAAGGGCGACAGCTATTGGAACTCGTCCCGGAAGATTTGAAATCCCCGAAATTGACGGCGGATTGGGAAACGCAATTGACCAAAATCGCCAAAGGCCAGTTAAAGAAAGAGCAGTTCATGAAAGAAATGGTCGCGTTCTCGAAAAAGTCGGTAGCTGAAATCAAATCGAGCGACAAGAAATTCAAGCACGATAACATCACCGGCAAAATGTGCCCAGACTGCGGCAAGCCGCTTCTTGAAGTGAATGGCAAACGCGGCAAAATGCACGTGTGCCAGGACCGGGAATGCGGCTTCAAGAAAAACGTCTCGATGCAGACGAACGCACGCTGCCCAAATTGCCATAAGCGCATGGACATGGTTGGCGACGGCGACAATAAAATGTTCGTCTGCAAATGCGGACACCGTGAAAAACTATCAGCATTTGAAAAACGCAAAAAAGCAGGACAATCAAAAGCGAACAAGAAAGATGTTAATAAGTATTTGAAGAAGCAAGACGAGCCGCCGCAAAACACGGCGATGGCAGATGCCTTGAAGAAACTGCTCGAGCAAAACGACTGACAGGAGGGGGCAAGGTGGCGAAAAAAGCAGCAAAAACCAACGCCGCACGCATATTGGACCGTGAAAAAATCGATTATGAGCCATTGCAGTACAGCACCGATGACGGAAAAATCGATGGAGTATCGGTCGCGGCGAAAATCGGGGCACCTGTAGAAACCGTCTATAAGACGCTTGTTGCAGCCGGTTCTTCGAAGGACCATTACGTGTTTCTCGTGCCGGTCGCATTGGAACTGGATTTAAAATTAGCCGCAAAAGCCTGTGGCGAAAAGAAAATCGAGATGGTGCCGGTGAAAGAGATTTTACCGCTTACGGGTTACGTGCGCGGAGGCTGTTCCCCGTTCGGCATGAAAAAGCCGTTCAGGACATTCGTCGCCCAACAAGCCTCCCAGTTGAATGAAATCATCGTTTCTGCCGGAAAGGTCGGGGCACAGTTGAAACTGGCACCGGAAGATTTACTGAAAGCAACACAAGGTGAGTTTGCGGAATTGACGGCGAAGCTGTAGGTGTTTCCTGTCCGCTGCTTCTGCGTATGGGATTCAGAAGAAAGAAGGATAAAGAATGAAAGTATCTATGTATTACAGATGGCTGTTTTTCCTGGCGGGCATGATGTTGCTCGGACTCGGGATCTCGATGACCATCAAAGGCTATCGTCTTGGCATCGGGCCATGGGACGTTTTGCATGTCGGTTTATATGAAAACTTCGGACTAACCATCGGTACTTGGTCGATCATTGCGGGGTTTACATTAATCAGCACTACGTCCCTCGTGCGCAGAAAATGGCCGCAGTTCGGAACGTGGCTTAACATGCTATTGATTGGTTTGTTTATCGATTTTTTCAATTTCCTTCTCCCCGATATCCATTCGCTAATCGGGCAAATCCTGATTTTTATAGCGGGAATCTTCGTGATGGGCTATGGTGTCGGCATGTACGTGTCGCCTAAAATGGGCGCCGGCCCACGGGATGACCTGATGCTGATCTTGGTCCAGAAAACAGGATTCAGCGTCAGCACGATCCGCACATCGATTGAAGTGATTGTTGCGCTTCTTGGTTGGATGCTCGGCGGGCCTGTCGGAATCGGCACCGTGGTGAGTGCTTTATTGATCGGGAGGATTGTGCAAAAATCACTTGTGCAATGTGAATCTTTGTTGAAATGGCTCATTTTGAGACATCAAAAAGACGTACCGCCGATTTTAAAAATATGAAGTGAAAAGGCCTGGCGCATGCTGGGCCTTTTTTGTGTGGAATTGACGGCATGCAGGAAAACCTGGCAGTTGAACTAGACAATAGCATATGTTATAAATAAAACCAAGTAACATTATTGGTTTAGTTTAAATAACATCGAAGAGAGCGAGAGTGCCGATATGGGAAGAGAATTTGTTGAGATATTTGATGAATGGGTGCACACATATGATGACTCGGTAAGTGGGCATGATCCGGAATATAAAGCAGTTTTCGAAAATTACCAGGAGATTCTATCGGCGGTCGCGAAGAAAGCTAAGGGGCCAGTCGTGGAATTTGGCGTCGGCACGGGCAATTTAACTTCAGCACTTCTACAAGAAGGACACACGGTAACAGGCATCGAGCCGAATGGCGCCATGCGAAACGTAGCCGCGCAAAAATTTCCTGAGCTCGATATAATGGATGGGGACTTTTTGGCATTTGATTTGCCCCAAAAGCCGAACAGCTTCGTCAGCAGTTATGCCTTCCATCATCTGACAGATGAAGAAAAAGCCCAGGCAATTCAGCAGTATGCTGAGCTATTGCCTTCGGGTGGGAAAGTCGTCTTTGCCGATACCGTATTCGAGTCAGTTGAGGCAAAAATGGGGCGGATTGTTTACGAAGAAGCGGAAGGCCATGCGAATCTTGTCGAGGACCTGAAGCGCGAACATTATACGACTGTCCCTGTATTGGAAATGATTTTTCAGGAACATGGATTTGACGTTCTATTCACACGCTTAAATGATTATGTATTTTTGATCGATGCGACTAAAAGATGAGAGGGAGATTCCAATGAAAAAAATGAATGTAGAAAGCTTTAACCTAGACCATACAAAAGTAGCAGCACCTTATGTCCGCCTGGCCGGTGAAAAAACAGGTTCAAACGGCGACACCATCAAAAAATACGATATCCGTTTCAAGCAGCCGAACAAAGAGCACATGGATATGCCAGGGCTTCATTCACTTGAACACATGATGGCTGAGCATAGCCGCAACCATTCAGATCAAATCATCGACATCGGGCCGATGGGCTGCCAAACAGGCTTTTACTTGTCAGTTATCAACCACGATGACTATGAAGACATCTTGCGCATTCTCGAAGCGACTTTGACGGACGTCATTGCGGCAGACGAAGTACCAGCATGCAACGAAGTTCAATGCGGCTGGGCAGCAAGCCACAGCCTAGAAGGCGCACATGAGCTGGCTAAAGAAATGCTCGCGAAAAAAGACGAATGGCGCCAAGTGTTCAAAGAAGAAACTGCATAAGGGGAATGGTCATGAAATATGCAACAGAGATACAGCAATTGATCGGCCGGACGCCGGTTCTTGAACTGACACACAGCGCTATTCCAAACGGCTGCCGGATATTTGCCAAGCTGGAATTTTTTAATCCGGGCGGCAGCGTCAAAGACCGCCTCGGTGTAGCATTGATTGCCGATGCAGAGAAACGTGGAGAACTTAAAGCAGGCGGCACGATTGTAGAGCCGACTGCCGGAAATACAGGCATCGGGCTTGCGATTGCGGCAATTGGCAAAGGCTATCGCCTGAAGCTCGTCGTCCCGCAGAAGTTCAGTATGGAAAAGCAAACGCTCATGCGCGCATTAGGGGCGGAAGTAATCAACACACCGACCGCTGATGGCATCAAAGGCGCCATCAAAAAAGCGACTGAAATAGCTGAACAAGAAGGCGCGTTCATGCCGGCGCAATTTGCAAATGCCGCAAATCCCGATACCTACGTCCATACACTTGGGCCCGAACTTTGGGATCAGCTGGATGGAAACATTGATGTCTTTGTCGCAGGTGCGGGATCGGGCGGTACATTTATGGGCACGTCGCGTTTTTTGAAAGCACAAAACCCGAAAATCAAAACGGTGATCGTGGAACCGGAAGGATCGATTTTAAATGGCGGCGAATCCGGCCCGCACAAAACTGAGGGCATCGGCATGGAATTGCTTCCGCCGTTTATGGACAAGGAGTATTTCAGTACCATCCACACCATTACTGATAAAGCCGCGTTCGCCGCAGTAGCTGAACTTGCTCAAAACGAAGGGTTGCTCGTCGGCAGTTCATCGGGTGCAGCGTTTGTAGCAGCGCTAAAAGAAGCAGAAAATGCCCCATTTGGCAGCTCCATAGCGACAGTCTTTGCCGATTCAAGCGAGCGTTACTTGAGCCAGGACATTTACGGGGCTCTTTTTAAGGAGGAACACTAATGAAACCGAAAACAAGATTGATCCACGGCGGTATCTTCGGAGACGAAGCGACAGGCGCCGTATCCACACCGATCTATCAAGTGAGTACCTATAAACAAGAAGCAGTCGGGAAGTTCAAGGGCTATGAATATTCACGCACCGGCAACCCAACGCGCCATGCACTTGAAGAACTCATTGCAGATGTCGAATATGGCCATGCCGGTTTTGCGTTCGGCTCTGGAATGGCGGCTATTTCTTCTGTCATGATGCTGTTTTCAGCTGGCGACCATGTCATTTTGACGGACGATGTGTACGGTGGCACTTATCGAGTGATGAACAAAGTGCTGAACCGCTTCGGGCTCGAATTCACATTCGTCGATACGGGTGATTTGGAGCAAGTGAAAGCTGCCGTACAGGAAAATACGAAAGCGATCTTTATTGAAACACCGACCAATCCGTTGTTGAAAGTGACGGATATCGGAGCAGTCGCGACGTTCGCTAAAGGGAGCGGGCTGTTGACGATTGTCGACAACACTTTCATGACGCCTTATTTCCAAAACCCGATCTCTCTTGGAGCGGATATCGTCTTGCATAGCGCGACGAAATACATCGGCGGCCATAGCGATGTCGTCGCAGGGCTTGTCGTGGTCAATACGGCGCAACTGGCTGAGGAATTGCATTTCGTCCAAAATTCTGTTGGCGCCATTCTTGGGCCGCAAGATTCGTGGCTATTGATGCGCGGGTTGAAAACACTCGGCATCCGCATGGAAGAGACCAATGGCAATGCGCAGCAAATCGCAGAGTTTTTGGATGGGCATGAGGCGGTCGAAGCGGTCATTTATCCGGGGCTCGACAGCCATTCCGGCAAAGCCTTGATGGAAAAACAAGCACGCGGCTTTGGCGGGATGATTTCATTTGACGTCGGCAGCAAAGAAAAAGCGGATGACTTGCTGGCCAAACTGAAATACTTCACCTTAGCTGAAAGCCTGGGTGCGGTGGAAAGTCTGATCTCGGTTCCGGCACAGATGACTCATGCATCGATTCCTGAAGACCGCCGTGCAGAACTCGGCATCACAGAAGGCTTGGTACGTATTTCGGTTGGAATTGAAGATGTGGAAGATTTAATAGAAGATTTGCAGCAAGCATTATCATAAATGTTAAAGAAGCGGGCAGCTGCCCGCTTTTTTTAATGGAGTTCTATAGATTTTAATAAAATTAAAAGACTGGTAAATCAGAATATTAATATAATTTACCCATTGAATATACGTCTTAGATGTAACCAATATCCTGTATTTCGGGTAGCGAAATAAATAGTTTACCCTATTCTGCAAGAACGAAAGAAGTGGTAATCTTTAGAAAGAAAAAATATTCTGATATTTCTGGAAGGAGATACATATTCATGAAAAAAAGCAAGTGGTTCCCTATACTATCAGCGAGCGCATTGGCGCTTTCCCTTTATTCCCCTGCAGCAAGTGCTGCACCGGTTGAGGAGCTGCCATCACTCGGCGCTTGGGATGAGGATCGCTACGGCGAACGCATCGATATCGACCAAGAGCTGAATCGCCTGACAAATGACGAGGCGTTCCAAAAAGAAGCCGAGCAACGTATTAAAGATCAAGCTGGTGAATTGAATGATGAATCAGCAGACGGTGAAGAAAATGCTGCGGCAAGTGAGCATTTCACTGAAGATCACGGCACGAAGTTGTTCTTGGATCGTAATTTGTCATTTAAAGAATTTACGCTTCGCAGCATTGGCGATAATGTAGAAATTTGGGTCGCGAATGACTTAGCATACGGCCCGGATAACCCAAAACCAGCTGACATCGTTACGCAAGCGCAAGTGGATAAATTGAAGGCTGAATTTGACAGCAATATCTATCCAGTCGCAACCGACTTCTTCGGAACACCGAATTCACACGACGGCTCGAAATCACCGCTTCCTGGCATGGTTGGCCTACCAGAAGGTTATTATGAAGGGTCCGATAAGGTAATCATGCTCGTCGATAACGTCCAAGACGAAGGCTGGAACAATCCGTCTTATCCGTTCTTCGTAGCCGGCTTCTTTTGGCAGACGCTTGAAAACTACACGGACCGCAATATCATCACAATCGATACCAATTCATGGGAAACGCGTTTGGAGAGCACATTCTTCGGCACGACCATCCACGAGCTTCAACATTTAATCCAAGCCGATAACGACGGCGCAGAAGAAACATGGGTCAACGAAGGCATGTCGACATTCTCTGAATTCCTCGGCGGCTATGGCCACGGCGAAGGATCGATCAACTTCTATTTGGACCACCCAGAAAACTCACTCGTCAACTGGGATGAGCACGGATCAGCAGCAACTGGTCCTGAAACGATCGCAGATTACGGACAGGTCTATCTGTTCACGCTTTATATGTACGACAAGTTCGGTAAGGAGTTCATCCGTGAAATCGCTACTGACGGAAACACTCAAGGCATCGCAAGCATCGATAAAGTATTGGAAGACTACGGCACAAACAAAACATTCACTGAACTATACCAAGACTTTATGACGGCTTTGACTTTGGATGATGACACGGTCAGCAAGGATTACAAATTCGACAGCATCGATTTGCGTGAACTGCCAGTCGGTGACGGCGTACGCGGCAAGACCGTCGACTTCGAGAAAGCGAAAACCTTTGAAAAAGAAGGCGTTCCGGCATGGGGCGGCGACTTTAAGGAATTCGACTTGGACCGCACAGTGCGCGGCATGAAGTTCGACGGTGTGGACTTCCTGCCATTGCAATGGGACACGGTCGCCAATCCGCTTGACGCTTCCGAGCAAGTGCTTCATGCAAACAATGGCGACGAAGCAGACCAAGCCTTGATCTTCGGGGCAACGGTTCCAGCTGAAAACCCGACCTTGAGCTTCGAGCATTATTACAATATCGAAGAGCAATGGGATTTCGCAGCAGTCCAAGTGTCGACGGATAACGGCGAAACGTGGAAATCACTCGAGAACGAAAACACGCGTTCCGATGTAGTGGAAGAAGGCTACCCGACGATCAAAGAGAACTTGCCTGGCTTCACAGGCGAGAAAACGAATTGGTCTACAGAAACATTCGATTTGGCTGAATACGCAGGACAAGACGTATTGGTGTCATTCCGCAACATGACGGACTGGGGTTCTAACGAAGCAGGCTGGTTCGTGAAGAACATCGAACTTGGCGGCTTCACGGCAGATGGAACGTCGACAGAGCCATTCCAATCACTTGGCCAGTTGAAAGGCGAGTATGTCGACTTTACAACGACATTCATCCAAACGAAGAAAAATGGCAAACAGCGTGTATTCAATGTCGATCCATACAATGTAACGGAAAAAGAAGCGCTCGACTTGCAGCAAGTGCTGCGTGAAGGCAATTTGAAAATGATCACTTCTTATGCAGCAGCGCCAGACCAAAAAGAGGCGAAAGAATTCACGTACGAAGTACTGTACAAAGAAGATAAAAGCAAAGGCAAAGGAAAAGGCAACAACAAGAAATAAGTAATTAAAGAGCGGGCAGCTGCCCGCTCTTTTTTTGCTGCATTTTTATTGCTGTATCCATCGTTACAGCAATGCGAGGCGTAAACACTTGTATATATAGTACAGTGGGTGTACTATATAAAACAAATAAGTACAGGGGGTATACTAATGTCTCAAGAATTATTCACGGCCTATTCGAAATTCAGTGAAGCCATTTTGGAAGTGAATGCATATGTAGCGAATGTATTCACTACTCATGAAGAGTTAAAAGCCTATTCTCCACAACAATTGCAGACTTTAAGGATAATCAAAAAAAATCCAGCTATTTCCCAAAGTGAAATAGCGGATATTCAGGGTGTCTTTAAAACGGCTATCTCCAACCGGATCAAGAAGTTAGAGCAAGATGGCTTGATTGCCATCCTAACTAATCAGGATTTACGCAAAAAAGCCATTTCAATTACTCAAAAAGGAACGGACTTATTGATGGTTAGCGAGACAGTCATTTTTGAAAATCTAAATGATTTGCTGGCTGAACGCTTTACAAGCGATGAAATCATACAGTTCACCAGTCAATTAGACGAAATAGTTAATTTCTTGAGAACGGAAAAGGACGGCGACAAACAATGATTCATGAACTGAAAACGGTGTTCTCGAAAAAAATGCTGATTATCTCGCTAATAGCCGTCATGTTTTTACCGGTTATCTACAGCGCCTCGTTTTTGACCTCTATGTGGGATCCATATGGAAAAACGGAAGATCTTCCAATTGCGGTCGTCAATGAAGATCAAGCAGCTGAACTGGGAGAAGAAAGCATTCGAATCAGTGAGGAGATTGTAGACGAGCTAAAGGCCAGTAATGATTTTGAATGGCATTTTGTCGAAAGTGATGACGCCCATGCAGGCGTGGTCAAAGGAGATTATTATGCTTCCATTACGTTGCCTGAAGACTTTTCGAGCAATGCATCCTCGCTTTTGACGGATGAGCCGAAAGAAATGGCTTTGAATGTGGAGACCAATCCAGGCTATAGTTACTCTGGCAAATCGATTGCGGACCAAAGCGTCTTGGCCGTGGAAACGGCAGTGGCTTCAGAAGTCCGGGAATTGTATACCGAAAAAGTATTTGAAACGGTAAACGATATGAATGCCGGTTATAAAGAAGCTTCGTCTGGAGCCAGCCAACTGACGGACGGCTCGGACCGATTGGCCGCATCTGCAGAGCAGTTAGGAAAAGGGATGGAAACCCTTGCCGGCCAAGCACCTCCACCGCTTGCAGCAGAGCTCGCCAAACTAATCGAAGGAAACAAGCAGATAAACCAAGGTATCAATGAGCTGGGCGACGGGTCGGAAAATTTAAGTGAAGAGCTAACAGCAGCCTCGGAAGAAGTTTCATCTTATGCGTTTGAAACAGAAAATGCGCAACTCATCAGTGAGCCGATAAAGGTAAATAAAGAAACAGTAACGGAAGTGGAAAACTATGGCCAGAGTTTTGCGCCTTACATTATTGCGCTCAGCCTGTTTGTCGGGGCTATCGCTTTTTCCACGATCTATCCTTTCCGGACACGTGACCGTGAATCGGCTACACTGCTTATTTGGTGGGGCAGTAAACTATCGGTCATATTGGCACAAGGGACGTTCCAGGCCGCTTTATTGGCTGTGTTCATCTTGAAAGTATTGGATATACCTGTAGAAAATCTAGGATCTTTCCTGCTGATTCTCTTTGTGATTTCGAATACGTGGGTGCTCATCTTGTCCTTTTTGGTTGCTGCATTCGATAAAGTAGGAAACTTCTTAGGGATCTTGCTGCTGGTTCTGCAGCTTGGTGCCAGTGAAGGAACATTCCCGATCCAATTGACAAATGGTTTCTTCCAAGCCGTCCATCCATATTCCCCGATGACATATGCCATCAAAGCATTGAGGGAGTCGATTTTCGGCTTTGAAGGAAATGTCCCGTTTGAACAAGCATTGTGGATTCTTGTGGCTATTTTATCAGGGATGATTCTGCTATTAGGCGCCGTTTATTACTACCGGTTCCAGAAGGAATTGAAAACTGCATCTGAATTAGCAAAAAGAGGAGCGGCCATTTAAGGTCCGCTTTTTCTTTTGGAAAAAATCCCGGTGTGATAAGATGGAGTCAGAATTTGTTTTTTGAAAGGAAGAGGACTTTGTCGAAAAAATTAGATGCGTTTTTGGAAGAAAACTTAACGGAATTGAAAGATCAAGGCCTATATAATGAGATCGATCCGGTAGAAGGCCCGAACGGAGCGATGATTAAAATCGGCGGCAAGGACCTGATCAACTTGTCATCAAACAACTACTTGGGGCTTGCAACAGATGAAGATTTGAAGAAAGTAGCGATTCAAGCGATCGAAAAATACGGAGTCGGCGCTGGTGCTGTCCGTACGATTAACGGGACGCTCGACCTTCACGTGCAATTGGAAGAGAAATTGGCTGAGTTCAAAGGAACAGAAGCAGCGATTTCATTCCAATCCGGCTTCAACTGCAATATGGCGGCAATTTCTGCAGTCATGGACAAAAACGATGCCATCCTGTCTGATCAATTGAATCATGCATCGATCATCGACGGCTGCCGTTTGTCGAAAGCGAAAATCATCGCATTCAAACACTCCGACATGGAAGACCTTCGCCAGAAAGCGAAAGAAGCAACTGAATCCGGCCAGTACAATAAAGTAATGGTCATCACGGACGGCGTCTTCTCAATGGACGGCGATATTGCGAAGCTTCCGGAAATCGTGGAAATCGCAAAAGAGTTCGACTTGATCACATACGTTGATGACGCACACGGTTCAGGCGTCACGGGCAAAGGGAAAGGCACTGTGAAGCATTTCGGCTTGGAAAAAGAAGTCGATATGCAAATGGGCACACTTTCAAAAGCAGTCGGCGTTGTCGGCGGTTATGTTGCCGGCAAGAAAAATCTGATCGATTGGCTGCGCGTGCGCTCGCGTCCATTCCTATTCTCGACAGCGGTAACGCCAGGGGACGTGGCAGCGACAACGGCTGCGGTCCAAAAAATCATCGATTCGACAGAACTTCACGACAAATTGTGGAACAACGGCGATTATTTGAAGAAGGGCTTGAAAGAGCTTGGCTTTGATATCGGCGATTCCGCGACACCGATCACGCCATGCATCATCGGCGACGAAAAATTGACTCAGCAATTCTCAAAACGCTTGTTTGAAGAAGGCGTCTACGCGAAATCGATCGTCTTCCCGACGGTTCCACGCGGCACTGGCCGTGTGCGCAATATGCCAACAGCAGCACATACGAAAGAAATGCTCGACGAAGCGATCGAGATCTACGCAAAAGTCGGCAAAGAACTGAACGTCATCAAGTAACACGAAACCCGCACAGCTCATTGAGTTGTGCGGGTTTTTTCTTTGTGCTGTTGAATAAGAAATGTGAGGAGTGTAGACTGCGCTCCAGGGGGCACGCTTGGGGCTCGCAGGATGCGAGTCATGCAGTTGATGCGACAGGACGTCGCGTTTTCAACTGCCCGGGGATGGGCGGGTGCCCCGCCAATGTGCCAATGAAAAAACCTGCGACATATCTGCAAACAGATATGTCGCAAATGAATAAGCTCAGCTCCCCTTCACTTATTCATTCGCTCGGTCCCCCAGGAGTCAGCCATTTCCGCTCCGTCTCTAGTTTTAGAATGGAAAAGAATTCTTCCTGTACTGATACAAGTGTGAAGAGCTTTGGATAGGTTCGTAAGTTCAAAGGAATAGTCGGTGAAGAATCACTATCAATGTCGAGTTCAACTGAGCGTCTTCCATCAGTAGATGATTTAGAACAAAAAAGATACTTTCTCGCAGGAAACATTCAGTGAAATCGAAAAGCCGAACCGCGCTAACGGGCGAGCCGGAGCAATGAGACAAGCGTTCTTCTTGGCTCATTGCGGGAGGCCAGCCCAAAGCGGGAGGCGGCTAGTTCGTGATGAAATGTTCAATAGATAATACATCTCGCTCCCAAGTCCAACTAAGCGTCCCCATCAGCGGATGAAATCAATTAACAGCCACACTTCCTCGCACATAACATCCAATGAAATCGAAAAGCCGAACCGCGCTAACGGGCGAGCCGGAGCAATGAGACAAGTGTTCTTCTTGGCTCATTGTGGGAGGCATGCCCAAAGCGGGAGGCGACTGCTTCGTGATGAAAAGATCGACAAACCATTCGTCTCACTCACAAGTCTAAATAAGTATCATCCACCAGCGGATGAACATATGAAAAAGAGTTACTTCATCACCCGAAAAATCCAATGAAATCGAAAAGCCGAACCGCGCTAACGGGCGAGCCGAAGCAATAAGACGAGCATTCTTCTCGGCTTATTGCGAGAGGCCAGCCCAAAGCGGTAGGCGCTTGCCAAAAGATGAAACAATAAACAATGAACAATCCATCTCGCTCACTTGCCCCACTAGCTCGCCTATTCCTCGTTCCGGTTAGCTTACAATAAAATCCCCCTCCAGCGATCGGCTGAAGGGGGATTTGCTTTATTATTTGGCAGAATCGGTTTCTGCTTACTGGGCGTTGAAATAGATGGAAGCAAATACTTTTGCCGTCGTGTTCATTGCGTCTTCGTTAAAGTCGAAGTTTTCATGATGGTGCGGATAGACGCGAGTTTCGTCATTCATTTTCGCGCCGACAAAAAAGTAAGCGCCAGGTTTCGCTTGCGTGTAATAGGCGAAATCCTCGACCGGCATGATTGGGTCGATATCGATGACATTGTCTTCACCGACGACAGGGCGAGCGGAAGTGCGGACAATTTCTGCCGCTTCCGGGTGGTTCCACAGCGAGTCGTAGCCGGTCTCGACAATCACTTCTGCGCGTGCGCCCATGGCAGCGGCAACGTTTTCAGAGACTCCGCGCACGCGTTCACTGGCGAGCTTGCGCAGTTCCGGATCGAACACGCGGATCGTGCCTTCCATGACCGCTTTGCTTGGGATGACATTGTCAGCGTCGCCCGCATGGAATTTACCGATCGATACAACGAGTTCTTTCAGTGGGTCTGCATTGCGGCTGACAATCGATTGCAGTGCGACCATGATGTGGCTC
Source organism: Planococcus sp. SK3692 (assembly GCF_028890485.2). Taxonomy (GTDB): domain Bacteria; phylum Bacillota; class Bacilli; order Bacillales_A; family Planococcaceae; genus Planococcus. Next base: position 493,950 of record NZ_JARCHV010000002.1, read on the forward strand.
GCAGTTAAGATCGGGTCGATGCCGGTATGTGGTTCTGCACCGTGGGTTCCGGAGCCGTACACATTGATTTTAATGGCGTCTTCAGAAGCTTGCAAGTAGCCATCGCGAAGATAGACTTTGCCGGATTCCATTTTGCTTTGGAGATGTGCACCAAATACGAGATCGACGCCATCGAGGCAACCGTCTTCAATCATTGCGCGCGCACCGCCTGGTGATAATTCTTCGCCGAATTGGTGTATCAGCACAATGGTACCTGGGAGTTCGTCTTTGATCGCCATCATTGCTTTCGCAAAGCCGAGAAGGCCGGCAGTATGGCCGTCGTGGCCGCAAGCATGCATAACACCTGGAACCGTCGATTTATAAGAAACTTCTTTTTGATCGTCGATCGGAAGCGCGTCAAAGTCAGCGCGAAAAGCAATTGTCTTGCCGGGTTTGCCGCCACGAATCGTGCCGACGACACCACGGCCGCCGACGCCTCGTCGTACTTCAACACCCATTTCCTCTAATCGATCTGCGATATAAGCAGGCGTTTCTACTTCCTGATGGGATAGCTCGGGATGCATATGGAGATAGCGGCGAATGTCCACCATTTCCTCTTGTAAGGAATCAATCAATGCATCGGTTTGTTTTAATAAGCTCATGAATAATAAACTCCTTTATCCTACAAAAATTTTAAACACACAATAATGCTATTATACGCTGTGTTGCAGCAAGCATCAAAATTATTGCGCTATTACAAAAGCTTTTATAGTATAATCATACAATACAACTAATAAATTGGGGGCTTCATTATGAAAATCACTCAAGCACGATTGCATGCAGTGCGCTTTCCTTTGCATGAACCATTTATCATCTCCTATGCGACCTATCCAGATATGCCGTCTTTGATTCTTGAACTGGAAACGGATAACGGCTTGGTCGGGTACGGGGAGGCGGTACCGGATGAACATGTGACAGGCGAGTATTTTACAGCGAGTTATGAAGTGCTGAAGGAACTATTTTTGCCGGCGGTCATCGGCATGAATCCGTTTGATATTGAAGCGATCCATCATAAGATGAACGGAATCCTGGCGGGCAACCCGGCAGCGAAAGCCGCAGTCGATATCGCTTGCTACGACTTGATGGGCAAAGCTTCAGGCCAACCGGTCTATAATTTGCTTGGTGGACAGTCGAAAGAACATTTATCCTATCCGCGCGTGTTGAGCATCGAATCGCCTAAAATCATGGCGGAAAAAGCGCAACAGGCCGTTGAAGCGGGCTATGGTTCGTTGAAATTGAAAGTTGGGGCAGGTAATGCACAATTGGATGTGGACCGAATTTTAGCGGTACGCGAAAAAGTCGGCCCGGATATGCCGATTCGTGTCGATGTCAACCAAGGCTGGAAATCGGTCGGGACAGCGGTTGCGGCCATCCGCCAGCTGGAATCGGCAGGTCTCAGCTGGATCGAACAGCCAATTCGCATGGGAGATATCCGCGGTTTGGCGGAAGTACGTCAAAAAACGGCAGTGCCGATCATGGCGGACGAAACGGTGCAGTCGATGGAAGATTTGCTCGAAATCATCCGTCTCGATGCGGCTGATGTGATCAACATCAAATTGATGAAATGCGGTGGGATTTTCCACGCAGTGCAAATGGCGAAAACGGCGGAAGCGGCAGGGATGTTGTGCCAGATCGGTTCCATGGTGGAATCATCCGTTGCCTCAAGTGCCGGCTATCACGCGGCGATGTCGCGAATCAATATCGAAAGTACGGAACTGACAGGTCCACTCTTATTCAGTGAAGAAATCGGAGACTTGAAATACGAGCATCCCCATGTGCTCTTGAGCGGCAAACCCGGGCTTGGCATTGAGGTTGATCCTGAGAAGTTGAAGAAATTGACGGGCACATCTTGTACAGTAGGGGGCGATCTTGCATGACGGCTAAACCCCAAAAAATCAAAAAAGGCGGAGACAAAATCCCGCATACATATGCGATTTTATTTTTGATCATGATCGCAGCAATGGTTGCTTCGTATTTGATTCCAGCAGGACAATACGAGCGGGAGGAAGTGGACGGGCGTACAGTCGTCATCGACAATTCCTTTGCGGAAGTGGAACAAAGCCCGGTCGGATTCTTTGAATTGTTCAAAGCGATTCCCACAGGGATGTCCGAAGCTTCAAGCATCATCTTCTATATTTTCCTAGTCGGCGGCGCATTCGGCATTATCCGTGCGACGGGCGCGATCGAATCCGGAATCGCGAAAGTGGTCGATAAGCTCGAGAAGCGCGAAAAGTTTTTGATCCCCATTATTATGATCCTGTTTTCGGTACTCGGTGCCACAATCGGAATGGCGGAGGAAGTTATCATCTTCGTGCCGATCGGCATTGCCGTGGCACGGGCAATCGGCTTTGACGCCATGACCGGAACTGCGATGGTGTCACTCGGTGCAGCGTCCGGTTTTATCGGCGGTATGCTCAATCCGTTTACGGTCGGGATTGCACAAGGCATTGCGGAATTGCAGATTTTCTCTGGAATCGGCTTCCGCTTCGGTGCGTATATCTTCTTCCTGAGCTTTGCAATTTGGTACGTCATGCGCTATGCGGCGAAAGTGAAAAAAGACCCGACGCAAAGTGTTATCTATGAAATCGAGAAACGTGCCCAGAAATCCTCGACAAAAGATCAGGCGGAAGCGCTCGGTGCGTTCAACTGGCGCCACGGTATGGTATTCGTGTTCCTAGCAGTCGGCCTTGGCATCAATGTCTACGGTGTATTTGAATGGGGCTGGTATTTGACGGAACTTGCCGCCTCATTTGTGATTATCGGTTTTGCGGCAGGGCTCGTCGGAAACTTGGGCGTCAATCGAATGTTCGACGCCTTTGTTGACGGCATGAAATTGGTCGTCTTCGGTGCGTTGATCGTCGGGTTTGCCCGTGCGATTCTGGTCATCATGGAGCAGGGCGTCATCATGGATACGATGATCCACGGCTTATCAAGTGTTATTAGCGGCTTGCCAAATGCCTTGACCGTTATCGGCATGTTCTTCACACAAGTTGTGATCAATTTCTTTATCCCTTCCGGAAGCGGCCAGGCGGCAACGACAATGCCGATCATGACGCCTTTATCGGATCTATTGTCCATTGAGCGTCAAGTGGCAGTGCTCGCGTATCAATACGGAGACGGCATCACCAATTCCATCATTCCGACATCCGCTGCGTTAATGGGTTATTTGGCAGTAGCGGGCATCCCTTATGAAAAATGGGTGAAATTCGTCTGGAAACTGGTCGTTGGCTGGCTGTTCATTGCGCTCGTCGCACTCGTCATCGCTGTCTTAATCGGCGTTTCATGAATACAAAAAAATCTCCAGTACTAAATATACTGGGGATTTTCAGAGTGTTGAAGAAGTCTGTTAGACAGATATTAAATTAAAAGCTGACGATCTTTTCGACATTCAAAAATCAATGACTTATTCAAGTATTTGGAGAAGTGTTTGCTCGACTCCTGTGGGACTAGCGGGTTTGAGAGACCCCGCAGTGAATGATTAAGCGAAGCATCGCTGAGCCTAATCAATTGCGACGCATCTGCTATGCAGATGTGAGAGCACACGGTTTTCGCAGCGAACGAGGAGGCTCGATTCCCGCCCCACGGAAAGCGAGCAATAAACTTCAGAAAATACAACTACTTTACTTTCTCGACAATCTAAAAATCCCCAGCGCTATATGCACTGGGGATTTTCTTTGTTCAAATGGTGTCCGTGTCTTGAATTAAATTCAAGAAGCGTTTCGTGCGTTCTTCTTGTGGGCGATTGAACACCTCGTCCGGTGTGCCGCGTTCAACAATCCGTCCGCTGTCCATGAACAATACTTCATCAGCTGCGCCTTTTGCAAAACGCATTTCATGGGTGACGACGACCATTGTCATGCCTTCTTGCGCCAAGTCTTTCATGACTTGCAGCACTTCGCCGACAAGTTCAGGGTCGAGTGCGGAAGTTGGTTCATCGAACAGCATGACTTTTGGTTCGAGCGCGAGCGCGCGGGCAATGCCGACGCGCTGTTGCTGGCCGCCAGACAACTGATGCGGGTACGAATCGGCTTTGTCCGACAGTCCGACTTTGTCAAGCAGTGCCAGAGCTTTTTCTTTCGCCTGCGCTTTGTCTTTTTTCTGGACGGTCACAGGCCCTTCCAAAATATTGTCAAGGGCCGTCATATGGGGAAACAGGTTGTAATGCTGGAACACCATCGCCGATTGTTTGCGGAAGGCCATGATTTGTTTTTTCGACATCGGTTTCGAGAAGTCAGCAACAAGCCCGCCAATTTCAACAGTTCCCGCACTCGGTTTCTCCAGGATGTTCAGGCAGCGGAGAAACGTAGTTTTGCCTGAACCGGAAGGACCAATGACAACGATCGTTTGCCCTTTTTCGACGTCGAGGTCGATGCCTTTCAGCACTTCCAGCTCGCCGAAGCTCTTATGCAAATTTTTAATTGAAATCATAATAAACTCCTATCTATAGATCGATCTGGATTTAACGGGAAACATAACGGTCAAAGCGGTTTTCCAAGCGCCCTTGGACGAGTGACAGCAAGAAACAAATAATCCAATAGATCAATGCTGCCTGTCCGTAAAGAAGCAGGAATTCATAATTGGTCGCAGCGATTTGCTGGGCGACGCGGAACATTTCCGTAACCAAAATCAACGCGGCAAGAGACGTATCCTTGACCAGGCTGATAAAGGTATTGGAAAGCGGCGGCACCGAGACGCGCGATGCTTGAGGCAAGATCACGCGCCGTAAAGTTTGTGAATAAGACATGCCGATTGTATCGGCTGCTTCCCATTGGCCTTTCGGAATCGACAGGATCGCCGCACGAATGACTTCCGAAGCGTAGGCACCGACATTCAAGGAAAAGCCGATGACAGCGGCCGGGAAGGGATCGATGGTGACGCCGACCGTCGGCAAGCCGTAAAACAGGATAAACAATTGGACAAGCAGTGGCGTGCCCCGGATGATCGAGACATAGACACGCGCAATCCATTGCAGAACCCGGACGGTGGAAATGCGGGCAAGCGCTGTGACGACCGCCAGAAATAGCCCAAGGATAAAAGAAATGACCGAAAGCGGCAAAGTGAATTGCACAGCCGCTTCGATCAAAGGCAGGAAGGAGGACTGGGCAATGTCGCCAAGCCGTTCCAACCGTTCAGGGTTTGAAAAAATACTATTCAAGTACATTTTCGCCGAACCACTTATTGGAGATTTCTTCGTATGTGCCGTCTTCGATCATTTCAGCAAGTGCCTCATTTGCTGCTTCAACGAAAGTGTCATTGCCTTTGCGGAATAATAATCCGCTTTGTGCCGCATCGCCCGATTCATCAACGACTTTGATGCCCGCATCCGGACGCTGGTTCTGGAAATCAAGGACTGTCAAGTTATCGTTGACTGTCGCATCGACACGCCCTGACACCAATAATTCGATTGCCTGGTTAAAGCCTTCTACGCCTTCGAGCTCTGCGCCGTAGGAAGTCGCCGTTTCTGCGTAGTTGCTAGTCAATGACTGCGCAGATAGCTTGCCTTCCAAATCATCAAAACTTTGGATTTCTTCATTGCCTTCAGCTACAACAAGAACGGCTGTTGAAGTGATGTACGGATCTGAGAAATCATAGCTTTCCTGGCGTTCTTCGTTGATGCCCACTTGGTTGGCGACCATATCAAAACGCTCAGCATCAAGGCCTGCAAACATGGCATCCCATTGTGTTTCGAGGAATTCTGCTTCGACACCGAGGCGTTCTGCGACTTCGCGGGCAATTTCTACGTCAAACCCTGTTAATTCTCCGCTATCGTCATGGAACGTGAAAGGAGGGTATGTTCCTTCTGTCCCGATGACCAAAGTTCCTTCTTCCTGGATTTCAGCGAGCAAGTCCGTTTCGCCTTCTGAGCTGCCAGAGTCTGTATTGTCTGCGTTGTCTGTGTTATCGGAAGATCCGCAAGCTGCGAGGAATAATGCAGCTGCACCGATCGGCAAAAATGCCCATTGTTTCTTCATCGATGGTTCCCCATTTCATAAAATGATTGCCTTTATGGCGTTGTTGTTCTATTTAAGCATATTAAAGCATACCTGTATAGTAGGTTTAATCGGCTGACTAAAATAAGTAAAAGCCATTGTTTTTTTAAAGAGAACAATTTATAATGACTCTAACGAAAAGCTTGATATGAAAGCATTTGGAAAGATAAAAATGTATTTCTAGAGCGGACAAATGTTTTATAGAAAAGGAGTGCTTGAAAAATGAAACGAATCATGGTGACAGGAGCTTTAGGGCAAATCGGCTCGGAATTAGTAGGCAAATTGCGTGAAATCTATGGTGCGGAAAATGTATTGGCAACTGATATCCGGCCTTCCGAAAATCAAGACGGTCCTTTCGAGATCTTGGACGTGACAGACGCAGAACGCATGCTGACCTTGGCACGCGATTTTAATGCCGATACGATGATCCATATGGCAGCGCTTTTGTCTGCGACAGCAGAAGAAAAGCCGCTGCTCGCATGGAACTTGAATATGGGCGGCTTGGTCAATGCCCTTGAAGCGGCCCGTGAGCTCGATATGCAATTTTTCACGCCGAGTTCAATCGGTGCGTTTGGGCCTTCAACGCCAAAAAACGACACTCCGCAAGACACCTTACAACGCCCGACGACGATGTACGGCGTCAATAAAGTAGCAGGGGAACTGCTTTGTGATTATTACTTCACGAAATTCGATGTCGATACACGCGGTCTCCGTTTTCCTGGCTTGATTTCGAACGTTGCACCTCCAGGCGGCGGCACAACAGACTACGCCGTAGATATCTATTACCAAGCAATCGAAAAAGGCAGCTACACTTCTTATATTGCAGAAGGCACCCGCATGGACATGATGTATATGCCGGATGCGCTTCAGGCGATTATCGACTTGATGGAAGCCGACGCGGATAAGCTCGTTCACCGCAATGCATTCAATGTAACAGCGATGAGTTTTGAACCGGAAGAAATTGCTGCATCGATCCGCAAGCACATCCCGGAATTCCAGTTAAATTATGAGGTCGACCCGGTGCGCCAGGCGATTGCTGCCAGCTGGCCGGATAATATCGATGCCAGTGCCGCAAAAGATGAATGGAACTTCAAAACAGCGTATGATTTGGACGCCATGACGGCAGACATGCTCGAAAAATTAAAGCAAAAATTGCAGCAAGCATAAGAAAAGGCGCTTTTCCGAAACCGGAAAAGCGCCTTTTTCTATCTTTATTAGAACAAGAGGTGTGCCACGCCAACAACGATCGGCAAAGCGATGACTGTGCGCAACAGGAAGACGACGATCAAATCGAAAATATTGACCGGGATTTTGGAGCCGAGCAACAAGCCACCGACTTCTGACATATAGATCAATTGCGTAACAGACATGGTCGCAACGACAAAGCGCGTCATTTCGGATTCGATGCCTGATCCGAGAATGGCCGGCAAGAACATGTCAGCAAAACCGACGACCATCAATTGTGCAGCTTCTGCAGCTTCAGGAACGCCGAGAAGATTCAAATACGGTTCGAACGGTGCGCCGAGAATGACGAAGGTTGAAGTGTATTCCGCGAGAATCAAGGCGATCGTACCAAACGCCATGACGACAGGCGCTACTCCAATCCACATATCGAGTACGTTCTTCATGCCATCTGAGAAGAAGTTAGCGACTGAGCGGTTGCGGTTTGCCTTATCAAGTGCTTTCTCAAGGCCGTGTGATGCCAGGCCTTGACCATCCGGTACATCCTCAGAAAGAGATTCTTGCGGCGAACCATCCATGAATTCCGTTTTTTTCTGTGCAAGTGGATAGATGCGCGGCATGATAAGTGCCAAAATCAAACCTGCAAGCACGACTGTGGCGTAGTACGGGAGGAAATATGTGCCAAGGCCGATTTCTTCAATAACAACGATGGCGAACGTAATTGAGACGACGGAGAAAGTCGTTCCAATAATCGCGGCTTCGCGCTGTGTGTATTTATTGTCTTCATATTGCTTGCTCGTGAGCAAGACGCCGATTGTACCATCGCCGACCCATGAGGCCAAAGCATCAATAGAAGAACGTCCAGGAAGTCGGAACAGCGGGCGCATGATTTTAACCATCATGGTACCGAAAAACTCTAGCAAGCCAAAGTTCATCAAAAGCGGCAAGAACAGGCCGGCGAAAAGGAAGATCGTGAACAGGAATGACAGCAAGCCGTCTCCTGACAACAGCAAGCCACCGGTATTTTCGTTCCACACCGGCTCAGGGCCGACTTGGAATAGCACCATGAAAGCAAAAACAGCAGCGACAACCCGCGTCAATGTCCAGAACAAGTTGACGTTGAACAATTTCTCGAAAAACGGAACGGTATCGGATGTGTTCTCTTTTTTGGCAATAAAGACCAAAGAGCCGAGGGCGGCGATGATCAAAATGACCAGCATGACCCAAGGGACGAATGATTCGATCTGTCCGGCCATAATGCCTGCAAGGACGGCGATCGTCACTTTCCATCCTTCATCTGTTGGAATCGGGATGAGGAACAAAAGGATCCCCAGGAAAGACGGGATCAGGAATAATAACCAAGTAGAAGCTGAAAACTTTTTCAAAATAGTATTCCCCTTTTCTCTTTATTGTATGAATAAACGCAAAGTATACTAATTATACAACACTTTCCCCTTTGGAACCGCTGTCATTAGTAATGTTTATATTATCTGAAAACATCCGAAAATAATAGTATTTTTAAGAAAGAAAATCTTATTGCTGAATATGGATAATGTTGGTGAAACATCCTTTGCTGTTGGATGGTCGGTAGAAAGCGGAGGGCGTCGCCGTTTATTAACAGGATAAAAAAATCCCGCCTCACATGTCTTTTTGACATGCAAGGCAGGATGCAGTTCAGGATTTTACTCGAAATCCTGGTCCCAACGATAAGTGTAGAAGCGTTCAAGGGTTAACCAGTTTTCGGTTTCAGTGTCGCCGTTTTGCAGCTTATGCTCCATTTCCTCGAGCATCCAGGCAGTTTGCGAAATATGAGCTTTCATTGAATTCATCTTATGTTCGCGAACAGGCTTGATATCGTAGACAATATCAGGCTCGCCGAGCACATCCAGCGTATTGTTGGCGAATGCCACGCAATGGAGTTTCGGACGGTCTGTCATGCGCCGCACAGCGCGAACTACAGCGCGCGCCGTTGCTTCGTGGTCAGGATGCACAGCGAAGTCGGGGTAGAAGGTGATGATCAAGGAAGGATTGGTTTCTTCAATCAGTTCTTCCATCATGCGCACCATTTTTTCATCGTCTTCAAATTCCAAAGTCTTGTCGCGTAGGCCCATCATGCGAAGATCCGTCAAGCCCATCGCTTCTGCGGAGGCAAGAAGTTCTTTCTTGCGGATAGCAGGCAGGGATTCACGCGTCGCAAACGGCGGATTGCCGAGATTGCGGCCCATTTCGCCAAGCGTCAAGCAGGCGTATGTAACGGGCGTTCCTTGTTGGATATGAGTCGTGATCGTTCCCGACACTCCGAACGCTTCGTCGTCGGGGTGGGGGAAGATGACCAGTACATGTCGTTCTTTCGGGATGGTCATTGAATTTCCTCCTTAATAGCTGAACGGTGTTTCGCTGATTTGCAGCGCCACCGCCAATTTTCCGGTTCCGTCGTGCCCTGCAAGCAGCAAACGGCCTTCTTCATCGATTTCGAAATGGGTGATACCCTGTGCATAGACCCAGCCTTGCGGGAGTTTCAGCCCGACACGGTGGGGGCTGTCGCCGACGACTTTTCCCAGTTCGAAGTTAATGACGACATTGCGGATGAATGCCCCGGCGTTGAAAAAGCCTTCATTGAAATGGCTGGCGTAGCTGCCATTCGTCGTTTCCAGGTGAAGGTAGACGTCCTTGCCGACGAATGAATCGATCGCCGCTTGGAGTTGGTTGACTTCTACTAGTTCCATGGTGTTCCTCCTAATTAAATCGGTATTCTATCAGTATAAGGAACTCTGGGGATGATTGCGATTAGTACGCTCGGAAAAAAAGAGAGCGCCGGGGCGCCCTCTTTCTATTGTTTATTGAATGGGATTACAATTCCACAACGTCCACTTCGGATTTGTGGAATTTATTCGCCGCTCCGTGCATGACAGGGCCAACGTATTCGTTCAGCTTCCAGCCGTGCGCAATTGCTGTTGAGACAAAGATTTTCGCGTTGTATACCGCGTCTTTGACCGATTGGCCGTTGGCAAGGTTGGCTGTGATCGCCGCTGCGAATGTACAGCCGGCGCCGTGGTTATAAGTCGTATCGGTTTTCTCAGCCGTCAACAGGTAATGTTTCTCCCCGTCGTACAGAAGATCGGCCGCTTTTTCATGCTTCAATTGCTTGCCGCCTTTGATGACGACGAATTTTGCACCGTGTGCGTGGATCTTTTCTGCCGCTTTTTGCAGGTCTTCAACCGTGTGAAGCGTGCCGAGGCCTGATAACTGGCCAGCTTCCACGAGGTTCGGTGTCACGACTTTTGCGTGCGGCAGCAAGTATTTAACCATCGCATCGACGTTTTCAGGAAACAGCACTTCGTCTTCGCCTTTACAAGCCATGACCGGATCGATGACGACATCCGTAATACCGGATGCTTCGATGGCCTTGCCGGCCATTTCGATGATATCGACAGTCGGCAGCATGCCGGTTTTCAACGAGTCGATGCCGGTGGAGAACGCTGTTTTCAACTGGGCATCGAGCGTATCGAGCGCGATCGGGTGGATGCCGTGGCTCCAATGGTTATCAGGATCCATCGTGACGATGACTGTCAGTGCATTCATGCCGTACGTGCCATGTTCCTGGAACGTTTTGAGGTCGGCCTGGATGCCAGCGCCACCGGAAGTATCGGATCCTGCAATGGTGAGTGTCTTTTTGAGTGTCATAAGTCAATCTCCTTTAAGCTATTTAGTCATTGAGTTAATTTTATAGAAATTTTGCATTATTTACAAAGGTTTGGGCCTGTGTGGCCATGCCAAAGCCAGCACTGTCGCAATGGAAGCAAGAGAAAATAATAGCGTGATGCCTCCGATGACCCAGTGGCCGCTAGTGAAGAGGCCAACTGCCATTACCAATGTTAAAATGGCTGCTAGAACAATCAAGCCGATCAGGCAGCCCATGCCGGCGCGTTTGGCGCTTCCGGGTGCGCTATCGCCTTTCGTTTTGGAGATATCAGAAATCCTTTGCCGCCAGTCTGCCATGTGTATTCCGCCCCTTTGTTCCATCGTAACACGGCGGCGTGGTGAATTGAAGCGCTTGCAGACAGAGTTCGCTAGGGAGAAATCGGGTATTGAATAGAAAAATGATTTACCAAAGGAGTAGATACAATGGCGAAACAAATTTTTACTAATGACTGGCAGGAAATCTTAGGTCAAGAATTCGGCAAAACTTATTACTTGGAACTAAGGGAGTTTTTAAAACAAGAATACGCCAACGAAATCATTTATCCGGTAAAGGAGGATATTTGGAATGCCTTTGAACATACGGCTTATGGAGACGTCAAAGCGGTCATCCTTGGACAAGATCCCTATCACGGCCCGAATCAAGCGCACGGTTTGAGCTTTTCCGTCCAGCCGGGGATTGCCCATCCGCCGAGCCTGCGCAATATCTTCAAGGAACTTGAAGACGATCTTGGCTGCACGAAACCGGTGGACGGCACCTTGACGAAATGGTCTGACCAAGGGGTGCTTATGCTTAACACCGTCTTGACGGTAAGGCAAGGACAAGCGCATTCACATCAGAAAAGAGGCTGGGAGCAGTTCACGGACGAAGTGATTCGGAAATTATCTGAGCGTGAAGAACCGGTCATTTTCATTTTATGGGGCAAGCCTGCACAGATGAAAAAACGGCTGATCGATACCGAGCGCCACGACATCATCGAAGCGCCTCATCCGAGCCCGCTCAGTGCACATCGCGGATTTTTCGGCAGCAAGCCGTTCTCAAAAGTGAACAAGCTGTTACAATCCCGCGGCGAAGAACCGATTGATTTCTGCCTGGACTGACGAATCCGGCGGGCACGTGGTAAACTGGATGGGACTAACAGCGAGAGGGGCCATGACACATGGGCATCGAAACGACACGTATTTTAGACGAAATCGATAAGCATACAGCCCGCGCACGAGAAGGCGAACCCGAAAAGATCCGGGAATCTCTTGCCGCGATCCGCGCCTTATGCGACCTGCTTCTCGAAGACGGCATGCAAGCACCGAAAGAATCGAAAAAACCCCGTGCCATGCCGCTAGCCGCCACAGAAACGATAACCCGGCCGCAATCGGTTCCCGCCGCCACAAGGCTTCAGGAAGAAGGGGCGAACGGCGATTCGCTTTTTGAATTTTAATATGGAAAGAGGACGAAACAAATGAAATTTTTCTTGATAGCGGGAGCGGTCAATGGACTGCTAGCCGTCGCTTTAGGCGCTTTTGGGGCGCATATGCTCGAAGGCCGCGTAGCGGATAAATATTTGGATACTTGGCAGACAGCAGTGCAATACCAAATGTTCCATTCCATTGGCTTGATCGCCGTCGCCATTTTGATGAGCTCTGCGCTCATCGGCCCGCTCGGTTCCTTGAATTGGGCCGGGTATTTAATGCTTGCCGGCATTGTGATTTTCTCAGGCAGCCTGTATGTCCTAAGCTTGACGGGCATCAGCGTGCTTGGTGCCATCACGCCAATCGGTGGCGTCGCATTTATCGCAGGATGGGTTATGCTCATCATCGCTGCGGTAAAAGCTCTATAAAAACAGCTGGAAACTGGCTGCACGCTATGTGCAGCCAGTTTTTTGTATTGATAAGAACATTTCCATTGCTCAGAACAATGGAAATTTTAGCAGATTAGGTTAAGTTTTTGTAAATATGTTGTATCCCTATCACGTGTAGTCATACAATGGGTAAGGTTTAATTAACGGATAAGGGTGTAGATACATATGAAACAGCAAGCACATATTTTTGATATACATGTCATGAGGGCAATCGGCTGCTTGATGGTCGTGCTCGTCCATGTATCAGCGTTGTATTATGTTCAGCGTGGCGAATGGGAGGATGTCATTTTATTCCTTAACCAAGCGAGCCGTTTTGGAACGCCGATCTTTGCGATCGTCAGTGGATTGCTGTTATTTTTGCAAGTAAAAAACAAAGGGTTTTTCTTCCAACGTTTCTTCACATCGCGTTTGCAGAAAATTGTCATTCCCTTCCTATTTTGGACGGCCTTTTACTTGTTTTATTTGTGGATGGTCTTTGGTGCAAACCCGTTGGACGCAGGGATCAAGCGCTTTTTGTTTGAAGTGGCGTTTGGGGAGACGTATTCCCACCTTTATTTCATTTCCATTGTGCTGCAATTTTATCTGATTTTCCCTTTGCTGCAATTGATCAAAGGCAAAGCAGCGTGGATGATTGCACTGATTGCATCGGCTATCGTTCACGTTTACGCGATGAAGTTTATGGACCCTTCGCAAGTTGATGGCCTGACTGCGATGATCGTAGAGCAGCGCGCCTTTTTGCCGAAATGGATTTTCTTCTTCATCTTTGGCGGATTTCTTGCTTACAACTGGGAAGCAGCCAAACAATGTGCGTATAAATGGCGAGTCGGGTTATTTGTCGGGGTGCTGCTGATTCTCTATTTCGCGGCAGTCGAATATGAATGGGGACGGTATATAGGATCCAACCGTGTTTCCAATATCATCAATTTGCCGATTCTCATTTTGTTCATCATGGCCATTTCTGAGAAAATCGCACGCAATCCGTTGCTGCACACGCTTGCTTCCAGGCTTGGCGCGATGTCGATGAGCGTATATTTGATCCACCCGTTCGTCATCAATATGCTGCAGCGCAATTTGCCGGAAGGCGTATGGACGCTTTCGTTGTTTCCGGTATGGTATGTAGTGGTTATGGCCATCACAGTCGGAATCATCATGCTCGTCCAGAAATTGCCGTTTGGCCGCGTCATTTTGACGGTGCCTTCAGTCAAAAAGGTTAAACCGGCTGCAAAGAATGGGAATAAAAGCTTAACGGAAGCATGACGAAGCCCAGTGATAAACTAAATGAAAAAAGTTGCCTGCATATGCGGGCAACTTTTTTTCATTTTACTGAATTCAGCAATGCCTTCAGTTTTTCAGGGTCATCCACTTTCAACGCGATTTGGGTGACTTGGCGCGTCTTGCCGAAAAACAGCACCGCCTGCTGAGGCGTATGGAAATCGATCACGACTTGAGGTTCTGGCTCTTCGAAATCTTTGGCGACGAATGCCAGCGCATCAGCATCGGGTTTCGCGCCCCAGTGTACCGCTCGAATCGATTCGAGCGGTACACTGATTCGTTTATTCAACCCTAACGATACATTCAAGTTTCCATCCTTGATGGTCAAAGGGTTCAATCGGGTGGCTTGGATATCGCCAATGAAATAAATGACGCTATAGACATTCAAGACGAGCAGGACAATAGAAAGTAAAGCGGATTTATCGTGGAGCCACCAATGGATGCCGATGGTCTCGATAACAATGGCGTGTATGAGCATAATGTTGAATGCGATGGAGCTGGTGTTTTTGTGGAGCGTGATGGCTGATGGATCTTCTGGGGGCTGTTTTTTCCATGTAAAGAAGGCATAGTAAAACGCGAGCGCTTCAGATAGCACGATGTGGATGAGTGGATTCGGCTTGATGTTCTCATGTACGGCGGGAAACAAGGTGAAAAGGGGGCTGCCAGATTGTTTGCTCATGGAACGTCGAATTTTTGGAATGTAGATGAGTAATAGCCCTAGCAAAGCCAGTTCTGCCGCCAATACGAGCATTTCGATGGCGAGGCCTATGTAGAATAATGGGGCAAAGGGTTCGAAATACAGCGCAGGAATGATGAAGCGTGCAGCGATCAACCCGGCAGCTATGACTGCGAGCAATTGTTTGACGTTTATGCGGAAAGATAGGAGCACCAATAAAGGCACAACGATGCCGAAATCAACTAAAGAACCGGCAACGAGCCAAAACGTGTCCTCAGGAATAACGGCAGCGGAAAAAGGGGAACGATAAACCATGAAATTGCTGATCAGTACGAGAAGCAAGAAAGCGAAAGCCCATTTTGCATAGTTTGCCTGGCGCATCACGAACATACAAACACCCCGTTTTTCTTTTAGTATACCCAAAAAATGGGAGGCGTTCATAAGGAAAGTATGTCGAAAAACAGAAAGTCTTCTTAATTAAGCTAAAGAACACAAAAAGAAAAACGCTACATCCTAATGAAAGGATGCAGCGCTTTGGAGACATTTATACTTCTAGGAATTTTACGGTTTTCTCTTTGTCGAGAATCGTACCGACGTAGAATGAGCCGAATTCGCCGTAGCGGGCGGATACTTCATCGAAACGCATTTCATAGACAAGCTTCTTGAACTGGAGAACGTCTTCGGCAAATAACGTAACACCCCATTCGTAATCATCGAATCCGACAGAACCAGAAATGATTTGTTTTACTTTGCCTGCGTAGCTGCGGCCGATTTTGCCATGCGACAGCATCAAATCTTTGCGTTCTTGCATCGGCAACATGTACCAGTTGTCATTGCCTTCGCGGCGCTTGTCCATTGGATAGAAGCAAATGTACTGGGAGCGTTGAAGCTCTGGGTACAAGCGCGAACGGACATGCGGGTTTTGATAAGGGTCTTCATTGCTTTCGCCTGACAGGTAGTTCGACAACTCGACAACTGAAACGTAGGAATACGTCGGCACTGTGTAGGCAATCAAGGTTAATTTATTGTATTCGGTTTCGAGCTCGCGCAATTCATCCATCGTTTCACGCAACAGCATGAGCATGAGGTCGGCTTTTTGGCCGATGATGGAATAAAGGGCGTGGGCACCGGTTTTGTTTTCGTCAGCTTGGTTAACTTTTTCCATGAAAGTATTGAACTCGTCGATCGCGAATTGGCGCTCTTCGTCGTCCAGCATTTTCCACGCGACCCAGTCCATTGAACGGAAATCGTGGAGCACGTACCAGCCGTCTAATGTGATTGCTGCTTCATTCATCAGTAGAACACTCCTTTTATGTGAATCTCTCTTCCACAGTTTATCATATGCAGGACGCAAGTTCCTATCCGAATGCGGCCTGTCACCAATTTGACATGGGCATAGCGCCTTTTCAGCCTGCATGGAAAAGGGTAAACTGAAAACAGCGAACTCAAAAAGAGGAGAATGACAGCATGGCTTTATTTATGGAAGACAAGAAATGGCGCTTTTGGGATCAATCCTTAAGCGCACGCAAACGCTCGGCGCTCGAATCATTCGCGGCGGATGACACGCTTTGTGAATTGGTCGGCTCGCAGAAAAGCCCGCCGACGGTCCGGACCTGGGTGCACGATGACACGGTTGTGCTTGGCATCCAGGACCACCGCTTGCCTCATATCGATCAAGCGATGGCGGTCCTAGAAGACAATGGCTATCAGGCAATTGTGCGGAATTCCGGCGGCCTTGCCGTTGTTCTTGATTCCGGCGTGTTGAATATCTCCATCGTCTTGTCGGAAAAGGAAGGCGCCATCGATATTCCGCAAGGCTACGATATGATGGTCGAACTCGTCGAAGCTTTATTTCCGGAAGCGGAAATCGACGCCTATGAAATCGTCGGTTCGTATTGCCCGGGAAGTTACGACTTGAGCATTGGCGGCAAGAAATTCGCCGGCATCTCACAGCGCCGCATCCGCCGCGGCATCGCTGTGCAAGTGTATTTGTGCATCGAAGGAAGCGGGGCGGGACGGGCGGAAGTGATCCGCGAGTTTTACGAAGCGGGCAAGGGTGGGGAAGAGACCAAGTTCGGCTACCCGAAGATCCAGCCAGAAGTGATGGCTTCGCTCAGTGAACTGCTCGACCGCGACATCACCGTTCCTGAAGTGGTGCTCGATTTGCATGCGCTGCTCGGCTCGCCTGCTCCGATGCCGCTTCAAGAAGAAGAGTTTGAGTTGTACTCGTTTTATTTGAAACGGGTGCTTGAACGCAATGAAAAAATGCTCGAACGGACACTTGAATGAGCGTTTGTTTCGTGTAAAATAACCAGTACGATTCGAGGAGGAGTGCCCGTGAGCTACGCGACACAGAAATTAGCTGAAGAAAAAGTGTTTAAAGATCCGGTTCACCGGTATATCCACGTGCGCGACCAAGTCATTTGGGACCTCGTCAATTCAAAAGAATTCCAGCGCCTGCGCCGCATCAAACAACTTGGGACATCCTATCTCGTCTTCCACGGCGCGGAGCATAGCCGTTTCAACCATTCGCTTGGCGTTTACGAAATCGTCCGGCGCATCTCGGACGATGTATTTCACGGCCGGCCGGAATGGGACGAAAGCGAGCGCTTGACGGTCTTATGTGCGGCACTGCTTCACGATCTTGGGCATGGCCCGTTTTCGCATTCATTTGAAAAAGTATTCAATGTTGACCATGAGGAATTCACGCGTGCGATTTTGACTGGCGATACGGAAGTGAACAGCATCTTGAGAAAAGTATCCGCTGATTTTCCGGCACATGTAGCAGAAGTTATCGCCAAAACCTATTCCAACAAACAAGTCGTGTCGCTCATTTCCAGCCAGATCGATGCTGACCGGATGGATTATTTGCAGCGCGATGCCTATTACACCGGCGTTTCCTACGGCCATTTCGATATGGAACGCATCTTGCGCGTCATGCGGCCGCTCGATGACCAAGTCGTCATCAAATCGAGCGGCATGCACGCGGTCGAGGACTATATCATGAGTCGTTACCAAATGTACTGGCAAGTGTATTTCCATCCTGTCGCCAGGAGCGCGGAAGTTATTTTGCGGAAGATTTTGCAGCGGGCCAAGGAATTGAGCGAAAGTGGCTACGAATTCCAGCAGCCGCCGACCCATTTTCTCGCCTTTTTCGACCGGAGCTTCACGCTCGCCGATTATTTGGCGCTCGATGAAGGGGTCTTGATGACTTACTTCCAGTTGTGGATAAACGAGCGCGACCCGATCCTCGCTGACCTGTGCGACCGTTTCGTTAATCGCCGCTTGTTCCAGTATGTTGATTTCGATCCCGGGACGGATTATAAAAAACTCGGGGAGCTTTCGGCTTTGTTCAAGAAAGCCGGCATCGATCCAGAATATTACTTGATCGATGATTCGACTTCCGACTTGCCTTATGATTTCTACCGGCCGGGCGAAGAAGAAGAACGCCTGCCAATTCAATTATTGATGCCAAACGGCGATATTAAGGAACTCTCAAGGCTGTCGCAGATTGTCGACGCCATTTCTGGCAAACGCCGAACCGATTATAAATTGTATTTTCCAGCGGAACTGCTCATCGATGGCAAGAAAAAAGCCATCAAGCAGCAAATCCTGGAGATGCTCAGAGAAGGAGGGATTTAGTTGCTCCAAGAACATGCAAGAATCGTCGATTTTATCGCGACGGCCGAAGGAGTAACCGGCCGAAAGAAACTGCAGAAAATGGTCTATATCATGAAAAAGCTCAATGTCCCGTTCAAAGAGAAATACGAATTCCATATTTATGGGCCGTACTCGGAAGAATTGACAGCGCGGATCGAAGAATTATGCGATATGGGCTTTTTATCAGAAGCGCTTGAAGACAAAGGTTCTTATGTGCAATACAAATACGCCGTAACGGACGAAGGGATGGAATTCCGTAATGCCGTGGCGGCCTCGATTCCAAAAAATCCTGAAGCCGCTGCTTTGCTCAATGCCAAAAGCGCACGTTTCCTAGAACTGGCCTCGACACTTTTATATTTCGGCCATTTAGAGCGCGGCGAACAGATCTCCAAATTACATAGCGTCAAAGGAAAGCTCAATTTCACTGAAGCTGAAATCGAGGAAGCCTATCGCTTTCTAGACGAACTTGAGCAATTGAAGCTTTCGTAAACTGAGCCCATCCATTTGCGCATAAAAAAAACTCCCCTCGGGGAGTTTTTGTCTACTCGTCGTTCAACAGCTTGCCGTTGACCGCGTATTCGCTTTTTTTCAAGTCCTCGAGGAATACAAAAACCTTTTCCGGCGGGGCATCGATTGTTTCGGATACAGCGGCAGTGACCTTTTCGACGAGTGCGCGTTTTTGCTCTTCTGTGCGGCCTTCAAGCATTTTGACAGTTACGTATGGCATAATGGATGCAGCTCCTTTTCATTGGATGTTAGGCTAATCATATCAGAATGGAGGAATTGTACAAATGGCAAATGAAGAAAAGCCCAAAAAGAAATTGGGATTCACTATTATAAAAGACGATCCGACAGACGGGCATAAAGGCTACGGGATCGGTTCCTTATCGCTAGAGAACGTTTCGCCGCTCATTATCGACGTTGAAGAACAAGACGCGGTGCTCGATATCGGCGCGATGCACGCGAGAAGCCAGACGGAACGCGGCATCAAATTCACGACCAACCGCGAAGATTCCGCAGGCGGAAAAGATTATTGGCTCGTATGGATCACCATCGACTTTAATCCGGCAGGACCTTATTATGCGGGCGTCACGGCATGCGAAATGGTCGTCAACCGAGAAAAGCGGCGCGGTTATAAGATTTTGGCGGACCATGTCAATTTGATGGATAAGTCGATGAAGCGCAAAATCATCGTCGACCATATGGACGCGCCGTCGAAAAAAGTGCTCGCTGATTATTTGAGGTCCCATAATCCTGAAATGTGGGAACGCAGCCTAGAACAATTGCACGATGATTTGTCACAATAAAGAGTGGATTCTTGAACGAAATGTGAAACCTGAAATTCGGTGCTTCAGGCAGTTGAAGTTAAGCCGAAAAGAAAGTAAACTGAGAGTACAGCTTTTCATCTAGAAAGCTAGGACACCTGATAGCGGGCAAGTGCTATGAGCCATTGCGACAAACCCAAGCCCAATGCCTCATGTCACTTTCTCCGCGCCCATCAGGCCAAAAAGGTTTTCTGTGCAGGGAATCGATTCCCTTTGCAGAAAGCCTTTTTTGTATGCAATGAGTCGGAAGCATACCCCAAAATCAATAACCACAAGGCAACTTCAATATGCATAGTCTACGCCGAATCGGGTAAAGAAAAGTGGCGGAAAAGAGTATTGCACTTTTGCGGAAAACACTTATACTTTGTAAAGTGATTTCAATCTGATCAATAAAGGAGTTTGATTATACATGGCAGGATTCTGGTATACCGAAAAACAAACCGAGAACTTTGGCATTACAATGAAAATCAATAAAACGCTTCATACAGAACAAACTGATTTCCAATATTTAGAAATGGCTGAAACAGCTGAATGGGGCAATATGCTGTTCTTGGACGGCATGGTCATGACTTCTGAGAAAGACGAATTCGTTTACCACGAAATGGTCGCACACGTTCCATTGTTCACTCACCCGAACCCGGAGAACGTACTCGTAGTAGGCGGAGGAGACGGTGGCGTTATCCGTGAAATCCTCAAGCATCCGTCTGTGAAAAAAGCGACGCTTGTCGATATCGACGGAAAAGTCATCGAGTATTCAAAGAAATTTTTGCCATCGATTGCATCCGGCCTAGAAGACGCGCGCGTTGAAGTGATCGTCGGCGACGGCTTCATGCACATCGCAGAATCTGAAAACGAATTCGACGTCATCATGGTCGATTCCACTGAACCTGTCGGCCCGGCAGTGAACTTGTTCTCAAAAGGCTTCTATGCAGGCATCTCGAAAGCCTTGAAAGAAGACGGCATCTTTGTCGCGCAATCGGACAATCCGTGGTTCACGCCGGATTTGATCAAGCAAGTGCAAAGCGATGTCAGAGAGATTTTCCCGATCACGAAACTTTACCTTGCGAACATCCCAACATATCCGAGCGGTCTGTGGTCGTTTACGATCGGTTCGAAAAAATACAACCCATTGGAAGTGCCGGCTGAACGCTTCCACGACATCGAAACAAAATACTACACGCCGGAATTGCACAATGCGGCATTCGTTTTGCCGAAATTCGTGAAAGATTTGACGGGTGAATAAGATGCGTTTTGACGAAACTTATTCAGGAAAAGTATTCATCAAAAGCCATCCGAATTACGAAGAGTCAAAAGCGGTCCTCTACGGCATGCCGATGGATTGGACCGTCAGCTACCGTCCAGGTTCACGTTTTGGCCCGAACAAAATCCGCGAAGTGTCGATCGGGCTGGAAGAATACAGCCCATATCTCGACCGCGAACTTGAAGACGTGAAATTTTTTGATGCAGGGGATATTCCGCTGCCATTCGGCAATCCGGAAAAATCCCTTCTCGAAATCGAGACGTATGTGCACACGCTGTTGGCTGACGGGAAAATCCCGATGGGCATGGGCGGCGAGCATTTGGTATCGCTGCCGGTCATGAAGGCGGTCGCGAGCCACTACGACGACCTCGCCATCATCCATTTCGATGCGCACACAGATCTTCGCGAAAACTATGAAGGCGAAGAATATTCACATTCGACGCCAATCCGTAAAATCGCTGATCACATTGGCCCGAAAAATGTCTACTCGTTCGGCATCCGTTCTGGAATGAAAGAAGAATTCGAATGGGCGAAAGAGCAAGGCATGCACCTCTATAAATTCGAAGTGCTCGAGCCGTTAAAACAAGTACTGCCGACACTAGACGGCCGTCCGGTTTATATCACAATTGATATGGACGTGCTTGACCCGGCACATGCACCGGGTACAGGAACAGTCGACGCAGGCGGCATCACATCGCGCGAACTGCTTGCTTCGATTCATGCCATCGCAGCATCGGGCGTCAACGTCGTCGGCTTCGACCTCGTCGAACTCGCACCAGTTTACGATCACTCCGATCAAACAGCGAACACCGCGAGCAAACTCATCCGCGAAATGATCCTAGGGTGGGTTAAATAAGAAAAGCAGAAGCGCCCGTGTAGATTCGACGGGCATAAGACGATCCGGCGAAGCGGCGCCCTTTGCCGCACAGCCGGAGTGGCTTATGACCCGAGAATCTGGGCGCTGGAGCTAGACAGTAAGAAAAGCGCAAGCCGCTGGAGCTAGACAATAAGAAAAGCAGAAGCGCCCGAGAGGCAAGCCGCTGCAGCTAGACAAGAAGAAAAGCGAAAGCGTTTATCTATTTTCAAAAACAAAACAAAGCCGGTCTGTGGTTTAACAGGCCGGCTTTGTTTTGCCTAAAATTAAATTACAGCAATGCATGGCACTTTTTTATTTATAGAAGCAACCAAGGCTGGCTCGGATTAGATTGAAAAACCGGCTGCAATCGGGCTATAATGAAAAGGTTATTATTTATCGGAAAGGCGGATGCACATGAAGAAATCAGTGAAAATCAAATTGACGACGATCATCCGCCAGCCGGGTGCCGAAGATCAAGCGATGGAACTGCGTTCAGAAGGCGTTTTGACTGAGAAAAACGGTCGCCGCTATTTGCAATACGATGAGCGGCAGGACGACCTCGATATCCGGACAACGGTCAAACTCGGTGAAACAGATGCCGTCGTGATGCGAAGCGGAGGCTTGCAGATGCGCCTGCCGTTTCTATTGGATAAGGAACAGACCGGCAATTTGCGCCATGGGGAAGAATCGTTCATGCTCACGACCAAAGCACATGAACTGATCATGACGGAAGGTCGTTTCAAAGTGCGCTACGATTTAGCGCTCGGGAACGATTTTGCCGGCGAATACGAAATGGAAATACAGTTTACGGAGGGAACCAAATGAACGCAGTAGAACAAGTACAGCAAAACATTAAACAGGCGATTGCCGAAGCGGTCCAAAAAGCGGGTCTTACAGAAGAACCGGTTCAGGTCCAATTGGAATCGCCGAGAGATAAAGCAAACGGCGATTATGCGACGAACGTGGCGATGCAATTGACGAAACTCGCGAAAAAGCCGCCGCGCGCAATCGCAGAAGCCATCGTGGAAAACTTGGATACACATTCAGCGAATATCGAAAAAATTGAAATCGCAGGCCCTGGATTCATTAACATCATTATCAAAAAAGATTATTTAAACGATGTCATCAAAACCGTACTAGAGCAAGGCGAGGAATATGGCCGCTCGAATTCCGGCGACAGCCAGCGCATCCAAGTCGAGTTCGTCTCTGCGAACCCGACAGGCGATCTTCATCTAGGCCACGCACGCGGCTCTTCTGTCGGCGATTCCATGTGCAATATTCTGGACCTTGCTGGCTATGACGTATCCCGTGAATACTACATCAACGATGCAGGCAACCAGATCAATAATTTGGCGCTATCCATCGAAGGGCGTTATTTCGAAGCGCTTGGCAAAGGCGAAAGCATGCCTGAAGACGGCTACCGCGGACAGGACATTATCGATATCGCGGCAGCGCTTGTTGAAGAGCACGGCGATAAATTCCTTCATATGACGGAACAAGAACGCTACAAAGCATTCCGTGAGCACGGCTTGAAAGTGGAACTCGCGAAATTGCAAAAAGACTTGGCTGATTTCCGCGTTCATTTTGACGTGTGGTATTCAGAAACGTCCCTTTACGAAAACGGCAAAATCGACGCGGCTTTGAAAAAATTGCGCGACAACGGCCATATCTACGAAGAAGACGGCGCCACTTGGTTCCGCTCAACGACATTCGGCGATGACAAAGACCGCGTACTCATCAAAAACGATGGCACGTATACGTATTTGACGCCGGATATCGCTTATCACGACGATAAAATCCAGCGCGGCTTCGACAAACTCATCAATATTTGGGGCGCTGACCACCATGGCTACATCCCACGTATGAAAGCGGCGATTGAAGCACTTGGCTACGACCGCGACACGCTTGAAGTGAGCATCATCCAAATGGTGCAATTGTACAAAGACGGCGAAAAGATGAAGATGAGCAAACGTACCGGCAAAGCTGTTACGATGCGCGAATTGGTCGACCTAGTTGGCTTGGATGCAGTCCGTTATTTCTTCGCGATGCGTTCAGGCGATTCGCATATGGACTTCGACTTGGATTTGGCCGTTTCCCAATCCAACGAAAACCCGGTTTATTATTCCCAGTACGCACATGCGCGCATCTGCTCGATCTTGCGCCAGGCAGCGGAGCAGAACTTTACCGCTTCGACTGAGCACCTGGAACTGTTGACGGACGAAAAAGAAATCGAAGTATTGAAGAAAATCGGCGATTTCCCGCAAGTCATCGCAGATGCAGCTAAACTCCGTGCGCCTCACCGCGTCACGACGTATATCCACGAGTTGGCGTCGAACTTCCACAGTTTCTATAACGCCAACAAAGTATTGGATGCCAGCAATGAAGAATTGACACGTGCGCGCCTTGCTTTGATCGAAGGGGTTAAGACGACACTTGCAAATGCCTTGAAGACAGTCGGCGTTCAAGCTCCTGAAAAAATGTAGAAGACAAGTAGAGCTTTCGGTGTATAATGAAGTCATCAAATCAACTGAATAGCAATCATGAAGGTGCTTATGTCTAAGAACATGAGTTAAAAGGGAAGCCGGTGCAATTCCGGCGCGGTCCCGCCACTGTATGTGAGAGCGAACTGCAACAAGCCACTGGAAATTCCGGGAAGGCGCAGCGAGCGATGATCACAAGCCAGGAGACCTGCCTTCATGAACACCGAACCGAAAGCTTGCGAGGACAGGCCGGACGCGCTTGTTTTTCGCGAACCGTCCTGTTAGTCCCCTGCAGCCTTTATGCAGGGGACTTTTTTTATGAAATGTGAAGCGCCCGTGTAGATTCGACGGGCATAAGACAGTCCGGCGAAGCGGCGCTCTTTGCCGCACAGCCGGAGTGGCTTATGACCCGAGCGAGCGCTTGGTAGGGAAAATACAAAACACCAGGAGGAAAAAACATGAAAAATAGATGGAAATTCGGGACGGCTGCAGGAATGGGCGCCTTAGTATTGGCTGGATGCGGCGACGGGGCAGCACCTGTCGAAGAACAAGATGTAGAAACACCGGCTGAACCGCCGTCGGAAGTAGCGGAAGCGGAGTTTCCGGTCACATTAGTCGACGCTATGGGCGATGAAGTGGTCATTGAAGAAGAGCCGGAATCATTCGTTTCGATGATTCCTTCCAATACGGAAATCGCCTATGAACTCGGGTTGGGTGAAAAAATGGTTGGCGTTTCGGATTTTGACAATTACCCGGAAGAAGTAGCGGACTTGGAAAAAATCGGTGGCCAGGAATTCAATGTAGAGAAAATCATCAGCCTGCAGCCAGATGTCGTGTTGGCCCATGAATCAGGGCTCGGAATGGGGACTGAAGGGTATCAGCAGCTGCGTGATGCGGGATTGAATGTCTTTGTTGTGGAAAACGCAGAAACATTCGATGAAGTATATGAAACGATTTCCGTTATCGGTCAAGTGTCAGGCGCAGTCGAAGCGGCAGACGGTTTGATTGAAGAAATGGAAACGCAAGTCGCAGAAGTCGAAGAACTGGCGTCAGGCGTTGAAGAATCGAAGTCAGTGTTTGTGGAAATCGGCAGCGAACCGGAACTTTATACAGCTGGAACGGGTACGTTTATCCATGAAATGCTGACGATGATCCAAGCAGAAAATGTAGCTGGGGGCGAAGAAGGGTGGATCAGCATGGATCCGGAAGCAGTCGTTGCGACAAACCCTGAAATCATCATTACCACCGAAGGCGGGTATATCGAAAATGCTGCCGAATTGATCAAAGAGCGCAGCGGTTATGCCGATGTGACAGCCGTTCAAGAAGATGCCATTTATGAATTAAACCCTGATACCGTCACACGCCCGGGACCGCGTTTGACGGAAGGCTTGATGACATTGGCAGAAGTGATTTATCCGGAGACTTTCAGTGAGTAAAACGGCACTCGCCTATCTGGTCTCCCTGATTTTATTGGGCGGGGCAGTAGTGCTCGGAGTGACGGTCGGGACAGTGTCGATTTCACCTGCGGTTATCTGGAATCCGTCTTCGGACGAGGCGGCAGCGAATATTTTATGGAATATCCGCATGCCGCGCGTCGTCTTGGCGGGATTGGTCGGTGCGGCACTTGCGATTGCGGGGGCAGCTTTTCAAGGCTTGCTGAAAAACCCGCTCGCTGACCCTTACACTTTGGGAGTGTCGTCCGGTGCCGCTGTCGGCGCCGTGATGACACTCTTTTTCGGTATTTCGATCCCATTTCTCGGCATGTACACCTTGCCGGTCATCAGCATGATTGGCGCTTTGATCACCATGCTCGCGGTCATGGGCTTTGCGCGGCTTGTCGATCGTTCAATGAAAATGGAAACGGTCATTTTAACCGGCATTATCTTCAGTTCATTTCTGGGCTCGATCATGTCTTTGATGATTGCGTTGACTGGGGAAGAACTGAGGCAAATTATCGGCTGGCTGCTTGGCAGCGTGTCGATGCGCGGCTGGCCTTACGTTCAAATGGCGCTGCCGTTTGTGCTCGTCGGTTCATTTGTGTTATGGCTTTACCGCCGCGAATTAAACGCGATGCTATTCGGGGAAGAGCGGGCACAGCATTTGGGCGTGGACGTCAAAAAGAGCAAGCTGGCGATTTTGATCGGCGGATCGGTTTTGACCGGATCTGCAGTGGCCGTTTCCGGGACCATCGGCTTTGTCGGCTTGGTCGTCCCGCATATAACGCGCCTCGTCTGGGGCTCTGACCACCGCCATGTGCTGCCTTTATCGTTCATCAACGGAGCTGCGCTTTTAATCGTTTGCGACCTGGTGGCGCGGACGATCATTTCACCGACCGAATTGCCGATTGGTGTGATTACCGCATTTATCGGAGCGCCGGTCTTTGCATTCATCTTTTTCCGCCAGCGCAGAGGAGGGCTTTAAATGTTGCAAATTGAAAACCTGTCAGGCGGCTACGGCGACAAGAAAATCGTCGACCGCATATCATTCAGTGTCAAAAAAGGGCGGATGCTCGGCATACTTGGACCGAATGGCAGCGGTAAATCCACCTTGATGAAATTAATCAGCGGCGTCTTGGAGCCGACCTCCGGGGTTGTCCGGGTTGATGGTCGACCAGTCGGCGATTTTCCGGCTAAAGAACTGGCCCGAAAAATGGCGGTCTTGCCGCAGCTTCATGCGCATGCTTTTTCGCACACTGTCCGTGAAACGGTTTCTCTCGGCAGGTATCCGCACCAAAGCGGCTGGTTTTCCTCTTGGTCCGCGGAAGATGAAGCGGCTGTCCAGGAAGCGATGCAACTCATGGACATCAGCCATTACGAATCCACCTTGCTTGAAGAGATGTCGGGCGGCGAACAGCAGCGCGTCTTTGTGGCTCAAGCTTTAGCGCAAAACGCTGCGGTTTTATTGCTGGATGAGCCAACCAACCATCTCGACATCAACCATCAGAAAGAATTGTTGGATACCATCAAAAAACAAGCGATCGAAAAAGAATTGACGATCATCTCAATTTTTCATGACATCAATTTGGCATCGATGTATTGCGATGAATTGTTATTAATGGACGAAGGAAGCATCGTTCGCAAAGGCGAGCCACATGAAGTCGTCCGGACGCATGATGTCGAGTCTGTCTATCAGACTCGCGTCAGCAACCATCCCCACCCGGAACTGCCGAAACCGCAGATTACACTATTGCCAGGCGTGCGCAGAACGCCGGCAGGGCTCAAAGTGAAAGCTGGCGATTTTCTCGTGACGCCGGAATTTGTCGCTTACCAAAGCCAGCTTCCGCTGAAAACCGTGTCGTCTGCCGTCGTCAACGCAGGCTCCGGTTGGTTCCGCAATTTCCTCAACCGCCGTGTCGATGCCAACTATAATGTCGACAATAGCTACGAGGAAATGGTCGATTATATTGAAGACAGCGGGTTGAAAGCGACAGATACCGTGGCGATGATGACCGCTGTCCGCACAGAGCATGCCATTGTCCGTGAATATGCGGGGGATTTCGGCAGCATAGTCGTAGCAGTGACGGCTGGTGTCGGAAACGGCGTTGACGTGTCTCAGGCCGTGGCGCGTGAACAACGCGTCGGTACGATCAACACCTGGATTATGGTCAACGGCATTCTGTCGGATGAAGCCTTTATCCAAGCAATGATTACGGCGACAGAAGCCAAGACCAAAGCTTTGCAGCACGAACAAGTCATCGACCCCTTGACCGGAACGATCGCAACGGGCACCTCAACCGATAGCTGCCTAGTCGCCGCGACGCAACAAGGTGAAACGCTGCCGTATGCTGGCCCGATCACCGAAGTCGGGAAGCTCATTGGTACGGGTGTGTTTGAATGTACAGTGGAAGCGATCCATCTTTACCGCGAGGCGAAGAAAGCATGATGTATCATGTGCTGGCCATCGGCATTGGTCTATTGCTCGACCGGCTAATCGGAGATCCGCCCGAGTGGCCGCATCCCGTTCGCTGGATCGGGTCATTAATTAATAAGCTGAAAAGCCGCCTGAATGTGCCGCAGCATGCTTTTCGCAACGGCTTTGTCCTGCTTTTTATTGTATTGGCGATTATCACAACGGCTACGGTCGCTATCGTTGCTAGTGCCTATTCGCTCCACCCAGTGATTGGAATTTCGGTCGAAGCGCTGTTGATCGCTTCCGGCTTGTCCCAGAAAAGCTTGAAGCAGGCAGCGGAAGATGTTTATACACCGCTCGTCCAAGGAGATTTAGCTCTTGCCCGGAACAAGTTGTCGTGGATTGTCGGGCGCGACACGGACACTTTGGGAGAAAGCGAAATCACCCGAGGCGTCGTCGAAACGGTTTCCGAAAATACAAGTGATGGCATTACCGCTCCGATGTTTTGGGCGCTATTGTTCGGCGCGCCGGGATTGTGGATCTACAAAGCGGTCAATACATGCGATTCGATGATCGGCTATAAGAACGAGGAATTCCGTGACTTCGGTTTTGCCTCTGCCAAATTCGACGATGTGTTAAATTACGTGCCAAGCCGTGTGACCGGTTTATTGATTGTACTATTTACCCGAAATGAAGGCGGCATGCCCTTGAAACAACGCCTTTCCATCTGGCTGCGCGATGCCAGGAAACACCCGAGCCCGAACAGCGGCTGGCTGGAAGCGGCAACGGCCGTACAGCTTGGCATCGAGCTTGGGGGCGTGAATTCTTACGGCGGTGTGCGATCGATCCGCGCTAAAATGGGCGAACCGCTAGTCGAACTTGAAGCAAAACACATCACAAGCGCAGTCAACCAGATGAATATTGCCGCGATCAGCTTTTTCACACTGATTGCAATAGGGGGAATCCTGCTTGAAATTGCCTGAACACGGAGCTAATCCGCACCGCCTCTACGAACAAGCGGGGCATAAGCAACCTTCGGAAGTGATCGATTTCAGTGAGAACGTCCATCCATTCGGTCCGCCCGCTTTTTTAAAAGAGCAGTGGGCAGATTTTTATGATTTGCTTTCTTCTTACCCAGACCCGCAAGCGGAACCGTTCCGTTCAGCAGCAGCCGAATACCACGGCGTCGCAAAACAACAAGTCGCTGCCGGAAATGGGGCGGCAGAAATCTTTACTTGGCTTGCAAAGCGTTATCGGGGTAAACGAGTAACTTTGGTGGAACCGGCATTTTCTGAATACCGGAGTACCTTGGAATCGGAAAATGTCCATATATTGGAAATTAATTTAACGCCTGAAAATGATTGGCAATTGCAACTGGAAGACATAAAAGAACAAGCGGCAAAATGCGATGCATTGTATGTCTGCAATCCGCATAATCCAACCGGACGTGTGCTGGACTTGCCGCAACTCGAAGAAATCGCCGCGTTATGCAAAGGAAAATGTGAATTGGTCATCGATGAAGCGTTTATTGACTTTATCGGTGAACACGCTTCGTTCATTCCACTGTTGAAACACTATCCGCATGTGATCATCGTCCGGTCGATGACTAAAATGTATGCGCTTGCGGGTCTTCGGCTCGGCTATGCCATTGCCGAGTCCCGCATTATCCGGGAATTGACGGACGCTGCGGCCCATTGGAATGTAAACAGCTTAGCTGCCGCAGCGGGAGCGCTTTGTTTTTCCGAACAGCAGTACCGGGAGCGGATAATTGCAGCGGCTGCCAGTGAGCGCGCGAAAATGGAAGCTTTCCTGGAGTCGATGGGCTGCAAATTCGTACCTTCAGCTGCCAACTTTCTTTGTTTTCAATTGCCCGATCAAGAGCGTTCGGAACCATTTTTTCACGCGATGCTAGAAGCCGGAATTGTCTTGCGCCATACCTATTCATTTAAAGGGATGGACGGAAAATGGTTTCGCATCGGCATGAAAAGCGCCTCAGCAATGGAACGGCTGCGAAAGGAGATGCATCAATGGCTTCAGGACAATTAGTTTTTATCTCCGGCGGTGTGCGCAGCGGTAAGAGCGCTTATGCTGAGACTCTTGTCCGGCAAGCGAAAGGTGCACGCAATGTATATATTGCGAGCGGTATCGCGCGAGACACCGAAATGGCTGAGCGTATCGCGCGCCACCGCAAAGATCGTGCGCAGGACGGCTGGTGGACCATCGAACAGCCACAGCAATTGTCTGAAGCATTGCCGCTCATCCGTCAAAATGACGCGGTGCTATGGGATTGCATCACGACCTGGCTTGCAAATGAACTTTATGAAGGGTTTGAGCAAGGCAGCTTATGTACAGACACGCCTGGTTGCATGGAGCTAAAATGGCAGGAGCTACAAAACACTATCGATTCAATCCTTGCGAAAACGGTTTACTTTGCCATCGTTTCCAATGAAGTATTGGATGAACCGCTTGTCGACCAGGCGTATCAGGAGTGGCTCGGAAAGATTCACCAATGGCTCGCAAGCCGTGCAGACCAAGCGATTGAAATGGAGAATGGCCTTGCCATTCGAAGAAAGTGAAGGTGATGCGAATGGCGAATCGAACACTTGGGGGCTTGCTGCTCGCATTCCAATTTTTTTCATCCATTCCGGTACATAAAGAGATTCAGTTGGAAAAGCCGCAAGTGACGGCCATGTACAGCTTGTTGCCGGTAGTCGGATTAGTAATGGGGGCGCTGACTTCAGCCTTGATTTGGCTAATGCAAGAGACTACTGAAATCGGCCCGTTGATGATTGCGTTTTTGCTTGCTTCATTATTGTGGGCGATAACGGGGGGCTTGCACCTGGACGGGTTGGCAGACACCGGCGATGCTTATTTTTCATACCAAAACAAGGACAAGCGTCTGGAAATCATGGGAGATCCGCGAATTGGCGCATTTGGGGCGATGGTGCTGATATTTGCGATTGTCGGAAAGATCATCGTGCTTGCGGAACTGATCCCAACTGTTTCGCTGATCGCGCTGGCTGTTGTGCCAGTTATCAGCCGGATTGGGCTGGCTGTTTTATCAGCCATTGCAAAGCCGGCAAAAACACAAGGGCTCGCGGCTTATTTTCAAAGCTTGATCAACCGTAGGATGCTAATGGCTGCGATGTCAGCATGGTCGCTGCTCGTGTTCATCATTGTATTCGTTTTTTGCGGATGGACATTGGCGCTGTCTTTTTTTGCTGTTGCAGTCGTTGCGACAATTATTTATAAAAAATGGTGCGACAAGAATTTCGGTGGTGTCACGGGCGATTTGCTCGGCGCATACGCAGAAGGAATGGAGCTGTTGTTATGGGGAGTGCTTTTGTTCTTCGTCTGATCCGCCACGCGCCGACCGCAGGGAATTTACGGAAGGCGTATATCGGCTGGACGGATGAACCGGTGTTGCCATTCGAAGCAAAAGCGGATCCTAACACCCATCTCGTGTGGGGCAGCGATTTGCTGCGCTGCCGGCAAACGACGCGGCTCTTGTTTCCAAATGCCCGTTACGAAGCCAATGCTGACTGGCGGGAATTGAATTTTGGAGATTGGGAAAAAAGAACGTATGACGATTTGCAATGCAATGAACGCTACCGCAATTGGATTGATGACCCCGAGACGATACAGCCGCCGAACGGGGAAAGTTTGCAGCATCTGGCGGAGCGGATTGACCAGGCAATCGAAACTTTTCCCGAAACGGGAGACTTTACAGTCGTCACTCACGGTGGGCCGATCCGCTATATATTGTCCAAAGCAAACGGACGGCCATTCTTTTCCCAGCAAGCAGCACACGGACATTGCTATACCGTCACATGGGCGAGCAAGTCTGCGTATAAGGAGGGCCAGCTATGCATATCGTATTCGGTGGAGCCTTTAATGGCAAACGCAAGTATGTAAAAGAACAATTGAAGCACGAATCAAGCCTTTGGGTCGAAAGCGAACTTCCAGGGATGGGTGAGTCCGCAGTGATCGCGGGATTGGAGCAATGGATCCGCAAGCAGCTGGAACAACAACGCTCAGAACAGGACATATTAGCACTGATCCGCGAACTTGCGGAAAGTTCCGGTGAACGCATCTGGATTCTGACTGACATCAGCCGCGGCATTGTACCGGTCGATCCGCTTGAGCGTGAGTGGCGCGATGTCACCGGGCGAAGCTATCAGTATTTATTCGGCAAAGCGCAGCACATCACACGCATTTGGTATGGCATACCACAAACAATCAAAGGAGATGGTCAAGATGAATATTTACACGAAAACCGGCGATAAAGGACAGACAGGATTGATCGGAGGGCGGACGGACAAAGACGATCCGCGCGTGGAAGCATACGGCACGATTGATGAAGTGAACTCATTTATCGGAAAAGCGATGACCGAACTCGACCGCGGCGTATTTGCTGATTTACTGGAAGATTTGCAGACGATCCAAAATGAGCTATTCGATTGCGGCGGTGATTTGGCGGATGTCCGCAACACACCTCAATACAAGACCAATGAGGAATCGGTCGAGCAGCTGGAACGCCGCATCGATATATTGATGGACGAGCCGCCTCTTCTTGAACGATTTATCCTTCCGGGAGGCACGCCCGCGGCAGCGACTTTGCATATCGCGCGTACGATTACACGCCGTGCAGAGCGCCACACCGTAAGCCTAGCGAAAACGGGTGAAGAATTTCCAGCGGTAATCCAGCGCTATTTGAACCGCTTGTCTGACTATCTTTTTGCGGCAGCGCGCGTTGCCAATTCACGCATGGATGTAGCGGACAATGAATATGTGCGCAGCGCCAAAGTCTTTAAGAACGGCGGGCGTTCGAAAAAGCGGGAGGAATGACAATGAAGACCCAGCACATTGCCTTGGCCGCTATTTTTATCAGCTTGTCCGCAATCGGCGGTATGGTGAAAATTCCGCTCGGCATTGCGTCGATTGCGCTGGATGCCATGCCGGCGCTCGTTGCAGCACTGTTTCTTACAGCACCGCTTGCCGGCTTTGTCGCAGCGGCGGGCCACTTGTTATCGGCGTTGTTCGGCGGCATGCCGCTCGGCCCATTTCATTTATTGATCGCGCTGGAAATGTTTGCGGTCGTCTGGTTGTTTGCGAAACTGCATAGCATGGGCAAAACCTGGTGGAAATGGGGAATATTCATTATCGGAAACGGCGTGTTGGCGGCTGTACCGTTTTATTTCCTGTTATCTCCTGCCTTTTTCTATGCTTCAGTCCCGGGCTTGTTGCTGGCCGCATCGATTAATGCCGCCGCCGCTGCACTTGTCGCCCCATTCGTCACAGAAGCTGCGAGGAGATTTGCCTGATGCGCAACGAATTGCTAGTCGATGGGTTGGTCATCACGACGGATAATTCAGCGGCAATCGGAGAGAAGCCGCACGACATCGTAAACGTCCCGGATGAAGTCGCCGCGAAGTTCGCGGCGCGCGTTGCATTGGCTGAACAATGGACAGCTGGGGGAGAAGCAACTGCCATCTTGCTCCATAATTTTAGCGGTGAAGAGCACTGGCCGCGTTACGTCTCGGGCATCACGCAATTATTTTCCGAACTCAACATGTCGGTGCCGCCAGTATCAGGGAGCACTGAGAGCAATATCGAGACGCTGCAATCGGGGCTGGCAGTGACCGTTATCGGGCGAAAACTTCGAGCACTTGCTGATCCGCATGAGCTTGAATGGTTTATCTACGGAGAGCCGCTTGTCGGGGAAGCGGTTATCAATCATCCCGACCGGATCGCCGATTTGCGGATCGTAAAGAACGCACTCGATCGTAATCAGATCGAGCGCATCTGGCCGGTTGGGTCAGGTGGAATCGAACTGGAAGCGGAAAAACTATTCGGCCGTAAAATGCCGCTAGCACCGGGGATTGCGAAACAAGCATCAGGCGGTCCCGCTACTTGCTTGTTGATCGGTGTCCAAACAAGCAAGGCCGTTGAAGCAAAGCGCTTGTTCGGAAAAAATTTTTACCCATTGATTGAATAGTTTAAAGCCGCTTATCCAGCGGCTCTTTTTTTTTAGAGAAAACAGCTAGCAAATGGAATCATGAAAGTAATGCCGAGGCCGGGTGATTGTGGCTCCAATTGTTTTGACTTGCAGGAATGCAGTGAGGGCGTGTGGAATATCAGTTATTGGAAATTATATTTCGCCAGCTCTATAGATTTCTATTGACTGAATGCTCATTCACTTTTAAACTAGAACATAGTATCGACATTCTGCCGCAGTTCACGTAAACTTTGGATAAGAATTGGGGATGTACACATTCAACAAGGGGGGACTACACGATGGAGTTTTTGCTCATCGCTAACTGGGTTTTATTTATACTTGTAACCGCTTACGCTGTTTACTTGTTCATCTACTTGCTGAAGTCGCGCTATGATTACATCAAGCTCGGCAAAAAAGTGGATTTTGAAGAAAACTTCAATGAACGGGTCCGCAAAGTAATGGTCAACGTATTTGGCCAGAAGAAATTATTGAAAGATAAAAAGAGCGGCATCATACACGTGATGTTCTTCTATGGCTTCCTGCTTGTGCAGGCGAGTGCCATCGATTTCATCATCAAAGGCTTATCGCCAGATTCGCATTTGCCGCTTGGCCCATTGTATCCGGCATTCACATTGTTCCAGGAATTCGTGACTTTGACGATTCTGGTCGCTGTCGTATGGGCGTTCTATAGACGCTATATCGAAAAATTGGTGCGTTTGAAGCGCGGCTGGAAATCCGGCCTTGTGCTAATTTTTATCGGTGGTTTAATGGTGACGGTTCTTGTCGGGAACGGCATGAGCATGATCTGGCACGGTCATGAAGGAGCTTGGACAGAACCTGTCGCAAGTGTTATCGCAGCTGGATTTGCTTGGCTACCAGAAACTGCTGCAGTGACAATCTTCTATATTATGTGGTGGGCGCATCTATTGTTCTTATTGACATTCTTGGTCTACGTCCCGCAATCAAAGCATGCCCACTTGATTTTCGGGCCAGTCAACACATGGTTCCACCGTTTAGATCATGTCGGCCGCTTGAAACCGATCAATTTTGAGGATATGGAAGAAGAAAACGAAGAAGATCCGGATGCCATGCCGACATTCGGTGTTGGTAAAATCACGGATTTCACGCAAGCCCAGATGATCGATTTCTACGCTTGTGTAGAATGTGGGCGCTGCACGAATATGTGTCCCGCTACCGGAACCGGCAAAATGCTGTCGCCGATGGACCTTATTACAAAACTTCGTGACAACCTGACAAATACTGGTGCTGTCATGACGCAGAAAAAACCGTGGGTGCCGGCTATGGCATTCAGCAATACGCAAGGAAACCAATTGGCGATGGCTGCAGGCGCTGAAGGCATCTCAATCGATGAACTTTACAGCCCGAGCTTGATCGGCGACGTAATTACTGAAGAAGAGATTTGGGCTTGTACAACATGCCGCAACTGTGAAGACCAATGCCCGGTCATGAACGAACACGTCGATAAAATCATCGACCTTCGCCGTTATCTTGTCATGACGGAAGGCAAGATGGACAAAGATGCACAACGCGCGATGACCAATATCGAAAAGCAAGGCAACCCATGGGGCTTGAACCGCAAGGAAAAAGAAAACTGGAGAGATGCTCGTCCAGATATCTCAATTCCGACGGTAAAAGAAGTCAGCAAAGCTGGAGAAGAGTTTGAGTACTTGTTCTGGGTCGGTTCGATGGGCTCGTTCGACAGCCGATCACAGAAAATCGCGCTATCCTTTGCTCGTTTGATGAATGAAGCAGGCATCAAATTCGCGATTCTCGGTAATAAAGAAAAGAACTCCGGCGATACACCGCGCCGCCTTGGGAATGAGTTCCTGTTCCAAGAGCTCGCGACCGCCAATATCAAGGAATTCGAAAAAGCAGGCGTCACGAAGATCGTCACAATCGATCCGCATGCATACAACATCTTCAAAAACGAATACCCGGATTTCGGCTTTGAAGCAGAAGTCTACCACCATACGGAAATGCTCTTTGACCTTGTCCAGCAAGGCAAATTGAATCCGCAGCATGCAGTGAACGAGAAGATCACGTTCCACGATTCCTGCTACCTCGGCCGATACAACGATGTCTACGACGCGCCGCGTGAAATCCTGAAAGCGATTGAAGGCGTCGAGCTCGTGGAAATGGTCCGCAATCGCCAAGACGGCATGTGCTGTGGAGCCGGCGGCGGCTTGATGTGGATGGAAGAAGATGCCGGACACCGCGTCAACGTTGCCCGCACCGAACAGGCGCTTGAAGTGAGCCCGACGATGATTTCTTCTGGATGCCCGTACTGCTTGACGATGCTGTCAGACGGCACGAAAGCAAAAGAAGTCGAAGATCAAGTCGGCACGTACGATGTCGCTGAACTCCTCGAGATGGCAGTTCTCGGAAAAGAAGCACCGCCAGTTGAGGGAATTGTTCAATAATAATAGATTTGCCAACTGACAGAAAATTGAGTAGAATAACAGCATAGAGAAAAAGTAAGGGAGTGCTACACTCCCTTTTCTTATGTAAACAAGTCGAGCGAGCGTTCAGTCAACCAAGAAAAGCAAAGCCAGCCGTTGGGGCTGAAAAAATTTTAGCTATTATGAAAACGTTTCCAAAACATGAGGAGGAATTGTAAATGGCAAAAACAGTCATCATTGATGGAGCACGCACAGCATTCGGAAAATTCGGCGGGGCACTCAGTTCATTCACAGCAAGCGACCTCGGAGCAGCAGCGATTAAAGAAGCGCTGAAGCGTTCACAAGTAAATCCTGAAGATGTCCAGGAAGTCATCATGGGCAATGTCCTGCAGGCAGGGCAAGGGCAAATCCCATCCCGCCAGGCAGCTAAAAAAGCGGGCATTCCTTACCACGTGAAATCTGAAACAATCAATAAAGTATGTGCATCCGGTTTGCGCTCTGTCACGCTAGCAGACCAAATCATCCGTTTAGGAGACGAGGAATTGATCGTCGCAGGCGGCATGGAATCGATGTCGAACGCACCATATTATTTGCCGAAAGCACGCTTCGGCCTTCGCATGGGCGATTCACAAGTCATTGATGGAATGGTTCACGACGGTTTATCATGCTCTTTCCATCCAGATAAAGTGCATATGGGCACATACGGCAACTCGACGGCAGAAACATTCGAATTGACACGTGAGAGACAGGACGAATGGTCGGCACGGTCGCACGAACGCGCCATCAAAGCACGCGGTCATTTTGCTGAAGAAATCACGGCGATGGAAGTACCTCAACGCAAAGGCGATCCGATTACCGTTGATCAGGATGAAGCGCCGCGTGAAGGCACGACAGCTGAAGTTTTGGCGAAGTTGCGTCCTGCATTTGGTAAAGACGGCACGATTACAGCAGGAAACGCGCCAGGAATTAATGACGGAGCGGCAGCACTCGTTTTAACGAGTGAAGAGCGAGCCCAAAAAGACGGGAAGTCCGTATTGGCTCATGTCATTGGGCATACAGAAGTCGCGGTTGAACCACATCGTTTCCCTGAAACGCCAGGGCTTGTCATCAACGAATTATTGAAGAAAACCGGCAAGACTTTAGAAGAAATCGATCTGTTTGAAATCAACGAAGCATTTGCGGCAGTAGCGCTCGCAAGCTCGAAAATTGCAGGCCTTGATGAAGAGAAAGTCAACGTCAACGGCGGGTCTGTTGCACTTGGCCATCCGATCGGCGCAAGTGGGGCGCGCATCATCTTGACGCTCGCTTACGAATTGAAACGCCGCGGAGGCGGCATCGGCATCGCCGCGATCTGCTCAGGCGGCGGGCAAGGCGACGCAGTGATGATCGAAGTACCGAAAGGGGAAAAATAAATATGTCTATCCAAAACGTCATGGTCATCGGAGCCGGCCAAATGGGCTCCGGTATCGCGCAAGTCTGCGCACAAGCCGGATTTAACGTAAAACTGAACGATATGAAACAAGAAGCATATGAACGCGGCATAGCCAACATTACGAAAAACTTGTCGCGCAATGTCGAAAAGGGCCGCATGACAGAAGACGAGAAATCACAAGTGCTCGGACGCATCCAATCCTCGTTGGATTTAAAAGATGCACACGATGTCGACATCGTCATCGAAGCTGCTGTCGAGAACATGGAAATCAAATCGACGATCTTCAAAACTTTGGACGAAGTGGCACCGAAGCATGCGATTCTCGCCTCCAATACGTCTTCACTTCCAATCACAGAAATCGCCGCGGCGACGAACCGCCCGGAACAAGTTATCGGCATGCATTTCATGAACCCGGTACCGGTCATGAAACTGGTCGAGATTATCCGTGGCCTTGCGACAACGGATGAAGTGTATCAGGCAGTCGAAGACATGACGGTGAAATTATCGAAAACGCCAGTCGAAGTAAATGATTTCCCTGGATTCGTTTCAAACCGCATCTTGATGCCGATGATCAATGAAGCAATCTTCACGCTGCAAGAAGGCGTTGCGACAAAAGAAGCAATCGATGAAGTAATGAAGCTCGGCATGAACCATCCGATGGGGCCACTGCAATTGGCTGACTTTATCGGACTTGATACATGCCTGTATATCATGGAAGTACTGCACGAAGGTTTCGGCGATAGCAAATACCGCCCAAGCCCGCTCCTGCGCCAATACGTGAAAGCCGGCTGGCTCGGCAAAAAGACCGGACGCGGTTTCTACGAATACAACTAAGATTTAGGGGGAGCCGTAATGGACCTGCATTTTACAGATGAACAATTAATGATGCGTAATATGGTGCGCGATTTTGCCAAAGAAGAAATCATGCCTTTTATCGAACGCATGGAAGAAGGCGAATTTCCGACTGAAATCATCAAGAAAATGGGCGGGCTCGGATTGATGGGCATCACCGCGCCTGAAAAATACGGCGGTTCGGAAATGGATTTCACTTCTTATATCACGGCCATCCACGAACTGTCTAAAGCAAGCGGTGTCATCGGGGTCATTCTGTCGGTTCATACTTCGGTCGGCACTAACCCGATCATCAATTTTGGGACAGAAGAGCAAATTGCAAAATACGTTCCGAAATTGGCAACGGGCGAATATTTAGGTGCCTTCTGTTTGACCGAGCCATCCGCCGGATCCGATGCAGCGGCGTTGAAAACGCGTGCTGTTAAAAAAGACGGAAACTACATCCTAAACGGTTCGAAAGTCTATATCACAAACGGCGGCGAAGCCGATACGTACATCGTGTTCGCATCGACCAATCCGGAAGCAGGGCCTCGCGGAATTTCCGCCTTTATCGTGGAAAAAGATTTCCCGGGGTTTGTCGTCGGGAAAGACGAAAGAAAAATGGGGCTTCACGGTTCCCGGACAGTGCAATTAACGTTTGAGAACATGGAAGTGCCTGCTGAAAACCTGCTTGGAGAAGAAGGCAAAGGCTTTTCGATCGCCATGGCGAACTTAAATGCCGGGCGCATCGGCATTGCCGCACAAGCTTTGGGCATCGCAGAAGCTGCATATGATTACGCAGTAGCTTATGCAAAAGAGCGTGAACAGTTCGGAAAACCAATTGCCCAGCAACAAGGCATCGGGTTCAAACTTGCCGATATGGCGACGCAAGTCGAAGCGGCTAAACTGCTCGTCTACAACGCAGCCGATATGTATGCAAAAGGTATCGAGTGCAATAAGGAATCGTCAATGGCGAAGCTGTTCGCTTCAAAAGCGGCGATGGACATCACGACGGAAGCCATCCAAGTTTACGGCGGCTACGGCTACACGAAAGACTATCCGGTCGAGCGCTTATTCCGCGACGCCAAAGTCACGGAAATCTATGAAGGCACGAGTGAAATCCAGCGCATCGTCATCAGCAAACAACTACTAAAATAATTGGGGGAAATGACACAATGAACTTTCAACTATCTGAAGAACATAAAATGATCCGCAAAATGGTTCGCGACTTCGCGAAAAACGAGGTTGCTCCGACAGCAGAACAGCGCGACGAAGAAGAAAGCTTCGATATGAAAATCTTCCATCAAATGGCGGAACTCGGCCTGACAGGCATTCCATGGCCGGAAGAATACGGCGGCATCGGTTCGGATTATTTGGCGTATTGCATCGCGGTTGAAGAATTGTCCCGCGTAGACGGTTCTGTCGGCGTTATTCTTTCTGCCCATACTTCACTTGCAGGATGGCCGGTCTATACATTCGGAACGGAAGAGCAAAAGCAAAAATACTTGCGCCCGATGGCAGAAGGCACAAAAGTCGGCGCTTACGGACTTACTGAACCATCTGCAGGGTCAGATGCAGGAAGCATGAAAACGAGCGCCAAAGAAGATGGCGATCACTACGTCTTGAACGGGTCGAAAATCTTCATCACAAACGGCGGCATCGCTGATATCTACGTCGTTTTCGCCGTGACTGACCCAGACTCAAAACATAAAGGCACAACAGCGTTCATCGTCGAGAAAGATTTCGAAGGCTTCTCTGTCGGCAAGAAAGAGAAAAAACTTGGGATCCGTTCGAGCCCGACAACTGAAATCATCTTCGACAACTGCCGTGTGCCGAAAGAAAACGTGCTCGGCGAACTGGGCCAAGGCTTCAAAATTGCTATGCAGACGCTTGACGGCGGACGCAACGGCATCGCAGCACAAGCTGTCGGCATCGCACAAGGCGCGATGGACGCAGCAGTCGACTATGCAAAAGAGCGCGAGCAATTCGGCAAGCCGATCGCAGCAAACCAAGGGATTTCCTTCAAGCTTGCGGACATGGCGACAGGAATCGAAGCCTCACGCCTGTTGACTTACCAGGCAGCATGGCTTGAGTCGAACAAATTGTCCTACAGCAAAGAATCCGCCATGGCGAAATTGATGGCTGGCGACACAGCGATGAAAGTGACGACAGAAGCGGTTCAAGTCTTCGGCGGCTACGGCTACACGAAAGATTATCCGGTTGAGCGTTTCATGCGCGATGCGAAAATCACCCAAATCTACGAAGGCACACAGGAAGTCCAGCGTTTGGTCATTTCCCGTATGGTCACGAAATAAACGGAGGGTCGGCCTATGACGAAAAAGCGTGAAATTCAGTCCTCCGTGAAAGACGAAAGCCTGATTGAAAAGCGCCGTGAACAGATGATCCGCGGCGCTGTCACGCTTTTTAAAGAAAAGGGCTTTCACCGGACGACGACAAGGGAAATTGCAAAAGCAGCCGGTTTCAGCATCGGCACATTATATGAATACATTCGCACGAAGGAAGATGTGCTTTATCTTGTGTGCGACTCAATTTACGACGAAGTCAACGCCCGCCTCGACCGGCTGGATTTAGAGGAAGGTTCGCTTGAGACGCTGGTAAAGGCGCTCGAGCAATACTATACATTGATCGACGATATGCAAGATGAATTTGTCGTCATGTATCAGGAATCGAAATCCTTACCAAAAGACGCGCTGCGCTATGTATTGAACAAAGAGCTTGAAATGACGGCTTTGTTCGAACGGCTTTTGTCCAAATGCGCTGCGTCCGGGCAATTGCCGCTGTCGCAAAAAGAAATTGTCCTCGCTTCCCATCATTTGTTCGTGCAAGGGCAAATGTGGGCGTTCAGGCGCTGGGCGCTGGATGACTACACCATTGGGGAATTTATTGAAATGCAAACAAAGTTTCTGCTGCAGGGGATGGCAGGGGAAAAAATCACGATACAGGGGGCTTGATTATAATGGCTACAATTCAAGAAAGTACGACGTACCAGCCGAATCATCATATCCGGTTTGTAACCGCGTCCGCTCTTTTTGACGGTCACGATGCGTCGATCAATATCATGCGCCGGATTTTACAGGCGAATGGTGTAGAAGTCATTCATCTCGGGCACAACCGCTCGGTGGAAGAAGTTGTCAATGCAGCGATACAGGAAGATGTCCAAGGAATCGCCATTTCGTCTTATCAAGGCGGCCATATGGAGTACTTCAAATACATGTATGACTTGCTTCAAGAACGTGGAGCAGGACATATTCAAATTTACGGCGGCGGCGGCGGAGTTATCTTGCCGCGCGAAATCCGCGAGCTGGAAGATTACGGCATCGCCGGCATCTTCTCTCCGGAAGACGGGCGTAAAAAAGGATTGCAGGGCATGATCGCGGAAATCGTCGAGAAATGTGATTTTTCGACAGCGAAAGAAGATGTCTCACTTGATGAGCTGTCCGCTGACAATCCGGTCGCACTGGCAAATGTCATCACAACCGCTGAAGAAGCACATACGAGAAATCTCGACACAACCGACTTGATGAAAGCAGTCCGTGAAAAATCGAAAAACACGCCGGTTCTAGGGATCACCGGAACAGGCGGAGCCGGAAAAAGCTCATTGACGGATGAGTTGATCCGCCGCTTCTTGACGGAATTGCCGGGCAAGAAAATCGCCATTTTGTCGATCGACCCAACGAAACAAAAAACCGGCGGCGCGCTGCTCGGCGACCGCATCCGCATGAACGCGATATTCAATAAGCGTGTCTTTATGAGAAGCCTCGCCACACGTGGGTCGAGAACTGAATTGTCCGCAGCGATCGGCGATGTGCTCGATGTCGTGAGAGCGGCAGGGTTCGATTTGATTGTGGTGGAAACGAGCGGCATCGGGCAAGGCGACGCTGAAATTGCGGGCATTTCCGATGCTTCGATGTACGTCATGACGAGCGAATTCGGTGCGCCGACACAACTCGAGAAAATCGATATGATCGATTACGCCGACCTTATCGTCATCAATAAATTCGAGCGCAAAGGCTCAGAAGATGCACGCCGCCAAGTACAGAAACAATACCAGCGCAGCCATCTGTTATGGGACAAGGACCTGGACGATATGCCGGTATACGGTACGATCGCCAGCCAATTCAACGATAAAGGGACCAATGCCTTATTTGCGGCACTTGTCGGCACGCTCAACGAAAAATGTGGGACCGATTGGGAAACGAGCTACGAGGCGTTTGCTAAAACACAAAAAGAAAACTTGATCATTCCAAATGACCGCCGTTATTATTTGCGGGAAATTACGGAAACGGTGCGCGGCTATCACGCGAAAAGCGCAGAGCAAGCTTCATTTGCCCGCCGCTTGTTCCAGCTGGAAGGCGCCATAGAAGAAGTCAAAAACAACGCACCGAACGATGCACTGGTCGACTCGTTGGAATCACTTGCTGCAGGCGTTCGCGATGAATTGACTGCAGAGTCAAAACGAATTCTCAACAACTGGGAATCCTTGCAGTCCGATTATGCGGGCGATGAACTTGTCACGAAAGTGCGTGATAAGGAACTGCGCACATTGCTGCGGACCGAAAGCTTGTCGGGCATCAAGATTCCGAGAGTGGCATTGCCAAAATTCAAGGATTACGGCGAGATTCTGCGCTGGGTCTATGCAGAAAACGTGCCGGGTGCATTCCCGTATACAGCTGGCGTATTTCCGTTCAAACGCGCCGGTGAAGATCCAAAGCGCCAGTTCGCGGGTGAAGGAACTCCAGAACGCACGAACAGAAGATTCCATTATTTGTCAAAGGGTGATGACGCTAAACGCTTGTCGACCGCTTTCGACTCAGTAACATTGTATGGAGAAGACCCGGATCACCGTCCTGATATTTACGGGAAAGTCGGCGAATCAGGGGTTTCCATCTGTACGCTTGAAGACATGAAAAAATTGTACGATGGTTTTGATTTGTGCTTGCCTTCGACATCTGTATCGATGACCATCAATGGGCCTGCGCCGATTATTCTCGCGATGTTCATGAACACAGCGATCGACCAGCAAGTGAAAAAGCGTGAAGAAGAGCTCGGCCGCACCTTGAACGTTGAAGAATTCACAGAAGTCCGTGAAGCGACATTGCAAGTGGTCCGCGGAACCGTTCAAGCGGATATCTTGAAAGAAGACCAAGGGCAGAACACGTGCATCTTCTCGACGGAATTCGCACTGCGCATGATGGGCGATATCCAGCAATACTTCATCGACCACAAAGTGCGCAATTATTACTCCGTTTCGATTTCGGGCTACCATATTGCAGAAGCGGGCGCGAACCCGATTTCACAGCTTGCGTTCACCTTGTCGAATGGCTTTACTTATGTCGAGTATTATTTGAGCCGCGGCATGAACATCGATGACTTTGCACCGAACTTGTCGTTCTTCTTCTCGAACGGACTCGATCCGGAATATACGGTCATAGGGCGTGTGGCACGCCGCATTTGGGCAGTTGTTATGCGCGATAAATACGGCGCCAACGAACGCAGCCAGAAGCTGAAATACCACGTCCAGACATCGGGCCGCAGCTTGCACGCACAGGAAATCGATTTTAACGATATCCGTACGACTTTGCAGGCCTTGATGGCACTTCAGGACAACTGCAACTCGCTCCACACGAACGCGTATGATGAAGCGATCACGACGCCGACAGAAGAATCGGTACGCCGCGCGATGGCCATCCAGATGATCATCACAAAAGAGCACGGCTTGTCGAAAAACGAAAACCCGTTGCAAGGCGCGTTTGTCGTGGAAGAATTGACACAGCTCGTCGAAGAAGCCGTCTTGACGGAATTTGACCGCATCGATGACCGCGGTGGGGTACTTGGCGCAATGGAAACACAATACCAGCGCGGCAAGATCCAAGAAGAGTCCATGCATTATGAAATGAAAAAGCATACCGGCGAATTGCCGATCATCGGGGTCAATACGTATCTGAACCCGAACCCGCAATCGGATGACGACATCAATGCGATGGAAATCGCCCGTGCGACGCAAGATGAAAAAGAGGCGCAAATCAACAATTTAC
Organism: Planococcus sp. SK3692; assembly: GCF_028890485.2. GTDB lineage: Bacteria > Bacillota > Bacilli > Bacillales_A > Planococcaceae > Planococcus. Next base: position 538,832 of record NZ_JARCHV010000002.1, read on the forward strand.
GTTCGTTCCAGGAACGCAACCCATCAGAAGAGGCCTTGGAACGCTTGAAGCAAGTTGCAAAAACCGGCGGCAATATTTTCGAAGAGCTCATGGAGACAGTCAAAGTCGCAAGCCTTGGCCAAATCACCACTGCACTCTACGAAGTCGGCGGCCAGTACCGCAGAAATATGTAAGATTTCATCCCCTTGCCTGGGAATAGGCGAGGGGATTTTTTGTTGATGCTTGAGCGCTAATACCTTATCTTTTTTGTGCTGTATGGATTCTAGGTGTGGGGAAGTGAGCGAGGCAAGTAAGTGAGGTGGGGGGCGTTGATTATTTCTTCAAAAAGCAAGCGCCTCCCGCTTGGGGCTGGCCTCTCGCAATGAGCCAAGAAGACCACTTGTCTCATTGCTTCGGCTCGCCCGTTTGCGCGGTTCGGCTAATAGATTTCATCGAAGTTTTTGTGTGAAGAAGCATCTGTGTTGATTCGTTTCATCCGCTTGTAGATGCCGCTTAGCTGGACGGGAGTGTGTGGAGTGAGTTGGACGAGTGAGCGAGGTGAATGGTTCGTTGATTATTTCTTCAAAAAGCAACCGCCTCCCGATTAGGGCTAGCCTCTCGCAACAAGCCAAGAAAGACACTTGTCTTATTGCTTCGGCTAATAGATTTCACTATACTTTGCATGCGAGGAAGTATCGCTGTAAATTTTCTTCATCCGCTTGTATCGACGCTTAGTTGAACTTGATAGATACGAAGATGCATAGTGTCTATTTAATTTGTATATTCAAAGCTGTCCAAAACTATTCATTATAATTTCAATGACAGATGAATTTCATTTCCACCCTACACTTAGAGATGAAGCGCAAAGGGGCGACTCCTGGAGGATCAGCGAGACAATTGAGACCCTGCAGAGCGCGCAGCGATCGAAGCGGCTCAATGCGAGCCCTCCGGAAAGCGTCCCCTTGCAGCGCAATCTCCACCACATACATTTCCTATGCAAAATTCGAACATATTCCAGTGCTCGACACATTTCATTCATCACAATAGCAACAAGTAGAATCATCCGGCGCTTCGGTCGATTTGGCGGTACAAGTCCGTTATAATGGAAGAAGTTGAAACTCTAAAGAAAAGAGATGGAAGACACCATGCCGAAAGCTGCCCACTACATCATAATCATCATAGCGGTCGTGTTGCTCATTGTGCTGTACAATAGGGCACTCGGCTCAATACCATTTCTAATTCTGTCTGCTTACTTGTTTTATTTCGGGTGGGACCAGCTTGGACGCAGAAAAAAGAAATCCCGGTAGCGGACAGCAAGGACTTTGTATATAATGGATTAAGTTACGATACAAGAAGGGACGTGCACGAATGAACATCCGTGAATTAACGAAAGAAGAATTGCTAGAAGAGTCGTTCGTCGACTTAACATATGCCATTTTGGAAGAAACTAAAGAAACAAAAACTTTTTCGGAGCTAGTCGCTGAATTGCAGCAATTGATTGGCCTTTCCGAAGAAGAGATGAAAGCGCATCTTGCACAGTATTACACTGATATGAACATTGATGGACGCTTCTTGATCCTTGGCGAAAACCGCTGGGGTCTTCGCGAGTGGTATCCGGTCGAGCAGATTGAAGAAGAGTCTGCACCGACGGTCAAGGCTCGCAAGAAGAAGAAATCGAAATCGACGGACGATGACTTCGACGATATGGACCTCGAGTTGGAAGATGAATTGGACTTCGAAGATTTCGGTGAAGATGATGGCGATGTTTCTTCGGACGACGATGACGACGATGATGATGACGACGAAGTGGCTGTCAAAGCACCGGTCGTTGATCTTGATTTTGATTCGACAGATGAAGACGACGATGTCGATGAAGTGGAAGATGTCGGCGTACTCGTAGAAGACCTTGATGGCAACATCATCGACGAAGAAGATGACGAAGAGGAAGAAGAAGAGGATGGGCTGAAGTAGTCTGAACTTTTTTTCACCTTGACGGAAATGGCTGTACAGGATAAGATTTTACTGGGCTCCTTAAAATAGGAGAGATGATTCGTATAGCTAACGCGCTCCCCCTGCACGCTTTGCAGGAGGAGCGCTTTTTATTTTTTTTAAGTGCCGCCCACTGGCGGCAAAGACCCGTGCCATCCGCCTTTTTGGATGGCCGAAGCTTTTTCTGGCTGAACACGATTCGGGACTGCAAGTTGTAAAACGATCACATTTTATTTCATTACTCGAGGAGGAAACAGAGCATGACAAAGTATATATTTGTAACAGGTGGCGTGGTTTCGTCATTAGGGAAAGGGATCACGGCCGCTTCTCTTGGGCGATTGCTGAAAAACCGCGGACTTAGCGTCACAATCCAGAAATTCGACCCATACATCAATATTGACCCGGGTACGATGAGCCCTTACCAGCACGGGGAAGTGTTCGTGACCGACGATGGCGCGGAAACGGATTTGGACTTGGGCCATTACGAGCGCTTCATCGACATTAACTTGAACAAGTATTCGAACGTGACAACAGGAAAAGTCTACTCAACGGTCATCCAGAAAGAACGCCGCGGCGATTATTTGGGTGGAACGGTCCAAGTCATCCCGCACATCACGAATGAAATCAAGGACCGCTTGTTGCGTGCAGCGAAAACGGCTCAAGCCGATGTCGTTATCACGGAAATCGGCGGAACGGTCGGCGATATCGAATCGCTGCCATTCCTAGAAGCCATCCGCCAAATGCGTTCGGATCTTGGCCGTGAAGAAGTTATGTACATCCACTGTACATTGATCCCGTACCTGGGCGCTGCAAAAGAAATGAAAACAAAACCGACACAACATAGCGTAAAAGAATTGCGCAGCCTTGGCATCCAGCCAAACTTGATCGTGGTGCGCACGGAACATCCAGTTCCTCAGGACATGAAAGACAAAATCGCATTGTTCTGCGATATCAAATCCGAAGAAGTCATCGAATCCCGTGACGTCGATGTCATTTATGAAATGCCGCTTCGTTTGCAGGAGCAGCACATGGACCAGATCGTCCTGGATCACTTCGGCATCGAAGCGCCAGAAGCGGATATGACAGAATGGAACGGCCTCGTCGAGAAAGTGAAATCCTTGAAGAAATCCGTGAAAATCGGCCTTGTCGGTAAATATGTGGAACTGCAGGATGCTTATATTTCCGTCGTGGAATCGTTGAAGCACGCCGGTTTCGCATTCGATTCAGAGATCGAAGTCGACTGGATCAACGCAGAGCACGTCAACGCGGAAAACGTAGCGGAAACGCTCAAAGATTGTGACGGCATCTTGGTGCCAGGTGGATTCGGCGACCGCGGAGTGGAAGGAAAAGTCCTTGCAACGCAATATGCACGTGAAAACAAAGTGCCATTCTTCGGCATCTGCCTCGGCATGCAGCTCGCTTCTGTAGAGTTTGCACGCAATATCATGAACTTGGACGGCGCGCATTCATCTGAACTGGACCCGAAAACATTGTATCCGGTCATCGACTTGCTGCCGGAGCAAAAAGACATCGAAGATTTGGGCGGCACATTGCGCCTTGGCTTGTACCCAGCGAAGCTCGATAAGACTTCGAAAGCGTATGAAGCATACGGGGAAGAGCTTGTGTACGAAAGACACCGCCATCGCTACGAGTTCAACAATGAATTCCGCGAGCAGTTCGAAAAAGCCGGCTTCAAATTCACAGGCACGAGCCCGGATGGCCGCCTTGTTGAAATCATTGAAGTCGCTGACCACCCTTGGTTCGTCGCTTGCCAGTTCCACCCGGAATTCATCTCGCGCCCGAACCGTCCGCAGCCATTGTTCCGCGAGTTCGTTCGCGCTTCTTTGGGCAATCAGTAATCAGCATGTGAAAAGCCGCTTCATTTCCTGGAAGGCAGGCATCGATCAGATGGCAAAAGCCTTCCCTATTCGAGGGAAGGCTTTTTTGCGGCTCGTCAGTCTGCGAGCATTTCATCAAGTGTTAACTTAACTGCATGTTAGACATAGAGAGCACCGAGCCCGTGTGGCAGCATGATACGCCCGCCATCTTCGCTGGGCAGCAAGCCTTTGTCGATGTTCATGGAGAGAAAGACATCCGCCCTTTCATTGCGGTGGCTTTCAGCCGTCAGCATCGCAAACGGAACGGCGCGTCCGGACAATTCTTGGGCTAGAGAGTCGCCTTCGTCTTTCGGGGCTAATATCCACACCCGGTCGGCAGTCGACAGTTCAGCGGATGGGTCGTAACGAACCGCCGATTCGAGCGTTTCGGCGCCGTTTAACGCACTGGCTGCGACAGCTTCGAGCTCGCCAAAAGCAGCCAGATGGATGCTCCCTTCACCGATGACCGCTTGTGCGAGAAATCGGGCCGTATCTTCGATGGCTTGTTCTTCCTTGGCGATGCGCTGGAACAAGCCGGTCAATTGTGTCGTCAATATTTTCAAATGGGTTCACCTCAAAACGAGTATAGCAGAATGGGCTGCTCTTCGAAAAAAGGTGGAAAGGAGTGGCTGATGTGAAAAGGATTCTAATAGTAGATGATCAACAAGGCATCCGCCTGTTATTGAAAGAAGTATTCGAGCACGAAGGATATGAGACCTTGATTGCTGGAAGCGGAAAAGAAGCATTGGAACTTACGGAGGAAGCATGTCCTGATATGGTGCTGATGGACATGAAGATGCCGGGCATGGATGGCATCGAATTGCTGAAGCGGTTAAAGAAGCGGCGGCATGATTGCAAAGTGATCATGATGACAGCGTACGGCGAAATGGGCGTAATCGAAGAATCGATGAATTGGGGAGTGGTGCGTTATTTCACCAAACCCTTTGATGTTTTCGAATTGCGCGATGCCGTCCGTGAGCTGATTGGTGATTAAACAGGCACTGAGTGGCGAAATAGCGCCATTTTTGATATAGTGAAAAGGATATTGGGCTTGTGCCTATTCTGAGGAGGAAAAATAATAATGCCATTAGTTTCGATGAAAGAAATGATGATAAAAGGTAAGAAGGAAGGTTATGCCATCGGGCAATTTAACCTGAACAACCTGGAATTTACACAAGCGATCCTGCAGGCGGCGGAGGAAGAAAAATCCCCGGTCATTTGCGGTGTCTCAGAAGGTGCAGCACGCTATATGGGTGGATTCACAACTGTCGTACATATGGTGAAAGGCCTGATGCATGATTACAATATCACAGTTCCGGTCGCTATCCATTTAGATCATGGTTCCAGTTTTGAAAAATGCAAAGAAGCGATTGATGCAGGTTTCACATCAGTCATGATCGATGCATCGCATCATCCATTCGAAGAAAATATCGAAATTACGCGCAAAGTGGTCGAGTACGCTCATGCTAAAGGCGTTTCCGTGGAAGCGGAACTGGGCATAGTCGGCGGCCAGGAAGATGATGTCATCGCAGAAGGCGTCATCTACGCTGACCCGAAAGAATGCCAAGCACTTGTCGAACAGACAGGCATCGATTGCCTAGCGCCAGCACTCGGCTCGGTCCACGGGCCATACAAAGGCGAACCGAACCTCGGATTCGCTGAAATGGAAGAAATCTCACAGCTTTGCGACGTGCCGCTTGTCTTGCACGGCGGAACAGGCATCCCGTTGAAAGACGTTCAACGTGCGGTTTCACTAGGTACTTCAAAAATCAACGTCAACACAGAAAGCCAAATTGCCGCATCAAAAGCAATCCGCGAAAAATTGGCATCTGATGCAGACGTTTACGATCCACGTAAATACCTGACGCCGGCACGCGATGCCATTAAAGCGACCGTTATCGGCAAAATGCGCGATTTTGGAAGTTCACAACAAGCAAATTCATAAAAACCTGGGAAGAGAGGCGAATCCGTCTCTTTTTCCACATACAGGAGGAAACCATACATGAAATTTTTCATTGATACAGCAAACTTTGACGAAATTAAAGAAGCACACGCCTGGGGCATTCTCTCAGGGGTCACAACAAACCCATCACTAGTCGCTAAAGAAAAAAATGTCTCGTTCCATGACCGTTTGAAAGAAATCGCCGACCTTGTCGACGGATCGATCAGCGGTGAAGTTATCGCACTTGATTCAGAAGGCATGATCAAAGAAGGCCGTGAACTGGCTGAACTTGCGCCAAACATTACAGTGAAATTGCCAATGACGCCAGAAGGCTTGAAGGCTTGTGCAGTTCTTGCCGGCGAAGGCAAAAAAGTCAATGTTACATTGATTTTCAGCGCCAACCAAGCACTTCTAGCGGCACGTGCTGGAGCAGCTTATGTTTCCCCGTTCCTTGGGCGTCTAGATGACATCGGGCACAACGGCATGGATTTGATCGCGCAGATTGCCGAGATTTTCGCAATCCACGACATCGATTCAGAAATCATTGCTGCTTCGATCCGCCACCCGCAGCATGTAACGGAAGCAGCGCTTAACGGCGCACATATCGGCACCATGCCGATGAAAGTGCTTGAAATGATGTTCAAGCATCCGTTAACGGATAAAGGCATCGAAGCATTCCTAGCCGATTGGGAAACCCGCTCTGTGAAATAAGGCTGACAGGGAAAAGGAGAAATACAATGGACGTTTATAAAATTAAAGGCGGCAACCGCTTGTCCGGAACGATCAAAGTCAATGGTGCTAAAAACAGCGCTGTGGCTTTGATTCCGGCTTCGATCTTGGCAAATTCGCCGGTATCGATTGAAGGCTTGCCAGAAATTTCCGATGTTTGGACATTGAAAAGTATTTTAGAAGAAATAGGAGGTTCCGTCACATTCGAAGACGGCGTTATGCAAATCGACCCGACTGATATGGTCGACATGCCGCTGCCAAACGGCAACGTCAAGAAATTGCGGGCTTCTTACTATATGATGGGCGCGATGCTTGGACGCTTCAAGCACGCTGCTATCGGCCTTCCGGGAGGATGTTTCCTCGGGCCACGGCCGATTGATCAACACATCAAAGGCTTCGAAGCACTCGGTGCAAAAGTAACCAATGAGCACGGGGCAATTTATTTGCGTGCCGACGAACTGCGCGGTGCGAAAATCTACCTCGACGTTGTCAGTGTAGGCGCAACAATCAATATTATGCTTGCGGCCGTTCGCGCGAAAGGGCAGACGGTTATCGAGAATGCGGCGAAAGAGCCGGAAATCATTGATGTCGCGACACTCTTGACGAATATGGGCGCGAAAATCAAGGGCGCTGGGACCAACGTCATCCGCATCGAAGGCGTGGATGAATTGCACGGCACCAACCATACAATCATTCCTGACCGTATCGAAGCGGGCACATTCATGATCATGGCTGCCGCTGCCGGCGACGGCGTGACGATCGATAACGTCATTCCTTTCCATATGGAAGCTTTAACTGCGAAACTCCGGGAAATGGGCGTCGAAGTTCAGGAAGATGAGGAATCGATTCATATTCCAAAAACCGAAAACTTGCAGCCAATCGACGTGAAGACTTTGGTCTATCCAGGATTTGCGACGGATCTGCAGCAGCCGTTCTCGGTTTTGATGACACAAGCGCACGGATCTTCGATGATCACCGACACCATTTATTCCGCGCGCTTCAAGCACATCGATGAGTTGCGCCGTATGAATGCGGTCGGGCGTGTCGAAGGGCGTGCAGCCATTATTACGGGGCCGACTCCGTTGAATGCAGCGACCGTTGTCGCTTCCGATTTGCGCGCAGGAGCCGCACTTGTTATCGCCGGCTTGCTTGCAGAAGGTGAAACGGAAGTGCGGGAGATCTATCACATCGAACGCGGCTACTCGAACATCATCGAAAAGCTGCGGGGCCTTGGCGCTGACATTCGCCGCGAAACGATCGATCCCGTGGCGAGCGGGAAGTCCGACCTCAGTTCCGACGTGAATTGACTCGTTAAAGGCATTTGCATATATGCTACAATATAGGTGGCATATACAAAGATTGAACGGAGGAAAATGAATTATGGAACGAAGTCTTTCGATGGAATTAGTGCGGATTACAGAAGCGGCAGCAATCGCCTCTTCGAAATGGATGGGCCGCGGCTTGAAAAATGAAGCGGATGATGCGGCAACGGAAGCGATGCGGACTGTATTCGATACGATTCCGATGCGCGGAACCGTCGTCATTGGCGAAGGCGAAATGGACGAAGCACCGATGCTCTATATCGGTGAACAACTTGGTTCAGGCGATGGTCCTGAAGTGGACGTCGCGGTCGACCCTGTAGAAGGCACGAACATTGTCGCTGCTGGCGGCTGGAATGCGATCGCAGTATTGGCGATTGCGGACCGTGGAAATTTACTCAATGCACCGGATATGTATATGGACAAAATTGCGGTCGGCCCTGAAGCTGTCGGCAAAATTGATATCAATGCACCGGTCATCGACAATTTGCGCGCAGTCGCTAAAGCGAAAAACAAGGATATCGAAGACGTTGTTGCCACGATTATTGACCGGCCGCGTCATGCACAGATCATCAAGGAAATCCGCGATGCGGGAGCACGCATCAAATTGATTACGGACGGCGATATCGCCGGCGCTATCAATACGGCTTTCGACCAAACGGGCGTCGATATCCTATTCGGTATCGGCGGAGCTCCGGAAGGGGTTATTTCTGCAGTCGGATTGAAATGCCTCGGCGGTGAATTCCAAGGCAAGCTGGTTCCTCAAGATGACGAGGAAAGACAGCGCTGCTTAGATATGGGCCTCGAAGTCGATAAAGTATTGATGATGGATGACTTGGTTAAAGGCGATGATGCCATCTTTGCAGCGACAGGGATCACTGACGGAGAACTTCTTCGCGGCGTTCAGCTGAAAGGTTCTTTCGCAGAAAGCCATACTTTGGTCATGCGTGCAAAATCCGGCACGGTTCGTTTTGTCGAAGGGCGCCACAGCCTCAAGAAAAAACCGGATCTCGTCATGAAAGATTGATTTCCATACTCCAAACCTGAGTCCGGCTTTATGCCGGGCTCCTTCTTTAATGACTCCAGAACAAGAGAAATTCCTCAGAAATCTTGAAACTAATGATAAGTGTGGTGTCCAACTAGATGGCAACGATGACAATCTCTGCATTAGAAAATATGACGCTCAAAGAGCTTTATAACTTGGCGAAAGAATACAAGCTGAACAATTACAGCAAACTGACGAAAAAAGAATTGATTTTCGCCATACTGAAAACCCGAGCGGAACAAGAAGGCTTCTTTTTCATGGAAGGTGTCTTGGAAATCATCCAATCGGAAGGCTTCGGGTTCCTGCGCCCGATCAACTACTCACCAAGTTCACAGGATATTTATATTTCCGCTTCCCAGATTCGCCGCTTCGACCTGAGAAACGGCGATAAAGTATCCGGAAAAGTCCGTCCGCCAAAAGAAAATGAACGCTATTTCGGGTTGCTCCAGGTAGAAGCTGTCAACGGCGAAGATCCTGAAGTCGCAAAAGAACGCGTCCATTTCCCGGGCCTTACGCCGCTGTATCCGGACCGCCATATCCGTCTTGAAACAGGACCGGAGCATTTATCGACACGCATTATGGATCTGGTATCCCCGGTCGGCTTCGGCCAGCGCGGCTTGATTGTTGCACCGCCAAAAGCCGGAAAAACGATGTTGTTAAAGGAAATTGCCAATGCCGTAACGACCAATCATCCGGAAGCGGAACTGATTGTGCTGTTGATCGATGAGCGGCCGGAAGAAGTGACGGATATCGAACGCTCGGTCGACGCCGATGTGGTGTCTTCGACTTTCGATGAAGTTCCGGAAAACCATGTCAAAGTAGCCGAGCTGGTTCTCGAGCGTGCGATGCGCCTTGTCGAGCATAAGCGCGATGTCATCATTTTAATGGATTCGATCACGCGACTGGCACGTGCATATAATTTGGTCATTCCACCAAGCGGCCGCACGCTTTCGGGGGGAATCGACCCTGCTGCATTCCATCGCCCGAAACGCTTTTTCGGGGCTGCACGCAATATCGAAGAAGGCGGCAGCTTGACGATTCTCGCGACAGCACTCGTCGATACGGGGTCGCGCATGGATGAAGTGATCTACGAAGAGTTTAAAGGCACGGGCAATATGGAGCTGCATCTCGACCGCAGCTTGGCCGAACGCCGCATTTTCCCGGCACTCGACATCCGCCGATCAGGTACACGCAAGGAAGAATTGTTGATGGATCCGGAACAACTTGATAAACTATGGACTATCCGCAAAACCTTCTCGGATTCGCCGGACTTTACCGAGCGTTTCATGAAAAAGCTCAGCCACTCAAAAACCAACGAAGAGTTTTTCGGACAATTGCCAAGAGATGGCAAGTCATCGCGTACTCCGCGAAAGACGAATTGATTGCTTGCAAATACCTATAAGTTTTGATAAGATTATAAGAGTGAAACAAAACAGTACTATTGCATATACGGCCTAACGAGCCGTGTAAGGCAATAGGCAAAATAGATTAAACTCTGTTCCAGATGGTTCAGGGCGGGAGGAGAAAACATTATGAAAACAGGTATTCACCCAGAGTACAAAAAAGCAACAGTGACTTGCTCATGCGGCAACTCATTCGAAACAGGTTCAGTAAAGGAAAACATCAACGTTGAGCTTTGCTCAGAATGTCATCCATTCTATACTGGACGCCAAAAATTCGCAGCTGCAGATGGCCGCGTAGACCGTTTCAACAAAAAATACGGCCTCAAAGAAGAAATCAACAACTAAGTCACTATTATACCCGTCCGTCGCGAAAACGCCGGATGGGTATTTTTTTTCGTCAATGAACGGAAAAAATCAATTACATAGCAGAAAAATGATATTCATACCCACCGTTTTTGGTATGATATTAACAGTAAATGTTTGAAAGGGGTCTCCACTATGTACGTCATGAAACAGACCGGATGGGTCGAGTTGATTTGCGGCAGCATGTTTTCAGGGAAATCGGAAGAGCTGATCCGACGCATCCGCCGCGCACAATTTGCTAAGCAAAAAATCGCGGTATTCAAGCCGAAATTGGATAACCGCTACAGCGAGGAAGCGGTCGTCTCCCATAACGGAACCACTGTCATCGCGCTGCCGATTGGGCATTCGGGCGAAATGAAAGAATATATTACCGATGAATTTGATATCATCGCCATCGACGAAGCACAATTTTTTGATATGGAAATCGTCGATCATGTACAAAAATTGGCTGATCACGGATTCCGTGTCATTGTGGCAGGATTGGACCAGGATTTCCGTGGCGTGCCGTTCGGTCCGATGCCATCCCTATTGTCAATCGCGGAGCAAGTGACCAAATTGCAGGCTGTCTGCACAGTCTGCGGATCTCCGGCAAGCCGTACGCAGCGCCTGATTGACGGTAAGCCTGCCGGTTCGGATGACCCGATCATCCTAGTCGGCGCTTCAGAAGCCTATGAACCGCGCTGTCGCCATCACCATGAAGTTCCGGCCGGCGTCACGGTTACAGAATAAGTGCCAATAAGCGTGTATACAAATAAATCACAGGCCTTGTGAAGTCAATGGACTTGATTTTTTGATGTATTTTTTGAGAAAAGATATGAAACGAATAGCACAGACTCCTGGGTGAGCAGCGAAGTACTGAAATCCATTCGGGCGTCTAGCCCGAATTAGTGCAGTGCAAGCCCCCGGAAAGCCAGCTATTTCGCAGAATATCGCGACAATGAAATTCTATGCACAGAGTTATCGATTTTATATAGAAGAAACTAGAGGTGAAAACAATGTTTGACCGTTTACAGTCTGTCGAGGACAGATACGACCGTCTCAACGAAATGTTGAGTGACCCGGATATTGTCAGCGATACGAACAAGCTGCGCGATTACTCCAAAGAGCAATCCGATTTGCAGGAAACTGTGGAAACTTACCGTGAGTACAAAGACGTCCAGACGCAATTGGCAGATTCAAAAGCCATGTTTGAGGAAAAAATGGACGCCGATATGCGCGAAATGGTTAAAGAAGAAGTCACAGAACTTGAAGGGCGTTCAAAAGAATTGGAAGAACGTCTCCACATTCTGTTGATTCCAAAAGATCCGAACGATGACAAAAACGTCATCATGGAAATCCGTGGTGCAGCAGGCGGCGATGAAGCGGCCCTGTTCGCAGGTGATTTGTTCAAGATGTATTCCCGTTTTGCCGAGGCCAACGGATGGAAAGTCCAGATCATGGACTCGAACCCGACGGAAATCGGCGGATTTAAAGAATTGGTCTTTATGGTGACGGGCAAAGGCGCTTATTCCAAACTGAAATACGAAAACGGCGCACACCGCGTACAGCGTGTTCCGGAAACAGAATCCGGTGGTCGCATCCATACTTCGACAGCAACGGTCGCATGTTTGCCGGAAGTGGAAGAAGTCGAAGTTGATATCCACGATAACGATATCCGCGTTGACACCTATGCATCATCAGGTGCAGGGGGGCAATCGGTCAATACGACAATGTCGGCGGTGCGTTTAACGCATGTACCTACGAATATTGTCGTCACGTGTCAAGATGAGAAATCCCAGATCAAGAATAAAGCGAGTGCCATGAAAGTCCTGCGCGCCCGCGTCTATGAAAAGTTCCAAAAAGAAGCACAAGCGGAATATGATTCCGTACGTAAATCCGCTGTTGGTACAGGTGATCGTTCAGAGCGCATCCGCACGTACAACTTCCCGCAAAACCGCGTGACGGACCATCGCATCGGATTGACCATCCAGAAGCTGGATCAAATCCTGCAAGGCAAGATGGATGAAATTGTTGACGCCCTGGTGATCGATGAACAATCAACGAGGATGGAGAGTCTGAACAATGAACAAAGTTGAAACCTTAACGACAGTGGAATTTGTCTATGAAGCCCTGGAGCAAGCAACAAATTATTTGAAACAATACGGCCGTGAAGAAACAGCGGCGCGCATTCTGTTGCAGCATGAACTCGGAGTGGATTATTCCGGTTTGGTCGCAGCAATGCGTGATCGAATTGAAGAGCGTCAATTCGAAGCCTATTGGGCCAATGTCGAAGAATTAATCGAAGGTGTGCCGGTCCAGCATTTGACTGGCGTTGAACAATTTTACGGCAGAACCTTCCAAGTATCGCCAGCCGTTTTAATCCCGCGTCCAGAAACAGAAGAGCTGATTGAAGAAACCCTGAAGTTGAAACGGCAGCTGTTCGGCACAAAAGAAGTGCAGGCAGCAGACATCGGCACAGGCAGTGGAGTCATTGCAGTCACATTGAAATGTGAATTGCCTGAAGCCGAAGTGATGGCGACGGATATTTCCGAAGAAGCCTTGTTTATGGCAGAACGCAATGCTGAATCTTTGGATGCGGATGTCCATTTCGTAACAGGCGACTTGGCAGCACCGCTTGTGGGAAGAAAATGGGATATTATCTTATCCAACCCGCCGTACATCGCGCATCATGAAGCGCCGAGCTTATCTGATACTGTTCGTGAATTCGAGCCGCATGAAGCGTTATTCGCCGACCGTGACGGGCTTGCCGCTTACGAAACATTGGCAGAGCAAGTGCCTGAATTGATTAGCCGCCCAGGGATTATCGGGCTTGAAATCGGCAGTAGCCAAGGCACGCTTGTAACTGAAATGTTCCAAAAAGCCTTGCCTGAAGCACGCGTCTATTGCAAAAAAGATATCAACAAACATGACCGCATGGTATTTTGTATTTTAGAGTAATTTGTGCACAAATCACCTTATATTGAGGGGTGTTATCCACAAAATGTGGATATTGTCGCCAAAACCTTATTGTACTGGAGATGTTTAGGTGGAAACGAAAACAATTCTTGTGGATGAACATGTGAATAACGATGAAAGTTATTCACAAGCTGTGGATTATATACGTGGAGGGGAAGTCGTCGCATTTCCGACCGAAACCGTTTACGGCCTCGGTGCGGATGCGATGAATGCTGAAGCTGTCGATAAAATCTTCGCAGCGAAAGGCCGCCCGACCGACAATCCATTGATCGTTCACGTGGATTCCAAAGAAACCGCCTTGGAGTATGTCGAAGATGTTCCGGAAAAAGCGCTGCAATGCATGGACGCTTTTTGGCCGGGTGCACTGACTTTGATCCTGCAGGCGAAACCGGATACCTTTGCTTCTAACGTAACAGCAGGCTTGTCGACGGTAGGCATTCGCGTGCCGAACCATCCAGTTGCGTTGAATTTATTAAAGCGTTTGAAGCGGCCTGTCGCAGCACCTAGCGCGAATACAAGTGGAAAACCAAGCCCGACTATGGCTGGGCATGTCTATTTCGACATGGACACCAAGATTCCGCTCATCCTGGACGGTGGGCCGACACAGGTCGGCATCGAATCGACGGTTCTCGACATGACGAGCGCACCGCCAGTTATCCTGCGTCCAGGGCAAGTGACGAAAGAGCAATTAGAGGAAGTCATCGGGACTGTCCGTTTGTCTTCCGAGACAAAAGGCAATACACCAAAATCTCCCGGCATGAAGTACGCTCATTACGCGCCGGCTGCTCCGCTTTATTTGATCGAGCATAATAGCAAGCTCATCGAAAAAGCGATCGATTATATCCACGGCAAGAAGAAAAAAATCGCGGTGCTGAGCCGCGAGGATTTCGAGACAGCAGATTATTGCTTCCCGCTCGCTGTGGATAAGTTATACGACAGCTTGCGCAGATGCGATCAGACGGATGCCGATTTGATCTTGGCTTGCGTATTGCCCGAGAATGAAGATGCTGCCCTGATGAACCGCTTGGAAAAAGCAGCGGACCATAAATGGTTCAGCTGACTCAAGCAAATGAATTGGATGACAGCATGTAAAGCCACTGGAAATTTCCAGTGGTTTTTTTATGTTTTAAATAAGGGAGAGTGGTGAGATTCCGCTACAAGGGGAGGGCTTCAACCGCATACTTCTTAGCATTCAGTCCAGGGTGTCTATTTTCTTTGTGTTAGAGTATCGCATGAAAAGCGTTGCTCAACTTTCGCTGTGCTCAAGCTTCGCAAATGAATGGACTCGGCTTCCCCTCGCCATCCATTCGCCCCTTTCCGCTCCATCTCTAGTCTTGGAAAGGGAACGAAACTTTTCACACATTGATATCAGCGTGATCAGCTTTGTAACTTCAAATTGAATAGTGTTGACGTGTTTTTGTATTAACTAATCCGGATAAGCGTCCCCACGAGTGTATGAAGACAATCAACAGCGATACTTACTCACATACGATACCCAAGTAATTTAAAAGCCGAACCGCGCACAAGGACGAGCCGGAGCAATAAGACAAGTGTTCTTCTTGGCTTATTGCGAAAGGCCAGCCCAAAGCGGGAGGCGGCTAGTTCGTGATGAAATGTGCAATAGACAACACGTCTCGCTATCAAGTCCAATTAAGCGTCGTAACAAGCGGATGAAAACACTCAACTATGACACTTCCTCGCATGCAAAATATAGTGAAATCTATCAGCCGAACCGCGTACAAGGGCGAGCCAGAGCAATAAGACAAGTGTTCTTCTTGGCTTATTGCGGGAGGCCAGCCCAAAGCGGGAGGCGGCTAGTTCATGATGAAATGTGCAATAGACAACATCTCGCTATCAAGTCCAATTAAGCGTCGTAACAAGCGGATGAAGGCACTCAACTATGACACTTCCTCGCATGCAAAATATAGTGAAATCTATTAGCCGAACCGCGCACAAGGGCGAGCCGACGCAATAAGACAAGTGTTCTTCTTGGCTTATTGCGAAAGGCCAGCCCAAAGCGGGAGGCGGCTGCTTCATGAAGAAAAGATCAATGAACAATTTATATCGCTCTCAAGACCAGCTCGCCGCAATGGCTTCTATAATAAGTTAACCCAATCCGCATCCATACAATAGCTCGATAAAATGCGGTATAATAATAGATAGACACACGCTATCTGGAGAGTTCATTGAACACAAAAGATGGCGACACAGAAGCTTGGATAAGGGGGGATTGGATGAAGATTTTATTCGTCTGCACAGGGAATACATGCCGCAGCCCGATGGCGGAAGCGATTGTGCATACCCTTGATATCGAGGGTATGGAAGCCCGCTCCGCAGGAATCTATGCGGGGCAAGCGCCGCTGTCAGCCAATGCGCAGAAAGTATTGAGCGAGCAATCCATCGAATTCGACCATATCTCGAAGCCACTGGACCCGCGTGATGTAGAATGGGCAGAGTTGATCTTGACGATGACTTATTCACACAAGATGGCGCTCATGCAATACTATCCGGAAGTAGCGACAAAGCTGCATACCGTGAAGGAATTTGCGGAAGGTTCGACTGGCGATGTCAGCGATCCCTATGGTGGTTCCATGGCTGATTACCGCAAGACGTATCAAGAATTGGAGCAATTGATCGATAAAATGGCGAAGCAATTCGACATCAAGTAACTGGAAAGAGCTGTCTAAGGGCATAACTGCATGTGCTTCGAGACAGCTCTTTTTCGATTGCCGGACGCGAGGATTTCAGTTGCAGAAACCAGGCATGAGGAAGTAACATGGAACTGTTCAAAAATGTTAGAATTAAATAAAAGCGGCGGCACTGATTCTAGTACTGTCCGTTAAACGAAAACGAAAAGAGGGTTAATCATGAGAATAGCAATTTCATCAGACCACGGCGGCAACAACCTGCGCAAGGAGATTGTCAACCTATTGAATGAGCTGGGCATTGAATACAAAGACTTCGGTCCGCAAACAGACGACTCTGTCGACTATCCGGATTATGCACAACCGGTAGCAGAAGGTGTCGCCAGCGGAGAATTTGATAAAGGCATTTTGATTTGTGGGACAGGGATCGGCATGTCGATTTCAGCCAACAAAGTAAAAGGCATCCGCTGCGCGCTCGTACATGATGTATTCAGCGCGAAAGCGACGCGTGAACATAACGACTCGAATGTCCTCGCGATGGGCGAGCGTGTCATCGGGCCAGGACTTGCGAAAGAAATTGCGAAAACATGGCTGACGACCGATTTTGAAGGCGGCCGCCATGAAAACCGCGTGCAGAAAATCAGCGCACTCGAAAACTAAGGAGGAGTAAGCATGCAAAGCTTATGGCAGTTGCAGCTTGAAGAAGTTCTTAGCGAATTGGAGCAACAGATTGCGTTCAAGGAAGGCCAAATATTTGTTATTGGCTGTTCAACTTCTGAAGTGGCCGGCGAGCGCATCGGTACAGGCGGCGGGCTTGATATTGCGGAAAGCCTGTTCGAACCGCTGCGCGTGTTTGCGGAACGCCACGGATTGTTTCTGGCGTTCCAAGGCTGTGAGCATATTAACCGCGCACTGACCATTGAGCGGGCAGCTGCTGAACGCTATGGCCTCGAGCCGGTGTCGGTGGTGCCGGTAGCAAAAGCTGGCGGATCGATGAGTGCTTACGCCTTCATGAATATGACTGACCCGGTCGTCGTCGAGGAAATTGCTGCCCACGCCGGAGTGGATATCGGGCAGACGATGATCGGGATGCATTTAAAAAGAGTCGCCGTTCCGGTGCGGACTTCTGTTAAACTAATAGGGGAAGCGATTGTCTCAAGTGCGACCACACGTCCGAAATTGATCGGTGGTGTCCGTGCGAGCTACGATCGCCAGGTTCTTCAATCACGGGAGGGAAAGACAGATGGAATTGATTAAGGCGCAGGATCAGGCAGTATACGAAGCAATGAACGCGGAAAAAGAACGCCAAGAAGCGAATATCGAATTGATCGCATCGGAAAACTTTGTATCTCAGGCAGTGATGGATGCACAAGGGTCCGTGTTGACCAATAAATACGCAGAAGGCTATCCGGGCAAACGCTATTATGGCGGTTGTGAATTTGTAGATGTAGTGGAAAATATTGCACGCGACCGCTTGAAAGAAATTTTCGGCGCAGAGCATGCAAACGTCCAGCCTCACTCCGGTTCACAGGCGAATATGGCTGTCTATACAGCGATGCTTGAACAAGGCGATACGGTCCTTGGCATGAACTTGAACCACGGCGGGCATTTGACGCACGGCAGCAAAGTCAACTTCAGCGGCATGCAGTATAACTTCGTTGAATACGGAGTCGACAAAGATACGCAATTGCTTGATTACGAAGCAGTTCGCCAGGCAGCTCTTGAGCACAAGCCGAAAATGATTGTTGCCGGCGCTAGTGCCTATTCCCGCACATTGGATTTCGCGAAATTCCGTGAAATCGCTGATGAAGTCGGTGCATACCTAATGGTTGACATGGCACATATTGCAGGGCTTGTCGCAACCGGTGCACATCCGAATCCAGTGCCTCATGCACATTTTGTTACTTCCACTACCCATAAAACATTGCGTGGCCCTCGCGGCGGCTTGATTCTTTGCAAAGAAGAATTCGCGAAGAAAATCGATAAAATCATTTTCCCAGGCATCCAGGGTGGCCCGTTGATGCATGTCATTGCAGCAAAAGCTGTCGCTTTCGGCGAAGCCCAACAGCCAGAATTCAAAGATTATATCGACCAAGTCGTCAAAAATGCGAATGTCTTGGCTGATAGCTTAACGGCTGAAGGCATCGATATCGTTTCCGGCGGAACAGACAACCACCTATTGCTGCTTGATCTCCGTTCACTTAACTTGACGGGTAAAGTTGCAGAACATGTGTTGGATGAAGTCGGCATCACGACTAATAAAAACACCATCCCATTCGATCCGGAAAGCCCATTCGTCACATCCGGCATCCGTCTCGGAACAGCAGCTGTCACTTCCCGTGGCTTCAAAGAAGAAGAAATGAAAGAAATCGCTTCGATCATGGCACTTCTATTGAAAAACCCGGAAGACGAAGCTGTGAAAAAGGAAGCGGCTGAGCGTACAGCGAAATTGACAGCTGCCCATGCTTTGTATAAATAAGCAGTTGTTGATTATTTAGATGAATATTGAAATGAATAAAGCCGCCGCATACATTGGCGGCTTTTTTTCACCATACATAATCAGAAAAATTGGGAGGGACGCGTATGCATCAATATGAAATCCAGGAAGACCGGAAAGTGATCATAGATTGGCTGCGCCGTCTCGGGCTTGAATTCCACACGAGTTTTGTCGTCGTGAACCCGGAAATTTCTGAACATCCAATAGCCTACGCCAATGAAGCATTTTTTGAAATGACTGGGTATAGTGAAGAGGAAGTTATCGGAAGAAACGGTAAATTCCTCCATGGAACGAAAACCGATGCGAATACCGGCAGCCAGATTCGCGAGGCAACGGCATCTGCGCAGCCCGGCGTTTTTGAAATCGTCAATTACCGAAAAGACGGCACGCCTTTCTGGAACGAAATCACGGTCCAGCCACTGGCGTTTCCAGAGAAGTCAATGCGCTATACATTGATGCTTCAGCGAGATATCAGCGATCGCCGGCGGGCAGAAACATTGATCGATTTACAAAAAGAAACGTATAAAGGCATTGAAAAAGGGCATGTACTCGGGATGCTGCTGCAGAACATCTGCGAAACGGCAGAATCATTTTTCCTCGATGGTGTACGCTGTACCGTTCTCTTGGTAGATGAAGCGAAGCGTTTTCAGGTAGGGGCGGCGAAATCGATGCCGGATGAATTCACCTTAGGGATGCGCGGGCTGGAAGTATCAGCTGATTCGAGTCCTTGCGGCGCGGCATACCTGCGCCAGCAACCGGTCATAGTCGAGAATGCAGGACAGGATGCACTTCTAAGCAATCAACAAGACGTTCTCGACAGGTTTGGCATCAAAGCCATCTGGTCGGTGCCGATTTTTAACGGCAAGGAAGAAGTGATCGGCACCTTCGGGATTTACTTTCCGGCAATCTATAAGCCATCTCAAAAAGATCTGGTCTTTATGGAAGAAATCGCGTCGATTGTTTCATTGGCAGTGAAGTTCTCGCGCCAACAAGAAGAGATTTTACGGCTTGCCTATATTGACGAGGAATCAGGGCTGCCGAACCGCCATTATTTCCGCACCGAACTCAAAGAACTGTTGAAGGACGGGAAAGAAGGGTTTGTCGCGTTTATCTCCGCAGACGAATTCATCAAAATCAGCGATCAATACGGTCACCGAGCAGGCAATGATTTGTGCCGGGAACTTGGCCGCCGTCTTGTGTTAGCAGGAGGCGCCGGGGAAAAACTGGTCGCGCGTTTTTCCGATTCAAGATTGTCGCTATACAGCACCATCCCATTAACGCACGCGCCTGAATTTCTCGAGGATATCCTAAGCAGTCTAAGGGAGCCGGTGTCGATCGGTGAGATGGATTTGTTTTTAACTGTTAAAGTTGGCGTAGCGATTGTTACACCTGCCCAACAGAATGCAGAAGAGCTAGTCCGCTGTGCTGACAGTGCGTTGTCAAAAGCGAAAGAACGCATCGGCGAAGCGGTCTGCTATTTTGAAAATGAACAAGATGAGTTGATGATGCGCGATTTACGAGTCGCCAATGCTTTGACGGTAGCGCTCAAACGAAAAGAAATCAGTGTCTTCCTGCAGCCGAAAGTATCGCTCGAAAGCCGAGACATTCTCGGGTTTGAGGCGCTGGCCCGCTGGAAGTCTCCGGAACTCGGGGATATTTCGCCCGCTATTTTCATTCCCGCCGCTGAGAAGAACGGCAAGATCCGCCAACTTGAGCAGCATGTGATCGAGCAAGTTTTGTCTTGGCTGAAAAAGCGCCAAGAACAGGAGTTGGAGCTACGCCAAGTGGCGATCAATATCTCAGCAGAACATTTCTTCCATCATTCCTTCGTGCCGTATCTGGTGGATGAAACGAATAAATTCGGTGTGGATCCGAAATGGATTCAGCTCGAGATCACCGAACGCATCGGCGTCGTCGATATCGATACGGCCGGCACGGTATTCGATCAGCTGAAAAAATATGGGTTTGCGACTTCCATCGATGATTTTGGGACAGGCTATTCGTCTCTCAGTTATCTCCAAAAGCTGCCTGTTGAAGAAATTAAGATCGACCGTTCTTTCGTATCCAATATGGAAGAACACGGGACGCGTGCCGTCATTCGGACCATTATTCAACTGGCGGACAATTTAGGGCTGCGGGCAGTCGCGGAAGGCGTCGAAACAGAAGACGATCGGACGCAATTGCTTGAGATGGGCTGTACCATCGCCCAAGGCTTTTTATTCCACCGGCCGATGCCGATCGATGAAGCACATTTACTCTAACCGGGGCAATTGCCCTGGTTTTTTATTTTGCCTGTGAAAGTTGACTGAATAATTCTAATGCAGGAGTCGAGCTCTAAACCTTATCATTTTCTGTTATACTGTTTAGGAAAATGTATGAAAAAGGAGAGATACACTGTGGGAAAAGTATTCGTTTTTGATCATCCGTTAATTCAGCATAAACTGACGTATATCCGCGACAAATCGACTGGAACAAAAGAATTCCGTGAATTGGTTGATGAAATTTCAACTTTAATGGCTTTTGAAATTACACGCGAGCTTCCGCTTCAAGAAATCGATGTGGAAACGCCAGTGCAAGTTGCTAAATCAAACGTTTTGGCCGGAAAGAAATTGGGTATCGTGCCGATTTTACGTGCGGGTATTGGAATGGTTGATGGCGTCTTGAAATTGATTCCAGCGGCAAAAGTCGGCCATATCGGCTTGTACCGTGACCCGGAAACTTTGCAGCCAGTGGAATATTATTTTAAAATGCCTTCGGATGTCTCTGAACGTGAATTGATCGTCGTCGATCCAATGCTCGCAACAGGTGGCTCAGCAATCGAAGCAG
Organism: Planococcus sp. SK3692; assembly: GCF_028890485.2. Lineage (GTDB taxonomy): Bacteria > Bacillota > Bacilli > Bacillales_A > Planococcaceae > Planococcus. The sequence continues at coordinate 560,401 of NZ_JARCHV010000002.1, forward strand.
TCAACTCGTTGAAAAAGCGTGGCGCGACAAAAATTAAATTCATGTGCATCATCGCGGCTCCAGAAGGTGTAGAAGCTTTGCAAAAAGCACATCCGGATGTCGATATCTATATCGCGGCACTCGATGAAAAGCTCAACGAGAAAGGCTATATTGTGCCTGGCCTCGGTGATGCTGGAGATCGCTTGTTCGGAACAAAATAAGAAAGCGGGTTGATCAGAAGTGACGAAAAAATGGAAAGTGATGACGATTTTCGGTACACGTCCAGAAGCGATTAAAATGGCGCCTCTTGTGTTGGAATTGCAAAAGCACCCAGAAACAATCGAACCGCTTGTGACTGTGACTGCACAGCATCGCCAAATGCTTGACCAAGTGCTCGAAACATTCGGCATCACCCCCGATTTTGATTTGAACATCATGAAAGACCGCCAAACCTTGAGCGATGTCACAGTGCGGGCTATGCAAGGCTTGGATGACGTGATGAAAGAAGCGAAACCGGATATCGTGCTGGTCCATGGGGATACGACAACGACATTCGCGGCAAGTTTAGCCGCTTTGTACAATCAAATCTCGATCGGGCACGTAGAAGCTGGGCTCCGGACCCACAATAAGTACTCTCCTTTCCCGGAAGAGATGAATCGCCAATTGACGGGTGTCATGGCGGACATCCATTTTGCGCCGACCGAGAAGTCTGCACAGAATCTGCGTGATGAGAATAAAAAAGAAGAAACCATCTATATTACGGGCAATACAGCAATCGATGCTTTGCAGACGACGGTGCGTGACAATTATCATCACCCGGTGCTCGATAAAATCGGCAGCGACCGCATGATTCTATTGACTGCCCACCGCCGTGAAAACCTTGGCGAACCGATGCGTAATATGTTCCGTGCAATCAAACGTTTGACTGAAGAGCATGAGGATATCCAGGTGGTCTATCCAGTCCACATGAATCCGGCTGTACGGGAAGTGGCAGATGAAGTGCTCGGGCGCGACCCGCGCATCCATTTGATCGAGCCGCTAGAAGTGTTGGATTTCCATAACTTCGCCGCCCAATCTTATTTCATCTTGACTGATTCAGGCGGGGTGCAAGAAGAAGCGCCGTCTCTCGGAAAGCCTGTTTTGGTATTGCGTGATACAACAGAACGCCCGGAAGGCATCGATGCTGGCACATTGAAACTTGCCGGCACTGACGAAGAAACGATTTACCGCCTCGGCAAGGAATTGCTGACGGATGCAGCTGCCTATGAAGCGATGTCTCAAGCATCGAACCCATATGGTGACGGAAAAGCATCTCAGCGGATCGTGGCAGCTTTGCATAAGTATTTCAGCGAGTTGTAAGGAGGTAAGGGAGGGGAGAGCTCACAGGACGTCGTGTTCTTAGCTTAGCTTCCACTCGGCTGCCTCCGCTTTTCTTGATATCTAGCTCCTCGGGTCATAAGCCGTTCCAGCATTGCGGCAAAGAGCGCCGCATCGCTGATCCGTCTTATGCCTGTCGAAGCTGAACAGGCGCCTCCGCTTTTCTTTGTGTCTAGCGTCAGCGGCCTGCCTCTCAGGTCGCAAGCCAATTTCCCTGTGCGGCTGGAAAGCGCCGCTTCGGGAATTCGTCTTGCGCCTGTCGAGGCAAAACGGCCACTTCCGCTTTTCTTGTAACAAATTTGTCAATCATATGTCGGTGGGAAATGGCTTGTGAAGTTTTTCACTACATGCAATTGACATGATTTTGCCCCTATTGTATGCTTACAAAGGGTCTGCATGAGAGGGTTTTCATACATAATGGATGTGCTATTGAAAGCCAGATGCGACTGCTCTTTTATGGGCGTGAATGTCAAATCATTATGAATTTCGAGGGGTTTATCATGCACCCGAAAAAAAGTCCCTTACAAGCAATGGCGATTTATTCCGTCATTCTCTCGCAACTTGTCGGGTCCGTACTAATCGGAGTCTTTACAGGGATGTGGCTTGATGAGCAATTCGGAACCGCCCCGCTCTTTTTGATCATTTGCCTGCTCGTCGGCCTTAGTGCCGGGGTTTGGGCGATGCTTCAGACCGTCCGAAAATTCGAATCAGGAGACATGTGAAAAATGGATGGACTTCAAGAGATCTATAAAAGATTGAAGAGGCTGATGTATTTCATCCTCGCCGTGTTCGTTTTAGGGTGGGGAGTCACTCCTTATCCGGAAGTGTTCGCAGGCTTAATCGTCGGATCTCTGTTCGGCATTTATAATATGTGGATTCTGGTCCGGAGAATGGAAAAATTTGACCGGGCGGTGGAAGAAGGCTCAAAAGTCCGTTCTCTCGGAACGGCATTACGGTTCGCATCAGGTGTAGCCGTTGTGGCGATCGCTATTTTGTTCGCTGAACATATACACTTGGTCAGTGCGGTAATCGGGTTGATGATCCCTTATGGTCTCCTTTTGGTGGAGCGGATCGTTTATCACATGAAACACCATTAAAGAAAGTGGAAAGAGAGGTGAATTTATCGTGGATCATGGCGCTCCAATGCTCGAGGTGTTCGGAATTTGGTTCAACCTTTCGAACGTTATGATGCTGCTTGTAGCCGCTCTTATTGTTTTCCTTATCGCGTTCTTCGCTACCCGCAACTTGAAGCTGAAGCCAACAGGCATGCAGAACTTCATGGAATGGGTTATGGACTTTGTCAAAGGAATCATTAAAAGCAATATGGACTGGCGGGATGGCGGACGATTCCATATTCTTGGAATTACGCTGATCATGTTCATCTTCGTTTCGAACATGCTCGGGCTCCCATTTGCTGTTGTCGTCAACGGAGACCTTTGGTGGAAATCACCAACAGCGGATCCAGTCGTGACAATGACATTGGCTGCAACAATCATTATCTTAAGCCATTACTATGGTATTAAGCTGAAAGGCTTGAAAGGCTACAGTTCAGATTTCCTGAAACCGATGCCGTTCTTGTTCCCGCTTAAAATCATTGAGGAATTCGCAAATACGCTGACACTCGGTCTGCGTCTTTACGGTAATATCTACGCGGGTGAGATCTTGCTTACTTTGTTGGCAGGGCTTGCTTCAGCAAGTATTCTTGGATTCGCAAGCGCAATCTTGCCAATGATGGCATGGCAAGGGTTCTCGATCTTTATCGGGGCTATCCAAGCGTTCATTTTCGTTATGTTAACGATGGTTTATTTATCGCATAAAGTCAGCGAAGACCATTGAGTATAAACTGCCTTCGGGCAAAACAAAAAAAACAATTATCCTGAGGAGGACATTTTAAAATGGGTTTATTAGCAGCAGCAATTGCAGTAGGATTAGCAGCACTAGGTGCAGGTATCGGTAACGGACTTATCGTTTCAAAAACAGTTGAAGGTATCGCTCGCCAGCCAGAAGCACGCGGCGTTCTTCAAACAACAATGTTTATCGGTGTAGCTTTGGTTGAGGCATTGCCGATCATCGCCGTAGTTATCGCGTTCATCGTAATGAACCGTTAATTTCGAAAAGCGAAAGTGCCTGTTCAGCTCTGACAGGCATAAGGCAAACCAGCGAAGCGGCGTTCTTTGCCGCACAGCTGGGTTGACTTATGTCCCGAAGAGCTAGGCACTGGAGTCTAGACATCGCGAAAAGCGAATCTAGACACAGCAATTTATTACTGAAAAGCTAAATGGCGAGAGTGCTCCGGCATGTTTTTCGCCATTTATGCTTGTATGATGCATTTTGGATTTCGACAGCACATCTAACGATTTAAGCAGTATATATAATAGAAGAAAAAGTATTTTAGGCTCTTGAAGGGAGTGAAACAATCGTGTTTTTTGATCACCTCGTACTCGGTGCAACCGGGGAGTTTTTGAATATTGGAGACATCATCGCAACATTGGTCATCTTTTTGCTCCTAATGGCCCTGTTGAAGAAATTTGCTTGGGGTCCATTGATGGGCGTTATGCAGCAGCGTGAAGATCTGATCGCAAGTGAGATCGAAACTGCTGAGAAAAGCCGTCAGGAATCACAGCAAATGCTTGATGAGCAGCGCAGCCTTTTGAAGGATGCCCGCAACCAAGCGCAGGAAATCGTTGAAAATGCCAAGAAACAAGGCGAAGTTTCTCGTGAGGAAATCATTACGACAGCGCGTGCTGAATCTGCCCGCATGAAAGAATCCGCAGTAGCAGAAATTGCTAACGAGCGCGAAAAAGCGATCGCAGCAGTACGTGAAGAAGTTGTGGCTCTGTCCTTGTTGGCAGCTACGAGAGTACTCGACAAGGAAATCTCTGAGGAAGACAACCGTCAGTTGATTAACGAAACGATTGCGAAGGCAGGCGAAGTGCAATGAGCCAAGTCGCTGAGCGCTACGCATCGGCATTATTCCAGGTAGCCAAAGAACACAATGTGACTTTGGAAATCGAACAGGATCTGCGTGAAGTACGTAAAGTTTTCAAGTTGACTCCTGAACTTTACCAATTGATCGTGTCACCGAAACTTTCATCTGAAAAACGTACAAACCTCATTAACGAAGTGTTCCAAGGCGTTAACACATACGTCTTGAACACACTTCAAATGTTGGGTGAGCGCAGACGCATGAACGAAGTCAGTGATATGACACAAGCATATATCAAGCTTTCAAACGAAGAGCAGGGAATCGAGGATGCAACCGTGTATTCAACTCGTCCATTGACGGAAGAAGAAACGGCATCTCTTTCCACGGCTTTCGCGAAAAGCATCGGCAAGAATTCTTTACGGATTGAAAACGTAATCGACCCATCATTGATCGGTGGATTGCGCCTTCAAATCGGAAACCGCATCTTTGACAGCAGCGTGAGCACGAAACTTGCCCGCTTGCAGCGTCAATTGATCGGCTAATTTATGAAATTATGAGAGGGTGAAATACATGAGCATCAAAGCTGAAGAAATCAGCAATCTGATTAAGCAACAGATTGAAAACTATCAATCAGAGATGAAAGTTGACGAAGTCGGTACAGTTATCACTATCGGTGACGGTATCGCTCGCGCTCATGGCCTCGACAACATCATGGCTGGAGAACTTGTAGAATTCTCTAATGGTGTAATGGGTATGGCACAAAACTTGGAAGCCAACAACGTTGGTATCATCATCCTTGGGCCATTCGCAGACATCAAAGAAGGCGATGAAGTACGTCGAACTGGCCGTATTATGGAAGTACCGGTAGGGCAAGAACTTATCGGGCGCGTAGTAAACCCACTAGGACAGCCTGTTGATGGTCTTGGACCGATCAACACGACTAAATCCCGTCCTATCGAAAGCCCAGCACAAGGCGTTATGGCACGTAAATCCGTGCACGAACCGCTTCAAACGGGTATTAAAGCAATCGATGCTCTTGTGCCAATCGGCCGCGGGCAGCGCGAATTGATCATCGGTGACCGTCAGACTGGTAAAACATCTGTCGCAATCGATACAATCTTGAACCAAGGCGACCAAGACATGATCTGTATTTACGTAGCAATCGGCCAAAAAGAGTCGACTGTCCGTAACGTTGTTGAGACGTTCCGCAAAAACGGTGCGCTTGATTACACGATCGTTGTTACAGCGTCTGCTTCACAACCAGCTCCACTTCTATACTTGGCTCCTTATGCCGGTATCACGATGGCTGAAGACTTCATGTTCGACGGCAAGCACGTATTGATCGTCTATGATGATTTGACGAAACAAGCGTCTGCTTACCGTGAACTTTCACTCTTGCTTCGTCGTCCTCCAGGCCGTGAAGCTTACCCAGGTGACGTTTTCTACCTTCACTCACGCCTTCTTGAGCGCGCAGCGAAGTTGAACGAATCACTTGGATCAGGATCGATCACTGCATTGCCGTTCGTTGAAACGCAAGCAGGCGATATTTCCTCTTATATCCCAACAAACGTTATCTCGATTACGGATGGCCAGATCTTCCTACAATCGGATCTTTTCTTCGCCGGTGTTCGCCCAGCGATCAACGCAGGTCTTTCTGTATCCCGTGTAGGTGGTTCAGCTCAGATCAAAGCGATGAAAAAAGTTGCCGGTACTTTGCGTCTTGACTTGGCAGCATACCGTGAATTGGAATCATTCTCCCAATTCGGTTCAGACCTTGACCCAGCGACAGCTGCAAAACTTGAACGCGGTAAACGTACAGTTGAAGTTCTCAAGCAGGACTTGAACAGCCCAATTAAAGTTGAAAAACAAGTTGTTATCTTCTACGCATTGACTCGTGGATTCCTCGATGATATCCCTGTACAAGACATCACTCGTTTCGAAGCTGAATTGACAAGCTGGTTGGATACAAACCACACAAACGTTTTGGATACCATCCGCTCGACTCAGGGATTGCCATCTGATGACGAATTCGGCACAGCAATTAACGAATTCAAGCACACATTCGCGAAATCAGAATAAGCTCCCTGGCAGGATCGGAAGAAAAAATAATAAGGTGGTGAAATACCAGTGGCATCTTTACGCGATATAAAAACACGAATTACGTCAACCAAGAAAACAAGCCAAATCACGAAAGCGATGCAGATGGTTTCCGCTTCTAAGTTGAACAAAGCAGAAATGAGCGCGAAAGCTTTCGTTCCATATATGGAAAAGATCCAGGATGTGGTCGCTTCGATCGCAGCCGGTTCCAGCGACGTGTCGAATCCTATGATGATGGCACGCCCTGTTAAGAAAACGGCGTATTTGGTCATTACCTCTGACCGTGGCCTTGTTGGCGGCTACAACAGTAACATCTTGCGTACTGTGATGGCTAAAATCAACGAGCGCCATACGTCAAGCGACGAATTTGTTATTCTCAGCGTCGGGCGGAAAGGCCGTGACTTCTTTGCGAAGAAAGGCTATAACATCATCGAAAGCTCAATCGGGCTTCCGGACCACCCAGCGTTTGCGGATATCAAGGAAATAACGCGCAAAGCTGTTGGTATGTTCGCAGATGGTACGTATGACGAAGTTTATATGTACTATAACCATTATGTTTCTGCCATCTCTCAGGAGGTTACCGAAAAGAAAGTGCTGCCGTTGACTGATATTCAGCCAACAGGATCGACTGCTTCTTACGAGTTCGATCCATCAGCGGAAGTGATTCTGGAAGTCCTTCTTCCACAATACGCGGAAAGCTTGATCTTTGGAGCCTTGTTGGACGGCAAAGCAAGTGAGCATGCTGCTTCCATGACAGCAATGAAGAGCGCAACAGACAACGCATCAGAATTGATCGGCGATCTGACGCTTGTCTACAACCGTGCACGCCAAGCTGCGATCACTCAAGAAATCACAGAGATCGTCGGCGGAGCTGCGGCACTAGAGTAAGAAAAGCGAAGACGGCCGCTTAGGCCCGACAAGCACAAGGCGGTTTGCTGAAGCGGCTCTTTTTGCCGCACAAGCAAACTGGTTTGTGACCTCGAGGGCCTGGCCGTCGGAGACTAGACACAAAGAAAAGCGAAGGAAGCCGTTCAGATTCGACAGGCATAAGACGAATTCCCGAAGCGGCGCTCTATGCCGCACAGGGGAATTGGCTTATGACCCGAGAATCTGGCTTCCGGAGACTAGACACAAAGAAAAGCGAAGACGGCCGCATAGGCCCGATAAGCTTCAAAATAAGTTCAATAAAAGTAAGACAGGAGGGAACAGCATGAACACAGGACACGTTCTTCAGGTTATGGGTCCGGTTGTAGACGTTAAGTTTTCCAATGGACAACTTCCAGCGATCTACAACGCCCTAACCGTTAATATTGATCGTCCCAATCAAGCTCAAACTACTTTGACTCTTGAAGTAGCTTTGCACCTTGGCGACGACACAGTTCGTACCATCGCAATGGAATCCACTGACGGATTGCAGCGCGGTTCAGCAGTAACCGACTTGGGCAGAGCAATTTCTGTTCCTGTTGGAGATGTTACACTTGGCCGAGTATTCAACGTACTTGGAGAAGTAATCGACTTGGGTGAGGAAATCCCGGCAACAGAACGCCGCGACCCGATTCACCGTTCAGCTCCTACGTTTGAACACCTTTCCACTGAAGTTGAAATTCTTGAAACTGGTATCAAAGTTGTTGACTTGCTTGCCCCTTATATCAAAGGCGGTAAAATCGGACTCTTCGGTGGTGCCGGTGTAGGTAAAACCGTTTTGATCCAGGAATTGATCAACAACATCGCACAAGAGCACGGCGGTCTTTCTGTATTCGCTGGTGTTGGCGAGCGTACACGCGAAGGAAACGACTTGTTCCACGAGATGAGCGAATCCGGCGTTATCAAGAAAACTTCAATGGTCTTCGGCCAGATGAACGAGCCGCCTGGCGCACGTATGCGTGTTGCTTTGACAGGTTTGACAATGGCTGAATACTTCCGTGATGAGCAAGGCGCAGACGTTCTTTTGTTCATCGATAATATTTTCCGCTTCACGCAAGCAGGTTCTGAAGTATCCGCCCTTCTTGGACGTATGCCTTCAGCGGTTGGTTACCAGCCGACACTTGCGACCGAAATGGGTCAATTGCAAGAGCGTATCACAACAACAAGCGCTGGTTCTGTAACATCGATCCAGGCAATCTATGTTCCAGCCGATGACTACACGGATCCGGCTCCGGCAACAACGTTTGCCCACCTTGATGCAACAACAAACCTTGAGCGTAAACTTTCTGAGATGGGTATTTACCCAGCGGTGGATCCACTTGCTTCTACTTCCCGCGCATTGTCTCCTGAAATCGTTGGCGCAGAACACTACGGTGTTTCACGTCAAGTTCAAGAAACTTTGCAGCGTTACAGAGAGCTTCAGGATATCATTGCGATCCTTGGTATGGACGAATTGAGCGATGAGGACAAGCTGACGGTTAACCGTGCACGCCGCGTCCAAAACTTCTTGTCTCAAAACTTCCACGTTGCTGAACAGTTCACTGGCCAAAAAGGCTCGTATGTTCCAGTTCAGGAAACGATCAAAGGCTTCCAGGAAATCCTTGCAGGCAAATACGATCACCTTCCGGAAGATGCTTTCCGCCTAGTCGGACGTATCGAAGAAGTTATCGAAAAAGCCAAAGGCATGGGCGTACAAGTCTAAAATCAGGGACCAGGAGGGAAAAAAATGAAGACCATTACAGTCAATATTGTCACTCCCGACGGCCCAGTATACGATTCAGAAGTTTCTATGGTGATTGCAGTTACAGCAACCGGTGAGATGGGCGTTCTGCCTGGTCACATTCCGACAGTAGCTCCTCTTGGAATCGGCGCAGTCCGGTTAAAGAAAGAAAACTCGACGGAATTGGTTGCTGTAAGCGGTGGGTTCCTTGAAATCCGCCCTGAAAAAGTGACGATTCTTGCTCAATCAGCAGAAACTGCGACTGAGATCGACTTGGCACGCGCGCAGGAATCTGCAAAACGTGCTGAAGCACTTCTTCAGGCAAGAAAAGATGAGATCGACTACAAACGCGCGGAATTGGCGTTAAAACGTGCGATGAATCGTATCAACGTTTATGAGGGTAACATTTAATAAAAAGGGACGGACAGAAGCAATTGGCTTCTGTCCGTCTTTTTTATTAAAATATGGGCAAGATTTCACGAAAAACTCATGAAGTTTTATGCCATATGGAATGATTTCAGCTATACTAACAGCAGGGGTTTCAACAAATACGATATGAGACGAAAGGAGAGTGTAGAGTGGAATTATACATCGGACAGCAGGCACTGATTTCAATCATCAGCCATATCTTTTTTACCGGCGTTTCGTTTTATGCATTACGGGCTGTGATGTTCGATAAATGGATAGCTAAACATCATGTGTTGCAAGCACAAATCTTGTACATATTTTTGAGCATAGTAATTGGAACGGCCGTTTCCAACTTCTTTTTGGAAATTTCGGCATGGTCAAGGCAATTGCCGTATCTATTTTAGCATGGCCGATTTGCCATGGTAATGCGGATGCATGCCGTTCCTATGGCAAATCGGCAATGTTTTACTATTTCCCGGGAAATATTCACTGTCTAAGGGTTTATTTCTATTGAAGTGGGGAAACACTTAACTGTAATCAAATTGTAATATTTCTTTTTGCGCCACGGACACAAAAATACCTATACATGCGAACAACATGGGGTATATTGAGTTTTTGATAAGAAAGCCTTGTAATGCTTGTTTCTTATCAAAAAACAAGGTATTATAGATAAGGTTTTCATTTTTTACTACCATAAACTACAGAGATTATTAATTGTGAAAATATACGTGAGAGCTGTATAAATTAGGGAATATTAAACACATGGAGGGCTATGCTTTGGATCATATCATCGTTAAAGGCGGAAAGAAATTAACAGGGAAAGTACGGGTAGAAGGAGCGAAGAACGCAGTACTGCCGGTATTGGCAGGGGCGCTTCTTGCAAGTGAAGGGAAAAGCTTCATTACAGAAGTACCCAATCTAGCGGATGTCTACACTATTCAAGAAGTATTGAGAAGCTTGAATGTCGACATCGAATATTTCCCGGAAAAAAACGAAATGCACATCGACGCATCTTCACAACTTTCGAGTGAAGCACAATTCGAGTATGTTCGTAAAATGCGTGCATCGATTTTGGTCATGGGGCCGGTACTTGCGCGCAACGGATTTGCCCGTGTCGCATTGCCAGGCGGCTGTGCAATCGGATCTCGTCCGATCGATCAGCACCTAAAAGGCTTCGAAGCAATGGGAGCGAACATCACGTTCGGCAATGGTTTCGTTGAAGCTAAAACGGATGGCCGTTTGCGCGGTGCTAAAATCTATCTCGATTTCCCAAGTGTCGGTGCGACAGAGAACATCATGTCAGCCGCAGCGCTTGCAGACGGGGTAACAATTATTGAGAACGCAGCAAAAGAGCCTGAAATTGTCGACCTGGCAAACTATATTAACGAAATGGGCGGGAAAGTGAAAGGCGCTGGTACAGATACTATGCGCATCGAAGGCGTGGAAACACTTCACGGAGCGAACCACTCGATCATTCCTGACCGTGTAGAAGCTGGAACATTCATGGTAGCAGCTGCTATCACTGAAGGGGACGTTATCATTGAAAACGCCGTTCCGGAACATATGGCTGCTTTGATCTCGAAAATGGGCGAAATGGGAGTTGACATTCAAGAAACAGATGAAGGCTTGCGCGTCCGTGCGACACGTCCACTCCGCTCTATCGACATCAAGACAATGCCGCATCCAGGCTTCCCGACAGACATGCAATCCCAAATGATGTCATTGATGCTGACAGCACAAGGCAGTGGCATCTTGACGGAAACGGTATTTGAAAACCGTTTCATGCATGTTGAAGAATTCCGCCGCATGAATGCGTCTGTTAAAATCGAAGGCCGTTCAGTGATCATGGAAGGCCCTTCTAAACTACAAGGCGCGCAAGTATCAGCGACAGACCTTCGTGCAGCTGCTGCACTGATCTTGGCTGGACTTGCTGCTGAAGGCATTACGCGCGTACACGAACTGTATCATCTAGACCGCGGATATGTTGATTTCCACTTGAAGCTTGAAGCTCTAGGTGCTGACATTGAACGCGTATCGACTGAAGCGAGCGAAGTAAAAGAAGAGCAAATGGTTTAAATCATCAGGACTCATACTTCATAAGATCAAGAGCCTGCCGCACAATTGAGCGGCAGGCTTTTTTCGTAGAAAAACAGGCTGAAAGTATTTTCGGAGAATTTTGTCAGCCGTTGCAGGATTATGATAAGATTTTAACTAGACGAGTTTTATTCAAATACAAGCTTGCAAAACTGAACTCCACTCAACATCGCAGAACAAAGGAAGGGGACGGCGTAATGTTTTCGAAAGATATAGGCATCGATCTCGGAACAGCCAATGTGCTGATCTATGTAAAAGGCAAAGGCATCATTTTAAACGAGCCGTCCGTAGTAGCAGTCGATAGAAAATCCAATGAATTGATTGCGGTTGGAACGGACGCGCAGAAAATGATAGGGCGCACACCCCAGCACATTGCGGTCATCCGTCCCTTAAAAGACGGCGTTATCCATGATTTCGATATTACGGAATTGATGCTTAAGCATTTTATTCAAATACTGAAACTGAAAGGCTTTATGATGAAGCCGCGCATTCTTATCTGCTGCCCGGCGAATATCACGAGCATCGAACAGAAAGCGATTCGCGAAGTCGCTGAAAAAGCTGGCGCGCGGAAAGTCTATGTCGAAGTGGAGCCGAAAGTGGCGGCTATTGGAGCAGGGCTTGATATTTATCAGGCGGATGCGAGCCTGGTCATCGATATTGGCGGGGGAACTTCCGATATTGCGGTTTTGTCGATGGGGGAAATCGTTAAAAGCATCACCTTGAAAGTGGCAGGCGATCATTTTGACCTGGACATCCTTCATTACATCAAGAAAAAGCATAAATTGCTAATCGGCGAACGCACAGCTGAGAAACTGAAAATGGAATTTGGTTCGCTTGGCGGCGATCAGCAAGCCACGATGGACATCCGCGGTCGGGATATGCTGACGGGTTATCCACGGACGATCACTTTGATGGCGCAGGAGATTACGGATGCCTTGCGTGAATCGGTCGAGCAAGTTGCAGAAGGAGTGCGTGTAGTGCTCGAACAAACGCCTCCTGAGTTGGCGTCGGACATCATCGACCGTGGCGGCGTGTTGACCGGTGGCGGTGCTTTGCTCGGCGGTTTAGACCAGTTGTTGTCAGAGCGTCTCGGCATTCCGATTGCTATTGCGGAACATCCGAAAGAATGCGTCGTTCTTGGAACCGGGAAAATGCTTGAAGCAAAACAGGATATTTTTCGTTCAAGAAGATAAAATTCAAATTTTTGTTCCACAGCCCGTGCTTTTTAGTATAATGGCAGATAGTGAAGAAACTTGTCTGGCATTGGGCATTTAAAGAAGAAAGGTTGACATAGCAATGGCACAATCACGAAAAGCTGGCTCGACTCAGCCAGATAAACCGAATACGCAAACCGAAAAGCCTCAAAAGAAAACGCGGTGGGTTCAAATCCGTATGTTTCCGATCTGGCTGCGCATCCTGCTGGTCATTGCGCTTCTCGTCGTTATGGCAGCACTGGGCGCTATGATCGGGTATGGCGTCATTGGAGATGGCAATGCAGGAGATGCGTTGAAATGGGAAACATGGCAGCACATCTTTGACATTATGCGCGGCGTTACCTGATCAGGAAGTGTTAAAGCCTGATGGATACAAGCAGAAAGTGTAGAAGGGAATGGAAATTATGTTGACGACAGAACAAGTACAGGCAATTTTGCCTCACCGTTATCCATTTTTGATGGTCGATCGGATCGTGGAAATCGAAGCGGGGAAAAAAGCGGTCGGGCTGAAAAACGTCACCGCTAACGAAGATTTCTTTAACGGCCATTTTCCAGGCTATCCTGTCATGCCGGGCGTGTTGATCGTTGAAGCACTGGCACAGGTTGGGGCAGCCGCGGTTCTTCAAATGGAAGAAAACAAAGGCCGCCTAGCCTTCTTCACAGGCATCGATAATTGCCGTTTCAAGCGCCAAGTTACGCCAGGTGACCAATTGCGCTTGGAAGTAGAGTTGACGCGCCTGCGCGGTTCTATGGGCAAAGGCCATGCGATTGCGACAGTAGACGGGGAAATCGCTTGTGAATGCGATATTTTATTCGCACTCGGGCCAGTCCAGGAAAAATAACATGTATAACAAAACAGCCTCCTGCAGCCAATTCGGCTGTGGGAGGCTGTTTTATTATGTAGATTTGCTTTCGTCTTTACGTAATACCGGGCGCTCCCGCATATCGCTTTCAAAACGGTCGAGCAGTTCCTGTCCTTCAAGCCCGTCTTCCAAAAGCTCCGATAATAAAGTTTCGGCATATTTGCGACGTGCCCGTTTCAAAGTCCCTTTCATCAGCACAGAGACATGGCCGCCAATCGGCTTGACGGCATGGATGATCACTTCAAAGGTAGCCGGTTCGTTACCGGGATAGGAAATGACGACTTTGACATCATGCACTTTGCCGCTTTGTTTCATATCGAGAAAAACGGCTTCGTGCTTTTCGTCTACCAGCAGTTCGAGAACCCATGAACGCTGGGCGTTTTCCTGGTTGATGATCAAACCGTCATGAAGCGGGTAGTCTACAAGTTGTTCTCCGTCTACAACAGCGAGCGACAGCATTTTAAAGGTTTTCATGCAATTCCCTCCAGATACAGCTTTGTTTCAGTATAGCATAGCAGGGAAATGGCCGGCGAATGTCTATGGAAAAAATGCATTGCAACAAAATGGTGATTTTGCATATTGGCTAACTGTTCAAGAAACGCCATAGTTTTCACAGCGAAGCGTTTGAAAAAAACTTTTGGCCTTTCCCGAATTCCGCAAATGATGCCCGAAATCCTTTCAAATTCGCGATTTCCCACATTGCCAAGCAAATGGCGATCTTAGTATGCTTTTATCACCGGCAGGACAGCAGCAAAGCGAATGAGCCAGCAGCTGAATCGGCCTGTCCGTCAGGAGGTGAAAGCAATGAATCAAGTAGGCATCGTAGGACGATTAACAAAAGACCCGTCGATGCGGGTGCTGGGGGAAGGGCGTGTACATACTACCTTCGTCGTGGCCATTTCCCGCAACTTCAGAAATCAGCGTGGTGAAATTGAAAGCGATTACGTCCTTTGCTCCACCTGGGGCCGGACCGCCCAAAACGTCGCTAAGTATTGCATGAAAGGTTCGCAAGTCGCCATAACGGGAAGAATTCAATCTCGCCATTACGATAAGGAAGATGGCTCCCGTGTCTATGTAACGGAAGTGATCGGTGACCAAGTACGTTTCCTCGATAAACGAAAGCCCTCAGACGATCTTATCCCCAAGCGGACGGAAGCGGATTCTGCTGCAGAGTTCGATTTTCAACCGCCCGAAACTGAGCAGGTGAACAGTTGATGCATAAGGAGGCAAGTGGAATGCCGAAAGAACTTCAGCTCCAGTTGGAAGTCCATATGGAGCAATTGATCAAACTGACTGCCTCGCTTCATCAGCGAATGATCGAAGCGGAGCGCGAGCTGTCTGAACTGAAACGGGTCTTCGCCACAGGCGAGAAAAATTGATGATTGCTGTCCAAAAGAAAAAATCCGTCCAGGTGGGGTCCTGGCCGGATTTTTTAAAAGCTATAGGTGAACAATTCTTTCAGTTCGTCATCGGATAGTTCCGTCATCCATTGGCTGGACTGGATAAACTGATCCGACATCGATTGCTTCTGCGTAAGCAGTGAATCGATTTTCTCTTCAATCGTCCCGATCGTCACAAATTTATGGACGTGGACAAATTGCGTCTGGCCGATGCGGTACGCGCGGTCGGTCGCTTGGTTTTCCACAGCCGGGTTCCACCAGCGGTCTGCATGTAACACATGCGTAGCGGCTGTCAAATTGAGCCCAGTGCCACCCGCTTTTAGAGAGAGGATGAATATCGGGAATTCGCCATTCTGAAAGGCGGCGACGAGTGAATCGCGTTGATGTTTCGGCATATTGCCGGTCAAGAACGGCACTTCATGCCCGTATAATTCATTCAGCGCCTGTTGTAGCAGATGGCCCATTCCGATGTACTGCGTAAAGATCAAGCATTGCTCCCCGCGTTCCGCGATTTCCCCCGCAAGTGTCACGATACGCTCGAGTTTCTGGGAGCGGGGCAATAACTCGTCTGCGGTCGTATACGGCTCTTTCAAATAAAGGGACGGGTGATTGCAAAGCTGTTTTAGCTTGCTGAGCATTTTCAGGACGAGGCCTTTTTTCTCGAAACCGGTGAGCGTCCCCATCTTCTGCACCGTATCCTGCACAAGCCCCTCATACAGCGCGGCTTGCTCCGGCGTGAGTGGGCAATATTCCAACTGCTCCAGTTTTTCCGGTAAATTGAGTTGAAGTTCGGGATCTTTTTTCGTCCGGCGGAGTAAGAATGGCTGAATGCGCTGCCGCAGCTTTTCTTTTGCCGCCTCGGAATCATCCCGTTCAATCGGCACCATAAAGGCTTCCTGGAACTGCTTGATGCGGTACAGGTAGCCTTTATTGATGAAATCGAAGATCGACCATAGTTCAGACAGGCGGTTCTCGATCGGCGTCCCAGTCAGCGCGATATGATGCTGCCCTTTGAACTTGCGGATCGTCCGTGATTGTTTCGTGTACATGTTCTTGATGTTTTGCGCCTCATCGAGCGTGATGCTCGTCCATGTGATCGATTGTATCTCTTCGCTATCGGACGAAGCGATGCCGTATGTCGACAGCACGACATCCGGCTGTTCGGCCGCTAGTGAGTCCAAAAAGGCTTGGCCTTTCGGGCGGGTGCTGCCGTAATGGGTCGCCACTTTCAAATCAGGCGCGAAACGCTCCAACTCCTTTTGCCAGTTGCCAAGGACTGAAGTCGGGCAGATGATGAGCGATGGCTGTTTCGGCTTTTCACTGTGCACGTGAAGCAAATAGGCAATCAATTGCACGGTCTTGCCGAGACCCATATCATCTGCTAGGCATAAACCGAAGCCTTCTTCTCGCATAAAGGTTAAATAATCAAAGCCGGTCTTCTGGTAAGGGCGTAATTCGGTCATCAAATTCTTCGGCAATGGCGTTTCCGGCAAATCGCGTTTATCCAGCAATTTATCCAGCAGGATTTTCAGGGATTTATTCAAGTGGAACTCAACGAGTGGATCGTCTTCTTCTCCTGGTTCCTCAAGCATGACATCCGGCACATTATGGAACAGCATGTCTTTCAGCGTCCAATCGGCGTCTTCCGCTTCTTCGATCATCTGGCGCAGTTGCATCAGCAGATTCGAGTCAACGCGCACCCACTCATTGCCGACGCGGATGAACTCACGGTTTTCTGTCACGAGCTGCTCGAAATCCTGCATGCTCAACTCAACGCCGTTGAGCGAGAACTTCCAGTCAAAGCTGATGATTTGGTCCAAGCCGACGACCGATGCTTTTTTCGCTGGTGAAGTGACGTTCGCTTTGACACGCACTTTCGATTCCTGGACGGCTTGCAGCCAGGAAGGAATTGACACTTCCACCCCGAATGCCTGCAATAAGTCGGCATCGTTTCGTAGGAAGTTCAATACTTCTGCATCAGTCCACCGCGCAATATACATCTGATCCGCTTCGTAACGGTCAACAGAAGGGCATAGGCTGAGGATCAAGCTTTGGCGCTCTTGGATATCACGCGCATGAGCACGCCATTTTTCAGGCAGCACTTTTTCAATCACTTCATTCTCGCGGCGTTTCGAAGGCGTCCAATACGCGCTGCCGCGTTTAGTGCGCAAAGCAGTCCGGAAAGCCCATAAGCCGCTGTCGTCTGGTTCAGTCAATTGCATCGCAAGCACATAATCGTCTGCGGGTTCCAGTCCGTCCCAGCCGGCGTGTTCAATAAAATGCAACAGGTAGGGCAATTGGGCTGAAGTGAGCCCTTTTTGACGAAGCTGGTGCTGAATCGTATCAGTCAAGAACGAGCGAATTTCCGCATCGCCATAAGCCGCATCGATGGAAATAACACCCTCTTCCACTTGGACATGCTGCCACAATGCCGAATCGTTCAAGGAATCGGCGACGCGGCGAGCAAGTTTCAGCCAAGCTTCGTCTTGCAATCGGCGCCCTGCAAACTGGACATAATGATGAGGGTCTTGTTGGAACAAACGGACAAAATCGGCTGGCGTCAATAATAGGTCCAAGCCATCTGTTTGAACGTTCATGCCGAAAAAGCTGTCCTTATCGGCAAAAAACAGGAATGGCGACCAAATTTCGGGAGGGATCCGGTTGCCGCTGTCATTATAAGCCTGAAGCCGGAACATGTCCGACTGGTCTATTTTTAAGTAATAAGTACGGCTTCCTTCAGTTTGGAATTGATTCATAACAGCTTTCCTTTCTCAATCTCTTCCTGGAGTGCGCGCAGGCGCTTGTAGCGATGTTGAATTTCATTCATATAATCGTTCCAAAATGGCATTTGCCCGCTTTTCTTGCACGCGGCTTTCATTTTTTTCCAGACGCGGACAGCCTGTTTATAGCTGGTCCGGCTGCGTTCTTCAAGATGCTGCAATGCATAGCGGTGGTATAGCGGCAACGCGAAATCAGGAGCGGCGTTGTGCACTTCTTTCAATCCGCATTCCTCTGCAAAATACAATGGGGAATTATGCAACTGGTGAAGTTCCGCCCATTGCTTGTACATCCCTTTTTCGACGAGGTAAGCGGAATAGGCAGGCAAACCGTAATGGCCGAACTGCGTAAATAAATCTTCCCAATCTTCTTCCGTCAAATCGATGAGTGAATACAAGCGGCTCAACACACGGACGTAGTGGTGGCGGTACTGCGTAAACAAACCATCGAACAAGAATGTCCGGACATGGGGCTTGATAGCCATCAAGATGGCAGTGAGCCCTTGCTGGTGCCCTTCTTCTTCCGCGAGGACAGCAAGTTTGACCCAGTCAGCTGCAGCACCCGGTGTAATCGTGCCGGGGGAGACCTCGTTGCCGAGCAGCAAAGCAAAAAATGCCTTGACCCGTTCGTCTGGGCGGCGGAATTCTTTGAGCCCGCTCTCCCGTTCGCGCTTGCTGATGAATAACTCGGTCCAGAACAGCTGGTAAATTTCAAAGCGTTCCGAAAACGAATCGTCGTTCGTTTCCGCGAATTCACGGACCAGTTCACGCAAATGGGTGAAAAAAGCGTCTGATTCAAACGTGCGGTGCAAGCCGCGCAGTTGGCCAAGCATGTCCCGCAGTGCATGCAATTCATCCGCAAACCAGGTTTTAAAGAAGGAGTGGTGCACTTCTTTTGTTCCCGCGCTGAAGGTCTCCCATACTTCTGTCAGTGAAATCAAATGGGCGTAAGTTTTATATAAAGTTTTCCATTCACGCTCGAGTGGCATGAAAGACAAGGCGTTTTTCAAGCGCCCTTCGTATAATTGCTCAAAATAAAAATAATTGCGCGTGACATAATCGTTAATCGGTTCGCGCCACGTGCTGCGGATCAGTGCTTCCCATTGATCGGGTGAGCGTTTGTTCGTCAATGTCGACAATTTCTCATTCTCCTTATCACGCCATTTCGCGACCCATTCGGAAAGTGAGTCGATTTTCTGATAAAGCGAAAAAATGACCGCCAAACGGTGACGGCAGGTTTTTTCCTGTGGGCAAGCACAGACGGCGTTAAGCTTTCCGAAGTTGAGCACCACTTTTACCGAATGGGCATCTTTCACACTGGCTTCCAGCAGCAGACGTTCTTCATTAAATGAATGGATCTGGACGCCATCATGGCGCACTAAAAAGACTGCTTTTCGAACCATTTCCTCGTCCAACGCACGCGCAGGATGAAGCGACTTGTCGATAGCAGCCATATAATTGTGGATCGTGTCTTCGTATTGTTTCGCTAAGGATAAAACCGTAGCCATTTGCATCGCCCCAAATAAAAACATTTCCTTCTATTATACGCATTTGTGGCAATACAGTAAACGAAGAAGGAAAAAGAAGCGGAAATGCCTTCTTTTATCCATACTTAATTGTATTCGTTTCGACCAATTTATGGTATGATTCATGTAAGCAGAATATTCTGAAATATAAGGAGGGGAGTCAGATGTTGCATGTAAAACTGATGAAGCCGTTTTATACAAAGAGAGAAGGGCATCGCATCAAGTTTGTGTTCGCCTATCAATATTTTTCGATCCTGAAAGATGATGAAGTGTTTCATTTCATCCCAGTCGAAGGGAAGGAAATCATCGTCAACTTGAATACCTTCCAAGTCGAAAACCTTTCCGAGGTCTTTGTATTCCAAAAAGGGAACCGCTTTATCCGTTTGCCGCTCTACCAATTATTGCTGGTCTCGGATATCCATACACACCTTCAAAGCATATTGAAGGAAGAAAGGGCGGAATTGATCGAAGTGAACGAACAAACAAAGAAAGAAGCGACCGAAGCAATCCAGTTCCTGGAGCAGGAAAACTTCAACCGCATGATCGACCAGGCATTAGCCGCGGGGGATAAGGAACTGTTTGAGAAACTGCTGTCCCAGCAAAAACAATTACTCGATGGAGGTCTATGATGAATTATACAACAGCCTATGGATAAGCAACGCCTGCCCGTGAATTTGAGAGCAGGCGTTTTTATATGGCAGAAAATAAGCAAAAAACCCTTTTCCATCAATCGGAAAAGGGTTTTTATGTATGTTCGGAAATCATAGAGTGCTCCTTTCTACATAAGCATGAAATAATTGAGTGCCAACATTACGACTGCAGAACCCGTCACGCCTAGCGCAAGATCTCCCCATTGCATCTCCAGTACTTTTTCAAAATTGTTCATGATGATCCGCTCCTTCTCTGATTGTCGGGAAACCCTGTTTGCCAGTTATAGTGTTCGGTTGAACTATTTATAACTTATTTACAGTGTATAAGGGACTGGAAGAAAATGCATGAGACTAAATTACCAAATATTCTAAAAATTAAAATAAATAGAGAGCTTTATTCCATTTAAAGCCGTCAATTAAGACG
Organism: Planococcus sp. SK3692; assembly: GCF_028890485.2. Lineage (GTDB taxonomy): Bacteria > Bacillota > Bacilli > Bacillales_A > Planococcaceae > Planococcus. Next base: position 580,780 of record NZ_JARCHV010000002.1, read on the forward strand.
TCCCGAGGATTGTGTAAAAGGGGTGAAAAATTTGTGCGGACGGCGATTATTAATGCACCTGACAAAATGGGCCGCAATTTCATGCAATGAATATGCACGGAATAGCAGGAACAAGAGAGTAATTCGGCTGTTTTGAATGGATATTACCAGCCAGCTGCATAAGGAAGGTAAGATTTTGAATAAAAAATTATATTGAAATATTCTTACAATATTGCTACATTAGTACATATAAAGTTTCAAAAATATTCCGAATAAGACAAACAAAGGGGAATTATGCAGCATGAAATTTTACTTATCCATGGATATGGAAGGCGTGACGGCGCTTCCGGATTATACATATGTGGATTCACAAGAAGCGAATTACGAAAGGGGACGGCGCCTCATGACAGGCGACGCCAACGCCATCATTCACGGGGCTTTCGACGGGGGAGCGGAAGCGTTTCTTGTCAACGACTCGCATTCGAAGATGAACAATTTGATCGCTGAGGACCTTCACGAAGAAGCGCAGCTCATTACAGGCGGGGTCAAAGCATTCTCGATGGTCGAAGGTTTGGATGAAAGCTTCACTGGGGCTTTTTTTGCAGGCTATCATGCGCGCGCCGGGCAAAAAGGCGTTATGTCGCACGCCATGATTTTCGGTGTGCGGTCAATGTGGATTGACGATGTCGAAGTTGGCGAGCTCGGCTTGAATGCGTATGTCGCAGGTTACTACGGGGTACCTGTCTTGATGGTCGCAGGAGATGACTGCGCATGCAGGGAAGCAGAAGCGCTCATTCCAGGCGTCACGACTGTCGCGGTCAAAGAGACCTTGACTCGTTCTGCAGTCAAAACACTGCATCCGAAAAAAGCGCAGCGGCTGTTGCGCGAGCAAACACAGCAAGCGATCAAAAACAAAGAGTATGTAAAGCCGCTCGTGCCGCCAGAGCAGCCAACACTGCGCATGGAATTCACCAATTACGGCGAAGCGGAGCTCGCGGCGATGATGCCCGGTACTCGTATTGAAGAAGGCACTACGATTGTCCGCTACGAAGCACAAAACATATTGGAAGCTTATCGCGCCATGTTGGTCATGACAGAACTGGCGATGCAAGCGAAGTTCTGTTAGGGGGAAGAAATAATGGGCAAATACATATTCAAACGATTTTTAATGATGCTCGTGACGATTTTCATCATCGCGACACTGACGTTTTTCCTGATGCACGCTGTTCCCGGATCGCCACTTGAAAGCGACCGCAATACAAACGAGACGGTGCAGGCGAATCTGGAGCGCTTCTACAAGCTCGATCAGCCGTTACATATCCAGTACTTGAGTTATATGCAATCGATCGTCACCTTCGATTTCGGGCCATCGATCAAAGACCCGAACCGCACCGTCAATGAATTATTGGCGAGAGGCTTCCCGATCTCCTTCGAACTTGGGATCATCACGATTCTCGTAGCGGTCGTTTCCGGAATCATTCTCGGGACGATGGCTGCGCTGCGGCACAATAAAATGATCGATTACGCGGCCATGGCCTTTGCGGTCATCGGAATCTCGATCCCGAACTTCGTGCTCGCCACGGTGCTGATCCAGCAGCTCGCGGTCAACTGGAATCTCTTCCCGCCAGCCACCTGGACAAGCCCGATGCATATGGTGTTGCCAGTACTGGCGCTGGCGACCGGGCCGATGGCGATCATCGCACGACTGACGCGCTCGAGCATGCTCGAAGTGCTGACGCAAGATTACATCAAAATGGCACGCGCCAAAGGCATCAAGCCGATGCGCATCGTCTTGCGGCACGCTTTGCGTAATGCCTTGATGCCGGTCGTGACGATCATGGGCACCTTGCTTGCCGGCATTTTGACCGGAACTTTCGTCATCGAGAAGATCTTCGCGATTCCGGGGATGGGCAAATACTTTGTCGATTCGATCAATAACCGCGATTATCCGGTCATCATGGGCACCACGGTGTTCTACAGTGCGTTCTTGATTTTCATGCTGTTTCTGGTCGACATCGTCTACGGCATATTGGATCCGCGCATCAAGCTCCACAAGAAAGAAGGTGATGTGTGATGACTCAAGTACGTGATGAATGGTTCCGCCCAACTGACAAAAACGGGGATGAAAAAGAAGCTGTCGTGCGCCCATCGCTTTCCTATTGGAAAGACGTCTGGCGCAGGCTAAAGCAAAACAAACTGGCGATGCTCGGCCTGATTTTCCTGGCGTTGCTCGCTGTGATGGCAATATTCGGCCCAGTTTTCTCTCCGCATTCCGTCACTACGCAAGACTTGCCGAACCAAAACCAGCCGCCGAGCGCGACGCATTGGTTCGGCACCGATGAAGCGGGGCGCGACGTCTTTACCCGCACTTGGTACGGCGCACGCATTTCCTTATTCGTCGGTTTGATGGCCGCATTGATCGATTTCGTTATCGGCATCGTTTACGGGGGCATCGCCGGCTATAAAGGCGGCAAAACGGACGGCATCATGATGCGCATCATCGAAATCCTTTACGGCTTGCCGTACTTGCTTGTCGTTATCTTGCTGCTCGTTGTGATGGGACCGTCTTTATGGACAATCATCCTCGCGCTCACTATCACCGGCTGGGTCGGCATGGCCCGAATTGTCAGGGGACAGGTGCTGCAAGTGAAAAACTACGAATTCGTCACAGCTTCGAAATCATTCGGGGCGAAAACGCCGCGTATCATCCGCAAGAACTTGATCCCGAACTCAATGGGGCCGATCATCGTGCAAATGACCTTGACCGTACCGAGCGCCATTTTCGCTGAAGCGTTCTTGAGCTTTCTCGGCCTTGGGATCCAAGCTCCATTTGCGAGTTGGGGCGTCATGGCGAACGACGCTTTGCCGGTCATCATCTCAGGTGACTGGTGGCGCTTGTTCTTCCCAGCATTATTTATTTCATTGACGATGTTCGCATTTAACGTACTTGGAGATGGGTTGCAAGATGCACTCGATCCGAAGATGAGGAAGTGAAGACATGACAGGAAAGCAGATAGCTGAAGAGCTGGCGCGGACACGCTTGGAAGACGGGGCGGAAATCGATGCAGTCGACCATACCGGCAAACGCGGCAAAATTGTAAAACCGAAAAAGCGCAAGACTGTTACAGACGAGCGTATTCTCTCCGTACAGGACCTGCACGTGACGTTCAATACATACGGCGGAACCGTACAGGCCGTTCGCGGCGTCAATTTCGACTTGTATAAAGGAGAAACTTTGGCAATTGTCGGGGAATCAGGCTGCGGCAAATCAGTGACATCCAATGCCATCATGGGCTTGGTCCAGCAGCCGCCCGGGAAAATCAGTTCCAAAGGCGTTCATTTCAAAACACAGGATCTCACCAAATTATCGAAGAAAGAAATGCGCAAAATTCAAGGCGTTGACATCTCGATGATTTTCCAGGATCCAATGACTGCATTAAACCCGACCTTGACGATCGGCGAGCAATTGACGGAAGGCGTTAAGCAGCATAAGAACTTGAACAAAGCGCAAGCGAAAGAGCGTGCGATCGATATGCTCAAACTGGTCGGCATACCGAATCCAGAAGAGCGGCTCAAGCAATATCCGCACCAATTTTCGGGAGGCATGCGCCAGCGCATCGTCATCGCAATCGCCTTGATTTGCGAGCCGGAATTATTGATTGCCGATGAACCAACGACTGCGCTCGATGTGACGATCCAAGCACAGATTCTGGAATTGTTTGAAGAAATCCAAGCGAAAACCGGCGTGTCGATCATCTTGATCACGCACGACCTCGGCGTTGTCGCAAAAATCGCCGATCGCATCGCGGTTATGTACGCCGGCAAAGTGATTGAAACCGGCGATAAGCGCGAAATTTTCTATAACCCGCAGCATCCCTATACAAAAGGCTTGCTGAATTCTGTGCCGCGGCTCGACCTTGCCGGCGGTGAGTTGAAACCGATCGACGGCACGCCGCCCGATCTGTTTGCACCGCCGACCGGCTGCCCATTCGCTGCGCGCTGCCCGTTTTCGATGGACGTTTGCACGAATGTTTATCCGGAAGTGACGGCTTTATCTGAGACCCATAAAGTGGATTGCTGGCTGCAGGATCCGAGGGCTCAAAAATTGATCGACGAACAGGCTTTTGCAAGATAGTTTTGGCTGGAGGCGCATTTGCGCATTCACATAAAGAGAAACTTCAATCAGTGGGGGTTTTTCTTATCCCACTGATTGTTAGTTGATCCAATCAGACTTTTAGGGACCGTGAATCTCCCGCTTGTAAAAGTGGGAGTCTTACGGACCGTTGAAGTGTGATAAAAAAGAAAACATTAGGGGGAAAACACATGAAGAAATGGCTCGTATTGTTTCTGATGGCGATGTTCGTGTTCGTTCTCGCAGCTTGTACAGCAAGTGAAGACGCGGGAGAAGACACAAGCACCGATTCAGGCGAAGAAGGCACTGCTGATTCTGGCGGGAAAAAAACATTGTTTATGAATAACGCGGAAGAACCGACTTCATTCGATCCATCGATCGGCTTTAACGCCGTATCATGGAGCGCTTTGAATAACTTGATGGAAGGTTTGACACGCTTGGATGAATCATCTCAGCCGGTCGAAGCGACAGCTGAATCAATCGACGTCTCTGAAGATGGATTGACTTACACATTCAATATCCGTGAAGATGCTAACTGGTCGAACGGCGAACCGGTTACAGCTGGCGACTTCGTATTCGCTTGGCAGCACATGCTAGACCCGGAAACAGCTTCTCCGGCAGCTTTCCTTGCTTACTTCATTGAAGGAGCGGAAGCGTATAACAATGGCGAAGGCGCGGTAGAAGATATTGCGATTTCTGCAGAAGACGACAAAACCTTCGTCGTGAAATTGACAGAACCGACAGAAGCATTCTTGAACATCATTACGAACCCAAGCTTCTTCCCAATCCACGAAGCGACAGCTACTGAAAATCCGGAATGGCACACAGAAGCAGAGAGCTTTGTCGGAAACGGCCCGTTCAACTTGGCTTCTTGGAGCCATGACGAAGAGTTCGTCTTTGAGAAGAACGAAGAATATTGGGATGCTGAAAACGTGAACTTGGACAAAGTCCACTGGGCAATGGTCAACGACCCGAACACTGAATATCAAATGTATGAAGCGGGTGAACTTGATGTTTCAAGCGTGCCAGCTGAAATGTCCGAACAATTGCAGGATTCTCCGGAACTTACCGTACTTGATCAGGCCGGTACGTATTTCTACCGTTACAATGTAGAAGAAGAGCCATTTACGAATAAAAAAGTCCGCCAAGCATTCGCTTATGCGGTCAATCAAGATGATATCGTCCAATACGTGACGAAAAACGGTGAAAAACCGGCCTACGGTTTTGTCTCCTACGGATTTGAAGGGCCGAATGGCCAGGAATTCCGTGATGAAGCAGGCGAATTGGTGAAATTTGACGCAGACAAAGCGAAGCAATTGCTTGAAGAAGGCATGGAAGAAGAAGGCTGGGATGAATTGCCGCCAGTCACCATCACTTACTCAACAAGCGAATCACACCAGAACATTGCTGAAACATTGCAAGATCAATTCAAGACCGCTTTGGATGTAGATGTTGAACTTCAGAATGTTGAAGCGAGCGTATTCTTGACAGAACAAAAAGAATTCAAATACCAATTGTCGCGCAGCTCATTTATCCATGACTACGCTGATCCGATCAACGCGCTTGAAAGCTTCATCACTGATTCTTCCATGAACCGTACTCAATGGTCCAACGAAGAATTCGATAAACTCATCGCTGACGCAAAAGCAGAAACAGACTCTGCAGCGCGTTGGGAAATGCTCATCGAAGCAGAAAAAATCCTAATGGACGAAATGCCGATCTTCCCGATCCATTTCTATAACCAAGTCCAGCTGCAAAAAGAAGGCGTCGAAGGCATCCTTCGCCACCCGGTTGGGTATATCGATTTGAAGAATGCGGATAAAAACTAAAAGCGATCACGCCCGCTAAGCTCCGACAGGCATAAGACGATTCCACGAAGCGGCGCTCTATGCCGCACAGTGGAAGTGGCTTATGACCCGAGGAGTTGGGCGTGAGAGCTGGATAAAACTAAAAGCGATCACGCCCGAACAACGGACTTGATCACTTGAAAAAACAGAAGCGCGGCCAGGCGCCGCGCTTTTCTGTTTTTCACTGAGGAAAACTGGTAGTTTTAATGAGTGAAGAACAGAAAACTAGAGGAGTGAGCAATATGCGCACAATGCCAAAACGATTGCAAAAAGGGGATACGGTGGGCATCATCTCGCCATCCAGTCCACCGAACTTAGAAAATTTGAAAAAGGCTTTGCCTTTCTTAGAAGAATTGGGATTAAAAGTGAAGATGGGTAAATCAGTCGAAGCGAAAAACGGCTATCTCGCCGGAACCGATGACGAACGTTTAGCGGATTTACATGCCATGTTCGAAGACCCGGAAGTAAAAGCCATTATATGTGCAGGCGGAGGGTACGGAGCGGCTCGCTACGCAGATCGGATCGATTACGCGATGATCAAGGAAAACCCGAAAATTTTCTGGGGCTACTCAGATGTAACATTTTTACATAATGCGATCGGCATGTATGCAGAGTTGGTGACTTTCCACGGGCCAATGTTGGCATCGGATGTCGGAAAGCCGGAATTCCATGAACGCAGCGGCCGCATGTTCGGCCAGATGTTCCAGCCCTTCGAATTGCATTACGACGAAACCATTTCCGAACTGGAAACTTTAGCTGGCGGCATGGCAGACGGCGAATTGGTAGGGGGCAATCTATCTTTGATTCGAGGGACTCTTGGGACAAAGTTCGAGATCGACACGAAAGATAAGATCTTGTTGATTGAAGACACAGGGGAAGAACCGTATCAAGTGGACGAAATGCTCAACCAGCTGAAAATGGCGCGCAAGTTCGAGCAAGTGGCCGGAATTGTCATCGGTGATTTCAAGAACGCTGAACCGAAAAAGCCGGAACAATCGTGGACGCTCGCGCAAGTATTGGATGATTGCTTTAAAGACTTGGAGGTGCCAGTTGTGAAAGGCTTCAAGATCGGCCATTGCGAACCGCATTTCTCCGTGCCGCTTGGCGTAAAAGCCCGTCTTGATGCCAGTGCGAAAACCTTGACCATCTTGCCGGGGGTCGAATGATATGACCGTTTTAACGTCTATCGAGACTTACCGGATAGCCGTTCCCTTAAAAAAGCCGTTCAAGACAGCACTCCGAACTGTAGAATCGGCAGAAGCGGTCATCGTCCATTTGACGACGCAAGACGGCCGCTCCGGTTTCGGTGAAGCGCCGCCAACCCATGTCATCACAGGTGATACACTGGACGGAATCGAACGGGCTGTGCATTTGATTGGCGCCGGTTTGATCGGGATGGATGTGAGGCGCAGTGAACAGCTTTTCGAAAAGCTCCACAAGACGCTCGTCGGCAACACCAGCGCCAAAGCGGCGGTGGATGTGGCGCTTTATGATTTGATCGCGCAACAAGCAGGCATGCCCTTAACACAGTTTCTTGGCGGCTACCGTGAATCGATCGAGACCGATTACACGGTTTCGGTCAATGCTCCAGAAGAAATGGCACAAGATGCGGCAGACTATGAACAGCAAGGCTTTACGGTTTTGAAAGTGAAAGTCGGCATCGACCAGGCGGAGAATGATTTCAAGAGAATTCAAGCGATCCGCAAACGTGTCGGTGACAAAGTCACTTTGCGTCTGGACGCCAATCAAGGATGGGACCCGAAATCGGCGGTGCGCATCATCAATCAGATGGAAGACGCCGGATTTGATATCGAATTGATCGAGCAGCCGGTGCCAGCACGTGACATCGAAGGCTTGAAATTCGTCACCGACCACACCTTGACGCCGATCATGGCGGATGAGAGCGTTTTTTCACCGGTTGACGCGAAACGCGTGTTGGAATTGCGCGCAGCGGATTTGATTAACATCAAATTGATGAAATCGGGCGGTATCCACCGGGCATTGAAAATCAATGCACTTGCAGAGACTTTCGGCGTGCCGTGCATGACAGGCAGCATGATCGAAACGAAACTCGGGCTGTCTGCAGCTGCCCATTTTGCGGCGAGCCAGCCGAATGTGACACGTTTTGATTTTGATGCGCCGCTTATGCTCAAAGAGGATCTTTTGCCAGGCGGCATCCAATACAGCGGCAAAGCCATCCACTTTTCAGATCAGCCGGGACTTGGCATCGATGCAGGTCGTTTCCTGGAAACTTTACGTGAACGGAGAGGATAACATGGCACAGACAGAATCGACGACATGGGTTTGCCGCGTTCCGGTAACAAGCGCCTGGACCCATCCCGAAAAAGTGCGGGAAGTGGACGCTAAAGGCGTCGCAGAAACGCCGGACATGAATAAATGGCGTGAAGCGATGAATCAGCCGGAAACGAAGGACCTCACTGTAAGCAACCGCCTGCAAACGCAGCTGCTTTATGGGGAACCTGTTTTAATAGAAGAAATCGACGGCGAGTGGGCGAAAATTATTGCGCCTTGGCAGGCATCCCATAAGGATGAACGCGGCTATCCAGGGTGGGTGCCAGTCGCGCATTTAAAAGAAATGGACTCAGTTTCGGATCGAAGCTACGCACGCGTATCCGCTGATAAAGCGCAATTATGGGCACCAGATCGCCGGCCGGTCGCCCAGCTGCCATTCAACAGTTTGCTGCCGGTCAAAGATGCAGATGAAACCCACATCCATGTCCATACGCCGGATGGCGACGCATACATAGAAGCTATACATGTCCAGCTTGTCCCGGCACCTGAACAGATTCCAATCGGGAGCGGCCAATCAATTGTGAACGCGGCAGAACGATTTTTGGGATTACAATATTTCTGGGGCGGCATGTCGAGCTTTGGTTATGACTGTTCGGGGTTTTCTCATCACATGCTGAAAGCAAACGGCCTATACATATCACGCGACGCAGGAGACCAGTCGATAGAAGGAGCGGAAGTCGACCGGCTCGATCCCGATTCCTGGCAAGTAGGGGATCTATTGTTCTTCGCCTACGAAGAAGGATTAGGCAAACTGCATCACGTCGGCATTTACTATGGCGATGGCATGATGATCCATTCGCCGACATCCGGCAAAGCCATTGAAATCACTCGTCTCGAAGGCACGGTCTATGACAAGGAATTGTGTGCTGTCCGCAGATTTACACAGGAGGAAACAACATGACGAACGAAACTTTATTGTCTGTACAGAAACTTAAGCGCCATTTCGACCTTGGCAAAGACACGACTTTAAAAGCCGTCGATGGCATTTCATTTGATATTAAGCGCGGCGAAACTTTTGGGCTCGTGGGAGAGTCGGGCTGCGGCAAATCAACAGCCGGCCGCACCATTATGGGCTTATACAGTTCGACCGATGGCAAAGTCGAATACGATGGCGTCGATATCCACAAAATGTCCGACAAGGACCGCTTCGATTATTTGCGCAATATGCAAATGATTTTCCAGGACCCGTACGCGTCGCTCAACCCGCGTTCGACCGTTTTCGAAATCATTGCAGAGCCGATGCAAGTCCATGGGCTGTATAAGAATAAAAAGGAATTGCAGACACGCGTTCATCAATTATTGGAAGATGTCGGATTGAACCGCGACCACGCCAACCGCTATCCGCACGAATTCTCCGGTGGGCAAAGACAGCGCATCGGCATCGCGCGTGCCTTGTCGCTTGACCCGGATTTCATCATTGCGGACGAACCAATCTCAGCGCTCGATGTATCGGTCCAAGCACAAGTGGTCATGCTCCTGCAGAAGCTGCAGAAGGAAAAAGGATTGACGTATTTATTCATCGCGCATGACTTGAGCATGGTCAAATACATATCAGACCGCATCGGTGTTATGTACCTTGGGCATATGGTGGAACTGACGACAGCCGATCAGCTGTACGAAAAACCTCTTCACCCGTATACAGAAGCGCTGCTGTCAGCGATTCCGATTCCGGATCCGGATATCGAAGAAGCCCGCGAACGCGTTATCCTAGAAGGCGAATTGCCAAGCCCGATCGATCCACCAAGCGGCTGCGTATTCCGGACGCGCTGCCCGCACGCGATGAGCATCTGCGCGGAGAAAAAGCCGGCGTGGCAGGAAAAAGAGCCCGGCCATTACGTCGCTTGTCATTTATATGAGTAAGTCAAACAGGTGAATTTACCATAAATTTATGCTATAATAAAAAGATAATGTTTTCATTATAGAGAGGCGTGGATAACTATGGCATTTCAACCCCATGAAAAAGAAGTATCTGAATTTGTAGCGGCCCGCAAAATCGGCGAATGGATTTCATTCACCCGCAATGGCGTCGACGTTAACGGAACCATCTTCAAAATTATGGACAACTCGGTGATCGTCGAGATCTCACCAGAAGACGCCAAGGAAATCGGCGCTGCTTCCAACATGACCGTAATTTCACATAAGAAATACAAGATTGTCGCAGATCAATAAAACGAAACCTCCGCAGCCGCGGAGGTTTTTTCATTATGTGAATTTAAGTGAAGTTAGCGAGTGTTTGTATGTGGAAATAATAGTGAGAGTTTAGGTGTGTAATCATTTCGATGTTCTAATTATTTTTCACATCAATAGTCGCCGCCGTGCTTAGGGTTGGCCTCTTGCCATAAGCCAAAAAGTGCATTTGTCTTACGGCATCGGCTCACCCTTGGCGCTGGCCGGCTGAGAGATTTCGGTGATTGGAGGAATCGCTTCCCAGGTCGAGCGTATGTGAGGATAGCGAGGGTTTTCGAGTGGAATTGTTCCGGTATCCTGATTGTTTTTCACATTAATATCCGCCGCCTTGCTTTGGGTTGGCCTTTGGCACTAAGCCAGGAAGAACGCCTGTCTTACTGCGTCGGCTCACCCTTGGCGCTCGGCGGCTGAGAGATTTCATTGATTGAAGTGTGTTTAGATAGATTTGCTTCTTTAATGAGTTGCCGGCTAGTGGGGGAATCACTTCTTGGGAGATGGCATCTGGCATATAGGTACTTGAATCGGAAAAATTGTTTATGGACTAGAACTAGCAATTACAAATTTCTCGGTCAAGATGATCGGAGCTACAAAGGAAGGTGCCTTTTTACATTCTATATTGGGTGGATTAAAAATTTAACTTCCACACTAAAACTAGAGACGGAGCGGAAATGGCTGACTCCTGGGGGACCGAGCGGGCTGGCGAGACAAACGTTCCGCGTTTTTTGCGGGACGTTGGCTCAACACCCGCCCCCCGGAAAGCAGCCATTGGAGCGCAGTCGAAAAGCGGAAGCTTTTCCGATCTTTTATTTTTTAAATCACTTCTTTTTCATTACTTCACGTTTATCCAATTAGGAATTCACCACATCCCTATGCCATTCGTCTCAAAGCCACCAAATATTGAAAATTGTGGCAGGGAATTCGTTTCAAAGCGTATGGTTTTTTGGTAAAGTAAAACTAAGCAGAACGCCATTTGCCTGAAAGGACTTAAACGCATGATATCTGATTTTAAATTTTGGCATTTTTTCCTGAACCAAGGCCAACTCATACATAATTTGCGACACACCGAAATGAGGCAAATCAATAAGCGGCTAGCCGTGATTCTGGTGCTCGGCTTGATCGTCTTCGCCTTGCCTGAAATTTGGGGCATGAACACCGGATCGTTGACGCCGCTGCTTGCGGCGGGCATGTTCGACGGTTATACGCTCGCACGCTGGACTTCGCTTGTCGGTACCTTGCTGTGGGGTGGCTTGTACTTAAGCTTCCATTTATACATAGCCGCGTATCTGTATGGCCGGATCATCGGCATCCCGTGGAAAGCGATGATCGTCATGCAAGCTTACGTTACGGCATTGTTGGTGCTGGAAAAAGGATTGATTTTTGGCATATTCGCCTGGAACGGCTATTCAATGGCTTTCTCGCCTTTTTCATTTGGGCCAATCGCCGCCACGTTCCTGGACAATAGCTATTTGATTTACTTCTTTAATCAATTGACGTTGTTTACGGCATTGATTATCGCGATTCAATACCGCTTCATCAAGAACTTCTCGCGAGTGTCACCGAAAATCATCCTGCCTTCGCTGATCATTATCCATGTGATTTCGGCATTGATTGTCGCGCTGTTCAGCCAGATTCCTGTCGACGAAATGCTGCGTGACTTTATGCAAGGGGGGCCGATTCTATGAACCGCTTTTTCTTTATCGGCTTATCCATTGCCATCGTCGCCTTTTTGACCTCGAACTTCCTGTTGCTGTTCGGCGAGAAGAGCATCATTTCAAAAGAACTGTATGTCAGTGAGTACGAACAAGCGTATACCCATACATATACTGAAACCTTGCCGAAAGAAGCCTTGACGGCGCCGCAGGATACGATGGAAATCTACGTCCAGGACCACGAAGCGCTTGAGCAATGGCTCGTCAAAGAAGGCGACGCTGTAACGGCAGGCGCTGAACTGGCAAGCTTGAATGAAAGCGAGTCGGAAGACCAGCGCGCCATTTGGCAGTCGGAACAAAGTGCGCTGCAAACAGAACGCAGTGAAGTCCAGTCCACGTTGCAGGAGTTGACGCAGGCGCGTGCATCGCAAGACAGCAGCGTTTCCGAAGACTCGAATAACAGTTCCAGCTATCCGGGGTTTGGTGAAGATATGGAACAGGAACTGCGCATGGATGTCAACGTTTCGGTCGGCGTGGAAGTGCCGGAAGACGGCTCGTATGCTTCAGGCATCGCGCAAGCCCAGCAACGTCTGGCAGCCATCGATTCTGAACTGGCCGTGGTCGAAGCGCAGCTCGCGCAAAGCCAGGAGAATCCGGCGCTCATCAGCCCGGTCGAAGGGACGGTCGCGAGCATCAACCGTGATACCGCTCCGCTCAGCATTGAGATTTATAATAATGAACGAGAATTTGTCACGTATTTATTGGAAGACGAATGGCATGAAGTGGAACAAGCCGACCGCGTGTTCATCCAGGCGCCAGGCATTGAAGGCGCGATTCCTGGAACGGTCCGCAGCGTTTCAGAAATCCCTGCGGAAGAATCGAAATGGTTCAAAGCCTACCGGGATCTCGGCCGCATCGAACAAAACAACCCGATTGCCTTTTACGAAGTGCGCATCGCCCCTGAAACACCGTTGCAGGACACCATGCCTTATGGCAGCAACGTGAATGCAGAAATCACGCTGGATGAAGCGCAGGACGCAATTGCTTTGCGCGATGGTTGGGTTTACGATGATGACGAAACGGCGGGTACTGCCTATACTTTGAATATTGACGGCCGCCCGAATGCTGTTCCTGTCGAAATCGCCTTCACCCAACAAGGCCGTGTCGTTCTCGCGAGCGGTATGGAAGCAGGGGACATCACCATCAATGAAGAACAGCTTCACGATTATCCGGGACGGCCGAAGCTCTTCATGCCGTTCCCAAGCCGCACGCCAGATTTTAATTATGCCAAGAACACAGAATGGCGCGCTTACGTTGAATATTTATTGGCACGCTAATCAAAACCTCCGGGAAATTCCGGAGGTTTTTTTTCATGGCAATGAAAGATGGAGAGCGCGAATATTTGCTAGGGAAATAGATGTAGCGAAAGCACCAGCGAAACTTGCGCTTAATTTACGGCCGCCATTGGTGTACGATAGACACAATACATTACAGCCATTGATCGGAGTGGAATATCCATGAAAGAAACAGACTGGCGCTTTCGCGTCGCGCACCGGGAAGCCTGGATCGGCCTCGGCCTTGCACTCTTTAACTTCGTCTGGTGGTTTGCTTTCGCCTATGGGCTCGGCAGTCGGCCAGTTGAAGAATACACGTACATATTCGGCTTGCCCGATTGGTTTTTCTACAGCTGCGTCGTCGGCTTTTTGGTTATGGTCGTACTTGTTACGGTCGTCGTCAAGTTTTTCTTCGTCGATGTGCCATTTGACGAAGAACAGGAGGAGAGCCGATGAATTATTCAGTCCTCATTCCCATGATCGTTTTTTTGATCATTATCTTTTTCATTGGCTATTGGTCGAGCAGAAAACTGGCCGGCTCATCGAATTTCATCAGTGACTATTTCCTTGGAGGCCGTGAGCTTGGCGGCTTTGTCCTTGCGATGACCATGGTCGCGACGTACGGCAGCGCCTCAAGCTTTCTCGGAGGGCCTGGGACCGCCTATACGATGGGCTTCGGATGGGTGCTGTTGGCGATGACGCAAGTGGTCACCGGTTATTTTGTCCTGATGATTCTCGGGAAAAAATACGCCATCATGGCTCGCCGCTATAACGCGGTGACCATGATCGATTTTCTCAAAGCTCGATACAATAGCACAGCTGTTGTGTTGCTATCGGCGCTTAGCATCATTATTTTCCTGTTTTCCGCAATGGCGGCACAGTGGATCGGCGGCGCGCGCCTGATCGAGTCGTTAACAGGGCTCAGTTATCAGTCGGCATTGTTCTTGTTTGCCGTCAGCGTCCTCGTTTACGTGACCATTGGCGGATTCCGGGCTGTTGCCTTGACCGATGCGGTGCAAGGGGCGGTCATGCTAATCGGCACCTTGATCTTGTTGGTCGCTGTCATAATTTCAGGCGGCGGAATTTCGAACATCATGCAAGATTTGATCAATGAAAACCCGAATTTGGTGACGCCATACGGAGCGGAAGGCAATCTCAGCGCCGCTTACGTGTCGTCGTTCTGGATTCTTGTCGGTGTCGGCGTCGTCGGCTTGCCGCAAATCGCCGTTCGGGCCATGTCTTATAAAAATGCGCGTTCGATGCATCGTGCGCTCATTATCGGTACCATCGTCACGGGCTTCATCATGCTCAATATGCATTTGATCGGCGTATTTGCGCGCCCGATCCTTCCGGGCATTGAAGTGGGCGATAAAGTGATTCCGCTGATCGCACTCGAAACTTTGCCGCCTTGGGTCGCAGGTATCGTCTTGGCGGCTCCGATGGCGGCGATCATGTCGACCGTCGATTCGCTGCTGTTGCTCGTCAGTTCCTCGATTGTCAAAGATGTCTATTTGAATTACATCAAACCGGATGCGAGCCTTAAGACCATCAAGCGCATGTCGTTCGGGGTCACAGGGATTCTCGGCGTGATCGTGTTTTTGCTGGCGCTCGATCCGCCCGATTTATTGATTTTCTTGAATTTATTCGCATTCGGCGGCTTGGAAGCGGCGTTCATCTGGCCGATTGTTCTCGGGCTTTATTGGAAATGGGGCAATAAATACGGGGCGATCGCGAGCATGGCAACGGGGATCATCAGCTATATCGCCTTGCATTTCTATAACATCGAAAACGGCAATTTGTTCGGCGTCCATACGGTCACCTTGCCGGTCGTCTTGTCACTTCTCGCCTTTATCGTATTCAGCTTGCTGATCAACAGACAGGCGTATGATTACAATGCCATTCTATACAGAAATGAAAAACAAGCGTAAAATGAAAGGCTATATCTGGAATAAGGGAAAGAAGGGCTGCACTTTTGACTCCATGGAAAGTTTACGTCATCTTAACATCGGTGATGGTCGTGTGGGGCTTCAACCTCGCAGCGGTCAAGTATTTATTGGAATTTGTTGATCCGGTTACGCTGACGGCGTTTCGGATCTTGCTTGCTGGAGTGACGGTGCTGATCATTTTGGCCTCACTCGGCATGATGCGCTGGCCAAAGCGCAGCGACTGGAAATACATATTGCTCGGAGCTTTGCTCAATGTAGTGGCGCATCATTATTTTCTGTCTCAAGGTTTGGCGATTACTTCCGGAACGAACGCTGGGTTGATTCTCGGGACTGGGCCGATGCTGACGGCGGTTCTCGTATCGTTGATCATGCGCAATGTGCCTTCACGGCTGCAATGGCTCGGGGTATTTATTGGTTTTGCCGGCGTCGCCACGACAGTGATGGTCGGAAGCGACTCGGCGTCAGGCTTGAGCCTTGGCGATATATTGGTTTTTATCTCCATTTTGGCTCAAGTGTTCAGTTATATTGTCATAGCAAATGCCGCACGCTCAATCGATCCGCGCTTGTTGACGGGGTATATGCTTGTGACAGGCGCGATCGTGCTATTTATTATTGCGCTCATTCAGGAGCCCGGAGAAATTGCGGCGTTCGGCAATGTTCCGACGTCGTTCTGGCTGGCATTCTTTTTCTCGGGAATGCTCGGGACAGCAGTTGGGCATATGCTTTATAATTACTCGATTGGTCAGGCAGGACCGACGAAAGCGGCAATTTTCATGAACTTGAATACGCTGTTCTCGCTCGTGGCCGCAAGCCTCATTCTCGGTGAAACAATCACGCCAGGCCATTTGATCGGCCTCGTGCTTATTGTCATAGGGGTGATATTCGGGTCAGGGGCAGCGGAGGATTTGCTTCGGAAACGCAGGAAACGGCTCCCAATATGAGCCGTTTTTTCTATAGTGGAATAGCGAAAGGAGAATGAAAGATGACGGGTTTATGGGGCACGCCAGCGCAATTGCGCGAGCTGACAGAACAATTGGTCGGCTGGGAATCACAAGGATTAACGGAAGGGGAAGTGAAATTCCCGGAACGGTTAAAAGCCAAATTAATGGAAATGGAATATTTCCAAAGCCACCCGGAACTCGTCTCTTTGGGTGAAGTCAATTGGGAACGCCGTTATTTGACGGCTTTGTATAAGCATGAAAAAGCTTCACGCACCGTTGTGCTGCTTAGTCATTTCGATACGGTAGCCGTTCACGAATACGGGGATTTGGCGCCGCTCGCTTACAAGCCGGCAGAACTGGAGAAAGAATTCCAAAAGATTAAAAGCGAATTCAAACCGGAGATGCAGGACGATCTCGCGTCCGGTGACTATTTATTCGGCCGCGGCATTATGGACATGAAGTCTGGGCTTGCGATTCATATGGCGCTGATTGAGCGGGCCAGTTTGGAAAAGTGGCCGGTCAATATTGTGCTTATGTCGGTGCCGGATGAGGAAGTCAACTCCGCGGGCATGCGTTATGGTGTGTCGAAACTGCTCGACCTCGAACGTCAATATGGCCTGGAATATGTGCTGTTTTTAAACGGCGAGCCGGTTTTTGCGAAATCACCTGGCGACGAGTCGCAATACATTTACACCGGGTCGATCGGGAAAATCATGCCGAGTGCGTTGTTTTACGGCAAAGAAACGCATGCCGGCGAACCGCTTGCCGGCATGACTTCGAGCTATTTGTCGACTTATTTGACGCGAAAAATGGAATGGAATCCGGCTTTTTCCGAGACCGTACACGGGGAAGAAACGCCGCTCCCGGTAACCCTGACGCAAGGGGATATGAAAGAAGAGTACTCGGTTCAGACGCCTTACCGGACAAAAGCGCTTTATAACGTCTTCACGATGGAAAGAAATGCTGAAGACGTTATGGACATTTTTGCGGGCTTGGCGAAGGAATCCGCTGCGGAATGTATGGAGGATTATCATGCCTTGTGCGAAAAAATCGGCATGGCACCGCGTGTCAAAGAAATCCGTGTCCTTCGTTACGAAGAGCTTGTGGAATATGCCAAAGAGAAGTTTGGGCTTGATTATCTGAATCAATTGATTCGCGATACGTTGATGGATCCGGAACGTGATGTCCGTGATAAATCGTTTCATATTGCAGATATCTTGCTACTCAATTGCCAAGAGTTGACGCCGAGCATCGTCTTATTGTTTGCGCCGCCTTATTACCCAGCGGTCAATTCGAGCGAAGACCCGTTCATCGAAAATTGTGTGGCACATGTCACGCAAGATGCCCTCGAACGTTTCGGGTTGGAACTCGAGCAAGTGCATTTCTTCAACGGCATATCCGACCTCAGCTATGTTAATTACCAAGACAATTCGAGCGGCTGGGTCAGCTACGAGAACAACACGCCGGTTTACGGCGATCAGTACAGCATCCCGTTCCAAGCAATGCAGCAACTCAAGGCGCCGGTCTTGAACATCGGCCCGTTCGGCAAAGACCCGCATAAACGAACCGAACGCCTCCACATTAAAAATGCATTCGAAGAAATCCCGGAAATCATCGCAAGCCTGATTTTGCATATTGGAGAGCCACGGGATTAAGAACAGCGAATGACAGTGCATTTCGTAATCCGGTTTGTTTTGAATTGAGAAGACAGGTACAATTCAAAAAGATGAAAAATTTAAAGGAGCGGATCGTTTATGGACATTAAACAACAGACCGAAGCGTATTTTGATCATTTCCATGCTCATCCCGAAGTCAGCTTCAAAGAAATCGAAACGACAAAAAAACTCGCCCAGATCATGGATGAACTTGGGGTAGCGTACCGGACATTCGAGGATGTCACCGGGTTGTTCGCAGAAATCGGCGAGGGCGAAGACGTGGTCGCAGTGCGTGCGGATATCGATGCCTTGTGGCAGGAAGTGAACGGCAAAGTGCAAGCCAATCATTCTTGCGGTCATGATGCCAATATGTCGATGGTACTCGGAGCGCTCTTGCGTTTGAAAGATGAATCCTTGAACAAGCGCATCCGCTTTATTTTTCAGCCGGCTGAAGAGCAGGGCAATGGTTCGCTTGCCATGATTGAACGCGGCGCATTGGAAGGCGTAACGCATTTGTTCGGTGTCCATTTGCGCCCACAGGAAGAGCTGCCGTTCGGCAAAGTGACACCTGCGCTTCATCACGGTTCGGGAATTTTCCTGAAAGGCAAAATCATCGGCGAAGATGCTCACGGTGCGCGGCCGCATCAAGGTAAAAATGCTATCGATGTCCTCACGGCGATTCATCAATTCGTGAAAACGATTTATTTCTCGCCGTTCGAGTCGTATTCAGCCAAGCTGACTAATATCCAGACTGGCGGGGACAGCTTGAATATCATTCCAGGTAGCGCCACATTCGCGCTCGATGTGCGCTCGCAGTCCAATGAGTTAATGGATGCGATGAAAGTTCGCCTCGAGGAAGGCTTGCGGGCAATCGCAGCGCTTCATGATGTAAAAATCGATTTGAAATGGGATGATTATACACCTGCTGCCGAAGTATCGGACGAGGCGATGGAAATTGCCGCACAGGCGATCCGCAATGAACTCGGAGAGGAAGCTTTTGCTGAATCGATCCAGACGACGGGCGCGGATGATTTTCATTTCTACACGATCAAAAAGCCGGAGTTGAAAGCGGCGATGGTCGGAATCGGCGCTGATTTAACGCCAGGCCTCCATCATCCCGATATGAAATTCAACCGGGAAGCGCTCGATATCGGCGCACGCGTCCTGGCAGAAACTTTGCGCCTCGCTTAACTAGCCTAAAAGGGAGCGATGGGTGAGTTTCCAGGAGCTTCCTTACGGGTATTGAAACAATGCATAAACTAAACAATTTTAAAGGGGTCTTCGAAATGGATGCAATTTTCAACGGGTTGACGTGGATCGTCGACGAAGGCAATAACTTATTATGGACATACATATTGATCGCGCTTTTGCTCGGTCTTGGTTTATACTTCACCATCCGCACGCGCTTCGTGCAAGTGCGCTTGTTCGGTGAAATGTTCCGCGTCATCACGGAAAAGAAAGACGGAACCGGCGGGATTTCTGCTTTCCAGGCATTTACGATTTCAACCGCATCCCGGGTAGGCACGGGCAACATCACCGGCGTCGCATTGGCGATTGCTATCGGCGGTCCGGGTGCTGTTTTCTGGATGTGGGTCGTAGCCTTGATCGGGATGGCGACTGCATTCATCGAAAGTACGCTCGCCCAAGTCTATAAAATCAGGGACGGCGAGCAATTCCGCGGTGGCCCTGCGTATTATATGGAAAAAGCACTCGGCACACGGAAACTTGGCATCGTTTTTGCCATCCTCTTGACGCTGGCATTCGGTTTCATCTTCAACTCGGTACAGTCGAATACCATTGCCCAATCAGTCGGTGATGTATTGGATATCCCGAACTGGGTCGTCGGTGCAGTCTTGGTCGTATTAGCGGCCATCGTCATTTTCGGCGGCGTTCGCCGGATTGCGCATGTGACACAAATTGTCGTGCCGATCATGGCAACTGTGTATTTGATTGTGGTGGCTTACATCATGGTCATGAACTTTACGGAAATCCCGGCTGTGTTCACTCTGATTATCCAAAATGCATTCGGACTTGAAGAAGTGGTCGGAGGCGGTATCGGTGCCGCGATCATGCAAGGGATACGCCGCGGCTTGTTCTCGAACGAAGCCGGCATGGGGTCTGTCCCGAACGCCGCCGCTTCTGCGAACGTTTCTCATCCTGCCAAACAAGGGCTCGTGCAAAGCCTTGGAGTGTTCTTCGATACGATCATTATCTGTTCGGCGACTGCATTCGTCATCATCTTGGCAGATTTGTATCGCACAAGCGAACAAGAAGGAGTGCTTCTGACGCAAGCTTCAATGGATGTGCACCTTGGCAGCTGGGCGCCGTATTTCCTGGCAATCGCTATCTTCTTCTTCGCTTTCAGCTCAATCGTCGGGAACTATTATTACGGCGAGACGAATATTGAATTCATCAATGCCCACAGCATGTGGTTGACCGTCTACCGCTTCGGGGTACTTGCAATGGTCATGTTCGGGTCGGTCGCACAAGTCCAGCTCGTCTGGAATATGGCGGACCTGTTCATGGGCATGATGGCCGTCATCAACTTGATCGTCATCGCATTGCTCGGCAAGATCGCATTCCGCGTCCTCGATGATTATATGGGGCAACGGAAAGCCGGCAAGAATCCGGTGTTCTATGCGAAAAATGTACCTGGCCTGAAAAACACGGAATGCTGGGAAGAAGAAGCACATCGTCACGACGAATAACTTCTAGCCTCTTTCGCATTTGCGGGAGAGGCTTTTCTTTGGGAACCCACAAAGCCATCGGACGTCCTGTAACGAAACCGTAATGAAAAATACACCAAAACGATTTCTGCCTAAGGCTTTGCTATGGTAGAATGAACTATTGATATTAGCAAAAATTATTGATATACAATCTCGCTTTTGAAGTGGGAGATAAAAATTACTGGCGATTGAGGAGAATTAACGAAATGGAAAAAATCTGTGTAGTTGGATTAGGATATATCGGCTTGCCGACAGCGGTCATGTTTGCAAACCATGGTTATGAGGTTCACGGAGTGGACGTCAATCAAAAAGCAGTGGACATGTTGTCTGATGGGCAAATCCACATTGAAGAACCGTTTCTTCAAGATTATTTGAACAAAGCACTAGAAAAAGGCACGTTCTCGGTCTCGACAAAACCTGCAGAAGCCGATATGTTCATCATTGCAGTGCCGTCTCCGATTGCGGAAGACAAAACGGCTAATATGGATTATATCCGTGCAGCGACAGAATCGATCGTGCCATTCCTGAAAAAAGGCGATTTGGTCGTCTTGGAATCGACTGTGCCTCCGCGTACAGTACTCGATGTCATGATGCCAATCCTCGTGAAGAGCAATTTGGAAATCGGGACAGAACTCTTTGTTTCACATTCTCCGGAGCGTGTCATTCCAGGCAAAGTCTTCGAAGAACTTGTGAAAAATGACCGCATCATCGGCGGCATCAACGAAGAATCGTCAAAACGTACGCAAGTTTATTACGAATCATTCGTAAAAGGCGAATTCATTTTGACTGATGCGACCACTGCTGAAATGGTTAAAGTCATGGAAAACACGTACCGCGACGTCAACATCGCGTTTGCCAATGAAATCGCGAAAATCTCCGACAATGTCGGTGTCGATGCTTGGGAAGCAATCCGCCTCGCTAATCATCACCCGCGCGTCAATATTCACTTGCCAGGCCCTGGCGTCGGCGGGCATTGTATCGCTGTGGACCCGTGGTTCCTAGTGGAAAAAGAGCAGGAATTATCGAAAATCATCCACTTGTCGCGTACGACCAATGACGGCATGCCGCAATACACGGCAGACAAAATCGACGACATCCTAAAAGACGTGGCCGATGCGAAAGTCGCTGTATTCGGTTTGGCCTTTAAAGGCAATATCGACGACATCCGCGAGAGCCCATCGATGGAAGTTCTGGAACATTTGAAAGCGAAAAACCTGCGTATTTCTTCTTTTGATCCGCATGTCAAAGAAAACAAAGCGCCATTCCAGACGCAAAGCTACGACGAAGCAGTCGAAGGTGCTGACTTGATCGTCATCTTGACTGACCATAAAGCATTCAAAGAATACGACCCGCAAACGCTTGGCGGAACGATGCGCCATAAAGCGATTTTCGATACGAAAAATGCCATCAGCCGTGAAACGTACGAACAAGCCGGGTTCACGGTTTACCGTCTCGGCGACGGCAAAGGCAATCCAAAAAATTAAAATATACGGCCGCATTTTCATCTCTTTGGAAATGCGGTTTTGCATGGAGGCACGAACCATATGAAAGAAGAAATTTTAGGCGTCACCGTCAATAAAGAGACCGAACAGCAATTGCTGGATAACATCCAAAACGATATCGAAATGGGGCGCAAGTCGCGCATCGTCGCGATCAACCCGGAAAAAGTCATGATGGCTTCAAAAGATCTCGCACTCCGGACCCTATTGAACGAATCGACCTACCAGATTCCGGACGGCGTCGGCATTAAAATTGCCTCCCGCATGCGCGGGGGCGCGATTCGTGAACGTGTGACAGGCATCGGCATGATGGATGCGTTGCTTCAGCTCGCGAATAAACACGGCCACCGCATTTTCATGTATGGGGCGAAAAAAGCGACGGTTGAGCTGGCTGCACAAAATATCCAAGCGAAATACCCGAACCTCATCGTTGCCGGAACGCTCGACGGGTATGAAAAAGATCCAGCAAAAATCATCGAAACCATCAATGCAGCACAACCACAAATCCTATTCGTGGCACTCGGCAGCCCGAAACAGGAATTGTTCATCCGCGAAAACATGGAGCGATTGGACGTCAACATCTTCCAAGGCGTCGGCGGCAGTTTCGATGTTTATAGCGGCAACGTCAAACGTGCGCCGAAGCTGTTCTTGAATACAGGCACCGAGTGGCTTTACCGTCTTGCGAGCCAGCCCACACGCATCAAACGCCAAATGGCGCTCCCGCAATTTCTCATCAAAGCCGTGCGCGATAAAGGCGGTAAACGCTGATGAAAGTACTTCATGTCATCAGCGGAGGTGAAACCGGAGGCTCCAAAAAGCATCTATTGCAGCTATTGGCCAACTCTCCTGTAGAAACAGAGTTGCTATTATTGACAGAAGGCGCATTTGCGGAAGATGCACGAAAAGCCGGGATTCCGGTGACGGTCGTCCAGCAAAATAGCCGTCTCGACCGGTCTGCTCCAAGAAAGATTTTAATGGTTTTGAAAAAAGGCGGATTCTCAATCGTCCATAGCCACGGGGCACGCGCCAACTTCCTGATCGATTCTGTCTATAAAAAATTGGGCATGCCGTGGTTCATCACGGTACACAGCGATCCGACGCTCGACTTTCTCCATCAGCCCAAGCCGCTTGCCAAGGTGTTTACCATCCTGAACCAGCGGGCGATGCGCCGTGCAGACCATTTGTTTGCGGTATCGGAGAAGTTCAAGGATATGCTCGTGAAAATGGGTGTCGAACCGAAAAAAATCACGCCAGTATTCAACGGCATCAATTTCCATGAAACTTTGCCCGACTTTACTAAGCAGGAGATCCGCAAATCGCTCGGCACGGCGGAAGATGAATTCGTCTTTGCGATCGTCGCGCGCCTTCACCCGGTCAAAGGTCATGACATCTTGCTCAATGCTTTCGCCCAGATCGAACGGCCATGTAAATTATGGGTCATCGGTGAAGGCGACTTGCGCCAGAAATTAAGTGAACAGGCAGCGTCGCTCGGCATCTCGGAGCGCGTTCAATTTTTGGGAGCGCGGAATGATGTCGACCAATTATTGTATGCAGCCGATGTATCGTTATTGACTTCACATAGTGAGAGTTTTCCGCTCGTGCTCTTGGAATCTGCAGATATGGCAACGCCAGTCATCGCAACCAATGTGGGCGGCGTTCCGGCACTTGTTGATCCCGGGAAAACCGGATGGATCGTTGAACCTGGGCGTGCAGATGCGCTCAAACATGTGATGGAAAAGGCGATAGATGCAAATACACGCGAAATGGGAAGCATGCTTCGAAGCTTCGCCAAAGAAAATTTTTCCAACGAAAATCTGCAACGGGAAATCCAACGAGTTTATAACGCCGTTTTGAAGCTAAACTAGGTAATTACTCCTGTTTATTTTAAGTTGTAAATATTATGAAATATACCGTTCAGCCTATACACGGCGCGGTTTTTGAAGCCCCTTGAGCTCTGTCTCAAGGGGTTTTTTGCTGTGTCTGTAATATAAATGTAATATTACTCTCATAAATTCAGTGATAAACTCTGAATTACTCAGAACAAAAAATTACCTAATAAATACAGATAAACAGACTATAGAACTCAGGGGGAAAAGGAAGCATATGAAAATGACAAAATGGTTTGGAACAATGATCGTCGCAACTGCTTTATCAGTATCTGCTTTTGCTTCCACTTCAGAAGCAAGCGTTTTTACAAATTTCGACCGTATTTCAGGAGCGGACCGCTACGAAACATCGATTAAAGTAGCACGTGAAGGCTGGGGCTACCACAGCACAAAAGACGTAGTTCTTGTTATCGGTGATAACTACCCGGATGCGCTTGCAGGAGCACCGCTCGCCAAGAAATTGAACGCACCGATCCTATTGGTGAAAAAAGATGCTGTGCCAGCGTCGATCATGTCCGAAATCGGCCGCTTAGGTGCGAAGAACGCAACGATTCTTGGCGGTGAAAGCGTCATTTCCAAACAAGTCGTTAACCAATTAAAAGGAAAAGGCATGCAAGTCAATCGCATCGCCGGCAGCAACCGCTCTGAAACTTCTGCATTGATTGCAGAAAAAGTGGGCGGAACATCAGCGGTTGTCGCTAGTGGTTCCGGTTATGCCGATTCCTTGTCGATCGCTTCACATGCTGCTGAAACAGGCAAACCGATCCTATTGACTTCAGGAAATGGAATGTCAAAAGAAGTCGCAGCAGCGGTGAAAAACTATAAGAGTGTAACAGTTGTCGGCGGCGAAAGTGCCGTCAGTTCAGCCGTCTATAAAAAAATCGATGAAACAGCAGCTGTATCGCGCATTGCCGGTAAAGACCGCTATGCCACAGCAGCAGCAATCGTAGCGAAGCTTTATCCATCAACTGTTAAAAATTCACTTGTCGCATCCGGCCAGCAGTTTGCCGATGCTCTTACGGGTTCTGCTCTTGGCGGAAAACAGAAGAAGCCAGTCTTGCTTGTGCGTCAAGCGGACCTGCCATCACCGACAAAAGATATCATTAATAATAAAAATGTGAATAATTTAACGGTCATCGGCGGGGAAACAGCAGTTTCCAAAGAAGCACTGAACCCGAATCCGAAGCCAGCCGCTATTCCGGTCGTGAAACCATCCGTGGACATCCGTTCGAATATTATCGATGAAGCTAAAAAGTATATCGGCACACCATATCGCTGGGGCGGCACAACGCCATCAGGGTTTGATTGCTCGGGTTATTTGATGTATGTCTTCAATAAAAACGGGATCTCTATCCCAAGAACAACAGCATTAATGGCACAATCCGGCAAACCGGTCAGCTATGCGAACGTCAAAGTCGGCGATATTGTTCTGCTTGATTTGGTCAGAAGCACGCCGACACGCCCATCGCACGCAGGAATTTATATCGGTGACGGGAAAATCATCCATGCTGGAACAAGCACAGGCGTTGCAATTACAGCATTAGATACATCTTGGGGACATTGGGACAAGAAAATCGTCACCATCCGTTCGTACACAGACTAAAAAATGGCTTCGGCCATTTTTTTTTGCCCGCGTAGTATAGAGAGAACACAGCGGCACCAGGAAAGTAAATTTTATTGGTGGTATTATTTACAAATATTTAGAAAATTTATGTACCTTTTAATAAAATTCTAGAATATACTGTTAAAAAAGAGAGAATGTTCATCCAAAACATCAAAATTAGGGGGAAAAGCATTGAGAATTTTACTAAAGGGCTTGGCGATGCTATTGTTTATCGGCGTTCTGGCTGGAGGGGCAGTCAACGTT
Organism: Planococcus sp. SK3692; assembly: GCF_028890485.2. Lineage (GTDB taxonomy): Bacteria > Bacillota > Bacilli > Bacillales_A > Planococcaceae > Planococcus. Next base: position 606,741 of record NZ_JARCHV010000002.1, read on the forward strand.
TCTGCAGCGGATGATTTTACCGTCAAAGTCCGGCTGACCAATAACTTGGGCACAAACACTAGCTTCGATTTCGTTCCACAAGGCAGTTCGCAATTAAAAGAAGACAAAACGGTTAAGTTGGAAAAAGGCACACGCTATCAAGTACAAGTAGCCTCTGGCAAGCTGGTATTGAAAAAAGGCAGCCAAACCTTGAAAAGCGGTTTAAACACCGTAACGATTGAACCGTCTGTTTATTCAAAAACCAACAATGTCCACCTTTATAAGCCAGGATCCCAAACGATCCACCCGTATCTTGGCACCATCCTGTTTCGCATGTCCGGTACGACAAAAATCCAGCCGGTCAACTCTTTGCCGTTTGAAGATTATTTAAAAGGCGTCGTGCCATCTGAAAGCCCGGCCAGCTGGGGAGCAAGCGGAGGCATGGAATCGCTGAAAGCCCAAGCGATCGCAGCCCGTTCTTATGTGTTCTCCAAAATGAGCCAAAGTACATTGGAGATTGACGACACAACAACGTTCCAAGTGTACAAAGGCTTTATGTGGGATCCATTATCCCCTCATTACAAATCAGCTTATGAATATACGAACCGTGCCGTCGACGAAACCCAAGGGCAAATCCTCACATATAAAAAAGCGGACGGCCAAAAAGGCTTTGTCACTGCCTATTTCTCATCAAGCAACGGCGGACAAACGGAACTGCCTGAGCAATACTGGTCAGGCAAATTGCCATATCTCTCAACAACGCAAAAAGATGAATTCGACACGAAAAGTGTTTTATGGAAACTCAACTGGCTGAAGCAGCAACTGCCTGCAACAGCCGACTTGATGGCACCGGCCACTTGGTGGAATACGACAGGCGAACTGAATTTGAATAGCGCGCTTGTTGGCAATGAAAGCAAAACCGTGTTCACCAATTTCAAGCAAGACTTATTGAAAAAAGCGAAAGCACAGGATGCGACTGTCGAATCGATCAAAATCGCTTCCATCAATAACATCCAAACCGAAAACTTTTCAAATACCGGCAAAGTCCAGTCCATCACGCTTGAAATGGACTATTATATCCGCAATAGCATAAACGGGGCATTGAACTTCGATATGGCAGCGGGTGCTGCATCGAAAACATTAGCCGGGAAAGACCGCTACGACACAGCCGTTGAAATCGCGAAAGAAACGATCGGCACTGAAAAAGCGCCTGCCATCGTTCTCGGCCGCGGGGATGTCCCCGCAGATGCACTAGCTGGAACGGTTCTTGCGCATAAACACAGGGCACCTGTCTTATTGACCCGTAATGACAGCTTGCCATCTTCAGTCAACAATTTCTTGGAGCAGCAGACCGTAAAAGGCGCGACTGTTTATTTACTTGGCGGAACTTCAGCCATCTCTGAAAACGTCGAAAATGAATTGAACCAAAAAGGATTCCAAACCAAACGTCTGGCAGGCAAAACCCGATCAGAAACTTCCCTATTGATCGCGAAGGAAATCGGGCAAATGCAAACCGTCCTATTCGCAACGGGCAATGACAACTCGTCCGATGCCTTGTCCGCATCCGCTTATGCAGCAGCGCATCAATTGCCGATCATTATCCATATGGGCGCTAAGAGCCCCGAAGCGACATTATCTTTCTTGGAAAATCAGTCTACTGAAAAAGCCATTTTAATCGGTGGAACAACCGCTGTCCCTGAAGCGGTAGAAACTGCATTGTTCGGCCGCGGCATCTTGAGCAACCGCATCAGCGGAAAAGACCGCGTCGAAACCAGCTTAGAAATCAACCGACTGTTGCCGATGAATGGCAAAAACCTGGTAGTCGGCAACGCGCATTCATTTGTCGATGCACTCGCAGGCTCTGTCCTGGCGGCAAAAACGAACTCACCAATTTTGATGCTGCATCCAGATCCAGCGCGTTTGCCGGCTGAACATATGGAGCAGATCAGCAAACTGACAAAAGACCAGGCTTATTATCTTGGCGGCGAATCGGTCATTCCAGCTGCCTTGAAAACAGCAAGCAACGAATACATCGGCTCCTCGTTGAAGAAGCACCAAGCCATCATCACGTACAAAGCAGGCAGCTCACCGAACATGACCGCCTTCCGTACATTGATGGGCGGCGCCAATTTGAAGAGTGTCGACTTTGACGTGGTCGATTCAGCCGATCGTTTCGTCATGGACGGCAGCGGCTTCGGCCATGGCATCGGCATGAGCCAGTGGGGATCCTACAACCGCTCCAAAGCCGGCCACAGCGCTGAACAAATCTTGAATTTCTATTACCAGAACGTATCCATCGAACACACTTCACTATTTGTGAAATAAATAGTATCGACGATCTAACAAAAGCCGTCCTCACCAGGGCGGCTTTTTGTGTGGGAATTAGTAATGAAGTGATTGAAAAAAGGGATTGGAAAGAAGTGATTGGAAAGAAGTGATTGGAAAAGCTTCCGCTTTTCGACTGCGCTCCAATGGCTGCTTTCCGGGGGGCGGGTGTTGAGCCAACGTCCCGCAAAAAGAGCGGAACGTTTGTCTCGCCAGCCCGCTCAGTCCCCCAGGAGTCAGCCATTTCCGCTCCGTCTCTAGTTTTAGAGAGGAAGGAACTTTCTTTTGCTCACTCGACTAAAGATGTGGAAATACTTGATGCTTTGTAGCTCATATCATTTAGACCAAAAGAAGGCGATAGTGAGTACTAGTTTCACCACGATCTTCCCGATTTAAACGCTATAGGACCAGATGCTTCATCTCGGGAAGCGATTCCCCCACTAGCCGGCAACTCCATACAGAAGCAGATCTGATTAAACGCATCTGAATCAATGAAATCTCCAAGCCGCCGAGCGTAAAAGGGTGAGCCGATGCCGTAAGACAAGTGTTCTTCTTGGCTTATGGCAAGAGGCCAACCCAAAGCCCGGCGGCGATTACTAAGTGAATGCCAAAATCAGTAATCGCAACAGTTGCACACGCAAACCCTCACATAAGCTCGACTCGGGAAGCGATTCCCCACTAGCCGGCAACTGCATCCAGAAGCAGATCCGATTAAACAAACTGTACACAACGAAATCTCTCAGCCGCCGAGCGTCAAGGGTGAGCCGATGCCGTAAGACAAGTGTATTTCTTGGCTTATGGCAAGAGGCCAACCCAAAGCCCAGCGGCGACTACTAAATGGATGCTGAAATCATTAACCGAAACATGTGCACACGCAAACCCTCACATAAGCTCGACTCGGGAAGCGATTCTCCCGCTAGCCGGCAACCCCAACAAGAATGAGCAACCCAAGCTTCTATATTAATTTTCCGTAAAATCACAATTCATCAAAAACATGAGCCATCCCTTGCTGCTCAAGGAGCGAGAGGTGGTAAGGGAACCCTGCCACGTGGTCTGACGTCTTTACCTAATATTAGCTCTATTGTAATAATTGTAATAAAAATGCTATGATGGATTTATTGATTACGAGGTGTTTATTATGAAAAAGACAAAAAAACTTAATTCTCCGCTGCTGGTATTAGTGATTTTATCCGTCATTCTGCTCATCAAGCTAGGGGTATTCCGTACCTTGGTTTACGGTGAAGTGTCCTGGCTGCGGCTGGTGGCTATCGACTTTCCAGTATTCATGCTCTTGCCGGTACTGCTGTTTGTTGTGTTGCGCCGAGTCAGCCCGCTTGTGGCGTTGATCTATAATTTGTTCGTTTCGGCGCTTCTCGTGTCGATCGTCTGGTACGAACGTTATTTCCAGACCGTGCCGAGCTATTTTGACTTGCAGCAAGGCGACCAAGCTGGATCGGTCATGGAAACGGTCAGCTTATTGTATGCGCCGCTCGACTTCTTGTTCTTTGCGGATATTGTAGTCTACATCGTACTGTTCTTCCTGTACTGGAAGCGGCCGCTGATAATGAAAAACCGTAAAAAAATTAGCGTCGCAGCAATCGTCTTGGTGGTGCTGAGTGTGGCAACAACCGTGGTTGCTTTGCAAAAGCCGATTTTGGATATGACGTTATTTGCCAAAGAGCAAGGGTTTGTCCAGACGCAATTGGTCCAAGCCGCACAGCAAAACAGTGCGTCGGCTCAAATGCATTTGATTTCGGATGAAGAGCTGGCCAAGTTAAAAGGCAACGAATTTGTGCCTTATACCGAACATGATCGCTTCGGTGTTGCTGAAGATCGCCATCTATTCGTCATCCAAGTTGAATCCCTGCAGAACTTCGCCATTAACCAATCGATCAATGGCCAGGAGTTGACGCCGAATTTGAATGAACTGCTTGGGGACAGCTTGTATTTTGCCCGCATGTTCCAGCAAATCGGTGCAGGCAATACGTCCGATGCCGAGTGGCTTTTGCATATGTCGCTGTTGCCGAGAGGTTTGGATCCGACAGTCAACTACTTGAACGGCAGCCCATTGCCATCGCTTGTCAATATGCTTAATAACCGTGATTATTACACGACAACCTACCATGCGGACAAGCTGGAATATTGGAATCGCGCTGAATTATACCCATCGCTTGGATTCGATCATGCGTACACGAGTGATGAAATCCCGAATGAAGACATGATTGGCTTATGGCCATCTGACCGGACAATGTTCAAGTTTGCAGAAGACGAAGTACGCGAACAGATTGCATCTGGCCAAAAAATCTATGCTAATTTGATGACGGTCACTAGCCATACGCCATTTGAAGTACGTGAACAAGACAAGTATTTGGAGTTGCCGGAAGAATACGTGGACACTTACACAGGCAATTACTTGCAATCCATTCGCTACGCGGATGAAGCGGTAGGGGAGTTTATCGATTTCCTGAAAACAGAAGGCATTTACGAAGAATCGTTGATCGTGGTTAACGGCGACCATTCAGGGCTTCACGGCCGGCCGATGACGAAAACGGATAATGAACTAATGGCCGACTTGCTCGGACATACTTACTCCTTGAAAGATCGGTTTCTTTTGCCGTTCATCGTTGCTGCGCCAGGCATATTCGAATCGGAAGTGAATTTGAATTTCGGCGGGCAAGTGGATATGATGCCAACCATCATGAATTTGATGGGCTTAGAACCGCAATCTCCGATGGTCGGGCACAATATGCTGCAATACGAGAATAACTTGCTCGCGGTGCGCTATTATCTGCCAGGCGGCTCTTACATCACGGGGGAGCACATGTACTTAGGGGAAAACGCCCGTTACCCGGAACGTTATTATGACTTTGACACGATGGAGCGGATCGAACCGGAGCCAGCCATCATTGAACAGCAACAGGAAAATGCCCTGAAGATCTTAAACCATTCGGATGCATTGCTGAGCAATTTCCTGGATGAAGAAGAAGAACAAGCGGAAACCGGAGAAGAGAGTTAACTCTTCTCTGGGTTTTTTTGTTAATTCAAATTCGCGAATGATAATGCAAAATTATTGTATAATCAATAGAAAGATATTGATTAAAAATACCTAAATTATGTATTCAATTTCACTGTTTTTCGTAAATTTAATAGGACTATTATCTTTAAGTCTGAAAAATTCACTTTTAAACTCTGTATAAAGAATCATTTTAAGAAAATATTGTAAAATTCTCTTGTTTCTCCTAATTTTCCCCCGTACTATTAGGTCAGAAAGAGGGGAATGTAGCATTGAAAAAGATACTTTTGTTCGTGCTGTTGTTGCTGCTAGCCATTGGAGTGGAGACCGGCACTGCTTCTGCAGCCGGTAAGCCAACTGTTATTTTAGACCCGGGACACGGAGGAGCATATGGCGGAACGGCCGGTTACTCAGGAAACCGAACCGGCTATTACGAGAAACACGCCAATATGGAAGTGTCGAAGCGATTGAAATCCGAACTAGAGAAAAGAGGATTTGTCGTTCACATGACCAGAACATCCGATGTCCAGTTTTCACGCATTTCATCCAGTGCGGATCTTGTGGAGCGGATGAAAGTCGCAAACGGAATGATCTCAAGTGGGAATAATGATAACACCGTGTTCATCTCTGTTCACCACAACGCGACAGGATCACCTACATACGGTGGGTACGAAACGTATTATTTCGATAATCGATTTGCGAGTTCGTCATATCCACCATCCGTATTGCAACGCCATTACTCGCCGGAAAGCGGGCGTTTGGCAACGGACACGCACCGCGCAGTCATCAATTCAGGCGTTAAAGAGGGCCGCGGCATCGTCGCCAACAGCCTTTATGTAACACGCACAGCAAACGTGCCTTCTGTCTTGCTTGAAGTCGGTTATATGTCCAACCCGACAGAAGAAGCGATGATCAAGCAAGCTTGGTTCCAACAGAAAATTGCAGCGAATGTTGCAAAAGGCGTAGATGATTTCTTCGACGTTTATGTCGTCAACGACAAAAACGGCAAAGCGATCAAACATTATACGTCGAAAACCGACGCTTTGAATTACTCAAAAACTGTTTCAGGCAGTTATGTGATCCATAAGAAAACCGGAAAAGTGGACGGCGCAACAAAGCCGGATCCTGAACCGATTGAACGCCCATTAGTTTATGGAATTTATCATCCATCCGTGAAAATGAAAGATAATCTATTCGGTACAGAACAAGAAGCGATCAACGAAGCGAAAAAATGGAAGAATACACGCGTTGTCCACACGACAACGGGAATCGTCCATTGGTCCAATTACTTGCCGAAGAAATTTGTCGTCCTGGACGGCAGCGATAAAGAAGTAACGCGATTCTATCAAGAAGAAGCAGCGATTGCGCACGCTGGCAAATTGTCACAAGCCTCCGTAATCGATGAGTCGACGCTTGAAGACGATATCGTCTGGTCGAACTTCAAACGCAAAAACTTCATCGTCCGTTCAAAAGACAAAGGCGAGATGATCCATCTGTATAACCGCGAGGAAGCCCGCAACTACGCGCGCAACTGGCCAAACTCGGAATTGTATGATGTATGGGCAAAGAAAGTTATCTTTACAAACACAGACAAAACCAAGTATTCCTACACACCGCAAAACATCGAAGGCTCTGACCGCTTGAAAACGGCTGTAGCGGTTTCGAAATTACTTTACCCGAATGGCTTTGCTTCAACCAAAGCGCAAAAGACGGTAGTCCTTGCGACTTCAGCACAATACGCGGATGCCTTGTCAGCGGGCCCGCTTGCCGCACATTACGGCAACGCGCCAATTTTGTTGAGCAGAGCAGGTGCTTTGCCGACAGAGGTTGAGCAAGAACTGAAACGCTTGAAAGCGAAACACGTCATTATGGTCGGCGGAACTTCTGCACTCTCGACTTCTGTCGAAAGCAAGCTGAAGAGCATGGGCATGAGCACAGAGCGCTTGTCCGGTTCGACGCGCTATGAAACAAACGAAAAGATCAATGCAAAACTTCCATCTGCTGACGGCGTCTTCGTCACAGCAGGCGATAACTACCCGGATGCTTTGACGGCAGCGAGTGTTGCTGTTGTGAAGAATTGGCCGATCGTGCTGGTCCGTGAAGGATTGGCTGTGCCGAACAGTTTGAAAACTGCTTTCGGTGACGAAGTCGTTATCATCGGCGGAACATCTGCAGTACCGGCTTCATTGGAAACAGCCGTAAAACGCGAAATCGGCTCTGACAGTGTTCGCCGCCTATCCGGCAAAACGCGTTACGAAACGGGAACGGCCGCGATTGACTATTTCGCAAAAGATTTCATGTCCAACCGTTTAATCGTTTCAACTGGCACAAACTATCCGGATGCGCTCGTATCTTCGGCAATCTCTGCCCGTTATGATTCACCGCTATTCCTGGTACCAGATGATTCCATGCCATCTGCATTAACAACATCATTGACCCAACACAGCAAAGAGAAATTGATCAACCGCACATATTATATCGGCGGCGCCATCAACCCTTCTGTGAAAACAACAATCAACGCAATGCAAAAATGATAAGGTGGTTATATACATGAAGAAATTCAGTGGTCTTTTGCTCTCAGCCGTCCTGCTTGGCGGCTGCGGCACCGCTGTGACCGATTCGGCGGAAGACGCTAATAACGGCACAGGCGGCACAGAAACAACCGAAACCGAAGCCACGGAAACAGAAACAACTGAAACAGAAGTGGAAGCAACTGAAGAGGCTTCTGAAAACGCACCAATCGAAGTGACAGACCCAACCGGCTTGCAGCTCTATATGCCTGAACTCGGCCTCGTCAAGAACTTCCAAGTAGAAGACTTCGAATTGACGCGTGAAGTGCTCGAAGTGTCCGGCAATCAAGTGCTCGAAGAAATTACATTCGGCGAAGCTGCGACAATCGAAGTAACGGAATGGACAGAGTCGTCGATGAACATGCTGATCGAAACATCTGAACTTGAAGGCGAACGCGACATTTCGATCGAAGGATTGGTGCCGATGAGCGCGCCGGTCGTCATGATCGATGAAGCCAATAGCACAGAAGGTGAATGGATCGTTACATCGAACGGTGAAACGCTTGAAACACAAGCTGGCACATTCGAAGACGTATTGGTTGTTGAGCAAGTCCTGAAATCGGAATCATCCGACCAAGTGACAACTATGACGCGTTATTTCGCGCCGGGTCTTGGATTCGTCCAGGAAAAAACAGTAGTCGCAAATGGTGACGACAAACAAGAATCCGTTGTTGAATTGGTAAGCTACAAATAAAAACGAAAAACCATCTGCCTCTGGCGGATGGTTCTTTTGTTTGTGGGAATGAAATGAAGTTAAGTAAGTGATAAAGGAGTGAGAGGAAAAGCTCTCGCTTTTCGACTGCGTTGCAGGGGGCTGCTTGCCGTGGGGCGGGTGTTGAGCCAACGTGCCAAAGTGCGTGGCACGTTTGTCTCGCCAGCCCGCGCGGTCCCACGGGCGTCAGCCCCCTTCCACTCCGTCTCTAGTTTTAGAATGAAAGAGAACTTCTTCTATCCACTCGACTGAAAATGTGGAAATGCTTCATGCCTTGTAGTTGGTATCACATGAATTGAAGACAAGGCGATTACGAGTGCTAATTTCACCAGAAGCTTTTCAATTCAACATTAAAGGAATAGATGCTTCATCCCAGGAAGCGATTCCCCCGCTAGCCGGCAACTGTCTAAAGAAGCAGTTTTATCTAAACGTACCTTGATCAACGAAATCTCTCAGCCGCCGAGCGTAAAAGGGTGAGCCGACGCAATAAGACAGGTGCTTTTCCTGGCTTAATGCCAAAGGCCAACCCAAAGCCGGGCGGCGACTACTGATATGAAAAATAGTTAGAAGCTCGGAACAATTCCACTCTAAGATTCTCGCTATCTTCACATATGTTCGACTCGGGAATCGATTCCCCCGCTAGCCGGCAAGAGGCCAACCCAAAGCCCGGCGGCGACTAATAAGCTTAAGCTCCAATAGAACACTGGAACGTTTCCTCACCCAAACCCTCATTTAACCAACAAAGCGTTTCCGAATCCCCACTCTTATAATTTCCATTCCTACGTTCTTCAAATGACGAGAGTTGCAAGAAAACTAGCAAAAAGTAAAAAAATACTAGAAAAAAATAAATATTTTTTCTGATGTTCAGATCTGACGGGAAATATGTTATTTATACCTATTATTTTTAAGGAATCTAAATATATATAAATAAACGCATTAATTATGGGTAAAAATACCCTTTATAATTCGCTACTCGAAAATTTATTTTTGCGAAAAGGTTCCTTCAGCACATGCGCTTCGCAGGAATATATTGTCCGTTACATCAGCTTTTATGCTTATTTGATTTCTATTAAATTCCAATAATTCTATTCTCAAGAATATTCAAATATCATATTGACATAATTGTATGACTATTGTTACTATTTTATCTGTGAGGAAATACGTACATAAGTGGGAAACATACATAGAGTTAATTTCCTCGAAAAAACATTAGGGGAGGCTACATTGTGCAAAACGGTTCAAAGACTTGGAAAAAGTTTGTATCTGTTGCTATGATCGCAGGATTAGTTGCAAGTAACGGTGTTATGACTGCAAGTGCTACATCTAGTGACAAAGAGAAATCCAGCGAGCAGGATCTGCAGGCAATCAACGTTCTTTCCAACGAAAAAGCAGAATTGATCAAGCAGCTTAAGAGACAAGAAAGTCCTGACATGGTCCAAAAAGATGCACTGGACCCGAACGAAGAAGTTCGCGTCATTGTTGAAATTGAAGGCCAATCAGCAGTTGAAGTAGCGTCTGCCAAAGGGGTTCAATACAAGACGCTTGCTAAAGCAGAAAAAGAAAAAATTGAAACTCAATTAGTGAAAACGCACTCAAGCGTGAAGAAATCCATTTCTTCTGAAGGCGTTGAACTAAACTCCCAATACGAATATACGACGGCATTCAATGGCTTCAGCGGTGTTGTGAAATTCAGCGACGTTGAGAAAATCAAAGACTTGCCGAACGTTAAGAACGTATATATTGCAAATGAATACGAAAGACCTGAAGCTAAGCCTGATATGACGACAAGCCACGACTTCATCCAGTCGCGCCAAGTATGGGCGGACAGCAAGTTCCAAGGTGAAGGAATGGTCGTTGCAGTCATCGATACAGGAATCGATCCTGACCATAAAGATTTCAACATCAGTGACGACTCGAAAGTTGATTTGACGAAATCTGACGTTGATGGACTCATCTCCAAAGATGGATTGAAAGGCGCTTATCAAAACGTTAAAGTTCCTTATGCTTATAACTATTATGATAAAAACGCTGAAATTCAAGACGATGGACCAAATGCTTCCATGCACGGCATGCACGTTGCAGGTACAGTCGGCGCTAACGGAGACGAAAGCGAAGGCGGCCTAAAAGGGGTAGCTCCAGAATCCCAAATTCTCGGCATGAAGGTATTCTCAAATGACGTCAACTTCCCATCGACGTTCTCTGATATTTACTTGGCAGCGATCGATGATGCAGTGAAACTTGGCGCGGATGTATTGAACATGAGCCTCGGTTCAACTTCTTCATTCTACGATGCTGACAGCGCGGAAGATAAAGCCATCACAAACGCCGTGAACAACGGAATCGTTTCAGCTGTATCGGCTGGTAACTCTGGACATATTGGCTACGGCTACGATAACCCGCATTACGACAACCCGGATTACGGTTTGGTTGGATCTCCAGGACTTAACAAAGATACAATCCAAGTCGCAGCTACAGGAAATGTTGTCAATCACTATACACATGAAGTGGAATTCGATGAGTTCAAAGTAGAAGGATTCGGTGTGGATGACTGGACAGACTTTGAAGTGCAAGGCGATGACATTGAAGTTGTTTCCCTGAAAGAGTTGACTGGTAATCAAAGTGCATTAGGTGCCGCTTCAGACTATGAAGGCATCGATGTAGAAGGAAAAGTCGTTGTTGTAGAACGTGGTGCACACACATTCGTTGATAAAACGAACTGGGCAGCAGCAGCTGGAGCAGCAGGAATCATCGTTTATAACTCCACTAGCCCGGTCTTCTTTAAAGACCAAGGCGGCTGGGATATTCCGTTCATGAAGATTACAAGAGAACAAGGTTTGGCGCTTGAAGCAGCACTAGCTGAAGACGGCGAACTTGGCGCAGATGTTGAACAAACAGCTGTAGAAGAAGGACCCGAAGTAGGCCGTGCAACGGACTTCACATCATGGGGCGTAACGCCGGACCTTGAGTTCAAACCTGAATTGTCTGCACCAGGCGGAAACATCTTGTCGACGCTTGAAAATGACAAATACGGTGTGATGAGCGGAACATCCATGGCAGCTCCACACGTTGCGGGCGGCGCGGCACTTGTTCAGCAATACTTGAAAAATCATGACGAGTTCAAAAATCTTTCATTGGAAGAACGTACTCGCCTAGCGAAAGTGTTGCTATTGAACACTGCTGACATCACGCACGGTAAATCAGGCGACACGATCTCTCCTCGCCGTCAAGGCGCAGGGATGATGCAGCTTAATGGCGCTGTTACAACACCAGTGATCATGACTGAAAAATCAACGAACGAAGCGAAAGTGAATGTCAAAGACTTCACAGGAGATTCCTTCTCGTTCACGTTGAAAGCTGAGAACTTGTCTGATGAAGCGGCAACGTATTCAGTGGACACTTCAGTGCTTGTTGACATGTTCCAGGAAAATGGAGCAGTTACATCCAACTTGCTTCAATCAGGTGCCCTTGAAGGAGCGAAAGTTTCTGCTCCTGAAACAGTGACTGTACCGGCTAACGGAACAGTCGATGTGAAAGTAACAGTCGATATCAGCGGAGGCAAAGTACCAGGCCTTGATAAAGACGGCAACGCAATCACAAAAGCGCTTGAAGAAGATGTCTTCGTAGAAGGCTTTGTGAAATTGACAGCTGAAGAAGGTTCGGCGAATCCTGATCTGGTCTTGCCATACATCAGCTTCTACGGCGAATGGGACCGTCCAGATATCATTGATTCCTTTGGAGTTGAAGAAAAAGACGAGCCGCATTTCTACCAGGATTATTATGATGCATTTGGAATTAAAGATGCCGATGATACGACAATCGACAAAGACAAGAAAAAATACTACTATGACCTAGTAGAAGTAGATGGCGAATGGGTTTATCCTGTATCTCCAAACGGTGATGGTTTGCACGATAAGATCAACGGAAATATTACGCTTCTCCGTAACGCGGATGAGTTGCAGACAAATATCTTGAATGCAGAAGGTGAGAAAGTCCGTACGGTCAATATCGAGAAAGACCTCCGTAAAAACTACTTTAACGGTGGAACTGGCACATACATCAGCTATTCAGCAGCTCGTGCTTGGGATGGCAAAGTGAAAGGTGAAGTAGCAGCGGACGGTTTGTACGAATATGAGTACAAAGCGAAAGTTGATTACGAAGAAGCGGATTGGCAGAGCAAATCATTGCCGGTCTATATCGATACAATTGCACCGGAAGCTTCTGTCACTGTAAATGAAGAAGACAATACTTTGGAAGTATCTTTGTCTGATGAAGGTGTAGGGGTCAAACAATTCTCTGTGAATATTGACGGGGAACGTTTGCCAGTTAAAGGCTACTTCGATGCAGACGAAACAGTGGTTGACCTTGATGAGTTCGGCTTGGATGCTTCAGAAGCTGACTTGATTGAAGTTGTAGCTTATGACCATGCATACAATATGGGATATGCCATCTCGAATGCAGATGACACGGTAAAACCGGTTATCTACGTAGCTAATGATGGCCCAGCTGCTCTTGATATTTATGGAACAAACACGATACCGGTTAAAGGGTATGTTGTTGAAGAAAACTTGAAGACTTTGAAAGTGAACGGCAAAGAAGTAGCATTCACGAAAGGTGAAAAAGGCTATGATTTCGATACTACTATCGAACTTGAAACTGGCCGCCACGATGTGAAGTTCGAAGCGACGGATTACAACGGCAACACGTCTTCGATCATCCGTCCAATCTTCGTAGATACAGTAAACCCGACACTTGCTATCGATTCACCAAAAGTTGTTGATCAAGACCAGAAGTCAGTGGAATTCGACATCACGGTAAAAGATAACTTCAACATGGTGAAGCTATCACTTGATGGCGACGTATTGTTCGCACAAGATGCGTATGATGAATTGACATTAGCTGACCCAATCAGCAAAACAGTAACAGCGAAAGTCGACTTGGCACCTGGCGTGAACACGTTCATGGTGGTTGCTGAAGACGCAGCTGGCAACAAGATCGAAAAAGAAGTGAAGATCGACCGTTCTGATTCTGACCTTCGTGCAGAGCGCATTTCTGGTGCAGACCGCTACATCACAGCAGTTGAGCTAAGCAAAGAAGGCTGGGAATCTTCCGATACAGTCGTCCTTGCACGCGGCGATAACTATGCTGATGCTCTAGCAGGTGTACCGCTTGCGAAGAAACATGACGCACCGCTTCTATTGTCCCGCACGGCGAAATTGCCTGCTGACACTTACGAAGAAATCAAACGTCTTGGTGCGAAAACAGTTCACGTTCTTGGTGGAACGGGCGCGATCTCTGACGCTGTCGTGAAGCAATTGAAATCTGACGGCATCACAGTAGAACGCATCAGCGGAGCTGACCGTTTCGAGACTGCAGCGAAAATTGCTGAGAAATTCGGTAAATCCGAATCGGCAATCGTCGTCAGCGGCACGAACTTCCCGGATGCTCTAAGCGTAGCTAGCTATGCTGGATCTGAAGGCACGCCGATCTTGCTTTCCCGTACTGAGTCAGTGCCGAACGCAACTAAAGCGGCATTGGTGAAATTGGGCGTGGAAAACAGCTTGATCATCGGTGGAACTGGCGCTATCAGTGAGAAGGCAGCTTCCGAGCTTCCGAACTCATTCCGTATCAGCGGCGCGGATCGTTACAAAACTTCACTTGAAGTGGCGAAATACTTCGGCAACCCAACTGATACAGTTTACGTAGCAACAGGCAAATCTTATGCGGATGCTCTAGCAGGCGGTGCGCTGGCAGCGAAAGATGATACTGGCGTCTACTTGGTAGGAAAATCCGTACCAGCAGAACTTGGCGAACACTTGCAGAAGAATGGCGTTGAATACGTGAAAGTGATCGGTGGATCACAAGCCGTATCCGATGACATCTTGAAGCAATTGGACGAGTACTTGAATGACAAATAAGACATGTAAAAACGGAGTGCCCTCGGGTGCTCCGTTTTTTTAGTGATTTGTTTCTAAGCCGATTGAAGTCGCTATTATAATAGTAGAAACTCATCAGCCTATCAAAATCAAGCCGAAGAAAAAACCTATTTCAAAGGTATAAAGCGCTACATTCAAATCCCTTTATATGGAATATATGAAAATAATTTATTGTAAACAGAAAATATGTAAACGTTTTCTAAATATTTATCAAAATTTTACTTACTGTCGAAATATTTTGTAGTATCATGGGTAGTAGGGACAAACGTCTTCATACATAGTCGGAAAGATACAGCCCTGAAGGACGTTCGTCAAAAAAAATTGATAGGATGGTGTAGAAATGCCGAAAAAGATTTTCACTTCTGTAATGGCGACGACATTGGCTTTGACCGTCGTCGGGATCTACGATTCGCAAAAAGCGGATGCAGCTGAAGGCGATTTCGAGTTAACGATCATGCACACGAATGACACGCACGCGAACCTGGACAACGCGCCGAAACGCGCAACCTTGATCAAACAGCTTCGTGCGGAGAATACGAACAACCTATTGCTTGATGCAGGCGATGTCTTCTCAGGCTCATTGTATTTCAACACCTTCGAAGGGCAAGCAGATTTGGCATTGATGAATTACATGAAATATGACGCCATGACATTCGGTAACCACGAGTTCGACCTTGGTTCGAGCGAAGAAGGGCACGCTGCACTTGCTGAATTCGTTGGCGGAGCAGACTTCCCGATGGTCGGGGCGAACGTTGATTTCACAGGCGATGCGAATATGTCACCGCTAGTAGCAGGCGAAGCGTTTACGAAAACGGCCGCTAACGGCCAAATCTACAGCGGTGTTGTGAAAGAAGTAAATGGTGAGGAAGTCGGGATCTTCGGTTTAACGACTGCTGAAACAGCTGACATTTCAAGCCCGGAAGATATCGTCTTCACAGATTATATCGACGCAGCAAATGAAGCTGTTGAGTGGTTCGAAGGGCAAGATGTCAATAAAATCGTTGCCTTGACGCATATCGGCTATGACGATAACGCAGCAGTCGATAACGACCGTACACTAGCGGCTGAAGTAGATGGAATTGATGTCATTGTCGGTGGACATACACATACAAAACTATTGCCACCAGTGCAAGTCGAAGATACAGTCATCGTACAAGCGAACGAATATAATAAGTTCCTTGGCCAATTGGACGTCACTTTCGATGAAGCTGGAAATGTAACAAACTTCGTCGGTGAGCACCACGAAGTTGCGCTTGCTGAAGAAGATGCAGAAGCGGCAGAAATCCTTGCGCCATTTAAAGAAGAAGTGGAAGAATTGAAAGAAACGGAAATCGGCGTTGAAGCAAATGTCTTCTTGAACGGCACGCGCGGAGAGTTCGGAATCCGTTCTAGCGAAACAAACCTTGGAAACTTCATCACAGATGGCATGCTCGCAAAAGCGCAGCAAATCAACCCTGATACGACAATCGCCCTTCAAAACGGCGGAGGTATCCGTGCTTCCATCGAGCCGGGCCCGATCACTTACGGTGAAATCTTGACAGTCTTGCCATTCGGCAACGCCTTGGCAATCATGGAAGTCACTGGCCAGGAACTCAAAGATGCGCTTGAGCACAGTGTCCGTGAATACCCGAAAGAAAACGGCGGATTCCTTCACGTATCTGGCATGTTCTTCAACTATGACGGCAAAGCGCCAGTCGGAGAACGCGTCTTGTCTGTGTTTGTTGACACGGGTGGGGAAACTTACGACGAATTGAATTTGGAAGAAACGTATACAGTCGCAACGAACTCATTCACTGCTAAAGGCGGCGACGGTTTCGATTCATTTGGAAAAGCTTATGAAGAGGGCCGTGTGACTGAGCCAGGCTTCACAGACTGGGAAATGTTCGAAGAGCATGCACAGTCCTTCGCTGAAGAAGGCGTAGAGCCTTACGAAGAGCGCCGCATCAACCAAGTGCGTTTGTCTGGTGAAAACCGTTACGAAACAGCGATTGCCGTTTCGAAACAAGGTTGGGAATCAGCTGATACTGTAGTTATCGCGCGCGGCGATCAATACGCGGATGCTTTGACAGCAGCTCCACTAGCTGACCAAAACGAAGCTCCAATCCTATTGACTCGTTCTGGCACATTGGCTTCTGGCGTCGCTGAAGAAATCGCGCGCCTTGGTGCAACAAATGCCATTGTACTTGGCGGCACAAAAGCTGTTTCAGCAGATGTCGTTGAGCAACTTGAAGGACTTGATCTTGACGTTCAACGCATCGGTGGCGAAACGCGCTACGACACAGCTGTTGCCATCGCAAATGAACTGGAAACAGCAGCAACAGATGCAGTCGTTGTAAGCGGCTTGAACTTCCCTGATGCTTTGTCCGCTGGTTCTTATGCAGCAGTCAACGACAAGCCAATCCTATTGACGCGTCCTGACCGCATTCCGGCTGTCATTGCAGACGAACTTGAAAACTATGACACAACGACAATCATCGGCGGATCGCAAGCTGTATCTGAAGGCGTAGCGGATGACTTGCCGAACGCTGACCGCATCAGCGGTGCAGACCGTTACCTGACTTCTGCGGCAGTTGCAGATCGCTTGTTCGATGGCGCGGTTGAAGGCTTGGCTGCAAACGGCCAGAACTTCCCGGATGCTTTGACTGGAAACGCTCTTGCTGCAGCTTATGAAGCACCGATGCTTCTTGTGAAAAAAGACAGTGTCAACTCTGTTGTTGAAGACCGTGCGCATTACTACGGAACAGTCTTCACTTCAGGCGGAACGCAAGTTGTTTCTCCAGAAGTCATCAAAGCATTGCACGATTAATCAATGCCTCAATCCCCGGCTGCTTATGCAGTTGGGGATTTTTTTGGCTTTTAAAACTTCTTTCGTAAAGATTTGTAGAAAAGGATTAAGAGTTGGTTAAGAATCCATGAGATTCCGTATTTTTCCGTTATTTTATAGTAGACTGTGTATAGAGACCTACTATAGAAACGGACGTGACACCTATGCAAAAAGTCGTAACATTTTTAGCAGCGATCATGGTGGCCTTCACAGCCTTCCTCATTTGGCCGCAAAAAGACCAAAGTGAAGGAATTGGCGATGCAGAAGCACCAGACCGAAAGGAAACAGCTTCAACAGACACTAATCCAGACGAATCACCGGAACCTGTGGAACCGGAACCGTTCGAACTGACTTTAATCCACACGAACGACACCCATACAGTTATGGACAATATCGCAAGACGCGCTTCACTGATAGAAGAGATCCGTGGAGCCAGCACCAATCATCTTTTATTATCAGCAGGAGATGTGACGTCCTGGGAAATCGGGCGCAAAGCGCAGGATTCGCTCGCAAATGCCGTGTTTATGAACCACCTCGATTACGACGGAATGGTGCTCGGCAATCACGAGTTTGACCTTGGTGAAGGAGTCGTCGATCATGGCCCGCTCAGCACTTACGTTAAAAACGCAGCGCATCCAGTGCTTGGTGCCAATGTCGACTTTTCACAAGATCAATTCCTGGAGCCCTATGCAGATTACAGTTATACGGACGAGCCTGTAGATGGCCGCATCAATAAAGGCTTCGTGCAAACCGTAGGGGACGAACAAATCGGCATATTTGGCATCACGCATTACAAGGAAGTCGTGACTGTCCCTGGTGATGTATCGTTCGCAGATTATACACAAGCTGCTAAAGATGCTGTCGCCCATTTTGAATCGATTGGCATCAATAAAATCGTTGCGCTGACCCATATCGGGATTGGGCACGACCGCACATTGGCCAAAGAAGTACCAGGCATTGACGTCATCATCGGCGGCCATTCACATGTTACGACCAACCCGCCAAATCACATCGGCGATACATTGGTCGTACAAACTGGCGAATACGATACCAACCTCGGCGAACTGAACGTCGTCTTCGATGAAGAAGGCAAGATCGTCGATCATTCTGGAAAACTGCACCCGACCAAAAACGCTGAAATCCATCCAGACACAGCACGCGTGCAGGAACTGTTCGGTGAAGCCACAGCACTCGGCATCGTCAGCTACGAAGACTTTATCGGACACGTCATCAAAGCCGGCGAACTGGATACATATGAAGCGTTTATCGAGTGAATACAGAACAGGCACCCATTCGCAATGAATGAGTGCCTGTTTTTTTATGAGGATAGGAGGTATGGAGTAAAAAGAGGAGAGAAGAAAAGCTTCTACTTTTCGACTGCGTTGCAGGGGGCTGCTTGGGGCTCGCAGGGTGCGAGTCATGCAGCTGATGCGACGAAAACTGTTAGATAGAAAGAAGAGATTTGAAAAGCTTCCGCTTTCGACTACGTTGCAGAGGGCTGCTTGCCGTGGGGCGGGTGTTGAGCCAACGTGCCAAAGAGCGCGGCACGTTTGTCTCGCCAGCCCGCGCGGTCCCACAGGCGTCAGCCCCCTTCCACTCAGTCTCTATATTTAGAGTGGGAGGTATTTTCTTCAACCTACTAATTTCTTTTGCGTGAAAGTGCGTCATGTTTTGTATCTTGAGTCATCTTATTTTTAAGAATGTGCAAATTAATTCTGATCTATCCGCAAAATTTAAAAGTAAGCAGCCATGTGCCAGATGAAGTGTCTTGGGAAGCGATTCCCCCACTAGCCGGCAACACGATACAGAAACTGATCCAATTAAACAATCTGCACACAATGAAATCTCTAAGCTGCCGGCGCTCAGGGTGAGCCGACGCCGTAAGACAGGCGTTCTTCCTGGCTTATGGCGAGAGGCCAACCCAAAGCAAGGCAGCGACTACTAAGTGGATGCTGAAATCTATCATCGCAACAATTCCACAAGCAACGCCTCAGTATCTTCGTATACATCGCCACACAAAACTCTTTCCCCCAAAAAAAGCCCTTCTCCCAAAATTCCGGAAGAAGGGCAAGCATTAATACGAATCAACATCCGACTGAGACAAATGCCAATCAGTCAACTCATCACACGCACCCGTGCCAGTGAAATCTTTGATGACAAACGGCATCGGGCTATTGATATGGAAAAAGCCGGCTTTCTTCAGTGCACGATAGCGTGGGCTATCTGGCACAGCCCAGCAATTGAGCGCATCCGCTTTTGTATGGCGGCGGATCGCTTTCAATTGATCCGCAATGACTGCTTCATCATTCGGCCCGAACAAATCCAGAATCGTTGCGAATGTGACGCCATTTTCTTTGGTTTCCTCATGCAGTACGCAATAACCCTCCGCGTAGCCATTCTGCTCCAAGGTATACACCTGGTAATCCTTTGTTGGATGGTCTAAGAAGCGGCGCTGAATATAATCGCCGCTGCGTTTAGCATGAAGCGGGTACTGGTTTTCAAAGCGCCCGTACAACATGTCTGCCACTGAGAGGCGATCGCCAAGCTCACGCAGTCGATGTGTGCTCTTTTTAGGGATGCTCACAGAAAACACTTTATCGAGCGGCGGCTGGATCGCTTTTAACTTGCCGACCTTTGCCGCAAGCAAGGCTCCTGGCTTGTTGACAGCAAGGAAGCGGGGAACATTCCCAAGATCCTTGCCGCCTGCCACTTTCATGAACACTTGTTTCGCCGTTTCAGCAGGGAAGCCGTAAAGGATGTCGAGCCCTTCCGCTTCACATTCCTGAATCATGCGGGAAACGATTTGCTTGTAGATGCCGCGCCCTTGGAAATCCGGATCGACCATGATGTCGACCCGTTCACCAAGCGATAGTTCCGATCCTTGCTGGCGCGCCGTAAGCTTCAGGAAAGCGGCGTGGCCATTGATGTAGCCATCTTCTTCTGAAACGACGATTGTCGCGCTCTCTGGAAAGGCCTCGAATTTCCATTGCCATTCTGCAAGTGACCGTTTTTTGCCGAACACTTTTTCATACAGGGCATTGATGCTGATCTCGTCGCCTGGCTGGTAAAGGCGGATCATAAAGTGTCACCGTCATCACTGAGCCCAAAGTCTTCGCGTCGAGACGCAGCAGCTAGAAGTGCGAAGAATGCGAGCCCGAAAATATCGGATTCCCATAGGTTGTAGACAAGCCCCATGAAATACGCGCCGAGCAAGATGCTGGCAGTCAGTGAATACAAATAGCTTTCTTTGTGCTTCTTCGCATAACGCCACAGCATCGTTAACAAGAAGGTGGCAAAGGCGATGACGCCGAGTACGCCGGTTTGGACGATGATTTGGATGTATTGATTATCCGAGTAGAACTTGTGGCCGATTTCGTATTCATCATAAATCGGCGACCCGTTCGAGAGGGTGGTGGAGTCGCCGAATGTGGCAAATCCAGTGCCGATAATAGGATAGTCTTTAAATACTTCAAAGCCGGTTTTGACGATGAACAAACGGCCGGAACTTTGGCTGCCCGTGACCGTGTCTTCGCTGAACGTGCTGCCGATGCGGTCGCGGAAACCAGACTCGCCGCCGACATCGAATTGCTGGATGTTGGTGACTTTTTCAGAACCGATGTCGGTGCTTTCAAAGTAATTGGTCAAAAGATTTAGTGGCAGTACCACAAGGACGAGAGCAATCGCCGTGTATTTGACGAAGTCGATGAGAATGTTCATTTTCCGCGTCATGATCAGGAAGGCGATGGCGGCAATCAGGAACCCGCCCCATGTGCCGCGTGAGTAAGTCAAAACGAGAATACCGACCAACAGGACATTTAAGATATCCATATAGCGTGGGTTGAATTCCTTCAATTTATGCTTCGCGTAATAGAAGGCGATGAAGGCGAACATCAAGTAAATGCCGAGCACGTTCGGGTTGCCGAGCATACCGTAGATGCGCACACGGTTTTTCGCCGACAGTGCCATGGCTTCCCATGATTCCGGCAAGAACATATTGCGGATAGACAATTTTTCAGTGATCGCTTGAATGATGACCAAAATCGCTGTCCAGATGAAAATCCACACGAGGTTAACGAGGTCTTTACGTGTGATTCCAATACGGTAAACGATGTAATACACCAAGTAAAAGAGCAGGAACTGGCGTAAAGTCATTGCGATCAATACAGGGCTGATGCCTGTAATCAGTGCGGATATCGAACCGATCGCTAGAAAAGCGAAATAGGCATATTCGAAATTCTTGAAATGGAATAGTTTGCCGATTGTCTTGCGGTTCATCCAGAAGACCTGGAACAGCGCACCGAACACGAGAGCTTCGGTTAAATAGCTGAGGCCCGGATTGTATTGCGTGATGAATTCGCGCACCGGAATATAGACGAACAGCAACAAGATGCCGTGTTTTGGATTGATGAACGCATAAGCGAACAACACGAGCGTCAGTGCATAGCCGATGATGGCAAGTTCTGTGTAACCGATTAGCATGATGGCGATCAAGGCGATGAGCCAAAACCATTTTTCGTTCTCGTTCTTAAAAAAGTTCATAATATCCTCCAAATGCATTTATAATTAGCGGCTTTGATAAATCGCCCTTTTCAACTTTAAATTCTTGAAGATGGCCCACCATAAAGTGACGGTGCGGTTCGCTTGCTTAAAATGTTTTTCGTACTGGCGGTCTTGCGTCTTCAAATGATCGGCCGCCCCGATAAATTGCTGCGGTGTGTTTTCGATGAAGGTTTCTACGTAGCGTGCGTGTGCATCGGTTGTTTGTGCAGCTTTGATTTCAGCGAGTGCCAAAAACCCATCGAACGCGATGACTTGGCTTTTGAATGCTTCGGTCGCCCGTTGTTTGAGCGGGAATTGATCGGTAATGTCCATAATACAATTGATTGCTTCCGGCGGTACAGGGCAATTGATCTCATATTCACGGACGACTTTTGGCTGATGGGACGTGTGCTTCAAGGCATCAGCCACCAAGTGTGCGCTGTACACGTGATCCGGATGGGCATCAATTAAGCTGGTCGTATAGACGGTGTCAGGGCGAATCTCGTCGATCAGCTCCACAAAACGTTCGCTCGAAGCGACATGCTTGATCTCGCTATCGGGATAATCCAGATAACGGACATCGGTAAAGCCAAGCAGGTCTTGGATCGACCGCAACTCTTGTTTGCGGGTTTCAGCCAATGCATCGGCTTCAACCGGGGCAGCGTTGCTGTTTTTGCCATCGGTGATGATGGCGATGGTGACTTGCACACCGGTATCGGCATAACGGCGGATCGTTCCGCCGAGCCCGATTGTTTCATCGTCGATATGCGGTGCAAATACCAGCACGCGCTCTGCTGGTTCCAGTGGAGTGAGCGGTTTATTCGCTTTGTAAAAACGTTTTAAGGACGCTTTGATCGCCGGGTTCAGCACCGGCGCAGCGTTTTTCATTAATGCTTGTTTCATAATGCGAAAAACTCCTTATGATTTTCTAAGCTTGCTGATGAGGAAGCGCGCGATTTCCGTTTTCAAGGCGAGTGCCGCGATGACATAGACAATGGCACCGATGATCGCGGTCAGGCCGAAGCGGATGTAGATGTGAAGATCTTCGAGTATTCCGGAAGCGAGCCATAAGGCCAATAGCATCGCAGCAGTCGCTGCAAAAATCTTGGCCGCGTCTTTCACGATAAAGCGCGAATCGAGCTTGCCTTGCGTCCGGTTAAAGACGATCCAGTTAAGCGCAAAATAGACGAGCGCCATGACGGACGAAGCGAGTGGAATCGCTAAATACGAATCAAGGATGGCGATGAACAGGAAGTTCAATGCGACATTGAGCCCGATGGAGAACAAGGAAATGCGCAAAATGACATGGCCTTGTTTTTTCGAATAGAAAGCTTTGTTTAAGATGTTCTGCAAACTGAAGAACAATACCGATCCGAGATACAGATAACCGACATTTGCAGTGGCTGTTGTCGCATCCGCCGTAAAGGCGCCGCGTTCATAGACGATCGTGATGAGATCTTGCATCAGCCACATCATTCCCGCAACAGCAGGCAGCAAAACCAGAAGCGTCAACATCAAGCCGTATTCAATGCCTTGTTTGAAGCTTTTTTCATTCGCATTCGCAATGGCTTTCGCTAAAATCGGGAAAATGATCGTCCCGATCGTTACGCCGATAATCGCTTGCGGGAAGTGGACGATGTTTTTAGCGTAGTTAACATAGTTGACCGCCGAATCGCTGAATGAGCTGGCAAAGATATTATCGATTGTCAGGTTAATTTGGCCGACCATCACCGTAATAGCGACCGGGATGAAAATGATGGAAAAGGGCTTGATCTCTTGCCAATCGAGTTTGCCGATTACTTTATGGCTGCCTTTAGGGACGAACCAGAGCCGTTTGGCAATATACGATAATAGCGCACCGGCCAAATAGCCAAACGCCATGGCATAGGCGCCGATTTGATCTGCAAACAACAGCGTGCTAAGGATGGTGCTGCCGATGACGATAATCTGTGAAATGACCGACAATGAGAATTTGTTTTCTGCGTCAAGATAAGCCTCATAGACCGAGTTTAATGACACAAGGAATACAGCTATAAAGAAGATGATAGCTAAAGCTACACTCAACTCAATCGCTTCCGCTCGAACATCGGGCTGAAGGTTGGGGAATTTAAATAGCAATGGCACTAGCAGTGGTGAAGCCAAAGCGCCGATAGCTGAAACGATCAATCCGAGCACCATAGTCCCGCGGATGATCTGCGAGAAATGATGATGGCCTTTGCCATCGGCGTGTGCATGGATGAAGCTTGGCACAAAAGCGTTCTTCATGCCGGTAGTGAAAAATAAAATAAAGGTATTTGCCAAAGCGAATGCAGCAAAATACGCAGCTGATTGATAGGAATCCCCGAATTGATAGGCAATCACCATATCTCGGAGAAGCCCGGAAACTTTCAAAAACAGCGACGCAATGACAAACAAAATGCCGGTAATAGCGAGTTTTCTGCCCAAAACAAAATCCTACTTTCTTCAAATGGTTAAGCGGTAAAACAAAACCAAATTCTTTCCTTATATATAGGAGCAATAATCTCCCAATTCCATTTTCCTATCTTATCACGAAACCTCTAGTTTAGACGTCTTTCGGGCGATTATGTTGCGGAAAAATTCACAACTGACAAGCTTACAGGACTAATGAATTAATCAATGTACAAAATTAGAAAAAAGCTTCCCGATGCTCCTAATATATAGGATAAAAAAGGGAATATTATAAATAATTTGGTCAAAAATATAAGAAATTTACAAATATTCAATAAAGCGTTTACATATGTCTAGTATACTAAATCGGTATAACAATAAATTATCAGAGGAGTGAAGGTTTGTGACAAAAAGCGCGTTCAGCAAGGTCTTTTTGAGTCTCCTATTGGCTTTATCAGCTGCCTTGCCATATATGGCGACAGCCGAAGCAGCAGAAACCATTTCAGTTGCAGAAGCCATTGAAAACAATACAGGAACGGCAACGGTGAAAGGGTTTATCGTTGGAACTGTAATAAGCGGAGGAAGTTATAAGCAAGAACCGCCGTTTGATTCAGCGACTAACCTTGCTTTAGCTGATTCCCCAGACGAAACGGATCCAGCTAAAATTTTGACGGTTCAATTGCCGTCCGGTTCAATTCGTTCAGGTTTGAACTTAGTTGATAACCCAGCTAACTTCAAAGCGGAAGTAACAATTGCCGGTTCACTTTCAGCTTATTTCTCAGTTCCAGGTCTTCGTTCACCAACAGCATTCACTATCCTTTCCGAGGGCGAAGAGCCGGCTCCACCGCCTGAAGCAACACCGGTTGAAAATGTTCAAGAAGCACGTGACTCAGCAGGAGAATTGATTTCTGTTGAAGCAACTGTGACAACTGAAACAGGTTTCTGGGGCGGCAACGCTTTCTACGTACAAGATGAAACAGCGGGCATTTATGTTTATACATCTAGCGCCACTGTGACGGCAGGCGATATCGTCCGTTTGGAAGGCACCGTGTCTGAATACGGCGGCGAGCTTCAATTGCAGCCGAATACAGTGGAAGTCGTGTCTTCTGGAAACGAATTGCCGGAAGCGCAAGCAATTTCGCCTGCAGGCGTCAATGAAGAGACTCAAGGCGAACGCATTTCAATCGAACGCGTTGAAATCACTAACTTACAAGCCGTTAATAATTTTGGGACGTTCGAGTTCACGGCAGTTGCGGAAAATGGCGAGCAAGTCGTCGTCCGCAATGACAATCGCAATGGCTTGACGTTCGAAGACTTCACAAAACAATACAAAGAAGGCGACTTGATCTATCTTTCAGGCATCGCTTCGAAATACAACGATACGTACCAAGTGAAAACGCTCGGCTTCGACAGCTTCGAGCTCGTTAACAAGCCGGCTGTGTACGCAGACATCTTCCCGGGCGTCGTCTCGGAAGGAACTGAAGTCACACTTGCAAGCGGCTTGGATAACGCAACGATCTATTACACTTTAAATGGTTCGGAGCCAACAACGGGCAGCGCAGTTTATTCTGAGCCAATCGTCCTGACACAAGATACGGTGATCAAAGCGATCGCAGTGACAGGCGAAACATCGGAAGTATTTTCATTTGATTACACGGTCCTGAAATCAGAGGACTTGAAAATCCGTGACATTCAAGGACAAGGCCATTATTCGAAATATGAAGATGTGGCTGTCAATGAAGTAACGGGTGTCATCACGCATTTCTATAACGGCGCAAACTTTGTTATCCAAGATACAGAAGGCGACGGCGACTGGAAAACTTCAGAAGCAATCATCGTCAACCGTTCATCCGCATCCAGCAGCTTTGCAGTTGGGGATGTAGTAACAGTCGCAGGAACGGTCGAAGAATGGTTCTATAAAGGCTATTCCGACATGCGCGACAATGATTTACCGCTCACACGCATCCGTTCAACGGACGTTGTGAAATCAGGAACAGCGGAACTGCCTGAACCAATTGTCATCGGTGAAGATGTGTTCCCTCCGACTCAAAACATCGACAATGACGGCTTGACGGAATTCCAACCGGAAGAGGATGGCATTGATTTCTGGGAATCCCTCGAATTGATGCGTGTCAGCGTGGCTGATGCACAAATCGTCGGCCCACAAAATTACGGCGAAGTATTTGTCGTATCGAAAAATGCAACCAATAACGAGTTCCACAAGCAAGATGGAATCCTTTTTGAAGAAGACGATTTCAACCCGGAACGTATCACCGTCACAACGGGTGAAAACGTTGTCGCTAAAGCTGGCGATACATTCGCTGAAGCGCCAGTCGGTGTTCTCGGATACGGATTCGGCAACTACCAGATCTGGACCGAGTCAGATGAGCTGCCGGAAATTGTAGACGGTGGAACAGAGCCGGAACAAACATGGATTGAAAACGCAGAAGATAAATTGACGGTTTCCACATATAACGTCGAGAATTTCTCTGCAGACCCGAACCACACATCAGATGAAAAAGCACAACGCATCGCAGAATCATTCGTCAACGACTTGAATTCACCGGACATCATCGCGATGGTCGAAGTTCAGGACAGCGACGGGCCAATCGATTCCGGCAACCCGGATGCATCTGAATCATATGAAAGACTTATCGAAGACATCCAAGCTGAAGGTGGTCCTGAATACGCTTGGACAGACATCGCACCGGAATACAACCAAGATGGTGGACAGCCAGGCGGCAACATCCGCGTCGGGTTCTTGTACAACCCGGACCGCGTTGAGTTATCTGAAGGCACAAAAGGAACAGCTGCTGAAAACAACTCTTGGACAGATTCAGGAGATCTTACATTGAACCCTGGACGCGTTCAGCCAATTGCAATGCCAAACACACGTAAGCCACTCGCGGCACAATTTGAATTCCAAGGTGAAGAAGTGGTCGTTGTCGCAACGCATTTGAACTCCAAAGGTGGAGATCAAGGCTTGTTCGGGCAGAACCAGCCGCCGCAATTCACTTCTGAAATCGAACGCATTGAATTGGCGAAAGCCATCAACGGATTTATTGCAGAAGGCTTGGAAATCAATCCGAATCTCAATGTCGTCGTTACTGGCGATATGAACGATTTCGAATTCACGCCAGCACTTAAAGCACTAGAAGGCGACATCTTGACGAACAAAGTTAACGATGTCCCTGAAGAAGATCGTTTCTCTTATTACTACCAAGGCAACTCGCAAGTGCTCGATCACCTGCTTGTGACGAACAACTTGGCGGACAACACAGAACTTGATATGGTCCACATCAACTCGATGTTCATGGAACAGCATGGGCGCGCATCGGATCATGATCCACTACTTGCACAAATCACGTTCGATAAAGAACAGCCGCAAGTCCCTGGCGAACAGCAAGCGGATCCGGATTTCTCAGGTTTTTCAGCAGTAGTTGAAGCTGGAGAATTTGATGAAGACGGTACCCTTGATATCACATTTACGGAAGGTACAATCGATGAATTGCTTGAAAGCGGCAAAGCTTTGCTAATCCAACTGGACGATGCCAGTTTGAGATTCACACCAGCCAATTTGCAGCAGCTGGCACAATCAGCTGGAGATGGCATGACGCTTGCACTTGAAGCTGGAGATGATGCTCAAGTCAACAACCGCCCTACCATGACACGCCAGCTCGATATCGCTGTGCTGGATGCGGAAGGCGAACAACTTAACTTGAAATTCACAGAAGCTGTAGAATTGAGTTTCGAAACGGATCCGGGCATCAAAGTCCAGTTTGGTGCACGTGAAGACGCTAAAGGTAAATGGAAAATCATCCAAGGCAGCAAAAACGGTTCGACTTTCACATTGAAAGTTAACGAACTCGGCCATTACACAGTCGTCACGAACAAAGGGCAATTGGTGAAAAACAGAAGATAAGCAATAAGCAAAAAGCTGGGGAAGCATTCATTCCTCAGCTTTTTGCTATTCTCAGCAACCGAATGAATTGCCATTTTAATAAAAATATCGATTAAGGCGATGTCCCTTCGCCATTCCTTTTTCAATTCCCGCTTGCTATAATGAACTCACATTAACGGAAGCGGGTTGAGACTATGGAAAAACGGATGATGCAATGGTTGATGGTTTTCCTGACAGCGATGATCCTCGCGGCTTGTGGAAGCACGGAGACAGAGGCGCCGCCAGAAACCGAAACAGAGCAGACGGATTCACCAGTCGATACGGCCGCTCAGGAAAAAGCCGTGATGATTGCGAATGCCAAGACGCATGTCTACACGATCTATACCGATTTCGAGCAAGGGTCCGGCTTTTTGTTCAATAACCAAGGCGATATTTTGACGAACGCCCATGTAGTGCGCGATGCCACGTTTATCTCGCTCGTCAATAGCGACGGCCAGGAGTTCGCCGGCAAAGTCATCGGCATGTCGCTTGATGAGGATTTGGCGCTTGTCCGTGTAGAAGACCTCGCAGGAAAAGAGCCGCTCGAGCAGGAAATGGAACCGGTCGATATTGGAACACCGGTCATTGCGATCGGCAGCCCTGAAAACGCGGCAAACACTGCGACAGAAGGGGAAATCACCGACACCGGTGTGGATTTCTCGGAAGTTTTTGTCTATACGGATTTGTATGAAATGAATGCCTTGATCAAGCAGGGCTCAAGCGGGGGGCCGCTACTCGATGCAAGCACCGGCAAAGTGCTTGGCATCAATTCGGTCATGCTCGAAAACGATCCGGAAATCGGCTATGCGATTCCGCTGTATTTGAAAAAAGAGCTGCTGGATATATGGGCGAACAACCCAGATCCGCTTCCCGACTCGCAATTAGTGGAGCCGTCCGTGAAGGATGCCTATTTTGACGAAGCATTGCTGTCGAGTTTCATCGAAGCTTATTACGACTTGCTGCCGTATTCCATGAATGACGAAGCACTCAATTACTACTCGTCGTATCTGGTGCCGGGAAGCCAGGCAGTTGAAGCGGTGGATAGTGTCGTGCAGGAATACTCAGAAGCTGGCCGTGTATTCGACTCGGTCGTGCCGGAAGTCAGCTCTGTCGAGATTGAAGGCGACCGTGCGTATGTCGAAGCCGGCGCAGTGTTCAATTACCACGAAGCAAACGGCGAAACCGGAACAATCGACCACCGTCGCCTTTATACCGTCGTGATAGATGAGTACGGGGATTATCAGATTGAATATGTTGAAGAACGATAAAGGGCCTTCTGTTGAAGGCTCTTTTTTGAAATCAATAAATTGCATTACCGAATGTTCGGTGAAGAAACAGCCTTTATTGCATAGGTTTGATTATATTTC
The DNA here is from genome assembly GCF_028890485.2 of Planococcus sp. SK3692. Classification (GTDB taxonomy): domain Bacteria; phylum Bacillota; class Bacilli; order Bacillales_A; family Planococcaceae; genus Planococcus. The sequence goes on from NZ_JARCHV010000002.1 coordinate 636,352, forward strand.
ACCTCCTAGAACTCAAAACTCTTTCTTCGAACGCAAAGGGGATGGAAGCGCATTAATGAAAATCAATAGATGGAACCGGAAACAATTTCAACCCTCAGATCTACTAAATGGAACGGCTGCCAGCGCAAAACTATAGCTTACACAGACGAAAGGGGAATGACCATTCCCAAGACCAAATGGTTTCGTTTCTTGCTCAGCACGCTATTGATTTTTGCCATTATCAACTTGGCAATGCGTGTGCCTTTTGTGTTTTATCCGATCGGTGTCGCATTTTCGACCTTGATGCCGATTATCATCATCGGGGGAATCCTGTTTTATATCTTTAGGCCAATCGTCAAGCTATTGTCCAAAAAGATGCCGCGTATTGTTGCGATTCTATTGATTTTCATTCTTTTCATAGCCCTGATTGTCGGCTTCTCATTATGGATCGGGCCGCTGATTTTCCGGCAGATCCAATCTTTGATCGAAAACTTCCCGTCGATTGTGAGAGGTGTTCAAAATCAGTCCAATCGGGTCTTATCCAGTCAATGGTGGAGTTATATTCAAGAGCAGGATTTTCTCCCTGCCTTGAATCCAGACACCATAGCCGCGAATTTCCGAAATACATTGACCGGAATCGGTTCGAATATCCTCAGTTTTACAGGTGTGCTCGTCAGCGCATTAACTTCATTGGTCGTCGTGCCGTTTGTGCTGTTCTTTTTATTGAAAGACGGCGACAAATTACCGGCTAGTTTCTTGAAGCTTTTGCCGCAAGATTCAAGAGCGGAAGGCGCCAAAATCCTTCATGATATGGACGAAAACCTCAGTGCCTATATCCAAGGACAGGCGATAGTCAGTTTATTCGTCGGTGTGTTGAGCTATATCACTTATCTCGTGCTCGGTGTGGATTACGCCATCGTTTTGGCGCTAGTGGCGACATTCACAAACGTCATCCCTTATCTCGGCCCTATTATCGGAGCCGTCCCAGCTATAGTCGTGGCCTTTTTCCAGGAACCGATCCTCGCCTTGTGGGTGCTGATCGGCATCACTATTGTCCAACAGGTCGAAAGTAATTTTATCTCACCTAATATCATGGGAAAAAAACTTGCGGTGCATCCAGTCACTATCATTTTCCTGCTCTATATTGGAGGCAACCTAGCCGGCCTCATCGGCATGATATTGGTCATCCCAACTTACGCTGTAGGAAAAGCGATCGTCCAAAACCTCTACCGCCTCATCCGCCTGCGCTACCCGTCGATGCGCTAGGGGGAATACAGAAAAATTTTGATGGGAGAGGCAAGGTTTAAAGTCGATAGATAAGCAACTTGGCTTATTGCGGGAGGCCAACCCCAAGCGTGCTGCCGATAACTAGAACCAGAATTGATAAGTACTATTCCAAGTAAACATCAAAATTGCAGCTATCTTCATTTCATTAGCTAGCCCAGCTAAGTAAATGAATTAAAGCGGATGACATTTACAAACTTATTCACTTGTTCTCCTTCCAATCCAGCGAAATCTAAAAGCAGCCACGCGCTTAAGGGTGAAGCGAAGCAATGAGACAAGTGCCTTTCTTGGCTCATTGTGAAAGCTCAACCCCAAGCGTGCTGCGGATAGTTAGCAGACATCTTAATAAACCCAATCAAAACTAAATACCAAAACTCTCACTATCTTCATTACACCAAACAGCAAATTCGAAAAGTTTTGAATTCGCAAGCCAGCTATGGTATTCTATTGCCGACAATAAAAAAATATCGCTATTCCACTAGGGGAGCCATTTTGGCTGAGACGGACAAGAGTCCGGACCCTTTGAACCTGATCTGGATCATACCAGCGTAGGGAAGTGGGCGAATTGTGAGCATTTCTCCAATTTCTTCAGCTGACCTTTATCGCCGCTTCCTTACCTGGGAAGCGGTGTTTTATTTTGCCCAAAAAAGGAGAGAGCCACATGACATTTTGTAAAGAAGTCCGGTTGGAATGCGCAGATTTATGGGACGCCAGTTTTGAACACCCGTTTGTGAAAGGCATCGCGAAAGGCGATTTGCCGCTCGATGTTTTCAAATTCTACGTCATGCAAGACGCCTACTATCTGACCCATTTCGCGAAAGTGCAGGCAATCGGGGCCACCAAAGCCAAAGACCTTAAAACCACGCAGTCTTTCGCGCATCACGCTGAACAGACCTGCGCCGCAGAACTCGCGCTTCATGAATCGTTTATGGAATTGCTCGGGGTGACCGAAGAAGATTGGCGATTATTCGAACCGTCGCCGCACGCCTACGCATACGTTTCACATATGTACCGTTCGGCAGAAGGGGACTTGGCGGACGTACTCGCAGCCTTGCTTCCGTGTTACTGGCTTTATTACGAAATCGGTGAACGCTTAAAGACCGCAACGCCGGAAGAACCGATATTCCAGAAATGGATCGGCACATACGGTTCTGAATGGTTCGAGGAATTGGTGAATGAACAAATCGAACGGATGGACCGTTTGGCTGAAGGCTTGACGGAAGAGCGGCGCCAGGAGTTGAAGGCGCGCTTCATGAGAAGCAGCTATTATGAATGGCAGTTCTGGCAACAGGCGTGGACAATGGAAACATGGGAACTGCCCGCGAAAAAGGAGAGTGTCCGCCATGCTTAGGGAATTGCGTGCACGAAAACCATTGATTCACTGCATCACCAATCACGTCGTCTCGAACTTTCAGGCAAATGGACTCCTCGCGCTTGGCGTTTCGCCGGTCATGGGTGACGAGCAACTGGAAATCGCTGAACTCACGGGACATGCCGATGCCCTGTCGCTCAATATCGGAACGATCACGGAGCGCTCGTTCGACAGCATGCTCATCGCGGGACGCGCCGCCATGGAAAAAGGCATCCCGATTGTGCTCGATCCGGTCGGTGCCGGAGCGACGAGCTACCGTTTGCATGCAGTAAAGCGGTTGCTCACAGAACTCGATATCACGTTGCTCCGTTGCAACGCTGGTGAACTCGCGGCTATCGCAGGAGCGGACTGGCAAGCACGCGGCGTCGATGCCGGAGAAGGGCAAGGCGACTTGGAGGCAATCGCGAAACAAGTAGCTGATGAATATCAAACAATTGTCGCAGTAACTGGGACCAGCGATTTGGTGACGGATGGCAAACGCACCGAGCACATTACAGGCGGAGACCCGTTGATGACGTCGGTCACCGGAATGGGTTGTTTACTCAGTGCGGTGCTTGCCGCATTCTTGACGGACGAAGAATCTACCCCGCTTGATGCGCTTGCTTATGGCTTGCAATTGTATGCGAATGCAGGAAGCCGCGCGTCCAAAATCGCTTTGAATCCTGGCACGTTCCAAATGGCCTTTTTGGATGAACTATCGAAACGACAGGAGGCGGCACTTTATGGACGCTAAAGCGCAAGTATTGACGATTGCTGGATCCGATTCAGGCGGAGGAGCAGGCATACAAGCGGATTTGAAAACCTTCCAGGAACTTGGTGCATTCGGGTGTTCAGCGATAACGGCGGTGACCGCCCAGAACACATTGGGTGTTCACGGTATTTACCCCATGGACCGTAAAGCGCTCAAAGAACAGCTCGATGCGATTGGAACGGACTTCGACATCTGTGCGCTCAAAACCGGCATGCTGTTTGACGCGGGGATTATCGAAGAAACGGCTCAAGGCATCAAACGCTACGGCTGGGAACAACTCGTCATCGATCCCGTCATGATCGCAAAAGGCGGCGCTTCCTTATTGCAGCAGGAAGCAGTCAAAGCAATTAAAGCGATGCTCGTGCCCCTCGCTGCCATCATCACGCCGAATATTCCTGAGGCGGAAGTGTTGAGTGGCATAGACATCACAGACGACGCGTCTCGTAGAATGGCGGCGGAAGCGATTTTGTCGCTCGGTGCAAAAGCAGTCGTCATCAAAGGCGGCCATGGCAGTGACCCTGACGTTGCGGAAGACTTTTATTTGGATCAGCAAGGCACAGTGATTTTGCTGCGCTCGGAACGTCTCCAGACGAGGCAGACGCATGGCACGGGCTGCACGTTTTCAGCGGCGCTGACCGCTGAACTCGGCAAAGGCAAACAAGTAGAAGAAGCGTTGTTCACCGCCAAGGAGTTTATCCAGGCAGCTCTCGCATATCCGCTTGATATTGGCCATGGCCACGGCCCGACACATCATGCGGCGTACAAAGAATCTATTGAAAAGGAAGTGATTCACCTTGTTCGGGAATCCAGCGATTTACTTTCTAATGGGTACGACAAACGCCGGTACTAAAGAGCCGCTCGCATTGCTTGAAGAAGCACTCGAAGGCGGCATCACCCATTTCCAACTGCGCGAAAAAGGACGCGGGGCGTTGACGGGAGATGCGCTCGTGGAGTTTGCTGCCAAGTGCAAAAGCTTATGCCGTGAATACGAGGTCCCGTTATTCATCAATGATGATGTTGAACTGGCTTGCACGATCGAAGCAGACGGCATCCATATCGGACAAGACGATATGAATTGCGGGGCGGTAAGGAAGCGGATCGGCGCATCGATGGCGCTCGGCGTCTCGGTGCATTCCGTTAAGGAAGCGAACGAAGCGCTGACGTGCGGCGCGACCTATCTCGGCATGGGGCCGGTATTCAGAACGCGCACAAAAAGCGATGCGAAACCGCCTGCGGGTGTCGCTGAAATTATCCGAGTGAAATCCCAATATCCGCATGTGCCGGTCATCGGCATCGGCGGCATCGAACCGGGCAACGCCGAAATGGTCTGGCGCGCAGGCGTATCGGGCATCGCCGTCATTTCTTCGATAGCCGAGGCCCAGGATGTCGCAGGGCAAATTGAACGCTTCAAACAATCGATTCCGGGGAGGCGTGTCGGATGAATACGAGAAAGCTCGTGCTCATGGCGATGTTCGTCGCACTCGCCGTCGCAGGATCCGCGTTCGTCTGGTTCCCGGCAGGTATCGCCCGCGCGTATCCGGTGCAGCATGCGATCAATATCATCGCGGCAGTCGTCTTCGGGCCAGGTCCTGCAGTCGTTATCGCTTTATTGACCGGCGCAGTTCGCGTCTTGACAGGGACCGGCTCGCTGCTCGCGTTTCCGGGAGGCATGATCGGCGCTTTGCTCGCCGGCCTGTTTTATCGCTACAGCGGACGTCTCAGTTTTGCAGCAGCCGGTGAAATCCTTGGAACTGGCATCATCGCCTCACTCGTTGCAGTACCCTATGCACGCATTCTCATGGGAACCGAAGTTGGCGCTTTATTCTTCATGCCGCCATTTCTCGTATCGAGCATCAGCGGCGCAGTACTTGGCGTCGTATTGATGTACCGTTTGGAGAAAACAAAAAGCAGTAAATTATTGACGTAAAAGAAAGAGTTAGAAAACCGCATTTTCCGAAGCTTATCGCTCGCTTTCCGTGGGCTCGCGCCCAAGCCTCCTCAGTCGCTTTGAAACCCTTGTGCTCCCACATCTGCATGGCAGATGCGTCGCAAATGAATGCGCTCAGCTAAGCTTCGCTCATTCATTCCTTGCGGGGTCTCGGTCGTCTCGCTGATCCACAGGAGTCGAGCGAACGCTTCTCCAAATACTCGGATAGGTCATGGATTCTTTAATGTCGAAAAGATGTTTCCCTTTTAATTTATAACTAATTAATAAATTTTTCCAACAACCTAAATAAGGATCAGCTCACAAAGCCAATCCTTATTTAGGTTGAAATCTTTCCGCTTGAACTAAGAAAACTATTATAGTATTATTAGTTTTCACAAAGGGGGTTCGGCTGTGAAAAATCGGATCATACAGGCGTTTATCGAAGAAACGAGAAATAACGGCATCAAATTTACAATGGATGATTTGGCAAAACGGCTCGGCATCAGCAAACGTACCTTGTACGAGAACTTCTCGTCCAAGCTGGAAATCTTGGAAACGATCATCGACCAAGCCTTTTCGGAGTACGAACAGCGTGCACGCGCCATCCGTGAAGACGATACCCTCGGCTTGCAGGAAAAAATCCATCAATTGATCGTCATGATCCCGAACCATAATGACTTTTTCGATTTGCGCGTCTTGGAGCAGTTGAAACGTTACTATCCGGAACAATGGCAACGTGTCGATAAGGAAATGAACCAATGGGACGATTTGAAGCAATTGCTTGAAGAAGGCATGGAAACTGGCCTGATCAAACAACAAAACATTGACCTGTTGATGAAAATGATTTTGAACGTCGTCAATATTTCCTTGGATCAGCAGTTCTTCTCTGAACAAAGCATTTCCATCAAAGAGGCTGTTGAAACGATGAGTGAATTATTATTGGACGGGTTCGTCAAAAACGAATAGGAAAAATGCTGGCTAACCAAAGCCAGTATTTCTTCGGACTGAAAAAACTAAAAAAACAAATATAGTTTTCAGTGTTTTAGAAAACTAGGAGGCAATTCAACATGGCACAACAATCTATTCATCGTCTGGATAACGAGTCGGTCGGCAAGGCATTCGTCCGTTATTTAGTCCCATCAACCATCGGCATGCTGCTGATGGCAATCAATATCGTCGCGGACGGCATCATGGTCGGTAACCGCCTTGGGCCGGTCGCACTGGGCGGTGTGGGCATCGCGGCACCGGTTTACACCTTATTCGTCGCAATGTCTCTATGGATCGGCATCGGAGGCGCTACTAGATTTTCCGCTCTTATGGGGGCGAAGCGGACAAAAGAAGCACATATCGTTTTCTCGCACGCGATGGCCTCAATTTTTGCGGTAACGCTTCTCATCGGGCTTGTCGCATTTCCGTTTCGCACGGAGCTCGCTTATTTGCTCGGGGCCAATACGGAAACATATCCGTATGTCTCTGATTATTTATACTTGATGCTATTGTTTGGTTTTGTCTTCACGATGGAAAATGCCCTCAGCATCATGGTACGCAATGACGGCAGCCCGAATCTGGCGATGGTGTCGCTCATCACGACGTCCTTACTAAACATCGGCTTGAATTATGTATTCTTATTCGTGTTGGATTTCGGCGTCAAAGGAGCGGCCGCTGCTACGTTGCTAGCTGCATTTGTCGGTATGCTCGTCTTGTGCACGCATTTCTTTAAACAGGGCAATCAATTGCGCTTTGTCCGCTTCAAGCCGAACCGCAAATTGCTTTTGTTAATTCTCGTCATCGGTTTCCCGAGTTTCTTGGCGGAAGTCGGCATGTCGGTGTTCACCATTTCGCATAATAATGTCTTTGAACGACTGGCCGGAACGGAAGGGGTTGCGGCATTTGCAATCCTTAACTATGTCCACAGCGTTATGCTGCTCGCATTTCTTGGGATGGGTTCGGCCATTCAGCCGCTTGTCAGCTATTACAGCGGAGCGAAAGACCAAGCGAAAATCAAAAAGACGCTGCAACTCGCGATCGGGACGGCCTTTACGGCAGGCTTGCTGTTTTTCATTTTCGGCCAATTCTTTGCCGGTACCATCGCCAGCGTGTTCGGTGATTTCCCGGACGCTGTCATGGAACTTGCGACTTCCGGCATCCAACTGTTCTTTATCGCGTATTTGTTCATGGGCGCCAATTTCGTCATGATGACGTATTACCAATCAACCGGAGAAATCCGCATGGCGACATGGATCACCGCAGCGCGTGAAATTGTTGTACTGTTGATCTTGCTAAGCATTTTGCCAGTGTTTTTCGGCGTGACGGGAGCGTGGCTTGCGATTCCCTTATCGGAATTGATTGTGCTACTGACAATCGTTTACTATCAAATGAGACAAAGAAAGAAAACTCGTTTCAATGCGGATATGACGGCGCAATATAAATAAACGATTCAACACGTCAGGAGGATAAAAGATGCAACTAGCGAAACAGTCATTTGAAGTGAAAGGCTTGGACTATTCTATACGGAGTGCCGATCCTAGGGACGCAGCGCAATTGGCGAAAGTCCGGCTGCAGATCGATGGCGAGACGGAAAATATGGATCGCGAGCGGGGAGAAGCTTATTTGAATCAAGAGGCTTTCAAACAGCTCATCGAAGAAGATGCGACAAGTGTACGGAATTTATTTTTAGTAGCTGAAGTGGACGGGCACATTGCCGGATTTTCCCGATGCGAAGGAAACACGCTGAACCGCACGAAGCATCAAGTGGAGTTCGGTGTCGGAGTGCTCCAGCAATTCTGGGGCTATCGCATCGGCCGCAAACTGTTGGAATCCTCGATTCACTGGGCGGACGCACAAGCGATCAAAAAAATGAACTTAAAAGTGCTCGAACGCAATGAAAAAGCCATCAAGCTGTATGCACAATGCGGCTTTGAAATAGAAGGCGTGCTGAAAATGGACAAGCGCTTAGCAGATGGCAACTATTACGATACCGTAATGATGGGGCGCATCCGCTAACTGGCGCATTATGAAAAAAGACCGTGTTTACGCTTAGGCGCAGACACGGTCTTTCGTTATTTCCTTGCTTTGACGATAAAACTAGTGGGGAATTTCTGCGCTTTGGAAAGCGAGTAATAGCGGTCCGACATTTCGGCTTCAGTCTCCTTTAACTCCTGTGGAACATCCGGCTCGACCACTTGCTCGATCGTGAATCCAGCGTTCACCAAGGCGTTTAAATATGTGCTGAACTTACGCTTCGGAATTGTCATCGGCGCATTCTCACCTTTAAAATTGGCGTAATGCACGCTGCCTTCATCCTGATAGGAGCCGTTCAATGAAACGAGCCCATCTTCACTTTTCAAGTGGACATAAAGCGGATGGTCCCAGCTGAAAATGAAAGTTCCACCAGGCCGCAAATAGGAATAAATCAACTCGAAGGTCCGGTTAAGATCTACCGTCCAGCCGATCGCATAAATCGAATAGACAATATCGAAATATTGTTCCGGCAACCCGATATCTTCTTCCATTGCAGCGCAGTACAGCTGTGCATCCAGCCCACTCAAAATTTCTTGTGCACGGTCAATTTGACAGTCAGACAAGTCGACGCCCCATAAATCCTTGGCCCCTTGCCGGCTCATGTAAAGCAAGGAATGGCCGCTGCCACAGCCGATATCAAGCACATTTTTGCCTTCAATCGAATCAAATAAGCGCAGTTCTTCCTCGCTTTGTGTAAAGGGCCCGTATCCCGGCAAGGCATCAACTCCATTAAAATGCCCGGCAACCGTATTCCAGCTTTTGCGGTTTTGTTTCAGAATGTCGATGTTCACTCAAACTCCTCCTGTCCTTTAATCATTCTCGGGGAGGTAAAGAATCTCCTTCTTGCCGAATAAACGAGTAGCGAATAACACGGGCACGTTGAGGGTAAAGAAAGAAAAAGGCAGACAGCCAACACGAGGAATGAGGGAACAACATGCCCATGATCTATCACGAAACATATATTGAAGCACCTATTGAACAAGTCTTTGACCTGGCTCGAAGTATCGAAGTGCATATCGAAACGGTCTCAAACACCAACGAACGTGCCATTGCCGGCACGACAAGCGGGCTGATGGAACTGGGCGACTGGGTGACATGGAAAGCGACGCATCTCGGCGTCCGCCAAAAGCTCACATCGAAAATCACCGATATGGAGCGGCCGTTCCGATTCAGCGATGCCATGGTAAAAGGCGCTTTTCATTCCTTCCACCACACCCATGAATTCACCGAAAGCGGAAGCGGCACACTGATGAAAGACTGGTTCGTCTACCGCGCACCATTTGGGATCATCGGAAAACTGGCGGATAAATTGTTTCTCGAACGCCATATGGAAAAATTCCTATCGACGCGCGCGGCTGAGTTAAAGCGCATCGCTGAAAATAGATAAGTACACAAGAAAACCCATCCGCATAGCCGCTGCGGATGGGTTTTCTTGTAGAGAGTTTAGTTATTCGTAAACTCTAATTTGTGGTAGCGCAAGGCCTGGTCCAATTTATTATAGACATCGATTTCGCCGAAGTTGACGCCTAATTGGATGGCGGTCTGGGCGATTTCCGGGCTAATGCCGGCAAGTGCCGTGCGCACGCCGATGATTTTCAAGCCTTCGATCAGCTGGAAGATCTGGTGGGCAACCATCGTATCGATGATCGGCACGCCGGAAAGATCGATGAACAGGCGCTCAATCGATTTCTCATGGCATTGCTGCAAGACTTTCTCGAAGACGATTTTTGCACGGTATGTATTGATCTCGCCAATCAACGGAAGCAATCCGCTGTCGTTTGAAAGCAAGATAACGGGTGCGCTCATTTCGACGATCATTTCCTGCTGGGCATTCAAACGGCGTTCGGCCGCTTTCGTGTTCTGGTCGATAAACTCCAGGATAATCGCATTCGTTGTGTCGACCACAGCTTGGTTCCAAGCATTCAACTGGGCATGCGAAATGGTTTCTTCCTGCAATACCGCGAATTCTTCAATCAACTCCAAATATTGCTTCTGCGTACGGAAAAATTCTTTGATGACCGAATTGAACGGCGTCGATAAATGCGCTTCGTCATTGGCAACACGCATGATCCATTCGTTGAAGATATCGATGCAATCGCTTGTTTCCTTGCTAAAAGCTGAACAGAACAGCTCGTGGAACTCGTAGTTTTGCTGCTTCAGCTTCTCGATGGCCTGTGGTTCAGTTTCCCCGTAGACGCCGCCGGCACTTTTATCCAGTGTTTCATACCACTGCTCAGTCAATCCTTTGGTTTTCTCAAGCAAAAAATCCTGCAACTCAATATTTTTGAACATCCGCTTCTTCTCCTCAATTGCACAATCATTCTTTAATGAAGAATCGTGCATGAAATAAATAGTATGATTTCAAACTAACAGTATTATACATACATACTATAGTAGATGAAAAAAATATGCACGAAGTCATGTGCTGAGATAGTGGAAAAATTCTTTAAGAGTGAGGAATTTTATAATATTACGTCTCGTGCTGCGCTTTTTGCTTTTGGACAAACGGTTTTCGCTCCAAAACAGGGCCGAGTTGGAACAATAAAATGCCAGCGCTGATCAGTATGACTCCGAGCAGTGATTGCCAAGTGAACGGAACTTGCTCAAGTCCAAACCAGCCCGCCGTATCCCACATCAAGCCGAAGAAAATTTGCGACACCATGACAATCGAGATTGCACGGCTCGGACCTAATGTCTGGACCCCTTGTGTGACGCAGACGACGACCCCGACGCCGAGCACTCCGCTGAACCAAAACCATGGTTCTGCTTCGAAGCGGAATAAGCCCATGCCATTGAATGAGAGGCCTGCGATAAACGAGCCGACGAACCCAAGAAACAACACCAGTGCCGTCGTGGACCAGACGCTAACCTGTTGTTTCACGTTTGCATTAAATATATTTTGCAGGCACACAAAGACCCCGCCTGAGAGGGCAAGTATAATGCCAAGAACCATGGAAGTTCCTCCTATTCGTAAATATTATGTCCCGCCTGACTCAATAAGGCGTCCCGGTCGAGCAAATCGATTTTGCCGTTATTGCGTTTGATCCAGCCGGACTGCTCGAACTTTTGGAGCACCCGGTTCAAATGGCGATAACTCGTGCCGATCAAGTCCGCCATATCGACAAGTGACGGCGAATCGAGACGTGGTTTGTCCGGCGTCATCGACAGCAAATAACTCGCGACGCGCACATCGACCGCATACAGCAAATTGAAATTCAATTCCTGTGCTTTCGTCACGAACTTGCGTGTAATGGTCTCCAACAGAAACTGCTGAAAGGAGGCATTATCGCTCATTTCATGATCCAGGGCTTTGTACGGGACGCGCAGCAATACTAAATCGGTGACAGCTTCGACCGTATTGATGAACGAGCATTTCTGCACGTATTCAATGTCGCCGACAATGTCGAAGGGTGTCTTGAATGCCAGGATCAGTCGCTTGCCTTCCGGTGACAACATGGAAATCTTCAATTTTCCTTCAACAAGCAAATACAAAGTATCTGCTGAATCGCCTTGAGAGAACAATCTATGGCCTGCCGCAAAACGCTCGATTTGCATCGAATCGATGACGGCAGGGTGGAATAAATCCACCAATCCATATTGTTGAAGATACTCGTTAATTGGCTGCATCGTTTTTCCTCCTTACCACTTCAATACGAGAATGCCCGCAATCATCAGTCCTACGCCAACAATCTGCGTCTTTCCGACATTCTTCTTCGCCATATGGAACCAGCCTTTACCATCGATGACAATCGCTGCAATCAGCTGCGCAATCAGGAACAGGCTAATCGTCAGTGTCACGCCCATACGATGTATAGCGGTCATATTGCTGAACAAGATGAACGCTGCCAGCAGACCACCCGAAGCATATAGAGGAGAAACTTTTCTCAAGTGTTTAATCGATGTATCTTTTAGCACCAAAACGATCAAGATCGCCAGTACAAATCCCGTCAGCTGAGTCATCGCCGCCGCTTGCCACGTACCGATCTGGTCGCTGATGGTCGCGTTCGCCACGCTCTGGAAGGTCAGGAAAAACCCGCCTGCCAGTGCAAAAAGAATACCTTTCATCCGCTCCACCGCCTTTCGTTAACTTAAGGATAATCGGCATTAAGAGTGGATGGAAGGACATATGTCCCTATGGATGGAAATTTACAAAACGTATTCAATTGAATAGTTCCTTTTTAGATAGATGAAACGGGATGATTAACTGATTTATTTCCAAAATTATGTAGAAATTCCAGAGGCTTATTAGTATAGTAAAAGCACAGAGTTTAACGGAATTTGGATGCAGTAAACGAAAGGGGAATTGCATGAAATTCAAACACATCATTTACCTAATCGGCGCATTTCTCGTATTTATCTTTTCGACGCTTGCCAGTTGGTATGAGGGTGGACAACTGCGCGACATCTCTTGGGAATGGAAGTATTCGGCTGTGTTTTCCACTTGGCTTAACGGACCAGTGGAGGACGCAAGCGATATCTTGGTGATTGACCATTTCGTCTATGCAGCGAAATTTGAGCCGCTGTTTCCGTTATTGATGGCAGCGTCATTCCTGTTCATCGTTTTTCAACTATCGGCTTGGCTATTGAAAGACCGCCAAACGACGCACATTATTTTCCTGTCGTTGATGGCGGTCGGCTTGCTCTTGATGAGCGCGATATTGCTTAACTCGCCGACAGTCGGGCTCACTTTGTTTTCTGGTTTCTTCGGACTGTCGGGGCTTTTGACGCTACTTCTGATCCTGTACCGCAACAATCAAAAATGGCTGCGCAGGACAGCCGAACGAACAGAGTAAGGCTTGATTTTGGGAGGTATTTGAATGGATTGGTTTGGGGTTATCGTTCCGATTCTCGTCATTGCAGCGTTTGCCTACGGAGCATTTGGGCAAGTCAAAGAATCTCTTGTCGTCGCAAAGTCGGTGCCATGGGATTCGACAAATGATAAACGAATAATCGTTGGAACTCACTTGTTTACCTTGTCTTATGTAGGATTTGTCTTAGCGTTGATTGTCAATTTGACCGTCTACAATTATTCGTTCCCTCAACCGGCTAGTACAGCCAATGCCGCTAGCCTGACAGCGTTCTACTGCTTTTTGATGATGTTCGTCGCTGAACTAGGAATAATGCCAAAACGGCAAGGCCCTAAAAAACTACCCTCCTTCAAATTAAACAGCCTTAGGTTTAAGCCATAGAATGGCCTCGACCAAAGGCTGTTTTTAAATTTATAGCAAGAATAGCAACACGCATAAGCTCACGACAGTCGCGCCGAACGAAATCTCGATTTTCGTTTCTTTCGTACTCTCATATTTCATTTTATGTACGACCGACAGTACGAACAGGCTGTAAAGAAACAGGAAGAAATAGAGAATTGCGTACAGAATCCAGCGGCTATCCGCAATCCAGTCGTTTAGAGGTGTGAACACCCCAGCTGAAATGAACACTACGACGAAAACTGCGAGCAGCAGTCCCGATAATACGTTCATCTTATTCCATAAGGGGTGCGACAAGAAGCGCCCGCTTTTTTTGCTGTGGAAAACGAAGAACAAATGGATCAAGCTCGTGCTCAGTAAGATGAAGGTCAGCACGATCAGCATCGAACTGATAGGCCCCGACGTGAGCGCGTTTCCGATATCAAATGAATAAAATTCGGCCACAATAGCCAGTGCGATCAAGCCTGCCAAAGAGGCCGCTTGGTAAATGGTCCATTTTGAAAATAGCATCCAATTCTCCTTTATCTATGAAGTAAATAGGGATTAATTCAGTTAGTCTTTATTGGCTTGTGCATAGCGAATACGTATAAAAGAAGCTTTGGTATCTGCGCTCTTTACAGAATCCCGTGTATCTTCGGTCTCCGGTTGAACGACAGGCAATTGTTTCTGCGTAAGCCCTTCAGCGATCGTGATAAAGCAATAGATCAGGATCATGAAGACGGCTAAAGGCGGGAGGATCATCCAGAATTGATTGGTGGAGAACACTTCCCGGGAAATGGCAATCATCCCTGATAGTTCGTAAATTTCCGGAACGAGCCGAGGCGAATCGGCTTGCGCAACGGCGCCGCCGACAAAGATGTTCAAGATGCCGAGGTGAACGAACATCTGCAACACTTGAATGATGTGCCGCACCCACATCAACACGAGTTTCGGCCGTAGTTCCGGCTGAATGTGCTTCGATAGGATCCAGCTCATCGAACCGCCCATCAAGACCGAACTGATGACATAGTCTTTCTTCAAGGTCTCGTTCATTTCATTGCCGATGGCGCTCATGGTGATCGGCAAGACGACGAGAGACATGATCAACACTTGGAACACCAAACGCTCCGCCAAGCTCAGCTCCCATTGGCCGTAACTGATGAGCACCGGCAGCAATAAAATATAGGTCACTAAGGTCAGCGGCAAGAAATGCATGCCTTCTGCAATCGAATTGACGAAATGCCGCAGCCTGTCGGTAAAGAAGAAAGTGTAAACCATGCCGAACAGATAGCCGAAGACGATGCGTAAGCTGGCGATCAATAAACTCAAGACAATGGTATATTTCATGCCGACCAATAATTGCTGAGCAATCGAATAACCGTATGGATCGGTACCGAACAGGATTTCTGCGGACGGTGAATGAGGCGTGCTGCTTTCAATGCTGCCCTCTTCGTCGTATACATAATTCGTTTGCGCGATGGCATCGCCGGTGAACACAGCATATAGGACGCTCGTCGTTAACAGGCCGAGTACGATAAAGGAAGGAATCAAGATGCGCGGATTCTTGAAAGATGCAGAGCGCATCGATGCAGTCTTTCGATTGCTAACAAGCGAACGAAGGCTGGCGCGGATTTCGTTCAAATCGAAGAGGCGCAGATTGAATTTGCCAAAAACCGCATTTCGCTCGATCTCGTATTTCCCAAGCCATAACTCCACCACCGCATAGAAAACGAAGAATGGAATGAACACCGTCAAAAGAATGAATGCAATGCCTTTTGGGCTGAAATCACTGCTCAAATAATACAGAATGCCTTCGATGCCAAATAAATACTCAATAATCAATAACGCAGATAGCGCAAGCCAGACAATTGATTTGGATTGATAGAACGCGCTTTTCAACACATTGGATGTGCAATGCTTCCATAGAATCTCGAAGCGGCTAAGGCCTTTAGAACGCGCGAGTTCTACGTAAGGATGAAGCTGTTCTTCTTCGTACAATAAAATGAACAGCTTCAAAAACAACACGGCAGGCACGACCGCTAAACAGACGACAGGTGCCAGGTAAATCTCCTCGCCGCCCAAGCTATAAAAGCTTAATAGCAAGAAACCGGTCTGTTGAAAAATAGCGATGACGCCAAGTTGAATCAAGAATATGTAAGCAAAATCAGGAAAAGACTGGAGGACCTTGATGATTTCAAGCATAGCCCGTTTCAATGCGCCTTTCGACAACAAAACAGCAAAGGACAGGATGAAGGCTGAAACGAACGCTAGCGCCAGTGCCATGAGGAAAATGGACATCGAATAAATATAAGGGCCGCTTAAGAACTTCTCGAAAGATACTGGGATCATTTCAAAAGAAGAAGGATTTTGATAATTCAATATCCATTCAGATGGAGTCGTAAACCCGGTGAAAATAAGCTGCAAAGTCTCTCCATAAGAACGGAAATCCAAGAAAGAAGTCCCGTTAAAAAGTGCAGGAGCCGCGCTGATCAAAATGATGCCGATGACGCCAAAGATAAATTTCGTTAAAATTGTCCAAAACCGTTTCATGTTCGCCCCCCTTGACCATAATGATAATTGAGTAGCACTTAATTTAAGAAATACTCCCGGTAAGCGAAAAACGTAATCCCGACCATGAGCACTAAATACAAAATTGAGCCGATCAAAATATAAGAGCGATCGGAGACAGCGGCACTCTGTTCCATACGGATGCCTGTCGCCCCTTGAATCGACATATCCAAATGCCGACTGGCCATGCCGCCTTTGGACTTGAAAAAGAACACGATGACGACCGCAAGCCCAGCGAACGGAATGGCGATGTCCAAAAACCCGAGCGGCATAAAGAAGCTTGCAAGCCAATTGCCAAGTAAGAGTACGAGCATGGTAAATGAAACAACCAGTATGTTTTTCATGCGTACCTCCAGTTGTGTTTTTTGAAAAAATTGTTAATTGCCTTTACATACTGTACGGTATAAAGATTAAATGGTTTCAAACAAGCAGAATATTCAAGCACTGCATAATAAATCAATCTTTAAAACGGGCAACAGGCTACTAATAAGAAACAATAGGAGGGCGTATGGCTCAAAACAATTCAAGAAAAAAAGACAACTTCACATTATTGGCGTACTTCGTGTTGATCGGTGTTTCGTTCTATTTAATTGCTTACCTGAATATTTTTCCAGGAGCAGTCAGCTATGAAGAGAAAAGCGGAGGAGTGGTAATCACTCAAGGGAGTTTGGAGAAAAGTTCCGTGACCGTGGATGTGAGGGATTATGAAACGAGTGATTGGTTGCGAATGAGATTGCTGCAAGCTGATATTGGCACACTGCAAAGCTTTTTGACGCTGTTTTCGCTGCTCATTCCCATGAGCATATTCTTCCTGCTCGAGCATAAGCGCTTCGACTTCTTGAAAATAAGCAACACGCTGAAAATCTTGAGCATTGCTTTGATTTTCTTTGTACCTTTTCTACTTTTAATATTCGGTTATGTAGATACTTTGGAAAAAATTGAACAGGGATTGGCAGCTTTACTGATTGAGAGTTAAGAAGATCAAAGCCTTAAAAATCTTCGGCATTAAATTGGATGAATAGTGGAGGGGGAACTGAATTTGCCGCAATGGGCCGTTTATGTGCTGACACTTTTATTGGGAGGCATCGCGATTCAAAATATATACATAGCCATCAAACCAATGAGAGATGGCGAGCAGCAAGATTTGGAAGAAGCCTTCTCATATGGAGACGGCCCTTTTTTCATTTTAGGTTTCTTCTTTAGCTTCCTATTCTGGTGCAGCGAGAAGTTTTTTCCGGAGAGATTCAAACTCGCCGCTTTCCGTTTGATCAGTTTGCTGATGGCGGCTATATTAATCGGATTGATTTTTTTGATTTGGAATCTCGATATTGTGGCAGATTTTTTACTAAGCCTGTAAACAAAGGCGCGATTCTCCGTCTTTGGTGGCATTTGCGCCCAGAAAGAGCTATCATAAAATCAACTGATACAAGCCGCATGAACAGAAATTTCATGGGAACAGTCAGCTATCAATTTATAAACTTACAATTTGCTGAAAGGGGAGTTGAACGGTGGCTTATCAATTAAGAGACAACTTCAAGCTATTTTCGTTGAATTCAAATCAGGAACTGGCTCAGGAGATCGCGGATCATCTCGGCTGTGAGCTAGGCAAAAACTCCATTACCCATTTTAGCGATGGGGAAATTCAAATCCATATCGAAGAAAGCGTGCGTGGGGCGGAAGTCTACGTCGTCCAATCGACGTCGCAGCCAGGCCACGAGCACGTCATGGAATTATTGATCATGATCGACGCATTGAAGCGGGCATCGGCAGACTCCATCACAGCGGTCATTCCGTATTACGGATACGCGCGGCAAGACCGCAAAGCGAGTTCACGTGAACCGATCACGGCGAAGCTTGTGGCGAACATGCTCGTAAAAGCCGGAGTGGACCACATCATCACGATGGATTTCCACGCACCGCAAGTACAAGGATTCTTCAACATCCCAGTGGATCAATTGCTGGGCATCACCGAATTGTCCCAGCATTTCATTGATAAAAATCTCGAAGATGCGATCGTCGTGGCACCGGACAACGGCGGATTGACGAGAGCCCGCAGACTCGCGGATCGATTGGACGTCCCGATTGGCTTTATCGACAAGCGCAAAATGCCTGGCGAAGCTGAAACAATGAATATTGTCGGCGACATCAAAGGCAAAAACGCCGTCATCATCGTGGACATCGTCGACACGGCGAAGACCATTTCCGATGCAGCAAACCTGCTCGTGGAGAACGGTGCGAAAGCGGTCTACGCATGCTGTACGCATGCTGTATTGTCCGGCGACTCCATTCAACGCATCCAAGACTCCGCGTTGACGGAACTCGTGGTCACCAACACGATCCATGTGTCGAAAGAAAAACGCATCCCGAAAATCACCATTCTCTCGATCGCGCCGTTGCTCGCAGAAGCAATCGAGCACGTGCACAACGAAAAGCCTGTCAGTCCTTTGTTTGAAGGATGACCATACAGAAATGCAGCGAACCCCAAATGAGTGCCAGTAAGACGGCACGCAGTTGGGGTTCGTTTTGTTTTAACTAGCTTTCCTTAAGGTAATCAGCAATCTTTAGAATCAATGCCTTCTTTAAATAAACAGAATTCAACAGCAACCACCTCTACAAGAAGTATATCGATTCTGGAAGAAAACTGTTAAAGTTAAATTATGGAATTAAATGCTTGCAGAGCTGAATACATTGCTTCATCGGGGAGGGCATAATGAGAAATAAGTTGAAACAATTTCATTTAGCAATTCCCCTCGTATTACTAGTCATCAACCTTGTGCTTTTTTCTTTTCTAATGGAAGAGTTGATAGATGCTTCCCCACCCAATTATGGTGGTGGCATGCAATTAATGACCCCAGTTTTTGGCCTCATTTCAGTTCTCTATATTCAAAAGACGGAAGGCCCGAAGCCATCCAGCTTATGGATTTTCCAATCTTTAAACTGGCTATTCATAGTTTTTCCGATTGCCGTCATGTTTATTTTTATGCTGGCATTCATCTAACTCAAACTAAAACGAAACGCTTTTCCATTTTCAACAGTATATATAATTATCAATCAAAAATAAGGGGGAAAAGAAACAATGAAACGATTCTTCTATTACTTTATCTGGAGCATCGCGATTGCATTTATCGTGTATCTTGGATTGCAGCTGCAGGAATTACTAAAAGAAAGAATGCAGACAACTTTTAATCTGATTCCTTATTGGCTGTATGTGGCGATTTTCCCGTTCGTTGTCGGCTTATTATTGCGTACACCAAAATTCATGTTAGAACGAAAAGAGAAGCGAATCGGCGGATTTGATTGGAGTAAGTTTTTGGGAGTCGGTCTTCCGTCACTTTTAATATTAGTATTGTCTGTTATACCTTTTCTTCCGCTCCCATTTGAAAATATGCCTTATCCAGAATTCTACAATCAAATCAGTTTGATCCTATTCAGCAGCACAACAGCACAAACAATCGCTGGTCTCGTCTTCGGTTATACATTACTCGATAGCTTCAAGAGCGAGGAGCGGGGTTTCCAGGAATCGACTTCCGACCTTTTCAACGCCGTGATGAAGTTTACGCCGAAAGGGTGAGCACATGATTCGACGAGCGAGAGTTTTAGACGCAAAAGGAATTGCAAAGGTCCATGTAGACAGTTGGATGACCACTTACCGAAATATCGTGCCGGATGAATATCTGGACGGATTGAAATACGAAGATAGAGAGAGACTTTGGAATCGGAACTTGCAACATTCCACAGCGTTCGTTGCAGAAAATGAAGCCGGAGAAATCATCGGCTTTGCGGATGGCGGCAAAGAGCGTTCGGGGGACTATCCAGGTATAGGTGGAGAAGTCTATTCCATCTATATCCTGAAAGCTTATCAAGGGCGAGGAGTCGGCAAACTGCTGATGCGAGCAATAAGCAATGAACTTTTGGCTAACGATATTCAGTCCTTAATCGTATGGGTATTGAAGGAGAATCAATCCAGCGGCTTTTATGAAAACTTAGGCGGCAAAGTCATCGACGAAAAATACATAACGATTGCCGGCAAACAAATACCCGAGCTTGCTTATCACTGGACAGATATCAGTCAGATAGTGAAGCGAAAATGAAGTAGGAGTGTTTTGATATGAGAAAACTATCTATACGGATTTCAGCAGTGCTCATGATTATTGGACTGACAGGCTGCTTCGCCGAAGATTACGACGTCGGTGTGCCAAGAGCCTATTTACTGGCAGATGATAGTTTACGGGGTCAACCTATGCCATTAACAGAAGCCAATATCACGTGGAGTTCATCGAGTGGAGAAATAGTGGAAACGATAGAGGACATCGAAGAGCTCGGTTCATCCCAAGAAGTCACTACAGTTTCTCCAAACCAGCCAGCCTCTTTGGATTTCAAGGAGAATAAAGAAAACGGTGGGGACATTTGGACAGACCCGACAATCACAGCTTCTTTATGGAAAGACGGAGAAGAAACGGAACTTGAACTAAACGAGTCGAGAGAATTCCGTTTTCCGCAAACTGTAGGAGATTACATTTTAGAAGTAGAGTTCATTGATCGAGACGATGAAGCTCAATATGTAGGGAATATCGTCATCGAAGAAAGAGCAGAAACTAGGAATGATGAAGCCAAGTGAAGTTGAAAGGGGGAAATGAGATCAAATATACCCTAAACACTATCTACCTTATTTTAAGCATAGCCGTTTCTTTACTAATGATATTTCTAGATCCTCTTGCAAATGCATCTTCAGAAGTTGTGGTCAGTTTGCTGATCTACGTTATTTTATTTGGTGCAGCTATCACATTGATTTTTTCAATGCTGTTTATGTTCAATAAAATTAAGCGGAATCTGGTATCTATAAGCGCCTTTGTTATTACTGTGACCAATACTGTGCTTATTGCTTTAGTGCTGATTTTTGGTTCTCTGTTAGCTTAAGTAGGGGGAAGCAAAAGAAGGGAAGCAATTCTCTATATCACCAATACGAAGCGGAGGGATTTTTATCGGACATCCAATTATTTGGACTATTCTCGTGCTGTCTTTGGCGGGTGGAGCTATAACTTTCTTTATGAAAAGAGATGGGCAGTTATTTTGGTCGCTGTTTGTCATAGCGCTAACCAATCTTGCTCTGGGGCTGTTTTTTGTGATCTATGTAAATATAGTTATCGGCTCAATACTTTCCCTTGTGGTGATAGGGATGATCGGATTCAGTATTTTACGCTCTCGACGAAGCAGCATCTGAATCGATTCCCACTGCTAGTTTTTAAGGACAAAAAAAAGACCCTATATAATAGGGTCTCTCTAAAGCTATTATTAAGCTTTTGTAACGTTTGTAGCTTGTAGGCCACGTTGTCCTTCTTCGATATCAAAAGTTACCGTTTGACCTTCGTCTAAAGATTTGAAACCGTCGCTTTGGATAGCTGAGAAATGTACGAATACGTCATCCCCTGCTTCACGCTCGATAAAACCAAAACCTTTTTCTGCGTTAAACCATTTCACTGTACCTTGTTCCATAATTGTTGCCTCCTAGTGTGGATCTCCACACAATGTGTTACTATCCTTGCTCAAATACCTTAGACGAAAAACAAAATATATTCTCAATCTGAAACCGAACAAAAATAACTCTTACTAAAGATAACATGGATGTGATGAAAAAGATAGTAAAAGGATTTGTTATTATTTTTTAAGCAAGGATAGCGATGCTTAACTTATTAGTAAAACTGTCTACGTACTTGAGTTATAAGATGCAGAACTGGATGATTTGTGTGATTCCTTACTGTAATTAAACCATCTAACAGTCCAGTCACCTGACAAATCTCAAGACACACTCCTATCACAAATTTACAGAAATATCTGACTTTTAGAGTGAGTCTCATTGAAAAATTACCCTAAAAATAATATAATTCGTTTAAATAAACGCTTTCGTTTTTGGTGGTGTATAGCTGATGCCATCCACAGATTTTGATTACGTAGAAAGGAGGAAGCAAAGAAATTTTTCAGGTCATGCGTCTATATAAAATTCTGCTTTTACCAAAAGGAGAATGAGAGAAATGACAAAA
This sequence comes from Planococcus sp. SK3692, assembly GCF_028890485.2. Classification (GTDB taxonomy): domain Bacteria; phylum Bacillota; class Bacilli; order Bacillales_A; family Planococcaceae; genus Planococcus. The sequence continues at coordinate 658,478 of NZ_JARCHV010000002.1, forward strand.
ATGGAGTTACCGCGGGGGAAGAGTTATATTCGGCTCGAACAGATCAGCCAGGAAGATATCGACAATTTGATTATGCGGGTCAATAGCTGTACGTGGCGGCAAACATTCCATATCCAACCGGTTTCTGGGCTTCTCAATGACCCGAACGGCTTTTGTTTCTACAACGGTGAGTTTCATTTATATTATCAATGGCATCCGCTCGGCCCGTTCCATGGCTTGAAGTATTGGTATCACACCAAGTCGACAGATCTTGTAAACTGGCAAAATGTCGGGATCGCCATCAAGCCGGACGAGTATTTCGACAGCCATGGCGCTTATTCAGGAAGCGCTGTAGAACATGACGGGAAATTATACTTGTTGTACACCGGCAATACGCGTGATGAGAATCTCGTGAGACGCCCTTATCTGTGCATTGCGCTGATGGATGAGGAAGGAAACATTATCAAATCGAAAAAATCCGTGCTCGATAAAGTGCCAGATGGCTATACCGAGCATTTTCGCGATCCGAAATTATGGAAAGTGGAAGACCGTTATTATGCGGTCATCGGCGCGCAAAGAACCAATGAAACCGGAGCTGTCTGTTTATTGAGTTCATCTGACTTGTTGGAATGGAAATTTGAAGGCGAGCTGGCTACCAACTTGGACAATTTCGGGTTTATGTGGGAATGCCCGGATTATTTTGAAATGGACGACCGGGGTATCTTGATTTTTTCTCCGCAAGGATTGGAGCCAGAGGGAGATCTTTACCAGAATATTTACCAGGCCGGTTATGTGCTGGGCGAGAAAATCGATTTGGAGCGCCGGCAATTGATTCACGGGGATTTCGTCGAACTTGACCGCGGATTTGATTTTTATGCGCCGCATACGATGAAAGACCCGAGCGGCAGACGGCTTATGGTCGCTTGGATGGGATTGCCGGAAATCGAGTATCCGACCGATATCAACGGATGGGCCAACTGCTTGACCATCCTCCGGGAATTATCGCTTCGGGACGGGAAAATCATCCAGACGCCAATTCCGGAACTGGAGTCACTCCGCAAAGCTAAAGCCGAAGCACAAGGAGAACTTTCGGATGAAACAAACGTGATTGAAGGATTCACTGGAGTTACGTACGAACTGATCTGTGAGTTCGAACGCGGAGACGCTTTGGAATATGGCATCGAATTCCGCGCGAGCGATACCGAAAAAACGGTGATCAAATTTGATGCCACTCAAGGAAAAGTCATCATGGACCGCGCATCGTCGGGCAAAGTGATCGGCAGCAAGCATGGCACCGAACGCAAATGCCGGATCGATGGGGATGTCTACAAGTTTCAGATGTTCGTCGATTCCTCGTCTGTGGAGATTTTTGTGAACGACGGCGAGGAAGTGTTTACCGCCCGCATTTTTCCGGATATACGAAGCCAGGAAATCCGGTTTTTTGCGACAGGCGGCAAGGCTGCGTTCAAAGCCGTGAAATGGGATTATTGATGAACGAAGCAAAAAAGGAGAGGTGCCGAATGGGAAACTTGTTCTCGATTGGCGAAATACTGATCGACTTTATTCCCCATCAAAAAGGCATCGCCTTGAAAGATGTGGATTCGTTTACACGAGTGCCTGGCGGTGCGCCTGCCAATGTGGCAGCTTCGGTCGCAAAGTTCGGCGGCACGGCATCACTTATCACCAAAGTGGGACAAGATGCCTTTGGAGATTTTCTGTTGGAACGGCTTGCCGAAGTGGGCGTGAAAATCGATAAGATTCCACGGACAAAACGAGCGAATACGGGCCTTGCTTTCGTTTCGCTGCGTGAAGACGGGGAACGGGATTTTTCATTTTACCGGAATCCTTCCGCCGATTTGCTTCTGGAACCCTCAGAAGTGAATGCCGACTGGTTCGGGCAAGGCGATGTGCTGCATTTCGGGTCGGTCGATTTAGTCGACAGCCCGATGAAAAAAGCACACGTGAAAGCGATCATTGCCGCTAAAAGGCACGGCGCTATCATCAGTTTCGATCCGAATGTGCGCTTGCCACTGTGGGATAGCCCGAAGCAATGCCGGGAGACCATTCAGGAATTCATTCCGACGGCGCATATCATTAAAGTCTCTGACGACGAACTGCAGTTCATCACCGGCATAGCGGACGAATCCATCGCCATTAACTCGTTGTTTACAGGGGACGTATTGGCAGTGGTGTTAACGAAAGGCGCAAAAGGTGCAGACCTGTACGTACAAAATGAAAAATATTCGTCACCCGGATATTCAGTGAAAGTCGAAGACACGACAGGAGCGGGAGATGCCTTCACTGGCGCTTTCTTGTACCAACTGCTGAATTTGGGAGCGGGACAAGCCGATTTGGAAGCGATATTAAAAGAGCATCACCAGCAACTGCTGGCTTTTGCGAACGCCAGTGGAGCGCTGGTCACGACTGGAAAAGGTGCGATTTCTGCTCTTCCCACGAAAGATGAGGTTTTGGCATTGATGAGATAAAACCTCGACCTGTTCGCATGCTCCGAGACGTACCGCCGAACCAATTCATTCCTGAATACCAAAAGCCATTCCGAAATCTATTGATTTCGGAATGGCTTTTATGTTGCTGTAATTTATGCGAAGCCTAAAAACTTCATGATGCTCAAGATCAAGATGCCGACAACGCCAAAGTCTGAGTCGCCAAAGGTCGTTCCGGTGAATCCGATATCGCCCATCAACACCAATAGGATGGCCGGGATGAAGCTGATGATCAATCCGTTGGCAAATGCGCCCGCCATGGCACCGCGTCTTCCGCCTGTGATATTTCCGAAGACGCCAGCCGCAGCTCCTGTGAAGAAATGCGGGACCAGGCCAGGGACGATGACGCTCAAGCCAAGAACCGGAAGGATGAACATCGCCAACAATCCAGCAAGGAAGCTGAATAGGAAACCGATGATGACAGCGTTTGGCGCAAATGGGAAGACCGTTGGAACATCCAATGCCGGCTTCGTATTCGGCACCAATTTATCGGCAATCCCTTGGAAAGCAGGCACGATTTCAGCAATGAGCATTCGAACACCCGCAAGGATGATGAACACGCCTGCCGCAAACGTGATTGCTTGGATAAAGGAGAAGACTAAGAAGTTCGAACCGCCTGATAGCGTCGTTTCAATATAGTCCTGTCCGGCAAACAAAGCGACAACGAGGAAGAACAACACCATCGTCAACGAAACGGCTACCGAAGTGTCTCTCAAAAAGCCAAGCGACTTAGGAACTTTGATCTCTTCAGTGGATTTTTCTTTATTGCCGACCCATTTGCCGACATTGGCAGATACGAAATAGCCAATCGAGCCGAAATGCCCGACAGCAAAATCGTCGCTGCCCGTAATTTGACGCACATACGGCTGCAACAGCGCTGGAAAAAGCACCATGCACAGCCCCAGAATAATCGATCCTGTAATGATCAATGGAGCGCCTTCAAGGCCGCCGACTGACAAAGTGACGGCAAGCAGGCAGGCCATAAACAAAGTATGGTGACCGGTAAGGAAGATGAACTTAAACGGCGTGATGCGTGCCAACACAATATTGAAGATCATCCCGAATACCATGATCAAAGCAGTCGATGTGCCGAACTCGCTCTGTGCAGCGGCGACAATCGCCTCGTTGTTCGGAATGACGCCTTGCACGTTGAATGCATAATCGAACATTTTCCCGAAGATGTCCAGCGAGCCGATCAATACGGTTGCACCAGCTCCGATAATCAAGAAGCCCATCACCGTTTTTAATGTGCCCGATACGACGTCTGCACTGCTTTTGCGCTGCAGCAATAATCCCACGAGCGCGAACAAACCGATGAGAATGGCTGGTTCACCTAAGATATCATTCATGATTACTTGTAACATAGGAGTTCCCCTTTCATGCCAGACTTATGCTAAATGAGGCTCTAGTTTGGATTTGATTTCCGGAATGCTCATCATGTTCTCTAAATTGATGATGGTTCTGTTGCCGTCTTCCAATTGGCTCATGATATCCGCTGCTCCGATAAAGATATCCGCTTGCACCGATTTGGCTGAAGTCAGGTCGGTATGGTCCACTTCCGCTGTTTTGCCCAATTCTTTTAGCGCTTTCTTAACATTCAATTCCATAATAAAGCTGCTTCCTAATCCGTTTCCGCACACTACCATGATTTTCATTCTGTTTCCTCCTTAGAATATGTTTGGATGATCTCCAATAATTGTTCTTTGTCTGTCGCTTCAAGCATTTTTTCAATATTGGCTGGTTCGTTCAGTAAAGTTGTCAGTTGAATCAAGGCCCGCAGATGCGAATCGCTGTCCGCTGCTGCCAAGACGATGATCAATTGAACGGGTTTATCCGGGGCAAAATCCACTGCCTCGTCGAGTTTCAATAAGCTCATCGACAAGGACAGTACGCCTTCTTCAGGGCGTGCATGTGGGATCGCGACGAGTGGGGTGATGACCACATACGGGCCATTCTTTTCAATGGATTCGATCATCGCCGTCACATAGTCTTCCTTCACTGTGCCTAATTCCACAAGAGGGCTCGCAGCGAGTTCGATCGCTTCCTGCCAAGTGGCGACTTGTTGTTTGAGTTGAAGTGTTTGGGTGGTCAGTAGTTCTCCTAGCACAGGTTTTTCGGCCTCCTTTGCTGCATATGTGTGTGTGCCGGCTGCTTGCGTATACAAAGCGGCTTGCAACTCTTTTTCCAATTGTTTCGGGTCGTGAATTGTTGCGTATTGCGAAATGAGCTTCATCAAGCCGTCAACATCCGAGTCTGGAACAGCGTAACCGTACAGTTCCTGCATCACTTGCTTATTTAATTTCTGCTTGTCCCGCTCTTCGAGAATGGGAGGGACCACAAACAAAGTGGCCTCGGTATTCAAGAAGACCGATGAAAAGACGAGGTCGTAGTCCAGCGGATACTCAGCGGTGTCCCGGACAGACAACACGTCCAAAAACAAGATCGTCGGAAACAATTCCCTTAGCGTATAGTTGAGGATATTGCTGACGCCGATGCCATGGGGGCAGACGACAATCGCTTTTTTCCGGTCGTCTAAACGGGTTCCTTGTCGTTGAAGCCAGCCGCCGAAATAAATCGTGAAATACGCCGCTTCATCTTCCGGCAATTCGATGCCCAGCTCTTTTTCCAGGATCTTCAACGATTTCCGTGTCAAATGGTGAAGTTCCGGGTAAATTTTGTTGACTCGCTCCATCATCGGATTGACGTGGGGAAAGCCATATGTGATGCGGTAAAAAGCCGGTTTGAAATGGACATACAATTGCTCGTACAGCTGGTCTTTGTCTTGAAGATGGACAAATGTCAGCCGTTCGAACTCTTCGGTGACTTGCTGCAACAATTCTCGGAACACTTGATCATCTCGCAGGGGCGACTGGTCTTTTGTACGGTTCATGCTGACGAGATGCAAAGTGGCGTACAGTTTTTCCGTTTGGCTCCAGTTGGACTCGAACGCTTCCGAGTCGGTCATGGCTTCGATCAACGCATATTCCTTTGTTTCGGCAAATGGCAGCCAGCTCGGGTCTTGCGCCAACTCTTCTCCTTTAGCGATTAATTGATCGGTGGAGAAGAACAAGTAGGCGAGTTCATGGAGCCGCTCATCCGTGAAAGTGATGCCCAATTGCTGCTCAATGTGTTCCAACTTCTCGTGTACAGCTTTAATGCGTTCTTCAAATCCGCTCCAGATGCATTGGATAATCATTTGGCTGTTGGGACTGTTCAACACTTCATACAGCAGCTGCTCAATGACGAATCGCTTGATCCGGCTGTCGCCTGTGATCATGTAACCCGATTGTTTGGAATACTGGATGGTTAACGCCATCTCCTTGGCCAGTTCTTTCAACCGTTGAAGGTCATTCAATACGGTATTCCGTGAAACGCCCGTGGCTGATTGAAAATGAAAAACGGATAGGGGTTCTTGGCTCAGCAGGATCATCAAGTAAATGACTTGCTCGCGGTCCTTTTCGGAAAAAACATAACTCCGTTTGGTCAGTTTGACGCTAATTTCGTCTTCAGGAATCTTATCGGGCAAAAAATACCCGAGTTCCCGCGTATATTGCACGGGGGCGTAATCATTAAATTGGAGCCAATCGTTGACCTTGCCCAAACTGTATTGAATCTGTCTGCGCGTCAGCCCCGTTTGATCTTCAATTTCACTCATGGAGGGAATCGATGAATGCTGCAGGAGCTTTAGTAAATTAGCGCTTCTTTCGTCTAAAAACATCCTTGGCACCTCCCTTGTCTCTACAATATTCGATATATTTGCTGAAATCTATCTTTTCTGAGTCCCAATAATGTTGTTGATGCTGCACAACACTGTACTGTAGTTTGAAAGATCACGTTAGAGGATTTTTTTCGTCCATTAATAAAAGCTATAGTAAATGAATTTTTAAAGGCATTCTTACTGTGTCATTAGATCATGCAATCAATAGTAAAAGGGTTCATGGAACAAGCAGTTAATAAAGCGGGAATTCTCATCGAATTCTAATCTTGTCCTAAGTTGAAGCTCATTTCAGCACGTTATTGTTATTGTGTAATAACAAAAAGGAGGAATCGTTTTGAAGAATTCGTGGATGAAAGTCATTGCAGGCACGGCCGTTTTGGGTGGCATTGGCGGAGCGTCAGTTGTTGGTGCATCGGCATTGAACACGGCGGATGCACCTAAAGTAAGTGCTGAGGAAGCTTTGCAGGAAGTGTTCGCTCAAGTGGAGGGAACGGTACAGGAAGTGGAGTTATCGTTAGAAGACAATCGCTTTTATGAAATCGAAGTGGAAAGTTCAAGCCGTGAATATGAGTTTATGATCGACGCAGCTTCGGGTGAATTTTTACAGCAAGCTCCGGATGAAGAAACGTCTGCTGATGATGAATTCAGCCGCCCAGTGGATGCCTCAAACTTCGCAGAATACGCAATGATTGAAAAGAAAGTCGATACGGATTCACTAAGCTACCATTTAGCCACAGACAATCCAGGAAACCGCATTTTATTTCTGGTGAATAAAGCTGGTGAAAAACAGTTCAAGACCATCTTTTTAAAGCATAGTCAAGAATTGGAAATCATCGACTTGGATAGCGGCAACCGGGTGTACCAAGGTAATATCTAAACAATAGAGAATTGCCAACGAAGCAAGGGGATCAGTTCGGTTCCTTCTTTAATTTGCAAGAAAAAAAGACGCAAAAAACCCGCAAATCTGTATTTGTTCACACACAGATTTGCGGGTTTTCTTATTTATTCTTTCAAGAAATCCTTGTCCATATATCGCGGGTTCGGGTAATCGTAGAAGCCTTTGCCGTTCTGGATGCCCATGCGGCCTTTATCGAGAAACTCCGTTTTCAGATAGTCTGCGACTTTTGCAGCTTCCACGTCGCCGGCGTTCGCTTTGGCGACCGATAGATGATACGGCGTGTTGATGCCGATGACATCCAAAATCGCGAACGGCCCTCGCGGTGCGCCGGTTGCGATCATCCAGGTCTTGTCGACCGTATGCGGATCCGAAATGCCATTGACGACCAAATACTGCGCCGAATTCAAGAATGGCACGAGCAAAGTATTTAAAATATAGCCCGGCTGTTCTTTGTGGAGCGGCAGCGCGACCATGCCGATCGCTTGCGAAAACTCGACGACATCGTTAAAGACCGACTCGTCCGTAGTGCCGTGTCCCATGATTTCTGCAGTATTGCTGCGCCAAATATCGTTGGCGAAATGCAGCGCCAAAAATTTCTCAGGGCGTCCTGTGTATTCCGCGAACGTGCTCGGCAGCATCGTTGAGGTATTGGTCGCAAAGACGGTCTGTTCCGGCGCCACTTTTGCCAAATTCGCATAAAATTCCTTTTTAATATCGAGCACTTCAGGCACCGCTTCAATCATCAAATCGGCATTCTCCACCGATTCCCCTAAATCGGTATGGAACGACAAACGGCCATACGCCGCATCCAATTGTTCGTCTGTCGCTTTCAAATCCTTCTTGAAATGCTTTTTAAGTACCTCAAAACGTTCTTTTGCGCGCGTCAACGCTTGTTCGTTAATATCGTATACCGCCACATCAAATCCGTGATACGCAGATTGAAAAGCGATTTGGCTCCCCAACACACCGCTTCCTGCGACCGTGACATTCTTGAAATCCATTCCATCCCACTCCCTTTGAATAGATGATGAAAGTCTTGGTGTATTGGCAGAAAAGGATGCTTCTGCCAATGGTCTCTGCTTTCCATAGTAGGGGAAGCGGGGGAGTTTTGCTATTGTTAAATTAGGAAACGAGTTTCAAGCCGACCGCAGAGCCAAGCACCATCGAGATGAAGAGGATGCGCCGCCAGTCTTTCGATTCGTTGTAGAACATCATGCCGATGATTGCACCACCCGATGCCCCGATGCCGGTCCAAATGGCGTACGCCGTTCCCATCGGAAGTGTTTCCATCGCAAACGATAAGAACAAGAAGCTCGCGACAAAGCCGCCGATGAGCATGGCGAGTGATTGCCATTTGCGGTCGTGATGCCATTTATTGATCATCGCGACGCCGACCATTTCAAAAATTCCTGCAAATATTAACGATATCCAAGCCATCACGCTTCACTCCTTTCAGGTTTAGCATCCGGTGTCACAAGTTTCAAGCCGATAACGCCGAGCAGTAAAATGCCGACGAGTATCAGTTTTGCGGAATTGATGGGTTCATTGAAGAACACGATTTCCGACAAGACTGTCCCGGCCGTTCCGAGCCCGACGAACACTGCGTAAACGGTGCCGACCGGCAGTTTGTTTCCGGCATCGATCAGTAAGGTGAAGCTGACAGCGATCGCGACGATCGTGATGAGCCATTCGCCTGCTGAATCCGCATGCTTTAATCCGACCACCCACGCCACTTCAAACAATGCCGCGATTAATACTTTTCCCCATTGAAGATTCATTGGAATTCCTCCTATGTGATAAATAAAGTGAAAACTAAAAAGCAAATCATCTAATGAAGTCGCTACAGGTGGACGCTTTCCGCGGGCATGGCTTGAGCCTCCTCGGTCGCTTCGCTCCCTGTGGGGTCTCAAGACTCATGCTATTCCCGCAGGAGTCGCCACCTTCCGCTTTTTCATCCAGGTTAATAAAATTCATAAAAACGAAGGTAACACGAATCCAAGTATGTTATTCGAGGTAGTTTTTCAACATGCTTGCTGTTGCTGCATTTTAAAAAGTACAGCCGTTACAGTAAAGAAGCGATATCTTCCAGACACTGGAAATGGTACAATGAATGTCTACAATTCCGTGGAATAAAGCTTGTGTCTTTATAATTCGCACACAATCGGTCCAGGAATAAGCGAAAAAAGCCTTGCTTAAGGTCAACAGAGGAGGGATTGCATGGAAGCCTTTGGACTTATGGGCTTTATTTTTGGCCTGTCTGGTTTCACTTTCGCGATTATTGCTTTTACCACTTCGTTAACGAGCAACAATCGTGTCAAAGAACTTGAAAAAAGAATGAACGAGTTAGAGAAATCATCCTGAACCATGCCTCAGGGTGCTGGATTTTCTAAAGCTCGGCTCATTAATGAGAACTTCCTGCATACAGGGGTTCTTTTTTAGTTTGTCCTGCTACTCCGTGTGGATTCGTGTTCCACATCGCTCGCTAAAGCAATGAGTTCAAAAATAAAAAGCCTGGGAGAACTGTAAAAACAGTTTCTCCCAGGCTTTTGTCCCTCCGTGTCACAGCGAGTGCTGTGTGTTTTCTCTCGGACCAGGCCAGCTATGCTACGGAACCCTAGAAAACTTTTTTTGTAATTCAATTACCTTAGTTATATAAGAAATAGACACGGACTTCAAGCGATAAGGGTTCGCCGGTTACGGACGTCTTTTGTCCATGACGTCCGCCACTTCATGTGACAACGGGTCTTTTTCTTGCCGTAAGCCGTCGATGACGTGTTGATAATCTTCAGGCGCTTGGTTCTGGCTTAACTTGAAGGCGGCTTGGATGTCGGTGATGTGAATCTTGAAGCCGACGATGCCTTTAATGTCTTTTTCGAGCAGTTCAGTCGGCAGCGTATCCCACAGGACCGGCTCGTCGCGATGTTGTTCGTTCTTCTCGAGCAGGGTCACCAAGTCTTCACGAAGTTCATCTTCCGACAGCAAGCGGGCCGTGCCGTATACATGCGCCGACTGGTAATTCCATGTCGGAATGTCCTTTTCTTCGTACCAGGAAGAGGTGATGTAGGAATGTGGGCCTTGGAACGTAACCAACACTTCATCCGCTTCTTCAATAGTGCGCCATTGTGGATTGCCGCGTGCAAAATGTGCGCGCAATACATAGCCATCTTGTTCTTTTTTTAGTTGGAAAGGCAAATGCGTCGCAAGCGGCCGCCCTTTTCCAGCCGTGATAATCGTGCCGAATGAATGGGCTTCGATGAATTCGCGGATCTCTTCAGGGTCGTTCACTTTATAATGTTTTGGAATGTACATGGTATGCCTCCTTAAGCAATAAAGTTACAAAGTCTTCGTCAAGATCAAATCCGTCTGCTCGTCATCCCCCATGAAAAACGAATGGCTGCCGGTTTCGACAAAACCTTTTTTCGCGTAAAAGGCGCGGGCGTTGTCGTTATGCTCCCAGACACCGAGCCAGATTCTTTCTTTGCCGAGTTCATCCGCCATCTCGAACGCCTGGTTCATCAATACTTTCCCGGCGCCGTTTTTCTGGAATTTCTTCTTGATGTAGATGCGTTCGACTTCAAGTGCTTCGCTGCCCATCGGCTCGCTTTGCGCTTCGTCCGTATTGACTTTCAAATAGCCGGCCACTTCACCGTCGACCATCGCGAAATAGAAATGGGAGGAAGGTGTCGCGAGTTCTTTCTCGAGCTTCGGCAAATTATAGGCCGCTTCAAGATAGGCGTTCATGTTTTCTTCGCTATTGTGCTCGTCGAAAGTTTCCTTATAGGTGAGGATGCTGATGTCTTGCAGTTCTTGAAGATCACTTGCTGTGCATTTACGTAGACTTGCCATGCAGATTCGCTCCTTTTACTCGTTAATAATCACGCTTATGGCCTTTTTTGACCGATTCGAAATCGACTTCGATGTTCTGGCGGATGCGCCGCAAATAGCGCTCGATTTCAGCCGCTTCTTGTTGTGTAAAACCATCGAGTGCGACCGCATTGGAATGCTCATTTTCCCGAATGATGAAGGGGTAGGCTTGGCGAGCTTTTTCGGTTGGATAGATCTTTTTAATTTTCTTATTGTCCGGATCACTGTGTTTTTCAATAAAGCCGTTGCTCTCCAATTTCTGGATTGCACGCGTCGCGGTGGAGCGGTCGACTTTGATGAGGTCGAGCAATTGCTCCTGGATGATGCCGGGGTTTTCGCAGATGCGGACGAGGTAAAGATATTGCCCTTTCGTCAGCTCAAGTTCTTTAAATTCGATATTGCTGATGGAATCAAGGGCACGGGCGATCATGCCAATTTCGCGCAGGATTTCTGCCATAATGGAACTCCTTATTTTATGTTGCAAATGCAACAATAATGAATTATATTGAGTGTACAAGAACTATTCGGCCAATGCAAGAAGGGGGAGCGGAAAAAATGAAATATTTCTTTTACGTCGCAGGCTTATTGTTATTGTCACTCGGAATCGCGCTGACCATTTTGTCAGACCTCGGCACTTCCCCGTTCGACGCTTTATTAGTCGGACTCAGCTTTAATGTCGGCTTGACGGTCGGAAGCTGGGAAATCATCATCGCCGCCATCATGATTGTCGGCAACGCCATGCTCGGTCGGCGAAAACCGGAACTCCTCGGCATCATGACGGCGGTCATTGTCGGACTCGGCATCGACTTCTGGCTCCATACATTGAGTGGAGTCATCGAGCCGGCAAGCACCCCAAGTCAGAGCCTCTATTTTACGGCGGGGCTCTTGACGGTGGGGGTAGGGACCGCCATTTATCTCCACACCAATTTCGCACCGATTCCAGTCGACCGCCTGACGCTTCTCGTGAAAGAGCTCATGAAAACCAATTTGTTCTTGTCGAGAACGGCTATCTACTTGATGTTCCTGGTCTTGGCAATTGCCTTTGGTGGCCCGATCGGCATCGGGACCGTGCTGACGGTGTGTTTTGGCGGGCTTATCTTGAACTCCATTATGCCTGTGACGGGGAAAACTTTGGATCGTATGCTGCTGCCGAAAGGACCGCTCATACCGTGATATTGTACTTAATAAATGAATGAAAAATGGATAACAAGAGATCGAAGAGAAGAATCAGAAAATTCTTCTCTTCTTTTTAATGTATTGATGGATTTTTTTGGTATATTTAAAGGTATAAAGAAGTTTTCAAAAAACTGGAGGAGTATCTTATGGAGGAGTTTTTAAGTGGTTTTCAATTAGGCTTGGAATTAATGTGGAGCATCGCCACAGCGGAACCGCAATTGACAGGATTTCTAATCATATTTGGTTTAGGGGCATTTTTACTTGCGTTAATCACCAATATTTTAAAAGACCGCAAATTGAGACGGTCCGGCATGCTGCAAGTCGATCAGATGAAAGGCAAAGAATTTGAAGACTATCTGCGCGTATTGTTTTTAGAGCAAGGCTATCAAGTGCAGATGACACCGACCACCGGAGATTATGGGGCAGATCTCATTTTGTCCAAGAGCGGACAGAGAATCGCAGTTCAAGCGAAACGCTATAAAAAGAATGTCGGATTGAAAGCCGTACAAGAAGTATCAACTGCCAAACTGCATTATAAGGCGGATGAATGCTGGGTGGTCACGAATAGCGGATACACCGAACCGGCTAAGAACTTGGCTGCTTCCAATGGAGTGAAACTAGTGGATCGTGTAATACTCATGAAGTGGATGCTGGAAATGAATAAGGATGCTGCCACTAGCAAGGTGACAGCGGCTTCGAAAGTTAAAGGGGAAATCACCACTAAAGAGAAACTATAACTAGCGGAGGAAATAACTATGAACTATATCCAAGACATGCGCCAACTCATCGGCTCGAATTTATTGATGACGGTCGGCTGTGGAATCATTGTGGAACAGAATGGCCAAATTTTGCTTCAGCACCGAAAAGACCGAGATGTCTGGGGCATTCCCGGCGGGGTTATGGAACCTGGCGAAACATTTCTCGAGACGGCCGTCCGCGAAACGTATGAAGAAACCGGCCTGCAAGCAGAGAACTTGCAGCTATTCGGTCTCTATTCAGGGGAAGAAGGCTATGCAGAATACCAAAATGGCGACCAGGTTTATAGCGTACAAATCATTTTTCGCACTCAAGAATTTGCAGGACAGCTTATCCAAGAAGGCGCAGAAAGCCACGAACACCGCTTTTTCAGCCCTGGCGAATTGCCGAAGATCAACTCACACCAAGAACGCTTTATCATGGATTGGGTTAACAAGACGAACTTGCCTATTCTAAAATAACTGTGCAGTGAACGGGAGTGAATCACGATGAGAGAATTTTTAAAAGAAAACCGAGCTTACCACCTGTCATTCCTAGGCGGTGCCGTTATTGCGATTATTCTCTCAGGCATGTTGGCAGACGGGGCAGGATACATATATATTCCTTGGGTATTGGGCGCTTTTTTCATTGCCGAAATCGTTAAGTTCATCGTTTGGCGGATTGAACAGAAAGAGGATTAAAAATCATAAAAACGGCTCAGCTTTTTCAATCAGCTGAGCCGTTTTTGAATGCCATATTAGAAAGATATCTCCACTTTTTCAAACAAGCTGATGCCAAAATAGCTGTATTTGATGTGGACGGTCTGAATGACTTCGTCGTGCACCACTGTAAGCCCATATGTTTCATCATCTTCAGAAGAGGTGCCGTTGTTCTGTTTTTCCAGAGTTTCAGTAGGCGAGGTTCCGGTTTTAATGGCAGCCTCGTCGATATCGGTGAAGCGGTAGGGCTGCGCCTCTTCAGACTCGAAATCGTCCGTCATAACGAATCCTAGCTCGGTATTGCTCATCTGAATTTTACTAGCGATCGGATGCTCAAAATCATTAATAGCGACTTCCGTCAATTGGATATCTCCCCAGCCGTTATTGCCAAACCCAACAATAACGAAATGCTGATTTTCATCTGAAGCTACTGTAACTGTTTCAAGCGGCGGGTTGCTTTTTAGAAAAATAAGCGTCCCACCGACTAACGTGACAAACACCATCAAGGTTAACACCACGATCAAAATCTTCTTATTCACTTTCCCCAATTCCTTTCGTTAATCTATTTGCTCAACCGAAAAACAGTCGATAGACACTATAGGCAATAAATAAAATCACCAATAGTAAAATGACCCCGCCAATTTCTTTCCATCCCATGCCGCGCGTATCCGGCATTCCGCTTTGTGCGCGGTTGGCCGAGTCGTTGACATTGCTGCCGGCGTGATCTTTTTGGTCTTTCAATTGCAGGCGATCGCGCTGGTCTTCTGGTTTGTTGTTTTCTGACATATGGATTCCTCCTTAAGCTTGGATTCTTGGCATACAGTGCAAAAGCTTATTACTTAACTATACTCATCTGCTTCGAATAAGTTCCATAACCCCAGAAATGATTATTATGCAAAATTGCGCATGATTAACTATATTCTGCCTTGATTATATATGATAGTATTTATTTATCAATATTTTCCATAAAATCCATATAAATTGCAGACGAACAAAGGGGGCAAAATCGTGGCACCAGGAGCTATGCTCGTCATGCTTCTTCTAACCATTGTGTTCGTTTATTTCGTAATCAAAGCGATTAAAAAGACAATAGATGGTTTCAATAATGAACCGTGGATAAAATATTTCGGGGATGGGAGTGAGAACAATAAAGAAGCTGCTTATCGTACTAGTCATTTCATTAGTATTTTTAACAGGCTGCGGAAGATTGCAAGGAACAGTGGCTGAAAAGAAAGAAGCGAGCTTTATTGTTGAAGTCAGGTCGGACGATTCGCGGCAAGATCCGACACAAGAGATTTTTCTCACGGACCATACCGAATTCATCGGCGCCGCAAATTCGTTCGAGGAGTTAGAAGAAGGCGATCGCGTCAAAGTGACCCAGTTCGGCACCACACCGGACATCCCTTATTTTCTGGCATCCCGAGTAACGGTTGAGTGAATGTTGGTGAAATAGACAGAAACTTATTATGTACCAATGCCAGCGCCACGTGGTAATCTAATAAAAATCAAAAACAGTGCGATGAAGAGAACAGTAGGTGACGATTCCTTTTCTTAGAGAGCTCCGGGGTGGTGAAACGGGGCAAAAGGGCGTCAGTGAAGCAAGCCTCTGAGCACCGCATCGGAACCGGACGGGGATGATGCGGCGTCTGCTCCCGTTAACGAGCTCAGGTATAGATTCAATGTACCGAATGAGGCTTATATGGCGACATAGGAGCGAACAGGGGTGGCACCACGACCGGAATCTCGTCCCCAAGACAATTGTCTTGGGGGCGAGATTTTTTCTTTGCCCACAAGAAACGGGAAGCGGTGGCGGAGATGAAAAGTTTGTGGAAAGACAAAGAATGGCGGGAGCCAGCTATATTGCTCACAGGGATCGGCATCGCGAACTTTGGGGCGTGGGTATATTTGATCGCGCTGAACTTGATCGTGCTCGATATGACCGGATCGGCGCTTGCAGTTGCGGGTCTATACATCGTCAAGCCTTTGGCGGCGGTGTTAACAAACTTTTGGTCGGGAAGCGTCATCGACCGGGCCAACCAGCGCAATTTGATGATTATGCTCGATGTGTTACGGGCTATGCTTATCGCCTGCTTGCCGTTTGCTTCTTCTTTATGGCTTATTTATGTATTCGTGCTCCTTATCAATATGGCGGGTTCGATGTTTGAACCGGCTTCGATGAGCTATATCACAAAACTCATCCCGGAAAAAAACCGCCAGCGTTTCAACGCATTCCGTAGCCTCATCGATTCGGGGGCATTTCTCATTGGCCCAGCAGTCGCTGGCGTTTTGTTCATGATGGGCACGCCGGTGACGGCCATTTATTTGAACGCTCTTGCGCTCGTCATCTCTGCGCTGATCTTAAGTTCCATGCCGAAGCTCGAACACGCAGTCTCCACGGAACTTCCAGAGCGTATGTCCTGGGAAATAATCCGCGCTGACTGGAGAGTGGTCATCGCGTTTAGCAAAAAACATGCACTTGTCATGACGGTATTCTTTTTGTTCAGCTGCATGATGGTCATGGCAGCCTCAATCGATTCACAAGAAGCGACGTTCTCAAAACGGGTGCTCGGGCTAACTGACGGTGAATACGGATTTCTCGTAAGTGTCGCGGGAGCCGGCATCATCTTTGGGGCCATCGTCAATACCGTTTACACGAAAAGGTTGAGTGTCGCTGCGCTGATCGGCGGTGGGTCGGTCATGGTGTCGGCAGGCTATCTCGTTTACGCGTTCTCGAGCTCGTTCATGGGAGCGGCGATCGGGTTTTTCATTTTGGCGTTTTCGCTCGCTTTTGCCAACACCGGATTTCACACCTTCACACAAAACAATATTCCGGTCGACGTCATGGGCAGGACCGTCAGCGTCTACGGGCTTTTTGAAGCCTTGCTCGTCATATTAACGACCGCGGTCATCGGGCTTGTCTCTGAACTGGTGACAGTTCAGCCGGTCGTCATCGCTTCTACTGCGGCCATGTTCGGAATCTCGATTTTGTTGCTGGCGATGAGTTTCAAGCAATCCAAAGAAAGCAGCTTAGCTGAAGTGACGCTGAATGCCGAAACGCCAAGCACATAAAAAGAAAGGCTTGCCACATTTCCGGCAAGCCTTTCTCTTTGTTTATTGTTCATTCTCCAAGTCCTCGATCAATTGCTCCATCTCCGCGATTTCCTTGCGCTGCGCTTCAATGATGTCATCTGCCAGCTGTCTCACGCGCGGGTCGGAAATGTTCGCGCGTTCACTCGTCAAAATCGCGATCGAGTGGTGGGGAATCATCGCTTTCATCCAGCCGGTATCTTCGATGAGCACTTGGCTGCGCACGAGATACAATGATAAGGAGAAAATCAATGCGCTGCTGGCAAGGATGCCGACATTCGCTTTTTTGTTCTTATACATTGGCCACATGAACAGCAGCATGACGATCGCCATCACGGAGCCCATGATCAAAGCCATATAGAGCCGCGTTTCACTAAAGCTGACATGCGCAAATTCAAAGACATTTAAATACATCAGCCAATACATGATAAATGTGGAGGTCCCGATCATGATTCCGAATTTTAAATAATTATTCATCATCTCTCTCTCCTTTATAGTGATTGCTTAGGCTTACTCTACAGGTGCCAACTCGTCTTCAGTGACCCATTTATGGTTGGTCACTTCTTCTTCAGTATCGGTCGTTGTGAAATCGATCATGTAAACAGTCGTCTGTTCGGCAGAATCGATCGTCGCAGTAGCGCCATCCATGCCTTCCATGTGGTCGGCATCGAGCACGACTTCATCTCCAACTGCATAAGGTTCGTCAGGTGCATCTTCCAATTCTTCGTGGATAACCCACTTATGGTCTTCGACAGGATCGCCGCCGCCCTCAGGCGTGTAGCTCACTGCGTAAACCGTCGTATCATATGCTCCGGCGATGGTCGCTTCTGCGCCTTGCATCCCGCTCATATGATCCGTCTCGATAATGGCTTGTCCGCCAACTTCATACGTTGGATCTTGTGCTTCCTGTAAATCGTCCGGAATTTCGCCGGAACCGGAATGATCCATCATATGGCCGTCCTCGCCGTCCATATTCTCATCCATTTGTTCGTTCATCTCATCGGAGTTCTCTCCCATGTTCTCATCCATCTGCTCATCCATATCGGAAGGCGACGGATCTGCATTGCACGCACTTAGCGCCAAAGCGGCCACAATCGACATCGTACCCATCATCATCTTATTCTTAATCATTTTCTTCCCCTCATTTCTTAGGTGTATGTTTCTTGGCGGTCAATTCAATAGTGAATCACGCCCTATATGGTTAAGCTACCCCGAAGTTCTGCATAAAGTGTGCAGGAAACGTGACAATTTATCTTTCTGGAAATTAATTAAGTTTTTCCGTGACAGAAGCAAGCTGTTATTTCCGGATATGCACAAAAACTCGAAACTTATCCGTTATAGTAGAATGAATTGCTATATATAAAGGAATAATACGTTCAATCCAGAAACTTTTATAAACGATGAAACTTAAATTGATGAAATGATGCTGCTTTTGATACAAACTACAACATCATATAAAGTTCAAAATATGGAGCAAAACTGCGGAGACTCCCGTGGGAAAGCGAGATAGACGAGACCCCGCAAGGCGCGGAGCGACTGAGGAGGCTCGGCGCTCGCCCACAGGAAAGCGGAGCGGTTTTGCGGAATATAAGGTATCATTTTGTGAAAAAAAGAGTCGCTGAAAGAGGGAGTCTATGTTCAATCGACTGGCATTAAAAATCGGCCTATTATTTTTCGTCTTCATCGTCAGCATCGAATTGTTCTTGTTTTCGACGCTCTACATTACCTACGTCAACGAACGCGTCGATGAAGTGATGACGAACTTGCTCGCGAGGGGCAATACCCATAGCGAGGTGCTCGAAGACAGTTTCAATGAAACGACCTTGTCCCACGTGGCGATGATGGAATCGTCTTCAGACTTTATCGTTATCATCACGGATGAATCCGGCAATGAATTGACCCATTCCGACCGGATCGAACCCGAAATGCTCGACGTGCTCGGCCATACCGATATCGAGCAGATTCCGGAACAAGGCGAGATCCTGGAGGACAATTGGCGGGACGAGCGCTTTATCGCGACCGACAGCCCGATCACCATCGGCGGCGAGCACCGCGGCCATGTCTTTATGTTTGCGGAAACCAATCACATCAAGGAAATGGTCGACCGCATGAGAAATCAATTCCTGCTCGGTGGCTTGATCTCGGTGCTGCTGACAGTCATGACCATTTTCCTGTTGTCGCGCTTTATCACCTTGCCGCTCATTCGCATGAAAGAAGCGACCGAGCAACTCGGCAAAGGGAAAAGCGAAGTGGCGCTTCATATCGAGCGCAACGACGAACTCGGCGAACTGGCCAATGCCATCACCCATCTATCCGATGATTTGGACCGGCTCAAGCAAGAACGCAACGATTTTCTTGCGAGCATCTCCCATGAACTGCGCACGCCGCTCACCTATATGAAAGGCTATGCCGATATCGCGAGCCGCCCGGGGCTAACGGAACAAGAACGGGATGAATACCTTGCGATCATCCGCGAAGAAACCGGCCATTTGACGAAGCTCATCAAGCAATTATTTGAACTGGCCCAACTCGACCATAACCAATTTTCGATCCAGAAAGAACAAGTGCCGATCGATGCGCTATGCCACTCGGTCGCAGCCCTCGTGCGTCCGGCATTCAATGACAAGAACATCGCGATCTCGGTCGAATGTGATCCGGAAATTACCGCGTGGATCGATCCAGCGCGTTTCCAGCAAGTGCTGCTCAATATTCTCGACAATGCGCGCAAGCATTCCGAGCCGAATACCACGGTGACTTTGCAAGCGCAACAAGATGCAGAATCCATCACACTTACCGTGACAGATGCCGGCGAAGGCATTCCTGAAAACGATCTGCCTTACGTCTTCGACCGCCTGTACCGCGTCGACAAATCCAGGTCCCGCAAGTTCGGCGGCAGCGGTCTTGGGCTTGCGATCGCGAAAGAACTGGTCGAATCACACGGCGGCCACATCCGCATCGATTCCACACCGAATATTGGAACGGCAGTGACGATTACATTAAAAAGGGAGGATGGGCATGCATAAAATCCTATTGATCGACGACGAGCAGCGCATGCTCGATTTATTATCCTTGTATTTAACGCCCCATCAGTATCAATGCACGAAAGCACAAGGGCCGCGGGAAGCGCTGCGTTATTTGGAGACGCAGGCGTTCGATGTCGTCCTGCTCGACATCATGATGCCCGAGATGAGCGGCTTTGAGTTATGCGTCAAAATCCGCAGCTTTTCCGATGTGCCGATCATCATGCTGACGGCGCGTGAGCAGCAGGAAGATATCGTCAAAGGTCTCAAGCTCGGTGCGGATGATTACATCACCAAGCCTTTCAACGAAGAAGAATTGCTCGCTCGCATCGAAGCACTTCTCAGGCGGCAGGTACCGAAAAACATCATCGAAGTAGAAGGATTGAAATGGAACGAAGAACGTTTTGAACTGAGCTACCGGGGCACACCGATCAAACTGACGCCGAAAGAATTTTTCATGGTCGGGCAATTATTGAAAAACCCCGGCAAAGTGTTTTCGCGCGACCAACTGATCTTACTTATCTGGGGCTATGACTCAGAAACGGAAGGGCGCACAATCGATTCGCATGTCCGCAACGTCCGAGAGAAAATACGCCAATCCGGCTTTCCGGTCGATAAGCATTTCCTGACCGTTTGGGGCGTCGGCTATAAATGGTTGAACGAAGCCGAATAAACGCACAAAAGAGCCAGCCGGAAGAATTCCAGCTGGCTCTCTCTGTCTTATGCGATTGAATGGCAGGCCTCTGCGCATTTATGGCAAGCTTCTGCACAGTGTTTGCAATGGTCGTGCATATCGGCGTGTTTCTGGCATTCGTCGCCACAAGCTTGGCAGATTTCCGCACATACTTTGGCCAGTTGGGAAACAAACGGTGAATTGCACGTGATTGCCTGTTCCAGATACGCGCACATATCTGCACATTCCCGGTCCAAACGGATGCATCCCGCCATCATCTTGACATCGTCTTCCTGAAGGCAAGCATCGAAGCAGTGGTTGCACGCCGCCATGCAATCGTGCAGTGTGTCGAGCAATTGCTGGTGTTGTTCGTGAGCCATTCCAAAAACCTCCTCATTAGATTTAACTTGTCAGTACGGGATTTTCCCGGTCGAACTGGAAGTAAACGGAATGGGATGAACTCCATGAAAACTCGATAGAAACTGCACACATTCCAAAACAGAAGCGAATTGGCCGGTCTCGATAATTTCTCGATAATTGACGCTTATAATGAAGGCACAAGAACCGAAATACGATTCAAGAGGTGAAAGTTAATGGCGAAACATGACGAAACGAAACGGCATGCAGGCAATCATTCACCAGGTGCAGATCATCACGGAATGCATGAAGACGATTCAACTGTCCAGGAAGAGCACGTCCACACAGAACATGGACATCAAGATCACGAATCCGAAGACCACGGAGGCGGACACGGTCATCACGGTCACGGTGGTCATGAAGATATGGTGGACGATTTCAAGAAACGCTTTTTCATTTCGCTGATCTTGACCATTCCGATCCTCGCCATTTCGCCGATGATCCAGCATTTTCTCGGCGTCGATTGGCGCTTTGGCAATGATATGTACGTGTTGTTCGCTTTATCGTCGATCGTCTTTTTCTATGGCGGCTGGCCGTTCCTCGTAGGCGGCATCGCAGAATTGAAAGACAAAGCGCCAGGCATGATGACCTTGATTGCGCTCGCGATCACCATCGCCTACATATACAGCACTGTCGTCGTGTTCGGCTGGGACGGCAATCAGCTGTACTGGGAGCTCGCGACGCTCGTCACGATTATGCTGCTCGGGCACTGGATTGAAATGCGCTCGATCATGGGGGCGTCAAACGCGCTCGAACAGCTGGTCAAATTGATGCCGAATGAAGCGCATCGTTTGGATGACGATAAACAAGTCGAAGATGTGCCCTTGTCCGAAATCCGCAACAAGGATTGGGTATTGGTCAAGCCGGGCGAGAAAATCCCGGTCGACGGCGTCATCGTCGAAGGCCGTTCTGCTGTCGATGAGTCGATGCTGACGGGCGAATCGATTCCGATCGAGAAAGAAGACGGCGACGAAGTCATTGGCGGCTCGGTCAATAAAGAAGGGTCACTTGTCGTGGAAGTCATGAAAACCGGGGAAGATTCATATTTGTCCCAAGTCATCACGATGGTCAAGGAAGCCCAGGAATCCAAATCAAGAACCCAGGATTTGACGAACCGCGCCGCGAAATGGCTGTTTTATTTGGCGCTTGTCGCCGGATTTGCCACATTGTTCGCTTGGCTCGCACTTGGCTATTCCTTTGATGTTGCTATCGAACGCATGGTGACGGTAATGGTCATCACATGCCCACACGCACTCGGTCTCGCAGCGCCGCTCGTCGTCGCGGTATCGACATCGATTTCAGCGAAGCAAGGCTTATTGATCCGCAACCGCGCCGATTTCGAAGGCGCGCGCAATTTGAACGCCGTTGTCTTCGATAAAACAGGAACTCTGACGAAAGGTGAGTTTGGAGTCACCGACATTGTCGCTAGCGAAGGCTATAGCGAAGACCAAGTGTTGCAACTCGCCGCAGCGATCGAGCAGAATTCGGAACACCCGATTGCCACAGGAATCGTCCAATCGGCAAAGAGCCGGAATTTAACGATCGGCCAAGTGAAAGATTTCGAATCGATTACCGGTAAAGGCATACAAGGGCAAGTGGACGGCGTGAAGGTCAACGCCGTCAGCCCCGGTTATATTAAAGGCGAGAACGTGCCTTATGATGAACAGGTTTTTAACGCCTTATCTGAAGAAGGCAAGACGGTCGTCTTCGTCCTGGTAGATGACAAATTGGCCGGCATGATTGCGCTTGCTGATATGGTGCGCGACACGGCAAAACAAGCAGTTGCGGCCTTGAAGGAAAAAGGCATCCACTCAATCATGCTGACAGGCGATAACCAGAAAGTCGCGAATTGGGTCGCTGCACAGCTCGGCATAGATGAAGTCTACGCCGAAGTGCTGCCGGACGATAAAGCGAACCAAATCAAGAAAATCAAAGAGCAAGGCTGGCGCGTCGCCATGACTGGAGACGGCGTAAACGATGCCCCGGCACTCGCAACCGCCGACCTAGGCATCGCAATCGGCGCCGGAACGGACGTCGCGATGGAAACGGCAGACGTCGTACTCGTCAAAAGCAACCCGAACGATGTCGTCGCGCTCATCGACCTGTCGAAAAAGACTTACCGCAAAATGATCCAGAACTTATGGTGGGCGACCGGCTATAATATTTTCGCCATCCCGCTTGCTGCCGGTGTCCTGGCACCTTGGGGCATCATCGTCAGCCCGGCAGTCGGCGCCGTGTTCATGAGCTTGAGTACGGTCATCGTCGCGATCAATGCGAAATTGCTTAAGGCTTAAAATGAATAGCCATACAAAACAGAGCGTCCATTCAATATGAGTGGACGCTCTGTTTCTATTTGATATGTAATAAGGATAGGAAATGCGCAAAGAAAAATATATAGTAAAACTAATAAGAACTGGCCGATTGCCAAAGTCGAAACGAACGGAGAGAGATGGAATGGAACTCAAAAACCTAGCGGTGCAAGCTGCTGAGCAGTACGCGCAAATCCCTAGTGTAGAAGCGGTCATGCTCGGGGGATCGGTATCGAGGGATTGGCAGGACGAATTCTCGGATATTGAATTGCTCATCTTTTGGAAGCAAGCGCCATTGGACGAAGAACGTCAACAAATCATCCATCAACTGGGCGGTGAACTATTGGAGTTTCATCCATATGAAGAGCAGGAATGGGCGGAAACTTATACCGTCAACGGCGTGAAATTCGAAATCAGCAGTTTTCTCACCGAAACGATTCGCCAAACGATCCATCAAGTGACCCGAGATCTCGACAGTAACCCGGACAAGCAGTGCATTGCGGCAGCAGTACAACACGGCGTTCCGCTCTATGGGAAAGCGGCGATTGAGCAGTTGAAAAAACAAGTCGAGCATTACCCGCTGGAATTGCAGGAAAAAGTGATTAACCAGTATAGCGACTTCGGAAGCCGTTGGAACAACCGGGAAGCGCTCGTTCACCGGAAAGATTGGCTCATGTTCTATAAAGTGGTCGTTTCTGTGGAAAGCAATATCATGGGCCTGCTATTCGGTTTGAATCGCCAATTCATTCCCCATCCGGCATTTAAATGGCAGCGCAATACACTCGCGTTGATGGACATCAAACCGGACAATTGCGCCGCTCGCCTGGAGAATGTGTTTTTTCAAGAGCCGTCTGAGGCGATCAAAGAACTGGAAGCGCTCATTGAAGAAATCTTTGGATTGGTCCAACAAGAACTTCCGCAGATCGATATTTCCAGCGCTGCCCGTAAAGCCTCGTTTGTCAGGCCGAAGATTTGAAATAGCGTTTAAGTTAATATTCTCGTAGATAAAAAAAGGACAAAGCAGCTGCTTTGTCCTTTTTTCCCGTTCGACGGCACGAATCTGAATCCCATGCCATCGAGTCTTAGGCACTTGCCACAATCACCGGTTCCCCAGCTTCGTATTGCGGCTTTTCGTTCTGTTCGCCGCACCCCGCGAGCAATACCACACCGGCTAGAAACAGTACAACCAATTGACACTTCATCGGAACCCCTCCTCACAGTATATGTAAAAAAGCTAATAAGGAGGATGAGTCGATATGCATGCCTAAGATTAGTCTTTAAGTATAATAGTTTATTCCTTCATTGAATACATTATATCACTTTTAGTTATCAAAAACTGAACCTTTGTACTGAATATTTGACTAAGATAAGGTACACTAGAATTAACCATATTTTCAATATAATTAGTCTAATGATATGGATGAGTGAGCACAGGAAGCCAATATTTTTTGACAAAGGGGAATTCGATGATTTTACACACCGAACGTTTCGGCAAAGGGGAGCCGATTGTATTTCTCCACAGCGGGCTGCAAACCGGGCTCACCGATTTTGAATACCAACGTAATTATTTCAAAGAACATCACCATGTCATTTTGCCGGACCTTCGTGGCCATGGGAAATCCGTCAACACTGATTTAAGCGATAACTTTGAAAGCAATGCGCAGGATTTGGCCGAGACGCTGGAACACTTGGGAATCGACACAGCGCATATCGTCGGCGCGTCCTTCGGTGCTTTGGTTGCCATTGTGTTCGCGAAACGTTTCCCGTCAAAAGTGAAAAGCCTGACGATATCCGGAGTCACCGCAGAGCAGCCGACGAACTGGGCGCAATTGCGCGAACAGGAACGCCGCAACCAACAGCAGATTTTTCAATATGAAGAAACGAACGCTTATTTCGATCAACTGCATAAAGGCGATTGGCGAAAACTTGTCCAAATGGGACAGACCGAAGAATGGTACCCATTTGAAGAAACGAACGACTTGTCTGGAATTGATGCACCGATCCTCTATATCGCAGGGGAAGGCAACCCGAACGAAACGAAAGGCGTCCTGTATTATCCAAGCAAGCATGACCATGTCCGCGTATCGGTCATTCCATTTGCCTCCCACCTGGTTCATGCCGAACAAGCGGAATTGCATACAAAAACACTTGAACTGTTCCTAAGCCGCGTCGACTAATCACGAGAGGGGTTTGTATCTCATGAAAAAACTTGGTTCACTTTTGGCTGTACTGCTCATACTTAGCGGCTGTTCGGAGGCCGACCGTTACAACTTCAAAGGAAGCAGCGATAATTGGGATGTCTTCTACACCGTTGATGCGACTTCGCTAGACAGCAAAGAAGCAACCGGAAAAATTGTCTATACCGGAGAAGAGCCGCCTCCTGAGACAATCATCTACTCGATCGAATCGACAGCAGGGGCATCGAGCGGAAATGTTTCGGTCGATGAAGGTGAAGTGCTGGTTGGCAAAAGCGCCTGCGAAGGCTGTGCAGTCATTCAACAAGACGAAGAGTTGGATGTGGAGATTAAATGGGACGGGCAAGTAGAAGAGTTTGCATTGACCACGCAATGACAATGTTCAAGGCTTTTTAAGCACAGACCATGACAGAGGAGACTAGCCGATGAACACAACAAGAAGCCATGGTTTTCAATTTCTGGACTTTCTATTTATGGAGGAACACGAGATCCATCAGTTCGAGTCAATCGCAGGTTCATTTGCGGTCATTAAATGCGGTGGCAAAAATCTGATGGTATACAACAAATGGCGGGAACAATGGGAACTGCCGGCTGGCAAGAGAGAAGGGACGGAGACGTCGAAGCAATGCGCCATAAGGGAATTGTACGAAGAATCCGGCCAGTTGATTGAGGACTTGGAATTCAAAGGCTTGCTCAAGCTACGGCACACTGAAACTAGAGAAATCAAATACAATCCTGTTTTTCTTGGAACAGTAGAGAAGTTACAGCCCTTCATTCCAAACGACGAAACAACAGAAATGAAGCTATGGGATACAAAAGAGGAAATCGGCGTGCTGGATGAAATGGATATCAAAATTCTCGATTATATATAAGGTACTAACCTACTGTGGAGGGGGAAGTCTGTGGAAGAAACCAAAAAAGTATGGCGGGGTGCAGCTGGCGTGGTCATCGATGATGACAAGATTCTTATGGTGAGATCGAAAGGATCCGGCAAATGGAGCATCCCGTCCGGAGAAATCGAAACGGGCGAATCTCCGCAACAAGCGTGTGTGAGAGAAGTATGGGAAGAAACCGGCTTTCGCGTTGAAGTGAAGAAACAGCTCCATACGAAAAATGTGCAAATCGGCAATTACGAAGTCACCAGCCATTATTTTCTGTGCGAAGTGCTCTCAGGTAATATTTGTTTTCAGGATCCGGACAACGAAATCGAAGAAATTACATGGAAAACGGAAGTCGAACTGAAAGAACTGCTTCACGATTATCCGGAAGACCAAGAACACCTCATAGCGTTCATGAATCGGGCGGCTGCTATCCAGTAATCCCTTTTCACCAATATACTGAATCTGTTGATGGAGGGGATAATTCGTGAGAAAACTCATAGTCATCGGCATGTTTTTGGTCACGAGCCTCATCTTAGCGGCCTGCCAGAACGGATTACTTAACGCCGAACAACAATCCGTCGATAAGATCGTCTTGCATAAAATGAAGAGTTTTGGGCAAGTGATCGGCAACTCACAGCTTGAAGTGACGGATAAACAAACGATCGAGGTGTTCGCCGAAGCCATTTCGCGTGCAGATAAAGTCTCCGGCATCGCCGATGTAGTGGATCCAAGTTTCAGAGTGGAGTTCGGTGAAAAGGAAATCTATTTATGGGTGTCGGCAGATCATGGGTCTGTCATGGATGAAGCAGACACCCATACGCTCTACACAATGGAAAAAAAAGATGCCGAACAGCTGTACAATTTTCTTTTCTCGAATGATTTCCTCGATTGACGGTGCAATCGGGTGATGAAAAACATAGCACTCGAGACAACTAAATACACTCCCACGGCATCTCACAGCAGATGCTTTTTTTGTGCCGTTATTTTTCCGTCTAAAAGGAGATACAAGGAAAAGTAGCAGATTTCGTTAGCGAATTTAAAGGAGGGCGATTATATGGATAAACCAATCAAAGCGTTCGTCTTCGATGTGTATGGCACCTTGTTCGACGTTATCGCCATCAAAGAACAATGCGAAGACGTATTTCCCGGTCACGGCGAAGCGATCAGCCAGACGTGGCGCACGAAGCAAGTCGAATATTTCATGATGCGCCAGCTCATGGGGAAATACGACACCTTGTACGCCGTCACCCGAAGCGCTCTGAAATACGCCCTTGAAGACGAGGGGCTCGAATCAACAGATGACATCGAACAGCAATTGATGGATGCTTATTTGCATCTGCCGCTCTACGAAGAATCGGAAGTGGTATTGAAACAACTGCAAGACCACCAGCTCGTCGTGTTCTCAAACGGCTCTCACGATATGCTCGATCCCTTAATTGCAAATGCAGGAATCAAGGACTTGCTCGACAAAGCCGTCAGTGTCGACGAGATCAAGCAGTTCAAGCCGGCACCGGCCGCTTATCAATACGTCTTGGACCAATTGAACATCGAGCGCGACGAAGTGTTATTCATGTCGTCAAACGGCTGGGACATCTCAGGTGCGAAGAATCTCGGTTTCCAAACTGCATGGATCAATCGTAAAGAAGCACCGGTCGAACAGCTCGGCTTAGAGCCGGATTATGTTTTTTCGGACTTGAACGGCTTATTGAAATGGAAATAGAACGGTCAAAAAGATTAAAGCTTATTATTCCGGGTAAACTAGTTGTATATAGAAAGAGGAGGAATTCACTTGAATAGATTACAATTAGGGGATTTAGCCCCATCGTTTACATTGCCGCGCGCAGAAGGTGGAGACTACTCGCTACAACAGGACTTATCCGAACGCCCAGGCTGGCGCTTCGTCATTTTCTTCAGAGGTTCGTGGTGCCCAGTGTGCAACGAAGAATTGCAGGAAATCCAAGACAGCCTATCGTATTTCGAAGGCAAGGATATCCATTTCACGTTCTTGTCCACAGATAATCAGCAGGACCTCAATGAAATGAAAGAAAAACACGGCTTGACCTCTCCGATCTTGGCCGATGCCACTGAAGATATCCTGAAACAATATGGTGTCTACTATCACGGAGAAGATTCACCGTACGAAGACCACGGGATTCACGGCGAGCCAGCTTATTACTTGCTCGATGAAGAAGGCAAAGTTATGTACCAGCAGCAGCAAACGAGCCCATTCGGCCGTCCGCACGCAAAAGAATTGCGCAAAATCGCTGCGTACATCCGTAAAAACTTGAAATAAGACAGTATACAAAAGAGCTTGGAGATCATTCTCCAAGCTCTTTTTTCATGGCTCAACCCGTCTCCAGGACCGCAAAATAATTGTCTTCCGCATCCGCAAAATTAAAGGTCCGTCCTGTCGGCATTTCGACGATATCGCCGACTGTAACGCCTTTTTCAGCTAGCTCATTGCGAAATTGCTCGAAATCATTCGCGTAAAACAACAGCGATGGAGCCTCCAAATTCAAGCCCGTATCCATCTGTTCAAGCAAGTTCCTGTCATGCAAGACGATGCTCGTTTCTGCGTCTTCACTAGGCGCAATTTCAATCCACCGCATGCCTTCGTTCTCTTTGTCATCAAGAACCGTAAAGCCCATCTTCTCTGTCCAAAACGTGACAGCTGTGTCCTGGTCGCGGACGTACACCATGACCTGCCCGATTTTTGAAATCATGGATCTTCCTCCTCCGAATAAAATGATGATTCTCGTACCCTAAGTATTCGATGAGAAGACGGAAAACCCTTTCAGCCTCCAGTCGCTTAAGAAGGGTGTTTTAAGCCGAGTGGAACGATGAAATTTTTGACCAATACAAGAATACCGACAACAAAGCATGGGAAAGTGACAAGAAACACTTCAATCCAAGAAGCGCCTATGAACCGGAATAACAAGATTGAAAGAACGCCAACGATAAAATAAACTGGGACAAATTTCTTGGATAATAATAAGTGGCTCAGATAAATCACTCCTTGACTTGTTCTATTTCTACACACGATTGGATAAATCGACAAATTCCATATTTACATAAAAATGGAACATTCGCAATCCAAGTTACTGACTTTTTGATACACTGATCATAGCAAGCCCAAAAGAGGAGGAGACCGATGAAAAAAACACCAAAACTCATTCTATTCTTTACGCTCGGCATCATCACCGGTTTTATCTTGTCATCTCTGTTCAGATAAGGAGGCAATAACATAATGGAAATTCGGAAAGCACGAACCGAAGACGCTGCGGGCATCCAGAAGGTCTGTGCAGACGGCAACCGCAGCACTTATCCCGGCTTATTGCCGCAACATGAGATCGAACGCGTCATTAAGAAATTTTATAACGAACAGCGCATTTTGGATGAAATCGAAAACATTAATCAGGAGTGGAATGGCTGGTTTGTCGCGGTGGATGAAGATGAAGTGGTCGGAGCGGGAGGCGGCGGTTTCACAGGTGAAGAAGTGGCGGAAGTCTTTGTTCTCTATTTGGATCCAGCGCGCAAATACCAAGGTATCGGCACCCAACTGCTCGAAGCGATCACCGACGACCAAAAAAACCGCGGTGCTCATACGCAGTGGGTGTCGGTCGCCAAAGACAACAGGATGGCGATTCCATTTTACGAAGCACGTGGCTTTGTTTTCCAATATGAAGAACCGGCTTATGACATGCCGGAAGACTCGGAACACATGTCGGTCCGCTATATGCGCAAACTCTAGACACGTTCCGGAATCAGGAAGGAGGTGGGCGAGGTGGCAAAACACATGATGTGGGAGAATAACGAAACGGCAGGTTGTGAAGTGTTGGAGATCGCAACGGAAAAGGAAGATATTCGAATTGATAGCACTATACTGGTTTTGGACGAAAAAGGGCCAGTAAAAATCCACTATCAACTAGAATTAGATGCCGCGTGGAAAACGAAACGCATCACCATCAACAGTGGAGACGGCAATGAACTCGAACTCACATCGTCAGGGGAAGGGAAATGGTACGGGCAAGATGACAAACTGCTGGACGCGCTAACAGGAGCGATCGATATCGACATCTCCGCTACGCCGCTCTCCAATTCCTTACCGATCAACCGGCATCAATGGGTTGAAGGACAGGCCCGTAATTTTGAAATGGTCTATATCGCTGTACCTTCCATGGAAATGCAGAAAGTGAAGCAGCGCTATACTTGTGTCAAGGCGAGCCGGCCGCGGATTTTCCGCTACCAGTCTGCGAATTTCGAGTCGTTGATTGAAGTGGACGATGATGGCTTTGTACTTGATTATCCCGGATTATTTACCAGGAAATATTAAAGCAGCAGAGGCCCTTGCCTTTGCTGCTTTTTGCGTTTATCTTATTTTATGATCAGAAATGGGAATGCTCTTGCTGCGCGGCAACGCCCGAACAAAATAATACAAGCCTGGCAGCACAATGATCAACCCAATCCCAACGTAGCTATAGCGGATGTTCCAGTCAAAAAACGGCACGGAAGCAAATAAAATCCCGAGCGGCATGGTGCTGCGAAGGAAAAGCAAACGCACGGCACTCAACTGCGCGAGCCGGTCGCGTGGTGCATCACGCTGGAAGGTGGCCGCGTTTTGGGCGTTGAACAACGGAAACAATAAGCCGCCGAACGCTTCACATAGCCAGGCGAAAGGAACTGATTGAACAAAATACAACAACACAAAAGACAAACCGCCGCCGATCAAGCCGATATACATCGTCCGTTCGTTTTTCGGCAGTTTCGTGAGCAAAAGCATCCCCAGCACATACCCTATCGGAAACGCTCCTTTGAAAACTCCGTATTCCCACGCATCGCCTGCTAAGACGCCGCGAATAAACGGCACGCTCAACACGAGTGTTGCCCCAACCGCAAATGACACCGTCGATGACAACACGGTCAATTTGAACAGCCCGGGATGGCGAAAGAAACTTGCGTATCCTTGTTTCAATTCCACCCACCAAAACTTCTTTGTCCAAGGGGCCAGTGGCTGTTCGGGGAATGAAGGCAGCTTCGATAATGCGAAGAAGCTAACGAAAAACAACAACGCCGACACTCCGTGTATCCAGTGCATCGGCAAGACAAGCAAAAACAATGCCGTAACACCCGGCGCGAGAAATCCCATCAGCCGAAGCGTCCCGTCAAGCAAGCCATTGGCGTTGGCGAGTTCGTCTTCTGTGCACACTTCAGGGAGCAGTGAAAACGACAAGCTCGCAAAAATCGGCTGCAGCAAACCGAGCACGCATTGCAAAACAACCAATCCGATAATGACGCCCGCATCGCTTCCGGTAAGAAAGCCTACTAGCGGCAACAGATAAGCGCCCGCACGGATCAATTGAATGCGGCGCAACATGCGGTCTTTTCGCACATGATTCAAAAATGGCGCACTGACTCCCTGCAATAGGAGGGAGGGGATGAAATAAACAAGCCACAAAACGCCCATCCATTCGCGCGATCCGGTCAGTTCATACAACAATAAGCCGTTGACGATGGCGCCGGCCGCACCGCCGAATTCCGAGATGACTTCACCAGCCCATAGCGACTTGAACGCCCGCGAATAGCCTGTCACTCAGTCAATCCCAAATACCGGTTTAATTGCCCAGAAAACGCTTGGAGTTTCTCTGGCTGAATCGAATAGACCCCTTTATCGACTTTGACAAATTTCGCCGCTTTCAACAAAGTCAGCTGATGATGCAAGGTCGTCTTGGAAATCGAGAAATGCTCGCTCAATTCCTGCAAGGAAGCGGGGCCGTGGCATAAATGATGCAATACGTTCAAACGCAGCCCGTCACCGAGCGCTTTATGCCCTTGGATCAATTCGTTCGGCGGCACTTCAGGGTCGAGCAGCTGCTGTTCGCTCACCGGATAGAAGAACAATTTCACATCAGCTGTACGGATCGTCAGCAGCCACGGCCGGTACGACACTTGTGGAATGAGCTTGACTGACCAAATGGAAGGCTCCGGTGTATATGCGACTCCCGCAACGCGTTCGATTTCTTTTACTGCATTCGCCGAGTCAAGCCCGCGATGCTGCTGTTCTTCAAACGCCAGCGCTTTTAACCATTTTGAGACATACGGCTTTTCGGCCATCCAATCCTGCCATTCGCTTAACACCGCCATAAACAATTCGCTTAGCTCAGCTCTTGTATGCCCGTAAAGTTGCCATACGTATCCACTCAGGTATGCATGTCCTTCAAACAAGTCAGCATAAGGAGACCACCAACCGTTGTCTTCAGGGTATTGCGCTGCCTGTTCCCGCAAAGTTTCCGCAGCACGGCTATGATAAGGGAGCAGCACATCATAAAATTGATGCTCACTTAAGCCTGCCAGTCGCTTCACGAATTCATCGACAGAGCGAGCCCCGAACTCATTTTGCAATAACAGTAGGCCATACCATAAATTTGTCTCTTCAATCTTCGTTAATGACTCTCTCAATGAAGCATGCATCGCTTCTGCATCATTTGTCCATTCCTCATCCATCTCAAACGTATGACGCAATTGTCCGTGCGTATAGCCCGCAATCCCGACAATCCATTCCCACACCGGCGATTGCTCCATACTGAGGTGAATCGTCTCTTCTGGCAACGCCGCATCTATGATCTTCATAATAAAAACCTCCCCCTAAGCATTTTCTTTATTCTATATGATTTGAATAAAAAATTCAATATAAATTGAATTTATGGTTCGTTATATTTCGAATAAATGAAATAGCTAACAGTTTCATATAGAAGAAAGAAGAACGATCGCGCCAATCACAGGAAGATTATCTAAAAAAGCGCATTAAAAAAGAGCACCCGAGATTTCGGATACTCCCTGAATCACATATTTAGTTTAGAAGCGTTTGAAGCTGTGGAATTTCTTGCCCCAGTATGGGTCGTTCAAGCTTTTCACTTCTGCTTTAGATCCGCCAGAGTGGACGAACTGGTTGTTGCCGACGTAGATCCCAACGTGTGAGATCCCTGGGCGGTAAGTGTTCGCGAAGAAGACGAGGTCTCCTGGGCGTGGGCTTGAAACTTTATAAGACTGAGCATATTGAGAAAGCGTTGTGCGTGAAACGCTTTTGCCTGCTTTTTTGAATGCATATTGTACAAATCCTGAGCAGTCAAACCCAGCTGTAGTCGTGCCGCCGAAACGGTACGGGATGCCTTTAAGCGCTAGTGCTTTAGAAACGACTGCTGAAGAAGAAACGCTTGCTGTTTTAGCAGAAGCCTGGACAACGCCAGATCCTGATGATTTTGTGACGAGTGAGCTATGTACCCATCCGTGAGTTCCGCCAGTGCGGACTTTGAACCATTTACCGCTGCCGATTGTAGCGGATTTTGTAACTGTTGCAGTTGCGCCTTTAGAAGCGACTTTGATCACGCCGTGGCTTGTGCCGGCATCTCTGCGGACGTTTGTAGCATATTTGAATTTATACGTGCTGTTAGAAACCTGAACGATCGCTGGCTCAGATGCTTTCTGTGCGACTTCTGTATGTGCTTGTTGTGCTTGTACGGTATCTTGTGCGTCTGTAGCTGAACTTGAAAAGACCAATGCGCCTGCTGCGAGTAGTGTAAAGAATGCTTTTTTCATTTAGTCAGTACCTCCGAAGGATAGTTTTTTTAAATTTATGTTATGTGGATATAAGGATTATCATTAATTTGCTCTGCCACTTACTATATAGACTGCCCCCTACAAAAACAATGTCTGTGGAGTTTCAATTAGGTTACAGCAATATTACAAGTGAATGACGGTTCATGAGCCCAGTCATAGCAAGGGTTTAGAAGGTGGTAATATTTGCAAGTAGATGTTTATTTCTTTGGAAAAGGGGAAATGCGAGTGATTTTGGTATGATTGAATACACAAAATATTACGGTCGAACAGAATTTGTTGTAAATTTTAGAGCCTTTAATTTCCAAATCGGGACAGCGAGACCTTTCGTGGCGGATTTTCATTAAATTTAATCATATAGTTATTAGAAAAATCAAAAACTATAGCACTAAAGCTTTGTTACACAACTGTAACAATTCATTCATTGCTTTATTTTTGCGGGTTAGGGGTATATGTGGGGTAATAGGAATATTTGAGTGGGGGAGAGATGTCGCTTCAATCGGACGCTTTCCGCGGGCATGGCCTCAGCCGCTTCCCTCGCTCCGCTCAGTCCAGGGTCTTCAGCTCATGCTATTCCCGCAGGAGTCGCCGATTTCCGCTTCACCTCTATTTTTAGAGGAAGAAGTAGTTGTCATATTTCTCTTGTATGTAGTCATTACCATTGGATATTGTTTTGTGAACTTTGAACCTCTGCTTATTTAATATAGAAGAAAGTAGTTTTTAATTAATCACAACATGATTATAGAAAACCACCCTTCACCGTTAACACAACTCACCGCGACTCAGCGTGCAGCGCTGGGAGCAGTCTCGCATTCTTCCCCTCACCACAAATTAACAACAACGAAATCCAATTGATCCACCTATTTCACAATGAACTGACCAGAGCGCCGGCGCGTCCAAGGGCTAGGCGTAGTGATGAGACCGGTGATCTTCCGGGCTCATCGCGAAAGCCATGCCCAAAGCGCCAAGCGCTGCATTGCCGGATTTCATATCCAGCATTCTCAACTCACCTATCACTCATTCATTAATCAATAGAAGAAACGCAATACATACCTATAGAAGGAGGCTGTCCACATGAAGAAGATTCTATCGATCGATGGCGGGGGCATACGGGGGATCTTGCCGGCGATGGTGCTGTGCGAGCTCGAGCGGCGGACGGGAAAACCGGTCTCTGAACAATTCGATATCTTCGTTGGCACATCGACCGGTGCGATCTTGGCACTTGGCTTGTTGGTGCCGGACGGCAAGAAGCCTCGCTATACGGCAAACGACATCCTTAAACTCTACGAAACAGAAGCGGAGCGCATGTTCCGGAAATCGTTTCTTCACCGCTCGTTCGGCCTCGTCGGGCGGTTTCTACACACTCAATATAGTCACAAGGAATTCGAGCAAGTGCTCAAGCATTATTTCAACGACTTGAAACTATCCGATCTACTTCAGCCAGCCGTCATCCCTAGCTACGACATCCACGGGCGGGATGCACATTTCTTCAAAAGCACCGTCATTAATTTAAACGACCGACAGCCCGATAGCGAAATCCGCCACATCATCCGTGCAGCGACGGCCGCACCGAGTTATTTCGCGCCGGCAAAAGTTCCGGGTTATCCGGAAGCGGCGTTCATCGACGGCGGCGTGTTTGCCAACGACCCAGGGCTGAGCGCGTATACGGAAGGGCTTGAACTTTACGGCGACGGGGAAGAAGATTTCCTGCTTGTGTCACTCGGTACCGGGGAAGCGCAGCGCGAAGTGGAAGTGACCGGCTGGCGGGCATGGTTTCATTACGGCTGGGCACGGTCGATTTTGAAAGTCATGATGGACGGCAGTTCCGACTCGGTCGACCATCAATTGCGCCACTTGTTGAAAGATGAAGGAATCGATCAGCGCTATTACCGCTTCCAGGAAAAATTGCCGGCGGATGATTCGGGGATTGAACAGCTTGACCGCGTAACGCCGGAAAACCTCGCACGGCTGCGGCAAGTTGCGAAGCGCATGATCGACCGGCAAAGCGCCGAACTTGATCAATTATGTCGCTTGTTATGACTTGTCATGGAAGTGTAATGCGTTTGTCGTGGTAATTACAGCATCGGCTCGGTTAAAATAAGCGAGGAATCATAGTGAAAAGAGGTCAACCCAATGGCACGAAGATACGGCTATATGGACTGGATGCGGGTTGTCGCGATCGTTACGGTCGTCGGCGTCCACGTCGCATCGAAAATCATCAATAATTACACAACCGGCGATTGGGAATGGCATTACGCAAACGCGATCGACAGCGCACTCCGTTGGTGCGTGCCAATCTTCTTCATGTTGAGCGGCGCCTTGCTGCTGACGCGCGACTCGAAAGAACCGATCGGTGAATTTCTCCGGAAGCGGCTCGGCAAAGTCCTATTGCCGCTCGTATTCTGGAGCGCGGTCTACATGGCCTATAATGTTTTTCAACTCGGCGAGGAATACACGCCAGGGCAAATGCTTGGTGCATTCATCTCAGACGATATATATTTCCATCTTTGGTTTCTCTACATCATTACGGGGCTGTATTTGATGGCGCCGTTTTTGCGCATCCTTGTTAAGCATATGGACAAGACAATGTTCCATTATTTCTTCGC
This sequence comes from Planococcus sp. SK3692, assembly GCF_028890485.2. Lineage (GTDB taxonomy): Bacteria > Bacillota > Bacilli > Bacillales_A > Planococcaceae > Planococcus. The sequence goes on from NZ_JARCHV010000002.1 coordinate 694,870, forward strand.
GTTCTGGTTCTTGTTCTCGGCCGTGGTGCCGATTTTCACCCGGGCGACGGGGTATGAAGTTGCTTTTGCGGGGGAGATGTTCGCACCTTATATTGGCTATTTCCTGCTCGGTGCGTACCTGGTCATGTACCCATTGCCGAAGCGCTGGCTTCCAACACTCGGCGTGCTCGCAATTATTGGTTACGCCGTTACATTGTACGGAACGGTCTCTGCGAATGTGGGGCGTGAAGCAGGCGATTTCGATGACTTCTTCTACGAGCATTATTACCCGCACGCGATTTTTGTCTCCTTATTCGTTTTCGTCGCGTTCCAGCAGCTCGGCAAGAATTTGAAATCGACGCCGCTCATTACGCGCATCAGCACCGCGACATTCGGCGTCTATATTATCCACCCGCTGATCCAGACCTATTTGAACCGTTTATTGGATTTTAACGAATCAACGATCAATGTATGGATCGGCGTGCCGTTATCGTGGATTGTCATTTTCATCTTGTCGTATATTGTCATTCGCCTCATGCAGAAGACGCCGGTCATAAGAAAGCTCGTGCCTTAGAAACGAGACTTCGTTATATAGGACGCATATGCCTATATAACTCTAGCGGGCGATGCAGGAATAGTTACTGTGGCAGTGAGTGATTCATAGGAATGATTAAATATTTGATGAAAGTGATAGAATCAGTCGCAGTAGAGTGATTATCATGTTAAGCTGTATATAATTGTAAGTTTCGACAGGTTTATGGGTAAAAAGGGGTGATTGCATCAAAAAGTCAATTTGGCTGGGAGCTATCATGGCAATGACGATTTTGCTTTCGGCATGTACACATAATGAAGTCATACGGGTCGGCGTGCCATTTACCGATGGTTTGACCGAAGGGGTTCATTTCCAAAAAGACATAAGTGATAGGGCTTCCATCGTGACACTCAGGACCATTCTGCGAAACGAAACGGAACTCGAGTCGCTCGACCGCTTGTCGGTGGAACCGCAGGCTGTCTTTACCATTGACCGGCCGGATGACAACGTCCAGGAAATCCGCCGCTTTGTCTGGTACCGCGACAATGGCCGTGCCATCATGTCCAACGAACGGAATGTCTTGTCCCATAAAGAAAACCAAGAATTCTTCAGGCTGACAGCAGAACAGACGCAAGATCTGAAGAAAATTCTTCAATAACTTTGTGAAGTAAATAGTATTACGTATGTAAAGTCTTGCCTTGAGCAGGGCTTTTTGTTTTTGCATAATAACCCATATTGAACCGAAGTACCATAAATGCTAAGTTGCATCAAATAGTGGATGCTGGATACAAAACCAATTACTTATGACTATTCCTAAACAACGAAATTTAAAAGCAGTTCCGCGCCAAGGGTGAAGCGAAGTAATAAGACAAGCGTTCTTCTTGGCTTAGTGCGAAAGCTCAACCCAAAGCGGACACTGCGACTCCTCAAACAGACACCGCAAATCAAACCTTTCTTATGTATCAAGCACTATAGGATGAGCAGCAACAACTAAGCGATCTATACAGCGGATGCAGAATCTGAAATAAATCCAATCTGCCTTTCTAGACTCAACGAAATCTAAAAGCAGTTCCGCGCCAAGGGTGAAGCGAAGCAATAAGACGGGCGTTCTTCCCGGCTTATTGTGAAAGCTCAATCCAAAGCGGACACTGCGACTACCTAAACAGACGCCAACAACAGAACCAATCACATATTGCTATCAAACTCAGTTGTATTACAATCCACATCCCATTTCACAAGACTAATCCATTAGCTATAACTTCCGCATGACTATTTATGCGCCAAGGTCCTTTGAAAACTTATCCAGAAAGTAAAGCTTGTTACAATTGATGCAATTTTGTGTAAACGCATTCTATTTCGAAATTCGAAGTAGTATAATAAACAAGCTTGACCATTATGAACAAAGAGGAGATGGACAGATGAGCAAGAAACTATCCTTGACGCTCGCCGCTTCGGTGCTCGCGCTTGGCAGTTTAACAGCAGGAGCTCCGGCACTTGCTGCGGGGGATTATCACGACGTGGCGAAAGAAAAAGCGCCAAAAACCGTGAAAGGCAATGGGCAAAGCTACAAAGAACGCATCCAGGAATGGAAAGAGAACGGCAAACCAGGAAAACTGAAAGAAGTCGAACTACAGATTCTCGGTACTTCAGATTTACATACAAACTTCGTCAACTACGATTATTACCGCGACGCGAAATCCAATTCTCTGTCGCTTGCGAAAACTGGCGTCTTGATTGAAGATGCACGCGAAGAAAATGACAACACTTTGTTGTTCGATAACGGCGACTTGATCCAAGGCACTCCGTTCGGCGGTTATAAAGTGAGCGTTGATCCACTCGGAAAAGACGAGTTGCATCCAGCATTCGCGGCACTCGAGTCACTTGATTTCGATGCTACGACACTCGGCAACCACGAGTTCAACTTCGGCCTCGATTATTTGGATAACGCGCTAGAAGAAGCGCCGTTCCCAGTACTCAACGCCAATGTCTACGACGCCAAAACGGGCAAAAACCGTTTCACGCCGTACACGATCATGGATAAAGAAGTAACAGACCGCAAAGGCAAGAAACACACGATCCAAGTGGGCGTCATTGGCGTCGTAGCACCAGGCATCATGGAATGGGACCGCGCAAATCTTGAAGGCAAAGTCATCGCGAAAGATGCTGTGGAAACCGTCGAGAAATTCATCCCACAAGTCGAGAAAGCGGGAGCGGACGTTGTTGTCGTGCTGTCCCACTCAGGGATGGGCGATGAAGTCCATACGGTCGGCGAAGAAAACGTCACGTATCAATTAACAGAAGTGGACGGCGTGGATGCAATCATCACTGGCCACAACCACGACGTGTTCCCAGGATCTTATAGCGAACTGGCGAATGTCGACCAGGAAAACGGCACGATCAACGGTACGCCGGTTGTTATGCCAGGTAAATTCGGTAGCCATCTAGGCGTTATCGATTTGACGCTTGAGCCACGCGGCAAGAAGTGGCGCATCACAAACGGTGAAGCGGAACTGCGCGCCATCGATTCCACGACGGATGAAGTCGCAGAACAAGTCATCGAAGCCGTAAAAGAAACGCACGAAGGCACGGTGGAATACATCCGCAGCCCTGTCGGCGAAACGACAGCGCCGATCAACAGCTATTTCTCACTCGTTCAAGATGATCCATCCGTACAAATCGTCAACAATGCACAACTTTGGTACGCCGAGCAGCAACTCGCGGGGACACCAAATGCGGACCTCCCGTTACTTTCCGCAGCGGCACCGTTTAAAGCAGGCGGGCGAAACGGCGGCGATTATTACACGAATATCGAAACCGGCGAAATCGCCATTAAAAATGTCGCAGACTTGTATGTCTACGACAACACGGTCTTTGTCTTGAAGCTGACTGGGGCAGACCTCAAGGAATGGCTCGAAATGTCGGCTGGCCAGTTTAAGCAAATCGATCCGAACGCTACGGGCGAACAGACATTCATCAACGATAACTACCGTACGTATAACTTCGATGTCATCGACGGCGTAACGTACGATATCGACATCACAGAGCCAGCGAAATATGACGGCGAAGGTGCGATTGTCAATGAAGGCGCAGAACGCATTGAGAATCTTCAATACGAAGGCGCGGCAATCGACCCGAACCAGGAATTCTTAGTGGTCACGAACAACTACCGTGCGAGCGGCAACTTCCCAGGCGTCCGCAATGCGACAGAAACAATCGACTTTGCGTATGAGAACCGCCAAGCGATCCAAGATTATATCGTGGAAGAGGGCACAATTGACCCGTCCGCAGACGGCAACTGGCAATTCGCGCCGGTAGAAGGCGATCCGAACCTCGTGTTCGAAACCTCGAATGCGGCGAAGAGCCTGGTAGAGCAAGAGTCAGCGATCCAGTATATCGAAGTCACGCAAAATGGCTTCGCAAAATACGGCTACACGATCCAGTAAACAGAAAACAGACCCGAGAGATTTTTTCTCGGGTCTGTTTTTTTATAGGAATTTATAATGGGGGGGAGATTGCGCTTCGGGCGGACGCTTTGGGCCCGCAGGATGCGGGTCATGCAGCTGAAGCGACAGGACGTCGCGTTTTCAGCTGCCCGGGGACGGCTTCAGCCGCTTCAAGCTCGCTTTAGAAGTAGTAGTAACTCCCGCTGCTCCAACATCTGCGAGCAGATGCGTCGCAAATGAGCAAGCTCAAGTATCTTTCGCTTACTCATTAGTCGCCGCCTACGCTACATCTCTAATAGTAAAGCGGTATTGAAGGTCATCACATTTCGGAATGAATGAGTAGAAATAACATAGTACATGTGCTATGTCTGCAGTGAAATAGACGAACTTTCGAAATCATTCCAACCGCTAAGTGTCGCTCCAGTCATGTGCTGGATATAGAAACGCTCACTTCTACACAAGCCAGTCACAATGAAATCTCAAAGCAGTTCCGCGCCACGGGTGAAGCGAAGCAATAAGACAAGTGTTCTTCTTGGCTTATTGCGAAAGCTCAACCCTAAGCGGCGACTGCGAATATTTATAGATACATTAGCCAATCCAATCTCCAGCTACTATGACCTAAATGAGGTGAGAGTTATAAAGTTCATAAATCGCCTAACGAGACATAGACCCTTCAACTTTCAACTTCCGAAACGCCGCAATCCCAAAGAACAGATAGATCACAAACACCGTCGTAGCAAGCGATATGGAGATATTGGCTAAGCTGAACAGCTGATAGGCAAACCAGAGAAGAGACAGTGTGCCCACAAATAGTCCAGCGCGTTTGTTTTTCCGGTAGATATTCATGAAAATAATGGCAGCTAGTGCCCCCATAATGAGCGCAGCGCCTACGAAAAGAATATACATAACAATCGATAACTCCATTGCCTCATCTCCCTTCATTTCGTCCATCCTATCATACCCGGTTTCAAGTTTCTTCTATATAAATGCAATTCAAACCATAACCAACTCCTTCGTACTATTTATCCAAAATAACAGTAAAAAGTTCAACAACAATAACATTATAAGAAAAGTATAGTGGGGTAATCCTATAAAGTTGCATTTATCGCTCGTAAATTGGATAATATCTTGAAATAACTAAAACTATAGTCTTTTAAAATTTACAAAATGTGTTCCATAATACCTAAATCAACTGTATAATAAAACCATTATTTAAAATACAAGTTTAACTTGTTTTTAACTTCTAGCCGATACAGTAGAGAAAACGGCAGAAGAGGTGGGGGCATCATGGGAATGGTTTCAAAAATCCAGCTCAACGGGAAGGAGGGCCAGCTTAGTATGAGAACAATTTTAGTTACAGGCTGCAACGGCTTTTTAGGCTCGCGCTTTATCCATGAACTATTGATCAAATACCCGGGCTACCAAGTTGTGGCAATTGATGAGGAAGCGGAGAATGTGCCGGAATTGCTGCGGCCGTTAGCGGCATGCAAGCGCTATGCGTTTCATCAAGTCGATATCCGCAATAGCGAGGCCGTTGCTCAAGTATTCGAGCATTACGAAATTAGCGACGTCGTCCATTTTGCGGCGAAAACGCATGTCGGCGAATCAATCCGCAACCCGGGAATCTTTGCGGAAACCAATGTGCTCGGCACGTTCCATGTGCTCGATGCTGCGCGCAAGCAATGGATGGACGGGCCATTTGAATCGAAAGAGGTCTATGCAGATTCGCGCTTTTTGCATATTTCGACCGATCAAGTATACGGGCCGACAGCAAACGGCTTCGCGGATGAAACGATGAAATACGACCCCATCAGCCCGTACGCGGCGAGCAAAGCGAGTTCGGATTTGATGGTCTCGGGATTCCACGAAAGCTATGGGATGGATACGGTCATTTTGCAGGCATCGAATGTCTTTGGCCCGCACCAGCAAAGCGACAAGCTTATCCCGATTATTTTGCAAAAAGCGCTGTCTGGCAGCACGATTCCGGTGTATTCGGGTGGCGAAGATGTACACGACTGGCTTTATATCGATGACTTCTGGCGCGCCGCAGACACGGTGTTTCATTTGGGTGATGCGGGGGAAACTTATCTTGCAGGCGGCAACGCGCCACTCAAAACGCTTGAAATCGTGGAGCGGATCTGCGAATCGCTCGACCGGCATTTCCCGGGAAATGACAGCTATCACAGCCACATTCGTTTTGTGGAACAAGCAGGGGGCGTTAAAGCGCCTCACCGTTTTGCTGTTTCCGCTGAAAAACTGAAACAGCAGCTTGATTTTGTCCCCGAGACAGATTTTGAGCGAGGCATCAATGAAACCATCGAATGGACGCTATCGAAAAAGCGGCTATGGGAAGTTGTATAACACGTAAACCAAACGACAGTTGCCACGAGGTGTCCCATGATCCCATTTGAAACGATTCAAAATAAAAACCATCCCAAGACGAAGGGGGAGATCCGTAAAATCGCCCTCGTTCATAAACATATGAAAGCAGGCGGCGTCGAAGCCTTGATCGTCCGCATGTCGCGCTGGCTCGTCGACAACGGCTATCAAGTGAGCGTTTATCTCTATAGCGGCGGCGGTCCGCTGCTCAATCATCTCCGGCAAGTCAATGGGCTTAAGCTCATCGCCCGTAACGACGATAAAGAATCGGCGCTCGACTTGTCGGTATTGAACAAATTGGTGCGGTCGGATAAATACGATTTGGCTTATTCATTTAGTCCATCCGGCTTATTGCTGTCGTATGCACTCCCAGCACATGTGCGCTTGTCCGGTGTCTACCAGCCGGAACTATACAAACTCGAGCGCAACAAGAAAATCATCCGCGCCTTAAAGACGATCGATAAAGAATTCCACCAGAAATTGGTGTTCATGAACCCGACCGTCCGGCGCTATACGGCGCGGGCGCTTGAGACGGAAATGCCGGAACAATTCATGCCGCCGCCAATTGAGCAAGCGAAACTGGCGACTGACTATGGCAGCCCCCACTCAAGGCGCATCGTCTCGGTCGGGGCGATCCAATCGTTCACGACCCATTACGCGCAAGTCATTGAATTGATGGAAGAGTTGATTCAAATCGACCCGGCGTTTACCTATCACATCTACGGGGAAGGACCGGACGAAGCGCGCTTGCATAAGAGCATCCAGGAATCCGACGCAAAAGACCATATCTTCCTCCATCCGACGCCAAAAGGCGGACGGATGGAAGACGTCTTGAAAGACAGCTTTTGCTTTATCGGCTCCGGGGCGGTGATGATCCAAGCGTGCGGTTCCGGTGTTCCGGGCATCACGTCGCGTGCGAACGATGCCGAAGCTTTATCGGAAGGCTATTTTCACGAGCTTCCTCCGTACGAAGTGGGGGAGTCTTACTGGGAAGCGCCGGAGACGTATGAGATCGGTGAGTTGGTGAAGAATTTGCTGGTGTCTGAGAATGCGTACCGGAAAGTGGCGCAGCGTTGCAAGCACAAAGCGCGTAAATTCGAAATCGATGCTGTGATGAACGAGTTTCTCTTGTTGGCTAACAGCAAGTTGCAGCAGTCAAAAAGCCTATGACCATTAGATGTTAAGTCGTCTGAAAGTTCCCTTAAATTCACTTTCGGTATTATTTCTAGAGAAAGTTAAAGGGATATTTTGTTATCTTGTGTCATTTGGTCTAGGAATTGAAGGGAATATTTTGTATAATAAAAATTAGATAAAAACAGGAAGGGACTCCAGTCACTCCCTTATTAAGCAGAAAGCAGGTGAGCCAGATGGAATTCGCTGAATACCAACACCGCTTAGAAAAACAACACGGGCAGCCGCTCGAACAAATCATGCGCAAGGTTTACATTGAGAAAGATTACGGCCCTGCCACTGGTGCGCAGGAACTTGGAATCCCGAGACAAGTGTTCATGCATTTCGTACATCAATTCAATTTGAAACCCGACAAACTGCAACGCCTATAATTAGGCAAACCGCCCATTTCCAAATGGTGCGGTTTTTTATTTACGATTTTTTTGTTAAGAGAGCAACAAATCGGAGGAGTTTAAAGGCATAAAAGGGATGAATGAACCGGTTTAAAATATTTTTCTTTATTTTTTCTTAATAAGTAGGTACAAATATTCAAAAAATGGCTAGTCAAAAGGATACAAAAGGAATATAATAAGTACATCTTATAAAAACAAACCGCATCTAAACGAACTACACAGGAGGAGTGTCCGCGCGCATGAAAGATTATGAATTGGTACAGAAGCAATTGGAGAGAGAGCATTAACAAACGATTGATGACATTATGTACAATTACTACATTGAGAAAGATCTGGGACCGGCTATGGGTGCGAAAGAACTCGGGATCCCACGCCGTGCGTTCGTCCACTTCATCCAGCAATGCCAGCTGCAAACGGCCAAGTTCGATCTCATTAAAAAAAAAGCACTAAACTCCGGTGAATTGATGGCCGCCCTTTGAGGGTGGCTATTTTTTGTTGTTGGTAGTAAGTCAGAACTTCAGTTTTGCAGAGTAGGGCTAGGGTTGTATCTTGACTCGATAAATTTAAAGTTAACAGCATAGCACAAATAAAAAGACAGCTGCACTGACGATTAGTGCAGCTGTCTTTTATGTTATTCCGTTGCTTCTTCCAACTCCAAATGCTCTTTCAAGGTAGACTGGATTTCCGCAAGTTCTGCGTCGTCCATCATGTAATACCAGATGCCGTTGATCGTTTCGCCGTAGCCGTCTTCGACGATCATTTGGTCGACATTGGTGACGGCGTCTTGGTAATTGCGCTGTACGTCAACCATTTCGTCGAAAGTCATGTTCGTGCGGACGTTTTTCCCGAGGGCGTCAAAGATGTCTTTGTAGTTCCATAGGCTGTTGATGGAGGCGCCTTTTCTTATAACACCTTGGATAACTTGTTTCTGGCGGTCTTGGCGTCCGAAGTCTCCACGAGGATCTTCATATCGCATACGAACATATTCCAAAGCTTCTTCGCCATTCAAGTGAATATCTCCCTCTGCGAAGTTGTCAAAAGCCAATGTGTTGTTAACATCAACTCCATCAACTGCATCGACGATATCTTCAAAACCTTCCATATTCACTTGCACCACGTAATCGATGGGAATGTCCAAGAGATTTTCTGTGGTGTCCATTGACATTTCAATGCCGCCGAATGCATAAGCGTGGTTAATCTTATCTGTCGTGCCGCGCCCGATGATTTCGGTGTAAGTGTCACGCGGGATGGAGACCATTTTTGTCGACTGTGTTTCCGGATTGACGGTCATGACGACCATCGTGTCAGAACGGCCGCGATCATCTTCGCGTTCGTCGACGCCGAGCAATAACACAGAGAATGGGTCTTGCTGGTCGAATTCAACGATTTCAGTCCGTTCAACAGACGGTTGTTCGCGTTCGACTGGTTCGTGCATTGTATCAAGTGTCGTCGTGAAGTTTGAGTAGACGCTATAAGCGTAGATGCCGCCAGCGATAACTGCCAAAAGCAATGCGATGAGCACATACTTGGGCCATTTTCTTTTCTTTTTCATGTCGATCCTCCGTTAGTTCGCGATAAAATAATTGCTTAATTCAGATGCCCAAATTTCAGCGCCCTTATCATTAGGGACGGCATCTTCAGTCAAATGTTCCTTCAAAGCGATATCGTCCGTGTCGGGCCATGCATCCCAGTGCTCAATATACGGATAGCCGTAGATATTGGCGAATTCACCGAGTGCCTGGACTTGTGCGAGGTAATAACCAGCGCCGTAAATTGGTTGTGGGGCGTGCAAGATGATCAGCACGTCCGGATTCTCTTGTTCCAACCGATCAGTGAAGCCGAGAATATCCTGACGTTCATCTTCAATGGAGATGCGGTCGTTGTTCATCAACGTAAGTGGCTCAAGCAAAGCTAGGTCATATCCAGCCGACAGGTCGACAGATTGAAGTGCGTCGGAAGTGCCATCGACTGCTTCGATCGTCACTTCGATCGATTCACCGTACGCATCTTCCAGAGAAGTCTTCAAGCGTTCTGCGTAACCCGGGTCTCCGGATTCAAGTGCATCCGATCCCGCAATCAACAATTGCAGCGTTTCGCCTTCAGAACTTTTCTGTAGGAATAGCTCCTGCACTTGTTCATCCATATTGGCGAAGAGTTCTATGTTCACAGAAACGTCACCAGTTGACTCAGTTTGGGTGGTTTGAGTTTTGGAATCAGTGTTTTCGGTTTCAGCGTTGGCAGTTTGTTCTGGCGTGCCTGCACCTTGCAATTTGTCCTGCCAAGATAAGTAAGAATAGACAAGGATTCCTAGGCAGGCAAGGACTGCGATGAGCCCTCCTAATTTATACAATTTCATACTTTACTCCTTTCAAAAAAAGCCATTTATATAAATTAAAGATAGCATAAATCCATCCTTGTTCCTATATAACTTTTTAAAATTGGAAGTCCAAATGGTATATTCCTGTGATATACTGTCTTATGTTGTTTAAATTTGTCTATTATTTAAATTGAAATAGAAGGAGCCATCTACTACATGGAAGAGACTATTAGCTTACAGGATTTATTCAAGACATTAAAGAAGAACCTCGGAATTATTGCCCTGACAACGATCCTAGCGATCACGATTGCAGGAGCAGTTTCGTTCTTGTTCCTGACGCCGATTTATGAGAACTCAACACAAATTCTTGTCAATCAAGAACAAACTGAAGCAAATCAATTGATGAATCAAAATATTCAAGCGGATTTACAACTCATTAATACTTATTCAGTTATCATTAAAAGTCCAGCAGTATTGGATCAAGTAATAGCTGAATTGAATCTTAATGAGACTGCAGAAGAATTAAACGAGAAAATCATCGTGAATAATGCTGAAAATTCTCAAGTAGTAAATGTTGTTGTCCGTGATGAAAATCCGGGATTAGCGGTCGAAATTGCCAATACTACAGCTCGAGTATTTGAAAAAGATATTAAAGAATTAATGAATGTTGATAATGTCTCAATCCTATCAGCAGCGGTATTAAAAGATAATCCAATTCCTGTAGAACCCAATCCTATTGTCTATATGGCAATTGCAGCAGTGGTCGGCTTGATACTTGGTGTTGGTATTGCATTCTTGCGTGAATACCTCGACACATCAATGAAGACCGAACAAGACATCGAAGATATTCTAGGCGTACCGTTACTAGGCATCATCTCGCCAATCAAAGAAGAAGCGAAAATGGAATCGTCTCCAACTACTAATAGAAGAAAGCGAGGAACTGTGAATGGCCAAGAAGAAACAGCTACAGGAAACCGCGCGTAAAGTTGTTACGCATACAACGCCTCGTTCTGTCGTTTCCGAGCAATTCCGCACTTTGAGAACAAATGTCAACTTCGCATCGCCTGATAAGGAACTTCGTTCTATTGTTGTTACTTCTGCAGCGCCGGGGGAAGGGAAATCGACTACATCTGCAAATTTAGCGACTGTGTTCGCGCAAGAAGGAAAAACTGTCTTATTAGTTGATGGCGATATGCGTAAACCGACAACTCATTACACATTTCATATGCCAAATACCATCGGTCTATCGAACGTGTTGACGCGTCAAACATCGGTGGAAGAGGCAATCCGTCCAACGACAATTGAACGTCTGGATTTGATGACGTGTGGCCCGATTCCGCCAAACCCAGCAGAATTGTTAGCATCTAACGCAATGGAGATGCTCATCTCTGATTTGAAGAAACGATACGACGTCGTGATTTTTGATGCGCCTCCTGTATTGTCTGTAACGGATGGTCAGGTACTGGCGAATAAATGCGACGGTGCCATTTTGGTTGTCAATTCCGGAAGCACGGAAAAAGAAATGGCCGCCAAAGCCAAAGAAGCAATCGAAGCGTCCAATAGCAAATTGATCGGCGCCGTATTGAACAATTTTGAGCTGGCAAAAGACAGCTATTATTACCAATACTACGGTAACGCTGAGTAAAAGGGGATTTTGCCCCTTTTGCTTTTTATTTTAAATATGAAATCCAGTTTTTTAAGTAAGAAATAACACTTGCTACAATTGGTAACTTATCATCCCAAAATGAATACATAGAGAATGTAAAAAAAATTATGAAAGCTAGAACTTTATTAATGATTAACTAGCAACAGGAGGGAACTAGAAATGGTCGATACACACTCACACATTTTACCTGCGCTTGACGATGGTGCAGAAACGATGGAACATACAAAAAGGTTGTTGGATATTGCAGTCGATGAGCAATTGACAGGAATAATTGCTACACCTCACGGTCATCACCCAAATTTCAAAACGGATATCGAAGCTCTTCATATGCAGTTGAAAGTAGTAAAAGACTACGTGAAAGACACTCATCTTCCGCTCGAAATATATAGTGGACAAGAATGCCGGCTGTCGGATAAATTGCCAGAGCGCCTCGCAAATGGTGAAGCCTTAACCTTAGCTGAGTCGCGTTATGTATTACTGGAATTACCTTCATCCGGAATTCCAGCTTATACAGTTCCTGTTATCCAACGGTTAATCACAAACGGTTTTATTCCAATCATCGCCCATGCTGAGCGCAATCAAGGAATCATTCAAAAGCCAGAACGTTTGAAAAAGTTATTGATCCACGGCGCCATGGCGCAGGTAACTGCTGGCTCATTAGCAGGTAGCTTTGGTAAAAGCATCCAAAAGACGGCTCTACAGCTAATTGATGCGAATATGATCCACGTTTACGGTTCGGATGTCCACAGTGAAGATGTGCGACCGTATCATTTTAATGCGGGTCTAGACGTGTTGGAAAAAAAGAATCATCATCAGATGATCGACATACTACTCGAGAACAATGACCGCATCCTTCTTAATCAAGACTTGTACGTTCTTGAGCCACAAGACATAGAAAAGGGTAAATGGTGGAATATCTTTGCTTAAATTGCAATATTATAGTATTAATTTTACATTTAATCTCTATCTTTATAGGTGGATACATGATAAAATTAGCAACGTATTTCCATTATTAGTATTAAAGGTGGGAATGTGGAATCTCGAAGGTGGTATATAAATCACATTTAATGTATAAAGAAGTGATTTATTACAAAATATGGTATAAAAGCGAGGGTTCCGAATATTATTTTTTTTAATTTTAAAAGCCAATTATGTTTTGGAGGAGATACTTTATGAAAAAAGTGACAAAAGCTATTATACCGGCTGCTGGATTAGGCACAAGATTTTTGCCGGCAACAAAAGCTATGCCTAAAGAGATGTTGCCAATTCTCGATAAACCTACTATTCAGTATATTATTGAAGAAGCAGTAGCTTCTGGTATAGAGGATATTATCATAGTTACAGGAAAAGGAAAAAGGGCTATTGAAGATCATTTTGATAATAATTTCGAACTTGAAGCGAACTTACTCGAAAAAGGAAAATTAGATTTATTGGAGAAGGTACAGCAAACTGCAAAGGTTGAAATACATTATATAAGACAAAAAGAACCTAAAGGTCTTGGTCATGCGGTTTGGAGTGCGAGAAAATTTATTGGTAATGAACCTTTCGCCGTGTTGCTAGGAGATGATATTGTTCAAGCACAAAAACCAGGTTTGAAACAATTAATCGAACAATATAATAAAACTCAAAGGTCAATAATTGGTGTTCAAACAGTTCCAAAAGAAAGTACTCATCGTTACGGTATCATCGACCCGATTTCAAAGGAAAATCGATTATACCAAGTAAACAAATTTGTAGAGAAACCTATACAAGGAACAGCACCTTCTAATTTAGCAATTATGGGGAGATATATACTAACTCCAGAAATTTTCGAATTTCTAAATAAGCAAGAGACTGGAGCGGGTGGAGAAATACAACTTACCGATGCAATTCAAAAATTGAATGAACTTCAAAGTGTCTATGCTTACGACTTTGAGGGGAAACGCTACGATGTTGGAGAAATGCTTGGATTTATAAAGACTACTATGGATTTCGCCTTGCAGAGTGAAGAGTTTGGGGTTGAAGTAGAAAGAATCATGAAAGACCTTTTAGAAGAAAAAACCAGCGTTTTTTCGCGCTGAATATGGAGATGGAAATAATGAATATTGCAGTTGTAGGAACGGGATATGTAGGGTTAGTAACTGGTGTAAGCTTAGCTGAAATCGGCCACACAGTGACTTGTATTGACATAGAGCAGTCGAAAGTTGAAAAAATGAGAAAAGGGATCTCTCCAATCTACGAGCCAGGATTAGCTGAATTGATGAAAAAAAACATTTCGAATGGAAGACTATTCTTTACAACCAACCATGAAGAAGGGTTTAGAGAGGCTAAAGTAATATATATTGCTGTTGGAACTCCTGAAAATGCCGATGGTTCTGCTAATTTGAAATTTATAGATCAAGTTGCAAAAGATATTGCTCAAAATATTGTTCAAGATACAGTGGTAGTTACTAAGAGTACTGTACCTGTGGGAACTAATAAAAGAATATATCAAATCATTAAGAGAGAGTTACTAAACGATGTAAGGATTGATACGGTTTCGAACCCTGAATTTTTAAAGGAAGGTTCTGCTATCTATGATTCTTTTAACGGGGATCGAATCGTTATTGGATCCGATAATGATGACGCCAGTTTAGTTATTGAAGAAATTAACAAGCCATTTGGGGTGCCTGTTTATAAAACGGATCTGAAAAGCGCAGAAATGATTAAATATGCTTCAAATGCATTTCTTGCAACTAAGATTAGTTTTATAAATGAAATTTCAAATATTTGTGAGTTATTAGGTGCAAATATAGAAGATGTAGCAAAAGGCATGGGGATGGATCAAAGAATTGGAAGTCAGTTTTTAAAAGCCGGCATAGGTTACGGAGGATCTTGTTTCCCTAAAGATACAAAAGCTCTTATTCAAATTGCAGGCAACGTAAACTATGACTTTGAGTTGTTAAAGGGAGTAGTTAATGTTAATAGAAAGCAACAAGCACTCTTAATTAACAAGCTTATGGATCGGATGCCAAGTATAGAGAACAAAAAGATAGCTGTGCTCGGCTTAGCATTTAAACCGAATACTGATGATATGAGAGAGGCAGCCTCAATTATTATTACTGATGAATTGATTAAAGGTGGAGCAACAGTAGTAGCCTACGATCCAATCGCGATAGAAAATGCAAAAGGCATTTTAAATCCTGAGATTCAATACACGCTTTCACTTGAGGAAGCAATTCGGGATAGCGAGGCTGTGCTCATACTTACTGAATGGGATGAGATAAAAAATATTTCTTTAGACGTTTTTAATACTATGAAATACCCATTGGTAATCGATGGAAGAAATTGTTTCGACATAGATGATATGAAAGAAAAATTAATTGAATATCATTCAGTTGGAAGACCATCAGCATTTAGAGAAAATAAGATTTTAACAATGTGAGTCTAAACTATTTATAACTGAAAGTGGTGAAAGTTTTGACATTATCAAACACTGGCAATCAGCCTCTTGAGAGAGAAAGCGAGAGGGGGTATTTTGAAAAAGTTAATGCTAATAATAATGTAATTTACTTAACCCTAAAGCGTCTGATAGATGTTTTAGGTGCTATGTTAGGGATTATTCTGCTATCTCCGCTATTCATTATAATAGCTATTTTAATCAAAATAGAGGATCCAAAGGGATCAGTTTTTTTTAACCAAAAAAGAGCTGGAAAAGATAATGTGGAGTTTCGTATGCACAAATTTAGATCGATGGTTACTAATGCAGAAGAGTTAAAGCTTACCTTAATGAAACAAAATGAAGCGTCGGGGCCAGTTTTCAAAATTAAAAAAGATCCTCGAGTAACGAAACTTGGTCAATTTATTCGCAAGACTAGCATTGACGAATTACCACAATTGTTTAATGTATTAAAAGGTGAAATGAGTCTGGTAGGCCCACGTCCACCTTTACCAGAAGAGGTTTCACAATACTCTCAGTATGAAAACCAAAGATTATCTGTTAAGCCAGGTTTGACTTGTTATTGGCAAGTCAGTGGGAGAAGTAATATAGGTTTTTCAGAGTGGATTGAATTGGATTTGAAATACATCAATAACAGAAATACTTTAGTAGATATTACTTTAATTTTAAGAACGGTACTGGTATTGTTTGGTTCAAAAAATGCATATTAAAATGTAATTAAAGAAAGAGTGAGTTATCAATGAAAGTTTGTTTTACGGCTTCATCCGGTGGACATTTTGAACAACTGATGATGCTTTTTCCTTTAATGTCTGAGTTTGATGGCTTTTTGATTACTGAAAAAACTTCTTACAGTAGCCCCAAAGAAGATTTAAAAACATATTATGTGCCGCAAGTGAACAGAAAAGAACTATTTTTTTCCGTGAAAATATTAATTGTTTTTTTGAAAACAATAAGAATTCTCATGAAAGAAAAGCCTGATGTAATTATATCAACAGGAGCTTTAGCTACGATTCCAGCACTAGTATTGGGGAAAGCTTTGCGGAAAAAAGTGATTTTTATTGAATCATTTTCAAAGATCCATTCGCCTACTATTACTGGGAAAATTGTTTATAAATTTGCTGATGTCTTTATTGTACAATGGGAAGAAATGAAAATCTTTTATCCAAAAGCAATTTATGCAGGAGGGATATATTGATATTTATCACAGTTGGTACACAAAAATTTCAATTTAATCGATTGTTAAAAGAAATGGATAAATTAGTAGAAGAAGGATTTATTATAGCTGAAAATGTTTTTGCGCAGACAGGTTCCTCAACTTACATTCCCCAAAATTACTCTTTCAAAGCTTTTTTAACAAAGGAAGAATTAAATAAACAAATAGAAGCGAATGACCTTATAATTACACACGCCGGTACAGGCTCAATTATCAATAGTATAAAATCTCGAAAAAAAGTTATAGGAATCCCAAGGGATGTTAAATTTGGTGAACACGTTGACAACCACCAATATGAAATAGTTGAGCAATTTGAAAACTCTTCAATGATATTGGCTGTTAAGAATATTCAAGAATTGAAAAGTGCTATAAGAGATAGTGAGAATTTTAAATTCAAAAAATATATATCGAACTCAGAAAAATTTAATGAGACTTTGAATGAAATTTTAAATAGATGGAAGAAATGAAATTACTTTAGTATGAGAAAGGTGTTTCTATGAAAGTACTTATGATAGGATCAAAGATTAGTGTGCCAGGCGGTATTACTAGGGTGGTCAAGAACTATATTCAAGCAGGTATAAAAGAGAAAGTAGAGTTTGAATATTTTCCTACGTATTTAGGGAAGTCCAACTTTGCTAATATTTTATATTTCATTAAGCAATATACTACTCTTTATATAAGGTTTTTTCTATTCAATAAAAATTATGACGCGGCACATATACATATGTCTTATAAGGGAAGTTTTCTGAGAAAAAAACAAATAATTAAAATGTTAAAAAGGAAAAATATACCTGTAGTTCTTCATATGCATGGCTCACAGTTTAAGGATTTCTATTATAATGGTTCAAATGAAAAGAAGAAGGAAATTACTGAAACCTTAGATAATACTAATACAATAATTGCTTTAGGAAAAGAATGGAAAGAATTCTATGAAACGATCAGTAAAACTAAAGTCATTTCTCTAGATAACGCCGTTTTTCCTAAACCAATTTTAGATGACAACAATAAAACTTATATTACATCGATGGGAATTCTATCTAAAAGAAAAGGTACGTATGATCTTATTGATGTGGTTCGGAAACTGGATAGTAAAATTGATAAAAGATACAAATTTGTGTTAGCGGGTAATGGTGAAGTAGAAAATTCTAAAAAGCAAATTAAGGAATTTGAGCTTGAAGATAGATTTATTCTGACAGGCTGGATTTCAGATGAAGAATTGATTGAAAAGATATATCGGAAGAGTTTAATTTATATTTTGCCATCTTATAATGAAGGCATGCCTATGTCTATACTAGAAGCTATGAGTTATGGAATCCCAGTAGTTTCTACTGTAGTTGGTTCAATACCTTCTGTGATAACAGATGAAGAGAATGGTTTTTTAGTTGAGCCTGGTGATATTAAAAATTTAGAAGAAAAAATTAAACATTTAATTGATAATGATGAAATAAGAAGACAAATGGGTGAAAATAATAAATTGAAAATAGATAATGAGTTTAACATTTTTGAAAATATGGATAAACTTCTTGGAATTTACAAAGAAGTTAATAATCAATAGTTTTTTAAGATATGAGAATCAGTTAGGGTGAGTCCAATAATTACGTCTCCATATAGATTTAAGCAACTGAATAATAAAGCAGCTAATAGATCGGAAACCTATATATTTATATTTTTAGTAATTTATATATTTGCTTATTCTAATTTATTTCGAGTTTTGTTAGAAGTAAATACTTCACTACCTTTTACATATTCTTTTATACCTTGGTTATTTTATTTTGCCTATATTTATGTAACTAAAAAACCATTTAATTTATTTGCTTTAATACTATCATTTGTTTTTTTAAGTCTAAGCATCATAAGTATGATAAATTATGGGTTCGGTGTTTTCGCTCTTTACCGGTTTTTGTTTAATAGTTTATTTCCTTTGTTAATTATATTTACAAAAATTAATAATGAAAAAGAGTATTTCATTAAATTTGTGAAAGTATTAAATATTATAATAGTAATCAATATAACATATGGAATAATTGATTTTGTAAGTGATAAAAGCTTACAACTTTTTTTGGGCAATCTCCTTCAAGGTTCTCATTATGCACAAAGTATATCTAACGACGTTAAAAGTGGAGTATATAGACTTTTTTCACCTTTTGGACACCCATTGGTAAATATGGGGTTAATATTAATTTTTTTAATGTCGAACCTGATCCTTAATCATTATAAGAATATCAAAGTATATTTTTCTCTCAATACTATTATAGTTCTTAGTGTTATAGGTGCTTTTTTGTGTAATAGTAAATTTGGGATTTTCATACTTGCTTTGACTCTATGTACACTGTTATTTTTCGCTAAGAAAAAACTTCTAAATTTATCAATATTGGCAATAATTACTATATTTGCTGTAAATAGTTCTTATTTTATTGATAATGTTTTAAAAAGATTCTTGATAGCAAGTGAAAGAGGAGATTTAAGTAATGGAAGAGTAGCAGCTCTAAAACAAGTATTTAACGATTTTTCAGAAAAACCTTCATTTTTTTTGGGGGGAGGAATGGGTTACTCAGATAATCTATTAAGAGAAGTGAGTTCATTAAATAATATTGAAGTACCACTAGTAATCTTTATGTTCGATTATGGAATATTAATATCAATATTAATAATCGCAGTTTCTTATATTTATCCCGTTCTGTACTTTTTGAAAAATAAAACATTCTATATCTTAATTCTATATACACTTATATTTATCTTTTTTAACTCATTTAATGGATTAGCAGCGAATATTGGTATGTTCCTAATCCTTACATTTTTTGCCATGTTACTAATTAATTTTAGTAATAGTATAAGGAGAGAGAAAAATGTCTAATATAGCTTTTATTATACCCACATTATCTAAAGGTGGAGCTGAACGAGTTGTAACTACACTAACCAACTCACAGAATGAAGATATAGATATTTTAGTCTATCATAGAGTTGAAAATGAATATAAAACTAAGGGAAATATTATAAATCTTGAAATCGATCCATCGCCTAAAATTTCGGGGAAGTTAGTTAATGTGGTTAAAAAAGTTATTAAATTAAAAAGTATTAAGAGAAAGAACAAATACAAAACTCTTATTTCCTTTCTAGATAATCCTAACTTAATAAATATTCTAACGATGTCTAAGTCGTGCAAGACTATTGTGTCGATTAGAAATAAACAGTCTATGGAATACAGAGGCATTGCTAAAATAATTCATAGAAATGTGGTTCGTTATTTCTATAGTAAAGCCGATACTATTGTTGCAATTTCAGAAGGTGTAAAAAAAGATCTTATAGATAACTTTGGGATTCCAAAAGAAAAAGTTAAAGTAATATACAATCCTATAGATTTAAAGGAGATACAAAAACTAGCTAAATTAGAGTCAAGTATTAATATTAATAGAGACTCAAAATTAGAAATAGTAACTTTAGGAAGATTGGTCGAACAAAAAGGTCATACTTACTTGATTAAAGCTCTTAGTGAATACATATTAAATGTAGATAAAAGTATTCATCTTACTATTTTAGGCGATGGCCCTAAGAATCAAGAAATTCTTTATCTTATTGAAAATCTTAAGATGGAAAATTATGTAACGATAATTCCTTTTCAACAGAATCCATTTTCGATTATAAAGGATGCAGATTTGTTTGTTTTATCATCAATTTATGAAGGATTTGGTAATGTGATAGTTGAAGCTGTAGCACTTGGGCTTCCTATAATCTCTACAGACTGTGAAGCGGGTCCTCGTGAAATCTTGGCGCCAGAATTATCCTTAAATTCAAAAATAGAGTATCCATACAATAATGAAAACGGCGTATTAATTTCGCCTCCCAATATTGACGAAGATGCTTTCAAAAAAGAGTTAATTGAAGCAATTGAAATGAAGACAAATGAAATAAAATCTATTAAAGATAAAGAAAAAACAGTGAATTCAAAGTTATTAGCGAGATTTAATAATAAAGAAATTTTCGGAGAGTGGCTAAAGTTATGAATATCAATAAAATACTGTCCCGATATCACAAGTATCTAGGGAATAAAGAAAAATACTACTATAAGTATGCAGTTGCTGAAGCTAAACAAATGGGAGTTAAAGTAGGGGAAGGTTGTCGTTTTTTTTCCACTAATTTTTCTTCAGAGCCCTATCTGATAACAATAGGAAATAATGTAACCATAACAGTCGGAGTTAGATTTATAACACATGATGGTGGAATGTGGACGGTGCGTAAGGCTAGACCAGAGTATGAATATGCCAATATAGTAGGCAAAATTGTAATAGGTGATAATGTTTTTGTGGGTATGGATAGCCTCTTGCTCCCTGGGATAAGCATTGGCGACAATTCAATAGTTGCAGCAGGAAGTGTCGTAACGAAAAGTTTTCCTAGTAACTCTGTAATAGGGGGGAATCCAGCTAGGCTAATCACCGATTTAGACACTTATATCGACCGTAATAAAAACTTATATGTAAATACTTTGAACTTATCTGAAGATAAAAAAAATGAGTATATTAAAAAAGAAGTTCACAATATACCATTTAGGAAAAAGTGAAATGAAATCAAAGTCTGTTCATTACATTATTTCTACAATTATTTCTGGTATTTCTGGATTCTTTTTAATTGCTATTTTAACAAAAAGTTTTGATCCTATTTCTTTTGGTGAGTATTCTCTGGTTATAATTACTGTTGGTTTATTAAATACTGTACTTATTAGCTGGATGACGCAGTCAATAATCAGGATGTACAAAAAAGACCATGATACTAGTTTAATGTTAAGTACCTCTACTTTGATGTTACTCTCAACATTGTTTATATACATAATCCTAAGCAGTTTAATATATGTTATTACAGATAGTAAAACAATTTTAATTGCAGTTGGAATTTTATTTATTGCCGAGAGTCTATTTTTATATGCAACCTCTTTTTTACGTGCTTTAAATAATGCGAAGTTATATAATATGAGTCTTTCTTCAAATTGGATTCTGAAAATTGCTCTCGTCTATCTATCTCTAAATTATGGAGTTGAAAATATATTTTCAGTTATTTCTGTACTATCCCTACCACCGTTATTTATAGGATTTAGTATTGTAATCTATTTGTTCTCAAACAGTTATAATAAGTTTGATTTTTTTTCTAAACAGATTTTTAAAGATTTTTTTAAGTATGGTTCTTCATTAATAGGCCTAGCATCCATGCAATGGATAATGGCATCTTCTGATAGATATATCCTAAGGATTTATAATATGGATTATGAACTAGGTATTTATTCTCTTGGCTATTCTTTATCTTCAAATATTTACAATGTCTTCATAACATTTCTGTTATTAATATCATATCCTTTAATCATAAAAGCTTATGATGAAGGTGGTAAAGTCAGTGCGGAAAGTAGTATTAAGACACAATATACGTTTTATCTTTTAATAATACTTCCTGTTTCTATTGGACTTACATTTTTAGGAAAAGAAACTATTCTACTAATAAGTTCTGAAGATTATCTAGAAAGTTATTGGATATTAATTATTACTAATGTAGGTATGATAATTTATGGAACAATATTTTACATAAATAAATGTTGGGAACTTACCAAGAATACAGCAATGATATTTATGAATAGTATATATAGCGCTGTCATAAATATTGTTTTCACCATTATTTTGGTGCCTGTTATTGGAGGCCTAGGCGCTGCTATTGGAACATTAGCTGGCTATACATTCTTTTTAGCAATAGCCTACTCAAAATCTAAAGTTGTAATGAAAATAAGCCTCGATTTTGTCATGCTGAAAAAAATTAGTATTGCTACAGGTGTAATGGGACTAACTGTTCTTTTAATTAAGCTTTTACTCCCATTTACAATATATAGTTATGTAATTGTGATTTTTTTGGGTATAGCAACTTACTTAATAATGTTAAAAGTTCTCGGCATATCTTATCTTTTAAAAAGACTGTTAAAAAACTAATTTTTTACTAACCTGTTCTTTTGATAGTAGTATTTATTTAATTGATATAATCATTTGATTTAACATTATATTACGAAAAATTTAAAAATAAACGGAGTTAATTAAGATTATAATAAATAAGCGCTTATAAAACTTAATATGTTCATTTTAATATGGATATTATAAAAGGAGTTAATTTATGTCAGTTTTAGTTTGTGGTGGTGCAGGTTATATTGGAAGCCATACTGTAAAAGAATTGGTTAGGAAATATGAAGTAATTGTACTTGATAACTTGTCTACAGGTTTTACTTTTTTATTAGATGATCAAGTTACCTTTATAAAAGGAGATTTAGGAGATTCGGTTATTTTAGATAAAATTTTTACTGATTATCAAATTGATGCGGTTTTTCACTTTGCTGCTAATAGTTTAGTTAGTGAATCGGTTCAAAATCCTTTAAAGTATTATATTAATAATGTTCAATCAACAATTACTCTTCTTGATAAGATGGTTGAATATAAAGTGAACAAATTTATTTTTTCTTCTACTGCAGCGACATATGGAAAACCAGATAAGGATTTAATTGTTGAAGAAACAACAACAAATCCAATAAACCCTTATGGGCTCTCAAAATTAATGGTAGAACAAATACTAACAAGTTTAGCATTAGTATATGATTTTAAATACGTAGTTCTACGCTACTTCAATGCAGCAGGAGCTCATAAATCGGGTGAAATTGGGGAATGCCACAATCCAGAAACGCACTTAATCCCTATTATTTTGAAACATCTTTTGGGAGATGTAGATAAGATTTCTATTTATGGAACAGATTATGAAACTAAAGATGGTACATGCATACGAGACTATATTCATGTTACAGACTTAGCTAATGCTCATATGGCAGCCTATGAAAGTCTTATAAAAAATCGGATTTCAAATGAAGTTTACAATCTTGGTAATGGAGCCGGATATTCTGTAAAAGAAATTATCGAAGTATGCGAATCGGTGTCTGGGAAGGAGGCTACTGTAGAAATTGTACCTAGAAGGAATGGAGATCCTGCTGTTTTGGTAGCCTCATCGGAAAAGGCAAAAAGAGATTTAGCGTGGGAACCGCAAAATGACCTTCATACGATTATAAAAACTGCATGGGAATGGCATAAAAAAGAAAAATTTAAACGATAATTGCAAAAAATCGAAGTATGCATTGTTTTTCTTTCCTCAAATAGTAGCTGCCAATTTCTAGATGCATACTATGGTTGTCATAAAAACTTAGAGAAAAAAGTATCGAAAATTGAAGTTACTAAATTTCATCCATTAAGATATCTTTTTACTTGATTAAGAACTGAGTGTACTAATGCTTTGTAAGCATTAGTACACTCAGTTTTTTAAATTCAAATTTTATTGTAAAATAAATAATATTTTGTTAATTTTGGAATTAAAATACATTAAATTGAATTTAAATAATTGTTTATTAATAGAATTGCTTGATTTTTAAAAAAACAATGTACATATATACCTAAAAGTATTATGATAATTTATGAGTATTCAGAATTATTAGTTTATTTTTCATGCTTGAAAAAGAATTGTAGAAAGGGGCTTTAATATGGAACTAAAGAAGAAAGTGATGTTTTTTTGCTTTTTGTTTTTATTCCTTTTTTTAGCATCTTCGAGTCCAAAGGCGGATTATTCTTTAGGTTTTGAAAACGTGACTATTTCTTCTGGATTATTGTTTGATCGTACTATGAAGTATGAGCTCCATAAAGAAATAAGTGGACGTTGGTTTGTACCAAATAAAGAGGATATTTGGATTGATAGCAATATTTCAAAAAGTGGGAGAAATTCAATAGGATTTAAATTGAATCCGATGGAAAGTAGGGTAGAACTCAAAGTAGGGGACATGAAAAATAATCAAACAAAATTTGTTAAGTTTAGCATATTTGTACCGTCTGATTATGAACCACCTACAGATTGGAATTTATTTGCTCAATGGTGGCAAGGAGCACCTGCCTCGCCTCCTGTAGCATTTGAGTTTGTTCCTAATTTAAAACCTTTACAATTTAAAATTCTAACAAGAGAGGGCAATTCAGAAAAGAGTAATATAATCACTCACTATACCAATACGATAAAAACAAACGATTGGACAGATTTTATTATAAAATTGAAAATCGATAATAGCGCAGAAAACGCTGGAATATTAAAAGTTTGGCAAAACGATAATGTCATAGTTGATTACCAAGGAAAAGTCGGTTATTCAGATCTATACAAATATACTAACTTTAGATTTGGAGTTTATCGTTCGGAAAGAAATAATTCACTCGTGAAGTTGTATTTTGACGAAGTGAAAATGGGTAGCTCTTATGTGGATGAAGTGAATGATCAGTCGGTTAAAGTTACTGGTAAAGCAGAGCCCTATTCTATAATTAATATTAATGTAGAAAAGATGGTTATTGGTACTGCAACAGTTGCACAAGATGGCCAATTTTCGGTTTCAATTCCTAAGCAAAAAGCAGAAACGAAACTAAGTGTGATTGCTACTGATAGTGCGGTAAATAACAGCCATGTAACAACTGTGTTAGTAAATGATGTTACTCCACCACCTGCCCCAGTGGTAAATCATTTGACGGAAAAAACAACTAGTATTAATGGTGCTGCCGAAGCGGACAGCGAAATTGTTATTAAAGCGGGAACAAAAGAATTAATTCGTGGAAAAGCTGATTTTAGTGGAAAATTCAACTTCACTATTGAACGGCAACCTGTTGGTACAATTATAGTTTTAGTCGCAAAGGATAGTGCTGGAAATAGAAGTGTTGAAACCATAACAATAGTAGCCAAAGATGCAGTTCAGATAGATCGTATTGCGGGTACTGATCGTTTAACAACTGCGCTTGCAATCTCTAAAAGCGGTTGGCATACTGCTCATACTATAGTGCTTGCCACAGCAAGTGACTTTCCTGATGCATTAGCAGGTGGACCACTCGCATACCAGGAAGACGCCCCCATTCTTCTGACGCGAAACAAATCATTAAATGTTGAAACCAAACAAGAAATTAAACGCCTCAGTGCTAAAAAGGTACTAATTCTTGGCAGCGAAAGCGCAGTTTCCAAAGAAGTGGAAGCCGAGCTGAAGCAAATGAATTTGGTTGTGGAGCGAATCGGTGGACAAACGCGCTTTGAAACGGCGGCTTTGATTGCAGGAAAAATGAAATCAGATAAAGTGGTTGTGGCCAATGGATTAAACTTCTCAGATGTCTTATCTGTGTCTTCCTACGCAGCGAAGAATGGAGTACCGATTCTTTTAACACGTAAGGACCATTTGCCGGAAGAAACGCAAATAGCACTGAAGAACAAATCATCTAGCTATGTAATTGGCAACACTGGTGCTGTAAGCGAAAGAGTCTTAAAGGATTTGCCGAAACCGACACGACTTGGTGGAAAAGACCGTTACGAAACGGGCTATGTCGTAGCAACGACACTAGCACTTGGTACGAATAAAGCGTATATCGCAACAGGGATGAAATTTCCAGATGCGTTAGCGGGATCTGTCCTAGCAGCAAAAAACGATGCGCCAATCTTACTCGTTCGTCCTGCTGCCATTCCAGAAGCTACGAGCAAACAGTTGTTCGCGTATAGTGGTTTCTCAATTTTTGGAGGTACAGGTGCTGTGACTGATAGTGTGGTGATTTTACTGGATGAAGCGTTAAAAAAATAATAATGAGGAGACTAGAGGGGGAGATGAAGAATACACTATGATTTTTTTCTCTGTGCGTGAAACAATTTATGTCAAAAGCCAGTAGTCGGTTCATTGAACTAATTGCTGGCTTTATCTATTCCTTTTATACAGTTGAAAAAGGTAATTAGAAAGTAAATCATGCAGTATTCTATAAAAATCATCCGTGCCGACTGTTCATTAAGCGCTTTTGTTCCCAGAGTCAACTTTTCCTGATTGAATATTCTTCAAGTGAACTTCGCTGAATATCCGCATCAGTGGGCGAACTAACAGCTCGATGCTTCCCAAGAGGAAAAACCAAATTGCTATCGTTTCGGTTTCCTTCCAAAAGAACAAAATACTGCCGATTATAAACCAAACGGCGATCAGTACATCGTTTAAATTGTAGTAAAACTTATATTGGTTGCGAATAAAGAGTTCATGGTTTTTTTGAACTAATATCAATTTCCGAACGATCATTTTCATCTTTTTGTGTCATTAGTGAATGCACCTCCTTAAAAAATTCTTCAAATCTTTTTCTTCATATATAAGTATGTCTCGCTTCAATTGTTGTCTACGACAAATTCAAAAGGGTTAATAGATTTTCGATTCATCAGTGGTCGGGCAATTGGTAAAAGAACAGCTGCTAGCGATTTTGGCGAGAGTGATTCTTACGGGAACGCTTCTTTACATGCATAATTGCTATGTCAGTAAGTAACCGCTTACTTTATTTCGTTATTTTCAAAATTGGTATAGACAACTATACCTTTGAAAGATATAGTAATCTTAAGAATACATAAAGGGGTGGAAATTTTATGTTAGGTTTTCTGCAGAAAATAGGGAAGTCGTTGATGTTCCCGATTGCGACATTGCCAGCGGCGGCTTTGCTGCTGCGTTTTGGACAGGATGATTTGCTTGGGATTCCGTTCATGTCGGCGGCGGGTGCGGGGATTATCGATAACTTGCCGATCATTTTTGCCATCGGGATCGCGATGGGGCTTGCGCACGATGGCAGCGGGGGAGCGGCGTTGGCTGGTGCCATTGCGTATCTGGTGTTAACGTCCGCGATTGTCACGATTAACGAGACCATCGATATGGGCGTCTTTGCCGGGATTATCTCTGGGATTGTCGCAGGGCTGTTATACAATAAATTCTATAATGTGAAATTTCCGCAATGGCTGGCCTTTTTCGGCGGCAGGCGTTTTGTGCCGATTATCACCGCTGCGGCCATGACGATTTTGGCGGGTGTGCTCGGCATTGCCTGGCCGCCGATTCAGCAAGCTATTGACGGTGCGGGTGAGTGGATTTTGAATGCGGGGATGTTCGGTGTTGGCGCTTACGGTTTCTTGAATCGTCTGTTGTTGCCGACAGGGCTTCACCACGTTATCAACACGATTGTCTGGTTTGATTTTGGTACGTTCACGACAGCCAGTGGAGAAGTGGTACGAGGAGAAATTAACCGTTTCTTGCGTGGCGACCCAACGGCAGGGCCATTCCTGTCCGGGTTCTTCCCAATCATGATGTTCGGGCTTCCGGCTGCGTGTCTTGCGATGTTCGCGGCAGCGAAAAAAGAACGCAAAGCTTTGGTCGGCGGGATGTTCTTCAGTATCGGCTTTACGTCGTTCTTAACAGGGATCACGGAACCGATTGAATTTACGTTCATGTTCTTGTCACCTGTGTTGTATGTCGTCCACGCGTTATTGACGGGTGTGTCGATGATGGTCGCGTATGCGTTGGACATTCATCACGGGTTCGGTTTTTCTGCCGGCGCGATTGACTATGTGCTGAATTTCGGGCTTGCCACCAACCCGCTCATTTTATTGGTGATGGGACTCGCTTTTGGTGTCATTTACTTTTTCATCTTCTACTTCTTGATTATCAAACTGGATTTGAAAACACCTGGACGTGAAGACGAAGATCCGGATGCAGAAAATGTGAGTTCAAGCGATAACGAACTGGATGTCCGTGCGTATCATACGATTGAAGCGTTAGGCGGCGCAGATAATATTGTCGCGACTGAATATTGCACAACGCGTTTACGCATGACCTTGAAAGATACAGATCTTGTCGATGAAAAAGCCTTAAAGCGCCACGGTGCGATGGGCGTCATGAAAATCAATAAGACCAATGTGCAAGTCGTCATCGGAACCGCAGTTGAATTTTTAGGAGATGCGATGAAACCACGTGTCGCTAGCGGCAACCCGGCACCTGAGGCGGGAACAGAAACAGCAGTGGTTGAAGATATATCGAACGAAGAACCGGCGATGAAAGAAATCATCCCAAAAGATTTCGAAATGCCGATTGACGGGAAAATCATGCCGCTCTCAGAAGTGCCGGATGAAGTATTTGCCAAAGGAATGATGGGACCTGGATTTGCCATCATGCCATCTGGAGATGTGCTTTATTCACCAGTGGACGGACGTGTCGTCAGTGTCTTCCCGACAAAGCATGCAATCGGCATCGAGACCGATACAGGCATTGAAATTTTGATCCACGTCGGCTTGGATACGGTGAAACTGGACGGCGAAGGCTTTGAACTATTTGTTGAACAAGGACAGCTCGTACAGCGCGGCGATAAATTGTTGAAGCTGGATCTGGCATTCCTGGACGCTCATGCGCCGTCTCTTGCGACGCCAATTATTTTCACCAACCTGGCGGGCCAAAAAGTCACGGTCTTAAAAGATGGCGATCAATCACAAGGAACTCATTCCATCTTGAAAGTTGAATAGGAAAAGCAGAAAAACCAGGACATCCATCGTGATTTTCCTGGTTTTTCGTAAGGAGGGATCAACGTGAAACATAGTGTATTGATTTCAGGCATCACCATTGCAGATGCTATGGAACAGAGCTTTATAGGCGATATCTTGATTGAAGAAGGAAAAATAAGCCGCGTGGCCGAACAACTCGATGTGGAGTCGGATGTTCAGATTGATGCAAGCGGCAAAAGTTGGACCGCGTTTCCAGGATTTATCGACATCCATATTCACGGAGCTGCCGGATATGATGCGATGGATGCGACACCGGAAGCGCTCGCTGGCATCGCAGGAGCTTTGCCGAAAGAAGGCACGACCAGTTTTCTCGCGACGACGATGACGCAAACGGATGAAGCCATTTCAAAAGCGCTGCACACAATCGGTGAGCTCCAAGCGAGTGATGGGCAGGCGGAAATGCTCGGTGTTCATTTGGAAGGTCCGTTCATTTCGGCCAAGCGGGCAGGGGCGCAGCCAGTTGAACATATTATAGAAGCGTCTTATCCTTTGTTTCGTGAATGGCAAAAAAAGAGCGGCAACCAAATCCGCTTGGTGACGATAGCGCCGGAAACGGCTAACGCGCTGGCGTTTATCAACAAGCTGACAGAAGACGGCGTCATCGCTTCCATCGGCCATTCGGATGCGACGTTTGAAGAAGTGCAAGCAGCCGTCCGTTCAGGCGCCAGTCATGTGACGCATCTGTACAACCAAATGAGCCCGTTCCATCACCGCAAACCGGGTGTGGTGGGCGCGGCGTTGATAGAAGATGAGTTGATGGTCGAACTCATTGCCGATTTCATTCACAGCCACCCGGCATCTGTCGAACTGGCGTACCGGCAAAAAGGAGCCGAGCGCTTAGTGTTGATCACCGATGCGATGCGCGCGAAAGGCTTGCCGCCGGGCGTCTATGATTTGGGTGGGCAAGACGTGCAAGTCACGAACAAAGACGCTCGGCTCGCCGCTGGAAATTTGGCTGGCAGTATCTTGACGATGGATGGAGCGATGCGCAATATCCAGTCGGTCACGAACTGCAGCGTGAATGAACTGGTCGCGATGACGTCTTTCAATGCGGCGAATGAATTGGGCTTGGCCCATAAAGGCAAAATCGCGAGTGGTGCGGATGCAGACATCGCGATTTTGGATCAGGATTTGAATGTTCAACTGACTATTTGCAGAGGAACCATTGCCTACAGGAAGGAATGACTGTGATGAAACTGATACGCGTCGAAAACTACGAAGAGATGAGCAGCTATGCGGCAAGGTTAGTGGAACAGCAGATTCTGGACAACAGCCATTCGGTACTCGGACTCGCTACCGGCTCGACACCGCTCGGGCTTTACGGGGAGTTGATCCAAGGCGTCCGTGAGCGAAATATAACTTACCGGGATATCCAGACGATCAGCTTGGATGAATACTGCGGGCTGTCTTCAGATCATCCGAACAGCTACCGCTATTTCATGAACGATAAACTGTTCCGCCAAATTGATATTCCACTCGAAAATACGCATATTCCGGACGGCACGGCGGTGTCTGTGGAAGCGGAATGCGAGCGTTATGAGGCCTTGATTGACGAAATCGGCCCGCCAGATCTGCAGATTCTGGGACTCGGGACCAATGGCCATATCGGATTCAACGAACCCGGCACACCTGAAACAAGTGTGACGCATTGTGTCGAGCTAGAACAATCAACACGTACAAGCAATGCACGTTTTTTCAAAGACTTGGACAGTGTGCCGACGCATGCCATTACGATGGGCATTCAGTCGATTTTAAAGAGTGAAGAAATTCTTGTACTCGCTTCCGGTAAAAAGAAAGCGCCGGCAGTGAAGCGGCTGTTGGCGGGTACGGTCAGCGAAGATTTTCCAGCCTCGTATTTATGGCAACACAATCGTGTTACACTCATAGTAGATAAAGAGGCGTATAGCCTGGCGATGGCAGAGAAGGAGTGAAGGCTGTGCTGGATAAACAATCGCCGATTCCCATCTACATTCAAATAGAGCAACAGCTGAAAGAGCAAATTCAGCAAGGCGACTTTCCCGTCGGCACGTCGATTCCTTCCGAACGCGAACTGTCTGAGCGCTTCGGTGTCAGCCGCATGACCGTGCGCCAATCGATCACCAATTTGGTCAATGACGGTTTGTTGTACCGGGAAAAAGGGCGTGGCACGTTTGTCGCTTCCCCGAAAGTGGAGCAGCCGCTCAACGGCTTGACCAGTTTCACGGAAGACATGGAGTCGCGTGGCATGGTGCCGAGCAGCAAACTGATCGGCTTTGATATTCTGGAGCCGGAAGCTGACGTGGCTGAGGAACTGCAGCTGAACGAAGGCGACAAGGTGTATTTTGTCGAACGTATCCGGTTTGCGGACGCCAAGCCGATGGCCATCGAACGCACCTTTTTACCGGTGGATCGATTTCCGAATTTAACGGAAGAGTCGTTTGGAGGCTCGCTTTATGCCGTCATCGAGAACGAGCAACAGCTGAAAATCAGTCATGCGACGCAGCGCATGGAAGCGGGATTGGTGAAAAAAGAAGATGCAGATTTATTGCAGATCCAACCGCCCGCAGCTGTTTTGTTGATCGAACGCATCAGCTACCTAGAAGGCGATTTGCCATTCGAAGTCGTCCGCAGCACGTACCGGGCCGACCGTTATAAATTCACGACCGAAATTCAGAGATAATCCAAAAGGAGACATGGACATGATTGAAAAAACGTACACAATTACGAGCGACGAAGGGCTTCACGCACGACCAGCATCAAAATTAGTAGCGGCGGTATCGCCGTTTTCGGCGGATGTTAAAATGCTGTATAAAGAAAGAGAAGTGAATTTGAAGTCCATTATGGGCGTCATGTCATTAGGTGTCTCAAAGGGCCACACGATTACAATCACAGCCGATGGCAGCGATGAGGAATCGCTTATGGCCAAAGTCGATGAATTGATCGTGGCGGAAGGACTTGGACAAGCGTAAAACGCAGTTTGGAGTGGATGTCTGATGTTAAGCGATTATTTTAAAAGCGTACAAGAACGTTTGGCGCTTGTGGAAAATCATGAAGGTCCGGCGATGCTTATGGCTGCGGAAAAAGTAGCGGAAGCGATTCAAGCAGGCGGCATCATTCAATTATTCGGCTGCGGCCATTCGCATTTGTTGACGGAAGAAGTGTTTTACCGTGCGGGAGGCTTGGTGCCAGTCAAGCCGATTTTCGTCGAGCCGCTTATGCTTCATGAAGGCGCCGTTCAATCGTCTCAGCTCGAGCGGAAAAATGGCTACGCTTCAGAATTCTTGGACGAACAGGATTTCCGTTCTGGCGATGTGGTCTTTGTGATCTCGACTTCGGGGCGAAACCCGGTGCCGGTGGACGTGGCACTGGCGGCTCGTGAGAAAGGCGCATTTGTTATTGGCATTACGTCACTCGAATATTCGGGGAGCCAAACATCGCGCCATGACACCGGCAAGTACTTGTCTGATGCGGTGGATTTGGTCATCGATAACCATTCGGTGTTAGGCGATGCGATTTTATCGTACGAAAAAGTCGAAGTTCCGTTTGGGCCAACTTCCACTGTGGTCGGCTCGACGATGTTGAACGCGATTTTTGCATCCGCCATCAAGATGATGGCGGATGCGGGGTTTGCGCCGCCGATCTTTTTAAGCGGCAATATCGACGGGGCGGATGCGCATAATGCGCGGTTAATCGAGAAGTATCGGGAGCGGATTTCTTTGTTGTAGTGGTTAGTGTCCCTGTGCACGGAAAGATTCTGACAACAGAAATACTGTCGGATGAGGATTTTTTGAGGTATTCGGCTGTTTTTGTCGCTGTGCACGATACAATTTGAAACGATGAAAGCCTATCAATGGATAGGCTTTTTTTGTTGATCAGGTAGTTGTTTCTATATAATAGAAGAAACAGCATTAGCGTAGCTAGTAGGGAAGGGGTAAAAGGATGCTCAAAATATATGCGTGCGATATTAGTAGGAAATTAACAGAAGCTGAAAACGACTCTTCCCACCAATACATATCGCTTCAAAGAATCAAAAAAATAAAGAGAATGAAGTTTTTGGAAGACAGGCTGCGTAGTCTGCATGCTGAGTTATTGTTGAGATTTGCGTTGGTTCGGGATTTTGGGTACCACAACGATAATATCCATTTAAGCACAAGCAGTTCTGGAAAACCGGTGCTGGCAGATCAAGACATGCTGCACTTCAATTTGTCTCACTCGGGTTCTTGGGTTTTTTGTGCACTCAGTGACCAGGCCGTTGGAATTGATATTGAGAAAATCAGCGAAGGCGATAATGGATTTATGGAAATGATTTTGCATCCTGCTGAAATTTTATGGCTGCAAGAAAGTCAGGAACAAGAAAAAAACACCAACTATTATAAGTTATGGTGTTTAAAGGAAGCGTATGGGAAATTTTTAGGGGTGGGCTTAAACTATGATCTGCAAAAGACTCGTTGTGAAGTGCAAGACGGCATTTGGTCATTGGCTCCACAACACGAGGCTGATCTTGGTCCGTGCCACTCGTCGGTCCGAACATTCACTACTGGCTATATCATTGCAGTTTGTTCTGTCCATAAGATTCCATCTGACATTCACAAAATTCAGCCTGAAGAACTGGAAAATGCGTTAAGAAAGGCCAGCAGATGAACTGAGTTTCTACTATTATATGCATTTATCGCTACCCAGACTGTCCAGCTTGTTTCTCATTCCAAAACGAGCGAACTATCTTTTAATTTATAAATTAGCCAAGCAATGACACAAATATTAATCAATAGAAGAAGTGGAAACGTCAAATCAAAGGCGAAGATAGTCAAAGCCGAAATGGCTGAAATGAGTACCATACTAATCATAGCTGTTAGGATTGTGGACTTCCCTTGTTTGATGACTTCCATTTCGCTTGACCAATTATAATTCGGGAATTTCAGGTTGATGAAAAATCCGATAATACTGATCAATAGCAGACTGGACACTGTGAACGAAATGAATAAAAGTGATTCAGTGGCAGATGAGCTGAAGCTGCGTACATATACCGTAATGGCGCACGCTAACCCCGGCAAAAACAACAATATATTCAGCGCAATCTTGGCTTTCGCCAATTCTATTAATGAAAGTGGCGAGGTCAATACAATCCAAATGCTGCGGCCTTCGAACGATAGGCTGGAAGAAGTTGTCGTTGTCAAAAGAATACATACCGTCGTAAACAAAATAAAAATGTATTTACTGGATAAGCTGATGAATGACAATTCAAGCGTGTAATTGGTCAATAGCGGCGAGAGCTCGAACAAATAGGCCAGGCTGCCGATCAACAATAGCGCGGGCGTCAAAATAGTGTTGCTTACATAAGTGATGGACGATAAGTAAAGTTGCAATTCTTTCGAGAAGAGCGATTTGAATAGATTGTTTGACGACACGGTTCGACTGTCGCGGGCTTTCGTCTTGCGGGATGTGGAATAAGCAGCTATAAGGAAATCATATTGTTTGATGAACACATAACAGGCAATCAAAACAATGAGAATACTAATGGCAAGGAAGCTCAATACCTGTGGAAATTCTGGTTGTGGTTGCGCGTTGATGAAACCGAACAAATTGAGTGGAGAACTGCTGTAGAAAATTTCTTTGTAATTGAGTGAAGAAGCGTTCGCTGCGAAATACAACAGAGGCGATAGAAATAAGGTGATGGTCAACAGCGCTTCGATAATATTGCTGTGGACTTTCAGCAAGTTCAACAGCGTTTTCACGGCCAGGGAAATAAGAAATGTGGCAGCAATCACAACTGCAGGCAAGGTGCTGATGAGAATCAAAGCGCTCAGCAGCACAAAACCTAAAGAAGGCAAGATGAAAAGGTGCAGCACAACGCCAGCAAAGATAGTCATTGCGACAATGAGGAAATACAAAATCAGCAATTTTCCGGCATTGAAGAGTTTTGCTTGCCAGGAGGGAAGCGGCATGCTGAAAATCAAGTCAGTGTCCGACGAAAAGACCAATTTTTGGATGCCGCTCAAAATCGTCCAAATACCAAGACCCCAAAACAAAATTGACGAAAGGATTGGAAAGAAAAGGGCGGATTGATTGTTCATGTACAGGTCAAAGGCAATATAGACAATATACCCTAACGCCATTACGATGGCTGCGCAATAGCCAGCCAGTGTAAGAGCAGCATGTTTTCGGTCATCCGGATGATTGGCTGCAGCCAATCTGGAAAACTGGAAATCGTTTTTGAGGATATACTTTTGCAATTGAAGAAACTTACTCATGGGCAGTAATGCTCCTGAATTTTTCGCCCAAGCTGCTTTCGGATAATAAATTGATCATCGTGTCATTGACTACGACTTCCCCGTCATGGATCATTACGACTTTATTACAAAGTTTTTCTGCCACTTCCAGTACGTGCGTTGAATAAAGGACGATTGATCCTTCAGCTGCACGTTTTTTCATTTCTTCCTGTAAAAAATAGGTGGCGTTCGGATCCAAACCGACAAAAGGTTCATCCAAAATAATCAGCTTCGGATTGTGCATGAGAATGGAGATCAAGACGAGTCTTTGTTTCATGCCGTGTGAATATGTCGAAATCAGATCGTGGATAGCGTCCCCAAAATTCAACTTTTTGAGCAAAGTATTCAATTGCTCGTTGATGGTCTCATTGTCTATTTGATAGATGCTGCCAATGAGCTCCAAATAAGAGTAACCGGTCATATTGCCATAAAGTACTGGAGTGTCAGGGGAATAGCCGATCATTTGCTTAAACTCTTGCGGATTGTTGGCAATGTTGACACTGTCCAATTCAATATCGCCTCGATCAAATCGATGAATTCCGACGATTGATTTGATGGAGGTGGTTTTCCCTGCTCCATTCATTCCGATAAAGGCACAAATATCTCCTGGTGCCAAATCGAGCGTCAAGTTCCTGATGCCTTTCTCGGATCCCTTATAGACTTTGGTCAAGTTATTTATCGATAACATATGGATTGGCCTCCTAAATTAAGACTTTCTGAGATTGGCGTTCGCCCAAGCAAGATTTAGTAGAATGAACAATATACAACTGGCAATGCTGAAATAATTCAACTCACCGACTGGCAGCAATTGGTTTTCCGCCAAGTTTAAGATGCCGCCTGGTGACAATTGAAACAATATATTGTTAAAGCCTTTGATCAGGATGAAGAAAATCGAAATGGCGATTGTCGTCACCGCAATAAGGATAGGCCCTTTAATGAACGTGCTAATCAGGATTGCAAGACTGACGACGTAGAGGATCCATAAACTGTACATCAACAAAAATAATAAGAAACTGGAGAAAGAAAACGAACCGAATAAGAATATTGTGTAGCCGTAGGAAACGATGGCTCCAATGGCAATGGCAAACATGCTGATGAGCCAGTGGCCGGTGAGCTTTGAGAGCAGGTAGGAGCGAAGCGAGACTGGACGGGTCAGAATAAAATCCTGCATGCCGTTATTACGGTCAGCGGCGATCAGTCCCATAAAACTAATGATTAAAATAATGAGTCCGATTTGATTGAACTGGCCGGAAATGGTCGATAGAAGAACTTCGCCAGAACTTGGCACCGGCCGGTTCGGGTCGATTGTGATGCCGTCTGCACCCCCCACATTCTCGAGGATGACATTCATGTATTTATTAATCAGTGGCTGTGTAACACCCAGTATGACGAAAAATAGCGTTAGCCAAATGAATTTAAATTCTTTTGCGGCTTCCAATAACTCGGTCCGCGTCAGTGTATAAAAGTTTGTCATGTGTCAGACACCATCTCCAGGAAAATTTCCTCGATTCCTTTTTCATAGAACTCGATGGACGTGATGTCCATTTCTTTTTCTGCAAAGTCGTTGACAACTTTTTTTAAATTCAGTTCTCCTGTGCCCGTCAGCAAGAACGTATTTGGAGAGAGGCTGTCAATCCGATCAATTTCAGCGCTTGCCACAGGCTCTGCCATTTGAGGGGATTTTTCAACTTTAACTACAATCCGTTTGCGATCAGAGATATGCAAATCGTCATCAATGTTTCCGACGATGCGGCCATTTTTGATAATGATATAGCGATCGCAGAATTCGCTGGCATCATCCAATATATGTGTTGAAATGATAATGGTCGTCCGCTTTTTTAAGCGGGCGATCAATTTTTTTACTTCGTTTCGGCCGATCGGGTCTAACGCTGAAACCGGTTCATCCAAAATAAGCAGGAGCGGGCGGTGCAAAATGGCCTGGGCGATTCCTAAGCGCTGCTTCATGCCTCCTGATAGTTGTTCTACTTTGTAATGCCCGCGGTCTTTCAAGCCCACTTCTTCCAATACAGCTGGGATGTTCTCGGTAAGAAATGCTGAATCCAAGCCAGAAAGTTTACCGAAAAACCGAAGTGACTCATCACAAGACATCCAAGGTTTAAAATCCGTGTGCTGAGACAAATAACCAATGCTCTTCTTATGCTCCACGATGGGTTTGGAGTAAAACCTAATATCACCTTGCTCGTGTTGCAAAATGCCGGTCATGCATTTGATGAGCGTCGTTTTGCCGGCACCGTTAGGTCCTAGTAAACCGACGCATTCCCCTTCGGCGATAGTGAAGGAAACATCGCTCAGGATTTTTCGTTTTTTGATCGTTTTATGAAGCTTCTCGACTGTAATCACTTCTAATCATTCTCCTTCCGATTACCAAATACAAAATCGGGCCAAGCGATTGAATCAATATGATTGCCACTAGCCAAATGTATGGGGCAGCAATCAGTTCTCTTCTTTTGACCCAGTCGTAAAGGGCAATGCCGATCAACAAAAGATTAAAGAAAATAATCGGCAGGGCAAAAGGGAGGATCTGTGCCCAGTCGATTTCAAGAAGGGCCGTAATGTCTGTATTCATCAACTCACCTCTTTCTATTACCATTATCGATAATGAAAATGTATAAGTCAACCAGTTTGATAAATTTGGGAATATGTAAAGAGCGTTAAAGAAAAAGCTAAAAAAAAGTGGCTTTGTATGATTCAAAAGATACGATAGATAGCTGTTTGAAATTAAAAAAAC
This sequence comes from Planococcus sp. SK3692, assembly GCF_028890485.2. Lineage (GTDB taxonomy): Bacteria > Bacillota > Bacilli > Bacillales_A > Planococcaceae > Planococcus. The sequence continues at coordinate 732,805 of NZ_JARCHV010000002.1, forward strand.
AATTTCTATTGTAAAAAAATGCAGTTTTATTAGCAGAAGAAAAGAAATTGAATAGAATTTAACGAATAATAAAGTATTTTCTAAAAAATCTTAATAATTAATTAATTAATTTTTTAAAAATATTTTTTCAATTATAAAGCTCCGAATATGAGTTTATACAAAAATAATTAATCTCTTCAGCTATTCCCTTTAGAAATCGAGTGATTCCTCATAAAAGGGACTTAAATCTGATATATTAAAAAAACTTATTTATATTGAACTATGTAAAAATACCTATGTTGACTTACTGAAATTGGAGGGACTTTTTGAATTTTAGAGGCTTGCAAGTTTTTTTAGGATATGTGTAATATGTAATCGAGAAATATTTTGGTAGCGAATTACCAAATTTAGAGGAAAAAAATTACTTAAATACGAAATGGAGGAAATGGAGATGGGGAAATTATTGACGGAAAGTTCTTCCCGAGTTACAGAATTTGAATACCAATTGTATTTTTTGTGGAGGAAACTTGGGGTGACAGATCTGTACACGGAGACTTGGGCCTTCAAACTGGCCGATCATGTTGAAATTGCAAAATTCCAGGAAGCTATTTCACTTGTAATTGAGCAAAATACGGAAATACATAGCAATTATTTTCTTTCGGATGATTCTTTAATCAAGAAAGAAATCCGGAAAGATTCCCTCATCCATCTAATCGATAGCGATCATTATCAATTATCGGCCCTTATCGAAGACCTGAAGAAACAGTGCTTTGATTTGGAAAAAGATCCACTCATCCAATTCTACTTATTCACAAATTCAGCCTCTCAAGAACATTACCTTCTCATTAACTCTCACCATATTCTGACTGATTCCATAACGAAAAACGTTTTATTAAAGCAATTGTTTGATGCCTATGAAACTGGCAGCTTGCCATTAAAAACTGAGATGACTCACAGCCAGCAACCAAAAGCTGGTGTTGATCGCTCAGTACTGGAAAAGTATAAGGCGTATTTAGAAGACATGATGCACTACCCAGACCGATCAAATCTCTACGGCGCTATTCAAGAGAAAAATGGCGGCGTGACGCTGCAAATCGACTTTAGCCAAGAGTTCGTGACAAGTACAGAGCAACTTTGCAGAAGCAAGAGAGTCACACCTTTTGCTTTTTACTTAACGGCTTTTTACAGCTTTCTTTGTTCTCAACTGAATACACACAGATTTCGAATGGGCATTCCGTTTTCCAGTAGAACCAATGCGGCTGAAGCTCAGGCGATTGGCTATTATGTCAACACCTTGCCTTTTGGCATGGACTTGGAACCTATAAGCGGCTACGATGAACTTTTGAAAAAAATACAGATGGAAATCTTCAAGCTGGATCAATTCAAATCAATCTCACCTGCCCAGATATCCGATATTACGACTTCACAAAACGGCAGTTTGTATAAAACTGTGTTTAGTTACCAAGAAACGCATTCCCAACAAGGAATCGATTATGAGATTAATACATCTCAAAACGGAGCCAAGTTCGAATTAACCGCTAATTTTAAAAAGCTTCAGAACAAACTGGTTTGTGAACTGGAGTTTTCCGACGAGACCTGGACGACTGAAGAATCCAACCATTTTAAGATGGCTTTCGAAAATTGGGTGCTCCAGCTTGCTAACGGCGGAATCTCCTGGGAAGACGCCATCAAGCAAAGTGAAAACGATCGATTGGTATTTAAACAAGACTCATACATATTGAGCGGTGAACAAACTGTTTCAAGTAATAGCAGCATTTACGGGCTATTCAATGCATTCGCCGCCCAGTCACCGTACCAACAGGCAATTATACATAATGAATCCAGTATCAGTTATAAGGAATTGAACGACCGGGTTTTGTCCTATTCCAGAAAATTGGCGTGCTTGGATATCACAAGTTCCGACATCGTTGCGCTCAGGTTGAAACGATCAATCGACACCATCGCACTTATCCTTGCATTGGCGAAAAATCATATTACCCATGTCCATCTGAGCGACATGTATCCAGCAGAAAGAACGTCTTATATTTTAAAAGACTCCCAGGCACAATTGCTGATTTTTGATGAGGAGATACTGGGTGACGAAAAGTTGCCTGTAAAGAAAATGGCATTTTCGGATTTTCAGCAGGTAGATTTAGCGGACTCAGAAAAAATGGTGAAAGAGCCCATTAATCAAGTATTCAGCCTAATCTATACTTCTGGCACCACTGGGACACCTAAAGGCGTAAAAATCAAAACAGAAAATATCCAGAATTTCTCGGAAAATTACACAAAGTTTGGAGCTGGAGAAAGCGATATCTTCACTCACTTAAGCACCTATACTTTTGACGCTTGGTTCTTTGAAGTCATGCTGCCTATATTGAATGGAAAATGCATTGTCATTGTGGACTCTCCAATTTCCGATGAACAAAACTGGCAATTTGCAGAGCTGGCAACAAAGCCGACTATTGCCTTCTTGACGACATCCCTTTTTAATTCGTTTACCGATAGCCGCACAATTGAAAAAATCAATTACTTGAACAAAATCGTTATTGGCGGAGAAACCGCCTCCCCAAAGCATATTGAAGCTGCCTTTAAGCAAAATTCGAAGTTGCGGATTTTCAACGGCTACGGGCCGACAGAGAATACGACTTTCACTACGGTACACGAGGTCACCCATCAAAGCCCTGCTATGATCCCGATCGGAACACCTTTGACGAACATGGACGTAATCATTGTGGGTCCTAACGGGGAAGTCCTGCCGAAAAATTGCTATGGTGAAATTTTCATTGCCGGAAGGAGCTTGATGGCAGGCTATTTGGGAAGAGGCAAAGACAAGCTCATTGCTCATCATGCGGGCGATAAAGCCAAATTGTATTATCAAACAGGCGATATTGGAAAAGTTGGCCTGGACAATCAACTGAATTATTTATACCGCAAAGACCGCCAAGTAAAGATAAGGGGATTCAGGATTGAACTTTCTGAAATTGAACATAAATTATCACAGCTCAATGGGCTGACAAAATGCGTGGCGCAGGTGGAAGTGGAAAATGCCATCAAAAGATTGGTTGTGTATTATACAGGACCGCTAAGCAAGGAAAAAGTAAAACTCCAGGCAGAGAGTATATTACCGGCTTATATGATGCCAAACCAATTTATTAAAGTGAATGAAATCAAATTGACGCTAAACGGAAAAATGGATAAAAGCTCAATCCAAATAGCCGAACGCATCATTGAAACAAAAGACGTGGCATGGAGCGATACTGAAAAAATTGTCCTGGAATGCATCACGAAAGCGACAAGTCTCGATTGCACAGATAAAAATGAAAACTTTTACACATTGGGCATAGACTCAATTTCTTCTCTTCAAGTCTGCTCGATTTTAAGATCGAAAGGAATTCCAATAAGCGTTTCCGATTTTTTTCAGCACCAAACAATTGAGTCACTGGCATATTTCATTGAAAATCAGCCTGCAAATGGAATAGTGGAGCAGTTGCCTATAGAAAAATGGGAATCCAACGCATTATCGCCTATTCAAAAGTGGTTTTTTGACACACAACCATCTGCTCCATCCCATTGGAATCAATCCATCTTATTGAAAATGAATGTAGAAGATGAGTTGCTCCTGCTTAAGAATAGTTTACGTTCACTCATCGATCATTTTGAAATCTTAAAATCAGTTTTCGAATGCGATGGTGAAAACTGGCGGCAAGTCGTGAAGCCTAACCATTCTTACTCGATACATCACGAAACCAACTTATCTGAATCAGAACTTGCCAAAATATTAGCGTTCAATCAACAGCAATTAGATTTGAAGAAACAGCTATATCGTTTCTCCATTTTGGAGACTGAAAGCAGCTGCTATGTTCAAATGGTTATCCATCATTTGATCATTGACGGTGTTTCCTGGAGAATGCTGCTCACTCAATTTTCTAATTATTTGGAAAAAAATGGTGAGCTTGTGAACGAGCAAAAGCGTTTTAATCAATGGATTGACTATCTGAGTAGTCATACGCCAAGCGAAACAGCATACAGGTATTGGAATCAGCATTCGATTGACGAAGCGAAAGCGCCTCTTGTCAAGTATACAAATATTGAGTCGCTGGCGATCGATTTCAACCTGTATGAAACAAAAGAATTTAAGGAAAAAATCATGAAAAATTTTATGGGTGATATGGAAGCTGCCTTGATTTCAATGTCGGCAATGGCCATTCAGAAAACCCTTCCAGCAATGGATCCGCATATGACGATTCAAATGGAAGGGCATGGAAGGCCAACTGCGGCTTCCGATTTCTCATCGACACTTGGATGGTTCACGACGATTTATCCGATTGGTTTAAGAGTTGAAACTTCACTTCAGAATACTATTTTAAAAACAAGAGAAATCTTGAGTGAAGTACCGAATAAAGGATTCGATTTTTCACTTGCCCATTCTATGCAAATGAAATCCGATTGGACTTTTAACTTCATGGGAGACTTCAATTCCACTGCATACAAAGGGTTTGAGGTTGCAGAAATGTTTCGAGATGACGATTTCTCAGAGGCAAGTTTTGTCTCTTATAACTTGCAGCTTGTTCCGATTATTATAGATGAAACCTTGTCGTTTAAAGTTTTCTACAATAATGAAATGTACGATGAGTTCGAAATGAGCCAGTTGCTTGGGCAGATAAAAGAACAGTTTAGCCAATTCATTCAAATGACGCCAGACCGTTTTTTGCCCCTATCTGGAACGAGAGAAGGCATGTTGATCCAACAGGAAAAATCAAGCACTTCCGGAAACTATGTTGTGCAGTGGAAACTGAATACCCCTCAACTGGATATCAATCAATTCCAGCTGGCTGTTCAACGGCTGATTTACCAAGTGGAAGCTCTGCGATCTACTTTCCGCACCGTTGCAGGTAAAGGAATCGAATCGGTAAAAGAACCGGAAGAGATTATCCAAAACTCAGAGATTCGCGTTCTGGATTGGTCGAAGGTTTCTGCGGAACGTCTTGATTCCTGGACAGAGCGTTACTTAACGGTGCAGCGTGCAACCGAATTCGATTTTGAAGAGGGCCCTTTGTTCCGGTTTACTGTGATTAAAACGTCTGCGAATTACTTGGTAATCTTCGAGTTTCATCACATCATTTTAGACGGTTGGAGCATGTCGCTGCTCTTTAATGCTTTGACGGCGGCATATGAAGACAGCGGTGAAAAAGAACTCAATAGCTACGTGAAATCCCGCATGAACTTAGAGTCCATCAAAACCCATGTGAATTATGAACCGTGGCAGCAGGTACTTGCCGATTACCAGGCCATCGAGTTTTTTGGAAATGATAGCGAGCATTCATCAGAACGGATTAAGGCCACCAATAAATTAGCTGTCACGCCAGCGGTCAACGATTTCCTGAAAAAGCAAAACATCACTATGAATGAGTTTTACCTTTTGGCGTGGAGTCTTACAGTGGCTGAGACATTCGGCAAAAAAGATGTACTGTTCGGTATGACGGTCTCGGGCAGAAATACATTTTCTATGCACGAGCTGGATACGATTGGCATGTTTATCTCCACTTTGCCAGTGCGAATAAAAAACTTTGATACAGTCCGCAGCGTGAAAGAATTGCTGGATAGCATCAAAGAAAATGTTAAACGCATCCAAGATCATGATTATGTGTCGTGGCTGGATATAGCACAGCATTTCAACGAAAATAGCGAAATCCAAATTGGATACGTTTTTGAGAACTATCCCATCTTGGATGATGAAGGTATTTTTTCAATAAAGAATTTCCAAGGGAAAGAACAAGTGGAATTTCCGCTTGCCTTGTCAGTCACTCAACAATCAGATTTCGTCACTTACGAGCTCAATGCCAGACAAAAAGATGTCAGCGAAGACTTGTTGATGGCGACGGAGCGGATTTTCAAGAACATTGTTGAGCACTTGCCGTTATATAGTGATGACTATCTGAAATTTATTGAAACGATTCGTCAAGACCATCGTACAACGGCTCGGTCTTCAAGTCCGAAAATAACAGAACAGCCTTTGCAGCAGACACTGTCTAAAACATTCTCTGCATTTGGCGAAAATATATTTGTCCGCTACGAGAACCGTTCGTACAGCTATTTGCAAATACAGGACATCATCGCAAAAGTGATCGGCACCACCGCTTTGTGTTCTGAGGATACCGTCCTCGTCGCGACCGAAAACCGATTCAAAAAAACTATCTATTTGCTTGCTTGTTTGGTGTCAGGTGCGACGTACGTGCCAGTTTCAAAAGAATTCAATCAAAAAAGAGTCGAATTCATTGCAGCAGACTCTGGAGCTAACTGCTTGTTTGACGAAAGCGGCAAGTTTAAAAGAAACGGCGAACCAACCGCACACCATGATGCTGCCTATATCATCTATACGTCTGGAACTACAGGAGCGCCAAAAGGAGTTGTCGTAACTGCCGACAACTTGGCAAACTTCATCAGTTCGATGAGTCAGTATTCATTTATCACAGAGGCCGATATCTACTACCAAAATATTGCCATGACATTTGATCCTTCGATTATGGACATTCTATTGCCGTTTCAAGCAGGTGCGTCCATTTATATACCTGCAGAGAAATTATTCGGAAAGGAAATTGAAGACTGTTTCAACGAGCAGAGGATTACTATAGCTACCTTCACGCCTTCGCTAGTGAAAAATATTAGCTTTTTGCAATCTACGAGTATCAAAACGCTATTTGTTGGCGGGGAAGCGTTGAAGCAAATGGACATTAACCATGTACCGGATCACATCGTCATTGTAAATATGTATGGGCCTACAGAAGCGACTATTACGAGCACGCTATTCGAAATCAATCAATTGAATAAACGGGAGCACGCGTACTACCCGATTGGCAAGCCTCTAAAAAATATGGAGTTCGCGATCCGTTCTGAGGAAGGCATCGAGTTGCCTGTTGGCTCTCCGGGACTCTTGTATTTGAAAGGGCCGATGGTAGCGAAAGCTTATACTGACCCCAAATTGACGGATGATTATTTTTCCGTCGTGACTCATGAGAGAGAGTATAATACGGGCGATATTGTGTACCAATCAAATGATGGCAACCTCCATTATGTTTGTAGGAAGGACCAGCAAATCAAACTGCGCGGCTACCGAATTGAACTAAAAGAAATCGAGGGTGCGCTAGCGAATATTCAGGGGATTACAAGGTTCCACTTGGCCACCGTGAATCAGGGCACAGCCTTGGCTTTGTTCTATTCAGGTGATGTGAATGCATCCCATATGAAAGCAAACTTGCAAGAGCAATTGCCAGCATATATGGTTCCGACGATTATTAAGCCGGTGGCCGATTTTCCGCTAAGTATCAATGGAAAAATAGACGTCAAGCAATTGCAGGACAGTGTTCGTGCTACAACATATGCAGCCCATACAGAAAACCGAAATAGCCCGTTTTATGAACAAATCAAGGATATCTGGGGGCAAGTATTGGAACTGGAAGGCATCTCGAAAACGGACAATTTTTTCGAGTTGGGAGGCAATTCTCTGTTAGCCATTCAAGCGATCAAAAAAGTGAATGAAGTGACAGGGGCTAATGTTTCCATCAAAACATTATTTGAATATCAAGTAATCGGGGAATTCGTTGAGCAACTTCGGAAAGGAGAAAGCTATGCCGTCGCAAAATAACGCATTGACACCGAACCAATTGGGTATTTGGACAAGAACTAAAGTATATGGGGAAAATAACGAATACTTGATTCCGTTAGTATTGCCAGTGCCCGGACATATCGGCAAGGCAACGATTGAAAATGCATTGAACGAAACAATTCGATGCCATGGAGCTTTAAGAACGGTGGTGGTCGACGGAGATCCAGTTCATCAACGAATCGATCATTTTCATCCTGTAACACTGCCCATAATCCAAGGAGAGCATGAAGTAATCGAAAGTTCGATGAAAAAGTATTTAGAAGAGGGGATATCGCTTGATGTCCCTCTGGCCCAGTATCATTTATTTATTGCGCAGGATGTCCAGTACCTTGTTTGCAAATTCCATCACATCATTTTCGATGCCCATTCAGCTCAACTGTTTCAACAAGACTTTGAGAAATGCCTAAGGATTGGGAAATTGCATAAAGAAGAGTCGCTTTACACGCAATATCTGGAGGACTCAAGTGAAGAGAATCAAAATGAGCGGATATTTTGGGAACGATATCTCAGCCAACAGATCAATAAGCTCACAAGCAGCCACAAGCTTTCGGCAAGCAGCGAGGCGAGAGACCAAGAAAGAATCGTTGTGCGTAACAGGTTGAACTGCAGCCTGGATGAATTTAAGCAATATTCAACGGCTGTGGGAGGAACCTTGTTTTCTGCTGGTCTTGCCGCGTTTCAATTATTCACGGGCCGATATTTCGACTTGGATGCTGTAGCTACTGCGATTCCCATATCCATCCGGCGCACTGCTTCAGAAAGTGAGACAATCGGATTTTTGGCAAATGTACTACCCGTCATAACGGTTCTTGACCGGAACAGCACAGCTTATGAAATGCATAAGAATATTCAATCCACGATTATTACTTTAATTGAAAATGGCAGTATTTCAAATAGTGATATTCATCGCATCGTTCAGGCAGATGCCATCAATCGTTACGAAGACCTTTATCAAATGGTGTTCGATCTTAAATTGGATGACGAGTCGTTTGAATCGGCATTGATTTACTCGTCAAGCGTCAATTCGGAGTATGGCTTTTTGGCGAACCTGGTCATTAAAGGCGAAGCTGTTTATTTGGAAACCAACGTAGATGCCTCTGTCTATAGTAAAAGCTTGATCGACAGCCTCCATGACTCGTTCTCTGCCTTCTTCACGAGTTTAGTAAACAGCGTCCACAGTCCTGTCGGAGACCATCATGTGATTTCTGATAAGCAGCAGGAATCATTGATGGAAAAACACAGCGATCTGAGCAAATCACCTGATAATAGTGAAGGACTTATTTTTCAAACTGGAATACCTGGAGCAGTTGCCATTTCGTATAACGATTATGAACTTTCATACGGCGAATTGGAGCGGTACACGAGAGATTTCAAAAAGAAACTGGAGATGTTCGGGGTAGGCCAAGGCGCGAAGTTCGCGGTCGTCGTCGAAAATAAGCTATTGGCCGCAGTGCTGTTTTACTGCATACAACAAACTGGCCATTGCTATATCCCGATTTCGCCTAAAAGCCCTGAAAAAAGAATTCAAAAAATCATCGAAGAAGCCAAGCCGCTGCTTGTGTTTTCAGATTGCTTGGACTCCCAGATGGACAATTTGATCGAAGTTTATCCCGACAAAATCTTCGACGGATTGACTGAGGCAAAATTAACGCATCGCGATGATAAGGCGCGTTACGAAAAAGGGATTTCTTATATTATTTTCACTTCGGGCTCGACAGGAAAGCCAAAAGGTGTTCCTATTTCGGTCGAAAACATCGCAAGTCTTGCCGCTGCGTATCCGGAATTTGATATTCACTCACACAACGTGGTTGCGCAAATTGCCAGTCTGTCATTTGATGCCAGCATCTTTGAATACACTTTGGCGTTTTGCAATGGGGCGGAACTTGCCGTGTTCGATGATCAAAAAGGCTATGAACAATTCCCGCGATTCACCTGCGAACGCAAGGTCACTCATTTCCTTATGACGCCAGAATATTATGCGGTTTTGGACTTCAGCAAATGCGCGAGTTTGAAAACGGTATTAGTGGGGGGAGCGCCGTATCGTGAAAACAAAACGGTTCCAGCGGGAGTGGCTGTATTAAATGCATACGGGCCAAGCGAATGTTCCATCATTACGTCTTTCAAAGCCATGAATGCCGGCACAAGCGTCGCAAACATCGGACAACCATTGGGGCAAGTGCATTATTTAATTCTGGATTCATCTGATCAAATTGTTCCGAAGGGGCAGCAAGGGCAATTATGCATTGCGGGCCCGGGTGTCTTTAACGGCTATCTTGCCGGAGAAGAGTCGCCTTTTGTCACGCTTCGCATAGGTCACGTAGATGTTAGCTATTTCAAGACAGGCGATATCGTTTATCAAGATGAAATTAACGACATTCATTTTGTGACAAGAAATGCGGAGCTTGTAAAGCTTAGAGGGAACCGGATAAACCCTGAAGAAATTACCCAATTAATCTTGAAGCACACCACAGTCACCAATTCGGCAACGGTTTTCCATTGCGATCAGCTGTATAGCTTTTTTGTCGGCAATGCATCTGTAGAAGAGCTCCGCGATTTATGCAAGCTCCACTTGCCGGATTACATGGTGCCGAAAAAAATAATCGAACTGGATGCTATCCCCATGACGATTAATGGAAAAACAGATTTGCAGTACTTGAAAAACCATATCGATCGCGATAAATCTTCTGGTCAACAAGTTGATGAAGCACCGATTTCAGCAAGTTTGGACGAACGGATATTAACGGTTTTTCGAATTGTATTGGATGACGCGGAACTCACAAAAGATGCAAACTTTTTTGAAGTGGGTGGCGATTCAATTAAAAGCATCCAGCTTGCCAACGAATTCCAGAAAAAAGGTATACACATTACATCGATCGATATTATGAATTCGGAAACGCTTGGGGAGCTCTCTGAAAAAGCACTGAAAACCAAACCGATATTCAACCAACAACCGTTGAACGGTTCTTGTGAATTGCTGCCGATACAGCAATGGTTTTTCTCACATGAATTTACGAATATGCATCAATGGAATCAATCGATTGAGTTTCAGGTAGAGGGCGAACTGGCAGAAAAAGACATTATGAATATTTACGCTGGAATCAGGAACAAGCACGATGCCTTAAGAAGCAACTTCGTTGATGTGGGTGGCAAAAGAGAAATTGTCATAAAATCAAATGCATCGAAAGACGTGGCGGATGAGATGGAGTTCTTCAATATGTCGACTGCCACGGAACTGGAAATAGCGGAATTGAAAACGAGAATGTTCAATACATTGCAACTGGGGCTGGACGTGGAAAAAGGAAGTTTGTCCAAATTGGCCGTTATCCAAACAAGCAACCGAAGTTTCACGATCATGTGGGTAATGCATCATTTAATCTGCGACAATGTCAGCTGGATGATCCTGCGAAATGATTTTGAGACCGCAGTTGATCAACTTAGCAACAAAGAATTACTGTGTTTAAGTGAAAAAACAACGAATATCCGGGAGTTCTCTGCTTTCGTCAATTCCGAAATAATCCCTGAGGGCATTGCTGCGAATTGGGAAGAGGCGTTGGAAAGTGCCCATGCCGGTCAGTTTTCCAATAAACTAACGCCTGCGCCAGTTTCAAGCCGCTATCAAACAGCGGTATTTGAATTGAGCGAGGAAGAATCCGCCAGCCTCCAACTATATGCAAAGAAAAAATACTATACGCCTGACTTGCTGCTGTTGCTGCTGTTCGGAAAAGCTTTAGCCGAAGAAATCGAGTTGGACAAAGTATGGATTACACGTGAATTGAACGGAAGAAGCGGATTTGGAGAAAATCTATTATTGCATCAAACTGTCGGATGGCTAACTTCACTTCATCCTGTATCAATCCGCAATAGCCCGAAATTGCATGAATTCATTTCGGCTAATTATTTCGAAATTGAACGCCTCGGCAAGCATGCGAAATATTACCAGCGCTTGAGCGACAAGATGACCTTGCCGAATATTTCCTATAATTATCTTGGTGATTTAGACCAGTTGCCAAGTGTAGATGAGAAGCAGAATATCGGCAGCTACGATTTCTTTGATGAGATTGCCTTAAATGCCGGTTTTGTGAATGGCCGACTTAGCTTCATCTTCCTATTCCAGGAGAATAGGGAGCAAATGATTCATGAATTGTTTTGGAAGCTCAAGGAATTGATGAAACTGCTCGATGGGGAAGATGGTGTCAATGTGTTCGGTCTCGATCAAGATACTTTGTTGAATTTAGATGAACTGTTCAAAATTTGAAAGAGTTGAGGTGAGTCATGATGAAAGTAGTAGCTGTTTACCCGATGACGGAGATGCAAAAAGGCATCGCTTATGAATGTGCATTGTATGATGCCACAAACGCTTATGTCAGCCAAGCCGTAATTGAGATTGAATACCCTGACTTGGCAAAGTACCGGAATGCTTGGGAAGCAGTGTTGAACAAGTACGAAATATTCCGGACGAAATTTGTGTTCGGCCATTTGAAAGATGATGTGCAAGTAGTGATGGACAGCGCTAATTACAACTGGGAAGAGCAGGAATGCCGAATAGAAGAGCTTCACAATCTGGCTGACGCTCTAAAGACATTGCATGTGAATGACTTGCCGCTTATCAAATTGAATATCTTTAAAACAGAGGATAAAACCTTTTTGGTGTGGACTTTCCATCATTTGCTCTTGGATGGATGGAGTATGAGCACCACTTTGGCTAAAGTGGACGACGCATATCAAGAGTCTAGTTCTTTTCTTGAGCCAGATTATACGTACAGCCGTTATATCAAAGAGGTGCTGAGCAGGGATTCCGCAAATGCCAATATGTTTTGGAAGGGATATCTAGAAGGGTTCTCGGGAGAGCGTTTTCCTGTGATCACCCGGCACCGATCAATAGCGGGATTTGATGAAATCCATCGAAGCTTGTCCGTTTCACAAGACTCGATTGCGCAATATTGCAAGCAGCACAAAATATCCTTAGCCGTGTTCTTTCAAGCGGCCTGGGCCATCGTTTTGAAATTGTACACAGGGAAAAATGACGTTCTCTTTAATGTCATCGAATCAGGCAGGAATTCGCCGGCGGCTCAATCCACTGATTTGATTGGCATGACAATCGAGAGGCATCCTAAAAGAATACACTTGGAGATGACGCAGACGATTGGGGAATTGCTCGAGGCCATCAAAATGGATGATTTGAATTTGCAACATCAAAGCGCCTTGTCGGTAAGGGAAGAAAAGAAGATTCTGTCCACAGAAGCAGGAAAAGAATTATCCAATACCAGCTTTGTGTTCGAAAATTATCCTTCGGCCGCCAAGCCAAAAAGCTATAAAATCAGCCAAGGAAGTGAATTGTCTACATCGGACATGACTGTTTCAATCGGCGTTTTGGACCACCAAGTGCATATGAAGTTGATGTTCTCCAAAGATATTATCGACAACCAACAAGGACGGGACATCCTTTCCTATTTGGAGTCCGTAGTTGAGCAGCTCATTGGATTGGAAGGGGAGCAGTCGGTTCAAACCGTGCTCAATGCGCAAGACTTGAGCACTATCGTTAGCAGCTCTTCTCCAGTGCCTTTTGGAAAAACCTACTTGGATGTAATCAAACAAGTATCGCGATTTAATCCAACCAAGACAGCTATTTATGACGGGGAATCTCGGATTAGCTATGAACAATTGGCCGCCAATTGCGAAATAGCGATTAATGGACTGGGCGGATTTTCTATAGCGGATGATCAAACGGTCGGCATCTACATGAAGCGCTCACATCAATCCATAGAGCTGATGATTGCCTTGCAGTATCTCCGTATCCCATACATCCACCTGGATGAAAAATACGGGGAAAGCCGGATTGACTATATAGTGGAAGATGCCAAAGTTGCATATATCATTACTGATGATGAGATGGCGAGTTCCGAAAATTTTCGTGAGTTGAACACAGTACATATAAAAGAATTGCATACCCAAGGCAATGGACAAGCAAGAGTTCTCACAGCCGAAACCCCTGCAGGAGGCTGTGCACAAATTATCTATACGTCCGGATCTTCAGGCCAGCCTAAAGGGATAAAGGTAACGTCAGACAATATTCTATCTTTTGCTGCGGGCCATCAATTCTACGCAGTGCGGAAAGAAGAGAATTTTGCTCAAGCATCTTCGCTGGCTTTTGATGCCAGCAACTTCGAAATCTGGCTTCCGCTTTTTAACGGGGCTTCCATTACGATTGTCCGTGATCCAGTGTTTGACCTTTATCGGTGGAAGCAAGCGATTGATGATTGCCAAATCACCACCGCCTGGATGACTTCAGGATTATTCAATACCTTTGTCGACTTGGATTTTTCACTGCTGGCGGGCTTAGAAACCATTTTTGTAGGCGGTGAAGCGTTATCGCCTGCGCATATTTTAAAAGCATACGAGCAATTGCCTCAGCTCACGTTGTACAACGGCTATGGGCCAACCGAACTGACTACTTTTACGGCGGTTTATCAAATTCCGCGAGATATTCCGAGAAACGAGGCGGTGCCAATCGGAAAGTTGCTTAAAAATGCACAAGCCCAGATTATCGGTACGGATGGACAGGTACGGCCAATCGGTGTTCCGGGCGAACTGATTGTCGCGACGACAAGATCGGCTTTGGGCTATTTGAACAGCCCGGAAAAAACCGAGACGGTGTTCGTGAAAAAACAGACAAGTGAAGGCGTTAGAACTTTTTACTATACGGGTGATACGGTTTATTTTGACGGCGAGTTGCTTCACTATGTGCGCAGAAAAGATAATCAAATCAAATTGCGCGGGTACAGAATCGAACTCAACGAGATAGAATCGGTATTGTCCCAGAAGCAAGGAATTGAACAACAGGCTGTCGTGTTCAACGACGATGTGATTGATGCTAAATATATTGAAGTTTTTTATGTCGGGACAATATCCGATTCTGAACTTAAAGCCTATTTGGCACAGCAACTTCCAAGCTATATGGTTCCCCAAAAACTCACGCAAATCCCACGTATGCCGCTGAACGTAAATGGCAAAGTGGACAAGGCGAAACTAAAAGCTGCTGCACAAACGGAAAGTATCAGTAACAAAGAGGAAGCGGCCATGCCGAATGAAGAGTTCTTAAAAAATCTATCCGGCTTTCTTGGATTGCCGAAGATTGAAGGCAACAACACGCTTTTTGATTATGATGTGGACTCATTAAAAACAGTGAGGCTGGTTCACCATTTAAACGAAGCTTATTCGGTGAAAATCGCGTTGAAAGAACTCATGATGTGTCAAAACATCAATGAAATGGCAGCGCTGTATGGATGCAGCGAAACCGTAATTGATACAAACCTCTCTGCATTAGCCAAAATGCCGGATCGGCTTGACCCGTCATCCATGCAAAAATCCATGTACTATATCGCCACAGAACATCCCGACTTGCCGATTTACAATATCCCGTTCATGCAAGAGCTGCCTGACAGGACTTGGAGTTCATCCGCTATAGCAGAGCGATTTAGCGGCATTCTTCAGCAAAACGATATCTTTCATTATTATTTTGGGCTGGATAATGAAAAAGGTGTTCGACTTTGTAAGCGAGAGGCATTGCCGGTATCTTTCTTTGAAGCCGAAGTGGAAAACACAGAACAATTTGTCCACTATAAAAATCACGAACTGAATTACCGCTTTGATTTGAAAAATCCCGAAGAGCCACTGATTCGCTTGACCTTGCTGCATTGCAAAGGGAAGACCTGGCTGCTGCTGGTGATTCACCATATTACTTTCGATGGTGAATCGATGGGCGTTTTTCTTGAGCAGTTGCTTAGTGAGAAAGATTTTGCATCTAGTACGAACCAGTTTAGTGAGTATTTGCAGAGTGTGGCGAAGGAAGTTCCGGAAGAATCCATGGATTTTTGGCGTACTCAATTAACTGGTGTGGAACGAAATATCAATTTTTCGAAGCCTCAAGGGTTTACTTATGATTATTCAGGCGCCATGCAAGAGCTGGCTGTCGACGATGGCTTTGTGGGTGATTTAAACCGAATCTCCAAGAGCTGCCAAGTTTCAAAGTTTACTGTTTTGCTCACCTTGTACTCACACTTCCTCATGAACCATTACAACCAGGACAGTGTAATTGTCGGGAGTCCCGTCTCGACGCGAAGCAGTGAATACGATAAAACGCTCGGCATGTTTTTGTCCTTCGTCCCATTTGTCAGCCGAAAAGAAAATGAATTGTCACTAGAAGCGCATTTAATCAACGCAAAATCCGGCCTCTATGATGTGCTTGAACATTCACAGCTCAGCTACAGCGATATATTAAAGGCGCAAGCGGATCCTGTGCGCAGCGACGGATTATCCCTGATTCAAACTGTGTTAAATTATCAAAGCGGAAATGGCGATTTGAACGAATTGACTTCCATTAGTGACAGCCATTTAACAGCGCAATTCCCCTTGTCTCTCACGTTTTATGAGAATGAAAATTCAGTTATGCAAATCGAGTATTCGACTCAATTATTCAGCAACAGCCAAATGAAAAAAATGATGGAGTTGTTCATGGAATGGGGCGGGAGAGTCTTATCCGATGCTGAACGTAAATTAGCCGAACATCCATTATTGGGCGTGGAGCAAGTACAAGCTATTGCAGCAGGCAATAATCCGAACTTCAAGCAAGTCAACCGCCCGATGGAAGACTATTTAACTTCAATTGATTTTGGTAATTCCGATATTGCTTTGGTCAGCAATCAGGTTAGCCTAAGCTACGCGGAGCTATTGGCGCGTATGGAGAACTTTAATCGGAAACTTCGGGAAGCGGGAGCGGCCAATGGAGACCGAGTAGTATTTTGCGGGACGCGCTCACTTGAGCAAGTGCTGGTCTATGCGAGCTGCTTGAAGTATGGCTATGTGTATATTCCGGTGGATCAGCAGCATCCCATATCAAGATTGAAACAAATCGTCATGGAAGCCAAGCCGCAGTTTGTGCTCTTCAGCCAGTTGACGGATACGGATGCCCTTGACCAATTAAAAGAATTGGGCGCACAGGAATTCGGTATAGCAAGTTATGAGCGGCGTAACGCAGCAACTGCGAAGAATGAAGAGTTGGCTTATATTTTGTATACATCCGGAACTACCGGCAAACCAAAAGGCGCGAAACTTTCAAGATTCAATTTGGTTAACTTCATGTCTTCTTTAAAAGAAGATTACGGCATTCAACGTGATTGGAATGCCATTTATCTTTCGTCTATCTCTTTTGACGCCAGCATTTTTGAATTGACGGCGAATTTAATACAAGGAAATGCTATTTATATCTTCACGGACGATTATGCTGACCTGCCAGTGTTCATTGATAAAAATGACATAGATTTTATGGTCATCACTCCTTCTTTATTGAGTGCATTCGATTTTTCTGCCTGCCGCTCACTCAAGTTGATCGTCAGCGGTGGTGAAAAGTTTAAAAAGAATGAAACGCTGTCGTGGCAAGTGCGTGTGTTAAATGGATACGGCCCGACAGAAGCGTCCGTTTGCGTCTCCTATTCGACAAAACAATCCGAGCATAATGTTGGCATGGCGAATTCCAATTCCTGTGTTCTTGTAACAGATAAAGATGGCCACATTGTACCCGATGGAGTGGAGGGGGAAATTGCCTTGATGGGCCCTTCTGTCAGTAAGTCGTATATTGATGAAAATGACAATATTGGCCGCATCATGACTGCCCCTGAAAGTTTGAAAGCCTATGGCGATATTCTTTATCTTACGGGGGATTTGGGTGTGTTCGTTAACCATGAACTGCATTATATCGGCAGAAACGACCAGCAAGTCAAAGTCCGTGGAAACCGAATCGAACTTACCGAAATCAGCTCTGTCGCCATGAAGCATCCTAGCATAAAAGAAGCGCACACCGTCTATGAAAAAAACGCTCAAGGAAAGGAACAATTGCATGTATACACGGTGTTAAACAATAAGGCGACAGTTGACGATCAACAATTATTTACCCACTTAAAACAATCGTTGCCGGCATATATGATGCCAGATCAAATTATTGAACTGGGCAGTATGCCGTTGACGGTCAACGGCAAAATTGACGAAAAACGGCTGCCAGTTCCTCAGCAACAAGACAATCGAACGCGGCAAATGCTCGGTCCTAGAAACGCTGCAGAACAAAAGATTCTCCAGGCGTGGAAAAAGGTGCTGTCTTTGGAAGACATCAGTGTACAGGACAATTTCTTTGAGTTGGGCGGAGATTCCATTAAGAGCATTCAAATAGTTTCCCTGCTCAGAGAACAACACATCGCATTGGCAAATCAAGATGTCTTACAGCTGCAAACAATCGAAGCTCTCGCAAAACTCTACGATTCAATGGAGGAAAGTGATCAAGAAGTCAGCTATGGGAAAGAATTGGATACCTTTGATTTAACGCCTATTCAACAGTGGTTCTTTGACTTGAAGCTGAAAAACATCCATCACTGGAACCAATCGAAGCTATTCATATTGCATCCAGTTTCCCAGAGTATCGTGGAACAAGCCGTTGCTTCTCTGTACAAGCATCACCCTATGCTGCGTGCCAAGATTATCGAGCCCGCAAACACGATGAAAGTTCGCATTCAGCCTGCAGACAGTTTTTCTGCCGACGATCTTTTAGTTCGATTTGTCTCACGTGAGGAAATGAATAAAGCCGCCGACTCAATGCAGCAAGAGCTCGATATTTTCAAAGGTGATATATCCAAAGTTTTGTATTGCTATCACGAAGATCAGCTATATCTTCAATGGATCATTCATCATTTGTTTGTGGATATTCATTCGTGGAACATATTGGAACATGAACTTCATCGTCTCTTGAGAGGGGAGGAAATCGAAGTAATCGATCACTCAAACAAGTCAGCCGTCCTAGCGAAACAACAGTTAAGCTTTGACGGTTTAGCAGAAAATCTTACGCTCAATCATCTATTTGCAGCGGATAGCCGCGAACAAAAAGCATTCGTGCAAAAGAATGCACTCCAGAACGAGTGTCATTCTTCAGGACTTGTAAGCTCACTTCTGGCCAGTACCATCTTGAGCGTAATTTCTGCTGAGATGAAGCAAGGGCTAAACGTGTATTTAGAGACCAACGCAAGGTTTACCGAATCGCTGAAGCAGTTTAATTTGAATCAGACTGTAGGATGGATGACTGATTTTAAAATGGTAGAAATTCCAAATTGTGCTTCAGCCTATCAAGCTTTCGCGTTATTGAATCGTCTTGAATCTAAAAAAGTTGCTGCCAGCCAGCCGTCGCTTTTCTTGAATCTTGTAAAACTGGATGGCAAGCAAGCCGACTATGAAACAGATGCCAATGATATCCCTCTGGAAAATATGGCGGGCATGCCGTCAACTGTGAACATTGTAGAATTCGACGATGAATACACGATTACATTTCTGAATGTGCGTTTTGGAGAGCAATTGCTCGGAAAAGCCGTTAAACAGTTTTCTCGCATCCAAGAGAAACCACTTGTCTATGAGTACCTTCAATCGATTAAACAAGTGAACCATGAGCTCCTCACTTATGAAGAATATGAAAACATTAGTAAGGATACGGAGATTGGCGCTGTCTATCCGCTGTTTCCTTTACAGGAAGAAATGATCTACTCCGGTTTCAACAACGAGAATAGTTACGTGAATCATTTTGCTTGGACAACAATGGAATCTGTTGAGGCCATGAAACACAAGTTCAATAAGTTGATTGCTAAATATGAAGCGCTCCGGACAAAAATCAGGCGAACAACTGGCGACGACTTCATCCAAATTGTCAGTAAATCTGTAGAGTCTCCGGTTTACGTGGAAAACCTGTCGTCGAATACTATGTCGAACCAATTGGAAGAAATAAACAACTTCATTGAAAGGGAGTCTTCACGCTATAGCTACCGGACGAACGACACACTCTATGGCATTTATCTTTTTGAATTGGAGAGCGGCGATACAAGAGTGGTTTTAACTTTTAATCATATCTTGCTAGATGGCTGGAGTGTCGGCATTCTCATGAAAGAACTGTGGGGCGAATCGGTCATTCAACGAGATCCAGGAATTACGAATAAAGAGTATAGCCAATGGCTGCTGGACAAACGCACACAGGAATCAGATTGTTTACTTGGGAATGTTGATGCAATTGAAAAGAATTTGTTTGGACAAATGGCCGCGATAAAAAACTCGAGCGACAGAAACCAGGAACTGCCAAGTCTTATGTCTGCTGAACTGTCAGAGAGCTTAAAAGCGTATTGCAAACGCGAAAAAATCACGATGGCCAATGCGCTCGCGTCTGTTTGGGCTTATCTTATTTCGAAAATGTCTGGTTCTGATCGTGTTATTTTTGGGATGGTGAAATCTGGCCGGGATTGTCCGGTCCAAAGAATGGACGAGCAAGTGGGAATGTTCATCCGCACAAGCCCGGTGTATTTGACAATCCGGGATTCGGATAGCTTTTCATCGCTTTCCCATCAAACGGAATATGTCAATCACCATAATGATTTTGCGAACAGTACTCTCTATAGAAGAAAGCTGAACTTCAAGCCGACACAAGAACTATACGAAACAATTTTCGTAGTAGACAACTATCCGGAACCAGAAAGCGGAACTGATGAAAAAGATGTCAAAGCAGAAGAACAGTCCAATTATCCGCTGAGTTTAAGCATTGCGTTCGGCGAGGACATTCCGTACAAGATTTCGTACAATGAGCGATTTGTCTCCACGAATGATGCAAAAGTAATCAGCCAGTGGATTCAAGACTTGGTCTCGGTCATCGCCGTTCAGGACGGTACGCTTGAGCAACTGCCAGATTATAGTTATATGTTGGATAGAAATCATCTTCAAAAAAGACCTGTGCCCGTCAGCGAAAGGGCTGAACAGAAAACGGCAAGCTTTGCTCAAGAGCAGGAGACAGTGGAGTTGGAGTTCGATTTCAAAGAATCCATCAGCCACGTGTGGAGCCGTGTATTGGGCCACACCGAATTTGATGAAGAGAGCGATTTCTTTGAAATAGGCGGCGATTCATTGAAAATGTCGAAGATGATCTTTCTTTTGAAAGAGGATTATGACTATGACTTGGATCCACTGGCCTTTTTTGACAATCCAACAATGAAAGTCTTCCAGAAGAACGACAACAGTAACGAAGAGTTGATTGTGCAAAATGCCATGGATCAAGTGCGTATTGAACAAGCACAAGTCACCCTCAACGATCGTGTCTTGGTGACTGGGGGGACAGGGCTTGTAGGCAGTGAATTAATCTATCAGCTGCTGGCAAAGGGAAAAACGGTCTATTGCGTAGTCAGGGCGAGAAATGATTTCGAAGCCTATGGCCGTGTAGTGGATAAACTAAAGGAAATCAAAGATCCTTCGCAAGACTTGCCGCTGAATCAGCTTATTGTCTACTGCGGCGACTTGCAGCAGGAGAATTTGGGCTTGGCTCCAGAAGTATATCAACAATTGGCAACGGATATTTCCGAGATATACAACAGTGCTGGGAATATAAACTTTATGGCATCCCTTAAAGACTCGCTCGATGTAAACCTTCTAGGCTTGAATCATGTGATGAAATTCGCGCAAATGGGCCACTTGAAAAAAGTGAACCACATCTCCACATTGTCAGTGCTTGGCCATGACCATTATGTCATTGAAGATCTCGAATTAGCTCCGATCAGCTATGTGAAAAGCAAAGTTTTGGCCGAGCAATATTTGAGGGGATACCGGGACAAGCGCAACGGTGTCAGTATTCAGCGGTTGGGCAGAATTGCGGGCAATGACCGAAACTACGCTGTGCCTGATAACGACCTGTTCTGGAGGCTGGTGGTCTCCATTCATCAATTGGGTTGCTGCCCGCAAGAGTTTTTGGAATTCGAAACAGATTTGACACCCGTCAACGTAGTAGTGGAAGCCTTGCTGAAAAATGCTGATTCGCGAAATGACAACCACATCATCAATTATTTCTCAGAGAGTTTGGTTACGTTCGGGCGCTGCGTTGAATTGCTTGAAGAAGTAAGTAGCAAAAAAATTGAAATGGTTCCATATGAACAATGGATGGATGCAGCAGAAAACGATCAGGAGTGGAATCAAATCAAGGTGTTAATCCCATTGTTTAGAGAAAACGTCTTTTACGAACCAGAAGAAAATAGCGTCGTTACGGAAAATTCTCCAGACAAAAACTATCAGTCCCGAATTACGATCAAAAATTCCATATCAGATGAGGTAATCAAATGTTTCTTAAAAAACGTTCTGAGCCGATACTAGAAACTGTCCAGCTTTTGGCTGTCCCATATGCAGCGGGTTCTTTAAACAGTTACCAGCAAATGAAGAAGTTGAGCGGCTATGAGTTGCTCAGTTACGAAATGCCTGGAAGAGCACGAAGGTATGCAGAGTCAGGCTATACAATGCAGGATGTGGTTGGGGAAATTGTGAAAACCATCGATTTTGCCAAGCCGTATCTATTGTTTGGCCATAGCATGGGAGCATTCATTGCCTATGAGACTTGTGCATATATTGAACGGCTGCAGTTGAAACTGCCTGAAAAACTCATTGTCAGCGGCCAAATTCCACCCGGTAGTGTGCAAGCACAGTTGTACGAGAAAGAGATGACGTATCAGGCGACTCTTTCATATTTAAAAAGTATGGGAGGAACGCCTGATGAAGTGCTTCAAAACGAAGAGCTGATCCACTACTACACCAAAATATTGAAAGATGACTTTTCGTTATTGAAGCATTATTTTCAAGATGGCTGTTCAGCAAGCATCGAAACAGATATTGCAGTGTGGTGTGGAAAAGACGATGCCATGATTTCTACAAGCGAAGTCCGAAAATGGCATCAGGCAACTGCTGGACGTTGCACCATCACCGATTTTGCAGGCGGCCATTTTTTCATCAATGAAGTATTCGGGGACTTGCATGGCCTAGAACGTCAATTGCATGTATGCCGGAATGCATATCGGGGGGAACGAGATGATTTATACTAATGATTATTTGGATGCCTATAATGGAACACATGCCGAGTTTCAAAAGAAAAAGCTCCATGAGTTATTGGTGGATGCAGTTCGAACATATGAACAACACATAGCAATCCATGACGCTGATGATCAGATAACTTACGGTGAATTGCTTGAGGCGTCTATCTCGTTAGCCGAACAGTTTGATGCAACAGGACAACCGGTCGCAGTGATGGCACACCGCAGCATTTCAACGATTACTCAGCTTTATGCGATTTTGCTATCCGGGAATTATTACATCCCGATTGATCCATCAGCTCCGTTATCCAGAAAGCAACAGATTCTCGATAAGACCGAAGCCCGTTATCTCTTTGATGGCGGCCAATTAATCGCCCTTCATAGAAGAGATGTCAATTTGCCGTTTCAGGAGAAAATGGGCGAAGATGATCAACTCGCCTATATTATGTTCACCAGCGGAAGCACGGGGGAACCTAAAGGGGTAGTAGAAAGCCATTACCAAGTTTATAACACCTTAATGGATATGAAAGAGCGGATGCAATTGACTCAACACGATGGGTTTCTGTGCTTGGCCTCGCTCTGTTTCGATCTGTCTGTATTTGATATTTTTGGAGCTGCATTAACAGGTGGAACTTTGCATCTGGTAAAGGATCAACGAGATTTTGCTGATATCGGCCGCATGATTGAAAATCGTCACGTCACTATCTGGAATTCCGTTCCGAGTGTGATGGACTATTTCCTGCGGGAGATAGAATTAAGTGAGCGGGCCAAAAATAATATGAGGGTCTGCTTAATGAGTGGAGACTTCATATCCAAAGATTTAGCTCAGACCACACTCGATACTTTCGGAAAGGCAGCTGTGTATAGCCTAGGCGGCGCAACCGAATGTTCGATCTGGTCCATCTTGTATAACATCACTCCTAACAACATCAATAATCATTCGTTTATTCCCTATGGACACCCGATGGCCAATCAAAGCATATGGATATTAAACCAATCGAATGCATTATGTGCTTACGGAGAAGAAGGGCAGATTGCTATTGGAGGAGACGGCGTATCACTTGGATATGTCAATGACGACTCCAAGACTTCCGCTGCCTTCATTGACCATCCACAACTCGGATGTTTATACTTAACGGGAGACATTGGAAAATTTGTCTCACCCGATTATGTAAAATTCATCGGTAGAAAAGATTCTCAGGCGAAGGTCAACGGGTATCGCATCAGCCTGTCTCAAATATCCAACACATTCCTTAATTTGTTTGGAATGAAAAACAAAGTCGTGCTCATCCAAGATGAAAAGGACAAAGACAAGCTGGTTTTAGTATACGAAAGTGAAAAAGCTATGGATATTTCAAAAGCCAGAAGTGAGCTAAGTGACTACCTGACACTGTATGAAATGCCACATTTGTTTTATAGCCTGGAGAAGTTCCCGTTAACAAATAACGGGAAAGTTGACACCAGCACATTAACTTCTATCGCGCAGCAATCTTATAACGAACGAGGGGTAAAAGCGGCTGATCAAACTTCGGAAACGGACAGCGCCTTTAGAACAATGCTGAAGGAAGTGTTCGGCATGGAATTGATCGGCTGCAACGATTCTTTGTTTGAACTGGGCGTTGATTCGATCCAGCTGGTCAAAATCAAAAACTGGATCGAAGAAAACGAAAAGAAAGAAATTTCATTGCTGGACATATATACACTAGATGAAATCGGCAAGCTGGAAGCGGAAATATATAGCTAACTACAGAGAGGATAAAGGTGTGTAACCACATGGAATTTGATTTATTCAAAAATCAAGTCAGATTTAAAATAGCGCTGGAACTAATAAATATCGAAGAAGGCCTTTCTATCATGCAACTTAACAAACTGCTCAAAGAAGTGCCGCAAGCAACATTGTATCGACAAGTCAATTCAATGGTCGATGATCAACTCTTAAAAGTAGTGGGCAATCAGCGCATTGGAAAAGTCGAAGAGAAATTATATGCACTGAATACGGCTGGATATAAAATCAGTGAAGAAGATTGGAATTCAGCCAGCTATACTCAGAAAATCAACTTTGTGACTTATTACTTCATGTACATTTTGCAAAACTACAAAAATTATCATGAAACCAGCATCGCGGAAAATTTCCAGGACCAGTCGACATTTTCCTTAGTCAAAATGGATCTGACAGATAAAGCATTTAACGAGTTCCAATTGGAATTGAGTTCGCTCTTGGAAAAGTACTACAAAGTTCCAAAAAGTGAAGAAAGCAAGGACCGAACCGTATCGGTCGTCATCATTCCATAGGATTTGCTTGGTTGTGTCCCTGTGCACGGAAATATTCTGACAACGGAAATGTTGTTGGATGAGGATTTGTTGAGGTTTTGGATCGCTTTTATCCCTGTGCACGACACAATTCTTCAAAGAACCGCTAGCTGACAGTTCAGCTGGCGGTTCTTTTCATGCATTCGTGTTTTTCTCCCTTGTGGTTTAATTTTGAACCGGGAAGTATACCACATCCCGTGACTTTGCTAAACTAAGGCAAAGGATTGAAAAACTGGGGGTACACAATGCGGAAAGTTAAGGTGGGGTTCATTTCCCCGTACGAAGCGATGATGCCGCTGATAGATGAACTGGCGGTGGAGCAGGATGATTTACAGATTACGCGCGCCGTCGGGAACTTGGAGGCAGGTGTTGCGCTGGCTTTAGAAATGGAGCGGAACGGGGCGGATGTGTTGATTAGCCGCGGCGGCACGGCGAAGTTGATCAGGGAAGCGGTGTCGCTTCCGGTCGTTGAGATCCATATCTCGGGTTATGATTTGCTTCGGTCGATTATGCTGGCTGAAGGGCATTCAAACGAACTGAAAGCGCTGATCGGATTTCCGAACATCACGATGGGCGCCGCCTCGATTGTCAGTTTGCTGGAGCTCAGGATGGAAGTAGTGGAACTGTCTTCTGCAGCGGAAGTGGTGAGCGTCTTGAAGCATTTGAAAGAACGCGGCGTTAGGCAAGTACTTGGGGATGTGGTCACCATTGACGCGGCCGCCAAGCTTGGATTAAACGGCTTGTTGATTCAATCGGGACGCGAGACTTTGCTCGAAGCGTTTGAAGAAGCGCGGCGTTTGTTTTTGTATGCCGAGAAAAACCAACAGCAATTGCGCGCGCTCGAATTGCTGCTGGATGGATGGCATAAAGACGTCGTTATTCTGGATGACGATGGGGAGCTATTATTCGAACGCTACACTGCATTCCCTCGTCAGCCGATATCCAGCAAAGAGTTGCTCGAACTGCGAAAGCAATTATCATCGTCGCCTGCCTCATCTTTTGTGAAATTGTATGTCGATTCAGAAGCAGCTTTTTACGTAAAAGGAGAAGTGCTGGAAGATCGCAGCGGTTTGTTTACGGCATGGTCGTTTGAACAAGTGTCATTCAACAATCAAAACGATGCGTTCACGATAGCGCAGCCTGCGCAATTGCCACTGATTGTGTCAGAAAGCCCCGGAATGAAGACGGTACGGCAGTTGGTTGAAAGTGAAGATGCTACCAGACAGCCTGTACTGATTATTGGTGAGAAAAGCACTGGAAAACAAACGCTTGCCGAATACATCCACGTGTTCCAAAACAGGAGCGGCTTGCTTTTGACGGTGGACATGGACAAGTTTGAACAGTTGCCTGCGTTTCATGTACCTGAACAATCGACTATTGTCTTGTCTTATGGCAAATCAGCTGATCAGGAAACCATCAAGCAGACAGAAAAATGGCTTCGAGTGCTCGGACGAGATGACGTTCATTTCATCGCTTTGTTGCCGGCATATGATGAACACGTAGCCGATGCACTTGGGAAAGCTATTCAAGTGCAAGCCCCGGCGCTGCGTGAACGCCAAGAGGACATTCCATATTTGGTTAATCAATTTCTGACCGAATACCACCAGCAACTCGGCACCCAGCCGGTCCGTTTGCGGGAAGAGGCCATGGCGGTCTTAAGCAAGCACAACTGGCCAGGTAATCTGGAGGAAATGAAAAGCTATGTGAAAAAAATAGCGTTGGCGGAAAAATCATATGTCATTGAAAAACAGACAATCGCCTCTCTTCCTTTTGAGCAGCCAAGCAGCGGGGACGAACCGCTGTTTTACTTGGATCCTCGTCACGACCTGAAGGAAATCGAGCGCTATATTATCGAACAAGTACTAAAAGAAGAAAATTACAATCAAACACAGGCAGCCAAGCGATTGGGAATTAACCGTGCCACCTTATGGCGCAAACTCAAAGATTGAGTTTGCGTTATTTTTTTGTATTAAAGTGTTGCAAATTTAAACTACTTTACGATTTCAGACATTTATTTTATATATTGTGTTGCAAAATTATATTATTCTTTCTATAGTGAGTTATGAAAACGTTTTCTTGTTACAATTTTCAATCTTTTAAAATAGAGAAAAGAGGGATTAACATGAAGATTAAAGCGACTTTGGACCGGATTCCCGGCGGCATGATGGTCGTGCCATTGCTTACAGCAGCGGTCATCAATACAGTAGCACCTGATTTATTGCGGATTGGCGGATTCACACAAGCGCTGTTTGTAGATAGTTCGAGCGCCTTGATTGCCTTGTTCTTGTTGTGCACAGGCGCACAGATCAATTTAAGAAATGTCGGTGTGTCACTCGGAAAAGGCGCGACCCTGCTCGCGACAAAATGGGTAGTCGGTGCGCTGTTTGGATTGATTGCATACATGTTTGCAGGAGATAATGGCTTATGGCTCGGATTGGCGCCAATCGCAATCATTGCGGCAATGACCAATAGCAACGGTGGTTTGTTTGTGGCGCTGGTCGGCCAATACGGAAACAAAGAAGATCGTGCTGCCTATTCGCTGTTGGCATTGAACGACGGGCCGTTTTTGACGATGGTGGCGTTGAGCATTTTCGGTGCGATGGGCTTTGTAGAAGGCTTGTTTTCCCCTGTGGCGTTCATCGCCGTATTGTTGCCGATTATCATCGGGATGATTTTGGGGAACTTAGACGAAGACATGCGTACTTTCTTGGATAAAGGCAGCTTGATGCTGATTCCATTCTTTGCATTCGCGCTAGGGATGGGTATCGACTTTAACGCCATCGTTCAAGGCGGCCTAGGCGGCATCGTGCTTGGTCTCTTAACGGTATTTGTAACGGGTACGGCAGGATACATCGTCTTCAAAGCCTTGAAATGGAATCCGATTGTCGGAGCAGCTGAAGGTTCGACGGCGGGTAACGCAGTCGCAACACCTGCGGCTATCGCAGCAGCCAGTGCGAGTTTTGCCTCTGTCGTCGATATTGCGACGGTTCAAGTGGCCGCATCGACCGTCACCACGGCGATATTGCTGCCGCTGTACATCGGCTTTTTAGTGAAACGATTGGAACGCAAAGGATTTATCTTCGAAAATGGAGAGATGCTACAAAAGGGCAAATAAGGAGTGGACAATTATGGCTGGGAAAATTGGAATAATTGCAGATGATTTTACAGGGGCAAACGACAGTGGTGTCAGGCTGGCGCAAAAAGGGCTGCGGTCCAAGGTGATGCTCACCCCGCCGGCTCACCCTGCTGCCGAAGAGCCGGAAATTGATGTGTGGATTGCAGATACGAACAGTCGTTCTGTTTCGTCGGATCAAGCATATGAAAATGTATGCTCAGAAATAAACAATTTGAAAAAGCGCGGCGTCACGACCTTTTATAAAAAAATCGATTCGACGCTTCGCGGAAATATTGCAACAGAATTAAAGGCAATGCAAGAGGAAGCGGAGCTGGATGTGCTATTGATTGCACCGGCGTTTCCGAGCATGGGACGCACGGTGGAAGACGGCCATTTATATGTATATGGCCAGCCGGTCACGGAGACTGAATTCGCCCGCGATCCGAAAACGCCTGTTTTGCACGATTACATTCCAGACTTGCTTGAAACGGAAGGCATCATGATTGATGTTCTCGATCAAGTTCGGCTTCGTCAAGCTGCGCCGGAACAATGGCTTGCACAACGCGTGCAACACGGCGTCAACTGGGTCGTCTGTGATACCTTGGTAGAGGAGGATCTAGCTATACTTGCTTCACTTGAATCCAAACTCGACTTATCCATCGGGTTTGCAGGATCTGCCGGTCTAATCAATCACTTGTATACTTCAGCAACAGGCACTAACGAACAGCTTGTGGAACAGAAGGAAAAAGTGCTTGTGGTAAGCGGGAGTTTATCGAAAAACACACGGAGCCAAGTGAGCAAATTAAGTGAACGGCCATCAACGTATATGATTGAAATTGATCCGCTTGCATTACTGGACAATCCATCAGGTGTAAAACAGTCGATTTCAGAGTTGGACGAAACGTCAGATTGGGACAGTGCGGTGATTTTCGTGGCGGCATCTGAACACAATCGTGATAAAGTGAAAGCCTGGGCGGACCAACATGGCGAAACGGCCGAAACAGCCTCTACTGTCATTGCGCAAGGTCTAGGTAGTTTGGTCAATGCAGCAATGGAAAGATATCCGTTCGATGCGGTCGTCATGACTGGCGGCGATACCGCAAAAGCGATCTGCGGCCGGCTTGGCATTGCGGATATGGAATTGAAATTTGAAGTTGAGGCAGGATTGCCGCTTGGCTTGGCCAAATGGCGGGACAAAGAAATTTCCGTTATCACCAAAGCGGGCGGATTCGGCAATGAAGATTCACTGGTCCATGTAGTGGATTATTTGAAAGGGGAGAAAACTTATGACAGTAACTAAATCAATAATAGGCATCACGATGGGCGATGCCGCGGGCGTCGGCCCGGAAATCATCTTAAAAAGTTTTGATCATGACGTCGTGCATGAAACGAGCCGTTCGTTTGTCATTGGCGATGCCAGCATTTTAGAGCGGGCGAAACAATATACCGGCAGCACAAAAACCATTCACCGAATCACATCTCCGTCAGAAGCCACATTCGAACGCGAAAGCATCGACTGCTTGGACTTGGAACTGTTGACAGTAGATCTGCCGCTTGGCGAAGTGTCTCCACAAGCGGGCGATGCAGCGTTTCAATATTTGGCAAAAGCCATTGAACTGGCGAATGCAGGAGAAATCGACGCCATTTGCACAGCGCCTCTTAATAAGGAAGCCTTGCAAAAAGGCGGCCATATGTATCCGGGGCATACAGAAATCTTGGCTGATTTGACTGGCACCAAGGATTACTCGATGATGCTCTCAGCTCCAAACCTGAAAGTCATCCATGTCACGACCCATGTTGGCATTGTAGATGCCATTAATATGATCACACCGGAACGTGTATTGCACGTGATCCATTTAGCGAATGATACTTTGAAAAAAGCTGGAATCGATAATCCGAAAATCGCCGTCTGTGGCATCAATCCGCATGCTGGAGAAAACGGCTTGTTCGGCTACGGCGAGGAAGAAGAGAAAGTCATACCGGCTGTCCAACAAGCGCAACAAGAAGGAATCGACGTACAAGGACCATTGCCGGCAGATACCTTGTTTTTCCGAACGGTGCGCGGCGATTTCGACATCGTGGTCGCCATGTATCATGACCAGGGACATGCACCGGTGAAAGTACTGGGACTTGAAGCTGGCGTGAACATTACGGTCGGTTTGCCGATCATCCGGACGAGCGTTGATCACGGAACGGCGTTCGATATCGCAGGAACGGGAGTCGCTGATGAGAACAGCTTGGTTGAAGCGTTACGCCAAGCGGTGGAGTTGGCACCGAAGAAATAGGGGAAGTAGAGTAGTAAGTGTCCCTGTGCACGGAAAGATTCTGACAACCGAAATGTTGTCGGATGGGGATTTGTTGAGGTTTTGGATCGCTTTTGTCCCTGTGCACGACACAATTCAAATGAAAATCCAGCAATCGGAAGATCCGATTGCTGGATTTTCTGTTAGTGAGGAATTGGGTGAAGTGAACGTCGTCGAAAAAATGAATACGTGGAGTTTAGAAGTGCTAGTCTATAGGTATGTATCGATGAAAGCTTGTCTGCTGTAAAGCAGGCTTTTTTATTGATTAAATCAGGAATTTAAAGAAAATGGCAGCGTATAAATTATGCTTGTTCTTGGCGGAATTAAAGTGAATAATAGCAAAATTAAGCCGTCATAATGCAAAATCTATACTTGATTTTAATTCAAATTAACAAGTTATAAATTCTCAAAAAATAGGAAAATAATTGTATAAAAGTAATACTAATAAACTATATAATAATAAAAGTTAGAATAGAGTGACAAATTAATTCCGCTTTAGCGGCCGTAGAAATTCCAGCACGATCCGCTGGAGATCAACGGCCGTGAGAGCCCGCTTGGATGGATGAAGTGTCAGATGAGTTTTGCTGATGGGGATTTATCTAAAACGTGGAAGAAGATGATATGCCGCGATACTGAATTAGTGCATATTGTTGAATCGGATAGCTGTTCTCGAAACTGACGATGAACTTAATTTGAGGAGGTGTGCTGTGTTCGCGCTTAGGGGGAAGAAGACAAAAAGAAACCTCCGGATGTAATAGTCATGGGAGACAGACATCCGGAGGCACTCAGTTGGAGTGTACCAACTACTAGTTAGTATACTCCTTTTTGGTTGAAGAAATAAGTAAAAAACACTCAAAGGAGACATAAAAATGAGGAAGCGCAAGAATTTCAAGTTGGAAATGAATGTGGAAAAAGAAATCGGGCAAGAGACCGTATTGATTTTGCCGGACTATGACGAAAATGGTTGCTTGAATTCAGTGATTTACCATACGGACGGCATGATTAAAGTTGCATCGAAGCCTTTCGATTTGATCGATACGAATTTGCGTTTCCGCGGCTCGAGCATGCGCGGCGCGGTGGAAGGGTCGGCGGCGATTCTCGGGAAACTCAATAAGAACCCGATTGTCATTGACCGCGATAAAGGGGTTATTTTACTGCCGAGTAAATCGGCGCAATTAGATGGCTGCGTATGGCTGTCTTTACAGCACATTACGGAATGCATCAGCATTGACAATTGCACGACGAAAGTCAATTTAAGCAATGGCAGTTCGATCATTCTCGATGGCAGCAAAGAGTCGATCAAGCGCCGCATGGAAAAAGCGTATGAGCTGCAGTTCAAGGTGGAAGCGCAGAAACGGTATGTCGCAAGCGGCCGGACCGTGCCGGAGACGACCTATCATTTAGTGAAGCAGGCGGGGCATGTGAATTATGAGCATCGGGCGGGGGAATAGATTAGAGGGAGAGTGGGCTGTTTGCCTGCTCTCTTTTTGTTTGTGTTCGTGTCCCTGTGCATCACACAATTCGGGAGTGAAGAAGATTGATCCGACGGGATTCGGTATGGTGGGCGTCTCTGTGCACGACACAATTTATTGCGGTAGAATAGAGAAAACGCAAATGAAAGGAAGTCGTACATATGGATAGCATCATTTTTGATTTGGACGGAACATTGTGGGATTCGCTGGATACCGTCTTGGAGGCGTGGAACGAAGCTCTAGAGGAAAGTGGCGCAGAGACCACCTTGACGAAAGAGGATGTGCGCGGCGTCATGGGGCTGCAGGCGCATGAAATCAGGGAGAGGCTGTTTCCTCATTTATCGGACGAACAGCACCGGAAATTTGAAGAACTGTCGTCAGAGCTGGAAAGTGCGTATGTGAGAAAACAAGGCGGGCAGTTGTTTAATGATGTGGAGCATGTGCTCGGACAGCTCTCGCAGAAATACAATTTGTACATCGTCAGCAATTGCCAGGACGGCTATATCGAAAGTTTTTATGCGTACCACGAACTGGACGAGCATTTCGTCGATTTTGAGAACCCGGGGAGAACGGGCTTGTCAAAAGGTGAGAACATCCAATTGGTCATGGAGCGAAACAATGTGGAACGTGCGGTGTATGTGGGCGATACGAAAGGCGACCACAAAGCGGCAAAAGAGGCGGGTCTCCCGTTCGTCTATGCGGCGTATGGTTTTGGTGATGTGGACGAGTTTGATTACGCGATCGATGAGTTTAAGGAATTATTGAAGTTGTTTGGGTAACAGAAGCCGGAATTCTCGTGAGGGCGAGAGTTCCGGTTTTTTTGTGTGTGTCCCTGTGCATCACACAATTTGCGCGTATAGAATCTTGATGCATAGGGATTCGGTATGGTTTGCGTCCCTGTGCACGACACAATTCGTTGCGATAGAATGGAAAAAATGCAGATGAAGGGAAGTCATACATATGGACAGTATCATTTTTGATTTGGACGGCACGTTGTGGAATCCGCTCGAGGTATCGGTTGCGGTGTGGAACAAGGTGTTGGCGGATAACGGCGTGAACGAAAAGCTGTCAAAAGACGATTTGCGCGGCATTATGGGGATGCAAGCGGATCAAGTCGGCGAGAAGCTGTTTCCGCATCTGTCGAGAGCGTTATGCGAAAAACTGACAGAAGAGTCATCAGAGTTGGAATGCGTGTATTTGCGAAAACAAGGCGGACAGTTGTACGAAGGTGTGGAAAACGTACTCGAGAAGCTGTCGCAGAAATACAAGCTGTACATCGTCAGCAATTGCCAGCAAGGCTATATCGAAAGCTTCTACGAATACCACGGACTGGATCCTCACTTCGTTGATTTTGAGAACCCTGGGAGAACGGGCTTGTCGAAGGGCGAGAACATCCAGTTAATCATGGAGCGGAACAATGTGAAGAGTGCGGTGTATGTCGGCGATACGAATGGCGACTGCGAGGCGGCGAAAATGGCGGGTATTCCGTTCGTTTTTGCTGCCTATGGGTTCGGAGACGCGGATGACTTTGATTATGTGATCGAGGAGTTCAAGGAGTTATTGAAGTTGTTTGGATAAGATTCAGCTGGAGGTGCTTCTAGCCCCTCTTCGATTTTGTGAGATTGTCTAAAGGAATATGGATAGTTTTGGCGAAGAGGTCTCTCGAAATCAAAAAAGAGGAGAGTGTAAACGATGAAATTTCTTTGCTTGGCATATGGAGATGAAGACGGCTGGAACGGGTTGAGCGATGAGGAAAAACAGGATGCGCTGGCTCAGGACAAGGTGATACAAGATCGTGGAAACTTCGTGTCAGCGGTACAGCCGGCAGTGACAGCTGTTCGGAATTGGGACAACAATCTCCAAGTGACGGAAGGGATCGACAAAACTCACGGACTGCCACTGGCAGGGTTTTCTGTCATTGAAGCGGCGAATGTAGAAGAAGTGGTTAATCTTGTAGCTGACACGCCGTGCGCACGAGCAAATGGAGTCATTGAAATTCGGCAGCTTTGGGATATAAATAGTTAGGGCAGTGCTAATAAAGAATGAAAAAAGTCGGGTATCTCACAAGAGAGACCCGACTTTTTTTATTGGGTTAATGGGATTTGTCATCTTTTAAGGCATTGGATATTGTCTGTGTGGCATGTGAGAAAGCGGGAACGATACCGCCTTGTTCTTTGACGTATTCACTCAACCGATACGCCACAAAAATGCCGGCAACGTCGATCAAGACATCCACGAGCCTGCCACTGCGCTCAAAGAACAGTTGCAGGAACTCTGTGAAAAAAGCGAACAAGCTGCACAACGCGAAGGCGACGTGGCGTTCTTTGAGGGCTTGATTCATGAGTAAATACAAAATGCCAAATGACAGTGCATGGCCGGTTTTCTGGAAGACGTAGAGCTTGCTGTCGAGGTGGATATCACTTGTGATGAACAAGTCGGACAGGTTCGGAAATAGCCGGACATTGAAGTTAAGGTCACTTGCGAACAAAGCCGTGAAGTTGTAGTTATTGGTGGCAATGAGGATGCACAGCGCCCATAGGAGGACGGGGATGTATTTGGCTTTCACGAAAATCTTCCCTTCCGAGGCTGTTAACCGATTGAGCCGTTCAATGGTCATGAGTAATAAGAGTATAACAGGCAATTTGTCTGATTGGATGAAAATAATGTGGATTAATTAAAAAAAGTGGAAATATAAAGGTGCTAGAGTAATGTAAGCTATTTACGAAAATAGGAATAAAGATACGAGAAATGGTTTATTTCATAGATTATTACTGTATAATAGTCCTTGCTGATTTAAAAACGCTTTGATTGGGTAAAGTTCCCGATTGAAGGAAGGACGTGCTTATTTGAAAACTGTATTACGAACGATCATTATCCTGCTGGTGGGGTTAGCTATACTCGCAGGAGCTGGATATTGGGCGTACAAGAGCTTGACTGAGAGCGATGAGCAGCAAATCTCCCAAGCTGCAGAGGAAGCAGACGAAAAATTGCAAGAAGATACGGAACCGCCAAAAGCGAATGAGATCGTGGAAACGGTAGGCTTAAGCGAACCTGAATTCCAGATCCACCTTCACCAAATGACGCATCAAAAAATTGAGGCGACTGAAAAGCGCGGGGCAATCGAGATGACGCCGGAGCGAATCGATGAAATGTTGAAAATCTTGCGGGCCAACGAAGGCGCTTATGAAGAGTACGAATTCTATGAGCGAAGCTTGACCGCTTGGGAAGAAGGCGATTTCTCCAATGCCGTTGGCGTACACAACACCATTTGGGAATGGCATAATGGCACGGTCGGGCGCGCGACGGGCTTGTTGTCAGAAGAGCAGGAAGCGGAGTATGTGGAGAGTAATTTTTAATTAACCACTTGGCCTATTGAAAAAACGATCTTGTTAGTTAAACTTATTGGGCTTGTAGAATGTTATCTGGAAATTACAATAAGGGACTTATGGGAAAGCATTTGACTTGATGACGGAAGTATAGAAAGCGTAATTTGCGAAAAAGCACTTCTGATCATCAACAGTATCGCAATTTCATAGCACATCAGACAAAAGCCTTGGATTCCTTGATGGAGTCTAAGGCTTTTGTGTTTTAGGGGAGGCGTATTGGATTAATTGATACTTTGTAACTTAGGCTGATTTGCCGAGTTTTTCTAAATTTACTAATTAATTTCCTGATATCTGTTTAAACCTTATGTAGTGAGGGAAATATTTCACATCTTGAAATATTATAGGGGGAAAGCAGTTGGAACAGTTTTTGCAAGGGGTTGCTGATTTTTCAGCATGGCTATGGGGCATCCCGCTCATCACATTATTATTGGTTTCTGGACTTTATATGACGTTTAAATTAGGATTTTTTCAGTTTCGCTATTTCGGATACATAGTAGGGCAAACATTCGGCAGCGTTTTTAGAAGACCGAAAGGCGAAGGGACGGTCACACCATTCCAGGCATTGACGTCTGCACTGTCGTCAACGATCGGTGCGGCGAACATTGTCGGCGTTCCGGCGGCGATCATGTTCGGGGGACCGGGCGCGATTTTTTGGATGTGGGTCATCGCCTTGATCGGCATGGCGCTGAAGTTCGCGGAAAGCGTGCTAGCGGTTGAGTACCGCGAGAAAAACGCGAAAGGCGAATTTGTCGGTGGGCCGATGTATTACATGACAAAAGGATTGAAAATGAAATGGCTCGGTATTTGGTTCTCGTTCGCATTGATGATTGAATTGATTCCGAGCATCATGGTACAAGGGAATTCCATCGCAAATACGGTACAGGCGACATTCAATGTACCGGTATTGTGGACGGGCATCGCGACCGCCGTGCTTGTGTCGATCGTCGTCTTTGGCGGTATCAAGCGCATCGGGAAAGTAACGGAGATTTTCGTTCCGTTCATGGCGTTATTCTATGTTGGTGGAGCGGTCGTCATTTTATTGATGAACGTTAAAGCCGTTCCGGAATTCTTTATGCTGATTTTCAGCAACGCCTTTTCTCCGGCACCTGTCGTGGGTGGATTTGCTGGTGCGGCGATTGTGGAAATTATCCGTTGGGGCTTTGCCCGCGGTCTTTATTCCAACGAAGCGGGACTCGGGACGGCACCGATCGCACACGCTGCAGCGACGACCGACCATCCCGTGCGCCAAGGCTTCTGGGCTGTTATTGGCGTCGTGGTCGATACGTTGATCGTTTGTACGGCGACAGCGTTTGTTATCTTGTCTTCTGGCGTATGGACGCAAGAAGGTGCGATGGAAAATTCATCAGCGTTGACGAGCTTGGCATTTGAACAGTATTTCGGTGATTTCGGCGCCATTCTTGTAACGGTTGCACTGATTTTCTTCGTACTGTCGACGATTCTGGTCGTCATCTTCTACGGCGCGAAGCAAGCGGAGTTCTTGTTCGGTTTGAAAGCGGCATACGGCATGCAAGTGGTCTACATATTCGCCGTCATCTTAGGCGCAGTCGGTGCTGCTGAAGTCATCTGGGGCTTCCTCGACATTATGCTCGCTGCGATCCTCATCCCGAACGTCATCGCGATTTTGCTGTTAAGCGGCAAAGTGAAAGAATTGAAGAACGAGTTCTTTACATCGGATGAGTATTACCGGAAGGATTTGAAAGTGAAGAAACGCGCGAAACGCCAGAAAGCGGTTCGCGAAGGGTATGAATCGTAGGTTTTTCCGGTTTTGTCCCTGTGCATGACACAATTTGGAGCACGTGATTCGCATGGCGGCGGGATTGTGCTGCTTGAGTGTCCCTGTGCACCACACAATTTGGCGCAAAAAGCCTCGAACTCGGTTGAGTTCGAGGCTTTTTGCATTGAAATGACATTGCTCATCAATCTTAGGCCAAAGCGGGATAGTTTGCTAGAGTGTATCTTTCTTTGATTATCAAAAGAGTGAAGAGAAGGAGAGAATAAAATATGAAATTTTATACAGTTGTTAATCGAAAAATAGGTGTGAAATAGCTCTCAATCTGGGAAGTCATTGATTTTACTTTGAATTTTTATAAAGTGTATTGAATAGTTATAGTTTGATAGATATGGTTATTCTCTCTGGAATGTGGAAAAAAGTTTCAAAAAATCATTATTGCATTTTACCTTTTAATGGAAACCTGTAGGGGTATCTATTAAGTGGATTTGAAAAGCTAATACAATGAAAAGCTTGGAAATAGTAGCCTTTCTTGAGTTTTATTTTTCTCTAATCATAGAAATAAACGATTTATCTTCCATTAAAAGTATATAAGAAAAACAAAATAATATCTGAATTATTAGAATTTTTATAGACTACTTTACATATTTTGGCCCTTAATATAGTCTTATTGTAGTGTTAAAGGTTATACGAAGTATTTATTTTGATAAATAATTGATTTTTAATTATTTATCAGTGGTCGCGAGGAGAAGCTTTCATTAGCAAGTCGATCAAATCGAGCGGAGGAATGGTTGAAATGATGGATACACAACAGGTGGCTTCACCAGACAACAAGACAACCGAGATGATGGCCGCACAAGCGGTAGAGAAATCGCAGAATTGCCCGATTGGCAGCGCGCCTGAAATTGAAGGGTGTCGAGTTCCTCAATTGTATATCGGCTTGCCAATGGATAGAGGCGTCTCCGTTCAATTGTATCGGAATGAGCAAAAAGGGCTGAATGAGGCATCAATCTTGATTGCGCTTGAGCAAGTACCAAGTTTCACACAAGCGCTCATTGCACATCCGATTTTGCTGCCGACGAGTTATTCCCAACGTTTGTCTGCAGAGGATGGGCAGCACACGCTGTGGATTGCTTCGAAAGAACAGTTTCCTGATTTTGTGGAACGCCTGACGGATGCGCTCCACGCGCTCCCGCGAAAAAGGTAATACGGCAGATTTATCCTTTTCATTTTAGAGAGGGAAGAGATGCATTTAAGTTAGCTTCAACAGCAATGTTTCCATAACGGGTTGATAGCCGCGTGATCAAAGCTTGTAAGGACCAAAATCGAGGAGGATGAATCGGATGACTGCGATTGTAAAAGAAGAAATGACAATGGAGATCCCGAACAAAACCTATTTGCAAACTTATAAGGAATATATTGACGGCTATAAACAGTACAAGCTGGAGAAGCTGGCACCACAATGGCATGTGCCGGTGGATCGTAAGGTGATAAAAGTGAAGAGTGGATCCTAAGCTGTCCCTGTGCATCACACAATTCCCGCGAGAAGATTGGCGTTGCAGTAGGATTCTGCTGCTTGAGTGTCCCTGTGCGCCACACAATTCAATCGTCAAAAAGCCGTGAACTCATTGGAGTTCACGGCTTTTTTCTGCATTATAGCTTGTTTACGTAATCTTCAACTTCCTGGGAAGTCGCGAGGCCCAAGATATGCTCGACATGCCCTTCCATATCCGCTTTCGACAGGCGGCTCAGCTGGGAGCGGGCTTTTAGGATGGACGAAGCGCTCATCGAGAATTCGTCCAGGCCGAGGCCGAGGAGAATCGGGATGGCGATTTCGTCGCCGGCCATTTCGCCGCACATGCCGGTCCATTTGCCTTCTTTGTGGGACGCGTCGATGACGGTCTTCACGAGGCGCAGGATGGCTGGGTTATACGGCTGGTAGAGATATGAGACGGATTCGTTCATACGGTCGGCGGCCATTGTGTATTGGATTAAATCGTTCGTGCCGATGGAGAAGAAGTCGACTTCTTTGGCGAAAGTGTCTGCCATGACGGCAGTCGACGGAATTTCTACCATGATGCCGACTTCAATCGAATCGCTGACTTCGACGCCTTCTGCTTCGAGTTTCGCTTTTTCTTCCAATAGAAGAGCTTTCGCTTCGCGGAACTCATCGAGCGTCGCGATCATCGGGAACATGATCTTGAGATTCCCGTGGACGCTTGCACGAAGAAGTGCGCGCAGCTGCGTGCGGAACATGTCAGGCATCTCGAGGCATAGGCGAATCGCGCGGAGGCCGAGAAACGGGTTGAGTTCTTTCGGCAATTTCAAGTACGACAATTCCTTGTCGCCGCCGATGTCGAGCGTGCGCACGACGGTCGGTTTGCCTTCCATGCCTTTTAGGACAGCCGAGTAAGCATCGAATTGTTCTTGTTCGGTCGGGAAGTTGTCACGGCCCATGTACAGGAATTCGGTGCGGTACAAGCCGATCGCTTCGCCGCCGTTTTCAAGAACGCCGGTGAGGTCTTTCGGTGTGCCGATGTTCGCGCCAAGTTCGACTGCCACGCCGTCTTTTGTGACGGTCGCTTCATTCTTCAACTTGGCCCATTCGGCTTTCTGGCCGGCGAACGCCGTTTGTTTTTCTTTGTATTCGGCAAGCGTCGCTTCGTCCGGGTCGAGAAGGATTTCGCCTTCCAGGCCATCGATAATGACGATCGTGCCGTTCTGGATAGAACTCATCGCTGATTTCGCGCCGACGACTGCAGGGATTTCCAAAG
This sequence comes from Planococcus sp. SK3692, assembly GCF_028890485.2. Taxonomy (GTDB): domain Bacteria; phylum Bacillota; class Bacilli; order Bacillales_A; family Planococcaceae; genus Planococcus. Next base: position 772,472 of record NZ_JARCHV010000002.1, read on the forward strand.
TGCGTGCGAGGATCGCGGAGTGGGATGTGCGCCCACCGATATCAGTGATGAACCCTTTGATGTATTGCGGGTTTAATTGCACCGTATCGGATGGCGTCAAATCTTCTGCGATGATGACGACTTCGTCAGTGATGAGGCTCGGGTTTTGGATCTTGACGCCAAGCAAATGGGCGAGCACGCGTTTCGTGACGTCGCGTACATCGGCGGCGCGTTCTTTCATGTATTCATTGTCCATCGCTTCGAACATGTCGACAAACATCGTAGACGTTTCGTGAAGCGCGAATTCAGCGTTGACGTTGTCGGTTTTGATCTTGTCAGTGATTGGCCCGATGAGTTCCGGGTCTTGCAAGACAAGCAAGTGCGCGCCGAAAATATCCGCTTCTTTTTCGCTGATTTGTTCTGCAGTGCGTTTTTTGATCACTTCGAGTTCAGCGATGGATTCATCCACTGCTGAGCCGAAGCGTTCGATCTCCGCCTGTGGATCTGCCACGTTTTTCTTGTCGACTGTCAGATCCGGATGTTCCAGGCGGAAGGCCTTGGCGATAGCGATGCCGTTAGACGCTGCGATTCCGGAGAGGCGACTCATGCGTTCGAGATTCCTTGCTCTTGGAGTACGCGTTCGATTGTTTCCATTGCTTCCGCTTCGTCAGCGCCGTCAGCAGCGATCTGGACTTGTGAACCGGAAGGAACGCCAAGTGACATAACGCCGAGGATGGATTTCAAGTTTACTTTTTTGTCTTTGAATTCCATCGTGATGTCCGATTGGAATTTAGATAACGAACCTACAAGTGCTGAAGCTGGACGTGCGTGCATACCTGCTGGATCTGTGATTGTGAATGTTTTTTCTACCATGAATAATTCCTCCTTGAGTGGTTGAGTTGTAAGCGAATTCACCCCTCATTATGACAGTTTCTGCGCAAATTGCATAGCGGGGTGCCGTGCGGAGGTGGGAACAAAAACGACAGGCTTGTCGGGGGAGCGGCGACATGTCCCTGTGCACGGCACAATTTGGGGCGTGGAAACCGTGCCACGGCGGGATTTTGGTGTCGTTTTGTCCCTGTGCATGACACAATTCTAGGGCTTGTTGACTGTTTTTTTTGTGTGTCCCTGTGCATCACACAATTTGGCTTGTGAGATTCGCACCGCAGTGGGATTTTAGTGTTCGTTTGTCCCTGTGCACCACTCAATTTACGGCAACGACAGCCTTGTCCGGACAGCGGCGACAAAGTTGGTTTTTCATTGCATTGAATACGCTTACAAAATGAGCGTATAATCTGAATTAACAAACAAAGCACAAGGGCAAGAGCCCAAAAGAAGGAGGATGAAAGGAATGGCACAAGAACGTTCGAGCGTCAAAGTGAAAGTCCAGAAGTTCGGGAACTTCCTCAGTTCGATGGTCATGCCGAATATTGGCGCGTTTATCGCCTGGGGTCTCATCACGGCATTATTTATTCCAACAGGTTTTTTCCCGAACGAGAATTTCGCGTCACTAGTTGGCCCGATGATTACGTATTTGCTTCCGCTCTTGATCGGTTATACGGGTGGTAAGCTCGTCCACGACCAGCGAGGCGGCGTCGTCGGTGCGATTGCGACGATGGGGGTTATCGTCGGTGCTCCGGATACGCCGATGTTCCTCGGCGCGATGATCATGGGTCCGCTTGCGGCTTGGGTCATCAAACAGTTTGACCGTTTGATCGAAGGCAAGATCCGCTCCGGTTTTGAGATGCTGGTCAATAACTTCTCAGCCGGTATTCTCGGCGGGGCATTGGCGATCTTCGCTTATCTCGGCATCGGGCCGGCCGTCAGCGCGTTGACGCAAGTATTGGTCGCAGGCGTTGACTGGCTGCTTGAAACAGGTTTGCTTCCATTAACAAGCATTTTGATCGAACCGGGGAAAATTTTATTCCTAAATAACGCCATCAACCACGGCATCTTGACGCCGCTTGGGCTTGAGCAAGTCCAGCAGGCAGGCCGTTCGGTTCTCTTCTTACTTGAAGCGAACCCGGGACCTGGTCTTGGCGTGTTGCTCGCGTTCATGTTCTTCGGAAAAGGCATCGCGAAGCAATCGGCACCAGGGGCCGTCATTATCCACTTCTTCGGCGGGATCCACGAGATTTACTTCCCTTACGTATTAATGAAACCGATGCTTTTGTTGTCCGTTATCCTCGGCGGCATGAGCGGCGTGTTCACACTGGTCTTGATGGGCGGCGGCTTGATGGCTCCTGCATCACCAGGCAGTATCTTCGCGATTGCCGCGGTCACACCGCCTGAAGGCATGGCGTATGTCGCGAACTTCACGGCGATCTTGGTCGCAGCGACGGTATCGTTCTTAATTTCAGCGGTCATCTTGAAGCGCAGCAAAGATACAGAGACAGATGAAGACGTTGAAGCTGCAACGAAACGCATGGAAGAAATGAAAGGCAAGAAGAGCTCGGTTGCCGGCGCACTTGGCGCTAGCGCTGGAGCTGCTGGAGTTGCAGGAACCGCTTCTGGATTCGGCAAATTCCCCGACGATGTCCAAAAGATTGTCTTTGCATGCGACGCTGGAATGGGATCGAGTGCGATGGGTGCCTCGCTGTTGAGTAAGAAAGTAAAAGAAGCAGGCATGCACATCAAAGTGACCAATAGCGCGATTTCATCGATCCCTGCTGATTCGCAAATCATCATCACACAGGATAAATTGACGCCGCGTGCAAAAGATAAACGCCCGGATGCGTACCATATCTCAGTCGATAACTTCCTGTCGAGCCCGGAATACGACCGCTTGATCGAGCGCATGAAGCATGGCGTGACAGAAGAGCAGAGTGAACTGGTCGACGATAGCGAAGCGAACGCGGCGACTGGTAATGAAGGTGATGCTCCACTACTGACGGAAGACAATATTTTCATCAATAAACGCTTCCGCAATAAAGAAGAAGCGATCCGCTTCGCAGGCGATGCCCTCGTGAAAGCTGGCTACGTCGAACCGTCGTACGTCGATGAAATGCTCAAACGTGAAGAAATCACTACGACGTACATGGGCAATGATGTCGCGATTCCGCACGGCACCGAAGAAGCGAAAAAAGCGGTCATCAAATCCGGCTTCACGGTTGTCCAAGTGCCGGATGGCGTGGACTTTGACGGGGAGAAAGCGAAGTTGATTTTCGCCATCGCTGGCAAAGACGGCACGCACCTGGAGATCTTATCAGGCATCGCAGTCATCTGCGCAGAGCAGTCGAACGTTGACGAACTTGTCGCAGCGAAATCTTCTAAAGAACTGCTCGACATCTTGAACAGCAAATAATCAACATCACGAAAAGGCAGGGGAAATCCTGCCTTTTTGTGCTATTTCTTTGGTTTATTCCAGCTGGAGATAGTAATTGAGAGTGGAGAAATCGCTTCAGGCGGACGCTTTAGGTCAGCAGGATGCGGGTCATGCAGCTGATGCGACAGGACGTCGCGCTTTCAGCTGCCCGTGACTTCAGTAGGAATCACTGATAGAAATAGCACAAGACAGTGGGGAAATAAATAGCTCCAGGCGGACGCTTTCCGCGGGCATGGCCTCAGCCGCTTCCCTCGCTTTGCTCAGTCCAGGGTCTTCGCCTCATGCTATTCCCGCTGGAGTCGCCGCCTTCCGCTCTTTCATTGCAGTGTGAAGAATAAGCAGGCTAAACCTAATAAGGTAAAAGAGGGGAATTAGCTGTTTTGCGGAATGTGCTTAGTAGTGAGAAACTGTATATAGGATAGATAAAGAAATTGATGAGCTTCTACGACTATATTGAGTAAGTTGGTAATATCAAAAGCTAGTTGGCCTAGTAGTAATTAACCTTATTGAAATACCGTATATAACCATTGATATGGAGCAAAACCACGAAGACTCCCGCGGGAAAGCGAGACAGCCGAGACCCCGCAAGACGCGAAGCGACTGAGGAGGCTTGGCGCTCGCCCGCAGGAAAGCGTAGTGGTTTTGCGGAATATCTTCAGTAGTGAAATACTGTTATTGAAAACTTGTATGTTCTTCATCAACGAAAGGTGACAAGGGAGTAGGTGAGTGGATGTTTGTCACGGTTAGGGAAAAGTCGATTATTGAGCTGGTGACGCGCATGTCGGCGAAGCATACGGTCAATTCCTTGGCGACGTATCTCGATGTCAGCGCGCGGACGATTCAGCGTGATTTGAAGTCAGTGGATAAGTTATTGGAAGGATTTGGCCTGGCGATGAAGCGCAATGGGGCAGATGCGCTGTTTATTGATGGCAATAACGAGAAAATCTACCGCTTGATGCAGAAGCTTGCAGCGTCGAGTGCACCGGAAGCGACGCCTGAGGAGAAAAAGCTGCGTTTGTTGATCATTTTAATGGAAGAAGGCGCGTTCTTTAAGAAGCAGGTGCTGTCGAATCAGCTCGGCATTAGCACGACAACGCTGACGTCTTATTTGGATGAGCTCGCCAATTGGCTACGCAAATTCTCGGTCACTTTGTCGAGGCAGCGCGGCGTCGGCGTGGAAGTGGCAGGGGAAGAAGCGCATAAACGCCATGCCCTGGCGGCGTATTTCCTCATTCATTTCTACGAAGAGCTTATTGAAAGCTTGTATTATTTGCAGCAAGGAAAGACCCAGGACGAAAAAGTGCTCGGCTATTTCCATCCGGACTATCTCGCTTCGGCGAATAAATTAGTCGGCGAGCATATCAGCGATGAACAGATCCGCTTGGCGGACAGCGATTATACGGGATTGGTCGTGCATTTGGCATTGGCGCTGCAGCGCACCGAGAAAGGCTTGTTGCTGGAGAAGGATCAGGCGGCAGGCGAGCGAAACGGCGAGTACCACATGATCGAAGCGATTTGTGCCGATTTGCGGGAGCGGTTCGACGTCGAGTTGACCGAGCGCGATATCGAGTTTCTCGCGGTCGTCTTGAAGGGCTCGAAAATCCAGGCGTCAAATGTGCTGTATTACGACAGCGTGCTGCTCGGGAAACTCGTCAAGAACATGATCCGCGATGTGTCGGGGCAGCTCGGCGTTGATTTGACGAAGGATTTTTCCTTGTACCAAGGCTTGCTGGCGCATATGGAGCCACTCATTTTCCGGCTCAAGCAAAAGCTCGAATCGTTCAATCCATTGACCGATGAAATCAAGAAAAAATACCCGATGCTGTTTCTCGCGGTCAAGCAGACTTTGGAAACGGAGTTTGACGACCTCGAGTTCTCGGCGGACGAAGTGGCGTTTATCGTGCTTCATTTTGGCTCGGCCTTATTGATGAATGAAGAGCGTGTGCAGATCGACGCAGTCGTCGTGTGCCCGACCGGCATTGGGACGTCGAAAATGCTGGCGAGCCGCATTCAAAAAGAGCTGCCGGAAATCGATACGGTGAAAATTTTGTCGATCCACGATTTCGAACACGCGAATTTCCAGGACTACGATCTCGTCATCTCGACGATCCGCTTGCCGGTGACCGATGTGGATTATTTGATGGTCAGTCCGTTATTGAACGAACAGGACATCAGCCATATCGAGAATTACTTGCAGCACAATATCCAGAAAGTGACCCGCAATAAGCAGTATTTGCCGTCGGACGATATGGCGGAGGCGGGCAGGAAACATCGGCCGAATCTCCGGCGTTTGCTGGAGGACATCAAGCAAGTACAGACCGGCATGGAAGCGATACTCGAGCATTTTGGGGTCGTCAATATGCGCGGTGTTGATTATTGGCAGGTGCTCTCGGACGTGTTGTACCGGATGGAATCGGACGGTTTGCTGAACGCGGCGAGCACTTTGCGACAATTACAAGACCGCGAAACCAAAGGCGGCCTCGGCATTCCGGGCACCAATATGGCGTTGTTTCATTGCCGCGACGAGTCGGTAAATCAGCTGTTGTTCCAAGTGGTGCATTTGGATACACCGAGTGCCGTTAAGGGCATGGACGGGCGAGATGTGCACATGACGAATTTGTTGTTGATGCTGACGCCGGTGGAATTAAGTGCGCGCGAACAGGAAATCATGAGTTTGATTAGTTCGAGTTTGATCGAAAGCGAAGCGGCGATGATGATTTTTTCGTCGTCGAATGAAGGCGTCATCCGCGGCAAGCTGGAAGAGTTGTTTTACGAATACTTACAAAATAATTTGATGAAGGAATGATTCTAATGAAACAAGCGATCCATTTTGGGGCAGGCAATATCGGCAGAGGGTTTATCGGGGCGTTGTTCTCGGAATCCGGTTATCACGTGAGTTTCGTCGATGTGGCAGAACAAGTCATCGACGGATTGAACGAACAAGGGCAGTACCGCGTGAATATGGCGCAAGAGACGGAAGAAAGCGTTTTGGTGGAGAACGTGTCGGGCATCAATAATATGAAAGATGAAGAGGCGGTCATCGCGAAGATCATGGAAGCGACGTATTTGACGACGGCGATCGGGCCGAATATCTTGCCGCGCATTGCGCCTTTGATTGCTAAGGGAATAGAAGCGCGCGTCAAAGGGAATTTAGCGACAGGACCGGATTTGGTGCCGGCGTCTGATTTGGATGTGGCGTCCGACCTGAGTGCAGGTTCGGAAAAATTATACATCATTGCCTGTGAAAACCAGATCGGCGCGACCGATATTTTGAAAGGCCATATTTTGAGTCATTTGAGCGACGAAGCGAAAGCGGATCTCGCGGGCAAGGTGTATTTCTTTAATTCGGCGGTCGACCGCATTGTGCCGATCCAGGAAGGCCATTCGCTCGATGTGTTGGTCGAGCCGTATTACGAATGGGTCGTCGAGACGACAGAAGACATTCCGCACGTGTCTGGCATGACGATCGTCGAAGACTTGGCGCCGTTCATTGAGCGTAAGCTGTTCACGGTCAATACGGGGCATGCGGTCATCGCCTATTACGGGTATTTGTCGGGCAAGACGACGATCGATGAAACTTTGGCGGACCCAGAAATCGAACAAGAAGTGCGGGAAACCTTGAAAGAGACGGGTGCGTATCTCGTGAAACAATACGGCCTGGACGAACAAGAGCATCTCGCATATATCGACAAGAACATCGAGCGCTTCAAGAACGCTTATTTGAACGACGGCGTCACACGCGTCGGCCGCGCGCCGATCCGCAAGCTCGGGCCGGAAGACCGCCTCGTGCGCCCGGCTGTGCAAGCGCAAAAAGCGGGACTGCCGTATGCGCATCTCGCAAAAGCGATCGCGGCAGCGCTGCTGTTCGATTACGCGGAAGACGAAGAAGCGATGAAAATCCAGGACATGATCGCACAAGGCGGGCCGGAGCTCGTGTTGACAGAAGTCAGCGGGCTTGAAGCCGATAGCGAGCTGGCGAAAGAAGTTGTGCGCCAGTATGAGGCATTGAAAAAGTAGGTACTGTCCCTGTGCACCACACAATTCCAACCGCATCCCAGTCGCCAAAACGGCGCCGGGATGCGGTTTTTGTGTTGCGGGTTGTGGTTGGCGTCCCTGTGCATGACACAATTTCGATGGGGATTATTCTTGCGTGTCCCTGTGCATCACACAATTTGACGATTAGAAACCCTGTCGCAGCGGCATTTGACTGTCCGTACGTCCCTGTGCGCCACACGATTCACCACACCGACGGTATACTTTTTGTCAGTATGTGATATTAAAGTGCGTACTTTCCAAGACACATGCTAGGACTTACACTTGGGAAGCATCAAAATACGCATACGAGGAGATACACATAGATGAAATTACAATTAGCATTAGATTTAGTAGATATTCCGCAAGCGATCGAATTGATCAAAGAAGTCGAAGGATCGATCGATATCGTGGAACTGGGCACACCGGTCATCAATAAAGAAGGCTTGAAAGCCGTACGCGAAGTGAAAGAAGCGTTTCCGCATCTGGAAGTCTTGGCGGATGTGAAAATCATGGACGCGGCGGCTTATGAAGTCGGCAATGCAGCTGAAGCGGGAGCGGATATCGTCACGATTCTCGCGCAAGCGGAAGATTCGTCGATCAAAGGCGCAGTCGAGGAAGCGAAGAAACTCGGCAAGAAAATTCTCGTCGATATGATCGCCGTGAAAGACATCGAAACACGTGCCGCTGAACTGGACGTGCTGGGAGCGGATTATATTTGTGTCCACACGGGCTATGATTTGCAGGCAGAAGGCAAAGATTCATTCGCAGACTTGCGCACGATCAAAAGCGTCGTAAAAAATGCGAAAACGGCGATTGCTGGCGGCATCAAGCTGGAAACTTTGCCGGAAGTGATTAGAGCGCAGCCAGATTTGATCATCGTCGGCGGCGGCATCACGTCTAAAGACGACAAGACAGCCGAAGCAGCGAAAATCAAAGCGCTCATGAACGAAAGCGTGACGGTTTAACGTGACGGTTTCCGGATTCATGAATGAAATTTCAGCCGAACTGGCGCACACAGTCGGGCAAGTGAGCGACGCGGAAGCTGGCCGCTTGGTCACCGCGATGGCACAAGCCGACAAGATTTTCGTGGCAGGCGGCGGGCGCTCCGGCTTCATGGCGAAAGCGTTCGTCATGCGCATGGTGCATATGGGCTTGAACGCTTATGTCGTCGGTGAAACGGTGACGCCGAGTTTGCAGGAACAGGATTTGTTCATCGTCGGATCGGGTTCCGGTGAAACGGGCAGCTTGCTTGCGATGACGGAGAAAGCGAAAACGATCGGCGCAACGGTCGCAGCGGTAACGACCAATCCGGAGTCGTCGATCGGCAAGCTTGCGGACCTCCACATCACCATCCCGGCGCAAGCGAAAGCAGAAGGCGCGAGCGGCAAATCCATCCAACCAATGGGTTCGTTGTTTGAGCAATCGCTTTTGGTGGTGTATGACGCGCTCGTTTTGGCATATATGGAACAGCAACACATCACGGCCGATGCGATGTTCGGCACACACGCCAATTTGGAATAGCACAGAAATAAGCTTGAGGCGGGAAGCAATTCCGTCTCAAGCTTATTTTTCATGCCAAGCTTACCTATTGGACAACTCGCCCGCAGAGGTGCAAAATTGGTGGAATAGAGAACTGTGCGAAAGGATGGTCCGATGAAAATACATGACGTGACGAGTACTATTTTTGAAGGCATGGCCGTCTATAAAGATGCAGCGGAAAAACAGCCAAAGTTCAATCAAGAGACCGATGGCTATGTGACGGAGACTCGCTTGGAGTTGGACGTACATACCGGGACGCACATCGACGCGCCGCTGCATATGGTGCCGGGCGGGGAGACTTTTGAGTCGATTCCGCTGGAGCGTTTGGTCGGTGATTGTAAAGTGCTCGATTTGACCAAGGTGACAGGAGGAATTTCACGCGCGGATTTGGAAGGCTTTGAAATCGACAAAGGCGATTTCGTGCTGCTGAAAACACAAAATTCATTTGATGACCATTTTAATTTCGACTTTGTGTATTTGGCAAAAGACGGAGCGGAGTATTTGGCGGAAGTCGGCGTCCGGGGCATTGGCACTGATGCGCTTGGCATTGAAAGAAGCCAGGAAGGCCATCCGACACATAAAACTTTATTCGAGAACCATATCATTATTATAGAAGGTTTGCGGTTGAGGGATGTCGCACAAGGCGGCTATTATATGGTCGCGGCGCCGCTAAAACTGATCGGCACCGATGCTTCACCCGCAAGAGTCTTATTATTTGAAGGAGCGAGCTTATGTATAAAATGATTGCGATTGATCTAGATGGAACTTTATTGAACGATGACTTGGCCGTGACAGCCGATACGATGGCCGCGATCCGGGAATCGGTGGAGCTCGGTGTCGTCGTGACGATCGCGACGGGAAGAATGTACCCGTCCGCACAGCGCATCGCCTTGGAACTCGGACTCGATGCTCCGATGATTACGTACCAAGGGGCGATGATCAAATCGGCGACGAGCGGTGAAGTGCTGCGTGAGCGCGTCGTGCCGTTCGAGATCGCGCAAAAATGCATACACTTGGCAGCGCAGAAGCAAATGCACATCCAAGTGTATCAAGATGATGTGCTGTACAGCGCAGTGGACAACGAGAAGGTAAAAGCCTATTCCAAAGAGGTCGGCGTGGGGTATAAGGTCGAACCGGATCTGCTCAAGCTCGCACAGAATGGCTTCATGAAATTGCTGTTTATCGATGAACCGGAAGCACTTGCACCGGTGCAGGAAGAATTGAAGGCAGTTTTAGGCGACGAGGCATGCATCGAGAAATCGAAACTGCGCTACCTCGAAGTGACGCATCCGGAAGCGAATAAAGGCAGTGCCTTGAATTTTTTGGCCGAACAGCTCGGCATCGACCGCTCGGAAGTGATCGGCATCGGTGACAACCATAACGATGCGGATCTCGTCAAAGCAGCGGGCTTCGGCATCGCCATGGGCAACGCTGTCGACGAATTAAAAGAGCTGGCGGACTACATCAGCTTGTCGAACAATGAAGAAGGCGTGCTGCACGTGCTCAATAAATTCATCTTGGAACCGCGGACAACCGCTGTCGATTCGGGGCAGTGAGCCGTAGATTCCGTTAGATAAAAAATCATGAAATGCGATAAAGATGGAGTGGAAGCGAATGCCCAATTTGGGAGAAAAGACATTTAATTGCGAAAAAGAATTGACCCTTTCCATCATCGGTGGAAAGTGGAAGATGCTCGTGTTGTGGCATTTAGGAAAATCCGGGACGAAGCGCTTCGGCGAGTTGAAAAAACTCATGCCGGGCATTACCCAGCGCATGTTGGTCAATCAGCTGCGTGAACTGGAAGATCATTTGATCGTCCACCGCGAAGTGTATCCGGTCGTGCCGCCGAAAGTGGAGTATTCGCTGACGGAACAAGGCGAGAGCCTCATGCCGATCCTGGACTCGATGTATGACTGGGGCAAGGGGTATATGGAGCGGAATTTATAGGTGATGTCCCTGTGCACCACACAATTCACGGGACAGGAATCCTGTTGTGGCAGCGTTTGACTGTTCGTTTGTCCCTGTGCATCACACAATTCAAGCGGAAAAAAGCCCGTTCCAGAAGAGGAACGGGCTTTTTTTGTGAAAATATTAACGGACGTTCATTTCGTTCGGGTGGGCGCCTTTGCGGCGGTTTTGGTCCAGCCCGTTGATTTGGTTCATGTCCTCTTCGCTTAATTCGAAATCGAAGACATTGAAGTTTTCTTCGATGCGTGACGGCGTGACGGATTTCGGGATGACGATTGTGTTGTTTTGCAGGTGCCAGCGCAAGACGACTTGGGCTGGGGATTTTTTGTGTGCTTCAGCGATTTTTTGGATCACTTCGTCTTTCAGCACTTCGCCGCCTTGGTCGAGCGGGCTCCACGCTTCAACGAAAATATCGTGCTGTGCGCAGAATTCTTTAACGTCATTTTGCGCCAAGTACGGATGGCATTCAATTTGATTCAACACAGGCGGCACATCGCATTCGTCCAACAAGCGCTGCAGATGTTCGGGTTGGAAGTTGCAGACGCCGATCGCTTTGACGCGGCCGTCTTTGTATAGTTTTTCCATTGCTTTATACGTCTCAACGTAATTGTCGAATTCCGGTGTCGGCCAGTGGATAAGGTAGAGGTCCACGTAATCGAGGCCGAGGCGCTCAAGGCTTTCGTCGAATGCGCGCAAGGTGCTGTCGTAGCCTTGGTCAGAGTTCCAGACTTTGGTGGTGATGAACAAGTCTTCGCGCGGAACAGTCGTTTCTTTCAACGCTTTTCCGACGCCTTCTTCGTTTTTATAGATCATGGCTGTATCAATAGATGTATAGCCAGTTTTTAATGCAGTTGATACGGCTTCGGCAGCTTGGTCGCTGTCGACTTGCCAAACACCGAATCCTAATTGGGGCATTTCGAGTTTATTGTTTAGTGCTACATGATTCACGGGACATTTCTCCTTTTCGTGTTTTTATCACAACAATCTATAGAATACCCTGAAGTTAGAGGATGTAAGCTTTTTTTTGTTGTGTCCCTGTGCACGACACAATTTAAGGAGTGAAATTGTTGTTGGGGCGGGGTTTTACTGCCTGGTTGTCCCTGTGCATGATACAATTCAACGCAAAAAAGCTGCCAAAGGAGGCAGCTTTTTGCATTATGCGCTTAGTACAAACCGAGTGCGTCCAATCCGATTTCAGCGAGTTTCGCTTGGCCAGCCTTGGTCGGGTGGATGTCTCCCGGCAGGACGTACAGTGCTTGATTGTTTCCGAAAGCCATGTAGGCATCCGCAAGATAAACGTCGGCATTGGAGAAGGCGAGAGCTGTAAAGGCCGTATTGATCGTTGGAAGGACAGAATCTGCGACATAGTGGAGCGGATCAGTCAGCTGAAATGGGTTGTAGACATTATAGAGCACGATCGGTGAATCGGTGAGGGAACGGATTTCTGTGATGATTTGCTGAATGTTGGAGAAGACATCGCTTTCGCTAAGTTTGGCGCCAAGCAACTGCTGGAACAATACTTGATTGCCACCGCTTTCGGCCGCCGCTTCACGCAGGATGGCGAGCAAATCGTTATTGCCGATCGTCACGGCGACATAATCCGAGTGGATGATCGCTTGGCGGTATTTCTGGTCGCTCTGCAAAGCTTCGAGCAGTTGATCCGACTGCCATCCGGAGACGCCGAGATTGCGCACCCGGAGATCCGCGAGTTTGCCGATCACATACGGATAGCTGGTCTTCGCAGGATTTTGGTTGGTCTGGCCAAGGTTCAAGCCAAACGGAATCGAATCGCCGACTGCGACGAGCGATTCTTTAGCGTTGTCGTTCTTGGCAAAGACAGTTGGCGATGTAAGCAAACTGGCAAGCAATACGAAAACAATCATTTTGATCAGCTTTTTCATAGGACCCTCCCTTTCTATTTCATTCAACTCTAGTATAAAATTAATAGTTCGAATATTCTATCTATTTTTAGCGAGCCTGATTCGTTTGAGCCATAGGTCATGGTTTCGGCGAAGGGGAATCTGTGGATGGCTTGAGAACATTTGGGGACGAGAGAAAGTAGATAAGGGAGTGAATGGTCATGGGTGAGATTGTCCCTTTGCGCCACACAATTTGCTTAGAGAAAATGCTGTTGTGGCGTGGTTTTGCTGCTCGGTTGTCCCTGTGCATGACACAATTTGAATGTTAGACGAGCACTCAAGAGGGTAGTGTAAGAAAAAGGGAATAAAAGGGAGAGGGCTATGGACACACTCGGCTATTTTATCGTTCCGTTGATCGCAGTGATTCTAGTGAATCTTGTAATGAAATACTTTTTGAAGGATAAGAAGAAAAAAGATAAAGGTTTCGTGCTGTTTTACCAGAGGCTTTCCTATAGAAGGCGCTTTATTCGTGCGTTATGGGGAATCCCGTTCATGCTGCTGATGTATTTTCTCATCTACCGGTTTGGTGGCTTTACTGAGACGCAGTTGCAGATTGTCGCATTGGTGTTTGTGCTAATGGTTTTGTTTGATGCTGGATATAATTATTACCGGTGGAAAAAAGAGGAGCAGGCAGCGTGAGTTGTTGGCTTGTCCCTGTGCATCACACAATTCGAACCGCATCCTCGACGACAAAAAGGCGTGGGGATGCGGTTTTTTGGTTTGGAAAGGAAGTGTTTGTCCCTGTGTATCACACAATTTAACTCGATGAAGATGAAATGATTTCCAATGATAAAAGTTAATTACTATTAATTGGAAAATAATGATGTTACAATAAGCGGGAATTTACCAGCCACGGAGAGCAGACGGAAGGGGTCGACAATTTGAATACATCTAAGAAAATCGGAATTACTGTGTTGACGGGAGCAGCGGTGTTTCATGCCGCAGGATGGGCGTCAGCGGAGGGAGCCACTCAGACGGACCGCGTCATTATTACACTCGAAGCAGGAGCCACTAGCGATGCGCTGACAGGCGAGAGCATCGATGCCTTGAACATCAACACAGCGAATGAAGTAGTCACGGCGGAGGTGCCGGACGGGCAAAACGTGGACGATTACATAGAACAACTGGGTGCGTCGCCGGGCGTAGCGAATGTCGAGGCGGACCATTTGCTCCAAACGACGGCGGCGCCGAACGATCCGTATTATTCATTCCAGTATCATCACGAACTGATCGGGTCGGACCGCGCGTGGACGAGAACGATGGGGGAGACGGATGTATTGGTTGCCGTGCTCGATAATGGTTTTGATTTGGACCATCCCGATTTGAAGGGGCAAATCGTCAGTTCTTATGCGACGGCGACGAGCATGAGCGAAGACGATCACGGGACGCATGTCGCGGGCATCGTCGGCGCAGTGCATAACAACCGGACTTACGGCGCTGGAGTTGCACCGGACGCAGGCTTGCTCGCGATTGATGTGTTTGAAGATGAGCTCGCGTATTCATCCGACGTTATCGAAGGCATTTATTATGCGGCGGATGCTGGGGCGGATGTCATCAATATGAGCCTCGGCAATTATTTTTATAGTGAATCTTACCAGAAGGCCATTAATTATGCGCATGAGCGCGGGGTGCTGGTAATCGCGTCTTCTGGAAATGATTTCACGGACAAGACGCATTATCCGTCGGGTTACGAAAACGTCATGGCAGTTGGGTCGACGGACCGTGCCGACCGGTTTTCAGGCTTCTCGAATTACGGGGCCGACCAGGATATCTCAGCACCCGGCACGGGCATTTGGTCGACGATTGCCGGGGGCAGTTTCGGTTCAATGAGCGGGACGTCGATGGCGAGCCCGGTCGTGGCAGGGATTGCGGCACTTGTGAAAGCGAACGAGCCGGATTTGACGAATGAAGAAATCGGCGAGCGCCTGTACGATACCGCGGTCGATCTCGGTGCAGCCGGGAAAGACCCGTATTTTGGCCACGGGCGGATCGATGCGGAAGCGGCATTGATGATTATGGATATCGCACAACCAGCTGTCAGCGGTGTTTTCGACAGCTCGGTAAAAATTAACGGCAGCTTGGATCAAGCGGTAGAAGACGCGGTGATCACTGTGGACAATGAAGACGGCGAAATTGCGCGTCAGGAAGGCTATGCGGGAGCGGGCAAGTTCAGCTTGGCCATTCCGCAGCAAAAAGCTGGCAGCTTACTGACATTGACGGTTCGTGATCGCTACGGCAATGAAAGCGAAGCGCTGGAAATTGTCGTGAAAGAAACACAAGCCGACGAATTGCCAGGGCGCATTTCTGGAATCGATCGCTACCAGACAGCGATTGCGATTTCACAAACCGGCTGGGAGTCTGCTGATGCTGTGGTCATCGCCACTGCCGGCAATTTCCCGGACGCATTAGCTGGCGGGCCGCTCGCGTATCTGGAAGACGCACCGATTTTGTTGACGCGTTCCGGTGCACTTCATGCTGAAACGCGTAAGGAAATTGAACGGCTTGGCGCAGAAAAAGCAATCATTCTGGGCGGAAGTGGAGCCGTATCGGCTGCGGTTGAAGCGGAACTCGCAAAAATGAATCTTGCAACTGAGCGCATCGGCGGCGAGACACGTTACGAGACCGCGGCGTTGATTGCAGAGAAACTGGGCTCGCGGCGAGCAGTTGTCGCGAACGGCTTGAACTTCCCCGACGTCTTATCGGTGTCGCCATATGCCGCGAAAAACGGCATTCCGATTCTGTTGACACGCAGCGACGCTTTGCCGAAAGAAACGGCGTCGGCACTTGAACGCTATACGTCCAGTTTGGTCATCGGCGGCACAGGCGTCGTCAGTGATGTGGTCTACGGAAGCTTGCCGAATCCAGAACGCTTCGGCGGCAAAACGCGCTACGACACAGGCTACGAAGTGGCGACGCGTCTTCCGCTCGGCGATAGCCGCGCCTTTATCGCTACCGGGCTCAACTTCCCGGATGCATTGACGGGTTCTGTGTTGGCGGCGAAAAACGACGCACCGATTCTGCTCGTACGTCCGGATACTATTCCGTCCGCTACCGAACAGCAGCTGCCGGCTTACCGCGGCTTCTCGATCTTCGGAGGAACGGGCGCAGTATCGGAAAACGTGAAAGAGCAGCTGCGGTGAGTAGTAGCTGTCCCTGTGCACCACACAATTCTCAGGGGAGAAATGCTGATGTATCGGGATTTCGGTCTGCGCGCGCCCCTGTGCACCACACAATTTAAAAGCCGCATCCATCGAAATGGATGCGGCTTTTTTGCATATTTTTATTCTTTACAAACCTGGCAAGATTCCTGAAAACAAGTTCAAGATAAAGACGGTAATCAAGGCGGTGACACCGGCGATAAAGCCGCCGCCAGTCCAAGCGAGAAGCGTTTGGGGAACAGTGAGTTTCCCGAAGCGGTTGACGACCCAGAAGCCTGAGTCGTTCGGCAAGGACAAGCCGATTCCGCCGGCACAGATAGCGAGACCCAAAAGGATCGGGGAGACGCCGAGTTCAGCGACCATAGGCCCGAGGATGCTCGATGTGGTGACGAGCGCAACGGTTGCGGAACCGAGTGAAGCGCGCAGGATCTGTGAGAAGATGAACGCGAGCAAGAGCACCGGGATGCTCCAGCTTTGCATCGTGGTGATTAAATGATCGCCAATGCCGCTGTTGTTGATGACAGCACCGAACGCACCGCCCGCTCCTGTGATCAGGATGATAATCCCGGCAGAATTGATGGCTTCGCTGTACAAGCGGTTGTTCGGGATGGAAATATACGGGCGCAAGAAGATGATCGCTGCGAACACACTGATCAATAAGGCGACGTTTTTCTCCCCGACGAATCCGAAAAAGCTGGAAACAGAAGTTTCAGGAACCAGTAGTTGAGACACGGTATTTGCCAAGATCAAAACGATTGGCAATGCGAGCATGAAGAAGCTAAGCGCCGTGCTAATCTCCTTTTTCGGAAGGTCGGCTTTTTCGACGACGACTTCTTCGACTTCACCGGAATGCTTGACGCGTTTGCCGATGAACATGCCGTATAGATAACCGCCGACCAATGTCGCTGGAATGGCGACGATGATGCCGTAGATGATGAACAGGCCTAGTTCAGCGCCGGTGTTCTCTGCAACGACAAGCGGGCCGGGAGTTGGGGCGATCATATTATGCGACACGATCAACCCGACGCCAAGAGCGGTAACGAACGTGACGACGGAAATGCCCGTTTTGCTCGATAGTGAACGGATCAAGCCGCTCAAAATAACAAATGCAGCGTCAAAGAATACGGGAATCGAAACGGCAGTACCGGTCAAGGCGAGGCCTGCCGGCGAGCGTTGGATGCCAAATACTTTCAGTACCGCTTGGGCGATTTTCTCAACCGCGCCGGATGCTCCGAGGAATTGGCCGAAGATGACGCCGAGACCGATCAGGATCCCGACGCCAGCAAGTGTATTGCCGAATCCGGTCGTGACGGTCGATGCCACGTCTTGGAGCGGCATGCCGATGGCGAGCGCAGTGAGCACGGCAATGGTAATCAAGGCGAGGAAGGGCTCAATTTTTAATTTAAGAATGGCAAAAAACAAAGCGGCGAGCGACAGAACAAAAATCACAATCAACAAATTACCTGTAACCATGTGGACATCTCCCTTATCGGTAAAGTATGGCGGGGCAGCGTTCCGTCTCAAAGCCAGTGGCGCTGCCTCTATGTGCCTTAGTTTTTTAATGAATGCAAAAATTCCCTTTAAATATATTGCTCAAGCATGCGCAATGAAATTCCTTAAGCGTCCGAGTTTTTCAATAAGCGGACAAATCGTGCCATGACCGGGGTAATGGCTTGCTGCATGCCGGACATCATGTCGGACAAGTGCATCGACGAATCCGAAGCTTGCTTCAAATAGCTAGTTGCGGCGAGTGACACTTCGGTGTTGACGTTGACTTTGCAGATGCCTTTGGCGACCGCTTGTGTCATTGTGTCGTCCGGAGTGCCGGAGCCGCCGTGGAGCACAAGCGGGACGCCGACTGCTTGGCGGATGTCATCGAGGAGTCCGAGCTTAATGTCGGGTTCGCCGGTGTACATGCCGTGGACGGTGCCGATCGACGCGGCGAGAAAATCGACGCCGGTTTGTTCGACAAATTCTTTAGCGGATTCGGGGTCGGTCAAAGCGCCGGTGCCTTCTTCCTCGTCCGAGAACGCGCCGCGTGCAGTGGAGCCGATTTCCGCTTCGACGCTGACGCCTGCCTGGTGCGCGAGTTCGACGATTTCTTTCGTGTAGGCGATGTTTTCTGCAAGCTCATGCTTCGATCCATCGTACATGACGGACGTGAAGCCGCAAGCAATCGCCCGGACGATCGACTCTTTCTCGTAGGCATGGTCGAGGTGCAAGGATACGGGAACGCTCGCTTTGTCCGCTAAAGTTTTCGTCAGTGCCGCAAAGCCTTCGACGTCAACGGTGCCGAAATACCGTTCGCCGAGCGCGATGATGACGGTTTGGTTTTCTTGTTCCGCCGCCTGGATTGCGGCTTGCAAAGTTTCGAGGCTGTAAACATTGAATGCCGCAACCGCGTAATGGCCGGCTTGAGCCGCTTGTAAAATTTCTTTTGTTTGGGTAAACATTTCCACACCGCCTTTTATTGTATTCGCTTACATGGATGACAAGCGGCAAGTGCCGCCCGTCTTATCCGTGCAGAATTTCCGCTACATCTTTTAGGCTAGTTTTCGAGCCGACATTGCCCGGGAAAATCACGTAAGCCATTCCAGGGAATTTGCTTTCGCTGCCCGTCAGCCATACCGGAATGCCCGGTTGGATCTGGCCGGCGACCGTGGCGCGCTGGACGCTTAGGCCATTGGTGCCGATATCGCTCGACGTGATGCCGCCTTTTGCGATAATGAAGCTCGGGCGCACGTGCAAGTTTTTGACGATGCTCGTAACAGCGTCCGAAATCTTCACCGATAATTTCAATTCTTCTTCTTGCTGGTTGTCACCGAGGTCGAGCCGCTCGCGTTTTGTGTAGACAGTGACGGTCTGGCCCTCACGGATCAAGCGTTCGCTCGTATCGATGACGCGTTTGATTTCCGCTTCGAATTGTTCGGGATGCAAGACGAGGTGGACGTCGAACTCGATAAATTCAATGAAATCAGCGGTTTTCAGCACTTCGAATTGCTCGGTGGTCTTTTTCACATGGGAGCCGATCATGATGAGTCCGCCGTTGTCGCTCGGTTCAGTAATCAGCTCTTCTTTTGTCAGCAAGGCTTTATCGCTGATGCCGCCGATGATTTTCGTCAAGGCCGCTGCACTGCGGAACATAAATTGCTTGCCGGCGTTCATTGCGCGAATCAAAGCGATGACGACGATTTTTGCATCAACGTACTCGACCGCGTTGACAATCACTTTATTGAAATCCGTGACCGCCATCAATTGCTCGACGAGACGGTCGATGCGCAAGGCGCGGATGTCCTCAAGCGATAAGTAGACCGCGTCTTGTGCTTTGAAGGCACCATTGGATTTTTCTTCTGCCCATTCGCCGAGGTGTGACGCCGCGTAGCCGAACGTGCGGTCTTTCGCGAATTCGGTTTCACCGGCCGGCACTAAGTCCTCGCCATCTTGGACGTAATGGATGTTATTGATGGTCAAGCGGCCGCCTTCTTGGAAGAACGGCATGATGACTTCGCCGTCGAATGAAATGCCGGATGCCTGTTCCACGGTGTTTTTCAGCACTTCGGTCTCGAGCGGATAATGCCCGCGCAAAGTCGAGTCGCCGCGGCTAATGATGATGAACTCTTTTTTGTGCTTCGCAGCGGTTTCTTGGATCACACGCGCGATGTCTTCATGCGCTTGTTTTGTTTCCGCTGCCGTAAAGCCTCTGGAATTGGTGAGAATGAAGAACATCGACTGCTCTTCCTTAAATCCAGCTTCGATGCTTTCCGCTGTCCAGTCGGTATAGACTGAAACGCCGTGGACGGTTTGCACGCCGGTCGGATCGTCGTCGAGCACGATGATTTTTTTATTGAAATCAAGCAGCTCTCGTTCGAGCAAGGCGTCGACTTGAGTGGTGTCCGGAACTGCTGGTAGTGAAGCGAAAGTTTGTTGTGCGTTTAAAATTTCAGAATGAGCCATCCGTTACACCTTCCTTACTTCAACATTCGCCAGTCTTTCGTAGTACTGGACGATTCCGCCGTGGTCGTCGGCTGCTTTGCCGTCGACTTTCAAAGCGTGGAAAATCTCAACGAGTTGGCTCGAAAGCGGAAGCGGCACGCCGATTTCGTGTGCGGTTTCCATCACGTTCGTCATGTCTTTTAAGTTGATATCGATGCGGCCGCCTGCGACAAAATTGCGCTCCAGGATGAGCGGTACTTTGGCATCCAGTACTGCGCTGCCGGCCAAGCCGCCGCGAATCGCTTGATACATTTTCTCAACGTCGATGCCGGCTTTCGCTGCAAGCACGAGTGCTTCGGACATTGCGGCGATGTTCAAATTGACGATGATTTGGTTCGCGAGTTTAGCCGTGACGCCGCTGCCGTTGTCGCCGACGAGGACGATGTCGGATCCGACGCATTCGAAGACATCTTTGACGGATTCGAAAACGCTTTCTTTTCCGCCCGCCATAATTGCCAAAGTACCATCAATTGCTTTCGGCTCTCCGCCGCTGACCGGTGCATCGATCATATCGACGCCGCGTTTTGCTGCTTCATTGGCAATTTCAACCGAAGCGACAGGAGAGATTGAGCTCATGTCGATGATGACTGTTCCTGGTGTGGCGTTTGTCAAAATCCCGTTGTCTCCAAGTACGACTTGCTTCACGTGGTGAGACGCTGGAAGCATCGTGATGACGACGTCGCAAGTGGCGCCCATTTCAGCAGGGGTTGCGAATCGTGCACCTGCCCCGATAAGTGTATCGACGGCTTCTGTGCTGAGGTCGTTGACCGCCACTTGATAGCCCGCTTTCAGTAAGTTCAATGACATCGGCTTGCCCATAATACCAAGCCCGATAAATCCTATAGTCTTGTTCATTGATGATTGCTCCCTTCAAATTCACAAAGCTGCCATATAAAATAGCGCTTTCATTTTCGTATTAATCAATATAGTACACATTATTATTCATTTTGTATACAAAATATTTTAAAATGTATACAAAATATGATGGCTTTTAAATTTTTCCATTAGAACTTATACTTTGTAAGGAGAAATAAATTAGCCAGGAGTCGATTAGCATGACCAAAAAATCTACACAGCTTGCGTATATCCAAGCCTATGAATACATACGGGACCAGATCCTGAACGGCGAACTCGAGCGCGGCACGAAATTAGTCGAGGAGCGGCTCGCCGAAGAGATGGGCATCAGCCGCACGCCGGTGCGCGATTCCATCCGCAAACTCGAGCAGGAAGGGCTCATCAAAGACAAACGAGTCGTCAATCCAAGCGACAGCGATTTGCGAGACGTCTTCCAAGTGCGCATGCTGCTCGAAGGCTTCGCTGTCCGCCACTGTGCGATGTATATGGCTGAAGACGACATCCAAAAATTGGGTGAATGCGTCGAAGTCGGCCGCACCGGCACGATGGAACAAGTGATGGCGGCGAACAAGGAATTCCATGAAATCATCGTCGGCGCAACCAACAACCCCGTCATGATCGACATCTTCGAACGCATGCAGTCAATCATCTACCTGTTCCGCAAGACCGTCGTCTACCACAAACGGCCGCTGTTGATCGAAGAGCATCAAGAAATCTACGATGCCATCGTCGGCCACAACGCAGACGAAGCGGAGCGTCTCATGAAAGCCCATCTGCAGCTCGACCTGGAATTTTGTTTGAACCGGATGAAAGGGTAGGGGATGGTTCGTTGGTTCTTGGTTCTGTCCCTGTGCATGACACAATTTGCGAGGGGTAAATCGCGTCGCATCGGCATTCGGTTGCTCGTTTGTCCCTGTGCACCACACAATTCGCCAGAAAAAAGAAGCATCCATCCGAGAAAACGGATGGATGCTTCTTTAAATTGTGTGATGCACAGGGACATGCATTCTACATCATGTCTTCTTCCACTTTCTGTCGGTACTTCAAACAGTACTGGCAATAAGCGGCATTTGTCTTATCGTGAGGAAAGGGCATCAACGAAGAAAGTAAGGAGCGATCCAAGAAAGGTGGGGCAGGCAGATCTTCGTTCCAATAATACGGAAACGAGCTGTACGGATAATGCGCGAGGCGCGTGACTAAAGGCGTGGATGTCTGGATGGGGTTGCGGTGGATGTAGCTGCTGACGACCAATAAGCCGTGAGCCGAAGCGATTTCCTTGGCGAAAAAGCGTCTTTGGTAGATGCGTCCGACATGGCCGTAACGTTTACTATAGGAATAGTTATAGCGGCGATTGACCATGGCCATGATTTTGCTGAGCGAATGCTCTTTCGGCTTAATCAAAATATGGTAATGATTGGTCATGAAACACCAGGCCAGGATGGTGAACGGATAGCGGTTGTGGACGTACAAAAAGGCCCGTTTCAATTCGTTCATGTCTTCTTGTGTGCTGAAAATGGGCTGGCGGTTATTGCCGCGCATGATGACGTGGTAATAGGAATCGGGGTTGAACTCGCGCCGTCTCGTCATGTGTAGCCACCATCCATTCGGGCGTTGCTGGAAAAATGAAGGCAATGCTGTTCATGAGACGGAGATTTTCGGCTAGAGGCGGTATAGTTGCTGGAGAATCCGGAAACTGGAGGCGGGGAAATGAAAAATGTGCTTATAAAAATCCCTTCTTTCTTTTAGAAAATGTAATCTCGTTCAGTATAATCGACGGGTAAAAAATAGTATACAGAATTGTGTGATGCACAGGGACAATCGCGCGCCAAAAAGCCGTCACTGCGCGAATCATGTCCAGTAAATTGTGTGGTGCACAGGGACACAAAAACTCCACTATCAGAATACGCCGCTGAAAGGGTTTTCATGATAATATGGATTTAACGGCTTTGCCGAGAGAAAATGGAGGAATGAATTTTGAAGACGATGGGATTTGTAATTAGCCGCAAGAATAACGAAAAGCGGCGGGCGATTTTGCCGGCAGATTTGAAGCAAGTGGCACATCCGGAGCGCTTGTATTTTGAGCAAGGGTACGGCGATGTGCTCGGATTGTCGGATGAGGATTATCGGGTGATGGGCGTTCATATCGCCACGCGTGATGAAGTCTTGTCTTGTGATGCGATTGTCGATGTGAAACTGGGCTTTGCGGATTATTTCGATCAACTGGAAGATGGCAAGTTGTTGATCGGTTGGGCGCATGCGATCCAGGATGTTAAATTCACGGACGGCGCGATTGCTGGCAAACATACGGTCGTGGCTTGGGAAGAGTTATTTGAAGGCGGGCGCTATATTTTCTATCGCAACCGTGAAGTGGCAGGCGAAGCAGCTGTGCTGCAGGCTTACCAGCATTGCGGCAAGATGCCATACGAGACGCGTGTCGCGATTCTCGGCAATGGCCATACGGCAAAAGGCGCGATGCGCATCCTTCATGGGCTTGGTGCGGACGTGGACGTTTACGGCCGCCGCTCGGAAGCTTTGTTCCGCGAGAAAATGGTCGATTACGATGTGCTCGTCAATTGCATCATGTGGGACACGACGCGCACCGACCGCATCATTTACCGCGAGGATCTGAAGCGCTTGAAAAAAGGCGCGATGATCATCGATGTTAGCTGCGATCCGGAACTTGAGATCGAAACATCGACGCCGACGACCATCGACAATCCGGTCTACACAGTGGACGGCATCATTCATTACGCTGTCGACAATACGCCGGCGATGTTCCCGCACACGATCACGAAAGTCCTGAGCAACGGCTTTGCGCCGATGCTCGACGATCTGACAGACGGCAAGCGTTCTGAAATGGTCCAACAGGCCATCGTCATCGAAGAGGGCGTCATCAAAGACCAACGCATCACTGAGTTCCGCCAAGCGCGTGGACTGACGGTCTAATTTTAGAATAAGCCAAAATCCGTCCTTATCGATAAGATGAGGGCGGATTTTATTATGCCCACTTGTACTGAAATAGTCATTGCGGCCTAGTATTTTCCAATATATAATTAGTTAATTGTTCTTGAGGGTGATATTCAGCAGTTTTCTGATTTAATGGGGACAATGAAAGAATCCGTGTTTATTAATAGAAGAAATCCAAAGGGGATAGAGAGTATGAGGGCGACTGTTCACATCGAGACAGCGAATGATTTGGTCCGCGTCATTAAGGATTTATGGGAGAAGAAATCACTGAAGGCGGCAAAGGAATTTTTGGACAGCATCCCGAATGAAGATGAATTCTACCGCTTGATCCGCATGGCGGACGAAGCGGATTTATACGGCTATAGCAATTTACTGGCGACAGCGAGTTATAAGCGTTTTGGCAGTTTGCGTTCGTATGCGTGGCATTGTGTGCGATTTATGGAAAATGGCCGCAGCCTCGAAGCCGAAGAAAAAATGCTGGCCCGCTTGCAGGGCATCCATGCCGATGCGTATCAAGATGAGGAATTGACGCATGCTCATCATCTATTACTGAAAGTGTATTGCCAATTGAACCGCATCCCGGAAGCAGCCGAGCAATTGGCGCGTATCGAGGAACTTGGCGGGGCGCGCCCGGACCAGCAGGCGTTTTTTGCCATCCATAGTGGAGATTGGGAAGGCGCAGAGCACATCTTGTTGCGTGCGCTACCGGACACGAATAGCCGTTGGAGCACAAGCGTTCATCTGCTGTATGCCGATCTGTTGGCGATGCGCGGGGCACCGGAGCGTTCGCTTGAGTTATTGATCCGGGCCGCGGCACAGTTTCCGCATGTCCACGCTTTTCGCACAGAACAAATCGCCAGGCTGCATCAACTGGGCCGTTTTGAAGAAGTGCTGAACGAAATGGAGGCAGTTCTAGAAGCCAATCCTTTTCATTCGCGCAAAAAAATGTTCATTCATTTGGCGGCGCATTGCTTGTATGAACTCGAGCGTTTCGAGGAGTTGGACCTTTGGATTGCCAAGCATGGCCATGAGTTGAAAGAGAGCCTTTATGCGAAAGCAGAAATCAACCCGAATGGGACATATAAAAAGCTATCGTTGACGCCTGAAGTGCAGAAACTCAATTACTGTGTCCCGGCTTCGTTGTCGCTGATTTTACAGGCGTTCGGCCAAAAGGCGACACAAGATGATATTGCGGCGCATGTGTTTGACGTGACCGGCTCAAAATTGCAGACAACGATGTCCTATATGGAAACGCTTGGGTTTACCGCGCGTTATTTCAAAGGGACGATTGAACGCTATAAAGCTTTTATCGATGCGGGCGTCCCGGTGCTGCTCAGCATGATGATCGAAAATAGCGCGCACGTGCAGGTAGTGGTCGGATACGATGACCGCCTGCAAGCGCTCCTCATTCAAGACCCGAATGATTTAGGCCCATTTATGGTCGCGTACGACGAAGTGCCGAATATGTTCCGCATGACCGATTCCCTGAGCGTAGCGTTTGTGGACGCAGGCCGGAGCGATTTGCTCGAGATGCTGGACGATTCGGACCATCAGTTCTTTACCGACATCTATGAACTTCTCGATGTCGAACCGCTTAACGAAGCACCATTTGCCGACTTTTTGGAGCAGCATAAAGAACAGCGCTATGCAGCGGTGCTCGGTTTGACGATGGCGCTTTCGAGCAAGTCAATTGAATGGCATGAACAATGGCTGGAGCGGCTGCGCAATGAGTTCGATGCACACGATGCCGAGCTGGAATTACTGGAAGCGCATTTGTATTTCCAGAAAAACCAAGGCAGTAAAGCGCTCTCCGCTTTGCGGGAACCGGCACACGCGAAAAGCCCGTATGCCCTGTTTTTAAAAGCGGCCATTTCCATGAATGAAGGAAAAGTGGAGCAAGCGATTCCATTATTGAAGCGGTCGATCGAACTCGACCATTACCAGCCGCTCGCCTATAGCCATTTGGCACGTTGCTATTTGGAAGGCGAGCGCATTTTCCAGGCCTATAAATGGTCGAAAATTGCAATCGGCCAATTGCCGGAAGATATGTACGCGCAAATTACACACGCTCTTATCCAGTACGAATACGGCGCTGTGGAGCAGGCTTACCGCCGGTTTATGGAATTAAGCGAGCAGCATCCAGACGATGGCTATTTCTTCTATGAAATGGGTCGTTGCCTGCAGGCGCTGGATAAAACAGAAGAAGCGTTAGTGAGCTACCGGCGAGCACTTGCTTTGGATTCCGAGCAGCCTTTCGCGTATTTACGCATTGCGGAATTGTTCATGGAGAAAGAGCGCTGGGTAGAAGCCAAGGAAATTATTGAAGAAGGCTTGAAGAACGAGTTGGATCAAGACATTCTTCACTCGTATTTAGGCCATATCGCAATCGAACAGCAGCAGTTTGAACAAGCGGAGGCTGCTTACAGACACGCATATGAACTTGACCCGGAAGACTTATTTACACCGGTGCATATTGCACAGGCGCTATACGGCCAAAATCGCAGCGAACAAGCTTTGGCTTTTTTAAAGCAAGGATTGGCACAGGCAGATGCCGGCTACCGGCTCCGCGCGGCTGATTTGATTTTAGAGCATTCGGAAGACCCGGTGTCTGCTGGTGAAGCCTTGCAGATCATCGAGGATGGCTTTCCGCTTTCCGAAGGTGAAGATCTCTATATGCTTGCAGAACGCTATAGCGAGTTCGGGGCGGCACCAAGCTTGCGCCACCGCGTCATCGCGGGGTTGAAAGGGCTGCGCAAGGTCGGTGATCCCCAAATCCTCTGTTTGGAAGCGGAACTGCACGAACAGGCCGGCAATCCGCGCTTTGCGAAACATCTTTACGAAACGGCTGAGATTCCGCTGGCACTCGCAAAGCAAGGGGGGCTTGCGGAGGCAGCTGGCGATTTCGACCGCGCGATTGCCTTTTACGAGCAAGCGGCGCGTGAGGAAGTGGGTTATGCACCGGCGCTTGGTGGGTTGGTGCGTTGTTACCGGGAAGTCGGAAAGACCGAGAAAGCATTTGCCGCCGCACTGGATTTCATCGCCGCCGAACCGTTGTCTGCAGTATTGCCGGACTTGGCCGGGTTTGCTGCAACGCCTGCCGATATTGAAAAATTGAACCGACTGCTTGGCCGGATTGAAGACCAAGTGCCGGCGGAATGGCTGTATGCCGCACAGGCGCATGTCTACGAGGCAGCCGGCGATTTCGAGACGGCGGAGGCACTGTTCCTTCTGGCAAATGAGCAACCGAATGCTTTCCCATCGCGTTTTCAATATGTGCAATTCTTGAATCGACACGGCGAGCACAAGCGTGCACTGGATAAGCTCAAGGCTTTGCTTATGGAAACGCCGGAAGAAGAGGAATTGTACGGAGAATATGTTTTAACATTAGAACTGCTTGGAAAGATCCCGTTTCTTAAGCGCAATCTAGATAAATGGCTGCCGTCAGATGTGCAAGCGGAAGCGTATGTCCTTGCGGCGGGAGCAATGATGTCACGGCTTGAACAATTGGAAGAACAAGCGCCGCGCGGTTTCTTTAAACGCCTGCGTCACCGCAGCAAAGGATTGATGTTCGCCAGTACCATCATCACGCTGTGCGAAACCTCAGCGAAGCTTGCACCCGATAGCGAAGACGCAGCGATTCAATTGGCGCAATTTTATTTGAACCGCGGCATGGCAAAAGAAGCGGTTGAGGAATTGGCGCCGTATGCGAAATCGCAAACGCCAGGAGAAGCACAGCGCATGCGGATTTTTGCTGAGCTTCAATTGGCGGAAGAAAACGGCAAACCGAAACAATACAAGATGGTCATTGACCGCTTTCAAACCTATACGAAAACGGCGCCGATCGACGCGGAAGTGCTCGCTTGGTGGAGTGAGGCGCTGGAGATCCTGGAAGATATTCCTGGTGCTCTTGAAAAATTGGATGCCGCTATAACGCTCGAACCGTTCAATCCGGATCTTTATGTCCGTAAATGGAATGTGGTGGAATCGATGGGGGAGAAAGCGTGTACCGAGTTTGAAGACAATTTGCCGGAAGAAATGCATTTCGCAGAATGGTTGACGCTGGCACGGGCTGCGGCTTATTCAACCAAAGGACAAGGGCAGCGAGCGAAAGAATTGATCGATCCACTGCTTTTGGAGATGCCAGGATTTGTGCCGGCGCATTATGAGCTGGCGCGGGCACAAGCGGCACGCCATAATCCTATAGCCGCAAAGGCGATTCTAAAGGAACTACTCGAGTCGGAAGAGGCTTCCGCGATTTGGGAGATGGCAGTGGAAGAGGACCTATTCGCGCCAATACTTGTCGAGCTTTCTAGTCCATAAAGAGGAAAAAAGTCTCTCGTGTAAATATTCTGAATATGATAATGTGAAATAGCATAAGACTGCACGGATTTCGAGCCACGGACCACAAACCTGAAAGGGGCGTTCCGTATGAAGTTAGAGAGTATCCGCACATTTTTATCCACGCTTCTCGAATATCGCGGCGTGCGCATTACCCAGACCTTCAACTCCGAAGACGGTAAAACGCTTATCGTTCAGTGCGAGCCAAGCACCGGGGGACTGGTCATTCGCGACATGTCGAATGGCATGACGTGGGAATACACAACGCTTGAAGAAGCGACGCAGTTCATTGACAGCTATTTGCACCCAGAGACACCTAAAGTCAACGCCTGAACAATTCTGTTCAGGCGTTTTTTTGTGTTCAAATAAATTTTCAAAAACGGTGTTTCGTATTCGATAACTTGAGCAAAAATGGAATTAACAAATGGGCAATCAATGTATATACAATGGAGAAAAGGATAAGAAGCGGCCAACCAACTTCCATATAGATAAGGAGATAATTGAACACCAGCACAAAAGGAATGAGAAATAGCATGGAACTCCAGAAATTCGATTGGTATGTTGCATATTGAAGAGTATGGCAGTTTCGACATTTTTGCTTCCCTTTGAGGCTGAGCTTGAACGTATTCTTCCAGTCCCACTGGAATCCGCAATTTTGGCATTGAGCCATGCAATCCGCCCTTTCTGCTAAGCAATTATGTATGAAATTGAAAGACCTTAAATCAGTTGGCTATTCGCTCGTTTTGCCGAAGCGTTTTTGGGTGTTCGATAGTTTATAGAGAAAAGGCGTAAGCAGTAGCGCAAGCGGAATGTAAATAACAAAGGCGAGAATGATCAATGGCCATCCAATTTCGTAATAATAACGCAGTACATTCATCGGTATAAGAAAGCCCATGGTGATTAAAAATGTAGTCCAGAAAGTTGATCTGCTAGAGACATATTGTCGTTTATGGCAATTCGGGCATTCCTTTTTGCCTTTCAAACTGAGCGTCATGACATCTTTCCAGCTCCATTTGAAATTACAGTTTTGGCAGCGGGGCATAAAAAACTTCCTTTCTTCAGCGGGGTTTCGGTTGGTTGGAAAGTTGAGTGTGATATGGCAAAACGATAAAAAGAGCACAAACGTATAGGGTGAAAATAAGAGTGAACAGATTGAGTGGAATATCCAAATAAGGGCGCAGGATGTTTACAATGAATAGCAAGGCTCCGGCTGCATAAAACTTTTTTGCATTACTATGCGTTTTTAGATACTGCATCTCTTCGCAGTTCGGACATTTTTGTTTGTTCAAAAAGGAAACTTTAAATGCGTCTCCCCAACTCCACTTGGCTCCGCAGTTCTTACAATTCGGCATCAATTCCCTCCTATCTAAATGTATTTTTAATTGTCACCATAGCGGTTTTTGCTTGTTAGAAAGTTTAACGGTATATGGCACAACACCCATCATGACAATGAAAAAGACAGTGGCGATGGCGAGCGTAAGTTGGGTTGAGAAGTCGAAGTAGTTGCTTGCCGTAATAAGGATTACTAAAGGCAGCATGGTCAATAGGTAAGTTCTTAGTCTGTTATCAGGCACGAGGTATTGCCGTTCGCCGCAGGTTGGGCATTTCCGGTTATTTGTGAAACTGATCTTTAACGAGTCGCCCCAGTTCCACTCGGTTCCACAGTTTTCACAATGAGGCATCATCATGCTCCTTTCGTGGGAATGTTTGGCTTCTTTCCTTTTTGTATACCCTTGATTTCAGGAGTAATCCAAATTTATGGGAAAAAAATAAGAAATCCTGCCTGCCAATTCCAGCGTACAGAATGGCGGGCAGGATGATAGTTTTGAGCGACACCAGTTTTTTAAGATTCGCTGGCGATGCGCTTGTAAATCAGGTCGAGCTGTTCCTGGAAATGGATTAGCTCGTTTTCTTTTTGCTGGTCGTGGAGTTCGCTGAGTGGGCTGGAAATTTGGAACGCGGTGCTTTGCAGCAGGTCGAACTCACCTGTCCAGCCGCGCTCTTCGATAACAGATTCCCAATGATTAACTTCTTTCACAACGGTCGACAAAAGAAGCTGGTTTTCTCCCTCAATAGTAAAAGTGAAGCGTTGTTCCGGATGGATGGCGAACCATTGGCCATGAACGGTTGTGACAAAATGCTCTAAGTCATCGTACTCGCTGTAGCCGAGCTGGTGGGATGTGTTTTTCGGGTTTGCTGCATTCGCATCGGACATTGCCAAAGCTTCGGTTTCTACTGATTTTTCCACTTCCTGTAGGGTGGGTGTGGAAGAATCGCCGAAATTGGCCTTGATGACTACCGCCACAAGTATAGCTAGCGATAATAGCGGGATAGCGATAATTAGTTTTTTCATTTCAGATCCTCCGATTATTAACTGGATTGCAATTATATAGACCTAATATATCATATAATATCCATTATATTACCGGAAAATAAATTCTTTAATACTTAAATAGAAATATCGAGTGTGAAAGGAAATTTTCATTCACATTCATGGTCTCATCAAACCTGACCAAAAATTATGTGTAATAAGACCTTGCTATTGAATGACAATATTCATAGGATATAGGTATAATTTGTGAATAGAGAAAGTGTGGCATTTAGTTCAATACGAAGCAATGTCAATGCCCGCTCAAGAAAGTCTGCCATCAATCTTCAAATCAGGGCAACGCTTCTTCAACTCAGCGATAAAAACATCTTGCTTTTCCGGGGAGATTTTCACTGTCCCGAACATCGTCGTATTGTTGATGAGTTCAATCGCGTCGCGTGAGGACAACAGTCGGTAGCCAGTGAAAATGTCGCGCGTTGGGCTGACTTTCAAGATGCTGGCGTATGGTATTCGGCTTCTAAAAGGGCCGGCTTTCACCAACAAATGTTGTTCCAGAAAAACGTAGCGAATGGCGAAAGTGATCCACAGGATAAGAGCGGTTGTCACGAAAAATGTAGACGAAACGATCACGAACGCTGAAAACGGCGCACCCTCAAACAGTAGCGGAACGAACGAAACAGTGGCGATGATCAGGATCGCTGCCAGGAGGAAACGGATAAAAAACGAATCGATTTTCGAATGGAAAGTCATGTATACTCACCTCTATACATCTATACGGATGAAAGCCCTAGAAGCTTCACTTTTTCCACTTTTGGTGCATTTCTCTATAAAAGTTCGTTCTGCCAGAGCGATTAATGAAGGATGCGCACATTACGGCTTAGCAACTGAAGGGGGATAATACATGCTGAAGAAAAACGCGAAAATAGCCCTGGCAGTAGTTCTTTTCTTCTCGCTTAAGGATCTTCTTACGGGCGGAGAAATCCAATGGGTAAACACCCTAATGTTCGGGATTATCATATTTCTTTTATATTTTTTATGGGACTGGGCAAAAGAGCCATATGACTGGAGTAAGCATAAACGATAAGCAATTGCGCAATCGGCTGGCTGAACTAAAGATTTTGTTTAAGCTCCCCTCGTTCCGTCTATAGGAGTGAATGAGGCAATTCCAATCCAGACTAATTGAAGGAGGAATTTTAATGAGCATGCAGAACATCGAACAGAATGATTTGGTGCGGGATGAATATGGCAATTACTATAAAGTGGTCGGCTTACATAAAGATGAAGATACCTTGAAGGCGATCGAGATTTCCAATTTGTATTTCGAGACGTCCTTCCAGTATGCCGCGTCGCAAATTGCCGATGCCCAAAAGCCGGTCGGCGTCTTTTTGCAGGAGCAGTTCAACGAATTCGTCGCGGACGTTGAAAGCCGCGAACGCCCGGTCTACGGCATCAAAGACTTGATGGTCAATAAAATTGAGGTTTATGCGGTCGATATCACGCAGCCGCATCCAAAACGCGAAGAAACGGTATGATTTCACTTGCGCCCTGTCTGGATTCTGACAATCCGGACGGGGCGTTTTATCGTTTTTTTAACATCTCCTTAACCTTCTGTCATTAGGCTGAGAGAAGACAGCCAGGAGAAGAGGGGGACGCACATGAAACAGGTCAAGATCGGGATAGGCATCGCCCTGCTCGCTGCAGCAGGAGGGGCAGGTCTCTTCACGCAAGAAGCATCCGCGGCAGAAACGGAATACCGGGAGCTGGTTAAGCTGCCAAGCGGTGTCAAAGCCGGCGCGCTTTCTGTTGTGGATAATCAAATCATAGCGGTGCTCGAAAACCAACAAGAAGCACAAGCGATCGTCAGTTATGATGCAGAAGGCAAGGAAGTGTGGCGCAAGGAACTGGCGTCGGCGCGTTATGCAATCGGCGACGAAGCGTTTGTCATCGTTTCCGGAAATGAAGTGACGGTGCATGATTTAGCGGATGGCAAAGAAACGGAATCGTTTACGCTATCGGACGGCTTTCGCATGAGCGGTTCGGGAGCGTCTGTCGCGCTCGATGCCGGGCATGTGGTCATTACCGGCAATCTCGGCGCGCGGCTGCTTGTGCATAAACTCGACGGCACTGCAGTTGCGGATGTGACTGGAGGCGATTTGCGGCAAGCGGCTATTTCAAATGGCCATTTGATGTATTTAGACGGCTCGACACTTCACGGCCGTGCACTTTCAGGGGGCCAAGAATGGCGATCGCCTAATGTGCTGGAGCCTTATGCCGTAAAGGATGGCATTATCTATTATATTAAAGCACCGAACGAAGATCTCGATGTGCCGACTTTGATTGCGCGTTCGCTGAGCCAGGAACGCGTCATATATGAGAAAGCCTTGCCCGAGACGCAAGAGGTGCGGCTGGCGGGAACCGACGCGGACGGTGCGATTGTCGAATTTGTGGATTCCGGGGAATGGGTATTTTTAAATGCCAGAGGAAGCGAGCGCTTGCGCCAGCCGATTCGCTCAGCTTCGTTCCGCGCGCTTGAGAACCGCTACCGGCCGGTCGTGACCGAATCCGCTCTGAGCCACCAGCAGCAAAGCGATCACCGCCTGCTATTGCTTCAAGAACAAGGGACGAGTGCGCTCGGCAATCCGTATCATCTTGGCGCCTTGCAAGTGACCGCACCAAACGGAGGATTCAATAAAGTGCTGGAGCATTCCGTGGAAGCGGCGGCGCTGTCCCCTTCCGGCGGTGCTGTGGTGCTCGGCGGCGGGAGCTTGAAATTCTATGACGCAAAAGGCAATCAAGTGGCGCAGGAGGGCGTGCCCTCAGGCAGTGAACTGCTCGCTTCTGTCGACGACACCGTGTATGTCTATGGCGGCAGCGGCATTGCATCGTATAGCGGAGAACCCGAACCGAAAGCGGCAGCGGTGACGAAAATCAGCGGCGAAGACGGCTTTGAGACGGCGGCGTTATTGTCGGAAGCGGTATGGGATTCAGCAGAGACGGTCGTGCTCGCAACAGGTGAAGGCTTTGCGGACGCCTTGTCCGGGGCACCTCTCGCTTATTTGGAAGGCGGACCGTTATTGTTTACGGAAAAAGGCCGTTTGAATGAATTCGCGAAAGCGGAGATTGAACGGCTCGGGGCAACGAACGCCATCGTCCTTGGCAGCGCACCGGTCATTTCGGATGCACACTTGAACGCATTATCGATAATGGGTGTGGAAACAGAGCGCATCGGCGGCGCCAATCGCTATGAAACAGCGGCACTTGTTTCTGAGCGCATCGATTCGGAGGGGGCAGTCGTTGCGGATGGCGCGACGTTCAAAGATGTGTCCCTCGCGTCCGTCTTTGCGGCGCAGAATCAATACCCGATTTTATTGTCGCAAGGCAGCCGAATGCCGCGTGAAACGACCGAAGCGATGGCAGGGCGCAGCGATATTGTGCTGGCCGCTGACCGCTTGTCGATCGAAGCTCGCACGAAAGAGGAAGACGCTGAACGCCGCGTAGCCGTTTTGGCGCCGGCATCGAATTTCACCGATGCCTTGTCTGCGGCGAATGCAGCGGCACGGCGCAACGCCTCGCTGTATTTGGTCGGCAAAGATGGATTGACGAATGAACTGAAACAGCAGCTGGAACAATATCAATCGTTTCTGGTCGTCGATTCGGAACAGCTCATTGATGCAGAAATGGTCCGTTCACTCGAAGCGCTTGTCGATTGAAGGCGCTAGGTTATAATGGAAGAATGACAAGAAAGAAAAGGATTTGGCAGGATGAAAAAGCAATTGCTGGCCTGGCTTTGGCCGGTCTTATGGATGGTTCTTATATTTACTTTATCGCATCAGCCAGCGGGGGTATCCGGCGGCATCAGTTCGGAAATCGTCCGGCAAGTGTTTGAAGCCATTGTTCGCATCGTTCCAGTGGAATTCGACACGCTTCATACGCTGTTCCGGAAAAGTGCCCATTTCTTTGCGTATCTCGTGCTCGGCTTGTTGTTGGTGAGGGCGCTTTTGAAAAATGGAGTGGCCTTTTGGCGATCGATGTTGTGGGCATTTGCGCTGAGCGTATTGTATGCAGCGTCCGATGAATTCCATCAATTATTCATTCCGGGGCGCAGCGGGGAAGTCCGCGATGTCTTGATCGACAGTGCAGGGGCAGCGACAGGCTTGTTGTGCTACTGGCTATTCGCAAAAGTTAAATGGCAACACGCTAAAAAGGCCGAAACCAACTGGTGAGCGGCCTTTTTTGTTTTGTGTGAAAGTGGTGTTTTTGTTAGCTGACAACGGGAATAGAACAAGCAGGAGGTGGAACCCGATGAAAGATAAATTAAAAGATAAAGAAGAAAAGTTTGCGGTGAGCACGGAATACCGCGAGAATTTAAAACAGACGATCCACGTATTGCAAGAACAGGTGGATATTACTGAGCAATTCGAAGACGATAAAGACGTCGACGCGATGAAAGGCAAACTCGGCGATCTCGTGAAAAAGCATGACGAGCTCGACGAAAAATCGCACCGCCTGTCAAAACTACTATTGGACATGTAAAAGGAAATGCCGCAATGCTTGAAATAAGCGATTGCGGTATTTTTGTGTGAATAGGTAGTTGGAGTACTTGTTTTCCTATATATTATTTCCAAAATCTATATACCGAATGACATTTCCTGCTAAACTTAGGAGACTGACTAGAGCGAGGTGTATTGATGGAGGCGTACTTTTTTTATTTCCTTGAAAATATGGCATTGATCATAGCGATGATGTACCTGGGCTTGAAGGCGCGGGAATATATTTTGCCGTCCATTGCAAAATCACGAACAGCACCATTAGTGAATGGGTTGCTCGTGGGTGTGTTGGCGTTTGTCATTATGTACAATCCACTTCTTCATGAAGGCATGCGAGTGGACCTGCGAGAGGCGCCTCTTTATTTTATCGCTTTTGTAGGAGGCTGGTTCCCTGGAATTGTCGCCTTGATTATTCCAGCGATTTACAGAGTGATGATGGAAGGCCCGACTGTTTTGCAAGGCATTTTACAAGGGATTATGCTGCCTGTACTGATCGGCAGCTTGTTCCATGACTGGAAAAATTACCGGCCGCCTTATGCACTAATCAGCATTAAGCGGATGATGATCGGTTTTGTCGTATTTGAAGTGATCAAATCGGTGTGGATGGCTTTATCGACGCCTGCGACTGCCAGCATGGCACTTATCATGGCTTTGATGGGGACGATCGGCGTATTGGCGATGGGTTGGATCCTTAATGATACACACCGGAATATCATTCGCTGGAAAGCGCTTGAACATGACTCAACGCACGACGCCTTGACGGGTTTGCCGAATCTCCGATTTTTCCATGAACAGGTGCGCGAATTGAAATATCGCGGCATGCCGATGGCGGTCGTCATGATGGATGTCGATCATTTCAAGAATTACAACGATACGCATGGCCATCCGGCAGGAGACGGCGTGCTGCGGTCGATCGGCCGATTAATGGAAGAATCGGCACGGCCGGGAGATGTCATCGCCCGTTACGGCGGGGAAGAATTCATCTTGTGCTTTATGGGCGTGTCGACTGAACAGCGGGCGTTTGAACTAGCGGATGCTTTGCGTGAACGCATCGAAAGCTATGCATTCTACGGCGGCGATCAACAGCCGGGAGGACGATTGACCGTGTCCATCGGCGCGGCGCTGTCAGAAACGGAACAACCACTGGATGAATTGATCGAACAGGCTGACCGGGCGCTTTACCACTCGAAAAAGTCCGGGCGCAACCAAGTAACGGTCGCTTCGACCAAAGCCGAAATCGAGAAAAAAGCCGAATACCAAGTGAACGCATAGCATTCATTGAATGAAGATGAAGAATGTGCAGTCAAATATAAAAATGCTATCCCTATACTGTGGGATAGCATTTTTACGTGTTTAACTTTTGGCTGATTTGTATTCATTATACCAAGGCACCACGCTGCGGTCGACGTATTGGTGAAAGAACCATTCGCCTGCCGACAATACGAGTGCGCTAGTGAGTGCGGGCGCGACCATGGCGGCGAATTCACCGGTCAATAGCCAGCCAATCAGCAAGATGACAGCCAGTGCCATGATGAAATCAGTAAACGTGGCGATCGTGTTGCGCGACGATTGATTGTTTGGTTGTCCGGCGTTCAGGAAAATGAGAATGTCGCCAATCGCATAGGACAACGCCGTCAGTGCAAGACTGATCATCAAGGTATTCATGAAGCTGACATCAAATGCCCACGTGAGGATAACGAGCAAGACAAGTGTAATAATGACAAATTTGATAGCGAGTGCAATAAGATGTTTCACGAAATCCCTCCTTTTCAATTGAAATGAACTATAGAAACCTTTACCCGTTTCAATGGAAGGATATGCGCGCTTTTTGACATCAAATTAGTGTGAGCTGAAATTCAAAGAAATATTCAAAAAATGGAAAAAAAGAAACACCATTATGGTAATATTATGAGAAAAAGAGAAAAGGGCGTTTTTTGATTGGAAAAATTAAAAACGGCTGGGAAATATCTGCTCAGCCAATGGGATTATGCGTTATTTGTCTTATTACTACTTGGAAAAGTGTATTATTTTTCAAATGTTAGCGGCACCTTGTTTACGACGCTCGGACCGTTCGCTTATGCGGGGGAATTTGTAGCTTGGCTGTTTGGCGGGGATAGTGACCGGATTTTTGAAGGGGTATTATTGATCAGCATCGGGACGATTTTACTCAGCACGTTTTGGCTGTTGCTTTTGCACGGCCGAAAACGGCTGTTTTGGATGGCCATCACCAATCTGGTGTTGAGTTTCATCATTTTGGCGGATACTTTGTATTTCCGTTATTTTGAAGACATCATTTCCGTGACGGTGTTGATGCAAATGCGCCAAGTGGGCGATGTCGGCGAAAGCATTTTTGCCTTGTTCCGGCTAAGCGATGCATTGCTGATGGCAGATGTGTTATTGATGGCAATCCTGTGGCTGGTCATTAGCCGGAAAAAAGCGGCTGCTACAAAACCATCAGGCTTTGCGAAAGTCGGAACGGCGCTGTTGGTGCTCGTGCTCGGCTGGCAATTGACGGCCGTGCCGTTCGCTAAATCAATGGAAGACGGCGGCGCATGGCAGTTCAATAAATTGATATCGAATATGCGGGTGTATAATTTCACCGGCTTGCTCGGATTCCATAGCGCCAATATTACGCGTTATATCGACGATAATTTCATCAACCGCAAAGTGTATAGCGAAGACGAAATTTCTGCGACGCAGGATTGGTTCGACGGGCGCAATGCCGAGCGCATCCCAGGCCCATATTCCGGCATGGCGGAAGGCAAAAATGTTATCGTGCTCCAAGTGGAAGCATTGCAGAATTTCGTCCTGAACCGTGAAGTGAACGGGGAAGAGATTACGCCGAACTTAAACCGCTTGGCACAAGAAAATCTCTATTTTCCGAACTTTTACGAGCAGACAGCGCTCGGCCGGACTTCAGATGCTGAGTTCCTGTTGAACACGTCTTTATATCCGACAGCGGAAGGATCCGCTTATATGCTGTATGCGGAAAACACTTACGATGCGCTACCAGCGATTCTAAAAGATCAAGGCTACGGGACCAATGTATTCCATCCATATAAGGCGAGCTTTTGGAACCGCTACATCATCTATCCGCAACTCGGCATCGACACGTTCTATTCCGACGATGATTTTGAGGAAGCGGAAGTGATCGGCTGGGCGATCAATGACGAAGCGATGCTCGATCAATCGCTTGAGGAAATGGCAACGTTCACGGAACCGTTCTATTCGCATATCGTGACACTCACGAGCCATCATCCGTTCGAGATGCCGGAAGATCTTCAGCTGCTCAATACAGAAGGCTATGACGGTTATCAGGACCGCCACTTCAAGAATTATTTGCAGTCGATTCATTATGTCGACCAGGCAATCGGCAAGTTTGTTGATGGGCTCGAACAAAAAGGCATGCTCGATGATACGATGCTGGTCATTTATGGCGACCATAGCACAGGGATGACGGCGAACACGAAAGCGTTCGTGGAGTTCACCGAGGCGGAAGATCCGCTGAATTATTTTGAAACGAATAAAAACGTGCCGCTTATTCTTCATGTTCCAGGGGCGGAGCCGAAAACCTTCAGCCAAGTGGCGAGCCAGCTTGACCTAGCCCCGAGCTTACTCGATGTGCTCGGCGGCGATCCGGCACAGCACAATTTCATCGGCCGCAATATGTGGGATGCAGAAGGCGGGCGAGCGACATTCCGCGACGGCTCGTTCATCACGAGCGAACTGAGCTTTATCGCCTCGTCTGACGGAATCTATGACAACGGCAGCTGCTTCTGGCGCATGACCGGTGAAGCGATGGGTGTCGAAGCCTGCGAAGAGCCGTTCAAGGAAGGCTCAAAAGAACTGCAAATTTCGGATGATGTCCTGCGCGGCGACTTGCTCAAGAAGTTCGAGCGCTGACCATAAGCAAAATTCACCAACTCATTGGATAGGAGCGGTACACTAGATGTGTTGAATCCATCCGAGAAAGGGAGTTTTTGAATGAATTATAATTTTGATGAAGCGGTCGAACGCCGCAATACCTATTCACTTAAATGGGACGGAGCGGAATTGATCAAGCAATTCGGCATTACCGACCGCTACGATGAAGATACGATTCCGTTGTTCACGGCCGATATGGATCTTCCGGTCGCACAGCCGATCGTCGATGCGCTTCATAAAACGGTCGATCATCGCATTTTCGGTTATACGATTTTGCCGGATACGTATTTTGAGGCTATCCAACAATACTTCCGCAAGCGCTATGATTGGGCGATCGACAAAGAACAAATCATCTTCAGCCCAGGAACGGTGCATGCTTTAAATATCGCAGTCAAAGCATTCACGGAAGCAGGCGACGGCGTTATTATCCAGCGCCCGGTATATCCACCGTTTACTTCCGCTGTTGAAGGCAACGGACGCGTCGTGAAAAATAATGCACTCGTCATGGATGAAGAGGGCCGTTACTCGATCAACTTCGAAGAATTCGAGGAGCTCGCAAAAGATGAAGACACGAAATTATTCATCCACTGCCATCCGCACAATCCGACAGGGCGCGTGTTTACACCGGAAGAATCGAACAAGCTGGCAGATATCTGCAAGCGCCATAATGTGACAATCATCGCTGATGAAATCCATGGCGATTTGGTGCGCAGCGGCGAGACATTCACGCCGATGGTTTTGGCAGCGGATGAGACCGACCACATCATCACGTGCACGGCGATCAATAAAACGTTCAACGTGGCAGGGCTTCATTGCACAAACGTCATCATCGAAAACGAAAGCTTGCGCGAGAAATTCGCCGCCGAACTGGGCATGCAATTGCCGACGCCGTTTACAGTTGCAGCACTCATCGCGGCTTATACAGAAGGCGATGACTGGCTCGGGCAAGTGAACGAATACCTTGATGGCACGCTCGAATGGATGAAAGACTTCCTCGCGGAGCGTATGCCGAAAGTGAAAGTGCGCATTCCGGAAGGCACGTACGTCATGTGGCTCGATTTCCGCGGCTACGGGCTTGAGGACAAGGAAATCCATGACCGCATCTATAATAAAGCGAATGTCATTTTGGAAGACGGTACGATGTTCGGCCCTGAAGGCGCAGGGTTCCAGCGCATTTGCATCCCATCCCCGCGTCCGCTCATCAAAGAAGCGATGGAGCGCATTGCGCGTGAATTCGACGATTTGAATTAATGTTTTTTTCATGCCGTTTCAGGGAAAGCTAGAGAGAGACGGAAAATGAAAGGACGTGCCTGTATGGCGTTGAAAGCAATATTTCTCAATTGTTCATTGAAGAGTTCGGAAGAAGAATCCAACACGGAAGGGTTCATGAAAGACGTTCAAACCCATTACAAAAAACTCGGAGTCGAGTCTGAAATCATCCGGTTGGCGGATTATTACATCGCTTACGGAGTAGAGGAAGACATGGAAGACGGCGACGAATGGCCGGAGATTCTGGAATTGATCAAAGATGCCGATATCCTCATTGTCGGGACACCGCTGTGGCTTGGCGAAAAAAGTTCGCTTGCAACACAAGCGATTGAACGCTTGTATGGTTCGAGCAGCGTGACCAACGATAAAGGCCAGGCGATTTTCTATAATAAAGTCGGTGCAGCAGCTATCACCGGCAACGAGGATGGCGCGAAGCATGCGGCGGCATCTCTGTTATACGGCTTGTCGCATATCGGCTTTGTCATCCCGCCGAATGTGGATGCGTATTGGGTCGGGGAAGCCGGTCCAGGACCGTCGTATTTGGAAGCGGGGCATGGCAATGACTTCTCCAAATCGGCGATTCAGCGATTGGCGTATAATACGTACCATTTAGCGAATATGCTGAAAGAGAATCCGATTCCAGCAGAAGGCAATACATTGTAACACTAGGCCCTTTCTCTTTTGAGAAGGGGTTTTTGTATTGGAATAAGGGGAAGCGAATACATATCAGTATTGAAGATTCAATTTTAGAACGCACAGCACGTTGTAAATGTAAATTGGGATTTTTTATACGGAGATTACGCTCCTGGCGGATGCTTGCCGGGGGGTGGGCGTCGAGCCAATGTGCCGCAAAAAGCGCGTCACATTTGTCTCGCCAGTCCCACTCAGTCCCCCAGGCGTCACCGCCATCCGCTCCATCTCTGTTGCCAAAATATGCAAGTAGAAAAAATATTCTCTGCAAATATACATAAAGCAGTGGACATTATACTGAAAAATCGGTGAGAAAAGGGGGGAGCTCATGAAGACTTTAGCGGGTTTTATTATTTTGATGGGAATTATCTTGTTGTTTGCGGATGCTGAGTTGCTTGCGCCTTTGGAGGGATTTGCGGTTTACTTCATTGTTGGCGGTTTGGTAGTGTTGGCCATTGCGCAGCTTTTGGGAAATCGTGAGAAGAATTGGCTGTGCCGGATCGGGTTCCATGATTTCGAGCGCCAGGAGCGGGTTGAAGAGCTTCCGGCTATGCGCTGGTATCGCTGTAAGCGCTGCGGCAAGGAGAAGCGGGCAGCGTCGATTGTCTAATTCTTGCATAAGAAAAAGCCAGGAAGCGGAATCCCTGGCTTTTTGGTGATTAAAATTCGAATACTTCGCCATTTTGTGGCACATGCAATTTATCGGAGAAGCCTTGTTCAATTGCAAAAGCTTTTAGCTCTTCGCGCGACAAGGTCCAGTGGTTGACGGCTTCCATATGGCTCGCGATCAATGTCGCTTGCGGGGCTGCTTTATGCGTTTGTTCGACGTCTTCTTTGCCCATGACGAGCGAGCCGCCTTCTAAGAATTGATTATCGCCTGCGTTCACGACGATGACTTCCGGCTCGTGCTTATCGATTTCTTGTTGGACACCATCATACCAAACGGTGTCGCCTGCGATATAAAGCGTTTTTTCGTCTTCGTGTTTAAAGACGATGCCGCACACGAGCCCGGCCATTTTGAGGATTTCGCCGCGTCCGTGTTCGCCTTGCGTCTTGATCAAGCGGATGCGTTCGAAGCTCGTCTCTTCACCGAGAACCGTGACATTCGAGAAGCCGTCGTTGCGGAGCACTTGTGCATCTTCCTCGTTTTGGCTGAAGAGCGGCAAGTGTTTCGGTAAAATTTCTTTGGCCGCTTCGTCGTAATGGTCCATATGAAGGTGGGTGATAATGACTGCATCGATTCCTTCGATGAGCTGTTCTTTTGGAATCGGCAACTCCTCCAAAGGATTGTGTTGATCTTGTCGTGCGGAATTCGGGAATGGCGGGTAGCTTCCCTTATCGCCAAGAAACGGGTCGACGAGGAAATGCTTGCCTGCATATTGGATGCGTAAAGTAGCGTTGCGAATCTGTTCGATTTTCATGGTTCGAACTCCTTTCATGAGGTGTGACCCTAGTATATACTGAAATTCATAATAGAGACGAGGGCCTCGTGAAGGTCTTTTGGCGTTTTCACTTGATTAATGAAAGGAATTGACCTGGCAATGGATCCAACAGATCAACTTATCCTGCATGAACTTTCCCAGAATGGCCGCATGACGATGAAAGAGCTGGGCGAAAAAGTGCATTTGACTGGGCAAGCGACCGCTGCACGCGTCTTGAAATTGGAGGAAGCGGGCATTATCGATGGCTATACGATACGGGTATCAAAAGAAAAACTGGGCTACTCCGTCCATGCTTTTGTTACGGCCATCATGCACGAAGCCCGTCACCAAAAGTTTCTCGACGAACTGGACCGCCGGCAGGACACGGTCAGCCGTTATTTCAAGACAAGCGGTGAAGGCTGTTATTTGATCGAATGCCAGTTCCCGACGCATCGGGAACTGGATGATTTCTTGAACGATATTAGCGAATTCGCGAGCTACAAAGTCACCATCGCCATCCAGCAATATGGGCAATAAAAGAAGCCGTGCAGCAAAAACTGCACGGCTTTTCTCTTTGCTTATTTTTTGCCGATCGCCAAGGCGAACTGCAAGTACATCATGCCGTTGCGCGCTTTTTGGCACATGGCGAGCGTCATGCGCTCCAGTTCTGCTTCCGTGATGTGGTGGCTTTGGGCACGGGCATTTTCTTTTTCAAAAGGCTCCGCTTTTTCAACGACTTGCAAATAGCTGTTGTCGATTCGGTTGCGGATGTGCAAGGCTTTTTTCACGAACAGGCTTTGCTCGTCCGATTTCTCATAGCCGTATACTTCTTTTGATTGCCAGTACAAGGCTTTCAAGGCATCGTTTTTCGTGTTCTGGACAAATGGTTTGAGCGGCTTTTTCAAGTCTTCGTCTTCGAACCAGATGCGTTGGAAGTTGACGCGCGGCTCTTCGACGCCAAGCTGCATCGTTTGGTTCAATAATAATGCCATTTTGTCGAATAAGGAATAAGCTTGGCGATAAATTTGCTTCAAATCTTCAAGGCGTTTCGTATAGCGCGTATTGTCGCCGTCCATCTTATGGTCATCTGCGACTTCTTCACTGTTCGATGCAAGGTAGAGCGAACGGCGCATTGCTGTGAATTCATGCGTCAACGAGTCCAGGAAATTGCCGAGGAATGCGTTGTTCTGAATGCGCAGCGGCAGATCGCGCTTAGTCATCGTATCCGGCTCGATATCGTTGCCGCTGTTGAGGAATAATTGCTGTTCGGCGCACCAGTTGAGGTAGCGCTGTTCCTCGGAAGTCGGTTCCGGCTGCTGGGCGAGTTTCACTGGGTCCACATCGCCGAGCTGATCGATCATGTTCCCCGCAAGTTTGATACGCTCGTCGTAAAGTGCTTGCCCTTTTTCGTCTTTGATATCGTTTTTCGCTGTCTTGAATAAATCAAGCGCTTTTTCAAGTGCCCCGAGGCGCTCAGCTTTTACCGGAAGGAAGGTCGAATAGAAAATCAAGGTCCAGCCGAATTCACCA
Organism: Planococcus sp. SK3692; assembly: GCF_028890485.2. GTDB lineage: Bacteria > Bacillota > Bacilli > Bacillales_A > Planococcaceae > Planococcus. The sequence continues at coordinate 816,258 of NZ_JARCHV010000002.1, forward strand.
TTCAGGCGCTGGTAAGACGGATCGTTTTCATCTTTGACCATTTCTTTGAGCACTGCTTGTGCATCGATCGAGCGGCCGGTATGTACAAGTGTTTCTGCATAGTTCAAGCACACCTGGTTCCAGACATTCGATGGGATGCGTCCACGGTACGATTCGATTGTATTGTCGTATAGATACAATTGGCGCTGTTTCAAATCAGAGTTCCAGTCTTTTTTCAGCTGATGCTGAATCGATAAATAGCTCGTCTCAAGCAATACGGCAAGCGGATAGGCAGCTTTGCCTTGAAGGCGTTCTTTCAAATGATTGATCATCGCATTGATGCGGCCAGGGAAAGCTTCGGCTTTCGCTTGCTGCATTTCCTGCAGGAGCTGGTGAGTCGCCCCGTAAATTTCCTTTATTTCAAATTGCCCTAAATCATCAGCTAGAGCGATGTCGCTTAAAGTAGCCATCCCATTTCCTCCTTGATGCGTTTTGATGTGTCTCTCTCCATTCTAAGGGAAAAATGTCCATTGGTCACCCCGCGGCAGGAAATTGGCAGAAAATATGGAATATAGGAGACAATGCGAAAGGGGGAATAGTCATGGCTGAATCCGAAGAGCCGTTCATTTGGCTGCCGGTCATTAAAGAAAATGAAGCCACTGAGATAACAATCCAGGGCAGCGGCGTGAACAGCAAGGCATTCGAGATGGCATCCGCAACCGAAAGCCGGGAACACGCACCGATTTCGCGGGACAAGCTAGAAGAGATGGTGCGCGGCTTTGAAGGCTACGAAGTGGAGACGATCGAATTGAATGTGGTGGGGGCAGTCGAGACAGGCGGCCTGCTGCAATTTATTGTCGCCGGTAAAGCGGAAGCCGGTATGACGGTGACCTTGAAAAAGAAAGGGAGCACCGGAAAATCATAGAAATAACGGTCAATGGCAAGCGGCGCTGAGATGGCGCTGCTTTTTTAATTTCAGGAAAAAACGTCCAACAGGTGCAAATACTAGGATAATCGGCACGGCTCTGCCAGTGATAATTATTCATTTGAGTTAGCATCAGGAATTAAGCTCTATGTGAAAAGAAGGTAATTGTAAGTATAATATTTACTATATACCAGAAATTAGAGCTTTAAGAATCATGTATGAATTTTAACAGTGGTTATAAAGTCCTATAAAAACTTATTCCTTCTGTACGCAATTTAATAGTAGATATAAAAATTATTGGTCCGCCAAGTCAGGAGGTTTGCCATGGCTATGTTTCCGCATATCAGTTTAATTTCTTTAACTCTTGCCGTATCCATAGCTACGAGCTATACGGTATTGGTCTTAATTGAATACGTAAGCAAACGGAAAAAAGGCATTAATACGCGCTCTAAGTTGCTGGCAATTTGGGCACTGGGAAGCGGTTTTTTCGGCATGCAGCTAATTGGCATTCTGACATTCATGGCACAATATCAATTCACAATAAGGGTTTGGCTGTTGGGCTTGGCTTTTCTTACCTCATGTTTGCTGGCAGCTTATGTCATGAGAATTTCGCTGAAAGACATGCATGGACAAATGGGGAAGGTCAAGCATGTACTCATCACAGCCTTTTTGCTTAAAGCTGTTCACTTTCTTGGATTGTCAGGCGTGTTAGATGTTCGCTTCAATGCCATTTCGCTCGATTATTATTTACTGTCTGTAGTTATGGTTCTGGCTATTAGTTATTTCAGCTTTCACTTCATCCTCTACAGCAATGCAGTACAAGCAACTGAAACACAACGCCTCCGCAATGCGGGGATGATGGGAATCGTGCTGACTTTGCTTCATTACACCTCCACGAAAACCTTCTATACAAATATGGCGCTTCCAGAATCAGCTTCTGATGGAGCCTGGATCATTGGGACTGCTTTGTTTATAGCGACGATCGTTATTTTATTGCTATTGTCCTCGGCCAACCTCGCACTGGTCGATTTGAATGCCCTTGAGACCGAAACGGAGCTTTTACAACAAGTAAAAGCAAGTGAAAATCGGTTCCGGACACTCGCTTATACCGATCAATTGACCGGCATTCCGAACCGTCATTGGTTTTTCGCCCATTTTCGGGAACTGATCGATACGCCAGACGAAAACATCAAATCGATCGGTGTCGTACTGATGGATTTCGATGATTTTAAGTCGGTCAATGAATTGATTGGCCATGATGGAGGCGACCAATTCCTGAAAAAGGTAGTCGTGCGCTTGCAATCGGCTTTGCCCGAATCCATCATGCTGGCAAGACTCGGTGGAGATGAATTTATTTTTGCGGTGCCGAATGCTGAAAAAAGATATTTGGAGCAATTATGTCGAGGGATTTTAGCGGTAATGAGTGAGCCTATCATCATTGGCGAGAAATCGATTGCTTCTGGCATTAGCCTAGGGATTAGTTGCCAGGATGCAGGCGTGGTAAATGAAGAGAGCTTGATTAAACAAGCTGATCTGGCACTTTTCATGGCCAAGAGTACAGGTAAGGAGAATTTCGAATTCTTTTCTCCAGAGCTTCTAGATAGCTCAATCCGCAAGCAGGAAATAACGTTAGCGTTGCAGCAGGCTTTGGTGAACGGAGAATTCTCGGTTCATTACCAGCCGCAAGTCGAATTGTTGAGTGGACTGGTCATTGGTTTTGAAGCTTTGCTGCGCTGGAATTCTTCGCTGGGCGCTGTTCCGCCTTCTGAATTTATCCCTGTTGCTGAAGAATGCGGCGCGATCCATTCGATCGGTGAATGGGTGTTGCAAGAAGCTTGCCAGCAGCTGAATGCGTGGCGAATGGAAGGCCGGCCTGATGTCCATGTGTCGGTCAACGTCTCGGCCAAGCAATTCCTCGATCCGGAGTTTGCTGAAAAAGTGGCACGTATTTTACTCGCTACCAATGTGCCTGCCGAATTTGTGGAAATTGAAATTACGGAAAGCGTCATGATCGATCTCGACACCGCCGCGGCATTGGTCGAAGAGCTGCAGGAACTGGGCGTCAAGCTGGCGATTGATGATTTCGGTACGGGATATTCATCGCTTAACGCGGTTAAAAACATCCAAATCGATACATTGAAGATCGACAAATCCCTGGTGGATGAAGTGCTCGGCAGCGACCGCAGCATGGCGATCTTGGCAACCATTATCGAACTCGGTAAAAACCTGGGGGCGGATGTTGTCGTCGAAGGGCTCGAGACGCTCGAACAAGTGACTTTGATGCGGCAATATGAAGTCATCGGGCAAGGTTATTATTTCAGCCGGCCGCTCCCTGCCGATAAAGCGGCGAGGGTGTGGGATAAGTATTTGGAACAGCCGGACGGGATGTTCCATGCACCGATCTTATATTGAAAGTGTAAAGACGCAGCGATGAGCTGCGTCTTTTTTGTTTTGAATGAAAATCGTTGAGAATCACTACCTGGAACTAGCAATAAGAAGATAGCGAGGGTTTGCTTGTGGAATCGTTACAATCTTTGTCTTCCGCATCGACTAAGTAGTCGCCACCCTGCTTTGGGTTGGCCTTAGGCAATAAGCCAATGAAATGGCGAAAGGAAGTTGAGTCATTTCATTTGCGACGCATCTGCATAGCAGATGTGGGAGCAAGGGGTTGGACCTGATGCTTGAATAAAAATTTTATCTTTTTGCGTCGGCTCACCCTTGGCGCTGGATGGCTAAAAGATTTCATTATATGTAACCTGTTTAAATTGAGCTGCTTCTTTATATAGTTGCCGGCTAGTGGGGGAATCGCTTCCCTGTTATGGCATCTGGTAATGATTGGTTTTGAAAATGGGAGACGAGTCCAACTGCTGAACTAAAAGGATGGGATTATCAATTTAGCTTTCTTATTAAGCTCTGCAATAGTCGAGCAGGATTTTCTTTAACACTTGCTGCTGGGTTTCGGGTTGAATGTCTTGGTCCACGTAGGAGATGGACGATTTTAGGGCGACATTGTTTGTGAAGCTTGAATAGCTGTTGATGATCGTCACTATCAATGGTTTAGCGGGAATTGAACCATTGATCGAGCCGTCTTGTTGGCCGTCTTGGATAAGCGGTTCAAGCAAATCCATGATCTGGCGCTGCCTTGCCAAGTAGCGGTCAATCTCAGGGAGTGGTTCAGTGCGGAACGATGCATAGCTCTCGAATGCTTCGCGGAAACGTGCGGATTTATACTGTTCGGCTTTTTGTGCGTCGAGCAAGGTATCGAGCAATTGTTCCAGCCGTTCGAAGGCGCTTGATTGGATGGAGATGATGCGCTGGAATTCACTTTCCACGGCATCCAGTGAACGGATGGCGACTTCCACGATTAACTCGTCTTTTTTCGGGAAATAGCGGAAGACGGTCGCTACACCGGCACCGGCGCGTTCGGCGACGTCTTTCATTTGGACATCGTGCAGCCCGCGTTCTGTGAAGAGTTCTTTTGCGGCTTCAACGATTTTATCGGTCTGCAGTTTTTTGTTTTCTTGTCGTTTTGATGGCATATCGGTTTCACTCCTTGCTTTTAGTATAGCGCTTTAATTGATGAAATGAAGTCATGGGAGTATACTTGAAATAAACTGATAGTCAGACTATCAAAATTTAATTTGAGGTGATTATAATGAGATTGGAATCTAAAGTAGCCATCATCACGGGCGGCGGCTCTGGCATGGGAGAAGCTGCTGTGCGCTTGTTTGCAAAAGAAGGAGCGAAAGTCGTCGCTACCGACATCAATTTGGAAGCAGCGGAAAAGGTCGCACAAGATGTAAAGGAAGCGGGTTTTGAAGCGGTGGCGATGAAGCAGAACGTGGCGGACAAGTCGGATTGGCAGGCTGTCATCAGCAAGACCGTTGAAACTTTTGGCAAAATCGACGTTCTCGTCAATAATGCGGGTATTTCCGTCGCTAAAGATTTTCTGGATCAAACCGAAGAAGACTTTGCGAAAGGCTTCGCGATCAATACAAACAGTGTCATGTATGGCATGCAGCTGGCCATTCCACATATGATTGAAAACGGGGGTGGATCGATTGTCAACGTGTCATCGATCGCAGCGTTGACCGGCATGTCAGGGGCTGGCGTTTATACGGCGTCAAAAGGCGCAGTCCGGTCAATCACGAAAGCGGCAGCGGTCGATTATGGAAAACAAAACATTCGCGTCAATTCGGTGCATCCGGGATATATCGTGACGCCGATGAGTGCGGAGTATATGGAAAGCGACAAGTTCCGCCCACATTTCCTCGCACAGATTGCGCTGCCCGAACTCGGCAACGCCCTCGAGGTCGCCAATGCGATGCTATTTCTCGCGTCAGATGAATCAAGCCACATCACGGGCATCGAGCTTCCGGTAGACGGCGGCGTGACGGCGAAATAAATAGGAGTTGATGGAAGGCACGGCTTCGGCTGTGTCTTCTTTTTTCGTTGGCGGCTAGTTGCTGAAATGTTTCTCCAGGGAGAATGAAAGAAGGGTGCGGGAGTTTGATTGAGAAAACTTTCCGGATCGCTAATTAAGTTTCATGTTGGTAGTCGCCGCCTTGCTTTGGGTTGGCCTTTAGCAATAAGCCAGGAAGAGCACCTGTCTTATTGCGTCGACTCAACCTTGGCGCCGGACGGCTATTAGATTTCGTTGGTTGAAGACTGTTCAAACAGTTCCGCTTCTAAATGAAGTTGCCGGCTAGTGGGGGAATCGCTTCCCGAGATGAAGCATCTACTCCTATGGTATTAATTCGAAAAGCTTTCGGTGAAATTAGCATCCACCGTCGTTTTATCTTGGATCCAAGTGATATGAGCTAGAGAATATGAAGCATTTTCACATTTTCAGTCGAGCGGATAGAAGAAATTCTCTTCCATTCTAAAATTAGAGACGGAGTGGAAGGGGGCTGACGCCTGTGGGACTGCGCGGGCTGGCGAGACAAACGTGCCACGCTTTGTGGCACGTTGGCTCAACACCCGCCCCCGGGCAGTTGAAAACGCGACGTCCTGTCGCATCAACTGCATGACTCGCATCCTGCGAGCCCCAAGCAGCCCCCTGAAACGAAGTCGATAAGGGGAAAGCTTGTCCAATCACTTCTTTTCATTCCAAATACAAATCATTAACTTTCGGAACAATCTGTTAATTTATATCGATGAATGGTAAACTGTCGGTAATCAGCATGACCGACACCTCAGAAAAAATTCAGGAATGGGGGATTCATGTGGCGTTCGACATTCACGAAGTTTTGGAGAGGAAAGGCATTAACGTCCCAGATCATCACAAGGAAATGCTCACCGCGCAGATGGCAGGATTTGAAGAGCTGCGCAAGACAGTGAATCAGGAACAATTAAAAGACCTGGATATGGTGTTGACGCATATTCCGAGAGGTGAGCAGAAATGAGCAATGAACTTGCGCAGAAATCCATCGGGGAACTGGCACCGCTCATTCAATCAAAGCAAGTGTCGCCTGTCGAATTAACAGAGCAGGTGTTGGCGAATATCGATTTGTACGACGGCAAGATCAATGCATATATTGCTGTGCAGAAAGAACAAGCACTCGAAGCCGCCGCTCAGGCTGAACAGGAAATCCAAAGCGGCAATTACCGCGGCGCACTTCACGGAATTCCGATGGCGCTAAAGGACATTCTTTATTTCAAGGACGAGAAGGCGACGATGGGGTCGAGCATCCATAGCGAATTCGTGGCGGATTTCGATGCGACGGTCGTCTCGAAACTGAAGATGTCAGGCGTGACATTTACCGGCAAGCTCAATATGCACGAGTATGCGTGGGGCGCGACGACGACGAATCCGCATTTTGGGCCGTGCAAGAACCCGTGGGACCTGACGAAGATTCCAGGAGGCTCTAGTGGCGGCTCGGGTGCTGCAGTGGCGTCCCATATGTCGATTGCGTCTCTCGGTACGGATACGGGCGGCTCGATCCGCATCCCGGCATCGAGCTGCGGCATTATCGGGCTCAAGCCAACGCACGGCCGTATTTCGAAATACGGCTGTTTCCCGCTCGCGTGGTCGCTCGATCATATTGGGCCGATGACCAAGACGGTGTATGATGCGGCATTGCTTCTGGAATTATTGAGCGGCTACGACCAGAAAGATCCGACTTCGATCGACCGGCCAGCGAAGAATTTCTCGGGGCTATTGGACAGCGATGCGAAAGATTTGGTCGTTGGCATCGAAGAGGACTATTTCTTTAAAAATGTCGACAGCCGCGTGGACGAACAAGTGCGCCACGTTTTGAAACAGTTAGAGGATGCGGGAGCTGTTATTAAGCCCGTCAGTATCCCGTCCTTGAAGCAAGCGGAATTCGCAGAGCTCGTAACGATCACGACAGAAGCGAGTGCTGTGCATCATGCGAATTTATTGAAATCGCCGGAGAAATTCGGTGAAGACGTACGCTTTTTGCTCGAAGTCGGCGAATTGATGAGCGGCGTCGATTATGTGCAATCACAGCAGATCCGGAGGAAACTCGATTTGGAATTCGCTGCGGCGTTTGAAAGCGTCGATGTATTGATCAGCCCGACTTTGCCGTTCTTGTCGCCGCCGATCGGTTCGCAGACGGTAGATGTAAACGGCCAGGAATTGAGTTTCTTGGATGAAGTGATCCGCTTTACGGGACCGGGAAATTTGACCGGATTACCGGCACTCAGTATTCCAGTCGGAGTGAAAGAAGGTTTGCCGGTTGGGTTGCAAATCATGGGGCCGGCATTCGAAGAAGAGAAAGTGTTAAAGGCAGCCGCGCTCATTGAAAAGATGGAATTGATGAAAGGCCATGCGCCGACCTTAGGAAAATAGCGTGTTCCATAAACAGCTCCCGAAAAGCCTTGTTTCTGCAGGCTTTTTGGGAGCTGTTTTTCACTTAAAATTTTTAACCGATTTTTAACATTTAGCAGGTAGAATCGTCGTACGACATTCAATGAGCAAAGGGGCGGCCCAATCATGGCATTTTGGAAAAAACCGAGGGAGAAGGAATTGCTTCCGCGCAATAAAGAGGATATTGTCCGCGAAATGTGGAGTCCGAAAAAGACAGCAGACCAGTTATTCAACGTGAAATCATATGGCGCAATCGGCGACGGCAAAGCAGACGATCGGAAAGCGCTGCAAAAAGCGATCGATGCGGCGTATGGCACGAATAAAGGCGGAAATTTATTCTTTCCACCGGGATTGTATCGCATCAGCGGACCCATCGAAGTGCCGGAATGGGGCATGGGGGCTGCTGTTTCATGGATCGGGCACAGTTCGGAGACGACGCGCATCGCACCATCTGAGCCGATGGATTATTTGGTGCGCATACGCGGTGGAAGCGGTTCGGTCAAAGGCATCCAGTTCATGGGGACCGATCCTGAAAACGGTTATACGCAACTCGTAAAAGTGTGTATGGTCGCCAGTGAAATCCGCGATAAATTATTTTCAGGCGCCGCATTCATGTGGGGCTCGGTCCATGGTCTGCAGATTCTAGAAGAAGGCAATAATAATTTATGTGTATTCGACCGGCTGTGCCAGTTTTCGCAAAATGGTTCGGTCATCGAAGGGAGCGGGGCTTCAGGACGAGGGACGAATATTTCATTCATGAGACTCGACCCAGCCGCGCGTGACGTCCATGTTGGCGCTTATTTCAAAGTCGGATCCGGGGAAGGGTCTGTCTATCACATCGATGAAGTCGGCCCGCGCAGTATTACGGTGTCACCACCTTTAAAAGAGACAATTTCGCCGGGAACGCCGTACAAAATCCATCTTGGCTGTGGTTTGCAGACAGACCGCGGCAGCGATAATAATGTCTACGGGATTTACGATTGCCATTTTGTCGGCAACGCAGCGACCGGCTTGATGGTGCGCGGGCTCTATGGCCACCATATCCAAGGCGGCAATTTTGATTCGAACGGCATTGCAGGCATCCATATCGGCAGCGGTGCGATCAATACGACACCTGCGTATTCCGGCAGTATTAACCATAGCTATTTCGAAAACAATGGCTATGCGAATGTCTTGCTCGATTATGCGGCTGGGCTCAGCATCATCGAGCCGCTCCTCGCAAAACCGCGCGACGGCATGGGAGACGGGCTTGCGTCGATCACTTCTTTATACAATGAAGAATACCAATACGATACGACGAGTATTTTGTACAACGGGCGATTGCACCAATATGTACCCGAAGGCGGACGCTCGCCAATCGATATGAAAGATGAGCCGCGCATGACAGTCAATAAGAAAAACGGCGCGTCCGAGGCGGAAACCGTCAAATTGCCGCCAGCGCCGATCCATAAATTCAGCGAAGAAGTGGAGATTTTCGTCGAACACAGCGGCGGGCAGGAAGTACGGCTCGTCTGCGACAACGCCAAGGTCAATAACCGGCCGGGCAGTGAAGGTGTGATGGCACCTGCAGGAGTCGGCTATAAAATCACCGCTTATTACAATAGGAGCGATAAAAGCTGGATGGTTTCGCATACGACACCTTTAAGTTAAAATAGTTTTTATGCCTGAATTTTCAGATTTATATTGACGTTCCCTCTTTTGATTGGTATTTTTGTATTATGCTTATTGAATTATTTAGTTATTTTGAATTAGAACTTATACTATATGTACATGATTTTTGCGAATTGGAGGGTTTTGGATGGATAAAAAGAAAATTTTGATCCTGGGCGGCACATTCCATATGGTCAATGTAGTGGAGACAGCCAAACGCATGGGCTATTACACGATCGTCACCGACAATATGGTCGGTTCGCCAGCGAAGAAAATTGCCGACCAATCGTATGATATCAGTACCGCAGATATCCGGAAGCTTGCTGAAATTGGCAAGAAGGAACAGATCGATGGCGTGTTTACCGCTTTTGACGATATCAATACATGGCATGCAGTTGCATTGTGCAAAACGCTCCACTTGCCGTTTTATGCCACGCCTGCTCAGCTCGAAGTTACTTCGCATAAAGATCGTTTTAAGGACTATTGCCGGACATTCGGCGTACCGGTTATTGAAGAATACGAGTGTGACCCTGTCCAAGACCCTGAGCTGCCCGCAGTAGAATTTCCGGTCATCGTCAAGCCGGTTGACAGCTATGCAAGCAAAGGAATCACAGTGTGCTACGAGGAAGCGGAACTCGCAAAGGGGGTCGAAAAGGCAGTCGGGGAGTCAAAATCGGGGAAGATCATGCTCGAGCGCTTTGTTGATTCAGACATCGGCGTCCAGGCATTCTATACTGCACGCGATGGACATCTCGTCCTGACTGCCGTTACGGACCGCTTCACCCATAAGCAATCGAAAGAACACCCGCCGCTTCCAGTGGCGATGCTGTTTCCCTCGCAGCATCAGCCGCAATATATAAAGGAAGTCGATCCCGCGGTGCGAAATATGATCTGCAATATGGGCATTAGAAACGGCTTGGTGTTTATTCAAACGATGTACAGCGGCGGCAAGATTTACGTATACGAAATGGGCTTCCGTTTTAGCGGAGAACAGCATTATCATATTATCCACAAGCAGACAGGCGTTCATTTACTGGAAATGATGCTCGATTTCTCGGTTGGCGAAAATACGGACAATCATCCAATCGAGCAATTCGATCACGCACCGATGCCGTATCCTTCTGCCAATTTGCCAATTTTGCTCGGTCCAGGCATAATTGCGGAAATTCGCGGCTTGGAAGCAGTGAAAGCAATGCCGGAAGTAATTTCCTGCGTCATCAACCGTTCCGAAGGCGAAGTGATCGAGCGGACGGGCTCTTATTCGCAAATGTTTGGCCGGTTCAATGTGGTAGCAAAATCCCAGCAGGCGCTTCTGGAAACTATCGAACGGATCTACAGGACACTGGATATACGCTCTGAAGATGGCAGTGATATGATCATGGCCCGTTTCCAGCCAGCAAAAGTAAATGCATCTTGATGATAAAGATCAGACAGCGGGGACCATTTTCCGCTGTTTCTTTATGCTTTTAACCAACACAAAAGCGCCAGACCCCAATTTCGGGTCTAGCGCTTTTCTTATCCCCGGTATAAAGGGAAATGGCCAGTGTTTTCGATGCCGTATTGGAGTCTTTTCAGCTCGGTCAGCCTGCCGTACATATCGCTGTTGCGGATGCGTTTGCCGGTCAAGATTTCAAGCGGTTGTGTTTTGGTGAAACGCCGTTTAAAGCGGTAAAGGGCATCTGTCGAGGCGCCGCCCAAATGAAATTGGGAAAATCCATGCTCTTTGCCATAGCGGCATGCTTCGGCCATAATCAGTGAATTTCCAGCACAGCTGAAATAAACGGGATCGTTTGCGACCAAATGATAATGCATATAATCACCGTGATGGACGATCAACGCAGAAGAGACAGTTTTGCCGTCGTATTTTGCATTGAGCAGAAATTGCTTGCCTTCTAGATGTTTGAAAGATTCTTTTAACATTTCAGGTTCGAATAGATAATGTGCCGGGAATTCATTGCGTTCAGCAGTGAGGCTGTACAACCGGCAAAAATCATCCAATGTGTTCCCGGTGAAATCATATTCCACTGTCACGCCGTTTTTCAACGAGCGCCGCACTTGCTGGCGGGCAGCCGATGAGAATTCATGGAGAAACGGATCGTCGACTGTCAAATCGATATACATAACGATGCCGCGCATATCCATGCCATAATGTGGGGAAAAGTCTTGCGCATTGTTGATCCAGGAACTGAAGCGGATGTATTCAGAAACGATGTGATGCTGTTCGCAGTAACTCTGGAATGCCGTATCAAACTCATTCACTAAAGCGCGGCGCTCTTCTTGCCGTGCAGTCACAATGACTGGCCCGCTCTGGCCGAAAGCGGTAATTGTATCGAACCAACCTTCCAATAGCGGCACCGGGCGCCGAATGAATGGGTAGATAATATGGCCCCGTTCACTTTTCCATTCGAACTGGTGAAACTCACCGCCTTCATGTGCGGCATATGCTTCGTTCCATTCAGGCGTAAAGAAAATGTCCGGGACCGTTTGTTTCGTAGATACTGCCATGGTGCTTTGCCTCCTTAAAATATATGGGGTTATTTCTGTCTTCACACTATGCTCTTTGGGTTAAAATGAGGTAAAGCCTATTAAATAGGAAGAAATATTGTTTTTTTCTGATTATTAGATTGACAAATCAATACCCCGGTTGGTAAATTTGTTCTACAAACAAACAGGATATCCAGTTATTTTTAGAGAATCCGTGTTATTTCTAGTTAATAATACCCGAATAAACAAAAGGGGGTGTTTCCCGTGGAAAAACAGAAAAAGCTGCTGATCCTTGGCGGCATTACGCATATGATTGATGTTGTTGAAACTGCTAAAAACATGGGACTTTATACAATTGTCACCGATAATAACGAAGAGTCACCTGCAAAGAAAAACGCCGATAAAGCTTACCATATCAGCACTGCAGATATTGACGCCTTAGAAGACATGGCGCGTCAAGAGCAAATTGATGGCGTACTGACGGCTTTTGACGACATCAACACGTGGAACGCCCAATTGCTGACCGATCGGCTTGAATTGCCATTTTATGCAACGAAAGAGCATTTAGAGATAAGTTCCAACAAAGATCAGTTTAAGGAATTTTGCCGGCGCTTCAACGTACCGGTCATCGAGCAATACGAAAAAGACGATGGAGTGCCGGTTCGTTATCCAGTCATCGTCAAACCCGTCGACAGCTACGCCAGTAAAGGCATCACTGTCTGCCAAAACGAAGCGGAATTATACGATGCTGCTGAAAAAGCCAGACGTTTTTCACGTCATGGCCGCGTGCTTGTCGAACGATTTATCGACACGAATCACGGCGTTGAAATGTACTATACTTTGCAAAACGGGGAAGTGGTCTTATCCGCTGTCACAGACCGTTTCGTTCATAACCAAGGCCGCCAAAGCCCGCCACTGCCGGTCGCGACGATTTATCCATCGAGCCATCTCGCTGAATTCATCGCGCTTCATGACGCCAATATCCGGGAAATGCTGAGAGGGATGGGTCTCAAGAATGGACTTGTGTTGATCCAATCGCTTTATGACAATGGAGAGTTCTTTGTTTACGAGATGGGCTACAGATTGAGTGGAGAGCAGCATTACCAGATTGTCAAACGCCAGACCGACGTCAATTTGCTGGAAATGATGATTGACTTTGCTGTTGGGGAAGACATCTCAAGATATGATATAAGCAATTTCGATGATGGATTCATGCGCTATCCGTCCTGCAATCTATCGGTGCTTTTGGGGCCGGGAACTATCCGTGAAATCAAAGGCTTGGAAGAAATTCTGGAATTTCCGTCGGTAATTTCCTGGGTACCGACACGCGAAATCGGTGATGAGATTACAGTGACTGGCTCCTATTCACAGATGCTGGGCCGTTTCAATATCGTTTGCCAGACAACAGAAGAGCTGAACGGGACCATCCGTGAGATCAACCGAACACTGGAAGTCGTCTCAGAAAACGGGGAAGACATGGTACTCGCCCGCTATCTCGCAGGAGAAAAAGTAAGCTAAACCGCAGCAGTTGCTGCGGTTTTTTCTTTTCTGTTCCATCTCTAGTTGTAGTGTGGAAATGAGATGCATCTGTCACTGAAAATAGCATGAATAGTTTGGCCAGCCTTGTAAATTTAAATTAAATAGTCCCGAAGTATTTCTGCAATTATCATGTCCAACTGAGCGTCTTAAACCAGTGGATGAACATGATGAACAGAGATACTGCTTCATATAAAAAATTCAATGAAATCTATCAGCCGAACCGCGCACATGGGCGAGCCGAAGCAATGAGACAAATGGTCTTCTTGGCTCATTGCAAGAGGCCAGCACCAAGCGGGAGGCGACTGCTTGATGATGCTTAAGATCAATGAACGATCCTCATCGCTCGCCAGTCCAACTAAGCATCGCCAACCAGCGGATGAATATTACAAACAGCGACACTTCGTCTTTCAAACACATCAATGAAATCTAAAACCGAACCGCGCATAAGGGAAAGCCGAAGCAATGAGACAAGTGTTCTTCTTGACTCATTGCGGGAGGCAGCTGCTTGATGATGCTCAAGATCAATGAACCATTCCACTTCGCTCACCTGTCCAATTTATTCAAATACATCGATACACACATACTTTTCCACAGAAAAAGAGGCTTCCACTTGGAAGCCTCTTTGCTATTTGGAATAAGTGGTGACGAATGATGGGCGCGGGAAGATGTTCGGCCGTTTGTCGATGCCTTCCGATGTGCCGCGTTTTTTATGTGCGTGCGAGTAAGCCTGGGACGACTGCCAAGTGGTAAAGGCGGATTCGTCTTCCCACATCGTGAGAATGACATAGGTGTCGGAATCGAGCGGCCGCAAAATGCGGATCGCTGCAAAACCCGGTTCTTTTTCGACAAGCCCGGCACGGTTCTGGAAGCGCGACTCGAACAGCTCACGCCCTTCTTCAGTGACCGGGATATTGTTGAAAACGGCGTACGCTCCGTCTTCAAGCTGCCCTTTTTGGTCAAGCACTTCGTATGCTTCGATGTTGTCACCAGCCGGAACTTCTTTTTCAGAAATGGCTGCCACGTCGCTGCCGCTTGATAAAACGAACCAGCCTTTGTCTTTTAGCGTATCGGTTTCTTGTTCATTGCCCAGCCATTTATAAAGCTTCATCGGTATGCCCCTTTTCTTTGAAAGTTCTATATTTCTTATATTAAGTAAATTATTTCATTTTCGCAAAGAATTTTGTCTCCTTTTCGGGCAGTTTTGTCTATATATGAGTCTTTAAAAATTTTCAGGCTTGTTTAACCTGTCTTTAACCTGGGACTTTTAGTATAGGTGCTAATAAAGGGTTTCATTTGGAAAGGAGTGCATGCGATGGCAGGAGCTCCACCAGGGATTGGGGGGGAAGTATTCGCAATTTACAACGAGAAAGAAGGAAAAGATGATGGGGGATCTTTATTTCGATGAACGCTATGGAAAACTATATGAAGAAATAGAAAAAGGCGTGTGCCAAGTTTTTGAGTTCAATCATCCGCTAGGGCGCGTACGGCATCTGTTCATCAAGCGTGAGATTCCGATTTTGCTCGGGTCTGAACGTTACTTCGATATAGTCACGCCATATGGATACGGCGGACCGCTGATGACAGGCTGTGCGCCGGAACATCGGGAAGAGCTGGCATCCGCTTTTGCGGATGCGTTTGCTACTTACTGCGAAGCAGAAGGTGTGGTCAGTGAATTTATCCGGTTTCATCCGGTACTTGGCAATGCACAGGATTTTGAAAACAGCTACGAAGTTCGCTACTTGCGCGATACGGTCGGGACGTCGATAGGGGCTTATGATGATCCGGTAGAGGCTGAGTTCAGTGCCTCGGCGCGCAAGAACATTCGCAAAGCGTTGCGAGATGGGGCAGAATTTCGGGTGACGCTCGGGCCGCGAGACTTAAAGGCTTTTCAGCGGATTTATTTTGCGACGATGGACCGCAACCATGCCGATTCGTTCTATTACTTTAATGAACAGTATTTTACACAATTGCTCGAGTCGTTCGGGGATCGGCTATTGCTGGTTGAAGCGCTTTATGAGGGCGAAGTTATCGGCATGGAGCTGCAATTTGTCTACAACGATTTGATCCATACGCATTTGTCGGGGACATACGAAGCATTTCATCATCTATCGCCGGTGTATATCATGCAATACGCTACAGTATTATGGGCTAAAGAAAATGGCATCAGCCTCATTCATGGAGGTGGCGGGCGGACCAATAGCCCAGACGATAACTTGCTTCGTTTCAAACAGCAATTTGCACGCCAAACGAGCTTTTCATTCTATAGTGGCCAAAAAGTCTGGAATGAAGAAGTTTACAGAAAGCTTTGTAAAGAGGCCAACACTGCCGTTACGGATGAGTTTTTTCCGGCTTACCGGAAACGGCCGGCCAAAGAGAAGAGTGAAGTTTAATAGAGAGAAACCAAAGGGGGAGCAAGCACAAACAACAAAAGAAGAAATGGGGTTTAGCATGTGAAGGATTTGTATTTCGAAAAAAATTACGGCCGATTGTACGAAGTGATCGAAAATGGACAGTGCAAAGTGTTCGAGTTTGACCACCCACTTGGCCATGTGCGTCATCAGTTTATCCGCCGTGAGATTCCGATTCCCGCAACAGGTGGCCCATATTTCGACATTGTCACTCCGTATGGCTACGGAGGACCGGTCATCAAAAAATGTGCAGAAGACAGAAAAGCCGAATTGGTGGAGATGTTTGAGCAAGCTTTCGGAGAATATTGTGCGGAACATGGCATCGTCAGTGAATTTGTCAGATTCCATCCAGTCTTAGGAAATGCTTTGGATTTTGAGGATTGCTACGAAGTGCAGTATTTGCGGGAAACAGTAGGCACCAGTCTGGCAGCATATGAGGACCCGGTCCAAAGCGAGTTCTCTAAATCAACTCGTAAAAATATCCGCAAAGCGCTTGAGGCGGGCGTGGTTTACGAAATCATCGAAAGCCCCAAAAGCCTGGGCGAATTTAAAGAAATCTATCACGAGACGATGAGCCGGAATAACGCAGATGCTTATTATTATTTTGAAGAAGAGTATTTCACCGAATGCCTCAAATATTTCGCAGACCGCATCGTGTTGACGAAAGCGATCTTTGAGGGGCAAGTCATCGGGATGGGCTTGAACTTCACATATGATGATCGCATCCATACACATCTATCCGGAACTTTGAGCGATTACAGCCATGCGTATCCGGCCTACGTGCTGCAATACGCATTGACGGTCTGGGGGAAAGCGAATGGTTATCGGCTGATTCACGATGGGGGCGGAAGGACCAACGACCCTAACGATAATTTGCTGATGTTCAAGAGGCAATTCGGGAAAAACACCCGATTTGATTTTTATATCGGAAAGAAGATATGGAACAAGCCGGCTTATCAGAAATTATGCGAACTTAACGCGGCAGATGCAGCGACCGAATATTTTCCGGCCTACCGCTGCAAAAAGCATTTGGAGGCGAGCCGCGTCTAGGCGGCGCATGATGAAAGGAAGTGGATCCAGTGAAGGACCTGTTTTTTGAAGAAGCGTACGGCAAGCTCTATGAAAGGATGGAGCACGGTGTATGCAAGGAATACGTATTCCAAAGCGCATACGGCGAAATTAGGCATCTGTTTATCAAACGTGAAATTCCGATGCTGATTCACGGGGAGAGGTGGTACGACGCCATTACCCCTTATGGTTATGGGGGCCCGCGAATTACGCGCTGTGCGACAGGCTGCCATTCCGATTTGGTCACTGCTTTTGAGCATGCTTTCCGCCAATACTGCAAGGACCAGCGCATCGTCAGCGAATTCGTCCGCTTTCATCCAATCTTCGACAACGCTCGGGACTTTTCCACTTGCTATGACGTCACGTTCCAAAGAGAAACAGTCGGAACGACACTCGATGGCTTTGACGATCCGGTTGTTTCCGAGTTTTCGAAATCTGCCAGAAAAACTTTGCGCCGTTCGCTGAATGCGGGCGTTACGTGCCGCATCACTGTGGCCCCGAGCGACCTGGGGCGTTTTAAGGAAATCTATTACGAAACGATGAACCGTGTCCATGCCGATTCCTATTATTTCTTTGATGATGCTTATTTCGATAGCTGCTTGCTGAAGTTCGCCGATAAAATCATTTTGGCGGAAGCGATTTATGAAGGCCGAGTGATTGCTGCAGAATTGCACTTTCTGTATGACGGCATCATGCACACGCATCTATCTGGCACTATTCATGACTTTCATCAGCTGTCGCCAATCTACGTCTTGCAATACGGCGCTGTGCGTTGGGGCAAAGAAAACGGCGTCAAGCTGATTCACGCAGGGGGCGGCCGGACGAACGATGAGGAAGATCCCTTGTTCAAGTTCAAGAAAAAGTTCGGCCAGCACACCGGCTACCGCTTTTACACCGGCCGAAAGATTTGGAACGCCGAGATCTACGAAGCGTTGTGCAAAAAGTCCAGAGCCAATTCGGACGAATATTTCTTTCCAGCTTACCGTGCAAATGCCAGCAAGCAATTGAGCAGCGTATGAAACTTCATGATATTAGCATGCGCCCGCCGCGTTTTTGGCAGGCGTTTTTTTATTGTCTTGTTGTTGAAAATCTTTGTGTGACGGGAACGGCAGCTTGGCTAGCTAGCGAAATGACATGTCTCTATCAATCAATTTCATCCGCTGGTTGGTGATGCTTAGTTGAACTAGCGAGCGATAAGAGTGGTTCGTTGATTATAAGCATCATCAAGCAGTCGCCTCCCGCTTGGGGCTGGCCTCCCGCAATGAGCCAAGAAGACCACTTGTCTCATTGCTTCGGCTCGCCCATATGCGCGGTTCGGCTTTTAGATTTCGTTGAAGTTTTTATGTGGCGGAGTATCTCTGTTCGTCGAAGTCATCCACTGGTTGGTAACGCTTAGTTGGGCCTGATAATTGAAAAGAGCCTGTATGATTACCCTTTTATTTTGAAGCGTTGACAAAAACTATTCACTTTAATTTCAACGCCAGATGAATTTCATTTCTCGACTAAAACTAGAGATGGAGCGAAGGGGAGGCGACGCCTGGGGGAACGCGCGGGACTGGCGAAACCTATGCGGCTTGCCGCAAGGGTTCGACGCCCGCCCCATTCCCGGGCAGCTGAAAACGCGACGTCCTGTCGCTTCAGCTGCATGACCTGCATCCTGCAGGCCCCAAGCGTCCTCCCTGTAGCGCAATCTCCACCACCAAAATTTCAATCACTCTCTCCATTAAAAATCTTCCGAATTCCCCAAAGCTTTTTCAAAACACCTAAACAGTTTAACCCTCTTTTAACCTCTGCCCCCTAGGATTAACAACAATAGGATTCCGTCCGCGCCACATTGTAAGGAGGATTGCCGCTGCAAATAGATGGCCGGATCAAATGATATGCTGCATCACTGCTTCGGGAGCGGATCTTGGCTTCCAGAATGAACGCAAAAGAGGTTGAAATTATGGAAAAAACAGTCATCGCCATCATGTTCGTCGTCATCATCACGAAAGTTCTCGGCTTTTCACGGGACATCTTCCTATCGTTTTTCTACGGTGCCGATGGGTTGACCGACGCTTACTTGATCTCGACCGATATCCCGACAGTATTCTTTGCGTTTATTGGCATGGGCATCGCCGCAAGCTACATTCCCGTCTACACGAAAATTCGTGAAGAGCGCGGCAACGAAGCGGCGGAACATTTTACCGCAAACGTCACCAATGCGGTCATGCTGCTGTCGACGGTGCTGGTCATCATCCTGCTAGTGTTCCCGGTGCCGATCGTTAAATTGTTTGCCTATGGGTTTGAAGGGGAGCCGCTGCGCATCGCGGTACTGTTCACGCGGATTATTTCGCTGACGCTCTACTTTACGGCGTTGATCTTCATTTTCACCAGCTACTTGGAAGTGAAAGACCGATTCCTGCCGACGGTATTGAGCGGATTGCCGCTGAATGTGCTGCTGATCACGACAATTGTGGTCAGTTCGAAAATGGACATCATGATGCTTGCTATCGGTACAGTCATTGCGGTCATTGTGCAGTTTTTGTATATGGTGCCGGCTATACGCAAAAGCGGCTATCGCCATCAATTGGTGCTGAATTTGAAAGACCGGGATTTAAAGCAGATGATGATGCTCGCAATTCCGGTCATTATCGGGGTGTCGGCTGATCAAGTCAATATCCTGGTCGATCGGACGATTGCTTCGCAGTTGGCGGAAGGCGGAATTTCCGCATTGACGTATGCACACCGCATTGTGTTCTTTGTCCAAGCGATTTTCGTGCTGGCGGTCGTCAAGGTGATGTTCCCGAAAATCTCGAAATTGGCTGTAAGGAAAAACATGGAAGAGTTAAAAGATGTCGTCGGCAAAATCATTACGACGGTCTCCTTGATTGTCATTCCCGCTGCAGTCGGCATGATGATTTTCTCCCGGCAAATCACGGAGCTATTGTTTGGGCGCGGCGCGTTCGAGGAGCGGGCCATTGCAATGACAACGGGCTTATTGTTCTTCTATGCACTGGGCCTACTCGGGTTCGGGCTGCGCGAAGTGTTGTCGAAAGTGTTTTATTCCTTGGAAGATTCACGGACGCCGATGATCAACGCATTCGGGGCCATGTTTTTAAACGTCGCGTTGAACTTAGTGTTATCGCGTGTGATCGGGCTGAACGGCCTGGCACTCGCAACCAGCATCGCGGCGGTCGTCAGCACAGTGCTGTTGTATGCATCGTTGGTCCGAAAAATCGGCTCGCTCGATAGTCGCCGACTTATGGTCGATTTGGCAAAAGGGATACTCGCCGCAATCGTCATGGGCATCGCGGCACGAACAGCATTCACGGTTTCCTTGATGATGTTCGGAGATATTCCGGCTTTGTTTATCGGCGTATCGACAGGGGTCATTGTTTATGCGGCAATGCTGTGGATGCTGCAATTGAGCGATATCGCTTATTACAAAGCTAGGTTGATGGCACTTGCCAGACGTTGAAAAGAGGGGGTGGGATTCATGATTTATGTGCTTGGATTTTTTGTAATACAGATTCTCGCAACATTTTTGATTAAAGACTTTCTTCCGCCGGGCGATGGCTATGCGATGCTTCTCGTCTTTACCGGAATTGTCGCCATTTCATTGTATTTATACCGCACATTGAAAAATGAATGGCTGTTTATCATTTTCGCTGGGTTCGCGGTGAGAGTGGTCATTTTATTCATCGATTTGTATGTCCCGTCGATCGGGATTTTCTCAAGCGGAACCGACACGGAATATTTCCATGAAGTTTCCGTGCTGGTAGCAAACGGCCAATACCCGCTGGAGCAGACATCGACAGTATATGTACCATTCCTATCGGGGCTCTACTATATGATCGGGGAACAGCGGGCTTACTCACAATTTCTCAATATAGCCTGTTGGGTGTTCTCGGCTGTATTCCTCTTCAAGTCATTAAACTATTTGCAGATCGAGAAAAAACTAAGCTTTATCGCGTTGCTGATCTTTACCCTCATGCCGAACAGTATTTTCATGTCGAGCATCTTGCTGCGGGAGGCACTGATCATTTTCTTTACCACGGTGTCGCTGTATTATTTCCTGCGCTGGATCGGGGAGCGCTCGTTCATCCAGTTCGGCTGGGCCGTTGTGCTGTCGATTCTTGCAATGATGTTCCACACCGGCATGATTGGCTTGCTGCTTGTCTATATCGCATCGTTCGTCTGGTTGGAGCGCGGCAAGATGAGCAGCAAAATTTCTACACCGCTGATCTACCTGTTATTTGTCGGCGGCATCGTATTCCTCGTCTTTCAAAACGCCGATGTCTTCTTGAGCAAATTCGTTACCGAAGAAGGCGGCACAGTCGACTACGAGATCTTCGCGGAAGGCGGTTCGGTCTACTTGGCGAGCTTCAGTGGTCTGTCGGGTGTCGCGGCGCTGCTCGTTGCACCGCTGAAAATGTTCTACTTCCTGTTTTCCCCGCTTCCGCTCGACTGGCGGGGGGCTGGGGATATGGTGAGTTTCCTGTTTGATTCTAGCGTGTACCTGTTCCTGATCGGTGCTACGCTTTACGGCTTATTCCGCAGCGAAATGCCGGTGAGGACGAAAATATTCATCCTGCTAGTCATCGGGATGACCGTTTTCATCTATTCATACGGGACGCAAAGTGCCGGCACAGCGATGCGTCACCGCAATAAGATCATCCCGCTATTATTGCTGTCGTACGCTGCAGCGAATAGCAAGCAATTGCTTGAATTCACCAAGACGAAATGGACAGGGAAAAAGGGGGAGAAGGTGGGCTCATGATGGAGAACTTGAAAATCGCAATAGTTGGAGCCGACGAAACAAGTTTGCTTGCGGCCACGACATTCGGCACCGTTTATCCGGTCATCGTATTCGATCCGGATAGCTCCAAAAAAGCAAGATTTGAAGAAAACGGCATTGTTTTTACCAATCACGCTAGCGAACTGGCAGAGGCTGGTATCCTCCTGATGACCGGTTCAAAGCGCCCTGTCTATACATTGGATGCGCTTTCGGAGTTGTGCAGAATCGTCGGAAAGCATATGAAAAAAGGGTCGGTGCTCATATTTGAAGCCCCGGTCTACCCTGGAACAACCGAAGAAATTTGCATCCCTTTACTCGAGCAGCATTCCGGATTTATCGCCGGCAAAGAATTTTTCGTCGGGTTTGTCCCCTCCAGATGGCAGAATAGCGATCCTCAAGGCAAAGCGACAAAAATGCGCAAAGTGATCGCAGGGCAAAGCGGCCCGGTCACCGATTACCTTGCGGATTTATTCGCACCGATCCATGACGGGGGCATTTATAAGGCCAAGTCGATACGTGTCGCAGAAGCTGCGCAATTGCTCGAAATCGCCCAGAAAGAAGTGAACATCGCATTGATGAACGAGGTGGCGCTGACCTTGAACCAACAAGGGATCGATACACATGATGTATTGGAAACCGCCAATACGAAGCGGGGATTCATTAAATTTGAGCCGGATCTTCTCGGCGACCATCCAGTTTCATGGCATAGTGTGGATCAATTCTGGTGCAAAGGAGAGAAAAAAGGGCGGCAAGTAGCGCAGCGAATCATCAAGAAGCTGATTCAAAACGAAGTTGTCATCCACGAAGCGCGTATCACAGTGCTCGGCATCGCGAAACAAGATGGAACCAGCGGCGTTCCGGAAGCCGGGGTGCTCGAACTCGTTTCAGAGCTCCAGGAATACGGCGTGGATGTTCAAGTGGCGGATGTCCAACTTGAGCAAGGTCAGGCGGAATGTGTAGGAGGCGTTTTATTGACGCGGCAGGCGGAACTGCTTCCGGCGGTGTCAGTCATACTCGCAGTACCGCATGAAGTTTACCGAAAAGCAGGATGGAAATTATTCGAGCGTTTGCTTGAAGGCAAGGAAGGTTATGTCTTTGATGTCAAAAGCATACTGGAACGGAATGAGAAACCGGAGAAGGTGACTTTATGGAGAATGTGAGGAGGAGGAGGCAGCCCATGATTGTCGGAGATTTTAGTGAAGAAAAGAAGCAGCCAAAGCGCTCGAACGCAGCGGCAAGGTTGCTGGAAGTTGTAGTTGCCGTTTTGATGTTACTGGTCTTATCGCCATTATTGCTAGCAGTTGCCATCTTGATCCGCATCGAATCACCAGGGCCCGCCATGTTCAAGCAGCAGCGCGGCGGTCTTTATGGGCGGCATTTCAAGATTTACAAATTCCGGACGATGGAGCACGGGCGGGACAAAAAGCGCAACCGCATCGATCCATTTGACGGCGACCCGAGCATTACAAAAGTCGGCAATATTCTCCGCAAAACCAGCATCGATGAATTGCCTCAGCTGATCAACATCGTCAAAGGTGATATGTCGTTCATCGGGCCGCGCCCGACCGTCACCGACCAGACCGACAATTACAACGAATACCAGAAGCAGCGGCTGATGGTGAAGCCAGGAGTCACAGGCCTTGCGCAAGTGAGTGGGCGCAACAGCTTGACTTGGGATGAAAAAATCGACATCGACATCGATTATATCAACCGCAAAAGCCTGCGCCTGGATTTGTATATTTTAGTACAAACGGTCGTTAAAGTGTTCCGGACAGAAGAAATTTATGAAAAAAGCTGAGCGGAGGGTACTGCCATGACAACGAAACTGATCCATGCTGTCACTGTTTCGGAAAGTTTGAGCTTTATGGATGGCCAATTGCGCTACTTGAAAGACAGAGGGTTCGACCCGAAAGCATTGAGTTCCAGGGGCCCAGGATTCGAGGAGTTTCGATCAAGTGAACAAGTCGAAATGCTCGAGTTGCCAATGGACAGAGGCATTTCACCCCTTCACGACCTCCAATCACTTGTCCGGTGCGTCAAATTATTTCGCAAAGAGCGCCCGTTAGTCGTCAATGCTAGCACCCCAAAAGCCGGTCTCGTGGTCACTCTGGCTGCGCGGATGTGCCACGTGCCTGTGCGAATCTACACGATGCGCGGCTTGCGGATGGAGACGACTACGGGATGGAAGCGTAATTTATTGTTGACTATGGAAAAAATTGCGGCATCTTCTGCGACGCATTGTTTGGCGGTATCGGATAGTTTACGGGAGCGGGCGGTCGAATTCGGCATCGCCAGTGAAGAAAAAATCAGTGTGCTCGGAAAAGGCAGCGGTGACGGCTTTGATGTTGCGAGATTCCAAGCCACACCGGAAATTGCGGCAGCCAAGGAGGCACTCCGTGAACAATGCAATATCCGGAAAGAACATACCGTTCTCGGTTTTGTCGGCAGGTTGACAAGAGACAAAGGGGTCAATGAACTGGTCGCAGCCTTTAAACTGCTAAGCCTTGAAAATGAGAGTTTGCGTTTGCTCATTGTCGGCGATTATGAGGACGACGACCCAGTGGAAGAAAGTGTGAAATGGGAAATCGACAACAATCCAAAAATTATCAAAACCGGGTTTCTTCCGGATCCGGTCGCGTATTATCATTTGATGGACATTTTTGTATTCCTGACCAAACGTGAGGGTTTTGGCAATGTATCGATCGAAGCGGCTTTATGCGGGTTGCCGGTCGTCGCATCCGATGTCACGGGAGCGCGCAATACGATCGTCGCCGAAAAGACCGGTTTGCTGGTAGATCCTGAAAACCTCCAGGAAATCACGGAAACGATCCACAAGTTAATCGCATCCGCCAGTTTGCGTGCGCGGTTTGGGGAAGCCGGGCGGGAATGGGCAAGCACTCATTTCAGCAACGAGGTGCTATGGGAAGAACTGGACAGTTTTTATAAAAACTGCCTTGGCGAGTCGCTGGTGCCAGCCGGCGAATTGAACTAAGGGTTCGAGTCATGCGGGGAAAATCGAAAACAAAGGGGAGTTTCATTTGAAAACATATTATTATATTGCGTCTGCTGGTGTGCTGGGAGTCAAAACGAATATCAAAAATTTCGGCTGGTCATACGGCCATAATGTCCCGGAAGGTACGAGAGAACAATACGAACGCTGTGTGGTTCGCATGCAGGTCGAGATGAAGGAATTCAATGACGATGCTGAACACGAAGCAATGGGGAAATACCATTATTTCAGCGGCACACCAGGAGCGGACAAAATATATTACACACGCAATTACGCAGGAAAAGGGCGCATGCGCATTCGCGCGGAAGGGTTTTTGACAGATGAGCCGAAAATCACGGTCAACCGCGCATATTATAAACTCATCACCCACCGGATTATGAACTTACATTCCATCGGTTACATCATGACCGACCTGGCGACGCTGCTGTTATTGAAAAAGGGCTATGCACCGATTCATTGTTCTGCGTTCAAGAAAGATGAATCGACTTTGACAGTGTTTGCCCCGCCGGATACCGGCAAGACTTTAAGCAGCATGACGGCTTGCATGGAATACGGCGCTGAATTCATCGCAGAGGATCTGGCCATCACAGATGGCAAAACCATCCATTCCGTTCCATGGACTAGCACATTCCGCTATTACTCCACCGTCGAGCAGGGCATGGGCGCGAAAATCAAGAACCGCGTCGATAAACTATTGCCGGTCATGGAATATATCAGCTTTAAAAAGCCGGATCCCATTACAGAATACGTTGGGGAACAATCGATACTCGACCATCAAGTGGTGACGCATGTCGCTATTCTTGAACGGGGCGACGATTATGTTGCAGAACAAACTGAAGCCGTAGCGCTCCAGAAACTGATGAATTTAAACCGCTATGAATTCAATTATTTGCGCTCACCGCTTCTTACAGCATATGAATTCTTCAACCCGGAATTGAAGATCGATCAGGCACTCGCCAATGAACGTGAAATTTTGACGAAATTGATCCGGGGCAGCGAGAAAGTGTTTTCTGTGAAAAAGAATAACGCTACCCATTATGCGAAGGAACTACTCGAACAAATCGGCAGCCCGATTGCATCTGCAAAAGCAGTGCAAGGCGCCTGAAAGGGAGCGGTCCATCATGTCAGCGAAAGTGTTGCACGCCATGACAATTGCCCAAAGCCTGCAATTGGTAAAGGGGCAATTAAAGACATTGGAAACGCGCGGCTATGAAGTGCAAGCATTGAGTTCAGAAGGAAGCTACGCGGAAATCTTTGAACACGAAGAAGGCGTGAAGGTGTTGCACGTCAATATGGAACGCGAAATTGCCTTGAAAAAAGATCTGGAATCGCTGTTTGCATGCATCCGTCTTATCCGCTCTGAAAAACCGGATATCGTCAATGCCGGAACACCGAAAGAGGGGTTGATCGTGTCACTCGCTGCGTATTTCTGCAGGGTGCCGGTACGCATCTATAATGTGCTCGGTTTGCGACTGGAGACGACCGGCGGTATCAAGCGCCAAATCCTTCTGATGACAGAGAAAATCGCCGCTGCCTCGTCGACCCATATGCTTGCAGTATCGCCAAGTTTAAAGCGCCAGATTGTCGAATTTGGCATCGCTCCCGCTGATAAAATCAAGATTCTTGGGCACGGCAGCGTAAACGGCTTCGATCTCGCGCGGTTTGAACTGGACGGTGAGATGGAGCGGCGCGTGGCGGAAAAGCGTAAAGCATACGGATGGACCGGCGACGAACTCGTACTCGGGTCGATGGGGCGGATCACCAAAGACAAAGGCATTGACGAAACGGTGCGGGCGTTCACGGAACTGCACGCGCAGCACCCGAATTTGCGGCTGTTAATCGTCGGTGATTACGAATCGTCGGATGCAGTTTCCGAGTGGACGCGTGAGACAATCACCAGTCATCCGCATATCGTCCACGAGGATTACCAATTGGACCCCGTACCATTTTACCATTTGATGGATCTGTTCTTGTTTCTGACAAAGCGTGAAGGATTCGGCAATGTATCGGCGGAAGCAGCGCTGACGGGAATACCGGTCATTGCAGCGGACGTCACGGGCGCGCGCGACACCTTAGTGGACGGGGAAACCGGCTATTTGGTCGACCCCGACAGCCACGAAGATGTGATGGGGAAACTGGGTAAATTGATCAATAATCCTATGCTGCGAGAAGAGTTGGGGGCAGCCGGCCGACAGTGGGTACGCCAAAATTTTAGCAACGAAGCCTTATGGGATGAGATGGACAATTATTACCGGAATTGTTTGCTGGAGCGGTCGGGTGTGTTTGGTGAAGTGCAATAAAACATGGAGCCACTCATTTGTTTCCCGTCACTAACTAGATTTATGGCGTACAAAAACCCGGCATGCAGCATGCCGGGTTTTGTTGTTGCGATTATTCTGATCTAGGGGCGATGCTGATGGGACGGATAAAACCCCATGGTGCAACGTCAATGGTCACTTCAAGGTCGACCGCTTCTTCAAGTTCAGGGCCGCGGCCTTGCTCGACATAAAAATTTTCAAGTTGCGGAGCAACGACGCGGCGGTCGTATTTGCTGCCGTTGATGGCACCAAAGAACGGGCGCTCTTCGATGCGGTCGATGACGGCATAGCCATCTTCACCTTCTATCAAAGTGAAATAGACGGCGCCGTCGCGAATTCCAGCAGGCGCGTCAAGGTCCGGATACTGCAGCATGACGTATTCTCCATAAAATGGATCGAACGGGTCATAAGGTTCAGCGCGCAATAAATATTCGTCGCCGAACCAAGAAGTGGCGTAGAAGCTGACGACGAGCAATGCGACAAAGGCGGTCTGCAGAGCAGGCATTAGCCATTTCTTCATGTCACTGCACCTTCTTTCTTGCGGTTAAGCCACCAGGCGATGCCTGACAGCACGAACAGCAGGATGGCGCCAATCAGGAAGAACAGCGACATGTCGAGCCGTTCCCACGCGTAGATAACATAGATGACGAATTGGACGACGATGAAATAGACGAAGCCTAAAGTGAGCGGCTGATTTTGACGCTGGGCGATGATTAAATAGGCGAGTGCGGTCAACTCCGCGACGATGGCCAGTGCAATGGCTGTTTCATCGAAGAGCATAAAGCCCACAAGACCGAGTACACCAAGCCACATTAAATGGCGTTCACGGAAGTACGCAAGTGCCAGCACTGCAGCCCCAGCTATTGCAAGAGCGATTGATTCCGGCATGGTCAATTCAGCGAAAGACATATCGCTTTCCCCGCGAATCGCCAGGAAGACAACGAGCTGGATTCCCCCAACAATCAGATAAAGGGGGCTCAACAGCTTCTGCTTGTCTTGAGGGATCAACAGCAAGAGCAGGGTCAGTGCGAACAAGACCCAGATCGGCACAAGCGGGCTGTCGATGTCCCATAGGCTCCACACGAGAAAACCGGAACCGAACAGCAAGAGCCAACTGAAGATCATCGTCGGCCTATCTTTGCTTAGGAAGAACCAAGCGAGCGTGACGGCGATGAACAGCAGCCATTCGATCAAACCGATGCCGGGAGTTGCCGATGTCAGGATGGTGATCCCGCTAATGAACGCCAGGACGGTAAATGCGGAATGGCGCAAAATGAAGAAATGCGCGATAGCGGCAATGAACAACGCCCATGGCACGATGCTAGAACCGGTTCCGAGGTGGAAAGTTTGGCCGGTCACAATTAAACTCGCACCAAACATCACATAGCCGAGAATGCGGAAAATAACCGGATGGCCAAAATGTTTTTTCTCAGAGAAATGAGCGAGCACATAAAAAATCCACATAAGTGTTACGACCATGCCGACCTTCGCGATAGCGGGTATCGCTTGCCAGTTGGCGGCAATAAAACTGAAGACGGCGAGCGCGAAAAAGATTAAGCCGATGATGAGCAAAAGAGGCAGTTTGCGCTTTTTCGGCTGACGGGTTTCAAAAGCCTGGATGCGCTCGGCCGCCTCTTGGTCGATGAGCCCTTCAGCACGCCACTGGGCGAGCTTGCGTTCCCATTCCATATAGGACACCTCCCTAATTATTAACTGTATTATAAACCTATATTGTCAGAAATGACAGAAAACATGACTATTTTCTAGGTCTTTTTCAGCAATTCAGCGTACGTAATATTTGAGTTCATAGCAAACGGTTTCGGCAAAAAGTTTTGCGGTTTTTGGAGGAAAAACCCGTGTAAAAAGGGTTGAAGCTGCTTGATGGCGAAAGTTAAGACATATAGTAAAGAGCGGAAAGCTTGCCTAAGCAGCGCCAAGGATTTCACTGGATAAAAACGATAATGGCTGGAGCGTGAAAGCGGTGGAGCTTGTATATGAATGGATGGGCCATATTCAATTGGGGGTATTTTTGCTGGCGCCGCTATTCTTGCCGTGGTGGCTGAAGCGATATATCTGGCTTGGTTTTGTGGCAGCCGGGTATGTACTTTACATAGCATGGGGGCTATACCTTCAAGCTGTAGGAACTATGGAAGAGTTCGGCACCGGTTTCGGCATGATGATCTTGCCATACTTGGCGGGAATCTCACTATTCGGCTATTTGCTTCAAAAGTCGATTGATCATGCAAAGCATAACGGTTCGGAGGAATAGGAAAGGGAGTGGACATTGGTGATTATCGATCCAACACAACAAACGAGCAAGGAAAATTATAAACTGCTGATTGGCAGCGTATTGCCGCGGCCGATTGCCTGGGTCTCATCTGTCTCGTCCGTTGGTGAATTGAATTTAGCGCCTTTTAGTTTCTTTACGGTTGCTTCGCGCAATCCGCCAATGCTGATCTTTTCGATTGGTGAAGGGGTCGAGGCAAGGGCAGGAACGGTGAAAGACACGCTGACGAATATCCGTGAGCGGGAGGAGTTTGTCGTCAATATCGTTTCTGCACCCCTTGCGAATGAAATGGCGAAAACCGGCGAGCATGTCGCGCCGGACGTCGACGAATTTGCATATGCAGGATTGACGCCTGCATCGTCCGAAGCGGTTTCAGTGCCGCACGTAAAAGAAGCATCCATCAGCATGGAATGTGAGCTCGTTCAAGTCATTCCGCTTGGCGACGACCATCTTGTCATCGGAAAAGTGCTGCGCTACCATGTCGCGGATGAATTATATAGTAACGGCAGAATCGATACGAAAAAACTGGCACCGATTGGGCGGCTGGCAGGAAATTATTCGCCTGTAGAATCGATGTTTGCGTTGCCGAACGAGCATTTGGAAGAATATTTGCGGCCGCCGGTAGATAGAGACCGGGAGTAGCCGCGCCCACGGGGAGGGATGCTTCATGGCCTTAAATGTTGAAAATCTCAGATTCGAACGCTTGCGCCGGGAACATTTGCCGCAGCTGTACGAATGGATCACGAAAGAGCCGCAAATCAACCGTTTTTGGGGGTATAGCTATAATGGAACTTACGGGGAATTCGTGCACGAATTTGTCGGCAGCATCAAAGGGCGGGACCCGACTGAACCGTATCTCATCTATTACTTGGAACAACCGATCGGCTACATCCAAACATTCCGCTGGAGCGACTATCCGGGAAGTGAACAATTTCCGGAATTGAAGAAAGCAGCCGGTTTGGATATTCTTGTCGGGGCGCCTGCTTACCGCGGCAAAGGTTTCGGGCAAGCAATCATCCGACGCTTTTTAGAAGAAGTGGTGTTTCGTGATGGCTCGGTGACTTGCTGCGTGACTGATCCTGATGTTCGCAATCGTCCAGCTATCCGTGCTTATGAAAAAGTTGGTTTCGAAATTGTCCGGCGCGTAGAGGAAGTGTCAGAAATCACGCGGCCGGTATGGTTTATGCGAGTTGGGCGAAAGCACCTGGAACGAAAGAAACCCTAGCCAAAAATGGCTAGGGTTTTAATTTTTGTTCGGCGTCGCGGATTGCTTGTTCCATGAATCGTACAGGATGGTCAAGCATGCGGCCGTGCCCGATAGCGAGAAAGCTTGGCTGCAGCAAGGTCAATTTCTTGGCGCTTGCGAGTGCTGTTCGCTTGTCCCACGTCGCCAGCGCCGGAAACGGGAACAGTGGCTTGAAAGTTCCGGAAACAGCAGTGCCCCCACGTGTTTGGAAGGCATCTCCCGCAAGTAAGACGCCAGAGCGTCTATCGAAAAAGGAAATCGATCCCGGGGAATGCCCGGGTGACAGCACAACTTCGAGTGAGCCGACCCGGTCGCCTTCTTGCAGCAGGCGGTCTGGGGTTGTCTGGATGTTTTTCGGGATTCCGCCTTTAACGGGTTTGCCCCCATCTTCAGGCGATGGATTTTTATCTCCTGAGAGAATTTTTGCTTCTCTTTCCGAGAGGGAGACTTGCGCCGTGGGAAACTGTTTTTTC
This sequence comes from Planococcus sp. SK3692, assembly GCF_028890485.2. GTDB lineage: Bacteria > Bacillota > Bacilli > Bacillales_A > Planococcaceae > Planococcus. The sequence continues at coordinate 847,257 of NZ_JARCHV010000002.1, forward strand.
AACGCATCGAGTGCGCCGACGTGATCGACATGAGCATGTGTCAGTACGATTTCTGTAATCGGCTTGCCAATGGTTTTCGCCGCCAAAGCGATGTCTCTTGCCGCGAAACCTAAAGCACAATCGACGAGCGTCAAGCCCTCCTGTTCTTCGACCAAATAACAATTTACCGGGAAAACTGTAGGCATAAAAGCCAGTTGATAAACATTCTGCACTTTCTTGACCCGCATGACCGACAACTCCTTTTAAATGATTACTGTCATTTTATCGCAATTGGCTGATGAAAAGAAGCCGGTGGCAAATAGTTGTGCAGGGAACAAAGCTGGCGCATAATGTCCGTAGATTGTTTTTACTGGAGGAGGAAAAGCTGTTGGTTAAGTTAAAAGGCGTGGTGCCTGTCATGCGCAACATAAAGGAGTTTGAACGGCTGCTTGCCAGTGACCAGGAAACCATTATCTTCCTGGAAGTCAGGCTTGCCCAGCTCAAGCCGCTCGTTGTGGCTGCCAAGAAGGCTGGCAAGAAAGTGATCTTGCATGCCGATTTGATTCAAGGCTTGAAAACGGACGCATATGGCATTGAGTATTTGGTGCGGGAAGTAAAACCGGACGGCATCGTCTCGACAAGAAGCAATGTCATTGCTCTCGCGAAAAAAAACAAATTGACAACGATCCAGCGATTGTTTTTGCTCGACAGCCATGCGCTCGAACATAATTTAAGTTTGATTGACCAAGTAAAACCAGATTACATCGAACTATTGCCGGGCCTTATTCCGTCGATCATCAAAGAAGTGCACGAACGGACCGGCATTCCGATCATTGCAGGTGGTTTGATCCGCACAAGAGAAGATATCGAACTTGCTTACCAAGGCGGAGCGGAAGCCGTTTCGACATCCCAGGCAGAACTTTGGGATACCTGATTTTGTAAAGCCCGCTCATCGGCGATCCCTCTTCAGAAAGGGTGGTTGCCGATTTTTTCAATTTCCATCACTCCCAGATAACCCCCAAATAATTGTTGACAGCGTTTTCAAAAACTGCTAAATTGATTTTACAAGTTAAGGACCGTGCAGGAGAAAAGAGATCCGCATCGGACAAGGCCCAGTTTATTGGGCCTTCGTTCGCTGCGGATTTTTTTGTGGCCAGTTCTTGATTATACATGGAAATTCTGCTGGACAGCGTGCCTTGTCATTTGACAGGTTCGTTACAAGCGGAGGATCTGAAAAAGGGGTGTATGGAAAATGACAGTATTTTTAGCAGAATTGATCGGTACAATGATCCTCATCATTTTTGGTGCTGGTGTCGTAGCAGGCGTAACATTAAAAGATTCAAAAGCGGAAAATGGAGGATGGATCGTCATCACGATCGCTTGGGGGCTCGCGGTAACAATGGGCGTTTATGCAGTCGGGAATTTCTCGGGAGCACATTTGAATCCGGCAGTCACTTTAGGTTTCGCATCTATCGGTGAACTTCCGTGGTCACAGGTGCCAGTTTATATTATCGCACAAATTTTGGGTGCCATCATCGGTGCCGTCATCGTCTTCTTCAACTATCTTCCACACTGGGCAAGAACGAAAGAAGCCGAAACAAAGCTTGGTGTTTTTGCGACAATTCCGGCTATCCGCCGTCCGTTTTCCAACTTGATCAGTGAAATCGTCGGGACTTTCGTGTTGGTCATGGGCTTATTGTTCATCGGGGCCAATGATTTTACGGAAGGCTTGAACCCGTTGATCGTCGGCGCGCTCATCATCGCGATCGGCATGTCGCTTGGCGGCACAACAGGGTATGCGATCAACCCTGCCCGTGATTTGGGGCCGCGTATCGCACACGCGTTGCTGCCAATTCCAGGAAAAGGCCGCTCTGACTGGAGCTACGCTTGGGTACCGATTGTCGGCCCTGCTTTAGGGGGTATTTACGGGGCAGTTTTCTACAAAGCCTTGTTTACGGGAGATTACGGTTTGCCATTCTTCGCATTAAGTTTAGTGCTTGTCCTGGTATTTATCGGTACAGCCAGTGTAGAATTGAAAAATGGTCGAGCGAAGACCAAGCAATTAAAAGAGAAAACCATTTCATAAGTTAGCGGAGGAGATTCCAGTGAGTAAAAAATATATTTTATCGATCGACCAGGGAACAACCAGTTCACGGGCGGTCCTGTTGAACCATGCCGGCGAGATTGTCGGAACGGGCCAGCAGGAATTCCAGCAATTTTTCCCGAAACCGGGTTGGGTCGAGCACGACGCCAATGAAATTTGGACTTCGGTCCTGGCGTGCATCGCAGAAGTATTGCGCAAAACAGACGTTGACCCATCCGAAATTTCAGGTATCGGCATCACGAACCAGCGTGAGACGACCGTCGTCTGGGATCGCAATACGGGCAAGCCGATCTATAAAGCGATTGTCTGGCAATCGCGCCAAACAGACGGCATCTGCAATGAATTGAAAGACCAGGGATTGAACGATACATTCCGCAAGAAGACCGGCTTGTTGATCGACGCGTACTTCTCCGGCACGAAAGTAAAATGGATTCTCGACAATGTCGAAGGCGCGAGAGAAAAAGCAGACAATGGCGATTTGATGTTCGGCACGATCGATACATGGCTTGTCTACCGTTTGTCCGGCGGTTCGACGCATATCACGGATTACAGCAACGCATCCCGTACGCTCATGTACAATATCCACGATCTTGAGTGGGACGATGAACTGCTCGACATCCTGACCGTGCCGAAGAGCATGTTGCCCGAAGTGCGCCAATCATCTGAAATTTATGCGCATACCATCAACTACCATTTCTTTGGCCACGAAGTGCCGATCGCAGGAATTGCCGGCGACCAGCAGGCAGCCTTGTTCGGACAGGCATGTTTTGAAAAAGGAATGGCGAAAAACACTTACGGAACTGGATGCTTCATGCTGATGAACACGGGTGAAAAAGCCGTCGAATCTGAACATGGCTTATTGACAACACTTGCTTGGGGCGTCGACGGCAAAGTCGAATATGCGCTAGAAGGCAGTATTTTCGTGGCAGGTTCTGCGATTCAATGGCTGCGTGATGGGCTGCAGGTTATCGAGACAGCTCCAGAGAGCGAAGATTTCGCAAAACAAGTGGATTCGACAGACGGCGTTTATATGGTGCCTGCATTTGTCGGCCTCGGTACCCCGTACTGGGATACAGATGCGAGAGGCGCAGTATTCGGCCTGACACGCGGCACTACGAAAGCACATTTCATCCGTGCGACACTTGAGGCGCTCGCATATCAGACAAAAGACGTTGTAGATGTTATGATAGAAGATGCAGGGATTGAATTGAAGACTTTGCGCGTCGATGGCGGTGCAGTAGGCAACGATATGCTGATGCAATTCCAGTCGGACTTGCTTCATGTACCTGTTGAACGCCCGCGCATCCAAGAAACGACGGCGCTTGGGGCTGCTTACTTGGCAGGCCTGGCCACAGGATTCTGGAAAGACAAAGACGAGATTGCCGCCCAATGGCAGCTTGATAAAACTTATGAGCCGGAAATGTCCGATGAAACAAGCGAACGCTTGTATACCGGTTGGCAAAATGCCGTAGCCGCAACTCGTACGTTCAAGCCCGTCAACTAAACTTACAAGTTAATCACATGAGAGATAAATGGCCGGAGACGAGGAGAGACCATGCCAGTACAGCAGATCCAAATCTGCGGCTGTGTACAGGTCTCTCTTTTTAATATGGAAAATATTGGAAAAGGAGTCGGTTAAGAATGAAATTCTCAAGCTTAGAACGTACAGAAACTTATGGGAAAATGAAGCAAGCGCCACTTGACGTATTGATTATCGGTGGCGGAATCACAGGAGCAGGGATCGCCCTCGATGCTGCAGCACGCGGCGTCCGCGCAGGAGTCGTGGAAATGCAGGATTTCGCAGCAGGCACTTCTAGCCGTTCAACGAAACTTGTTCACGGCGGTTTGCGTTACTTGAAACAATTTGAAGTGAAGATGGTCGCAGAAGTCGGCAAAGAACGTGAAATCGTCTATGAAAACGGGCCGCACGTCACGACACCTGAATGGATGATGCTGCCATTCCACAAAGGCGGCACATTCGGGCCACTCAGCACGAACGTTGGCCTTCGTGTCTACGATTACCTGGCAGGCGTAAAAAGAACCGAACGCCGCCAAATGTTCTCCCGCGAAGAAGCACTTCGCCGCGAACCGCTTGTGAAGCAAGACGGGTTAAAAGGCGCTGGCTATTATGTGGAATACAAGACAGACGATGCGCGATTGACAATGGAAGTCATGAAAAAGGCTGTCGAAAAAGGCACGCTGGCACTCAATTATGTAAAGGTCAAAGGGTTCCTCTACGACAACGGCAAAGTGGTCGGCGTGGTAGCGGAAGACCAGCTTGATGGCTCCATACACGAAATCTTCGCGAAAAGAATTGTTAATGCAGCAGGCCCATGGGTCGACACTTTGCGCGAAGAAGACAACTCGAAAAAAGGCAAGACTTTACAGCTGACAAAAGGGATTCACTTGGTATTTGACCAGTCGCGCTTCCCGCTCAAGCAAGCGATCTATTTTGATATGCCGGACGGCCGCATGGCATTCGCCATTCCGCGCCAAGGCAAAGTATATGTCGGCACGACAGATACGGTGTACAAACAAGATATCGCGCATCCGACGATGACAACGGAAGACCGTGACTACGTGCTAGAAGCCGTTAACTTCATGTTCCCGGACGTGGCGATTACAGCTGCGGACATCGAATCGAGCTGGGCGGGATTGCGCCCACTGATCCACGAAGAAGGCAAAGACCCATCTGAGATTTCCCGTAAAGACGAAATCTTCGTATCGGATTCCGGATTGATTTCAATCGCGGGAGGTAAGCTTACTGGCTACCGTAAAATGGGCGAAAGCATCATGGATTTAGTCACTAAGCAGCTTCAAGAGGAATACGGTACTTCTTTCAAGAAAGTATCCACGAAAAAAATGGAGCTGTCTGGCGGGGAAGTCGGCGGATCTAAAGGCTTCAAAGCATTCAAAGCCGATCGCTTGAAACGTGCGGCTGAGTTTGGCCTTACGGAAGATGCGATGGAATTGCTCGTCAACCGCTACGGCGCGAACGTCGACAATGTGCTGCGCCATTATACAGACGGATTGGCTGATGCCGCATCGCATAATCTCGATCCGCTTGTTTATGCAATGCTGCGCTATGGAATCGAATCGGAAGCGGTCTGCAAGCCAGTCGACTTCTTTATCCGCCGCACAGGCGCGTTGTATTTCGACATTCACTGGGTACATGCCCACAAAGAAGCCGCAACGGATTATATGGCGGGCGTATTCAATTGGACAAGCCAACAGAAAGCACGCTATATGAATGAATTGGAGATCCTTCTTCACGAAGCTGTTATTCCGACTGCTAAATCCGATTTAAGTAAATAAGTGCTACTACTTCTATCAGTCTCTTATCATTAATTTGATAAGGGGCTGTTTTTTTGATTGCAATAATAAAACTTGCGTCTATAGTGCTAAATGGGGAGCTCCAAAGGGTAGAGAATAATATCCATTTTTTATCTAAATTCAAAAGAATTTTTACATTGTCTAGGCATTTGTTCGGAAAGGTCGTATAATTTCCGTAAACATATATTTGAATTATCAGAAAATATAGGGTGGAAAGACTATGGGGAATGTGAGGAGAATGACCATGAGACAGACAACGACAGCATTGGCGGCTATGACAATAGCCCTTTCTCTCATAAGCAGCGGCACAAGCGGGCAAGCACAAGCCGCAACGGAAAAACCAGCAGAACGCGTCATTGTTAAACTGCGGGAAGACGGCGTAATCGAAAACCCAGTAGCTGCACAGAAAGTCACGACAGCGGAAACAGCCGACAGTCAAATCGTCACAGTTGGTGTGCCGGAAGACAAGAGCCTGGAGTCGTTCATCGAGGAGCTGTCTAAGCAAGGTGATATTGAATATGCTGAACCTGACCGTCGGGTGGAACTGGCTGCAATACCGAGCGACCCGTTTTACGCAGGATATCAATACCATCATCAGCTGATCGGCTCCGAATCTGCCTGGGATAAAACGACCGGTAAAGCGGATGTGCTAGTAGCGGTTATTGACGATGGCTTCGATTTGCTGCATCCCGATTTGAAAGGGCGCATCGTTTCCCCATACAGCGTGATCACCGGGAAATCCGGCGATGTCAGTGTAGAGGTCCATGGCACCCATGTCGCAGGGCTGATTGCCGGCAATATGGACAATGAATTGTTCGGTGTCGGAGTGGCACCGTCGACGAGTATCATGCCGATTGATGTGTTCGAGGGAGAAGATGGTTTTATCTCGGATGTGGCCGCTGGCGTTTACTACGCTGTAGACGGCGGGGCAGATATCATTAATATGAGTTTGGTTGCGTATGCCGATACCAAGGTCTTAAGAGAGGCTGTAGAATATGCTCATTCCAAAAATGTTTTGGTAGTGGCGGCGGCCGGCAATGACAATATCAATTCCCCTTATTATCCGGCTGCTTATCCAGACGTGGTGTCGGTTGCTGCAACGGATGCTGCAGATAAACGCTCCGACTTTTCGAACTTCGGCAAAACGATTGACATCGCGGCACCGGGTACTGGCGTATTTTCCATTTTCCCAGATAAGTCATTCGGCGGACTGGATGGTACTTCCATGGCCACGCCAATTGTTTCGGGAGCAGCCGCTTTATTGAAAGCGAATGAGCCGAAACTTAGCAATAGCGATATCGCCGGGCGTTTGATGCTGACGGCAAAAGACCTTGGCACTGTTGGGAAAGATGTCTATTACGGGCACGGCCGCTTGGATATTGACCGTGCATTGACTCTGGATGCCAGCCATTGGTCGAATCGCTTATCCGGTGCAACACGCTACGAAACAGCGGTCGCGATCTCTAAAGCAGGTTGGAGTTCGGCTTCGACAGTCGTCATCGCAACGGGCAATGATTTTCCGGACGCATTAGCGGGCGGACCGCTTGCCTATCAGGAAAATGCTCCCATCCTCTTGACAAAAGGCGATAGCCTTCACCCGGCGGCAGCTGCTGAAATTCGCCGTTTGAAGCCTGATAATGCCATTCTCCTCGGCAGCAGCGGTGCATTATCAGCGACGGTTGCAACGCAAGTACAGCAGCTAGTAAACAATGTAGAACGAATCGGCGGCAAAACGCGCTACGAGACGGCAGCCATGATCGCAGGCGATATTGAAAGTGACCGGGCAGTCGTCTCCAACGGCCAAAATTTCCCCGATGTTCTTTCCGTTTCGCCATACGCAGCGAAAAACGGCATTCCGATTTTGCTGACGCGGACAGCCATCCTGCCTGCAGAAACTAAAACAGCTTTGGCCGGTAAGAAAACAACGATCGTCACAGGTGGCACAGGCGCTGTCAGCAATGAAGTCATGGGGCAATTACCTGGAGCGACACGCTACGGAGGGGCTAACCGCTTCGAGACCGGCAAATTGATCAACCAAAATTTGCCGATGGGGAAGCAGAAAGCCTTTATCGCGACCGGCACGAATTTTCCTGACGCTTTAGCTGGGTCGGTTCTCGCGGCTAAAAAAGACGCACCAATTTTATTGACTGCCACGAACACGATCCCATCTCCAACAAAAAGCTTGTTGTCATCTTATCCGGCCTATACGATTTTCGGCAGTAAAGGCGCTGTCACGCCAGAGGTGAAATTTGAAGTCGACTTGCAGTTAAAATAGCAACACTTCGACTTTTAATAAAGCTTTCCTCCAAAAATATTTGCTTCCTTTACATATCTTTAAGGATTTCAGGGTAAAGGGAGTTATCAGGCGGCACCAGCCGCAGCAGCTACTGTATTGGAGGATGAAAAGATGAGAAAGATGAACCGCGGAATGATTACCTCTCTCGGGGCGATCGGCATTGCGCAAGGATTGAAAATCGTTACACATAAAGTGGTGGCAGGCAAATGGGATTGGCAGCAAGCCTTTACAACAGGTGGCATGCCAAGCTCCCACTCAGCAGGTGTATCGGCACTCGCTGCATATGTTGCTTCTAACAAAGGCGCGCGCCACACAGAAACGGCACTCGCAGTCGTATTCGGTGTCATCGTTATGTACGACGCACAAGGCATACGCCGCCATACAGGCGAGATTGCGCGTTTGGTCAATGACCTCGAGGACAGCTTCACGAAAATTTCCGGAGAGTTCCCGAGCTTTGAATTTGTAGAGCGCGATAAAGAGTTAAAGGAATTGCTCGGCCATCAGCCGATCGAAGTATTCGCAGGAGCTGCGTTCGGTACATTACTCGGAATCGTTGCCGCGAAAATCGAGAACCGTGAACGTGATTTAGAGCAGCAAAAATTGCAGCCATACAACGGGCGCATGACCCGTGCAGATTATAGATAAGAAAAAACCGCTTTTACAGCGGGTTTTTTTCAGATTGTTGAAGAAGTCTATTAATCCATTACGAATTAGAGTGGAGTCGATTTTTCTAAATTCAATAATCAATGATCTTTCTAAGTATTTGGAGAAGTGTTCGCTCGACTCCTGTGGATTAGCGAGACGACCGAGACCCCGCAAGGAGCACAGCGACTGAGGAGGCTTGGGCGCGAGCCCACGGAAAGCGAGCGGTAAGCTTCGGAAAATACGGTTTCTTACCTTTCTCGACAGACTGAGAAAAAACCGCTTTTACAGCGGTTTTTTTTTGCGCAAAATTCGAATGTAAAGTTTGTTAAGTGTTGGTGAAGACTGCCGAAAATGGGGTTACGGAAATAGAAAAATCGGTTAGCCTATAAGTGAAAGCAGACCCATTCGAAGGAGGAAGATCGTTTGAAGATTTCTGCTCTTAACATTTCACTATCAGCACTCGCTTTTGGGATGGTATTCATGGCACATTTCGAACCGGTAACGTTTGCAAGCGAGAATTCAGTGGGCGGCAAAAAGTATGAGCCGGGCCGTGAAGTGATTGAACGTCTGGGTCCTCAAGGCGACGTGGAACAAGAATTGGAACAACTCGAACGCCATGTAAACAGCAAAGGCACCTTAACCATTGAAGAGTATCAAGAGATACAAGGACAGTTGGATGACCTGCTGCAGCGCGCAAACAATCATGCGAAAGCAAGTGGTGAAGTGAACACACAGATATTTGGCGATGCCCTGCAACTGCAGGAAACGCTCACCGGAATTGACGTTCGCTAACTTGCCCACAACTGCTATAGAAAAGAATGCACAAAGCGATGCTGAGGCATTGCTTTTTTTTTTGGTGATTGTGCTCGGCAGCAGATGGCCATTAATAAGTTCTAATCTCCTATACCATTATGTTAAAAGCATTTACCAAAAGGATGAGAGGCTCATTTCATTCTATTTCTGATAATGTCGCGTAAATCTAGACTTTAAGCAGTTTTCGTGTATATAAAGAACTAATAAACATGTTCTGAATTTTGAAATTCATTACCAAATAAGGACAAAATATTACAAAGGCAACCTAAGGTGGAGGTTTGGCGTTCTAAGGTTTATAATGAAGAAAATTCGGGGATGAATTATGTCCGGCAGGAGGTACAGCTATGAAATGCACAAAGTGTGGCACGATGAATGATGAGTCTGCAAAGTTCTGCGATAATTGCGGAGCTCCGCTTGCCACAAGGAAGCAACGCAAGCCGAAGCGCAACAAGTTTATGTATGCGCTTGTATTATTGGCGGTGTTATTGGGGCTTGGATTTGGATTAGGGCAATTGCTGAGTGAGGAAGAACCGGAAGTGGCATTGCCGCAAGAAGACACCGAAGCGTCGGAGGAAGTGCCTGAAGAGTTACCTGAGGAAGAACCGGTGGAAGAAGAACCGGCGGAAGAAGAACCGGCGGAAGAGCCAGTGGAAGAAGAAATGCCGGTTGAAGAGCCGGAAACACAAGTATCTTCTGAAGAACCGGTAGAGGGTACGGTAACGAAAGCAGAAAATATCACGCATCCTTCTGACCAAGAAGAAAAAGTCGAGCCAAAAAAGAAAGACAAGACAGCTGTGATTAAAGATGCACAATCGCGTGTTTACACCATTTTAACTGAAGGCGGGCAAGGCTCTGGGTTCTTGTTTACGAATACAGGAATGGTCGTGACGAATGCGCACGTTGTGTCAGGGTACACGGATGTTATCGTGCGCAATATCAACGGCCAGGATCATGAGGGAACTGTTGTCGGTATTTCAGCTGAATCCGACATTGCCTTGATTCAAGTGAATGATTTGACTGGCATTGAGCCTTTGGAAGTGGAAATGGCAGCAACGGATGTCGGCGCAGAAGTCATCGCGCTTGGCAGTCCGTCCGGTTTTGAAAATACCGCGTCTATGGGGTATTTGACTGGTATCGACCGTGATTTCTATCAAGAATTCACGTACGAAAATATTTACCAAATCGATGCAGCTCTCGCGCCAGGATCAAGCGGCGGGCCGCTGCTTGACGCAGCAACAGGAAAAGTCATCGGCATCAACTCATTGCTATTCCCTGAAGGGGATTCAATCGGCTTCTCCATTCCGCTTTATTCAATGTACGACCAATTGGATGCATGGGCGAAAAACCCAATGAGTCGTGAAGCGGTCGCCAAGATTTTCCCGGTCTACGATGACTTCGACAGCAGCTATGAAGACGAAGATTACGAGTTCGACTATAGCACGACGCATGAATTCACCGAAGAATCGTTGACAGAATTTGTCGTGAGCTATCAGGAGTTTTACGAACTGGCCTTGCAGGAAGAAGATTTCTACTATGTCCAGAACTTGCTGGTCTATCAAAGCGATATTTACAACAGCATGATCGAATACATCGACCAGATCGCCGGCAAAAACATGGAACATATCTTCAACAAGCTTGATATCACCAATATTGAAATTAAAGAAGACCATGCCCTTGTCTATACAGAAGAGGCATTTGAATTTAAGGATGCAGAAGGCAATTGGTCGTTGCAGGAACGCACGAAAGTTTATACCATTGTCATGGACGATTACGGATTCTTCTATATTTCCGATATCGTCAATGTAGAATAGAGAAAAGCCCTGAATGGGAATTCAGGGCTTTTCTGTTGGATGCAAAAAGACCGCAGCTTCCTTTTGGGAGGCTGCGGTCTTTCGTTTAGTTTAGCTGCTCGCGACAAGATCAGCTACGAGAATATAGCGCTCAGGCGCATAGCCGACGAAATCGAAAGGATAGCACGTGGAGACGGTCAAAGTGGCCCGCGGTTTCGGAACGATGACGGTGCGGTCGTCTTCATCGACGATGCGCACTTGGCGGACGCGATAAGTAAACGTGCCATCAGCGGTATTAACGATAAACTCATCGCCTTTGCCAACTTTTCCAAGCTCCCGGAATACCGTATCGCGATGCCCTGACAAAACGGAATTATCATCTTGCCCAGGCAAGACGCTGCCAGCGAAATGGCCTACACCTTGCTCCAACTCGTCTTCATCAGTGCCGTGTATAATTGGCAAGCTTGCGCCTAGTTTCGGAATGATCAGTTCGCCCATCAAGTCCCCAATTTGTGGATCTGACGGGTAATGGATGTCTTTCGGAAGCTGGGCTATTTCTTGTGTCACTTCTTGTTCTTCACCTGGTGCTTGAGTGGATTCGATAGCTTCGGTTTCCGTTAAGGACACTTTGGCGTCAGTCGTTTGCAACTTGGTTGCAAAATCCTCTGCAGCGACAGAATCTGCTTTGTATAGAAGATAGCCTTTCGCGAACGTTGCTGCCTGCGTGCCGCTGAACCATAGACCAAAAAGAATCATTCCGGCAGCCGCAATGGCCATCAACCAGGAAATTCGCTTGTTGTTCATGATGTGGGTTTCACCCGTGTACGTCTGAACAATAAAGCGCCGAATGCGATAAAGCCTAGCCCGATTGCTGTATTTTGCACAAAACTACCAGCAGTTTTTGGAAGCTTTCCGCCTTTGACGGTTTGGTTGGTGTTATCAGTTGGTGTTGTAGGCGGCGGTATAACCGTCGGTGTGCTGTTTTCCAATTCTTTTCCGGTATCGACGATGAGGTCTGATCCGAACATGTCAGCAGTCAATAAGATATCTGCCAAAAAATCGCCTTGCAAATTGTACAGCTCGATCAATAGGTCATAGCCGTCTGTCGATTCAAGGGAAATAAGGGATTGGACACTCATCTCTTTTTTCTCATCGCCTTTGACGAAATAATACTTGGCTTCCATTTCAAAGAGTTCCATGAATTCGTCGTAAATCGATAGAAGTTCTGCAATTTGATCTGCAGATAATTCGGTCACTGTGGTGAATTCCTCGATTGCCATCATGCGCTCACTGAGTTCCATCAAACGTTCCTCGAATTCCGGATTCGTGTAATCGAGCGTTTCAAAATGCTTTGCGAGGCGCTCAAGTTCCTGTTCCGTTACGCCGAATTCAGCGAACACACCCTCAATGTCCAAATCAAAAAGCCATTCTTCCTGATAGAACATGATCGAGCTTTCCAAGTCCTCGATATACTCGTAGTCTTCAAGTGAATCATCAAACAAATTAAGGAATTGCTCGAGTTCGTCTTTCGAAGTGAATCCAAAATCCTCGATCAATAAGGATAAGTTTTCTTCGGTAATTGGTGTTAAGTCCTCCTCGAAGCTTACATAGAAGTCGAGTGATTCTTCAAGGTCTTCCATGAAAATAATGAAATCTCCATCTAACACGTCTACACCCGAATCTACATCGCCGAACTCTTCAAGTAAGCTGTTTAATTCAGCGCGTGTCAGTTTGTATGTATCTATCACTTGTGCAATGCCGGTTTCTGTAAGCGGCGTGCCAAGTTGTGCAGCAGAATCGAACTCTTCCAGCGACCATCCTTTGCTGTCCAGATAATCGATGTAATCCGCTTTTTCCCAGCCAATCTCAGTTAATAAGCGGTCAAAACCGCGGTTGTCCTCTGAAATGGCGAACGCTGGAACTGCTCCGAGCGCAATTGCCAGTAAGAGGGAAGTAATAAGTGTTAACGCACCCTTCATTTGAATCCTCCTATATGTGAAATAAATGGAATATCTAGAATAGTATAGTCTTGAATGGTGACTTTTAGAATAGGTCTATTTAATTATAAGATAATTTTCATCGATCAAATCTACTGACGTTATAATGATAAAACGAAAAGTTGTTCGAATTGTCTTGCTTTTTGATTATTCAATAACGTATAGTCTATACAATAATGAATAAACGAGGTGAAAACATGCACCGACATTTGCTTGTGCCGGACGCTATCGAAGAAGTTATGGCGATGCACGATGAAGATATTATCATTACAAATAGGGCAGGCCGCATCATTAAAGTGACGGAAATGAGCGGATTGCATTATGGATTGGAACCGGCTGCCCTGCTTGGCCGCTCGATCTATGAGTTGGAGCAGGAAGGCGTTTTTACGCCAGCGGTCACGCCGCTAGTCATTGAACGGAAGAAAAAACTAGTGCTCGTCCAGGAAACAGCAACCGGTAAAAAGATGCTTATCACCGGACTGCCGGTATTCGATGAACAGCGAGAAGTGGAATACGTCATCAGTTATTCGTATGAAGTCTCAGAATTAATGATCATGAAAGAATACCTGGAATCATTGGAAACAGAAATGGACCGTGTCAAAGGGGAATTGGCGCATTTACGCGGCAGGCAATTGTCTGTTGATGGGGTCATCACCCAAAGTGCACAGTCTGAACGCGCGTTGCGCAGTGCATTGAAACTGGCTGAATATGATGCTTCTTTAGTTATCGAAGGCCCTCGCGGAACCGGCAAAAGCATGTTCGCCAAGCTTATCCATCAACATAGCGCAAGAAGGGATGAGGCTTTTATCGAAGTCGATTGTGGTGCAATTCCCGAAACGATATTCGTTGAATCGTTTGAAGGCGAGGGCGGTTATTTTAGCCTGGCACAAGGCGGGACGCTCGTACTGAATGAAATAGACCGGTTGTCTGGCCGTACGCAGTCGATGCTTGAAAAGTCGCTTGTGCAAAAACGCGACATCCGGCTGATCGCCATCAGCGAATGTTCATTGGAGGAACATATGCAGGAAGGAAGTTTCCGCGAAGCCCTATTCTACTTATTGCATGTCTCGTTGATTCAACTCCCAGGGCTGCGTGAACGACCGGAGGATTTGGAAGCCTTTTTGACCCGGACAATCGATGATCTGGGGAATAAATACGGTGCGCGGAAAAAACTGACAGACCCGGTATATGTCCATTTGCTTCAACTGGATTGGAAAGGCAATTTCCGGGAGGTGCGCAATGTGCTCGAACGTGGCTATCTTGAAAGCGAGCACGGCGACATCTGCTTGGAAGACCTGCCGCCAAGTTACCGTCCGGCGCAAGACGAGCAAGTCGGCATTGAACTTGAAGGCCGAACCTTGCCGCATCTGCTCGATGTAGTAGAGAAAAAAGTGCTGGAAAACGCTAAGAAACGCTACCGCACGACGACTGAAATGGCGGAACGGCTCGGCATCAGCCAGCCTTCGGTTGTGCGCAAGTTGAAAAAACATGCCATCGCAACAGGAAAGGATGAAGATTTATGACAACAAAACAAACACAGGACTGGACGGAAATGACAAACTCCATCGGCAATCTATTGGCGCCGAGCATGGCGAAAGACCATCCGAATCTACCGGTCGTCAAAGCGGAAGGCTGTTATTACTATGGGGCGGATGGACGCACCTATTTGGATTTCACATCAGGCATCGCGGTCGAGAATGTGGGACATCGCCATCCGAAAGTCGTCCAGGCAATCAAAGACGGAGCGGATCATCTGATTCACGGCCCGTCCGGCGTCATTATCTACGAGTCGATCTTAAAACTGGCCTATGAACTGCAGCAGATCATGCCGGGGAAACTGGATAACTTCTTTTTCGCCAATAGCGGGACAGAAGCAATCGAAGGCGGCATCAAGCTCGCGAAATATGTGACAAAACGGCCGTACGTCGTGTCGTTTACCGGCTGTTTCCACGGACGTTCGATGGGGGCGCTCAGCGTCTCCACATCGAAAAGCAAATACCGCAAGCATATGCAGCCGTCGTGGCTGACCTATCAATTGCCGTATGCGCATCCGGATGACTTGCCTGAAGGGGAGGATCCAAAAGTATTCTTCCCCGAAAAACTGGAGCGCGATATTGAAAAACTGTTCAACCACCAAGTGACTCCGGAAGAAGTAGCATGCATCATTTTGGAACCAGTGCTCGGGGAAGGCGGCTATATCATCCCGCCGAAGGAATGGCTCGAAAAAGTGCGTGAAATCTGCGATCGCCACGGCATCCTATTGATATTCGATGAAGTGCAGACCGGTTTTGGCCGGACCGGCAATTGGTTCGCGGCACAGACCTTCGAGGTGACGCCGGACATCATGGCAATCGCCAAAGGTATCGCAGCCGGGCTCCCGCTCAGCGCGACGGTGGCATCAAAAGAATTGATGGACCAATGGCCGCTCGGCACGCATGGCACGACATTCGGCGGCAATCCGCTCGCTTGTTCCGCGGCGCTTGCATCGATCGAAGTGTTGAAAGAAGAGCGGCTATTGGAAAATGCGCAAACGCTTGGCGCTTATGCACTCGATGAACTGGATAAGTTGAAACAAAAACATCCAGCCATTCGAGAAGTGCGTGGAGTCGGGCTCATGATCGGCATTGAATTAATGGATCCAAAAACCAAACGCCCGGACGGTGAAGCGGTCATGACGGTATTGGATGATTGCCTGAAGCAAGGGGTGCTGTTCTATCTATGCGGCAATTCAGGAGAAGTGATCCGGATGATCCCGCCGTTGACGGTGACAAAAGAACAGATTGATGAAGGCATCAAAGTACTGGACCAGGCACTAACGAATTTGAAGTAACAATTGAAGGGGAATATACAAAAGGGGGAAACGTTCATGACCAGCATTTCAAAAGAGAAACAGGCCTTATCGCCATCCGCCACATGGAAATTCATTATCCCGTCATTGATCGGGGCTTTATTATTCCTGGTCCCAGTTTCTTATGATGGGCAAATTACAATTGGGGTCGGCATTCTGGCCTCGTTTCTGTTATCGACGTTCGGGGAGTGGATTCCTGGATTCATCCTGGTGCTTCTTGGCTTCTCGGCAGTCGCAGGTTTAGTGGCGAGCATCGCAAAACCGGAGTTTATCCGGAATTCCGACATGCTTCGGCCGATTTTCATCATCGGACCTGTCAGCTTAGTGATCCGCTTTCTCGGATTTGCCGTAGGCATCATGGCCTTCTATGAAATTGGCCCAGCTGCAATCGCGTCGCGCAATACAGGCGGCGTCGTGCTGTACGACTTGGCTCCAGTGTTATTGACTTGGTTTTTGTTTGCCGGCATTCTCTTGCCGCTGCTCGTTGAATTCGGCTTGATGGAGTTTGTTGGGACTTTGCTCAATAAAATCATGCGACCTGTGTTTACGCTTCCGGGACGTTCGTCGATCGATGCCATGGCTTCCTGGATGGGCGCAGCGCCTGTCGGGGTTTTGGTGACAATGAAGCAATATGATGAAGGCTATTACACAAAACGCGAAGCGGCTGTCATCGCGACGACGTTCTCGATCGCTTCTGTCGCGTTCAGCCTGGTTGTCGCAAATGTCATCGGCATCGGCCATCTGTTCCTGCCGTTCTATCTGGCGGTTTCGGTCGCTTGTCTCGTCGCGGCGGTCATTATGCCACGCATACCGCCATTGTCCCGTAAAACCGATACATACCGGGAAGGCGTCGGGAAGCAAATTGACGACAGCGTTCCGGAAAATGTCTCCTTGATCAAATGGGGATTTGAAGCGGCGCGCTTGAAAGCGAGCCAAGCCGCAAGCGGCAAGAAATTGGCACAGTCTGGCATCGGCACGGTTATGGATATCTGGCTTGGCTTGATCCCACTGGTCATGGCGCTCGGCACTGCCGCTTTAGTCATCGCAGAATACACGCCGATTTTCCGCATCATCGCTTATCCGCTTATTCCGCTGCTGACGCTGTTAGGTTTGCCAGAAGCGGCACAAGCAGCCCCGACTTTACTCGTCGGCTTTGCTGACATGTTCTTGCCGGCAGTGCTCGGCAGCGGCATCGAGAGCGATCTGACGAAATTTGTCATCGCCGGCATGTCGCTCACGCAATTGATCTATATGTCGGAAATCGGCATCCTGATCTTGCGTTCGAATATCCCGGTGAAATTCTGGGAGCTGTTGGTTATTTTCCTTTTGCGCACAGCGATCACCTTGCCAATCATCGTCTTGTTCGCGCATCTTTTCGTTTAAGTGAAAACCTCCGCCAAGCGGAGGTTTTTTGCTTTTTAGAAACAATGCTATACTCACAAGTAAACGACTGCATTTTGAAAGGTGAGAGGGTTCATGAAGATTACAAAAGCGATCATTCCGGCAGCGGGGCTGGGTACCCGTTTCTTGCCGGCGACCAAAGCGATGCCGAAGGAAATGCTGCCGATTGTCGACAAACCGACCATCCAATATATCGTCGAAGAAGCTATTGCTTCAGGCATCACCAGCATCATCATCGTCACAGGAAAAGGGAAACGCGCTATTGAAGACCATTTTGACCATGCGTTTGAACTTGAGCATATCTTGAAAGAGCAAGGGAAGCTCGACGTACTTGACTCGGTCCTTGCCACTTCCGAAGTGGAAATCCATTATATTCGCCAAAAGCAGCCGCTCGGCCTTGGCCATGCCATCTGGTCAGCGAGGCATTTTATTGGTGAAGAACCGTTTGCTGTGCTTCTAGGGGATGATATTGTCCAAAACGATCCGCCAGCACTCCTGCAATTAATCGAGCAGTTCGAGAAAACTGATAGTCCGGTCATTGGAGTCAAGGAAGTGAGTGATAGTGAAACGCATCGTTATGGCATCATTGCCCCGTCTGAAATTGACGGCTCTCTCATGAAAGTCGACCATTTTGTCGAAAAGCCGGAGCCTGGCCAAGCGCCTTCGAACTTCGCCATCATGGGCAGGTATGTGCTGACGCCGGAAATCTTTCGCCTGCTAACTGAACAGGAACCGGGCGCTGGTGGGGAAATTCAGTTGACCGATGCTATCGAAAAACTGAATGCACTCCGTCCCGTCCAGGCGTTTGCATTCGAAGGCAAACGCTACGATGTGGGTGAAAAATATGGCTTTATCGAAACCACAATCGAATTTGCTTTACAGCGCCCTGAACTGAAAGCGCAGTTGCTGGAATTATTTGAAAAGAAATTGGCGGAAGAAAAGCGTGGCAGGTAGTTTTAAATGATGATTGAATTTTCTGATAATGAATGACATACTTATTATATGTTCCACTCAATGGGCACTGTATAAGGAGGAGATTCGATGATTACAGAAGATGATATTCATGTCGATTACCAAATTCAAATGCGTCCGGGTACTGAGATCTTTACGTGTAAAGCAGATTGTACCTTGAAGGGGGAAGAAGAACAGCCTCAAGTCGGAGATGCACATTTCTACCTCTTCAATCCCCAGCGCAGTTCGTTCGAGTCGCTGGCTATGTATGCAGAGCATATCTCCGAAGGGTTAGGGGACATCTATCGAGACTTGAAGCATATACCGGATATTGATGATGTTTTTGGATTGGTTGCCGTATTTGACGATTTGCAGGTAACTGAGAATGAGCGGAATAAAGGGATTGGGGAATCGTTCGGACAGAAAATGCTGGAGGAATTGCGGTTCTTAGATGTAGAATTGTTGGTTGTCATTCCAGGTTATTATACGAATACTTCTAAACAGGACGAAGCATATAACAAGAAAATCAGGGCGTATTACAAGAAGAACGGATTTAAGCGCTTAAAGAAAAATATGGAAAATCCCGTCATGTATACGTACTTGTAAAAAACTGCCGATCCGGCAGTTTTTTTACTGCGCTTAAATAGATTCAATGAAAAAAACTTTTAAAAGTTAATGCCAATATTTGTATCCGCTTTCATTGGCTTTAACTGAAGAGTATTGTGTCTTTATTCACAATAGAAATGATATCTGAAAATTGTGATTAAATAGATATTTATGCCTATTATATTAAAAAAATCACAGGATATTAATACTGACAATACTTTTTATACTAGTTTAAATTAACGTTATGTAGTAGTATAGGTTTATGATATTTCAATATTTATAATATTGGAATAAATAACAGGTACTTTAACCTATGCGATGGGGTGGGCGGAATGAAAAACAATTTAAAGCTCGGAATTCTGATTTTGATGGTGCTTGGATTCGGTTGGGCGTTATTCTCGCTGGTTCTGCCTTTTTCTACCGAAATGCTACTAGTGGCGGGGTTATCGATCTTGTTCATGACATTGATTCATGAACGTTATGTATTCCTGTATGGTATAAGCATCATCTTGAGCTATGGGGTTTTCTTGACCATATTTGCCTTTTTCTTCACGGAGCGGCCGGATTTGGAAATCATGTATGTCTATAGCCACCTGCTGTTCACTGGCTTCATCTTGTCGTTCTGGTTGTTGTTGAACCAGATCAAGCAGATTGGCTATGAAGCGAGCGAACTGCGCCGTCAAGTGCAGCTTCTCCAGAAATACCACGGAGAGACAGATATCCTGACCGTTAATGAGTTTACGGAGCAAGCGCAATGGGTGCTGAAGACGACCGAGCGCCGCCAGGAAGAGGCGTGGTTCGTTGAAATCACAATCAATACAAAAAACAAACGCACTCAACAGAATATTAAAGAATCATTGGAGCGGGCGACCTTGTCGACGATTCGCCAGAAGTTTGACTTGGCGACATCGACTGGGCAATCGATTTACTTGCTGCTCAAGGATATTGATGAAGAAGGGGTGCGCCTCATGATGGAGCGCTACCGGGATAAAGTAAAGCAGGAATTGAATTTGCTGGATTCACCGTACGAAGTCAGAAAGGAGCAGGTGTCCAATTTGAATGAATTGTCGCGTGCTTTGGGTAAAGCGATATGAATATACTCATCACTGCCACAGTTGTCCTGTTTTGGATCTTGCTGCTGTTCTATTCCGCGGTGACGATTGGCGGCGTTTGGTACCGGCTAAGGTTCCGCAATCCGCCTAAAATCAAACATTATCCGAGCGTGGCCGTGTTGATTCCTGCACATAATGAAGAAATTGTCATCGAAAATACATTGCGTGCAATGGCGCGGTTGAAATACGAAGGCAAGCTTGACGTATATATTCTGGACGATAGTTCCAAGGACGGAACAGCTGCGATTGTCCAGGAATTTGCGGAAGTCTTTTCGCGTATCCATTACATTCCTGTGCCGCCCGGCAATCCAAAAGGCAAATCAAGAGTCTTGAACTACGGGTTGAGCGTTACGAATTCGGATTATTTTGTCGTCTACGATGCGGACAATGAACCCGAACCTGACGCCTTGGAGAAATTGGTCCAGGCGGCAGAAACAGTGCCAAACGCTGCCGGGGCTGTCGGATATGTCAAAACGAAAAATGTGGATACGAACGTTTTGACACGCATGATCGCACTCGAGTTCCAAGTGTTCCAATTGCTCATGCAATGCGGCCGCTGGGCACTTTTCAGACTTGGTTCACTCGCCGGTACGAATATGCTGTTGCGCCGTTCGGTTATCGAGAAACTGGGAGGCTATGATGTTTATGCCTTGGCAGAAGATGCCGAACTGACAGTCCGTCTGACGGCTGCGGGTTATGTGCTTCCGGTCATTCCGACTTCTCGCACATGGGAGCAGGAGCCCGAAACGCTAAAAGCTTTCATCAAGCAACGGACACGTTGGCTGACCGGCAATTTGTATTTGCTGGAGAAATCGATGAAGGATTGGTCACATTGGAAAGGCAGAACATTCGTGCTCAGTTTACAGCATCTCTTTACGTACCTGATTTTTGTGCTGATGCTGCTGATTTCGGATATCTTCTTCATCCTGAGCATTTCGGGCGTTGATATCCCGAACATCGGTGCGCCGCTCATGATGCTTTGGTTTATGACCTATATCGTCTATACCGCTCAGCTTTTGAGCGCGCTTGTCGTCGACCGGAATGTCTCGCTGACCAATGTACTATATGTATTGATTATGTATTTCACCTACGCCCAATTATTCATACTGCTGTTGATCCGCAGCGTAGCTACTTATACATGGAGCAAATTACGCAAAAAAACGATTGCCTGGGACAAAACCCAGCGCTTCAAAGGGAGAGTGGATTCATGAGGAAATGGCTCTTGCCGGTGATGGGAATGGCAATGCTCGCTGCCTGCAGCGAGGAAGCAAGTGAACCATCGCCTCAACCTGATGAACAGCAGACGCCAGAGGAACAGGAACGGCCGGTAGAGCAGAAAGCGGTGCCGGAAGATTTTGCGGAAGCATATTTTGACGAAAATAATTTCATCCATGCCTATCCTTCTGCTCCCGATTCACAGTATTTGTCCGAGAGCATCGGCTTGTATATGGAATATTTGGTCATGATGGAAGATGAGGAGAAGTTTGCAGAGCAATACGAAAACCTTATGGACGAATTTGTGGTGGAAGAGGGAGATAACTTTTTTATCAATTGGCTGATTTTCGAGGATGCAACGGTCAATGCGTTAATTGATGATATCCGAATTGCCGCTGCGCTTAGGGAAGCGGACCAATTATTCGTCCAGCCAGAGTATTCGGAAACCGCAGACCGGATTATTGAAACCATTTCCCGCATCCAAACGAATAATGGTTATACAGTGGATTATTATGATTGGGAAGTGGAATCTCCGGCACAAAGAGTGACCTTGAGCTATTTAATAGATGATGTTCCAAAAGATATGAATGCCGATCGAGTGCTGGAAAATGTCGACACCGATGAAGTGTTTTTTCCAGAGTATTTTGATGTAGTGGAAGAAGTATATGTGAAGGGGGATGTGATCCACCCGATTGATCAATTGCTTATAGCGATCAACCGCGAACGGATCGGTTTATCTTCAGAGCGTTTTGAAGAATGGCTTAAAGCGGAATGGCAAGAAGAAGGCCGTTTATACGGAAGATACGACCGCGAGACCTTGCAGCCGACAGTCACTTATGAATCGCTGGCCATGTACTTTTTCATGAATGAATACTTTCTGATCATTGGTGAAGAAGAAGCTGCTGAAGAAGTGAAAGTTCGCGCAACGGAAATGATTGAAGAAAACGGAGAAGGTGAGACGCATTTCTTCGACTTTATCCATTATCATCTCATGATGGAAGATGAGACGAAGTAGGAAAGGGGGCGCTGTTGGTGAAGAAAACTATAGCTTTCATATTGCTGCTCACCATGTTGGTTACAAGCCCTTGGCAAATTGCTGCAGCAGATGAGTCATCTGGTAAAGATCCGAAAGTCTTGATTTTGTATCACGCGGAAGAAGAGACACAAAAGGAAGAAGTTCCGATTTTGGATATGCTGGCAGGACATTTCAGTTCGGATATCACCATACAATCCATTGAGGAAGCTGCAGCAGAATACGTCAAGGGCGATTACACGCACATCATATACTTCGGGCTTGGAAAACGGCAATTGACAGAAGAAGAATTATTCATTGTCGACCAATATGACGACGTGAAAAAAATGTTTATTGGAAATTATTTTGAATACTTTAAAGAAGCTCCTGATCTCAGCATCCGGGATTATCGGAACATTGATGCCGTTAGTGGCGAAGGTAAAATGTTCGATTTAAAGGAAGAAAAGGATATGATGCTCATCAATGGCATCGAACAGATGGATGTTCTTTTTGAAGGACAAGCAGCAGATGGGGCATATCCGTTGATCTTTAAAAACGATACTTTATATTATGTCGCCGCCAACTCGATTACCGGCAGGATCAGTGACGTTTTAGGGGAATCGCTTTTCGACTTTTTCGATGAGGAGAAATCCCCGCCTAAAAAGCTAATCCGCCTGGAAGACATCCATCCAAGAAGCGATCCAGTTCTGGTCAAGCAAGTGGGTGATTATTTGGCGGAGCGGAATATCCCCTATGCCGTGACAGTTGTGCCTGTTTATACAAATCCAGAAACCGGGCAAAGCATCCATTTATCTCAGGCAATCGAGTTGGTGGAAGTTTTGCAGGAGATGCAGAAAAATGGCGCCAGCTTGATACAGCATGGCTATCTTCACCAATACCGGGAAGATGAAACCGGAGAGGGATTTGAATATTGGGATGTAGATCATGACCGTCCCATTTACCAGTCGAACAAAGATGAAGTAAAGCTACGGGAGGATTTCGCGTCCGATGAAGAATACCAAGATTTCGTCCAAAATGTCGGGTTGCCGTACGAACAAACTCATATTTACAACTCCATCGTCAATGGGGTCTACGAAATGACAGCAGAAGGATTATACCCGATTGCGTTCGAAGCACCCCATTATTCCATGTCGCAAACCGGCTATAAAGAGCTGTCCAAGTATTTTACGACGTATGTAGGGCAGATCCAAATTTCCGACCGGACGTATGACGGAACGTTCGTGCCATTATACGAATCCACTCCGGCAGGTCTTCATGGAATGAAAGTCATTCCCGAAACGATGGGCTATATCAATCCGGATAATGACAAAGCAGTCGATGAAATGATGGAGAAAGCCGATTATGTCGCGCAGTTCAGTGATAGTTACTTGGCGTTTTTCTATCACCCTTATTTAGGGATCGAGAAGTTTGATGAGGTGATGACGAAACTTGAGAAATACGATCAATACGAATGGGTAGACTTGAAAGAAATGGACCATAAAACGGAAGTGGACGGCATGGTCGTCGAAACAGCAGGTGGTGATATCGAGGTTTCGCGCCCGATGAGCGTTCTTGTTGCGCAAACGACGAGAGATCTCTGGTGGGTTTCAATTCCGCTCGTCATTTTCATCATCATTGCTGTGGCTGCCTTGGTACAAAAATTCCGCAGGCGCAAAACAGACAATGAATTCTGGGAAAAGCAATAGTCTCAGACAATTGAAGAGAAATGGGGCGGGGAATTTCTCTGCCCCGTAGTTTTTTTAGGCAAGCTAGTGTAAGATAATTTTGGTAAAGAAATTCAATATCTTTTTGAGTTTTTACCAATTATTTTACGAGGAAGATAATAAAATGAATAAATTGAAATTTTTACCTTTTTTCATATGCTTGGCATTGCTTTCTGGAATTACGTTGCTGTATTTCCGTTGGCCCTTTTATGAATACGCTGTAGTGGTTGCTTTTCTTTCTGTGCCTTTTATCATGTTATTGCCTAGAAAATCGCTGCCGGTTTTTCTGTTTCTTGTATTGCTTGCAGCGATCGGGACAGCATTTCAGCAACCTGCAGCTTCATTCACTTCAATTGGAACTTACTTTTTGTTGTCAGTTTTTCAGTTTTCGCTTTGGGTGGTTTCTGAACAACTGAAGATATTAGGGGAGGAAACGGAGCGCTTGAGGGAACAACGGCGATCTTTATTGCGCAAAGAAGCCGAACTTCGTGTGCTGAATTTGCAGGAATTTATCGAGCAAGCTTTATGGATGTTGAAAACCAGCAAGCGTAAAGAACGCACTTGGCTGATGAAGGTAACTCCTTTTGAAAATTGCCCTGTCCAAACGTCGAAATTGGAAAGGGCAGCTTTGCAGTCAATTGTTCGGGAGCGGGATCTTGTAACGAGTCGAAAAGGTGCGGTTTATGTGTTAGTCAAAGAAACCGGAGAGAATTCGATACAGCCCTTATTGAAGCGAATTGAGCAAGAAATGAACGTAAAGAGCGAATCGGCGACATATGAAGTCAAAAAAACAGCGATTACCACGGTCGGTGAAATGGGGAGTTTACTCAGTTGAAGCGATTAAAAAAAAGTAAATTATTTGTGTTGGCGTTTTTGGGGAGCTTGGCGACAGGAGGATGCGGAATGGTCAACGGGCAAGGGGCGACCGTTCAGGAAACGGTGGATTCCCATTATGTGAATGATGAAGGCGTCATCCATGCTTATCCGGATAATCAAAACTCTGAATATCTGTCGGAAAGCCTCGGCTTGTATTTGGAGTATTTGCTACAAGTTGAAGATAAGGAAAATTTTGCGGAGCAGGCGGCAATTTTAAAAGACCGTTTTTTGATCGAAACAGGCGGCCAAGTATTTATTCCTTGGCGTTTATACGAGGAGGAGAATGTGAATGCATTGATCGATGATGTGCGCATTGCGTCAGCTTTAGAAGGCGCGGCAGAAAAATTTGCAGAACCCGCCTATTTGGAACTTTCGCAGCAGATTGTTTCTGCGATTGAAAACCGCCAACACCAGGAAGGAATAGCGGTCGATTATTACGATTGGTCTTATCAGCTTGCAGGAAACCGGTTAACGCTCAGCTATCTCATTGACGAGATGACAGTGCTTTCCGAGTCATTCGCTATGCTCGATACGGGAGACAATGAAGTTTTTTTCCCCGAGTATTATGACTTTGATGAAAAACACTATGTGAAAAGTGACGAAGTCCATATGATTGACCAGTTATTAATTGCACTCAACCGCTTTGACCAAGGCCGTGAATCCCCTAAATTTGAGAGTTGGTTAATTGAAGAATGGATTAATCAAGGGAAAGTGGCCGGGCGATACGATCGTGAGACTGGAAAACCGACTGTCGATTACGAGTCTTTGGCAGTCTATTATTACTTATGGCAGTACTTCGAACGAATCGATCAAGCGGAATATGCAAAACAGGCAGTTCAGCGCGCAGAGTTGCTGGCGGGAGAAGAATTGCCGGGCGATTTGCATTTCTTTGACTTTATCCATTATCAAATGATGATGCATGAACAATAAATGAGCAATTTCGGCGCAAGGGTGAAAAAGGGAATCCTTTTTCATCCTTTTTATATGGTGCAGGCCAAGGTGTTTTCAGTTGGTGTAGTTAGTTTATTTTCCAGTAGGGTATGGCATTGGTAAGGAAAAGTTTCTGGAGGTGGTTGAATGGAGATGGTCATGGCGGTGCTGGTTGGCTTGGCGTTGAGCGCAACGGTCGGATTCCGTATTTTCACCCCATTATTGATAACAGGAATTTTCGAACGGGTGGATTGGCTCACTTTGTCTGAAGGTTTTAGTTGGGTTGGTAGTACTCCGGCGCTTATTGCATTCGGCGCAGCCACCATATTCGAAATTCTGGTCAATTATATTCCAGCGGTAGGTTCATTTATGAAACTGATTTCAACGCCGGTTGCGGCACTTGCTGGAATTTTATTGACGGCATCGTTTATCGGCGATATGAATCCGTTTCTGGAGTGGGCAATTGCGATTATCGGCGGAGGCGGCGTAGCTACGGCTTCCCATGCAACGTTGACGGCAGTCAAAGGGGTCAGTGATACTGCTTTGATGGGGCCGGCTGTATCGGTTGCGGAGGATGCCACTGCCACGATTGCGCCGATTTTGATTTTCTTTGTGCCGGTGTTGGCCATTGTGTTTTTACTCGGGATGGCGATTGTTATTTTTCGTTTGTATAAACGGTTTTTGTACAGGAAAAGACCGGTTTGAAATACTGGATAAAGGAACACAAAAAAGCCATCCGAGGATGGCTTTTTCTTTATGTCTACTGTCAGCGAGGGATGATCAGCACTTGGCCGACGCGAATCAAATTGTAGTTGGTAATGTTATTCGCTTTCGCCAGGGCAGCGACAGTGACATTATATTTTCTTGCGATGCTATAAAGAGTATCTCCAGCTTTTACGGTATATTTGACGGTTGTCACGGGCGGCGGCGCTTGTTTGACGGGGATAATCAAAACTTGGCCGACGCTGATGAGGCTGGTGTTAGTGATTTTATTGGCGGACGCAATGGCTGCCACGGTGGTGTTGTATTTGCTGGCAATGCTATAAAGGGTATCGCCTGCTTTTACTGTGTACTTGACGGTAGTTGCAGGAGGCGGTGTCGGGGCAGTCGTGCCTGGAATCACCAAGACTTGGCCGACGCGAATCAAATTGTAATTGGTTATATTATTCGCTTTCGCAAGAGCGGCGACAGTAACATTGAACTTTTTAGCGATACTGTAAAGTGTGTCGCCTGATTTTACTGTATAAGTCGTTCCGCCAGTCGGAGGCAATTTCAATAGCTCGGATACCGTAACGAATTTATAGCCTTTCGCTTTCAGTTTGCTGATCATGCCAGGGAGCGCAACCGGAGTACCGGGTGCCCCAGCGCCGGTGTGCATCAATACGATAGAGCCCGGCACGATGTTATTGACAACTTTATTGGTAATTTCTGTGGAAGATAAGCCTTTCCAGTCGATGGTATCGATATTCCATTGGATTGTATGCGTATAACCGGCATCTCCGACTCCTTTCAAAACAGTCGCATTAGTTGCGCCGAACGGAGCGCGGAAAATCGGCTTGGTTGACTTCCCTGTGACATTTTTGTAGGCTGTTTCTGTTTTGGCTAGTTCACTTTGCATGGCTGCAATGCTGAGCTTGGTGAAATCAGGATGTGAATAGGAATGGTTGCCGACTTGATGCCCTGCATTTGCGATGTTGCGGATCCAGCTCGGATGATGATTGATGCCGGAACCTGTCAAAAAGAAAGTGGCTTTGACATTATTGGTTTTCAGGATGTCGAGGATTTTATTGATATTCGTTCCATCGGATCCATCATCGAACGTTAAAGCGACTACTTTGCTGGTCGTATTGCCTTTGGTGACATAGGTTGAGGACGCTGCATCGGCTTGGCCTGTGAACGACAGCAGTGAAAAGAGCAATAACCCCGTGATAGCTAGCCACTTGCTCCATCTGGATAACATTCTGCTCACCCCTTATTTGATTTAGCCGAAAGACGGCTTATGTAGACGATGAATTTGGGTGATTTAAGACTTATGTAAGAGAATAAATTCTATAAATGAGAGACTTTTTGTAGTCTTATTATATCATGTTCCACTACAAAAACTATCTTTTTGATTGAAAATTCAGTAAATTATAATTAAGATATAAGAAATCTTTCCTAGACAATGGAAGCATCAAACCGAACCGCTAAAGCTGTGGATGAGGCAGCGTGCAAGTGAATGTCTGAAAAAGCCTTATGGTGGGTATGGAAAAGCAAATGATGGAACGGGAGGGGCTTATATATGCATTATATGAACGAACCGACCATTGAAGTGCGCGGGGAACAGCCATACGTCGGTATTACAGCCAGAATTACAGGCCATATAGGAGAAGCGCCAAAACTTGCAGCTGAAGTGTTGTCGTGGTTGAGTACGCGCAATGAATCGCCTGCTGGGCTGCCGTTTATTCGCTTCTGGTGCTTAGACGACAATGACCAGCGGCTGATTGAAGTTGGTGTTCCGACTACAAAGCTGTTGGCTGAAGATCAACACATCTTGTCGGGGTATTTACCGGGAGGAGATTTTGCCCACGCCATTCATATGGGGCCGCCAGAACAATTTTGGGCTTCTGCGGACGCACTGGTTGGCTGGTTGGAAAGAGAGGGGCTCTCGGCGGCGTTGCGTTACGAAGCTGAAACGAAAATATGGGACGGGCACATGGCTTTCTTTGTTACCGATCCGCTTGATAAAAAGGCGCAGGAAGATTGGGCGATTGAGTTATTTATTTTGCTGCTTGCTGATCATGCCGCTTAAAAAAGCACGCCATTTGCCGAAAACTGCCGGTAGATGGCGTGGCTTTTTTATGGGAAGGTGATGGAACCATTATCTTTTAAAAAAACAAATCATGCAGCCGTTTCTGCTGTTTGAACAAATTGTGGATAGAAGCGTCGACCTCTTTAGTGATCCCGAAGCGTTCGTAGATGATTCGAGTCTTGATGGAAGAAACTGCTTCCAGTTTGTATGGGTGATTGAAAATCCATACACATCCCAATTGGGAAGGTGTATGTGTCGGGTAAGCAGCGAGCCCGCAATGTGAAAACAATAGAATGTTTTTTTCACGTGTCTTAAGGTTATGGCGTGTGGCTTTTGTGCATCCGCCGATAGGAAAAGCGAACAACATGGCTGCTTTATCAATTAAAATCAGTGGCGAATCAGGTGAATAGAAGACGCCGTTTGTAGTGGTGATACGTGAACGCCGTCCAGTCTCGTACCATGCTTCGAGAAATAACACTTCCTGATTAATACGTGAATCGCCCCAATTATCCATTCCATTTCGCTCCTTTATGCAATCTGTGAAAATCGTATCATTTCCATTCTGATCAATCAATAGTGTTAGGTGAATAATTGTAATTATTATGGTAATTAATAAAATCTTAAGTATTATTTAATGTATTTATTATCCATTTATTAAAGCATTAATATCTACTTTATATTCTGGACGCAATGAAGAAGCTAACATACGCTGTATTCACCCGGGAATAGACAGGACGTCCAGAAGGAACAGAAGATGGAAGATTTTACTGAAGTAGCAGACCAATATGCACCGATGATCTCATCGATTATCCGCAAGTTAAATATTTACACAGATTACGATGCATTTCGCCAACTGGGCTTTATTGCGCTCTGGCAAGCTTGGGAAAAGCACGATCCGGAAATTGGCCATTTTGCGCCGTTTGCCTATCGAAGCATCAAAGGAGCCATGAAAGACGAATTGACAAGGCGTCAAAAAGGAGGCAAAAAGGTCAAAAATTCCGATCTATTCCTTGAAGAGGAAGAGACAGTGGAGTGGGTGGCTGAGAAATTGCCAGAATGGCTGGATGCGGCTTTATTGAGCACGAAAGAACGCCGGCTGCTTCAAGAGATGTATATAGATGGCTACAGCCTTACAGAATTGCAAAAGCATTACGGGGTCACATTATCCGGCATGAAAAAGCGCAGGGAACGAACCTTGACGAAAATACGGGCCGCGATTGACCATCCGTATAAAGACCGCTAAAAATAGCTGGAAGGGGAAGGGAAGTTATCGGTATAATAGTATTCTGAAACGGAAAAGGAGGTGCGTCCATGGAAGCGATGATGACCGGTATGATCAATAATATTTTCTTCATCATTTTTCCACTCATCCTCTATCAGATGTTTGCGACAGCTGGACAGCGAAACTTTTTCGTCAGCCACCGGATTACCATGACGATCCTGTTTTCTATTTCCATCATCCTGTGCATGGTGTTTCCGTACCAGTTTCTTACGGAAGATTATATATTCGACCTTCGGCAAGTACCAATGATTGTTGGGGCATTATACGGCGGGCCGCTGGTCAGTGCGGTGCTATTCATCGTGTCTGCTGTCGGCCGCATAGCGATTGGCGGCGACGGGATGTATATCGCCATTCTCAATCAATTGCTGCTGGCAGCTGGCGTGCCATTCCTTGGGCCGCTTTACCGGAAAGTCAATCGCTGGTGGAAAGCTGGGCTCGTCTTCTCTATTTCGATCGTGTCGCTGCTATTTAATTTGTTTGCGGGCTATTTTTTCTTTGGAGACCCGATTCACAACCTAATCGGAATCTGGCTCATGCTCATGCTCAATCAAGGCGGCATCATCATATTGACTGCCTTGCTCATCGAACATCTGCAAAAACAGGAGTATTTATTTAATTCACTCATGCGCCATGAAAAGATGGAGACAGTCAGCCATTTCGCTGCGGCTGTGTCCCATGAATTACGCAATCCGCTCCAAAGTGTAAAAGGCTTTATCCAGCTGCTTCAGGAATACGAATACCCACGGTCGAAACAGCTGGAGTTCCAGCAGACCATCTTAGAGGAAATTAAAGTAGCAGAAAACTTAATCGACGACTATTTAATCTATGCAAAGCCGGTTTACGGTGAAATGAAACGTATCGAAGTGGAACCGGAACTATCCCATGTCATTAAGATCATGACGCCGTATGCCAATGCCAGGAATGTTGAAATTTTTGTGCATGGCACTGACGGCGCCAGCTCGATTTTGGGCGATTCCCAAAAGCTCCATCAGGCTCTGGTGAATATTATCCGAAATGGCATTGAAGCGATGCCGGACGGCGGAAAGCTGCATGTCGAGATTGAAATCTCTCCCCATACGGTTTGTGTGCATATCCAGGACGAAGGAGTGGGCATGACAAAGGAGCAGGTCAAACGACTTGGGGAACCGTATTTCTCCAATAAGTCGAAGGGGACAGGGCTTGGGCTTATGGTCACTTACAGCATCCTCAACCAAATGGGAGGAGAAATTACTGTCGAATCCGAAGTCAGCAAAGGCACCAAATTCATTTTGGAATTTCCAAAACTTCCGAACGAATAAAGAAACCGCCTGGATAGCCGATTAATGGCGATCCAGGCGGTTTTGCTATTGGTTTTGAAGTTTGTGGAGAAACGGTAAGACCGCTTGCTCTTTCAGCTTCGCCTCAAACATGATGTCGACTTCATAGCCTTCGACAAGTTTCAGCAATTCGGCAAAATCTTCTTCCGAAATGAGGTCATGATGGCGCAGGTCGGTGAATCCTTCACGCCCAGTGCTGATATGGATTTTAGGGCGTCCATATCCTTCCCAAGTAGCCAAGATTTCTGAGAAATCAACCGGCTCCCCATCGTTATTGCAATTATGGTGATGGATATCGAAGCAAATTGGCACTTTGCACATCGCGTGAACGTCAAGCACATCGCGCAATGTGAATGTTTTGTCATCGTTTTCAAGCCTTAATCGCTGCCGGATACTATCGGACAGCATTAAGTAATTGTCTGCAAAGCGCCGCTTGGCAGTATCTTTATCGCCATAGGCACCACCTGTATGCAGGATGATGTCCGTGCCGCCGAGCAGTTGAATCAATTTGTCGTGATATTCAAGGTCTTCAATCGATTTCCTCACTACTTCAGGCTTGGGTGAATTCAACACTGTGTATTGCCCGGGATGTACAGAAACCCGAATCCCATGATCATTTACCAGTCGACGGATCTCTCCAGCTATTGCCAGGAAATCTTCATCTTCCCACCAGCGCCAATCATTGATTGGATGTGTCGACAAAGGGACAATGGAACTTGAGGCGCGGTAAAAAAGAATGCCTTGTTCCAAATTCCAGCGAATGACTTCTAAAGTTGTTTCCATATTTTGGATGGTCAATTCTTTAATTTTTTCGACGCCTTCTTTTTCGGCTGTGGCTAGACGCAATGTGCGAAAAACCGTTTTTAGCTCGGTGTTCATGCATGCATATCCTAATCTCATGGTTTTCAGCTCCTCCCGCACAATATACCCGATTTACGTAGAAAACGCACGGAACTTGGGTATACTAATCATAAAGACGAGTGGAGGAGGAATTTCAATGACAGCAGAAATCACCAAAAATCCTACCGGCTACAATGCCACATTCGACAGATATTTTGAGCATCCCCCAGAGCAAGTGTGGGCAATGCTGACAGACAACCACAAAATCCACCGCTGGTTTTCAGGGCTTCAAATGGAACAACAAGGCGAATCGGGTCATCTGACGCTGGACATGGGGCATGGGAAAAAGAGAGAATTCCCGATTACCGACTATAAAAAAGGCGAAGTTTTTGCTTTTGAATGGGGCGACGACCATGTCCGTTTCGAGCTAGGCCCAGATGACCATGGAACGAGATTGAAAATGATCGAGACTTTGACTCACATTTCTGGACACACCCCAAAAGATGTGGCGGGGTGGCATGTCGCGCTGGATATTATGGAAGCTATTTTAGATAGCCGTGGAATTGAGCGCACGTCTGAATGGGAGCGCTGGTACCCGGAATACAAGCGCTTGTTTGAAAGCATGGGCGTTGATTTTGCATAGAATGTCGAAGAACCCCCAAGCGGATGATCCGCTTGGGGGTTCTTATCGGCTTTTTAATAGGGAATCGTTTCATTGGATGTTTGGAATCACTTCCTGGAAACTGGATGAAATACGCAAAGAGGGTGGGAGATGCTTGCTTCAGGAAATCTGGAATTCATATTTTCGGTCTTCACGGAACTCGCCGTTTTCATAGCTTCGCTCAGCAAAAGTGACCAGCCCATCGTGGTCGATGAGCAATACGGTGGCTGAGCGTGTTCCGTAATCGGGCATTTTGATGAACATCGGCGACAGCGCGCGTTCCAGATCCAAACCGACGCCGGTTTGTGGGAGCAGGTGGTCGGGCGCTTGTTCCGCATCTGCTAAAATTTCAAACAAGCGGTCGAGTTCTAATTGTTCATTCACCGATACATACGCCTCAAGCTTTTCTTTTCCGCGCTCGACTTTGGGCCAAGGCGTATTCAAAAAATGATTGCTTAATCCATG
This sequence comes from Planococcus sp. SK3692, assembly GCF_028890485.2. GTDB lineage: Bacteria > Bacillota > Bacilli > Bacillales_A > Planococcaceae > Planococcus. The sequence goes on from NZ_JARCHV010000002.1 coordinate 880,244, forward strand.
TGTGCCAGGCGGAACTTTTACCGGTTCGCCGTGAATATTATTGTAATAATACAGCCCGTCCGCATCACCTGCGATTAAATTGAACCCAGCATAATCCTTATCATTGATTGTCTGCAAATAATCTGCTGGAGAGATATGGCCATCCAGAAATTGCGTGACTAATTCGCCGCGTGATTTGGCGCCGGCTGCCATATGGTCTGGATCCCGGTAGTTGGTCAGCGCAGCGAAACGCCCCGATTTATGGACGCCGAGCCAAGTGCCCATCTGGCTCAAATCGCGGCCGGCAAGAATATCGGGTGAATCTTTCCAGAAATGAGCCGGTGCTGCGGGGCGTCCGTAAAATTCATCGCGGTTGGCGGCGACAATTAATTTATAGCGGGGATGCTGCTGGAATTGCAAATTGATCAAACACATAATAATCCCTCCTAGTTTGCGGCGCCATGTAAAGGTAGCTGCAAAAATCAGTACGGTTGCCTGAAGATGCTTTTATTATAGCGGATACGGCTGAGCTTGGCTTATCGAGTGCTTGGCAGCTGGGTAAGTAGGATCACTCGCATTGCCGGCGGAAAATATGACGATTTTTTCCCGCTCAACAGGTTGTTCCTGATGAATGGAAAGTCTGATAAGATGTTAAAGAAGTTAAAACAAGTCAGTGGCATTACGGGGAATTGGGGGATTGAAGATGGGGAGAAGGCCTGAACGATTGGCATTGGAACGTGTATTGCTTGAAGGAATAGAAGAGATGATTTTCATTGTCAGGGTTGAGGAAGAGGGGGGGGTTTACGAATTCATTAACGAGGCAGTGAAAGCCAATACACAAATGGATGATTCCGCTCTTGGAAAGGCATTTCGTGAAGTGCACGAGCCTGAAACTGCGCAGCAGCTGATTCAATTTTATGAGCAGGCCTTAATGGCAAGGACGAGTATTTTCTATGAGGATTCCTATTATGCTCCGAACGGCGAACTGCGTTATTCGAAGTCGCGTTTGACGCCGATGTTCGATGAGTTCGGGCGGTGCAGCCATATCGTCAGCGTTGTCAATGATGTGACGGAAGAAAAGCTGGCGAAGCATGCGCGGGAAGAAGCGCTCAGCCGGCTTGAAGAAAGCAATGCCAAATACCGTTCTTTGTTTCAGAGCAATGGCGATGCAGTTTTTACTTTGACATTGGACGGGCAGATCAATGGCGGAAACCGAATGGCCAGAACATTAATCCAGCGGCCTATCAACGAGTTGGCAGGCAGGCGTTTCTGTGAACTGGTTGAGCCGGCCGAGCACATGAAATCAAAAGAAATCTTTGAAGAGGCATCAGCAGGCCTGTACAAAGACCACCGGCTGAACTTGCAAGCCAAAGATGGGGAAGCGATCGGGTGCTTAGTGAAATTCATTCCAATCAGCGTTTACGGCAAAGTTACTGGCTATTATTTGATGGCCAAAGACATGACTGAGCTGGACAGGCTGGTAAGCAAATATTTGGAGAGCGAAAAGAATTTCCGTGTGATTGCCGAGAATGTGTACGATGTGGTGGTCTTGATGAATAGGCAAAAAGAATATTTATATGTCTCCCCTTCCAGCCAAGCAATTTTCGGCATCGCCCCACAACAAGCGGCATCGCAGAAACCTTTTTTCAACGTACATCCGGACGATTTGGTGCTTGTCGATCAGCAATTCCAAGAAGCCGTGCAACAGGCGGGCCCATATTCCTTGCAACTGCGCTTCGATCACCCGGAACGTGGATGGATTTGGGCGGAGATGAACGGAACACCCGTATACGATGAGGAAGGTGCATTTTCGCATATGGTCATGATTGTCCGGGATATTTCAGTGCAAAAAGATTACGAATCGCAATTAGAATTTTATGCATTTCACGACTCCTTGACCGGACTGCCAAACCGCCGTTATTTTCAGGAATACTGCCGCAATAAACAAAAAACACAAGAACAAGCGGGCGGTAAAATTGCGCTGGCCGTCTTAGATCTTGATGATTTTAAAGAAATTAATGATGAATATGGGCATGACGTTGGCGATATGGTATTGATTGAATTTGCGAAGCGCTTGTCCAAACTGGAAGAACAAGGACATATTCCAGCCAGAGTGGGCGGCGATGAATTCGTGATCTTACTTGATACAGCAACGGATGAGGAGGCTCAAGCTGCTGCCAAAACCATTCATGCCTTACTCTCGGGCGACTTGATGGTCAATGGCAATCCCATCCCCATTAATTTCAGTATAGGAGCGGCTGTCTCCTCTATGGCAGAAGAAAATATTTCTGCTGTAGTAAGGCGGGCTGATGAAGCGATGTACAAAGCAAAGGGCAATGAAACGGATAGACTTCATATAGTACAGCCGTAAGCATCTGCTTACGATTTTTTTCATCCTTTTGAACTAAGGGAGAAAAAGTGTTGTGATTATCGTAGTTCAAAATATATATTTGAATATTCGGAAATTAAAATGGTTTTCTTTTCCTGTGATAAATGATATGATTTAATTAAATCAATAAACCTAGTTAATATACATAAAATGGATTTAAAAAATAAAAAGTAAATCTTTTGCCTTAGGACAAATGATTATTTCCAGCCATTTCAAGGTGTAAGCCAATAAATGGGATTTTAATAATTATAGATATCTGATAATTCGGATAAAAGAGGTGCGATGCCATGAGTTATTTCATCAGAAAGACAAGCTCAGCTCTTTGCTTTTTTGTCATATGCTGGTTGGCGTTTTCCGGTGCCGTCATGAATACTTCTGCGGATTCTGGCAGCCAGCTTATGCTGGATGATCGGAAAGACAAAATTACAGCGGGCAGCCGGCTTTCTGTTTTTGAAGATGAATCAGGCAGTTTGCAAGTTGGAGATATTCAACAACCGCCATATGTTTGGAATTTCATGTCCGCTGGCGATAAACCTTTGAACATCGGATTTAGCTCATCAACTTATTGGTTAATGGTTGAAGTAGAAAATCAGGCACAAGCCGACAAGGAATGGCTTCTCGAACTGGGATCTTCAACTGTCGATCAAGTGAGCCTTTATACAGCTGACGAAGAGGGCGGGTTCACGGTTGAGAAGGCGGGGCAGGAAATCGGCTCAGGAATCATCCACCGGACAGCGGTTTTTTCGATAGCGCCGCCCCCAGGCGAATCGACCGTTTACTGGATGCGCGTTGAATCTTCTGCACCGATTCAATTACCGGTAACTGTGTGGGATCGAGAGGTATTTGAGAGCCAGACCCGGCAGCAGGTTGCGTGTGTCGGTGTGCTTGGCGGTCTTGGGTTAATGTTTTTGTTCTATTATATTCATCGCTTCACTGTTATGCGGCAGCGCGCTTATTTGTATTTCGTTATTTATGCCATCACGGTGTTCTTTCTTTTTTCTTCAGCAGCCGGCTTGAGTTTGGATGTCATCTGGCCAGAGTTGGATTTATGGAACGGGCATAGCGTGTTCTTCATGGTCGGGCTGTCATCGCTATCGGTGACGCTGCTGACGGAAGGCTTATTGAATACGAAGCGCCATTTGCCTGAAACGGATCGCATGATCAAATCGCTGCTCATATTCAATGCAGTGGTGTTGACTACTTTATTTATTTCACTTGAATGGGCGAGGCTTTTGCTTGTGCTGGCACTCAGCGCCACATTGGCTGTCAGCTTGTTATTGGCGGCTTATGGCATGAAAAGGGGATTGGTGCATGCCCGTTATTACTCAGTATCGTTAATTTTCTTTTCAGTCGCGGCTGCTTTGAACGCTTTATATGTCTCGGGAATTTTGCCGGTCACAATAGCAGCACAAGGCTTGATTTTCTTCCTTGGCATCTTTGCGGTTCTGTTCGCTGCATTAGCGCTCCGAGATAAAGAGAAAATCAGGGAGCAGGAAAGGCTTCAGCGTGAGCGCAGTTCTGTAGAACGACAGCGTATCGAAATTGAACGGCTGCGGCAAGTGAATGAACGAAAAGACGAATTGCTCGCCATCACGTCCCATAGCCTGCGCACGCCTCTATATGGAATGGTGGGGATTGCAGAATCTCTTCAAGAATCTGCTTATAGCAAAATGCCCCATTCTGTTATCCAACAATTGGAAACGATTTCTGAAAGCGGTAAAAAGTTGGCACGGATGATTAATGAAACCTTGGATTTTTCTGGACCGAAACATCATATATTGTCTTTACATCTGGAAAAAGTGAAACTTTCAGCCGTCGCGGATTCCGTCATTCGCTTATGCACCCCTTTGCTGAAATCGAGTGAAGTTAGCTTAAAGCACACAATTCCCGCTGATTTCACGGAAGCGATTGCCGATCCGGAAAGGGTGCGGCAAGTGCTCTATAATCTCGTTGGGAATGCGGTGGAGCATACGGAAAGTGGGAGTATCACCATATCAGCGAAAATCATCAAAAAACAAGTCGCCATTACGGTTAAAGATACAGGAAGCGGAATGGAAGAACAGCAGCTGGATAGTTTGTTTGATCCGATCGGCACTTCTACGACCCCTCATTTAGGCATCGGAATGGGCCTGAAAATCACCAAAAGACTGGTGGAAATGCAAGGTGGCTGGCTGAAGGCAGAGTCCACCATTGGCAAAGGGTCTTCTTTTACCTTCACGCTGCCGCTAACTGAAGAAGAACGGGAACTGGAATCAGTGCCTCCAACAGAAATCAGGGAACTGACAGCATCGCAGCTGGCCGACTCGCTGATCAAAGAAAAGAACGTAAAAAAAGGGTTGCGCATCCTCGTCGTGGAGGCGGAAGAAGTCAACCGACTGATGCTGGTCCACCAGCTTAAAGGAGAGGGCTATAAAGCGGAAGGCGTCAGCTGCGGTGAAGAAGCGCTTGTGCATTTGGAAAACCGGCCAGCGGATTTGGTCATTCTCGATGATGAGCTTCCGGATATGGCGGGGGATGAATTATGCCGCCGCATCCGGGTCAATGCGACCTTGACAGAATTACCGATTTTAATGCTATCCGATAAAGAAGGAGTTAAGGAAAAGACCAACGCTTTCAGTGCGGGTGCCAACGATTATTTGGTGAAGCCATGCGATGTCGAAGAGTTTCTCATGAGAGTGGAAACGCTCGCTACGCTACGCAGCATGACACAGGAAATCACCAATTTGAATTTCTTCCTGGAACGCAATGTTAAAGAGCGGACAATGGCGTTGGAAATCACCAATATGAACTTGTTAACGGTGAATGATGAAATCCAGGAAGTCGAAAAATCACGCAACGAGATGCTATCGGCAATTTCACATGAACTGGGTACACCGATTACCTTGATTCATAGCTATATCCAAGCAGTGAAGGAAAGCTTGATTGAAGAGAACAATCCCCGTTATTTGGATATGATCCATAAAAAACTTTTATTGCTGGAGCGTTTGACGGAAGATCTCGTCGAGCTGTCTAAATACAAATCGGGCAATATGACGCTGCGTTTCGGGGAACTGAAGTTGGATGAGTGGCTGGAAAGGATTGCGGCGTCCATGGAAGCGGATCTTGCGCAGAGCGGCCGGCGGTTCCGTTTTGAAGGGCCGGGCGGAAAAGAACAGCCGGCGGATTGGAGGCTATTGGTCGATGTGGACCGCGTCGATCAAGTCTTCTCGAATTTACTATGGAATGCAGTCAAGCACACATCACCAGAAGAAGGGCGCATTACCTTGTCCGCAAGCATCCGGGCGAGCGCGAACATACTGGATGAAACGGAAGCAGATGGCGAGTTGATCATCCGTGTGGAAGACAATGGCTGCGGCATCAAAAAAGAAGCGCTGCCTCATATATTCGACCGGTTCTTCAAAATCGATGAATCGATCCATTACAAAGGAAGCGGGCTCGGGCTTGCGATTGCCAAAGAAATCATCCAATCACATCATGGTGAAATCTGGGCGGAAAGTGAAGAAGGCGCAGGCAGCACATTTATCATTGCCCTGCCTTTGAGATATTAATAACCCATGGGAGGGATCTTCATGAACAGTGCGACGGTTTTGATTGTCGAAGACGAAGACGGCATCCGCGAATTGATGCGTTTGTTCTTGGTTAAGAAAGGCTATAAAATCCTCGAGGCCGAAGACGGCTATGAGGCAATGGATGTGCTATCGAAAGAGAATCCGGATTTGATCTTGCTGGATATCGAAATGCCGGGCATGAGCGGCTTGGAATTGTGCGAGAAGATCCGCATACGCACCAAAACGCCGATTCTTTTCGTCAGCTACCGGAAAGAACTCGCCTATAAAATCCAAGGGCTGGAAGTGGGCGGCGATGATTATATTACCAAGCCCTTCGATTTTACAGAGCTGGAAGCGCGCGTCAAAGCAATTCTGCGCCGCAACGGATGGAAGAGCGGCGAAGAGGACAAGTTGTCGATCCTGAAATTCGGTGACCTCCATATTCATGTCGATTCACGTGAACTGTACGTAAAGGGCAAGCCTGTGAAGCTTTACCATAAAGAATTCCAATTATTATTATTGATGGCCCAAACGCCGAATCGCGTCTGGACAGCCGAGCAATTATACGATCAAGTATGGGGCTATTATTCAGAAGGTGATGTCCAAACCGTCAAGGTCCACATCAGCAATCTGCGCAGGAAAGTGGAGAGCGACCCGGCGAGCCCGCGCTATATTCAGACGGTTCGCGGATTCGGTTATAAGTTTATGAATTGAAAATTGAAAGGCTGATCGTTTTGCCACGCAGGCAAAAGCGGTCAGCTTTTTTTATTTGCTTAAATTCTGTGAAACTTTTTATGTGCAAGTATGACAAAAGCGCCATAAAGAATTAATTTTTTAGATAAATAAAACTAGTGAAACTATTTAACTTTGTTTTAACCTGCTCTCTTTAGTATGGGTCTTAACCGATAGGAAGACAGATCTCAAGGAGGAAAAGCAAATGATTGAGAACAAAATCAAGATGACGAATGAACCGCCTGTCAGTTTCGAACAGCAGACCGTCTTCAAGCAAAGCCGGGAAGCTCCAAGTCCACAGCCTTCCATCACGGAGCTGGGCCTTTCGGAGAATGTGGCCGGATCGCTCGCGTATTTGCTCGGATTTTTCTCAGGGTTCATCCTGCTGATGGTCGAGCGGGAAAATCGTTTCGTCCGTTACCATGCTTTCCAGTCCGTATACGTCTCGATTCTTTTTTTTACATTGTTTACGGCGGCCAGCATGATGCCAATGACTGGGTGGGTGGCCGAAGTGCTATTGATGCCGATCGGATTGGTGTTATGGATCATCCTCATGTTGAACGCGCATAACGGAAAAGCGCTGCGCCTGTGGATCATCGGCCGCTTTGCAGAAAAACAGCTCCATTGATCAAGCAAAATCACCCCGTACATGGGGATATGAGGTGAAGACATGGAAAGTACATTCAATATGAAAGAGTTTTTCAAGAACCTGAAGAAACGCTTGCCGCTCATTATCGCGATGACGGTCGCATTTGTCGCCATCGCAGCAGCTGTCAGTTATTTATGGATGAAACCGGTTTATCAGGCGTCGACGCAAATCCTGGTCAATAAAGCCCCGGCGAATGCCCAGGAATTCAGCATGCAGGATATCGATACCAACCTGCAATTGATTAGCACCTATAACGTCATCATCAAAAGCCCAGCGATTTTGACGGAAGTCATTAATGAACTGGGGCTTAACGAAGCGGTGCAATCGCTGAACGAGCGAATCGAAGTCTCAAGCATCGAGGATTCGCAAGTCGTGACGCTTGAAGTCGAAGACGGGTCAATGCAGCAGGCAGTGCTGATCGCCAATACGACTGCCAAAGTGTTTGAACAGGAAATTCGCAATTTGATGCGTGTCGACAACGTCAGCATACTTGCTCCTGCCACGATGCCGGCGAGCCCTGAGCCCGTCAAGCCAGATCCGCTGTTCAATATGGCAATTGGCGCGATTATCGGCTTTATGCTAGGGACCGGACTTGCGATCGTCCTGGATCAATTAAACACGACGGTGCGCACGGAAGAAGATATCGATGAATTGCTTGGCTTGCAAGTGCTCGGCGTGGTGAGCCCAGTCGGCGACTTGGACAGAACGGATAAATCATCGAAACATACTGACAGAATGGAGTTGGATGAGAATGTTGAACCAGACAGCGTCAAAACGGCCGCTCGCCCGAAAGTTGGTAGCACGTATTAAGCCGAATTCGGTGATCAGTGAACAATACCGCACGATCCGCACCACAATCAATTTTTCTTTGCCTGGCAATGAAATGAAGACTTTATTATTTACTTCCGCTTCGAAAGAAGAAGGCAAATCGACAACTTCAGCCAATATGGCAGTCGTTTTTGCGGAATCCGGAAAAAAGGTGCTGCTTGTCGACGCCGATATGCGAAAACCGACATTGCACCATACCTTCAATTTGAACAATCATATCGGCTTGTCGAATTTACTGGTCGGTAAAGGAGAACTCGAGCAAAGTGTCCGCGACAGCGGCATTCGCGGTTTGGAACTGTTGACCTCGGGACAAGTGCCACACAACCCGGCAGAATTGCTGGATTCGCCGATGCTGGATCAATTGGTCGCTGAGATGAAGGAGCGTTACGATTTGATCATCTTTGACTCACCGCCGATCTTGTCGGTAACGGACTCCAAGATCCTGGCGAATAAATGCGACGGCACAGTGCTTGTCGTCAATACCGGAAAAACCGAAAAGCAAAGCGCGATCAAAGCGCGCGATAGTTTAGCGACTTCTAGAGCTTATATTGTCGGCGTCGTGATGAATAATTACAAACTCAGCAAGGACCATTATTACAGCCATGAATACAATTAAAAAGCGGTACCTGCGCGAGGTGAAGGGGCTAATGACATGACGATTACTAGACGCTATACATCATTGTTCTTAATCGACTCGCTGATCATCCTCTCAGCCACATATCTCTGTTATTTGTTTTTGCTGCCGTTCGACAACATTATGTCGAACCGGCTGCTGTTGCTCATGACCATCACTTTGTTCATCGCCCATCATTCCTTTGCCTGGCATTATGGGCTTTACCGAAAAGTATGGGCTTACGCTTCGGTCCATGAACTGAAATCGATCGTTAAAGCGGTTACTTTGACGATGTTTGTCGCAACAGTTATGCAATATATCCAGACAGGCGGTGTGTTTGTCCGTATCCTGGCGCTGACATGGATGTTCCTAATTCTGTTTCTCGGCGCATCGCGCTTTTCATTCCGACTGTATCATGAGCGCGAACCGCGAAAAAGCGAAGGCCAGTTCAGCCGTACGATTGTTGTGGGTGCGGGGGAAGCCGGCCGCATGATCGTTCGCCAGATGAAACAGAATCCGCAATGGGGAAGAAAGCCGATTCTCTTTATCGATGATGACCGCACAAAATGGGGTCTGGAAATTTTTGGGTTAGGAGTGGCGGGTCCGATTTCAGAGATTCCGCGATTGGCTGCCCACAACGAAATTGACCAAATTGTCATTGCCATTCCATCGTTGTCGAAGAGGGAAATGGCGGAAGTGACAAAATTGTGCATCGAAACCGGCCTCAAAGTGCAGACCATCCCGCGAATTGAAGATTTGATGGTCGGAAAAGTCAAAGTCAGCGATATCCGGGATGTAAAAATCGAGGATCTTCTCGGCCGCGAAGAAGTCCGCTTGGATATGGAAGCTTTAACGGAAAAAATCGAAGGCAAAAGCATTATGGTTACCGGTGCCGGTGGATCGATCGGTTCGGAAATCTGCCGACAGATCAGTGTGTTCAAACCTGCACGATTGCTATTGCTGGGCCATGGTGAAAATTCGATTTACACGATTGACCGTGAGTTGCGGGCGAAAGTGCCGAAAGAAATCGACATCGTCCCAATCATCGCGGATATCCAGGATCGCGAACGAATCTTCGAAATGGTTGGCAAATTTAAACCGGATATCATTTACCATGCTGCTGCCCATAAACACGTGCCATTAATGGAAGCGAATCCACTGGAGGCAGTGAAAAACAATATTTTCGGAACGAAAAATGTGGCAGAAGCGGCAGACCGCCACGGAGTCGGAAACTTCGTCATGATCTCCACTGACAAAGCGGTCAACCCGCCGAATATCATGGGGGCATCTAAGCGCTTTGCGGAAATGATCGTCCAAAACTTGGCGGTTTCTTCCGAGACGACATTTGCTGCCGTACGTTTTGGCAACGTTCTCGGATCAAGAGGCAGTGTCGTTCCGCTATTCCGTGAACAAATCGCAAAAGGTGGGCCAGTCACCATAACCGACCCGAAAATGACCCGTTATTTCATGACAATTCCGGAAGCTTCCCGATTGGTAATTCAGGCCGGCATGCTCGCATCAGGGGGAGAAGTGTTCGTATTGGATATGGGGGAACCGGTGAAAATTGTCGATTTGGCACGCAATATGATCCGCTTATCCGGATTTGAAGAAGATGAAATCCAAATCAAGTACACGGGCATGCGGCCTGGTGAAAAGCTCTACGAAGAACTATTGGATCCAAGTGAAATCCAATCGGAAAAAGTATTTGCGAAAATCCATATCGGAAAAGCCACTCCGATCAGTCAAGTAGAAATCAGTCGTATTTTGAAAAAGCTTCCTGACATGGAAGAACAGGAAATCCGCGATACCTTATTGAAGCTCGCGAACCGGCCAAAAGAACAACAAGTGAAAGAACCCGCATGGCAAGAAAAATGGAAAATCGAAGGAGGATTGGCCTGATTACAGTTTCTGCCTATAAGCGCAGGGGGGATGCCAAGTGAAGCTGCTATCGACGGAACTGTATGGAAGTTCTCCTATTTGCCTCCAAAATTTGCTGCTCAGCTTCCGGGAATACGCCAATTCACGAAAACGCTACGGCATGGGCTATTACCGCTTTCTCCACCAACTTTCCGGAATGGATGACAATGACCGCCAGTCAGAGGAACGTTACCAGGACCTCGAATTGCGCTCGCTGTTGCGCCATGCTGCTGAGCATAGCAGTTTTTATCAGGAATTGTATGGAAGCGATTTGTCTGATATTCGATCTGCCGTTGATTTACGGCAGCTTCCATTTGTTGAAGAAGAGGTCTTCAACGAACGGATTGATGAAATTCGTACACAAAATATCCAATGGAAAAAAAGAGAGCCAGAAGGGTTACCGACAAGCCAAATACCTCATTTATGGCTGACCAATTTGGATCTGCAAAAGCAAACAGCAGCAATTGACCATTTTAAGAAGCAGTACGGTGCAATCAATCTGGAAATGAAACGTGCGACATTTTATCATGGGGATTTTGTGCCGCTTGACCAAAAAGAAGGAGCGTTTTGGCGTGATATTTACTATCTTAACCAACGCCTATATTCGGCCGATCATTGCACAGAGTCTCATCTGTATGACGTCATTCGCAACCTGAATGGTTTTCGGCCTGATTTCATCGATGGTTTGCCTGGAGCGATTTTAGCACTTGCCCGTTTCATCAACGATCATCGACTTCTTCTGGATTTTCAAGCGATCGCTGTTTTCGTTGAAACGGACAGTTTGTCTGTTGCCGAGCGATTGGAAGTCGAAAGTGCATTCGGCTGTACTGTCCGCCGGTGGAATATGAAAACCGAACGCTCGCCATTTCTTTCGGAATGTGCAGCCGGCAACCTTCATTTCAATATGCGGACAGGAGTCATGGAGTTTACCGAAAAAGGCGAGGTGCTCTTGACCCGTTTTCATACAAAAGGGACGCCGCTGATCCGCCTGAAGATCAAAGACCAGTGGATGCCGGTACATTGCCCTTGCCTATGCGGGAGTGCCCATCCGGTAGTCCGCAAGCCATTTAAGCAAATCTCCGGTTTTTTGCAATCCAGGAGCAGGGGGCGTGTGACCAGTTTGTATATGGCGACTGTGCAGGAGAAGTTCCAGCAAGCGGCGCCTTCGATGCAATTTATCCAAAATTCGGTAGATGAAATTGAAATCTGGCTCAGCGAAATCGACCTTGTCCCTAAAGAACTCGAGCAAGATATTGTACAGGAAATGGCCGGCATATTCGGCGAAGACATGCGTTTTACAGTGAGAGGCCGGTCAAGCAGCCCGGCGGAAGAGATCGGGAGGGCTGGCTTGATTATCAATAATTTGCAAGTGCCGAGGACTTGCCAAAGCGAATACGGCATGGACTGAGCGTGCCGATGAATAAGAGGAGGCTGTTGTAAATGAACATTCGACAGGATACAGGAGCATCGGTTGTGCCGTTTCCGGTTCCGGTTAAAGAAACGGGTAACAGGATTTTTCTTTCTGCCCCGCATATGACAGGGAATGAACAAAAGTATATTAGCGAGGCATTCGATTCTAACTGGATTGCGCCGATGGGAGCGAACGTGAATCAATTCGAAGCAGAAATGGCTGCATATGCCACGACACAGGCAGCAGCTGCTTTGTCTTCAGGAACTGCCGCGATTCATCTGGCCCTGCAGTTGCTAGGGATCGGCAAAGGAGACCGTGTATTCTGTTCCAGTTTAACGTTTGTGGCAAGTGCCAATCCGATCCTCTACGCTGGGGCCGAGCCTGTTTTTATCGATTCGGAAGAAGAAACGTGGAATATGTCTCCGTGGGCGCTGCAAAAAGCATTCGCAGCCGCTGAACAAGAGGGCAAACTTCCAAAAGCGGTGGTCATTGTACATATTTATGGACAAAGCGCCCGTATGGATGAACTCATTGCCCTTTGCGATCATTACGGGGTACCGGTCATTGAAGATGCAGCCGAATCGCTCGGGTCTACTTATAAAGGGAAAAAAACCGGCAGTCTCGGGACATACGGCATTTATTCATTCAACGGCAATAAAATCATTACGACCTCTGGAGGCGGCATGCTGGTGTCGAATGACCGTAAAGGCGTGGCGCAAGCAAGATTTCTCGCCTCCCAGGCGAAGGACGATGCCCCGTTTTATGAACACAGCCGCGTCGGTTATAATTACCGGATGAGCAATGTGTTAGCGGGCATCGGGCGTGCACAGCTTGAAGCGATCGAACTGCGCGTCTCGGCACGGCGAGCTGTCTTCAATCGCTATTTTTCCGCGCTCGGTAAGCACGAAGCGGTAAAATTCCAACCTGAACTTGAAGGTACACGCTCCAATCGGTGGCTGACGGTCATGCTGCTTGACCCGGCAAGAACCGACCGGTCGCCTGATGCCATCCGTGAATGGTTGGAATCACAAAATATCGAATCACGCCGTGTATGGAAGCCGCTTCATCTGCAACCATTGTTTGCAGGCTGCAAATTCTATTCGCATAACCCTCATGGCAAGACGGCTGTTAGCGAAAAACTATTTGCAGAAGGGCTATGCCTGCCTTCGGGCTCAGACTTGCAACCGGAGCAGCAACAGCGCATCATCGGACTGCTTGAAGAAATCTTAGCCTAAACGCCCTTAGACGAAGCCGCATTTTGGTGGTACGATTAGTACGAAATCAAAAGACGGTTCGCAAGGAGCAGATGAGCGTGAGTAAAAACACGAAAAATCAGCGAATGGTCAGGCTGCTTCCAGGTCTGGCCCTTTGTTTGTTGGTTATATGGGCAGGAATTTATGGAGCGGATTTGATTGGTACTGCGCTCGGTGCAGCCGGGTTCTTGCCAGAAGGCGGAAAAAGCCCGGTTTCGGGAATTTTTGTGGCGATCTTGATTGGCATCATCATCCGCAACACAATAGGCTTGCCGGAAGTCTTCATTAGCGGCATCGGTTTTGCCGTTAAATACGCATTGCGTTTAGGCATCATCCTGCTTGGCCTGCGCTTGAGCTTGACGGAAGCCTTGACGCTCGGCGCGTGGGGCATGCCGCTTATCGTGGCCTGCATCACCGTAGGAATCGGAGTCACATTGTTTTTTACAAAACTATTCGGGCAATCCAACCGGCTTGGCGCTTTAATTGCGAACGGAACTGGAATTTGCGGCGTGACCGCCATTATGGCGACGGCACCGGTGATTCGTGCAAAAGAAAACGAAATTTCGTATGCTATTGCCAATATCACGGTTTTCGGGCTGGCGGGCATGTTGTTCTATCCTTATCTCGCCCACTTCTTTTTTGCCGATGAGCCAATTAAAGCCGGCCTGTTTCTCGGAACGGCTATACATGACACGGCGCAAGTGACTGGCGCTGCCTTGATGTACGAGCAGATGTATGACTCGACACTTGCGCTAGATGTGGCGACCATTACGAAATTAACGCGCAATCTGTTTATCATCGCCGTGATTCCCTTGATCGCATATTTATTTTTCCGAAGTGAAGGCCAAGATGGGGGCACGATGCCAAAATGGTATAAGCTTTTCCCGTTTTTCATCCTTGGATTTTTATTGCTTTCGCTGCTCCGCACGGTCGGTGATGCGACACTCGCTTCAGGCGGCCAGGCTTTCGGAATATTCGGCGCGTCGGGCTGGGAAGAGTTCTACAGCTTTTGGAGTTCCTTCGGTTCGACGTATATGCTCGGCCTCGCGATGGCAGGGGTCGGCTTATCGACTAATTTAAAAATATTCCGTGGGATGGGATTGAAGCCGTTTTACATCGGCTTGATTGCTGCCATCTCTGTCGGGGCAGTCAGTTTATTGCTCATTTCGCTATTCGGCGATTTGGTGCAACTGGCGTATTGAATGGAAATCACCTGTATGCCGTCTAATGGCACGCAGGTGATTTTTTATGGACTCGGAAACCTGTTTTCTCCAAGCTCACTGAGGGTATGGAAAAGCAACAGCATTTAAAGGAGGAGAAGAGAATGAATATAGAAGCTGAACGCGATCTTCTGAAAGATGAATATGGCAATTATTATGTCGTCTCCTATGCGACAAAAGATTCCTTGACCGTGGTGAACGCCGCTTTGTATCATGCGTTCAATCAAGAGCTGACAGACGAGTTTGTGGCAGAAGTAAAGCGTAAATATCCAAAAGGGGTAGCCATTGGCGTCTATTTTGCGGATCTTGTGCATGAACAAATCGAGAAACTCGAAGACCCGGAATTTCGAGGGCATATTTATGATTTAAACGAAGTACGGAAAGAATACGATATCCACCTGAAACCGATTTATCATAATTCCATCCATCTTTAATCAAGTTGAGAACAAATATACCTTTTCCTGTTTATTGATGACTGAATATTCGGCAAAATTATCGTAGCACCAATTAGTTGGAAAGGAGGAGAGTTGATGAAATATCGCTATGGTTTAGGAGGGGTGGCACTCGTACTTACAGTGGCCGGCTGCGGGACGCAGGATACGGTGACGGAGGAAGCTGCTGAAGAGTCGGTGCAGGAAGATGCCGTCCAAGAAGAAGCGGCATCGGAAGAAACGCCAGCGGACAGCACCAGCGGAGATAGCCATGATAGCGAAGAGGCAATTGTCGATCCATATGATTATTTCCTTGAAGATGGGTCAACAGCAAGATTCGAGGGCTACGGCAACGAATTTGCCGAGTTTACGTTGAGAACCGATTATATGGAGGCAAACCATGTCGCGACTTACGAAGAAAATGGCGGCACCGTCGTGCTGAGAGTCTATCGATTGCTGGACGACCGTATTGAACTCGTCAAAACAGGAAGGCGAGTTTTATGATGAGTACACAGCGAGCTTTAAGGAATTGGAAGCGTTGGAAGTGATTTCGACTTATCTGGAATTCCCGATCGAAGAAGGTCAGGAAATCGGTGATGCGACTGTTGTCGAAACCGGAACTAGCTTAGAGACGCCATACCAACATTTCGATGACGTATTCATGCTCGAATCGATTGAGGAAGAAGACGGCGCGGTCAACCGTAATTATTTTGTCAAAGGTTACGGGGAAGTAAAACGTGAATTCCGTGGAAACGTCGATGATCCCGATGAGATGGCGGTCACTTCTACACTCGCATCCATCGAACTTGGCGAAACTAGGAAGTGAACAAATAGATTTATGGAAAAGCCCGCTTATGAAGCGGGCTTTTCCCAGGCTGTCGAGAAACCCTTGAAAAGCGTATTTTCCGAAGCTTAGCGCTCGCTTTCCATGGGGCGGGAATCGAGCCTCCTCGTCACTTCGTTCCTGCAGGGTCTCTCAAACCCGCTATTCCCATAGGAGTCGAGCGAACGCTTCTCCAAATACTAAGATAATTCGTTGTTTTTTTAATTGTGGAATAGTATCACACTCTTTTCATTTATAGGAGTTTATAGACTTCTTCAACACTCTGGGAAAAGCCCGCTTATGAAGCGGGCTTTTTCGACTGTATAGGGATTATCTTATTGTCTGAAAAAAATTGAGAAGGTCACGACTATCAAAGTCGGTTAATGGAGGAAATATCCGATGCCAATGACGAGGATATGAAAAAAATAACTAATGGGACTTCACTCATTCTCTATCAGCCTAAAGTCTGAAATTAATCAGAATTATAAGAAAAGTCTTTCAATTTAGCGGAGAGTCGATATAATAAACAATTATAATCAAAAGGGAGATGAGGCAAATGACCGATTTGAAAACCGATTCGCTGAACTTGCATAGAAGGCATCAAGGGAAATTGGAGATTCGTTCAAAAGTGGCTGTGGAAAACGAAAGGGATTTGAGCCTCGCTTATTCTCCTGGCGTAGCGGCACCATGCCGTGAAATTCATGCCGATCCAAGCAAAGTCCATGAATATACGATGAAAGGCAACACGGTCGCGGTCATTACAGACGGCACTGCCGTGCTTGGACTCGGCAATATCGGCCCTCAAGCAGCGCTTCCGGTTATGGAAGGGAAAGCTTTATTGTTCAAGGAATTTGCCGGTGTGGATGCATTCCCGATCTGCCTCGATACGACAGATGCGGAAGAAATCATCCGAACCGTCAAATTGCTCGAGCCGGGCTTTGGAGGAGTCAACCTCGAAGACATTGCCGCCCCGACTTGCTTTATCGTGGAGCAGCGCCTGAAACAGGAAATGAACATTCCTGTCTTCCACGATGACCAGCACGGCACCGCGATTGTTACACTGGCTGGCCTCATCAATTCCTTGAAGCTGGTCGAAAAGGAAATTGAAGATGTGAAAGTGGTGGTGAACGGCGCTGGCGCGGCAGGCATCGCCATCGTCAAATTACTGGCGAAATTCGGGTTTGGCCACATCGTCATGTGCGATACAAAAGGCGCGATTTATAACGGTCGCCCGAATGGCATGAATCCGTTCAAAGCCGAAGTGGCGGAAATGAGCAATTACCAGATGGAACAAGGGCAGTTGGCGGATGTTATCGTCGGTGCTGACGTTTTTGTCGGTGTATCGGCAGAAGGTGCATTGACGGAAACCATGGTGCGATCGATGAATGAAGATCCGGTCATCTTCGCAATGGCGAACCCGAACCCGGAAATTTTGCCGAATGCCGCAAAATCAGCCGGAGCTCGAGTCGTTGGGACAGGGCGTTCCGATTTTGCCAATCAGGTCAATAATGTGCTGGCGTTTCCAGGATTATTCCGTGGCGCACTTGATGTACAGGCGAGCGACATTAACGACGCGATGAAAATCGCGGCAGTTGAAGCAATTGCTGCCTTGATAGCCACCCATGAACTTCACGAAGATTATGTGATACCGAAGCCGTTCGACCCGCGAGTAGCACAGGCGGTCGCTGAAGCAGTCGCTAGGGCTGCTGAAGAAACGGGCGTTGCCAAAGTATCGCTCAAAGAGCCTGCCCAGCAGATTGTCTTATAATAAATAGAAGAAAGCCTGAATTCCCCTCCCCCTGGAATTCAGGCTTTCTTAGGTTTCGTAACGGCAGGATGAAATAGTACAAAAAAAAGACTGTCCGATTTCGTCAATTAGATGACGAGCGGAACGGTCTTTTTCAATGAGCACCATCAATCAGCGACGCTCAGTCCTTTAGCAATCGCAATTTTTTCGAGTGCCTGGCTAAAGTCATTGATCAAATCATCGGGGTGCTCGAGTCCTGCGGAAAAGCGCAGAAGCCCATCGGTGATGCCGCGCTTTTCGCGTTCAGCCGGGGGCATTGCGGCATGGGACATGGTAGCTGGATAAGACAGGATTGATTCGACCGCGCCAAGGCTGACGGCGAATACAGGAATTTCCAAAGCATCCACGAGAATACGGGCAGCATCTTTATCCGCCAGTCGGAATGACAGCACACAGCCTGCATGGCTTGCTTGCCGGTTGTGGATCGGGTTGCCGGGATGGAACGAGAAGCCGGGATAATAAACTTCTTCGACAAGCGGATGCCTGTGCAAATACTCTGCAATGCGTGCGGTTGTCTCGCCGGATTGTTTTGTGCGAGCGCCGAGTGTTTTAATGCCTTGGATCAGTGTATAGGAGTCTTGCGCACCGAGCACAGAGCCGAATGTATTTTGGATGAAAGCCAATTGTTCCCCGAGGCCCGCATCTTTTGTTACCGCAAGACCGGCTGTGATGTCGCTATGGCCAGAAAGGAATTTCGTCGCACTGTGGAGCACAATATCCGCGCCGAGTTCAAGTGGATTTTGGTAAAGCGGTGTCATGAAGGTATTATCGACGAACGTCATAGCATCGTTTGCTTTGGCCAGTTTCGCTGCCATTTCAATATCGGTAATTTTCATGACAGGGTTGGAAGGCGTTTCAATGTAGACAACTTTCGTATTCGGCTGGAACGCGGCAGCCACTTCGCCGAGGTCGGTCATGTCAACGAATGTGTAATCGACTTTGAATTTTTCCAACACTTCCGTAATGAAGCGATAAGTGCCGCCGTAAACGTCTTCCGAGACCAGTACGTGATCGCCTGCTTTTAACAGCATGAAGGCTGAGGAGATGGCTGCCATGCCGGATGAAAAGGCCAAGCCCCGTGCGCCTCCTTCAAGTTTAGCGATTGTTTCTTCAAGTGATTTACGCGTCGGGTTGCCGGAGCGGCTGTAATCAAACGGCCCGAACGAATCGATGCTTTCCTGGTGGAAAGTCGACGACAAATAGATCGGCACATTGACTGCGCCTGTTAATGGATCGATGCCTGCTGAATGGATCAATTTCGTCTCGCGTCGTTCACTCATGGGAAACGACCTCCTTTTCCAGTTTGGCCAAGGCTTGTGACAAATCAGTGATCAAGTCTTCTGCCTGCTCTACGCCTACTGAGAAGCGGAGCAGGCGGTTACAGACGCCGCGTGCCGTTCGTTGCGCTACCGGCATATCGGCGTGGGTCTGCGTCGCAGGATACGTGATGAAACTTTCCACCCCGCCAAGGCTCTCGGCGAATGTAATGAGCGACAGGCTCTCGAGAAATTCCCCGACCCATTGTTCTTCGCGCAGTCGGAAAGATAGCATGCCGCCTTTTCCAGGATACAGCACGTCTGCCACGGTCTCTTGAGTTTCAAGGAAACGGGCGAGTTCTTTGGCGTTCGCTTCGTGCTGGCGCATGCGCAGCGGCAATGTTTTCAAGCCCCGGATCAACAACCAGGAATCCAGCGGCGACAACACAGCGCCGGCTGAGTTGTGAGCATTGAACAGCTCTTCACACAATGCCTCTCCTTTTGCGGCGACTAGCCCAGCGAGCACATCGTTATGGCCGCCAATGTATTTGGTCGCGCTATGAAGTACGATGTCGGCGCCGAGTACGAGCGGCTGCTGCAAGAAAGGCGTCAAGAACGTATTGTCGACAATCAATAGCAAATCGTGGCGCTTCGCCAATTGGACGTATAATTCCAAATCGATTTCCTGCATCAACGGGTTGGTCGGGGTTTCGATGAAAATCGCTTTCGTGTTGACATTGATTTTCGCTTCAGCCGTTTTCGGGTCGACGAAGGGATCGTATACGGGACGGATATGGTATTTTTCTTCATATTGTTCCAGCAATCGGTAAGTGCCGCCGTAAATGTCTTCAGGAAGTAAAATCTCATCGTTCGGGCGGAACAGGGAGAGGACCAGCTGTATTGCGGCCATTCCGGAACTGCAGGCGAACCCTGCATCGCCGCCTTCCAAATTTGCGATGCCTTCTTCAAGGAGTTGGCGGGTCGGATTTTTCGTTCGCGTATAATCATAGCCTGTGGATTTGCCAAGGCCTTCATGTTCGTAGGCAGTGGAGAGATAAATTGGGGGATTGACCGCCCCTGTGCGTTGGTCACTGCGATTACCGAGTTGTACTAGTCGTGTTTCTAGGCTATGTTGTGTCATGATCCTCATCCTTTCAAATCAAAAAGCAGGGGCTTTCTTCTATGATTAGAAGAAAGCCCCTGCCGTATATGCTATCTTCTCATCTACTAGGCTATACCTATTGGAATTAGCACCGTGACAATGTCCGGTTGCTGAGACTTCAAAGGGCCAAATCCCTCCATCTCTCTCGATAAGAATCGTTTTATATAGTTGTGGTTGGTTGATGTTTTCCATCATACGGCAATTGCTTTCGAAACACAAGCGGAATATTAAAAATACTCTCGCGATTGCGGAAAGGGCGCTCGCTGTTATTCCGGATGCTGAAATGGTATGCTGAGATATACTTTTAATACGTGCGGCCGAAAAGCCAACGCTAGCAGCAAAGGGGTTCTGAATTATGTACATCGTCACATCGACCGTCATTGTACCCGAAGACAAAGTACAAGACGTCATAGAAATCTACCAAAAACGATCGCGCCGTGTGGACCAAGCGGAAGGCTTTACCTCATTCCGATTGATACAGAATACGAAAAAGCGCCACGAACTGACCGTTCACTTGGAATGGCAATCCAAACAGGCATATATGAATTGGGTCAAGAGCCAGGAGTTCAAGGAAATACATGATTTGGAGAAAAACTATCCAGACCAAGAACTTGCCGGCATTGTGCCGAAAGTCCATCAATACGAAGTGGTGGCGGAATGAACCCTGAGCAGAAACAACAAATTGCCGAAAAGACGGCAGATGCCATTTACGAAGCATACCCAAATTTATGGGAGCGTTTCGGGGAACGCGGCTATGGACATACGGTTAAAGACAATCATCACCATTTGGATTACTTGCAAACAGCTTGGGAACTAGAGAGTGAACAATCGTTTATTGACTACACCATCTGGCTCGAGAACGTACTCGTAAGCCGCAATGTCGAAACCGCGCTCATCATTGATAATTTCAAACGGCTTATGGATATTGTGCCGCGCTTCACCGAAAAAACGCAAGGAGATTTCATGCGGGGCTGCCTCGATCGTGCAGTCCGGTTATTGGAGCTCCCTCTAGATAAAAGGGGCTGATCAAATGAACGATTCAACACAGCTTTCAGACTTTTTCCTGCAGGGGCAGGAAGAGGAAGCTTTAAAATATGTCCAGAATTTCCTGGAAACCCATTCATATGAACAACTCTACGGCAAACTTCTTACGCCTGCGATGTATCGCATCGGGGAATTATGGGAACAAAATGAGATTTCGGTAGCGGAAGAGCATTTGGCAACGGCCGTTTGCGATTTCGTGTTATCTGCTACAGAGCTTCGTAATAAGACAAACACTGGGCCAAAAAAAGCGATGATTTTTGGCCCAGAAGGCGAAGAGCATTATATCGGGCTCAAGATGGTAGCGGCAATGTTTCGCGAAGAAGGGTATGAAGTCCGCTATATGGGGCCAAATTTGCCGCTCGATTCTGCGCTCGAACTTGCTGATGAATGGCAGCCGGACGTGGTTGCCCTATCAGGCGCACTCGCGCATCGACTCCCGGCTTTAAAAGCCTATGCAGAAGCTTTTGCACAAAGTGATTCCAAACCTGCCGTATTGATTGGCGGCCGTGCCGTTACGTTGTCGAGTTTTGCAGATTTACATGTAAAAGGAGCGGTGATTGTCCGTGAACTTGGTGCGCTCAGGGAATGGATCCGCACAGGAAAGGGGCAGAACGATGACACGCTCTCCACTGGCTGAATGGCCGCTCCCGGCTTTTCAATTGAACAATAGTTTTGCGGTCGTCGACCAATCCCTAGAAGCCGAACAGCTCTTCGGCAAACCGAAAACATTTTTTGAATTGCTTGATGAAGGCAGCAGGCCGAAAGCGGAACGCTGGCTAAAACAGAGCGACAGCAAAAAACCTGTCGAATTGAATTTCATCACAGCGGCAGGCTTCTTTTTAGCAGACGTCCATTACCGCTGGGACAGCGATTTCTTGCTGAATCTTGTGTTGGTGCCAAAAGATGAACAAATGGCTGCCAGCATGGCGCAATTGGTTCGCTTGCGGGGCCGTTTAAAAGAAACGGATTACGAATTGCTCAAGGAAAAAGAACGGGCGGATGCGCTGCTGGAGAAAGTACGTGAACTTTCTGCCCCGTGTATCGCAATCGGCGGAGGCTATGTGCTCATTCCTTTGTTCGGCAATTTGAATGATAAAAAAGTGAAAGCCATTCGCCCATATATCGTGACGCGAATCTATGAATACGCGGCTGAAACAGTCGTTATCGATTTGACGGCAATGGGAACGGTGACACAAGAAGGTGTCAGATACCTGGAATCGCTCGTGCAGACGCTGGGTGTCATGGGAATCGATGCAGTCATCACCGGTGTGAAACCAGAACATGCCCGAAAATTGCATCTATTGAGACGGGAAATGAATTTGCGTTTCGAAGCTTCTCTGGAATCCGTTTTGAGTACAGCTACTGAAAAAATTGACGAAACCGGCTCATGAGGCCGGTTTTTCTGTGTTTTAATGAATTTTGGGAAAGGATATTCAATTGGAATTCGGGAATACAGAAATGGAAAAAGCTTTTGAAAAGCTGCAGTGGAGGTGTAGGCGATGGGCTCATCACATAATCATTCGCATAGCCGTAATAAAAAAACATTACTGATCGCTTTTCTGATCATCACAAGTTTTATGGTCGTCGAAGCAATAGGCGGATATCTAACGAATAGCCTTGCGCTGCTTGCTGATGCAGGCCATATGCTCAGCGATTCCATTTCGCTCGGCGTCGGCTATCTGGCTTTTTCCATCGGAGAAAAAGCGGCCGACCAGATGAAGACTTATGGCTATAAACGTTTTGAAATTCTGGCGGCGGTGTTTAATGGGGCGACGCTCGTTTTGATTTCGCTTTATATTTTCTATGAAGCCTATCACCGTTTTTCAGATCCGCCGGAAATTGCGACGTCCGGGATGTTGGCGATTGCGGTCATCGGTTTGCTCGTCAATATCCTTGTCGCGTGGATTTTGATGCGCGGCGGTGATACGAAAGAAAACTTGAACCTCCGTGCCGCTTTTTTACATGTCTTAAGCGATTTGCTCGGGTCGGTCGGTGCGATTGCAGCAGCCTTATTGATCATTTTCTTTGGCTGGGCATGGGCGGATCCGCTCGCGAGTGTAGTGGTCGCCGTCCTCGTCTTGATTAGCGGTTGGCGCGTGACGAAAGAAGCGGTGCATGTCTTAATGGAAGGCACGCCGAAAAATGTCGACCTGGAGCAAGTTGCGCAGGCAATTGAAGCCTTGCCGGCCGTAAAAAGCATTCATGACTTGCATGTATGGAGCATCACGAGCGGGAAAAACGCCATGTCGGGACATGTGGTCGTAGAAGAACACGTCTCGTTCAAAGACAGCCAGCAAGTCTTGAGGGATATTGAACATGCGCTGTTGGAGCTGAAAATCGGCCATGTCACGGTGCAATTGGAAACCGAAGACCACCCACATGAAGACTCGATCCGCTGCCAAGGGCAGGACGAATACGATGCGGCTGGGCATCATCATTGAATAAAAGAATCAAATGAAAAGGAGCGGAATCATTCCGCTCCTTTTTTTATGGGCAATTTGAATGATACAAGATACAACTTCAAAATTTTAACTTGAGTATATAAGTATATGCTGATATGCTGTATTTGGTATTGGAGTATTCGATTAAATAAAACTTAGAAGTGGGGGGAATCATCGGATGGAAGTGAAGGCGCGCGAAATTGAAATAGACAAGGCCAGTATGGTGCTCAAGCTATTGGGCGACAAGACGAGATTGTCGATGGTCAAACTACTCGAAAAAAATGATTGCTGCGTCTGTGAGTTCGTAGAAATTTTTAACGTCAGCCAGTCCGCGATCAGTCAGCATTTACGTAAACTTCGCGACCTCGGGTTGGTGAAGGAAAAGCGCAAGGGGCAATGGATTTTCTATTCATTGAACCAGGACAGTGAATTATACGCTATGCTCATGCAAGTCTTGTCATTCATCCCGAGCCAAGACGAGCGCATCGAGAAATTGGTGGAGCAAGGATTGCGCATTCGGTGTGAATAATTGTTGATACGGAAAAGGCAATAAGTTGGATAAACATAGACATAATAAAAACCATTAATGGAATAAGGGAGCTAATTCATATGACGAAGAAAACATTGTACTTTCTATGCACAGGCAATTCATGCCGCAGCCAGATGGCGGAAGGCTGGGGGAAAGAAATTTTGGGCGATGAGTGGCAAGTATTGAGTGCCGGAATCGAAGCGCATGGCTTGAACCCAAACGCGGTAAAAGCGATGAATGAAGTGAATATCGATATTTCGAAACAAACATCCGATGTCATCGACACCGAAATTTTAAACAATGCGGATTTTGTGGTGACGCTTTGCGGCGACGCAGCAGATAAATGCCCGATGACGCCGCCTCACGTAAAACGCGACCATTGGGGCTTTACAGATCCGGCGAAAGCACAAGGCACCGAAGATGAGAAATGGAAAGTGTTCCAATCGGTACGCGATGACATCGAAGCGCGCATCCGCCATTTCGCTGCAACTGGTGAATAATTGAAGTTTCGGGCTTTAGCATATATGCTTTCCTGTTAGTCTTATTTGATAAAACCAAACTACGTAGGTGAAGGAGAGCTGACCATGAAAAAGGTAGAAATTTTTGATCCGGCAATGTGTTGTTCGACGGGTGTGTGTGGTCCTACTGTGGATCCGGAACTGACGCGCATTGCGTCGGCTGTGTATTCACTGGAGAAAAAGGGATTTGCGATTTCACGCCATAATTTGACGGATGATCCTGGTGCGTTTGTGGACAATAAACAAGTCAATCAAGTGCTGGTCGAAAAAGGCCCGGACGCTTTGCCAGTTGTGCTGGTCAATGGAGAAGTTGTAAAGATTGCCGAATACCCGACAACAGAAGAATTGGCAAAGTGGTTCGAGACCGCACCGTCCGAATTGCAGGAAAAACCGCGTATGCGCGTGTCACTGAACATCAATAACTAAAGGGGCGTTCCTATGTATTCATTGTTCAATCCGAATAAGATGGCTGTCACTCCGTTTTTGTTTTTCACCGGAAAAGGCGGTGTCGGGAAAACTTCGACTGCGTGCGCGACGGCGGTTGCTCTTGCGGACCAGGGCAAGAAAGTTTTGCTCGTCAGCACCGATCCGGCTTCCAATTTGCAAGACGTACTAGAAGTCGAACTGACAAACGACCCGAAATCCATTCCGTCTGTCGCAAGTTTGTCAGCTTGCAATATCGACCCGGAACAAGCGGCCAAAGCTTATAAAGAAAGTGTCGTCGGCCCTTACCGCGGCAAGTTGCCGGATGCAGTTCTTGCGACAATGGAAGAACAATTATCCGGCGCATGCACGGTTGAAATCGCAGCATTTGATGAGTTTTCGCATTTGCTGGCTGATGACGAGATTTTAGCGCAATACGATCATGTCCTTTTTGATACAGCACCGACCGGCCATACGCTGCGCCTTCTGCAATTGCCGACGGCTTGGAGCGGGTTTTTGGAAGACAGTACACACGGAGCTTCCTGCCTTGGTCCGCTTGCTGGGCTCGAAGGCAAAAAAGCGCTCTATGCGAAAGCGGTCGAATCACTGTCGGATGGCGACAAAACGACATTACTATTGGTGGCGCGACCGGACAATTCCTCTTTGCTTGAGGCAGACCGCGCGTCATTTGAATTAAAAGAAATCGGCATCAAAAACCAATTGCTCATCGTCAACGGTTTGCTGCAGACGCATCAGCCAGAAGACGCTGTCTCGACGGCATTCTATAAGCGCCAGCGGGCAGCGATCCAACAGACACCAGAGGGATTAAAGCAAGTAATGGCTTATTCACTTCCTTATGTCTCTTACTCGTTGACCGGTGTTGATAACTTGCGACATCTGTTCAGTTCGTATGCCATTACAAGCTTTGAAACGGAAGAAGCAGGAGAGAAGTTGGAACTGCCTGGACTAAACAAGGTCATCAATGACTTTTCCGAACACAATACGCGCGTCATTTTCACAATGGGCAAAGGCGGTGTTGGCAAAACATCGGTCGCATCGGCTATCGCAGTCGGCTTGACCGAAAAAGGCCATAAAGTCCATCTAACGACGACTGACCCGGCAGCACACTTAGCTTATACATTTGACGGCAGCGAACAGCGCGACAATTTATCAATCAGCAGCATCAATCCTGAAATCGAAGTGGCGCGCTATAAAGAAACCGTCATTGAACAAGCAAGCGACGGGATGACCGAAGAAGAGCTCGCTTATTTGAAAGAAGACCTGGAATCGCCATGCACCGAAGAAATCGCGTTGTTCCAGGCATTCGCTAAAGTGGTCGAGAAATCCGAGAACGAAATCGTCGTCATCGATACCGCTCCGACCGGACACACATTGTTGCTTCTTGATTCGACGGAAGCGTACCATAAAGAAATGAGCCGCTCGACAGGCGACGTGCCGGATAGTGTCAAAAAACTCTTGCCGCGCCTGCGCAATCCACAAGAAACAGCTGTCGTTATCGTCACATTGGCAGAAGCGACGCCCGTTCTCGAAGCTGCGCGCCTCGAGGAAGACTTGAAGCGTGCAGGGATTGCACCGAAATGGTGGGTCATCAACCAAAGCTTGTATGCGACGGACACGGTCGACTCGGTCTTGCGTGGCCGTGCCGCTTCCGAGAAACAATGGATTCGCAAGGTCAACGACGAACTTGCGCAGAAATGCGCCATCATTCCTTGGCTTGAAGAAGAAAAGATCGGCTACGAGCAATTAAAAGAATTTATTTTGTAAGTGATTGCGAAACGTATTGAAGCAGTCAGGAAAGGATGAAGGATAACGATGAGCGAAGCATACCAGCAACTAGTAAAAGATCGTATTTTCATCGGTGGCGCAGCTGATGCGAAAACAGCAGTAGAAAAGGAAGGCATCGATGTTGTCTTTGATTTACGTGCAGAAGCAGATGACAACGACGAAAGCTATACACGCGTCCATGCACCGATCGTCGACGATTCCACGGAACACCAAGATGAGTCGATTCAAGATGCTATCGACGGAGTGGTCACAGCTTACGAAGAAGGCAAGAAAGTCTTTTTCCACTGTGCTGGAGGCAGCAACCGGACCGGCACTGTCGCGGTTGGAACACTATTAGCATTAGGGCAAGCAGGTACTATTGAAGAAGCGGAACAGATGGCAACGGCTGTTCGCCCCAAAATCAGTGTGAAGCCGGAACTGAAAGAATCGCTGCACCGTATTTTTCCGCAAGCCTAATACATGTTAAAGTGAAGAATAATTGAAAAGAACAGGGGAGATGGAGTTTATGATGATTACTGATGAAGCTAAAAACTATATTCAATCCATTCTGGAAGAACAACAAACGGAAAACCTGCGCCTTTATGCAGTCGCCGGCTGCTGCGGCCCACAAATCGGCTTGTCGCTCGATGCACCGGAACAAACAGATGAACTTATCGATGTGAACGGCATCCGCGTAGCGGTCGCGCCGGATGCAAAAGACATGGCAGAGGAGCTCGCCTTGGATTTTGATACGCAAGGAGTGCAAGGCGGCCTGGTCATGATCGGTGCGCCGACTAGCTGTTGAATAGAAAAAAAGAGCTCATTCGTGAGCTCTTTTTTTAGTGGGTTCCGTTTACTGTGCTTCTGCGTTCGAGCAGGATATTGTCACGCCAGACGCCGTCCCGCTTTCCGATGCGTTCACGGACACCGACTTCACGGAAGCCGTTTTTCTTATGAAGCCGGATGCTTGCTTCGTTTTCAGGGAAGATTTTTGCTTCCAACGTCCAAAAGCCGTGTTGTTCCGAAGCTTGAATAAGGGTTTGCATAAGCTTGTGGCCGATGCCTTTGCCGGAATATCCAGGGTCGATATAGATGCTCACTTCCCCGACACCTGAGTAAACCGGCCGTTTCGATACTAGTGAAAGCTTACAAAAGCCAAGTATTTGCGTTCCTGACTCAATGACCAAACGACAGTTGCTGGTCTCGCTATCACTCCAGTATTCATAACTAAGCGCTTTGGTTTCGAAGGTAGCGAGCCCGCTATCCATGCCTGCTTCATAGATTTGCTTGATTTGGGGCCAATCCGATTCCACTGCTGGCCTGATGGTATAGTCCATAAGCTTCCCCTCGATTCTTATAATTGATTAAATGATAAAATAAATACTTGCAATTTGCAAGTTAATTATATATGATACAACTAGAGGTGTTGAAGATGGAAAATAAACGGGAAATTTTTCAAAGCATGGTTAAACGCTTTGGCTTGTTGAACAAAAATTGTTGTACGGTTGACGATGTGGAAATCAGCTTGGTGCAAAGCCATATCCTTTATGAGATCGACCGCCGGGAATGGCCATCCATACAACAAGTGGCGGATGCACTGGCGACCGACCTGTCAACTTTCAGCCGGCAAGTGCAAAGCTTGATGAAGATAGGCTTGGTCACAAAAGTTCCGTCTTCTGCGGATAAACGGATCTCGGTGCTGGGTTTGACAGAAGAAGGCCAGAAAGTAGCGCTTGCCATCCAGAAAGACATGGAGGCCCATCTCGAGGAAATCTTCTCGCATATGACCGAATTTGAACAGGATATGGTGCTGCAATCGATCAATTTACTGAACGAAGCGATGGCAAAATCATCTGTCTGCTGTAAACCGATGTATTAAGTTTGAAATAATACTTGCAAAAATCAAGTTTTAACAATAAGGAGGCTAACACATGAACACACAAACAAATTGTTGTTCAACCACTCCACAACGCATCCAAATCAAAAGAATAAAAAATACAGCGCCGGAATTGCCGGTCGTTGTCATCGGTGCAGGGCCGATCGGTTTGGCTGCTGCCGCCCACTTATCGCTAGCAGGTGAAAAGTTTTTGGTGCTTGAAGCGGGAGGCAGAATCGGCCATCATGTGCTGCAATGGGGACATATCCGTTTGTTTTCTCCTTGGCAATACAATATCGATAAAGCGGCGCGGACCTTATTGGACCGTTCTGGCTGGAATGCCCCAGGGGATGACAAGTTGCCGACAGGAGCTGAGCTGGTAGAAGATTATTTGATGAAGCTCGCTGCTGTTTCCGAAATCGCACCATACATCCGCCTCAATGCACGTGTCAGTGCCATCAGCCGAAAACATCAAGACAAGATGAAGACGATGAACCGTGAACAGCGGCCATTCGTGATCTATGCAGAGACTGAAGATGCACAAATGGAGCGGATTGAAGCGAAAGCCGTCATCGATGCCACAGGCACTTGGGGCCAGCCGAATCCGCTTCAAGCCGATGGTGTTTGGACGCTGAGCGAGCGCAGCCAGCAAGCGCATATCTTTTATGGTATTCCGGATCTTCATGGCAAAGACCGCGAGCGGTTTGCTGGAAAGCGAGTTGCGGTCATAGGTGGAGGCCATTCTGCCATCAATACTTTATTGGATCTTGCCGCAGTTGAGGATGCTGGACATCAAGGGCAAATCTCTTGGATCCTGCGCAAGCCGAAAATCGAGGATGTTTACGGCGGCGAAGCAGATGATGCGCTCGAGGCACGAGGTGAATTGGGAGCGCGTGTCCATGAATTGGTGGATTCAGGGCGTGTGGAAATCTTTACGCCGTTTCGCATCGAACAAGTTTCTCGAAAAGATGGAAAGCTTGCTTTAATGGGTGACTGGCAAGGCAAAAGCCATTCGATTGAAGCAATCGATGAAATCATCGTCAATACAGGCAGCCGTCCCGATTTCGATTTCTTGAAAGAACTTCGCCTCAAAATTGATGATGCCACAGAAAGCATCGAAGCACTCGCTCCGCTAATCGATCCGAACGTCCATAGCTGCGGAACGGTCCGGCCGCATGGCGAAAAGGAATTGCGTCAGCCGGAACAAGGATTCTACATCGCTGGCATGAAAAGCTATGGCCGCGCGCCGACTTTCTTGATGGCGACCGGCTATGAACAAGTCCGTTCAATTGTCGCTTATCTCACCGGAGATATTGAGGCTTCTGAGAAAGTGCAGCTGGATTTGCCTGAAACGGGCGTATGCAGTTCCGGTGTTTCCAAAAATGAGCGGCAGTCGATCACCATCGGCGGCTGCTGTTGAAAGGAGGTATTTGTGATGACGGTCAATCACGGAGGGCGACTTCAGCCGATGTATTTCAAGTCATATCTTACGCTCATCATGGCTTCTCACGAATGCAGCCTTGATTGTGCAAAGGACTATACGATAAACACATTTTTTCGCGGAAACCCCGAATTTTACGGTCCGGATAGCCGTACTAGTTTTGAAGAGGCAGTTGCGGCAATGCGTAATTGACATCAATCTATCGAAAATAATCAAGTGCCGAGGGCGTCTGCCTCCGGTGCTTTTTATATGGAAAAATAAAATTATAAATGCCTAAAAAAGTCTGTTAATTATTGGGAAAATTCTTTAAAGTATATACAGAGCTGAATATTAAATAGCAAAACATGCGTATCGAAAATTCGCGAATTTGGGATAGGAGCAAGTGGCAATGGAAGTTTGGGATTTGTATGATGGTGAGCGCAACCCGCTCGGAAAGAAGCATATAAGAGGAGATAAATTGCAGCCTGGCGAGTTCCACATTGTGGTGGAAGTCATTACGCTCAATGCAGATGGCAGGATTTTCATGACGCAAAGAGATCCGGTAAAACCGCTTCCGATGCTGTGGGAAACAACGGGTGGTTCCGTGACTGTAGGAGAAAGCAGTTTGACGGGTGCTCTTCGTGAGTTGGAAGAAGAAACGGGGTTACTCGCAAGGCCTGAGGAACTGCGGTTTTTAGGCCAAACAAAAGGCGGCAATTATTTTTTGGATAGCTATGTGTGGAGATGCAAAGAACATATCGATATGGAGGCCTTGCAGCTTCAGCCAGGTGAGGTGCACGCTGCGCAGCTGGTCAATTGGATTGAATTCCAGCAAATGAACCGGGAGCGTTTAATCGTTCCTTCGGTATACCAGCGCTTGGAATTCTATTTTGAGAAATTGGCCTCTTTTTCGACCTATGCATGGGATGGTTCGTTCCGGTAGATGGAAGTGATGCATAAATCCACAGAAAGCTGGCGCGAAAAGGGGGACGAGGTATGAAGAAACTATTCGGTTTATTTTTCGAAGACGCCAGCAATGAACATGATGGCGGTAAAGATGGATATGTTTTGGTTTTCGTTGTATGGGGGTTGATTCTTTTGATGAATGGCATTTCTGAATACTTTATCGGGAATGCCCTGATCGATAATTGGTTTGTGATTTTAATGATCGGGCTCTTAGCATTTCTTCTTTCAGAAGCTTTGGGCAAAAAAACATCCAAGGAGAGTGAGTGAAATGAGAACCATCACCTTGGCAAACGGCGAAACCGTTGAAGTGGAGTGCTTGAGCTGTGCGTTAGTGAATGGATTAATCGAACCGGAAGGCGGCATCGTCGTGGAGACGGAACATTTCCACGCCCATCAGGATGTGGCTTATCCCATCCCGGGCTTGATTATTCTCGCGTCAAAGCGCCATTTGAAAACTTTGGACGAGTTGACGGAATCAGAACGGCTCGATTACATCACGACGCTGACGGAAATTCGCAAAGCGCAGCGTGACGTCCTTGGCATTGAGTCGGTCTATTATTTCTATAATGAAGACACGACGCACCATTTTCATACATGGATGGTGCCACGCTATGAATGGATGTATGAGTTCGGGCGTTCCATCGAGTCGGTGCGTCCAGTGCTTTTACATGCGCGGAACGAGATGAACGATGAAGCGAGTATGCAGCGTGTCAGGCAAGCGATTACGGCATTGACGGAGGAACTGAAGCGATGAATAAAGTGAAAATCTTCGATGCCCACTTACATATTATCGACCCACGATTTCCATTGATTCCAAACCAAGGCTATTTGCCACCTTCGTTCACCGCTTCGGATTATCTGGAGTCTGTTGAAAACTTCGAAGTCGCCGGGGGCGCCATCGTATCGGGATCGTTCCAAGGCTTTGACCAATCGTATTTGCTCGATGCACTCGACACGCTTGGTGAACGATTTGCCGGCGTGACGCAATTGCCCTCGGACACGTCAGACGAAGAAATTCTCAAGCTT
This sequence comes from Planococcus sp. SK3692, assembly GCF_028890485.2. Lineage (GTDB taxonomy): Bacteria > Bacillota > Bacilli > Bacillales_A > Planococcaceae > Planococcus. The sequence goes on from NZ_JARCHV010000002.1 coordinate 912,290, forward strand.
CATGAAAAAGGCGTCCGTGCCGTGCGATTCAATGTAAAGCGCGGCGGCTCCGAAACCATTGAACAGCTTGATCATTTTGCTAGACGTGTCCATGATATTGCTGGATGGCACGCCGAGTTGTACATCGATTCAAAAGACCTGGAACAGTTAAAAGAAACCATTGAGCGCTTGCCGGCGGTTTCCATCGACCATCTCGGTTTGTCAAAGCAAGGCTTACCGGACCTGTTGAGATTAGTGGAAAAAGGCATCAAAGTGAAAGCGACGGGATTTGGGCGGATTGATTTCGATCCGGCCTATGCCATTCGGGCCGTCCATGAAATTAATCCGGGTGCGTTGTTATTTGGCACCGATTTGCCATCGACTCGCGCAAAAACGCCGTTTCAGGAAAGTGATGCCGAATTAATCCAAGAAACTTTAGGCGATAAGGAAGCAGAGAAGGTTCTGTATCGCAATGCAATGAAATGGTACGGAATCGACTGAGTTTCATATGGTGGCGACAAACTAGATTCAAGAGTGACAATAGACACATTACGGCAGAACCTTTTCATTCTGGAAGCGTCCAGATATTAACAAATTAAAAAGGGGTGGGCGCATGGGTTTCTGGTATATGCTGTTGTTATTCATTGGAATTTGTTTGTTTTTTGCAGGGATTTTGCCAAAAAGAGGGTTTCCGCTCATTGTGAAAATTAGCTTGCTCGTGGGCGGCGCTTTATGCATTGGGTTTTCCCTATTCATGTTCACGCCAGGAAGTGCGGAAATCATAGCGGATTTACTTAATTTATAAATGAATGAGGAGTGATGTTACGTGACAGAGATTTACATCATTCGGCATTGTGCCGCCACTGGACAAGAGCCGGATGCTGAGCTTACGGGAACTGGCAGGGCCCAAGCTGTGGAATTGGGCGGGTTTTTAAGTGACAAGGAAATCGAGCGGATCGTCTCGAGCCCATATGCGCGAGCCGTTCAATCGATTGGTCCATTAGCAGAAGCATTGGCTGTAGAAATCGAAACCGATGAGCGGTTAAAAGAACGGGTCTTAAGTTCAGGAAACCTCCCTGATTGGTTTGAGCGCTTGAAAAGCACATTCGATGACCACGAGCTCGTGCTTGAAGGGGGGGAATCCAGTGGACAGGCGTTGGCACGGATTTCTCAAGTTGTGGAAGAGCTCGAAAACAGCGGGTGCCAAACAGCCGCAATTGTCACGCACGGCAATATTATGGCGCTGCTTTTATCGCAATATGTGGAAGGTTTCGGGTTTGAAGGGTGGCGCGCTTTAAGCAATCCCGATGTGTTCGTTTTGACTGGCACCGATGGAGGAAAGAGCGGAAAACGCTTGTGGAATGAGGCAATGCGATGATTCAAGCAGTGTTGTTCGATTTGGATGGAACTTTGCTCGACCGGGACGCGTCAGTCGCGTCGTTCATCGACGACCAGTACGACCGGATGCAGCGGTCTCTTGGGCATATTCCGAAGGCCTTATATATCAAACGCTTTATTGAGTTGGATATGCGCGGTTACGTTTGGAAAGACCAAGTCTACGCGCAATTGATACAAGAATTTGAGATCCAGCAAAAAACGATGGAATTTTTATTAGACGATTATCTCTCTAATTTTTATTTACACTGTATTCCTTTTAAAGGTTTGCAGTCAATGCTGCAGGGGTTGAAGAAACAAGGAATGAAACTGGGCATCATCTCAAACGGCAAGGGCGATTTTCAGATGGGCAATATCAAAGCTTTGGCAATCGAGAACTATTTCGACGTGATCTTGATTTCCGAAAACGAACAGTTGCGAAAGCCCGATCCACGGATTTTCCAAAGAGCACTGGGCCGATTGGCTGTACAGGCTCATGAAAGCGTATTTATCGGGGACCATCCCGCCAATGATGTCGCAGCAGCACGAGATGTGGGAATGTATGGCGTATGGAAACCATCAGGCTTAATGGATGAGGCGCCATCAGCCAATGCCCAAATTGGCAGCTTGGAAGAATTGAAGGATATCATTGCAGCTTTGAATGCTTAGCCGGTCCATTGAGGGCCGGTTTTTTGGTGAAAAATGACAGGTTTATTAAAGCTTTGTAAAGAATCGCACAGACGATTGAACCTTTGCCTTCATTTCGGTAAAGTGTTGATATCGGAAATCGATATCAGGTTTCGTAATCAATAATTAAAAAAGGAGCATATCGATGGAAGACAAAGTATTGCGGAAATTATTTCTCGGTTTTATTCATATCCATGTACTGCATCACGCGAAAGAGAGCCCGATTTATGGGACGTGGATGCTTGAGGAGCTGCGCGAACATGGGTATTCAATCGGCCCTGGCACCTTATACCCGATTCTCCATAGCATGGAATCGGATGGCTTGTTGCTGCGTGAAGACCGTAATGTAGAAGGCCATATCCGTAAGTATTACAGCATTACCGAAAAAGGAAACTATGTGCTAAAGGAAGCGCAAGAGAAAGCTTACGAATTGTTTAAAGAAATCAAAGATTAACAGGATAGGAGAGAGTCATGGGACAACCACAAAAAGAAAATCGCTTGAAAACCTTATTGGAAATTTTATTCGTATCGACGCGTTTGGGATTAACGTCATTTGGCGGTCCAATTGCCCATTTAGGATATTTTCATAATGAATATGTCCGCAGAAGAAAATGGATGGACGAGAAAAGCTATGCGGATTTAGTTGCTCTTGCCCAATTCTTACCGGGACCAGCGAGCAGCCAAGTCGGCATCGGAATCGGTGTCATGCGTGGGGGAATAATCGGAGGAATCGTATCCTTCATTGGCTTTACCTTGCCTTCAGTGATTGCGCTTATTTTGTTTGCCTTATTGCTGCAAAGCTTCGATGTTTCAGATGCAGGCTGGATCAAAGGATTGAAAATCGTCGCGGTGGCTGTGGTTGCCCACGCCATAATGGGGATGGCCAAAAACTTGGCGCCCGACCTTCAGCGCAAGGCGCTTGCCCTTCTGGCATTGGTCGGCACACTGTTTTGGCAGTCAGCATTCTCGCAAGTCGGTGTTATTTTAATAGCAGCCTTAATCGGCTACTTGCTCTATAAAAACAGCGCCGAAACGACGGCAGGCCGAATGACGTTTCCTGTCACAAAAAAAGTAGGGGCCTTATGCCTGGCATTGTTCACTGCCTTTCTGGTGGCGTTGCCGATTCTGCGTGAAGTGACCGGTTCCTACTGGGTAGCGATGTTCGACAGCTTCTACCGTGCGGGCTCTTTAGTGTTTGGCGGCGGCCACGTAGTCTTGCCGCTACTTGAGCGGGAATTCGTGCCGACTGGTTGGCTGACGGAAGAAGCCTTTCTTGCCGGATACGGTGCAACACAAGCCGTACCTGGACCGTTGTTTACGTTCGCCGCTTATCTTGGAACCGTGATGAACGGATGGACTGGTGGCTTGTTCGCTACGGCTGCCATCTTTTTACCGGCTTTTCTTTTGATTGTCGGCGTGCTGCCGTTCTGGGATGCATTACGCACAAACCAGAAGGTCAAAGGCGCTATCATGGGTGTCAATGCTGCCGTTCTCGGTATTTTGATTTCCGCATTCTACACGCCGATCTGGACAAGCTCGATTACACAGCCTGCAGATTTTGCGTTGGCGGCCGTTCTTTTCAGCTTGCTGGTCTACTGGAAACTTCCGCCTTGGGTCATCGTTTTATGCGGTGCGCTCGGCGGCACATTGATTGCTTGGATCTGAAAAAACCCGCTGTCTCCGGACAGCGGGTTTTTGCATATCTGCTGCCGTGAGCATTTTCGTACGCCTATGGAAACTTGAGCGTTACAATAGAAAGGGTAAAGGAGTGCTTAAGATATGACACAAAAAACATTTCAGCAGATTCCGGTCGCGGTGCTCGACTTGGCGCCAGTCAATGAAGGCAGCACCGCCACGGAGTCATTTGCAAATAGCGTAGAACTTGCGCAGCACGTAGAGAAACTTGGGTTTAACCGCTACTGGCTAGCGGAGCATCACAATATGCCAGGTATCGGCAGTTCTGCGACGTCCGTGTTGATCGGCCATATCGCAGGAAAAACCGATTCGATCCGCGTCGGTTCAGGCGGCGTCATGCTGCCGAACCATGCGCCGCTCGTTATCGCAGAGCAGTTCGGGACGCTCGCTTCACTATATCCGGACCGTATCGACCTCGGACTCGGCCGTGCACCCGGCAGCGATCAGGCGACGGCTTATGCTTTGCGCCGCACGCTTCACAGCACAGGAGATGAATTTCCCCAGCAAGTGATGGAGTTGGAGAATTATTTCTCCGATAAACCAGTCGGACGGGTCAAAGCATACCCGGGAACCGGTATGGACATTCCGATCTGGCTGCTCGGTTCGAGTGGATTCAGTGCACAACTTGCAGCGCAAAAAGGCTTACCGTTTTCATTCGCCAGCCATTTTGCACCGGACTTCACGATGCAGGCGCTGCAATTGTATCATCAGAATTTCAAGCCATCCGCGAGCCTCGACAGCCCGTATGCGATGGTGGGTGTGTCGCTTATTGTAGCGGATACGCAGGAGCGTGCAGAATGGCTTGCTACTTCTTCGCAGCAGCAAATGTTTGCGTTGATGAAAGGCGAACCGACGACGTTCCAGCCACCAATTGACGATTTGGGCTCGGTATGGACACCGCGAGAAATTGTCATGTTCCGTGATAAGCTGAAATCCGAATCGATGATTGTCGGTACGCCGGAAGTGGTGCGCGAAAAACTCGCGGCCTTTGTCTCAAAAACCCGCGCCAATGAAGTTATCGTCAATTCACCGATTTTTTATCAGGAAGACCGCCTGCATTCTTATTCGCTGCTTGCGGACATGATGGAATAAAGAAAGCACCAGCTTTGAGCTGGTGCTTTTTTCAATCGAAAATCCCCCCTCCATATAAGGAGAGGGAAGCTATCAATGAAGGTCTTGGGATTTGGTCTCGTTGTGCTTCATGATTTGCATTTCGATGTCTTCGTCGTTTCGTGCATAGTCTGGGCCGCCTTCGCCAATCATGTTCAAGATTGAATCGAATTCTTCAGCGAGCCAATCCCTCAATTCCTTCGGTTCCATGTCTTCGTCGATTCTTGCGTAGTCCGGGCCGCCTTCGCCAATCATGTTCAAAATCGCATTAAACTCTTCATCGAGCCGCAATTCGACTTCTTTCCGTTCCACCCATTTGCGTTCCATGACATTATCCTCCTTCTGTTAAAATCGCAAGAACGACGGCCACTCTCTATTTTCACTTTCCATTATACAGATTATTCTGTCTTTTTAATATTAATTTGACTTAAAGGACTGGAACGATTTTTGCCGAATGAAACCATTAACAAGAAGGGATATGACAAGAGTGGAAAACGCGATAAAGCAATTGATTGGCGAGTGTTGTGGCTGTGTTAGTGTGTCAGTGAACTCCCGGCCAGGAGGTCGCATCTGCATCGATAGCGAGTCCCAGATGCAGGCAGCGAGTACGATCAAACTGGCATTACTATTCGAAGCGTGCAGACAAATCGGAAACGGTACGTTATCGGGGAGCCAGAGAATTGCATTTGAAAGTACGGCGACCGGCGGAGCCGGCATAGTGGACCATCTCGAATCCCTTAACGAGTTGAACTTGTGGGACGTATTAACTTTAATGATCATCGTTTCCGATAATGCCGCCTCCAATGTGGTGCTGGACTTGCTTGGAAAAGAAAATATCAATAAAGCATGCTGCGATCTCGGGATGAAGAGAACAGCCGTCGAACGCCATTTCATGGATTTCAACGCGGCTGAAAAAGGATTCGACAACCGGACCAGTGCCAGCGATATGGTTCGGTTAATGGAAGCGTTCGCTGTACCTGGCGTATTGCCGGAGCGTGAACGAAGACGCGCCTTAGATATTTTGGGCAAGCAGCAAAGCCGTAAGCTGACAGCGGCGATCGAAGAAGAGGAAGTTCAGTTTTACGGAAAAGCCGGTGAACTCGCGGGTTTGCAGGCGGATGTCGGGATGTTTAAGCAAGGCGAAAATTTCACCATCGCTGCAGTTTTTGTGGAAGGGGCGGATCATCCGCTCGCTGCCCATCAGATGATTGCGAAGGTCGGGCTGTTGATCCATCAGCATATGACACTTAAGGTTTAATCCTATAAAAATCCCCCTGGCGAACTTCCGGCCAGGGGGATTCAGGCTTATTCAGCTAAATACTGTTGCATCGATTCAAAAAAGCGTGAAGATGTCTGCTCGAACCATTCAGCGTACGCCGATTCAGGATCTTCTGGAATGGTATAGGCAAGCTCGGTCCGCAAATCATCCGTCATGGCCATCTTTTGACGCGGCCCATCCGGCGTCAGCCAATTGAATTGTGCGCGGCGATTGGCGTTGGCAAATTGGATCCAGTCGGTTTCGGTTTCCGGTGAGTCGAACAGTGCTTCACTTGAAATGAGCATCCAGCTTTCGCTTTGGTGTTTCGGCGGGAGCCATAAGCTCTTTTCCAGTACGCCTTCTTCAACAGGGAAATCGTAGATCTCATGGCGCAATTCCTGTACGCGTTCACCGTTTCCGATCGACAAGCCGCGAGAAACGTAGATATTGCCTTGCAGCGTTTCGGTATCTGCGCTGCGAATGACGCCAAACGGATTGCGCGTCGCATCGGTGCCGTAAGTTTCTTCCTCTTGTTGCAGCATGGCGTCTTCATTCCAGCGTGTAACCATGGCATCTTCCACACCATCACGGTTCATCGAAAACGAAAACGGCATCCAGCCGGTGTTGTCGACTTTGTCGAAGAGCAAAATATCTCCGTTCGGCAAAGTTTCTTCCGTAATGGACAGTGAACCGATCGACAAGGTCAGGAAGGTCAGTGGATAGATGTCAGTGGTGACAGTTCCATCGGTTTCCGTTTGTACTTCACCGAGCGTGACAAAGGTCGGCTTGTCGATGCTAAGTTCGACATCTTCATGTGTATAAAGGGTTTCCTCATTTTTCAAAAACATCACCGCTGTAAAAATGATGAGCGCCATGAAAAACAAAGTAATGATCAATATGACAAGCTTTCTAAACAAAATTCCCACCTCAAATTTCGGGTATTTCCTGCACTACCGATTATAGCACGGGGAAAGGCCAAAAATGGGCGGGAGTTTTGAGCATCACATGAACGTTTTCGGTTATAGCACTTTATCAAGGAAATCACGTGCGCGTTCGCTCGTAGGATGTTTGAAAAAGCTTTCCGGTTCGCCTTCTTCGACGAGGACGCCGTGGTCTAAAAACAAGACACGGTCTGCGACTTCACGGGCAAAGCCCATCTCGTGCGTGACGACGACCATCGTCATGCCGGATCTCGCGAGATCTTTCATGACTTCAAGCACTTCCTTGACCATTTCCGGGTCGAGTGCCGAGGTCGGCTCGTCGAACAGCATGAGTTCCGGTTCCATGGCGAGCGCGCGTGCGATGGCGACGCGCTGCTTTTGGCCGCCGGATAAGCTGTTCGGATAGGCATCGGCTTTTTGCGCCAAGCCGACGCGCTCGAGCAATTGGCGCGCCTTTTCTTCAGCGTCGTATTTTTTGACGCCTTTCGCTTTCATCGGGGCATACATCAAATTCTCCCGAACCGTCATATGGGGGAACAGGTGGAAATGCTGGAACACCATGCCGATTTGCTGGCGGATTTTGTGGATCTCTTTTTTTGAGGCGGTCAAGTTCTTGCCGTTGATTTCGATGCTTCCTGAGCTCGGCGTCTCCAGTAAATTCAAACAGCGCAGGAAAGTCGATTTGCCGGAGCCAGACGGGCCGATGATCGCGACGACTTCGCCTTTTTGGATGCTGGTTGTAATATCGCTCAATACGAGGTTGTCCCCGAACTTTTTCGATAAGGCTCGTACATCAATCACTAAGCTTCAATCTCCTTTCGACCATGCGCCCGACTACCGTTAAGCCCATGACCAGGCACCAATAGATCAGGCCGACAAACAATAGCGGTTCAAAATTGCGGAACAAGTCCGCCCCGACCACTTGGGCCCGGCGCATCAAGTCCAGATAGCCGATCGTCGAGACGATGGCGGATTCTTTCGTTAAGGTGATGAATTCATTCATCAAGGCAGGAAGGATATTCTTCAGTGCCTGCGGCAAGATGATGTCTTTCATCATCGCGCCATACGGGACGCCAAGAGCTTGCGCCGCTTCCAGCTGGCCTTTGTCGACTGCCTGGATGCCGGCGCGGATGATTTCCGAAATATAAGCGGAGGAGTTCAAGCCGAATGCGAGAATCGCGGATAGAAACGGCGAGATGTCATAACCGGTCAATTGCGGGATTGAATAGTAAATGATCATCAATTGCAAGATAAGCGGCGTTCCGCGAAAAATCGACGTATAAGCATCGGCGAACCATCTCAGCGGCTTTGCTGAACCGATCTTAAACAGTGCCAGCACGGTCCCGAGAATGGAGCCGAGAATGATCGCGAAAAAGACGAATTTTAAAGTCACCCAAATCCCTTCGAGCATAAAGGGAATATACGGGACGATTTGTGAAAAATCTAGATTCATAACAGTTCCATCTCTTTTCTAAAGGCGAATTTTACTGCTCGTCTGTGAGCCATTTTTCTTTCAGTTCATCGAGCTTGCCGCTCTCTTCCATTTCAGCGAGGACAGCATTCACTTCTTCCACCAAATCGCTGCCTTTCGGGAAGGCAACCGCCATGCCAGGGGAAGCGGTCGTCGGGTCATCGAATGCATCCAAACCTTGAGCTTCGATGTAACCAAGTGCGACTTGCTTGTCCATATAAGCGGCATCGATACGGCCGGAAAGGATTTCTTGGATCAATGCGCCGGAATCATCAAGCGCCTTCAGTTCGAAATCGATCGCTTCATCCTCAATGATGCTCTTTGCGCCTTCTTCCTGTATCGTTCCGAGTTGTACACCAACTGTCAATCCTTCCAGATCTTCAAGCGTTTCAAGGCCTGAGCCTTTTTGGGAGACGAACATTTCACCGGAATGGTTGTATTCCGTCGAGAAATCGACGTTTTCTTTGCGGGCATCCGTCGCGGACATGCCTGCCAACACCAGATCGACACGGTCATTTTGCAAAGCGCCGATCAAACCGTCAAATTTCATGTCAGTGATTTTCAGTTCAACGCCCAGTTCATCTGCGATATAATTAGCAAGGTCGATGTCAAAACCGACAATGTCACCTTGTGGGTTGCGTGATTCAAAAGGAGCGAACTCAGCGGATGTGCCCATTTCCAATACCTCTTTTTGTTCTGCAGCTCCAGTGTCTGTGTCTTCTTGTCCGCAAGCTGTCAAAAGAAGTGCTGAAACGCCGCCTGCAAGTAAATATGTTTTTTTCATAATAATTCCCTCCGTTGTATGTTTATTCGATAGAATGAATCTTAACACGGTGGTGCGATAAGTGAAAGAGTTTTTATGCATTTATATGAATATTTATTAATTCAGATAGTTCAGAAAATAGGAGTGTGAACAGATGAAGACTTTGCTATTGACGGGATTTGAACCTTTTTTGGATTACACATTAAACCCGACGATGAGAATTGCGGAGAAATTGGACGCCGAACAGATTGGGGGATACCGCATCATCAGCCGAATCTTGCCGGTCGATTTTAACCAGTCAGGCGATTTGATCTTGCAATGGATCGATGAGCTGAACCCCGATGCGGTTGTTTCTTTAGGGCTCGCTGCCGGCCGTTACAAAATCACGCCGGAGCGTGTCGCGTTGAATGTCAAAGACGGTGACGCGGATAATGAAGGCTACCAACCGGTCGATGAACCGATTTCTGCACAAGGGCCCGACGCTTATTTATCGACTTTGCCGGTACGCAAGATGGCACAAGCTTTGATTCAAGCAGGTCTTCCGGCGGAAATTTCGAATACAGCCGGTGCATATCTATGCAACAATATTATGTATGAAGGGCTTCATTACGCCGCTGTGAACAAGCCGGGGATGCTGTCAGGCTTTATCCATATTCCGGCAGACCATCAGCTGGCGATCGAGCATGGAAAGCTGCCGAGCTGGTCTCATGAAGATTTGTTGCGCGGTGTGCGGGTTTGCTTGGAAACGATGGCTGAAGAAGGATAATGAAACTTGTAAAGACAGGGCCTTGAAGCTCTGTCTTTTTATTGTGTGCAGAAACAGATGAGAAAGGAATTCGCAGTAAAAGAGTGAATATTCTTATTGAATATAATGGCATTTCTTGTGAATTGCAGTAGGATGGGTTTAACAAGATTTTTAGAAAAAGGGGTGCCTTATGCTTGAAACCGATAAACTGACCAAACAGTTCAAAGACACCATCGCAGTCGACGACGTGAGCCTAGTGCTCAAGCGAGGGGAATCAGTCGGGCTGTTGGGGCCGAACGGGGCTGGAAAATCCACGGCGATCGCCATGATTTCCACGTTGATGAAGCCGAGCTCCGGCGATGTCCGGCTTAACGGCAAGAGCGTATTGAAAAAGCCGGATGACATGCGCCGTGTGCTGGGCGTCGTTCCTCAAAAAATCGCTTTGTATGAGGAGTTGAGCGCTTACGAAAACTTGAAGTTTTTCGGCCGGCTGTATGGCTTGTCAGGAAACAAACTCGAACAACGCATCGAGTATGTACTGGAACTCGTCGGTTTGGCAGACCGGAAAAAAGAGCTGGTCAAAAATTATTCAGGAGGCATGCAGCGGAGAGTCAATCTGGCGGCAGCGATGATGCACGAACCCGAAGTGCTTATTATGGATGAACCGACTGTTGGCATCGATCCGCAATCTCGCAACCATTTATTAGAGACAATCCGTAAGCTGAACCGAGACGAAGGGATGACGGTCCTGTACACGAGCCATTATATGGAGGAAGTCGAAAAGCTCTGCGACCGGGTTTACATTATGGACCACGGCAAAGTCATCGCGGAAGGAACGAAAGAAGAACTGAAAGCGATTTTGTCGGATCAGGAAACGGTACTGATCGAGTTTGACCAAAATTATCCAGAGCTTTTCAAAAAACTCAGCGAAATAGAGGGAGTGCAACATTCAACAATCGAGGAGCAAAGCTTGAAGTTGATCATCCCGAGAGGAACAAGAATGCTTGCGGCTTTATTCCACGAAGCAGAGCGATACGGTGCGCAAGTAATCAATGTCAATGTCCAGACGCCGACACTAGAAGATGTCTTCTTGCGTTTGACAGGGCGGAAACTAAGAGACTAGGGAGGGGAGCTTTATGGGCGCTTTTTTAATAAAAGACATCATGTTATTGCTCCGCGACCGTTCCGAACTATTGATACTTTTAGCGATGCCGTTTTTGCTCATTGCCATTCTTGGCTTTTCACTGCGCGGGATTTTTTCTGGGGACTTAGAAGCTTTGGAAATGGACATTGCATTAGTATCAGAAGAAAACGAAGCACAGGCAGTCGCATCGATTCAAAACGAAATCGAGGAAATGGGGGTGCCGCCAGAACAAACAGAGGCACTCACACAAGCGGCTGAGTCGGCCAGTCCGCAAACGATGCTCGTCTCGCTGTTCGAAGATGAAAGTTTAAGTGAATTGATCACGGTCGAGCGGATGGACCGGGCGCAGGCGCAACAAAGTTTGGATGAAGAAACCGTGGATGCCGTCATCACCTTGCCCGAAGGCTTTACACAAAAGTCCTTGAGAAATATGCTGTTCGGTTCAAAAGAAGGCAGCGAACTGGAATTGCTGGCAGCGGATTTGTCTTCACCGCAAACAGATGTCCTTGATTCCATCCTTCAAGAATTCGTGCGCACCGTGAATTTCGAAGCCTCGATCTCCCGGCTGTCAGGACAGGAATCGGCAGCGGAAGTATCCGGCGGCATCGAGACCATCACCGCACGTGAGCCGATCACTTCGTTTCAATACTATACGATTGGCATGGCGGTTATGTTCGTCCTGTTTGTTGGATCGACCATTGCCGGACAGGCAAATCTCGAACAAAAACAAATGGTCTTTGACCGAATCCGTTTGTCGAACCGCTCGCCTTTGTTGTATTTAAGCAGCAAAGCCATTGCTGCATCGGCGATTGTCACCGTGCAGCTGGCTCTATTGTTCAGTTTGTCGGCGTTGTTGTTCCAGACCTTCGCAGCCGATTCCTGGGCTTTTTGGTCAGGGATTGCCATCATTTCCATCACACTGGCATTTTCGGTCGGCTGTCTTGCCGCTTTGATGGTAGCAATAACCTTAAGGCTTGAAAGCGATGCCGTTCCAGCGATTTTCTCTGGCGGTGTCATTTCCTTGATGGCATTTGTCGGTGGCAGTTTTATGCCGCTTGACGGCATGCCGGAAATGCTTCGGGCAATCGGCAATTGGACCCCGAACGGCGCGGCACTTTCCGCTTATTTCTCCTGGTTATTGGAACCGGATCTTAGCCAGTTGATGGAGCCGCTCATGCGCATTGGGATTGTAGCGGTAGTGTTTTTGCTATTGGCACTTGCCTTATTTCCGAGAAAGGGGGGAGCGGCATGAAAGCTGTGTTCTTATTGCAATGGCGCCGTTTTTACCGAAAACCTATGCTCGTTTTGGCGATGTTCGGGCTGACCGTCATTTTTGTCTCTGTCACAGCGGCAGGGGGGCAAAGCGGGCCGCAAATGACACCGGTTTATGCCGATGAATCGATGAGCGAGCTGCAAGCGCAAAGGTGGCTTGAGCGCTTGAACGGTGGAGATCAATTTCAGTTCGAATTAATGGCCGAATCCGAAGCCCGTTCGTATGTAGCGGAAGGAGACGTCTCGCAAGCGGTCAATTTGCTTGAAACTGACTACCGTTTGCTTGTCGGGAGGGAAGACCCGGCGCGTTTTGCTTTGGATTCATTTCTGCGCCGCATCTATTCAGAAGAATTGCGTCTTGAAAATGCGGAGCAAACGACACCAGGAATCAGGGCGGATATGGAATCTTCATTGGCGGACCCGGCTCTGACATTGACGGTCGAATCGCTTCAAGGAGAAGACAGTTTTCAATACAACGGGCAACTCCAGCTATTGTTTGGCATGACCTTGTTTTTTGTCATCTATACGATCATGTTCAGCTTGGTGCGCATCGTGGATGAAAAAAGGACGGGGACGTGGAGCCGGATGATCATTTCGCCGGTCCGGAAATGGCAGATGTATCTAGGGCATCTCGGCTATAGTTTTTTGATCGGGTTTTCCCAGATTACGCTCATTTTTCTGTTGTTCCGATTTGCATTCGGTTTTGAGCTGGGGGAGCGGTTTTGGCTATTGATCGCCATCGCGGCGTGTTATACATTTTCCATCGTTGCGCTCGGGCTGTTGATTATCTCGCTAATTACCAAACCCCAGCAGCTCGGGGCGGTCATTCCGATTGTCGCAACAGGGATGGCGATGGTGGGCGGTGCATTTTGGCCGATTGAGCTGGTGACTAATGAAATCCTGCTGGCGGTCTCGAAAGCATTACCGATTACTTACGGCTTGCAGGCGTTAACAAGTGTCGCCGTGTACGGCAACGGGGTACAGGCGGTCGCGATGCCGCTATTATTATTGCTTGGTTTTGGCAGCATATGCCTGGCGATCGCTATCCGTTTAATGGAATGGCGCAGCGCTTCATAAGTAAAAAAGAACCGATGTGGGATAGTGCACCACATCGGTTCTTTTTTAAATGATTTCCCAGTTGCGTTCAGAGGCGAGTGCGCGCAGGCGGGCTTCAGGACGCACAGCGACTGGATGGCCGACAAGTTCCAGCACAGGAACGTCTGACAGGCTGTCGCCATATGCATAACTGTTTTTCCAATCAATCGCTTGATCGCCAAGTGCTTCCAAAATCTTCTCGGTTTTGAGCGATCCCTGAATATGGACCACTGGAGTTTTATGGTCGAGAATATTCGCTTCATAAGAAACTTCCGTGCCGATGATTTTTTCAATCGGTAGTTCCTTCGTGACGGCATGTAAGAGCGGCGTAAATGCGCCGGAGACAAGCATGCAATAGTCTTCGTTGGAGACGTGCTGCTTCAAGCGCTCAACTACTTCATGGTTGAAATCATCGTGCATGAGCTCGGCGATTTCGCCAAAATATTCTTCTAACTCTTGTTTGGAAAAAGTCTCGAGTGCGGCAAGATACGCCTGGACGGAACGGGCTCGCATTTTCGCTTCCGGGTAAATCTTCAGTTTATGGCCGATATAAGGCGGCATGATGGCGCGGTAAAATTTGCGGTATCTGCGGCTATGGATTGGGTGGTTCTTTAAATGGTTCATCATCAATTGAAATGTTTCTTTTGCATATAAAGTGCCATCGAAATCGAATATGGCGACGCGCATAGAATCCCTCCACTCTCATTTTCCTGCTGTTTCCATCATAGCGGAAAGCTCCAGTTTTCACCAAGCATGTTTAGCCCTTTTCTTCACGAGGGTATGGAAGGGAAACAATGAAGCTGGAGGGGTAGACATGGCAAAGCAACGAATCACGGTCGGTTATGTAGAATTGACGCAAGACGAATCAGACCGCCTGTTTGAGCAAGTGAAAAAAACGAGAGGCATCGACTCTTACGGTGAACTCCAAAGTATAATGGAAGACTACGATGCAACAGTCGAAGAGCCGGTCAAGCAACCGCTTAAGGAAGTGCTCGATGAAGACGAAGCACCAGAAGAACCTGCGCAGCAAGGATTGCGCTATATCAATATCTTCAACGCTATCGAAGCTGATGAAAGCTACCGCATTGAAGCATCTAACCAGGAATGAACGATAGAAAAGGGAGATCCGATTATGGATCTCCCTTTTATCAAAGTATTCAATAAGTATGAAATCTACTATGCTTTTAATAAAGTGATTTCTTTTTGACAATTAAAATTCAATAATCTAGCTTAGTATTTGGAGAAGCGTTTGCTCGACTCCTGTGGGACTAGCGGGTTTGAGAGACCCCACAGTGAGCACAGCGAACGAGGAGGCTCGATTCCCGCCCCACGGAAAGCGAGCAATAAGCTTCGGAAAATACAACTACTTTACTTTCTCGACAGCCTGAGAAGGGAGATCCGATTTCGGATCTCCCTTTTTATTATCTATTCGTCTTTATTCGCGATGCAGCGTTCGCATTCGTAGATGATTGATTCGCGGCGTTCCTTGATTTCACAACCGCATTCCCGGCATTCTTTTCGTGTACGAGTCTCAAATGTTTGCATGTTTTTCATAGTGATCTCCTCCAGTTATTAGTTTAGTTTTTCATACCCTGGCAGCGTCAAGAATTCAGCAAAATCACTTTGCAACGTGAGACTTGTAAACAACTCGCGGGCTTCCGCGTAGTGTCCGGTGTTATAGCGTTCTTCGCCGACCGCTTGTTTGATCGAAGTATCTTCTTGTTCGATGACTTCATGGAACAAGCTGACGTCGACTTTGCGTCCGTCTTCTAGGACGCCTTTCGGATGGCGGATCCATTGCCATACTTGGGAGCGGGAAATTTCCGCTGTCGCTGCATCTTCCATCAAGTTATTGATCGGTGCAGCACCGTTTCCAGAAAGCCAAGAAGCAATGTATTGGATGCCGACAGAGATGTTGGAGCGGAGGCCTTGTTCAGTGATCGAGCCTTCCGGAACTTCCACCAACTGTTCGGCGGTCACTTGAACGTCGTCGCGCTGTTTGTCGATTTGGTTCGGTGTCGGCATGTATTTGTCGAATTGTTCCATCGCCGTCTGGACCATGCCTGGATGGGCGACCCACGTGCCGTCGTGTCCGTTTGTCACTTCCCGGCGCTTGTCTTCAGCGACTTTATTGAAAGCGGCCGTATTTGCTTCGTCATCGCCCTTGACCGGGATTTGGGCAGCCATGCCGCCCATCGCCGGGGCGCCTCTTCGGTGGCAAGTTTTGATGCACAGCGAGGTATAGGCTTTCATGAATGGCACGGTCATCGTTACTTGGGAGCGGTCCGGGAAGATATAATCCGGATTATTGCGCATCCGCTTGATGACCGAGAAGATGTAATCCCAGCGGCCGCAGTTGAGGCCAGCTGAATGGTCACGCAGTTCGTAAAGGATTTCATCCATTTCGAATGCCGCCATGATCGTTTCAATCAGTACCGTCGCCCGGATCGTGCCTTGTGGGATACCGAGCTCATCTTGTGCAAAGATGAACACATCGTTCCATAGGCGCGCTTCCAGATGGCTCTCAAGCTTCGGTAAATAAAAGTAAGGGCCGGTTCCGCGGTCGATCAATTCTTTCGCATTATGGAAAAAGTAAAGCCCGAAATCGACCAGGCTGCCGGAAGACTGCCTACGGTCAATGAGAAGGTTCTTCTCCGGTAGATGCCAGCCGCGCGGGCGCACCATCAAAACGGCCGTTTTTTCATTCAGTACATATTTCTTGCCAGTTTCAGGAATTTCAAAATCGATTTGCCGGCGAACCGCGTCACGTAAATTGACCTGTCCGTCGATGACATTGAACCAGCTAGGCGCTGTCGCATCTTCGAGGTCCGCCATGAACATCTTCGCGCCGGAGTTCAGCGCGTTGATGAGCATTTTGCGGTTGGTCGGACCGGTGATTTCCACTCGGCGGTCTTTCATATCTTCCGGAAGGGGAGCGATCTTCCAGTCCTCTTCGCGGATCTTTTTGGTTTCAGGAAGGAAATCGAGCTTTTTACCGCTATCGAGTTCTTGTTGGCGCACCTGGCGTTTTTCCAGAAGTTCGATCCGACGCTTGTCGAAACGAGTGTGCAGCTTTTCAATGAACTCCAGCGCTTCGGGAGTCAAAATCTCTTCCATGCCTGGAACCGCTTCACCTGTAATCTGTACATTCGATTTCGTCAGCAATCAAATCACCCTTTCACTGTCTGGAATTGCTCGGTTTCAGTCGAGCCTTTCATTGCTGTTGTTGAGCTTGTGCCGCCAGAGACGATTTGTGAAATCTCATCGAAGTAGCTTGTGCCCACTTCGCGCTGGTGCCGAGTTGCTGTGTAGCCTTTTGATTCTGAAGCAAACTCAGCTTGCTGCAATTTCGAGTAAGCAGCCATGCCGTTGTCTTTGTAGTCGTAAGCAAGTTCGAACATGCTGTGGTTGAGTGCATGGAAACCAGCAAGTGTAACGAATTGGAATTTGTAGCCCATCTTGCCAAGTTCGACTTGGTATTTCGCGATGGTTTCTTCGTCAAGTTTCGCAGCCCAGTTGAATGAAGGCGAGCAGTTGTAAGCGAGCATCTTGCCAGGGAACTGTGCATGGATCGCATCCGCGAATTGCTGTGCTTCTTCCAAGTTCGGGTGGGACGTTTCACACCAGATCAAGTCAGCATATGGTGCGTAAGCAAGACCTCGGGCGATTGCTTGGTCGATGCCTGGGTTTGTGCGGTAGAAGCCTTCAGGCGTACGTTCTCCGGTGATGAACTGATGGTCGCGCTCATCGATATCGCTTGTGATCAAGTCTGCTGCATCCGCATCGGTACGGGCGATGATGAGTGTTGGGACACCCATTACGTCAGCGGCAAGTCTTGCAGATACAAGATTTTTCACTGCGTTTTGAGTCGGCAGCAATACTTTACCGCCAAGGTGTCCGCATTTTTTCTCTGAAGCGAGCTGATCTTCAAAGTGAACGCCGGCTGCGCCAGCTTCGATCATCGATTTCATCAATTCGTATACGTTAAGCGGGCCGCCGAATCCTGCTTCAGCATCTGCGACAATCGGTGCGAACCAGTCGAAGCCTTCTGTGTTTTCGACACTGTCGATTTGGTCTGCGCGCTGCAATGCGCGGTTGATTTTGCGGACCACATCAGGAACCGAGTTAACCGGGTACAAGCTCTGATCCGGATACATCTGGCCAGCGGAGTTGGCATCCGCTGCGACTTGCCAGCCGCTCAAGTAAATGGCTTGAAGCCCGGCTTTCACTTGCTGGACTGCCTGGTTTCCAGTTAATGCGCCGAGAGCGTTTACAAAAGGCATTTCATTAATTTGGCGGTAGAGTCGTTCAGCTCCGCGTTGTGCGAGTGTTTGCTCGATCAATACCGATCCGCGAAGCTTGACGACATCTTCCGCTGTATAGGGGCGTTCAATGTTCTCCCATCGTTTATCTTCCTGCCATGATTTGTTCAATTGCTCGATTTGTTGTTGTTTGTTGACCATTCCAACCATCCCTTTCTGAAGTGAAAATTATTTTGAAATCAACTGTATTAATACAGTTTGTTTTGATGTATATTAATATATAACAGAATATTCAGCCTGTCTTAAAAAAATGACAAAAGCCGATATAAGAGGATGAGAGGCAGGATATTCGGACGAATGAACTTGGAAGGGGAAATGACTATGGCAAACACTGTATTGGAACAGGTAGGATTTATCATTGGGGATTGGATTCCAAAAGAGGCATCCATCGCGGTTGCGGCGGATAATCAGTATATCTACTATAAAGCCGGCGTACATGATCTCTCCATTAAAGAAGGACAGACCGTATCATCCGGCACCATCGCGGCACGCGTCGCAAAAGAAGGCCGCAAAGTCGAAATGTATGTTGAAGAAGCGGTTCTTGGATCTGCCTATTATGGCATCGGCTATCCGATCACTTTCGATAACCGGGATGCAGTGCTGGTCATTACCTTGCCGCCGGATTATGTAGTGGGTCGAAAAAAGCCGCTCGCCTTTTTAACAGGCAAGCAGGATGACAGTTGGCGTCCGATTCCTGTCGACAAAGTTTCCCATATCGAAAGCAGCCAAAAGAAAACCTGGTTCTATGCAGATGAAGACCCGTATTGTTCAAGCCATACATTAAAGAACTTGAAAGAACAACTGCCTGATTATTTCTTGACTGTCCATCGCTCATTTATCGTCAACGTGCATTATATAGAAGAAATTGCAAAAGACGTCGCGTCAAACTATGTGTTGACTTTACGTGACGGCTCGACGATTCCCGTCAGCCAAAACTACACAGCCGAAGTGCGCAACCGGCTCGGATTTTAAAAATCTTTACAATTCGTTCGGCAGGAAATGGGGCAGGCAAATGGAATACACTAGTCAGAAGGTAAAACGAGGGGAAAGGTGGAGGCGGATATGACAATCTGGCCTAAATCCAAGCTTGGCAATATTTCTGTTGTCTTCACAGCGGTACCGTTATTATTGGCATTGGTTATCGCCCTTGCCGGTGCTTTCCAGGAGTTGCCGTTGGCGTTCGAAGGGGAGATGTCCGATAATTGGCTTCTGACGTTTCTGCTGCTGATGTCCCTTGCGTCTTTTGTTGTCGCACTCCTTTCCGGCATCACTTCGATGTTGATCCGGAGGGAACGTGCCATGTCAGTCATTGCTTCAATTGTTGTCTCCATCATCGCGCTCGTCGTTTCGTGGAGCTGGTGGGTATAAGTTTCTTCTATATAAAAAGCCGTTGAGGATTACTCAACGGCTTTTTTGCGATTTATATTAGTTTTTTTGATGATGCTTAATTTTCTCAAGCATTTCTTCCTGTTCCTTATCGGCATCTGCTGTGGATGGAATGAAAGGATTTTCGTTGACATCCATCCGTTTCCCATATCGCAGCATCTCATAAATAATCATGCCGTTATTGGGCATGCCGCCTTGCATCTTCATTGGCACCACATCAAATAGCAGGTAAAAAACAGCGTAGAAAACAAATCGATCCCAAAATGTCGTGAGTGACTGAAAGGTGCCTGTGGCAAGGAGCGCATTGAGTGTCAATGCCAGTATGAAAGTCATCAAGATGGGGCTCCCATATAAAAAAATATAAGCGAGTTTATTGTCTCTCTTCAATGAATCGTATGAAAACCAACTATACAATTGATAGTATTTCCGTACATCGAGTATCCCGATTTTAAAGACACGTGGTCCAGAGCCGATTGTCAGCCTTGGGTTCTTCACTCCGACAACCCCGCTGGCAATGAGATATCCCGACTCCCTAATGAGAATCGTCAAAGGCAGTATAATAAAGGCCGAAATAACGAGTGAAATTAAATCAGAAAAACCGAACATCGAATTCTCCTTTCTGTCTGAGTTCAAAAAAAAAATACAAGTATGATTAATAGGCAAAATAAAAACACCAAAAAGAAGTGTGCACTCTCTTGGTGTTATTCCAGCTCAATTGTCTGGCTCACTCAACCGAATTATTTAAATAGGACAATCAATTAGTATGGATATTCGAGGTAATCACCAAGCGGCAATGGTCATTCACCTTTATAGCGCACGCTCAATTTGATGGTTTTATGATAGACATTGATTCAAGCAATGTCAAAATATCCATTCATCAATTCGGCCTTAGCAATGGAAGCTGATAATTGCACGTTAAGCAGAAGCTAGGAAAATGAAGGGTTTCCTTTATGCATAATGAATTGCGGAAATTCCGTAATTATAACAAATTAATGATTGTTTTATTAACTAAAAGGGTACTTAAGTAATGGTGGAAACAAAAATAAAACAGGAAAGTAGGGAGGTAAAATGACTGAATTTCATTTGACACCTGTCCCTCCAGCCAAGAAGAAAGAGCTACAAATGCCGAAAGGTAAGAAACGGCTATCCAAAGTTCTCTTGTCATTTGCGTTAGTCTCATCCGCAGCAGCGGCAGGCCCTATCATGTCCCCCAGTGCGGCAACGGAAGTGGCCAGTTATTACACTGTGCAAAAAGGGGATACTTTCTACAGTATCGCTAAAAAGTACGGCCTGGTAGTCGAACAGCTGATGGCGGCAAACTTCACGACGAGCACCAAAATCATCGTGGGGCAAAAAATTGCCATCCCGCATAAAACCCAGTCGTGGTCCGGAAACCAGGAAGATTTGAATGCAAGAAACTATCGGGTGGTCAAAGGGGATACTTTATATTCCATTTCCAAACGAACCGGTGTGTCGATCGACAGCATTAAGAGAATGAATAATTTGACATCCGACTTGATCATGATCGGGCAAGTCTTGACGCTGTACCCGGATGTCGGTGTGATTCAACAGACTTCCGCAACGTACTATGTGAAGTCAGGCGATACGAAATACACTTTGCGAAATAAATTCGGCAGTACGATCACTCTGCCAAGCGAAGAATTGCAAGTGCTCCAGCCGCTTAAAATCACCGGAAAAGCACTTCAACTCACTACGGAAGAACCATTCGGGCTGGCAGATGGCCGAGTGATTGAAGTGAAAGTCGGCAATGATTATTACGCGGTCAATTTGTATCAAGGAAACGGGCCTATCCAGCATTTGGCGGACCGCACTGATCTTCGGCTGACATTTACAGTAGTTCGTGTAGGTGAGCGCTATGAAATGGTTTCATATGCGGTGCAACAGTTGGAGTAGAACAGGCAGTCAGACATGAATGACAACGAAAAAACACCCTGACGCAGTTGGTCCGGGTGTTTTTTAGTATAGTTTTCATTTTCCAATTGCCGAAATCGCTGCTCCAAATAGAGATAGATTTACGTTTTCTCACATACAAGGATTTCACGCAGGAACAACGACTTTTTCGCGATGCAGCGGTCGGTTATCGTGAATCCTGCTTGTTCAATCATATGGTCGATCGGGTCGATGGTGACAACGAGCAGTTTTTCGGTAACCGGCAAAGCGTGTTTCAGGATTTCCTGTTGTTCATCGGGTGTCGCGTGTGTATACAGGTTATAGGGCATATCAATGATGGCGACGTCGTATTGCTCTGTGATGTCAGCAATTGCGCCCAACTCAACTGATCCAGACAAGCCGAAATGCGCGATATTTTCCCGGGAGCCATCGACGACGAGCGGGTTGATATCACGGCCGACGATGTCGATTCCCATCGATAAAGCTTCGACGAGCACCGTCCCGATACCGCAGCAAGGGTCGATTGCTTTCACTCCATTTGGTTCCGGAACGGCGATATTGGCGAGGGCGCGAGCCGTTTTGGTACTGAGCGCAGTGGAATATTCCCTCGGTTTTTGCTGGTGTTTGAACCAAACCGACTCGCTCAATTGATAGATCCCGAAATGCCAGCGGCCATCAAATGGAATCAGGCCGAATATGATATCGGGACTATGGACATTGGCTTTACCTTTAATGACAAAGCCAATTTGACGCTCCATGTCCCGCTTTTCGTCAAATCCGACTTGCTCAGCCGCTTCCAAATCGTTGATTTTCGGGAAGATCACTTTGAATGTGGAATCCTCCATATCCAATTCTGCAGCCTGTTTCACGATATCCGCAAATTCCGTTCCTTCAAACAAAAGCTCAATCCGCTCCTTGATGAAAGGGCTGCGGCCTGGATAGACAGCGCGATTGCTTTTAATAACTTTTCCACTCGTGTCTTTTCCAAAAAATGCACGCATTTCCAGTTGGCATAAATCTTTTTCATCTTGGTGATAGGCATAGGTATACATAAATTCGCCTATTGGAGTTAATGGTTTCAATTGATCCCGTCCTTCTTAATGCGTTCTGTCTAAATCTACATATGCCAAGTATACCAATATCAACAGTATAATAAGGCACCTGCAACATCAAAAAGCTAAGCAAATTCATCAAAACCTTATTTTGTAATCTCTACCAATACATTTTCTGGCTCATTGCGAATGCTAAATCCAAAGCTTGTGGGCGCAGAGGGGATATTTCTAAAAAACCGAATATGTCTGGACAGAAATATTAACAATTAATCCACCCAGATAAACAACAATAAGATTTCTCTGAATCTGGTACAATCCGCTCGTCATTTATCGCTCAATTCATGTATTATTGCACGTAGTGGACGAGTTAACGAAATGTATTGAGGCAGGGGCTCGCGTTAAAAATACGGTCACCTGCTATAAAGTTAGAAAAGCTGGTTGGCGTACAGCGTTCACAAAGATAATGAATGATTAAAAAAGTAATTGCTAGCTGCAGAAAGGTTGATTCGTAATGAGTATGAGACTAAACAAACGAGTTGAGGCGATTCAGATCTCCGGAATCCGCCAATTCGCCAATCAAATACCGTCTACTCCCGGAGCGGTCAATTTAACGATCGGCCAACCGGATTTTCCTACTCCTGAAGCGGTTAAACAGGCAGGGATCGAAGCTATCCGCAATGATCAGACAAGCTACACCCATAATGCAGGGGCGATGGAGCTGCGCCAGGCTGTTCAGTCATTTTTCAAAGACAGCTACGGCTTATCGTATCGTGCAGAAGATGAAATCATTGTCACTAACGGTGCAAGCGAAGGTCTGGATTCGGTATTTCGAACGATTTTGGAAGAAGGCGATGAAGTGATCTTGCCGGCGCCGACTTACCCGGGCTACGAGCCGCTCGTGCAACTATGCGGCGCCAAAGTCGTCTACTTGGATACATCGGAAACCGGTTTTAAACCGGATCCGCACGCGCTTGAACAACTGATCACCGAGCGCACGAAAGCGGTCTTGATGAACTTTCCATCCAATCCCACAGGCGTCACGATGGAAATGGACGAGTTGGTCGCTTTAAAAACCGTCTTTGAACGCCACGATCTGTTTATTGTAGCTGATGAAATCTATAGTGAAAATACATTCGGCGGTGCCCATTGCACATTTGCGTGTTTCGAGAGTTTGCGGAAGAAGACCATTCTTGTGCACGGCTTATCGAAATCCCATTCGATGACAGGGTGGCGCATCGGCTTTATTTTAGGGCCGGTAGAAGTGATGCAGCATGTACTAAAAGTGCATCAATACAACGCGATTTGCGCCTCGACCCCATCGCAGCATGCGGCGATGGAAGCGCTAGTAAACCAGCGCCATGTGCCGGCAGAAATGAACAAAGCCTATATCGAACGACGTGATTTTGTTTACAAGCGGCTGACAGAGATGGGAATTGATGTGGTCATGCCGACAGGCGCATTTTATATTTTCCCATCCGTAAAGAAATTCGGTTTATCTTCTTATGACTTTGCCATCCGTTTATTGAAAGAAGGCGGTGTGGCCGCAGTACCGGGGTCAGCATTCACCGAATATGGAGAAGGTTTCCTGCGTATTTCGTATGCATATAGCATGCCGGTCTTAAAGCAAGGAATGGACCGTTTGGAAAATTTCATCTCCACACTAAAACAGCAAGCATAGCAACAATATCGGCTAACCTACAGCGAATAAGGTCTGTGCTGTTTGAAGACCCAGCAAGTGAATTCACTTGGCAATCCTAAGCTTTTTTAGTACAGGAGCCATAAATCTTATTAGCTTAATATGGAATAAATGAACTGTATTTTTTGTTTCATTTCAAGTATATGGAAAATGAAAGGGTTGATCTGCATGGAGCGTTTCTGGGACACACCGGAGAAATTGGAAGATTTATTGTGTGAGCTGGTCAGCTGGGAAAGTATCTACCTGACACAAGGTGAAGCGGAATTCCCGGTTAAATTAAAAGGTTTATTGGGTGAATTGGAGTATTTTAAACAGCACCCGGACCACTTGGAGCTCGGCGAAGTGAACTGGGGACGAACGTTTCTGACGGCACTTTATAAACATGAAGATGCTGTGGACACAGTCGTGTTAATCAGCCATTTCGATACGGTGTCCACTGAGGATTATGGCGTGTTGCGCCCACTGGCTTCCAATCCGCGGTTATTGACGCGTGCGCTTCATGACCGGAAGGAAATGCTCACTGAAGAAGCCTTGGCGGATTTGGAATCGGGCAATTATTTGTTCGGACGCGGCACAATGGATATGAAAGCAGGGCTCGCTTTGCATATGGCCTTGCTCGAAAAGGCATCAACGCAACAGTGGCCTATCAATCTTGTGCTGTTGACAGTGCCGGATGAAGAAGTCAATTCCAATGGCATGCGCCATGCCGTCCCGTTTCTTCTGGAACTGGCCGAAACGCATCAGCTTGATTATTCTTTATTCTTGAACGGTGAACCGGTATTTGCCCAGGATCCGAAAGAAAGCGATTTTAAAGTCTATAGCGGCAGTATCGGGAAAATCATGCCAAGCGCCTTGTTTTATGGAAAAGAAACACATGTCGGTGAACCGCTCAGCGGGCTGACTTCGAATTATATGGCTTCGTATTTGACCCAGGAAATGAGCTGGAATCCGAAATTCCGTGAAACTCTGTACGGCGAAACATCGCCGCTTCCGGTAACGGTCTTGCAGCGCGACGTAAAGATGGAATACTCAGCACAGACGCCATATCGTGCGGTTTCCATGTATAATGTTTTCCTGCTCGAACGCAATGCGGAAGAGACGATGCAATTGTTTGAAGAAACGGCTCGTGAAGCGCTCCAAAAAATGAGCCGCGATTATGTCGACATGTGCACGCGTGAAGGAATCGAACCGGTCAACGAAGTGAAAGTTTTCCGGTTTGAAGAGCTGAAAGAATATGCATTGGAAAAACTGGGCGAAAAAACGGTTGAGCAGATCATGTCGAATGTCACAGAAGATGTTGATCACGACGTACGCGAACAGTCCCATGCCATCACGGATCAATTATTGATCCAGTGCCATGAACTGACACCTGCGGTTATCTTGCTGTTTGCGCCGCCCTATTATCCACCAGTCAATTCCAGCGAATCAAAGCTCGTCCAGAAATGCATTCAGCAAGTGCAGAAAACGGCGTTTGAGCGCTTTGGCCTGGAAGTGAAGCAAGGGCATTATTTTAACGGCATTTCAGATTTGAGCTATGTCAATTTTCAAGACCAGAACGAAGGTTGGCAGACCTATGAACAAAACACGCCTGTTTACGGCAGAAGCTATAGCATTCCGTTCGAATCGATGAGCAAGCTCAATGCGCCTGTGTTAAATGTGGGGCCGTTCGGGCGTGACGCGCATCAGCGCACGGAAAGGCTGAACCGCAAGAGCGCATTCGAGGAACTTCCGTTACTGCTCAAAGATTTGCTGCTGACGCAGTTCACGCCGCTTTTGTCGAATAAACGAGCATAACTGGCGCTGTGCCGGGTAAAGAAGGGCAAAAGGAGCTGATCGGAATGAAAGATGCACAGTTTTTCTATTTTGATGATGATGGCACCATCCCGAATAATCCCGAGCTGCCAGTAGTTTTCTACCCCGCTGCATTCAGCGGGAAGACAGAGCGAATCGAACAGGCTTTCGAGCAGCATGGTTGGGGCAATACGTGGCAAGGCGGCGTATTTGATTTTCATCATTACCATAGCAATACACACGAAGCGCTGGGGGTGGTGAGCGGGTGGGCACGGTTGCAATTGGGCGGTGAGAGCGGCAAAGAAGTGGAAGTGTCAGCCGGAGATGTCTGTGTTTTACCGGCGGGGACTGGTCATAAGCGCTTATCGGCAAGCAATGACTTCCGCATTGTGGGCGCCTATCCTGGCGGTGTGGAATACAATCTGAAAACGGGTGAGCCGGGAGAACGTCCCTATGTGCTGGAAGATATCCGTAATGCACCGCTACCAAAAGCCGATCCAGTTTACGGGGACGTAGGGCCCTTGATTTCAAAATGGAAGTCTTGAAGCAAGAAAAAAGACGGAGTACAAGGTGGTTAGCCCTGTACTCCGTCTTTTTCATTTGCGAAAATTTACTGGCCGACAAGCGCCGGTGCGAAAAATTCCTTGTACAGTTCATTGAGAATTTTTCCTTCGTCTTCTTTGAGGATGCCAAACACTAAGCTGACTTCGGAAGATCCCTGGTTGATCATTTCAATATTGACATTAGTGCGCGCAAATGCAGCGGCTGCACGGGCAGTCAGGCCTTTATTATTGTTCATGCCTTCGCCTACCAAGACGATCATTGAGAAATCATTGCGGATATGCACATCGTCCGCCTGGAGTTCGTTTTTCACCCGTTCGATGATGCGCTGTTCTTTTTCGTCATCGAGTTGATGGCTTCTCAGGATGACCGATAGATTATCAATGCCTGAGGGGATATGTTCATAGGAGATTTCTTCTTCTTCCAAAATTTGCAGCAATTTACGGCCGAATCCGACTTCGCGGTTCATCAAATACTTGCCGACATATAAAGTGGAAAAGCCGCTGTCTGCAGAAATCCCGGTAACGGGGCGCGGGGAATCTGCGCGTTCTGCGACAATCATCGTGCCGGGGGCTGACGGATTGTTGGTGTTGCGGATGCACAATGGCACAGACGCCCGGTATGCAGGCATCAAGGCTTCATCATGAAGAACAGCAAATCCAGCATAGGACAGCTCGCGCATTTCACGGTAAGTCATTTGCTCGATTTCCACTGGGTTGTCCACGACCTGGGGATTGGCTGCAAACACGCAGTCGACATCGGTGAAGTTCTCATACAGCTCGGCCTTGAGGGCAGCTGCAAGGATAGACCCTGTTATATCGGAGCCGCCACGGTCGAATGTCCGGAGCATGCCGGCTTTTGTGTAAGCAAAAAATCCTGGGAACACGGTAATTGACGGCTTGTCGCTCAAAGTTGAAAGCTGGCTGTAAGATTCCGGCAAGGCTTGTGCGCGTTCTGGCGGATCATTGACGAACAAGCCAGCTGTGTGCGGATTGACGTATTCCGCCTGCATTCCGATGGATGTGAAATAAGCAGCGATCAATTTCGCTGAATTGTCTTCCCCTGCCGCTTTGATCGAATCGATATACAAATCATGCTGGCCGCTGTCTGCACGCAGGCGGTCTGAGAGATCGGCACGGATGATGTCGATGATATCCCGGTCGAGCCCGAGGTCATCTGCGATTTCCGTGTAACGGTCGATGACTGCCTGCATGGGCTGCTGGATGGATTCGCCCATTAATGCGGCGGACGCAAGGCGGATGAGCAGGTCGGTCACTTTTACATCTCCACTATGGCGTTTGCCTGGAGCTGAGACGACCACAATCCGGCGTGCCGGGTCCGCTTTGATGATGCTTGCGACTTTTCTGATTTGCTGCGCGCTAGCGACTGAAGTTCCACCGAATTTGCATACTTTCATCCTATCAAGTCCCATCTTTTTTAATAGTCTGTGAAAAGGGTTGTTTTCACTAAAATATAATACTATAATGTCTCTATGACAAAAACAGCTGTTTTTTCACAGTGTACACACCATGGGAGGAATCGTCAATGAAAAATGAAATTTCAATCGGATTATTAGGTTTCGGGACAGTAGGGAGCGGCGTGGCCAAGATCATCCAGCAGCATCAGGAAGATCTGCAGCACAAACTCGGCGCAAAAGTCGCGATCCGGAAAGTATTGGTGCGTGATGCCGGGAAAGACCGGATATCGGACCTCGATCCGAATGTCTTCACGAC
The DNA here is from genome assembly GCF_028890485.2 of Planococcus sp. SK3692. Classification (GTDB taxonomy): domain Bacteria; phylum Bacillota; class Bacilli; order Bacillales_A; family Planococcaceae; genus Planococcus. The sequence continues at coordinate 940,276 of NZ_JARCHV010000002.1, forward strand.
GAATATTGAAGAAATCTTGAATGATTCTTCCCTCGATATAATTGTAGAGGTCATGGGCGGCATCGAAGGCGCAAGAGCGGCGATGGAACAGGCGCTGAAATCAGGTAAACAGGTCGTGACGGCCAATAAGGACGTCATGGCAGAATATGGCCATGACTTATTGAAACTGGCAGATGCCGAGAAATGTGATCTATTCTATGAAGCGAGTGTAGCCGGTGGCATCCCGATCATCCGCACGCTTGAGGATGGGCTCGCTTCCGACCGCATCTCGAGCATGATGGGGATCGTCAATGGCACAACGAACTTCATTTTAACGAAAATGAAGCAGGAAAAGAAAAGCTATGAAGATGCACTCGCTGAAGCGACAGAACTCGGATTTGCCGAAGCTGACCCGACAGCGGATGTCGGCGGGCTCGATGCAGCGCGCAAAATGGTCATCTTGTCATCGCTCGCTTACTCAACAGAAGTAAAGTTGGATGATGTCAATATCCGCGGCATGGAGACCATCAAAGACGGCGATGTAGAGATGGGCGAAAGCTTGGGGTATACGATGAAAATGGTCGGGTCTTCAACAAAAGATGAAGACGGCATCGACGTATCGGTTGAACCGATTTTCCTGGCAAACAGCCATCCTTTGGCTTCGGTCAATAACGAATTTAACGCCGTTTACATTTACGGCGATGCAGTTGGGGAAACGATGCTTTATGGCCCAGGCGCGGGATCGTTGCCGACAGCGACATCCGTTGTATCCGATATCATCGCAGCGTGCAGAAACTTGCTTCTTGGGGTGAACGGCAAACGTGAACACGCAGCACAGCACGAACGCGTCATCAAGCCGGCGGATAAAAGCTGCTCAAAGTATTTCCATCGCTTGCTAGTGGACGATGTCGTCGGTGTATTATCCAAAGTGAGCGCCATCTACAGCAAACACGGTGCAAGTATCCAATCGATCGTACAGAATCCAGGAACAAATGAAACCGAAGGAAAAGCGGAGCTTATTTTAAAAACACACGAGATTTCCCGCCAGCAGCATTTGGATGTCTTGAAAGAACTTGAAGGAATGGCAAGCCTGATCAGCCATTACCGCATTGAAGGGGAGGATGCAGCATGAGATGGCCTGGACTGATCGAACAATATAAAGAGTGGCTGCCGGTGACGGAAGCTACACCTCAACTGACTTTGCAAGAAGGCAACACACCGCTGATCCATCTAGAGAAATTGTCTGCTGATTGGGGCATCGAAGTCTACGCCAAAATCGAAGGCGCCAACCCGACAGGTTCTTTTAAAGACCGCGGCATGGTTATGGCAGTCGCCAAAGCAAAAGAAGAAGGCAAGAGCGTCCTGGTTTGTGCATCCACAGGAAACACATCGGCTTCGGCCGCTGCATATGGCGCAAGAGCGGGGATGCGGACGATTGTCGTCATTCCAGAAGGCCGTATCGCGCTTGGCAAGTTGGCGCAGGCGAAAATGTACGGAGCGGAAATTTTGGAAATCAAAGGAAATTTTGACGAAGCCTTAGAAATGGTTCGTGAAATCGGCAAATCCCCAGGCATCGCCCTCGTTAACTCCGTTAACCCGTACCGCTTAGAGGGGCAAAAGACCATCGCATTCGAAGTGATCGAACAGCTCGGGAAAGTGCCGGACCTGTTCGCGCTGCCTGTCGGCAATGCCGGCAATATTTCGGCCGCTTGGAAAGGCTTCACTGAATACGCAGAGCGTACAGGGGAAAAACGCCCTGAACTTCTCGGCGTTCAGGCAGAAGGTGCTTCGCCGATTGTCCAGAATAAAGTAGTCGAACAGCCTGAAACGGTCGCGACGGCGATCCGTATCGGCAACCCGGCGAGCTGGCAGTTGGCACTTAATGCACTTGATGAATCGCAAGGTACGATCCTTGCGAGAAGTGATGACAAAATCCTTGAGGCGTACCAGCTGCTCGCCAAAACAGAAGGCGTTTTTGCAGAACCGGCATCATGTGCATCGATTGCCGGCTTGAAAAAACAAGTCGAAGACGGCCAAATCAAAAAAGGGTCGACCGTCGTCTGTGTACTGACAGGCAACGGCTTGAAAGATCCGGCGACAGCAATCGAAGTCAGCAAACAAGATGGCATGCTTGAAGCGGCAAATATGGAGCAGTTTTGGGAGGAGTTAAAAAAGGAGGTCAAAGTATGAGCGGTAAAGAATTTTCAATCGCGGTACCTGCATCTACTGCCAACTTAGGTCCCGGATTCGATTCCATCGGCCTTGCACTGGATCTCCATTTGAATATTCATGTGTCGCCGGCCGATTCGTGGCAGCTTGACTATAAAACACCGGAATATGCCCATTTGTCCGGCACTGAAAATAATTTGATTCTGCAGGCGGCTGAGCGCACCGCGGCCGCTTACGGCAAAGAGCTGCCGGCAGCCAAACTGGAAATCGAGACGGATATCCCGCTCGGCCGGGGCCTAGGCAGCAGTGCGTCTGCCATTGCGGCCGGCATTGAATTGGCCAATCGCTTGCTCGACCTGCACATGTCCGACCAGGAAAAGGTGCAAATCGGAACAGAAATGGAAGGGCATCCAGATAATATCTCCGCATCGCTGCTTGGGGGCCTGACAATTTCCTATTACGATGAAGAGCAGATCGAGACCGTACACGTCGAACAAGTCGATATCGGGGTCGTGCTATTGATTCCTCAGGAAATTTTTCTGACCGAAGAGTCGAGAAGCTTATTGCCAGAGCTCCTTCAACACAGTGAAAGTGTACGGGGCAGTGCTGCGGCTAATGTGCTTTCTGCAGCGATGGTGCGCGGCGATTGGGAAAAAGCCGGCAAGCTCATGAGCAAAGATACGTTCCATCAGCCATATCGCCAAAATCGCTTTCCTGATTTCAAGGAAATCGGTGAAGCGTGCGAGAAGCTTGGCGCCTATGGATATGCGATTAGTGGAGCGGGCCCATCTCTTTTCATTCCGGTCCCCTCAGGAGAAGAACAGCGTCTTGCTGCATCGCTCGGCCAGTTGTTTCCGCATTATGAAAGCATTGCGATGAAACCGGCTGCTAACGGCACCAAATCATACGAAACAGTGGCATAAAAAAGCTCCGGATCAGCTGATCCGGAGCTTTTCATATTGTAATTCTTCATAGTTTGATAGAGATATATTTAGTTTCAAGGAATGCATCAAGGCCTTCCTGTCCACCTTCACGGCCGACGCCGCTTTCTTTCATGCCGCCGAATGGGGCTTGTGCTGTCGATGGCTGGCCGTCATTCCAGCCGACAATGCCGTATTCAAGATTCTCAGCGATAAATGTGCCGCGAGACATACTTTCAGTGAAGAAGTACGAAGCTAAGCCAAACCGTGTGTCGTTAGCGAGTTTAACCGCTTCCTCGTCGGTCTTAAAGCTCATGATTGGCGCCACTGGCCCAAAAGTTTCTTCGTTCATGACGAGCATATCTTCGGTGGCATCAACGAGAACCGTCGGGTTGTAGAAATAAGCATCGTTTTCCGATTGTCCGTCACCGCCCACCAATACTTTGGCGCCTTTATCAACAGCATCTTTTACGTGGCGCTCTACTTTTTCATAACCATCTTTGTCGACGAGCGGACCGATATCCACTCCCTCTTCAAGACCATTGCCGACTTTTAATTGGCCGGCTGCTTGCTTAAGTTTCTCGGAAAATTCATCGACAATTCCTTCTTGAACGTAAATGCGGTTTCCGCAAACGCAAGTCTGTCCGGCGTTGCGGAATTTTGACGCCATGACGCCTTCGACTGCTTTGTCGATATCAGCATCGTCAAGAACGATGATCGGCGCATGCCCGCCAAGTTCCAACGACAGATTCAGCATCGTATCAGCGCCTTGTTTCATCAATTCCTTGCCGATCTCCGTCGAGCCGGTGAAAGTCAGCTTGCGGACGGATGGATGGCTGGTAAAGACCTTGCCGATCTGTGAAGCGCTTCCGGTCACCAAATTGATGACGCCTTTCGGAAAACCGGCTTCTTCTGCGAGTTCAAACATGCGCACGGCTGTGAGCGGCGTCATCTTCGCCGGTTTCGAAACGAAGGTGCAGCCGGCTGCGAGGGCAGGCGCCATTTTTCGCGCCATCATGGCTGCAGGGAAATTCCATGGAGTGATAGATACGACTACGCCTACTGGCTGTTTATTGATTTGAATGCGCTTGCCGTCTTTGCTTGCAGGGATGGTCCGGCCATAAACGCGTTTGCCTTCTTCCGCGAACCAGGAAATGAACGATGCGGAATATTCCACTTCACCGATGGCTTCTTTCAGCGGCTTACCCATTTCCTTTGTCAGGATTTCCCCGATTTCTTCTTTATGTTCCAACAAGAGATCATGCCATTTCATCAATAGTTCAGCGCGTTCATAGGCGGTCGTCTTCGACCAGGAAGGAAATGCCGCAGCGGCTGCCTCGACTGCTTCCGTCGCTTCTGCTTCACCGCCATTTGGCACCGTGCCGACTTGCTCGCCGGTAGCCGGATTCATGACTTTGATCACGTCGTTACCTTTATCTGTCCATTCGCTATTTATATAATGTTTGCCGTTCATCTAAACTCCTCCTTAAAATTATGCTTCTTGTAGTCAATACCTCCCCTGGAAAATGTCTAAACTTGCGCAGGCGGATGGCTAGCACTGGAAAAATTCAATAAAAAATAAATAATGGACCCAAAAAGTTCACGACTTTAGAAATACGCAATATATCGCCATTGGTTACGCTTACATTAAAATGAACGTTTATTCAATATAAAGTTATTTCGAAATAGTCTATAAATTATATTTCCGAACTCGAAATTCTGTGCTACTATTGCTTAAAACTAATAAGCTTCAGAAGAATCCTGTTTTCGTATAATGTTTTGAAGCTGAGAGAGGAATGAACAATATGCCCCAAATGTTAGCCTTGGCCATTATGGCTTTCATCCTGTACATCGGAGAGTTGATCTCCATTCGCACCAAAGCTTGGATTCCCTCGATTTTCGTCAGTGGGGTATTGTTCCTGATCGGGTATTGGACATTCTTCCCCGAAGATATCGTAACCATCGGCGGGATTCCACCAGTCGTCGCCACTTTGCTGATCTATTTGCTGATCACGAATATGGGGACCTTATTGTCGCTGGATGAACTGAAAAAGCAGTGGCGCACCATTTTGATCGCCTTGTCCGGGATTTTGGGGATTGTCGTCTTTTTGCTTGCGATCGGGACATTGCTGTTTGATTTCCAGACCGTCATCGTCGCCATCCCGCCACTTGTCGGTGGATTGGTATCAGCACTGATCATGTCGGAAGGGGCAACGGCTGCAGGGCTTCCGACGCTCGCGGTGTTCGCCATCGTCATTTACGTCATCCAAGGGTTTGCAGGTTATCCGCTGACTTCTGTCATGCTGAAAAGAGAAGGCCGCAATTTGCTGCAAAAATACCGCAATAACGAATTGACGGATTACGCCCCTTTGGCAGCAGGAACGGCTGAAGAAAAAGTCCAGGACGAAAAACCAAAGTTGTTTGCTGCGTTGCCTGAGAAATACAATACCGATTTCTTCAAATTTTTCCGGCTTGCTTTAGTCGGGTATGCTGCGTATCTTGCTTCCACATTGGCAGCGCCAATCGTGGAGATCAGCCCATATGTATTGTGTTTATTGTTCGGGGTATTAGCGCGTTCGATCGGATTTTTGGAGCGCCATCCGCTGCAAAAGGCAAATGGCTTCGGCTTTGCGATTATGGCTTTGTTGCTATTCATCTTCGACGGCTTGAAAACGGCGACACCTCAAATGATGCTAGAAATTCTCTATCCGTTGATTGGCTGCATCATTATTGGGCTTATCGGCATGTACATCTTTTCATTCATTATCGGAAAGATCCTCAAAGTCAGCAAAGAAATGGCGTTCGCTTGTTCGTTGACGGCGCTATACGGATTCCCCGCTGATTACATCATCACGGTTGAAGTGATCAATGCATTGACGCAGGACGAAAAAGAACGCGAAATGCTGACTAGCCGCATGCTGCCGCCGATGCTCGTCGCCGGATTCATTACGGTCACCATCGTCTCAGTTATCTTGGCAGGAATCTTTGTCGGTTTCCTGTAAACAATATTTAGGGGGTTTTTGCAGTGATTCTTGAAGCGATCAAAAAAGAAATAGCAAATCATGCCGGCGAACTGGTTGATATCCGGAGAAAATTGCATAGCGAACCAGAATTGTCCTGGGAAGAGTATCAAACGACAGAATACGTCATTAACTATTTGACTGAACTGGGCATTAAATGCCGCAAGACTGAACCGACTGGTGTCATTGGGGAGTTAATAGGCGGCAAACCTGGAAAGACTGTTGCGCTGCGTGCGGATATGGATGCTTTGTCTGTAGAAGAGCTGACCCCGGATTTGCCGTACCGTTCCAAAGAACAAGGGAAAATGCATGCTTGTGGGCATGATGCCCATACAGCGATGTTATTGATTGCCGCAAAAGCGCTCGTATCGGTCAAAGACCAGCTCGCGGGAACGGTCAGGTTCTTGTTCCAACCGGCAGAAGAAGTGGCGACGGGAGCACGTGAAATGGTTAAGCAGGGTGCGATGGAAGGCGTCGACAATGTTTTTGGCATGCACATCTGGTCGCAGAGCCCGACCGGAAAAGTATCCTGTACTGCCGGCCCATCATTCGCATCTGCCGATATTTTCAATATCCGCTTCACGGGGCGCGGCGGGCATGGTGCTATGCCGCAAGCATGCATCGATGCATCGGTTATGGCTTCTGCATTCGTCATGAATGCACAGTCGATTGTCTCGAGAACGATTGATCCAAAGCATCCGGCAGTTGTCACCGTAGGGAAAATGACGGTCGGCACACGCTTTAACGTCATCGCAGAAAATGCCCTTATCGAAGGGACTGTGCGCTGTTTTGATCCGGAAGTGCGCAACCATATTGAAAAGCAACTCGAAGTATACGCCAGAAATACGGCTGAGCTATACGGGGGCACGGCTGAGCTGGAATACATCCGCGGCACGCAGGCGGTCATCAATGAAGCGGAAAGTTCACAATTGGCCCAGGCAGTTGCAGCGGAAGCATTTGGAAAGGGTGTTCTTTACGCCGAAGAGCCGACAATGGGCGGCGAAGATTTCTCATTCTTTTTGGATGAAGCCCCAGGCTGTTTTGCATTGGTTGGAGCAGGGAATCCAGAGAAAGACACGGAATGGGCTCATCATCACGGGCGTTTCAATGTTGATGAAGATGCGCTGTTAACCGGTGCAGAATTGTACGCGCAATACGCTTATGCTTATTTGAATAAAAATCAATCGAATTGATGGAGGGACTTATGGGAAATAGCACATTATATGAAGACTTGCTCAAAGGATACGACAAACAACTAGACCATTCAGGAGTGAATGGAGACCGCATCGCGAAACGCTTGCATGCCTTGTCTGAAATCGGTTATACCGAACCCGGCGGAATCAAACGGCCAGGTTTGTCTAATGAAGAAAAACAAGCCAAGCAATTAGTTAAATCCTGGATGGAGGAAGCCGGCCTAAAAGTAAGCGAAGACGGCGCCGGAAATGTTTTCGGCTCTTTAGCCGGGAAATCAGATGGACCAGCTATCGCATCGGGATCTCATGTCGATAGCGTCCCGAACGGCGGTAATTTCGATGGCCCGCTTGGCGTGCTTTCTGCGCTCGAAGTGGCCGAAGCCTGGAAGGAATCCGGTTTTGTTCCAGAAAAACCATACGAAGTGGTGATTTTCAGCGACGAGGAAGGCTCGAGATTTAATAGCGGCCTAACGGGAAGCCGTGCGATGACTGGCGATATTACCGAAACGGAAATGATGCAATTGCGGGATTATAACGGAGAAAGTTTGGAACAAGTTCTTGACTCCTATGGCAGTTCTCTAGGTGGATTTCGCAAGTCGGTCAGGGATTTATCTGAATTGGAGTTATTTGCAGAAGTGCATATTGAACAAGGCAAGAAGTTGGAACAGGAAGATCAGCCGGTTGGCATTGTTAGTGGCATTGCTGGCCCTGCCTGGATGGAAGTGCGCTTTTCAGGGCAGGCAGGCCATGCCGGTAATACGCCGATGATCGGCCGGACGGATAGCTTGGTTGCGGCCGGTGAATTCGTCAGCCGACTGCCTGGACTTCCGCCAGCAATCAGCGAAACGGCTGTAGCAACGGTCGGGAAGCTGGATGTATCGCCAAATGGCATCAATGTCATCCCTGAGCAGGTCGTGCTCCATGTCGATGCACGCGACATCCATAAAGAACCGAGAGATATGCTTGTCGAGCGCATTCGCAGCTTGGCGGAAGAAGTTGCTGATAAATATGGGGTCACTGTTTCGCTTCAGCAAAATACGAGCATCACACCTGTTCCGATTGCCGAGGAACTGCAGCAGGAAATTTCAGCGATACTAAAAGAGCAGGGAATCGAACCGGTGCGGATTCCAAGCGGCGCTGGGCATGACGCGATGATTGTTGGGCGCCATATTCCGGTTGTGATGCTGTTTGTCCGCAGCAAAGATGGCATCAGCCATAATCCGAAAGAGTGGTCGTCACTAACGGATTGCGTCCATGGAATTCACGCTCTAAAAGCGTTTATTGAATCGAGGATGGCAAAAGTATAAGTCGATTGATCTAAAGACAGGGTAAATTCCCCTGTCTTTTCTATTGGAATAAGATTTGAAATATATGGATAAAGAGATCCTTATTATGGAATTATCAGGTTAAATTGATATAGAGTGTATATTTACCGGTAAATCGGGTATATAGAAATTAAGCGACGCTACTATAACCCGTTCGGAGGTGATGAAGGTGAAAGCAGTTGAGAATAATGCTTCTAACAACGCGCGCCCATTTTCTGAAGAAAAAATCCTGAAGGAATGCCGCCATTATTTTTCATCGGAAACTGCTCGAACAGCAGAAATCGCTGAAAGATTTATGGAATATTTCATCAGAAACGCCTCTTCTGAAGGAGTGCTTTTCAAGACGATCAAAGAAATTACACATGACTTGAATATTTCTCACCAAACCTTGACCAAAGTACTTAAACGGCTCGAGGAAGAAGAGATCATCTATAGAAGAAACGGCATCATCGGTTTGTGGCAGGAATAAGTAGAGCGATTTGAAAAATGAGCTTAACAGAGACTGGCGGATATTCTGTCAGTCTTTTTCTCATGCCAATTTCAGCGTCAGTTTAAAGCAGAAGACGGGATCACTCAATAATTCACCTCACTATAAATAGGTATATATGACTATTTATATTGATAGGTATTGAAATAGGTTTAATGATACAGTCTATTTGCTTATATTTATTAAGAATTTTTATGAAAATACGCTTAAAAGTGTAGAATGTACCAAAGAAGTGTGATATAAAGGTACTAGAATAATCTGAATTTTTAGATAGGAAGTTTGATAATGCTGAAGTAAGGAGGATGTGAAATGGGTAAACAACCAATCGGACGCCGGCTTTTAACGTGTATTAGCCGAAACTTTGTGCTGGTAGCTGGCACAACGGTATCCACAGTCTTTGCTGTATGGCTGGTTTCAGTGTTTATTTATGAGCCGGAATACATGGCGACGAGCCAAGTATTTGTCGAACCGTTAACATCCGAGACAATCCCCGGAGAGACTTTAGCCGCATCTGATTATCAAACCTTGGAAGCTTATCAAGTATTGGCAAAAAGCCCGGCTGTTTTATCCCAAGTTCTTGATAACACAGCCAGCAGCTATTCGATGGCCGAGCTCCATAATCGTGTAACCATCGACCGGCCAGAAAATTCCCAGGTACTTAACATTGTCGTCTCTGCTGGAAATAAGAATGAAGCGGCTTCCATTGCGAATGCTATTGCCTTTGGCTTACAAGACGAAGTAAAACATTTATTAAAAGTTGATAATGTGAGTGTCATCTTGAAAGCGGGCACGTCTAATAGCGCACTTGAGGAAAGCGGCAGTTTGAGTATCCAATTGTCTCTTGCGGCTATCGCGGGTTTAGTCGCTGGAATTTTTCTAAGCCTGACAGTCGAACTGGTTGGTGCTTTGCGGCGTGCTGCCCACTTTGGCAGAAAGAAAAGCCCGCATTTACAAACCGTCTTCAAATAAGCAGCAGTTAAAGCAGGGGTGAGATTATGTACAAGCTGGTTTCCATCCAAGAGCATATCAAATGGCAGGAAATACTGGATGCCTTAGACATACAGGATATTTACTACACGACCCAATATTTTTTGAGTGCCCTTAAACTGGATCCAGGAGAAGCTTACCTCTTTTATTTTCAATGTGAGGACGGGGAAGTGGCGTATCCTTTCATCAAGAGACAAGTGAACGAGGCAAAACCGTATTGCTTTGATATCACAACACCCTTTGGCTATGGGGGACCTGTCTTAAAGATTCGTTCTAACAGCGCCTCTCTTGTGAAAACCTTCAGAAGTGCATTCATTGATTTTTGTAAGAAAGAACAGATTATTGCCGAATTTATCCGTTTTCACCCTTCGAAAGAAAATGCAGAATTCTTTAAAGGTTATATGCAGTTATTGCCCTTATACGAAACGTATTCAATTGATTTAAAAAAATGGCAAAGCCGCTCCATTATGAATACCCAAGCTTCATCAAAAGTGGATTTCCGAAAGTTAGGGACTGTCCGCCATATGTTTGAATTCCTCGTCCTTTATTATTCAAACGCCAGAAGGCGGGAAGAAGCTGATAGTTATTATTTTTTCACCAACGATTATTTTGAAGCTTTAGTCAGCGCGCTGGGCCCAAACCTTCATCTGTTTGGGGCATATATAGAAGAGAAATTAGTTTCCGCCTGCTATGTGTTGGCGATGGGCAAGACTATCCATTTCCACTTAGAAGGCAATTTGCCGGAAGGGAAAACGCATCAAGCTGACCGTGAATTGCTGGCTAAAGTAGCAGAATGGGGAGTAGATAATTATTATGAAGAGTTTCATTTAGGTGGAAGCTTGGACAGCGATTTAGGCGAGGCAAAACGGGCGATGGCCAATATGCCGCCTTCCGTTTTCTTCATCGGCAAATGCATACATGAACAGCAGCTGTATGATCGATTCATTTCTTTGGACGACGAAGACGTTATCCGGCGCTACCGCAATATCTGAACTCGATTCAGCAAATATAGGGAGGTATACTAAATGAGATATACGCAATATAAAGGGGTAGTGGAGCGGGAATATAAAAAGTCGTTGCGCAAGATCATGTACGAATTATGCGTGGTGGAAGGTTTGAATTCCGTGAATGGGGCGCTGCGCCTAGGCGTTGCAAAAACCATTTTTGAATACTGGCGAAATTTCTATAGATACGATGACCATCAGCGCCTGTTCGACCAAAAAGTACAGGAGCTTGACAAAATGCATTTTCTTTATGTAAATGAAGGGAAGAAGCAAACTATTGCGAAACCGCTGGAGCATACCGAACAGTCCAGTTTAGGCGGTTTCAAAGAGCAAGTTGAGAATATGGCTGCTTATTACCGCCAAGTACATGCTGAAAGTGAAGGATTGGCTGTAGAAGCATCCAATGTGCAGTTGTACGAATTTGTTGAAGAACTTATTCAGCGCTACGAGGCTGGCGAGTTGCTTGAAGAAATAACCGAGAAATCACCGAACGCCAAAAAGGGGTAGTTATTAAAAGATGCAGCCGTTTACGAAAAAAGCGATCGACGTCATGAAAAATATTCCACAAGGCGAAATAATGACATATGGGCAAGTGGCGCAGGCAGCCGGGAGCCCGCGTTCTGCCCGCCAAGTCGCAAGGATTCTTCACAGCATGAGTGAAAAACACAATATCCCCTGGCACAGGATCGTCAATGCAAAAGGCGAAATCGTCATTAAGGACGGTGAAGGACGCTATACGCAACAAATGTTATTGGAAGAAGAGGGGATTCGATTTGAGAAGGATGGGAAGGTCTCTTTAAGCCGCTATCAACACTTTCCAGATCTGTAAGCAAGAAAATGTAAGTTTATAAAAGGCCTGAAAAAGGGTATAAACCTGCATCGACAAATTTTTTTGTGCAGAAATGGGGAATTGTAGTGGCTACAGAAAATAAACCGGTAATTGGAATTACGGCCCGCGTAGAAGAGGATCAAATGTATTCTTTGGATCCTGTCTACGCAAACGCCATCCTACAGGCAGGGGGATTGCCTTTGATTGTCCCGATTGTGGACGAAGAAGATATTCCGTTGCTTTGTGAACGATTGGATGGATTAATTGTAACAGGGGGCGGGGATATCAACCCAAATATTTACGGGGAAGAGCCTCATGTTCGTTTAGGTGCCGTTTATCCAGGCAGTGATAAATACGAAGCTGAACTCATCTTAAATTTCTTGAAACTGGATAAACCGTTTATCGGAATGTGCCGAGGCATGCAAATGTTCAACGTGGCTTTCGGTGGGACAGTATATCAGGATCTCGAAGCTCAATACGAAGGCACGCTTTACCAGCATAAGCAAATGGCAATGCGAACACACCGTACGCATTCCGTGAAATTAGAAGAAGACAGCTTGTTATATGAAATTATGAAAGAAAAGGAGTTCCACGTGAACTCTTTCCATCACCAAGGCATAAAAGATGTCGCAGAAGGCTTAGAAGTAGCGGCACGTGCAGCAGATGGACTAGTAGAAGCATTGCAAAGCCCAAAACATCAATTTGCGATGGGCATCCAATGGCATCCTGAAGAATTTGCGTTACAAGGCGATGAAGCTTCAAAGAATCTTTTTTCTTACTTCGTCAAAGAATGCCTGATCGACAAAAAACAAAATCAATAAGAAAAAACGCAGGGTTCTCCTGCGTTTTTCTTATGCAGCAAACAAAAACCCGCCCTCCGTATTGGAAGGGTGGGTTAAAAATGTAATGGGTAATTATACTTTCGGGTTGACAGACCAAGGTTCAGGAATGCGTGATTTAGCAGCGAACTGATCTTCAACAGACCAAGGTTCAGGAATGCGTGATTTAGCAGCAAACTGATCTTCAACGGACCAAGGTTCAGGAATGCGTGATTTAGCAGCAAACTGATCTTCAACGGACCAAGGCTCAGGGATGCGTGATTTAGCAGCGAACTGATCTTCGACGGACCAAGGCTCAGGGATGCGTGATTTAGCAGCGAACTGATCTTCGATAGACCAAGGTTCAGGAATACGTGATTTAGCAGCGAACTGATTTTCCTTAGCAGAAAATTGTTCAGTTACTGCTGTCGTATCGAAATTTGGTGAAGTACTTAAAGCAATAGCAGATACAAAAAATATAATGACACTTTTTTTCATAATGTTTCACTCCTATCTAAGGTTAAGTGCTTCTTTACATGCGTCTTTTGATTTTTCAAAAGCTTCAGCGGCCTCTTTATACCGCTCTTGTTTAAAGTATATCTTACCCAAATAGCCTAAATAGTATCCTAAATCATTGTAACTTTTTGAATTTATAAAACTATTTATTAATTTATTTAATATAATATCTTCGAATTTATCATCTTCTTCGTCTAATAAGTAAGTTAATGCTACAAATTCCATGTATGCATCTTTAAAAACGGTATTTGAAGGAGAGTCGATTCTAATTTCCTTAGCTTCTACTAGTTTTTGGCCAATCCTCATAATTTCTTTGGCTTTAAATTTGTTTCCCAGTTCTAAATAACTTTTAATTAAGACACAATGTGCTGAAATATTATCGGCTATATACTCCTCAGGTATGTATTTCAAGGAGTTGTTCAAATGAGGAATTGCTTCTTCGTATTGTTGGTATATGAAATTTGAAAATCCCACGTTATATTCGGTGGTGAATTTAAGAATATCGATATCTAACTTACTTCCTATGGTTAATGCATTCTTATGGTGTTCAAGAGATAGCTTATAGTTGCCGAAGTGTTCATGGGTAATCGCAATATTCAAATGGCACTCTACAATACGTTTAGGTACAAACTCTTGTTGATAAATCTTTAAAGCCAGTTCTGAATATTTGTAAGCTAACTCATGCTCTTCGCACTGATTGCTTGAGATGCCAATAGAATAGTATAGATCTCCTATTTCTGCGGCAGAAATTGACTTAGGAGCAATCTTTTCAGCAATCAAATAAGTTTTCAAAGCATTTTCATAATCATTCAAAATATAATTATAGTTGCCATTATATTTGTGATACAGATAATACTGTTCCTGATCCATAAACTCTTTGAAACGGTCCATCTCTTTGATTTTCTTTTCTGCACTTTCCAAATCTCCCGTAATGATGAAATAGCGGATTTGTTGAATGTCGAATTCAAGTTCGACGTCTTCGTCGGCGCGCAAAAGAGGGTGATTGCAAATATCTGCGTAGTGCTCCATAATTTTGCCTTTGTTTTGCGGATGGAGCAATGAGTTTTTAAAGTTTTTCACTAGCACTTTGCCAATGGGATTGTCTTTGGCTGCCAGCGGGATTTCGAGTTTTTTGCATAATGCTTCCAAATCTTTTAATGCGGGTTCTTTCAATCCAGCTTCAATTTTTTTCAAATCTTTTGGAGAGAAAATGCCCGATGCAGTTTCTTCCATGCTGAAACGCTTTTTCAGGCGATGGTATTTCAGTCGCATTCCTGTGTCCATGTCGACTCTCCTTTCCGTTTGCATGGGCAGTACTTCAATCATCCATGTAGGAGAGTTTATCTCCGCTTGGCCAGGCGGCCCTGACAAGCGTATATCCGATAGATTGTTTAGTACGATAATTACCGCCTCCACATCCACATTTTACTTTAAATACATATATTAAATCTATGATAGCATCAATTTTCAAAATAAACTGCTTTTTTATTTCCATTACTCTGGTTTTGAGAAAAAAGGTAAAAAGTGCCTATCAACTAAAATAATAGCCAAATCATTACAGTACTTGGACATACTACTAGTCCTTTTGCTCTATCGAAATAATTTCGTGAAAGTTTAGATAAAGGGAGATGAGGGGTAAGGAAGAATAATGCAACAGCCAAATCAATTAAAATGGAGGTATTATCATGAACTCATCAAATAAAAAAGTGCTTGGAATCGTTTATTCACAGGAAGATTTCGAGCGTAAACTGAGCCAGCTAAATGAACAAGGCTATTCCGCAAACGAAATTCATGCGGTAGCTCAACATACGGACCAACTCGACAAGCATGCGGTAAACGTAGAAAAAGCGGGATCTTTCGGAGATAAGATGAAAAGTTTTGTAACAGGAAAAAGCGCGGTAAAAGAATCCATTGATTCGCTTGGCTTATCGGAATCGGAGTCGCAGCGATATACAGAAGATGTTGCTAAAGGCGGGATTCTTTTATATGTAGATGGTGAGAGAAAAGGAATCATCGAAGCAGTGAAGGAATCGGAAGGTGCGCCCGAACATGAACCGACGGATGCAGAACGCCGTCAGTTTATCCAGTCCGTCGATAATAATTATGATGAACAGGAAGACCGTTTCGCCCGCGGAGAGACTTTCTTGCAAGATCCGACATTAATTAAAGACGAGCGCCACGTTTCGTTCTCGACGCAGGAAAAAGCTGAAGTTGAAAAAGCCAGAGGCGGAACGAGCAAAACAGAAGCGCAAAGTAAGACCAATAGAAAATACAGATAATGTTTTCCCCCCGATCTCAAAAAGATCGGGGGTTTCTGTTATTCAGCAAACCGGACTTTATCATGCATGAATTTCTTATATAGAAGAAACGAAATGTTTTAGCAATGATCAGGTGCGGGTAAACAACTAGCAAGACAAGTTAAACTCAGGAGGTTTTATAAATGGCACAGACAAATCGTCAATTTGAAATCGTTTATACGCAGGAAGAAATGGAACGCGCATTAGAAGCTCTTATTTCTAAAGGCTATCGGAACGAAGATATCCATGTGCTAGCAAATGACAAAAACTTGGTGAATGAAGCCCACGACCGTTACGGGGTGGATTCTACCAAAGCGAACTCCTTTGGCAACCGCATCAAAACCCTGTTGACAGGGGAAGATAAAGCCCGTGCCAAACTGGATGAATTTGGAGTGGATCGCGACAAGGCGGATCATTACGAACGTGAAATTGAACGCGGCGCTGTCCTTTTGTATACCGATGGCGCACCTAGCGGGAGTGCAGAAAGTGAACATTTCTCTTCTCATTCTGATGACAACCGCCCAATGGATATGGATGCTGGGGAACGCAACACAGCGTTTGCTCCGTTTGGCCGTGATGTTGAACGGGACGGCAGAATGCATGACGATGAAAAGCTCATCGACAAAGACATCCAAAAACATGAAGGCCGTCAAGATACGGGAGTTGATGGAATCTATACAACTGATGCAACGCGTGAGCAGACAAATAAATCCCAATTGCACAGCAAATCACAGGATTCCCGCTTGAAAGGTGATGAAATTCACCCTACCAGTGACCGTGTGAAGCCTTCAGAAGCGGAAAAACCATCTGAAAAACGGATGGAACACGAACCGAAACTCGGTGATCAAGACGGAGAAAAAGAATTGAACCGTGAAGACGGTGTAAACCGCCGTCAAGACGAGCCTTCTCCTGGCGTTGATCCCAACCTAGGACCAGCACCGTTTGGGCGCGATTCAGAAGAAGAGCATTTGGCTGACGTAGATCGCCGTGACGATTTCGAGTCAACGAAAAATCCTAGAGATGTTGATGATTTCCATAAAAACGTAGAGAAGAAGACCGGAACGCCACCAACGCCGCGTCTATTCTAAATAAGAAAAAAGGTCGGAGAAATGTGAAATTTCTCCGGCCTTTTCATATGTGTAAATTTATCGTTTATGTGTAATGCGCGCAATTACAATGCCTACAAGCGTTCCGATGATCGCGGGGACTAACCAGCCGATTCCTTGCTCATAAAAAGGCAAATAAGAGAATATTTGCGTGATTGCATGGAACTCGAAACCTGAACTTTTCAAAGCATCAAAAACGCTTAAGATGCCAGTAAGGACAAGTGGGATGATATAGACGTATGATTTTTGGTAAAACAAATGATCGAAAAACGATAGAATGACAAGCACAATCGCCAGCGGATAGATAGCCAATAACACCGGCAGAGAAATAGCGATCAATTGCGTCAATCCAACATTGGCAATAATGGTGGAAAATCCGGCGAAAATGAACACATAAAGCACGTACGGCAATTGAGGAAATACTTTATTGAAAAACTGTGCAGTAGCTGACACAAGGCCGATGGAAGTCGTCAGACAGGCGAATGTGATGGCGGTAGCTAAAATAATGCCGCCGATTTCACCATATAATACGCGTGAAGCAAGCGCAATGACTTCGCCGCCATTGTCTTGCATGCCGATGGCTTCAACACTAGTTGCCCCGATGTAGCTTAAGGATAAGTAAACTAGCGACAATCCAGCGGCCGCGATGAATCCGGCATATGCTGTCGTTTTCAGGATAGCGTTTTTGTCTTCAACGCCTTTCGCGCGGATTGACTGGATAATGACAATCCCGAACACGAGCGCAGCAATGGCGTCCATCGTCAGATAGCCTTGAAGGAAGCTTTCGAAAAATGCTTCGGTATCATAATTCCCGACGGGTTCACCGATCGGCCCCATAGGCGTCAGGAAACTTTTGATAGCTAAAAAGCTAATGACGACAATCAGGATCGGTGTCAGGATCTTGCCGATGCGATCGACAAGCTTTGTTGGGTTTAACGCAAACAGCACGGTGATGACAAAGAAAATGATGGTGAACAGGAATAATGACCAGAACGATGATGCCAAGTCAGCTGATAAAAAAGGCGCAGTGCCGATTTCGAAGGCTACGGTGGCTGTACGGGGAATTCCGAAAAATGGCCCGATTGCCAAATAGACGATCATCGTAAAGACGATGCCAAAAATCGGATGGACCCGTCCAGCAATCGACTGCAGGTCTCCTCCTGCTTTTGCGATGGCAAGTATGCCTAATAGCGGCAAACCGACGCCTGTCAGCAAAAAGCCGACGATGGCTGGAAGCAATTGTTGTCCTGCTAATTGTCCGAGATAGGGAGGGAAGATTAAATTTCCGGCGCCTAGAAACAGCGCGAAAAGCATAAGGCCGATTGTCAAAGTTTCAGAGTTTGTAAGCGTTTTCTTGTTCATGGGAGTTCTCCTTTTGCATTAAACATAGTCGCACAAGGATTTATTATAACTGAATTCACGCAGTTATGAAAATTAAAATTTGGAAATAAAAAAACCCGGCAATTCTGCCGGGTTCCATGTGCTTATTTATTTTTATTGAAGCCTTCTTTAACCTTGCCGACCGTATCTTGCATCTTGCCTTTTGTTTTGTCGGCTTTGCCTTCAGCTTGCAAGTCCGGGTTGTTAGTAGCGTTGCCGACCTGGTCTTTCAATTCGCCTTTGCCTTTGCTGACGGCGCCTTTCAGTTTATCTGAGAATCCTTCTTTATCAGCCATTTTAAGTTCCTCCTTTGGAATTTCATTACTGAATATATAGCCTAATTTTGAATTTATAAACCTCCGCTGGAAATTAAAAAGCTTCCCTTTAAAAAGGGAAGCGCTAGTTTATGATTTTAAGGGTTGTTCATTGATTGTTTCTTTTGCTTTTTCTTGTACCGAAATGCACAAATCCTGCTCTGCCAACCGTTTTAAAGTGGTCAATGGCGTGGCTGCATTAGCGGCTACACCTTTGCGGACTTCGGGATGCTGATCGAGTGATAAGTCGACGAGAAGACCTTCGCAATTAATGGAGCGAGCAAGTTCAGCCCGTTTTGGATAATCCATTTTCAATACAGCTGCTTCATCATAAGGAGACCATTCTTTCTTTGATGCATAAAATAGAAGATTGCTATCCATATTCCGCACTCCCGCTCAAATTAGTATGATATTCGTAATCCATGGTTTTATTATAGCATATTATGGATATAATACTATAAAAGTGCCTGTTTATTCTGAAAATTATTAAAAAAGCTTATCGACTAATTCAAAAGGATTACTCCTGAAAATAATTTTATCAAAATAGGAGGGATAGGGAAACTTTTCTTCCAGGGTGGCCGTCTATAACTAAAGAAAAGATAAAGAATGGCAGCGGATATCACTTCCTTTTTTTATCGTCCATGCTATAATTAATGATGGATATGTATGTAAAATGAGAGTTTTTAAGGAGGAAGGACATGCTATACCTGACACTGGTTGTGGCATTCATCGCTTCGATTCTCCTGACACCCCTTGTGAAGAGATTGGCATTTCGCATCGGGGCAGTGGATCGGCCCAATTATCGAAAAGTACACGCAAGGATCATGCCGCGTCTAGGCGGTTTAGCCATATTCGGATCATTTTTGATCGCTTATCTTTTCCTTCAACCGAAGGATCCGGTTTCAGCAGCAATTGGATCCTCGCTGATCCCGATTGAAACAGCTATCATCATTGGTGCGTTCTTGATTATCGTGACGGGCGTCTTGGATGATATGCTCGAAATTACTGCAAAAGCTAAATTGCTTGGGCAACTGGCCGCAGCGGGCGTGGTCGTCATCGGCGGCGGGCTCGAAATTTCATTCATTAACTTGCCGTTCGGCGGCGTCTTGGATTTCGGTTACTTCAGCATCCCGCTGACAATCATTTGGATTGTCGGCATCACCAATGCCATCAACTTGATTGACGGGCTGGATGGTTTAGCCGCGGGGGTTTCCACGGTTGCGCTATTGACATTGACTGCGATGGCTTTCATCATGGGCGATATTTTCGTCATGTCGACAGCTGCCATTCTAGCCGCAAGTTCTATCGGCTTCTTGTTCTATAATTTCCACCCCGCGAAGATTTTCATGGGGGATACAGGAGCTTTATTCCTCGGCTTTATGATTTCCGTGCTCGCATTGATGGGTTTCAAAAACGTGACAGTCGTTGCCTTGATCATCCCGATCATTATGCTCGGCGTGCCAATTTCGGATACTTTCTTTGCGATCGTACGCCGTGTTCGTGAAAAGAAATCCATTTCAGAAGCAGATAAGTCCCATTTGCATCATTGCTTGCTGAACATCGGGTTTTCGCATAGCCAAACCGTTCTGATCATCTATGGCATTTCCGCATTGTTCGGTCTTGCGGCCTTGCTATTCTCCCAAGCGACGTTGTGGGGAGGCATATTGTTGATTGGCGTCATGCTCCTAGCGATCGAATTGTTCGTGGAAGTGGTCGGGTTGGCTGGGAAGAACTATCGCCCATTGATTAATTTAGTGAGAATGATAGGAAAGTAAAAGCGGCTGCGGCCGCTTTTTTATTTTGCTTAAAACAGTAAATACGTAAAAACTGCCCCCATTGTTAGACACCACTAACAATGGGGGCAGTTTAATCAGAGCTATATGGTTTTATTCTTCTTCCTGATCTGATCCGTTGGCTGGAAAAGCCTGTTCGGTTAGATCCTCTTCGTTCAAGGAAAGGTTGGACGTGTCCGGTTTTAAGCCGAGGTGGCTTTGGAGAACATCTTTCAATTCCTCAAGCGATTCTTCATCGGGCATGTAATAGTAAATGCCTGTCGACATATCATCGTATCCTTGGACACTCATTGTTTCTACATCCGGTTTGCCGGTTTTCGCATATTCGAAGAATGCCTGCATGTCCCGGAAACTCAAATTGGTTTTCATGTTATCCCCGACCGCATCGATGACATTGCCGTATTTGCTGATGGATCCTGCTGATAAGGCTTTGTTCATGATTGATTCAAGAATCATCTGCTGGCGCTTGCCGCGCTCGATATCGTTGTCGTAATAACGGGTTCTGGCCAAGGCCAGGGCTTCACTGCCGTTGAGCTGCTGGATTCCTTCTTCAAGTTCGATCGCATTATGGGAATCCGTTTCATCTTTTTCCTTCAAGTCGTACGGTACTTCTGCTGTAATTCCGCCGAGCGCATCGACAACATCAACAAAAGCATCAAAATTCATTGTCATGTAATAATCTACCGGCACATCGAGCAGTCCTTCGACGCTTTCGATTGTTGAGCGCGGACCGTTCAGTGCGTAAGCATGGGTGATTTTGTCTTCATAGCCCGAATCCGGAATGAAAGTATACGTATCACGCGGGATACTGACCAGCTTCACTGATTTGTCTTCATTGTTCAATGTCGCCAACACTAAGGCATCTGAGCGAATGTTGTCACTGCTTTGGTCACGTGCGGCGCTGTCGTCAATTCCGATGAACAAAATTGAGATGTTATCATTCAACGGTTCAACTTGTTCTTCGCGTAGATCAGATTTATCGCGGCCGTCCGCAGACTCATAGGCATTGTTCGCGGCAAACTCAGCTTTTTTCACCAGCCAAATTCCAAATGCGGATAAACTGATCAACAGGGAGACGGCCAGGATGGCAGAGATCTTAATGATTTTCCGCCGGCGGCTGGACTTGACCTCCCGCTGCATTTTTCTACTCATTATAGTTGCTCCTCTAAAGGGGGATTATGTGCGGCTTTGGTAATAGCCAAGCACATGAATGTAACTTTTCACTAATCTTTAGGACATAGTGAATTTACGAATTTTCATTTTTTTGTGCTGTGGATATTATACAGTGATTTTTTCTGCGCGTAAATGAAAAGAAACTAAGCATGGGGAAATTCGAGGAATTCGGTATGCGCTGACTCAATTTCAGCTTGCCCGTTTGTCAGTTCATTTACCCAATCGATAAACGGAGGTTCTTTGCCGACTGGCACATGGATGGACAACACTACGGCATCGGAATAATCGATTCCTGCTAACGGATAATCCGACTGGCGGATTTCGTTTTCGATTTTGCCAAGCCAAGTATAGTCGATGGATACTTTCATCAAATGATGCAAACGGCGCTCCACTACGCCGGAAGCGGCAATCGCTTCAGAAGCGGATTTCCCGTAGGCGCGAATTAGGCCGCCGCCCCCCAGCTTGATACCGCCATAATAGCGCGTCACCACCAGCACGGTATCTTTCAATCCTTGTTTTTTCAGCACTTCCAGCATAGGAACGCCCGCAGTCCCGCTTGGTTCCCCGTCGTCATTCGCTTTTTGAATGGAATCGTGTTCACCGATGATATAAGCTGAACAATTATGGGTAGCCTGGCGGTGTTTCATTTTAATGGAATCGATGAAAGCAATCGCTTCCGCCTCCGATTCAGCCCTTGCTGCATGGCCGATGAACCGGGATTTGTTTATGAGTATTTCTGCATTGGCAGATGAACCTACTGTTATGTAATTTTCTCGCATTTTTACTCCCCCTGTTGTAAAATGAAATCAGATAATTTGTAATGTATTCTTAATATGCTGTTGCGTATATAGTGATATACTTGTTAAAGCCCGTAAGGCGAAAGAAGCAAAGAGACGGATGGTTACAGTAAGTATAGCTAAGGCGGTTTTAGAATGGCAAAGAAAAACGATGGAACTTCATTAGATTCCATCTTTGACGAGCTGGTCGCAAAGATGGACCAGTCGAAACAGGATATTTTCGCCATTAGCGAAGAAAGTCGCCGCAGCTATGAAGAGATGAAGGACGAATTGGAGAATGTCAGAGCGAACATCAGCCGTATTATTGCGGAAGGTGACGCACTTGAAGAACGCACCCGGTCGGCACGCCGGCGACTCGCCGAATTATCGGGTTCATTCGAATCTTTCACTGAAAGCCAAGTTCGTGAAGCTTTTGAGCTGGCCAACGAATTGCAAGTGCAATTATCCTTGAACCGCGCCGAGGAAAAAAAGTTTCGGCAAAAGCGGGACCGCCTGCAGCGTAAGCTCCAGAAGCTGCTTCAGACAATTGAGCGTGCAGAGCGGCTAGTCAATCAAATCAATGTGGCCACCAATTATTTATCGTCGGATCTGGAAGATTTCGGGGACGCAGTCGATAAGTCGAAGAGCAAGCAGGATTATAGCTTAAGGATCATCGAAGCTCAGGAAGAAGAACGCAAGAGGCTATCGCGTGAAATCCACGACGGGCCGGCCCAGATGATGGCAAACGTCTTGCTGCGATCGGATTTGATTGAAAAAACCTACCGCGAAAAAGGTGCGGATAAGGCATTCAAGGAAATTTCTTCGTTAAAGGATATGGTGAGGCAAGCGCTTACGGAAGTCAGGCGCATCATTTATGACTTGCGCCCAATGGCACTTGACGATCTCGGGCTAGTCCCGACTTTGAAAAAATATCTGGAGACGATTGAAGAATACAATCGCGGCGTCCGGCTATTTTTCCATTCCAATGGAAATGAGGTCCGGCTCCCGAATAATTTTGAAACATCCATTTTCCGGCTTGTGCAAGAAGCGGTATCGAATGCGATTCGCCACGGCAAATCGACGGATATTGAAGTCAAGATGGAATGGCTTTCCGAACAAGTGTCTATTATCATCAAAGACAATGGTTCCGGTTTTGACCAGGAAATCGTTAAAGACCAGTCATTCGGCTTGACCGGCATGAGAGAACGGATTGAATTGATCGGCGGGGAATTCTTCATCAACTCCACGCTCGGCGAAGGTACGGTGTTAATGTTTCATATTCCGCTGAAGGCGGGTATGTAAGATATGGTATTTTGAGGAGGACGACATAATGACAAAAATTATTATTATTGATGACCACCAATTGTTCCGGGAAGGCGTTAAGCGCATCTTGGACTTCGAAGAATCGTTTGAGGTGGTCGCAGAAGGCGGCGACGGCGAGGAAGTCATCAAGCTGTACGAAGAGCATCAGCCGGATGTTGTATTGATGGATATCAACATGCCGCAAAAAAACGGCGTTGAAGCAACGGGTGAACTAATCGAAAGATTCCCGGACGCTAAAGTCATTATGCTGTCCATTCACGATGACGAATCGTATGTGACGCATGCCCTTAAAACAGGCGCACTCGGCTATATGCTGAAAGAAATGGATGCAGACGCTATCATCCAGGCGATCAAAGTAGTCGCAAAAGGGGGCTCTTACCTGCATCCGAAAGTGACGCGTAATCTGGTGATGGAATTCCGCCGTTTGAGCGAACGTGAAAACAAAGGCTCTTTCCATCAAACTGAAATCCGCCGACCTTACCATTTATTGACAAAACGCGAAAGCGAAGTTTTACAGCTGTTGACGGACGGGCAAAGCAACCGCGTTATCGGTGAAACTTTGTTCATCTCTGAAAAAACAGTCAAAAACCACGTGTCGAGCATTCTGCAAAAAATGCAGGTCAATGACCGTACCCAAGCAGTTGTCACAGCCATTAAAAACGGTTGGGTGGAAGTACGTTAAAAAAGCATTTAGGCAATCGGTTCAATCGATGCCCAATATATAAAAAAGCGCTGGAAGCCAAAGCTTCCGGCGCTTTTTTACATGCGTCCGATGCAAAATTGATAGATCGATGCAGTGACGAGGCAATCTCCTAGCGCATCATGGGCGTTGTGCTCGAGCTCAAGATAGGCGGATAATGTCGTCAATTTGTGGTTCGGTGTTTCTGTGATGAATTTACGTGCCAGCCTGACTGTATCGATGACTCGGT
The DNA here is from genome assembly GCF_028890485.2 of Planococcus sp. SK3692. Taxonomy (GTDB): domain Bacteria; phylum Bacillota; class Bacilli; order Bacillales_A; family Planococcaceae; genus Planococcus. Next base: position 964,614 of record NZ_JARCHV010000002.1, read on the forward strand.
ATGGCGGCACCGGTGTAATGTGCTCAAGAGCATAAAGGAAACCCATATCGAATGGTGCGTTATGGGCGACAATCGGCAAATTGCCGATAAAGTCGATCAATTGTGGAGCGATTTCTTCGATGACCGGTGCATCTTGGACATCGCCATTGCGGATGCCGGTGATGCGGGTGATCGTGCTGGAAATTGGCCGTTCTGGATTGATCAGCAAGTACATCGTATCCTGCTGTTGATGCCCGATATATTTAACGGCACCGATTTGGATGATTTTATCATCGCCGGCACGCAAGCCAGTCGTTTCAAAATCCAGCACGATATAGTCGTCTGCCGGTTCCATCGTCAAATTGTATTTTTTCGCTCGTGCAGCGGTTCTTCTTTTCGGGTACGTCCGTGTGTCCTGCATTTTCTGGTTGAGCAAACGCTCTGCCTCCCATTTTTCCAAATGATCGTCTCCTTTCGGTTTCCTTCCATTGTACATGACGGCGGAAGGAATTGTCCTGTCGCATATTGACACCGTTTCTTCATTGTATTCCGCGCGAGGCTATGGCAAAATGAGCGCAGGAGGAATGCATCATGAAAAAATGGATAATGGCAACTGGGCTCATGCTCATGCTCGCAGGCTGTTCAGGCGAAGACGATTCGTCGGTCAACGGCAATACGGCAGAAGACGGCAATGCCACTAATGAAAACAATGCAGTTGAACACGGCATTAAAGACCAAGAAGTAGGGTTTACATTGGATGATGAGGGAGACATCATCGCTGCGGATGTTCCAGAAGCTGAAAAGCAGGAACTTCTTAGCGCGTATGAGGAATACATCGCTGCCTTCAACGCGGAAGACATGGACCGCTATATGGCGACCATCGCCGAAAACCCGGATGGTTTCGACCGTGAAGAAGATCAACAGGCATTAAGCGAAGCGTTTGAAAATTACGATACGACATATACGACAAGCGACGAAACAATCGTCAAATATGAAGAGGAGCGAGCGGAAGTGTTCGCCACCATCGATGTGGAAATGAATGAAGCCGGCACAGAGCAAGGGATGCAACAATCCGGGCGCCAAGTGGTCGTTTTCAAAAAAGAGCAGGACGACTGGAAAGTAACGAGCCTGCACTTCATCGGAAATCAATAATGGAAAACTAAACGAAAGGCTTTTCCTGGCAGGCAGATGGATGCTTGCAGCCGGAAAAGCTTTTTTGGATTCGTGCCAGGTAAAATAATGTTGGATATCGACCTTTCAATGGATATGTTTTTTTGTCTATTGGCCGGCAAGTTTTGGTAAGATAGCAGTGGAGGCTGATTGAAAATGAAAACAGCAATTGTAACAGACAGCACAGCATATATTCCGCAGCAGCAAGCACTAGATAAAGGCATACATGTGGTGCCTTTGCAGATTACATTCGGCAACGTGTCCTATGCGGAAACCGAATTGGATACTGTGGAATTCTACGAAAAAGCACGTGAAGAACTCCCGAAAACCTCTCAGCCGCCGGTCGGTGAGTTCATTTCGTTATACGAGAAGCTTTCAGAGCAACATAAGGAAGTGGTAGCTATTCACCTGTCAAGCGGCATCAGCGGGACGATGGCCGGGTCGAAACAGGCAGGAGACATGATCGAAGGCGTGGATGTCCACGTGTTCGATTCTGAAATCGCTTGTGCGGTTCAAGGGTTCTATGCGCTAAAAGCAGCGGAGCTGGCAGAACAAGGCATAGACGCTAAAGGGATTGTCGCGGAACTTGAGGAAATGAAAAAAACCTTGCGTGCTTATTTCATGGTGGAAGACCTTCGTCACTTGCAGCGCGGCGGTCGGTTATCAGGAGCGCAGGCTTTAGTAGGAAGCATGCTACAAATCAAACCGCTCCTGCATTTCCAGGAAAAACTGATCGTTCCTTATGAAAAGATCCGCACAAGAAAAAAAGCGATGAACCGCATTGCGGAAGAATTAAAAAAAGATTGCGGCAAAGAACCGCTTCAAGCGACGGTCATCCATGCCAACCGCCTGGAAGAAGCGGAAAAATGGAAAGCGGAACTTGAACTGGCCTGCCCGGATGTGGACTTCACGATCTCCCATTTTGGCCCGGTGATCGGCACGCATTTAGGAGAAGGCGCGATGGGCCTTGGCTGGGCAAAGAAATAACCGGCCAAGGCCTTTCGGCTATAAAAAAAGGAGGCAATCCATGCAAGCTATCGAAGCATTTTTGTCAGGACGTATATGGATAAGGCAATTCATCCCGTTCCCGCAAGAACTTGTGCAACAAGCAATCGATCAAGGCAACGCAATCGTGGTCAGCGGGATATCGGCCGATGGTCAATGTGCAAGGTGTTTGGAGACATCACCTGATTACGTGATTCCTTACACATGCGCAACATGTAGAACGATTTGCCGTTATTGCCGGACATGCATCAAAATGGGGCGTATCAGCAGCTGTACGGAATTAGTGGTGTGGCGAACACCTCCCACAGTAAACGCTGGCCTCCGTGCTTTCGGATGGGCTGGCGATCTGACGCCGTTGCAGAATAGCGCATCAAAAGCCATCTCCAAAAGCATCCGGGAGCGAGAGGATCACTTGCTTTATGCGGTTTGCGGTGCCGGCAAAACAGAAATTCTTTTTTCCCCGATCCACGAAGCGCTGCAAAAAGGGTTGCGCATTTGCATAGCTGCACCACGCACCGATGTCATCCTCGAACTCTCCCCCAGATTCAAACAGGCTTTCCCTGACGCCACGATCCACACACTTTATGGTGATAGCCCTGAACAAAGCGGCTATGGCGAAATCATCTTAGCCACGACCCATCAATTGTATCGATTCCAGGAAGCTTTTGATTTACTATTCGTCGATGAAGCGGATGCTTTTCCGTATTCGCTTGACCCATCACTTGAGCGGGGAGTGAAAAAAGCCGGCAAGCCGTCCGCTCCTATCATCTACATTTCAGCCACTCCATCCAAAACCCTCCAGAAACGAATTACCGTACACTCCACGATTTTTAAACGCTATCATGGTGCGCCTCTGCCTGTTCCTGTTTACCGGGCGATGTGGAATTATGAACGCCAGATCCGAAAAGGCAATCTCCCTCTTCCATTAAAAAGGTGGATAGAAGACAAGCTGCAGAAACAGCAGCCGTTTCTTCTCTTTTTCCCATCCATTCAATTGATCGACCAAGTATACCCACTCCTACACAAAATCGATTCTCGGATTGAATCAGTCCATTCCAAAGATCCGCAGCGCAAAGAAAAAGTGATGAAATTGAGGGAAGGTATGCTAGCAGGTCTTGCCACCTCCACCATATTGGAACGCGGCATCACCATTCCACATTTGCAAGTCGCAGTCATCGGCTCCGACCATCGGGTGTTCGACCGGGCAGCGCTCATTCAAATTGCGGGGCGGGTCGGGCGAAGCGCGAAAGATCCTACAGGCGACGTCGTCTTTTTCCACAATGGCATCAACAGGCAAATGGATGCGGCCAGACAAGAGATTCTCTTCTATAACAAGGAGGGACGCGTATGAACTGCTGTTTATGCGACCAAGCCTTGCGCTTTGTCCCTTCGTGGCGCGGTATTTTCCTTTACGAAGCACCAGAACTGCTGTGCCAGCATTGCCGAAACGAGTTTTCGAAGATCACCGAACAGGGCTGCAAATTTTGCGGCAAAGAAGGCGAAGCGATATGCCGTGATTGCCATTATTGGGAAGAACATGGCTACCGCGAACTTATCCATTCAGGAAAAAGCCTTTACCGATACAACGATGCCATGAAAGACTGGTTTCACCAATATAAGTTTTTAAAAGATGTCTTATTGGCTCAAGTGTTTGCGAAGGATATGAGGGAAGCCTTAGTGAATGAGCGGGCGGTGGTCGTGCCGATTCCGCTGAATAACGAAAAGCTGCGCGAACGAAGCTTTTCGCAAGTAGATGAATTACTGCTGGCGGCAGGGATTCCATACCGTCATCTGCTGGAGAAATACGGTGAAACTTTAGGGGAGAAAACCCGCCAGGAACGGATGGCGACAAAGCGATTGTTTCGCCTGAACGGGGAAAAGGTTCCGAAACAGCTGGTGCTGGTAGATGATCTGTATACGACGGGCACGACGATGCGGCAGGCAGCAAAAACTTTGCAAGAAGCGGGTGCCGAGTCGATCCGCATACTCACCTTGATTCGCGCCTAAGCTTGAAAAAGCGACTAACGCCTAGGCAATTAAAAAAACGGCTGCATAGCAGCCGTTTGCGTTAATGTTCGTAAATCATTTTGCGTGTCATGCCGCCGTCGATCGTCAGACATTCACCAGTGATGAACGAATTATCCGGATTCGACAAGAACAGGCAGGCTCTGGCGATATCGTCTGTGGTGCCGACACGCCCGCTCCAGTGCTGCTCATGGTCGACTTTTCGCAACTCATCCTGATCACCTGTATGTATCCAACCGGGTGCGATGGAATTGACGCGAATGCCTTTTGTATGGAGGCTTGCGGCGAGCGAGTGGCTGAGCGCAAAAATCCCGCCTTTGGAAGCAGAGTAGCTTTCCGTCCCTTGTTCTGACATGAACGCTCTTGTCGATGACATATTGACAATCGACCGGATGTCCTCGTCCATATAACGGGCGGCTTCACGGCTGCAGATAAAGACGCTCTTCAAGTTTGTATTGAGAACGCGGTCCCAATCTTCTTCGGTCAATTCCCAAAGCGGCGTAAATTCTGAAATTCCTGCGTTGTTGATCAGCACGTGGATGCTGCCATGGTCTTTGTGGATTTCAGAAAAGACGTGTTCGACTTCCGAAAAGCTCCCTACGTCACAGCGGCGGTATTTCACTCCATCAATCTGGACTTCATCAATGTCCAAGCCGATGACGTTTGCGCCTTCTTTCTGGAAATAATGTGCTACGGTTTTACCGATGCCTTGTGCGGCACCTGTGACTACAATCGTTTTATTTGTAAACATGGGCTTCATCTCCTTGTCATATAGTTTACCTTTTTACTATAGTAGTGAAACTTTTTACGTTTCAAGAAGGATTCCGGAGGGAACAACTAGAAATAGATAGATAGCAAAACAGAAGGAGGAGTTCACATGCTGCAATTCAACATCAGAGGCGAGAATATTGAGGTAACTCCCGCAATACGCGAACACATCGAGAAGAAGGTAGAGAAAATCGAACGCTACTTCACCGATGGAGCGAATGCAACAGCGATGGTCAACTTGAAAACGTATAACCATAACCAAACAAAAGTGGAAGTAACAATTCCGATGAAAAACTTAACACTACGTGCTGAAGAACGGCACGATGATCTCTACGCAGCGATCGATTTGATCGTTTCTAAACTGGAGCGTCAAATCCGCAAGTATAAAACAAAAGTCAACCGCAAATTCCGTGACCGCGAAGGAATGGGTCTCGCGTTTGCTATAGCTGAAAGCGAAGCGCAGAATAATGGTTCTTCAGAATCGGATGATGAGGAAGACTTGAAAATCGTCCGTACAAAACAATTCGATTTAAAACCGATGGACGAGGAAGAAGCGGTTCTGCAGATGAACATGCTCGGGCATAGTTTCTTCGTCTTCACAGACGCTGAATCCAACGGCACAAACATCGTCTACAAACGTAAAGACGGTTCATACGGATTGATCGAGACAACTTCATAATAACAAAAGCCTCCTGTAACGGGAGGCTTTTGTTATGCAGTTATTTATGCATACGCTCCTAGTTTCTTTTCTTGTCTACTGATGTATTAACAATCGTTTCTTTTTGATGGTTTTTTGCGTACGGACAGGAAATGCATTATTTGCACGCTTTATAGTGCAGTGTTAAAATGAATGGTGAGATTTTTTTTGAAAATGCTGCATATGATTAAGATAAACCCAATGAATGAAAATATGAGCAATAGCGGTTCGCAGGCTTTTCAGCCGCAATCGCCATGCAGGGAGCGGTTAAACATGCTTGGAGTATTGAATAAAGTATTTGACCCGAATAAACGGGATTTAAAACGATTGGAAAAAGTGTCAGACCAGGTGGAAGCACTGGCCGATGAGTATACGGCCAAAACAGACGAAGCCTTAAAAGCGAAAACAGCTGAATTCACAGCGCGTTTCGAGCAAGGCGAGTCGCTCGACGACATGCTGCCTGAAGCATTTGCGACAGTGCGTGAGGCATCGAAGCGCGTACTTGGAATGTATCCATTCCGTGTTCAAATTATGGGTGCCGCATCGCTTCATCAAGGAAATATTTCCGAGATGAAAACGGGTGAAGGTAAAACATTGACTTCGACGATGGCTGTTTATTTAAATGCCATCACGAAAAAAGGCGTCCATGTCGTGACCGTCAACGAATACTTGGCGAGCCGTGATGCGGAGGAAATGGGCCAACTTTATAATTGGCTCGGCCTTTCGATTGGGCTTAACGTCAACAGCCTGACTAAAGAACAAAAACGCGAAGCTTACCAAGCGGACATTACGTACAGCACGAACAACGAGCTTGGCTTCGATTATTTGCGCGATAATATGGTTCTTTATAAAGAAGACATGGTCCAGCGGCCGCTTCATTTTGCCGTTATCGATGAAGTGGATTCAATCTTGATCGATGAAGCACGGACTCCGTTGATCATTTCAGGGCAGGCGGCGAAGTCTGCACAGCTTTACATGCAGGCGAATGCGTTCGGCCGGCTGCTACAAAAGGACTCTGATTATGCGTATGACGAAACGACAAAAGGCGTCGTATTGACAGAAGAAGGCATTGAAAAAGTTGAGAAAGCTTTCAGCATCGACAACTTATTCGATTTAACCCATGTGCGATTGAACCATGCGATCAACCAATCGCTTAAAGCACATGTCACGATGAGCAAAGATGTCGACTATGTCGTTCAGGACGGCGAAGTGGTCATCGTTGACCAATTTACGGGACGACTCATGAAAGGGCGCCGCTATTCAGACGGGCTCCATCAGGCGATTGAAGCCAAGGAAGGCCTTGAAGTCCAGAACGAATCGATGACAATGGCAACGATCACATTCCAGAACTATTTCCGTAAATACGAGAAATTGTCTGGTATGACCGGTACGGCGAAAACGGAAGAAGAAGAGTTCCGCAATATCTACAATATGAACGTCATCTCCATTCCGACGAACAAGCCGATCATCCGTGATGACCGTGTCGATTTAATCTACGCAACTACTGAAGGCAAATACAAAGCGGTTTCTGAAGACATCATCGAGCGCCATAAAAAAGGCCAGCCGGTTCTTGTCGGTACCGTAGCGATCGAAACGTCTGAAATTATTTCCGAGTATTTGACGAAGAAAGGCATCAAGCATTCGGTCTTGAACGCGAAGAACCACGCGCACGAAGCCGAAATTATCCTGGATGCCGGCCAAAAAGGCGCCGTCACGATTGCCACGAACATGGCAGGGCGCGGAACGGACATCAAATTGGGTGAAGGGGTCATTGAAGCGGGCGGTCTTGCGGTCATCGGTACCGAACGCCACGAGTCCCGCCGGATCGATAACCAGCTCCGCGGCCGTTCTGGACGTCAGGGAGATCCCGGCGTGACGCAATTCTATCTATCGCTTGAAGATGATTTGATGCGCCGCTTCGGATCCGACGCTATGCGCAATATGATGGGCAAATTGGGAATGGACGATACCCAGCCTTTGCAATCACGTATGGTGACGCGTTCTGTTGAATCTGCTCAAAAACGGGTGGAAGGCAATAACTTCGATGCACGGAAACGTCTTTTGCAGTATGATGATGTCTTGCGTGAACAACGTGAAATCATCTATAAAGAACGGATGGAAGTACTCGAGACAGACAATATGCGTGAACTGGTCGACAATATGATCGATAGCTCGATCGGCCGTATGGTAGCGAGCTATACAACAGCAGAGAAACCGGAAGAATGGCACTTGAAGTCGTTGACGGAAGTGATTGCTGCCAATCTGCTGCCAGAAGATACGATCACTGAACAAGATTTGAAAGGCAAGACGCAAGACCAGATCATTGAATTTGTGCGCAGCAAAGTAACAGCGCATTACGATGAAAAAGAAGTCGAAATGACGCCTGAACGCATGCGTGAGTTCGAGAAAGTCGTGCTATTGCGTTCAATCGATACGAAATGGATCGATCATATCGATGCGATGGACCAATTGCGACAAGGAATCCATTTGCGTGCATATGGCCAAAACGATCCGCTTCGTGAGTACCAGAACGAAGGCTTTGCCATGTTCGAAGCGATGATCGAGGCGATTGAAGACGATGTGGCAAAATACGCCATGAAAGCGGAAATCAAGAACAATCTCGAGCGTGAAGAAGTGGCGAAAGGCCAAGCCGTCAACCCGAAAGAAGGCGGCGAAGCACCACGCAAGAGAAAAGAGCCGGCACGCCGGGAGATGGAAGTCGGACGAAATGATTTGTGCCCATGCGGCAGCGGCAAAAAATTCAAGAACTGCCACGGTGCAGCTTCGTAAACAAGTGTTTATGGCCGAAGAGCAAAAGCTCTTCGGCATTATTATGAGGAGGAACTTTATATGATGGAATTAGCGGATATTCGCAACGAGCTCGACAAAACAGCCGAAAAACTGGCGGACTTCAGGGGGTCTCTTTGACTTAGAAAACAAAGAGGCACGCATTCAGGAATTGGACGAGCGAATGATCGACCCGAATTTCTGGAATAACCAAGAAGAAGCGCAAGTAGTCATTTCTGAAGTGAATGCATTGAAAGATACAGTCAATCGCTACCGTAAGTTCGAGGAAGAGCAAGAGAATATGGAAATGACGCTTGAACTATTGCGCGAAGAACCAGATGAGGAACTTCACGAAGAAGTGAGCGGGGAACTGAAGCAGTTTCTTAAAGACTTGAACGCGTTCGAGTTGGAGCTTCTATTAAGTGAAGAATACGATAAAAACAATGCCATATTGGAATTACACCCTGGTGCTGGCGGAACGGAATCCCAGGATTGGTGCTCGATGCTTTTGCGCATGTACACACGCTGGGCTGAGAAACGCGGATTTAAAGTGGAAACTTTGGATTATCTGGCGGGAGACGAGGCCGGCGTCAAATCGGTGACACTTGGCATCAAAGGCCATAATGCTTACGGCTATTTGAAAGCTGAAAAAGGCGTCCATCGTTTGGTCCGCATTTCACCTTTCGATTCGTCAGGTCGCCGCCACACATCCTTTGTGTCGTGTGAAGTGATGCCGGAATTCACAGGTGAAATCGAAATCGATATCCGCACCGAAGATTTGAAAGTCGATACCTACCGTGCAAGCGGCGCCGGTGGTCAGCACATCAATACGACAGACTCTGCTGTCCGGATTACCCACTTGCCGACCGGAGCGGTAGTGACGTGCCAACAGGAACGTTCACAGATTAAAAACCGGGAAAAAGCGATGCAAATGCTGAAAGCGAAACTTTATGCATTGAAAATCGAAGAGCAGGAAAAAGAATTGCTGGAAATCCGCGGCGAACAAAAAGAAATCGGCTGGGGCAGCCAAATCCGCTCTTATGTTTTCCATCCCTATTCCATGGTTAAAGACCACCGCACGAACTACGAAACAGGAAATCTCCAGGCTGTTATGGACGGCGATCTCGATGGATTTATTCATGCGATGTTGCGTTCCAAAATGCAATAAGCTATAAAAATCCTATTGGTTTTAAAAAAATAAACACCCCCGATAGCAACTGCTCAAAAGAGTGGCGGCTTCGGGGGTTTTTTCGATTCCAAAAAGGCAATAGAAGAAGAGAGACCTTAAAATTGCCAAGGAGCTGTTGGATATGATGACCCATCAATTATTGGTCTTGCTGATCATCGGCTATATCGTCTATACGATCGATATCAAAAAGAACTTTTTTCCGGTACCGATCGTGCTGGTGGCGATTGGTTTGGGACTTTCGTTTATTCCGTATTTCGATGAATTCAATATTTCAAAAGACATCATCTTCAATGTCTTCTTGCCGGCGATGTTGTTTACCTCGGCTTATCAATTTCCTTTGAAGCAGTTAAAGCAAAACATCGGCATCATTGTCAGTTTGAGCACGATTGGCCTAATTCTCACTGTCATACTGCTTGGATTGTCCATTTATTTCGCAGGCGGGATGTTTACCAGTTTGTCCCTCACGGCGGCTTTTCTGCTGGCGGCTATCTTGACGCCGACTGATCCGTTATCGGTGACCGCCATATTAAAAGAAAGCAGCGGGGCAGAACAGATTGCTGATGTGGTCGAAGGGGAATCGATGATCAATGACGGGACGAGCATTGTCTTTTTCACAATTTTTTTGACGATGTACCAAACCGGAAATGGATTTTCAGTGGGCAAATTCGTCTCGGAATTGCTGCTCGTTTCGATAGGAGGAGTTGTTCTGGGAATCGCGATCGGCTGGTTGATGAGCAAGACAATTCGATTTACCCAGGATAAAAAATACCAAGTCATGCTGAGCGTCATTGGAGCTTACGGCGCTTTTTATATCGGCGAAGCGATTGGGGTATCTGGAGTATTGGCGACAGTGGCAGCCGGAATATTTGTCGCTTATGAAATGGGCAGAGACATTAAGGAAGATACACTACCTCAGTCGTTGGACGGCTTTTGGGATATCGTGACACCAATTTTGTTGGCAGTGCTGTTCTTGTTAATCGGCATACGCGGTGCAGAGTACCTGGCTTTTTCAGGCTGGTGGTTTGCAATCGTCATTTTCCTGTTGACCATCATCGTCCGCTTTATGGTCATCGCGTTGTTCATTTACGGTGTGCCCGCATGGCGAGATGAATTTGAGAATGATTTTTCGACAATCACGCTAACTGCCTGGTCAGGAATTAAAGGAGCCATGTCTGTCGCATTATTGCTATGGCTCGAGGAAACGGCATCAGGTCAGGACCAAGTGTTGATTTCCCTTGCCTTTGCAGTGATTTTGCTGTCGCTCGCCATTCAGAGCATTGGCATTTATCCATTGTCCAAAGTATTGAAAAACCTTCAATAAACGAATGATTGCAGCAGATGGTGAAATAGGAGCCGATAAAAGCGAACGTTTGAACTGTTGCGTAAAGGTTATTGCTTCATCCAGATGAAGTTCACAAAAAACGGGGGGTCTGCTATACTCTGACAGGGTTCAAGTGAATATAGAAGGAAGAGGACTAACAGCTTATGGGCAAACGAAATATACGAAAATCAAAAGATCCACATCCGGTGTTGACGAGTGTGATGGATTATATCTCAGTTTTGGCAGGAGCAGCGATCGTCGCCATTTCATTCAATGTGTTCCTATTGCCGAACGAAGTGGCTTCAGGTGGAGTCAGCGGCATCAGTACAATTCTATTCGGTTTGTTTGAATGGAAGCCGGCATTCGTCCAATGGGCATTCAATATCCCGCTGTTCATTGCAGGCGTCATATTGCTAGGGAAAAATTTCGGTATTAAGACGGCAGTGGGCACGATATTTTTGCCGCTTGTCGTGTTCATGACTGAGGACTGGGAAGCTTGGACAAGAGATCCTTTGCTCGGCTCGTTATTTGGCGGCATCATGGTCGGCCTTGGACTGGGCATTGTGTTCCGCGGAAAAGCATCGACTGGTGGAACCGATCTTGCAGCACAGATCATCACCAAATATACCGGACTGACTCTAGGTACAAGCGTCGCAATCATTGACGGCATGATCGTGTTGGCAGCTGCCATCGTTTTTGATATTGAAAAAGGATTGTATGCTTTGATCGGTTTGTACCTTACGACAAAAACCATCGATTTGGTACAAGTCGGGTTCAGCCGTTCGAAAATGGTGTACATCATCACGAACAAGCAAGTGGAAATCCGGGATGCCATTTACGACGAAGTCGATCGAGGCGTTACGGAATTAACAGCAACCGGGGGCTACTCAGGAAATGAAAAACCGATTTTAATGGTCGTGATTCCGCAGACAGAATTTACAAGGCTGAAACAATTGGTTAAATTAATCGACCCCCAAGCTTTCGTCATCGTATCTGATGCCTCCGAAGTGCTAGGGGAAGGTTTCAAACGTGCCTAAATTTGGTATACTCCTATAGAAGGTAAAAATAGCAAGACGAAGAGGAGGATTTCCATGAAAAAGCAATTAATGACCGTATTGTTCGGTTCAGTTCTCTTACTTGGCGCATGCGGCGGCGGGGAAGAAACGTCTCCTGAAGAGCCAGCGGATACGGGCGGCGATACAGAAACTGAAACAACGACAGTGGATGCAGAAGCTGTCATTCAGCAAAACTGTATTTCATGCCACGGTGAAAACTTAGAAGGCCAAGGCAACTTCCCGGCATTGAATGATGTAGGGTCTCGCTTGTCACAAGAAGAAATCCTGTCAGTCATTGAAAATGGCCAAGGTGCAATGCCTCCGAACATCATTGAAGGCGAAGAAGCACAAGCCGTTGCAGAATATCTAGCGAACCAACAATAAACCGGCATTCAGCCCGGTTTATTTTTTTTGCCATAAAACAAGGCATTACTATAGATAAATGGTAAAAATAAGGAAAAAAATAGTGAATTATTGCCCTATAATATTAAAATTTCAGATAATTCTTTGTATCGAGACTGAGTCCGAATTGAAATGTAACTGTAACAAAAAAGGGGGTTAGGAGTGTTATAATAACCGTGCTGCAAAAATTGCTATGTACTTGGGAAATCAAATTTGGCGAGTTGCCAAATCATATAGGTGGTTTATTTAATGATACAAATGAAAAATGTCTACAAAAAATATCCGAACGGCATTGTGGCACTCAACGGATTGAATGTTGAGATTGCCCAGGGCGAATTTGTATACATCGTCGGGCCGAGCGGAGCTGGTAAATCCACGTTCATCAAAATGATGTACCGTGAAGAGCGCCCTTCCTCAGGACAGATGCTTGTCGATGGAAAAGATATCGCAAAACTGAAGAACCGGAAAGTTCCTTTTCTTCGCCGCGACATCGGCGTCGTGTTCCAGGATTTCAAATTATTGCCCCGCTTGAACGTCTATGAAAATGTTGCGTTTGCACTTGAAGTGATCGAGGAAAAACCACAGATCATTAAAGAGCGCGTCATGGAAGTCCTCGATATGGTCGGGTTGAAGCATAAAGCGAAAATGTTCCCGCGTGAATTGTCCGGCGGTGAGCAACAGCGTGTCTCCATCGCCCGTTCGATCGTCAATACACCGAAAGTGATGATTGCCGATGAACCGACAGGGAATCTTGACCCAGATACGTCGTGGGACATTATGAACCTTTTCGAACAAATCAATTCGACAGGAACGACAATCATCATGGCGACCCATAACCGGGAAATCGTTAACAAATTAAGACATCGCGTCATTGCCATTGAAGGCGGGCTGATTGTGCGCGACGCAGCCGGAGGTGACTACGGCTATGAAGATTAGAACATTCGGGCGCCACATCAAAGAAAGCCTCAAGAGCCTTGGCCGGAATGGCTGGATGACATTTGCATCTGTCAGTGCCGTGACCGTTACATTGCTGCTAGTCGGGGTATTCGTCATGATTATGATGAACCTCAACAAAGTTGCTGATGATCTGGAAAACGATGTTGAAATCAAAGTCTTTGTCTCGCTTGATGCGGAAGAGGAAGATATTACAGAACTCGAAGAAGAAATATCGAGCCTTGATGGTGTCGAATCAGCTGACTTTTCAACGAAAGAAGAAGAGTTAACGGATCTTGTGCTCGATTTTGGCGAAGAGCTTAGTTTGTTCGAACAAAGCAATCCACTGTTCGATGTGTTCTATGTAAAAGCGACAGAACCTCAACAGACAGAAACAGTAGCAAAAGATATTGCTGCACTTGAATATATTGAAGACGTGGAATATGGGGAAGGGAAAATTGAGAAGCTTTTCGATTTCCTTAATGCAGGGCGCAATGTCGGCCTGGTCCTTATCTTGGCATTATTGTTTACAGCGATGTTCTTGATTTCGAATACGATCCGCATCACCATTGTGGCGCGCCGCACCGAAATCGAGATCATGAAACTCGTCGGGGCGACCAATTGGTTTGTCCGCGTTCCATTCATTCTGGAAGGCATGTGGCTCGGAATTCTCGGTTCGATCATCCCGATTGGCCTTGTTGTGCTGCTGTACCAGAAGATTACGGAATTCGTACAACCCCGGCTTAGCGGAGAACTCTTCCAATTACTTGAGTTTTCACCTTTCATCTACCAAGTGAGCGCGTTGATCTTGGCGATGGGTGTCTTTATCGGGATTTGGGGAAGTTTTATGTCTATTCGCAAGTTTTTACGTGTATAATCAATTCAAGGCCTATGGTCGCATGTTAACCATAGGCCTAAACCTTACATAAATTAGGAAATAAAATACAGACATAGAAAAAGAACGTAAATCCAAGGGGGAAAACGAACTTGAATTCAAAGTCTAAATGGATGGTGTCCGGTGTTTCATCAATTCTCGCATTGTCTTTGCTGATGCCTAGTGCACACGCAAACACCAGCAAGCTTGATGAATTGGAGCAGGAGCAACAGCAAGTCCAAAAAGAACAACAAAAATTGGAAAAAGAACGCAAAGAGTTGGAAGAAAAAGAAGAAGATCTAAGTTCGGGCATTCAAGAAAAAGAAGGCGAGATTCAAGAAACGTCTTCAAAGCTCGATGGCATCGTTTCAGAAATCCAGCAATTGGACAAAAAAATGCAGGAAACGCAGTCAAAGGTCGATACTGTACAAGCTGAAATCGACCAAACTAAAGAAGAAATTGATGAATTGAAAGAAGCAATTAAAGAGCTCGAGCGTAAAATTGACGAACGCACGGAACTGTTGAAAGAACGTGCGCGCGCCATTCAGATGAGCGGTGGATCTGTCGAGTACATAGATGTTCTGCTCGGCGCCAATAGCTTTATCGATTTTATTGACCGTGTTTCAGCAGTCAATACCTTAATCGAAGCAGACCGTGAAATCATGCGTGAACAAGCAGACGACAAAAAAGAATTAGCTGCGAAAAAAGAAGCGGTTGAAACAATTCTTGCCAATCAAGAAGAGCGTCGCGAAGAGCTGGTTTCTTTGAAAGCATCATTGGATAGTCAGAAACAAGAACAAGCTGGCTTGAAAAAACAAATGGAAACCGAACAAGAACGTTTAGCTTCAGAGAAGAACAATTTGGAAGCGCAACACGAAGAAGCACTAGAAGTTAGCGCTGCAGTCGAAAAGCAGATCATGGGGCAACAATCCCGCATGGCGAAATTGGCTCAGCAAGAAGAAGCTGAACGTACACGTATTGCAGAAGCGGAACGAAAAGCAGCGGCAGAACGTGCGGCAGCAGAAAAAGCGGCGGCTGAGCGTGCGGCAGCAGAAAAAGCAGCAGCAGAAAAAGCGGCGGCTGAGCGTGCGGCAGCAGAAAAAGCAGCAGCTAAATCTTCATCAGCAAGTGCCAGCACTTCAAGCCCGGCAGCAGCACCAGCAGCACCGGCACCAACGCCAGCGCCGGCACCGGCTCCTGTCGTCAAGCCATCAGCAAACTTCGTGATGCCGGCATCAGGTCGCCATACATCAGGATTTGGCGGACGTGATATTGGAGACGGCGCAGAGACGCATCTTGGATACGATATCGCCAACAGCCCAGGAACACCTATCGTGGCTTCGGCTGCTGGGTTTGTATCATTTGCAGGATCAATGGGTGGTTACGGCAATGTTATTATCATCAACCATTCGATTAACGGGCAACCATATGCGACCGCATATGCACACTTGAATTCAATTGGGGTATCAGTCGGGCAAAAAGTTGAACAGCGCCAGTTTATCGGCGGCATGGGCAATACCGGCCGTTCGACAGGTCCTCATTTACATTTCGAAATCCACGTGGGAGCTTGGAACGGCGCGCGCAGCAATGCTGTGAACCCGGCCAATTATCTTTCTTATTAATTCAAAAAGCCGCTTAGGCCATTCTTTCCGCTTCACGACTGGTGAAGCTTCGGGAAGTGGCCAGGGCGGTTTTTTCGTTGACACAATTTGTTGCGGAACAATTCCGGCGAATATACTGGCTACAGACAGTTCGTTTATCGTATGATAGTAACGGAATGGAGTGAAAAGAATGTCGAAAAAAATGATCGGGCTCCTAATAGCCGCCATTTTGGTCATTATTCTAGCGGTATGGGCCGTCTTTGACAGTCAGAAAGAAGACCGTGCGCTGAATAAAATGGCGCTTGGCAGCACTGTCGATTTTTTGCCGACCGATGAAGGGCTGGCAAAAGGCGAGGTAGCTCCCGACTTTGAATTGACGACGTTAAATGGCGAGGAAATGAGTCTGTCGGATTACAGGGGCCAAGCAGTTATCCTCAATTTTTGGGCGACATGGTGTCCGCCATGCCGTGCAGAAATGCCGCATATGCAAACTTTCTATGAAAATCAGCAGGATAACGATGTTGAAGTGGTAGCGGTCAATTTGACGACAGAAGATCGCGGCATGACGGAAATCGAAAACTTTGTCGAAGAGTTTGGTTTGAGCTTTCCGATTCCGATGGATGTAGACGGGGACATTGGCGCGCTCTACCAAGCATTTTCCATTCCGACTTCTTATATCATAGATAGGGAAGGCCGTGTCCTGCATAAAATTGTCGGACCGATGGATGAAGAAATGATGAATGGATTTATAGAAGAAATGAATGAGGGGGAATCACAATGACATCAATCGACACGAAATCTGTACACACAGCCGGCATGGAAGAGCGGACGATCCGCCCGAAAGTGATGCCGATCTATCAAACATCAGCTTTTTCTTTTTCCTCTTTAGAAGAGCTGGAAGGCTATTACGAAGGAAACGGGACGTATCTTTACACGCGGACCGCTAATCCGAACACAGATGCACTCGGACAGACGGTCGCACAGCTAGAAGGCGCACCGAAAGGCGTTGCTGCTTCTTCCGGTATGTCAGCGATACTTGCGGGCATATTGTCTGTCGCGGAAGCGGGAGACCATATCCTTGCTGCAGAGGATGTTTACGGAGGCACTTTCCATTTGCTGAAAGAAGAATTGAAAAGACTCGGCATTACCGTCCATTTTGCGGATTTCTCGGAAACAGGCACGATAGAACAGATTTTGGTTGATTTCCCGGAAGTGAAATTGATGTTGAGTGAATCGATCACCAATCCGTTTCTGCGGGTTGAAGATATTGCTGGGCTCGTCCAATTGAAGAATCAGTATGGTGTTAAAGTGATGATCGATAACACATTCGCAACACCTTATACGTATACACCTTATGCACAAGGCGTGGATTTGGTCGTACATAGCGCAACGAAGTATCTCGGCGGGCATAGCGATGTCACATCAGGCGTATTGGTGGGCGATGCCGCTTTGATCGAGGAAGCTACAAAACGCGTCGTCAACCTCGGCATGAACTTAAGCCCTTTTGAAGCATGGCTGACAATACGTGGGATCAAAACCTTGGCGCTGCGTATGGAAAAGCAAAATGCCAATGCTCAAGCCATTGCTGATTTCCTGCAGGACAAGGCGCGGGTTTGGTATCCAGGCAAAGGCGCGATCGTTTCTTTTGAACTGCCTGAATCAGCTGATGTCTCCGCGTTCTTTTCTTCACTCGGATGGATCAAAATCGTCCCGACTCTGGCAGGTGTCGAAACAACTGTCTCTTATCCATTCGGCACATCTCACCGGGCCTTATCCGCTGAAGAAAAAGCACGGATTGGCGTAACTGAGCGGGTTGTTAGACTTTCAGCCGGAATCGAAGGCATTGAAGACATCCTTGGACAGCTAAAGCTGGCATTTAACTGATTGAAAAAGATGTAGGGATAGCCCTGCATCTTTGGTACAATGAAAGATAAGTTCATTTAGCTTAAGGATGGTGTCAGTGAAGTGTTAACGGATTTTTTGATGGCAATCGCCATGTTTTTTCTTAACCCTGTTTTTTATGTCGCATTATTCGCTGCGACAATGCTTGGATATTTTCGCGTCAAAAAAGAACGCCGCATTTTCCGCACGCGGATCGTGTACGGCGGAACGGAATTCAAACGCTTGTTGAAAGATGGCTGGTTGTATGCACTGATCTTATCGGTCATCGTGGCAGCTGGCGGCTTGGCAGTGCCGATGGAATGGTTGATTGCACTCAGCATCGTCAGTATCATCGTCATGCTGACGGGTTTTTACCACCTGGCCTCTTTCGTCTATTTGGCGTCCGCGTCCGCATTGGTTGTCTGGTTGTTCGAAGCCAATGATTGGACTATTAATCTCGGGTTCGCTGAAATGACAGGCAGGGGGCTTGCGGACGGCTGGCTCATTTCAGTCGCGTTGATTGCAGGGCTTTTGCTGTTCATCGAAAGCCGCATGGTCGAAAAGTCAGCTGCTGCTGCCGCTTCACCGCGTCTGCATAAATCGGCTCGCGGATTGCGTGCTGCCGCCTACATCTCCCGTCGACTATGGCTGATTCCGGCTGTGCTGGTCGTACCTGGAGAAATGATTTCCGAATACGCGCCATACTGGCCGCAGCTGCCAATCGGGGAATCGGCGTTTTCCTTTATTTTGTTCCCGCTGGTATTTGGATTCCAAGGACGCAGCAAACGGACACTGCCGGTTTATTTGTATCCGAAAATCGCGAAATCGGTCGCTTGGTCGGCTGTCTTGACGATCGTTCTGGCCTTATTCGGTTTCCTTTGGCAGCCGATGGCGATCATTGCGCTGGCCGCCGGTGTATTGTTCCGATTGGGAATTAGCTTGTATTATGCGCAGAAAGAGCGCAGTGGAAATTATACCGTGACCCCACAAGCCCAAGGCGTTATGATAATTGACGTGCTTCCAGGCTCTCCAGCAGAGAAGATGGGGCTTGTGCGCGGGGAAATCATCCGCAAAGTAAACGGCACGACGGTAACAAATGAAACCGAATTATACGAAGCCATCCAGCTCAATGCAGCGCATTGCCGCCTGGAAGTCATCGACCATAATCTGGAAATGCGTTTGCGGCAGCATGTCGTCTTCCGCCATGACCACCACCGACTGGGTCTTTTGATTGTTGAGTAAGGGGAGAAGTATATGGAATCAATGGTGACCAAGTTTTTCCTATCGCTGTTTGTGCCCGGGCTTCTTGTTATCCTGTTTACGCGCGTGACGTTTAACCATTATGTCGGGCTCATATTGACCGTAGCATTGATTGCTGCGGCCGTTTATGCCGGCTTTACGCATACGTGGCTATTGTTTGTCGTCAACGCCGCTTCGTTAACAGCTGGTTTCTGGTATTCGAGCAATATGTATAATAAACGAAAAAAAGCCGAAGCTCATGAAAATGAGTGACGGCTTTTTTTATTATCCAAACCAAATTCCGTACATGGAAAGAATGGCTATAGTCCCGAGAACGACAAGGATGACGTTCGCCCCGGTAAACGCGATGGCAAAGGCTGAAATGGCACCGATGACGCCAAACCATATGTTTTCCTGTATAAAAAACACGGCAGGAAAAATCAATGCTCCGAGCACGGCATACGGGATGTTGCGCAACACATTCTGTACGGTTTCGGGCAACTCACGGCCTTCTAAAAAGGTTAATGGTATTGCGCGTGGAATATATGTAACAACGGCCATTCCAAAAATCATCCACCAAAACCAAGCACCCATCAGGCGGCAACTCCTTTCCGTGAAACCAGTTCAATGATGATCGCTGAAGCAAGGGTCGACACCATGATCGCCCAGCCTGTAGAGAGCCAGCCGGTGAAAAAGAACAGCGAGTTGAAAAGTGCGGCGATCAGCGCCAAGCTAAGAACTTTACGGTTGCCTTTCATGGACGGCACGAGCAAGCCGACGAACATCGCATAAAGTGCAATCGACATGGAGGCCTGTAAAAAAGCAGGAAGGCTGGCGCCGATCAAATGGCCAAGCGAAGTGAATGCCACCCAGCTTCCGTAAGAAATGACGATGACCCCGGCCGCAAAAGACGTGCGGATCTTGTTGCCTGGCTGCGTGGCTAATACCGTAAATGTTTCATCCGTTATGCCGAAAGCATATAATGCTTTTTTCCAACGGGCATCCGGCTCCATTTTTTCATTCAATGCCGCTGTCATCAAAAAATGGCGAATATTGACGATGAAGGTATTGATGACAATGAGCGCTGGGAGTACACCGGCTGTGATAAGGGAAAGTGATATGTACTGGGCAGCGCCAGCAAAGACGAAGATGCTCATGGCAGTCGCTTCGATGAGCGATAAGCCTGTAGTTTTGGCCAATAGCCCAAAAGTCAGAGCCACCGGGAAATAACCGATGGCAATGCTAGCGCCGGCTTTCAGCCCTGAAGAGAATCCATGTTCTTGCAATTTGTTCCGCTCCTTTTGCCGCAAGTATTTCTCTTTTCCAAAACGTTAGAAAGAGTGTAAAGTAATTATAATAGCATAGCATAATTTCTCCTGTTTTTAGATTCATTATTGAAAAATCGCGCAATTTAAAAGGAATGAGCTTATGTCGGATTTTTTCACTATGGAAAACATCGTCGAGTTGACGCAATCTTACCGGGCATTTGGCCCGTTCATCGGATTTTTGCTGCCGTTCATTGAATCGTTCTTGCCGTTCTTGCCGCTTTTTGTCTTTGTGTTCGCCAATGCGACAGCTTACGGCCTATGGCTCGGTTTTCTGTTGTCGTGGGGCGGGGCGGTTGCGGGTTCATATACCGTATTCCTGCTGATCCGCAAGTTTGGGCAAGCACGATTTATGAATTTCATGACGCGTCACGAGAAAGTTGAAAGGCTCATCCACTGGGTAGAACGAAATGGCTTCGGACCTTTGTTCTTGTTGTTGTGTTTCCCGTTTACCCCGTCAGCTTTGGTCAACTTGGTCGCCGGGCTATCGAATATCAGCCGCCATTACTATTTATTGACCTTGATGGCAGGCAAGTTCGTCATGGTCTTGACGATTTCCTATGTCGGTTACGATATCCGTGCTTTATTCACCCAACCGGTCCGTACAGGCATCGTCATTGCCGTCATCGTGCTGCTTTATGTGATCGGAAAAATTCTAGAGAAGCGGCTCAATAAAAAAGTGGAAGCCGACTTCAAGCGTGCAAAAGAAGAACGCGAAAAAGAACGGCTGTCTTAACGGGAAAGTCGTTCTTTTCGATTGTTTATTGTATAATAAGAACAAACGTTCTTTTTTGAGAAGGGGTGCATTACATGTCTTTACGAATTGTCTACGGGCGTTCCGGAACTGGAAAAACCCGTTTTGTCCAAGAAGAAATCGCCGATAGTTTAAAAGACCAGGCGGATGGGGATCCGATATTTCTGATCGTCCCGGACCAGATGTCTTTTTCTACGGAGTATCGGTTGTCTGCTGCATACGGCATGAACGGCATGATCCGTGCACAGGCCGTCACTTTCAAGCGTCTTGCCTGGCGTGTGTTGCAGGAAGTCGGCGGAATCAGCCGCAAAGAAATTGATACATTTGGCTATCGCATGTTGATCCGCAGCCTGCTTGAAGAACATAAGGATGAGTTTAACTTATTTAGAAGAGCAGCTGGGAAACGGGGTTTTACTGACCAAATTGAGCAATTGATCAAAGAGTTCTCGCGTTATTGCATCGATTGCGCCGAACTCGGCACCATCCGCTCGTCTCTCGAGTCAGCGGGGGCCCCGAGGACGCTGCAGGACAAAGCAGCGGATCTAGAGCTCATCCTATTGGAAATCGATCGCAGGCTGGGTAAAGTGTTTGTGGATTCTGAGGGACATCTTGGTTTATTAAGCGAAAAAGTCCGCCACTCGGAAACAATCAAGCATTCGGCTATTTATATCGACGGATTCGTCAGTTTTACTGCGCGCGAGTTTCAAATCATCGAAGAGTTGCTCAAATATGCTAAATCGGTGACGATCGTCCTACCGATGGATGACACGAGTAACACAGAAGATGAGCAGTCGCTATTCTATCAATCCGCCATCACGGCAAGCCGCTTAACGGATTTCGCCGCATCGGAAGGAATCGGGCTGGAACCCGACGTGTACCTGCAACAGCCAAAACGTTTCATGAACGAGGAACTTTCGCATCTCGAACGCTTTATTGAAGCCTTTCCTGCGCCATCCATCCAAGGGCAAGGGGCAGTGGAAGTAGTGGAAGCGTCCAATAGGCGCGCTGAAATCCATGAGCTTGCCCGCTCGATCCGGCAGCAGGTGATGGATGGCTGCCGCTATAACGATATTGCGGTGCTGTATCGCCAGCCCGAAGTGTACGACGAACTGATCAACACCATCTTTCCGCAATACGACATCCCTTATTTCATCAGCCAGAAAAAATCTATGCTTCATCACCCGTTAATCGAATTCAGCCGTTCTGCACTCGAAGCGGTCATCGGCAATTATGCATATGAACCGGTTTTTCGGGCATTGAAGACGGATTTGTTCTTCCCTGAAGGCAATGTCAGCAAATGGCGGGAGCGCGGAGACCAGCTGGAAAACTTCGTTTTGGCCAATGGCATCTACGGCGACCGCTGGTTTGACGATAAACGCTGGATCTATAAAAAATACCGCGGGCTTGAATTTCATTCAGGCATCCAGACAGATGAAGAATTGGCGCTCCAGATGGAATTGCAGACTGTCAGGGATGTAGTGCGCGACCCGCTTGAGCGTTTGAAAACCCGCCTAGGAGACTGTGTGACCGGCCGGGACTTCGCCACAGCACTGTTTCAGTTTATCGAAGAGCTTGATGTGTATGCGAAAGTCCAGCTGCTAAAAGACCGCGAAGAAGCGGATCATCAATTGCTTGCTGCATCTGAGCATGAGCAGGCATGGAATCAATGGGTTGGCGTGTTGGATCAATTCGTCCTGATGTTCGGAGACAAAGAACTTGACCTCCAAAGCGCCGCACGGATTCTTGATGAAGGTTTTGAAACATTGGAGTTTTCCCGCATTCCACCGTCGCTCGATCAAGTAACCATCGCCAAAATGGATTTGGCGCGCCTGATGGACATCCGGTCGGTCTTCATCATCGGCGCAAATGATGGCGTCTTGCCGCAGCGCATCGAACACGAAGGTCTCTTGACGGATGCGGAGCGGGAGTGGTTCCAAAAGATCGGCATCGAACTCGCCCCTAGCTCACGCATGCGGTTGATGGATGAAACGTATATGGCTTATCGTTCGTTCTCTTCTGCCTCTGACCGGCTGAGCGTCTCTTACCCGATTGCAGACGAGGAAGGAAAGGCTTTATTGCCTTCTTTATACATCAGGAAAATTATCGACCTGCTTCAAATTGAGCCGAAATTGGCAGCAATCGGCCCGGAAGAACTGCATGAGCCGGATGCACTGGAATATATTAGCCATCCGCGCGCAACGCTTTCGCACCTGGCTGCCCAAATCAGGGGCGGAGAGCTTACCGGACAGTGGCAGGCCGTTCTCGATTATTACCGTGAAGACCCGTTGTGGTCGTCGATCATCCATCAAGTGTTCAAGCCTTTGAGCCATGCGCAAGCGGAAAAGCTATCAGAAGAGATCGCTGAATCGCTTTACGGTGCACCGATCGCTTCGAGCGTATCCCGCATCGAGACTTACCATAGCTGCCAATTCGCGCATTACGCAGCCTATGGCTTGAAACTTGAAGAACGCAGCCAATACCGGTTGGCTGCGCCGGCAATGGGAGATTTATTCCATGCGGCAATCAAATGGATTTCCGATGAAGTGATGCAACTCGGCGTTTCCTGGTCGTCATTAAGCAAGGAACAATGCGCAGATCTTGCCAAGCGGGCGATTGAACAATTATCGCCTTATTTTGTCAACCAGATCCTGTTGAGTTCACATCGCTATCGCTATATCCAGTACAAACTTGAGGGCATCATTCGCCAAACGGCGTTCATGTTGAGCAAGCATGCACAAGTATCCGGCTTCGTGCCGGTCGCATTAGAAGTAGGCTTCGGCACGAAAGAAGCGATTCCACCGCTCGACATTCCGCTCGAACGCGGGCGCAAGATGAATGTCAGGGGCCGCATCGACCGCATCGATTCGACCGATATCGGCGGCAAGCCGTATTTGCGGGTCGTCGATTATAAATCATCCAAGCAGGACTTAGATCTCGGCGAAGTTTATCACGGGTTGGCCCTGCAAACCTTTACTTATTTAGATGTGGCCCTGACCCATTCGAAACGTTGGCTCGGGGAACAGGCGGAACCGGCAGGGGTGCTGTATTTCCATATGCATAACCCGATGCTGAAAATGACGAAATTATTGACCGCAGAAGAGCTGGAAGAAGAACTTGCGAAGTCATTCAAAATGAACGGTTTAGTTGTGGAAGATCCGGAAGTCATACAGGCGATGGACGATCAGATCGACGGCTATTCAAATGTCATTCCAGTGCGTCTCAATAAAAACGGCTCGGTCTCGAAAGGCTCATCGAAAACAGTCGAAAAAGATGATATGGAAACGATCCGTAAGTTTGTGCGAAAAAAACACCAAGGGGCAGGAAATGGCATTCTTGACGGCAATACAGCCGTTTCGCCGTACCGCCTGAAAGATGACACGCCTTGCCAATTCTGCAATTTCCGATCGGTTTGCCAATTCGACCCGAGTGATCCCGACCAGGTCTACCGTAAATTGCCGGTATTGAGCCCCGACCAGGCAGTAGAGAAAATACGCAAGGAGTTGAGCGCTGATGATACCGGAAAAACCGAATGATGCCACGTGGACCGACGAACAATGGCAGGCGATATGGGCAAAGGGACAGGATATGCTCGTATCGGCTGCGGCAGGGTCCGGTAAAACGGCTGTCCTGATCAACCGGATGATCGAAAAAGTGCTTGATGAACAAGATCCGATATCCGTCGATGAATTATTGGTCGTCACCTTCACGAACGCCTCCGCAGCGGAAATGCGCCACCGCATGTCGGCTGCGCTGGAGCAGGCAGTCGCAGCGCAGCCGGAATCCGTTCATTTAAAAAAACAGCTGCGGCTGATCAATAAAGCGCAAATTTCGACTTTGCACTCGTTCTGCCTTCAAGTCGTGAAGCAATACGCCTATCTGTTGGAAATCGATCCCGGTTTCCGCATTGCGGGAGATACGGAAGCGGCCTTGCTGCGTGATGATGTGATGGAGGCTGTGCTCGAATCCGCTTATGAAGGTGAAGTGCGCGAGAAGGTTTACAGGCTCGCGGATAGCTTCACTTCTGATCGCAGCGACCAAGCCATGGAGATCTTGCTGGGCAAATTATATGATTATTCACGTGTGCACCCGGAACCGGAAATATGGCTTGAACAATTGCCAAAGCTATACGCTGTGCCGGAACATGCAACAATTGACGAATTGCCTTTTATGGAAGATTTAAAAGTGACGATCCGTCATAGTTTTGAAGCGGCGCTTGATTTGCTTGATGAAGGATGGGAACTGGCTACCCGTCCGGATGGGCCGGCCATTTTGGAAGAGAATTTCCGGATGGATGCTACATTGATCCGTGCCGCAATCGACGCACTGGATGAGTCCTGGGAGTCGCTTCATGCATATGCGCGAAATATTAAATGGGAGCGCTTGGCATCCGTGAAAAAGGATTCCTGCGATCCGCAGTTGGCAGAAGAAGCAAAAGCGCGGAGAAATGAAGCAAAAAAACTGTTCAATGACGTGAAGGACGGCTATTTCACCCGGGCTCCTCAACGGCTGCTTGAGGAGATGCGTGAAATGGCGCCGCTCATGACCACATTGGTCGATTTGACGAAGCGCTTTGCAGAAAATTATAAAGCCCTCAAAATCGACCGTGGTTTGGTGGATTTCTCGGATTTGGAACATTATGCTTTGGAAATTTTGAGCGATGGCGGGGAACCCTCCGCCATTGCACAAGATTACCGTGCGCGGTTCAAGGAAGTGTTGGTTGATGAATACCAGGATACGAATATGCTGCAAGAAACGATACTCGGCCTTGTAAAATCGGGTGCTGAACAAGACGGCAATTTATTCATGGTGGGGGATGTTAAACAGTCCATCTACCGCTTCCGCCTGGCAGAGCCGATTTTATTCCTTGGCAAGTATTCCCGCTTTAACCGGGAAGCTCAAGGGACAGGCCTGCGAATCGATTTGAATGCTAATTTCAGGAGCCGTAAGGAAGTGCTCGATGGCACCAATTACATCTTTTCGCAGATCATGGGCGAGCGCGTCGGTGAAATCAGCTACGATGAAGATGCGGCACTGAAGCCAAAAGCTCCCTATCCCGACGAAGATGTGCCAATCCACTTGACGCTCATTCATGAACCGGAAACGGAAGAAACCGAAGAAATGCCAGTTGATATGGATAAGTCACAATGGGAAGCCCGTTGGATTGCAAAGAAGATCCGCCTTATGATCGATGCGGGAACGCTCGTGCATGATCCGTGGAGCGGGAAAGAGCGTCCACTTGAATACCGTGACATCGTCGTATTGATGCGTTCAATGACTTGGTCGGGTGATTTTTCCGATGAATTCAAAATGGCTGGTGTTCCTCTGTACGCAGAATTGAGCGGCGGGTATTTCGATGCTCTTGAAGTGATGATTATGCTCAATACATTGCGAGTCATCGACAATCCATATCAAGACATTCCCCTTGCTGCCGTATTACGCGCGCCGTTTTTCGGTCTACAGGAAAATGAGTTGGCAGCGATTCGTCTTGCTGATTCAAAAGGAACTTTCTACGATGCGTTGAAAGCGTTCATCCGCGTCGGTACAATGGCAGAAGAAACGCGTCGCAAGCTGGCGCGCTTTACGAACAACCTTCAAGCTTGGCGGGATCTGGCGCGCAGGGGCTCGTTATCCGAGCTGATTTGGAAAGTGTACTTGGATACGAATTACTACGAAATGGCGGGTGCCATGTCGAACGGCAAGCAGCGCCAAGCGAATCTGCGTGCCCTTCATGACCGAGCGCTCGAATATGAAAAAACCGCTTTTCGCGGATTGTTCCGGTTCTTGCGGTTTATTGACCGGATGCGGGAGCGTGGCGATGATCTTGGGACTGCGAAATCATTGAGTGAAAAAGAAAATGTTGTCCGTCTCATGACGGTCCATAAATCGAAAGGCCTGGAGTTTCCAGTCGTCTTTTTCGCAGGGACTGGAAGACCGTTCAATGAAATGGATTTCCACAAACCGTATTTATTCGACCAGCAATATGGGCTAGCGGTCAAGGCCGTCAATCCCGATACGCGGATCGAATTCACTTCGCTGCCTTATCTCGCCGTTAAAGAGATGAAGCAATTGCAGATGAAAGCAGAAGAAATGCGGGTTTTGTATGTAGCGATGACACGTGCAAAAGAAAAACTTTACTTAACTGCATCTATAAAAGACATCGATCGCTTGTTGGAGAAATGGAAGACCGTATCAGGCGATTTGCTGTTGCCTGATTTTAAACGGTCGCGTGCGAAGTCCTATTTGGATTGGATCGGCCCCGCCGTTTCCAGACATCCCGATGCCGAAGAGCTGCATGCAGGAGGCGAGGTGCTCGAGCATCACTCGCGCTTCCAAGTCGAGATTGTTGAGACGGTCTCCTTAGAACAGCCTCAGCCCTTGCTAGAAGCCCAACACGACCGGCCAGAAGCAGAAGCCGATGCAGCATTGATCCACAGCCGATTTGATTTTACTTATCCCCATCAAGCAGCTGTCGGAAAACGTTCCAAGCAATCGGTGACGGAAATGAAGAGGCTGCAGCTATTGCAACGTTCGGATGAGCCGGAATCGTTTATCCAAGATTATCAGCCGAAAGCGCAAAAGAAAGCGCCTCATCGTCCGGATTTCCTGATGGATCGCAAACTGTCAGCGGCAGATATTGGTACAGCAGTCCATACCGTCATGCAGCATTTGCCGCTTGAGCGGAAAATGGATGTCGGTGAAATCCGGCAATTTCTTGAGGAGTTGACGGGCCGCGAGATTTTAACGAAGGAAGAAGCGCAAGCTGTCAAAGCTGAACAGCTCGAAGCCTTTTTCCATAGTACAATTGCACAGCGCCTGATGAACGCTGAAGATATCAGGCGGGAAGTTCCTTTCACGTATGCACGTGCTGATGCAGACGGCGACCATCAGATCGTCCAAGGGATTGTCGATTGCCTGTTCAAGGAAGACGGGGAATGGGTCCTGCTTGATTACAAAACGGATCAAACGCGCGGGATGGGCAATATCCAATCGGCCATGAGAGAGCGCTACTCGATCCAGTTGTCGGTTTACCAAGAAGCGGTAGAAGCAATTTTGCGCATCCCCATAAAACAGCGTGTCTTGTATTTGTTTGCTACCAATGAAGAAGTGGAAGTTTAGGAGGATTATTTTGAAATTACAACCGATTTCTTTACACGAACGGGTGGACGCCATCGATTTGATGAGGGGATTTTCATTATTCGGGATCCTGCTCATCAATATGCTGGCCTTCCACACGCCTTTAAGCTACATCGATCCGTATAAATGGTTCAGCGGAACTATGGATCAAACCATTTTTATCGGCTTGGATATTTTCGTCCAAGCAAGTTTTTATCCTTTATTTGCAATGTTGTTTGGGTACGGCTTGATGATGCAGTTTTTGCGGGCGCAAGGACAAAGCCAGCCATTTATTCCGGTAGCCGTCAAGCGACTGCTGATATTATTGGGATTTGGGATTATTCATGCCTTTTTTATCTGGTATGGAGATATTTTGATCACGTATGCACTTATGGGCTTGTTGTTGATCGGCATGCTAAGTTTGCCAGCTAACTGGCTTCTTGGGCTCGGCGTCCTAATTTACACTTTGCCACATCTAATGTTCACCGCTATTATGTTTATTTCGGTCATGGCAGATCCGAATATTTATATCGGCTATCAGGAAGCCGAGCAGTCCATCGCAGCCTATGGCTCTGGCAGCTTTGCTGAAATTTTCAGCAGGAGGTTGACGGATTGGTATTACGGCAATAATCCATTCAGCTTCATCATTTATGTCGTCACCATCTTGCCGCTCATGATGGTCGGGGCCGCCGCAGCCAAATGGCGGATGATCGAACAAGTTGCTATCAAGAAAAAGACATGGATCGTGCTTGCCGCCGGTTCGCTTATAGTCGGGTTGCTATTGAAATCGACTCCATACATCTTCGATAAGAATTATGCCTATCAGTATGTTCAGGAGATGTTCGGCGGGCCGCTTGTTTCGATTGGATATGCAGCAATCATTGCCTTATTATCGCTGAATAAGTCATTCATGAAAGCCCTCTCGCCGTTAATTAAAGCGGGCAGGATGTCAATGACGGTCTATCTCATGCAATCGATCATCGCAACGAGTATTTTCTATTCATTCGGTTTGGGCTTATACGGCCAAGTAGACTTGTTGACTGGGACCTTGATTGCCGTCGGTATATTCATTGTGCAATTGATTTTTGCTGAACTATGGTTCAGTAAATTTAAACGGGGGCCGGTTGAAATGATCTGGCGCCGCTGGACGTACGGAAATAATTTTGAAAAAAGCAACAATTCAAAACGCTGAATGTGTATAATGAATGCAATCACAGAAAAGGAGTGTTTGACGAATGAAACTTCTATCGTTTCGCTTTCAAGGAGAAGAACGTTTTGGACCAAAAGTAAAAAAAGAAGAAGCCGTATGGGATGTCCTCGCCATCCAGGAGCAGCTGGAAGTATTGCCGGAATTTCCGGAAAAGCTGATTGATGGAGTGTCGCAAGGAATGGAGTTTGTGGAACAGATCCGCAAATTAACGGAGGCGGCTGTCCAATCGGAAACCCCTGAGCAATTCAAACACTCTTTTTCGGAAATCGAATGGCAGGCACCTGTCCCGAGACCTCCGAAAAACTTTATCTGCATCGGCAAGAATTATGCTGATCATGCAGAAGAAATGGGCGGGCAGGCTCCCACAGATATGGTCGTTTTCACGAAAGCGCCGAATACCGTCGCTGCTGATGAAGAAACGGTCTCTGTGCATGCTGATGTCACCGATTCATATGATTACGAAGGCGAACTCGCTGTCGTGATCGGCAAAGCTGGACATAAGATTCCAAAACAGCTGGCCTACGATCACGTATTTGGCTATACGATCGCGCTCGACTTGACCGCTCGTGACCTTCAGGAAAAGCATCAGCAATATTTCCTTGGGAAAAGCTTGCCAGGCTCTTGCCCGATGGGTCCGTATCTAGTGACTAAAGATGAAATCCCGCAATCACAGAATTTGTCCCTTGTCACAAAAGTGAACGATGAAGTCCGCCAAAATGGCAATACGGAGAATATGATCCGACGTGTCGATGAGCTGATCGCGGAGATTTCCAAATCGGTGGCACTCGAACCGGGGGATGTCATCCTGACCGGAACTCCGGCTGGTGTTGGCAAAGGATTCAATCCGCCGAAGTTTTTGAAAGCGGGCGATACGATTAAAGTATCCATCCAGTCAATCGGCACACTCGTCACACATTTGTCATAAGGAACATTCACTTCCAACTGTCCTGCGTGTGGTAAACTTGAGGGGACTATATTAAATGAGGTGAGCTTTTGGGATTTTTAACTGATACAACACATTTACACATTACCATGTGGGTCGTGGGCATCGTGCTTTTCCTTGTGGCTGCATTTATGCACCGCGATAGCAAGGGGCGTAAAATTGTCCATATGATCACGAGACTGATCTACGTTTTAATCATCATTACCGGGCTGACGTTATTTATCGCGCATTCGTCATACGATGCCATGCTTTACGGCTTGAAGTTCCTATTCGGGTTACTGACCATCGGCATGATGGAAATGGTGCTCGTACGTGGCAAGAAACAAAAACCGGTCACTTTATTCTGGGCCTTGTTTGCAGTATTCTTGCTCGTGACTTTATTCCTCGGCTTTAAATTGCCGGTCGGCTTTAACTTCTTGGCATAAACAACATTTCATTCAATTAAAAGCTGCACGTTCCTTGTTGGTTTTTACTAACAAGGAACGTGCAGCTTTTTGGTTATCACTAAAACATAAAAATCAGGCCCTTCGTCTGGGGGATTTCACAGTTTGGACGAAACTAGGCATAAACAGCTGCGCTTTCACGAATATGACATAGCGGCAAACAAGCGAGTTTGATAAAATAGACCGGGTGAGCATGATCTTGGCCTCATTGAAGGAGGAGTACGGACTTGAAAAGAAAAACGATGATTTGGGCGTTGGCAGCAGCATTGTTATTGCCATCAACAACTGGTGCAGCAGCTGAAGAGACGCGCACAATCGAAGACGAAAGCATCTACGACGTTCTTGTAGACCGCTATTTCAATAAACAGATCCAAAATGATTATGAAGTGGACTCCACCGATCCGGCATCATTCAGCGGCGGTGATTTTTCAGGGATGGAAAGCGAACTTGCGCACGTCCGGGATATGGGCTTTACGATGTTATCGGTCGGCCCCGTCTTCCAGACAGCAAGCTATGATGGACGGCACGTGCTCGATTACAGCCAATTGGAACGCCATTTCGGAACGGCGGAAGAATTCCAATCGCTCATCGATGAAGTGCATGAAGGCGAGATGAAACTCATTGTCGATTTGCCGACGCAAGAAGTGAGTGCAGACCATGTATGGGCACAGGAAAATCCAGATTGGTTTACTGAAAATGGAGACCAGACGCTTTCGCTCGATACAAGCAATGAAGAAGCCCAACAAGCCTTAATCGCAATGTTCGAAGACTTCCGCGATACATATGGCATTGACGGAGTCCGCCTGCAGGATTCAGAGGAACTGGATTCGGCGTTCGTCGAAAGCTTCTCTGCTGCTATGAAAGGGCAGCAACAGTTTTACGTGCTGGCAGATGCGGAGATGGAGAACCAGCCTGGATTTGATGCGGTCGTGCAACAAGGGGTAGAACAGACGCTCCGCGACAGCTACCGTAATTTCGACCAGTCTTTGGCTGATGTCCCTGAATTGATGCAGCAAACGGAAGGCAAATTAATCCGTGTCGATTCACTAGACGGCTCGCGCTTTACATCAGACATAGTCGAATCAAGAGGCTATCCGCCGACCCGCTGGCGCATGCTATTCGCGCAATTATTGACGATGCCGGGAATCCCGGTCGTTCAATATGGTTCTGAGACCGCGATGAATGGCGAAACGTTACCGGAATCGCATCAAATATTGGATATGGCAGTTGAAAAGGAATTGATCGACTACATCACCAATTTAAACTCGTTGCGCAACTCATCTGAAGCATTGCGCACGGGTGACTTGGAGCTGCTTCATGAAGAAGAGGGCTGGATGGTCTATAAGCGTTCTAATGAAGAAGAGTCGTGGATCATCGCCATCAATAACTCATCCGAAACGAAGAGCTTGAGTTTGGCGCCGGATCTTGTCGGTGAAGGAATGGAACTGCGAGGATTGTTCGAAAGTGATATCGTCCGTCCGGATGAAGACGGCCAGTATCGCCTCACATTGGATCGTGAATTGGTGGAAACCTACCATATTACGGAAAAACGTGGGCTCAATACTGCGTATATCGTCACACTTGGTTTAATGTACTTAATTTTTATGGGCTTTTTATGGATTGTCTGGAAAAAGGGCAAGCAGCGGAAAGCAGATGAAGCAGCAAAAAAGAATAAATAATCAAAAGGCTGTGAACAGGTCGTAACCTGTCCACAGCCTTTTTCATGTAAGAAGAATTTCGGTATAACCTAGTCGAAAGCTTTATAACCGATCATGTTGACGGGATCTTTCGGCGAAGAGAATGGAGGAGCGTAGCATAGTTCGAGCGCCTGCAAATCATCGACGGTCAATCCTCCATAAATCGCAGTCGCTATTACATCAATGCGCTTGTCGACTCCTTTGCCTCCAACACATTGCGCACCCAAAATCTGTCTGGTGTTGGGGTTGTAATGGACTTTCAAAGTCAATTTTTCGTGGTCTGGGTAATAACCCGCGTTCGAGTTTCCCGTATGGCTGACGGTTTCGGCGGTAAGCCCTTTGTCTTTGATCGCCGTTTCGGTCAGCCCAGTCATCGCTGCATCTAAACCGAAAACTTTCAAAGCGGACGTGCCGAGCAGGCCTTTTTTCGGAATTGGATTTCCCGTGATGTGTTGTGCGACAAGAAAAGCCTGCCGGTGGGCGGGCACAGCAAGCGGGACACGTTTCGGGTCTCCGGTGATAAAGTCGAAATTCTCCGAGGCATCCCCGATGGCGTAAATCGATTCATCGTCGGTCTGCATGAACTCATTGGTCCGGATGCCCTCAGTTTCACCGATGCTGAGGCCAGCCATTTCAGCAAGTGCGGTATTCGGTTTTAAGCCAATGCTCATGATGACAAAATCAGTTTCTAGACTTTCTCCATTAGACAAGCGGACGCTTCTTTTATCGATGTTTTCGATAAAGGTGTTGGTGTGCACTTGAACGCCATTTTTTTCGAGTTCAACATGGAGAAGCCGTGAAAGATCCTCATCCAGAATCGATAGGATGGAGTTTGACTTATGGACGATATCAACTTCAAGGCCGAGATGTTTAAGGTTTTCTGCCATTTCAAGCCCGATGAACCCGGCACCTGACACGACGCAATGGGAAGGCTTTTCGCTTTGAATATAGGAGTGGATGGTTTGCATATCGCCATAGCTGCGCAGCGTAAATACGTGGCTCTCCTCTGAGCCTTCAATATCCGGCATGATGGCGCTGCCGCCGGGAGACAAAATCAACGCATCATAAGAATCGTGGAACTCGCCGCCGGTCTTCAAGTTGCGGACGCGAATTTTTTTCTCAGCCCGGAGAATTTCCATGACTTCGTGTTCAAGCCTGACATCGATATTGCGTTTTTGCTGGAACTGTTCCGGGTCTGCCATCAGAATTGCAGTTTCATCTTCAATGACTTCACCAATTACATAGGGTGTACCGCATGCCGCATAGGACATGGTCGAGTCCCGGTCGTATACTGTAATGTTCATTTCCTTATCATAGAAACGGATTTGGCCCGCTGCAGTTGCACCGCCGCCTACCGCACCGACTATAATCACTTTTTTCATCATCAGTCCACCCTTCAATCGGTTTTATTAAAGAAGAACAAGGCAAGCGTGCCTGGTCCTGTATGGGCGCCGATCACGGAACCGACCATGTGGATTTCGATTTCTTTCGGATTGTAGGCAGTTTCAATTTCATCTTTTAAAGCATTGGCAAATTCCAGGTCATCGGCATGGCTGATGGCGATGACCTGCTGATCCAAATTGCTGCCGCGCTCTTTCATCAGTGCAATCATCCGCTTGATGACTTTTTTTCGTCCGCGTAATTTTTCGATCGGTACGAGTTTGCCATCTTCAACATGAAGCAAAGGCTTGATATTCAATAAACCGCCAACAAATGCGCTGCCTTTAGAAATACGGCCTCCTTTGGCCATATAATCCAAGTCTTCAACCGTAAACAGGCTTTCGAGATGGTCGGCCATAAAACGCACGTTTTGAATGATGGCATCTTGGCTTTCCCCGGCATTACGCAATTTCACGGCTTCTTTGACGAGCAGCCCATAGCCAAGCGAAGCCGCTTTGGAATCGACGATCGTCAAGTTCAAATCCGGATGTTCTTCACGTACTTGATCTGCCACCATGACGGCTGTCGCATAGGTTCCAGACAGTTCCGAAGAAAAGGCGATGTAGAATCCGGCTTCTTTGTCTTGCGCCAATTGCTCGAATGCCTTAAGCATTTCTTCAGGGGAGGCTTGAGACGTTTTCGGGTGAACGCCGGAGCGAATGGCATCATAGACTTTCATGGAATCGATGGTCCGGATGTCTTCGTACTCAGCATCTCCGATGTGGACGCGCAAAGGAAATAGGACAACTTGTTCTTCTTCAAAAAAAGCTTTTGGTAAATCAGATGCGCTATCTGCAAATAATCTCATGGATCTTCCTCCTTTAGAGTTTCAGTTTCAATCGGTCCATCAGCAATTCAGCGATGCCGTCTTCATTGTTTGTTAAAGTGATTTCGTTGGCGATATTTTTCAAAGGATCAATGGCATTGCCCATGGCAACACCGACTCCTGCAAAGTCCAGCATTTCCAAATCGTTGTCTTCATCGCCAAATGCGATGATATGCTCTTTTGCAATGCCCAATGATTTTGAAACGCGGTCGATGCCGACAGCTTTGTTCATGCCCGAGCGGACAATTTCAATGACGTGCCAAGGTGCGCCCCAGCGGCGATGGTCGATGACTTCCGCATGCACTTCCGATAAGTGGTCATGTATGGCATGGACTTTTTCGTATGGTGCATGGATGAGCATAGACGTCGGATCTGCCTTTAAATAATTGCGCAAATCACCTGTCGTGATGCTTGGGTCACCGAAACTGAAAATATCCATCAGTTTCTCATCGTGATGGTGGACATACACGTCATCCAACACTTCCGCGACAATATTGTGGAAGTCGAAATTGTGCATGGATTCAACGACTTCGTGTACGACATCCAAGCCAATCGGCGAATGGTGCAGTCCCCATTGTTCATCGTTCGGGTGATGGACAAAAGCTCCGTTGAAATTGACGATCGGCGTGTTGAGGCCGAGTTCACGGTAATAGATTTCACTTGCACGGTACGGCCGTCCAGTCGCGATCATGACCTGGTGGCCTGCTTGTTGTGCTTGGTTCAAAATGGTCTTGGTTTTAGGTGAAATAACTTTTTGGTCGGTCAATAGTGTACCGTCCAAGTCGAGTACGATTAAATGTTGTTTCATATAAAAATCCGGCTCCCTTCTATCTATCTTCAGTTTAGCGATAATAGAGGCTATCCGTCAAAAAAACCTGACGGCAATGCCGGAATTTGCGGGATCAGAAAAAAATTGGTAGGATTTAGGGTGAGGAGTGAAGTGCATGAAAGTAGCAAATGAATTATGGGGCAATATCCCGATCTTACATATAACACCTGAAGGCCACGAGGGCGGCCCGCTGCCGACCGTTATTTTTCTTCACGGTCATACGAGTGCCAAAGAGCATAATTTGCATTATGCCTGGCAATGGGCGCAAAAAGGCGTCCGTGTCATCTTGCCGGATGCTTTGCTTCACGGGGAGCGGGACCAGTCGCTTGATGATGTCCAGATTAGCTTGCGCTTCTGGGAAATCGTTTTGACGTCCATCGAGGAAGTCGGATTTTTACGCGAGGAATTGAATAAGCGCCAATTGGCCAGCGGGGAACCGGCTGTCGGTGGCACATCGATGGGCGGTATCACGACGCTCGGTGCATTGACCGCTTATCCGTGGATCAAGGCAGCAGCCGTCATGATGGGTTCTGGAAATTATGTGGAGCTTGCGAAAGCTCAAATGCGGCAGTATGAGTCGCGCGGTTTTGACTTGCCGCTCACCGACAAGGAACGTGAAGGCATGCTTCAGGCCCTGTCGCGTTTTGATATCAGTTTGAACCGACAATCCTTTGGCGGGCGCCCGGTGTTTTTCTGGCACGGCGTCAAAGACCCGACCGTTCCTTTTGAACCGACCAACCGGCTTTTCCATGCACTGCAGCAGGACTATGCCGCTTATCCCGACCGTTTAGCATTCATGAAAGAAACAGAAGCGGCGCACGCGGTCAGCCGCAAAGGAATGCTTTCTGCGACTGCTTGGATCGCAGACCGTTTAAGCGAATAAGCAAGTCAATTTCATTTCGCAGGGATGTTTGGTAAGATAAGCAGTAACAGTAAAAGGAGGGATTCCGAATGGACCAAGAAACAAAAGACTATCTATTAGGTGCACTTGAAAATGTCATCGACCCAGAACTAGGTGTTGATATCGTCAATTTGGGCCTTGTATATGATGTAGAATTATCCGAAGATGGTTTCTGTGTGGTCACTATGACACTCACTTCAATGGGATGCCCAATGGGGCCGCAAATCGTTCAGATGGTGAAAACATCTTTGTATGAATTGCCGGAAGTTGAGGAAGTCGATGTAAAAATCGTCTGGCAGCCTGTCTGGAGCAAAGACCATATGTCGCGCTACGCTAAAATGGCGCTCGGCGTTCGATAAAAGAAACAGCAGGAAGCCGCAGGGGAGAAATCCTTTGCGGCTTTTTTTTGATGAGCATTTCCGTTGCAAAAGAGGGCCAGCAATCATATAATTTAATTAGTCAAAGATGGTCAAATTAATTGAGGGAGCGTGATTTGATTGGTTCAATTCCAAAACTCAAACGAAGAGCAAAAATCGCCATTGGAGCAATTCGGCCGCAATTTGGTCGAACAAGCACAGTCCGGAAAGATGGATCCCGTCATCGGACGCGATCAGGAAATCCGCAATGTTATCCGGATCCTTTCGAGAAAGACAAAGAATAATCCGGTGCTGATCGGTGAACCCGGGGTCGGGAAGACCGCGATCGTCGAAGGGCTGGCACAGCGCATCGTCCGCAACGATGTGCCGGAAGGATTGAAGGACCGTGTCATTTATGAACTCGATATGAGTGCGTTGATTGCAGGCGCAAAATACCGGGGGGAATTCGAGGAGCGGCTAAAAAGCGTATTGAAGCAAGTGAAAGACAGTGAAGGGCAGATTATCCTGTTTATCGACGAGATCCATACGATTGTCGGAGCAGGGAAGACAGAAGGCGCGATGGACGCCGGAAATATGCTCAAACCGATGCTTGCGCGCGGTGAGCTGTATTGCATCGGGGCAACCACTTTGGATGAATACCGCATGCACATCGAAAAAGATGCAGCTCTTGAGCGGCGCTTCCAGCAAGTGCTAGTGCGCGAGCCTTCTGTCGAAGATGCAGTATCGATTCTCCGCGGATTGAAAGAGCGTTTTGAACTCCACCACGGGGTGCGCATCCATGACCGGGCGATTGTTGCAGCCGCTACAATGTCGGACCGGTACATCACGGAGCGCTTTCTGCCGGACAAAGCAATCGATTTGATCGATGAAGCATGTGCGATGATCCGCACGGAAATCGATTCCATGCCTCAAGAGCTCGATGAAGTGACCCGGCGCCTCATGCAACTTGAGATTGAAGAGCAGGCGCTTCGAAAAGAGAAAGACGAAGCGAGCAAAACACGCCTCGCTGCGCTGCGCGAAGAAATTGATGAGCTAAAGTCTTCTTCTGAAGGCATGCAGCAGCAATGGAACGAAGAAAAGCAGTCGCTTCAGAAAATCCAGGCCAAGCGCGAACAATTGGATCAATACCGTCGCCAGCTGGAAGATGCGGAAAACAAATACGATTTGAATACCGCCGCGATGCTGCGCCACGGGAAAATTCCAGAACTCGAAAAAGAGCTGAGCGCTATGGAAGTCGAACTTGCCGGGGACGGTGGGGAGCGTTTGCTTCGAGAAGAAGTGACGGAAGAAGAAATTGCTGGCATCGTTGCCCGCTGGACGGGCATCCCGGTAACGAAATTGGTCGAAGGAGAGCGTGAAAAATTATTGCGCCTCGGGGATACGCTGAAAGAACGCGTCATTGGGCAAGACCGGGCTGTCGAACTTGTTACAGAAGCGGTATGGCGTGCACGTGCCGGCATTAAGGATGAACAAAAACCGATCGGCTCGTTCATTTTCCTTGGGCCGACCGGTGTTGGGAAAACGGAGCTTGCCAAATCACTGGCCGCCAACTTATTCGATTCGGAAGACCATTTCATCCGTATCGACATGTCCGAGTATATGGAAAAGCATAGCGTATCGCGTCTGGTCGGGGCGCCTCCTGGATATATCGGCTACGAAGAAGGCGGCCAATTGACAGAGGCTGTTCGCCGCAATCCGTATTCCGTCGTATTGCTGGATGAAATCGAGAAAGCCCATCCGGATGTCGCAAACATTCTTTTGCAGATCCTCGACGATGGGCGCATAACGGACAGTCAAGGACGTCTCGTGAACTTCTCAAATACGGTCGTCATCATGACGTCGAATATTGGTTCCCAGCATATTAGCGCAAATGGCGGCGAACACGACACAGAAGATATTGTCATGATGGAACTGCGCAAGCACTTCCGTCCAGAGCTGTTGAACCGCATCGACGATATCGTCATTTTCCACGCCCTGGCCAATGAACATTTCTATGGCATCGCCAAGAAAATGATCGGCGAATTGGCCGTACGCATGAAACAACAGCAAATTTCTTTGGAAGTTGAAGATTCTGTCATCGACTATATCATTGAAGCAGGAACCGACCCAGTGTTTGGCGCGCGCCCGCTGAAACGCTTTATCCAGCGTGAAATCGAGACGCGCATCGCCAAGGAATTGATCAAAGGAGATGTCACTCCAGGGTCCACTTTGACAGTTTCGATGGACGCCAACAAACAATTGCTTATCACTGTATAAGGAAAGCCGCATTTCAATGAAATGCGGCTTTTTACTATCTAAACGGTCACATCCAGCCAAATAAAAAAACGGAAGCCACTAGGGGCTTCCGTTTTTTATCGTTATTAATATTCTTTCGCTGCTTCTTTAGGAATGATGGCATCCATCACGATGACCAATACAGTAACTGCCACTGCCATGAAGATACCGATCGGGAAGTCGAATGGTACGTTTTGCACGGCACTTACTACGTAGTTCAACATTGAAATAATAAGGACAGACCAGAAAAGTGTTCCGATATATTGCATCTGTTTTCACCTCTATACATAGAATAACTAGCTTAA
The DNA here is from genome assembly GCF_028890485.2 of Planococcus sp. SK3692. GTDB lineage: Bacteria > Bacillota > Bacilli > Bacillales_A > Planococcaceae > Planococcus. The sequence goes on from NZ_JARCHV010000002.1 coordinate 1,003,977, forward strand.
TCATAGCATAAGGAAGCCTTTTCAGAAAGAAAGTTTCGTGCCTTTCGAAAGTTTTTGTCAGAAATATGTCGGCAACTTGAAATCAACAGGAAAAGGGCGTATCATTAACACCAGGTACTAATAATTGATGTTAATCGAAAAGAGGGACATAGATATGAATGCTGGAATCATCGGTACCGGCAGATGCCTGCCGGAAGATAAATTGACCAACTTTGATTTAGAGCAGCGCATGGACACCTCGGATGAATGGATCCGGACCATGACCGGGATTGAAGAACGCCGGATTGCAAACGATGAACAAGATACGTCGGATATGGCACGGGTTGCGGCACAAAAAGCAATTGCGGATGCTGGCATCGATCCAGCAGACATCGGATTGATCCTAGTGGCGACGGTTACGCCCGATCGCCCGTTTCCATCAGTCGCGTGTGATATTCAGCAGCAAATTGGTGCCGTAAATGCAGCAGCCATGGATATTTCTGCAGCATGCGCAGGATTCATGTACGGTGTTATTACAGCAAAACAATTTATTGAATCAGATACGTATCGTTACGTCCTAGTAGTTGGTGTTGAGAAACTATCGAAAATCACCAACTGGGAAGACCGCAATACAGCTGTCTTATTCGGTGACGGAGCCGGCGCGGCCGTGATCGGCAAAGTATCGGAAGGCCGCGGAATTTTATCGTTTGAACTCGGAGCGGATGGCTCTGGCGGGGAACACTTGTATCAAGACAAGCATTTGGTGATGAATGGCCGTGAAGTATTTAAATTTGCGGTGCGACAAATGGGCGAATCCGCCATTAACGTCATCGAAAAAGCAGGATTGGTTAAAGAAGATGTCGACTTTCTTATACCGCATCAGGCGAATATCCGCATTATGGAATCGTCCCGGGCTCGTCTTGATTTGCCGGTAGAGAAAATGTCGAAGACCATACAAAAATACGGAAACACTTCAGCAGCGTCGATTCCGATTTCCCTTGTGGAAGATTTAGAGGAAGGCCGCATAAAAGACGATGATGTCGTCGTCATGGTCGGCTTCGGGGGCGGATTGACTTGGGGCGCAATTGCTATGAAGTGGGGGAAATAATCGGATATGCGAAAGGAAGTAAAAGAAATGGATAATCGTCGTGTAGTCATTACAGGTATCGGTGCCGTAACACCGCTTGGAAACAGCGCAGAATCTACGTGGGAAGCGGTGAAGGCAGGACGTTCTGGTGTCGGCCCGTTAACGCGCATCGATGCGGATCAGTATCCGGCAAAAGTTGCCGCTGAATTGAAGGATTTTTCGATTGAAGAGTATATCGAGCGTAAAGAAGCGCGCAAGATGGACCGCTTCACTCATTACGCACTCGCATCTTCCATTATGGCAATGAAAGATGCAGCGCTTGAGCTGGATGAAAAGACAGCTCTTCGTACAGGTGTATGGATCGGATCAGGAATCGGCGGAATGGAAACGATTGAAAACCAGATGGACGTATTGAACTCCCGCGGCGTTCGCCGCATTAGCCCATTCTTTGTGCCTATGATCATTCCGGACATGGCATCTGGCCAGGTGTCGATCCATTTCGGCGCAAAAGCGATCAACTCCTGCTCGGTAACAGCTTGTGCATCTGGAACGAACTCGATCGGCGATGCCTTTAAAGTTATCCAGCGCGGCGATGCCGATGTCATGATTTCTGGTGGCGCGGAAGCACCAATCACGCGTTTGTCTGTTGCTGGATTTACAGCAAACACCGCATTGACGACCAATAACGATGCTACGACTGCGTCACGTCCGTTTGACAAAAATCGTGATGGCTTTGTCATTGGTGAAGGCGCCGGGATCGTCATCCTAGAAGAATACGAACACGCAAAAGCACGCGGCGCAAAAATTTATGCAGAACTCGTCGGCTATGGTTCGACGGGCGATGCCCACCATATTACAGCTCCAGCCCCAGGAGGCGAAGGGGCGGCACGTGCGATGCAGCAAGCCATCGAAGATGCAGGCATTGAAAAAACGGATGTCGGTTATATCAATGCGCATGGAACGAGTACTCCGTACAACGATTTGTTCGAGACAATGGCAGTCAAAACCGTCTTTGGAGACCATGCCTATAAAATGGGTGTAAGCTCGACGAAATCAATGACAGGCCATTTGCTTGGCGCAGCTGGCGGAATTGAAGCAATCTTTACAGCCTTGGCTTTGAAAGAAGGCATCATGCCGCCGACGATCAACTATGAAACGCCGGATGAAGAATTGGATTTAGATTATGTAGCAAATGAAGCAAGAACTGCCGAATTCTCGTATGCGATGAGTAATTCGCTTGGTTTTGGCGGACATAATGCTTCGCTCGTATTGAAAAAAGTGTAAACCTGATTGAAAAGCTCCCGATGCCGGGAGCTTTTTTATTATCCATTTCTTATAATGATAAAAAATATGCAGGTAATGAATAATAGCTGAAATGCTGTGATAGCAATGGTTTGAATAGAGAAATGATTAGCTGTTTTGGTAATCTTTGCTTAAAATACAAAAATTATATTGCGCATGTAATACTTTTGTAATATGCTTAAAACTAGTTAGAATTGACAGAAAAAATAGAATTTTGAGGTGTTTTCATGACAGCTATGTACGGATCTAAAGAGACTACACCGCTCTTGCGGGTCAAAAACCTCCAGACAGGTTTCAAAATAGACGGGAATTATTACAACGCAGTTGAAGGCGTCAGTTTTGATGTCCTTCCGAAGCAAATCGTCGGCGTGGTAGGAGAATCAGGCTGCGGTAAAAGTGTTATGTCACTGTCTATTATGCAGCTGCTGCCAAATGGAATAGGAAAGATACGGGGCGGCGGAATCGAATTCGAAGGCCAGGACATTTCTACATATTCAGATAAGCAAATGAATGGCATCCGTGGAAAAGATATCTCAATGATTTTCCAGGAGCCGATGACTTCTCTCAATCCGGTCTTCACCATCGGCTATCAAATAGAAGAAGTAATCTTGAACCATGAGAAGCTGACAAAAAAAGAAGCGCGGCTGCGGTCGGTCGCTTTATTGAAACAAGTGGGAATTCCGCGCGCCGAACAAATCGTCACGGAATACCCACACCAATTATCCGGAGGGATGCGCCAGCGGGTCATGATTGCAATGGCAATCGCTTGTCAGCCGAAACTATTGATCGCCGATGAACCGACAACTGCACTTGATGTCACAGTTCAAGCGCAAATTCTCGAATTGTTGAAAGGCATACAGGAAGCAAATGATATGTCGATCATTCTCATTACACATGATTTAGGCGTAGTCGCTGAAATTTGCGACGAAGTACTGGTCATGTATGCGGGCAAAATCGTAGAACGCGCATATGTCGATGATTTGTTCCGCGATCCAAAACACCCGTACACCGAATTATTAATGAAAGCAATCCCGAAAATGGATGAAGACGTTGAAGAGCTCGCGACGATTGAAGGGCTCGTGCCGTCCGTCATCAATATGCCGCAAGTGGGCTGCCGTTTCGCGAACCGCTGCCCGAAAGCAATGGCGGAATGCCTGACGGTGACGCCAAAACTGGCGGAAGTGGCCGATCGGCATGAAGCTGCATGTTTATTATATGAAGAAAGTTGGCCAACGGACGGAAAAAGAGAACGAGAAGGAGTCGCCGCATTATGACAACTAGAGATTTCATCCAAGACCGCATCGATTATTTAGATAAGCGTGAAAATCTCCTCGAAATTCGCAACCTGAAAAAATACTACCCGGTAACCGGCGGATTTTTCAAGCGGACCATCGGCAATGTTAAAGCAGTGGACGATGTGTCGTTCGTCATCAGAAAGGGTGAGACGCTCGGGCTGGTCGGCGAATCGGGCTGCGGCAAATCAACTGCGGGACGGACCATCTTGAGGCTGATGAAACCAACAGGAGGCGAGATCCTCTTTGAAGGGAAAGACATCACACGATTATCGGGACCCAAATTGCAAAGAGCGCGGCGTGATTTTCAAATGGTGTTCCAGGATCCATACGCATCGCTGAATCCGACGCAGATGGTCGGCGACATTATTGCCGAACCGATCCTGAATTATGAAAAGCGCAATAAAAAAGAATTGGAACAGGAAATCAAAACCCTCCTGAAACGAGTTGGCTTGCCTGAAGAGGCTTATTATAAATACGCCCATGAATTTTCCGGCGGCCAAAGACAGCGCATCGGAATTGCCCGGGCGCTGGCACTGCACCCTAAGCTGATTGTCGCGGATGAACCGGTATCCGCACTCGATGTGTCCGTGCAATCGCAGGTGTTGAACTTGTTGAAAGAACTGCAAATCGAATTCGATCTCACTTATCTCTTCATTGCACACGACTTGAGTGTCGTAAAGCATATGAGTGATCGAATCGGAGTGATGTATTTGGGCAACCTCGTAGAGCTTGCTTCAAATAAAGATTTGTACAAAGAACCGCTACACCCTTATACGCAAGCGCTCATTTCAGCGATTCCGGAACCAAATCCGGCAAAGCGGAAAGAGCGAATTGTCTTAAGGGGAGATGTGCCAAGCCCACAAAACCCGCCTACCGGCTGCCCGTTCCATACGCGCTGCCCGGTGGCGATGGAAATCTGCTCACAAGAGAAACCAGCGTTGGCAGAAGTAAGGCCAGGCCATCAAGTTGCGTGCCATTTGTATTGATCAAAAAAACTTTTTAGGGGGAAAAGAGATGAAGAAAAAATCCTTGCTCTGGCTCTTCGCGCTTATGTTGATCTTGTCCGCGTTTCTCGCGGCATGCGGCGGCAGCGATGATGCATCCAATGAGTCAGGCTCAGAAGGCGAAGGTTCTGAAGGTGCAGCAGAAGGCGAACCGCAAAAAGGCGGAACGCTTGTTTACGGCCTTGATGCTCCACCGGAAGGCTTGTTCTCTTCCGCATTTTACGGCATTGCCACTGATTTCGAAGTCATCGAGCTATTTGATGAAGCATTGATCAGCTATAACGAAAACTTGGAGCCGGAACCGAACGTCGCTTCTTGGGAAACTGAGGACAATAAAGTCTTCAACTTCACATTTGAAGAAGGCGTAAAATGGCATAACGGCGAAGAGTTGACTGTCAACGACTGGGTATTTGCTCTTGAAACAATTGCAGATCCTGATTACGATGGCCCCCGCTACGCAAATGTGCAAACTATCGAAGGCGCTGAAGCATACCGCAGCGGCGACGCCGATTCCATTTCAGGGATCGAAGTGGTCAGCGATTATGAAATCAATATCACTTTCGACGAAGCACGCGTCAACAACCTAACTAACCTATGGGCTTACCCGCTTCCTGAGTCTGTTCTCGGCGACGTACCGGTTGCTGAAATGTCAGCATCGGAATGGGTGCGTTCAACTCCAATCGGAATCGGTCCATTCAAAGTCGACAAAATCGTTCCTGGCGAGTCAGTTGAATTCTCGAAATTCGATGAGTACTGGAACGGCGATGTGAACTTGGATAAAATTGTCCTGCGCGTTATCGATAACTCTTCTGTTGTCGGGGCTTTGCAGAACAATGACATCGATATGATCTCCCTTCAGCCGGTATCCGGTCCTGAAGTAGAACCTCTCGAAAATGTAGAAATCGTTACTTACCCTGGGTTGACTTATTACTATGTAGGATTCAAACTCGGTAAATTCGATAACGAATCCCAAACAATTACAGAAGAACTTCCGAAATACCAAAGCAAAGAGCTTCGCCAGGCGATGATGTATGCACTAAACCGCCAAGAGTGGGTAGATGCGTTCTTCTTCGGCTATGCGGATGTTGTCAACAAGCCAGTACCGTCTTCTCACTGGAACTCAGCAGAGGACAGCGAATTGATTCAATATGAATACGATCCTGAAAAATCGAAGCAAATGCTGGATGAGGCAGGATACGTTGATACGAACGATGACGGATTCCGTGAAGATCCGAATGGCGACGAGTTCGTCGTGAAATTCTCGCATTATGCAACAGGCAACCCGACTTTCGAATCCCGTGCACAAGCAATTGCCCAGTATTTCGAAGCTGTCGGACTGCGTTCTGAAGTTGAAATGGTTGAAGTCAACCTTTACTACGATATGGTCGAAAAAGATGATGCTTCTATTGAAACATTCTTCGGCGGCTGGGGTACGGGAACTGACCCGGATCCATCTGGACTATGGAAAGCAGACCAGCTTTGGAACTACCCGCGTTACAACAATCCAGAAGCGGATCAATTGCTAGACGACGCGCTTGATATCGAAATCGTCGGCACTGATCAAGAAAAACGCAAAGAATTGTATGTAGAATGGCAGAAGATCGTCAACGAAGATCTTCCGATGCTTTACATCGCAGAACTAGAAGAAATTAAGGCATTGAACACACGTGTTGGTGGAGTTGAATATGACGTTTCCGGTCAAAACAGCCCTGCTGAATGGTTCGTAACAGAATAAAATCAGCAACAAACCTTCAACGATGGGCGGTCCGCCCATCGTTGTATCTTTATATGAAGCTCTTATGCACGGTAAGGGCTGTTTCAAAAAATAATCCTTACCGTGCACGAGAGCACAGCCGAGAACCTATCAGACAAGGAGAGTACCTATGCTTAAATATTCGATTAGACGATTGCTTGGAATGATTCCGATGCTGATTTTGATATCCATCGTGGTCTTCAGCCTCGCCAAACTGATGCCGGGCGATTCACTCAGCGGGGAAATCGACCCGCTTAACACCAGCCCGGAATACATAGCGGAAATGCGTGAAAAGCTCGGCTATAATGACCCTTTGCCGGTCCAGTATTTTAATTGGATCACTGGATTCGTCCAAGGGGATTTCGGCAAATCTACACGCTTTCAAATTCCGGTATTCGATTTGATCATGGAAAAAGTGCCAAATACTTTATTATTAGGCGTGACAGCTCTCGTCATCACATACATCATGGCGTTTATTATGGGGATGTATTCAGGCAGGCGCCCTTATACTTTAGGCGACAATGCCATTGCAGGATTTAACTATGTCATGCTGGCGATTCCATCTTTTGTTGCTGCCGTATTTGCGATTTACATTTTTGCTTTCCAGTTGAACTGGTTCCCCTTTGCAGGGTCGGTGGATATTTTGGTGGAAGAGGGCAGCTTTGAGTATTATATGAGCCGCATGCACCATGTATTGCTGCCGGCGATTGTCCTTGGGGCAATGAGCACAGCCAGTTATACGCAGTTTTTGCGCAACGATATCATCGAGAACTCCCGCAAGGATTTTGTCCGGACAGCGCGTGCAAAAGGTACACCGATGAAAAAAATCTATAATGTCCATATCCTCCGCAATTCGATCATTCCGTTAGTCACATTCCTAGGGTTCGATTTTGCCGCATTGATTGGCGGAGCCATCATTACAGAAACGATTTTTACATATCCGGGAATCGGCCAACTGTTTTTGGAATCCGTGACGAGCCGTGATTACCCGACCTTGATGGCCTTGACGATGCTTTTGTCGTTCCTTACATTATTCGGTAATTTATTGGCAGATATTCTATATGGCGTCGTGGATCCACGAATTCGCCTGGATTGAGGAGGAAGCAGTAAAATGGCATCATCAACTACCATTACCCAACAAAAGAAGCCGGAAAGAAGCTTGTCTCCTTGGCAGATTGCCCGAAGGAAGTTTGTGCGCAACAAATTGGCAATGATCAGTTCATGCTTTATTGTGTTGGTCACATTAATGTCGGTATCAGCGCCGTTTATCGCACCGGTATTGTCGCCGTTGCCGGATATTTCAAAAGTCAATATCAGCGCAATGAATATCGAGCCGAACGGTGAGCATCTTCTCGGTACGGATAAAAGCGGACGCGATGTCTTGACGCGCTTGTTCTATGGAGGCCGAATTTCGCTATTGGTCGGCTTTAGCGCAACGCTTATCGTCATTACTTTAGGAACAGTGGTGGGGGCGCTTGCCGGATTTTTCGGCGGCTTTATCGATAGCATCCTAATGCGCTTCACGGATTTTGTGTTGAATTTCCCGTTCCTTGTATTCGTCATCGTTTTGAACACAATCCTTTACGGCATCGTGGATGGATTATGGGTTTTAATCATGGTTATCGGCGCGCTCAGCTGGGGCGGCGTGGCCCGCTTAGTGCGCAGTAAAGTGTTGGCGGAGAAAGAGAATGAGTATATCCTGGCTGCTTTGTCAATCGGCTGTTCTCCGTTTAAAGTCATCACGAAGCATCTGTTACCTAACGTCATCTCGACCATCATTGTTCAAGGAACCTTGATCTTTGCGACGATGATCGTCATCGAATCCGCACTTAGCTATTTAGGCTTCGGCGTCCCGCAAGCGACACCGAGTTGGGGCAATATGCTGTCATCCGCCAACGAACCTGACGTCTTGCAAGGCAAGCCATGGATTTGGATGCCTCCAGCCATCATCATTACTTTAACGATTTTGTCTATTAACTTTATCGGAGAAGGATTGAAGGATGCGTTGAATCCAAAATCATTGCGCTAATTATGACCGAACAAAAAAGGATGAACGCGTGGCATGCCGCGCATCCATCCTTTTTTATATTCATTTGTTAACGTTTGTGTTTGCGCCCAAGACCCATTGCGTTCTCCATTTTTTTCAATGTTTTATTGGCAATGAAATTGGCTTTTTCAGCGCCTTTGTCGAGGATTGTGTCGAGCTCCTCTGAGTCGAGCAATTTATAGTAGCGCTCTTGGATCGGCGCCAAGTGGTCCGTGATCGCCTTGGCAACACCCGCCTTAAAGTCGCCATAACCACCGCCTTCGTATTTTGCAACGAGTTCGTCAATGGAGGCTCCGGTCAAGGCAGCTTCGATCGATAAGAGATTCGAAACGCCAGGCTTGTTCTCGGGGTCGTATTTGACGATTCCTTCTGAGTCAGTGACGGCGCTTTTCACTTTCTTTTCAATTGTATTCAAGTCATCAAGCAAAGTGATGATCGATTTTTTATTTGAATCGGATTTGCTCATCTTTTTAGCCGGATCTTGCAAGGACATGACACGTGCGCCGTGTTTCGGTACACGGATGTCCGGGATGGTGAAGATGTCATTGTATTTTCTGTTGAAACGCTCCGCCAAGTCGCGTGTCAATTCGATATGTTGTTTCTGGTCATCGCCGACAGGGACGATATCCGTTTGGTATAAAAGAATGTCAGCAGCCATTAAAGGCGGGTAAGTCAGGAGTCCGGCAGAGATGGAAGCGGCCTTGGCTGATTTATCTTTAAACTGCGTCATGCGTTCGAGCTCCCCGATGGTCGAAACGCATTGCAGCATCCAGCCGGCTTGGGCGTGGGCTGGAACTTCCGATTGGATAAACAGCGTGACTTTATCTGGGTCGATGCCAACCGCAAGGTAAAGCGCGGCAAGCGATTTAATGTTTTTTCTTAGTTCGAGTCGGTCTTGCGGCATCGTGATAGCGTGTTGATCGACGATGCAGAAAATGCAATCGTATTCTTCCTGCAGTTCAGTAAACTGCTTGAACGCCCCGATGTAATTGCCGAGTGTGACTGTGCCGGTTGGCTGTACGCCTGAGAATATTTTCTTCACTATAATTCCTCCTCTAAGTAGATGATCCTAAAAATGGATATAAAAAAGCACATCTCCGTCCCTGGAACTAAAGGGACGAATGATGTGCGGTTCCGCGGTACCACCCTGGTTGCCGCAATGCGGCCTCTTGTCTCCGTAACGTGGAGAACACGAAAGCGGCTACTCGTTTCGCCACTTTAGCTCGAAAGTCCATTCAATACAATCTTCTGCTTGTTCGCACCAACCACAAGCTCTCTTATATAGAAGAAACTGCATCTACTACTCTTCGTCAACGCTCATTTTGTATTGAATTTATTATAATACAAAAGAGATTAAGCTCGCAATACACAAATCTACGATTGATAAAAAGCCAATGAAACTGCCATGGCAATTAAAGTTGCCCCACCGACAATCAAGAGGGGGGAACTTGAGAACGCTAGTACTTCTGATGGGAGCCGCATTTCATCGTCTTCAAGGGTGGATTTGCTTTTGAACACCTTGCGCATGCTCATTGTAAATATGTCGAAAACACCAGTCCGGACGACGAACACCCATGCCCCGAAAAACACGAGAATGCCCCCGTAGATAAAGGCGTTATTAATATACGACAGCAGTGAAAACGGTTCACTTCGAACGAGCATCGTTAGCATGATGATCAGCTGGACAGCAACAATTCCGATAATTATTTTTTTCATTATGGCACCCCTATTCGTTCTTATTGTAGAAGAAATAACAAAAAAAATCAAAAAAATATTCAGAATCTAATTGAGAAGAAAACGCTTACATAACGCGCTTTTCAGCCTATTGGTCATATTTTGAACAGCTCGATTAATGGTGTAAGTGTAAAATATTCCAAAAAAAACGCTGTACAACAAAAAATATTTATGTATAATTAATCATGTACCAAGTTTTCAGAAAATTTAAGGGGGCAAAATCAGTGAAAAACAGCAAGATTTTATGGCTACTTGGCCTGGTTTTGGTACTTAGTGCTTTCCTAGCTGCTTGCGGCGGCGGAGATGACACTGATACTGGGACGGAAAACACAGACACAGAAGAGACAGAAGGGGCAGAAGGCGCAGAAGGCAACGGCGGCGAACCTGACTCCGTACAAGAACTAAACTTGCTTGAAAGTGCAGAAATTCCTTCAATGGATTCTTCGATTGCTGAGGATGCAGTAGCATTTAACATCCTTAACAACGTAAACGAAGGTTTGTTCCGTTTGAACGAAGAAAACATTGCTGAACCTGCTCTTGCTGATGGCGAGCCTGAAATCAGTGAAGATGGCTTGACTTATACTTTCAAACTACGTGATGCTAACTGGTCGGACGGTACACCGGTCACAGCTAACGATTTCGTCTATGCTTGGCAGCGCGCGATTGATCCAGACACTGGTTCACCTTACGGACCGTACATGATGGCTGGAACAATCAAAAACGCTACAGAAGTTTCTGAAGGGGACATGGAAGTTTCAGAACTAGGAATCACAGCTGAAGACGACAAAACTCTTGTCGTAGAACTTGAGCGCCCGACTCCTTACTTCATGTCATTGATGGCTTTTGGTACATTCTACCCGTTGAACGAAGAATTCGTAACTGAGCAAGGCGACAACTACGCTTCTAACTCAGAAACAATCCTTTACAACGGACCATTCACTCTTACAAACTGGGATGGCACTGGCCTGACTTGGACAATGGAGAAAAACCCTGAGTACTGGGATGCTGAAACTGTTCAACTTGAAACAATTAATGTTGACGTAGTTAAAGAAACTTCAACTGCAGTTAACCTTTACCAATCAGGTGAAAAAGACCGCGTTGGACTTTCTGGTGAATTCGCAATGCAATACGCTGAAGACCCAGAAGTTGTAAAAGAACTTGAACCAACTTTGTTCTACTTGAAATTTAACCAAGAACGTAACGGTGAAGAAACTCCACTAGCTAACGAAAACATCCGTAAAGCGATTGCTACTGGCTTCAACAAGCAAGACCTTGTAGATGTGGTTCTAGCTAACGGATCTCTTCCTGCTAACTACCTAGTACCAACTGAGTTCACTTTCAACGAAGCTGGCGAAGATTTCCGTGATATCAACGGAGACATGCTGCCATTCAACGCTGAAGAAGCTAAAACTTACTGGGAGCAAGGCCTAGAGGAAATCGGCGAAACAGAAGTCACTCTTGAACTTCTTGGCGGCGACTCTGAGCTTGCAGGTAAAATGGATGCTTACTTGAAAGAGCAGCTTGAAACAAATCTTGAAGGTTTGACAGTTAACTTGAAAGCTGTACCATTCGGTGTACGCCTTGAGCTTGATGAAGCACAAGACTACGATATGCAAAACTCTGGATGGGGCCCTGACTTCCAAGATCCAATGACATTCATCGACCTATTCGTAACTGGCGCTTCTCACAACTTGATGTCCTACTCTAATGAAGAGTTTGATAACTTGGTAGAGCAAGCTAAAGGCGAATTGGCACAGGATGCTGAAGCACGCTGGGAAGCAATGGCTCAAGCTGAAAAAATCTTGGTTGAAGAAGACGCTGCTATCGCACCGATCTATCAACGTGGTCTAATGTCTCTTCAAAAGCCATATGTTAACAACATTATCAGCCACCCATTCGGTGGAGATTACAGCTACAAATGGGCTTACATTTCCGGTAAGGAATAATAATTCCCAACTGAATGTACTTTAGGAAAACATAATAGAAAGAGAGTATATCAATGGATTGATATACTCTCTTTTCTACTGTGTATGAATTCACCGAAAATTAACGGTATTCTGCTTAATCAGAAAAATACAAGTGTCTGTTGACGCTTGATATAATAGAGCGATTTTATTTTGGAGGTGCACCATGGCACGCTATATTGGAAAAAGATTAATTTATATGTTCATCACCTTAGCGCTTATTGCCACGTTTACATTTTTCTTGATGAAAATATTACCAGGTTCCCCAATTGCTTCCGCAGATAAGCTATCTCCTGAACAACGGGCAGTCGTAGAGGCACGGTACGGACTGGACCAACCCCTTCCTGTTCAATATTTCGATTATATGTTTGGTTTGCTTCGTGGTGATTTGGGTATTTCGATTAACCAATTCAAAGGCGCAAACGTAACGGATGTTATTTTAAGCCGCATGGGGCCGTCAGCCCAGATCGGATTCCAAGGAATGCTTCTCGGAACCGTTCTCGGAATCCTCTTCGGGATGGTCGCGGCGCTCAGGCAAAATACATGGGTGGATTACGGAAGTACGATCGTTGCGATCATCGGAATATCCATTCCATCATTTGTTTTTGCATCCATGCTACAATACTGGTTCGGTTTAAAATGGGACCTGTTCCCAGTGGCGCTGTGGAAAGATGGATTCATGTCCAGCGTACTGCCGTCAATCGCATTGGCGATGTTCCCACTGGCAACGGCTGCACGGTTTATCCGTACAGAAATGATCGAAGTTCTTGGATCTGACTATATCACTTTGGCAAAAGCTAAAGGGGCTAGCGGGTCTGAAATCGCCTTCAAACACGCATTCCGTAATGCTTTGATTCCATTGATTACGGTTCTTGGGCCAATGGCAGTCAGCATTCTAACAGGCTCACTTGTAGTCGAGCAGATTTTCGCGATTCCTGGAATCGGTGAGCAATTCGTAAAATCGATCATGGTCAATGACTTCTCCATTATCATGGGTACGACAATTTTCTTCTCTGTATTCTTGATCGTTGTCATTTTGATCGTCGATATTTTATATGGCGTCATCGATCCTCGTATTCGTCTTTCAGGAGGTAAGAATTAATGACACAGAATTATGAAAAACTACCTCAAGATGCGTTTACACGCATCCCTAGAGATACGCAAGAAGCAGAAAAAATCTCAAAACCCAGTGTCAGCTTTTGGCAGGATGCATGGCGCAGCCTGAAGAAAAACAAAGGCGCGATCCTCAGTTTAATCTTGTTTGGTTTGATCCTGATCATGTCACTCGTAGGGCCAATGATCAGCCCTTATGAGCCAAACGACCAAACTATTACACATGCCAACTTGCCACCGAAAATTCCTGTTATTGAAAATCTCGGCATCATGGACGGGGTAGGTACACTTGGCGGACGTGAAGTTGACTTATACGAAATGAAAAATGTCGAACAAAATTACTGGTTCGGTACAGACGGCCTTGGCCGTGACATGTTCTCCCGTGTATGGAAAGGGACGCAAGTTTCCTTGTTCATCGCATTTGTGGCAGCAGCGATCGATATGTTGATCGGAGTTATCTATGGCGGCGTTTCCGGCTATTTCGGGGGGCGCGTGGATGATGTTATGCAACGTATCGTTGAGATCTTGACAGGTATTCCAAACCTGGTCGTTGTTATCCTCTTTATCCTTATCATGGACCCAGGGATACTCGCGATCATTATCGCCTTGACGATCACCGGTTGGACCGGCATGTCGCGCGTGGTGCGCGGACAGGTTCTTAAATACAAGAGCCAGGAATTCGTCCTTGCAGCCCGTACGCTTGGGGCGAGCGACAGCCGCATCATCTGGAAGCATTTGATGCCAAACGTTCTCGGCGTTATCATCATCAACACGATGTTCACGATTCCTGGCGCTATTTTCTTTGAAGCCTTCTTGAGCTTTATCGGGCTCGGGCTACAGGCTCCAGATGCGTCTCTTGGGACATTGATCAATGATGGATATAAACTGATTCAGTATCAGCCGCATATTCTCTTATTCCCGGCTGTAGTATTGAGTTTGATCATGATCGCATTTAACTTAATTGGTGACGGCTTGCGTGATGCGCTTGATCCGAAGATGAAAGATTAAGGAGGAAAGCCTTAGATGGAAAAAATACTTCAAGTAAAAGACCTCGAACTTTCCTTCAACACATATGGTGGCGAAGTAAAGGCAATCCGAGGCGTTAACTTTGATCTATATAAAGGTGAAACATTGGCAATCGTTGGAGAATCTGGTTCCGGTAAATCTGTTACAACGAAATCGATCATGCGTTTATTGCCTGAAGAGAGTGCTGAATTTAAAAGTGGTGAAATCCTGTTCGGCGGGCGTGATTTGACGAAATTGAGCGATAAAGAAATGCAGAAAATCCGCGGAAAAGATATCTCGATGATTTTCCAGGATCCAATGACGTCACTCAACCCGACGATGCCGGTCGGCCGACAGATTACAGAGCCGATCTTGAAGCATCAAAACATCAATAAAGATGAAGCGAAAAAATTGGCGATCGACTTGCTGCGTTTGGTCGGCATGCCAAAACCTGAGCTTCGTATGAAACAATACCCTCACCAATTCTCAGGTGGACAGCGCCAGCGTATCGTTATTGCCATAGCGCTAGCATGCAACCCGCAGATCCTGATCGCCGATGAGCCGACAACTGCTCTTGACGTAACGATTCAAGCACAAATTCTTGAATTGATGAAAGACTTGCAAAAGAAAATTGACACGTCGATTATTTTCATCACCCACGACCTCGGGGTAGTGGCAAACGTTGCTGATCGCGTAGCTGTTATGTACGGTGGGAAAATTGTAGAAATCGGCACAGTCGATGAAATTTTCTATAATCCGCAACATCCATATACATGGGGACTTCTCAGTTCTATGCCTTCAATGGATGCAGAAGATGCAAAACTGTATGCAATTCCTGGCACGCCGCCGGATCTTCTCAATCCGCCAAAAGGCGATGCATTCGCCCTGCGCAGCGAATACGCCATGAAGATCGATATGGAACAGTCGCCTCCGTTCTTTAAAGTCAGCGATACGCATATGGCAGCTACATGGCTTCTACATCCTGAAGCGCCAGCAGTTGAACCGCCTGAAATGGTCATCGAACGGATGAAAAAGTTCCCTGGTAGCCGTTATTATGAAGGGAGCGCGAACTAATGGCTGAAAAATTGCTTGAAATCAAGAACCTCAAACAGCATTTCAATGTCGGCAAAGCAAATGAAGTGAAAGCAGTCGATGGGATTTCTTTTGACATCTATAAAGGGGAAACGCTTGGCCTTGTAGGCGAGTCAGGTTGCGGGAAATCCACGACCGGCCGCTCGATCATCCGCTTGTACGATGCGACCGATGGAGAAGTGCTTTATGAGGGAGAAAGTGTACACGGCAAGAAAAACAAGAAGGACCTGAAGAAATTCAACCGTAAAATGCAGATGATTTTCCAGGATCCTTATGCTTCGTTGAACCAACGAATGAAAGTTATGGATATCATCGCAGAAGGCATTGATATCCACGGTTTGGCAAAAGACGCCAGCGACCGCAAGAGAATGGTCTATGACCTACTGGAAACGGTTGGCTTAAACAAAGAGCACGCTAACCGCTATCCGCATGAATTCTCAGGCGGGCAGCGCCAGCGTCTAGGCATTGCGCGTGCTTTGGCAGTAGACCCGGACTTTATCATTGCGGATGAGCCGATCTCTGCACTCGATGTTTCCATCCAAGCACAGGTCGTCAACTTGCTGAAAGAGCTTCAAGAAGAAAAAGGCTTGACGTATTTGTTCATCGCCCACGATTTATCGATGGTTAAATACATTTCAGACCGCATTGGCGTAATGTACTTCGGAAAGTTGGTGGAATTGGCGCCAGCGGATGAATTATACGAAAACCCAATGCATCCGTACACGCAATCATTGCTTTCGGCGATTCCGCTTCCGGACCCGAACTATGAGCGCAATCGTACGCGGAAAGCTTACGACCCAGCAGTTCATAATTATGCTGATGGGGAAGATGTAAGAATGCGCGAAGTTTCGCCAAACCATTTTGTGGACTGTTCAGAGAAGGAATTTGCTGAGATTCAAGAGCATCTCGCAGCCAAAAAATAATACTTGTAAAGCACGTGCCTGCTCAAAAGGTGCGTGCTTTTTTATTTTTAAAAGTCCTGGAAATATCTTCTTATAACAAATAAATGTCTGAGTTTCTCTAAATTTACTAAATTATCCTGCTTAAAGTGTCACAAAATGGTAGACTGAAGAAAAGCGGAAAAGGTGTGTGAATCTGTGTGAAATCCTTGAAATGGCTGGCAGTGTCTTTGGTTCTACTAGGAAGCGCCGGCACTGCGCAAGCGGCGGAGACTGCAACTGAAGATTTTTCGACCCGTACATATGAAATAGTCAACATCGACTCTGGGCTGCTTGGGACATCGGAACGTTTTGGCTTTGATTCAGGATTGAATTTTGAATACCCTGACGCGGTTCGGGGAATCTTTGTCACTGGCAACTCCGCTGGGGGAGCACGTTTTTCTTCTTTGGTTGAGCTCGTCGGAAACACCGATTTAAATGCAATGGTTATTGACGTCAAGGAAGACATGGGGCATTTAACGTATACGCCGGAAGCGGATTCTCCGCTGGCTGATAAAGGCATCGGGACTTCATTGATAAAAGACCCGCGAGCAATGCTTAAGCAAATGGAACAGGATCAGATTTATCCTATTGCGCGCGTGGTCGTCTTCAAAGATAGCGTACTTGCAGAACAACATCCGGAACTTTCCTTTACAATAGATGGACAAGTTTGGGCGAATAACAGGGGGGAAGCATTCGTTAACCCCTTCATGAAAGAAGTTTGGGATTATAATGTGGATGTAGCCATCGAAGCAGCAAAATTAGGGTTCAAGGAAATCCAATTCGATTATGTACGTTTTCCGGAAGGATTTGAGCGTTTAGGAGATGAGTTGGACTACTCGATGGGCGATTACGCAGAATCCAATTTAGATCCTGTACAGCGCCGTGTGGAAGCTGTGACGGATTTTGTTGCCTACGCGAAAGAAAAACTCGAGCCGTATGGGGTGGATGTATCAGTTGATATATTTGGTTATGCAGCAACTTTACCGGAAGCGCCTGGCATTGGACAGAACTTCTCGAAAATCTCAGAGAATGTCGACGTCATCTCATCGATGATATACCCTAGCCACTGGACATCGTATTTCGGCATTGCCAAGCCAGATTTAGAACCGTATAAGCTGGTAGCCGAATATGCCAAAGTGGAAAACGAAGTGCTTTCCAAGTTGGACGATGCGCCTGTTTCGCGGCCCTGGCTGCAGGATTTCACTGCCAGCTATTTAGGTGCCGGTAATTACAAACGCTACGGCAAAGTGGAAGTGGAAGACCAGATTCGTGCACTGCAAGATCAAGGGATTGAGGAATTTCTTCTTTGGAATGCAGGAAACAGCTATTCGCCTGGCGTTGACTACACGCCTGAATAAAAAAATGCCCTTGCTGTCGGAACTGCGACTGGCAGGGGCTTTTTTTGAGCTTGTGCAAGATAATAAATTTGGCGAAGTAAATGAAACCTTTTTAGCAGTGAGACGTACTATATAATAGAAGAATTATTTTCAAAAGAATTTTGTAAATGAGAATAAATTTTTCTTATTAAAGTTTAATTGATAATAGAAGCGGGTAAATTTCTAATGTATAAGCTTTACAAACTCTCAGAAAATGTAGCGAGACTGTGACAGAATCAATGTTTTTTTAAAAAACTCGCTATCAGCTATATATTACTGAAGCCTAATGTTGTATAATGATTGTAGAGCTTCTAAACGATAGTGATTCTAATTTAAGAATAAATTCTCTCAACATCTACGAATCCGAAAGGAAGTGCTCCATTATGATGGTTACATTATTCACTTCTCCGAGCTGTACGTCTTGCCGCAAGGCGAAAGCGTGGCTGGAAGAACATGATATTCCATATACAGAACGCAATATCTTCTCTGAACCTTTGACTATAAGTGAAATTAAAGAAATACTACGTATGACAGAAGACGGTACGGATGAGATCATTTCAACCCGTTCGAAAATCTTCCAAAAACTGAATGTAGACGTAGAGAGCTTGCCATTGCAGCGCCTCTATGAATTGATCCAGGAACATCCGGGCTTGTTGAGACGCCCGATTATCATGGACGAAAAACGCCTGCAAGTCGGTTACAACGAAGACGAAATCCGTCGATTCTTGCCACGCAAAGTGCGCGCATATCAATTGCTAGAAGCTCAGCGCATGGTCAACTGAGAATAAGGAGAACAAGCTGTCCGGTCTTTATGGCATTTCATAAGGAATCATCGGACGGCTTTTCTTTATCTTTTTAGCAGTTCGCACGCGCAAAGTTTTAGTTCGGCGGTAGTGACCATCTTGATTAGTTGCAAAAATCTGTCGATTCGATTAGACTCTAAGATAATTATCTTCTCGTGCCGCCTATAGGCAGAAAAATGTTTTTAAGCCTTCAGGAAAGGTATAATGAAGGTAGTAATAAATCACGGCTTTTGAGGAACTTCCTCTTAATCCGATCCGAAAAGGAGAGGTGTAAAATGGAAATAGAACGCATTAACGACAACACAGTGAAATTTTACATTTCCTATCTTGATGTTGAAGAGCGAGGGTTCAGCCGTGACGAAATTTGGTTTAACAGAGACAAAAGCGAAGAGCTTTTCTGGGAAATGATGGATGAAGTCAATGAAGAAGCCGATTTCGTTATGGAAGGGCCGCTGTGGATCCAAGTGCAAGCCATGGATAAAGGACTTGAAGTCACTGTCACTCGTGCGCAATTGACGAAAGACGGGCAAAAACTTGATTTGCCGGATGATATAGAAGAACGCCGTAAGATGTTTTCAGGAGAAGAAGCTGGCTCACAGGAATTTGACGAATTCGAGCCGGTTTATGACGAGGGTGATACGAAGAAACTTGAATTCTCCTTTGTTCTTTCTGAAGTGGAAGAATTGCTTCCGATTTCGAAGCGTCTCATGTATATGCCAGTCGACACGGCATTGTACCACTTTGACGGAAAGTACTATATGCACGTGAAGTTCGATGAAATCCTGCATTCCGAAAAAGACATTAAAGATCAATTGAGCGTCATCACCGAATATTTGCAGCAAACTCCAATGACGATTCATCGTCTAGAAGAGTATGGCAAGCCGATCTTCAAAGAAGATGCGTTGCCGAATGTGTTGCATTATTTCGGATAAAAACCTCCTCTATAGGAGGTTTTTTTTATGCCATTTTATAGATGCAGCTTATGTGAATATCAAAATGTTTTTAGTATTTTTGGCGTTGCGTACAATCGCTCTTCCGCGTAAACTGAAAAAAAGGAGAGTGATTTATATACTGACAGCACTCGATAAAGGCCGTTTATTTACGCTGCAAGGCCACCATACAAGGCAACAGCTCATTCATCTGCGAAGGGAGCGAAGCTTTCTATGTCCCGCCTGCGAAGCCCCAGTTATCTTAAAAGTCGGTACGACGAAAATTCCGCACTTTGCCCATCTTCATCAATTCACCTGCACGCCAGGCAGTGAGCCTGAAACGCTGCTTCACTTGCTTGGGAAATCCCGCTTATCCTCTTTTTTTCACGATAAAAACCTCGCTGTCCAGATCGAACATTATTTGCCCCAAATTAAACAGCGTCCTGATTTGCTTGCCGGTAAATCAGCTATTGAGTTCCAATGCAGTACCTTGTCTGCAGAACAAGTAGTAACTCGCAGCCAAGGCTACGCCAAAATAGGCCTTCATGCCATATGGATTCGTGGCATAGAAGACGTGCCGATTACAGGGATGGGCATTATTCAAATCCGCCCGTTCGAAAGGGCAATGTTCCGCAGCAATCCACTTCATCCCTATCTCCTGCAATTCAACCCCAATCATTCCCTCTTCGTCTACTACTCCAATCTTTTTTATGTACAAGGAAACCGTTGGATCGGAAAGATATCGCTATTGCCGGCTAAAGAGCAAGTTTTTCCTTTTGCCGTGCCGAAAAAAATAATAAAAGCAGAATACGATCAGATAATTTCCCTCATGAGAATCGAAAAGAATAAATACATCCGGTCCCAATTATTCGCGAAAAACCGGATGAGAAATCCGTTTTGGCGATTGAGCTACGAACTCCAGCTGGATAAGGAAGCTGTCCCAGTGATTTTTGGTCTGCCGCTAGCAGGCGGGCACTTGTTTCATGAACATCCTGTTATTTGGCAAATGAAAGCGGCGCTGATGATCGAGTCAGGAAAACCAGTCGAAGCATTATTAGCTGATGGTTTGGTCAAACTTGCGCCTTCTGTCACAGACATGGACATACCTTTGCGGGTGCTTTTGACGTATGAAAATCTCTATAGAAATGGCCATTCCGCGTGTTTTTCAGAAGTAATGGATATTTCCTATCATCTGCTTGCAAAAGCGTGGGAAAATTGAGAAAATAAGGTGTAATTCGTTTCCCGAAACAAGGGAAAGAGGAGGCAGCCAAATGACGGAACAATTAATGACTAGAGATCAAGTGCCTGCAGAACTGACATGGCGCTTGGAAGATATTTTTGCGACAGATTCACAATGGGAAGAAGAGTTTAAAGCGGTCTCGGCACTGTCTGAGAAAGCTGGACAATACGAAGGTACCTTGTCGGGCGGAGCCGATGCATTGTACGAGGCTTTGACTTATAAGGATGAGTTATCGGAGCGTCTGCGCAAACTCTATGCATATGCTCATATGCGCTACGACCAAGATACGACGAATTCAACTTACCAGGCGATGGACAGCCGCATCAAATCACTTTTCGCCAAAACGGCTGCAGGCTTGTCATTCATGACGCCTGAAATCCTGTCTTTGGATGAAACAGAACTGAACCGCTATGTAGACGAACATGAAGGGTTGAAGCTATATAAGCATGCGCTTGAAGAACTTAACACAATGCGCCCGCATGTGCTGAAAGCAGAGCAAGAAGCACTGCTCGCACAATTATCGGAAGTGGTCGGAGCATCTTCCGAAACCTTCGGCATGCTTAACAATGCCGATTTGGAGTTCCCGGAAATCGAAAATGAAGACGGCGAAAAAGTGCAAATCACTCATGGCAATTACATCCGTTTCATGGAGAGCAAAGACCGTCGTGTGCGTGAAGACGCATTTAAAGCTGTTTATGCGACATATGGAAAATTCCGCAATACTTTTGCTTCCACTTTATCCGGAAATGTAAAACGGGATAACGTTCATGCGAGAATCCGTAACTACTCGTCGGCTCGCGAAGCGGCACTATCGGATGATCACATTCCGGAAGCTGTATACGATCAATTGGTTGAAACTGTCAACAACAATCTGCATCTATTGCAGCGCTATGTCGCACTGCGCAAAGAAGTATTAGGGGTCGACCAAGTCCATATGTATGATATGTATACCCCGCTAGTCAAGGAAGTCAAAATGGAGATTCCTTATGACAAGGCGACAGACATGATGCTTGAAGGCTTGCATGCACTCGGCGAAGAATACGTGGACATCGTCAAATCCGGCATCGACAACCGCTGGGTTGACGTAAAAGAAAACAAAGGCAAACGCAGCGGTGCTTATTCTTCCGGCGCATACGGCACAAACCCTTACATCCTAATGAACTGGCAGGATAATGTAGACAACCTGTTTACGTTGGCGCATGAATTCGGCCATAGCGTTCACAGCCACTATACAAGAGAAAGCCAGCCATTCATCTACGGCGATTATTCGATCTTCGTGGCAGAAGTCGCATCGACAACGAATGAAGCGTTGTTGAACGAGCACCTGGTCAATACGACAGAAGATGAACAGGAACGTATTTATTTACTTAACCATTGGTTGGATGGGTTCCGCGGAACGGTTTTCCGCCAAACGATGTTTGCTGAATTTGAGCACACAATCCATCAGATGGACCAGAACGGTGAAGCTTTGACGGCTGACCGCTTGACGGAAGTGTATTACGAATTGAACAAAAAGTATTTTGGTGAAGACATGGCGGTGGATGAAGAGATCGGCCTCGAGTGGGCGCGCATCCCGCATTTCTACTATAACTATTATGTCTTCCAGTATGCGACAGGCTTCAGCGCCGCTACAGCATTGAGCAAAAAGATACTAGAAGAAGGAGAACCAGCTGTGGAACGTTATATCAACGAATTCCTGAAAGCCGGCAGCTCTGATTATCCGATAGAAGTATTGAAAAAAGCGGGTGTCGACATGACCTCTTCCGAGCCTGTCGAAGAGGCGTGCAAAGTCTTTGGGCAAAAGCTTGAAGAACTTGAAGCCTTGCTCTTGAAGAAATAAAGGGCCCAACCAGAAAAACCTTTGCAGCAATTAAGCTGCAAAGGTTTTTTGTTTATTGTAAGCTGCTGATGGCGTGCAATGGATTGAAAGCGGGGCACAAAACTAAGCAGATGCACATTATTATTTCACAATGAAAATTTAAGGCGCATATCTCAAAGAATATCATGTAATAAGTAGAATTAAGTTATTCTATAATAATTTATTGGGGGCATATTCTTATGAAAGCGCTTGATATTATGACAGATTTGTGAAAAGGTTTGTGATTTATTGCATTAACTATTATGCCGTGATATTATTAGGTTGTGAAATTAATCACATACAAACATACACCCCTTTGTTTGAGCGTGAACATTTCTCCCATCCCCTTTGTGTAAGATAAGAAAGGCGCCTTCCGGACGTGGAAGGCGCCTTTCGCTATTTATAGTAGAAGAAAAAATAAGCTAAGCTCCTATTGGGAGCTTAGCTTATTTTACTTTCCACAAGGTCTCGTCTTGCATTGGAATACGTTCTAGTTTTTGTTGCAGGACTTGCTTTTTCAGTTCACGTTCTGCGGTTTGTTCGCTGATATTATAGATGCTCGCCACTTCGTGGGTAGCCATCGTTGGGTATTTGATAAACAGGTCATCGAGAGAAGGCGGGGATTGCCGGTTGAGCCGGTCTTTTCCCAGCATTTCCTGTAGGATGGTCAAATAGACGTCGTATGAATAAAGGCCTGAAACTTTGACGCCTTCGTCTTCGATGCATTCATTGAAAAAGACGATGCTTGGAACTTCGGAAATTTCCATTTCCCGTGTGATGCGCAGATCGCATTGAAAAGCTTTTGCGCTGTGGACTGAATGGAAATCATCTTTGAATTCATCTTGATCCAACTCAGCTTCTTCGGCAATTTCAAGCAGCACATCGTAGGATGTAACATTTCTTGATTGCAAAAAGAGCTGTTCTTGCAGTTTGTACAGGAATCGATTGCCTGCCCGTTTGCCCTGAAGCTCTGCCGCTTTAATGGCGACTGAGGGAAGTGCGGGATGCTCTAGTTCATCACTGGTCATGTCAGCATTTTTTACGCTCATGTTCAGGGCGGATAATTGTGTACTCAAGATCATCCGCATTGAAAAATAGTGGCCGTACTCAATTTGCATTTTGCGGATGATGGATTGAAGTTCCCAGCATGCGGGATTCATCGGATCCATGAACACGTACAATTCCATTGGTTTGCAGGAAACTTGGTGTTCGCGGATATCCTCTGCCAGATCCAGGTTGCTCACTCCAACTCCTCCTCACTATCGTAATCATTCACCATATGGTGGGCGGTCAATACAAGACGGTTGAAAAACGTCTCGCGGAATTGGCCGCTGAGTCCCACTTCATCCATTGCATCACTCATACACTCAAGCCAGGCTTGCGCACGGTCAGGCGTAATCGGGAATGGATGGTGGCGTGCTTTTAGGCGCGGGTGCCCGTGTTCCGCTGAATAAATATTTGGGCCGCCTAGGTATTGTGTTAAGAACTGTTTTTGTTTTCTCGCTGTTTCGGTCAAATCGTCAGGGAATATGGGTGCAAGTTGCGGATGTGCTGAGACGCGTGAATAAAAGGCGTCCACCAGGTTTGATAAAGTTTCCGCACCGATTTCATCGTACGGAATAAGCGGTTTTCCAGTCATCAGTCTTGTCCCCTTTGTGTTTGCTGTAAACCCATTCTATCAACGCCTGGTAAATATCTCAAACAAATCGCATGCCAAAAAAAGGCTGTCCATCATTTAGCGCTTGGAAGCGGCCTTCATGAAACGCGCGATTTTCTTGTCTGCCGGGCGCACGGGGATATGCTTTTCTTCAAGCAAAGAGAAAAAACTCCGCTTGCCAGCAGCTTCATCTGTAACCTCATATTCCAGCTCGTAATCTTCCAGCCCTAAATATTCCGAATGGTCCAGTACGAGGAGCCCGCCTTCATAAGCGGCTTCTACTCGATGTGTCGTCAAGGAACCGATGGGTACCAAGTCGGTTGGCGAAACACCAAGCCGTTCAAGTTCCGCTGAAACTTCCGGCGCATCAAACCGTCCGAAATCCAAGATGGCGGCTGCTTGTTGTGCGTTCAAGGCGTCGGTCGTTTCGTAATTTCCGGAAGCAGCCGGTGTTTTGAGTGTGCATTCAAAGCGGCTGCCGATGCTTCGCAGGCGAAGGGCCGCTTTTTGGTCGCGCAGCTGGAAATCGGCTGTGTCGAAGTAATGGTTGGTTTGACTGATTGGGGAGCTGTTTTGCTCTGCCAATAATTTCCTATACTCTTCTTTTGTCAGCATGTTTTTGAGTTCAATTTCGAGTTCTTTTGTCATTTGTTCACCTCATTACTCCTGCATTTGCAATACAGCATGCTTTTCTACAAGATATCAGCATTGCTAAAGCGGGGTGGATCAATCGGCGGTAAGCGGCATTCTCTGCTTTCGTCGATTGCTTTTGGTTTAACCGTTAATTTCATTATCGGATAGTTAGGTGCAATCTGCAACGCAGAGCATTGCTGTGGTAAAATAACGGTATGAAGAAACAGCCCTGTGCTGGGCTTAATGGATAGTAAAATGGGCAAAGCAGTGAGGAGGGCCAGACATGGGGCAATGGAATCGTTTTTTGGCGCCGTATAAACAGGCGGTGGACGAGATGAAAGTGAAATTTAAAGGCATGCGCAAGCAATTTGAAACAAATAATACGAATTCACCAATTGAGTTCGTTACCGGGCGTGTAAAGCCGCTGGCGAGCATTTATGATAAGACTTTGGAAAAAGGGCTATTGTTTGAACCATCGGAAGAATTGGCCCGCAATTTACAAGATATCGCCGGCCTGCGGATGATGTGCCAATTTGTTGGAGATATCGAAACCGTCGTAGAGCTTTTGCGTCAGCGCAATGATTTGCGCATCGTCGAAGAAAAGGATTATATTTCGCATGAAAAACAAAGCGGTTATCGTTCGTATCATGTCATCGTCGAGTATCCGGTGCAAACCATTGACGGCGAGCAGCTGATCCTCGCGGAAATTCAAATCCGCACCTTGGCAATGAATTTCTGGGCATCGATCGAGCATTCCTTGAACTATAAATACAAAGGCGTCTTTCCCGAGGAGATTAAACTCCGGCTGCAGCGTGCGGCAGAAGCGGCATTCCAGCTTGATGAGGAAATGACGCAGATCAGGGATGAAATCCAAGAAGCGCAAGCGTATTTCAGCGAATACAAAGAATCTCCGGGAACACGGTTTCCTGCAGATGCGGAAGGAGGTCGAAAGGATACATGAAATTTTATATCATATCGAGAAGTGATGATCTATCCAATCGATTGATGGAAGAGGCTCGTGAATACCTAGAAGATTTCGGCATGGAATGGAACGAGGAATCCCCGCAAATCGTCTTATCGATAGGCGGGGACGGCACTTTGCTTCATGCATTCCATAAATACAGCGACCGTTTGGATGCTGTCGCATTTGTCGGAATCCATACAGGCCACTTAGGTTTCTATGCGGATTGGAAGCCAATCGAGATCGAAAAACTCGTCTTGGCGATTGCAAAAAAGGAATTCGAAGTCATTGAGTATCCGTTGCTGGAAGTGACGGTGCATTACCGGAGCGACCAGGAATCTTCCACCTATTTGGCGTTAAACGAATCGACCGTAAAATCCCCGGACGTCACGCTTGTCATGGATGTCTTTTTAAACGACAGCCATTTTGAACGGTTCCGCGGGGACGGCTTGTGCATGTCAACGCCTTCCGGAAGCACGGCGTATAATAAAGCGCTCGGCGGGGCGATTATCCATCCGTCCTTGCCGGCGATGCAATTGACCGAAATGGCTTCCATCAACAACCGGGTATTCCGTACTGTAGGCTCGCCGCTGGTCTTGCCGTCCCATCACCGGTGTACTTTGCTGCCGGTTAAGGCGCCCGATTTCATGGTAACGATTGACCACCTTCAATTGCTGCATAAAGACGTCGAATCAATCGAGTACCGGGTGGCGAAAGAAAAAGTGCGCTTTGCCCGTTTCCGTGCATTCCCGTTCTGGCGCCGCGTGCATGACTCATTCATCGACAGCGATTTGTCGGAGGATTGATGGCATGAAAGCATTCCAAGTTGAATTCACTGTAAAAGAGCGCGGCCTACTGCGGGAAGCGCTGCAAAATTATGGCATTTCCAAAAGGACATTGGCTTCTGTGAAATATAGCGGGGGCCATTTGCTGGTCAACGGTTCGGAAGTGACGGTCAGGCATCCGCTCGAAGTCGGGGATGCCGTGACCGTTATTTTTCCGAAAGAAACACAAGGTAAAGGCTTGACGGCAGAAACTGGCCCGCTTGCCATCGTCTATGAAGATGACGCGCTGTTGATTGTCGAAAAGCCGCCAGGGCAGAATACTATCCCGTCGCGTGAACAACCGTTTGGCAGTTTGGCAAATATTGTCGCAGGGCATTTCGAACGTCATGCCATTCCGTCCACTTTGCATATTGCCACGCGCCTCGATAAAGACACTTCCGGGCTGGTATGCATCGCGAAAAACCGCCATATCCATCATTTGCTGTCTGTGCAGCAACAGGAAAAGCGGATGAACCGGCGCTATGAGGCGTTTGTGCACGGCGAAGTGGCAGATGGACATATTGTAATCACCGCCCCGATCGCCCGAAAAGGCACCAGCATTATCGAACGTGAAGTAAGAGAAGGCGGCAAGTTTGCCGAGACCGAATTGGAAGTGATCCAGTCAGGCAGCAGCATCAGCCATGTGCGGCTAAAATTGAATACTGGCAGGACTCACCAGATTCGCGTTCATCTAGCCTATATTGGGCATCCGCTTCTTGGGGATGATTTATACGGCGGTCGACGCGAGTTGATCAAAAGGCAGGCGCTGCATTGTACGGAATTGCAGCTCGATCATCCTGTTTCTGGGGAGCGGCTGGCATTTACATCTGCGCTTGCCGCTGATATGCATGAATTGATTTAATTTAATCATAATGATGAAAGCGGTCTGGCTGAAAGACTTGTTTTGACGGAACCTGTAAAATCTCCATTTCAGGAAAACGCAATGCTGTCAAAGACCCTCCGAATACACAGCCGGTGTCGATATTGACTGTATTGTTTTTAAAGTAAGGGGTGGCGACCGGCGTGTGGCCATAAACGATCCATGGTTTGCCTTGATAGTTTTTCGCCCAATTGCCGCGCACAGGCCGACCATCGGAATGGTACTTGCCGGTGATTTCGCCGTATAATGCAAATGTGATGATGCGGCGGCTCAGTGGCAGCCCGATCATATCCTCGCGCAGCCCCGCGTGGACGACAATCAAATCCGCGGGCAATCGATGATAAAGTGGAAGCTCTTCATAAAAACGGATAAAGCGGTTTTTGAACCGTTTCTGAGCGTCTTGTTCAAGTTGCCGCCATTCCGCAACGGTCATTTCCAGACCGTGCAGGAGCTCGACTGGATTGCCTTTAAAAAAACGGTAGAGTTTATTGCAATGATTGCCAGGGGAATAATAGAGAATGCCCGCGTCCTGCATGGTAAATAATAGCTGCAGGACGTCAAGGGATTTCGGCCCGCGGTCCATGGCATCTCCGACAAATGCAAGATAGCGGCCTTCGGGGTGTACAGGAAGGCCATTTTTGAAGTGGTATCCAAGCTGTTCAATCAATTCAAGCAGCTCATCGAAACAGCCATGGATATCACCAATGACATCGTAATTCATATTCTTCAGCTCCTATAGCTATATGCTGATTTCAGTGTAACGCATATCGGGAAAAAAGCTGAAACGATTGAAAGGAGGGAGTATACATGATGGACGAAACGAAGATCCGTGACGAGGAACTGAACGAAGAATTATTGCATGAAGTGCTGGAAAAAGGGGATGTGGAAGCATTCCGTGAAGAATTTTTGTCCCACCATCCATACGACCAAGCAAGCTTTTACGAAAAAGCGGACGGGGAAACGAGGCAATTGCTCTATCAGTATCTCTCTCCGAAAGAAATGGCGGATATTTTTGAAGCCATTGAAGTGGATGATGACGAATACGAAGCCTTGTTCAAGGAAATGGATACGCGCTACGCATCCGATATCTTGTCCTATATGTACACCGATGATGCAGTCGATGTGCTCAACGAACTGAACAAAGACCAAGTTGCGAGCTATTTAACGATCATGGACAAAGAATCTGCCCAGCAGATCAAGGACTTGCTTCATTACGAAGAATACACGGCAGGATCCATCATGACGACGGAATTTGTCGCAATCCCAAAAAACTCGACGGTGCGTTCAGCGATGAACATCCTTCGCAATGCCGCACCGAATGCCGAAACAATCTATTACGTTTTTGTTATTGATGAAGACCGTAAATTGTCGGGCATCGTGACTTTGCGGGATTTGATTATTGCAGATGAAGACA
The DNA here is from genome assembly GCF_028890485.2 of Planococcus sp. SK3692. Classification (GTDB taxonomy): domain Bacteria; phylum Bacillota; class Bacilli; order Bacillales_A; family Planococcaceae; genus Planococcus. The sequence goes on from NZ_JARCHV010000002.1 coordinate 1,032,868, forward strand.
CGTTAATCGAATCAATCATGAATGATCGTGTCGTCAGTGTCCAGGTGAGCGAAGATCAGGAAGAAGTCGCGCGGATGATCAAAGACTATGACTTTCTTGCACTTCCGGTCGTGGATTTCCAGGACCATTTGCTTGGCATCATTACCGTTGATGATATTATCGACGTGTTGGATGAAGAAGCGTCGGATGATTACTCCAAATTGGCCGCTGTATCCGATATGGACACGTTTGACCGCGGCCCGCTGACAGCAGCGAAAAAACGTTTGCCGTGGCTCATCTTGCTGACTTTCCTTGGCATGCTGACAGCAAACTTGATGGGCATGTTCGAAGCAACGCTCGACCAAGTCGCACTGCTTGCTGTATTTATCCCGTTGATTGCCGGAATGGCTGGGAATAGCGGTACGCAAGCGCTTGCTGTTGCTGTACGCGGTATCGCCACAGGCGACATCGAAGAAGAAAGCAAGCTCAAGCTGTTGTTCCGAGAAGCAGGCACAGGCTTGATCACAGGCGTTATCTGCGGCATCGTGGTCGTAGGGCTCGTATACTTTTGGAAGTCTGAGCTGTTGATCGGAATGCTGGTCGGCACGGCGGTGGCCAGTTCGATTTTTGTCGCGACCTTGGCCGGCTCGTTTATCCCGTTATTGATCCACCGAATGAAAATTGACCCTGCTGTTGCGTCTGGGCCGTTCATCACAACCTTGAATGATATCATTTCCATTCTCATTTATTTGGGCCTTGCGACAACATTCCTGACGAATTTATAAGCGGGCAACTAGACAAATCGAGCAAGATCCCAGAAAGTGCAATTGCACTTTCTTTTTTTATGGGGTAATATTAGTACCAGGTAATAATATTAGGAGGTATATATATGTCGATTTCATTAAAAGATAAAACATACGTCATCATGGGTGTCGCCAATAAGCGCAGCATTGCATGGGGAATTGCGCGTTCATTGGATGCAGCTGGAGCAAACTTGATCTTTACATACGCAGGGGAGCGCTTTGAAAAGTCGGTGCGCGATTTGGTCGCGACACTTGATGGCAACCACGAACAGATCCTGCCGTGTGATGTGACCAGTGATGAAGATGTTGAGAAATGCTTCAACACGATCAAAGAAAGCGCCGGGAAAATCGACGGGCTTGCGCATTGCATCGCTTTCGCAAAAACGGAAGAATTGTCAGGCGACTTCTCCGATACATCGCGCGACGGTTTTCTGCTCGCACATAATATTAGCTCGTACTCGTTGACGATCGTTTCGAAATACGCAAAACCTTTAATGTCAGAAGGCGGCAGCATCGTAGCCTTGACTTACATCGGCGGAGAGCGCGTTATGCCAAACTATAATGTCATGGGCGTTGCCAAAGCATCTCTCGAGATGTCTGTTCGTTATTTGGCTGCGGATCTTGGCAAGCACGATATCCGTGTCAACGCCATTTCTTCTGGCCCGATTCGTACACTTTCTTCCAAAGGCGTCAGCGATTTCAACACGATTTTGCGTGAAATCGAAGAGAAAGCACCGCTTCGCCGCAACACGACACCGGAAGAGGTCGGCGATACCGCTGTCTTCCTGTTCAGCAATATGTCCCGCGGCATCACCGGCGAAGTCCTGCACGTCGACAGCGGCTATCACGTATTATAATATCGATGAAAAAACCCTTCCGGAAAATCCGGAAGGGTTTTTATTATAGCGTTTTTTCCATTTGGCGATGCGGGATGCCGGCATCCATGAACTCCGGAGAGACCACATCATAGCCAAGCCGTTCGTAAAATGGGATGGCGTGGCTTTGGGAGTTGAGCTGCAGGCGGAAATAGCCGATTGAGCGGGCATATTCTTCCAGCTGTTCCATCATCTCCGCGCCGAAATGATGTCCACGGTATTCAGGCAATACGCAAACGCGCTCGACTTTGCCAACGCCTTGTTCATATTCGCGGATGCGTGCAGCGGCAATCGGCTGTTCAAGTTCATAACCGATAAAATGAGTAGCGCTGTCGTCATGTTCATCCATTTCCACATGAAGGGCAACGCCTTGCTCATCGACGAACACTTTTCGGCGGATTTCAAAAGCTTGTTCTTTTTCAAGTTCAGTTTCAACGATTTTTACTTTTTGCAATTAAGCTTCATCTCCTGACAACCGGAATGTATCGTATACAGTCCACGAGCCATCTTCCAATTGATACAGCAAGTGTACGCGGTCAATCGTCTCTTCATGGTCGATCCCAGCCATCTTCAATTGGCCATAAACATCGGCGTGCTCCGAATCAGATAGTTTTTGCGCGATGGTAATATGGGGCACGAAAGGATGGTCCGGCATGCCGCCAAGAAAATCGGAGTGGAGGTCTTCGTGAAGATCCATCAGCTCTTTTGAAGGCTCGATCTTGAAGTATAAAGCGTTCGTCACCGGAGTAAACGTGCTGACACGCGTTGCGTGGATGCGGAAAGGCTTTTGGCGCTTGGCGATATTGCCGAGCTCCTCTGCCATCGCTTTCACTTCTGAGTCATCCGCTTCGAAAGGCCCTTTCAATGTAATATGGGGCGTGATCAATTCGTAATGCGGGTCATAGCGTTTCCGGTAGGAATTCGCCAAGTCTTGTAGTTTTTTGGATGGAAATGCTGCAATGCCATATTTCATAATCAATAGACCTCCTCATCTAATAAATGCTTTCTGTTCAATTGTATCAAATTGTTCGTTTTGTTTCCTTAAGGCCTACATACCGAAATTCATCAACAGCGCCCTTTTCAAATCTGGCTGCCAGTATTTCCATGTATGGTCTCCTTTGAATTCTTCGTAAAAGATCGAAAACCCTTTATTTTTCATCAACTCATTCAATTCGCGGTTGGGCGTGAGAAAGTCTGCGGTCTCCCCGTTGGTCAACTTGACTTCCGTTTCCTCTGACCCGACAACATGATAGACCGTGAACGAATTGTTCATCGAAAACTTCTCGACAGTTTCCATCATTTCCGGGCCGACTTTCGGCGATTGTAGAATGACGCGCCCAAAAATATTTGGGTATTTAAGCGCAGCCATCAAGGATACGGTGGCTGCAAGCGAATCGCCAATCAATGTCCGGCCCATGCCAACTTGGTAAGTTGGGTATTTCTCATCAAGATAAGGTGCCAGCTCATGGGCTAAGAAACGCAAATATGCGCCATGCTGTTCGCCAGCAGGCTCGTATTTCCGGTTGCGGTCTTCTACACTTTTATAGGGAATCCCGACGAAGATGATGTTTTCGATCTCCTGGTTTTCCAGCAATTCATCGACGACCCGCGGCACACGGCCGAGCTGGAAATAATCTTTGCCATCTGATGCGATGACGAGGCTGTATTTATAGAGGGGAGAATAATTTGAGGGCAGGTGGACGAGCACCTGCATATCCTCTCCCAAGGCATCGCTGTAAAGCGTGAAATCTTCTACGCTTCCTTTATTCATGATGTTGCCTCCTTCTAATTCTATTGTACAAAAATTGTAACATATCCCCCTGTGCAAGGTATAATGGACAAGAAGACAAATCCAAATAGAGAGAGGGGATGGCATCATGGATGGAGGACATTTCCGTGTGCATTCAGAAGAAGTGACCAAAGCAACGCATGAAGCTTTGGAAAGAAGGGGCGTCACGAAAGAAGATATCGCAGAAATTGTATTGGAAATGCAGTTGCCTTTTAATGAAGGATTGACATTGGCGCATTGCGTCGAGTCAGTTGAAAGCGTCTTGCGCAAGCGGGAAATGCAGCATGCCTTATTGGTTGGCATTGAACTCGATGAACTGGCTGAGCAGGGAAAGCTGTCCCAGCCGCTTCAGCAAATCGTCGGTTCGGACGAAGGCTTGTTCGGGGTCGATGAAATGATTGGCCTTGGCGCAGTGCTCACTTATGGCAGCATCGCCGTGACGACATTTGGCCATTTGGATAAAAACAAAACCGGCATCATCCATAAGCTCGATACGAAATACGGAGAGCACGTCCATACCTTCCTCGATGATTTGGTTTCGAGCATCGCTGCGTGTGCCTCGGCCCGCATTGCACACCGCACGCGCGATTTGGAGGAGGAAGGCAGAAGTTTTGAAGACCTCACTCCTGAAGAGACGACGCCGGAAACTCATGTACCTGGAGCAGAAATATAAAAAAAGGGTTTTATTGCCATAAATTTGGTTTGAAACCGATTCCATTGCAAAAAATTAAATTGACAGATGGACAGAAAGTCATGGTATTATGAAGGTTGAAAGAAACTATAGATAAAGGGAGGCCGATTTATGTTAAACAAAAAGTTTGGATTCTACGCGACTGTCGCTTTGGCCGGATCCGTATTCCTAGCAGGCTGTGGAGATGATGCAGCAAATGAAGGAGAAGGCGGCGGAGCAGCTGAGCCGGAATTCATCAGTGTTTTGACTGGTGGAACAACAGGTACTTACTATCCGCTGGGCGGAGCGATGGCGACGATCATTGAGAATGAGACAGGCATCGATACGACTGCCGAAGTGTCCCAAGCATCTGCAGCCAATATGACTTCACTTGCTGATGGCACGGGCGAAATCGCTTTTGTGCAGACAGACACGGCTTTCTACGCATCTGAAGGTTCGAACATGTTCGAAGGGGAAGTCATCGACAGCGTCTCTGCAATCGGTGCTCTATACCCAGAAACAATCCAGATCGTAACGACTGAAGGATCTGGAATCGCAGCATTTGAAGACTTGGCCGGCAAATCGGTATCAGTCGGCGCGCCTGGTTCAGGTACGTATATCAATGCTGAGCAATTGCTTGAAATCCATGGCATGACAATGGATGATATCGATGCACAGAACTTGGACTTTGGCGAGTCTCAGGAAAGCTTGCAATCCGGGCAAATCGATGCAGCATTCATCACAGCTGGAACGCCAACTGGCGCAGTTGAAAGCTTGAGTGCAACTTCCGATGTCAATATTGTCCCTGTAGCAGCAGACAAAGCAGCTGAACTGATCGAAAAATACCCGTATTATGCAGAAGATGTAGTTCCATCTGGCACATACGGATTGACTGAGGAAGTCCCGACAGTTTCTGTTCTAGCCATGCTTGTTGTACAGAATGATATTTCTGAAGACACGGTCTATGACATCACAAAAGCAATTTATGAAAACACCGATCAAATCCAACACGCTAAAGCTGAATTCATCAAAGCAGAAACAGCTCTTGACGGCATCGGGATCGATATCCATCCTGGCGCTCAGCGTTACTTCGACGAAGTAAATCAATAAGAATTGATCATAATAACAGGCGATAAAGCGCAAGCTTTATCGTCGTTATTTATTTTTTGTGGCTAGGGGGATCAGCTTGCAGAATAACAGAATTCTCAAAGTCCTTCTTTTATTAATCCTCCTCCTCATCTGCTCCGCACTGTTCTTCATCCCATATCAGAAAAACTTCGTCTTCATCAATTCGGAAACAAACGAGATTGCTGCGCGCGTTCCAGTTATAGACGACCGCTTCAAGATCCGTTATACGCATTCGATCCATCTATCGGATGTGATTGAAAGTTACCGCCTTGATGACGAAGGGCAATTGGTGATGACGGAACTTGAGTACGAAGATTTCAATATCGGCATGCCGTCGAATGCAGGAGAAGGGGAGCGCTTTGTCGAAAAAGACGGGAAATACTTTATTGAGGATATGAAGCGGAAGCTGCCCGAATTCCGGTTGCTAGTCGGAGACGTGGACGCGGAACTCGCTTTCCTATTCGCAGGAAAGGAACTCGATTTGAAGAAGAGTTTGGAAAGAGGCAAGATCTACACATTCCGTGCCCAGCGCCTATCCATTTATCAGCAATTAGAAGGAGTGAACATCTATGAGTGATAAACTATCGCCAGAAGAAAGAGAAGAGAAAAAACTTCCGCCGGAAGACGAAAGCCATATCTCAGAAGAAAAGCAAAAAGAGATTCTCCAGAAGTACGATCCGGAGTCGAACACCCGTGATTTGTCGGGCATAATCAAACATGTCGTGTTTTTCGGGCTTTTGGCCTTTTCATTATTTCAATTATATACGGCTATTTTTGGTCAATACACAGCGTACATCCAGCGCTCCGTCCACTTAGGGTTCGCGCTATCACTTATTTTTCTATTATTCCCTTTGCGACGCCGTAAAGGAGCACGCCATAAGGTAGCCTGGTACGACTATATTTTAGCGCTATTGGCAGTGGGAGTGGGGGCATATTGGCCAATTATGTACGACGATCTGGTCTTTCGTATTGGGCGTGTAACAGAGCTTGATTTGATTGTCGGGATATTGGCAGTCCTGCTTACCTTAGAAGCAACGCGTCGAGCAGTAGGGATGCCAATTACCGTAATTGCAGGTCTATTTCTGGCTTATGGCTTCTTCGGTCCATACTTTCCAGGATTCTTGCGCCACCGCGGTCAAGATTTAGATTCAATGATTCAATTGATGTTCTTTACCACTGATGGCATTTTAGGAACACCGTTGAGTGTATCTGCTACATTCATTTTTACATTCTTGCTCTTCGGTGCATTTTTGGTCAAAACCGGGGTCGGCCAATATTTCAACGATCTTGCAGTTTCCTTAGCGGGTGGATTGACAGGCGGCCCGGCAAAAGTGGCGATTTTCTCCAGTGCCCTGCAAGGAACAATTTCAGGAAGCTCGGTCGCAAACGTTGTTACATCAGGGTCTTACACGATCCCGATGATGAAAAAGCTAGGATACAAGAAAGAGTTTGCAGGCGGCGTGGAAGCAGCTGCTTCTACAGGCGGGCAGCTCATGCCTCCGATCATGGGTGCTGCAGCATTCTTGATGGTAGAGTTTATCGGAGGAATCACTTATTGGGAAATTGCTAAAGCAGCGGCCATTCCAGCTTTGCTGTACTTTACAGGTATTTGGATCATGACTCACTTTGAAGCAAAACGGATTGGGCTAAAAGGCTTGCCTAAAGATGAGCTGCCGAATCGGAAAGAAGTATTGAAAAAGATTTATTTACTGACGCCGATTATTGCCATCATCTTGTTCTTATTGTCAGGAATACCGACCATGCAGGCAGCGTTATATGGTATTTTGCTGACCATTTTCGTAAGTGCATTCAATAAAGAAACAAGACTTGGCTTTATGGATATCATTCATGCACTAGTGGACGGAGCTCGAACGGCTCTCGCAGTCGCGGCAGCTACAGCCGCGGCAGGAATTATAGTCGGAGTAGTTGTCAAAACGGGATTGGGTCTGTCATTGGCGAACGGATTGGTTTCTGCCTCAGGCGGTAACGTCCTATTGACACTATTCTTTACCATGTTGGCAGCTATCGTATTGGGGATGGGATCACCAACTACAGCAAACTATGTAATTACCTCTACAATTGCTGCCCCTGCAATCATTACCTTATTGATGATTGATGAACCGGCTGGAGCAGCCGTACCGGTAGTCGTGGCATTGTCTGCCCATCTATTCGTTTTCTATTTCGGGATCATTGCAGATATCACGCCTCCTGTGGCGCTGGCTGCGTTTGCTGCATCTGGTATCTCGGGCGGTGAACCGATACGGACAGGTATTAATGCTGCCAAACTTGCAATTGCAGCATTTATCATCCCGTATATGTTTGTTCTGTCACCAGAATTATTGATGATTGATACCACCTGGACACAAGTCATTTGGGTGTTGATCACCGCTATTACAGGCATGATTGCCATCGGTGCCGGTGCAATAGGATATTGGTACCGAAAGCTCAGATGGTGGGAAAGAATCGTTGCTGTAGCTACAGGGCTTGCACTGATATATCCGGAAGGCTTTAGTGATTTGATTGGTGCTGCGGTATTTATCGTGCTACTTGGACTGCAATGGATGTCGAGAGACAAAGAAAACACCAAGCCTCAAACTGCATAAAAAAAGATGGGAGCCCTTGGGCTTCCATCTTTTTTTGTTGCATCAGTAATAACAAAAAAACACCAGCCGGAAAACCGGCTGGTGTTTTGTGCAGCGCGTAGCATGCATATGATGATTCCTACTGGGCTCGAACCAGCGACCTCTACCCTGTCAAGGTAGCGCTATACACGAATATAACTCGAATTGTTCACGCATTCAACGTCAAGTCCCGTCAAGTCAACGAAAGTCAACGATTGTCAGCGCAAAGCAACAACGTCATTCTCTTGCGATACTTCGTAGTATACCAATAGGCGGCGTTACCTGCAACGAAAATGTGCGCATATCTGCAATTTATTCGGTTGCTTCGACATTACGAAATTCGATCAATGCGGCGATAATGTCTTCAACCGACGTATTTTCTTTCGATATTGAATCTAACAATTTCGCCGCTTTTCCTTCGGGATTGGTGGCTTCTTCGATAGGGAATTCAAGTATCGAAAGTATGGTGAAAGAATTGTACGTTTTTACACTGTCGAAGGGCGTTCCCACTTCGTAGCCAATTTCGGCAAGATCAACGTTTTCCCCTTCGGCTATGATTCGTTTGTGCGCTTCGATTGAAATAACTAGCATTCGATCATTTAAATATGATTGCATTGACGACATTCCTTTCGATTGATTCGTTTGTCCAATTGTATCATGAAGTAAATATCACGATTCTATCGAAGAAGCTATCGAATTTTACGGATTTAAGTCAACGTCGTTTCGAGAATATTTCCTTCTTTAAAGTCGTCGTCCCAAGTAATGACGATTTCCCACGGTGGCGCAGTTCCGCCATGAATACCCATAAGAAATTCATTCGTTTGACCCGCATTCATTCGTGAAGGAACGTCTTCCATTAGCAAGCTGATTTTTCTTTTTGATCCGTCGCCAAGTCGATTAGTATTGAAAAAATCAACTTTAATATTTCTTGCTTCGGCTTCACCAACGTTTTGCAGAACAAACTTATCTTGCAGACGCTTCGAACCTTGTGCCTTGATCCTTGATATAGAAAATTTTGCTTTGTTCTTTTTTTCAAGTCTTTCTTTTTCTGCTCTAACAACGATAGTAGTTCTTTGATGATTTAAAAACAAAGCATATAATCCCGAAGAAGCACCAACAATTGCAATTAAAAAACTAACCCACTGTACCCAAATCGGCATTCCATTCATTCCCTTCAAATAATATTCTTCGACTATACTTAATTCGACATTTGCTTAAAGATTCCTGTTTTAATATGGAAATTTTAAAAGTAAATGATTTCGAAGTATTTAAAAATTTATTGTATAAAATTTATCTGAGAATTTCACTTTTCGAAAGGGATCGAATTTCAATGAATGTGTGTTCGACAAGGTGACTTCCTGTGACTTCGAAGTTACAGATTTTGTTGTGTACATTTATTCGGTGCATGATGTGGACGGTTGGTGGGGTGCGACCCCCATGGGTGGGGTCAATTATTGGGACGGAAATTTCGCTTTTAAAAGTGTCACGAAAGTTGACTTTAATGTCACTTATTGTATAGAATAGTATTACAGACATACGAAAAGGACGTGCTGAACAATGAATAAAAGTGTCATGAAAGTAATAGAAGGCAACGGCGACTTCTTCACAAGGTTCGAATCGAATCAACTCGACAAAGGTAAAGCGGAAGGAACGGTTGAAGTATACGTTCGGGAATTGAAACGCCTTGACGAATGGTTGAAACAAAGCGGTGGCGATATCGAATCAATCACACGGTTCGACGTCCAAGCATACATGAATCATCTTGTAAGCATGAATAAAGCGGCGACAACTATCGACCGTATCTTCGGCACAATCAGCGTCTTAGCGAAGCACATAGGACGTCCAAGCATTGTTGAAGACATACGTCGACCACGTAAACAATCCGTGACAGCTATCGCACCGAAATCGCTCGATCGCAATCAAATCAACGGCTTGCTTCGTGACGTTGAAAGGGACGGCAACCTTCGCAATATAGCGATCATTTATACATTGGCATTTACGGGGCTTCGTATCGGCGAATTAGCTTCTTTGAATAAATCGAATGTTGATCTTCGTCGCAACGGTCGAATTAAAGTTATCGGTAAAGGTAACAAGGAACGCAATGTCCCGATTCCGAAAGAAGCACGATATCATTTGGATCGTTACCTTGAAAGCCGTCAAGACGACAACGAAGCGTTGTTCCTATCGAACTACAATAAACCGATATCCAAGCGTTCGGCTCAACGGATCATCGAAAAATACGGATATCATGCACACGAACTTCGACATACGTATTGCCGCAACTTGATTCGTAAAGGCGTCGACATTGTAACGGTTTCGCAATTGGCGGGTCATGAATCTATCGAAGTAACTCGACGTTATGCAATGGCAAGCGAACAAGAAATCGAGTTGCAAGTGAATAATCTATTCGAATGAGGTCGTCCAATCGGGCGGCTTTTTCTTATGCCTAATTTCGGGGATTTGTGTATTTCTCTTTTAACGTTTGAAGTGTCGTTTCCTTATAAAGACTATATTCTTTTAAGAGCAACCAACACTTACCACATTCAACGTTCAATTCGTTATGCAAGCCCCCGAAAGTTTTTGAGATTCGGCAAACGATCAGAACGATTTGCGGAACGGATCGACGAACAACGAAAAATGGTTACTGCGCTTATGAATAATATCGATATGGAATCCAGTCGAATCCCTGCGGGTTTGATTGCGAAAACTTGCGTATACTTCGGAATTGCGCCGAATCAATTGTTTTCAGTCGTCGAAATGGACAACGAAACAGGCGAAGTTATAAAGAAATTCCAAGCGCAAAAACCGAACCGATTCTTCAAAGACAAATAAAAATGGACAACAAAAAAGCCGCCTTTGGTTGAGGGCGGTTTTCTTTTTCGTTCTATATGTTTATATGCGGTCGATTCTTGACGGGTTGTGACGGTGTGACGAAATTTATTCTTGTTTACCCGATATCCAAGCGAAGAACCCACGTTTCGGGCGATCCTGTGCTTGTAGTTGCGATTCTGCGGCTTCTTCCTTAGCCTTGTCGGTAGATAACCGATTCAACGCTTCGAGAACGGCTTCGTCACGTCCTTTTTGTGCGGCGTCCCGTCGTTCCAGTTCCTTCCGATACGCTTCGGCTTCTTGCTTGCGTAGTGCTTCCGATTCCTGCAAACGTGCCGCCATTGCTTCGGTCTGCTTCCGTATCGCCTGTATATCATTCTGTATGCTTTGCAGGGCTTCCGCCAATTGCAGGACATACGGCGCATTTGTCGGGTCTTCGGCTTGATACATGGCGGGCGAACTTCTTCCGACATTTGATTCCGAAACTATCCGTTATACACCGCATACAATCGCAATAGATAGCCGACATAGTACCGATATAGTATCGATAGGGAAGTAGTAAGGGCGGCGGCGATCGTCCCCATATCGTTACATAGTCCGCCATGCTCGATTGATCCTTCGATTCCATTGTTGCACCCTTCGAAAGTTTTAGACGGCGGCACACGATCAAACCGTTTTGCGGGTATTTCACGAAGTATCCGAAGCCTGTATCGAACCCCTATTCGAATCCCTCACGACTACAAATCGAACTTTTCGAATCCCCCTAATCGTCCTATAGTCTTCGCATATTCAGCGAAATAACCCTTCGAATACTTTCGTTCATTGGACGCTTAATCGGCGTTATATCAACGATTCTGCCACGATATGACCTTACCTATATTTCGCAATTCCCCCGATTGAATCCGATCTTTATTTGTCGTTCCCTTTACTTACGAATATTTGATTCTTTTCCTATAAAACGAAGCCACTTCCGATATCGCCACGAAAAAACACGATTTCCGCTTTTCTCGAAAAAGGACGATTTCTTTTATATCGATCGTCACGAATCATTGATTCATTTACACAATTCAACGTGTAAGACAAAACGAACGAAAGGGGGAATCAAAATTGAAATATCAATCAGACAAACAAACGAAAGTCCAATCGAACGAACAACCGAAACAGGCGGCGGCAACGTATCACGTCGAGAAAAATCTTCAATCGTTGCTATCCATGTATAAATGGCAATCGAGTTTACTGTTGAAGCACGAACACGAACGCAAAACTTCGCCGTTTATGGATTTGGTCTTTTCGACATTGCGGAAGATTTGGGAAGTCGCAAAAGTACCATTGGAAGGCGAAATCGTCACGTATTCAAACGGCGCAAACAATAAATTCACATGGCAACCACTGTCGACGGCTTTAAAGCTGTATACAAAAACCGCCTTGACGCAATCCCGCATGATTGAACTGCTTCAAAACTGGCGTGATGTCGAATTATATAAATCGTATCTTGGCGAACACTTTGACGAATCATGGTTTCCTAAGCCGCCCGAAATTGTTGAACCTGTCGAAGAAGAATCCGAACTTACCTTCGCAAATGAAATTCGTTTCGGCGACAAAACGTCTGTGATCTTCATTGAACAACACAAAGGAAAACCGTTCGAAGTTTTGTTCAATACAGAATCAATTGCGACGGTCATTGAAAAATACCGCCGAATCTTCATTCAACGAAGTACAAACGAACGGTTTTATATTCGAGGAATTCGACGAAAAGACGAAACACAAGAAGTGATTTCATCAAGTCTTTTAGGCGTCGTCGGCTATGTGATGTATAAAAACGGGAATTCGCTCGATCTTCGAAAAGAAAATCTGTATGCCGTCAATGCCACGAGTCCGAAAAAAGCACCGATCGAAAAATTTAAGGTGATCGACGTCAATGGCAAGAAAATTCGTGTGCCTATCGCAAAATAACGGAATTTTATTCGGAAATAGGGTTGTAAGGGGTCGGCATAGTCGAATTGAATATTGAGGACGCTTGCACAACGTCTTCACTGTTTGATTTGGTTTCTTTGATTGCTTCATTTTTATTGAAACGCTAATCCCTTACGTTTTGATATGCGGACGACTTCGGTTGTCCACATTTTTTTATACCGTCCATGAATCAAATATTCACAATGAACAGGGGGACTTTACAGATGAATTTAACAGGCGAAGTTATCAAATTTGTTCGTTTTGCTCGACAAATTGACCAACGAAAATTGGCACGAATGGCGGGAATCGCTCAATGCACCGTGTCCAAGATCGAAACGGGGGCGGCGGAACTATCGCAAGCCAATTACGAACGAATCGTGGGTGCGCTCGAATTGTCTGAAGCCGATATTCTTCACGCAAAAAATCACGTTGCGGCGTCAAAACGATTTCAGTAAGCGGGGAATATAAATTCGAAGGACATTCCGAACCCTTCGGGATTCGGGCTTCGCTTGGTTAATTATGAAAGAATGTCGATCTTTTATAACCGATTACAATTGTTTCGATAAATGGCAAGGCAAGGCGATAGCCGAAGCCCCGAAGCAAAGCGAAGGTTTCACTTGATCTTTTATTGTTGCATTGCCCGAAATTGTCGAAATGAACGAAGGTTAGAAGACTAAGAAGCGAAATCACCCTCGAAAACGCTGAATCCCTTGCGGCTCTAAAGGCGAAGGCGCTTTTCGAGTGTTCGCAAAACTACCGATGAAAGGGCGAAAGTGTTCGCAAAACTACCGATGTGTCACTAAATGTCCGATGAATGCACATTGATTTTTGTTTCCAAAACGACCGATGTTTCCAAAAAACGCCGAAAAAGGCGTCTACAAAAATACTTGGTTTAGTACCAACGGGGGTCAATCAAAATGACAAATAACAACGAAAGGAATGAGTATCAAGAAATCACGGTTCAATTGCGTCAAGGCGATTCGGTGAAAGTGACCCGTCGTGAACAAACGGAAGCCTTACGAGAAAAAGAAAAACGTGACCGCCGTCGTGCGGAAGGAGGTAATTTTACGTTTACAGATATGCAACCAATGCAAAAATTAGCCGACGAAGTTGACGCCCTACAATTGGGATATTTGTTCGTACTTCAAACGTTCATTGATTACGACACGAACGCTCTTGTTGTCGGACGTGACAAACGCCCTATGACTAAAAAGGATATGCAAGCGGCGTTGAATGTCGGTCGAACGGTTTTTTCGGGATTTTTGAAGACAATGGAATTATATTCGGTCGTGATCCAAGACGCCGAAGGTCGTTTCGTAATCAATGACGAATACCTTTTTCGGGGTAGTCAAGGGAAGCGGAAGCGTGTCGTCAAGGCGTATGACATGGGCGTTCGGAAGGTATATGAAGTCGTAAGGTCAAAGAAGAAGGTCAAACAATTGGGATATGTGGTCAAAACGTTGCCTTATCTTCACATGAAGAACAATGTCGTTGCCGCAAATCCATTCGAAGAAGACGACGCAAAAGTTCAAGCGTTTGGGAAGGCGGAACTTGCGGAATTGTTAGGCATAACGGAAAAGGCACTTTATACGTTGATTCGGGAAATGCAATTTGACGGTGAACACGTCTTTGTTGCCCTTCACCGTGGGAAGTCGTGTTTCTTTATGGTCAATCCGTCGATTTGTTCCCGTGGGGAAGTCAACGATTCAATTCGTTCCCTTTTCAAAGTCAAGGCGAAGAAGTCCAACTAAATCAAAACAAAAAAAAGGGGGTTTTCATAATGGCAAATTACAACGATCGAACGCTTGAAAACTTAAACGGTCAAGGCGTGTATTCAACAAATATGCAAGTAGCGGCGGAATTATTGGCGTTGCCTTCCCGTGGGGGCTTTTCGTTGAAAGAAGTCGCTGTAAAGGCGGAAATTTCCGAACGGCAACTTCGCAACTGGCGACAAGACGGACGCTTTCAAGCATTAGTCGAGAAGAAAACACGAACCAACGTCAAAGAAATTATGCCCGACGTCTTCGCTTCGATTATTGATCGAGCCGTAAACGAAGGAAGCGCAAAACACGCCGAATTGTTATTGAAATATCAAGGCTTATTGACCGAGAAGCACGAATTCACTTCGGTTCATGACCAATACCCACGAAAAGACTTGAATCAATTTGACGAAGTTGACAACGCTATTGAAACGGAAATTGCTGAATTGCGGTCGTTGATCGACCAACACAAATAAAATTCGGCTATCGGATCGGATTGGCTTGTTAGAACGTCGATTTGTCTAATTCTTATTTAACAGCGTAACTTCTTGGTCGAATTACGGTGATTGTCGATTCCTCAAAATCGAATATATAGATTGGTCGTGGTCGCCCGCTTTGGGCGGCTTTCTTTTTGAAGACAAATAGAATTATATTTTCCATTATCGAAGAAAGATCGAAATATCGGGGGTGAACGTATGAAAACACAAATCACGGGCGAAGAATTGCGCCTTATTCGAACGCTACGGAATGCACGGGTTATTGACGTTGCGAACGTGGTCAATCGTGCGGCAAGTGCCGTTTGCTATGTCGAAGCAGGAAATCGCACATTGGACGAATTACAAAGTCAAGAAGTCATGACGCAATATGACATTGACGAAGATTTGCTGAATAAAATCCGACAAACAATCAAACTGTCGAAACTCTAAGGGGGAATGCGAAATGTTCAAGAATGAAAAAATCGAAAAGGTAGACGAACAACTGGCGAAATTAGAGGGTAAGAAATCCGAGATTGAAAAGTCAATTGCTGATATGCAAATTGCGCTTGATAATACGGTTGAATTATACGCAACTGGCGAAATCAGTGATAAGGATATCGAAGACGCTCAAAAGTTTATGAACGATCGTCGTCAAGAATTGGCGGACACGATTCACATGATTTCGAAGGTCGTCGGCGTCAAACAAAAAGTGAAAGCTGAATCCGTTCCACTAATGAAAGAATGGCAAGACAAGAAATTCGCCGAAGTGCAATCGAACGTCGATCAAGCCGTTCAAGAAGCGTTGAAATGTCGAGAAGAATATGTGAAGGCGTTGGCGAAGATCGGCACGGAACGCAAGAAGGCAAATCCGACGAATGCCGAATATGAATCCGTTATGGCGGAACTGGGGCAACGTGTCACGTCGAAGCAAATTGCCATTCCTGCAATCTTCCCCGAAACCATTGTAATCGGAATGCACATTTCAGCAGTCGAAGAAAAAACGGCGTTGGGAATTTCGAAGAAAACGCAAGAAGACGCCGTAAGATTCGGGAATCTTCCGCCATATTTGAACAACAAACAAATCGAAATTACAGGGGGTACTAATTATGACAAACCAAAACGACGAAATTTTAAACTATGAAAAGCCGAAATATAATCCTATCGACGATTTGTCGGCGTGGTACAAAGCAAACGAAAAAGTGAAGCCGAACAAATCGAAAACACAAGTCGAGCAGATTCGAGAAATGCACGAAAAGAATCCCGACGAATTGTCGCCGATCCAACGTTTAACGCTTGGCTTTGCCGATCTTCATGCGGCACAAGAAGCGAACCGACAAAAAGAATTTCAACGTCTTAACGGCGGCGGTGACGGCGAATGAAGCGTCGTCGTGACGTTCTTCCCGCCATGTGCCAAGAAATAGACTTCGAAACCCACAAAGAACGGGGCAAGGGTTGGGACTATAAAATGCGACAAGATTTCGAATTTCGTAAGAAAACCGCCGAATCGTTGCTTCATCAAGGGCGATACGGCGAAAACATTTTCAAGATTGCGGGAATCGCTTGTTTGCCCGTAATGACAATTCGGGAAATCTTCGCCGACTATCAAGCGAAAAAGGGGGCGACATCATGCCAAGAATGAAACGATCCTTCTTCGAAAACATTTGTCGAATCAACGGAATCGAAATGAACGATCTGACGTCGATCGAAGTCGAATTTCGGGCGTTGGGGGTTCTTGGTTATGTCGGCATGATTTCCGATCGGCGTCGGGATTTTTACAAAAGTAGAACGGGCATTTCGTTCTTAGGCGACGCAAAGAACGCCAATCAGAACACGACGGAATAACAGGGGGGGAATGTATGATTCCGATAACTTACAACAAAAAGAAAACAAGTCGATATTCGCTGAATCCGTCGACAATGCAACCGCAAGAAAGTTCTTCGACGAACTACACGCAACAAAAAGAGGAAATGGATCGGCGGAAGCATTTCGGGACGGCGAACAATGTCGGGGGTGTTAAACATGGCGAAAAATGACATTCTTCAACGTTTGCAAGCGTTGGAAAAACAGAAAAAGGCGAACAATATCGAGAAACTACTTGCCGAAAAAATTGATCGTTTGTATCAAATGGACATTGAAGCCATGCAATATGATATCGACAAAGGCTTGCGAACGGTAGAATCAGCAGACAAAGAACTTGCAAACCGTCGAAAAAAATATTTCGATTAAAAGAGAGAATCAACGGTACAGGATTGTGACGACAATGAAGCATAATGGATCGTTTCAGCTTGTGATATTATAAAAAGTAACAGTATCACACGAATGATTAAAAGGCGGGGGCAAGGTGTCCTTGCTTATCCTATCGAAAGAAGGTCGCGGTATGAAAGTATGTAAATTATGCGGGAATGTCGATCAACTCGAATTCTATTTGTATCAAAAAACACGGTGCAAATCTTGCGTCCGAAAACGACAACTTGAATTCAACCGTGCGAATCCCGAATATCTAAAAGCGAAGAATCAGCGGCGGCGGGCAAGAAAAATGTCGCTCGAAAATTCGCTTTCAACTTCCGAATGGCGAAACGTTATCGAAACCTTCGGCGGGTCGTGTTGCTTGTCAGATTCGAAAAATGTCGTTCTTGAACACGTCGTCCCGATCGGGTGGGGACACGGCGGAACAATGGTCGGGAATGTCGTTCCAATGGACGCAACGTTGAATCTTGCGAAGCGTGACAAGAATCTAATCGAATTTATCTTCGACGAAGTGAATGCGGGATTGTTTAGCGAAGCGAAGATCGACTTCTTGATCGAATATCTTGCGGAAGCAAACGGATTGACCGTCACCGATTACATTGATTTCGTTTATTGGTGCGACGACAACAAGCGCACGATTGACGAAGCCACGAACGACCGTCGATCAAGCTTCGATTTGTTCAAAGAAGCAACGAGAGAAGCAATGAAAGAAGCGTAAAATTACTTATGAATAATCATCGTTCTTTTTAATAGAAAATCGAACTGGTGTTTCGTTTTGTTCATCATACGTACAGAACGAACGCACCACGTAATGCACACGGGACGAATTCGACCCTTCAATTGTGATTTATCGTCAGATAGATTTCGTTGCTTAAAACGCATTCAGTGGCTTTTAAATTCCTATCGAATAAAACGCTAATAAAAATATAACGATTTCGATTAACTTACGCATTCAACCAATCATAGGAGAAGATTGAATCGTTTGGTATCGAATCCCGTATTTCTCGACGCTTGACCTCAACCAATTCATTCGTAAGCGCACCGACAAAGTATCTATCGAAGGTTGTCTTTATTCGATTCGCCTTATACATGAATACAGTCGATTTGAAAGCTTCCTTTACGGATTCCATGACGTCGTACGACACGAAATCAAGTTGCGATTGTTTCATGACGCTTTTAACATTGCCCCACAACTTGAAGATTGTTGCCGCATTGAAGAATGGCTTTGCGATTTGAATGAATTCATTTGCAACTATCGTTTTTGGAACGAATGAATCGTCTAATTGATCGAATGGAATGTCCGTGACGGCGTTCTTGTCTTCTTTTAAGGTCTTAGGTGATTCGCTTTTAAATGGTTCAAACTTTTCGATCATGTTCAAACCATTGTCCCCGTAAGCGTGGGCGGCTTCGATAGCTGTAACCGCCTGTTGTAACTTTTCAAGGCAAAACGGAAGAATCCGCACGATTTTCACCGACGGACGCCCCTTTTTTGTCTTGGTGCGAACTGAATCAATGACCCCGTAAGCTTCCAACGTCTTCAACGCCTTATTAACAGTCTTTCTAGAATATCCCGTATTCTTTGCGATCGTCGCTTGTTTCATGAATGATAGACCAACGCAACGCAACGAAGAACGTCCAAGACACAACAAGACGTCGATAACTGATTTGGCAACGTCGTGTCGGATATGGTCGATATGTGTGTAAATAGATTCGTCCATTTTTACGATAGATTTGAATGATTCGTGTTTTCGTAGTTCTTCGAAGTTGATTGCGTTGATCTGCATAGAATTCGACCCCTTTATCGTTTTATCTTTCTCGATTTGTTCAACTTGCCGACAACTTGATTCATCGGCGAATATTTTTCGTGTTGTTCTTGCAACGCCTTATTCGATAAATGGGTATAGCGCATGACCATTCGCAAATCAGCGTGACCAAGCAATAATTGAAGGTGTCGAATATCGCCGCCCGATTCGAGATATAGCGTTGCCCCTGTATGTCGAAATAAGTGGGGGTGAACCCGTTTCGTGATATTCGCTTTCTTCACGTAATGACGTCGAAGCTGATTGCGAAAATGGTTCGGCGTCAATCGTTCCCCGTAATTCGCAAGAAAAAGATATTCATTTTCGAATTCTTCGGTTTCCTTGATAAGTTCCTTCAACAATTTCGCCGTATTTTTTTGAAAGGGGACGATTCGGGATTTTCGATTCTTTGCAACGATCGCCCGAACGTTGATTGTATTATTAACAAAGTCGATATCCGCAACCTTCAACGATAATGCTTCGTTGATTCGGGTCATGGTGTCGATTAAAAATGTCATAAGTACATAATCACGAAATCCCGCATAAGATCGCTTGTCGGGCGTGTCCAATAAACGCTTCAATTCTTCGGGCGTCAATACGACAATTTCCGAATCGGTAAACTTTACGTTCTTCACGTCTTCGAAAGGATTGTTCGAAATTTTATCTTCTTCTATTAAAAAGCGGAAGAAGGATCGTAAGTTCTTCAAATAATCATTCGTGGTATACGGCGACAATCCGATCTTCTTCGCATAATCGGGCTTAAACTTATGGTGTTCGAATTGGACGTAATCATGAAGCAACCACGATACATATTTTCGGATCAACTCAATGTCGATATTTTCGACAAGACGACCGATTTCGTGACCGTCTAAATACTTGCAAAAGTTACCGTAAATTAAACGATATTTTTCAATCGTTTTGACCGCCCGTCCTTCGGCAATCTTTGTTTCACAATAGTATTCAAATAAAGTATCGATACTTTGATTCGAAGCAATATTGTCCCGTGTCGATTTGACACGTTTACCTTTTCGACGTTCTGAATGTTTTTCGCTCAACACAAAAACACGCCACCCCTCACGATAGATTATCGCAAAGAATGACGTGCTTCTTGTTTATTCGTGTAGCGGTTACCGATAAAAGGTCATCGGTGTTGTCATCGGATCAAGTCATCGAAATAACTCGTCGAAAACCGCTTCATATCGGGTTTTAACCCTTCGTATGATTCCTACTGGGCTCGAACCAGCGACCTCTACCCTGTCAAGGTAGCGCTCTCCCAGCTGAGCTAAGGAATCGCAATCTCAAGGACATTTATTATTATATATGCCAGTTTGAAAAAAGACAATAGCTTTTGTGAAAAAACTTTCAGCTTTTTTAAACCGGCAGTATTTCTCAGCTTTCCAAGAATAAGCTCCATTCAATTGTTGTGCGGTTGCTGATCACAGACCAGCATTCCAACGCAGCGCCCGTTCCGCTGAGTGGATTGAATTCCAGCGCTAGTCTTGCAAATAAAGGGCCCCAAAATGGAGCGGGAATATTGCCGATAAGCGGAATTTGAGGCTGCCACTGTACATCGGCACCCACAGAAAATCCCTGTCCCGCTATTTTCAGCGAATTGTAGAATTCAGCGAGTGCTTCAGTCGGATGGACTTGCAGATAAAATCGTTCTCCGTTTTTGGAGAATCCGATATCGCTTGACTGTAAAGAAAGAGCAGCAGTTCTCTGCGCAATCGGTTCTAACGTTGTCTTCAGTTGAAGCGGGGCCGTATTTTCATATGCCAGCAAAGGGATATGCGGCAATTGCAAGGCCAGTTTGGAATTCGGCTGGCGAAGCTGTCTTTGAAGGTTTTCGATCATTGTGGAGCTGCGGTAATCAAGGCGCAAAACAAGCAATTGCATCGTATTCCTCCTCTGTTTTACTGGCCGGAACTGCGGAAACCAGCATTTCTGGCTTGCTGTTCGGTGCAGAACCATTGCTCAGGATTGGTCTCGTCATAGGAAGGGGAGCCGGGTAAATGATAAATTTTATTGCCGCTCCGGTTGATATTGCCTTTGATGCGGCAGTCATCATCGGTACCGGTACTTTCTGTTGCATTTTGACCGTAAGCCTCAGCATTAAATCCGCGGTCCGTCGAATAATTTTCATATTCCCATATACCGATTTCGGCATTTTTTGCGTCAGATTCGGCGTCGCGAAATTCATCGACATAGCGGGTATTCGGCGGGAAGATATAGGCAACGCGTGCAAAGCCTTCTTCAAGTAATTGTTCCTGTATGCTCTCCCCGTCAGCGTAGAAATACGCGAGCAGCCGGTCGTAGTCGTCGAAACGGTCGCCGACATCGAATTCAATCTCGACTTGCTGTGCTTGTTCGATCAGTTCCCGGTTACGTTCCGTTGCTTCTGAACCAAGCGGCTGCTCGCCAAACCTCGGGTGATTCGTTTCAGGCGTATCGACCAATAAATAGCGGACTGTGGTTTCTTTGCCATCATAAATGATTTTCACCGTGTCCCCGTCGATGACCTCAGTGACTTCAACAGCCGTCCTGCCAGTAGTACCGCCTGTATCCGTGGTGTCAGGCCAAGTACACCCCGACAACAACAGCAGGCTGATCAATAATAGGATGAATGGTTTCATGGCAATCCCTGCTTTCTATCTCGAATTATAGCGAAAACAAGTGCAGGCGACAACGAGTGTAACGGATTCCATAAAAAAAGCGCTTGCTCCGCATCTTTCCGGATCAAGCGCCGCTATGTACTTGCAAATTGGCCGAACATCTTCATTGTTCTATTGTGGTCGTGGTTTCACCGAAATACAATAGGCTGTCTTCGTTGATTGTTTCCAACTTTTCTTTGTCGACGCCCATTTCCAATGTGCCTGTAAAAATTGGCTCCCACCAGTTTTTCTGCTCGTTCATGATGTTTCCTCCTATTCTGCCGAATGTAATTGTTTGACTATTCTATACCCCACAAGGTTACACTTATAAACAAGGAAAAGAAAAAAAGGGGCGATGGATTTGATAGCGATTGGAATTATTGGTGCTGGCATTGTCGGGGAGCGCATCATTAAGCAAATTCAGCAAGACGATGCCGCACAAATCAAGGCGGTTTATGACACTGACACGGATCGGCTAAACTATATCGAAGAGCAATACGGCATAACCGTCACCAATTCATTAGATGATTTGTTCCAAACTAACATCGATTGGGTCTACATCGGCACACCGCCAAACAGCCATGCGGAGCTTGCAGAAACGGCGGCGAGAAGGGGCTTGCATGTATTGTGCGAAAAGCCGCTTGCCCACGATGCAAAGGCCGCACAAGCGATGGTGGAGTCTGCGACGAACAATCGGATCCACACCGCCATGCATTTCCCGTTGATGTATTCGCCGATCGTCCGCGATATGGCAATGCGCATCAAAAGCGGGGATATCGGAAAAGTCCGCCGCATCGAATTACATATGGTATTTCCGCAATGGCCGCGGGCGTGGCAGCAAAATCCATGGATTGCCACGAGGGACCAGGGAGGATTTGTGCGGGAAGTTTTTCCGCATTATTTGCAGTTAATGCATCGCTTGTTCGGGGCATTGGAGATTTCTGCGCATCAAGTTGATTTTCCGGAAGACGCTGAAAAATGCGAAACCGGTATTATCGCCCACGGCAAGACGCAGCAAGGTTCGCCGTTTCTGCTGTCCGGCATGAGCGGCGCAGGGCAGAACGAGTTGCTGCAATTTAAAGTGTATGGCGATGAAGGGGTGTTGACGCTTGAAAACTGGTCGCGTTTGTACCGGGAAGAACGGGGGAAAACACGTGTAGAGGTACAAACGGAAAACACTGTGCCTTCACTTTTTGATGAAATGAAAGAACAATCGACTTTCCTCGTCGGCTTTGATGAAGGCTTAGTCGTACAACGTTATATCGACCAATTATTGCAATGACCCACAGGAGGTTTTTAATAGTGAATTTTACAGCCAATGAAGTAGAAGACATGATAGCCGACCAGCGCGGCTATTATTTTACAGGCGTGACCAAATCGGCGGATTTCCGCATTGCGCAGCTGCAGCGTCTAAAGGCGGCCATCCAAGCGCATGAAGACGATATTATCGAGGCTTTGCAATTGGACCTTGGAAAAAGCGAATTTGAAGGATATGCCACCGAAGTGGGCTTCGTGCTCGATAGCATCGGTCATATGACGAAGCATCTTGAAGATTGGATGAAGCCTGAGCAAGTTAAAACGCCGATCCACCTACAGCCGGCAAAAAGCTTCATCATCCGTGAACCCTATGGCTCGGTACTGGTCATCGGCCCATTTAATTATCCGTTCCAATTGGCGATGGAACCGCTTATCGGCGCCTTGGCATCAGGCAATTGTGCTGTCGTCAAGCCCTCTGAAGCGACACCGAACGTGGCACGTGTCATCCGCACTGTTTTAGAGGATAGCTTTCAACCCCATTACGTGAAAGTGGTCGAAGGGGAACGCGAGGAAGTAACAGCACTGATCCATGCATCGTTTGATTATATTTTTTTCACCGGCAGCGTGCCGGTCGGGAAAGTGGTAATGAAAGCCGCATCCGAGCGGCTTACCCCGATTACCTTGGAGCTCGGCGGCAAAAGCCCGGCAATCGTCGACCAGACCGCTAACCTGGAGCTTGCGGCAAAACGTATTGCCTGGGGGAAATTCATGAATACCGGACAAACTTGTGTAGCGCCGGATTATCTTTGTATCCATGAGTCCGTGAAAGAAGACTTCATGAAAATCTTTATCCAGACAATCCGCAAATTTTACGGCGACAATGCACAAGACAGTCCCGATTATGGCCGCATCGTCAATGAAAAACATCACGACCGGCTGACGGAAATCCTGAATAAGGAACGAAGCCATATTGTTTACGGCGGCGACTTTGACCGCGCCGACCGCTATATCGAGCCAACTTTGCTAGATGGCATACAATGGGACAGCCCATCGATGGAAGATGAATTGTTCGGGCCGGTCTTGCCAATCATCACTTACAACGATTTGCCGCAATTGCTGCGGGACATCCGGCGCTTGCCGAAGCCGCTTGCTGCCTATTTGTTCTCAGAGAACGACCGGGCTGTCCGATTCTTCCTGGACCAATTGCCATTCGGCGGCGGCTGCATCAACGATACCGTCTCGCATGTCGGTAGCCATTACTTACCATTCGGTGGAGTGGGCCCGTCCGGAATGAATTCCTATCATGGCAAAGCAAGCTTTGAAACTTTTACACATGCCAAATCGATCGTCAAGAAGTCAACGAAACTATCGACCAATCTGACGTATCCCCCTTATAAAAACCGGGCGAAATGGATCCGGACAGTATTGAAGTAGAAAGCGGCCTTTAGGTCGCTTTTTTCTTTTTGAACCTGCTATGATTAAGAAAAAGGGGGTGCGCAGATGACGCAGCGCATATTGATTGTGGAAGATGAAAAAAGCATCGCCCGCGTTTTGGAACTGGAACTGAAATTCGAAGGCTATGAGACCGGAGTTGCCTGGACGGGTTCGGAAGCCCTCATCCAATTCAGGGAACAGGAATGGGATCTAGTGCTGCTTGATTTAATGCTGCCGGAGATCCATGGGCTCGATGTCTTGAAACGGATTCGATCATCTGATGCCACATTGCCGGTCATTTTACTGACCGCTAAAAACGATGTCAAAGACAAAGTGGCGGGGCTTGACCTTGGAGCCAATGACTATGTCACAAAACCGTTTGAAATCGAGGAACTGCTGGCCAGAATCCGTGCTAATTTAAGGGTGAAAAATCCAGCTGATGAAAATTTGCATCGTTTTGAAGACCTGACACTTAATGAAAGCACGAGAGAAGTCGAAAGAGCGGGACGGCAAATCGAATTGACGCCTCGCGAATTCGATCTGCTCTTGTATTTGATGCGTCATCCGAAGCAAGTGCTGGGCCGTGAACAATTATTGAATGCGGTATGGGGCTATGATTATTATGGTGACACGAACGTTATCGACGTCTATATCCGCTATTTGCGCAAAAAGATCGATTTTGGCGAACATGCCACTTACCTGCAGACCGTGCGTGGAGTCGGGTATGTCTTAAAGGAGCAGCCGCATGAAGCTCAAGCATAAAATTCATTTGTCTTCGACTTTGTTGATGTTCTTCGTGCTGCTGATCCTGGCGGTCGTCATTTACTACTCCTTCAGCAGCCTGGCATACGAAACGGAAGTCGAACGGCTAGAAGCTGAAGTGGAAGTGATGGTCGCCACATTCAATGCAAATAATAATGAAGAATCGCCGGATAATATTTTGCGCGCCTACGTGCCGGTCGATGGCTTGATTAAAGAGAAAAACCAAAGCAGCGCCTTGTTCAGCACCATCCAGCGGCCCTCAGTCACTGTAGAATTTCCGAACGATGTGGCAGGTACATCCGGATACATGGCCGTTGAAGGTGAGCAATTTGCATACGTAACGGCACCGGTCATCTGGCCTGGCGGTGAAGTAGTGGAATTGATCGTTGCCCAGTCGCTCAGGGAAGTGACGGCGAACCTCGCGACGTTGCGTCTCGTGCTCATTTCCGTCACGCTGCTCTCGATGATCCCGATTTTCCTATCGAGTGCATTGCTTGGCCGCGTGCTGACCCGCCCGATCGAGGGACTTACCGGGACGATGCGCCGCATCCAGCGCGACGGCTCTTTTGAAAAGCTGCCTGTGGCGGGAGAGTCGCGGGATGAATTAAGCCAAATGGGCGTCACTTTTAACGAAATGATCGGTTTACTGGAAGAAAACTACCGCAAACAGGAAGAGTTCGTTTCCAATGCCTCCCATGAACTGAAAACGCCGCTGACGGTCATTTCAAGTTATGCTGATTTATTGCAGCGCAGGGGTTCGCAAGACCCGGCGCTGCAGGAAGAAGCCTTGACGGCCATTCGCAACGAAACGGAACGAATGCGTCAGCTGATTGAACAATTATTGCATATCGCACGGCGCAGCCAAGCCCAAATGGATTGGCAAAAAACTGATTTGCAACCAGTTCTCCGACAAGTCATGACAGCCATGAACGCTTCCTATGACAGGGAATTTCGATTGCAGGCCCAGCAGCCGCTGATTGTCGAAACCGACGTCCAGCAACTCAAGCAATTGCTTTATATTCTGTTGGACAATGCCCGCAAGTATAGCGAAGACAGCATCGATATGGAAGCCGGCAAGGACGGTTCAGTATATATCAAAATCCGCGATTACGGCGTCGGTATTCCGAAAGATTCGCTGCCTCATGTATTCGAACGTTTTTACCGCGTCGACAAAGCGAGAAGCCGCGAGACCGGCGGATTTGGACTTGGTCTTTCGCTTGCCAAGGAATTAGCTGATTCACTTCACCTGCGACTCGAAATCGACAGCATTGAACAATTGGGAACGACGGTAACCATCGTTTTCTCAGGAGATTTTAATGTTGTGAAGTTACAATCAGGACAGGAGGGATGATCATGCGAAAATGGTGGGCTATCGGAATAGTCATCATAGTATTTTCTATCGCGGCACTGGCCTTTTTCCTGTTTCCAAGAACGGCGGCTGATTCTGTGACAATGGATGAAGCGGCTCAAACGATTGAACAGCTATACGGCGGTGCGATTGAAAATGCAACTGAAACAGAAGGGTTTTACCAGATCGAATTCAAAAGAGATGATGGAACCTATTTAGCGGCGATCAACCGTGCTGATGGACAGGTTGAGTCGCTTGAGCTGCTGGAGAAAACGGGCCCTGCAAAAGCACTCTCTGAAGAACAAGCAATCGAAGCAGCGACAGCAGCGGAGCCAGGGGAAATGAAAGAAATCCAATATATAGAATCGGATAATCGTTACGAAGTGGAAATCCACAGTGATACGGAACGGAAAATCTTGTTCATTTCCGCAGAGACCGGGGAAGTAATGGATGTCCAAACAGAAGCGCTCGAACCCCCGGCTGAACCTGAACCGGATACAGCGCAAACAGAACCAGAACGCATCATCAGCCAAAATGCAGCAATCGCTATCGCCAAAGAGACTTTGGATGGAACAGTCGATGAAGTCGAATTTGTCCAGACAACAGACGGCGGCTATTATTTGGTTGAAATGGATGATGACGTATCCGATCGGGAAGCGACCATTCAAATTCACGCCATCCGCGGAGAGACAATGACGGTCGAGTGGGATGATTGAGAAGAATAAATGAGTGAATACCGTTTTCATGGAGTCATAGCTGATTTGCCATCAGCCCGATTTCATGAAAACGGTTTTTTTATCGACTTTGCTGAAGTTTTCCGTTCTCATGAATTTCTCATCTTCGTTTAAGCGCAGCTTAAGCTTCGGTGGTTATATTCATAGTAACCACAAGACAGGAGGAGATTAAGGTGAAAAAACTAATCTATATTTCAGCAGCGGCAGGCATTTTGGCATTCGGTGGAATTGTTCTGGCAGATTCAAATGACGCAGGAGAGAAAATAGAGATGCAAAATGTCCAAAGTGGGCAGCCATTCGAAGATGATGCAGCGGACAACTCGAACGGGCAATCGGCATCGGGTTCTGTGATGGCAGAATCAAATACGCCTGAGAAAGCTGAAGGGAATAGCCAGCAGTTTATCGGTAAGCAGCAAGCGATCGAAGCAGCGCAAAATGCAGCTCCAGGAAAAGTAGAGGACATCGAACGCGAAAGTGAAGACGGCTGGGTGTATTACGAAGTTGAGCTTGAAGATGGAAAAACCGATTACGATGTCATTGTGGATGCAGCGGATGGGACCGTGGTATCAGTAGAGTCCGATGATGACGACTATGACGACGATAAAGATGATGACGATGACTACGATGACGATAAAGACGACGACAATGATGATGACGGTAACGATGATGATTGATGTGAAGTGCAAAAACCTCCCGCCTGATTTTAAGGGCGGGAGGTTTTTTTGGTTTCATTGTTCCGTCAATAGCGGCAAGGTAACGATGACACAAGCACCTTTTTCTTCCGTGCTGTCGATCGTCAAGCTGCCTCCATGTTCTTGAGTGATTTTCTGGGAAATCAATAAGCCGAGGCCAGTACCCGTCGCTTTTGTCGTGTAGAACGGTTCGAATACTCGTTCCGCCAGTTGAGGCGGAATGCCGGGGCCATCGTCTTTAAAATGGATCTTCAGCTTGTCCACATCGCGAACGGCGGTTATTTTCAAGGTGCCGCCGTCTTCCATCGCTTCAATTGCGTTCTTCAGTAGGTTAATGAACACTTGCTTTAAGTGATGCTCTTCGCCTTCCGCCAAAAACGGGCCTGACACTTCAGCTTTAGCCGAAATATCATGGAGCACGAATTCCGGGCCGAACAGGAAAATGCATTCGTCGAGAATCTTGCCGATATCGAGTCGTTTTTTTTGAGGCGCTTGCGGTTTTGCAAGGATTAAAAATTCGCTGATGATCAAATTGATGCGGTCAAGTTCTGACTGCATCAAAGACGTATAGCTCGGGTAACGATGGTTCGGGTCATTATGCATCATTTGGACAAAACCGGAAATGACCGTCATCGGATTGCGGATTTCATGTGCCACACCAGCGGCAATTTCACCCGCCATTTTCAATTTTTCCGTTTGCAAAAGCATCCGCTCGGTTTCTTTGCGGTAGCTAATATCGCGGGAAATGACCGATGTCGCGATGACCTGCCCTTGTGAATCGAAAATTGGCGACAGCGTAATTTGAGCCGGAAAACGTGTGCCGTCATTTTTGACGTCTTCCGTTTCGAGTGTGAAACTTTCGCCTTGCCGGACTTTGTGGGCACGCAATTCCGCGGCTTCTGCATGTTCCGGTGGATACAGCGCAAGCACTTTCCCGAGGCATTCTTCTGCGGTCCAGCCGTATAACTTCACAAAAGCGGGATTGATCGCAATGATGCGCCCTTCGAAATCAAATACAGCGATCGCATCTTTGGCTGCTTGGAAAAACAAATCGAGATAGCCTTCTTTTGAAGTGAGCGCTTTTTCCATCGATGCATTGCGCAATTCCAGTTGCCGCCAATAATTGCTGAAATAAAAGCTATGTAAAATTGTCAATAACATTATCAGGCTGAAAAACATCACCATCGATACATGAATATACTCCAATGAACCATTCGTTTGAAAGCGCCCGAAGACAAATGTCAAAAGCGCCACTTCGAAAATGGTCAGGAGCGACAGCGCGATAATGGAGCGGGTATCGTTATAAAGAGAAGCCGCAACGATCGGGATGATGAAGTAAATGGCCGTGACAAACGACAGCGATTCGAATTGCAGAATAACAATATAGGCATTTAACGCAAACAATATGGCAAAACGCAACCGTGAAGGGGGCAATTTCGTATATAGTAGAGTGAATAGCACTGAGTAGGCAAGCATGCCGAAGATTGGCGCTATAATGGAAGCATTGAAGTCGACAAAATAATTCAGCACCAAATGGGCGAGGCTGCCAAATCCGAACAGATGGATAAATAATTGATTGCGCTTAAGAGTTGTCAGTGAGCGTTCCATAATTGCACCTCATCATGCTAAGAGTCTTATTCATCTTACTATAGTCGGGACTGTGCGAAAATGGCAGTTTTTGATATGATTAAAAAATCAGGGAGTGATTAGATTGGCTTTTAACTGGAAAGAGCAAGAAACAATCAGCACGCTGGAGAAACTGGTGAACATTCCAAGTCCTTCCGGCTACACGATGCAAGTGATGGACTTCGTCACGGAATTTTTTGACCAGGAAACCATTCCATACATAATCAGCAATAAAGGCGGCGTTATCGCCACTATTAAAGGGCAAGACGACAAGCGCCACCGCTTGCTTACAGCACATGTCGATACGCTCGGCGCAATGGTGAAAGAGATCAAACCATCGGGACGCCTGAAGCTATCCCTTGTTGGTGGATTCAAATTCAATGCCATCGAAGGCGAGAATTGCCTGATCCATAAAGCAAACGGTGAAACCATCACCGGCACGATCCTGCTTCATCAGACGACAGTCCATGTATACCGCGATTCTGGAACAGCGGAGCGTTCAGCTGACAATATGGAAGTGCGCTTGGATATCAAATGCAATTCTGCAGAGGACGTCCGTAAGCAGGGCATCGAAGTGGGTGATTTTGTCTCATTCGACCCGCGCTTTACAAAAACGGAAAGCGGATTTATCAAATCGCGCCATTTGGATGACAAAGCGAGCACGGCATTATTGCTCGAACTGGCAAAGCAAGCAGCAAGCGGCGAACCCTTGCCTCAGACGACCCATTTCTATATCTCCAATAACGAAGAAATCGGCTATGGCGGCAATTCCAATATTCCAGTGGAGACAGAAGAATACATTGCTGTCGATATGGGAGCAATCGGAGACGGACAGGCTTCAGATGAATTCACGGTCTCGATTTGTGCAAAAGATTCAAGTGGACCATATCATTACGGGTTGACCCGCCACTTGATCGCATTGGCGAAAGAACAGGACATCGATTACAAAGTGGATATTTATCCGTATTATGGATCCGATGCTTCTGCAGCAATCGGAGCGGGCGCAGATGTGAAACACGCCTTGTTCGGTCCTGGAATCGAAGCATCACATGCGTATGAGCGAACGCATACCGACTCACTGAAAGCGACGGCAGCGCTTCTTCATGCGTATATCAATTCACCGCTCGGGTCATAATACTAGGAGGATTTCAGATGGAAAGCAAGCAACTATTTTTAAATATTCCAATTTCATCCATAAAAGGAGAATTACCGCAATCTGTTTCCCATATAACCATGGACTCCCGGGAAATTATCGAAGGCTCTCTTTTTGTTTGTATCAAAGGTTACACTGTCGACGGCCATGATTTCGCCGAACAAGCAGTGAAGCAAGGCGCCGCGGTTATTTTGGCGGAAAAACCGCTGGCTATAGAAGGGGCAGCGGTCGTTACAGTAGCCGATACGAGCCGTGTGCTCGGCTTATTGGCGGCGCGTTTTTATGGCCACCCTTCCAAAAAGCTGAAAATGATCGGCGTGACGGGGACGAATGGAAAGACAAGCGTTGCTGGCATGCTGCACGCGATGCTTATGGAGCTCGGGAAAACATCGGCTTTAACCGGAACGATCGGTTTTAATTTAAATGGGGAATTGCATCCATCGGCAAATACGACGAGCGATGCACTGACCACCCAGCAAATGATCAGCCGTGCGTTAGAGGCGAACAGTTCCCATATGACGATGGAAGTTTCATCTCACGGGCTTGTATTGGGACGTTTGGCCGGTGTTGAATTCGATACCGCGATTTTCACGAACTTGACGCATGACCATCTTGATTTTCATGGGACGATGGAAGAATATGGACACGCCAAAGGGCTGCTGTTCTCCCAGTTAGGCCAGGATTTAACGAAAAACAAACGGGCTGTGTTGAATGCAGATGATGAATGGTCCGAGAAGTTTGCGGCCATGACGCCATTTCCTGTCTATACCTATGGCTTAAAAAATGAAGCGATGTTCCGTGCCGCAGATATCCGGCTGGAAGCGAAAGGGACCTCCTTTACTTTGCAGTGCCCTGAGGGTGAGTTACCGGTCGAAATGAAGTTGCTTGGCCATTTCAATGTCTATAACGCACTGGCGGCCATTGCCGCATTATCTGCCGAAGGCTTTGCAATTGAACAGGTCATCGCTGCGCTCGAAGCCATTTCGCCTGTCGAAGGCCGCATGCAAAAAGCGGAAATCGATGCTCCGGTATCGGTCTTTATCGATTATGCACATACACCGGATGCAATTGAAAAAGCAATTGCCGCTGTTGAGGATTTCAAGACCGGCCGCCTTATCTTCTTAGTCGGCACAGGTGGCAACCGTGACAAGACGAAGCGGCCGATCATGGCAGAAAAAGCATCGATCGCAGATTACGTCGTGTTGACGACAGACGACCCGCGCTATGAACCGTATGACAGCATTTTAAATGACTTGGCAGCCGGTATGCAGCATGATCAATATGCGTGCATTGGCGACCGTGAACAAGCGGTGCGCCACGCAGTGCAGCAAGCGCAAGCTGGCGATATCATCATTTTGGCCGGCAAAGGGCACGAAGATTACCAGATTATCGAAAATACGAAATATCCGCATAGCGACAAGGAAATTGCAGAAAACGAAGCCCAGCGTAAATTCGGATCATAAATGGAACGGAGAAAAATCGAAGCATTTTTCTCCGTTCATTTTTGCGTTTTTGATGGTGCCGCTTTCCACGGCTTCAGGCGATAGTTCTTGTTTTTTGCACGTCCCTTCTCTAAGATAGAGAGAGGAAATTAAAGGAGCGTATACAATGTCAGACCAATTACAACAAGCAA
The DNA here is from genome assembly GCF_028890485.2 of Planococcus sp. SK3692. GTDB lineage: Bacteria > Bacillota > Bacilli > Bacillales_A > Planococcaceae > Planococcus. The sequence goes on from NZ_JARCHV010000002.1 coordinate 1,065,087, forward strand.
TTGAAAGCAGAAGAACCTTCGCCATTATCTCCCACCCGGATGCCGGGAAAACGACCTTAACAGAGAAACTCTTGCTGTTCGGCGGGGCAATCCGTGATGCTGGGACGGTTAAAGGGAAAAAGACCGGCAAATTCGCTACATCCGACTGGATGGAAATTGAAAAGCAACGGGGCATTTCTGTTACCTCGTCCGTTATGCAATTCGATTATTCAGGACACCGCGTCAACATCCTCGACACCCCAGGCCACCAAGATTTCAGTGAAGACACATACCGGACACTGATGGCAGTCGACAGTGCCGTCATGATCATCGATGTTGCTAAAGGGATCGAAGCACAGACTGTGAAATTATTTAAAGTCTGTAAGATGCGCGGCATTCCAATCTTTACCTTCATCAATAAAATGGACCGCCAAGGAAAAGAGCCGCTTGAATTGATGGAAGAGTTGGAAGAAGTACTCGGCATCCAGTCCTACGCAATGAACTGGCCAATCGGCATGGGCAAAGAATTCATGGGAATTTACGATCGCTACAACAAGCGGATCGAACCGTTCCGTTCTGAAGGCGGCCGTTTCATGGATCTCGATGAAAACGGGCACCTCGCGGGCGAGCATGAAATGACCAAAACTTCTTATTACACACAAGCGCTTGAAGATATCGAATTATTGGAAGAAGCGGGCAACGACTTTTCCATCGACCGCGTGAAAAAAGGGGAATTGACGCCGGTCTTCTTCGGCTCTGCACTTGCTAATTTTGGTGTGGAAACTTTCCTGGAGACGTATCTGCAATTTGCGCCTCAGCCGCAGCCTCGCTTGACGAAACAAGAAGATATCGTAGATCCGGTGGAAACGCCGTTTTCTGGTTTTGTCTTCAAGATCCAAGCCAATATGAACCCAGCGCACCGCGACCGCATCGCTTTCGTCCGGATTGTCTCGGGTAAATTCGACCGAGGCATGAACGTCACCTTGTCTAGAACCGGTAAATCGTTCAAGCTGTCCCAAACAACGCAATTTTTGGCGGATGACCGTGAAATGGTCTCAGAAGCTGTCGCCGGCGATATTATTGGCCTGCATGACGTTGGAAATTACCAGATTGGCGATACCATCACAAGTGGCAAGAAGTTCGAATTCGAAGCCTTGCCTCAGTTTACCCCGGAGTTGTTCATGAAAGTGACGGCGAAAAACGTCATGAAGCAAAAGCATTTCCATAAAGGAATTCTGCAGCTCGTGCAAGAAGGCGCGATCCAGTATTACAAAACACTGCACCTCGAAGAAGTCATTCTCGGGGCAGTCGGACAACTTCAGTTTGAAGTGTTCGAGCATCGCATGAAAAATGAATACAATGTTGATGTAAGAATGGAGCCAGTCGGCACTAAAATTGCGCGCTGGATCGAAAACGAAGAAGACGTAAAAGAGTCAATGTCAAGCGGCCGCTCGATGCTGGTCAAAGACCGTTACGACAACTTGGTGTTCCTATTTGAAAATGATTTTGCCACGCGCTGGTTCCAGGATAAGAATCCGGAAATCCGCTTATATAGCTTGCTTTAACATGCAAAATTTTCAACAGCCTGCCTTTTTGGCAGGCTGTTGTTTTATTCGGAAGAAAAGCTTGGGCTTGACCTGTTTTATTCACAACAGGAGAAACATGGCGTTCTTGTGAACACACGGCCTCAAGTTTGCGGTATAAGGTATTTTTTCTTATGATAAAGGGACCAGGCATAGAGAGGGATTGAACAGATGAAATTAAGCGATTTTTCCATCAAACGACCAGTACTGACCATCGTTACGATGCTGTTGGTCATCATTTTAGGGGCAGTATCATTTCTCCGCATACCTGTCACCTTGATTCCAGAGTTGAATCCGCCAATCGGCGTTGTGGTCACGAACTACCCAGGGGCTAGTCCCACAGAAGTGAACGAAAAAGTGACAAAACCGTTGGAAGAGAGCTTGGCGACATTGCCTGGAATCGAATCAATTCAGTCGAACAGCCAGGAAGGATCCAATTTCATCTTGCTGGAATTCGGATGGGACACGGATATCGATGATGTTCAGGCAGAAGTCACGCAGCGAATCGACCAGACGCCGATTCCTGAAGATTCGAACGATCCTCGTTTTTTGAAGTTTGACCCTTCCCAATTCCCGATCATTCAATTGTCCTTGCGGGCGACTGATGCACAGCAGGATGTGCGGGTCGTCGCAGAAGAATTGGAAACACAGCTGCGCCAGACGGACGGCGTGGCAAGCGTAAATGTTTCAGGCTCGTTGATTGAAGATATTTCGATCAAGCTGGATCCGTCAGAATTGGAAGAACGCGGCTTGCAGCAGGCAGATATTGTCCAGCTGATCCAAGCGAACAATATTTCCTTGCCAGGCGACCCGATTGAAACAGAAGACGGCCGCAATTTAACGACGCGCATCGTCAGTACTTTGGAAAGTGTGGAAGACATTGAAGACCTCATCGTGACGGTCGACCCGATGTCCGGCGACAATGTTACGGTGTCAGATGTCGCTGAAGTGGCGGTGACAGAACGGGAGACCAATAGCGAAACGCGTGCCAATGAAGAACCTGCCGTCTTGCTGTCGGTTCTGCAGGAGTCTGGAGGCAATACAGCAGACGTTTCGACGGCATTCCAGGAACGCCTCGATGAATTGCTTGCTGAAGAACGCTTTTCGTCTGTAGAAGCGGATATTCTATTCGACCAGGGAGATTACGTGAAACTCGCCATCAATAATATCGGGCAGACCTTAATTCTTGGTGGGATTTTTGCAATGCTCGTGTTGTTCTTTTTCCTTCGCGGGATCAAGAGCCCGATCATCATCGGTATCGCAATTCCTTATTCGGTCATCGTAACCTTCGTATTGATGTTCTTTGCCGATTTCGCTTTGAATATCTTAACCCTCGGTGCCTTGGCACTTGGTATTGGGATGCTTGTCGATAATGCCATTGTCGTCATCGAAAACATCGAACGGCATCTGGCAATGGGCAAAAAACCGAAACAAGCGGCATCCGACGGTTCACGTGAAGTGGCAGGTGCGATTACCGCTTCGACATTGACGACCATTGCCGTATTCGTCCCGGTCATTTTCATCTCCGGCTTGATCGGGGAAATTTTCTTTGAATTTGCGTTGACGATTTCGTTTAGCTTGATCGCCTCGCTCGCCGTAGCCTTGACGGTCATCCCAATGATGGCTTCGAGGATGCTCGGCCAAAAAGATGGCGTACCAAAACCAGTGAAGCCGGATTCTAAAGGTGTTCAGCGGTTTGAAAAGAGTGTATTATGGGCGCTGCGCCACCGTATTTTAGTGCTTGTGACAGCACTCGTATTCCTCGGAATCGGAGCGTTCGGTGTTTCTCAAGTGGGCACCGAGTTCTTGCCGGCGACGGATGAAGGCTTCGTCAGCGTCACTGTCGAACTCGAAAACGGTTCTTCGACGGCCGCGACCAATGAAGTGGTCCAGAGCATCGAAGAAGAGCTCAAGGCTGAAGAAGACGTTGATGTGTATGTCAGCTTGATCGGTACGACTCAACAAGGACAGGCACAAGGCAACGCAGAATCCAATACGGCAGAAATTTATGTGAAGTTATTGCCGCTGGATGAACGTGATCGATCGGTTTTCGAATTCGTGGATGACGTACAGCCGCAAGTACTGGAGAAAATCGGCGACGATGCACTCGTCAGCTTTAATCTCCAGACAGCTGCCGGCTCTACACCGAATACATTAAGCTTTACAGTGACGGACACTGATAAACAACGTCTCGATGAAGCGGTAGCAGCAATCGACGAAGAATTGTCGAATCTGTCGAATGTAATTGAATTGACAAACGACCGCCAGGAGACGATTGATGAAATTCAGATGACTATTGACCGGGAAGCGGCGACTGAAAATAATTTAGCGCCGGCACAAATCGCCCAAACGGTCAATAATATTACGCGCGGTGTACTCGCCACGCAAGTCATCGATGAACAAGATGAAGTGCTCAGCGTATTCGTCTCCTTCGACGAGGAACAGCGCAATAGCGTTGAAAGCTTGCGCGAATTGACGCTTCGTACGCCGTCCGGTGCATTTGTCGAGCTGCAGGAACTGGCAGATATCGAAGTCGCACAAGGGCCAGTTTCAATTAGCCGCGTCGACCAGGCGGAAAGTGTATCCTTTACGCTGCAATACCCATCTGACCAAACTCTAGGCGATATGTCGACATCCGTCGACACGGCCATAGCGGATCTTGATCTGTCAGAACAGACAGAAATTTCGTTTGGAGGAGACCGAGAGCTATTTGAGGATGCAATCGACGATATGTTATTAGCGGTCGTCTTAGCGATTGTTCTCGTCTACATTGTCATGGCTGCACAGTTCGAATCATTCAAATACCCGCTTGTCATCATGTTCACAGTGCCATTGATGGTCATCGGGGTCTCTATCGCTTTATTTGCAACACAGACACCGATCAGTATTACCGCTGTCATCGGCGTGCTGGTGCTCGTCGGGATTGTCGTTAATAACGGGATTGTGCTTGTCGATTACATCAATCAGCGTAAAGAGGACGGAATGGGCTCCTTTGAAGCGATCGTAACGGCAGTCCATGACAGAAGAAGGCCAATCCTGATGACGGCCTTGACGACGATTCTTGGCCTCTTGCCATTAGCCATTGGCATCGGAGAAGGTACAGAAATCAACCAGCCGATGGGAATTGCCGTTATTGGCGGACTGATCAGTTCAACTTTCTTGTCTTTATATGTCGTGCCTGTCGTCTACAGTTTATTTGACCGGGAAACACGGTTCATGAACAGCAAGAAGAGAAAACAAGCAAATACCGAGAAATAATCTATCCTGTGCAGGTAATGCTGCACAGGATTTTTTTCGGAAATTTTCTCGGCGCAGCTATCCATTATTTAGTAGAATACAAAAAAGGGGGAGTGAGTGGATGAAGAGGATGGTGTTTACCGGGTTTCCCGGATTCATTGCAACACGATTGATGGAAACGTGTGCCCAACAAGGTTGGGGCTTGGCGGCAATTGTTCTGCCCAGTGAAATGGAAAAAGCGCAAAAGCAGGCAATCCGTATCGAGGAACAGACAAGCTGCGGGCCGATCCGTCTATTGCCGGGAGATATTACCGTAGAGGGATTGGATCTTTCAAGTGAAGACCGGTCATGGCTGAAAAACCAGCAACTGATCTTTTGGCATTTGGCCGCAATTTATGATTTGGCAGTGCCTAGGGATATTGCGGAAAAAGTCAATATTCTAGGGACTCGAAATGTGAATGATTTAGTGAAAACACTCGACCAATTGGAGCGCTATATGTATTTCAGCACGGCGTATGTCGCGGGAACACGTGAAGGACTGTTGCTCGAAAGCGAACTCATCCGTCCGGAATCATTTAAAAACCATTACGAAGAAACCAAATTTGAAGCAGAACTTCTCGTTGAACAATTGAAAAAGGAAGTGCCGACGACCATCATCCGACCAGGAATTGTAAGGGGGCATTCAGAAAGTGGTGAAACATCTAAATTCGATGGGCCCTATTTCTTTTTGAATATGATTGACCGGATGAAGCATTTGCCTGTAATTCCCTATATCGGGCACTCACATTCAGCCATTAATGTCGTGCCGGTCGATTATATCTTAGAAGCTTCCGTTTACTTGAGTGGACTTGAAAGAGCGGAGATGGCAACTGTACATTTGACCGACCCAAATCCTCATCCTGTAGAGGAAGTATACCGGGCAATGGTTCATGCAATGACAGGGCGTTATCCAAAGGGGCGCATTCCCAAAAAACTCGCCGCTTTATCGATGTCGATGCCGGCACTCCGCAAATACCTTGGCGTCGAAGCCGAGACTTTGGATTATATGGACTGGCAAGCCCAATTCGATACGCAAAATGCCCAGTCCTTATTGAAAGGTAGCGGCATTCACCCAGCTGACTTTCTGGAAACAATTCCGTCAATGGTAGCGTTTTACAATGAACATAAGAGAGACCCCAATTACCACGTAACGATTACCTAAATGTTTACACTTCGGGCACAAGTGCTATAATACATCTATAGACCAATAATACAAACTCTCGACAAAGGGGAGTAGCTATAGGGAAACCTATTTCACAGTCGTCAAGACGTGGCTTCTGGCCATCGGTTGTGATAGCGCCATATTACGACGCTTAGCAAGACCTTTGCCTTCTATTAGGCATGGGTCTTTTTTGTCGGGCAAAATTAGGAGGGAAATTATGGATACTATCTTATTGGAATACGCATGGGTGCTGCTTGTGCTTATCGGACTGGAAGGTTTGCTGGCGGCAGATAATGCGGTGGTCATGGCTGTGATGGTCAAGCATTTGCCGAAGCCCCAGCAGAAAAAGGCTTTGTTTTACGGTTTGGCGGGTGCGTTTATCTTCCGCTTTGCTGCTTTGTTCATGATTACATTCCTGGTGAACATTTGGCAGATCCAAGCACTTGGAGCAGCCTACCTATTGTTTATCGCGGTCAAGCACATCTATGACCAGCGCAAAGGCAAAGAACATACAATCGAACCGGAAACGACAAAAGGATCGGGTTTTTGGATGACTGTCCTGAAAGTGGAACTGGCAGATATCGCCTTTGCCATCGACTCGATGCTCGCGGCCGTTGCGCTCGCGGTGACATTGCCGCATCTCGGTGATTTCGACATCGGCGGCATCAATGGCGGCCAGTTTGGTGTCATGCTGGCTGGAGGATTGATCGGCGTAATCATCATGCGTTTCGCTGCCCATAAATTCGTCCGGCTATTGGAAAAATACCCTCAGCTGGAAACGGCTGCATTTGTCGTGGTTGGCTGGGTAGGGGTCAAATTGGTCGTTTTGACTTTATCCCACGAAAAACTGGGCGTACTGCCGCATGATTTCCCGCATTCGACTCCATGGACAATCACTTTCTGGCTTGTGTTGTTGGGCATTGTCCTGACCGGAGTGTTTACGGGAATTAAAAAGAATAAGCATCAAAATGCTTAAGCGTATAAAGAATTCTTGAATAGCCTTGTGGAGCACTTCCTCCGCAAGGCTATTTTTATACAATACTTAAAAGACGGACACAAACAATCGCTGTCACACGAATGTAATACGTAGCAGGCCCCCTCAATCTTCCAAATTCCTGGACTGAAAGCTACAATAGAGAAAAAGGAATCGAAATGAGGTGAGTTGCATGCTATTGACTGCTTTGGGCGGTTTGTTTGGATATGGAGCAGAAATGCCCGCTGAAACATTAGTGAAGCTCGCACAACAAGGCGATGAAGAAGCCGAAGAGCAATTGATTTCTTCACATATCCCATTTGTGAAAAAAACCGCCGCACAAGTATGCAAACGATTCATTGATGATAATCAAGATGAATTCAGCATTGCACTCTTGGCATTTCATGAAGCGATACGGCAGTACCGTCCCGGACATGACGCTTCGTTTTTGACTTTCGCGCATATGGTCATCAGGCGGAGAGTAATTGACCATATCCGGAAAGAAAGTAAACGGATGGAATTCAGCCACGATTTCAGCGCTTCGCCGAATGAAGACCATCATAACCATATTGGCGATCGGGCCTCAGCAGCCTTTCATTCGGAACAGCAACAGATTGACAAGCGGCGTGAAGAGATTGCCCAATTCGAGGAAATGCTCTCAGAGTTCAGCTTATCTTTTCAAATGATTGCCAAAGTTTCTCCTGCACACGAGGATGCCAGGAGAAATGCAATCCAAATCGCCCAGTTGGTGGCGGAAACGGATGAATACAAAGATTTCCTGCTCGATAAGAAAAAACTTCCGGTCAAACACATCGAGGAACATGTCCAGGTCTCGAGAAAAACCATTGAGAGAAACCGGAAATACATAATTGCCATGTCGCTATTGATGATGAGCGAGTTGTATTATTTAAAAGATTATTTAAAGGAGCGGTTGAACTGATGCGAGTGCAAAAAGGCATATGTATGGAACTTGACGGAGACCGTTCTGTCTACATGCTTGCTGATGGCAGCTTTGTAACCGGCAAGCCGACACAAGGCACTAGAGTAGGCGAAGAGGCATATTTCGAATCTGTAAAAGCTTCGAACCGCCGATTCAAGCCTTTTACCATGCCGCTCATTGCGTCGGTCGCAGCGCTAGTTTTGCTGATTTCTACCTGGCTGCTTCCCGCCGAAGAAGCGTATGGGTATGTGCAAGTCGAATCGAATCCAGGAATTGAGCTCGGCGTAAATGATACCTGGCACGTGATTTCTCTGCGGGAACTAAATGAGGACGGCAAGAAATTAATTGCTGAATTATCCGATTGGGAAAATCGGGAACTCGAGGTGGTGTTGGAAAACGTGCTCGCCTTGTCCGTAAATGAAGACACCGAGCATGTGACGATTACCACGGTGCAAGGAGACGGGGAAACGAGTGGTTCGGTCAATGTTGAACAGATTGCTTTGGCAGCCTTGTTTGCCGGCAGTAATAAAAACTTGCGCGTCCATCTGAAAGAAGCAAATAAAAAGCAGTGGCGCGAAGCGAAAGAACAGCAAGTGCCAGTCGCTAAGCTGATCGAAAAAGACAGAACCTTCACTTCGCCGCATAAACAAGAGGATGACGTGCAGCCCGCACAAAATGAAGATACAGAGGAAACACAAGCACCAAAAAGCCAGAACACTCCTTCCAAAGCGGAAAATCCTGTTGTTCCAAAGGCCGATACAAAAAACGAGCCTTCAACTTCGGGAAATCACAAAGCGGAAAAATCACAGAAGCCAAAGCTGCAGGAAAAACCTGTCCCGAAAAAGAAACCTGACAGCAAACCAAAAGAACCTGCCCCAACCGCTCCAGCAGCACAAAAGCAACCGGAAAAGCCTGAAAAGACGGAGCCTGCCCAACCAAAAAAACCAGAAAAGCCCACACCTGCAAAACCGAAAAACCCGAATGCTGGAAAAGAAAATAATTCCGGTAATTCAAAAGCTGAAGCAAAACCCAAAAAAGAAACTCCTCCTTCTGAAAAAAACAAGGACAAACAGCCGCCTAAAGACAATCCGGGCAAGGGCAATCCAAAAGAAAAGAACAGTAAAAACGACAGTTCCAACAGCAACAGCAACAGCAACAGCAACAGCAACAGCAACAGCAACAGCAACAGCAACAGCAACAGCAACAGCAACAGCAACAGCAACAGCAACAGCAACAGCAACAGCAATAATAACGGCAATTCATCGAAGGCGAATGGGATGAAATCAGCAGAACCGAAGGATTTGAAACAAAAACAAACCAAGCCTGCCATGAAGGATAACGATGCGCCAGAATCTAAAGTTGAAAAAAAGAAAAACCCGAAAGCTGATAAGCAAGACGAGAAGAATCAATAATGTTTTTCCGTGAATAGCGCTTATTCTTTTGAATCTGCATTCAACGAAGCAGACTAAGGGATAAGCGCTTTTTCTATGACACCAAAAAAATCAGATAGGAAAAGCAGTGGTTTTCAATGGAATGGCTATAGTAGACAGTGCTTTACAAAAAAGCCCTTTTCTTTTCGCTGTACTTTACATAGAATGGGAAGAGAGTCAGTTGCGGAAGGGAATTTTACGCCTATGAACAAATCATTTCAACGTGTCCGAAATCTTACACCTGCACAGGCAATCGTGGCGTATTATTTCGTAGCGATTGCTTTTTCCTTTTTGCTCCTGCGGCTTCCGGGAGTCCTGCAGCCTGGGGTAAGTATGACCTATATCGACACTTTATTTACCGCCGTCAGCGCCGTCAGCGTCACCGGCTTGAGCGTCATAGATGTGTCGCAAACCTTATCAGTGTTCGGCATTATCGTGTTGATGGTCATCCTGCAATTCGGAGGCATTGGCATCATGTCAATCGGGACATTTTTATGGATTCTGCTCGGCAAACGGATCGGGCTTCGTGAGCGCCAATTAATCATGGTCGATCATAACCAATCGAGAATGTCCGGTGTCGTTAAATTGATCACTGAAATCGTCAAGATCCTGTTGTTGATTGAAGCGATCGGTGCGCTTATATTGACCGTCTATTTCACTCAGTATTTCTATAGTTTCAGCGAAGCTTTGTTGCACGGCGTTTTTGGATCGGTCACAGCCACGACCAACGGCGGTTTCGATATCACCGGCGCGTCCCTGCAGCCATATGTCGATGACTATTTTGTCCAGATCGTCAATATGCTACTGATTATCCTAGGAGCGATCGGTTTTCCCGTATTGATTGAATTGAAGGAATTCTTGTCGAATGAGACAAAAAATTTCCGGTTCTCGCTGTTTACCAAAATCACGACGAGCATCTTTGGCATGCTCTTAGTTGTCGGCACGGTCGGCATCTTGATTTTGGAGTCGGTCAATGCATTCAAGGGAATGTCATGGCACCAGACCTTTTTTGGGGCCTTGTTCCATTCCGTGTCATCACGGTCCGGCGGCTTGGTTACCATCGATATCACTCAGTTCAGCGACGCGACCAATGTATTCATGAGCGCGCTCATGTTTATCGGTGCCTCTCCAAGCTCGGCAGGCGGCGGAATCCGGACCACCACTTTTGCTATCGCCATCTTGTTTTTGATCAATTTTGCAAGAGGCAAGAACACGATCCAGATTTTCAACCGTGAAATCGAATTGATTGATGTATTCCGATCCTTTGCGGTCTTGTTCCTTGCCGGCACTATGGTCATCGTCGCGACGATGCTGTTGATTATCACAGAACCGAATGCATCGATTGTGGAAATTCTCTTTGAGATCACTTCAGCGTTTGGAACGTGTGGAATGTCGCTTGGGCTGACAAGTGAATTATCCTCCGTAGGCAAAGTGATCATCATGGTCCTGATGTTTGTCGGCCGGGTCGGTTTGATTTCCTTCCTGTTTACAATCGGCGGCAAGACAGACCCGACAAAATTCCACTATCCAAAAGAACGCGTCATCATCGGATAAGTCAAAGGCACGTGCTATTCATCCACTAAAGGGATATAATTGAAGTAATCGAGTAATCATAGCGGAAATGAGTGAACGAAAATGAATGAAGACATCAAACAGTCATTAAAACTGTTTATTGTTTTGTCCCGTGCGCATAAAGCGATTTCGGAACAAACCAATCAATTTTTCCAAGAGAATGGCGTCAACCCAACGGAGTTTGCCGTGTTGGAGCTGCTCTACCATAAAGGACGCCAGCCGCTGCAGAAAATCGGCGGCAAAATCCTGCTAGCCAGCGGGTCCATTACTTATGTCATCGACAAGCTGGAAAAACGCGGGTTTATCACGCGTGTCAATTGCCCGACTGACCGCCGCATCACTTACGCGGAAATTACGGAAGAAGGAGAAGCCTTTATGGCAGACATCTTCCCGGCGCACGAGCAAAAAATTCATGAACTGACGGCTGCTTTATCTCCTGATGAAAAAGAGCAGGCCATCGAATTGATGAAGAAAATCGGCTTGTCGATCAAAGATTTGTCCTATTAAAAAAAGATCCTCCCAAAAGGAGGATCTTTTTGTTATTTTTGCACACGTTCGATTGTTTGGGCCATTTGGATAAAGCCATTTCTCGCTTCGGCTGTGCTCTGGTCAAAGATTGTCACTCGAGCGACGATATTATCGGATTCAAACGCAATGCCGGTCACGTGGACTTCAGGCGTTTCCGTTTTTTGTGTCGTGTCGCTGTTTTCTTTTTCGTTCGTTTCAGCCGGTTCTACTACTTCAGGCTCTTCTTCGGCAAGGTCTGCTGTTCCGCAGCTTGCAAGCAGGATTCCGGTGGTGAGGATAGCTGGAATGAATAAGTCATTCTTTTTCATAGCTTGAATTCCTCCTTCCAATTTTCCCATTAGACAGGCAAAAGGAAGGAATGTTTCAAGCTGTTCGCTAAGGTCATTTGCGCAAAACAGCTAGTTAGCCTATATTGGCAGCGGCATGACGATGAACAAGAGCACCAGCACAACCAAATGAGTGATGATCAACAACGGCATGCTGCGCTTCCATTCATAAAGAATGCCGAGCAATGCTCCTGCTGCGATGCCTGCCACTATGGCGGGCCAAAAGCCGCTGAAGGACAATGCGATGCCGAATAAGAGTGATGCGCCGAGAATGGCGAACGGCAGCTTCATGTATTTTTTTAATTGCTGCTGGATATAGCCGCGCCAGAAGAGCTCTTCGCCCGGAACGATAACAAACATCAACAACAGGTAATGCCAGATGCTGGTGGGGGCAAATAAGGTTTGAATGGCTGAGACAGGCCCTTCCACGTTAAGCGGAAGCATATCGAAGAATAAGTAGCCGAGGGCCAGGACGGCATAGATCAGGCTCCCGAACAAAATGCCGTATGCTAATGATTTCCAAGTTTTCAATTCGTCGAATACAGAATAATTGATGATCGCAATTGACATCAGTACTAAAGTAGCGAAGGTGTACATATACCAAAAGATGGCTGTATTTTCGAAAGCTAAATGATACAAATAAAGCGAAAGCGGCAACAGCCAGATGAGCGTATGGCGCTTTAATAAAGTAAGCATAGAAAAAGTCCTCCTAAAATCAACAAAGGCTACCCATGTTAGGTGCAAAGCACAATGTGGCTGGACGGGTATGGTTTCGTCCGTATAGTATTATAACAGAAGGATTTTAACAAAACGAAAGGAAAGGAGAACATTTCATGACTGATTATGCGAACGAACTGGAGCGACTGAAAAATGGCGAAATTGATACACTGGACATTCCCAAAGAAGAATTTCTTGAGTTCCGGAAAATATTGACTGAACGGGAAGACTTCAAACATTTTAGAGGAACGGCTTTCCATCATGGCAAGACGCAATATGAATATACGGTAGAACCCTCCAAATAAGTTAGCGCCGTGGCGGCTTAGAAAATCATGCAGTGAAATTTTTTTTTGCAAAAAAGGTTTAAGCTATGTTTTGAGGGGGCATAGTATACTTGAACACAGCAACATTCTCATTTCCCCCTTTTGTGGTCGGCCCTATATGGACCGGCCTTTTTTTTATGCTAAAAAAGAAGAGTGAATAGACTGATGATTTTTGCTATTATGGAAATATAAAGGAGGCAATAAAATGAAAATTGGATTTATCGGTACCGGGGTCATGGGCAATAGCATTGGCCGCCATTTGCTCGAAGGAGGACACGAGCTTTCCGTATATACGAGAACGGCAAAAAAAGCAGAGGATTTACTCGGGCAAGGAGCAACGTGGAAAGACAATCCGAAAGAATTGGCACAGTCTGCGGAAGTAATTTTTACAATGGTTGGCTACCCATCAGATGTGCAGGAAATTTATTTCGGGGAAAACGGCCTAGTGGCAAATGCTGCCGAAGGAACGGTACTTATCGATTTAACCACTTCGCAGCCAAAGCTGGCACAGGAAATTGCAGATGCTGCGCGTGCAAAGGGCTTGCACGCTTTGGACGCACCGGTCTCTGGCGGGGATATCGGTGCCAAAAACGCAGTGCTGTCTGTCATGGTCGGCGGAGAAGAAGAGATTTTCACGCGACTGCTTCCACTGTTTCGATTGTTCGCGGGGAATATTATATTGCAGGGGCCGGCGGGTTCCGGACAGCATACAAAAATGTGCAACCAGATCAATATCGCGAATAATATGCTGGGCGTCTGTGAATCCCTTATATACGCCAAAAAAGCCGGTCTGGATCCTGAGAACGTTTTGCGCTCCATCTCTGCTGGCGCAGCGGGGTCTTGGTCATTATCGAATTTAGCTCCTAAAATGATCGAAGGCGATTTTCGTCCGGGATTTTACATCAAGCATTTCATCAAGGATATGAAAATAGCGGTAGAAGAATCTGAACGTTGGGGCTTAGATCTTCCAGGATTGAAATTATCGCTTGGGATTTATGAAGATTTGGAACGCGCAGGGGATGGAGACCTTGGCACTCAAGCATTGATCCGCCATTTCGATTTTGCGGAAAAATAAGCAGAAAAAAACGGCAGTGCAGGACTGCCGGCAGGGTCAATCAAAATAGGATTTCTTCGGTGAATAGAAACGGTCCGTTTCTTTCGGTTCGTAGCGTTTGGAAAAAGCCGAGATGGCAGGTTTTTTATCCTGCGCCTCAAGCCCAGTGAAATTTTGGAGCAATTCCTTTGCATGCTTTAGATTCATACGGCTCGGCGGATTGCGATAGGATTCATCCAAGTCTCCAAAATGCTCAAGTGAATGGAAATCTTCCTTTTTGGGGAGCATGTGGAAATAATAATTGCCGCATTTCACGAGGACAGATGATTGTTGTTGGCTTTTTCGGGGATTTTTACTGAAGTGCAGGCCAAGTTTTTGCGCCCGTTTTTGTTGGATCATCAGATTCAGTGCTTGCTTTTTTAATGCATACAGAAATTGATTGTCAGGTGCAGTCTTAGCGTGGCGGTTGACAGTGAAAATGGCTTGTGCGATTTCCGAGTCTTTCGTCGTCAAGGACATGGGCTCATTCCTTTCGCAGTAATGGATTGATCAGTCTTTGACCATCATATCAAAATTTTCAGTCACTGTACATAAACCGGAGATGTGGAAACTGCAGGAAATGATTTTTTTAAAAAGGGGATGTTGAGATGTTGAGTGGACAAACAATCATCGTGACCGGAGGCTCCAGTGGGATGGGCTTTCATATGGCAGAAAAATTTGCCGCTGAAGGGGCAAACGTCATCATTACCGGACGGGATATGGAGAAATTGAATGAATCATTAACAAAATTATCTGGGCTGCGGGGTCAGGCAGAAGCGTTCCAGATGGACGTGCGTGAGCCTGAACATGCCAAGGCGATGGTCAATTTTGCACATGAGAAATTCGGCCGGATTGATGGCCTTGTTAATAATGCAGCTGGAAACTTCATTGTCCATGCCGAAAAATTATCACCGAATGGTTGGCGCTCTGTTATTGATATTGTCTTGAATGGAACATTTTTCTGTTCTCACGCGGTCGGCAATTATTGGATTGAAAATGGCACAAAGGGGAATATACTTAATATGCTGGCAACGTATGCCTGGAATGCCGGGGCAGGGGTCGCTCATTCCGCCGCCGCTAAAGCGGGTGTGATGTCGCTGACCCGGACACTGGCAGTTGAATGGGGCACGCAGTACGGCATTCGTGTCAACGGGATTGCTCCTGGCCCGATCGAACGCACTGGGGGCGCAGATAAACTTTTCGAGTCTCAAGAAGCGATGCAGCGGACATTGAAATCTGTCCCTTTAGGCCGGCTTGGAAAACCGGAAGAAGTGGCAGACCTGGCAGCGTTTATCATGTCAGAGAAAGCGGCTTATATGAACGGGGAAATCGTGACCTTAGACGGTGGACAGTGGTTGAATAAATTCCCTTTTTAAGCCAAAATCCCCAATTAAATAGTTTCGGGAAACGTGTTATGTTATGATGTAATCGAAGTGTTTCAGCATCAGACCATGCGATGCAAAAGGAGTAGAGCACATGATTTCATTACCGAGTAAAGATTTTCTTGAAACCCCGATCGAAGAATTTGTCATCTCGTCCGAAAAAGTAGCACATGTCCAAATCGGCAATAGTGCCGAGCATGCTTTATTGGTTTTGACGAAGACTGGCTATTCAGCCATCCCGGTTTTGGATGCAAAGTACCGGTTTCACGGCTTGATTAATGCCCAGCGCATCACAGACGCCATTCTTGGAATGGACCACATAGAGTATGAGAAACTTGGCGATATCCGTGTCGAGGAAATTATGCAGACAGACCTGCCGCTGATCCATTTGAACGACCGATTCCAGAGAGCCTTGGATTTGGTGATCGACCAGAATTTTCTATGTGTAGTGGATGATGATGGAATGTTCATGGGGATTTTAACAAGACGAATTGTCTTGAAGCAATTGAAGAAACAACTTTACCAGTTCAAACGATAATTACCCTGAAAAAGGTCTCAGCCATTGAGGCCTTTTTTTCTGCTGGTTGAAAGAAGGGATCGATATGGAACAAACGAAGCGCCCGTTCATCTTGGTTGCGGTCATGTTGGCGATGTTCGTTGCCGCGGTCGAAGCGACTATTGTCTCGACAGCAATGCCGAGCATTGCCGCAGACCTCGGCGGGTTTTCGAAATACAGTTGGGTGTTTTCCGCTTATTTGCTCATGAGCACAGTGACGGTGTTATTGTACGGGAAATTAGCGGATCTTGTCGGCAGGAAAGCGATTTTTGCTTTTGGCATGTTATTGTTTTTAATTGGTTCCTGGCTATGTGGGTTGGCAGATTCGATGGAGCAGTTAATTGCTTTTCGTTTTATCCAAGGCGCAGGCGCTGGAGCTATCATGCCAATTGCTTCAACGATTGTGGGGGATATTTATTCCTCTGAAGAACGAGCGAAGATCCAGGGATATTTGTCCAGCGTATGGGGCATATCAGCCATCGCAGGCCCAGCAATCGGCGGTGTGCTCGTAGCGACGATCGGCTGGCAATATGTTTTTTGGGTCAATTTGCCGCTCGGGATCTTGTCGCTGCTCGGCATCTTGATTTATTTGAAAGAACCGGTGCGCAAAGAGTGGGCGAAAGTCGATTACCGGGGCGCCTTGTTTTTGACGATTGCGCTTAGCAGTGTCTTGTACTTGCTGATCGAAGGGGGCGTGTCATTTGACTGGCTTTCGGCTCCGTCTTATTTGCTTGCAGTGATTGGCGCATTGTTCATGTTCTGGTTCATCAAAGCCGAGCGTGCATCGAGCGATCCGATGATGCCGTTTGAAATTTGGCAAAACCGGGCGATTCTCTACGCAAATTTGGTGTCGCTTGCGACAGGGATTATATTGATCGGCATTTCCAGCTATTTGCCGGCTTATGTGACGGGTGTCATGGAACAGCCAGCGGCAATCGCTGGATTTACGTTGACAACGATGTCGATCGGTTGGCCGATTGCTTCTGTCTTGTCTGGAAGGCTCTTGATCAGCATCGGTTATTTCCGCACATCGCTTCTTGGGGGAACATTTCTTCTGCTCGGAACAGCATTATTTGTCATAATGCAGCCGGGATTTGGCCCGCTATGGGCGGGGATGTCAAGTTTCTTCGTCGGTGTCGGAATGGGATTGACTAGTACTGCTTTTATCGTCTCGATCCAATCCGCAGTGTCTTACGACAAGCGGGGAGCAGCAACCGCTTCGAATATGTTTATGCGCAATCTTGGCAGCACAATCGGCGTTGCGCTTCTTGGCAGCATATTGAACAGTTCGCTATTGAACCGGCTGGACGATTCGGGCAATAGCTTCACCTTGGAATCCGTCAACATGATTTTAAGCATCGATAGCCGCGCACAACTGCCGGAAGCGGATAAGCTGGTGCTGCAGGAAGCCTTGGCTTTCGGGCTGCGCAATGTATATAGCATCGCCTTGCTTTGTGCTTTGATCAGTTTTCTGCTGATTTTCGGATTGCGGGGGTTGAAAGGAGTGAAAAGGGATGTCAAATGAAGAACTGATTATTAAAGTACTCGCTGAAGAAGCCAATATGAGAAAAGCGGCGGAACGGCTTTTTCTATCGCAACCTGCTTTGTCACAACGATTGCAATCCATTGAAAAAGAGTGGGGCCAGCAATTGTTTGTGCGTTCGCAAAAAGGGCTGACGCCAACTCCCGCCGGAGAATTGGTCATTCAATATGCGAAGGAAGCGGTGATGCGCAGGGAGGAAATTTTTGAACAGCTGCACACCTTAAGTGAAAAAGTGCACGGCACCTTGAAAATCGCTTGCGCATCGATCATAGGACAGAACTGGCTCCCGAAAGTGTTAAAAGATTTCATCACCTTGTATCCCGAAGCAAAAGTGCAATTGATCACCGGGTGGAGCTCCGAAATTGTCCGTGCTTTGTATGATGGCGAAGCCCATATCGGCATCGTACGGGGACAGACCGACTGGAAAGGCCAAAAAATTCATTTATTCAAAGACACTCTATACTTGGTGGATAAGGAAATCAGTTCACTGGAAGAAGTGATGAAGACCGAACGGCCGTTTATCCAATTCAAAAGCGATTCGACCTATTATGAGGAAATCCAGCAATGGTGGCAAAAGCATTTCGCTTCCAACCCGAAGCGCCAAATCACGGTTGACCAGATAGAGACGTGCAAGCAGATGGCCGTCAACGGCATTGGCTATGCAATATTGCCGTCCATAACTCTGACCGGTGCAGAAGATGTCCATACGGTGCCGCTGACGAATAGCGAACAGGAACTGGAGTTGACCCGGGATACATGGCTGATCGGCTATGAATCGTCTTTCCAGCTCCGGCAAGTTGAGGCATTTGTCGATATTGTCAAAAAACATGCCACTCTGTTAAGCTAAAGGATGTATTATTATACTGAATCAGATATAATAACACCATTACACGAGAGAAAGAGGTTTTAATCAATGGAACAAATGGATGCAAATCAAATTATTTCGTACATACAGAATGCGAAGAAGTCGACGCCTGTAAAAGTATATGTCAAAGGTGAAGGCGTAGCTTCGCTTCATTTCGGCGAAGGCTCGAAAGTATTCGGAGAAGGCAATCATGCAACAGTATTCGGCGAATGGGCTGAAGTGGAAAAAGCACTAGAGCAGCATGCTTCAGTCATCGAAGATTCCGTAGTGGAAAATGATCGCAGAAACTCAGCCATTCCGATGCTTGACTTGAAAAATATCAATTCCCGTATTGAACCCGGTGCGTTTATCCGTGAAAACGTTGAAATCGGTAGCAACTGCATCATCATGATGGGCGCTGTCATCAATATCGGTTCGGTCATCGGCGATGGCACGATGATCGATATGGGCGTCATCATGGGTGGCCGCGCGACAGTCGGAAAGAACTGCCACATCGGTGCAGGAGCTGTACTTGCTGGCGTAATCGAGCCTGCCTCTGCTACACCGGTAATTGTTGAGGATGATGTGATGATCGGCGCGAACGCAGTCGTATTGGAAGGCGTGCGCATCGGCAAAGGCTCCGTCGTCGCTGCAGGAGCAGTCGTGATCGAAGATGTCCCTGAAAACGCAGTTGTCGGCGGCACTCCAGCACGCGTGTTAAAGTTGATGGATGAAAAGACTCGTTCGAAAACAGAAATCAAGCAAGAACTCCGCCAGCTGTAAGAGGCCAATTATGGATCTTATTCAAATCAGGAGAGAGCTGCATGAAATTCCGGAAATCGGGTTTCAGGAATTTAAAACCCAAAGCTATTTAAAAGCGGTTATTTCTAAAATGGCTGCAGATCGCATCGAGCTCGTGGAGTGGCGCACAGGTCTCGTCGTCAAAGTAAAGGGCCGTTCGCCAGTAAAAACAATCGGTTGGCGCACGGATATCGATGGGTTGCCGATTCGTGAGGAAACAGCATTGCCGTTCTCTTCTCGCCACGAAGGGTTCATGCATGCATGCGGGCACGATATACACATGACAGTGGCGCTTGGCTTGCTGGAAAAGTTAGTTGAACACCCGCTTGATAATGATGTCGTGATCTTGTTCCAACCAGCAGAAGAGGGGCCGGGAGGTGCACAGCCGCTTTTGGCGTGGCTTGAAAAAGAGCGTCCGGATCTCTTGCCGGATGAACTGTTTGCCCTTCACATTGCCCCTGAACTTCCAGTCGGTACTGTCGCGACAAAGCCCGGACTTCTATTTGCCAATACATCTGAATTGTTCATCGATCTGCATGGCAAAGGCGGCCATGCTGCTTACCCGCATCAGACGCGTGATATGGCAGTAGCCGCAGCGGCTTTATTGATGCAATTACAGACGATCGTCAGCCGTAATGTCGACCCGATGGATTCAGCCGTATTGACGGTCGGGAAGATGTCTGCCGGGACTGTACAAAACATCATCGCTGAACGGGCACGCCTGGAAGGGACAATTCGCACCTTGACGCCTGAATCGATGGCAAGCGTGAAAAAGCGCGTTGAATCGTTGTGCCGTTCGATCGAAGAAGGCTATGAATGCGAGGTGTCGATCGATTACGGGGCAAACTATCGCCAAGTGGATAATGACGAACAATTGGCTGAGTCATTTTTGCGCTATGCTCAAGGTGCACCGGACATACAAGCTGTTCGCAGTAAAGCCGCGATGACAGGGGAAGATTTCGGATATTTCACCGAACGGCTGCCGTCTTTGATGTTTTGGGCAGGGGCCGGGTCGGCATACGGCCTGCACCATGCTAAGCTTGCGCCGGATGAAAACATCCTCTCATTTATTCCACAATTTCTTTATGATTATTTCATGCAACGATAAAAAAGCGAGGCGCTATAGCGGCGTCTCGCTTTTTTATATTGGTTAAATGGTAATTCAGCTGCTGCGGCTTTCCTGCAGCAGCTCTTTTTTTCGCGTCGACCAGTTAAAGGCGATGAAGAAGCAGATGAGCAAGATGAAAGTTCCGGTAATATACGGGAAGCTCATGTCGATGTCGAACAGAATCCCTGCAAGCGCAGGGCCGATCATATTGCCGAGGCTCATATAGGCATTGTTCATCCCAGCCGCATATCCTTGTGAGTCGCCAGCGAGTTTCGAGATGAGCGTATTGATCGCCGGGCGCAGGAGGGAGGCAGCCGTGAAGAAGATGGCTGCCACGAGTAAAATCGTCCAGAAGGTATTGACGAAGAGAATACCGATCATTGCAGCGGCTGAAATAAGCAGATTGACGAGGATGACACGCATCTCACCGAAACGCTTGAATAAGCTGTCGATGACAAAAGTTTGCACAATGACGCCGACAAAGCCGCCGACCGTGATGACGACCGAAATTTCTTTCGGTGTGAACTGAAATTGTTTATCGACATACAAAGCAATCGTCGATTGGAAATTCGACAGCCCGAATGCAAAGATGAACATGACGAGCAGCATGACAAAATAAGGTGTGTAGACAGAGCGTTTCATCTGCTGGTATAGATTCTCTCGTTTATAGTCGACAGCCTGCACCGCTGGCTTAACATTCGGCAAAGCAAAGAAAGAAAGCAAAGCGGACAGCAAAGCGACTGAGGTCGCGACATAGAACGGGAATTGCAGGCTGACTTCAGAGAGGAAGCCGCCAATGCCCGGCCCAATCATGAAACCGAGAGACATCGAAGCGCCGAGCAAGCCCATTCCTTTGCCCCGCTCTTCGTAAGTGGTGATATCGGCGACAAACGCCATCATCGGCGGGATCAGGAATGCGCCGCCCACGCCGCTGAAGAAGCGGGCGAGATAGAGGACCCATAATTCAGTTGCCATACCGAAGAGCAGTTGAGACAAGCCGAATACGACCAGTCCGAAAATGATTAAATTCTTGCGCCCGTATTTATCGGAGAGTTCCCCGGAAATAGGCGAAAATAGAAATTGCGCAAAAGCGAA
Organism: Planococcus sp. SK3692; assembly: GCF_028890485.2. Taxonomy (GTDB): domain Bacteria; phylum Bacillota; class Bacilli; order Bacillales_A; family Planococcaceae; genus Planococcus. The sequence continues at coordinate 1,086,318 of NZ_JARCHV010000002.1, forward strand.
AGTGGCAATCAAGGTTCCGAGTGCCTGTCCTGCAACACCGAATGTTTCCAGATAAGCAGGCATGATTGGGATAATAAGGCCAATTCCGCTCATGGCAATAAACATATTGAACATGAGAATATATAAGGCGAATTTTGTTGATTTGACGGCCATGAGCCTAACCTTCCCTCGTTTTTATTTCGTGTGGCTAAATTTTGGTGTTATGAACTTATTTACTATACCTTATTTAAACAGAAAAAAACAGGCAGAAGTTCTGCCTGTCATTTTTCCATATCCATCTTGAATTCCAAAAACAATTCGTTGTAGACGCCAAGCATTTCGAGTCCGAGGTTTTCATAGACTTCGAGGCGGTCGCGCATTTCTTCAGTCGGATAGAAACGCTCATCTCCAGTCACTTCAGGGTCCATCAGCTCGAGCGCCGCAGCATTTGGGGAAGAATAGCCGACGTAATCGGCGTTTTGAGCCGCCACTTCTGCGTCGAGCATGAAGTTGATAAACTGGTGGGCGCCGTCCACATTGCCGGCTGTTGACGGGATGATCATATTATCAAACCAAAGATTGGAGCCTTCTTCAGGTACTGCATAATCGATGTCTTCATTAATCCACATCATATCTGCAGCTTGCCCGGACCACGTGACCGCAACTGCCGCTTCCTCGCGGCGCATCATTTCGACGATTTCATCACCGATGATTGCTTTGACGTTAGGCCCTAGTGTTTTCAGTTTATCTGTCGCTTCGCGCAACTCACCGAGATCGGTGGAGTTCAGCGAATAGCCAAGGCTGTTCAAGCCCATGCCGATAACTTCGCGTGCGCTGTCGACTAAGATCACTTCCTGTTCGAGCGTCGGGTTCCACAGATCATCCCAACTTTCAAAAGTCTGTCCTTCCAGAAGTGTCGGGTTATAGGCAATGCCAACGGTGCCCCAGAAATAAGGAATCGAATATTCATTGCCCGGATCGAAAGGGAGGTCCAAGAAATAGGGATCGATGTTCTCGAGATTCGGGATCTTGCTTTGATCGATTGGCAACAGCAAATCATTTTCCTTCATTTTTTCGATGGCGTATTCGGAAGGCATCGCGACGTCATAAGACGTTCCGCCCTGTTCGATTTTTGTCATCATCGATTCATTCGAATCAAAGGTCTCATAAATGACTTGTATGCCCGTTTCTTCTTCGAATTGGCTGATCAGTTCGGGATCGATGTATTCGCCCCAGTTATAGACCGAAATCGATCCGCTGCCGCTAGTGGCAGAACTGCTCTCCAAGACATGGACAGCGTAGAAGAGGATGGCGGAAATGATGACGATAGCTGTACTTGCTCTTATGATGCCTTTCATGGACGCGGCCCCCCTGTTCCAGCGTTCGCTGCGGAGCGCTGATTAAAGAAATAATAGCCGAGGACAAGGCCGAGCGTCACAACGAAAATCAAAGCGGACAAGGCATTGATGGTCAGCGTGATGCCTGCTCTTGCCATCGAATAGATCTCGACGGATAATGTCGCAAAGCCATTGCCGGTGACAAAGAACGTAACGGCAAAATCATCAAGCGAATAAGTCAGTGCCAGGAAAAAGCCGGCGAATATCCCGGGTTTGATATAAGGGATGATGACGCGCGTCAAAATATCCCGCTGCGACGCTCCGAGGTCTGTCGCCGCATCGATTAAGCTTGAACTCATTTCCTGCAATTTCGGCAACACCATGATAACGACAATCGGGATGCTGAAGGCGATATGCGATACCAGGACGGAAGCAAAGCCGAGCTTGACGCCGACCATTGTGAAGAGGATCAGGAACGATGCCCCGATGATGACATCCGGACTGACAATCAAGACAGTGTTCAAGGACAAGACTGCATTGCGCATTTTCCGGTTGCGCAGGAAAATGATGCCGATCGCGCCAAGTACGCCGATTGCTGTCGAAATCAGTGCAGACAACAACGCGACGATGACAGTGTTCAAGACAATGATGAGCAGGCGGGTGTCATTGAATACAGCCGCATAATGCTCTAAAGTGAAATTTTCAAAGCCCGACATGGTGCCTCCGCTATTGAAGGAATAAAAAATCAAATAGAAGATCGGGGCATAGAGAATAAAAAAGACGAACGCCAAATAGATTTTGGCAGGTTTACTTAGCTTTGCCATTCAATGCCCCTCCTTTCTCTTTCGGGCCTGTGAGCAGCATGATGATGATCATGAACAAGATCAAGAACACGGCGATTGTTGAACCCATGCCCCAGTTTTGCGTGACCAGGAATTGCTGTTCGATGGCCGTGCCGAGCGTGATCACTTTATTGCCGGCGATCAGGCGTGTGATGACAAACAAGGACAAGGCCGGGATGAAGACAGCCTGTACGCCGGACTTGACGCCGTTGATCGCAAGCGGAAAGATGACGCGGCGGAATGTTGTCCATTGGGAAGCACCGAGGTCGCGCGAAGCATCAATCAATGCCGGATTGATTTTATCAAGCGAGTTGAAGATCGGCAGCACCATGAACGGGATGAAAATGTACACGGCGACAAAGACAAAACTGAAATCGGTGAACAGGATCTGGAGCGGTCCTGCACCGAAAAACTGGATCAATTGGTTGGCTGGCCCATACAAACCAAAAATACCGATAAATGCATAGGCTTTCAGCAATAGATTGATCCACGAAGGGATGATAATTAATAACAGCCATAATTGCTTATGCTTTGTTTTCGTCAGCCAGTAAGCGGTCGGGTAGGCAATCAGCACCGAAATGAAAGTGATGAGGAAGGCATACCAGAACGAACTGAGCGTCATGCGGAAATACGTCGATGAAAAGAAATTCGCATAGTTTTCCAGCGTGAAGTCGCCGGCCAAATCAAGAAATGAAAAATAAACGACAAGTGCAATCGGAGCAATGACAAATAATAATATCCATATATAATAAGGCGCCAGATACCATGGGCGAGAGGAACGATTAGTCATTGGAAACGGCTCCGTAGGACTCGAGGCGGGCATCGAATGCTTCTTCAGATTCGTTCATACGCATGACGTGAATTGCTTCTGGATCGAAATCGAGGCCGATCTGTGCGCCGACTTCCACGCGTTTTGTCGAATGCACCAGCCATTCGTTGCCTGTTTCATCGTAAGTGGAAATTTCATAATGGACACCACGGAACAATTGGCTGTCAACATGTACCGCCATTTTTCCGGTTTCCGGCTTGGTGATTTCCAAATCCTCCGGGCGGATAACGATTTCTACTTGTTCATTTGGGCTCAGGCCTCTATCGACGCATTCGAATTCCTTATTGGCGAAGCGTACGCGGTAATCAGCGACCATGACGCCCTCGGCAATATTCGACTCTCCGATAAAATCCGCGACAAAGCGGTTGATTGGCTCATCGTAAATATCCATTGGCGTGCCGCTCTGCTGAATTTCTCCGGCATTCATGACGAAGATTTCATCGGACATCGCAAGCGCTTCTTCTTGGTCATGTGTGACGAAGACGAAGGTTTTGCCGAGTCGCTGCTGCAGTTCGCGCAGTTCATATTGCATTTCGGTGCGCAGCTTCAAGTCGAGTGCGGACAGCGGTTCATCAAGCAGAATGACTTCCGGATCATTGATGATGGCCCGTGCGATGGCAACACGTTGGCGCTGGCCGCCCGACATCTCGTGGATTTCGCGGTTTTCGTAACCGCTTAAATTGACGAATGCCAAGGCTTCTTTGACACGGCGCTCGACTTCCGCCTTTTTGACCTTCTTGATGCGCAAGCCAAATGCTACATTTTCAAAGACATTTAAATGAGGGAATAGCGCATAATCTTGGAATACCGTATTCACTTGCCGCTCATTTGCCGGGATCTTGTTAACCTTTTTGCCTTTGATGTAAATGTCGCCGCTCGTCGGCTGGTTAAATCCGGCGATCAATCGCAAAATCGTTGTCTTGCCGCAGCCGGAAGGGCCGAGCAAAGTGTAGAATTTCCCTTTTTCCATTTGAAAACTGATGTTGTTCAATACATTGCCCGCACCTTCAAAAGTCTGGACAACATTATCAAAGCGGATGATCGCTTGGTCTGTCATAATATACCTCCTGGATTATAAATAAGATTTGGTCGCGACGATGATCATTTCTGCACGGCCTGTAGAATGGTTCGATAATTGGTGTTCGTGGTCCGCACTATAGTAAATGGAATCGCCGGCTTTTGCGGTGTAGGAACGGCTGCCGATATTCAATCTGACTTCGCCTTGTAGGACATAAACAAAGGTTTCGGATGCCGAGGGTTCGAAAGTTTTAAAGTGTCCGGAAGATTCCAAAGTCAGGTAAACCGGTTCCATTTGCTTTTTATTTGATGTGGGGACGAGCCAGTCGATCTCATAACCGGCTTCACGGTCGATATGGACCGTATGATCTTCTTCTTTAAACACGAGCTTGGCTTCTTCGGCATCTGTGAAAAATTCTTTTGGAGTCGTTCCGAGAACTTCAAGAAGCGAAAAAAGCGTTTCGATGGAAGGGGAGTTCATATCGCGTTCAAGCTGTGAAATAAACCCTTTGCTCAAATCCGTCCTCGAGCCCAGCTCTTCTTGAGTCAAGCCGTTTTTCAGCCGCAGATTCTTAATCTTTTTGCCGATTTGCATACAGTCTCCTCGATTCTTCGGTAAATGGTACGAAATAGGAAAAAATAGCGATATTGGGTCGCGTCCCATCATTTAGATAGAATACATACAAATTGCTCGAATCGATGAATAATGAAACGATAGTTTAGTTAAAATATACTTAAAGTTTAGTTAAAGTATTTATTCATTATACAAAACCTGAGTTGAAATTCAAGGGGAAAAAACTTTGAAAAATGAATCCTAATCTATTGCAATCAGCTAAAGCAATTACTATTATAGAGAAAGTGCAAAAGCCAAAAAGTCCACAAAGACTGATATAGAAGTTTTCGGTTGTGCAAAATTGACAGATGACAGGGATATAAAAGCCCAACCAACTACGGGAGTGATCAACTTGAACGGAAAGATGAATTTTTTCCTCGACCCGAAAAATCGGGTAGCGCAAAAACCATCCATCATGAACTATAAACAAGACGAAAAAGGGCTATACTTACTAGCCGACAAAAAATTCATCAATTGGATGGACGTCCACACGTTTTGCCATACGTGCATGGATCCTTTAACTTTCGATAATGAATTCGACGCAAGCTATTGCGCAAGCTGCAACGAGTGGCGTGAAGAGCGCTGCAGCGACATCAGCTGTGAATACTGCGAGAATCGACCTGAACGGCCATTAGATCCCCGCAAATAAGCGGGGGTTTTTTTATGGGTGAAAGAAGGATATGATTAAGAAGAGCAAACGAGAAGATGGGGGATGGACATGAAAAAGGAATTCGTTGTAATAGGCTTAGGGCGTTTCGGCGGAAGCATCGTCCGAGAATTGATCGAACAAGGCGCTGATGTTATGGCGATCGATAAAGACCATGAGCGGGTGGATGAATTCGCTTCGATCGCGACGCAAGCTGTAGTTGCCGACACGACAGACGAATCGGTATTAAAATCCCTCGGGGTTCGCAATTTTGAACAGGTCATCGTTGCGATTGGGGAAAATATCCAAGCGAGCATCCTGACAACACTCATGTTGAAAGAAATTGGCGTCAAGAAAATTACCGTCAAAGCTCAAAACGATTACCATGCCAAAGTGCTGCATAAAATCGGGGCGGACAAAGTCGTACATCCGGAGCGCGATATGGGCATCCGGATCGCCCATAACATCCTATCGAACAATGTGCTCGACTATCTGGAATTGTCCGATGAGCATTCGATCATGGAGATCAAAGCGAACGATAAACTGGCTGGTTATACCTTGATTGAATTGGATATCCGCGCTAAATACGGCATCAACATCGTTGCGATCAAAAGAGGGGACGAAATCATCGTATCCCCGCAAGCCGATATGGAGATCGAACGGGATGATATTCTGATCATCATCGGATCCGATGCCGACATCAACCGTTTTGAAAAGAAAGTCATGAACTAAATAAGGCAAAAAAAAAAGAAGCCGCTGAGGGCTTCTTTTTTATACTTCCATAATTACTGGGAGGATCATCGGGCGGCGTTTTGTTTTTTCGTAAAGATACGGCCCGAGGACATCTGAAATTTCGGTCTTCAGTTCAGCCCAGTCAGTATTTTTGCTGTGGATTTTTTTGTTCAAATGGCGGTTCAGCATCTGCTGTGCCTCATAAATCATCGTGCCGGATTCGCGCATATAGACAAATCCGCGTGAAATGAGGTCAGGTCCTGATACCATTCGGCTTTTCTTCTTGTCAACGCTGACAACAACGATGACCAGGCCTTCTTCAGACAGCACGCGGCGGTCGCGAAGGACGATATTGCCGATGTCGCCAATTCCGCTGCCGTCGATGTATACATCACCGGAAGGGATGCGGCCTGCAACCGAAGCTTCGTCTTGGCCAAGAGCCAACACATCGCCGTTTTCCATAATGAAGGTATTTTCGCGCGGAACGTCGCAGTCGACTGCTAGTTCTGCGTGTTGAGCCTGCATCCGGTATTCACCGTGAATTGGCATGAAGTATTTCGGCTTGATCAAACGCAGCATCAATTTATTTTCTTCTTGTGAGCCATGTCCGGATGTGTGAATATCATTCAATGAGCCATGGATGACGTCAGCTCCTGCACGGAACAATAAGTTGATTGTGCGGTTGACGCTGCTCGTATTGCCCGGAATCGGGGAAGACGAGAAGACAACTGTATCGTTTGGTTGGATCTGAATTTGACGATGTGTACCGTTAGCGATCCGCGACAGTGCAGCCATCGGTTCGCCTTGTGAACCCGTGCAAAGAATGACGACTTTATCGGCAGGCATCCGGTTCAAGGTTTGCGTATCGATAAACGCATCTTCTGGAGCCGTGATATAGCCGAGTTCGCGGCCGATTGTCATGGCATTATCCATGCTGCGGCCGAATACGGCAATTTTACGTCCTTGGCGCACAGCTTCATCGGTCACTTGTTGCAAGCGGTAAATATTGGAAGCGAACGTAGCGAAAATTAAACGCCCTTCCACTTTCCGCATGATGTCTTTGATGGTTTCGCCGACTTTGCGTTCAGACATGGTGAAATTCGGAATTTCAGCATTGGTTGAGTCGGACAAGAGGCATAATACCCCTTCACTGCCGATTTGAGCCATCTTCAACAGATTGGCCGGTTCGCCAACTGGAGTGAAGTCGAATTTAAAGTCGCCTGTGTGGACGATGCTGCCGGGCGGTGTTTTCACAACTACGCCGAATGAATCAGGAATACTATGTGTCGTCCGGAAGAAACTGACCGAAGTTTTGCGGAATTTAATGACATCTTCCTCTTCAATTTCGATCATTTTCGTTTGGCGCAACAAGCCATGTTCTTCCAGTTTTTTGCGCAATAAGCCAAGTGCTAGCTTACCGCCATAAACTGGCATATTCACTTGCTTGAGCAGGTAAGGGATGCCGCCGATATGGTCTTCGTGGCCGTGTGTTACGAACAGGCCTTTGATCTTGTCGGCGTTTTTAACTAAATAAGTGTAATCCGGGATAACGTAATCGATTCCGAGCAAATCGTCTTCCGGGAATTTAATGCCGGCATCAATGAGGATGATTTCATCCTGGAATTGAACGCCGTAAGTGTTTTTGCCGATTTCGCCCAGTCCGCCGAGCGCGAAAACAGCTGTTTGATCATTTTTCACGAATTTCATTATGCGTCGATAGACTCCACGTGATAGTCTTGGGAGGCTTGTTCATATTCGAGATGCTGGCCTTCCAAAAGCTGTACGAGCTCAATGTTGAAGTTGCGGTCCTTCAAGTGGTAACGGACTTCCCGCTCGGTGGAAGCTTCTACATACAAACTTTTTGTGTTTTCACGAACTGGTACTTCAAAACGGTTTTCTTGGTAATATACTTTAAAAATCATATTTTGCTCTCCTTTTTCCACGTTCAATATAAATGCACTTTCTTTATATTATCATGTCATTGTTTTAAAATAAAGAATAGCCCTCCTATTTATTAAGAAGGGCCGAAACAAACCTTATGCTATCTTCTTTTTGTTCATAATACCGTTGAGCTGTCTGAGTAGTCTGCGTTTCAACCGTTTCAGCATGGCCCACCACTCCTTATGTATAGTATACTGTTTTTTCTGACAAAAGCAAAGAGGGCGTATCATGAAAAGCCCCAAAAGATTGGAGATAGGAATATGTCAAAATTATTATTATTGGATATCGATGGCACTTTGCTCGATACGAACAAACAATTGCCGGAAGCTACTAAACAAGCGCTGATCGCAGCTCGCGCGAACGGGCATGAGCTCGCCATTGCTACGGGCCGTGCACCGTTTATGATCGGCTCATTGCTTGAGGAATTATCGATCGATACGTATATTACGTTTAACGGCCAGTACATCGCATACGAAAACGAAGCGGTGCATAAACAGTCCATTGATTCCGAGACTTTGGATAAAGTGCTGGCATTTGCCGAGCAGCGCGACCATCCATTGGTGTTCTTGAACGAACATAAGATGGTCTCTTCCATCGATTTTCATCCAGACATTGACGAAAGCATCAAGAGCTTGAAATTCCCGCATCCAGAAAAGGACAAACACTTTTACCGGACGAATGACGTTTACCAGGCGCTGGTATTTTGTGAAGAGCACGAAGAAAGCCAATACCATGAAGAATTCCAGAACGTAGATTTTGTCCGCTGGCACCGGGTGTCTTGTGACATACTTCCAAAAGGCGGCAGCAAAGCAGAAGGCATTAAGCAATTGATCCGCGCTACAGGCCATCGCATTGAAGATACGATCGCATTCGGCGACGGCTTGAACGACCTGCAAATGATGGAAATCGCCGGCTTTAGCGTTGCCATGGCAAACGGCCACGAAGAAACGAAAAAACGCGCCAACCACATTACAGGCCACGTAGACGAAGGCGGGCTCGCCAGTGCATTCGAGTTTCTCGGCCTGAGCCGTTAATTTAATTGCCTAGTCCAGGAATTGCCAAATTCCACAGAAAAACCCCGCTCTCCAATAAAAATGGAGGGCGGGGTTTTGTCATTCTATGGTTTCAGCTTGAAGGTCAATGGCCGAGCCATTTTCGACTTCCTGGAACGGGTCATTTGGATTGATATGGTCGTAGAACATAACGCCGTTTAAATGATCGAGTTCGTGCTGGAAGGCAATCGCAGGAAGGCCTTTCAAGCGCATCTTGAATTCTTCACCGGACAGCGTATAGCCTTTGACGGTGATGCGGGCATAGCGCGGGACATATCCCGGAACCGAACGGTCGACGGACAGGCAGCCTTCGCCGCCCGATAAATAGGCTTTCTCGACAGAATGGCTGACGATTTTTGGGTTCACCGCCACCAGGCTCAAGTTCTCGCCGGAATGTTCGTCAAAATGCAAAGCGAAGATTCGTTTGGAGACATTGATCTGGGGAGCGGCGATGCCGACGCCCGGGCGCAAATCGTATTTCTCCGCCAGCTCGTCGTCTTGGCTGTTCTTTACATATTCCAATAGCTCTTCGCCAAGCTTTTGGTCTTCTGCGGAAAGCGGAAGCTTGACCTCTTCGGCTTTCTGGCGAAGAGTGGGGTGTCCTTCGCGGATAATATCATTCATCAAAATCACGTATGTTCATCCTTTCATGGTGCTCGCTAGTATTCTTATTGTAGCGTATGATCGCCTTTTTGAAAAAAGAAAAAGCTCTTGCCGTTATTGTATTTTGCCGATATTCATTCTATAGTTAATTCATGGAAATCAAGGGGGACTTTATTGTGAAGAAAATAGCCATCGGTGCGGTTTTGGCCGGCACTTTCTTTCTTTCGGCATGTTCAGGGACGTCGACAGAGGAGCAGCTGAATGAAATTTTGGAGACCACTTTCGAGCAGGAAGCTGAGTACCGTGATGTGCAGAGCGAATTGCAAAGCCGTGAACAAAACGAGCAAGAAATCTTCGAATCGATTATGGCCTTGACGAAAGAACAGCAGTCTGAAGTGGAAGAGAAGTCTCAGGAAGCGATTGCTTCTGCTGATGAACGGCTTGGCTTACTAGAGACAGAACGCGAATCGATGCAAAACGCCGAGGAAGAATTTGCCGCAATCGACGGGTTGATTGAAGAAACGGACGAAGAAGCTGTCAAATCGGATCTCCAGGCGTTGAATGAGCGAATGAATGAGCGCTTTGCAAAACACGGTGAATTCACGGACGCTTACCAAGGGTTAATCGAGCACCAGAAAGAATTGTATGCAATGGTAGCGGAAGAAGATATGGACCTTGCTACTCTTCAAGACAAGACCGATGAAGTGAATGAACAGAATGAGCTGGTCCAAGAAGCCGTAACAACCTTCAATGAACAGACGGAACAGTTCAATGAGCTGAAAAATGAAACCGTGGAAAAAATGAATGCAGACAATGACTAAGCAGCTGATTTGGCTGCTTTTTTCTGTGCTATAAAAGAGGGGTTCATTAATTTTGTATTATAATACAGGTGTTGTTTTTCTTGTAGTACAGTTAGAGTTATTTTTAAGATCCACCAAAACGGGTATACACGTATAATGTATTGTTCTTCTATGATTGACCGTAATATTGTGGTGGCGTATACTGAAAAAGAATGTGGCGATTGTATCACTAAGCTAGTGTTAAAATTTTAATACAGATAAAGGAGAGTTGCTTTTATGGCTGCGAAAAAGAATCAGCAATTCGATCCGGTGGAAACTTTGCACGCGATCGAAGAAAAGTTCGAAATGGTTCAAGTATTGAACGAAGAAGGCGAAATTGTTAATAAGGATTACGATCCGAATCTATCCGATGAGCAATTGGAAGAATTGATGAAGCGCATGGTTTACACGCGCATCTTGGACCAACGTTCAATTTCATTGAATCGCCAAGGGCGCCTTGGATTCTATGCACCGACAGCAGGACAGGAAGCATCTCAATTGGCTTCCCACTTCGCTTTGGAGAAAGAAGATTTTATCCTGCCGGGCTACCGCGATGTACCGCAATTGATCTGGCACGGCTGGCCTTTGCACCAAGCGTTCTTGTTCTCACGCGGACACTTTAAAGGAAACCAGATGGCAGAAGGCTTGAACATTTTGCCTCCACAAATCATCATTGGCGCCCAGTTCATCCAGGCGGCAGGTGTTGCACTCGGTATGCAGAAACGTAAAAAAGAAGCGGTCGCTGTAACTTATACAGGAGATGGCGGATCTTCACAGGGCGATTTCTACGAAGGCATCAACTTTGCCGGAGCATTCCGCGCACCAGCGATCTTCATCGTACAAAACAACCAATTCGCGATTTCGACACCGCGTGAATTGCAAACATCAGCTAAAACGATTGCACAAAAAGCGGTTTCTGCAGGAATCCCAGGTGTGCTTGTAGATGGCATGGATCCACTTGCAGTTTATGCTGTGACGCGTGATGCACGCGAACGCGCAGTAAAAGGCGAAGGGCCGACATTGATCGAAACGATGTGCTACCGCTACGGGCCGCATACGATGGCAGGGGATGACCCAACGCGCTACCGTACTTCAGATATCGACAGCGAATGGGAGAAAAAAGACCCGCTCGTTCGTTTCCGTAAATACCTTGAAGCAAAAGGCTTGTGGAATGAAGAAAAAGAAAACGAAGTAATCGAGAAAGCAAAAGAGGAAATTAAAGCGGCGATCAAAGAAGCAGATGGTACGCCTAAGCAAAAAGTATCCGACCTTCTCGGAATTATGTACGAAGAAGTTCCTTTTAATGTACAGGAACAACTCGATATCTATAAAGCAAAGGAGTCGAAGTAAGCCATGGCACAAATGACGATGATCCAAGCGATTACGGACGCTCTGAAAACAGAAATGAAAAACGATGAAAATGTTCTTGTTTTCGGTGAAGACGTAGGTAATAACGGCGGAGTATTCCGCGCAACTGAAGGTTTGCAAAAAGAATTCGGCGAAGACCGTGTATTCGATACGCCGCTTGCTGAATCAGGAATCGGCGGCTTGGCAATCGGCCTTGGACTCCAAGGCTATCGCCCGGTACCAGAAATCCAATTCTTCGGCTTCGTTTTCGAAGTTATGGACTCTATCAGCGGACAAATGGCGCGCATGCGCTACCGCAGCGGCGGGACATTGACATCGCCGGTAACGATCCGTTCACCATTCGGCGGCGGCGTACACACGCCGGAAATGCACGCCGATTCACTTGAAGGGCTTATGACTTCACAACCTGGTTTGAAAGTAGTTATCCCGGCGACACCTTACGATGCAAAAGGATTGTTGATCTCGGCCATCCGTGACAACGACCCGGTTATTTTCCTTGAGCATATGAAATTGTATCGTTCGTTCCGCCAGGAAGTGCCGGAAGAAGAATATACGATTCCACTTGGCAAAGCCGATGTGAAGCGCGAAGGAACGGATCTTTCCATCATTACTTACGGTGCGATGGTACAAGAAAGCATGAAAGCAGCTGAAGAGTTGGAAAAAGATGGACATTCAGTAGAAGTCGTCGATTTGCGCACTGTTCAGCCGCTTGATATCGAAGCAATTATCGCATCCGTTGAAAAGACAAACCGTGCGATTGTCGTACAGGAAGCACAAAAACAAGCCGGAATTGCAGCGAATGTCGTAGCTGAAATTAACGACCGCGCAATTTTGAGCCTTGAAGCTCCAGTACTACGCGTTACAGCGCCGGACTCTGTCTTCCCATTCTCGCAAGCTGAGCAAGTTTGGCTGCCGAATGCAAAGGATATAGTAGAAACAGCTAAAAAAGTTCTGAATTTCTAATTGCCGGAGAGCAGCGCTAAAACGCCGCTTTTTCTAGCGCAAAGTTAGAAAAACAGCTTGAGTTCAGTTTAGCTGGCTTTCGCCTAATGAAAGCCGGTGCTGAATCATTGCTAAACAGCAGCATTCCGTATGGCGCGCCGCATGGAATGTACAATAGAAAGGGTGACTAGAATGGCTTTTGAATTTCGATTGCCGGATATCGGTGAAGGTATCCACGAAGGTGAAATAGTAAAATGGTTTATCAAGGCCGGAGACACGATCGAAGAAGACGACATTCTGTGCGAAGTACAGAATGACAAAGCAGTCGTAGAAATCCCGTCTCCAGTTTCAGGAACTATCGAGGAAGTGCTCGTTGAAGAAGGAACAGTCGCAGTCGTCGGAGACGTACTCGTAAAAATCGATTCCCCGGATGCGGATGATGTCCACTTTAAGGGCGGAAAAGACGACGAGGAAAAACCTGCACCTGAAGCGAAGCAAGAAGATCAGCAGGAAAAAACAGAAGAGCAAGTCCAATCAGGGACAGCTGAATCCGGCGAAAACGTCGATAAAGAGCCAGCACCGGAAAGCAAGCCAGAAGGCGAAACCGGCGCAGGCGACCAGCCGCAAGCAGACGAAGCAGACAGCGATCCGAATAAACGCGTCATCGCGATGCCATCTGTGCGTAAATTCGCTCGTGAAAAAGACGTTGATATTAAGAAAGTCAAAGGGTCCGGTGACAACGGGCGCATCATGAAACAAGATATTGAAGCGTTCTTGGACGGCGGGCAACAGCAAGAAGCCCCTGCAGCTGAGCAGGAAACAGCTTCACAAGAAACGCCAGAAACAAAAGAAGCCCCTGCAGCAGCCGCTCCAGAAGGTGAATTCCCGGAAACTCGCGAAAAAATGTCCGGCATGCGCAAGGCGATCGCCAAAGCAATGGTGCATTCGAAGCACACGGCTCCTCACGTTGCGTTGATGGACGAAGTCGATGTTACAGAACTTGTTGCACACCGCAAAAAGTTCAAAGACATTGCTGCAGAAAAAGAAATCAAGCTGACGTATTTGCCATACGTGGTCAAAGCCTTAGTCAGCACATTGCGTGAATTCCCAGCGCTTAACACATCGTTTGACGATAAAACCGGCGAAGTGATCCACAAGCACTACTTTAATATCGGGATTGCTGCAGATACGGACAAAGGCTTGCTCGTTCCGGTCATCAAGCATGCAGACCGTAAATCCGTCTTCGCCATTTCCGATGAAATCAACCAGCTTGCAACAAAAGCGCGTGATGGCAAATTGTCATCTGCTGAAATGAAAGGCGCTTCATGCTCGATTACGAATATCGGCTCTGCTGGCGGCCAATGGTTCACGCCAGTTATCAACCACCCGGAAGTTGCCATCTTGGGCATCGGGCGTATTGCTGAAAAACCAGTAGTGAAAAATGGTGAAATTGTAGCAGCTCCTGTGTTAGCATTATCATTGAGCTTCGATCACCGCATGATCGACGGAGCAACCGCACAACACGCATTAAATCACATCAAGCGTTTGTTAAGTGAACCAGAATTACTATTAATGGAGGCGTAAAACTTATGGTAGTAGGAGATTTCCCAATCGAAACAGACACGCTCGTCATCGGCTCAGGCCCTGGCGGCTATGTCGCAGCTATCCGTGCAGCACAGACTGGCCAAAAAGTGACGATCGTTGAGAAAGAATACATCGGCGGCGTTTGTTTGAATGTCGGCTGTATCCCTTCAAAAGCGATGATTTCTGTCGGTCACCGTTTTGAAGAAGCCCAGCATTCCGATGACATGGGCATCGTGGCTAAAGAAGTTTCTTTGAACTTCGAAAAAGCACAAGCGTTCAAAGATAGCGTCGTCAAGAAATTGACTGGCGGTGTTGAATCTCTGCTTAAAGGAAATAAAGTGGAAATCGTCCGCGGCGAAGCTTATTTCGTAGACGAAAACACTGTCCGCATCATGGATGCTGATTCTGCACAAACGTATAAGTTCAAAAACGCGATTATCGCTACGGGTTCACGCCCGGTTGAAATTCCGACATTCAAATATTCAGAGCGCGTGATCGATTCAAGTGGCGCACTTGCATTGAAAGAAGTACCGAAAAAACTGCTTGTCATCGGCGGCGGTTACATCGGAACTGAGCTTGGAACTGCCTATGCAAATATGGGTTCTGAAGTAACAATTCTTGAAGGCGCACCGGATATTCTTGCCGGATTCGAAAAGCAAATGACGTCAATCGTCAAAAAAGGCTTGAAGAAAAAAGGCGTTGAAGTCATCACAAAAGCGTCTGCTAAAGGCGTAGAAGAAACAGATTCAGGCGTATCGGTTTCATACGAAGCAGGCGGCGAAGAGAAAACAGTTGACGCAGACTACGTATTGGTAACTGTCGGCCGCCGTCCAAACACGGATGAAATGGGCCTTGAAGAGCTCAACATCAAAATGGGCGAGCGCGGGCTTATCGAAGTCGACAAGCAATGCCGTACAAGCATCCCGAACATTTATGCAATCGGTGATATTGTGGCAGGACTTCAATTGGCTCACAAAGCATCTTACGAAGGTAAAGTTGCTGCTGAAGCGATTGCCGGTGAAAAATCAGAAGTCGACTACATGGCGATTCCAGCGGTTTGCTTCACAGATCCTGAACTTGCAAGTGTCGGTTTGACTGAAGAACAGGCTAAAGAGGAAGGCTTTGAAGTGACAGCGGCGAAATTCCCGTTTGGCGCAAACGGACGCGCTTTGTCACTGAACTCTTCTGAAGGCTTCGTGAAATTGGTATCGCGTAAAGAAGACGGCTTGTTGCTAGGCGGACAAATCGTTGGAGCAGGTGCTTCTGATATGGTCGCTGAAATTGGCTTGGCAATCGAAGCGGGCATGACTGTGGAAGACATCGCAATGACGATCCACGCTCACCCGACTTTGGCTGAGATCACAATGGAAGCGGCAGAAGTGGCTCTAGGCACGCCGATTCACATCATCAAATAAATAATTTTAGAAGGACCGCCAAATGCGGTCCTTTTTTCTATGCTTTGTATGCGCTGCGTATGTTAAAATTTTACACAAGGAGGTTGATTATGAAAAAACGAAATTGGCTGCTGCCGGTATGTGCAGCATTTCTGCTCGGGGCTTGTTCTGATGAAACTGCCCAGGAGCCGGAAGATACAGCACAGGAACAATCAGCGCAAACAGATGTCGAGGATGATGTGGCATCAGAGCAATCCGCAAGCGAGCAATCAGATCAACCAGATATAGAAGAGCAGGAAAACGCTGAAGAAGAGTTGGGAGAACAAGACGCCGAACAATCTGCAGAGCCCCGCTATCGCATCAATCCGCAAAACTCCCAAGTTGAACCGATTGGGGATGCGAATGAACAAGCGGTCTTGATCACCATCGACGATGCACCGGATACATATTCGCTTGAAATGGCTAAAACCTTAAAAGAACTTGACGTACCAGCGATCTTTTTCGTCAATGGGCATTTTCTCGATACAGATGAAGAGCAGCAGACCTTGTCTGAAATTCACGATATGGGCTTTGCAATTGGCAACCATACAAATACCCATGTAAATTTAAAGCAGTCCACCGAAAGCGTCCAGCAAGATGAAATCGTGTCGCTCAATGAACACGTGGAAGCGATCACCGGGGAAGAACCGAAATTTTTTCGTGCCCCGTTTGGCGTAAACACCGAGTTCAGCAAAGCTCTTGCCGAGGAACAGGGCATGGTGCGTATGAACTGGACCTATGGCTACGATTTCATGGAGGGCTATATGGAACCGGAAGCTTTGACAGAGATCATGATCAATGCGCCTGAACTCAATAACGGCGGAAATCTGCTCATGCATGACAGGGAGTGGACAAATGAAGCGTTGCCGCAAATTATCGAAGGGCTGCGTGACAAAGGCTATGAGTTTGTAGATCCGGATGAAATAGAGGGAATCTGACCATAAACAAAAGGATCCAGCGCTAATGGCGCCGGATCCTTTTTGCTTTATACGATTAACGGAATGCATGATGCTCTTTAATGACATGAAGCGTTTGGAGCGAATCATCTTCAGGCCCCTGTACCGGGAGCCCTGCTTTGACATTTGTATGGATATAGGAAATATTCTCTTCGGTAATAATTTCCCCCGGGATGAAAATCGGAATGCCCGGTGGATAAACCATGATGAACTCGGCCGATATGCGGCCAACCGCTTCGTCGATTGGAATGATTTCCGTCTCCGCATAAAATGCATCGCGAGGGGTCATCGCAAGACGCGGAATTTCCGGCAATAAAACAATCGGTTCTGAAACCGCAAGCTCGGTTTCCAAGGCTTCGCTCATGCGCTGCAAGGCGTTGACGAGCAAGTTGATTTCTTTCCGGCTGTCGCCGAGCGTGACGAGGCAGAGGATGTTATACAAATCGGATAGTTCGATTTCGATATTGGCGTTCTCGCGCAGCCATTCTTCCGCCTGGTGGCCGGTGATGCCGAGATTCTTGACGCTGATCAATAATTTGGTCGGGTCCATATCGTAAGTCGCAGAAGAGTTGAGCAGTTCTTTTCCGACGCATAATAGATGTGGAATCTTATTGATCCGCTTGCGCGCGTCCTGCGCTAGCCGGATTGTCTGTTCGATCAAGTCAAAGCCATGGATTGCGAGCTGGCGCCGAGCAGTATCAAGTGAAGCTAATATCGGATAGGAAGTGGATGTTGTCGTAAGCATCGATAAAGTCGACTGGACGCGCTTAGGCGACACTAAGCCTTCGCGCACATTCAGCACGGAACTTTGGGTCATGGAGCCGCCCAGTTTATGGACAGATGTGGCTGCCATATCCGCTCCTGCTGCCATCGCAGAAATTGGCAAGGATTTATGGAAGTGAATATGGACGCCATGTGCTTCGTCAACAAGCACGGGAATGGACTTATCGTGGGCGATATCGACGATGCGCTTCAGATCAGCGGCTACGCCAAAATAAGTCGGGTTGATGACAAGCACTGCTTTGGCATCTGGGTATTCAATCAAAGCTTTTTCGACCGATTCAGGCGAGATGCCGTGGGAGATGCCAAGTTCCGGATCGACTTCCGGATGGATAAAGACAGGGATCGCGCCCGCAAAAACGATAGCCGACATGATGGATTTATGGACATTGCGCGGGACAAGGATTTTATCGTTTGGCCCGACAACACTCAAAATCATCGTCATGATGGCACCGCTCGTGCCTTGCACCGAGAAGAAGGTGTGGTCTGCGCCGAAAGCTTGAGCTGCCAATTCCTGCGCTTGTTTGATGGCACCTTTTGGGGAATGCAGATCATCAAGTGGGGCTATATTAATCAAGTCGATCGATAGGATATTATCGCCGACAAATTCCCGGAAAGCAGGATCAACGCCTTGGCCTTTTTTATGGCCGGGAATGTGAAATTGTATAGGATGCCGGTTCCGATGCTTCAACAAAGCATCAAAGAGCGGAGTTTCGAGTTGTGACAATGGGACGTGCACCTCACTTTATCAAAATGAAAACAAGAGAAATTATAGCACGCAAGACGCTTCGTTACTATACTTATAGCATGGATGGTTGACTTATTTTCATCTGCGCAGGACAAGCTGTATGCATTGAAAAGGGAATTGTGGAATTGAAGCGAATAGACAAAGAGACAACAAAAAAGGAGTGGGATCATGGCATTTAAGACAAGAATCACGGAGCTGCTTGGAATCGACTATCCGATCATCCAAGGAGGCCTGGCATATTTAGCTTATGCGGATCTGGCGGCAGCAGTCTCGAATGCAGGAGGGCTTGGGCAGATTACGGCGATGAGCCTTCCGGGGCCTGATGAACTGCGCGAAGAAATCCGCAAAGTCCGCGAATTGACAGACAAGCCATTCGGTGTAAACTTTGCGATCGGTGAGCATGGACGGGCATTTTCACACATGCTCGCTGTCGCAATTGAAGAGCGGGTGCCTGTGGTATCAATGACTGGCGGCAATCCGACGCCAATATTTGAGCAATTGCAAGGCACCGATATCAAGAAGCTAGTATTGGTGGCGGCAAGGCGCCAAGCTGAAAAGGCAGAGGCACTTGGAGCGGATGCCGTCATGGTCGTCGGGCATGAAGGTGGGGGGCATCTTGGCCGTGATGATATCGGAACAATGGTTCTGATTCCGCAAGTGGTTGATGCTGTATCGATTCCGGTGATCGCCTCTGGCGGCATTGGCGACGGCCGGGGATGGATGGCGGCGCATGCGCTTGGCGCCGAAGGAATTGAAATGGGAACGCGCTTTATTGCAACGAAAGAATGCATCCATGCGTCACAGCTATACAAGCAGCAGTTGATTGACAGCACGGAAAACGATACAGTAATTATCAAGCGCAGCATTGGGGCACCAGCCCGTACATTGTCCAATGCATGGACGGATCGCATCTTGGAAATCGAAAAAGAGACGCCGAGCTATGAAGCGCTGAAAGATTATATTAGCGGAACCGCCAATAAACGCTATATCTATGATGGAGAACAAGAAAAAGGGTTCGGCTGGGCAGGCCAAGTTACGGGCTTGATCCGCGATGTGCCGACTGTCCAGGAATTGTTCGACCGGATGGTCCAGCAAACTGAAGAAATCCGCAAACGCTGGGGGATTATTGAAGAGAGTAGGTGAAAGCCATGGAATATTCATATCCATTTTCCATCGATTGGACGACCGATGAAATCGTCGATGTCGTGGAATTTTTCGAAGCGATCGAGAAAGCTTATGAAAAAGGGGTCAAACGGCAGGAGCTGATGGACAAATACCGCAAGTTTAAAAAAGTCGTGCCATCAATGGCGGAAGAAAAGACATACTTCCGTGAGTTCGAAGAAGAAAGCGGCTATGTAAGCTTCAATGTTGTCAAAAAAATGAAAGAAGCTTCAGATGATGAATTGATCCGCATCAAAAAGTAAAAAAACCGCCGTTCAGCGTTGAACGGCGGTTTTTTCGTTTGCTTGAAGCAGTTTACGGTAAATCGGCAGCAGCTCGCGGAATGTTTCTTCTGCAAAAGCGTAGAATCCGTTCTGATCGAGCGCGGCAGCATCAGCTCGTGTTAAATGCCTGCCGATGACGAGTTCGCCTTTTTTGATATCGCGCAGGCGTGTCAGCAGCTTTTCGATACCTTCCTCGCCAAGCGATGAGATGGAATCAGCATCAGGCTTCATGTGATCACCTGAAACGACAAATTCAGCGGGCAAATCAGCTAAAGCTCCTGTGGAAATCAGTTGGTTCGCCATTTGCGGTTTGCCGGGCGCTTCATAAATGACAGCAAGAATAACAAATACATGGCTTTCCCAAAGCCCAATTTGAAAATGGGGTACAGCTTTATAGCCGCGTTTATAAGGGGCAAATGCCACCCAGCTGTCGTTTGGCGGATTGACAGTGCGGCGCATATGTTTCGCGACATGTGGGAAAAATTCGTCTCCGGTTTCTCCTGAGAAATAAGCGGAAAAATCTTGGCCTAAAGTTTCAAATTTTGGCCGTACATGAGTCGATAACGCCTCCATGCGCGCTTCGAGTCCTGGCGTTTCAAATACTTCAAAATCCTGTTCTGTCCAGTATGGATTCACGGACATCGCCTCCTTAAATAATCAACAAGTTTTATTTTAACGAAGTTTGTGAAGAATGAATATAAATACGTTTTCGGAAAGAAAAAACGGGGTAAAGATGTGTAACAAACATCGCAATCGGAATATTCCGATTATGAGGGAAGGGGGGCGCTCACTTATGAAGCAGATGATACAGATTATCCGAAAAGCGGATGTAGAAAAAGAGTACATCAACACCTTGAAGCTGGAGCTTGATTACGAATTGGCCACCTTGTATGATGCAATGCAACAAAATGACAGCAGCCAAAAGGATAAGAGCAAGAAACGGCTGGCAGAAATACAAGTAGAACTGGAGGCTCTTCATGCATTGTAAACAAACGACCATACCGTAGAAGCATCTGCTGGCTAAAGACAGTGGATGCTTTTTTCGTTATACTGTAAAGAAATAAGGGGGAGCTCATCTATGGATCAGCATGCAATGGACCGTTACATAAAATCGATGATTAAAGAAGCAGGGCACCGAATCCGCAATTCATTTCTTAGCGACATCTCGGTGGATACGAAAGCCCACGCGAATGATTTGGTGACAAACGTGGACAAGGAAGTCGAGCAGTTCTTCATCCGCCATATCCGTGAAGATTTTCCAGGCCACCGCGTTTTCGGCGAAGAAGGCTTTGGAGACACAATTGAAGAATTGAGCGGCACGGTATGGATGCTCGACCCGATTGATGGCACGATGAATTTTGTGCACCAACGACGCAATTTTGCCATTTCGCTCGGCATTTATGAAGATGGCGTCGGCAAGATGGGGTATATCTATGATGTCGTCAATGATGATCTTTATCACGCAATAGCAGGGGGCGGCGCATATTATAACGACGAACGGCTTCAGCCGCTCATTGAGACCGATATCAGCGAATCGATCATCGGCATGAATGCGATGTGGGCAACCCCGAACCGGCACGTGGAGCATGAAGCGACGATACGCCTCGTCCATGAGGCGCGAGGCATGCGTTCATACGGTTCGGCGGCGCTTGAACTGGCGTATTTGGCGAGCGGGCGCATCGACGCCTATATATCCATGCGGCTATCGCCATGGGATATTGCCGGCGGTTTGGTCATGGCAAACGAAGTGGGCGCTGTCGCGAGTAATTTTTCAGGACAGTCGGCAAACTTGTTGAAATCCGACACCTTTGTGGCTGCTAACCCGTCCATTCACGGGAAGTTGCTCCAAGATTATATTAAGCCGAAACAAAAATAATCAACAGAAAAAAGAGGCCGGGATTTCCCGGCCTCTTTTTCTGTGCTTATAATGCGCCAGCTTCGCGCATTTCTTTTTTGCGTTTGAATCCAAAGCCCATAATGACCAACAATAATAGGATGGAGAGAAAAATACCGGTGACGCTGCGAAGTGCCACTGCGACGCCAATAAGCACCATTGCTCCGATTGCTGCCAAAGAAAAGAGTACAAAAATCCATTTTATATTATGCCATGATTCTATGATCGCTTCTTTCATATCATCTAACCTCCTGCATGCGAGAAAATAAAATCGTAGGGTTTTTCCCCTATATGTGCTATACTAGCACAGTTATAGGCTCGAAAAAAGAATATTGGAGTGAAAGTATGACTAACCTTAGAAATGATTTACGAAACATTGCAATTATCGCACACGTTGACCACGGCAAAACGACATTGGTGGATCAGTTGCTTCAGCAATCAGGGATCTTCCGATCAAACGAACATGTTGATGAGCGGGCGATGGACTCAAACGACATTGAAAGAGAACGCGGAATCACAATCCTAGCGAAAAATACCGCGATTCAATATAAAGACGCTAAAATCAACATTTTGGATACTCCTGGTCACGCCGATTTCGGCGGTGAAGTAGAACGTATCATGAAAATGGTTGATGGTGTCTTGCTTGTTGTCGATGCATATGAAGGCTGTATGCCTCAGACACGCTTTGTGCTTAAAAAAGCGCTAGAGCAAAACTTGAAGCCGATTGTTGTCGTCAACAAAATTGACCGCGATTTCGCGCGTCCTGATGAAGTTGTCGATGAAGTCATCGAATTGTTCATCGAACTTGAAGCAAACGACGACCAATTGGAATTCCCGGTCATTTTCGCATCAGGCATGAACGGAACTGCCAGCCTTTCATCTGACCCAGCTGATCAGGAAGAAACGATGCAGGTTATTTACGATGCAATTATGGACCACGTACCAGCACCGATCGACAACCGTGAAGAGCCGCTGCAATTCCAAGTAGCGCTTCTTGACTACAGCGATTACGTTGGACGTATCGGAATCGGCCGAGTATTCCGCGGGACGATTGAAGTTGGGCAATCCGTTTCATTAATGAAATTGGACGGCTCAGTCAAAAACTTCCGTGTCACAAAAATCCACGGATTTATGGGACTGAAACGCGTTGAGATCCAAAAAGCTGAAGCTGGCGATCTAATTGCCATTTCAGGCATGGAAGATATCAACGTTGGGGAAACTGTGACACCACAGGATCACCAGGAAGCACTGCCTGTCCTTCGCATCGACGAACCGACGTTGCAAATGACATTCCTTGTCAACAACAGCCCGTTCGCTGGTAAAGAAGGAAAATGGATTACATCGCGTAAAATCCAGGAACGTTTGGATGCACAGTTGCAAACTGATGTCTCTTTACGTGTAGACCCTACTGATTCTCCTGACGCATGGGTCGTTTCAGGACGCGGCGAGTTGCACTTGTCGATTCTGATCGAAAACATGCGCCGCGAAGGATTCGAGCTGCAGGTTTCAAAACCTGAAGTAATCGTCCGTATGGTAGACGGAGTTCGTTGCGAACCTGTCGAACGCGTTCAAGTTGACGTTCCAGAAGAATATACTGGCGCAATCATCGAATCACTCGGTGAACGCAAAGGTGAAATGTTGGATATGGTCAATAACGGCAGTGGGCAAGTCCGTCTTGTCTTCAACGTTCCTGCACGTGGCTTAATTGGTTACACAACTGAATTCCTGACGCAAACACGTGGATACGGAATCATCAACCACACATTCGACAGTTATCAGCCAGTTGCATCAGGACGCGTAGGCGGACGTCGCCAAGGCGTGCTCGTTTCCATGGAACGCGGCAAATCATCAACATACGGCTTGATGGGCATCGAAGACCGCGGAACTTCATTTGTTGAAGTCGGCACTGAAATCTACGAAGGCATGATCGTCGGTGAACATAACCGCGACAACGACTTGACAGTCAACATCGTCAAGATCAAAGCGGCGACTAACATCCGTTCTGCCAACAAAGACCAGACGACTACGATGAAAAAAGCGCGTCTGATGAGCCTTGAGGAAGCACTTGAATACTTGAACGATGATGAGTACTGTGAAATCACTCCTCAATCGATCCGTTTGCGCAAGAAAATTCTTGATAAGAACGAGCGTGAGCGCATGGCGAAGAAAAAGAAAGTAGCCATCGAAGAATAAACAATTGGAAGGATGTATAATCCGTGGACGAGCAGGCTTTTGTCTATGAAAATATGTATCCGGTAGCCCGTGTGCTTTATCAAAACTTGCCGAATTATGATATAGCAGGATATGCGCTGTTTGCTGTCATTTTCCTGTTATCGGCACTTGTGTACAAACTGGGCTTTGCCAAAAAACTGTCGATCGGAAAAAATGCAGTCATCATCTTGTTCTTGGCTGCGGGCGGATTAGGGCTGACATTCTTAGCCTTTTTCCTACCTGTAGTCGAGGGCTTGGTCATTGCTGCATTGATTCTCATCCTCTATAAAATCCGCCTATGGCGCGAAAAACGCGAAAACGCTGCTTCTCATTGAGAAGCAGCGTTTTTGCGTTCAAATGTTTTATAAAGGATCGGCAACAGCAGTGCATATGTCAGATGGGCTAATATCCAATAAAGGAACGCCCCCATGTCGGTCGGTTTCGGGACATCCGCTTCTACCGCAAGTATGGAGAGCGGAAAAAACAGGATGTAGGTCGGCAAAGTGAGAACCAAGCTGATGATCGTCAATTGGCCGAATGTATAATTGCGCCGTTTGGCAATATACACATAAACGATGCCAATCACCAGCGAGATGATCAAATGGAAGACGAACTCGGTCAGTTCCGACCAGTTCACTTGATTGACCAAAGGAATAAAGTCGACATTCAATAGCAATTCATAATTCCGGACGCCGGTCACTGCCTGCATCCATTTCAGTAACAATCCAAGAATGAGGCCGCTCCAGAAACCGATCCATAAACCTTTTAATAGTTTCATCAGAAATCATCCTCGATGCTGCGGGAACTGCGGAAGAAATGGAAATGGCCGGTCGCTATCCGTTCTTCAGTCCGTTTGGTGATACGGTCGTGGCATTCTTCGCACATATGGGTATGGATTGGCCGGTTGCGCAAGCGCTTGGCTTGCAATGTATCGTCTTCCAATTCTTCGATCTTATCGCAGATGACGCATTGAACACGCATAATCATTCCTCCTATTCGACCCGGATGGCAGAGACGTGGGTAATCGGCTGGTCAATATTCGAGCCGTCCGGCAACAGGATGTGGACCGGACCGTCTTCCCGGAGAGGCTTTCCGTCCTGGCTGAATTTAAAGATCAATTGCTTGGCATCTTCAATCGAAAAGTCATGTTGACCTGATGCAGTTTCAAACACGACTTTTGATGCGCCGTTAATTGGCTCTGCATTCTCGAGGAATGGCTGGAAGCGCATGCCGAATGTACCTGTCAGCATGTCCTGTTTTTCCTGGCGCTTGTATTTCTTTTCAGAATTTAGTGTTGGCGGCACGGTGGCGCCTTCCATGATTTCACGCGACCAATGTTCACCCATGCCGCGCTTGTATTCTTCCAGATCGTCTTTATCGACATGTTCTTCTGTGAAAAAGGTTTTCAGGTCCAGTTTGCGATCATCGAAAATCCACACGGTTGGATCCAAGGTCAGTTTATATGTGACTTCTCCTTTAAACGGTATGATGAATTCCATAAATAAAACCCTCCATTATAGTATCTCTCTTCTTCAGTATAACTGTTCGCCCACAATTCCCAAAGGGTTTAATCCCTTTCATGAGAGACTTGCAATTTGGCACTGTAAAAGATACACTTTAAACAGGCTAATGGAGCAGAAATACAAGTGATGGGGGAGTCCTCATGGAACATACAGAAGAACAGACTTATCAGGAAAAAGCGCTGGAACTCCTTAAAGCTGATGCAGAGAAAATAGAGCAATTGATCAAGGTGCAGATGGATCATCTTACATTGCCTTCCTGCCCTTTATATGAAGAAGTTCTTGATACGCAGATGTTTGGTTTATCGCGGGAAATTGATTTTGCCGTCAAACTCGGCTTGATCGAACGTGAGACCGGTAAAAATTTAATGGATACGCTGGAGAAGAAACTGTCCATCCTCCACGATGCGTATACAAATAAATGACCCAAAACTCAAACGATTCCAGTTTGAGTTTTTTTACTAATGAATCCAATTGAATGAGGTATAAAAACAATGAAATCCTACATCAAGAAATACGGCAAGTACATAGACTACCCGCTTCTCTTTGCATATTTGACATTGACGATTTTTGGCCTAATCATGATTTACTCTTCCAGCATGGCCTGGTCCGTGAACTATTATAATGATTCCCCCGACCGCTTCTACATACAGCAATTGATCAACTTGGCGATCGCCTATCCTGTATTTTTGCTCGCTGCCATTTTCCCGTATAAGCATTTCAAGAAAAAATGGATGATGGCGACCGTACTCGCGGTCATTTTTGCCGGGCTCATCCTTGTCCATTTTATTGGATTTGCGGCAGGGGGGGCAAAAAGTTGGATCAGCCTCGGCTTTGCCAATATCCAACCGTCAGAAGTCGCCAAGGTAGGCTTGATTTTTTATTTGGCTGGGGTATTTTCCAATAAATACCGCAACGGCTCCATCAATAAATTGAACGAATCGATCATCCCACCGGTTATCATTTTGACAGCTGTGTTGCTGCTCGTCTTTCTCGAGCCTGACCTTGGTTCGATGGTCATCATCGGCGCTGTTGGCCTGTCAGTAATGGCGGCTTCAGGCGTGCGTCTGAAGCCGTTCGTGAAGTTGGCGGGTATTGTCATTGCTGCCGCTGCGGTATTCATCATCCCGGCGATGATTTTTGCGAAAGACCTGATTTTCACAGAAAAGCGGGTAGGGCGCATCGATGCTTTCTTCAACCCGTTTTCCGATGAGCTCGGATTCGGCTTCCAAATCGTGAACGGCTATTTGGCAATCGGTTCAGGAGGGCTTAGCGGCCTTGGTCTCGGCCAGTCCATTCAAAAGCTCGGCTATTTGCCAGAGCCCCATACCGATTTCATCATGTCGGTCATTGCGGAAGAACTCGGCGTTCTCGGCGTCTTCGTCGTAATCGGCGGTTTGGGATTCGTTGTCCTTCGCGGATTGTGGATTGCCATGACAACTAGCGACCCGCTTGCGCGCATGCTTGCAGCGGGCGTTGCAAGCATGATCGGCATCCAATCGTTCGTCAATCTGGGCGGCTTGTCAGGCATCATCCCGCTGACTGGCGTTACACTTCCATTTATAAGCTATGGCGGAACTTCGGTAATTTTGTTATCGTTAGCTATGGGAGTATTAATGAATGTTTCCATGTTCAATAAATACGAAAAAACGAAAAAGTAAAGGGTGTGCGTCGGAGTGAAAGAGATTAACAAGATCTTAGTAGCCAACCGCGGAGAAATTGCAATTCGGATCTTCCGCGCCTGTACAGAACTGAATCTTCGGACAGTTGCGATTTATTCGCAGGAAGACAGCGGTTCGTTTCATCGTTACAAAGCTGACGAGTCGTATTTAGTCGGCAAAGGCAAAAAGCCGATCGATGCTTATTTGGACATTGAAGACATCATTCGCATCGCCAAGGACTCCGGAGTGGATGCCATTCACCCAGGGTATGGGTTTTTATCCGAAAACGTACATTTTGCACGGCGCTGTGAAGAAGAAGGCATTGTATTTATCGGGCCGACTTCTCGCCATTTGGATATGTTCGGCGATAAAGTCAAAGCCCGTGACCAGGCAATTGCTGCAGGCATTCCTGTCATTCCAGGAACGGACGGGCCTGTCGAATCGTTGGCTGAAGTCGAAGCATTTGCTGAACAAGCCGGATTCCCGTTGATGATCAAAGCATCACTAGGCGGCGGCGGACGCGGCATGCGCATCGTCAAAGACGAAAGTGAGCTCGCATCAGCTTACGAGCGTGCAAAATCCGAAGCAAAAGCTGCGTTCGGTTCCGACGAAATGTATGTGGAAAAATTCGTAGACAAACCGAAACACATCGAAGTGCAGATCCTCGGTGATGCAGAAGGCAATGTTGTCCACCTGTATGAACGTGACTGCTCCATTCAACGGCGCCACCAGAAAGTCGTGGAAATTGCCCCTTCCAACTCAATCAGCAACGAATTGCGCAACGAAATTTGCGACGCTGCCGTTAAACTAATGAAAAACATTGATTACATAAATGCCGGAACAGTAGAATTCCTGGTAGCGGGAGATGAATTTTACTTTATCGAAGTAAACCCCCGCATCCAAGTTGAACACACGATTACCGAAATGGTCACAGGCATCGATATCGTTCATGCGCAAATCCATATCGCCCGTGGCCACATGCTGCATAGCGAAACGATCGCCATCCCGCAACAAGAGGATATTCCTTTGTTCGGATTCGCCATTCAATCACGCGTCACAACAGAAGATCCATTGAATGATTTCATGCCGGATGCCGGTAAATTGATGGTTTACCGTTCAGGCGGCGGATTTGGCGTACGTTTGGATGCCGGAAATGGTTTCCAGGGAGCGGTCATTTCCCCTTATTACGATTCATTACTCGTTAAAGTGTCGACTTGGGCAACGACGTTCAAAGAAGCGGCAGCGAAAATGGACCGCAACTTGCAGGAATTCCGTATCCGCGGCATCAAAACGAATATCCCGTTCCTTGAAAATGTGGTAAAACATAAAAATTTCATTAATGGAGATTTCGACACGAGCTTTATCGACAGCACACCGGAATTGTTCAAATTCCCTGTGCGCCAAGACCGTGGAACGAAACTGCTTAGCTATATCGGCAACGTGACGGTAAACGGCTTCCCGGGTATCGAGAAGAAAAAGAAGCCAATCCATGCCGCACCGCGCAAACCAGAAATCGATATTATCACGGAAGTTCCACAAGGCACAAAACAGATCCTCGATGAGCGTGGCCCAGAAGGGTTGACGAAGTGGATCCTCGAACAAGACGATGTGCTATTGACAGATACCACTTTGCGCGATGCCCATCAATCACTGCTTGCAACGCGCATGCGTTCACACGATATGTTTGCGGTAGCCAAAGAAACTGCCCGCCTCCAAAGCGATTTGTTCTCGATGGAGATGTGGGGAGGCGCGACATTCGATGTGTCTTACCGCTTCTTAAAGGAAGACCCGTGGCAGCGCCTCATCAAATTGCGTGAAGACATTCCGAACGTCTTGTTCCAGATGTTGTTCCGCGGAGCGAATGCCGTTGGTTATAAAAACTACCCGGATAACGTCATCCGCGAGTTTGCCAAGACTTCGGCTGAAGCCGGAATCGATGTATTCCGCATTTTCGATAGCCTCAACTGGATCAAAGGCATGGAAGTAGCCATCGATGAAGTGCGCAACTCGGGCAAAGTCGCAGAAGCAGCGATTTGCTATACAGGAGACATTCTAGACCCGAGCCGTGATAAATACACGGTTCAATACTATAAAGATATGGCGAAAGAGCTGGAAGCAGCAGGCGCCCATATCCTGGCCATCAAAGACATGGCTGGCCTATTAAAGCCGGAAGCTGCATACCGCCTCGTTTCGGAGCTGAAAGATACGGTATCCTTGCCGATCCATTTGCACACGCACGATACAAGCGGAAACGGCATCTACTTGTATTCCAAAGCGATTAAAGCAGGCGTCGACATCGTCGATACGGCCCTTGGTACCATGGCGGGGCTCACGTCACAGCCAAGCGCCAACACGCTGTATTATGCGATGAGCGGCAACAAGCGCAAAATCAGGGCGGATATCGAGTCTCTTGAGACCATGTCCCATTACTGGGAAGATGTCCGCAAGTATTACAGCGATTTTGAGAGCGGCATGAACAGCCCGCATTCCGAGATTTATGTTCACGAAATGCCAGGCGGGCAGTACAGCAACCTGCAGCAGCAAGCAAAAGCAGTCGGCCTCGGCATGCGCTGGGAAGAAGTGAAGGAAATGTATTCCCGCGTCAATATGCTGTTCGGCGATGTCGTGAAAGTTACGCCGTCATCGAAAGTAGTAGGGGACATGGCTCTGTTCATGGTCCAGAACGAACTGGATGAAAAAACAGTGCTGACACGCGGTGAGAATATCGATTTCCCTGAATCGGTCATCGAGTTCTTTGAAGGCTATATCGGCCAACCGCACGGCGGCTTCCCGAAAGAATTGCAAAAAGTGATTTTGAAAGAACGCGAGCCGATCACAGTGCGCCCGGGCGAACTGCTCGAACCTGCTGATTTTGAAGCGATCCGGGAGACATTGTTCAAGCGGCTGGAGCGGCCGGTCACGAGCCATGAAGTGCTGGCCTATGCGCTATATCCGAAAGTATTCGAAGAATATAGCGTAACCAACCAGACCTTCGGGGATGTATCGGTCCTTGATACGCTGACTTTCCTGTACGGTATGCGCTTGAGCGAAGAAATCGAAGTCGAGATTGAAAAAGGCAAGACCTTGATGATCAAGCTCGTGTCCATCGGCGAACCGCAAAAAGATGGAACACGCATCATTTATTTTGAATTGAACGGCCAACCGCGTGAAATAAGTATCCAGGATATGACGGTTGAAACCGATTCCGCAGCAAAACCGAAAGCCGATCCGACTAAAGAAAACCACATCGCAGCGACAATGCCTGGCACTGTCCTGAAAGTAGTCGGTGAAAAAGGGTTGAAAGTGAAGCGCGGCGATCATTTGCTAGTCACTGAAGCGATGAAGATGGAGACAACTGTCCAAGCGCCATTTGACGGAACCATCCAAGAAATTTACGTAACAGCCGGCGACGGCATTTCAACAGGCGATTTGCTCATTGAAATGGAATCAAAATAAAATAAAAAAATCCGGTGCAATCTGCACCGGATTTTTTATTTGGTTTTGATGAACTTGCTTCTGGATACAAGAAGGACCATGTAACATAACAATCCAAAAAGCATTGAGATGAGCAAGGAGTGAAGCAAAGCGACAGCCAGATTCAACTTCGTCAAAACGACGAGCATGCCGCTCGTGGCTTGCAGAAGCACGATGGTGAAAGCGATCAGCCATCCCCAATAGATGACGCGCTGGTCGCGGTAATGGCGATACGCATGGAGCGCAATGATACCGATCCAAATGACGATGAGCGCAGCTGCAAAGCGATGGCCCATCTGGACCCATTCATACATATTGCTTGGTAGTGCAAACTGGTCATTGCGGCACAAAGGCCAATCAGAACAAATCAAGCTCGATTCCGTGTGGCGGACAAGAGCGCCGGTGTAAACGACGACATAAGAATACAAGGCGACGCCGAGCGTATGGAACTTCAATGTGCGCCCGATTTGCACGCGGTCGGCATCAAACTTGCGATCCACCTCAAAAATAAGCAAGGTCAAGAGTAAAACCGCAGCAAACGATAAGAGGGAAATCCCGAAGTGAAGTGCGAGAATGAAATCGCCTTGACCCCATAGAACTTGTGCGGCCCCGATCAATGCTTGCAGCACAAGGAAGAAGACAGCCATAAAGGCGAGGAACTTCGTTTCCCTTACATGGCCGAACTTGCGCCAAGCCCAAACGGCTAACACTACGATCAAGATTCCGACAACACCCGTTACTAAGCGGTGGGAGAACTCGATCAGCACCTCAGGGGTAATTTCGCGCGGGATCAAATTGCCGTTGCAATCTGGCCAGTTGCGGCCACAGCCCATGCCGCTATCGGTCTTGGTCACCAAGGCCCCGCCGAGAAGGATGAGCAGCATGCCGACAGAGGCAAGAACCCCGAATATTTTTATATAAATGTTGCTTTTCAAATTGCCACCTACTTTTTTTAGAAAAACTTTTAGCGTTAACGATAACCTGCATACTCGATGATAGCGAAACTGCGTTTAAAATACAACGAGAAATGGGCGTTCCTCCAAACTTTCAAGAATTGGACATAATAATAGCGACCTTCACAAACTGTTCAAAAACAGCGTTTTTTCTATCTTAAAATAACGAGAGGGCTACTGTATGATTAGAGATGAATATTTGTAAGACCAATTGCGTGAAATCATCACTTTATATCAGGAAATTTCAGTAATATGTAGAAAAGAAGCTGGAATTTAGATATAGTTATGGTTAGCGGAATATGCTTACAACTTTGAAAGGAGGGAGTTATATGTCAAACGGCCGGTCTTTGTCTGCAGAACCGACCGATGCTGTAGAATCGAGCACGTTCACTAAAGATTTTCTGGCACTTATTAAGATTGGGATTGTCAATTCCAATTTAATTACCGTCTTTACGGGACTGTGGCTCGCTTTCCAGTTTTCGGATAAGAATTTCCTTGATCACATGGACATTCTCGTCTACACGATCGTCGGTTCGGCATTGATCATTGCGGGGTCTGCGGCGATGAATAATTATATCGACACAGATATTGACCCATTGATGGCTAGCAAGAGAGCCCGCCCGACAGTTACGGGCAGGTTCAAGCCATCCGCTGTCTTGGCACTCGCCATTTCTTTCATCGTTATAGGCGAAATCTTTTTGTTTTCCGCTTCTGTTTCAGCAGGTCTGTTTGGAATCGCCGGCATTTTAGCTTATGTTGTTCTCTATTCGATGTGGTCGAAGAGACGGCATGTCGGCAACACGATCGTCGGCAGCATTTCCGGCGCAATCCCGCCGCTAATCGGCTGGGCTGCGGTGGAGCCGACGCTCGGTACGGGCGCGTGGGCGTTGTTTCTGATTATGTTCATCTGGCAGCCGCCGCATTTTTATGCGCTTGCCATGAAACGGACGGAAGAGTATCGGGCTGCAAATATTCCGATGCTTCCGGTGGTCAAAGGATTCCACCGGACAAAAAAATCAATGCTTGCATGGGTTTTACTGCTTTTCCCATTGCCGTTCCTGCTCATGGAACTTGGGATAGGCTTCATCATCTTAGCAACAGCGTTGAATATCGGATGGCTAGTTCTTG
Organism: Planococcus sp. SK3692; assembly: GCF_028890485.2. Classification (GTDB taxonomy): domain Bacteria; phylum Bacillota; class Bacilli; order Bacillales_A; family Planococcaceae; genus Planococcus. The sequence goes on from NZ_JARCHV010000002.1 coordinate 1,118,845, forward strand.
CGATCCGGGGCTTCAAAGCAGCTGATGATTTGAAATGGGCGAAGAAAATGTTCATCTATTCGTTGAACTATATGACGATCTTATTTGTTTCGATGATCATTTTCGCAGTATTCGTCTAAATTTCTCTTTTACTTAACTGTAAAACATTTTATTCAGAGAGGGGTATGAAAAGCTATGATGAAAGGACCTAAGAAATGGCGCCTTTTCGCCTTGATGACCGCATTGCTTGTTTTTCTTTCAGGCTGCGGACGCGAAGAGATCTCGACGCTGATACCGGCTGGTAAGGTTGCGCAAGATCAGTTCAACTTGCTGATTTTGTCATCCATCGTCATGTTGTTCGTTATCGTCGTCGTTACCATCATCTATGTATTGGCAATTGTGAAATTCCGCCGTTCAAAAGTAGGGGAGGACATGATCCCTGAACAAGTCGAAGGAAGCGCGCGTCTTGAGTTTATCTGGACAGCAATTCCAATTGTTTTGCTTTTGATCCTCGCTGTTCCGACGGTCTACTCAACTTTCGACCTGGCTGATGTCACGGCGATGGATGCACAGAATGAAGACGGCGTGGCTGAAAACTTAACTGTTAATGTAACCGGTAAACTTTACTGGTGGGAATTCGAGTATCCTGAACAGGAGATTCGCACTGCACAGGAACTGGTCGTCCCGACTGGTGAACGCGTCTACTTCAATTTGATTGCTGCAGACGTTAAACACTCGTTTTGGATTCCTTCTGTTGGCGGTAAACTTGACGTCAACCCTGAAAACGTCAACACGTTCTATTTGGAATTCGATAAAGAATCTTCAGAACTTGAAGAAGGCGTTTACTTCGGTAAATGTGCTGAGCTTTGCGGACCTTCCCACGCATTGATGGATTTCAAAGTCAAAACGCTCAACCGCGAAGACTTTGATGCATGGGTAGCTGCAATGCAGGAAGAACAAGCAGCACCTACAGAGACACTCGCTCAAGAAGGCCAGGAAATCTTTGAGCAAAGTTGTATTTCATGCCATGCAGTCAACAGCGCTGGCGCACCGACTGGCTTCGGTCCAAACTTAACTACCTTCGGCGACCGTACAACTATCGCTGGCTTCATGGAACACGATGAAGAAACATTGAAAAACTGGATTGCTGACCCACAGCAATACAAGCCAGGCAACTTGATGCCTGCTCCAGAAGAAATAAACAATGGAGAGCCATTCTCTGATCAAGAGTTGGATGCACTTGCTGCATACTTGATGAGCTTGAAAGTTGAAGAGTAAAAGTTAAAAAAGGAGGTAAACTATTGTGAGTTCTAACTCTCAGAAAAAGGGTTTCGGCGCTACAATATGGGACTACTTAACAACAGTAGACCATAAGAAAATCGCGATCCTCTACTTGATCTCCGGCGGATTCTTCTTCCTAGTCGGCGGCGTAGAAGCGATGATGATCCGGATTCAGCTGATGAAAGCCGGAAACGATTTCCTCAGCGCCGGAACATATAACGAAGTTTTAACGATGCACGGAACGACCATGATCTTCCTTGCGGCGATGCCAATTCTTTTGGCATTCATGAACGCCGTCTCACCTTTGCAAATCGGTGCGCGTGATGTGGCGTTTCCTTTCCTGAACTCACTTGGGTTCTGGCTGTTCTTCTTCGGTGGTATCTTCTTGAACCTTTCATGGTTCTTAGGCGGAGCACCGGATGCAGGATGGACAAACTACGCTTCTTTGGCACTTGCCTCTGAAGGCCACGGAATCGATTTCTACTCGCTAGGGTTGACGATATCTGGTTTCGGTACATTGATTGCAGGGATTAACTTCCTTGTGACGATCATCAATATGCGTGCACCGGGTATGACCTATATGAGAATGCCGCTTTTCACTTGGACGACTTTCGTAGCGTCTGCGTTGATTCTCTTGGCATTCCCTCCACTGACTGTCGGTATCTTCTTCATGGTATTTGACCGTTTGTTCGGAGCTAATTTCTTTGATGTAACAATGGGCGGTAACACCATCATCTGGGAGCATTTCTTCTGGATCTTCGGTCACCCGGAAGTTTATATCTTGATCTTGCCAGCATTTGGTATTTTCTCTGAAATCTTTGCAATTTTCTCCCGCAAACGCCTATTCGGTTACACGGCATTGGTCTTTGCGACAATCCTAATCGGTTTCTACGGATTCATGGTTTGGGCTCACCACATGTTTACCGTTGGTCTTGGGCCAACAGCTAACGCGGTTTTCGCCCTTGCAACAATGATTATCGCAGTTCCGACAGGGATCAAAATCTTTAACTGGCTATTGACGATCTGGGGAGGAAACATTTCTTTCACAGTGCCGATGATTTACGCGGTTGCGTTTATCCCGTCATTCGTAGCAGGTGGAGTAACAGGCGTTATGCAGGCAATTGCGCCGCTTGATTACCAGCTGCACGATTCTTACTTTATCGTTGCCCACTTCCACTACGTAATCGTTGGTGGCGTTGTGCTCGCTATTTTGGCAGGTACGCATTTGTACTGGCCGAAAATGTTCGGTACAATGTTGAGCGAAAAACTTGGAAAATGGACATTCTGGTTCTTCTTTATCGGATTCCATTTGACATTCTTTATCCAGCATTTCCTCGGCCTTATGGGTATGCCTCGCCGTGTTTACACGTTCGGAGCAGATCAAGGCTGGGATCTCTTTAACGCAATCAGCTCGGCTGGTGCCTTGCTCATGGCGATCGGAATTCTTATCCTCCTCGTCAACGTTGTTATGACAGTAATGAAAGGCGAACGTGTTGGCAACGACCCATGGGGCGACGGACGTACGCTTGAATGGGCAATCCCGTCACCACCGCCATTCTACAACTTTGCACAAACACCGCTTGTCCGTGGACTTGACCCGTATTGGATCGAGAAAATGGAAGGCAATAAAGAAGGCATGGTGTATGCTGAGCCACTTGGCGATATCCACATGCCGAATGGATCATTCATTCCTTTCGTTATCTCACTTGGCATGTTCATCGCAGCGTTTGGCGCTATGTACCATACGGACGGACATGCGTGGGCGCTTCCTGTATTGATCGGTGGTCTTGCGATCACATTCGGTTCGATGCTTGTGCGTTCTTTGAAAGATGACCTTGGATTCCATGTAACAAAAGAAGAATTGATTGCGGATAACGAACGCATTCAAAGAGAAGCAAGAGCGCTGGAAGGAGGCAAAAAAGGTGGACTTAAATAAACGATATACCCCACAAACTTGGCCCGATCATCCTGAAACGGCGACGCTCGAAGGGAAGAACAAGTTCGTTGGTTTCTGGTTGCTGCTGGCAGCTGAGACCGTCACCTTCGCCTCTCTCTTCGCAACTTATCTTGCGTTGAAAGATAAAGGCCCAAGCGGAATGGAATTTTCCGCTTCTGGCTTGTTCGAACTGCCGCTTGTGTTTGCCATGACAATGATTCTTTTGACATCTTCGTTGACAAGTGTCTACGCGATGTATCATATGAAGAATCATAATTTCAAGGCCATGCAAGCATGGCTCGGAATTACCGTGCTCTTGGGGCTTGCGTTCCTAGGCTTGGAAATTTACGAGTTTAACCATTATGTGCATTTAGGCTTTGGCTATACCAATAGTGCCTTTAGTTCCGCGTTCTATACCTTAGTCGGAACGCACGGAGCTCACGTAGTCTTCGGGCTTAGCTGGTTCATCGCATTGATGCTCCGCAACGCTAAACGTGGCTTGAACATGTACAACGCACCGAAGTTCTATCTTGCCGCTCTTTACTGGCATTTCATTGACGTAGTATGGGTGTTCATCTTCACTGTAGTCTACTTGATGGGAGTGATCGGTTAATATGGCACACGATACTCACGATATTCACAGATCCAGAGCGGAATTTGAATTTATCAAGAGAAAACGCGCTACCGAGATGCGCGGCCAGTTGACATCATTCGCTATGATGATCTTCTTGACATTGATCGCGTTCACGTTAGTGGCAGCAGATTTTTCGAATTACTTGATCGTGCCGATTATCTTGCTATTGGCTGCAGTTCAAGTAGTGCTTCAATTATATAATTTCATGCACATGAGCAATAAAGGCCACGGCATGATGGCATTCTTCATGTTCAGCGGCATTTTTGTCGCATTCACCATCGTTCTTACGATGGTAACCATTGTATGGTGGTAACCTGAAAAACTCCGGACTTTCAAAAGTCCGGAGTTTTTTTCTGTTGATCGACTATGGGCACCGTCAAATGTCATGATTCGTTCATTGATATGGCAAGACATCCCCTATATAATGAGGGTACTTAAGGAAAAAAGGAGGTACGGTCTAATGCCAATCAGCATTTTTGGCTTCGAGGCGTTATGGAGCCCCTGGTATTTTGCATTTCTCGTACTGATTACGCTTTTATATTTTCTAGTCACCACTAAGTGGAGACATAAATTCACTGATAGCGAACCGCTTCAAACCAAGCAGGCCTTGCTCTTTGTCTCTGGGATGGCCTTGATCTACGTTTTGAAAGGCTCGCCGGTCGATTTGCTTGGCCACATCACCTTGACAATGCATATGGTTCAGATGGGCTTGCTTCTGCTATTGGCTGCCCCATTGATCATCATGGGGATCCCTTCTTATATTTGGCGGGCATTCATTGGCTTGCCAATCATCAATCCTCTGTTTATGTTCTTCACTAAACCATTGATTGCCTTGCTGCTATTCAGTTTGTTTTTCTCGGTCTACCATTTGCCGCTTGTTTTTGATTTCGTCAAACAAGATGTGCTCATCCACAGCATTGTCAGCACTCTATTATTCGTCTCAGCTTTAATTTACTGGTGGCCAGTGGTCAACAACCTGGAAGGCATGCACAAATTCCATGGCCTCAAAAAATTGGGTTATCTATTCGGTCTAAGCGTCTTGATGACCCCAGCTTGTGCCTTGATCATTTTTAGCACGACACCATTTTATGCCACCTATTCAGACGGGGAAGCCTGGATGCAGGCGATGGCGTTATGCGTGCCTGCAGGAACATTGGCGCAACTTAATTTGTCCGGTCCCGAACTCTTCACAAACATGTCGCTGATCGAAGACCAACGCACGGGCGGCATCACGATGAAAATTATCCAAGAACTGGTGTTTACCGTATTCATTTGGCTGGTCTTCCATGAATGGCTTAAAAACGAAACAGCTAATGCTGATGAAATCACCGCCAAGGTTTTGCAGGACCGCAAAGATATGGCGTATTACAGACATAATGGGCAATGACCCAAAAGGAGTTTAATTAAATGAATTTGCCGCTATTGCCAACCATCAGTACATTCTTTATCGTCTTGAGCGCCGTATTGGTGGCGATCGGATGGAACTTAATCCTCAAACGCCGCATTGAAGCGCATAAAAAAGTAATGCTGGGTGCCGGGGCTGCCGCGCTGACGTTTTTCATCATCTATGTCTCGCGTACACTGTTTGTAGGAAACACGGCATTCGGGGGACCGGATGAGTTGAAAATCTACTATACGGTCTTTTTGATTTTCCATATCACGCTTGCAACAATCGGGGCAGTGATGGGGCTGGTGACCATTTATTGGGGCTTGAAAAACCGCCTCGACAAACACCGCAAAATTGGCCCATTTACAAGCGTCGTCTGGTTCTTCACCGCAATTACAGGAGTGACCGTTTATTTATTGCTTTATGTATTTTATGAAGGCGGACACACGACTTCCGTTTTCAAAGCGATTCTGGGTGGATAAAAAAAACACTGAGCATAAGTTGCTCAGTGCTTTTTTGTGTATTTTAAACTTTGAACTCCATTTTGATAATGCCGGCTTCCCGTGCTGATGTGAAGAGGATAACCAATAACGGCCCAATAAAGAATCCGAGAAAGCCGATCAGTTGAAGGCCGATAAACATGGCGATCAATGTGGCAAGCGGAGATAGCCCGATTTGGGTGCCCATCACTTTCGGTTCAACGGTTCTTCGGATGACCAGTAACACCAATGCCAAAATAGCCAGCTGCGTGCCTTGAACGATGTCCCCGACGATGAACATATAAATGAACCAGGGGGTCAATACGATAATCGAACCGAGGATCGGGATAAAGTCGATGACCCAGATAACAAGCGACATGACCAAGGCATATTCAGGGGCAATAAACAATAAGGCGATCAATGAAACAGCAAAAATGATCAAGCTGACAAGGAATTGCGCTTTCAAGAAACCAAAGACGACATTATTCAGCCGTGCGCTCATAAAGCGTACTTTTTCAGCAGTCGATTCCTTCAAGCGATTGAACAGCATGCCTTTTAAATCCATTAAATCGAGCATGAACAAGAACAGGGCGATGAGGAAGACGATGAAACTGACTAAAAAAGAAGGAATGCCCGTCAATAAATTGGTGACTGTATCGTAATTGACGAATGTCAAGATCCAGTCGCGAATACCTTCCGCAAACGCGATCAATTCCGTTTCGAATGAATTGACGACTTCCACTGGCATTTCAGCAGTGGAACGCAGGAAGAAAGCTTCCACTTCTCCCCACATATTTGAGAGGGAATTTGTATACTCTGGAACCATTTTTGAGAACTGGATAATTTGGCCAACCAACTGCGTAATGATCCAGTAAACCAAGCCGGAAGCGATGACAAGGAAAAGAATAAACACTGTGATGACTGCGCCTTTGCGTTCCCATTTGAACCGTTTCTGCACGAATTTCACAAAAGGCTCTAAGAAGATAGCGGTGAGTAGCGCGATGATAAGTGGAACGGCAATCGGCAATATGTATATAGAGATTAACGCAATAATAGCGATGACCAATAATAGGGTCGCCAGTCTTTTATTAAACCACTTGCCCACAATAAACCTCCTTCAATTGACTGCATGAAATTTCACGACAAAGCATTTGTTTAAAAAAACCGCAGTTCGTATTGAACTGCGGAAATTTTACGCTTTGATTTCGAACTCGGAAATTTCTTTTTTGATGGAAGCCAAAATTTCAGCGCCAGTTTTCAATAGGTGATCCGGGAAATGCTCGTCTTCACCGTATTCGATACCGTGCGGGTAGTAATGCTTGCCGATGACCGGCTTCAAGACGCGGACAGTCGCATCGTTAGCATCAACATCTCCGTCGATCGCATAAGCGAACACGCGCAAGTAATAAGTGCCTTCGCGGACGATGAATTTGCGGTCGTATGTGACGCGCTCATAATCCCATTGGCCTTCTTTCGTCAAACCATGCTTGTTCATGATGTCTTCAAGCAATGTAATATCCACTTCGATGTTCTCTAGTCCTGTATTTTCAAAATACATGGGATCTCCTCCTCTATAACAAAAAAAGACTGAATGCTCCTTTAATAATAGATCATATTTTGGGTACATGCAATGGCTAGATTGTGTCAGAATGCAGGCGGCTGTTATAATGGGGAAAATGGGTGTCAGGAGCTGATTCAGTGAAGGACTTGTTACGCATCATGATTTTCTTGGCAATTGTCCTGATTGGACTGTTTTACTTGGACCCGTCAATCAGTGAAAACGAATTGCTTGAAGCACCACGGCCAGCGGATCCTTTGCCTGCCGATAATTTGACGGAATCGGCGCTCGATGTCGAACGGCCGACGAGCGGGCTTTCCGTCCATATTGGGAAGCCGGCGGAAGAGTGGCTGGCAGAGCATGGCAAGCCCGATCGCATCGAGCCATCCGCTTTTGGCTATGAATGGTGGGTATACGATGCCGCATATTCGAATTTTGTCATGGTCGGAGTAAAAGAAGGGGAGGTTGTCCAAGTATATGCGGCTGGCGAGTCAACGGATATCGAACCTTATGAAATCGGCCAGACAATAGAGGAGCTTTACAGGTTTACGATCGTCCAGAACGAAGTGACCGTCAAATACGGCACCAATACCTATACTTTCAATTTAAGCGAGCAGGATATGGATAAGCGGATCTTGGTCAGTTTTGAAGACCTTTATGCACAATTGTATCTCGACGCTGAAGACCAGCAATTAGAAGCGGTCAGGTTCATGGATGCAGAAACGCTGATCCGCCATCAACCTTACGATATGATGTATGCTGGGGATTTATTGGTGACACCAAGGCCATCATCCACTTTGCAGCGCTCTATTGATGATGCGAACGCTAAGCAATTGGTCGATTTAACTAATGTCTATAGGCTTCGCCATCAGCGCTCCTTAGTAAAAGAAAATGTCGGCATCAGTTTATTAGCCAAGCAGACGAGCGAGGAAATGGCGCGCACGGAGTTTACTTCTGTAGAAATGGAAGTGTCCGATTTGGAAGCACGCCTGCAAGGTGCGGACATTCCATTCGATTTGGCGGCCATCAATACGGCATCGCGCTACTACGATGCACCTGAAACTTTGCACGGCTGGTTCAATTCCCCGAGCCATAGAGGAACCTTATTGAGTACGCAATACAACCAAGTCGGCGTCGGCGTGTTCGGTAAGTATTACAGCCAGATCTTGTTAAAGCAGGATCCGGGCGTCTATGAAAGCCAGTAGTCCAATAGCCGGCAACTGGGCAAGCCTTGTTTTGGCTATTTTCAGAAGTAATCGGTGTATGAATCTGGAAAACAATCTGCTATGATGAAAGCGTAGAGGAGGAATGCAAAGTGATCATGACCTATGAATGGGTCGGTATAACTGACTCTGCGGATGAGCTGAGTGAAATGATACTGCAATCAGAGCAGGCTGCGAAATATCGCGATGCCTATGACTCTGTCTATAACGATAAACTATTGGCGAGAGAGATCCACGATTTCGCCAGGCTGAAGGAGCTGTATGAAGAAGTACAGCGCTTTGGCAAATACCACCCGGATTACAAGCGGGTGATGAAGCAAATCCGCGTGGACAAACGCCGTTTGGACCTGAACGAAAAGGTGGCTGAGCTACGGCTTGCAGAAAATGAGCTGCAGGACTTGATGGACCAAGTGAGCTTCATCCTTGGCCGATCAGTGTCAGAAGCGGTCAAGATTCCTTCGAGCAATCCGTTCTTTTCATCGGATTCCTCTTGCGGAAGCGGCTGCGGCACAGGCGGCGGCTGTTCTTGTTCCGCATAATAAAAAAAGTGCAACCTCAAAGGGTTGCACTTTTTTTATTGGCGTTTTTCTTCTAGCGCCGAAATCAATTTGATGGCGATATCAGGCCGGTCAGTGATGATGCCTTTAGCTCCTGCGTTGATCAATTTCTCCATGGCTTCCTTATCGTCGATTACCCAGTAATGAACCGCGACATTCAAGCGGTCAAGAAAGGCTATGAATCGTGCAGAGTCGAGGCGGAACACGGAATGCTTCACCGGAATCTGCACAACATCCGCACGCGGTGCATACAGATGGCCAAACTGGCTATTGAAGGAAGTGAAAGCTTTGCGCACTTCATTTTCCCCAGCGCCGAGTGCGACGCGGTTTTGGGCATATAAATTGAAGCGGTCGATTTGTTCGTCGTAAAAGCTGGTGACGACGACTCGGTCTTCTGCACCGAGGGATTCGATCAAGCGCCACAGTTTTGAAGGCACCAAACTGCCTTCATACGTATCAGGTGCGTCTTTGATGTCGATATTGATGTACATTTGCGGGAATTTTTCCAGCAGTTCACGAAGCAGGACGGCTTTCTCACCTTTGCCACGGTAGGAATTTTCGCTTTTGTCATCAACAAAGTGATAGCCGAGGTCAAGCGCACGCAGTTCTTCGAGTGTCATTTCGGCTACGCGCCCGGCTGAACCGGACGTGCGGTCGACAAACTCATCGTGAAAAACTAAAATCTCCTCATCGTTGGTCATGCGAATATCGATTTCAAAACCGTGTACACCGAGCTCTGCGGCGCGGTCAAAGGCTGCCATTGTATGCTCGGGTGCGAGCGAGCTGCCGCCACGATGAGCGAGGACGATCGGGTGCTGATAATCGAGAACGGCTTTTTGCGGCCGTTTCTGTGGTTCCGTAAATGCCTTAGAGCCGGCCCATGCGGCTGCGCCAACAGCGGCTGCGGCCAGGCCGATTTTCGTTTTCTTACCCATATATGTATAACCCCCTGTTTTGGTAGTATCCACATTATAGCGGAACGCTCTACTTGCTGTCAGTTTATTCGGTTGCGGCTTTTTTTAGACCTATGGTATTCTAGAGTTTAGAAAAGAGGGATAGATATGCATGATCGCCAAGGTCTGATTGTCTATGTGCATCAGCTGAAACAAGCAAAATCACTGCGGAAGTATGGACATGTCCATTTTATTTCCCGCAAATTGAAATATGTTGTCGTCTATATGGACCAAGACAAAATCGAAGCCACAAAAGAAAAACTATCCAAGTTGCCGTATGTCAAGAAAGTGCTGGAGTCCCAGCGGCCTTTCCTTAAGACGGAATATGAAAACGCCAAGCCCGATAAAGCGAAGGAATACGATTATAAAATCGGCTTGTGATCACTGCATCGGCGGAATATAATGGTTGAGCCTAAGAATGGCGATGAGATGGCCGAAATAAAGTTTGGTGTCTGCGTATTGTGAAGAATGCTTGACGTCCATGCGAATCGGCTCATGGCCTAACTGTTTTACGGCGTCTTCGAACACAGCCAATCGTTTTGAGCCGTCTGGCACCCCTTCGCGGCAGAGATAGATCGGCATGAAATTGCCTTCTTGGGCTGGCTGGAATGCAGCGGCTACGGAAACGACGGGTTGGGCGTCTTTCGTTTTTGAAACGAAAACGAATCCGTGCATAAACCGTTCTTGATTGCTCTCCATCAATTGGCGAAGTTCATATATATCGCCGTACCCTTCTCCGAGTTCGATAAAACGTTGTATCATCTAAAACACGTCCTTTCCAGAATCCATTCTACCATTATGGGCGGTATTTGCAGTACTAAAATGATAAAGTAAGAGGCGATAGTATGCGTGTAGTAGCAGGACAGGCGAAAGGCCTGCCTTTGAAAGCGGTTCCCGGAAATTCGACGAGGCCGACGACTGATAAAGTTAAAGAATCCATCTTCAATATGATCGGCCCGTTTTTCGATGGCGGGACGGCAGTGGATTTGTTTGCCGGCAGCGGCGGGCTCGGAATTGAAGCCTTGAGCCGGGGTGTTGACCATGCGATTTTTACCGATAAAGACAAAAAAGCCGTAGAAACCATCCATGCCAATTTGGAAAAAACCAAGTTGGCAGATTCAGCGGAAGTATACCGAGCTGATGCGGAACGTGGATTAAAAGCCATGAAGAAAAATGGCGTGAAAGCGCGTTTGCTGTTTCTCGATCCACCTTACCATATGGAAAAAGCTTATGAGCTGATGGCGAAAGCGGCTGAATTTGGTCTGCTTGAAGACGAGGCGATTATTGTCTGCGAACATGAGCGGGATATCGAATTACCGGACGAAACAGCCGGATGCGTTCGTTTTAAAAAGGAATTATATGGGAATACAATTATTTCAATTTACCGCTACCAGGGGGAAGAGGGAGAACAAATTGACTAAAATTGCAGTAGTACCGGGGAGTTTCGATCCGATTACGATGGGCCATTTAGACATCGTGAAACGGGCATCATCGATTTTTGATGAAGTGAAAGTGGTAGTCATGAACAATTCGTCAAAAAATCCATTATTCAATGTGGATGAGCGAATGGAATTGATTGCGGAAGTGACGAAGGCCATTCCGAATGTCACGGTCGATTCTTTCGCCGGCTTGCTGATCGACTATGCGGTGGAAGTAGAAGCGAATGCCATCATACGTGGCTTGCGGGCTGTGTCGGATTTTGAATATGAGATGCAGATTACGTCCATGAACCGTTTTTTAAACGAAAACATTGAAACCTTATTCATGGTGTCAAACAACCAATATTCTTTCCTTAGTTCGAGCATTGTCAAAGAAGTTGCGAAGTATCAAGGCAAGATTTCCGGCTTGGTGCCGGATGCGGTGGAAAAAGCATTAATAGAAAAGTTCAAATAAGTCACGTGACACGTGGCTTTTTGTTGTGGTTCGAACGAAAAGGAGAGGATATGCGATGAAAAGTAAAAAACTATGGTTTTTTGTGCTGGTGATGGCGCTCGTCGTGTTTGTCAGCTCCTACCGGCTGGATGCTTATATTTCACGCCCAGGTGACGCATACGAGCTATCGCCTCTGGTGGAAGTCGAGGGGCGGGATGAAGGCGATGCAGGTACGCTCAGCTTAATGACGGTAACGATGTTCAATGCTACACCGGCTTTATACATCATGGCGCAATTTCAGGAAGGCTATAAAGTGCTCGACCCTGAACAAGTGAGAAGCCCTCATGAAAGCGATGAAGAGTACAATGTCAGGCAGTTGAAGCTGATGTCCGATTCACAGGTTAACGCGCTGCAAGTGGCATTTGAAGAAGCGGGGAAGCCTTATGAAGTATCGAGCAACGGCGTTTTTATCTTGAATGTGCTGGAAGATGGGGCAGCAGCTGGTTTATTGTCGCCGGGCGACCGTTTGTTGGAAATTGATGGGCAAGCTTATGATTCAATGGAAGATTTTCTTGAAAATTTAGGCACTAAAAAAGTGGGAGATGAAGTGGAGCTGGTGATTGAGCGCGATGAACGTACGATCAACCAGAAGGTCACACTCGCCCCATTGCCGACAGAGCCTGAGCGCGCAGGCATCGGCATTTCGTTTGTGGAAGATAAGGAAATCGAAACGACTCCGGATGTTTCGATTGACTCCGACACCATCGGCGGGCCGTCCGCCGGGTTGATGTTTACTTTGGAAATCTTGAATCAATTGCTGGATGAAGACATTACCCACGGGTATGATATCGCGGGAACCGGCACGATGGAAAGCGACGGAACGGTCGGGCCAATCGGCGGGATCGATCAAAAAGTCATGGCAGCAGACCGTGCCGGCATCGACGTTTTCTTCGCGCCGGATGATGAGGGCGATTCCGATACACCGAGCAATTTTGATGTCGCCGTTGAAACCGCAGAAGAAATCGGCACCGAGATGGATATCGTCCCGGTCACCGACATTGATGCGGCACTTGATTATTTGTCGGAACTGCCACCGAGGTAAATAGGCGGCGTCGTGTATTCTTTTTTTAAAGAATCTGCGCCGATCGCTTGAAGGTAAAGTGCTGATGCGCGGATATCGAGCTGTCCCATATTTCCTGTCAAATCCGCGGCCCGGCTGATGACAGGGAGCGGGATGGCTTTTTTTCGTTCGTTCAGATAACGCCTGCCGTTATGTGTCATGCCGAGCAAGCGGATGTATTCAGGGTGTTTTACAGCTTGTGCTTCCTGCTGCGTGTAGCCGGTGAAGATGTGGGTCAACATGCGCTGTATGCGCGTACGGGTAAAGCGCTTGCTTTTCACTCGGTTGATAAACACATCGAAAGTCGCCGAACGCTTCGCCGACTCGTAGATCAGGTTTTCGATGCCTTCCGTTACTTCGGCAAACCGTGCAAGTGCTTTTGGCCCTTCGCGCAAAATCGTGAAGCGCAGCATGGGATAGAATCGTTGCCAATCGACAAACCCTTGCTGCTCAGCATGGACGCGTTCAAGCAAGCGGAGGCTGCTCAATGGCAAGTAAGGAGCTAGTTCTTCGAGCTCTTCGCCTTCGAAAAAAGCATTGCGTATGCCGGTTGCACTGGCAATCGCGACACCTGGCTTCAGCAGCTCGTGGTAACCCGCGCCGATGCGCTGAATTGTCAGCGGCGCTATCGTACTGTTGATCTCATGGGCTGCTTCTATATAATGATAGCCAAGAATATTATTCGGCTTGGTCAAATCGGCGTATCTGGCTTCGCCTGTTGTTAAGGATAGGTAAGCATCATTCAAGGCTTTCGGGTAGCTGATGCCGGTTTGCACTTTGTCATGGATGAGGTTTTCGTATTGGTCTCTTTTGGTTCTCAATAATTCAAGGCTATTCAAGAAGGGATCGATGGTGCCTTGTTCGCTGCCGAAGCAAAAAGAAGCGCATCCTGCTGCGTCGAGCAAATGGATAGCACCACGCGCGAATTCAGAAGCCTGCGCAGTTGCAAAAACGTAGGGTAATTCAATGACCACATCGACGCCAGCCGAGAGCGCCATTTCCGTGCGCGTCCATTTATCGGCAAATGCCGGCTCGCCGCGCTGGAGGAACTGGCCGCTCATAACGGCGACGACTACGTCCGCCCCTGACAGCTGCTTTGCCTTCGCTGCGTGATGCAAATGGCCATTATGAAAAGGGTTATATTCAACAACGATTCCTGTCGCTTTCATTACAGCACCTTCTTTTGGTATGATTAGTTCTAGTATAACGATGAGCGAATTATGGTGACAAGATTTTTTCTTGACATCGTTTGTTCTACATTATATAATCAACTTTGTTGTCTTGAGGTGATTACTTATGAAAATAGCGATTCAACAGCTACAAAAGTATCGTAACGACGGGATGCCAATTGACCAGTATGTTCAATTGGATGAGGCGAAAAAGCGCAATAGTGATATTCGCGCCGTATCTCCTATACACGTCACAGGACACTGTACGATTGGTTCGCAACAAATGACGTGCATGCTCCATCTTGAAGGGACGCTTACGCTGCCCTGTGCACGAACTTGGGAAGATGTCGAATATCCGGTCAGCATCGACACCGTGGAAATCTTCGATTGGTCTGAAAAAGGCCGTGAAGAAGGCGAGGACGAATATGTCCACGCGGTAACGACTGAAGTCATTGATCTTCAGCCGATTTTAGAAGAGCTGATCGCCCTTGAAGTCCCAATACAGGTCTTCAAGGAAGACTCAGAACAAACCGTCATCAAAGGCGGCAATGACTGGTCTTATTTGTCAGATGAAGAAGTTCTGGCCAAGAAGGAAGAAGCACAATCAAAACCGGATCCAAGACTGGCTGATTTAGCCAAGTATTTCGATCAGACAGATGAATAGAATCATTGTAAGGAGGTGTCACCAATGGCTGTACCGTTCAGAAGAACATCTAAAACCGCTAAAAGAAAACGCCGTACGCATTTCAAGCTATCCGTACCTGGTATGGTAGCGTGCCCAAGCTGTGGCGAAAGTAAATTGGCTCACCATGTCTGCAAAGCATGTGGATCATACAAAGGCAAAGAAGTAGTAGCTAGCAAATAAAACAGTATTTGCTTAGAAAAAGGTTATCTGGAGGCCATGGCTCCGGATAACCTTTTTCATTTGCCGAAAAACAGGTAAACTAGAGGCAGAGGTGAGTCAAAACATGGCATACATAATCGAAACAAAAAATCAGGTAATGACATTTACGATCGACCGGCCCCATATTCGCAACGCTATCAATAATGACGTGATGGAAGGGTTTGAAGAACTCACTTCACGCGCAAGAACAGAAGACATCCGCTATGTCATCATCACGGCGACAGGCGAGCAGGCATTTTGTTCAGGCGGCGACTTGTCGGTCTTCCATGAATTGAAAACAGAACAGCAGGCTTGGCCTATGCTCAGCCGGATGGGCGAAGCCTTGTATCGCATCAAGACGATTCCTGTCCCGGTCATTGCGCTCGTCAATGGCACGGCAGTCGGCGGGGGCTGTGAGATTGCGACGGCGTGTGATTACCGGCTGGTGAGGAGACACGCCAAATGCGGCTTTATTCAAGGGACGCTGGCCATCACGAGCGGCTGGGGCGGCGGCACCTATCTTTTTGAATCCCTGAAGCATGACGCAGCACTGAAGATGCTCAGTGATGCGCGCGCCTACACAGCGGCTGAATTGCATGAGAACGGGTGGGCCAGCGCCATCATCGGAGAAGACGGGGATATTGACCGATTCTTGGCATCGATGGACCGTGTGCTGCCATCCGTCCACCGTGCGTATAAAGCCATGGCGATCCGCAAGTGGCAGGAAACGAATTTGAAACTGCGGGTCGACCAGGAAATACGTGAATGCGCCAGATTGTGGGCAGAGGAAGCGCACCATAAGGCTGTGGATGCGTTTTTGAATAAAAGCAAAAAATAAGGCTCCTATGGGGTCTTTTTTTATGGAAAAACAATGCCATCTTCTTATGAATGAAGTGAACAGACGGAACATTATGGAAAATATTTTTTTCAATAGTTGAAATCGCTTACAAAATTCGTATATGCTAGAGAAGGGAGAAAACTTAGGGGGTATTTCATACATGAAAAAAATCCTGATTGCCAACCGGGGCGAAATTGCACGGCGCATTATCCGGACATGCGACCGCCTCGGCATCGAAACCATCGCAATCCACTCCGAGGCGGATGGGGAACTGCCTTATGTGAGTGAAGCGACAGAAGCGGCAGCGATCGGCCCGAACCCGGTCGCGCAATCTTATTTACAAGCAGATAAAATCATCGAAGAAGCTGTAAAGCGCAACGCTGAAGCGATCCATCCAGGTTATGGCCTGTTATCGGAAAACGCGGATTTTGCACGCAAAGTGACAGAAGCGGGACTGATCTTTATCGGCCCAAAACCTGAAGTCATCGAAACGATGGGCGATAAGCTCGGCTCCAGGCGCACGATGAAACAAGCTGGTGTGCCTGTCGTTCCAGGGACAGCTGAAGGGGTATCAGACATTGAGGCAGCTGTCTTGGAAGCGAAAGCGATCGGCTATCCGTTGATGTTGAAGGCGAGTGCGGGAGGCGGCGGCATTGGCATGGTATTGTGTGAAAATGAGCAAGCGCTCACTCAGCAGTTTGAATCGGTCAAAAACCGTGCCAAAGCCTACTTCGGAAACGACATTGTCTATCTGGAAAAATTCATCGCCAATGCACGCCACATCGAAGTACAGATTTTTGGCGACGAGTCAGGCAATATTGTCCATTTGTATGAGCGCAACTGCTCTGTACAGCGCCGCAATCAAAAAGTCATCGAAGAATCGCCGTCTCCGGACTTACCGGAATCCGCCAAAACCAAGCTGTGTGAAGCAGCCGTCCAAGCGGCTCGCGCGGTCGGCTACACAAATGCAGGAACGGTGGAGTTTATCGTTGATGAAAACAACGATTTTTACTTCCTGGAAATGAACACCCGTCTGCAAGTGGAACATCCAATTACCGAAGAGGTGACGGGAATCGATTTGGTTGAATGGCAAGTAAATGTTGCAAGGGGCGAAGCATTGCCTGCACAAGACACAATCCAGACGACTGGACATTCAATCGAATACCGTATTTATGCGGAAGACCCGAAAACATTTTTCCCGTCTCCTGGGACATTGTCCGTCTTGAAATGGGGTGCTGGTGCCCGTATTGAAACGGGATACGAAGAAGGCAATAAAGTCACGCCATTCTACGATCCAATGATTGCCAAGGTAGTATTGACAGGGGCATCGCGGGAAGAAGTCTTAAATAAATCCAGAAAGTTCTTTGACGAAACGGTGATTGAAGGGGTAAAAACCAATCTGCCGTTATTTGATCAATTTATCGAATCCAAACTATTTATAGAAGGAAATTACGCGACGGCCGTATTGGCTCAGTGGCTTACACAACAAAAGGAGGAAAAAACAGTATGAAACAACTAACAGCATCTATGGCCGGAACGGTCTTAAACATTGCAGTCAACGAAGGGGATTCTGTATCGGCGGGGCAAACCGTTCTGACTCTTGAATCGATGAAAATGGAAATTCCGGTAGAAGCGGAATTCAGCGGAAAAGTCGAAAAAGTCGATGTGGAAGTTGGCAGCTTTGTCAACGAAGGGGACACATTGGTGACGCTCGGCGAATAAGGCATTTGAATCCAAAGGGGTGGAAGAAATGACGAAAACGACTGAAACAACGGGATATAATACAAGGCTTGAAGAAAAGCTTTCGAAGATTTTCGCAGGCGGGCAAGAGAAATACCATGAGAAGTTGAAAGAAAGTAATAAACTATTTGTCAGAGACCGCTTGAATTTGTTGTTTGATGACGGCGATTATATTGAAGATGGCCGTTTCGCGAATGTGGAAGCGGGCGATCTTCCAGCAGATGGCGTCGTCACGGCGATCGGCAAAGTGAACGGCGAAACCGTTTGCGTCATGGCGAACGACTCCACCGTTAAAGCAGGGTCATGGGGCTCACGGACAGTGGAGAAAATCATCCGTATCCAAGAAACGGCTGAAAAGATGCAAGTGCCGATGCTTTATTTGGTGGACTCGGCAGGGGCACGCATCACCGATCAATTGGAGATGTTCCCAAATCGCCGCGGGGCAGGCCGCATTTTCCACAACCAAGTGCGCATGTCCGGTATGGTCCCGCAAGTATGCTTATTGTTTGGCCCATCTGCGGCAGGCGGGGCATACATCCCGGCGTTTTGTGACATCGTCATCATGGTTGAAGGAAATGCCTCAATGTATTTAGGATCGCCGCGCATGGCGGAAAAAGTCATCGGCGAGAAAGTGTCGCTCGAGGAAATGGGCGGCGCCCGCATGCACTGTACTGTCAGTGGCGTTGGCGACGTATTGGTGTCCACCGAAGAAGAAGCGATTTCGGAAGCGCGCCGCTATATGGCATTTTTCCCGGCGAATTTTGCCGGCAAGCCCGAAGTGCTCGAAGCAAAAGCGAAGAAAGCGGGACGCAGCCTGGAAGAGATCATTCCAGAAAACCAGAACGCGCCATTTGATATGTATGAATTGATCGACCAATTGATCGATGAAGATAGCTTTTTCGATATCAAGAAGTTGTTTGCGCCGGAATTGATCACTGGCTTCGCTCGAATCGACGGACAAGCGGTCGGCATCATTGCCAACCAGCCGAAAGTAAAAGGCGGCGTATTGTTCGGGGATTCTGCTGATAAAGGCGCCAAGTTCATCAACCTATGCGATGCCTTCTCGATTCCGCTATTGTTCCTCGCCGATGTGCCTGGCTTTATGATCGGTACAAAAGTGGAACGTGCAGGCATCATCCGTCACGGCGCTAAGTTCATCTCTGCGATGAGTGCGGCTACTGTGCCGAAGATTTCAGTCGTCGTACGGAAAGCATACGGCGCCGGGCTTTATGCGATGGCAGGACCTGCTTTTGAACCCGATGTGTGCATTGCGCTTCCGACAGCGCAAATTGCCGTCATGGGACCTGAGGCGGCAGTCAATGCGGTTTATTCCAATAAGATCGAAGCGATCGAAGACCCGAAAGAACGCCTTGCCTATGTCCAGCAAAAGCATCAGGAATATAAAGAAGAAATCAATATTTATCGTTTGGCATCAGAGCTTATCGTCGATGAAATCGTCGCGCCATATGCGCTTCGTGATGAATTGTCCAAACGCTTAACGATCTATGCCACGAAAGATTTGCCATTGCCGTATCGAAAACATCCGATCATTCCTGTATAATGAGTAATAGACGTGGAGTCTGCCTAAAAAGGCAGGCTTCTTTTTTAGCAGACACCCAAGCAAATGGGTGTCTCTTAACTACGATTGCTCTGAAAAAGGAGGGGTTTCCATGAAATTCGCAATTATCGGCGGAAACGCCCAGGCGTTGCTGCTGGCACATCTATTGAAAAAAGAAGGCGATGTGCAGCTAATCATCACGAACGAACAACAAGCCGCTGAACTCAACGCGCACGGCCTTATTTGTGGAGCGACACAACAGCCAATTTCCGTATATACCGATTTTGAACAGGTGGACCCGGATGCTTATATATTTATTACGGTTCATTCAGAAGAACTGCCACCGATTTTAAAGCTGTTGAAAATCCGCCGGCCGAGCAATCCACTCGTATTTGTTCAACAAGGGATGCTGTATATCGAAAAAGCCCGTCTATTGGCACATCGGCAAATTGCTTCTGCCACATTGGATTGCGACGCAGTCAAAGTCAAAGGACACGAAATCAAGTACACGAAAACGCCTCAGTTGAGCCTTGGCGTATTGAAAGGTGAACCTGCGCAATTCGAAGCACTCACCCATATGGGGCATGTAACCGTTGAGTGGACAGAGGATATTGAGAAGCGATTGTATGAACAGCTGTTGAGAGATAGCCTCATTAATCCGTTGACGGCATTGATGAAAATCGAGAAAGGGCGCTTGATCACCGATCCGAATGCCTACGAATTGTTCCGCAACCTGTACAACGAGTTATATTTGGCGTTTCCTGAAATCGAAAGCTTGCAGCCGATCGAGCGAGTCGCTGCCTATTGCGCGTCACGGCCGGAAGAAATATCTTCTATGCTTGCAGACCGCCTGGCGAGGGACCCGATGGATGTGGATGGGCTGATGCTGTATATCCTGCAAATTTCGAAATTGGATCTGCCGTTATTTAAAGCGTTCTATCATTTATTGAAGACTGTTGAGGAAAACTAATGGAGTGGATATCTACTGCCGGGAACGTGTTGCTTTACGTACCGTTTATCTTATTTTTGTTTGTCTATGCATTGACCTATAAGTCCCAAAAACGCAAGGCGCTCGGCATCGCTGCTGATGTCACGGCTTTTCTGTTGTTCTTTTCAGTGCCAGCGTCGATTGAATTGCTGTTTGGCGCAAAAGTTCAACCATTCATCTTGATGGCGGCATTATTGTTTGCGATTTTTCTGCTGATCCGGGAGTGGAAAACTCAAAAAGAATTGGAAGTAATCAAGTTTCTGCGCAAAGTGTGGCGCATATGTTTTTTGGCTTTGGCCGCCGTTTACGCCGCTACTTGGCTTGCCGGACTTATCTTTTTAGCAATCCAATCATTCCGCTAGGCGGATTTTTTCTCAAGCAATCCTCCTTTTGTTATAGTAGTCTTTGAATGTAAAGCGAAAAGGGGATTCAACTTCATGAAATTAGAGGAGAAATACATACCGCCATCCTCCAAATTGATGGCTGATTATACGAACGAAGAACAAGCGATTTTGCAATACTTTTCCTATAAGCCTTCTTTGGATCAAGCCCGAAACAGGCTTGAAACTCTTCAAAGCCATCCGGTCGACCGGGAAAAACTTGCGTCCATTATCTCAGACTATATGAAACCTTTCGGAATATCTGAAGCGTCTAGGCAAAACCTTGCGCGTTTTGAAGGAGGTGCATCGGTCGTTGTGACTGGCCAGCAGGCAGGATTGCTGACTGGCCCATTGTATACAATCCATAAAGCGATTTCTGCTATTTTATTGGCGAAAGAAGCATCCGAAATGTTGGACACGCCAGTCGTGCCGGTGTTTTGGATTGCCGGTGAAGACCACGATTTAGCAGAAATCTGCCATATTTACCGTGAAACAAACAGCCGTGTTGAAAAGCTGAATTATCCGCATGCCAAACTCGGGAAATGTGCTGCTTCGCACGCATCGCTCAAAGCGGATGAAATCGAAGAATTTTTGGAAGAGTATTTCCGCAGCTTGCCCGAGACCGCACATACAAAAGAAATTCATTCCT
Organism: Planococcus sp. SK3692; assembly: GCF_028890485.2. GTDB lineage: Bacteria > Bacillota > Bacilli > Bacillales_A > Planococcaceae > Planococcus. The sequence goes on from NZ_JARCHV010000002.1 coordinate 1,140,029, forward strand.
TGGTTTTTGAGCATCTTGAAAAAGCTGATACATTTACCGTATTTTTCGCGAGCTTGCTCAATCATTTCTTCCATAAAGAAGGTTTGCTTTATATTGATGCTGCGAACGAGCAATTGCGCGCTTATGAATCAAGCTTTTTCTCGAAGATCATCACAAACAGCGAGTTAATTGCGAAAGCAGTCACGAAAGCTGAAACTGCGCTTCAACAAGACGGCTATACTGCAGGAATTGATGCCAAGGAAGAAGCGGCGCATCTGTTTATCACCATCGAAGGCGAACGCTTATTGCTCGAGCGGGACGGAAACCGTTTTGCCGTCAAGAATACAGCGCTAAGCTACACGGAGCAAGAACTGCTGGAAATTGCCAAGCAGCAGCCAGAACGTCTAAGCAATAATGTCGTGACACGGCCATTGATGCAAGATTTTGTCTTTCCGGTGCTGGCTTTTGTCGGTGGGCCAGGGGAAATCGCGTATTGGGCAGCTTTAAAAGGCGCGTTCAACCTGCTGGGAATGGAGATGCCGATCGTCATGCCAAGGCTCAGCGTCAGCTTAATCGACCGCAAGACTGCGGGACTATTGGAGAAACGGGACTTGAGTTTTGAAGAAGTCGTTGTCGAGCGGAAAATTCCACAAATGCGCACTGAACTGTTCGATCACATCAGAGATAGCGAGACGGAAGCGAAAATCGACGAAGTCAAACAAGGCTTGACTGAAGAGTACGAAGAACTGATCAGCCGCTTTACGGCGGTCAGCGCCGGGCTTACGCCTTTGGCTGAGAAAAATTTGCGCATCCACTTAGCGCAGCTGGATTTCCTGAAACACAAGCTGCAAGACGAAGTGGCGATCCAAAACAGCACCCAGTTTAACCAACTGGCAGCGATCGAAAATGCCCTGTTGCCTGAATCAGGTTTGCAGGAGCGAATTTACAACCCGGTGCCATATTTGAATCAGTATGGTAAAGATCTCGTAGAAGACCTATTGGCGTTGCCGATGAAATATAATAACACCCACAAAATTGTCATTCTTTAACTTGAAAAAGCCTGCATATGCAGGCTTTTTTTGTGTCAAGTAAACTCTTTGAGATGAAATGCTGTAACAATAGTGAAATATTTCAAAAACAAGTGGTGGCATGTGGGGGAATGTGGTACATTAATTATAATAAGTGGGGTGAAAGGCATGTTCATGGGCGAATTTCAACACAATGTTGATGCTAAGGGCAGATTAATCGTTCCTGCAAAATACCGTGAATTGCTTGGTGAGCATTTTGTGATCACCAGAGGCCTGGATCAATGCTTATTTGGTTATCCGATGAATGAATGGAATAAAATTGAAGAAAAATTAAAAGAAATGCCAGTTACGAAAAAAGATGCACGCGCATTTACACGTTTTTTCTTTTCAGGGGCCCAGGAAGTGGAACTTGATAAGCAAGGGCGCGTCAATATACCTGCCAGCCTTTTGTCGTATGCCAAAATCGAAAAAGAGTGCGTCATACTCGGTGTCTCCAATCGGTTTGAAATATGGGCAAAGGATGCATGGGAAGCGTATTTTGAAGAATCCGAAGAATCCTTTAATGAAATTGCCGAAAACTTAACTGACTTTGATTTTTAATTTACCGAACGGGGGGACTGGGTTGTTCAATCACACTACAGTTTTGCTGCATGAAACTGTCGATGGGCTGAACATTCGTCCAGATGGCATATATGTAGATTGTACACTCGGCGGCGCGGGCCATAGCGAATATTTGGTTCAGCAGCTATCCGATGAGGGACATCTGTACTGCTTTGATCAGGATGTAACAGCAATCGAACATGCAAAAGAAAAACTGAAAGACCATTTACATAAGATTACTTTCATCCATGCAAACTTTAAGTATTTAAAAGAAGAATTGGAAAAGCACGGAATCGAGAAAGTTGACGGCATCTTGTACGACTTGGGTGTTTCGTCGCCCCAGCTCGATACGCCAGAACGCGGGTTCAGCTATCATCACGACGCCCCGCTCGATATGCGCATGGACCAAAGCGCGGAACTGAGCGCTTACCATGTCGTGAACGAATGGCGCTTTGAAGATTTGGTACGCATTTTCTACCGTTACGGAGAAGAGAAATTCTCCAAGCAGATTGCACGTAAAATCGAAGCTGCAAGAGAAAAACAGCCAATCGAAACGACAGCGCAACTGGTTGAATGCATCAAAGACGGCATTCCAGCGCCAGCGAGGCGTAAAGGCGGACATCCGGCAAAACGCGTTTTCCAGGCGATCCGCATCGCGGTGAACGATGAGCTGGGTGCTGCTGAAACTTCTTTGCAGGATGCGCTCGACATGCTCGCCATTGGCGGAAGAATCAGCGTCATCACTTTCCATTCGCTCGAAGACCGCTTGACGAAGGCTTTATTCAAGGAAGCTTCATCACTTCCGGAACTGCCGCCGAACTTGCCGGTCATCCCGGATGGTCTTGAACCGAAATTGAAATTAATCACTCGAAAACCTATATTGCCATCTGAAGAAGAATTGGCGCATAATAATCGGTCGCGTTCCGCCAAGTTGCGGATTGCGGAGAAAATCAAACTCTAAGGACGTGTTTAAATGGCGTTGAATGCGAGAACCCAAACCTACATACAACAGCCGGCCGTTCCGCAAAGTCCGAATAGACAGCCGGCTAAAAAGAAAAAACTCATCACCAAAGGCGAGAAAATCCTTTATACAGCTTTCCTGGCTGTCTGCATCATGTGCGCATTGCTCGTCTTGCAAAATCAGTCGACAATCCAAGCTTCTACGCAGGAAATCCAAACAATTGAAAATTCAATCAGTGAAACGACGAAACAAAATACCGATTTGTCCGTGCAAGTAAGTGAACTGTCTTCATATGAGCGCATTTGGTCGAAAGCAAAGGATTACGGCTTAAAATTAAATGAGCGAAATGTAAAGGTAGTGCCGGGACAATGAAGAAAAAATTTCGTTTTCAAGGAGGAGCCTTTCTGCTATTTTTACTATTTGCAGGGCTCTTTTTCCTTTTAATGGCCAGAATAATCACAATTCAAGCAACGGGCAAAGTGGAAGGGCAGGAGTTGGCTGCCAGAGCTGCTGCCAAATACAGCCAGGAAGAAGTATTGACCGCAGAACGCGGAAAGATTTTGGATCGCAACGGGGAAGTCATTGCCGAAGACACATTGACGTATAAATTAGTGGCGGTATTGGATGAATCGGTGACGACGAATCCGGAAAAACCGAACCACGTGATCGATGCCGAAGAAACAGCGGCGTATTTGTCCGAGCAATTGGGGACGCCGAAAGAAGAACTGGTAAGCATTTTGGAAAATGGCATGGAAAAAGACCGTTACCAAGTTGAGTTCGGCGCAGCCGGACGGGAAATCAGCCATACCCAGATGCTTGAAATGAAAGAAAAAGAGCTGCCGGGCTTATTGTTCGTTAAAGACCTAAAACGCCTTTACCCGAACGGTGTGTTCGCATCCCATTTGATCGGGTTCGCCATGAAAGAAGAGTTCGAGGATGGGCAAGTGAAGACTATGGGCAAGATGGGCTTGGAATCTATCCATGACGAAGTTCTGACAGGAAAAAACGGAAAAATGGAGTTCGATACCGATAAATGGGGTTATCTATTGCCGAATAGCCAAGAAGCTGTCACCCCCGCTATCGATGGATCGAATCTCCAATTGACGCTGGACCGCACGCTGCAGAACTTTTTGGAGGATGCCATGTCGAGCGTCCAGGAAGAATATAATCCGGCACGCATGATTGCCGTGATTGCAGATCCAGATACCGGCGAGATCTTGGGCATGTCCCAACGCCCGACATTCAACCCGAACACGCGTGAAGGCTTATCGGACAACTGGTTGAATGAAAGCATCGAGCTGACGATCGAGCCTGGCTCGCCGATGAAAGTATTTACATTGGCCGCAGCGGTTGAAGAGGGCAAATGGGATCCGAATGCTTATTATGATTCCGGAACCTACACATTGCTGGATCGCACGATTGGCGACCATAATAGCGGGCGCGGCTGGGGAAGCATCACGTTCCTTGAGGGCTTCCAGCGTTCTTCCAACGTATCGATGGGTTATCTGCTTGAACGCCTTGGTGCAGATAATTTTATGAATTATATCGATGCATTCGGTTTCGGCGAAAAAACTGGCATCGATTTGCCGAATGAAGCGGCAGGAAAAATCCTGGATCAATATCCGATCAATAAATTGACCACTTCCTATGGCCAAGGATCGACCGTTACCCCAATTCAGATGATTCAAGCAGCGACAGCGCTCGCTGGAGATGGCACGATGATGAAGCCGTATATCATCGATCAAATCAAAAATCCTGATACAGGCGACGTAACTGTAAAATCTGAACCTCAAGAAGCCGGTACGCCAATTTCAGCAGAAACAGCGAAAAAAGTGCGTGAAATCATGGCGTCTACAGTGACATCTGAAGTTGGATCGGCGCAAGGCTTCGCATTACAGGATTATACTGTTGCTGGGAAAACCGGTACCGCACAAGTTCCGGGAGAAGATGGCCGGTATATGACGGGAACCAATAATTATTTGTTCTCATTCCTTGGAATGGCCCCAGCTGATGACCCGGAATTATTGATATACATCGGTGTTCAGCAGCCTCAATTGCCCGCGGATGAATACGGTTCTGTCCCCGTGTCCAAAATCTTTACGTCTGTCATGGAAAACGGATTGAAGTATTTGAACATTGCGCCTGAGAATTCGGTAGAGGCAAAGACTGTAGAAATCGAAGACTATAAAGGGCTGGCGATGGAAGAGGCTGTATCTCAGCTGAAAGCCAAGGGGTTAAATCCGGTTATCGCTGGCGATAATTCTCAAATAAGTGATCAATACCCAGCTGCTGGCGAAAAATTGGTATCCGGTGAAAATATCATTTTGAGAACCGGCGGCACTACCGCTATTCCGGATTTCACAGGGTGGTCGAAACGTGAGCTTCTGGCATTCCAAGCACTCAGCGGATTGCCGCTTGAAATTGCAGGCCAAGGCTTCGCGATGACACAAAGCGTAGCAGAAGGTGCAGTGCCAGAAAAAGGCGAATCTGTTATCATCGAATTGCAGCCACCGGAAGTATTTTATCCACAGCAATCGCAGAATGATGAAGAAACGCAGTCGCCGGATGCAGAATCAGCTGCAACGGAGAACCCAGAAGCCACTGAACCAATCACAGAACAACCTGCAGAATCAACAGAACAACAAACGGAACAATCCTTAAACAACGAAAATGAATAAATGAACGAGTGTACTCGTCTTTAAAGGAGCTCTATTAATGGAAGTTATGAATATATTAGGATTTGGGATTGCATTGATCATGACCGTCGCATTGATGCCAGTATTCATCCCGCTATTGAAACGCATGAAATTCGGACAAAGTATTCGTGAAGAAGGCCCGGAATCGCATTTGAAAAAAATGGGGACGCCGACAATGGGCGGGTTAGTGTTCCTTATCTCTATTATCGTGACGGTCCTATTGGTAGCCGCTTTTAATGGTGAATTGACGACACAAGTGGTCATTTTACTGATTGTCCTATTTGGTTACGGATTGATCGGCTTTTTGGATGATTTCATCAAAGTGGTGCTCAAGCGCAATCTAGGGCTGACATCGCTTCAAAAGTTGCTGGCACAAATCGTCATCGCTGTTTTGTCATTCTTTTTGCTGCGCGCAAACGGATTTGACACGGCGCTCGGCATTCCGTTTACAAATGCATCCATCGAACTCGGGTGGGTATATGTCTTGTTCATCGTGTTCTGGTTAGTCGGATTTTCAAATGCTGTTAATTTGACAGATGGGCTTGACGGGCTGGTCGCTGGAACGGCATCCATCGCTTTTGCGGCATTCGGCATATTGGCGATCGTCCAACAAGAAACTGGAATCGCCTTGTTCACGTTTGCTGTAGCAGGCGGGCTAATCGGATTCCTCGTTTTCAACAAATACCCGGCAAAAGTATTCATGGGCGACACAGGCTCTTTAGCTCTAGGTGGCGCGCTGGCTATGGTATCGATTCTATTGAAACAGGAATTGCTCCTGCTGTTGATCGGTTTGGTGTTTGTCATTGAAACCGCATCGGTCATTTTGCAGGTCGGCAGTTTTAAACTACGAAAAAAACGCATATTCAAAATGAGCCCAATCCACCATCATTTTGAATTGAGTGGCTGGTCTGAATGGAAAGTTGTCACCGTCTTTTGGGGTGTCGGTTTCATCAGCGCTGCGATTGCCGTTTTATTGGAGGTCATGTAAATGAAAGATTTGCCGCAATTGCATCAAAAGAAAGTGCTCGTGCTTGGATTGGCGAAAAGCGGCTTTACGGCTGCGCGCCTTTTACATAAACTTGGCGCATTCGTGACGGTCAATGATTCCAAGCCCTTTGAAGAAAATCCTGAAGCCCAAGAGCTATTAAATTTAGGTGTCACCGTTATTTGTGGGCGTCACCCTGAAGATCTATTGGATGAAGGGTTTGAATTGGTCATCAAGAATCCGGGGATTCCTTACCGCAACCACCTGATCCAGAAAGCATTGGAAAAAGATATTCCGGTGTGGACAGAAATCGAACTTGCATACCGCATCAGCGAAGCGCCGTTTATCGGCATCACGGGATCGAACGGCAAAACGACGACGACGACTTTGTTGTTCCATATGCTCAACCAGGACGGCAAGTCACCGCTTATTGCTGGCAATATCGGTACAGTGGCAAGCGGAGTGGCAGAAAAAGCGACAGCTGACCACGTCATCGTCACAGAGCTTTCTTCATTCCAATTAAAAGGGACGGAAACTTTCCGCCCCCACATCTCGATTATCACCAATTTATATGAAGCGCATCTTGATTACCATGGATCGCTTGAAGACTATATCGGATCGAAAAAGAAAATCACGGAAAACCAGACGGCTGAAGATTATTTCATCTACAATGCGGACCAGCAGGTGCTCGTGGACCATGCGAAAACAGTTAAAGCACAAGGCGTTCCTTTCACCTTGAAAGGACGCACAGAAAAAAGCATCAGTGCTGACAGTGACTATATTTATTGGCAAGGTGAGCCGTTGATCGAACGCAAACGAATCATGCTGGCTGGTGAGCATAACCTTGAGAACATTTTGTCCGCCACTGCCGCCATGCTCTTGTCTGGAGGAACAAAGGAAACCATCATCCGCGTATTGACCTCTTTTACTGGGGTCAAGCACCGTTCACAGTTTGTCGGGGAATGGCAAGGAAGACGGTTCTATAACGATTCGAAAGCAACGAATGAGCTTGCCACCAAAAGTGCGCTGGAAGCTTTCAGCGACAACATCATTTTGCTCGCGGGGGGACTCGAGCGCCAGCATTCGCTGGAAGAATTGCGCCCCTATATGAATCGAGTGAAAGTGCTTGTCACTTTCGGTGAGACGGCGGACCGTTTTGCTGAATTTGCAGAAAGCTGCGATGTTCCGACGGTCATTAAAGCCGGATTGATGGACGATGCAGTCGAAAAGGCAGTCAGTCAGTCATCTCCGGAAGATACAATCTTGTTGTCTCCTGCTTGTGCGAGCTGGGATCAATACGAAAGTTTTGAAGTCCGCGGCGATGCGTTTATCGAAGCGGCCAGAAAATATACAGAAGCAAACGAATAAAACGAAGGAGCGGCGGATATGGACAAAGTTATAGACATCGAAGAACGCATACCAACGCTCCGGGAGCGGCGCAGAAAAAGGTCGAACCGCAAGTTTGCGGCTTTATTGACCGTTTTTATTTCGTTGCTGTTCATTCTTTTATACAGCCAGTCCACTTACAGCGAGATCCGCGACATCAAAGTCACAGGTGCTGAATTGTTCGATGGCGAGAGTTATAAGCAGGCCAGCACTTTGGCGCTTGGGGATTCGATGTGGTCATTTGACAGCGGGGAGATCGAGCGTGAAATTGAATCGCTTGAATGGGTCGAATCGGCAACAGTTAAAAAAAATTGGTTGAGCTCAGTTGAAATCGAAATCCAAGAATTTGTCGAGATGGGGTATTTGGATCAAGGCAATAGCTATCAAGTGGTCTTGTCGAATGGCGTCGTGCTCAACCAGCCCATCAGCGTCGTGGAAGGACCGATTTTTTCGAATTTCGAAGATGAAGCAAAACGGGAAGCGTTGATCGAGCAACTGGTCAAAACCGACCCGGAAGTGCAGAATCTCATCTCTCAAGTCATTTTGGATACGGAACAGGAACGTGCAGATTACATCACAATTTATATGAATGACGGAAACGAAATCAAGGCGATTTTATCGACTTTGGCAGAGAAGATAAATTATTATCCATCTGTCACCGCTCAGCTGGAAGGCCGCCAAGGCATCATTGACATGGAAGTTGGCATTTATTTCCGTTCCTATAACGATGTGTTCGGATTGGCGGAAGCGGGTGAGGAACTTGAAAACATCGAAGAACAATGAGCGCAAAAGCATCAGCAAGTCGATCATCTTCTCGCTCGTTTTCTTGGTTCTCGGATTTATCATGGCCTATTCCTATAGTTTGTCGAACCAGCGAGAAGCGGAAAATGATTTTGCGGGAACCAGCTTTTTCGAGCAAAAAGAACAATACCGGAAAGAATTGATCGAACAGCAAGAGCGCAATAAAGAATTGCGCGCAGAGCTGGATGACAAGCAAAAAGCCGTTCAGGAATTCGAGCGGTCTGTAGTGGACGGTGAAGAAAACTATACGGCATACGCCCGGGAGGCAGAAGAATTGAGACGCTTCCTCGGGCTTGTTCCGGTTAAAGGGCAAGGCTTGAAAGTGACTCTCGAGGACGGCGATTATACGGCAGACCATGTGAATCCAAACGATTATATGGTTCATGAAAGCCATGTGTTCCAAGTGATTAACGAACTCTATATTTCCGGTGCCGAGGCAATTGCCGTAAATGGCCAGCGGATTCACGGCAATTCCCATATTGTCTGCACGGGCCCTGTCATTACAGTCGACGGCATCCAGCATCCTGCGCCTTTCACCATCGAAGCGATTGGGAGTCCAGAAGTATTGACTGCCTCCATGCAACTGTCAGGCGGCGTTCAGGACCAGCTCGTCAACGATAACATCATTGTAACGCTTGATTCAGGGCGAGCTATCCGCATGCCGGCACTTTTGTCGGAGATGGATACAGGGGGACAGCGATGAAAAAACGCATTACGGGCCGTTTTACGGTCATTCTTTTTGTTATCGGTTTTATGACTGCGACACAATACAACACGGTAAATATGGATGACAGCCGGGATTCCCGGGATACATGGGAAATCCGCCAGCAATTATCGCGGGAAAAGCAACTTCATTCGGAATTGCTGTCGGAAATCAGCCTGCTGGATGAGACACTTGGCAAGTATAGCGATGAAGCGACTCAAGATCCGCAGGCGGTTTTGAAAGAGACAGTAAAAGATTTGCAGAACTCTGCCGGCCTTTCGCAAGTGATTGGCCCGGGAATTGAACTGGAGATTAGCCCTTCGCTTGAAGCGATTGCGCTTGGAACCGAAATAACAGAAATTCCACCAGATCTATTGATTCGCTTAGTGAATGAAATCAACCGCTTTGATGGCATCGAGCTGGCGATTGCCGGGGAGCGTGTCATCAACACGACCGCGATACGCGATATCAATGGCTACACGACTGTGAATACAGAGCCTATCTCGACGCCGCCGTTTATGATCACGATTATGGCAACGAGCATGGAAGAAGCGCGGAAACTTTCTAGTTATTTGACGGCTTCTGCAATTCACGATGATTTTTACATAGACGATTTGACGATCACTATTTCAGAGCCGCAGGAAGAATTGGCGCTGCCGGCTTTTGATGAAGAAATTACCATGGAGCATCTTCAAGCCGGGGAGGGGGAGTAGGAATGTGGATATCGATTCTAGGATTGCTGTTGGGCATTTCACTCGGCTTGTTGACGGATATCCAAATACCGCCTGAATACGCTAGTTATTTGTCAATAGCAGTGCTGGCTTCACTTGATACGCTATTTGGGGGCATACGGGCCCATTTGCAGCAAGTTTATGATGATAAAGTGTTCGTTTCAGGTTTTTTCTTTAATATCGTATTGGCTGCAGGCCTGGCTTTTCTTGGCGTCCATTTAGGTGTAGATTTGTATTTGGCAGCCATTTTCGCGTTCGGCGTCCGGCTATTCCAGAATATTGCGGTGATCCGCCGCATTCTGCTTACGAAATGGGCCGAAAAAAAGAAGCTTGGTGAGGCAAATTGACGAATTGCAGGAAAATTTTCTAAGTTTCGCTATTTTACTTAGACAAGGTGTGTATTTTACAATAGAATGTAATGTAGAGAAGTTTTATAAGGAGGTGCCACGAGTTGAGTCAATCAGAATTATATGTAAGTTTGGATATCGGGTCTTCCTCCGTCAAAGTATTGATCGGGGAAATGACCAATAAATCGTTGCACGTCATCGGCGTTGGCAACGTCAAATCTAATGGAATCAAAAAAGGTGCGATTGTTGATATAGATGCAACTGTACAGTCCATTAAAAAAGCCGTCGATCAGGCAGAGCGCATGATCGGCAAAGAAATCCACGAAGTGGTGCTGGGCATTCCAGCCAACCAAGTGGCATTGCAGCCGGTTAAGGGAATCGTTGCAGTAAACAGCGAGAACCGTGAAATTACGGATGAGGATTTGGAACGCGTTTTGGAAGCGGCACAAGTCATGTCGATTCCGCCAGAACGTGAGCTGGTCAATATCATTCCTGAAGAATATGTTGTCGACCACTTGGGCGAGATCAAAGACCCTAGAGGCATGATCGGCATCCGACTTGAAATGGATGGTACAATGGTGACGACTTCGAAAACGGTCTTGCACAATGTGCTTCGCTGTGTTGAACGCGCTGGCCTTGAAATCCGCGAGATTTATGTCCAACCGTTAGTAGCCGGAAGTTATGCATTGACGGAAGACGAAAAGAACCACGGAACGGCCTGCATCGATATCGGCGGTGGATCGACTTCCATCGCAGTATTCCGCGATGGCCATTTGCGTGCGGCATCCGTCATTCCAGTAGGCGGGGATCACGTAACGAAAGATTTATCGATCGTTTTGAAAACCCCGACAGAGCAGGCTGAAAAAATCAAGCTCGAACATGGCCACGCATTTTTCGACGATGCTTCAGAAGAAGAAGTATTCGAAGTGCCGGTAATCGGTTCGGATTCAAGAGAACAATACAGCCAAAAATACATATCTGAAATAATCGGAGTTCGCATGGAAGAACTTTTCGAATTGATTTTAGATGAGTTGTACCGCCTCGGCGTCGATGAGCTGCCTGGTGGTGTCGTATTGACAGGCGGAATGGCCAAAATGGACGGCCTTCCAGAGCTGGCAAGAAGCATTCTCCAAACGCGGGTGCGCTTGTTCACGCCTGAATTCATCGGAGTTCGCGAGCCGCAGTACACAACAGCGGTCGGATTGATCCAATACGCTTACGCAGAAGATTTGTTCTATGGAAACGTCGGCCATAGTTCAGCAGCGACACATTCGCAGAAACCTGAGTATGTGGAGCAGCAGCCGAAAAAGCAAAAGCAGCCGAAACAACCGAAACAGGATAACGAAGGTGTCGTAAGCAAAGCCAAAAAAATGTTTGATCGTTTTTTTGAATAAAATCATCATTGTGTCCGGCTTATGTTCAAAAGCTGAGCAATCTTAGGAGGAAAAAAGAATGTTGGAATTTGATACAAATATCGATGCATTAGCCGTAATTAAAGTCATTGGTGTCGGTGGCGGCGGAAACAACGCAGTCAACCGGATGATCGAACATGGAGTTCAAGGGGTGGAATTCATCGCTGTCAACACAGATGCGCAAGCCTTGAACCTTTCGAAAGCGGAAACACGCCTGCAAATCGGCGGAAAATTGACGCGTGGCCTTGGCGCTGGCGCTAACCCGGATGTTGGGAAAAAAGCAGCAGAAGAAAGCAAAGAACAGATCGAAGAAGCTTTGCGCGGAGCTGATATGGTCTTCGTCACTGCCGGTATGGGCGGAGGCACTGGTACGGGTGCTGCACCTGTCATCGCAGGCATCGCCAAAGAACTTGGCGCTTTGACGGTGGGCGTCGTTACTCGCCCGTTCACATTCGAAGGGCGCAAGCGCTCAACTCAGGCTATCGGCGGAATCGCAACGATGAAAGAGTCAGTCGATACATTGATCGTTATCCCGAACGACCGCCTACTTGAAATCGTCGACAAAAATACGCCGATGCTAGAAGCGTTCCGTGAAGCGGATAATGTTCTTCGCCAAGGTGTACAAGGCATCTCTGATTTGATCGCAGTTCCTGGTCTTATCAACCTTGACTTTGCCGATGTGAAAACGATCATGTCGAACAAAGGATCAGCACTTATGGGCATCGGTGTCTCTTCTGGAGAAAACCGTGCTGCCGAAGCAGCGAAAAAAGCTGTATCGAGCCCATTGCTTGAAGTATCTGTCGATGGGGCAAAAGGCGTCTTGATGAACATCACAGGCGGTTCGAACTTGAGCTTGTATGAAGTACAAGAAGCAGCCGATATCGTCGCTTCCGCTTCTGATGAAGAAGTGAACATGATCTTCGGTTCCGTTATCAACGACAACTTGAAAGATGAAATCGTCGTCACGGTTATCGCTACTGGATTCAACGAAGAACAATTGAACCCTGCTGGACGTGCACCACGCGGATCTGGATTGAACGCAAACCGCATCCAATCGATCCAGCAACAAAACCCGGCTCCTTCTATTCGTGAAGCACGCCGCGAAGAACAGTCCCAGCGCCGCGAAGAGCAAACTCCTTATTACAACCAGGAGCCTCAGCGCCAGGACAAGCAAAGTGAAGATGCGTTGGACATTCCGACATTCCTTCGCAACAGACAAAAACGCCGTTAATACGAAAACAGCTGCCAATTTGGCAGCTGTTTTTTTGTTTAAGGAAGGCTATAGAATTTCTTTTAACGGCGGTTACCACGGTTCCTTCATAATTTTGTTGAAAAGTGGGCGCCTTTATTGTTTTAATGCCAGGCTGAATTGATAAATCAGCTTCGGCTTGGTACAATAAAGTGAACGTCTATAGAAAAGTTGTGAGCAGATGAAAGCGATTAAACCGAAATTTGAAGAAATGACCCATACATTAAATCAAATCCATAGCGGCATTGAAATCGTCGCAGTCACCAAACAAGTCGGAATCGATCGAACGCAGGAAGCCATCGATGCAGGAATTCGCCATCTTGGCGAAAATCGTCCGGAAGGCCTCAAGCTCAAACATGGGGAGATTAAAGGCGATGTGGTTTGGCATTATATCGGCACGCTTCAGTCTCGGAAAGTCAAAGAAGTGATCGGCCTCATCGATTATCTTCATTCACTCGACCGCCTGAGTCTGGCAAAAGAAATTCAAAAGCGCGCCGACAAGCCCGTTAATTGCTTTATCCAAGTCAATGTTTCTGGTGAGGATTCCAAAAGCGGCTTTTCTCCTGAAGAAGTTCCTGCTTTTATCGAATCCTTGAAGGAATTTGATAAGGTGCGTGTGGTGGGCTTGATGACCATGGCGCCGAACACAGAAGATGAAACTTTATTGAGAGCAACATTCAAAGGATTGAAAGACTTGCAGCTGCAAATCGCAGCGAATAACTGGGAGCACGCCCCTTGCACAGAATTGTCGATGGGCATGTCCAATGATTACCTGATTGCGGCAGAAGAAGGCGCGACATTTGTCCGCGTCGGGACCGCGTTGGTAGGGTCGGAAAGTGAGGCGGAAAGATGAGTATGAAGGATAAATTCAAGAATTTCTTTTATCTGGACGAGTACGAGGAAGAGCCCGTCCAGGAAGAACGCAAGCAGCGGCCCGTACAGCGTTATGAAAAACCCGCGCCGGCAGCTGCCGAACAGCCGCAAAAGAAAACAGTAAAAGCACCAAAGCCAGTGAAAGAACGCCGTGAGAATTTGGAGGAACCTACCGTGCAGAATTTAGTCAATTTGCAGAATTCATCTGCTTCTTCATCAAAAGTCAGCTTGGCGGAACCGCGTGTTTATGCGGAAGCGCAGGATATTGCAGAAAGCTTGAAAACAAAACAGGCCGTTGTGGTCAACTTGCAGCGCATCGAACGGGACCAAGGCCTTCGAATCATCGATTTCCTGAGCGGCACTGTCTATGCACTAGGTGGAGACATCCAGCGCATCGGTACTGATATCTTCCTATGCGTGCCGGACACGGTCGAAGTGGATGGTGCCATTTCCGACTATTATCACGACGATCAACAATAGAAAGGTGCTAAAAATCGAATGTATCTTCTTGTAAATTTATTATTGAGCGCTATAAACATCTACTTTTACATCCTGATTATCAGCGTCTTCATGAGCTGGGTGCCGAGCATCAAGGAATCTGCATTCGGCCAGATGATCTCCCGGATTACTGATCCTTATTTGGATATTTTCCGCCGCTTCATTCCGCCGATCGGCATGATCGATATCTCGCCAATTGTAGCCATTTTCACATTAAGCCTCGCGAGCCAAGGAATCATCACATTGGCTGAGTACCTTCTCTGATAAGAAGCTGAATAAATGGCAGCTGACATAGAAAGACGGAGAATCCATTTCTCTGTCTTTTTTATATGCGGCAATTAGCAAAAGGGTTTTTCTGCTGTTTGTAGAATGCTTGTTAAACAACGAATGAATCCAAGAACCGGAGGGAACGGCCCATGGAAGAGATATTCCAGCATTTTCGTAAAGACGAACAACAATTTATCGAGCAGGCATCGGATTGGCTGCGAGACGTAGAAGATATGTATGCGCCGAAACTCACGGATTTTTTGGACCCGCGACAGCGCTTTATTGTCAACTCGCTTATTGGCGGGCGGGATGTGCAAATGGCCGCTTCAGGCTTGTTCGGCCAAGCAGAACGGCAGCGCGTTTTGCTGCACCCATCTTATTATGTCCCGGAGGAAAGTGATTTCCAAGTCACCATGTTCGAGCTGCGCTATCCTGTGAAATTCGTTACATTGAAGCATCCGGATATTCTCGGTGCGCTCATGTCGCTCGGCCTGGAACGCGGAAAATTCGGCGATATCCGTATTGGTGATGGCACTGTTCAGCTCGCAGTGATGACTGAAGTTGCACCGTATTTGCGCGCCAATTTCATCAGTGCCGGAAAAGTGAAGGTTCAGCTTGAAGAAGTGACCGACCCTGCCTATTATCTTCCAGTCATCGAGGAGTGGACGGAAGAAGCGCATACGGTCAGTTCGCTGCGGCTCGATACGGTCATGAGCTCGGTCTATAAAATTTCCCGACAAAAAGCTGCCGCATTGATTAGCGGCGGTAAAGTGAAAGTCAATTGGACAGCACAAGAAAGTGTGTCATTCGAATTGCACGAATCTGATTTGATTTCAGCGAGAGGGCTCGGGCGTGTGCAAATCATCGCGATTGAAGGGCGGACAAAAAAGGATAAGATCCGCCTGCAGGTCGGCAAATTGGAATTGAAAAAATAAAACACGGCCGAATGTGGTGAATATTACTGAAATTTCTCGCCATGACAGGTATAATGAGTGTAACCATGCAGAGAGTAAGGAGAGATACGATGCCTTTATCACCATTAGATATACATAATAAAGAATTCAGCCGCGCATTCCGCGGTTATCAAGAAGACGAGGTCAACGAATTCCTCGAACAGATCATGAAAGATTACGAAAAAGTCATCAAGGAACGGACTGAAATGGAAGAGCGCATGAAATCAACGGATGAGCGCATGGGACATTTCACCAATTTGGAAACGACTTTGCAGAAATCCATCTTCGTCGCTCAGGAAGCGTCAGAAGAAGTCCGTCGCAACGCACAGAAAGAAGCGGATTTAATCGTCCAGGAAGCGGAAAAGAATGCAGACCGCATCGTTAATGAATCGCTTGCAAAAGCACGCCGCATCGCGACCGAAATCGAAGAGTTGAAAAAGCAGTCGAAGATTTTCCGCAACCGCTTCAAGATGTTGGTGGAAGCGCAGCTTGATTTGATCGAAACAGAAGACTGGAACACATTGCTTGAATACGATTTAGATACGGAAAATATCGACCAGATCGAAAAGAAAGAAGCAGGAAACGCGGCGAAGGAATAAGCCCGCTCTTGACTGAGGGTAATTCTGCTTCTATAATTACGACATACTTATAAACGCATTGATGGAGACAGTACGAAACGGAAATCCGATCGAGCGAGCCGGGGGCGGTGGAAGCCTGGCGCGGAGCCGTCTTGGAAAATCACTCCTGAGCTGGACCGGTGAACGCAAGTAACCGGGCCCGTTTCCGCCACGTTACGGTGTAGAGTTGGCAGCAGTTAGCTGCAACAAGGGTGGTACCGCGAGCTTCTCGTCCCTTTCCAGGGATGGGGGCTTTTTATTATGCTTACAGGAGGAATGGAAAATGGATTATAAAGATACATTATTGATGCCAAAAACCGAGTTTCCGATGCGTGGCAATTTGCCGAACCGGGAACCTGAAATGCAAAAGAAATGGGAAGAAATGGACATCTACAAAAAAGTGCAGGACCGCACGAAAGGCCGTCCGTTCTTCGTTCTTCATGACGGGCCGCCATATGCAAACGGCGACCTTCACATGGGACACGCATTGAACAAAGTCTTGAAGGATATGATCGTCCGTTCGCGCAGCATGATGGGCTTCCATGCTCCGTATGTGCCAGGCTGGGATACGCACGGTTTGCCGATCGAGCAGGCGCTGACCAATAAAGGCGTCAACCGCAAAGAATTGTCGCTCGCGGAATTCCGCAAGCTATGCGAAGAATATGCTTACGAACAGATCGACAGCCAGCGCTCACAATTCAAACGGATCGGCGTACGCGGCGACTGGGAAAATCCATATGTGACGTTAAAGCCATCCTACGAAGCGCGCCAAATCGAAGTGTTCGGCAAAATGGCGAATAAAGGCTATATCTATAAAGGCTTGAAACCGGTCTACTGGTCCCCTTCAAGTGAATCTTCACTTGCTGAAGCGGAAATCGAATATCACGATAAAAAATCACCATCGATTTATGTGTCATTCCCGGTTACAGACGGTAAAGGCGTATTGGATGAAGGCGTCAAGCTGGTCATCTGGACGACGACGCCTTGGACGATCCCTGCCAACCTCGGGATTTCCGTACATGCCGATTTGGATTATGTGGAAGTCGCTCACGGCGGTTCGACATTTGTCGTTGCGAAAGATTTGCTCGAAGAAGTGGCAAAAGAACTGGAGTGGGCGGATTATGAAGTGGTCCGCACAGTGAAAGGCCAGGAACTCGAACATATCCAAGCGAAACACCCATTGTATGACCGCACGTCACTCGTCATGCTTGGCGACCACGTCACGACTGATTCCGGTACTGGCTGCGTTCACACCGCTCCTGGACACGGGGAAGATGACTTCTTGATCGGCAAGAAATATGGCTTGGATGTTCTATGCCCAGTCGATGAGCGCGGCGTCATGACAGACGAAGCGCCAGGATTTGCCGGCGAGTTCTATGACAAAGCGAATAAATCAATCACGGAAGCGCTCGACGAAGCAGGCGCTCTAGAAGCCCTGTCATTCATCACCCACTCCTATCCGCATGACTGGCGCACGAAAAAACCGGTCATCTACCGTGCGACGGCGCAATGGTTTGTATCGATCGATGCGTTCCGCGACCAGATCTTAAAAGCAATCGATGAAACGGCCTTCACGCCGGCGTGGGGCGAAACACGCCTTTATAATATGCTGCGCGACCGTGGAGACTGGAATATCTCACGCCAGCGTGTATGGGGCGTCCCGATTCCTGTATTCTATGCGGAAAACGGCGATCCGGTCATCACTGAAGAAACGATTGCGCATATCGCCGATCTATTCCGTGAGCACGGATCGAATATCTGGTTCGAGCGTACGGCAGCGGAATTATTGCCGGAAGGCTTTACGCACCCAAGCAGCCCGAACGGTATCTTCACGAAAGAAATGGACATCATGGACGTCTGGTTTGATTCCGGTTCGTCCCACCAGGCTGTGCTCGATGAGCGCGAAGACCTGCAATATCCTGCCGATCTATATTTGGAAGGCTCTGACCAATACCGCGGCTGGTTCAATTCGTCGCTTACGACAAGCGTCGCCATCAACGGCATCGCTCCTTACAAAGGCGTGTTGAGCCATGGCTTTACATTGGACGGCAATGGCCGCAAAATGAGTAAATCGCTTGGCAATGTTATCGTGCCGGCAAAAGTCATGAACCAAATGGGGGCAGACATCTTGCGCCTATGGGTTTCTTCTGTTGACTATACAGCGGACGTACGCGTATCGGATGATAACTTTAAGCAAGTATCTGAAGTGTACCGCAAGATCCGCAACACGCTGAAATTCCTTCACGGCAACTTGGCGGACTTTGATGAAAAGACAAACCGCGTACCGTTTGAAGAAATGCGCGAAATGGATCAGTATATGGTCATGAAATTGAATAAACTGATCGAAACAGCTACAAATGGCTACAAAAATTATGAATTCTCATCTGTCTATTTGGCGTTGAATAGCTATTGTGCAAATGACCTCAGCTCGTTCTATCTTGATGTCGCAAAAGACGTCGTCTATATCGAACGCGCCGATCATCCGCACCGTCGCGCGATGCAGACAGTGATGTTCGACAGCTTGATGGCACTCGTCAAGCTTGCATCCCCGATCCTCCCGCATACAGCGGATGAAATGTGGTCGTATCTGGAATCAGCTTCAGAAGAAAGCGTCCAGTTGACCGACTTCCCTGAAGCAGTGGAGCGTCCTGAATTCAAGGATCTTGAAGCGAAATGGAGCCGTTTCATGGACGTCCGAGACGATGTCCTGAAAGCTCTGGAAGAAGCGCGTGCTGCGAAAACGATCGGGAAATCGCTTGAAGCGAAAGTAACGGTCTACGCAAGTGACGAACTGGCGAACTTATTGCCAGCTATCGATTCGAACCTGGCACAATTGTTCATCGTTTCCGAATACGAATTCGGCGGAGCGAGAGAACAAGCGCCGGAAAATGCGCTGTCACTCGATGAAGTATCAGTTGTCGTCGAAAAAGCGCAAGGCGAGAAATGCGGCCGCTGCTGGACAATCTCCAAGCATGTCGGCGAATCGGAAGCACATCCTGAACTTTGCCCGCGTTGTGCGGAAGTCGTGGAAATCGAATACGCTTAAGTTTGAACGGTCCGAAAGCCGGTTATCCGGTTTTCGGACTTTTTTCTTTTTTCGCCCGCTCTGTGGTAAAATGAATAGACTGATGAATGACGGAGGAAATACAAGTGATTTATTATGGGATTGCTCTACTAATTATTGCATTGGATCAATGGACCAAATGGCTGGTCGTCAAAAATATGGAGCTCGGGGAACGGATTCCTGTGCTCGAACCGTATCTCGGATGGCTTTCCCACCGCAACCGCGGCGCGGCATGGGGGATGCTAGAAGGGCAAATGTGGCTATTTGCCGTCATCACTATCGTGGTGATTGTGGCGATTCTTTATTATTTCCATAAGCATGCCGGTGGACAGCCCTTGTTTCAATTAGCGCTAATGGTGCTATTGGGAGGCGCAATCGGTAATTTTATCGACCGGATGTACCGCGGTGAAGTCGTCGATTTTGTCGATGTGCTGATTCCAGTAATCAATTATGATTTTCCGATCTTCAATGTAGCGGATGCTGCATTGACCATTGGTGTCGTCTTAATGGTCATTTACGTGATCATGGATGAAAAACAACAAAAGAAAAAGGTGTCTTAATGGAAGAACTGACAATAAACATTACTGAAGAACAAAAAGGCGAACGGATCGACAAAGTGATTTCTGCCATCGACGAGGAATGGTCGCGCTCACAGATCAGCAATTGGGTCAAAGACGGCCATATCAAAGTGAACGGCGAAACGGTGAAGCCCAATTACAAAGTCCGCCTCGAAGATGAAATCATCATCGCGCCGCCGCTATTGGAAGAATTGGATGCAGAACCGGAAAACCTGGACCTCGATGTCGTCTACGAAGATGAAGACGTGCTCGTCGTCAACAAACCGAAAGGCATGGTCGTCCATCCCGCACCGGGACATGCGAACGGGACGCTCGTCAACGGTCTTATGTACCATTGCACCGACTTGTCTGGCATCAACGGCATCGTGCGCCCTGGAATCGTCCACCGCATCGACAAAGATACATCGGGCTTGTTAATGGTCGCGAAAAACGACCTTGCTCACGCGTCATTGGTGGACCAATTGGTCGAAAAATCCGTGACACGTAAATACATCGCACTTGTCCATGGACATATCGCTCACGATAAAGGAACCATCGATGCGCCGATTGCAAGAGATCCGAAAGAGCGCCAAAAGATGGCCGTTGTCGACAAAGGAAAACATGCGGTGACGCATTTCACCGTGCTTGAACGTTTTGGTGATTTCACATTGGTGGAATGCCGGCTTGAAACTGGGCGCACGCACCAAATCCGTGTCCATATGCGTTATATCGGATTCCCACTTGTCGGCGACCCGAAATACGGACCGAGAAAAACGATGGATATCGGTGGCCAGGCTTTGCATGCAGCCGTCATCGGTTTTATCCACCCACGGACGAAGGAATACTTGGAATTCTCGTCGGCTTTGCCAGCTGAATTCGAAGAACTTCTCGAGACTCTCCGCTGAGGGGGTTGACAAATGAAATGGCTGTTCTTTATACTAAGACCAGTCAACTGAATACGCATCACCTTTAAGAACAGTCCAGAGAGGCTGAAAAGGGATATTCGCAAAGCCGGAAGTGTGTCTTCCGGAAGGTTTTTTTTCTGCGCTTATGCACCCTTCGCCTCTTCGGCGGAGGGTTTTTTCATGCAGAAATTTCGATGCAAACATAAAGGAGTGGAACACATGGCAGAAAAAGCGGTCATTCTCGATGACAAGGCAATCGGGCGCGCGATTACACGGATTGCCCACGAAATCATTGAGCGCAATAAAGGAATCGACGGATGCATCTTAGTCGGCATCAAAACAAGAGGGGCCTTCATCGCCAAGCGTCTGGCGGAGAAAATCGAACAAATCGAAGGCAAAGCCATCCTGACAGGCGAACTGGACATCACGCTTTACCGGGATGATTTAAGCCAGAAAAACCCAGGCCAGGAACCGCTTGTCCAACAAGTCGATATTAAACATAGCATCAAAGACCAGAAAGTTATCCTAGTCGATGATGTTCTCTACACAGGCCGCACTGTCCGTGCAGCAATGGACGCGGTTATGGACCTCGGGCGGCCGTCTCAGATTCAACTGGCTGTCCTGATCGACCGCGGACACCGCGAGTTGCCGATTCGCTCCGATTATGTCGGAAAAAATATCCCGACATCGAGCGAAGAACGGATCGTTGTCGAGATGACAGAAAGCGACAGCACCGACCGCGTCACCATCAACGATTAAGAATTTTTAGAGAGACAGGGGAGAAACAGCTTGAGCAATGCCATTCTGGACATACACGATAAACCAAAAACAGGGCAATGGGTTTCCCTTAGCCTGCAGCATATGTTCGCCATGTTCGGCGCAACGATCCTGGTGCCGCAGCTAGTTGGCTTGAGCCCCGCGATCGCGCTATTGACAAGCGGCATCGCCACCATCATCTTCGTCCTCATCACGCAATTCAAGGTGCCGGCTTATCTCGGATCTTCATTCGCCTTTATCGTCCCGATACAAATCGCGACGGAAACAGGCGGCATCGGCTCGGCAATGATCGGCGCGATGTTCGTCTCACTTGTCTACGCGATCGTCGCGCTGATCATCTGGAAGACTGGCTATAAATGGCTCATGAAGCTCTTGCCCCCGATTGTCGTCGGCCCGGTCATTATCGTCATCGGGCTGGCACTGTCTGGCACAGCGGTCGATATGGCCATGAACATCCCAACCGCAGACGGTGGCTCTGAATACAGCCTGCTGCATTTCTCAGCAGCACTCGTAACGCTCGCTACTGCGATCATCTGTAATATTTACTTCAAGAACATCATCTCACTCATGCCGATCCTGATCGGCATCATCGCAGGTTACGCTTACTCGGCAATGATCGGCATCATCGACTTCAGCCCAGTAGCTTCAGCTAACTGGTTTCAAGTTCCGGAATTTCTCTTGCCGGGGGTCGATTATTCTTTCCAAGTGACGCCGACCTTGCTGTTCGTCATGGTGCCAATCGCCATCGTCACGATCTCTGAACATATCGGGCATCAACTGGTGCTCGGCAAGATCGTCGGGCGCAATTACATAAAAGATCCAGGCCTTCACCGCTCGATTTTGGGCGACGGCATCGGAACATTTATCTCCTCGCTTGTCGGGGGGCCGCCAAAAACGACATACGGCGAGAACATCGGCGTACTGGCCATCACGAAAGTGTTCAGCGTGTACGTCATCATCGGCGCGGCGGTATTCGCCATCCTGTTCTCTTTCTTCGGAAAATTGATGGCGGTTATCGACACCATTCCAACAGCGGTGCTCGGGGGCATCTCGATTCTGCTGTTCGGCATCATCGCCTCGTCAGGACTGCGGATGCTTGTCGATAATGGCATCGACTTCGGCAACAACCGTAACTTGGTCATCTCGTCGGTCATCCTGGTCATCGGGATTGGCGGCGCAAAACTTGAGTTTAGCGAATCATTCGCGATCGAAGGCATGGCGCTAGCTGCCATCGTCGGCGTGATCTTGAACTTGATCCTGCCTGGGCTTGATAAACAGGAATTGGATGATGGAACTGAATAAACTTACCTTTTAAGGAATGTCCAGAGAGGCATGGAAAGGGTTATGGATAGGGGTGCAGTTTACCCTTATTTCCTTACACCTTCCTGCCCCTGGGAAGGTGTTTTTTTGTACAGTCAACGAAAGGGCGTGAGCAAATTGCCGAATCTGTTAACGATGAACAATCTTGAAAACGACAAAATCATGAACTTGCTGAAGCGTGCTGAACAGTTTGAGAAAGGCGAAAAGGCGTCACTCGATGGGGCGGTCGTCAATTTATTCTTCGAACCGAGCACACGGACGAAAATGAGCTTCGAGATGGCTGAACACCGCCTTGGACTGTCAGTGCTCCCGTTTGAAACGGCATTCTCGAGCATTTTGAAAGGCGAAACACTTTATGACACAGTGAAAACGATGGAAGCGATTGGCGTCAAGGCAGTGATTATCCGCCATGAAGAAGAAGAATATTACGAGCAGTTAGCAGGCTGTAAGGTAGCGGTCATTAATGGGGGCGACGGTTCGGGCCAGCACCCGACACAATCATTGCTCGATTTGTACACGATCCACCAGGAGTTCGGGCGTATCGACGGCATCCATGTAACAATCGTCGGCGACATCGCCCATAGCCGGGTCGCCAAATCGAATGCAGCCGCTCTGAAACAGCTCGGCGCGAAAGTCAGCTTCGTCTGTCCGGAAGAATGGAGCGGCGAGTACGACACGAGCGATGATCTGGATGCCTTGATTGGCGAAACGGATGTGGTCATGATGCTCCGCGTGCAGCATGAACGTCATGCCGTATCCGCGTTATTTTCCAAAGAACGCTACCATATCGAATTCGGGCTGACAGAAGCACGTGAGCGCAAAATGAAAAAAGGCGCCATCATCATGCATCCGGCGCCGATCAACCGCGGAGTGGAAATCGCCGATTCACTTGTCGAATGCAAGCGTTCGAGAATTTTCAAACAAATGGAAAACGGCGTCTTTGTCCGAATGGCTGTACTTGAATATGCAATGAAAGGGAGAGAATAAAATGGGATTATTTATTAAGAACGTAAAGATGTTGAACGGGGAACAATTGGAGGAGACGAACATCCGCGTCAAAAATGGCCGCATCGAAGAAATCGGCGCACACTTGAACGGGCAGGGAGAAACGGAAATCGACGGCAAAGGCCGAATGATCGCACCAGGATTTGTGGACGTCCATGTCCATTTGCGTGAACCGGGGGGAGAAAAAAAGGAAACCATTGAAAGCGGCACGAAATCAGCTGCACGCGGCGGTTATACGACCATCTGCGCCATGCCGAATACACGGCCGGTACCCGACACGAAAGAAAATCTCGATCACGTCAACGGCTTGATCGAAAAAAATGCGCTCATCCGGGTTTTGCCGTATGCATCCATCACGATCCGCGAAGCGGGCAAAGAACGGACCAATTTGAAAGAGCTGAAAGAACACGGAGCGTTCGCATTCACAGATGACGGTGTCGGCATACAGGAAGCCGGGATGATGCTCGAGACGATGAAAGAAGCGGCAGACCTCAATATGGCTGTCGTCGCGCATTGCGAGGACAATAGCTTGATTTACGGCGGTGTCATGCATGACGGCAAACGAAGCCGAGAACTTGGGCTTCCCGGAATCCCGTCTGTAGCGGAATCGGTCCATATCGCACGCGACATTCTGCTCGCTGAAGCAGCAGGCGCTCATTACCATGTTTGCCACGTCAGCACGAAAGAGTCGGTGCGCGTCATCCGTGATGCGAAAAAAGCAGGTGTCCGCGTAACGGCTGAAGTAACGCCTCATCACTTATTGCTGACAGAAGAGGACATCCCAGGCGACGATGCGAACTACAAAATGAACCCGCCGCTTCGCGCGAAAGAAGATTACGAAGCGCTTCACGAAGGGCTGCTCGACGGCACGCTCGATTTTATCGCAACTGACCACGCCCCACATGCTGCAGAAGAAAAAGCGAACGGCATGGAAAAAGCACCGTTTGGCATCGTCGGATTCGAAACGGCGTTCCCGCTTCTTTACACGGAATTCGTCCAAAGCGGCAAATGGACACTTGGCCAATTGATCAACTGGCTCACGAAAAAACCGGCGGATGTGTTCGGCCTGCCTTACGGGACGATTGAAGCAGGGCAAGCGGCCGACTTGGTGCTGCTCGACTTGGACAAACAGCAGGAAATCCGCACGGAAGATTTCCTTTCCAAAGGAACGAATACGCCATTTGGCGGACAAACTTGCACCGGCTGGCCAGTAATGACCATTTTCGGCGGTGACATCGCATGGCAGGAGGAAAACTGATGAAACGTTATTTGATCTTAGAAGACGGCACAGTATTCGCAGGGGAAGCATTCGGCGCACAAACGGCATCATTCGGGGAAGTGGTGTTCAATACGAGCATGACTGGCTATCAGGAAATTCTCTCCGATCCATCCTATTGCGGGCAGATCGTCACGATGACGTACCCGTTGCAAGGCAATTACGGCATCAATAGCGACGATTTCGAATCGATCGACCCAGCCGTGAAAGGCATGGTCGTCCGGGAAGCAGCGGATTTTCCGTCGAATTTCAGAAGCACGATGAGCTTGAGCGAATTGCTCGAGAAAAAAGGCATCCCTGGTATCGCCGGAATCGATACGCGAAAGCTGACTCGGCTGATCCGCGTCAACGGATCGATCAAAGGCATTTTGACGGCTGCTGGTGAAGAGCCGGATGTGGAACAAGTGGTCGAGAAGCTGAAAGAAACTCCGTTGCCGACTGACCAAGTGGCGCAAGTATCGATCACACGCCCATATCCAAGTCCGGGTCGCGGCAAGCGCGTCGTCTTGATCGATTACGGCATGAAGCACGGGATTTTGCGCGAGCTGAACAAACGCAAATGCGATGTCATCGTCGTGCCGCATAATACGAGCGCGCAGGAAATCCTTGCCTGGGGCCCAGACGGCGTCATGCTGTCAAACGGCCCAGGAGACCCGAAAAACGTGCCGGAATGTGTGGAAGTCGTCGGCGAATTGCTCGGCCAAGTACCGATTTTCGGGATTTGCCTCGGCCATCAATTGTTCGCAAGAGCGTGCGGTGCCGAGACCTTCAAGCTGAAATTCGGCCACCGCGGCGGAAACCACCCAGTGCGCGATCTGGTCACCGGCAAAATCGAAATCACGTCACAAAACCACGGTTACGCAGTCGATGAAGAAACCTTGCAAGGCACACGCCTGAAAGTGACACATAGTGCACTCAATGACGGAACGAACGAAGGACTCGCGCACCTTGATTACCCAGCCTTCACCGTCCAATACCATCCGGAATCCTCACCGGGACCGGAAGACTCAAACTATTTATTCGACCGATTTTTGGAAATGATGAACGCACAGCGGAAGGAGCAACAACATGCCTAAAAGACAAGATATCAAAAGCATCCTCGTAATTGGTTCAGGCCCGATCGTCATCGGCCAAGCTGCAGAATTCGACTATGCGGGCACACAAGCCTGCCTCGCCTTGAAAGAAGAAGGCTACCGTGTCATTTTGATCAACTCCAACCCGGCGACAATCATGACCGATACCGAAATCGCCGATAAAGTATATATCGAGCCGATCACTTTGGAATTCGTCAGCCGCATCCTTAGAAAAGAGCGTCCGGATGCATTGCTTGCGACTCTTGGCGGGCAGACAGGACTCAACATGGCCATCGAATTGGACGAATCCGGAATTTTGGATGAACTGGATATTGAAATCTTAGGAACCAAGCTGGAAGCGATCCATAAAGCGGAAGACCGCGATTTGTTCCGCACTTTGATGAACGAACTCGGGGAACCGGTACCGGATTCTGACATCATCCATAATATGGAAGAAGCTAAGCGTTTTGTAGAGAGAATCGGCTATCCGGTCATCGTCCGCCCAGCCTTCACACTCGGCGGAACGGGCGGCGGCATTTGCCATAACGACGAGCAATTGCAGGAAATCGTCGCATCAGGCTTGAAATATAGCCCGGTGACGCAATGCTTGCTTGAAAAATCGATTGCTGGATTCAAGGAAATCGAATACGAAGTGATGCGCGACGCGGAAGATACCGCCATCGTCGTCTGTAATATGGAAAACATCGATCCGGTCGGCATCCATACCGGCGACTCGATCGTTGTGGCACCGAGCCAAACTTTATCTGACCGTGAATACCAGATGCTCCGCAACGTCTCGTTAAAAATCATCCGCGCCTTGAAAATCGAAGGGGGCTGCAATGTGCAGCTCGCACTCGATCCGCACAGCTTCGATTATTACATCATCGAAGTGAATCCGCGCGTCAGCCGTTCCTCAGCGCTGGCATCGAAAGCGACTGGCTACCCGATTGCGAAACTGGCGGCTAAAATCGCTGTCGGCTTGACGCTTGGTGAAATGATGAACCCGGTGACAGGGCGCACATACGCTGCTTTCGAACCGGCACTTGACTATGTCGTATCGAAAATCCCGCGCTGGCCGTTCGACAAATTCGAATCGGCCAAACGCAACCTCGGCACGCAAATGAAAGCAACCGGCGAAGTCATGGCAATGGGCCGGACCTTCGAGGAATCAATGCTGAAAGCGATCCGTTCGCTGGAAACCGGACAATTCCATTTGGAGCTGAAAAACGGCAAGGACATGAGCGATGAATGGATCGAAAAACGCATCCGCAAAGCAGGAGACGAAAGATTGTTCTTTATCGGCGAAGCGCTTCGCCGCGGGGTGACGATTGAAACGATCCACGACTGGAGCCAAATCGATTTGTTCTTCTTGGAGAAGTTCGACAAGATCGTCCGCTTTGAAGAAGTTCTGCAGCAAAACCCCTTTGATTATGAGACAACGAGAAAAGCCAAGCGCATGGGCTTTGCGGATAGAACGATCGCCAAACTATGGTCATCGGAAGAAGCAAAAGTATACGAATGGCGCAAAGAGCAAGGCTTGATGCCGGTCTATAAAATGGTCGATACGTGTGCTGCGGAATTCGAATCGGAAACGCCTTATTTCTACGCCAGCTACGAAGATGAAAACGAATCGATCCGCACCGACAAAGAAAGCGTCATCGTGCTTGGGTCCGGCCCGATCCGCATCGGACAAGGCGTCGAATTTGATTACGCAACGGTCCATTCCGTCTGGGCGATCAAAGAAGCCGGCTACGAAGCGATCATCATCAACAACAACCCGGAGACGGTCTCGACCGATTTCTCCATTTCCGACAAGCTCTATTTTGAGCCTTTGACCATTGAAGACGTCATGCACATCATCGACCTCGAACAACCGAAAGGCGTGGTCGTGCAGTTTGGCGGGCAGACAGCGATCAACTTGGCCGACAAGCTCGAGAAAAACGGCGTGAAGATTCTCGGCACGACGCTTGAAGATATCGACAGAGCGGAAAACCGCAATAAATTTGAAGCGGCGCTCCACGAAATCGGCATTCCGCAGCCGCTCGGCAAGACGGCGGTGTCGACAGAAGAAGCGGTGGTCATCGCTTCGGACATTGGCTATCCGGTGCTGGTCCGCCCGTCTTACGTACTAGGTGGCCGTGCGATGGAAATTGTCTACAATGAGAGCGACTTAATTCATTATATGGAACACGCAGTCGAAGCAAGCCCGGAACATCCGGTACTAGTCGACCGTTATTTAACAGGCGAGGAAATTGAAGTCGATGCCATCTGTGACGGAGAGAATGTCTTAATTCCGGGCATCATGGAACATATCGAACGGGCAGGGGTACACTCTGGAGATTCGATTGCCGTCTATCCGCCGCAAAATATCTCGCAGCAGCAAATCGAGACTTTGACGGATTACACGACACGGCTTGCCAAAGGCTTGAAAATTGTCGGCCTGCTGAATATCCAGTACGTCATTTCAAAAGGCGAAGTGTTTGTCATCGAAGTCAATCCACGCTCAAGCCGCACGGTGCCGTTCCTTAGCAAAATCACAGGAATTCCGATGGCAAATATCGCAACGAAAGCGATCTTGGGGCAAAGCATCATCGACCAAGGCTACACAACAGGGCTCGCGCCGCTGAAAAAAGGCGTCTACGTCAAAGTGCCAGTGTTCTCGTTCGCGAAACTGCGCCGCGTCGACATCACGCTCGGACCGGAAATGAAATCGACCGGGGAAGTGATGGGCAAAGATGTCACGCTTGAAAAAGCGCTCTATAAAGGACTAGCTGCAGCTGGTATGGAAGTGAAAGACCATGGCACTGTGCTTCTGACCGTTTCCGATAAAGATAAAGAAGAAGCGGTTGGGCTCGCGAAACGCTTCCGGGATATTGGATACCAAATCATGGCAACTGGCGGGACGGCTCAAGCTTTTGAAGCCGCAGGCATTGCCGTAGCCGAAGTCGGGAAAATCGGTGCGGAAGGCCGCACGTTGCTGGATGTCATCCAGAACGGCGACGCGCAGATCGTCATCAACACCTTGACGAAAGGCAAGCAGCCGGAGCGCGACGGGTTCCGCATCCGCCGGGAATCGGTTGAAAACGGCGTACCGTGCTTGACTTCACTCGACACGGCAGAAGCGATGCTCAGAGTCATCGAATCAATGACATTCCAAGCAGAGGAAATGGGGGCAGGTGTATGATCAAACAGGAGAAAATGGCGATCGTCTCCCAAATTGAAATCGCAAAGAACATTTTCGAACTGACTGTATCAGGTTCTTTAGTACAGGAAATGAATGAGCCAGGGCAATTTGTCCATGTGCGGGTGGCGGATAGTTTTGAACCGCTCCTGCGCCGGCCGATCTCGGTGGCAAAAATCGATAAGGAAGCGTCAAGCTTCACGATGATTTATCGGTCGGAAGGGCGCGGAACCAGCTTATTATCCCAAAAGACAGAACGCGACACATTGGATGTACTGGGTCCTCTAGGCCACGGTTTCCCGGTTGATGAAGCTGGAAAGAAAGCCTATTTGATCGGTGGGGGGATTGGCGTGCCTCCGCTATACGAACTGGCATTGCAGCTCAATGCGAGAGGTGTCGAAACGGTCCACATTCTCGGATTTGAAAGCAGTGAAGCGGTATTTTACGAAGATAAATTCCGCGCTCTCGGCGATACGCATATTGCGACGGTCGACGGTTCGCACGGGACGGAAGGCTTCGTGACCCATATCTTGAATGGCTTGCCGAATGATTTTGATACGTATTATTCTTGCGGGCCGACGCCGATGCTTGAAGCGGTGCAATGGGCATACCCAGAGAAAAAAGGGTTTTTGTCCTATGAACAACGCATGGGCTGCGGCATCGGGGCATGCTTTGCATGCGTCTGCCGGACGACCAGAAGCGAAACGGATTACATCAAAGTGTGTTCAGATGGCCCCGTATTTCCAGCAGGGGTGGTGATTTCATGACGGATTTAAGCGTGAAATTGCCTGGCCTCGACTTGAAAAACCCGATTATGCCGGCATCCGGCTGCTTCGGATTTGGGAAAGAATACGCCCAGTTATATGATTTGTCGAAACTTGGGTCGATCATGATCAAAGCGACGACTGCTGAGATGCGTCTTGGCAATCCGACACCGCGCGTTGCGGAAACTTCATCCGGCATGCTCAATGCCATCGGGCTGCAAAATCCAGGGCTTGAAAAAGTATTCAGCGAAGAACTGCCGTGGCTTGATCAATTCGACGTGCCGATCATCGCCAATGTGGCGGGGTCGCTCGCAGAGGATTATGTCGAAGTGGCAAGAACCATTTCCAAAGCGCCCAATGTCTATGCACTGGAATTGAATATTTCCTGCCCTAACGTCAAGCAAGGCGGCATCACATTCGGGACGAATCCGAACGTCGCGAAAGAATTGACGCGCATGGTAAAAGACGTATCGGACGTACCGGTTTACGTGAAATTATCGCCGAACGTCACCGATGTCGTCCAGCTCGCCAAAGCGGTCGAAGAGGGCGGGG
The DNA here is from genome assembly GCF_028890485.2 of Planococcus sp. SK3692. Classification (GTDB taxonomy): domain Bacteria; phylum Bacillota; class Bacilli; order Bacillales_A; family Planococcaceae; genus Planococcus. The sequence goes on from NZ_JARCHV010000002.1 coordinate 1,170,589, forward strand.
CGGATGGCATTACAATGATCAATACACTGCTCGGCATGCGGCTTGATCCGAAGACGGGACGCCCGGTCATCGCCAATATTACGGGAGGCTTGTCAGGCCCGGCGATCAAACCGGTCGCACTTCGCATGGTCTACGAAGTAAGACGCCATACAAAGTTGCCGATCATCGGCATGGGCGGCGTTGCGGAAGTGGACGATGTCATCGACTTTTTATCAGCGGGAGCGAATGCTGTTGCGGTCGGCACGGCAAACTTCGTCAACCCGTTCGTCTGTCCAGAACTAATCGACAAGCTTCCGGAACGCTTGCATGAACTGGGCTATGAATCCGTACAAGAACTCACCGGAAGGAGCCATCGTTTATGACAACGAAACCAATCATTGCGCTCGACTTCCCGTCCAAGCTCGACGTGGAAGAATTTTTGTCGGAGTTCACGGAACCCTTATTCCTGAAAGTCGGAATGGAGTTGTTCTATCAGGAAGGGCCGGAACTGATTGAGACATTGAATCGCTATGGCCATGACATTTTTTTGGATTTAAAATTACACGATATCCCGAATACCGTCGAATCGGCCATGCGCCGCATCGCAGAACTCGGCGTTGAGATGGTCAATGTCCACGCAGCAGGCGGCTTTGCCATGATGGAAGCTGCAAAACGGGGACTGTCGGGCAGCGGGACGAAGCTGATCGCAGTAACGCAGCTGACCTCGACAAGTGAACAGCAAATGCAACAAGAGCAATTGATTGCGGTGAGCTTGGAAGAGTCGGTCTTGCATTACGCGAAACTCGCTAAACAGGCAGGGCTTGATGGCGTTGTCTGTTCAGTCCATGAAGCGAAAGCGATTGGCGAGGCATGCGGCGAAGAGTTTCTGCGCGTCACACCGGGCATCCGCCCAGCTGCATCGGAAAGCCATGACCAGAAGCGCATCGCAACGCCTGGTGATGCAAAAACGCAAGGCTCCACCCATATCGTCGTTGGCAGGGCCATTACCCGCTCGGAAAACCCGCAAAAAAGCTATGATTACATCAATGGAGAATGGAGCGGTCGTTCATGAAAAAACAAATTGCACAACAGCTATTATCAATCGGCGCGGTGGAGCTGCGCCCGAACGATCCCTTTACTTGGGCCTCAGGCGTCAAATCGCCGATTTACTGCGACAATCGGCTGACGATGTCCTATCCGGAAGTCCGCAAGGCGATCGCTGATGGGCTCGCGGAAACGATACGCCGCGAGTATCCGGATGCGCAAGTGATTGCAGGAACCGCGACGGCGGGCATCCCGCATGCGGCATGGGTGGCCGAACGCCTTGATCTGCCAATGGTCTATGTGCGTTCGAAACCGAAAGGCCACGGACAATCGAATTTGATTGAAGGAAAAATAGAGCGAGGCCAAAAAGCGGTCGTCATCGAAGACTTGATCTCCAAAGGCGGATCCGTGCTGCAGGCGGCACAAGCCTTACAAGATGCCGGCTTTGAAGTGGCTGGAATTGCTGCGATCTTCACTTATGGGCTGCCTCAAGCACAGCAAGCGATAGAGGAAGCCGGATTCACCTTCCATACTTTGACGGATTTCCCGGCACTGGTTGAACAAGCCCAAGAAAGTGGAGCGATAGCGGCAGAAGATTTGCCGATGCTCAGCGAATGGCACGAAAAACTAAAAGCCGGCGCATTGACTTCATAACAAAACCTTCGCCCATCAAGGATGGGCGAAGGTTTTTTCAGCCGGTCAGGGAAATAAAGAAAGTGAAAAGGGGTATGGTACAACTAACGATAAGGAGGCGGTAGACATGGGACTCACCAAACAAGAAATCCACAAATGGACGGATGAGCATCCGCTGATGGCAGATTTGCTCGACTTGAAGCCAGTCGTCTGGCTGAACCCGAAGCGCAGGGAAATGGATCAAGTACAAGGCTTGCCGGTGACGATCGATGACCTGGAGGAGGCGGAGCAATTGTGGATGCGCTTCGCCCCGTATTTGGTGAAAGTGTTCCCCGAGACGGTTAAAACGGGAGGGATCATCGAATCGGAATTGCGGGAAGCCAAGCACATGCATACGCAATTGGAATCGTATTACGGCCAGCAGCTGCCAGGAAAATTATACGTCAAATGCGACAACGAACTGCCCGTTGCAGGATCGGTGAAGGCACGAGGCGGATTTTTTGAAGTGCTGCGCTATGCAGAGAACCTGGCACTAAAAGAAGGGCTTATTACGCATGAGGATTCTTATGAATGGTTTGCAACGGAACAAGCAAAAAAATTCTTCGGAAGCTATCCCATCGGCGTCGGCTCGACCGGTAATTTGGGGCTTAGCATCGGCGTCATCAGTGCCGAGCTCGGCTTCAAGGTCTCCGTCTATATGTCAGCCGATGCCAAAGGGTGGAAAAAAGAATTGCTTCGGAAAAAAGGCGTCCGCGTCGTCGAATTCAGCGGCGACTTCAGTGAAGCGGTCACGGCAGGTCGCGAAGAGACGCTTCATCTGCCGAACGGTTATTTTGTCGATGACGAGAAATCACGCGAATTGTTTCTCGGCTATAGCGTGGCGGCACTTCGTTTGAAACATCAACTGGAACAAAGGGATATTCCGGTAGACAAAGAGCATCCGCTATTCGTCTACTTGCCATGCGGTGTCGGCGGTGCACCAGGAGGGATCGCATTCGGGCTGCGCCACATGTTCGGCGATCACGTCCACCCGGTGTTCATCGAACCGACGCATTCGCCGGCTGTCTTGCTCGGCCTCATGACGGGCTTGAAGAGCGGCATCTGCGTCCAGGACATTGGTATCGACAACAGGACAGAAGCGGACGGGCTCGCAGTCGGCAGGGCATCGAGCTTCGCGTCGACAAGTTCTGAGCAATTGATTTCAGGGATTGCGACGGTCGAAGATGAAGAGTTGTTTCCGCTGCTCGCCATGCTGAATGATAGCGAAGAAATCAAAATCGAACCTTCCGCAGCAGCCGGGTTTGCCGGGCCGTTCATGATGGCAGCGACAAACTATACTGAAGACCATGGCATCGATCCGGAAAAAGCGACACATATCGTTTGGCTGACAGGAGGGGCGCTCGTCCCCGAACAAGAGATGGCAGGATTTTATGCAAGAGGGTTGAAGAAACTGAAACGATAGGCAGGATTTTCAGTTCATTCCACGAATAGGAGAGTGAACGATAAACGAAAAAGAAGGGAAGCGGAGACATGGCCATTCAAGCGAACCAGATTTTCGTTAATTTGCCGGTTAAGGATTTGGAGAGATCGATGAAGTTTTTTGGCGAGATGGGCTTTGATTTCGATGAGCGGATGACGGACAATAACGCCACCTGCATGATCATCGGCCACAATATGTACGCCATGCTGCTGGTGGAAGACTTCTTCAAAAGCTTCACCCATAAAGACATTGCCGACACATCCAAAAGTGCAGAGGCGATCATTGCCTTATCGGCGTCTAGCCGGGAGGCCGTTGATGAATGGGTGGAAAAAGCGATGGCAGCCGGCGGCAGTTCCGCAAACGAGCCGATGGACAATAAGTTTATGTATTCCTGGAGTTTTCACGACCCGGACGGCCATTTATGGGAAGTCATGTATATGGAAGACGAGGCATTCGAATAAAAAAACCGCACCGGATAAATTTCCGGTGCGGTTTTGTGTTTATAAATATTCAGCGTAGCGTTTTTCCAGGTAGTTCTGTAGTACGGTCATGACTGTGCAGATGGCCCAGTAGATGAGTGCGACCAGGATGAGCAATGTCAACAGGTCGTATTCACGTGCGCCGACAATGCGCGCTTTCTGGAAAATCTCCGGTACTGTGATCATCGCCGCTAGTGACGAGGCCTTGATCAAATCCAGATAGACATTCGATAAAGGCGGCACGGCAATGCGCACCGATTGCGGCAGGATGATGCGGCGCATCGTCTGCCAGTAACTGAGGCCGAGTGCTGTGGAAGACTCCCATTGCCCTTTGTCGACGGAGGCAAGAGCCGAGCGAAACACTTCCGCGATATAAGCCGCGCTATTGATGGTAAAGCCGATGAGCGCTGCTTGCAAAGCGGTGAATTCGAGCCCGATGACGGGGAGTGCAAAATACAGTAAGAACAAAATGACGAGAATCGGCACACCACGCATGAATGATATATATAGGCGTGCTGGCAAGTGAAGCAGCGGCTGTTTCGACGTTCTGGCGAGCCCCATGAAAAAGCCGATGACCAGGCCGCCGAGCATGCTGCCCATTGAGATCAATAGCGTCAGCCAAATGCCTTCAAGCACATAAGGCAAGGAGCTGATGGCAAGTTCGGGATCGAACAACAGCCCCCATTCGATATCGCTCATACAGTTGAGCCTCCTTTAATTTGACTCTTCGACATCCGGTTCGACGGAAACGTCCGCCCCGTCGAAGAATTCAGCTGAGATATCAGTGATGGTACCGTCGGACAGCATTTCCTCGAGTGTAGCATTAACTTGTTCGAGAAGTTCTTCGTTGCCTTCATTGACGACCAAACCGACTTCAGACGGTAAGTATTTGATATCCGGATGGATGGTGATGTTGAGTTCCGGGAAAGCGGCAACTCCGAATTTCGACAAATAATAATCGTTCAATATGACATCCGTCCGTCCGATTGACACATCGCGCAAATAGATTTCATTCGTCGCATTGTCATAGGTTACTTCTTCCGCTCCGTAGTCGCGTGCAATTTGCATATAAACAGAAGTCGAGACGCCGGCCGCTTTTTTGCCTTCCAAGTCTTCGAGTGATTCGATTCCGGATAAGTCATCTTTTCGGACGACAGCTGTTCCGTAAGAATATTTGATCGGCTTAGAAAATAGGAATTTATCAGTCATTTCTTCTGTTACTTCAATATCGTTCGCTGCCATATCAAGCTGTCCCGTGCTGACGCTCGTCAGCATTTCATCAAATCCGAGTTCGCGGAATTCGATTTCCAAATCGAGGCGTTCACCGAGTTCGCGCACGACTTCTACTTCAAAGCCCGTCAATTCGCCGCTTTCTTCGTCGCGGAACGAAGTGGCCAACAGCGTGCCGGATGTGCCGACTGTCAAGACGCCTTCTTCTTGGATGCGGTCCCATTCCGACGGCTGTTCCGTTTCAGCAGCTTCATCTCCGCAAGCTGATAGTGCAACCGCTGCCGTTCCAAACAGGGCGGCAGTTATGTATGTTCGTTTCGTTAAATTAGTCAATGATAGGCCTCCTTATATGATGTCCTATAAAAAGATAGCATTAACTATAGCTTGGGGCAATGCCTTGTCTAATTTATTTACTTATAATATTATTATGTAAACAAAAAATGGTGCAGCAAAAAACCCGTACTGGCTAGCTGCCGATACGGGCGAGTTTTAAGTCATTTCTTTAATTTCAACACCAGATCTTCATCAGGTGTTACGTAAACGGTTTTCTGTTCGAAATAAATCACGAAACCAGGCTTGGCGCCGCTTGGCTTTTTCACTTGGCGGACGTCTGTGTAATCGACCGGCACCGAAGCCGATTCGCGTGCTTTGCTGAAATAAGCGGCGATGCTGGCAGCTTCTAGAATAGTGTCTTCATCCGGGTCTTGCGAGTGGATGATGACATGGGATCCTGGAATGTCTTTTGTGTGTAGCCATGTATCGGATTTCGATGCGACTTTAAATGTCACGTAATCGTTTTGCTTGTTGTTTTTGCCGACGGAAATCGGGATGCCGGTGCTTGATACATAATGTTCGACATTCGGTTTTTGCGGTTTTTTCTTTTTCTTCGATTTCTGTGCTTTCATATAGCCTTGTTCGGCCAACTCTTCGCGGATCTCTTCGATATCGGAAAGCCCAGCTTGCTGCACTTGTTGCATGAGCAGTTCGAAATAGCGGATGTCTTCTTCGGTCTTTTCAATTTGCTCATGCGTTTTAACGACCGCTGTTTTGGCTTTTTGATAGCGCGAGTAGTATTTTTGTGAATTCTCGATTGGTGTTTTGCGCGGGTCGAGCGTGATTGTTACAGTTTCTTCATTATAATAATTGACGACTTCCGCTTGTTTCATGCCTTTTTTGATAGTATGCAGGTTGGCCATGATCAATTCACCGTTCAATTGCAATTGATCGCGTTTTTGCGCTTGGTCTTGTTCTTTCTGAAGTTTTTTCAGCTTTAATTTCAGTTTAGAAATTTCGTTCTGCAGCCAGCGCTCCAAATCACCCGCCTGCTGCTTGACGCGGTCGCGTTCAGCTTTGGCATAATAAATGCGGTCGAGCAATTCGGATAAATTGTCAAAACGCATATTGTCTTGTCCGAGATGCGTCAATTCAGTCGCTGAAAAATAGCTTTTTCCTTGCTGTTCAACGTAATAGCCGGTCGGTTCCGGAGCAATGAAATCCTGTAAAAAGGCAGCTGCGCTTTCCGCGTTTTGTTCGAGACGATAATTTAGCTCTTTCGCTGTCAGCGGGGAAAAGCCGGCAAACCGGGAGACGATTTCCTTATCGGTGAGCCCGCTAAAGTCTGCATCCGCCGCAAATGGATCTTGTTTGTCTTGGGAAGGCGGGAAAATATAATCCTGGCCTGGCAAAATCGTCCGGTAAGAGTTGACGCTCGGCGGCAAATGTTTCAGGCTGTCGAGAATCACGTCACGTTCGGCGTCGACTAAAATGATATTCGAATGCCGGCCCATCATTTCGATATGGAGTTCGCGTTCGATCTCGTCACCGATTTCATTGCGTGCGCGGATGCGCAGGATGATCAGCCGGTCGGAGCCGTGCTGCTCAACGCTTGTGATGACGCCGCCTTCAATATGCTTGCGAAGCAGCATGCAGAACATCGGTGGTTCCGACGGATTGACGTTTGCCGTGTTGGTCAAATGGATCCGCGAATAGGACGGGTGGATTGAGATGAGCAATTTATGGTTTTTTCCTTGTGCGCGTATATGCAGGAGCAGTTCGAGCTGATTAGGCTGATGAACTTTTGAAATCCTTCCGGTGACGAGCTGTTGCAATTCGCTTGTCATCGCTTTCGTAAATAATCCATCAAATGCCATGAAAAATCCCTCTTTCAAATCGTTTTGTTCCATCTTATCATTTTCAAGGAAGAATATGATATAATAAGACAGTTAGTTTTAAGCGTGAATATATGACTTAAGCATCGATGGCGGTGAAGAAGATGAAGAGAAAGCCGAAGTTCATATCCATCGGGTCGGGCAATGCGGTGTCAGTTGACCGCATCGTTTCAATGATCCAGCCGGACTCGGCGCCTTCCAAGCGCTTGATGCAAGAAGCGCGCAGCAAAGGCTTACTCGTCGATGCGACAGGCGGTAAGAAGACTAAATCGATCTTTGTCATGGATAGCGATCATGTGGTCATTTCTGCTTTGTCGGTCGAGACGGCACTTGCGCGGATTGAAGAAAAAGATGATGAGGCAAGCGAGGGATAAAATGAGAAAACATCGTGGACTGCTCATCGTGCTGTCTGGGCCTTCGGGCGTCGGCAAAGGCACGGTGCGAAAAGAGCTGTTCCAACAGCCGGATACAAATTATGAATATTCCATCTCCATGACTACGCGCTCACCGCGTGAAGGGGAAGTGGATGAAGTCGATTATTTCTTCAAGACCCGTCATGAGTTTGAAGAACTAATCGACCAAGGGCAATTGCTCGAATATGCCGAGTATGTCGGCAATTATTACGGTACGCCGCTCGAATACGTCAATAAAATGCGTGATGCCGGGCGTGATGTATTCCTAGAGATCGAAGTGCAAGGGGCAGCGCAAGTGCGTGATAAAGTGCCAGACGGCTTATTTATCTTCCTTGCGCCGCCCAGCCTCTCAGAACTTGAGGAGCGTTTGGTCGGCCGCGGCACGGAGTCGGATGAAGTGATCGCTTCCCGCATCCATGCCGCCAGGAAAGAACTCGAGATGATGAACCTGTATGATTACGTCGTCGAGAATGATGAAGTCGAACATGCATGCGACCGTATCAATGCCATCATTATCGCAGAACATTGCAAGCGGGAACGCGTCGAAAAAAGATACTTAGATATGCTAAAGGAGAATGCCTGATGTTATACCCATCCGTTGATAAACTAAAAAGCCGCATCGATTCGAAATACTCCCTGGTCGCCTTGGCGTCCAAGAGAGCTCGCCAATTGCACGAACATGGCGATGAAAAACTGGATTCCTACGTATCCCATAAAGCGGTTGGAAAAGCGCTTGAAGAAATTGCAGAAGGTGCATTGACGCCGGTTCAGCAAGACGCATCCGCGATTTACGAAGACGAAATTTAACTTATGATCTCAATTGACGACTCCCAGAGCGAAACTGTTCTTTGGGAGTTTGTTGTTTAGAAAGGGTGTTTAGCGGTGTTGGCAAATCGAAAAATCCTATTATGTGTAAGCGGCGGCATCGCCGTCTATAAAGCGGTCGCCCTCGTCAGCAAATTGTCCCAGGCAGGCGCGGACGTGAAAGTCATCATGACCGAATCAGCAAAGCAATTCGTTCAGCCTTTATCGTTCCAGGTGATGTCCAGAAACGATGTCTATTTTGATACATTCGATGAAAAAGATTCTTCTGTCATCGCGCATATCGATTTGGCGGATTGGGCGGATCTTGTGATCGTTGCGCCGGCGACTGCCAATATGATCGCGAAAATGGCCAATGGCTTAGGCGATGATATGGTGTCAACAGTGCTGCTAGCGACGACTGCACCGATTTGGGTTGCGCCTGCGATGAATGTCCATATGTACGACCATCCGGCAGTGAAACGCAATATTGATCGTCTGCATCATGACGGCATCCGTTTTATCGAGCCGTCTGAAGGCTTTTTGGCCTGTGGTTATGTCGGAAAAGGACGTTTGGAGGAACCGGAGAAAATCCCTGAACTGGTTGCCGGTCATTTCACCAAAAACAAGCCCTTGAAAGGCAAGAAAGTCGTCGTGACGGCTGGGCCGACGCGCGAGCGAATCGATCCAGTACGTTTTTTGACGAACTTCTCGAGCGGCAAGATGGGCTACGCGATGGCAGAAGCGGCAGCAGAACTTGGCGCGGAGACGATTCTGATCAGCGGCCCGGTTTCGTTGCCGGTGCCAAGCGGCGTCAAGCGCATTCAAGTCGAAAGCGCACAGCAGATGCTCGAAGCGGTGCTTGGTGAATACGATAGTGCAGACTTGGTCGTCAAAACGGCAGCTGTTGCAGATTACCGCCCGGCAGCCATTGCAGGGCAGAAGGTCAAGAAAAAAGAAGGCAATTCAGTCCTTGAGCTGGAGCGCACGGTAGATATTCTCCAGCAGCTTGGTCAAATGAAGAACCATCAAATACTGGTCGGCTTCGCGGCAGAGACCGATCATGTGGCACAATATGCAAAAGATAAGCTCGAGCGGAAAAATGCTGATTATATTATCGCAAACGATGTCAGCGCAGACCAGGCAGGCTTTGACCATGATACGAATGCAGTAACCGTATATGGCCGCGGAGAATTTGAAAAAACTTTTCCGGTCATGCCGAAAAAAGCGCTTGCGCTCGATTTGCTTTCGCTCATCACTGAAAAGGAATTTAGAAAATGATTGCCGAAGTCATCGTCGATGTTGCCGCACATCCGATTGACCGGCCGTTTGATTATGCAGTGCCAGAAAAATTCCAGGCACTTACCGAGCCGGGCATGCGCGTCAAAGTGCCTTTTGGCAACCGCAAAGTGCTCGGCTTTATTACAAATATCAAAGAAACTTCCGAATTTGATCCGAAACGGCTCAAGCCAATCCATGAATTGATGGATGTCGTACCCGTATTGAATGGGGAAATGCTCGAGCTTGCACAGTGGATGAAACGCCAGACGGTGTGTTTTGAAATTGATGCCTTGCAAGTCATGGTGCCAGCAGCACTTCGCGCCAAATACGAAAAGCGTTTTGTGTTGAATGCGCCTATTGAAGAGTTGCCAAAAGAGCTGCATCCATATTTCGGTACACGTGACTTTGTCCGTGCTCAGGAAGCGGAAGCCGTATACGGGCTCATGAAAAAGGAAATGGACAAAGGCACCGTGTTAGCGGATACGAATATTCAGCAGAAAACCGGCGTGAAAAAAGTGCGCATGGTCCATATTACAGACTCTTTAGAGGATATAGAAAATATTTCCATAAGAGCGAATGCCAAGCAGCAATTGAAGCTGCAGGAGTTTTTCATGAAGCACGCGGGACAAAGCTTCGAATCGTCCCAACTGCAAAAACAGGCGGGTGTTTCGCTCCCGACGGCCAACGCACTGGCGGAAAAAGGATTGGCCACTTTTTCGTCCATGGAATCGTACCGGGACCCTTCACTTTTGACAGCTATTGAACAAAAGATCGCCTTGGATTTGACAGATGAACAGCAAACGGCTTTCGATGCCATTCAATCCTCGCTCAACACCGAAAAGACCTTTTTGCTTCACGGCATCACCGGCAGCGGAAAAACGGAGATCTATTTGCAGACGATCGCCCAAGTGCTTGAAGAAGGCAAGGAAGCGATCATGCTCGTTCCGGAAATCTCCTTGACGCCCCAGATGACGATCCGCTTCAAGGAACGTTTCGGCGATTTGGTTGCCGTACTCCACAGCGGCTTATCAGCAGGGGAAAAATACGATGAATGGCGGAAAATCCAGCGTGCGGAAGTGAAAGTCGTTGTGGGTGCCCGTTCAGCGATATTTGCGCCATTTCAAAATCTCGGCTTGATCATCCTCGACGAAGAGCATGAATCGAGCTATAAACAAGACGATTCGCCTCGCTACCATGCACGCGATGTGGCGATTTGGCGCAGCCAGCAGCATCAATGCCCCGTTATATTGGGAAGCGCAACGCCATCGCTTGAATCCTATGCACGCGCCCAAAAAGGCGTCTATGAATTACTCGCGCTGAAAAATCGGGCGAAAAACCAGCCATTGCCTGAAGTCCATATTGTCGATATGCGCGAAGAGCTGCGGACCGGAAACCGGTCGATGTTTTCCGTGGAATTGGCGGAAGCGATGCGTGAGCGGTTAGCGCGCAAAGAGCAAGTTGTGCTGTTCTTGAACAAGCGCGGCTACTCTTCATTCGTCTTATGCCGAGATTGCGGGACGGTGCTGCAATGCCCGAACTGCGATATTTCGCTGACCTATCACCGGGCGAGCGAACGCATGAAATGCCATTATTGCGGCTACGATGAACCCGTGCCGACGACCTGCCCGGAATGCGAGAGCGACCATATCCGCTTTTTCGGCACAGGGACCCAAAAAGTCGAAGAGGAACTGGCGAAACTCGTTCCGGACGCGCGCGTTTTGCGGATGGATGTCGATACGACCCGCAATAAAGGCGCACACGAAAAGATCTTGTCAGCGTTCGGTGAAGGAAAAGCCGATATTCTTCTTGGCACGCAAATGATCGCCAAGGGCCTGGATTTTCCAAATATTACATTGGTCGGTGTTTTGTCGGCGGATACGACTTTGCATTTGCCGGATTTCCGTGCAGCCGAGAAAACCTATCAATTATTGACGCAAGTGAGTGGGCGCGCCGGACGAGATATACTGCCAGGTGAAGTGTATGTGCAAACCTATACACCGGAACATTATGCGATCATCCTCGCAAAAGACCAATTATATGAACCATTTTACGATCAGGAAATGGCGATGCGGCGAGCGAGCGGATACCCTCCGTATTATTATGTCGTCAATATCCAGTTCACCCACGAGGATTTGATGACGGTGTCGGGTTATGCCCAGCAGATGACCGAATATCTGCGCCACCGCCTGTCGCCTAAAACCATTATTATCGGGCCTTCCGCATCGCTCATTGCCCGTGTGAACAATAGATATCGCTACCAATGTTTGATAAAATACAAAAATGAACCGAAGCTGGCTGAAGTGCTGCAGCAATTGATTAAAATCTACCGCAGCGACTGGATCAAAACAGGTGCGACCTTGTCCATCGACATGAATCCGACAACAGTCATGTAAGAGAAATGAGGAATAGCAATGGCAATCCGTGAAATAGTAAAACACCCTAATGAAGTATTGGAAGCCCCGTGCAAGACGGTCACTGAATTCGACCGCGAGCTCGCAGTCCTATTGGACGATATGCACGAGACAATGCTCGAAGCAGACGGCGTCGGCATTGCCGCGCCGCAAGTAGGAGTCTCGTTGCGCGTCGCAATCGTTGATTTTCAAGAAGGGCAAGAACCGATTGAAATGATCAATCCGGAACTCGCGCTATTCGAAGGCAAAGAGACGGATATCGAAGGCTGCTTGAGCTTCCCGGGGATTTTCGGCGAAGTCAAGCGTCACGGCCGCATCAAAATCAAAGCTCAGGAACGCGACGGCTCCTGGTATGAACTGGAAGCAGAAGGCTATGAAGCGCGCGCCATACTTCACGAAATGGACCATTTGGACGGCGTGCTGTTCACGAGCAAAATCGAGAAATATGTCACCCAGGAAGAATTGGATGAAATGATCCGCCAGCAGGAAGAGGAGGATTCGCAGTGACCAAAATTGTGTTCATGGGAACGCCGGCATTTTCGGCACCGATCCTGAAGATGCTTGCTGAAGAAGGGTATGACATCGTGTCGGTTGTCACACAGCCTGACCGCCCTGTCGGCAGGAAAAAAGTTTTGACGCCGACGCCGGTGAAACAACAAGCGCTGGAACTCGGATTGCCGATATACCAACCAGAAAAGTTGAAAGATCCCGAACAGGCGCAAAAAATCCTTGACCTTAAACCGGATTTGATCGTCACGGCAGCATTCGGGCAAATTCTTCCGACATCCGTACTGGAAGCACCGAAATTGGGGGCCATCAACGTCCATGCCTCGCTGCTTCCGGAATACCGGGGCGGTGCGCCAATACACCAGGCAATTATTGACGGCAAAACAGAAACCGGCGTAACGATCATGTATATGGTCGACCGTCTGGATGCGGGGGACATCATTTCGCAAAAAGCGGTGCCGATCGAAGAGACGGACCATACCGGCAGCATGTTCGAGAAATTGAGTGCGGCCGGTATGGACTTATTGAAAGAAACCTTGCCGTCAATCATTGACGGGACCAATCCGCGGATTTCGCAGGACGAGGAGCTTGTCACGTTTGCTCGCAATATTTCAAGAGAGCAGGAACGCATCGACTGGAACAAATCGGCACGTGACATCTATAACCAAGTGCGCGGATTGCATCCGTGGCCGGTCGCGTTCACTACGTTTGGCGGCGCCAATGTCAAATTGTGGTGGGCGGAAATCGCCAACAGCGGGAAAACAGGTGAGCCGGGTGAAATCGTCGAATTGACAAAAGATGCCATCGTCGTCCAAACCGGCGAAGGCACACTTGCCGTCAAGGAATTGCAGCCGGCCGGGAAAAAACGCATGACAGCTGAAGATTATTTGCGTGGGCCGAAATTACAGGCAGGGGATCGATTCGAATGAAAAACAAAAAAATTCACGGCAATGTAAGAGATGCCGCATTGTCGATTCTCTATGCCGTTGAAAACAAACAGGCATATAGCAATCTCTTATTGAATTCGACAATGGACAGCTACGGCATTTCCGCCAAAAATAAAGGCTTGTTGACGGAAATCACTTACGGTACGCTGCAGCATCAAATGACCTTGGATTACTATTTAGAACCGTATATCAAAGGCAAGCTCGATCCATGGGTGCGGACGCTCTTGCGCTTATCGCTCTATCAGATCGTTTACTTGGACCGCATCCCGTTCCATGCGGTCATCAACGAAGCAGTGGAAATTGCCAAACGGCGCGGCCACGGCGGCATCGCGTCTGTCGTCAATGGCATCTTACGCTCCGTGCAACGCTCAGGTGTGCGTTCATTCAATGAAATCGCCGACCCGATCGAAAAGATTTCCATCGAAACAAGCCACCCGGCATGGATGATCAAGCGCTGGTCTGAACAATTCGGCATGCAAAAAGCCCGCGAGATGGCACTCGAGAACAATAAAGCGCCACTTCAGACGGTGCGTGTCAATACTGTCCAGGCGACTCCTGGTGAAGTGATTGAAATGCTTGAGTCGGAAGGGCTGACTGCCGAACCGAGCAAGATCATTCCGGAATGCCTAGTCGTCACGGGCGGTCAGCCGGTGCGCACGCAAACATTCGAAAAAGGCTTTATCACGATACAAGACGAAAGTTCGATGCTGCCGGCTTACGCATTGCAAGTGGAACCTGGGATGACCGTGCTCGATATGTGCGCGGCGCCTGGCGGAAAGACGACACATATCGCCGAAAAGCTTGAAGGACAAGGGAATGTGCTGGCGATGGATTTGCACGCCCATAAAGTCAAATTGATTGAACAGACCGCAAAGCGCTTAGGGCACCAAACAATCGAGACCACAGTCGGAGACGGCCGGGAAAGCAGCGAACGTTTCGGTGAAGAAACCTTCGACCGCATCCTGGTGGACGCACCGTGCAGCGGGCTTGGCGTCATCAAGCGCAAGCCGGATATCAAATACACAAAAACACCGGACGATTTTGGGCGTTTGCAGACGATTCAGCTTGCGCTTCTCGATGAAGCGGTGAAGCTCTTGAAGCCGGGCGGCATCCTCGTCTACAGTACGTGTACGATCGATACCGAAGAGAACCGCGGAACTGCCGAAAAATTCATGAAAACACATCCGCAAATGGAGCAGATTCCTGCTGAATTGCCTGCTGCTTTCAAAAGCAAAGGCAAAGGGTTTGTCCAAGTATTCCCGCAGGATTTCGGGAGTGACGGATTTTTTATCGCAAGCTTCAGAAAAACCGACGGCAAAATTGCCGAAAGCTAAAAAGCGGGGTGTCCACTATTGTTTCAGTATGTAATTGAAAGCGATACCGGTAGAAAAAGAGAAGTCAACGAAGACCGCGTCGCTGTGCTTAAACGCCCCGACGGATTATTGCTTGCACTTGTTGCAGACGGCATGGGCGGCCATAACGCAGGAGATGTCGCAAGCCGGCTGACAGTTGATGAGCTTGGTAGAAGATTCATGGAAGCAGACGAAAAAACGTTTGGGACTGCGGAAGAAAAGACCGCTTGGCTATCTGGCCAAGTGCTGCAAGTCAACCGTCTAGTTTACGAACATTCCATCACCCATAGCGAATGCAAAGGGATGGGCACGACTTTGATTGCTGCATTGATTGAAGAGGACGATTGCGTACTATGCCATATCGGCGACAGCCGTGCGTATCTCATCGGCCCGTCGATGGCGCAAATGACACGGGATCATTCTTATGTCAACGTACTCGTCGATAACGGGGAAATTACACAACAACAGGCAGAAGACCATCCGAAGAAAAATTGGATTCTGCGCTCACTCGGCACTGAGCCGGACATCGAGCGGGAAATGCACCATTTTTCTCTCGCTGGCACTTCCTATTTCCTTATATGCACAGACGGCTTGAGCAATAAATTAAGCGAACGGGACATTTCGTCGATTGTCCGCTCAAAAGCTTCATTGTCACAAAAAGGCAAAGCTTTGATCGCGCTTGCCAATGACCTCGGCGGAGAAGACAATATTTCATTTGTATTGTTGACGGCGCTTGGTGAGGAGGTATAGCGATGTTAATCGGAAAACGGATTAATGGCCGTTATAAGGTGCTTGAAGCGATCGGCAGCGGGGGCATGTCCAACGTCTATTTGGCGCATGACATGATTCTAGACCGCGACGTCGCCATCAAAGTGCTGCGCTATGATTTTAGCAACGAAGAGGAATTGCGCCGCCGCTTCAAGCGGGAAGCGCTATCTTCGACAAGTCTTGGCCATCCCAACATCGTCAGCATTTTCGATGTAGGTGAAGACAACGACTTGCCGTATCTTGTCATGGAATATGTGCCCGGAGATACATTGAAAGAATATATCATTAAGCATTCCCCGGTCGAACCGGAACGCGCAGTGGAAATCATGACACAATTGACATCAGCACTCGCCCATGCCCACCACAATCATATCGTCCACCGGGATATCAAGCCGCAGAACGTGCTGGTGGACGAAGATGGCAATGTCAAAATTTCGGATTTTGGCATTGCCATGGCATTGAGTGCCACTTCCCACACACAGACCAACTCTGTGCTCGGGACCGTGCATTATTTGTCACCTGAACAAGCAAGAGGCGGCATGGCGAACAAAAAATCCGATATTTATTCACTAGGTATCGTCATGTATGAGCTATTGACTGGGAAGCTTCCATTTTCAGGTGAATCGGCTGTAGCCATTGCCTTGAAGCATCTACAGACGGAGACGCCTTCATTGAAGGAAAGCGTACCGGATTTGCCGCAAAGCCTGGAAAATATCGTCTTGAAAGCGACCACCAAAAATCCGCAGTACCGTTATGCTTCGGCGGATGAAATGGCGGAAGATCTGGCGACCGCTCTCACTTCTGAGCGGATCAACGAACCAAAGTTTGCAGTGCCGATAGACGAAGGGGAAACCCGCGCCATGCCAGCGATCAAAGATTCGGGAACGTACGAACAGGCCGATGCGACCAAAACGATGGCGCTGCCGATTAAAGAAAATAAAAAAACGCCAAAAAAACCAGCTAACAAGAAAAAGCGCAAAAAAACACCGATCGTTCTGACAATTATTGCAGCTGTCGTATTGATTGGCTTGATCCTCGCATTCGCTTTCCCTGAGTTGTTCCAACCCCGGCAAGTAGCTGTGCCGGATGTTGCCGGCATGGAACGGGAAGCGGCACATGAAGAGCTGACCGCAGCAGGCTTTGTCGTGGCAGAAGAATCCGAGCAATTCTCTGAAGAAGTCGATGAGAACCATGTAATCCGCACCATTCCAGAAGCAGGAAAGATGCGCGATCCGGAGTCGAGCATCAGCTTATTTATCAGCATGGGCAAAGAAACAGCCGAGTTTGGCGATTTTGTGGGCGATTCCCTGGAACAAGCACAGCGTATGCTCGAGGGCACAAATTTTGCTTCGCCAGACGTGCGCGAGGAATTTTCCGATGAAGCCACGGGAACGATTTTGAGCCAAAGCCCTGAAGCGGGAAGTGAAGTCGTCATCAGTGAAACGGAAATTGAATTTGTGGTCAGTAAAGGGCCGGACATGCGCGAAGTGGAAGATTTGAGCGGATATGGCGAAACGGAATTGAACGAGTACGCCCGTTCATCGGGATTCAATATTCGCATCGTCCGTGAGCAAGAATCCGATTCCGTAGAAGCGGGGTTGGTGTTGTCGCAAAACGTAGCGGGCGGAGAGATGCTAGAAGTAGGGAGTACGATTGAAGTCGTCTTGTCTTCCGGCAGTGCGGAACTTCCGGTGAAGACCTATGTCGAAACTGTGGAAATTCCTTATGAGCCGGCAGAGCCATCAGAAGAAGGCGAAGACCCGGTCGAGCAGACAATTCGCGTCTATATTCAAGACCAGAACCAAACCATGGTCGAACCTGTAGAGGAATTTACCATTACGGAGACGACTGAACACCAGATCGAAATGCAAATTGTCGAAGACGGCAGTGCTTCTTACCGAATCGTCAGAGATGCCACGATCATTCTGGAAGAGACAGTGGATTATGAGAACGCAGATTAAGGAACTTACAAGATAGGATAAGGGGTGGTGCTATGCCGAAAGGTCAGATCAGAAAAGCATTAAGCGGTTTCTATTATGTACTTGATGAAGATGGGGAGCGTTATACGCAATGCCGCGGCCGCGGGGTTTTCCGCAATCGCCAAATCACGCCGCTGGTCGGTGATTTTGTCGAGTACAAAGCAGACAACGATCGCGAAGGGACGATACTCGATATCGACGAACGGAAAAATGAATTAGTGCGTCCACCGATCGCCAACATTGATCAAGCAATTCTCGTGTTTTCAGCCAAGCAGCCCGATTTTCATCCGCTGTTATTGGACCGTTTCCTGGTAGCGGTTGAATCGTTCGATATTCAGCCAGTCATTTGCTTGACGAAAACCGACCTATTGTCGGATGCGGAACGCGAACAATTGGACCGCTATGCAGACGATTACCGGACGATCGGTTACGATGTCATTGAATCATTCATAGACGATCCAACATTGCAGGAACGGCTGATGCCGGTACTAGAAGGCAAGACAAGCGTTCTTGCCGGACAGTCAGGCGTCGGGAAATCGACTTTGCTGAATACGATTTTGCCATCGTTGAAGCTGAAGACCGATGACATCTCGCAAGCCCTGAACCGAGGCAAGCATACAACGCGCCATGTAGAATTGATCGAAGTGAACGGCGGCTTGCTGGCAGATACGCCAGGATTCAGCTCATTCGATTTCGAACAACTGGAAAAAGAACAATTATCGGCATGCTTCCCGGAACTGGAAGAACGTGCAGGCGGCTGTAAATTCCGCGAATGCCTGCATTTAAATGAACCGAAATGTGCCATCAAAAAGGCGGTTGAGACAGGGGACATTCCGGAATATCGCTATAAGCATTACTTGAAATTTTTGGAAGAAATAATGAATCGAAAGCCGAGGTATTCACATGATTAAAATTGCACCGTCTATTTTAGCAGCAGATTTCGCCAAACTTGGACAAGAAGTACAAGAAGTTGAAAAAGCCGGAGCCGATTGGATCCATATTGATGTCATGGACGGCCATTTTGTCCCGAATATCACGATGGGGCCGATTGTGGTCGATGCGCTTCGGCCATTGACAGAACTTCCTCTCGATGTCCATTTGATGATCGAGAACCCCGATCGTTATATCGAGGATTTTGCCAAGGCGGGGGCGGATTACATTACCGTCCATGTCGAAGCGTGCCCTCATCTTCACCGCACCATTCAATTGATCCGTTCATTCGGCGTCAAGCCAGGGGTCGTCTTGAATCCGCACACGCCGATCGAAACGATCCAGCACGTGCTCGAAGATATCGACTTGGTGCTGTTCATGACCGTTAACCCTGGGTTTGGTGGACAGAAATTCATCCATTCAGTCGTCCCGAAAGTTGCGGCATTGTCGCAGCTGATCAAAGACAAAGGCTTGTCTGTCGATATTCAAATCGATGGCGGCATCAATGAAGAAACAATTGTTCCGTGTGCACAAGCAGGGGCGAACGTTTTTGTGGCCGGTTCAGCCATTTTCGGCAAACAAGACCGCACGCAAGTTCTTCAGGCGATCAAAAAAGCGGGGCAAGGAGTTATCTCGTGATTGTCGTAATCACAGCAGGAGGTCCGGCAGATGAACTGCCGGACCTTTCTTCATATGCAGGAGCCTCCTATATCGGGGTGGATGCCGGGGTGATGACGCTGCTCGGGATAGGCATTGAACCGGTTGAGGCCATTGGGGATTTTGATTCGGTAACAGACAGCGAGTACGAAAAAATCCGCTCAGCATTTCCGTCACTCGAACGGTCGCCGGCGGAAAAAGATGAATCGGATACAGAACTAGCCTTGAATAAAGCGATGCATTACAATCCGGATACGGTCATTGTCACCGGTGTTACTGGCGGCAGGCTCGACCATTACATGGCTGCCTTGCACATCGTCTTTGACTACCAAAGAAGCTATCCCCACATTGATTTCATGATCGTGAATAAGCAGAACCGCATCCGTTTCATGGAACCCGGAACATTTCAGTTGAAAGCGGATCAAGCTTTTAAATACGTCTCCTTTTATCCATTCGCCGAAGAAGTGAGTGGCTTTACGATAGAAGGAGTTAAATATCCAGTGAAAGAGGAGCGGATTCCGTTCGGTTCGACACGCTTTATCAGCAACGAATTGCTGGAGGAGGCAAAGCTTGAGTTCACGGGCGGCCATTTGATAGTCATCGAAAGTTCCGATTGAACGCACGAAAAAATGCCAGGCTGACAATTGTCAGACCTGGCATTATTCATGAGCGGTTTAGACGCGCTCAACTTTTCCTGATTTCAATGCTCTCGCGGAAACCCATACACGTTTCGGCTTGCCGTCTACAAGGATGCGAACTTTTTGAAGGTTTGCTCCCCATGTACGTTTTGTCGAGTTCAACGCGTGTGAACGGCTGTTTCCTGCACGAGCTTTACGTCCAGATACTGCACATACTTTTGGCATGTAAGTCCCTCCTCACAAGTGAAGCTGAAAATTATAATAGAATTTCAGTTCGTTTTTCGTTTCACATACTTTAATAATTTACCATAGAAAAAAGACAGGCGCAAGTGAAATTCACAGCCTTTCAAGAAAAAAACCTTTACAGGCTAAAACGTTGACTTTTCTTATAAAGGGCTTTCATGTAGAATGAAAAGAGTGAAATAGGACTCGAGGAGGAATTTTAATGTCGATTGAGTTGAACAATGAATATGGTCAAATCGATATTTCCAATGATGTGATAGCCCAAATAGCCGGCGGCGCTGCGATCGAATGCTACGGCATCGTAGGCATGGCGACCAAACACCAGATCCGCGACGGCCTCACGGACATTCTCCGCAAAGAGAACTTTGCCAAAGGAGTCCTTGTGCGCCAGCAAGATGGCGATTTGATTATTGATATGTATGTAATCATTAGCTACGGAACGAAAATTTCGGAAGTGGCGTATCAAGTCCAATCCAAAGTGAAATATACAATTACAAAAACATTGGGCATGCCGGTTAGTGCGGTAAACATTTATGTCCAGGGCGTTCGTGTGACGAACCCGTAAGAGGAGGAAAAGTCGGTTATGAAGTCATTAAACGGAGTGAAATTCGCTGAAATGGTGCAGATGGGTTCGCACCATCTATACCAAAATGCGGATTATGTAGATGCATTGAACGTCTTCCCGGTGCCGGACGGCGATACTGGGACGAACATGAATTTATCGATGACATCCGGTGCGAAAGAAACAGAAGCCCATGCACAAGAGCATATCGGGAAAACAGCAGGCGCGTTGTCGAAAGGCCTCTTGATGGGTGCACGCGGCAACTCGGGCGTCATTTTGTCCCAATTGTTCCGCGGGTTCGGCAAATTCATTGCCGATGAGCAGGAACTTTCTGCGAAAAAGTTGGCGTATGCTTTGCAGCACGGTGTCGAGACCGCTTATAAAGCTGTCATGAAACCGGTTGAAGGCACGATTTTGACGGTCGCGAAAGATGCGGCGGCAAAAGGAATGAGCCTAGCAGACAGTGAAGAAGATATCATCGTGCTTTTTGAAGCAATCGTCAATGAAGCGAAAGCCTCGCTTGAAAGAACACCCGATCTATTGCCTGTGCTGAAAGAAGTGGGGGTTGTCGACAGCGGTGGGCAAGGCCTTGTCTACGTCTATGAAGGATTCCTTGCTTCTTTAAAAGGCGAGGCATTGCCTGAGAAACATGTCGATAATTCGATGGATGATTTGGTCAGCGCTGAGCACCATAAGAATATTGCCGGCTTCATGAATACGGAAGATATTGAATTTGGCTATTGCACGGAGTTCATGGTCAAATTTGAAGACGGCAAACGCTCATTCAACGAAGCCGCGTTCCGGACAGATTTGAGCGCTTACGGCGATTCCCTTTTGGTCATTTCAGATGATGAGATCGCAAAAATCCATATCCACTCCGAAGAGCCTGGGAAAGTCCTTACATATGGCCAGGAATACGGAAGCCTAATCAGCATGAAGATCGAGAATATGCGCCAGCAGCATACCGACATTGTCGGGGAAGGCCATAAAAAGGCTGGGGCAGTTGAAGAAGCGAAGCATCCATATGCGATCGTCACGGTTGCGATGGGAGAAGGCGTAGCGGAATTGCTTCGTTCGATCGGCGCTTCGTACGTCATCGAAGGCGGCCAGACGATGAATCCGTCAACGGAAGATATCGTCAATGCGGTCCGTTCAATCGGGGCAGAGCGCGTGTTGATATTGCCGAACAATAAAAACATCATCATGGCGGCAGAACAAGCGGCAGAGCTTCTTGATATCGAAGCGGCTGTCGTACCGACAAAAGATGTCCCGCAAGGCATGTCGGCGCTTCTCGCATTCAATCCAGAAGCGGCTGTCGCAGACAACCAACAAGCGATGGGAGATGCGATCAAGCACGTCAAGTCGGGATCGGTCACTTTCGCGGTGCGCGATACATCGATCGACGGCGTCTCCATCAAGAAAGACGATTTCATGGGAATTTCAGAAGGCAAGATCGTCGTGTCGGATGAAAGCCTAGAAAAAGTGACAGAAGAACTATGCAAAAAGCTGGTCGATGCGGAGGCAGAGATCGTTACGATCCTCTTCGGCGAAGATGTCAGTGAAGCGGATGCTGAAAAGCTTGGCGCGTTCATCGAATCATTGAATGGCGACGTCGAAGTGGAAATCCACAACGGCAAGCAGCCGCTTTATCCATACATTCTGGCAGTTGAATAATGTTAGGCGGAGGTCCGGGCACAAGACACCGGGCTTCCGCTTTTTTATTTTTCCACAATAGAAAAGCGTCGTGCAGAGCGCGGAATTGCGCAAAACAGCAAAAGCCTTTACAAGTGGCAGGAAAAGCCCACGGTTAAGACGATGTATGCGCTTTATTATTTTTGTTTCCTCGGCGCTTTTCATGTAAAATGAAATTATACAAGACGGAAAGTGAGGGGTTTGAGCATGAAGTTCAAATCTGTTTTTGATATAATCGGCCCGGTAATGATCGGGCCATCTTCTTCGCATACCGCGGGTGCTGCACGCATCGGAAGGGTAGCGCGGGATTTGTTTGGCAGGCAGCCGAAGTGGGCGAAAATCCATTTATACGGCTCTTTTGCCGAGACTTACAAAGGGCATTCGACCGACGTAGCGATTATCGGCGGTTTGCTGGATTACGATACATTCGATGAACGCATCAAAACCGCTTTTGAAGAAGCGGAAAAGCTCGGCATGAGCTATGAATTCATCCCGGAAACTGGGAATGTCGATCATCCGAACACGGCACGCATCGTCATCGGAGATGAAAAATCCGAAATGTCGATGATGGGAATTTCCATCGGTGGTGGCAAGATCGAAATTACGGAACTGAACGGTTTCCCGCTCAGGTTATCAGGCAACCACCCGGCGATCCTCGTCGTTCACGACGACCGCTCGGGCTGTATCGCAAATGTAGCGAATTGTTTATATAAATACGACATCAACATCGGCCATATGGAAGTCTCCCGCAAAGAGCGAGGGGACATGGCGTTGATGGTCATCGAAGTCGATCAGACAGTCGATCAAGAAGTGATGGGCGAATTGCGTGAGTTGCCGAATATTACACAAGTTACACGGATCGCCGACTAAACTGGAGGTAAGAAAAATGGATGTTTTATTCCGAAATGTAAGAGAACTCGTCGAACGGGCAGAAAAAGAAGGCAAGCTTATTTCCGAAATCATGATCGAACAGGAGATGCTCATCACAGACCGTTCTCGCGAAGATATCATGCAGCAAATGGAGCGCAATTTGACCGTCATGGAAGAAGCGGTCGAAAAAGGGTTAAAAGGCGTTCATTCCGTTTCCGGCTTGACAGGCGGCGACGCAGTGCTTCTCCAAAAATACATGCAACAAGGCAATAGCCTATCCGGCGATCTGCTGCTCGATGCCGTCAGCAAAGCCGTCGCGACCAATGAAGTGAATGCGGCGATGGGCACGATCTGTGCGACGCCGACTGCAGGATCTGCAGGTGTTGTACCAGGCACTTTGTTTGCCGTGAAGAATAAGTTGAACCCGACACGTGAACAAATGATCCGTTATCTGTTTACATCCGGTGCTTTTGGTTTTGTCGTAGCCAATAACGCTTCAATTTCGGGAGCAGCTGGTGGATGCCAGGCGGAAGTCGGCTCTGCAGCGGCAATGGCTTCTGCTGCTATCATCGAAATGGCAGGCGGCACGCCTCAGCAAAGTTCTGAAGCTTTTGCCATTACCTTGAAGAATATGCTCGGTCTAGTCTGCGACCCTGTGGCGGGGCTCGTGGAAGTGCCATGTGTGAAGCGCAATGCGATGGGTGCATCGAATGCCGTCGTCGCTGCCGATATGGCGCTTGCCGGTGTAACTAGCCGCATCCCGTGCGACGAAGTCATCAGCGCGATGTTCGAAATCGGGCAAGCGATGCCTAGCGCGTTCCGTGAAACGGCAAAAGGCGGATTGGCCGCGACACCTACCGGCAAATGGCTGGAATCGAAAATCTTCGGCGGATCGGTAGTCGGCAGTGGACAATAAAGCACCCGTCTCTTCATTGAAGGGGGTCGGGAAGCAAGCGGCTGAAACTTTGCGGGACATGAAGATTGAAAGTCTTGAAGACTTGATCATGACTTTCCCGTATCGCCACGAAGATTTTCAGCTCAAAGATCTGGCTGAAACGCCCCATAATGAACGGGTAACGGTGGAGGGAAGGGTCGAAAACGAGCCTTCCGTCCTTTTTTTAGGGAAAAATAAATCGAGGACGACCGTGACGGTGCTTGTCGGCCGCCATCTTGTCAAAGCCGTATTCTTTAACCAGCATTACGTGAAAGCCAAATTACAAATCGGCGCAGTCGTCACCTTGACGGGCAAATGGGACCGCGGCCGCCAATTGATCACGGTTTCGAGCATGACCATCGGCCCAAGGACAGATGGCGCGGATTTTGAGCCGGTTTACAGCTTGAAAGGGTCGATGCACCAGAAAACTTTCCGCAAGTTAATGCGCCAGGCGCTGGATGCGACTAAAGGCGGCTTGCAGGATTGTTTGCCGGCTTCCTTACGCACTGAGTATCAATTGCTGCCGTTTGAACAAGCTCTTGAGACAGTTCATTTTCCAGAAGATGCCGCATCGCTCAAGCAGGCGCGCCGGCGCTTTGTGTACGAAGAGCTATTGCTATTTCAATTGAAGATGCAGGCACTGCGCAAGAAAAATCGCGAAGCGGAGGGCGGTTCGTTCATCGATTATGATCTGAATCGCTTAAAGGCGTTTATCGATGCTTTGCCGTTCGATTTGACCAGTGCACAGAAACGCGTCGTCAATGAAATCTGCCGCGATATGAAAGAACCGTTCCGGATGAATCGCCTATTGCAAGGGGATGTCGGGTCGGGCAAGACCGTTGTCGCGGCGATCGCTTTGTATGCCGCCGTGACAGCCGGCAAACAAGGGGCGCTGATGGCACCGACGGAAATTCTCGCTGAGCAGCATGCCAATACGCTCGAGGAATGGTTCCGGCCGTTCGGCGTCAGTGTCGCCTTATTGACTGGTTCCGTCAAAGGCAAAAGGCGCAAGGAAGTATTAAAGCGTTTAATAGACGGCGAAATCGACATTCTGATCGGCACCCATGCATTGATCCAGCCAGAAGTGTTGTTCAAAAGCTTAGGGCTGGTCATCACCGATGAGCAGCATCGCTTTGGCGTGGATCAACGGCGCGTGCTGAAAGATAAAGCCTTAAACCCAGATGTTTTGTTCATGACCGCGACGCCAATTCCGCGGACGCTCGCGATTTCGGCTTTCGGTGAAATGGACGTCTCGATCATCGATGAAATGCCAGCTGGGCGAAAAGAGATTGAAACCTATTGGATGAAAAAAGAAATGTTCGGCAAGATTGTCGGCCGCATGGAAAAGGAACTTCTTGCGGGGCGCCAGGCGTATGTTATCGCTCCACTGATCGAAGAATCCGAAACCTTGGAATACCAAAATGCGGTCGAACTGTACCAGCAATTGACCGTCTATTTTGAAGGGCGTCATACTGTAGGGCTGATGCATGGCCGCCTGCATCCGGACGAAAAAGAACAGACGATGCGTGAATTTGCGGAAGGAAAAATCGCGGTGCTAGTGTCGACGACTGTCGTCGAAGTCGGCGTCAACGTACCGAACGCGTCATTCATGCTCATTTATGATGCCGAACGCTTTGGCTTGTCGCAGCTTCACCAATTGCGCGGGCGCGTCGGGCGCGGCAGCGAGCAGTCTTATTGTGTTTTGCTGGCGGACCCGAAAACAGAGATCGGAAAAGAGCGCATGAATTCGATGACGGAAACGAACGATGGCTTTATCCTTGCTGAAAAGGATTTGGAGCTGCGCGGGCCAGGCGATTTCTTCGGCCGCAAACAAAGCGGCATTCCGGAATTCCGCATGGCGGATTTGGTGCATGATTACCGTGCGCTTGAAGCAGCGAGAAAAGATGCGGAAGCATTGATTGCAAGCGAATCGTTTTGGGTCTCGGACGAAACGAAATGCCTGCGGGAGATGCTTGAAGACTCCGGCATTCTCGAAGGCGGAAGGCTTGATTAGGGTGCAGGGAGACCGATTTTCCTTGCATTCTTTTTTTGTTGTTTATATACTCATATTAGTACCAAGTGCTAATAGCGGGCGGTGACATAGTGAGAAAACCTAAAAAAGAGCGGCAAGCAGCGTTGGTAGCCTCTATCAAAGACAATCCCTTCGTAACCGATGAAGAATTATCAGCGGAATTTGCCGTCAGTGTCCAAACCATCCGTCTCGACAGGATGGAGCTTTCGATTCCTGAACTACGGGAACGCATTAAACACGTTGCCGAGAAGACCTTTGATGATGAATTGAAATCTTTGCCGATTGATGAAGTGATCGGCGAGATTATCGATATAGAACTGGACAATAAAGCCATTTCGATTTTCGATGTCAAACCGGAGCACGTTTTTCAGCGCAACCGGATTGCCAGGGGGCATCATCTATTTGCGCAGGCGAATTCCTTGGCGGTGGCGGTGATGAACGAAGAATTGGCTTTGACGGTAAAATCGGAATTGCAATTTTTAAAGCCGGTTAAAGCCGGGCAGCGGGTAGTCGCGAAAGCGCAAGTGACTGACAGGCAGCCGCAAAAGCATCGCGCGTTCGTGAAAGTGGTGTCGACGGTCGACCAGGCAGTAGTTTTTATCGGGACATTTGAAATGTACCGCATGACTGAACAAAGTGAAGGTGACAATTCGTGAAAATAGCGATTGATGCAATGGGCGGGGACAACGCCCCGAAAGAAATTATCGAAGGTGTCAAACAAGCGCTCGACGCGTTCAGCGACGTGGAGATTTTGCTTTATGGGCAACAGGATAAAATCGATGAGTACATAAAACCGCAAGACCGTTTGACCATTATCCATTGTACTGAAGTGATCGAATCGGAAGACGATCCGGTCCGTTCGGTGCGCCGCAAAAAAGATGCATCCATGGTGCGCATGGCGGAAGCGGTCAAGGAAGGAAGCGCGGATGCGGCAGTATCCGCAGGCAATACAGGCGCTTTGATGTCAGCTGGCTTATTCATTGTCGGCCGCATCGACGGCGTCGACCGCCCAGCGCTCGCCCCGACTTTGCCGACGATGGACGGGAAAGGCTTTTTGATGCTGGACCTCGGTGCCAATGCCGATGCCAAGCCTGAGCACCTTGTACAATACGCTATCATGGGCAGCATCTATGCCGAAAAAGTTAGGGGCATCCAAAATCCGACAGTCGGCTTGCTGAATATCGGGACAGAAGAGAAAAAAGGCAATGAACTGACGAAGGCGGCATTTCCGTTGCTGAAAGAAGCACCTGTCAATTTTATTGGCAATGTCGAGTCGCGTGACTTGCTGAACGGCGCCGCTGATGTCGTCGTCACCGACGGCTTTACCGGCAATATGGTCTTGAAGACGATTGAAGGAACTGCGATGAATGTCTTCGCGATGATCAAAGATGTCTTTATGGCTTCAACCAAAACCAAAATTGCGGCAATGCTCGTGAAAAATGATCTAAGCGCGTTAAAAGGCATGCTGGATTACAGCGAATACGGCGGTGCAGGATTATTCGGGCTAAAGGCGCCAGTCATTAAAGCGCACGGTTCATCCAACGGCACCGCGTTTTATAACGCCATCCGCCAGGCGCGGACGATGGTCGAGCATGATGTGGCCGGCAAGATTTACAGCACATTGAAGGAGGAACAATCGTCATGAGAAAGCAAATCGCATTTATTTATCCTGGGCAGGGCTCGCAAACAGTGGGCATGGGCGAAAGCTTTCTGGAAGATGACAAGAGCCGCCAATTTTACGAAAGCGCCGACCAAGTGCTTGGTATGGGTTTGTCGAAATTGATGCTCGAAGGCCCTCAAGAAGAACTGACCTTAACTTATCATGCGCAGCCAGCGCTTTTGACGGTAAGCTCGATGATTACGGAAAGATTGATCCGTGCAGGCATCCGCCCGGATTATACAGCTGGGCATAGTCTTGGTGAATATAGTGCACTTGTCGCTTCGAATGTCCTGGAATTTCCGAAAGCGGTGGAAGTGGTCCACAAGCGCGGATTGTTTATGAACGAAGCAGTGCCTGCCGGTGAAGGCGCAATGGCTGCCATTCTAGGAATGGACGCAGACAAGCTGGAAGAAGTGACGGATGATGCGACCGATAGCGCAGGAGTCGTCCAATTGGCAAACTTGAACTGCCCGGGGCAAATCGTAATTTCTGGAACGAAAGCAGGAGTGGAAAAAGCCTGTGAGTTGGCAAAAGAGCGCGGTGCAAAACGTGCCATCCCGCTCGACGTCAGCGGGCCCTTCCATTCGGAATTGATGCGCTCCGCGTCCCAAGACTTGGCAAAAGTGCTGAGTGATTCATTCTTGCTCAATGCAAAAATCCCTGTTGTGACGAATTTTAGAGCCGAACCCGAAACAAACGCGACGCAATTGCAGGACATGTTGATCCATCAATTGTACTCGCCTGTTTTGTGGGAGCAATCGGTGCGCAAGATGATCGAACTTGGCGTCACTACTTTCGTCGAAGTGGGTCCTGGCAAAGTGCTGAGCGGCTTGGTGAAAAAAATCGACCGATCAGTCACTGTCATTCCGGTCCATGATTTGGAGTCGTTCGAAAAAGCGGTAGAGGAGTTGACAACATGAGCAAATTAACTGGAAAAACAGCTATCGTAACAGGAGCATCACGCGGTATTGGAGCAGCCATCGCTCGCCGCTTTGCTGAGGAGGGCGCGAATATCGTCGTCAATTATAGCGGCAGCCAAGAAAAGGCGGAAGCAGTCGTAGCTGAAATCGAGCAAGCAGGCGGAAAAGCCATCGCTGTAAAAGCCAATGTAGCCGATGCGGATGCCGTGAAATTACTGGCAGATGCAGCGATGAAGGAATTCGGCTCGATCGATATTCTCGTCAATAATGCCGGCATCACACGCGATAATTTGATGATGCGCATGAAAGAAGACGAATGGGATGACGTGATCAACACCAACTTAAAAGGCGTTTTCCTATGTACGAAAGCAGTGACGCGCCAAATGATGAAACAGCGCGCTGGGCGCATCGTCAATATTGCCTCGATCGTAGGCGTTATGGGGAATGCAGGACAAGCCAATTACGTAGCAGCAAAAGCAGGCGTTATCGGTTTGACGAAGACGACGGCGAGGGAACTTGCGAGCCGTGGCATTACCGCAAACGCTGTGGCTCCTGGATTCATCACGACTGACATGACAGAAAAGCTCGGTGACGATGTGCAATCGAGCATGCTTGCACAAATCCCGCTTGCCCGTTTTGGCGCACCGGAAGATGTGGCGAATGCAGCATTGTTCCTGGCATCGGACGAAGCAAGTTATGTAACCGGACAGACTTTGCATTTGGACGGCGGCATGGTCATGTAGTTCACAATTATGTATACTGATTTGAGGGGAGGTGACGACATTGTCAACAGTATTGGAACGTGTAACCAAAGTAATCGTAGATCGTCTTGGTGTGGAAGAGAGCGAAGTGAAACCTGAGGCATCTTTCACAAACGACCTTGGAGCGGACTCATTGGATGTAGTTGAATTGGTCATGGAGCTAGAAGACGAATTCGATATGGAAATTTCTGATGAAGATGCAGAAGGCATGGCAACAGTAGGCGACGCAGTAACTTACATCGAAAAAAAACAAGCTTAAGGTGAATAAACGGGATCCGTCCCAGCTTGATAGCACAAAAGATTGACGCACAGCCTAGCTGTGCGTCAATTCTCTTTTTGCACAATGTCTGAAAAACAGGTAAAATCAACAAGAGAACAATAGAGGAAGGCAGATAAAAATGGCGATGAAACGAAAACCGAAACAGATCAAACAAATGGCGCTTAAAGAAAGCGCGAAACAGGCATTTGAGCAATTGCAAAAAGAGCTGGACATCCAATTTGAACAACCTGCCCTTCTGCAGCAGGCATTTACCCATTCATCTTATGTGAATGAGCATCGAAGAAGACAATTCACGGACAATGAGCGCCTGGAATTTTTAGGCGACGCCGTGTTGGAATTGTCGGTATCGCATTTCCTCTATATGAAATACCCTGAAATGGCTGAGGGCGAATTGACCAAACTACGCGCCTCGATTGTCTGTGAGCCGTCTCTCGTCCTGTTCGCCAACGAACTGGATTTCGGCAAATACATTCTGCTCGGCAAAGGTGAGGAATTGACGGGGGGCAGAACGCGCCCGGCACTTCTTGCGGACGTCTTTGAGTCATTTGTCGGCGCCCTTTATTTGGATCAGGGCTTGGAAAAGGTCGTGGCCTTTTTAGAGGTAGTGCTATTCCCGAAAGTGGAAGTCGGTGCTTTTTCTCATGCGATGGATTATAAAAGCCAATTGCAGGAGCTGGTGCAACAGAAAAATACCGGCATCTTGAGTTATGAAATCATCGAAGAAAAGGGTCCTGCACATAGCCGGATATTTGTGACGCGTGTTTCCTTGGGCGACCAGGAACTCGGTCTTGGCGACGGACGCTCCAAAAAAGAAGCGGAGCAAAAGGCAGCACAGCTTGCCATTCGTAAATTGCAG
The DNA here is from genome assembly GCF_028890485.2 of Planococcus sp. SK3692. GTDB lineage: Bacteria > Bacillota > Bacilli > Bacillales_A > Planococcaceae > Planococcus. Next base: position 1,201,096 of record NZ_JARCHV010000002.1, read on the forward strand.
GAAACAGCGGAGGATTGAACATGTTCTTGAAAAGATTGGAAGTAATTGGGTTTAAGTCGTTTGCTGACCGCGTCGGCATCGATTTTGTCCCTGGCGTCACCGCCGTAGTCGGACCGAATGGCAGCGGCAAAAGCAATGTAACCGATGCGATCCGCTGGGTGCTCGGCGAGCAATCCGCAAAATCGCTGCGCGGTGCAAAAATGGAAGACGTGATATTTGCCGGAAGTGATTCGAGGAAAGCGCTTAATTTTGCGGAAGTTACCTTAATTTTGGATAATACAGACGGCAAGGCCCCTCTCGATTACAGCGAAATCAGCGTAACGAGAAGGGTTTTTCGCAGTGGGGAAAGTGCCTATCTGCTGAATAAGCAGGCATGCCGCCTGAAAGACATCACCGATTTATTTATGGATTCGGGGCTAGGCAAGGAAGCATTCTCCATTATTTCACAAGGAAGAGTCGATGAAATCCTCAATAGCAAAGCGGATGAGCGGCGGTCAATTTTCGAAGAAGCCGCTGGGGTATTGAAATACAAACAGCGCAAACGAAAAGCTGAGTTTAAGTTGAATGAAACAGACGAAAATTTAAACCGCGTGCTGGATATTCTTCATGAACTTGACGGGCGCATGGAGCCATTGCAAATGCAAGCATCCGCAGCGCGCGATTATCTCGACATGAGTGCACAATTGAAAGATGCAGATATTGCATTATTGGCACACGATGCGAATGAATTGAAAGCACAGCTTTCGGAGCTGTCGCAAGAAGCGTTGCAACACACAGCGGAAGAACAACGGCTAGCGGGAGACATCTCAAAAATAGAACAATTGATTGCGGCTTCGAAGCGGTCGGTGCATGTATTGGACCAAAAAATCGATGCGGCACAAGCTGGGCTAGTAGAAGCGAGTTCGGAGTCCGAAAAATGGGAAGGCCGCAAGTTGCTGATGTCTGAGAAGAAACATAATGCAGATCGCCAGCGCCAGGCATTGGAAGAGTCGATCAAGCTTGAGCGAGAAGAAATCGCTAAGCTCGAACAACGGCATTCGGAACAAGTCGCTTCTCTTGAGCAGCAGAAAATGGATCAGCAAAAGACACGTAAGTCGATTCAGCAGCTAGAAGCGCAATTGAACTTGACGCCTGCCGATATCGACAATGAAATTGAAGCGAAGAAATCCTTCTATATTGAATTGATGAACGAGCAGGCAGGCTTGAAAAATGAATTGAAAAATATCGATTTCCAACAACAGCAAATGACGGAATCGAGCGGCCGCATTGCCGCGCAACAACAATCGTTTGAAAACGAACTTGCGCGGCTATTGAAAGAAAAACAGCAAGCGGAAAGAGCATATGAAGAAATCCATGGGGATCTTGACCTCAAACGCCAGCATTTCAAAGAACAGGAAGCTGGTGCTAAGCAATTAGCTACGGATTACGACCACAAAAAATCTCTATTATTCCAAGCGTACCAATCCCATAAACAGCTATCCGCCCGCATCGAGACCTTGCAGGACTTAGAAGCGGATTACTCCGGATTCTTCCACGGGGTGCGTGAAGTGCTGCAGGCAAGAGAGCGGAGTGAACTCAGCGGCATTATTGGGGCTGTAGCTGAACTGACCGATGTCCAGAAACCTTATGCCAAAGCGATCGAAACGGCATTTGGCGCAGCCAGCCAGCATATCGTTACGAGTGATGAAAAAAGTGCCAGCGAAGCGATCCGCTTTTTAAGGACAAAACGCGCAGGCCGTTCCACATTTCTGCCGATGACGGTCATGAAACCGAGGCAGATTTCCCAACAAGTGGTGCAATCGGTTTCGGCACATCCGGCATTCGTGGATATCGCCGCACAGCTTGTCAGCTATGACGAACAATATGCGATGATTTTCCAAAACCTGCTCGGCAATGTTGTGGTAGCCAAAGATCTTGAAGGCGCCACATCGATAGCCAAAGCAATCGGCCATAGGTACCGTGTCGTGACATTGGATGGCGACGTCATTAATGCCGGTGGTTCCATGACAGGCGGTGCGACGAAAAATCAGGCTTCGTTCTTTACACGAAAGGCAGAACTCGAACAACTGCAACAGCAAGCCGCTGAACTTCAAGGCACTATTACACAAGCCGAACAGAAAGTCCGCGAATTGCAATCGCGAGCAGAAATTGCCAAAGATCAATTAGAGCAACTCCGTGCAGAAGGGGAGCGCTACCGGGAACTTGAAGCGGAAAGTGCGATTCATCTGCGGGAAATCGAAGCGGTATGGAAAACGACCGACAGCCGCTTTACGCTATTCCGTGCAGAACAGCAAACCAAGCAGGACCTTTCGGGGCTTGCTTCGCGCAAAGAAGCAGCAGCTAGTCGCATGGACGCAATTGCAAGCGAACTGGAAGATTTGAATGGCGAGATCGAGGAATTGACCGGCTTTAAGCAGCAAAAAGAAACGGCTAGAGGCGAATTGCTGGCGAAACTCTCGGAATTCAAGTCAGATATGGCGGTCCGCAAAGAGCGCATCGGGCAGCTCACGATCCAGGTGGATGAATTAATGGAACGTCACACGGCCAGCCGCAACAGGCTCAGCGAGCTTGAACGCGAGCTGGAATGGATTCAATCGGAAGAAGCTTCAAAAAGCTTTTCGGATGAAGAAATCGAGGCGGAAATCCAGAAATGGTCCAATGCACGAAAATCGGCGAACACGACGGCCGATGCATCACGCAAAGAACGCCAAAAACTGCAGCACACGCTTGACGTAGAAGAACAGCAGCTGCGGGAGCAAAGCCGCATCCATAAAGGTTTTACAGAAGCCGTGCGCATTTGTGAAGTGAAGACGACACGCCTGGAAGTACAATTGCAAGGGCTTCTCGGACAGCTCGAAGATCATTACGAAATGGATCTTGAAGCGGCAAGCAGCTACACGCTAGAAGGCGAGGAAGCCGCTGTTAGAAAGCAAGTGAAGCTTCTCAAACAATCAATTGAAGAACTTGGCAGCGTCAATATCGGCGCCATCGAGGAATATGAACATGTCGCAGAACGCCACCGCTTCTTGAGCGAGCAGCGGGATGATTTAAACGAAGCGAAAGATACGCTTCGCACGTTAATTGAGGAAATGGACGAAGAAATGACGTTGCGCTTTGACGAAACATTCCACGCAATCCGCAGCCACTTCCGCCATGTATTCCGCGAATTGTTCGGCGGGGGTTCTGCCGATCTGGTATTGACCAAACCATCGGATCTGCTTATGACGGGCGTCGATATCATCGCACAGCCGCCTGGCAAGAAACTGCAGAATTTGAGCTTGTTGTCTGGCGGGGAACGGGCACTCACGGCGATTGCCTTGCTGTTCGCCATTTTGAAAGTGCGCCCTGTGCCATTCTGTGTTCTTGACGAAGTAGAGGCAGCGCTTGATGAATCGAATGTCGTGCGTTACAGTCAGTACTTGAAAAAATACAGTGAAGACACACAGTTCATCGTCATCACCCACCGTAAAGGCACAATGGAAGGCGCTGATGTGCTCTATGGCATCACAATGCAGGAATCCGGAATTTCCAAACTAGTTTCGGTGAAATTGCAGCAAGACATCAAATAAGGAGTGATTCGATGAGTTTCTTTAAGAAATTAAAAGATAAATTCAGCAATAATGTTGAAGAAGAACAATCAACCGAGAAATACCGCGAAGGCTTAAGCAAAACACGGACCGGCTTTACATCGAAGATCAATGATTTGGTTGCCCGTTACCGCAAAGTCGACGAAGACTTTTTCGAGGAGTTGGAAGAAGTGCTATTACAGGCGGACGTCGGCTTTGAGACGGTCATCGAACTGATGGAAGAACTGCGCTATGAAGTGCAGCGCCAGAATGTCAAAGACACTTCCAATGTCCAGTCGGTCATTTCTGAAAAACTTGTCGAAATTTACGAAGCAGGCGATCAGGAATTGAGCGAATTGACTTTTGCTGAATCTGGCCCGACTGTCATTTTGATGGTCGGCGTCAACGGCGTCGGAAAAACGACAACCATCGGGAAATTGGCACAGCGCCTGAAAAATGAAGGCAAGACCGTCATGCTCGCAGCAGGCGACACGTTCCGCGCTGGAGCGATCGACCAACTCGACGTGTGGGGGCAGCGCGTCGGTGTTGAAACCATCAAGCAAAGCGAAGGCTCCGACCCGGCAGCGGTTATGTACGACGCTGTGCGCGCGGCAAAATCGCGTAATATTGACGTCTTGATCTGTGACACGGCCGGCCGTTTGCAGAACAAAGTCAATTTGATGAATGAATTGCAGAAAGTCCATCGTGTCATTGCCCGTGAAATTCCGGGAGCGCCGCATGAAGTGCTGCTGGCACTTGATGCGACGACCGGTCAAAATGCCATGATTCAAGCCCAAACCTTTAAAGAAGTGACGGAAGTGACAGGCATCGTCTTGACGAAACTCGATGGCACTGCAAAAGGCGGCATCGTTCTGGCGATCCGCAACAAGCTCAACATTCCTGTGAAATTTGTCGGGCTCGGTGAAAAACTAGATGATCTTCAGCCGTTCGATCCGCAGAAGTACGTCTACGGCTTATTTGCTGAAGGTTTGGACCGGGAAGAGCAAGAAGAAATGGACTCAGACAAGTAAAATTACTTGACGGAGGCTTCGGGATTCAGTATGGTATACAGGAGTATGAATGGGGTGAGCGTCATTGATGGGACTGGAAAAAACGACACGAATGAACTATCTTTTTGATTTCTATCAGGAGCTGCTGACGCCCAAACAGCGCAGCTATATGAGCTTGTATTATCTGGACGACCATTCGCTCGGCGAAATTGCCGAAGAGTATGAAATCACCCGCCAAGCGGTGTACGACAATATCCGCCGGACCGAAGCGATGCTTGAAGAATATGAGGAGAAGTTGCAGCTGTTCGAGAAATTCCAGCGGCGTAAGCAACTCGTCTCGACTTTTGAAAAACAGCCATTCACTGATGACAATGTCCAGAAATTTTTGGACGAATTGAAGGAATGGGACTAGGAGGCGGTATATAGTGGCATTTGAAGGATTATCTGAACGCCTGCAAGGAACGATGACCAAAATCAAAGGCAAAGGGAAATTGTCCGAAGCAGACGTAAAAGAGATGATGCGCGAAGTCCGCTTTGCCTTGATCGAAGCGGATGTCAACTTGAAAGTCGTCAAATCGTTCATCAAGAAAGTCAGTGAACGTGCTGTCGGCCTTGAAGTGATGGAGAGTTTGACACCAGGCCAGCAAGTCGTCAAAATCGTTAAAGATGAACTGACGGAATTGATGGGCGGCGAACAAAGCAAAATTGAATTTGCGACACGCCAGCCGACCGTTATCATGATGGTTGGTTTGCAAGGGGCCGGTAAGACAACGACGACCGGTAAGCTTGCAGGTGTGCTCCGCAAAAAGAATAATCGCAAGCCATTGCTCGTCGCAGCGGACGTTTACCGCCCGGCTGCGATCAACCAGCTCGAGACGATCGGCAAGCAATTATCGCTGCCTGTGTTCTCCAAAGGCACGGAAGCAAATCCTGTCGATATCGCCCGTGAAGCGATCGAACACGCCAAAGCGGAACATCTCGATACGGTCATTATCGATACGGCGGGACGCCTGCATGTCGATGAGCAATTGATGCAGGAATTGAAAGACATCCGATCGATCAAAGAGCCGGATGAGATTTTCCTTGTCGTCGATGCGATGACCGGTCAGGATGCAGTCAACGTGGCGCAGAGCTTCGATGACGCAATCGGCATCACAGGGGTCGTTTTGACGAAGCTTGACGGCGATACGCGCGGCGGTGCGGCATTGTCGATCCGTACCGTCACTGAAAAGCCGATCAAGTATATCGGTACAGGCGAGAAGATGGACGCGCTTGAACCATTCCACCCAGAGCGCATGGCTTCCCGCATACTCGGCATGGGCGATATGCTGTCCTTGATCGAAAAAGCGCAAACGAACGTCGACGAGGCCAAGGCGAAGGAATTGGAAGAGAAATTCCGTACGTCTTCGTTCACGTTCGATGATTTCCTTGAGCAATTGGATCAAGTGAAGCAAATGGGGCCGCTCGATGAAATTTTGAAGATGCTCCCAGGCGCCAATAAAATCAAAGGCCTTGAAAACGCCAAAGTGGACGAGAGCCAAATGGGGCGTGTCGAAGCGATCATCCGCTCGATGACGATCCAGGAAAAGACGACTCCTGAAATCATCAACGCCAACCGCAAAAAACGGATTGCGCGCGGTTCAGGAACGTCCATCCAAGATGTCAACAGGCTGCTCAAACAGTTTGAAGACATGAAGAAAATGATGAAACAAATGTCCGGAATGGCCGGCAAAAAGGGCAAGAAAAAGATGTCAATGCCAGGCCTGGACTCGCTTTTCAAGTAAATTTAGTAGTGTTAAGAAAAAATACTTTACAAACCTTTTAAAGCTTGCTAATATAATATCTTGTGTGAAACTATTCGGAGGTGCTTTATAAAATGGCAGTAAAAATTCGCTTAAAACGTATGGGAGCTAAAAAATCTCCTTTCTACCGTATCGTAGTTGCTGACTCACGTGCTCCACGTGACGGCCGTCAAATCAAAACAGTAGGTACTTACAACCCGCTGACAGTTCCAGCTGAAGTTAAAATCGACGAAGAATTGGCGTTGAAATGGCTTCATGATGGCGCTAAACCATCTGACACAGTACGTAACTTGTTCTCTCAGAACGGCATTATGGAAAAATTCCATAACGAAAAACTAAACAAGTAAGGGAGCGTTCTTATGGAGCAGCTGATTGAAACGATCGTCAAGCCGCTAGTTGATTATCCGGAAGCAGTTCGTGTTGAAAAAGACGAAAACACTAACCGAGTCGTCTACAAGCTTTCCGTGCATCAAAGCGATACAGGGAAAGTCATCGGCAAGCAAGGACGTGTGGCGAAAGCTGTACGCTCTGTCGTCTATTCAGCAGCAGGGAATTATCATAAGAAGAAAACGTACCTTGATATTGTGGATTGAAAGGAAGGAGCCCCGGTTCCTTCCTTTTTTTTCAGGAAAAAATACAGGAAGGGTGTTTATGCGTGGAATGGTTTAACGTAGGAAAAATAGTTAATACCCACGGGATTCGTGGTGAAGTGCGCGTCATGTCCCGTACCGATTTCCCGGAAGAACGGTTTGCGGTCGGCAACAAGCTCGGCCTTTTTACGCCAGGCGCAAAAAAACCGGTCATGGTGAAAATAGCAAGCCATCGGACACATAAAAACTTCAATCTATTGTCTTTCGAAGGTTATCCGAACATCAATGATGTGGAACCGTTTAAAGAAAGCTACTTGAAAATCGCTGAACATGAGCTCGGCGATCTAGAGGAAGGCGCTTTTTATCATCACGAAATCCTCGGCTGCCAAGTGTTTTCTGTGGAAGGTGAAGAAATCGGCAAAGTAACCGAAATTTTGGAAACAGGCGCAAATGATGTGTGGGAAGTAACGCCACTAAAGGGCAAAAAGCATTACATCCCTTATATTGAAGACGTCGTCAAAGAAATCGATATCGATGAAAAGAAAATCCTCATCGATGTGTTGGACGGCTTGTTATCATGATGAACATCCAAGTGTTGTCTCTTTTTCCGCCCATGTTCGAAGGTGTATTCCAGCATTCCATCATGAAAAAAGCCCAGGACAAAGGGGCGGTCACGCTAGGCATCGTCGACATCCGCGAATTTGCCGACAATAAGCGACAAGTGGATGATTACCCTTTCGGCGGCGGCGCTGGCATGGTGCTGAAACCCGAACCAGTGTTTAATGCGGTCGAGAGCATCACAAATGCTGGCAAGAAGCCGCGCGTCATTTTGATGTGCCCGCAAGGCGAGCGCTTCACACAAAAGAAAGCGGAAGAACTTGCCCTAGAAGAGGAACTGGTTTTCATTTGCGGCCACTATGAAGGCTACGATGAACGCATCCGAGAACATTTGGTCACTGACGAAATTTCCATCGGCGATTTCGTGTTGACTGGCGGGGAGCTGGCAGCTATGACCGTGATCGACAGCGTCGTAAGGCTGCTCCCGGGTGTGCTTGGCAATAGTGATTCTTCGGTCCGTGATTCGTTTTCGACCGGCCTTTTGGAGCATCCGCATTACACGCGTCCGGCTGACTTCAGAGGGATGGTTGTCCCAAGTGTTTTGACGTCGGGGAACCACGCCAAAATTGAAGACTGGCGGGAAGAACAAGGTTTGAAGCGCACGCTCGAACGTCGTCCGGACCTTCTTGACCATGTCGAACTTAGCGATAAACAGCAAACCATATTGGCTCGCTTACAAGCCGAAAAATAAATCAGGATAGCTCTTGCAGGCAGACGCGTGAAGTGATAGTATGGAGAATGTACTTTTATGTAAAGTACACGAATCACGGTGTTCCGCTGCAAAGATTATGGATTGCAAGAGCATCTGTAGAAGGAGAGAAAAAACATGCAAAACATCATTGCTGAAATCACTAAAGAACAACTTCGTGCGGATCTTCCAAGTTTCCGTCCAGGAGATACTGTTCGCGTCCACGTGAAAGTTGTCGAGGGAACTCGCGAACGTATCCAGGTATACGAAGGAGTCGTTATCAGCCGTCGCGGAGGCGGAATCAGTGAATCATTCACTGTCCGTAAAATCTCGTACGGTGTAGGTGTTGAACGTACATTCCCTGTACACACACCGAAAATCGCTCAGCTTGAAGTTACTCGCCGTGGTAAAGTACGTCGTGCTAAATTGTACTACTTGCGCAACCTACGCGGTAAAGCAGCTCGTATCAAAGAAATCCGTTAATATCGCAAACAAGGGAGAAGGCTTAACGCCTTCTTCTTTTGCATTTAAAAGGCCCAGGCTTCTCGCCAGGGCCTTTTAATGTACTGTTTTCAAGGCGCCAAGAGCACAGCTCATGCAAGGATATGGCTTTTCTTTTCTTTGCTAAACACCTTGTTTCGCTGTACAATTAAAGCATTAAGCGCGGGGAGGAACACGCATGGAAGCTGAAGGGAAAAAGAAAAATGAAGTGTGGGAATGGTCCAAAGCTCTATTGATTGCGTTCGGCCTTGCGGCAATTATCCGGTTTTTCCTATTCACACCGATTGTGGTGGACGGGGAATCGATGATGCCGACTCTTGAACACGGCGATCGGATGATCGTTAACAAAATTGGCTATAACATTGGTGAACCGGATCGATTCGACATTATTGTTTTTCATGCACCGGAACAAAAAGACTATATCAAGCGGGTCATCGGACTGCCGGGCGATCATGTTGCCTATGAGGAAGACCAGCTCTTTATAAATGGGGAAGCAGTGGAAGAACCTTATCTCGACCAATATAAGACAGGCATTACCGGTACTTTGACAGAAGATTTTGTGCTAGAGGATATCACCAGTTATTCCACCATTCCGGATGGCTACGTATTCGTCATGGGGGATAACCGTAGAGCGAGCAAAGACAGCCGGCATATCGGGCTGGTGCCGATCGAAGAAGTAATCGGCAATACGAATTTTGTTTTTTGGCCGGTGGATGAAGCCGGCATTGTAAACTAAGGAGTGGTAGCATGACGATTCAATGGTTTCCCGGACATATGGCGAAAGCGCGCCGGGAAGTAACAGAAAAACTGAAATTGGTGGATATCATCTTTGAATTGGTGGATGCACGCCTGCCGTTGTCATCACGCAATCCAATGATCGACCAAGTGATCCAGCAGAAGCCCCGCCTGATCATTCTCAATAAAATGGATATGGCAGACGAGCGGGAAACCAAAAAATGGATCGAGCATTTTGAAAGTGAAGGAACGCGCGCTGTAGCAATCAATTCCTTGGAAGGAAAAGGGCTTCAGGCAGTCACCAAAGCTTCGAAGGAGATCTTGAAAGAAAAATGGGACCGTATGGAAGCGAAAGGCATTAAGCCGCGCGCCATTCGTGCTATGATCGTCGGCATCCCGAACGTCGGAAAATCAACATTGATCAACCGTCTCGCCAAAAAAAGCCTGGCGAAAACGGGTAATATGCCGGGGGTCACAAAAGCGCAGCAATGGATCAAAGTCGGCAAGGAAATCGAATTGCTCGATACCCCAGGGATTCTCTGGCCGAAATTTGAAGACCAAGAGACCGGCCAGAAGCTTGCGGTGACTGGGGCGATTAAAGATTCGGTCATCCAAATGCAGGAATTGGCGATCTATGCGCTGAAGTTTTTGGAAAAGCGCTACCCGGACCGTTTGATGGACCGCTACGGTATTGACCACATCGATGAAGATCTGGTGAAGACCTTCGATCATATCGGCAAAAAACGCTATATGATTGGCCCAGACAATGAAGTCGATTATGAAATGACGGCCGAAATCATCATCCGCGATATTCGCAACCAGCATCTCGGGCGCATTACATTCGATTACCGGGATGAAATGATTGCAGAACAAGACGAATTGGCATAACACAGCGGGTCCTAAAACAGGACCCGCTATTTCTTTGTGAAAAGGAAGTGGCAATAATGGAGACGACAGCATCAATCAAGGAAAAACTACGGCAAGCAGAAACCTTCGAGCCGTGGATGGAAGAATTGAAAAACGATACGCGCAAAAGTGTCCAGCAATTGCTCGCCTCCTGGCAGCGCCGGTTCGACAAAAAGGTTTCCTTGCTGCAGCACTTGGAAGACAAGCAAAGCTTTGATCGACAGTTCAAAAAACATCCGGGTTCGCTCGTTGCCGGCATTGATGAGGCAGGGCGAGGACCGCTTGCCGGGCCGGTCGTGACGGCAGCTGTCATCTTGCCGGAAGATTGCAGCGCATTCATCGGATTGGACGATTCGAAAATAATAGCAAAAGCGAAGCGCTATGAATTGGCCCTGCTCATCAAGCAACAGGCAGTCAGTTGGTCAGTCCATATCCAGCCGCCTGAAGCTATCGACCGGTTGAATATTTACCAGGCGACCAAACAATCGATGGAGGCTGCAGCAAACGGTTTGGGCACATCACCGGATATCGTTTTGGCAGATGCCATGAAACTGGCACTCCCGATGCCTTCTGAATCGATCATCAAAGGCGATGCAAAAAGTTTATGCATCGCCGCCGCATCGATCCTAGCGAAGACCGGCAGGGATGATTTAATGGATGAATACGACGAGATGTATCCACAGTATGGCTTTTCGAAGCATGCGGGATATGGCACGAAAGACCATCTCTCGGCGCTAGAAGCACATGGTCCTTGCCCAATCCACCGAAAGACCTTCGAACCCGTAAAATCGATGGCTGAAAGGCTATAAGAGATAGAAAATTCGAAGTTTTATGCAGAGTGGCTGTCAGCTGTGGACATTCTGTGGCAACTTTAATACAATGGTAGAGGCAATAAAATTAAGAGACAGATGTTTGATTGGAGGATGACAGATGAATATCCATGAATATCAGGGAAAACAGGTCCTGAAACAATATGGCGTATCAGTACCAGAAGGCCATGTTGCTTTTTCACCTGAAGAAGCAGTCAAAGCAGCGAAAGAACTTGGTTCGGATGTTGTCGTTGTTAAAGCCCAAATCCACGCAGGTGGACGAGGCAAGGCAGGCGGCGTCAAGCTGGCGAAAAACTTGGACGAAGTGCGTGAATATGCGAAGGAATTGCTTGGCAAGGTCCTCGTAACGCATCAGACAGGCCCAGAAGGCAAAGAAGTTAAACGCCTTTACATCGAAGCGGGCAGCAACATCGAAAAAGAATACTATCTTGGATTAGTTCTTGACCGTGAAACTTCCCTAGTCAACTTGATGGGATCAGAAGAAGGCGGAATGGACATCGAGGAAGTTGCAGCAAACACACCGGAGCGTATCTTCTATGAAGCAATCGATCCCGTTGTTGGTTTGACTGGCTTCCAAGCCCGCCGTATGGCATTCAACATGAACATCCCGGCTAAGCTTGTCAACAAAGCTGCGAAATTGATGCTAGGCCTTTATCAGGCTTATGTGGAAAAAGACGCAGCAATCGTTGAAATCAACCCATTGGTTGTTACAGGCGACGGGCAGGTAGTAGCTTTGGATGCGAAGTTCAACTTCGATGCAAACGCTCTGTACCGTCATCAGGACATCATGGAAATGCGCGATTACGATGAAGAAGATGCAAAAGAAATCGAAGCTTCCAAGTATGACTTGAGCTATATTTCTTTGGATGGAAACATCGGCTGTATGGTTAACGGTGCCGGCCTTGCTATGGCAACAATGGATACGATTAACTATTACGGCGGCTCACCCGCTAACTTCCTTGACGTTGGGGGCGGTGCCACCGCTGAGAAAGTAACGGAAGCTTTCAAAATCATTCTTTCTGATAAGAATGTCAAAGGAATCTTCGTTAACATTTTCGGCGGAATCATGAAGTGCGACATCATTGCGGAAGGTGTTATCCAAGCGGCTAAAGAAGTTAGCCTGGAAGTGCCATTAGTCGTCCGTCTTGAAGGCACTAACGTAGAAATCGGTAAAAAACTGCTGAACGAATCAGGTCTGAACATCGTAGCTGCTGGCACTATGGCAGATGGCGCGAAACAGATCGTAGAACTTGTAGGCTAAAGAAGGGCAGGGACAAAAATGAGCGTATACATTAATAAAGACACAAAAGTGCTTGTACAGGGAATTACAGGGTCAACTGCCCTTTTCCACACAAAGCAAATGCTTGAATACGGAACGAAAATCGTTGCGGGTGTAACACCAGGCAAAGGCGGGACTGAAGTTGAAGGCGTACCTGTCTTCAATACAGTTCAAGATGCCGTAGAAGCGACAGGTGCCAATGTATCTGTAATTTATGTGCCGGCTCCTTTTGCTGCTGACGCAATTCTTGAAGCAACAGAAGCTGAGTTGGATATGGCAATCTGCATCACTGAACACATTCCAGTATTGGATATGGTGAAAGTGAAGCGCTATATGGAAGGCAAGAAAACACGTCTTGTCGGACCGAACTGCCCGGGTGTTATCACTCCGGACGAATGTAAGATCGGCATCATGCCTGGCTACATTCACAAAAAAGGACATGTCGGCGTTGTTTCTCGCTCTGGTACATTGACGTATGAAGCGACTCACCAATTGTCTGAAGAAGGTATCGGCCAATCGACTGCTGTTGGTATCGGCGGAGACCCGGTCAACGGAACGAACTTTATCGATGTATTGAAAGAATTCAATGAAGATGAAGATACGTATGCAGTTGTCATGATCGGTGAAATCGGCGGTACTGCAGAAGAAGAAGCTGCACAATGGGTGAAAGAGAACATGACGAAACCTGTTGTCGGCTTTATCGGCGGGCAGACGGCTCCTGAAGGAAAACGCATGGGCCACGCTGGTGCGATCATTTCTGGAGGCAAAGGTACTGCTGCAGACAAGATCAAAGCAATGAACGCTGCTGGAATCGAAGTTGCAGACACACCTTCCGTTATTGGCGAAACTTTGATCAAAGTGATCAAGGAAAAAGGCCTTTACGACGCTTGTAAAACTCATTAATATACGGAATCCCCGAAGCATCTTTTTAGATGCCTCGGGGATTTTTTGGTTTTCTTGACGATTGTCAAAATAGAATTCGAGCGAATTTGCAGTGGTTTTTGCCAATCATCCTCTATAATGGAATGAATGGCATCATGCGCAAGTAGGAGGGCACAGGATGGAAGCAGAATGGGTTTTAGGGATAGCGGCAGGGGCAATCGCTGCAGCCTCTGGAATGAAAATGGCGAACAGTAGAGCAAAAAATAAGAAACTGGAACTCAAGGAACAGACAATCATGAACGAATTCGTCGCACCGTTTCTGCCCGATGTGATGGGGTTTTATCATTTGGAAGTGTTGGGTAAAGATCCGCTTTCAGCAATAGACTGTGAAAAGCTGGTAGACAAAATTTTTCAACAAAGCCTCACAGAGGAATATCACCGTTTTGACCGCCATGAAGCACTGGGCCAGATGCAAGAAGTGGCACAAGCTGCGAAAAATAACCAACTGGAGCTGCTCAAGTTTTTGTTTTGGTACCTCGATTTTTCCAACACCATATTAAAGGATGTGCTGGCACAATCGCACCCATTGCTGCGGGAAACCAGGCTGCTAGAGAAACAATTGGCGGTGTGGTGCATTTGTCATGAAGAATTAAAGGAAGATGCACTAGCTAGCGTTTCTGAATTGATCCATCACAGTTCATATTTTATTGACGCGTTAAAAGAAATGGAAGTGGGCGTGTTCCGCGAACTAATGGCAGATGATGAATTGCGCAACGAGCGCCGTGGAAATTTCGCGCGCATCATTTTCCAGGCATTTGAAAAGCAAGCGCAAGGGGAAGTGGAGTTAAAAGCAGTCGAGCAATTCCAAGAACATTATAATAAGCGGTATACTCATCGCAATAAAGGACAAATCCGGTTTTAGCATATTTACGGATTGGGCTTGAAGCTCTATGATGGATGTAAGCGCAAGCTTTTTGCGCTGGTATTTAACGAAGGAGGACTGTCATGGAAGATGAATTCATTCAACGCCTGCTTGCCCTGCATTATGTATACCCGAAGCCTTTAGACCGCTTATTGCCCTTAATGAAAGATGACCCGGACCTGGAATACCTGCGTTTTCGGAGCCCCGTCGACCTTGCAGAAACTTTGCAAATCCCACTGGAAAAAGCAAATGCCATGAAGCGCTCATACCTCAACTACGTAAACACCCCTTTTTTGAAAATCTACAGCCAACAGCGAATCCATCCCCTAGTTTACCGCGATCCTCTGTATCCATCCTCTTTGCATGATTTGATTGACCCACCTGCCGTATTATACTTGAAGGGAGATTCCGCTTTGCTCGATGCACCTGAAAAAATAGCGGTCATCGGTTCTAGAAAAGCTGAAAATTATTCACAAGCGGTTATTCAGCAATTGCTTCCTCCTTTGCTAGCAGAAGGCTTCGTCATCGTCAGCGGATTGGCAAAAGGCGCTGATGCAATGGCCCATAAATGCGCCATCGATGGCGGCGGCAAAACCATCGCCGTCGTAGGGAGCGGCTTTATGCATCGCTATCCAAAAATCAATAATGAGCTGTCTTTTATAATAGAAGAAACTCAATTGCTAGTAAGCGAATATCCACCGTATATGCCCCCGAGGAAATGGAATTTCCCAATGCGTAACCGCATCATTAGTGGATTATCGAAAGGGGTCATTGTCACACAGGCAGAAGTGAAAAGCGGAACTTGGAGTACTGTTGAGCACGCTCTGGACCATGGGAAAGATATTTTTGCCGTTCCTGGAGATGTCTTTTCGCCGCTTTCCGGCGGCCCGCATAAATTAATTGCAGAAGGCGCAAAACCCGTCTGGAATGGGGCTCAAGTGCTGGAAGAATACCGCCAATTAAGAAGCTGAAAATGGTCGGTTCGACGAAAAGCCTTGCAATCAGCCAAAAACTGTTATACATTTTGCATCAGGTGATTCTTTACACAATTTGAAGAGACCTCTATGAGGAGGAGTATGAATGGCGGATTATTTGGTGATTGTCGAATCGCCCGCAAAGGCGAAGACAATTGAAAGGTATTTGGGAAAAAAGTATAAAGTGAAAGCCTCTCTCGGCCATTTGCGTGATTTGCCGCGCAGCCAAATGGGGGTAGATGTCGAAAACAATTACGAGCCCCGCTACATCACGATCCGCGGAAAAGGCCCGATATTGCAAGACCTGAAAAAAGAAGCGAAAAAAGCGAAAAAAGTCTTTCTCGCGGCTGACCCCGACAGAGAAGGCGAAGCGATCGCCTGGCATTTAGCGAACGCGCTTGGAGTGGATGTCGAGTCGGATTGCCGCGTCGTGTTCAACGAAATTACCAAAGACGCAGTAAAAGGCGCATTTAAACAACCACGCAAATTAGATATGGATTTGGTGGATGCCCAGCAAGCTCGGCGCATTCTAGACCGTCTTGTCGGCTATAGCATCAGCCCAATCCTATGGAAAAAAGTGAAAAAAGGATTATCAGCCGGCCGTGTTCAATCGGTTGCGCTGGGCCTCATCATCGACCGCGAGAACGAGATCAAAAATTTCGAGCCGGAAGAGTACTGGTCGATTACAGGCGAGTTCGAAAAGGCGAAAAAAACATTTGAAGCACAGTTTTATGGAACTCCTGAAAACAAACTGAAGCTCTCTAATGAAGACGATGTCAAAGCCGTCCTGGCTACGATGAAAGGCAAGGATTTCCTTGTGAAGAGCGTTGTCAAAAAAGAACGCAAACGCAACCCTTCCCCATCTTTCACCACATCCTCTCTCCAGCAGGAAGCAGCACGCAAGCTGAATTTCCGTGCCAAGAAAACGATGATGCTCGCCCAGCAGCTCTATGAAGGAATCTCAGTCGGTAAAGAAGGCGTAACCGGTTTGATTACGTATATGCGTACGGATTCCACGCGGATTTCCGAGTCGGCTAAGCAAGATACGATCGGTTTTATCCTCGATAAATACGGCGAAGAATATGTAACGCAGAAGCCTGCAGCTAAACAATCCCAAAAATCACAGGATGCTCACGAAGCTGTCCGTCCGACTAGCGTACATCGCACGCCGGAGTCGCTGAAGAGCATTTTGTCACGTGACCTTTACCGCTTGTATAAGCTGATTTGGGACCGCTTTGTGGCGAGCCAGATGTCACCCGCTGTTTTGGATACGGTAATGGCGGAGCTGCAAAACGGCGAAGCGATTTTCCGTGCCAACGGTTCTCAAGTGAAGTTTCCTGGTTTCATGAAGCTTTATATTGAAGGGACCGACGACAAGAAAGAAGAAAAAGACAATATTCTTCCGGAAATGAAGGAAGGCGATAAAGTCAAAGCGACTGAAATCACGCCAAACCAGCATTTCACCCAGCCGCCTCCGCGTTATACGGAAGCGCGTCTGGTACGCACGTTGGAAGAACTCGGCATAGGGCGCCCGTCGACTTATGCGCCGACTTTGGATACGATCCAAAAACGCGGCTATGTGGCGCTGGATGCCAAACGTTTTATTCCGACCGAACTGGGAGAAATCGTCCATCAATTGGTGCGTGATTTCTTCCCGGATATTCTGAACATCGAGTTTACCGCGAAAATGGAAAACGATTTGGACAGCATCGAAGAAAGTGAAGTCGACTGGCGCGCAATCATCGATGTTTTCTATAAAGAGTTTGCCAAAGATCTCGAAGTGGCAGAGAATGAAATGGAAAAAGTCCAAATCAAAGACGAGCCGGCAGGAGAAGATTGCGAAGAATGTGGTTCGCCGATGGTATTCAAGTTGGGGCGCTACGGCAAATTCATGGCTTGCAGCAATTTCCCGGAATGCCGCAATACGAAAGCGATCGTCAAGCATA
This sequence comes from Planococcus sp. SK3692, assembly GCF_028890485.2. GTDB lineage: Bacteria > Bacillota > Bacilli > Bacillales_A > Planococcaceae > Planococcus. Next base: position 1,218,345 of record NZ_JARCHV010000002.1, read on the forward strand.
TCGGCGTCAAATGCCCGACTTGTAAAGAAGGCGAGATTGTCGAACGGAAAAGCAAGAAGCGCCGCGTGTTCTATGGCTGCGAACGCTATCCGGAATGCGAATTCGTATCATGGGATAAGCCGATCGAGCGCCCATGCCCGAAATGCAGTAGCTTGATGGTCGAAAAGAAAGTGAAAAAAGGCGTGCAGATCAATTGCACAGCGTGCGACTACAAAGAAGAAGTTCAATAATTATATAGAGGTGTTTTATCATGACGAAAATTGTAAATGTAATCGGTGCCGGACTTGCAGGAAGCGAAGCGGCATGGCAAATCGCCAAACGCGGCGTCAATGTCAGGCTCTATGAAATGCGCCCGGTCAAACAAACCCCGGCACACCATACGGATAAGTTTGCGGAATTGGTCTGCAGCAACTCGCTGCGCGCCAATTCATTGACCAATGCGGTCGGCGTCATTAAAGAAGAAATGCGCAAACTGGATTCGGTCATCATCGATGCAGCCGATAAAGCATCGGTGCCGGCTGGCGGAGCACTTGCGGTTGACCGCCATGAATTTGCAGGGACGGTTACGGAGAATGTCCGCAACCACCCGCTCGTCGAAGTGATCAATGAAGAAGTGACAGAGATCCCGGAAGGCATTACCATCATCGCAACCGGCCCATTGACTTCACCGGCACTTGCTGAGAAAGTCCGCAAGTTGACTGGGGAAGAATACCTCTACTTCTACGACGCTGCGGCGCCAATCGTCGAAAAAGACAGCATCGACATGGACAAAGTCTATTTGAAATCACGCTACGATAAAGGCGAAGCCGCTTATCTAAACTGCCCGATGACAGAAGAAGAGTTCCGCCGCTTCCATACGGCTTTGGTCGAAGCGGAAGTTGTGCCGCTCAAAGAATTCGAAAAAGAAATCTATTTTGAAGGCTGCATGCCGGTTGAAGTAATGGCTGCCAGAGGCGATAAGACCTTGACGTTCGGCCCGATGAAACCAGTCGGGCTCGAAGACCCGAAAACCGGCGAGCGTCCGTATGCGGTCGTGCAATTACGCCAAGACGATGCAGCGGGTACGTTGTACAATATCGTCGGGTTCCAGACTCATTTGAAATGGGGAGCGCAAAAAGAAATCCTGCGCATGATCCCGGGGCTTGAAAATGTCGAGATCGTCCGTTACGGCGTCATGCACCGCAATACATTCATCAACTCGCCGAACGTGTTGAAGCCGACCTATCAATTGAAAGCCGACCCGAACATCTTCTTCGCCGGCCAAATGACGGGCGTCGAAGGCTATGTGGAATCGGCGGGAAGCGGCTTGCTTGCAGGCATCAATGCTGCGAAGCTGGCACTTGGCGAGGAGCCGCTCGTATTGCCGGCAGAAACGGCACTGGGCAGCATGGCGCGTTATATTACCGAAGCGGATTCGAAGAACTTCCAGCCGATGAACATCAATTTCGGCTTGTTCCCGGATCTCGGCGAACGCATCAGATCCAAGCAGGAGCGCGCTGAACGCCACGCCAACCGTGCGTTGGAATCAATTCAAAATTATATGAATTCAGTGACGGTTTAATTGAAAAAAGCCTCTAAGTATTGGTATACTTTAGAGGCTTTTTTAATTGCCTGAAAGGCGGCGTGCCAGATGACGAAAGAACAGATGCTCGAATCGTTCATGAGCTATATCCAATTGGAAAAGAATTATTCCGCCCACACTGTCCACCAGTACCTACAGGATCTGGAGGGTTTTTTTCTGTTCCTGGATCAAGAAAGCGTGAGCGACCTGCACGAAGTCGAATACCTTCATGCCAGAAATTATGTAACGAAACTATATGAAGCTGAATTATCCAGAACGTCAATCTCGCGGAAAATCTCCGCCATCCGATCGTTTTTCCGTTACGGCAACCGTGAATTCGGGCTTAGTGAAGCAGCATTCCGATCGCTGTTCCATCCGAAAAAAGAAGAGCGGCTGCCGCAGTTTTTCTACGAGGCAGAACTGGAGCAGCTATTCGCCTCACTCACCGGTGAAGATGCACTGTCGCTCCGGAACCGCGCTCTGTTGGAGTTGCTTTATGCGACCGGCATGCGCGTCAGTGAATGCGTGTCGATCAAAATGAAAGATTTGGACCGCCACATGCACATTGTCAAAGTGCTCGGCAAAGGCCGGAAAGAACGGTACATCCCATACGGCCAGTTTGCACACGACGCGCTGGAACTTTATATTGATCAATCGCGTCTCAAGTTGATGAAGTCAAAAGAACATGACATGCTATTCGTCAATAGCCGGGGGGACGGGGTGACAGACCGTGGCATCCGCCATATCTTAAACGAATGCATGAAAAAGGCATCGCTTAATTCATCCATCTATCCCCATATGATCCGCCATACATTCGCGACCCATTTGTTGAACAATGGAGCGGATATGCGCACCGTTCAAGAACTGCTGGGCCACGCGCATCTCAGTTCCACGCAAGTTTATACGCATGTGACGAAAGACCATTTGCGCAATACGTATTTAAAAGCCCATCCAAGGGCATGAGGAGGAGAACCTTACCATGCAGGAATTTCATGCAACCACGATCTTTGCAGTAAAACATAAAGGCAAGTCAGCGATGGCTGGTGATGGGCAAGTGACATTCGGCAATGCCGTCGTCATGAAACACACCGCGAAAAAAGTCCGCCGGCTCTATAACAATGAAGTGCTGACGGGATTTGCGGGGTCAGTAGCGGATGCTTTCACGCTGTTTGAAATGTTCGAAGGCAAGCTCACCGAATTCAACGGCAATCTTCAGCGCGCTGCGGTTGAACTCGCTAAGCAATGGCGCGGCGATAAAATGCTGCGGCAGCTCGAAGCGATGCTCATCGTCATGAACAAAGACGAGTTGTTGCTTGTATCAGGCACCGGTGAAGTTATCGAGCCTGACGACGGGATCCTGGCAATCGGCTCTGGCGGCAATTATGCACTCGCAGCCGGCCGGGCATTGAAGAAATATGCTGGCGATCACATGACGGCAGGGGAAATCGCCCAGTCTGCACTTGAAACAGCTGCTGACATTTGCGTTTACACCAATCATCAAATCATCATGGAGGAGTTGTCAGAATGAAAACACAAACCGATTTAACTCCACGACAAATCACTGATCATCTGGATCGTTTCATCGTTGGGCAGAAAGATGCCAAGCGCTCCATCGCGATTGCGCTTCGCAACCGCTACCGCCGCAGCCGCCTCGATGAGGAAATGCAGGATGAAGTTATCCCGAAGAATATTTTAATGATCGGCCCGACCGGCGTCGGGAAAACGGAAATCGCGCGCCGCATTGCAAAACTGACCGGTGCGCCGTTCATCAAAGTCGAAGCCACGAAATTCACGGAAGTCGGATATGTCGGCCGCGACGTAGAGTCGATGGTGCGCGATTTGGTGGAAGCTTCCGTGCGCATCGTTAAAGAAGAAAAATATGAAGCCGTAAAAGATCGCGCAGAAGCCTCCGCTAACGACCGCCTGGTGAAATTGCTGGCGCCGTCGATGAAGAAAAAGCAAACCGCGCAAAATCCGCTTGAAATGTTCTTCGGCCAAAAACAGGAGCAGGAAGAGGAGGACCCGGAAGCTGAAGTGGAAGTGCGCGTCAAACGTCGCGAGATTGCTGCTGACTTGAAAGCCGGAAAGCTGGAAGAGGAATGGGTAACAGCCGAAGTGACGGAAAATACGGCTTCCATGTTTGATGCTTTCCAAGGCTCGGGAATGGAGCAGATGGGAGAGAACATGCAAGACGCCTTATCTTCATTGATGCCAAAGAAAAAGAAAAAGCGCCGCATGCAAGTGAAAGATGCCCGCCGCGTACTGACAGCTGAAGAATCGGAAAAACTGGTCGACAGCGAGGAAATCTCGGCCGAGGCAATCCGCCGCGCTGAACAGCATGGCATCATTTTCATCGACGAAATGGACAAAATCGCCAGCAAAAGTTCGACTTCTTCTGCGGATGTATCGAGGGAAGGGGTCCAGCGGGATATCCTTCCAATCGTCGAAGGCTCGACGGTATCGACGAAATACGGCGCAGTGAAAACGGATTATATGCTGTTTGTCGCAGCCGGGGCATTCCATATGTCGAAACCTTCAGACCTGATTCCGGAATTGCAGGGCCGGTTCCCGATCCGTGTCGAATTGACCAAGCTGGAAGTCGATGATTTCGTGAAGATTTTGACGGAACCGAAACATTCCTTGCTCAATCAGTATAAAGCCCTTCTCGAAACAGAGGGAGTTATGGTACACTTTACTGATGCGTCAATCGTCAGACTTGCGGAAATTGCTTATGAAGTAAATCAACAGACGGATAATATCGGCGCTCGCCGACTTCATACAATATTGGAACGCCTATTGGAAGACCTATCGTTTGAGGCATCTGAGATTTCACCTGCCCAAATCGATATCACTCCTCAATACGTTAACGAAAAACTTGAAAATGTGGCAAAAAACAAAGATTTGTCACAATTTATCTTGTAGAACGAGGCGTATTGGTTTCATTAAAGTGTAAAAACCTTTAGAATATTGAATAAACGGTGCGAAATACGTACGAATCATGTAGGAGGTTCATAATTATGAATTTATTGGGAAAAACAAGACGCATTAACTCTATGCTGCAAGCAGCAGCCGGTAAGCCGGTAAACTTTAAGGACATGGCTGAAACATTGAGCGAAGTCATCGAAGCAAATGTCTTCGTCGTCAGCCGCAAAGGGAAGGTTCTTGGCTATGCTGTCAATCAGCAGATCGAAAACGACCGCATGAAGAACATGCTGGAAGAACGCCAATTCCCGATCGAGTACACACAAAACCTTTCGAATGTCACAGAAACATCCGCTAATATGGATGTTAGCAGCGAGCACACAATCTTCCCTGTGGAAGAGCGTGAACTATTCAAAAATGGCTTGACGACGATCGTTCCGATCATCGGCGGCGGCGAACGCCTTGGCACATTGCTATTGGGCCGTGTCAACGACCAGTTCGGAGACGACGATTTGATCCTTGGTGAATATGGCGCGACAGTCGTCGGCATGGAGATCCTCCGTGAAAAAGGCGACCGCATCGAAGAAGAAGCCCGCAGCAAAGCTGTTGTCCAAATGGCGATCAGCTCGCTTTCATACAGCGAACTTGAAGCGATTGAGCATATCTTTGAAGAACTAGACGGCAACGAAGGTTTGCTTGTCGCATCTAAAATTGCTGACCGTGTCGGCATCACGCGTTCGGTCATCGTTAACGCACTTCGCAAACTTGAAAGTGCCGGCGTCATCGAATCACGTTCACTCGGTATGAAAGGGACGTACATCAAAGTATTGAATACGAAATTCCTTGCAGAGCTTGAACAATTGAAAATGAATTAATTCCATCGCCGCCCCGGACTATCCAATAGTTCCGGGGCGGCTTTTGCGTTGAAGCTGCATCACGTAGCGATGGGCAAATGCCCAAATCATTAAATATGTAAATATCAGTTGCAGGCACCAGCAACTGCGTGGTATAATTTCAAATGGTGTTAAATACACACGCATTCCGATCTGTTCCGCAGGTGCCTGTATGGGTAACGGTTCAGAAGCGAAGAGTGCGGAGGCAAACAAAAAACCTATTAGGAGGAAACACATCATGGCAGTAATTTCAATGAAACAATTGCTTGAAGCTGGTGTACACTTTGGCCACCAGACTCGCCGCTGGAACCCGAAAATGAAAAAATACATCTTCGTGGAACGTAACGGCATCTACATCATCGACCTACAAAAGACGGTCCGTAAACTTGAGGAAGCTTATAACTTCATGAAACAAGTGGGCGAAGAAGGCGGTAAAGTCTTGTTCGTAGGAACTAAAAAACAAGCTCAGGACGCGATCAAAGAAGAAGCAGAACGTTCTGGCAACTACTACATCAACCAACGCTGGTTGGGTGGTACTTTGACTAACTTCGGCACGATCCAAAAACGTGTTAACCGCATGAAGCAGATCGAACGCATGGAAGAAGACGGCACTTTCGATGTCCTTCCGAAAAAAGAAGTAGTTCAATTGAAAAAACAACACGAACGCTTGGAAAAATTCCTAGGCGGTATCCGTGACATGAACGGTCTTCCAGACGTAATGTTCGTCGTAGACCCTCGTAAAGAACGCATTGCAGTAGCAGAAGCTATGAAATTGAACATTCCTATCGTAGGTATCGTCGATACAAACTGCGACCCGGACGAAATCGATTACGTAATCCCTGCAAACGATGATGCTATCCGTGCAGTCAAACTATTGACTGGCAAAATGGCTGACGCTCTTCTTGAGTCTAAGCCTGAAGAAGACGAAGAAGTATCAGCGGAAACTGCTGAGTAATTCGCAATGTTTACAGGTGATAAGCGGCCAACCCCACTTATCACCTTTTTTTGAGAAAACCAGACAAGTTGAAGGAGGAATTTAATCATGGCAGTTACAGCTCAAATGGTTAAAGAATTGCGCGAAAAAACAGGCGCAGGTATGATGGATTGCAAAAAAGCATTAGTACAAACAGATGGTGACATCGACGCGGCTCTTGATTTCCTTCGCGAAAAAGGATTGTCCAGCGCTTCTAAAAAAGCAGACCGCATCGCAGCTGAAGGAATCACTTCGATCCTTGAACAAGGCAACGAAGCAGTCATCTACGAAGTTAACGCTGAAACGGATTTCGTAGCGAAAAACGAAGGCTTCCAAACTTTAGTTAAAGAAATTGGCGAGCACTTGCTTGCAACTAAACCAGCGACAATCGATGAAGCAAATGCTTCTACTATGTCAAACGGTTTGTCAGTAGCGGACCACATCTCAAACGCAATCGCTAAAATCGGTGAGAAAATTACTTTGCGCCGCTTTGAGATCCGCACGAAATCAGACAACGACTCTTTTGGCCCTTACTTGCACATGGGCGGCCGCATCGGCGTTCTAGTTGTATTGGAAGGTTCTTCCGATTCACAAGCTGCACGCGATATCGCAATGCACATCGCTGCACTTAACCCGAAATACATTTCACGTGACGAAGTGTCTGCTGACGAAGTAGAACGCGAGCGCAAAGTATTGACTGAGCAAGCGTTGAACGAAGGCAAGCCAGAAAAAATCGTTGAAAAAATGGTTGAAGGCCGTCTTGGTAAATACTTCGAGGACATCTGCTTGCTTGACCAAGCATTCGTCAAAAACTCTGATCAGAAAGTCCGCGAATTCGCAGCATCTGTTGGCGGTACTGTAGCAGAGTTCATCCGTTACGAAGTTGGCGAAGGCATCGAAAAACGCGAAGACAACTTCGCTGACGAAGTTATGAGCCAAGTCAACAAAAAATAATCCAATTTTCATAAGAATTATCCGGGGAGCACAATGTTGTGTTCCCTGTTTTTCAATAAACGTGTAACGGAGGGTACCGATGAGTGTTCCAAAATACAAACGCATTGTACTGAAATTAAGTGGAGAAGCGATGGCAGGCGGACAAGGTTTCGGTCTTTCCCCTGAAATCATCAAATCTGTCGCAGCACAAGTGAAAGAAATCGTAGACTTGGGCGTAGAAGTAGCGGTAGTGGTCGGTGGAGGAAATATCTGGCGCGGCAAAGTCGGTTCGGAGATGGGCATGGACCGTGCAACTGCAGACTATATGGGGATGCTTGCCACTGTCATGAATTCATTGGCCTTGCAAGATTCGCTTGAAAAGCAAGACGTGGAAACGCGCGTTTTGTCTTCGATTGAGATGCGCCAAGTCGCAGAACCGTATATCCGCAGAAGAGCCATCCGCCACCTTGAGAAAAAACGTGTCGTCATTTTCTCGGCCGGCACTGGAAATCCTTACTTCTCGACAGATACGACGGCTGCCTTGCGGGCGGCAGAAATTGAAGCCGATGTTATCTTGATGGCGAAAAACAATGTCGACGGCGTTTACTCCGCTGATCCAAAAACCGATGTTGAAGCCGTCAAATACGATGAACTGTCGTACTTCGACGTCATTCAGCAAGGACTTCAAGTGATGGACTCGACAGCTTCCACATTATGTATGGACAATGATATTCCACTCGTAGTATTCTCTATAATGGAAAAAGGTAACATAAAACGAGCTGTTCTGGGTGAAAAGATCGGGACAGTAGTGAGGAGATCATTATAATGCCGAAAACAATCATGAATGATACGAAAACAAAAATGAGCAATGCCATTCAAGCTTTTTCGCGTGATTTGGCTTCTATCCGTGCGGGGCGTGCGACTCCATCATTGCTCGACAAAATTACGGTCGAGTACTACGGTGCCCCGACACCTATCAACCAAGTAGCAGGTATTTCGGTTCCGGAAGCGCGTTTGATTATGATCCAGCCTTACGATAAAACCGTATTGTCTGAAATCGAAAAAGCGATCTTGAAATCGGATCTTGGACTCAGCCCTTCAAACGATGGCAACGTCATCCGTCTTGCAGTACCGGCTCTTACAGAAGAGCGCCGCAAAGATTTAGTTAAGCAAGTGAAAAAAGAAGGCGAAGATGCAAAAGTCGTTATTCGCAATATTCGCCGCGATGCCAACGACGATTTGAAAAAACTTGAGAAAAAGAGCGAAATCACGGCTGACGATTTGCGCGGCTACTCAGATGATGTGCAAGACATGACAAACACGCATATCACAAAGATTGATGACATGGTCAAAGACAAAGAAACTGAGATCATGGCAGTTTAAGCGAACTTCATCTATTCCCGGGCGTCCTGTATAACAGGACGCTTTTTTCATGCCAAAATTTCGGAAGTGCCTTGAAAGTTCACGCACAACGCACATTTTTTTGATATGATAAGCAATAGACATTCCGATTGGTTACAAGTGGAGGATTAATTATGTTTAATAAACTATTAAAGAGAAATATAGAGCCGGTAGTGGTGGAATACGGAGAGCGTGCCATGGCTGTAGCCGGTGCGGGCGTGCCATCTCATGTGGCAATCATTATGGACGGCAACGGTCGCTGGGCGAAAAAGCGTTCCATGCCTCGAGTTGCCGGCCATCACGAAGGAATGAAGACGGTTCGCAAAATAACGAAACTCGCGAGCCATCTAGGCGTCGATGTGTTGACTTTATATGCGTTTTCAACTGAAAACTGGAAACGTCCGAAAATGGAAGTTGATTTTCTGATGCGATTGCCGGAAGAGTTTTTATCCAGTTTTTTGCCGGAACTGATCGAAGAAAACGTTCGCGTGGAAATGATGGGCTATGTAAACGATTTGCCCGCCCACACAATCCAAGCGATTCAAAAAGCGAAAGAGGCGACCAAGCACAACGATGGACTGGTGCTGAACTTTGCATTGAATTACGGCAGCCGTGCGGAAATCGTCGACGCTGTGAAGAACTTAGCTGCTTTGGTGCAGGCTGGGGAACTGGATCCATCCGAAATTTCAGAAGAAATGATTACGAGCCGCCTCATGACGAGCGGTTTGCCAGAGCCCGATTTATTGATTCGAACGAGCGGGGAGGTTCGTTTGAGCAACTTTATGCTATGGCAATTGGCTTATACCGAGTTTTGGTTTACCGACACTTTATGGCCAGACTTCGGTGAAGACTGCTTGCTAGAGGCATTTGAGATTTATCAGAAACGAAATCGGCGTTATGGTGGCTTGAAGGGGGAAGAAGCAAATTGAAGCAACGCATTATTACAGGAGCGATAGCAGCTGCTCTATTTATTCCATTTGTCATTATCGGCGGAATTCCGTTTATTCTTTTGGTATACGTTCTTGCAACAATTGGTTTTCAGGAATTGCTTAAAATGAAAGGCCGGAGCCTCATGAGCGTGCCCGGCCTTATTTCTCTTGTGGCCTTGTATGCTTTCATGTTGCCAGGCGAGTGGTCTCAGCAAGTATATGAATGGACCGGCTATTTGAAAGTGGAATTCGTCTTCATGGCGGTTATCTTGCTCTTGATACATACGGTGGTCGTCAAAAACAGCTTTACCTTTGACGATGCCGCGTTTGCAATCCTCGGCACGCTTTATGTGGGCCTTGGGTTCTATTACTTAATCGAAACACGGGAATCAGGGCTTGCGGTATTGATTTTTGCTTTGCTTGTCGTCTGGTTTACCGATTCTGGCGCTTACTTTACAGGACGCAAAATTGGGAAGCGCAAATTGTGGCCGGAAATTTCGCCAAATAAGACCATAGAAGGTTTTGTCGGCGGCATCATCTGGGCGCTTGGCATCGCACTTGTTTTTGCCTATTTTGCAGGGATGGAACAGCCTTTGCTATTAGTCATCATCGTTGCAATTGTCGCTTCGATTTTCGGCCAATTGGGCGATTTGGTGGAATCGGCTTTGAAACGCCATTTTAACGTCAAAGATTCCGGAAAAATGCTGCCTGGGCATGGAGGCATTTTGGACCGTTTTGACAGTATTCTTTTTGTCATGCCGTTATTGCACTTCTTGCATTTTATTTAAGAGGGGATTGTTTCATAGATGAAAAAAATCATATTGCTCGGAGCGACGGGCTCAATCGGCATCCAGACAGCGGATATTATCCGGGAGCATCCCGAAGAATTTTCACTGGTCGGATTGGCTGCTGGTAAAAACATGGAAAAAACACGCGAGTTGATTCAAGAATTCCAACCAGAAATCGTTTGTGTCCAGCTTGCTGAAGATGCACGACAGCTGCAGCAGGAATTCAAAGGCATTCTATTCGTTCACGGCAACAAAGGCCTGATTGATGCTGCGACTTATGAAGCGGATATATTGGTCAATGCAGTAATCGGGAGCGTTGGGCTTGAACCGACTTTGGAAGCGATCAAGCTCGGCCGAACGATTGCCATTGCCAATAAAGAAACGCTGGTAACAGCAGGACATTTGGTCATGCAAAGTGCCAAAAAGTACGGCGCTGATATCCTACCGGTTGACAGTGAACATTCGGCTTTGTTCCAGTCGCTTAACGGCGAGAAGCTCGAGCAGGCAAGCCGATTGATCTTGACCGCTTCAGGCGGCAGTTTCCGTGATAAAACGCGCGATGAACTCGCGGATGTCACAGTGGAAGATGCGCTCAATCACCCAAACTGGTCGATGGGATCTAAAATCACAATCGATTCCGCGACGATGTTGAATAAAGGATTGGAAGTCATCGAAGCGCATGTCTTGTTCGATTTTGCCTATGACGATATCGATGTGTTATTGCACCGGGAGAGTATTATCCATTCCCTAGTTGAATTCCAGGATACGAGCGTCATGGCGCAGCTCGGTACACCTGATATGAGAGTGCCGATCCAATATGCGCTGTCTTATCCAGATCGCCTGCCACGCCCAGCTGCCAAACGGCTGGACCTGGCAGAAATCGCCCAACTGAATTTCCGTGCGATGGATTACGAACGGTTTCGCGCATTGCAGCTTGCATTCGACGCCGGACGGGAAGGCGGCACGATGACGACTGTCTTGAATGCTGCCAATGAGCAGGCGGTCGCAATGTTCTTAAACCGGCAAATCGGCTTTTTGCAAATCGAGGAATTTATCGAACGGGCAATGCTTGCCCATCAGACGATTGCTTCGCCGGATCTCGAAACGATTCTCGCGGCAGATTCTGAAACGAGAAAAACTGTTGAAAACATGCTAAAATAGCGACAGATTAAAACCGAATAAGGTTTATGAAGGATGGGTTCAAAATGGAGACAGTATTAGCGTTCATCATCATTTTCGGCGCATTAGTGTTTTTCCACGAGCTGGGCCATTTCCTGTTCGCTAAGCGGGCTGGGATTCTTGTTCGTGAATTCGCTATCGGAATGGGCCCTAAGATTTTAGGCATTACACGAGGCGAAACGCTGTATACGATTAGATTACTTCCAATTGGCGGTTATGTCCGCATGGCGGGAGAAGAAATGGATGCCATCCATCTGCAGGCAGGTCATCGCATTGGATTGTTATTGGATGAGGAAGGGAAGGCTAAGAAAGTTATCCTTAACCAAAAACATGTGTATCCCGACATCCTTTTCCTGGAAGTCGAACAAGCAGACCTCGAAAAAGACCTTTTCATAAAAGGGTACGATGAGGACGAGCAATTGGTAAATGTCAAAGTTGCCCGCGATGCGGTTGTGGAAGAAAACGGCCGTGAAACGATTTTGGCGCCTTATGACCGCACATTCGATGCGAAAAATTTGCCGAACCGCTTCATGACGATTTTTGCCGGGCCGTTCTTCAACTTTATTCTGGCCTTTTTCATCTTTACGGCAATCGGCATGATGCAGGGAGTTCCAACTTTTGAACCGGTTATTTCTGAAGTGACTGAAGACAGCCCTGCTGAACAGGCAGGTATGCAAGACGGTGATTTGGTGACGGAAATCGAAGGCCAACCGATTAGCACATGGGACGAGCTGGTGGAATCTGTTCAAGACAGTGCAGGAACAGCGCTCGACTTCCAAGTGGAACGTGATGGCGAGCCTCTTGATTTCACGATTACGCCCGAACTGTCTGAGCAATCGGCAGAACAAGTTGGTGTCATCGGGGTCTTGTACCAAAGCCCGGTGGAAAAAGACTTTTTCGGCTCATTCGCTTATGGTGCTGAACAGACAGTCTTTTGGTTTAAAGAAATATTCCGCTTGCTTGGCATGCTCGTGACAGGCCAATTTACGATCGATGCCCTGTCCGGACCTGTCGGCATTTACAAAACAACTGAAGAAGTCGCTCAATATGGTATCTTTACGCTTATGAGCTGGGCAGGCATGCTCAGCATCAACTTAGGAATCATGAACTTGTTGCCGCTGCCAGCACTTGATGGCGGCCGACTCATGTTCTTTTTCCTTGAAGCGCTAAGAGGCAAACCGGTCGATAAGCAAAAAGAAGGCATGGTTCATTTTGTGGGGATCATGCTGTTGATGCTCTTGATGATTGTCGTCACTTGGAATGACATTCAGCGATTTTTCTTTTAATGAATGAAAGGGAAGCGTTTATCGCTTTCCTTTCTCTGCTACATAGTGAGTTAAAAATACAATAACCAGTCGAGGTGCATTCGGATATGAAACAAACATTAAGCTTTATCCCGACTTTGCGGGAAACTCCAGCTGATGCGGAAGTGAAATCGCATCAATTATTGCTGCGGGCAGGATTCATCCGCCAAAATACAAGCGGGATCTACTCATTCCTGCCGCTTGGAAAACGCGTATTGCACAAAGTCGAGAAAATCATCCGCGAGGAAATGGAAGCGATCAATAGCGTCGAAGTGTTCATGCCTGCCCTTCAGCAAGCTGAACTTTGGCAAGAGACAGGACGCTGGTATTCTTATGGCGATGAATTGATGCGGTTGAAAGACCGCAACGACCGCGAGTTTGCGCTAGGCGCAACGCATGAAGAAATTATCACGAGCTTGTTGCGCGACGAAATCAAGTCCTATAAGAAATTGCCGCTGACTTTGTACCAGATCCAGTCGAAGTTCCGCGACGAAAAACGCCCGCGCTTCGGTTTGCTGCGTGGACGCGAATTCCTCATGAAGGACGCCTACTCTTTCCATGCGACAACTGACAGCTTGGACAAGACCTATGACGATATGATGCAAGCCTACAGCAATATTTTCAGCCGCCTCGGATTGAATTTCCGTGCCGTTATCGCCGACTCAGGCGCTATCGGCGGTAAAGACAACCATGAATTCATGGTGCTGTCAGAAATCGGAGAAGACACGATCGCCTATTCCGATAGTTCTTCTTATGCCGCCAATATCGAAATGGCAGCGGTGAATATGGAGTATCCGAAATCCGATGAGCAAGCACGCCCAGTTGAAAAAGTCTCAACGCCTGATCAAAAGACCATTGCTCAAGTGGCGGATTTCCTTGAGACAACACCGGAGAACTGCATCAAGACGCTTGTGTTCAAAGCTGACGACGAACTCATCGTTGTGTTGTCGCGCGGCGACCATGAAGTGAATGACGTGAAAGTCAAGCATATTTCAGGTGCGAAGCTAGTCGATATGGCGACTCCAGAAGACGTGCGTGAATTATTGTCTTGCGATATTGGATCGATCGGTCCGGTGGGCTTGCCTGAAGGCACTCGCGTATTTGCGGACAACGCTGTCAAATCGATCGTCAACGGCGTCACTGGCGCCAATGAAGAAGGTGTCCATTTGAAAAATGTTACACCTGATGAAGATTTCGCGGTAGAAGCATATGGTGATTTGCGATTTGTAAAAGAAGGCGATGCATCCCCAGATGGCCAGGGCACAATCCAATTTGCCAAAGGTATTGAAGTCGGCCATATCTTTAAGCTCGGCACGACTTATAGCGAACCGATGAAAGCAACATTCCTTAACGACCAAGGCAAGGCGATGCCTTACATCATGGGCTGCTATGGAATCGGCGTTTCACGAATTGTCGCAGCTGTCGCTGAACAATTCCAGGATGATTCCGGCTTTACTTGGCCGACTGCAGTTGCGCCGTATGAAATTCATGTCGTGCCGGTCAACGTTAAAGATGATGTGCAGCGCGAAACTGGTGAAGAAATTTACGAACAATTAAAAGCCCAAGGATTTGAAGTGTTGCTCGATGACCGCAAAGAGCGCGCCGGCGTCAAATTTGCCGATGCCGATTTGATTGGCTTGCCGATCCGTATCACTGTCGGCAAACGTGCCGCTGAAGGAATTTTGGAAGTGAAGATCCGTCAAACCAACGAAACGGTTGAATGGCATAAAGATGAAGTGCAAGACAAGGTACGCGAATTCTTTAAGAAATGAATAATAATCTGATATGATGGAAGGAAAGTACAAACGTACTTTCCTTTCTTTTTCTGAAATAAATGGCGAAGGGGATAATCATGATAAATGAGCAAGACGCCAAAATGAGATTTAAATTGCTGCTGCAGCATTTGGAGTTAACTGACGATGTCCACATGCCATATTTTGAAGGGGCGGAATTGACGCGCATGACGGTCCATAAAAAAGACCGGGCATGGCGCTTTATTGTCAAACTCAAGCAAGTGCTGCCGCTTGAGTTATTCGTTATTTTCCGCGAGCGGCTGCAAACCAAGTTTTCATCAATTGCAAGCGTTCAAGTGTATATAGAAACACCCACGCAACAAGCGCAAGGTGAGCAAGTTTCCGCGTACTGGCGGCATGTTGTCGACGAATTGGCGGATATGGCACCGCCTCTTAGAGAGCGTCTATTGTCGCAAGCGCCTGTATGGAACGGCAATAAACTGGTGGTAGACTGCTGCCATGAACATGAAATGATGGCATTGAAATCGAAATACACCGAAAAACTGAGCCAGGTTTTCCAGCAATTCGGGTTCCCGGCATTTTCAATCGATTTCCAGCTATCGGCAGAAGACCAGCAAGAAGCACGCGCTGCCTTTATGGAAGAGCGTAAAGCCGAAGAAGAAGCGATGGCGAAGCGTGCTGTCGCGGATATGAAGAAACGCGAGACCGAACGCAAAGAAAATGGCGCGCCATCCGGTCCATTCCAGATGGGTTCTGCCATCAAACCGGATGAGCCGATTGTCGAGATCCGTTCGATTGTCGACGAAGAACGCCGCGTGACTATCGAAGGCTTCGTTTTTGATGTCGAAGTTCGCGAGCTGCGCAGCGGCCGTTCGCTATTGACTGTCAAGATGACCGATTACACGGATTCGATTCTCGTCAAAATGTTCTCGCGTGATAAAGAAGATGCGGAGCTCATGGCCCAGGCAAAAAAAGGCATGTGGCTAAGAGCAAGAGGCTCAATCCAAACCGATACATTCGTCAGGGACTTGGTCATGATGTCCAATGACATGGTCGAGATCAATCCGTCCGTCCGCAAAGACACTGCCGAAGTGAAACGGGCAGAATTGCACCTGCACTCTCCGATGAGCCAGATGGATGCTGTGTCATCCATTGAGTCCATGGTCGCCCAAGCGGCGAAATGGGGCCATCCGGCGATTGCAGTCACGGACCATGCCGGCGTACAAGCTTTTCCTGATGCATATGCTGCGAGCCAAAAGCACGGCATTAAAGCGATATTTGGACTAGAAGCGAATTTAGTTGACGACGGCGTGCCGATTGCTTATGAAGAACGCCATGCCTTGCTCGAAGAGGAAACCTTCGTCGTCTTTGACTTGGAGACAACCGGATTATCCGCCGTCTATGACACGATCATTGAGCTGGCAGCGGTCAAAATCAAGGGTGGAAATATCATCGAAAAGTTCGAGCGTTTTGCCAATCCGCACCATCCGTTGTCCGCCACGACAATTGACTTGACGGGCATCACGGATGATATGGTCCGGAACGCACCCGAAGTCGAAGAAGTCATCCGCGAATACCACGAATGGGCAGGCGATCATATCATGGTCGCCCATAACGCATCATTTGATATGGGCTTTTTGTATGTTGCCTATAAGAAATACGGCATCGATAAAACACATGCCACGATCGATACGCTAGAACTTGCCCGCATGCTTCACCCGGAAATGAAAAACCACCGTTTGAACACGCTGGCAAAAAAATTCAATATTGAACTGACTCAGCATCACCGCGCCATTTACGATACGGAAGCGACCGCTTATTTGTTGACGCATCTATTAAAAGAAGCAGACGACAAAGGCATTCTCTACCACGATCAATTGAATGATTATGTCGGGACGGGAGATTCCTATAAGCGCTCACGGCCGACGCATTGCACGCTTTTGGCAAAAGACCAAGAAGGCTTGAAAAACCTGTTTAAGCTCGTGTCGGCATCGCACATCAATTATTTCTACCGCGTCCCGCGCATCCCGCGTTCGCTGCTTCAACGCCACCGCAAAGGCCTGCTTGTTGGTTCGGGCTGCGATAAAGGTGAAGTATTCGAAGCGGTCATGCAAAAATCGATGGAAGAAGTGGAACGCGTTGCACAATTCTATGATTATTTGGAAGTACATCCGAAAGAAGTCTACCAGCCACTAATCGACCGCGAATTAATACGAGACGAGTGGAATCTAGAGGACATCATCCGCAAATTGGCCAAAGTGAGCCGCAAGCTTGATAAGCCGTTGGTCGCAACAGGAAATGTCCATTATCTCGATGAAACGGATGCCATCTTCCGCCAAGTGCTGATCGGTTCACAAGGCGGGGCAAATCCGCTGAACCGTTCGACCTTGCCAAAAGTGCATTTCCGGACGACCAATGAAATGCTCGATGCTTTCGATTTTCTCGGGGAAGAGACGGCACGTGAGATTGTTGTCGACAATTCCTTGAAAATCGCCGATATGATCGATGTCGTCAAACCGATCAA
The DNA here is from genome assembly GCF_028890485.2 of Planococcus sp. SK3692. Lineage (GTDB taxonomy): Bacteria > Bacillota > Bacilli > Bacillales_A > Planococcaceae > Planococcus. The sequence goes on from NZ_JARCHV010000002.1 coordinate 1,235,506, forward strand.
AGACGAATTGTATACACCGAAAATTGAAGGCGCGGATGAAGAAGTCCGTGAACTCAGCTATACGATGGCGCGTTCGATTTACGGGGACGACTTGCCGGAAATCGTTGAAGCGCGCATCGAGAAAGAATTGAAGTCGATCATCGGCCATGGTTTCGCAGTTATTTATTTGATTTCGCACAAACTGGTGAAAAAATCGCTTGATGACGGCTATCTTGTTGGCTCACGGGGATCTGTCGGATCGTCTCTTGTTGCTACGCTAACCGAGATTACGGAAGTCAACCCGCTGCCACCTCATTATGTATGCCGCAAATGCAAGAAATCCGAATTCTTCGATGACGGCTCTGTCGGTTCAGGCTTTGACTTGAAAGATAAAGATTGCCCGGATTGCGGAATTCCGTATAAAAAAGACGGACAGGACATCCCGTTTGAAACCTTCCTTGGATTTAAAGGCGACAAAGTTCCCGATATCGATTTGAACTTCAGTGGCGAATACCAGCCGCAAGCGCATAATTACACGAAAGTGCTGTTCGGCGAAGACAATGTCTTCCGCGCGGGCACCATCGGTACCGTGGCAGAAAAAACAGCCTACGGTTACGTGCGCGGCTATGCCAACGACCGCGATATGACGATGCGCGGTGCGGAAATTGACCGTTTGGTTCAAGGCTGTTCTGGCGTCAAGCGCAGTACAGGCCAGCACCCGGGCGGGATTATTGTTGTGCCGGATTATATGGATATCTACGATTTCTCGCCGATCCAGTTTCCAGCGGATGCACAGGATTCCGAATGGAAGACGACCCATTTTGACTTTCACTCGATCCACGATAATTTATTGAAGCTCGATATTCTCGGGCACGATGACCCGACCGTGATCCGCATGCTCCAGGATCTGTCCGGCATTGACCCGAAAACGATCCCGACAGATGACCCGGAAGTGATGAAGATTTTCGCAGGCCCTGAATCGCTCGGCGTCACAAAAGAGCAGATCGGCTGCAAAACCGGAACACTTGGCATCCCCGAGTTTGGAACGCGATTTGTCCGCCAAATGCTCGAAGATACAAAACCGACGACGTTTTCGGAACTCGTGCAGATTTCCGGATTGTCACACGGTACGGATGTTTGGCTCGGCAACGCCCAGGAATTGATCCACAACGGAACATGCCAGCTGTCCGATGTGATCGGCTGCCGGGATGACATCATGGTCTACTTGATCTATCAAGGGCTCGAGTCATCACTAGCGTTCAAGATCATGGAATCCGTGCGGAAAGGGAAAGGCTTGACCCCAGAGATGGAAGCGGCGATGAAAGAAAAAGCCGTTCCGAACTGGTATATCGAATCATGCAAAAAGATCAAATACATGTTCCCGAAAGCGCACGCCGCCGCTTACGTTTTGATGGCGGTCCGCATCGCTTATTTCAAAGTCCATTTCCCGGTTCTGTACTACGCTGCGTACTTTACGGTTCGGGCGGAAGATTTCGATGTCAACGCCATGGCAAAAGGATCCCAATCAATCCGTGCCAAAGTGGATGAAATCAATTCACGGGGGCTGGAAGCTTCAACGAAAGAGAAAAACTTGCTGACAGTCATGGAACTGGCGCTTGAAATGGTCGAACGCGGCTATTCATTCCAAAAGGTCGATTTGTATAAATCGTCCGCAGATCAATTCCTGATTGAAGGCAATACCTTGATCCCGCCATTCAATGCCATTCCTGGTCTTGGCACGAATGCCGCAAAATCGATCGTTGCCGCTAGAGCGGAAGGCGAATTCCTGTCGAAGGAAGATTTGCAGCAGCGCGGCCGCGTTTCAAAAACGATCATCGAGTACATGGATGACCATGGCTGCCTAGAAGGAATGCCCGATGCCAATCAGCTCTCCTTGTTCTAGTCAGTTGCAGAGAGGCGGGAAGCATGGTATTATTGTAATAACATTTACTGATAGCTCTGTCGCAGAAGAGTGGGTTCTCCCGCTCTTTTCTGTTTGTTATGGCATATTATTGGCAGGAGGCATTTTATGAGCAAAATTACTGAACAAATCGAAGCAATGGCACAACCAATCATCGATGAGCTGGAACTTGAACTGGTCGATGTCGAGTTTGTGAAAGAAGGAAAGAACTGGTTCTTGCGCGTTTATGTGGACAATCCACAGGAACCGATCGATATCGATCAATGCGCAATCGTCAGCGAACGCTTGAGCGAAGAACTCGATGCAACCGATCCGATCGAACAGAACTATTTCCTTGAAGTATCTTCACCGGGTGCAGAGCGTCCATTGAAGAAAGAAAAGGATTTCGAAAAAGCTTTGGAGAATTTCATCTATATCAAAACGTATGAGCCGGTGGAAGATGCTAAAGAATTCGAAGGTTACTTGAAGTCGTATGATGAAGAACAAGTGGAAATCGAGGTCAAGATCAAGACCCGCAGAAAAACCATCAGCATCCCGAGAAATAAAATTGCCATGATCCGTCTGGCGATCGATTTTTCTGCAAGCTGAATAGAAGAATTTAGGAGTGAATAACTATGAGCAGTGAGCTATTGGATGCTTTAGAAGTATTGGAGAAACAAAAAGGAATATCACGTGATGTGCTGATCGAAGCGATCGAAGCAGCGCTTGTCACCGCTTATAAGCGCAATTTCAACCAAGCGCAGAACGTCCGTGTCGATTTAAACCTCGATACCGGAACGATGCTAGTCTACTCCCGCAAAGATGTTGTCGAGGAAGTCGAAGATGACCGCCTGCAAATCTCATTGGAAGATGCGCATGCACTCAACCCGGTTTATGAAATCGGCGATATCGTGGAAGAAGAAGTGACTCCGCGTAATTTCGGCCGCATCGCTGCTCAAACTGCGAAACAAGTCGTCACACAGCGTGTGCGTGAAGCAGAGCGCGGATTGATCTTTGAAGAGTACGTAGACCGTGCAGACGATATCGTCAACGGGATCGTCGAACGCATGGATGCCCGTAACCTCTATGTCGGCTTAGGCAAAGTCGAAGCGGTCTTGCCGCAGACGGAACAAATGCCGAATGAAAGCTACCAGCCACATGACCGCATCAAAGTCTATATCACGAAAGTCGAACGCACGACTCGTGGCCCGCAAGTGTTCGTATCACGGACTCATCCAGGGCTTTTGCGCCGTTTGTTCGAGAACGAAGTGCCGGAAATCTATGACGGCATTGTCGAAATCAAATCGATTGCACGTGAAGCGGGAGACCGTTCGAAGATTTCCGTCCACGCAAACGACGAGGAAGTGGATCCAGTCGGTTCATGTGTCGGATCACGAGGCGGCCGAGTGCAAACCATCGTCAACGAACTGGGCGGCGAGAAAATCGACATCGTGGAATGGTCGGAAGATCCGGTCGTCTTCGTAGCGAATGCGCTCAGCCCATCCAAAGTGTTGGATGTGCAAGTGAGTGATGACGATAAATCGACGACAGTCGTCGTACCTGATTACCAATTGTCTCTTGCGATTGGCAAACGCGGGCAAAATGCGCGTTTGGCGGCGAAATTGACAGGGTGGAAAATTGATATCAAGAGTGAAACGGATGCCCGTGAACTAGGGATTTATCCGCCTGAAGGCGCGGTAATCGTGAAGTCGGATGCTGAAACTGATACAGATGACTTTGATTTTTACGACGAAGAAGAATAAGCTGAGAAGGTGATATCCGTTGGCTATGCAAAAGAAAATTCCGCTGAGAAAATGCGTTGCGACCGGTGAAATGTATCCAAAAAAGGAAATGATCCGCGTTGTGCGTTCCAAAGAAGGAGAAGTATTCGTCGACCTTACCGGCAAAAAGTCAGGTAGAGGCGCTTATGTTTCCAAATCGGAAGATGCCATTGAATTGGCACGCAAAAAGAAGGTTTTGGACAAGCAGCTTGAAGTGAAAGTTCCAGGCGAAATTTACGAAGAGCTCGTCCATGCCGTACGCAGAGAGCAGCTGAAATCATGAATAAAGAAAAAATCCTGCAGTTTTTAGGGCTTGCCACGCGTGCGCGCAAGCTGGTGACCGGTGAAGAACTGGTCATTAGCGAAGTGCGCCGCGGCAACGCGAAATTAGTCATTTTGGCTGAAGATGCGTCTGAAAACACGAGAAAAAAACTGCACGATAAATGCAATTCCTATAATGTCCCAATGCGCATAGGCGCCAGCCGCTATGAGATTGGCCATGCAATAGGAAAAGAAGCACGCGTCGTCCTGGCGATTACCGATAACGGTTTTGCCAAGAAAATGACGAGCATGTTTGACGAAAACTAACCGGGGGTGAGCAGATGACCAAAATTCGAGTACATGAATACGCTAAAAAAGTAAATAAACCGAGCAAAGACATCATTGACGAATTATCAAAAATGAATATTAAAGTTAATAACCATATGGCTACACTAGAAGATACTGCTGTAACGAAATTGGACGGCATTTACAAAAAACCTGCACAAGGAAACCGTGCCCAAAGTTCACAATCACGCCCGCAAGGCCAAAACCAGCGCCGTGGGCAAAGTGGACAAGCAAGCCAAGGCGGACAAAACCGCTCACCAGGCGGGCAATCCCGTCCTCAAAGTGGACAGGGCCAAAACCGTACAAGCGGACAAGGCGGGCAAAACCGTACACAAGGCGGCCAGGGCAGCCAGGGTAGCCAGAACCGTACGCAATCCACGCAGCAAGGAACAAGCCAAGCAGGGCGCGGTTCCAACTTTACGCCAAAAGCTGCAAAACCGGCTCCAGGACCAGGCCAACGCGGCCGTTCAAACGGACCGGGGCGCGGCGGGCAAAACCGCAACCGTAAAGGCAAACAGCAGCGTCCGGTGAACCCGATGCCGCCAATGCCGAAGCGAGAAAAAGAATTGCCGTCAAAAATCACATTTAGTGAATCTTTGACTGTTGGCGATTTGGCGAAAAAACTCGGCCGCGAGCCTTCAGAAATCATCAAAAAATTGTTCATGCTAGGTGTTATGGCAACCATCAACCAAGAATTGGATAAAGATGCCATTGAACTTGTCTGTGCAGAATACGATGTGGAAGTAGAAGAAGAAATCTTGGTCGATAAAACCGATTTGGAAGTCTACTTCGAACCTGAAGAAGAAGCTAAAAAAGAAGAACGTCCATCTGTCGTTACGATCATGGGCCACGTCGACCACGGGAAAACGACATTGCTGGATTCAATCCGCCACACGAAAGTGACTGCTGGAGAAGCAGGTGGGATCACACAGCATATTGGTGCTTACCAAGTCGAAGAAGACGGTAAAAAAATCACGTTCCTGGATACGCCAGGCCACGCAGCGTTCACGACGATGCGTGCGCGCGGTGCGAAAGTAACGGATATTGCTATCATCGTTGTTGCTGCTGATGACGGTGTTATGCCGCAGACAGTCGAAGCGATCAACCACGCAAAAGCTGCAGAAGTTCCGATCATCATCGCAGTCAATAAAATGGATAAACCGTCCGCTAACCCGGACCGTGTCATGCAGGAATTGACCGAGCACGGTCTTGTACCTGAAGCATGGGGCGGCGATACGATTTTCGTTCCGCTTTCCGCATTGACTGGAGACGGCATTGATACACTTCTTGAAATGATCCTTCTGGTTTCTGAAGTTGGAGAATTGAAAGCAAATCCTGGCCGCCGTGCAATCGGTACGGTCATTGAAGCGGAACTTGATAAAGGCCGCGGATCTGTCGCGACTTTGCTCGTGCAGGATGGCACTTTGCATGTCGGCGACCCAATCGTTGTCGGCAATACATTCGGACGCGTGCGTGCAATGGTCAACGATCTTGGCCGCCGCGTGAAAACAGCTGGCCCATCTACTCCAGTTGAAATTACAGGACTCAGTGATGTGCCGCAAGCAGGCGACCGTTTCGTTGTCTTTGAAGACGAGAAAACGGCCCGTCAAATCGGTGAAGCGCGTTCGGCTACGGCCTTGCAGGAGATGCGTTCTGAAAAGAACCGCGTTACATTGGATAACTTGTTTGATCAATTGAAGCAAGGCGAAATGAAAGAGTTGAACTTGATTGTCAAAGCTGACGTTCAAGGTACAGTGGAAGCCATGGCTGCTTCACTCTTGAAAATCGATGTGGAAGGCGTCAACGTCAAAGTCATCCATACAGGTGCCGGCGCCATTACGGAATCCGATGTTTCACTAGCTGCAGCATCAAATGCCATCATCATCGGCTTTAACGTCCGCCCGGATGTCAATGCTAAACGTGCAGCAGATGCAGAAGGCGTCGATATCCGCTTGCACCGCATCATCTATAAAGTGATCGAAGAAATCGAAGCAGCGATGAAAGGTCTCTTGGACCCAGAGTTCGAAGAGAAAATCATCGGCCAAGCGGAAATCCGCAGCACGTTCAAAGTGTCTAAAGTCGGGACGATTGCCGGAAGCTATGTAACGGAAGGCAAGATCACCCGCGATAGCGGTGTACGAGTCATCCGCGATGGCATCGTTGTGTTCGAAGGCGAGATCGATACGTTGAAACGCTTCAAAGATGACGCAAAAGAAGTTGCCAAAGGCTACGAATGTGGTGTGACGATCAAAAACTTTAATGATGTCAAAGAAGGCGACATCATTGAAGCGTTCATCATGGAAGAAATCGAACGAAAATGATCCTTTCAATGGAATGCGAATTTTTCATCCCTACTGCGCATTCATTGAAAGACAAACGTGCAGTCGTCAAAAGCATGCTGACTCGCACAAAACAGAAATTTAATGTATCGGCGGCGGAAGTTGATCACCAGGAAGTTTGGCAGCGCACGCGCCTCGCATTCGTCACTGTTTCTTCATCAAAAGAAGCAGCAGAGCGAGAAATGGAGCATGTGCTGCGCTATCTGGAAAGCAATCCGTCGTGGGAATGCATGGAAATAGAGAAAGAATATTTGTAAGAACGGAGTGGATTCGAAATGTCATCAATGCGCTCGAATCGTGTAGCTGAGCAAATGAAAAAAGAGCTTGGCGAGATTATCGGCAGAAAACTGAAAGATCCGCGCATCGGCTTTGTCACAGTGACAGATGTCGAAGTAACGGGAGACCTTCAGCAGGCAACCGTCTATATTAGCGTGCTGGGCGATGACAAGGAAAAAGAGCAAACTTTGCTCGGCCTTGCCAAGTCCAAAGGATTCATCCGCTCAGAAATCGGGCAGCGAATCCGTTTGCGCAAGACTCCTGAGTTGGCGTTTGAAATCGATTCGTCTGTCGCATACGGCAATCGGATTGAATCATTGCTGCGGGATATCAAAGATCCAACAGAGGAATAAACCGAAAGCCTGCCCGTCTATTTTAGACAGCAGGCTTTTTTCTACATACTATTTAGTTCGGGCCTAGCACCGATGAAGAGAGGAGCTGTTGATATGGAACCAAATGGGATTCTTCCATTATGGAAAGAGCCGGGCATGACATCGCATGATTGTGTTTTCCGCTTGCGGAAAATCTTGAAAACAAAAAAAGTCGGGCATACCGGGACACTTGATCCCCAAGTCGACGGCGTGCTGCCGATTTGCCTCGGGCGATCGACCAAAGTGGCAGAATATATTACAGATCAAGGAAAAACATACGAAGCAGAAGTGTCGATCGGATCTTCAACGGAAACAGAAGATGCGGAAGGCGCAGTAGTGGAACAAGACGCGAGCGACAAAACAATTACACGCGAGCAATTGGAAAACGCATTGCAAAGCCTGACTGGTGACATTGAACAAATCCCGCCGATGTATTCGGCTGTCAAAGTGAACGGCCGGAAATTATACGAATATGCCCGCAAAGGCGAAACGGTGGAGCGTCCGGTGCGGACCGTGCATATTGACTCGATTGAATTATTGGACGATGTGGACATGTGGCAAGGTCAGAATATCCGTTTCCGCATCCGTATCCGCTGCGGCAAAGGAACTTATATCCGAACGCTTGCTGTACAGATCGGCGAAGCGCTTGACTATCCGGCTCATATGTCACAGCTGACGCGCACGCAATCGGGGAGTTTTACAAAACAACAATGTGTGACGCTTGCCGAAGTAGAGGAAATTGCGCAAAATGGGGATATCGGTTCTATTTTGCAGCCCCTTGCCTATGGCTTAAGTGCGTTTCCGTTTGAAGAAATTACGCCGGATTTGCTGTTCGGCATCAAAAACGGCCAAGTGCTTGAAGAGCATCCGGTCTTGAAGACGGAAGCGTTCGTCGTGTTCACCTATCAAGGCGTGCCGGCAGCGTTGTATAAACGGCATCCGGATAAGCCGGGCAAAATGAAACCCGAAAAAATGTTTGGATTTCCTCCAACGGACGAGGTGTAATATGAAAATCATTCACTTGAGTTATCCGCACGAGATGAAAGCACAAGAACACGGCCCGCTGTCAATGGCGATCGGTTTTTTTGACGGCGTGCACCGTGGGCACCAAAAAGTGATCGGAACGGCAATTAGCAAGGCGCAAGCAAACGGGATGAAATCGGCAGTCATGACTTTCGATCCGCATCCATCGCTCGTGCTTGGCGGCCGGAAAGAAGAAGTTTTCTATATCACGCCGCTCGGGCAGAAAATGGAGATATTAAAGGAGATGGGCGTCGACATTTGTTATATCGTCCGTTTTACATCAGAATTCGCAAAACTTTCTCCTGAACAATTCATCGAGCATTTTATCGACGGACTTGGCGTTAAAGAAGTCGTTGCCGGATTTGATTTCTCGTTCGGCTATAAAGGCGGCGGGGATATGGCGTTGATGGAATCATATGGGAGTGGCCGGTATCGCGTCACGACTGTCGGCAAAATTGAAGCGGATAATGAAAAGGTCAGTTCGACGCGCATCCGCCACTTATTGAAAGACGGTTTGGTCGAACCGGTCCATCATCTGCTCGGACGGCCCTACCGAATTTCCGGAACGGTCGTAAACGGCGACAAACGCGGGCGGACGATCGGCTTTCCGACGGCAAACGTCGAACCGGAACTCGGCACATTCGTTCCGAAGCGCGGTGTCTATGCGGTCCGGATCGAAGTTCAAGGCGCTTATTTCGACGGTGTCTGCAATGTCGGATACAAGCCGACGTTCAATAATCCCGATGTCAAAAACCTGGTCATAGAAGTCCATATTTTGGATTATGATAAATCGATTTACGGGGAAAAAGTCGTCGTTGAATGGCATAAGCGCATCCGCGATGAACAGAAATTTTCCGGCATCGATGAACTAAAAACCCAAATAGGCCGGGACAAAGATACGGCAAAGCAATATTTCGAAGTGTAGCTTGGACAGTTGATTTCAAGAAATCACTGTGCTATGATATCAAAGTACTGAACGTACTAACCGTTGCTTGGCAAATCGAATCACCAACGTTTGCTAGGTAATAGGGGCTATCAGAGATTAGGAGGTGGAACAGCATGGCAATCACTCAAGAACGTAAAAATGAATTGATCAATGAATACAAAGTGCATGACACTGATACTGGTTCTCCAGAAATTCAGATCGCCATTCTTACAGAAGACATCAACAACTTGAACGAGCACTTGCGTACCCACAAGAAAGATCACCATTCACGTCGTGGTCTATTCAAAATGGTTGGACGCCGTCGTAACTTGCTTAAATACCTACGCGAGAACGATGTACAACGCTACCGTGAGTTAATCGCAAGACTTGGCCTACGCCGATAATAGCAAGCAGAGAAAGCGGGATTCGTCCCGCTTTTTCTTTATGCTTAAAACTTATCATTGAATCGCACTTGATGTGCTTTTTTGATACACTATTTAAAGATACATACTACACGAAACACAGTAAGAGAGGAGCTCGACTATGGAGCAAACAAAAAAGGTTTACACATTTGACTGGGCTGGCCGCGAACTGAAGGTCGAAGTTGGTCAACTGGCAAAACAAGCAAACGGAGCGGCATTGATCCGTTATGGCGATACAGCAGTGCTATCCACTGCAACCGCATCAAAATCACCGAAGCCTTTGGATTTCTTCCCGCTAACAGTGAACTACGAAGAGCGCCAATACGCTGTCGGGAAAATCCCGGGTGGATTCATTAAACGCGAAGGACGCCCATCTGAAAAAGCGACTTTGATTAGCCGCTTGATCGACCGTCCGCTGCGCCCGCTATTCCCAGACGGATTCCGTAATGAAGTGCAAGTCATTTCAATGGTAATGTCAGTCGATCAGGATTGCCCATCTGAAATGGCAGCGATGTTCGGGTCTTCCTTGGCATTAATGATTTCAGACATTCCGTTTGATGGGCCGATCGCAGGCGTCATCGTCGGAATGGTGGATGGCGAGTACATCATCAACCCGACAGGCGAGCAAATGGAGAAAAGCTCGATCAACTTGACGGTTGCCGGCACGAAAGACGCCATCAATATGGTAGAAGCCGGCGCGAAAGAAGTGTCTGAAGAAGTGATTCTTGAAGCGATTATGTTCGGCCACGAAGAAATCAAGAAATTGATCGCTTTCCAGGAAGAAATTGCTGCGGAAGTAGCTAAAGAAAAATCGGCTGTTCAATTGTATGAATTGGATGCTGACTTGACAGCTGAATTGAAAACAGCTGTGGAACAAGACATGAATGCTGCAGTTCAAGTGAACGAAAAGCAGGCACGCAATGAAGCGATTGCGGCTGTTCGCGATCGTGCGCTTGAAGCATATGCAGATTCAGAAGACGATATCAAAAAGCAAGCAGGCCAAGTGCTCGATAAAATGGTCAAAGATGAAGTTCGCCGCTTGATCACCGATGAAAAAATCCGTCCAGACGGCCGCGGTCCATCTGAAATCCGTGCGCTTTCGTCAGAAGTTGGCGTCCTTGCGCGCACTCACGGCTCCGGCCTCTTTACGCGCGGTCAAACGCAAGCGATGAGCATCTGTACGCTTGGTGCTCTTGGCGATGTACAAATCATCGATGGCCTCGGATTGGAAGAAACGAAGCGTTTTATGCACCATTATAATTTCCCGTTGTTCTCAGTCGGGGAAACTGGATTCCTGCGTGGCCCTGGCCGTCGCGAAATCGGCCACGGCGCTCTAGGCGAACGTGCGCTTGAAGCAGTCATTCCAAACGAAAAAGATTTCCCATACACGATCCGCCTCGTTTCTGAAGTATTGGAATCAAACGGTTCTACCTCTCAGGCAAGCATTTGTGCGTCTACTTTGGCGATGATGGATGCGGGCGTGCCAATTAAAGCACCGGTAGCCGGAATTGCAATGGGACTTGTGAAAAAAGGCGAGAACTACACAGTTCTTTCCGATATTCAAGGGATGGAAGACCATCTCGGCGATATGGACTTTAAAGTAGCTGGAACCGCAGAAGGTGTTACAGCCTTGCAAATGGATATCAAAATCGACGGCTTGTCCCGCGAGATCCTAGAAGAAGCATTGACGCAAGCGAAAATCGGGCGTCTGCACATTTTGGAATCGATGATCGCTACGATCAATACACCGCGCACGACCTTGTCGAAATTTGCGCCGAAGATCATCATGGTGAAGATCAATCCGGACAAAATCCGCGATGTTATTGGGCCTGGCGGAAAAGTCATCAATAAAATCATCGATGAAACGGGTGTTAAAATCGACACTGAACAAGACGGCACGATTTTCATTTCTTCCGTTGATGAAGAAATGAACGCCAAAGCGAAAGCGATGATCGAAAATATCGTACGCGAAGCGAAAGTCGGCGAATATTACGAAGGCGCAGTCAAGCGCATCGAAAAATTTGGCGCATTCGTCGAGTTGTTCCCTGGCAAAGACGGCCTTCTCCACATTTCTGAGATCCAGGAAGAGCGGACGAAAGAAGTGGAAGATGTCTTGAAGATGGGCGATGTCATCAAAGTCAAAGTCATCGAAATCGACCGTCAAGGACGCGTCAATTTGTCCCGTAAAACCGTTTTGAAAGAAGAAAAAGAAGCAGCTGAAAAGGCTTAAGACGCTAGATAAACAAAGTGGAAAAATTGCCGGTGGCATTCGCCGGCAATTTTTTTCATATACAGGAGGGCTTTCCATGGTTACTACTTATACTTGCCAAAATGGCTTGCGCATCGTCTCGGAACATATTCCGCATTTTCGTTCCGTGGCGGTCGGCGTATTTGTCAATACGGGGTCGCGGGATGAGCGGCCGGATGAAAACGGCATCACTCATTTCATTGAACATCTCTTGTTCAAAGGCACCAAAACACGCAGTGCCAAAGACATTGCACGGGAATTCGACCGCATTGGCGGCGATTTGAATGCTTATACATCCAAAGAATATACTTGTTATTACGCCAAAGTGCTGGACCATCATGCACCGCTTGCGGTGGACGTTTTGGCGGACATGTTTTTCAATTCAGTGATGGACCCAGTAGAAATCGATAAAGAGCGGCTTGTCGTCAAAGAGGAAATCAGCATGACCGAAGATATGGCGGATGACGATGTCCACGAGCAATTATGGCGGGTCATGTATCCCGATAACGCAATCGGCGCCCCGATTTTAGGGACTGCCGAAACACTGGACCGTTTTTCAAGGCAGCAGATTTTGGATTATATGGAGCGCCATTACACACCGTCGAATACGGTCATTTCCGTGGCAGGCCAAATCGATAGCAAATTGCTAAGCCAAATTGAGAATTTATTCGGCTCATTTGAACGAAAGAGCCCTGACAATGCACACGTTTTGCCAAATTTTGTACCGGGGCAGTCGATCAAGCATAAAGAAACGGAACAAGCCCATATTTGCCTCGGTTATCCGGGGCTATCGATTCAGGACGATCAATTGTTTGCGCTGGCGGTATTGAACAACATCATCGGCGGCTCGATGTCGTCGCGGTTGTTCCAGGAAATCCGTGAAGACCGGGGGCTGGCTTATTCGGTTTATTCCTATCACTCGGCATACTCTGACCACGGTACGCTAGCAATTTACGGGGGCACGGCTGATCATCAAGTCGGTGAAGTAGAAGAATTGATCCGCACGTCGCTGCAGCGCATGCAACAAGGCGATATCAGCGACTTGGAAATTTCGGATTCCCGAGAGCAATTAAAAGGCAATTTGCTGCTTGGGTTAGAAAGCACAGGATCCAGAATGAGCCGCAACGGAAAATATGAATTGCTTCACGGCAAACACCAGTCCGCTGATGACATCATCCACTTGATCGATGCAGTGGAGCGTGAACACGTGCTTGATTTGATGCAATTGACGGCTACTGCACCGGCTGTCTCCATCATCCGTTCACAATGAAAAATGAATTGCGACAATTTGTCGCGCTGATGCGCTAAATTATGTTACAATAACGCAAATTAGCCAAGAAGGAGAGAGTCGAGTGAAAACCTATAACGTAGCGATCATGGGCGCAACCGGTGCCGTCGGTCAGCAAATGAAAGACCAGCTAGAGAAGCGCAATTTCCCCGTAGGAAGCATCAAATTCCTATCTTCTGCGCGCTCTGCCGGCAAGCAAATCGAATTCAATGGACAATCCTATACGGTGGAAGAAGCAGTGCCTGAATCTTTCGAGGGAGTAGACATCGCCTTATTCAGCGCTGGCGGCAGCATCTCGGAAAAGTTTGCCCCTGAAGCCGTGAAACGCGGCGCGGTCGTGGTCGACAATACGAGCGCATTCCGCATGAATGAAGACGTGCCGCTCGTCGTCCCTGAAGTGAACAAATCGGCATTAAAAGGCCATTCCGGCGTGATCGCCAATCCCAATTGCTCGACCATCCAAATGGTGTGCGCATTGCAGCCGTTAAAAGCGCAATTCGGCTTGCAAAAAATCATCGTTTCCACGTACCAGGCGGTTTCTGGCGCTGGTATCGATGCGATCAACGAATTGAAAGAGCAGTCTGCTGATTTCGATAACGCCGCAACTGCCGAGGCGAAAGTCTTGCCTGTGAAGTCAGCCGATCGCCATTATCCGATCGCTTTCAATGCGGTGCCGCAGATCGACCAATTCGCAGACAACGGCTATACGCTAGAGGAAATGAAAATGATCAACGAAACGAAGAAAATCATGAGCGACCAAGGCTTGTCGGTCGCCGCGACTTGTGTGCGCTTGCCGGTCGTGACGGGTCATTCCGAATCCGTCTATGTGGAACTGGATGACACCCCGTCCGTAGAGCAAGTCAGAGATGCACTGAGTGGTGCGCCAGGCGTAGTCCTGCAAGACAATCCCGCGAATCAGGAATACCCGATGCCATTGATGGCAGCCGGGAAAGATGAAGTGTTCGTCGGGCGAATCCGCAAAGACCTCGACAACCCGAACGGCTATCATTTGTGGATTGTCTCCGATAATTTGATCAAAGGCGCGGCATTGAATTCAGTTCAAATTGCCGAGGCACTTATTGAAGAACAATTGCTGTAAGCTTTTAGCTACTCATCCCGCTTCTTGTGAGCAGCGGAAGCTTATCAAACTTATAGCCATCCCGTGCGCTTGGAAGATGTTACTTCCTGGTGCATGTGGATGGCTTTTCTTGTTACATAAAACGGATTTTTTTCCGCCTGGTGTTCGGCGCAGATGGCTGTGGATATTTTTTCTTTGGACTGTTACCGGTGATTACCGTATAATGAAGTCTATGGATCTGTACGGGTGAAATATTTTTAGGAGGAAATCAATTGAGTAAAATTAAAAACGAAGTTATAAGAGTTATTCCGCTTGGCGGAGTAGGAGAGATCGGGAAAGCGATGTACGTCATCGATATCGACGATGACCTGTTCGTCGTCGACAGCGGTTTGATGTTCCCGGAAGATGAGATGCTCGGCGTCGATATCGTTATTCCGGATGTTACGTATCTTGAAGAAAACAAAGACCGTGTCAAAGGGATCTTCTTGACGCACGGACATGAAGATGCAATCGGCTCGATTGCCTACCTATTGAAGAAAGTCCAAGCGCCGGTGTACGGCTCGAAGCTGACCATCGCGCTGGCCAAAGAACATGTAAAAGAGCTCGGTTCGCTCAAGCATCATAAATTCTTTGAAGTGACCAATAAGAGCCGCATGAATTTCGATAAGACACACGTCACCTTTTTCCATACGACACACAGTATTCCGGATGCACTCGGCATCGTCTTCCACACATCGGAAGGCGCCATCGTCCATACCGGTGAATTTAAATTCGACCAGTCAATGCAAGGCAGCTACCGCCCGGATTACGCCAAAATGGCGAAGCTTGGTGAAGACGGCGTCTTGATGCTGCTGTCGGATTCCACAGAAGCTGAACGCCCAGGCTACACAACGTCTGAGACGGTCGTTGCCGATCATATTTTGACGGCATTCCACCAGGCACCGGGGCGCATTCTCGTATCACTTTATTCATCCAACTTCATCCGTATCCAGCAAGTGTTCGACATCGCGCACCAAACCGGCAAAAAAGTCGCCGTCATCGGCAAAAGCTTGGAGAAAAGCTATGAAGTCGGCTTGCGCCTTGGCTATCTAGAAGTCGACGAAGACACGGTCATTTCTTTGAAAGACTTGGAAAAATACAATGATGATGAAGTCGTTATCATTGTAACCGGCAACCAGGGCGAGCCGCTCGAAGCGCTCGATAAAATGGTCAGACGCCAGCATAAAGACGTGCGCATCAACGAAACGGATACGGTATTGATCACTTTCACACCGTCGCCAGGCATGGAAGTGCCGATGTTCCAGACAATGAACAAATTGGCGAAAGCCGGCGCGAAGGTGCTGACATCCAATAAGAAAGTCCACGTTTCCGGACATGGCAGCCAGGAAGACTTGAAAATGATGCTGAACTTGATGAAGCCGAAGTATTTTGTCCCGATTCAAGGGGAATACAAAATGCTCATCGCTCACTCGAAATTGGCACAGCAAGTCGGTATTGCGAAATCAGATATCTTCATCGCCGATAAAGGCGATATCGTCGAATACAGAAAAGAAAAAGTCCGCATGAGCGGCCGTGTCACGACAGGTAATGTCTTGATTGATGGCATCGGCATCGGGGACGTTGGAAACATCGTCCTGCGCGACCGTAAGCTTTTGTCACAGGACGGCATCTTTATTATCGTTGTCACATTAAACCGCAAGGAAAAGCGTATCGCTTCAGGCCCTGAAATCATTTCCAGAGGCTTTGTCTATGTCCGCGAATCGGAGCAATTGCTTGATGAATCAAGCCAATTGGTGCGCAAAGTGGTCGATAAATACGTGACGCGCGATGCGTTCGAATGGAACAACATCAAACAGGAAATCCGCGATACGCTCAATTCGTATCTGTACCAGCAGACGAAGCGGCGTCCGATGATCATTCCGATCATCATGGAATACTAAGAATACAAGTAAAGGGATTCCATACCGATTCTATCGGCAGGAATCCTTTTTCATTACGTAAGAAAAGAGGGAATCCCATGGCGCCAAGCCGTACGAACAAAAAAACCACTACCACAAAGCCGCGTACCAAGCCGCGAACGAAACCTAGACCGAAACCCAAAGCGAAGAAGAAGCGTCAGCCGGTGCCGATGATTGCCTACGAAGTGACGGGCCTCATCATGATCGGCATCGCGATCTTGATGGTCTTCAGGCTCGGCTTGATCGGCCGGATGTTCAATAATATGGCTGAGTATCTACTCGGCTATTTGGCCTTTCTCGCACCCCTGGCATTGATTGCAGCTGCACTTCACATCATGGTCAAGCGCGGTATGCCAAAAGTCCGTCCGAAAATTGCAGCAGGCTCACTGTTTCTGCTGGCTGGTGCTTTATTGATCAGCCATTTGATCTGGGCAGCCAGCTCGATCTTGCCGATCACATCTGCGAACGTCTTGTCGGAAACATCGAAAATGACACAAATGACCGGTACAATCTGGGGCAATTATGAAGCGACCGGCGGCGGCTTTTTTGGAGCTGTGCTGTATGCACTGCTTCACGTGCTGTTTGCGACAGCCGGCACATGGGTTATCGCTATCATCCTATTGTCGATTGGCGCCATCATCTTGACCGGCAAAACAGCAGCGCCGTTTATTGCAGAGCGCTTGCCGGTCGCCGGTGAAGCGATGCGGTCACTCGCAGAACGTTTCAAGCCGGAACGCAAACCGGCGAAGAAACAACAGCCGCGCAGAAAAAATGCGCCTGAAAAGGTATTGGAAATGAACGAACAATTAGCTTATGACGATGCGCTGGAAGAAACGGAGACGACGCTGGTCTTTGATCAAGAGACCGACCGTGACCCGGAAGACGAAAAAGAACCGATCATTTCGGCTTTCACGGAAAAGGTCAAGCCGAAGCGCCAGAATACGGAAGAGGAAAAACCGAAAACCGAGTCTTCAGAAGAGATCAGGCGTGTCGACCCGGAAACCGGGGAGATTTTAAAAGAACCGGTCATGTCGATGAAAGAAGAAGCGGAAAACGAAGACTACGCATTGCCGCCAATCGATTTATTGACCATGCCGCCCCATAGCGACCAAAGCGGCGAGTATTCAGGCATCCAGAAAAACGCCAAGAAACTTGAGAAAACCTTTCAAAGCTTCGGCGTGCGCGCAAAAGTGACGCAAGTCCATTTAGGCCCTGCCGTCACTAAATACGAAGTGCTGCCGGATGTCGGCGTGAAAGTCAGCAAAATCGTCAGCCTTCACGACGATTTGGCATTGGCACTCGCGGCACGTGATATCCGCATTGAAGCTCCCATTCCGGGGAAATCGGCGATTGGCATTGAAGTGCCTAATACCGAAGTCGCAGTTGTCAGCCTTCGGGAAGTATTGGAGTCAGAAGAAAACAACCGTCCCGACTCGAAATTATTGTTCGGGCTCGGCCGGGACGTGACAGGCCAAGCCGTTATGACCGAACTCAATAAAATGCCCCATCTGCTCGTTGCAGGTTCTACAGGCAGCGGGAAATCGGTATGCATCAACGGCATCATCACGAGCATCATCATGCGCGCCAAGCCGCATGAAGTGAAAATGATGATGATTGACCCGAAAATGGTCGAACTGAATGTCTATAACGGCATTCCTCATCTGCTCGCGCCGGTTGTGACCGATCCACGCAAAGCGGCACAAGCCTTGAAGAAAATTGTTTCGGAAATGGAGCGGCGCTATGAGCTGTTTTCACATACCGGCACACGCAATATCGAAGGCTATAACGATTACGTCAACACATTCAACGCAGAAAACGATGAAAAGCATCCGAAGCTGCCGTTTATCGTCGTTATTGTCGATGAGCTGGCCGATTTGATGATGGTCGCGTCGAACGAAGTAGAAGATGCCATCACCCGCTTAGCGCAAATGGCGCGTGCAGCAGGCATTCATTTAATCATTGCTACGCAGCGCCCAAGTGTCAACGTCATCACGGGCGTCATCAAAGCGAACATCCCGTCGCGCATCGCCTTTGCGGTATCCTCCGCAATCGATTCGCGCACCATACTTGATATGGGCGGGGCAGAGAAATTACTCGGCCGCGGCGATATGCTGTTTCTCGGTGCCGGACAATCCAAACCGGTACGCGTGCAAGGAGCGTTTCTGTCGGATACCGAAGTGGAGAAAATCGTCGACTTTTCTATTGAACAGCAAAAAGCGCAATACCAGGAAGACATGATTCCGTCGGATGTCGAAGAAGTGAGCATCGACCAGGAAACCGATGAATTATATGATGAAGCGGTGCAATTGGTAACGGAAATGCAGACAGCATCCGTGTCAATGCTGCAGCGCAGGTTCCGTGTCGGCTATTCCCGTGCCGCCCGAATTATAGACCAAATGGAGCAGCGCGGGGTCGTCGGACCTTATGAAGGCAGTAAGCCACGCCATGTCCTGGTTCCTAAGCAGGAAGAATACTGATCGGTCAATAGCTGATTTGTGACAAAATGTTTAGTATTTGAGAAAGCTTGTACAGGAAAATTCGCAGAATTCGACAAATTGCTATTTATTTCATTTCTATTAAATGGTATAGTAATTCTGATTAGTAGGAATGTTTTACATCAGATGTCTGATCTCTGTCATGGGTGGTGAATCGTATGACAATCAAATCGGATCACCGTGCATTGTATCTCCAAGTGATCGATCGAATGAAGCAAGATATTGCTTCGGGTGTCTATAAAGAGAAAGAGAAATTGCCATCCGAGTTCGAATTATCGAAATCACTTGGAGTGAGCCGTGCGACTCTACGCGAGGCGCTGCGGCTTCTGGAAGAAGATAACGTCATCGTCAGGCGCCACGGTGTCGGAACGTTTGTCAATTCGAAACCGGTCTTTTCATCGGGCATCGAGGAATTGACAAGCGTCTCTGATATGATCCGTCAGGCGGGAATGGAACCCGGAGTGGTCTACTTGAGCACTTCGGAGTCCATTTGTTCTGAGGAAGATGTTAACCGCTTTCATTGCAATCCGGATGATACTGTCATTTCCATTGAACGCGTCCGAACGGCTAACGGGGAGCCTGTCGTCTATTGCATCGACAAAGTTCCTTCCGTCTATATGCCTGAAGGGTTTCTCGGACGCAAAGAAAGCTCCATCTTCTCGGCGCTCGAGGAATCCGGCGACATCCGCATCTCGTATGCGGTCACCTTCATCGACCCAACAGGGTATCACGAAGAAGCGTCGCCGATCCTCGAATGCGATCCGGAAACTGCATTACTCGTATTAAAACAGCATCATTACGATGAAAACGATCGCTTGGTGCTGTATTCAAAGAACTATTTCCGGGCTGATAAATTCAGTTTCCACGTAGTTCGCAAACGTCTGTAAACATCTGATTCCTGCTATTATCAAAAAAACCTTGGGGGTTATCACATTGATTAAACGTAAATTTGGCGTAGGCTTATCATTAATGTTGGCGGCTGGAGTTCTGGCAGCATGCGGCAGCGAAGAAGACACTTCGAACGGCGGCGACTCTGCTGAAGGCGGAGAAGGCACTGAAGAAGCAAGCGATTTCTCTATAGCAATGGTTACGGATGTCGGCGGTGTCGATGACAAATCCTTCAACCAATCAGCTTGGGAAGGCGTTCAGCAATTTGGTGAAGAAAACGGCCTTGAAAAAGGCGATGGTGGGTTTGATTACCTCCAGTCTGCTTCCGACGCTGATTACAATACCAACTTGAACAACTTGATCCGCCGTGATTTTGACGTCGTCTTCGGGATTGGCTTCCTTATGGAAGGTGCTGTGAAGGAAATCGCTGAGCAGCAGCCGGATGCACAAATCGCTATTATCGATGCAGTAGTGGAAGCTCCAAACGTGGCAAGCGTCATGTTTAAAGAGCAAGAGGGCGCATTCCTTGCAGGCGTTGCTGCAGCATTGATGACTGAAACCGACAAAATCGGTTTTGTCGGCGGCATGGAAATTCCGGTTATCGAACGCTTTGAAGCTGGATTCCTTGAAGGCGTAAAAGCTGTAGACGATTCAATCGAAGTCGATGTTCAATACACAGGTGCTTTTGATAAAGCGGAATTGGGTAAAACAACTGCAAACCGCATGTACAGCGCTGGGGCAGATATCATTTTCCACGCAGCAGGCGGAACGGGTAACGGCGTATTCACTGAAGCTAAAGAGCGCATCGAAGCCAACCCTGATGAAAAAGTATGGGTTATCGGCGTTGATGCTGACCAATACGAAGAAGGACAAGCTGGCGATGCGAACGTAACTTTGACTTCAGTCTTGAAACGTGTAGATACTGCGGTTATGAACATTTCTGAACAAGCGATGAACGGCGAATTCCCAGGTGGGGAAACGGTCACTTACGGTTTGTCTGATGATGGGGTTGGCCTTGCAGATTCACGCGGCGCGATTCCAGAAGACGTCATGAGCCAAATTGAAGAATACAAGCAACAAGTTATTTCTGGCGATATCGAAGTTCCTGAAACACTTTCTGAATAAGCTGTAGTCAAATACGGTCATCATAAAGACCGGGTATCCGGTCTTTATGATTTTTTTTCGCCTATTTTTCGAAAGATTAATAGATGAAAGGTTTCTGCCAAAAGAAGCCTTTCATGTATTAATTCATTAAATCAAGAAACAACCAGTCTCCGAGGGAGTGAAAACCGTGGAATATGTTATTGAAATGCTGAATATCCGTAAAGAGTTCGGGAATTTTGTCGCCAACGACAATATCACCCTACAGCTTGAAAAAGGAGAAATTCATGCACTGCTTGGCGAGAACGGGGCAGGAAAATCCACCTTGATGAATGTCTTGTTTGGATTGTATCAACCAGAAGGCGGCGAAATTCGCGTCAGAGGTAAGAAAGTAGACATTTCCAACCCGAACGTGGCGAACGATCTCGGAATCGGCATGGTGCATCAGCATTTCATGCTAGTCGAGAATTTCAGTGTCACCGAAAACATCATTTTAGGCAGCGAGCCAACGAAGATGGGTGTGACGAATAAAAAAGATGCCGCACAAAAAGTGGCGAAGTTATCGGAGCAGTATGGCCTGAATGTCGATCCATATGCCATCATCGAAGACATTTCAGTCGGCATGCAGCAGCGCGTGGAGATTTTGAAAACACTTTACCGCGGAGCAGAGATCCTCATATTCGATGAGCCGACAGCTTCGCTCACTCCTCAAGAAATCACGGAATTGATCCAGATCATGAAACGCTTAATCGCTGAAGGCAAATCGATCATCCTCATCACCCATAAACTGAAAGAAATTATGGATGTTTCAGACCGTGTCACTGTCATACGAAAAGGCCAAGGGATCGGCACCGTCACGACTTCAGAAACGAACCCGAACGAATTGGCTGCTTTGATGGTTGGCCGCCAAGTAACATTTAAAACTGAAAAAGGCCCGGCATTCCCGGCGGAAGAGACTTTGACTGTCAAGGATCTTGTTGTTGAAGACTACCGTGGAATTGCCAAAGTAAAAAACTTGAATCTGACTGTCCGTAAAGGCGAAATTGTCGGAATTGCGGGAATCGATGGCAACGGGCAATCGGAATTGATCGAAGCGATCACCGGGCTGCGCAAAGTCAAAAGCGGCAATGTGCTAATTCACGGTAAGGACGTCACCGGCATGAAGCCGCGAAAAGTGACGCAATCCGGCGTCGGCCATATTCCACAAGATCGTCATAAGCATGGATTGGTGCTTGATTTTCCGATAGGCCACAATATTGCATTGCAAACCTATTATATGGCGCCGATCTCGAAGTCGGGAATTATAAATTACGACAAGATTACGGAAAAAGCCGAGCAAATCATCAAAGATTTCGACGTCCGGACACAAGGGCCGCATGAACCGGCAAGGGCATTGTCTGGGGGCAATCAACAAAAAGCGATCATCGGCCGCGAAGTAGACCGCAATCCGGATCTGCTCATTGCGGCGCTTCCGACGCGCGGATTGGACGTAGGGGCTATCGAATTTATCCATAGCCGCTTGATCGAACAGCGCGATAACGGAAAAGCGGTGCTATTGATTTCTTTTGAGCTGGATGAAGTCATGAATGTCTCCGACCGGATCGCCGTTATCCATGACGGTGAAATCGTGGATGTGGTCATTCCTGAAGAAACGACTGAACAAGAACTGGGTCTTCTCATGGCAGGACATGCGGACAAAGACAAGAAAGGCGGGAAACACAGTGTCGAATAGAGTGACAAACTTGTTGGTCCCGATCGTTTCCGTCGTGCTTGGCCTGATCGTTGGGGCGATCATCATGCTCGTCAGCGGCTATAGCCCAATCGAAGGCTACGCTGCATTGTGGAATGGTATTTTTGGAGACCTTTATACGATTGGCGAAACGCTTCGCCAAATTACACCTTATCTATTGGCTGGTTTAGCTGTAGCATTCGCATTCCGCTCCGGTTTATTCAATATCGGGGTTGAAGGGCAATTGATCGTCGGCTGGTTCGCTGCGGCTTACGTGGGCGTTGCGGTTGAACTGCCGAAAATTATCCATTTGCCGCTGGCGATTTTGGCCGCGGCTGTAGCCGGGGCATTATGGGGCTTTGTTCCGGGGCTATTAAAAGCCAAGTTCCGCGTACATGAAGTAATTGTCACCATCATGATGAACTATATTGCACTTCACGTTACCAATGCATTGATCCGCACGGTATCCGAAGGGGGAGACCGCACAGAACGGATTTTCACCAGTGCTTCGCTGCGTTCCGAATTCTTGGAGAACTTGACGGAATTTTCCCGTTTGCACATGGGCTTATTGCTGGCGCTCATCATGGTCGGCGTCATGTGGTTTATCCTTGAGAAGACGACGCTCGGCTTCGAGCTTAAAGCGGTTGGCTTTAACCAACACGCTTCTGAATATGCCGGAATGAATGTCAATAAAAACATCATCATGGCAATGGTCATTTCAGGCGCATTTGCTGGCCTGGCAGGCGCGATGGAAGCGCTTGGAACGTTTGAGTATGTTTCGTCCAAAGGTGGTTTCACAGGTATCGGGTTTGACGGAATCGCTGTTGCGCTTCTTGGAATGAATACGCCGCTTGGTGTCATTTTTGGGGCTACGTTATTCGGTTCCTTAAAATATGGTGCACTCAATATGCCGAATGCTGCAGGCATTCCGATTGAAATTGTTGAAATTGTTATCGCCGTGATCATCTTCTTCGTAGCATCCGGCTATATTATTCGTTTGCTGCTGCTCCGAGCGGCCGGCAAAAAGAAGGAGGCGAAGTGATATGAGCTTTTTAGAAATCCTATATTTCATCGTCCCTTCGGCAATTTTCTATGCAGCACCGCTTATTCTGGTTGCAATCGGCGGTGTGTTCTCTGAACGCTCGGGCGTCGTGAACATCGGCCTCGAAGGCTTGATGGTCATCGGTGCGTTTGTCGGAATTTTGTTCAACTTGCTGTTCGCGGATACATTCGGCGGACTGACGCCATGGCTGGCATTGGTTGCCGCAATGGTCGCAGCGCTGTTATTGTCGCTGCTGCATGCTGTCGCATCGATTTCATTCCGTGCAGACCAAGTCGTTTCAGGGGTTGCCATCAACTTATTGGCAATTGCACTGGCGCTTTACTTGGTCAAGAGTATTTTTGATAAAGGGCAGACGGATTTCATTAGTGAACGCTTTGCACGCTATAACGTGCCGGTGTTATCTGAGATTCCTGTCATCGGTCCATTGTTCTTCACGTCGGTCTACAATACTTCATTCTTTGCAATCGGCGTTGCGATCTTAGCGTGGTTCGTCATCTATAAGACGCCTTTCGGATTGCGCTTGCGTGCGGTAGGCGAGCATCCGATGGCAGCTGATACGATGGGCATCAACGTCGCGCGGATGCGTTATGTAGCGGTCATGATTTCCGGCGCTCTCGCTGGAATCGGCGGCGCGATCTATGCGCAGACGATTACGGGAGACTTTGGGCATGCGACGATTAACGGTCAAGGGTTCATGGCGCTTGCTGCGATGATCTTCGGAAAATGGCATCCACTCGGTGCGATGGGCGCAGCTTTGTTCTTCGGCTTCGCACAATCCTTGAGCATTGTCGGTTCTTCGATTCCGGTCATCCAGGAAATTCCGAACGTCTTCCTGTTGATCTTGCCATATGTCTTAACGATTTTCGCGCTGGCAGGCTTTATCGGCCGTGCCAATGCGCCGAAAGCGAATGGCAAGCCGTATATCAAAGGACAGCGTTAAAAAGATGCCGTATACGAGCGGAAAAAAGCAACTGGCGGGGAACTCCCCGCCAGTTTTTTTGTGGAGAAAATCATGCGGGGATGATAGGTAATTGGAAAAAACCCTTCATTAAATAAGACGAGAGAAGCAAAGATCTTGTAGGGAAAGCGCATAATCGGACATCCACTTGAAATTCGCTTGCCTTTTTCCAGCTGTTTCCTCCGGTTTCATTGCATTTAAAGGAAAAAGTCCGGTATAGTTAGTGTAAGAATCACGAGAGGGGATCCAACATGTTTGAAACCAAGAAAATCGCACAAGGCGTCCATGTCCATGTACATGAAACGACGCAATTTAAGACTATAAATTTTTCGATCCGCTTTAAGGATCGGCTCACCGTGAAAAACGCTTCTGAACGCGCAATCCTGGCAAATGTCTTACAGCACAGCAACGAAATGTACCCATCCCATACTGCACTACGCATGGTGCTGGATGATTTGTACGGTACGTCATTATACATAGACTCCACTAAACGCGGCGACGACCATCTCATCAATTTGAATGTCGAAACCGTCAATGACCAATACCTATCGGATAAAGGCGTTCTTGAAAAAGTGATGAATTTAATGTATATCGTCCTGTTCAAGCCAAATTTCGAGAATGGCCTGTTCAAAGAAAGCATCTTCAAACGCGAGCAGGAATCCATCGTACAGCGCATCGAATCGGTATTCGACGACAAAACCCGCTACGCACAGCAGCGCATGATGGAACTTGGGCTTCCGGGACACCCGGCTTCAATCACGTCCAACGGCTCGATTGAACAAGTCAAACAAGTGACCAATGAATCACTTGTCGCTGCCTACCATCAGATGCTGGAAAATAACGAAGTGGAGATTTACGTGGTGGGAGACGTTTCGCCGGAAGTGATCTCTTCACATATCCGCGATTATTTCCATTTTGCCGACCGCAAGGAACTGCCTGCAAAAACGGACAGCCAATTGTATCCACCTGCTCAGTCCCGTGTGCTGGAATACGAAGACATGAAACAAGGGAAATTGCATATGATGTTCTTCACGCCGGTCACATTCCGCGATGAAGAGTTCCCGGTCATGCAATTGATGAACGGCGTTTTCGGTGGATATGCGCACTCAAAACTATTTGCCAATATCCGCGAGAAGGAAAGCATGGCCTATTACGTATCGAGTTCCTATGCTTCGCAGTTCGGCTTGATGTTCGTCCTTGCCGGAATCGACCGCAAGCTGGAAGAAAAAGCAGTATCGTTAATCCTTGGTCAATTGGATGAAATCAAGCAAGGGCACATTACCGATACCGAATTGGAACAGACGAAAGCCTTGCTTACCAACCAATTAAAAGAAGCACTTGATTCGGCAAGAGGCCAAATCGATATTTACGATCAATACATGGAGCTTTTGGAAGACTTTGATCCTGCCTACTTGATCAGTAGATGGGAAAAAGTGACAAAAGAACAGATTGCGCAGGCAGCGAACAATATCAGTTTGCAAATGACGTATTTCTTGTCTGGCAAGGAGGAAGCAAAAGATGAATAAAATGGAATTCAATCAACTTGAAGAAACACTCTATCACGAACAATTGCCAAATGGCTTGACGGTTTACATTCTGCCGAAACGTGGATTCTCGAAAACCTACGCGACATTCACGACCAAGTACGGCTCGATCGATAACCATTTCGTACCACTCGGTGAAAAACAAGCGATTCAAGTGCCGGATGGCATTGCACACTTCCTCGAGCATAAAATGTTCGAGAAAGAAGAAGGCGATATTTTTCAGGAATTCAGCAAAAACGGCGCTTCTGCCAATGCGTTCACTTCGTTCACGCGGACAGCGTATCTATTTTCCGCAACAGGGCGTATCCAGGAAAACGTCACGACCTTGCTGGATTTTGTCCAGAGCCCTTACTTCACGGAACAGACGGTAGAAAAAGAAAAAGGCATCATCGCGCAGGAAATCACCATGTACGACGACCAGCCGGATTGGCGCCTGTATTTTGGCATGATCGAAAATCTTTATAAGAACCATCCCGTCAAAATCGATATCGCAGGGACAGTCGAGTCGATTCAGGACATCACAGCAGAGCATCTCTATACGTGCTATCACACATTCTACCACCCGTCGAACATGGCTTTGTTCATCGTCGGAAACGTGGAGCCTGACAGCATGATGGAATTCGTCAAAGATAACCAGGCGGCGAAAACTTTCGATCCACCTGCGCCGATTGAGCGCATTTTCCCTGACGAGCCAAAAGAAGCGGCGGTCAAAGAGCGGACATTGGAAATGGCGGTCCAAAAACCGAAAGTCTTTGTCGGCATCAAACCGGAACGGCTGGATTTGCACGGGCCCGAAATGCTCAAGCATGAATTGTCCGCGCAGCTCGCTTACGAATTGTTATTTGGCAGAACTTCGAATTTCTATCATGAAGCTTACGAGAGCGGCTGGATCGATGAATCGTATTCATTCGATTATTCGTTGGAAAGTGGATTCGGCTATGCACTGATTGGGACAGATACGAACAATCCTGAGAAGTTTGCGCAAGAGGTCAAAAAGACAATCCACCAAGCTGTGGAAAAATGGCCATTTGGCCAAGAAGACTTGGACCGCGTGCGCCGCAAGAAAATCGGCTTTTTCATGCGTGCGTTGAATTCACCGGAGTATATCGCGAACCAATTCACGCAATATGCGTTCAACGGCATGAACCTTTTCGATATCGTACCGACACTAGAACAAATCGAAGTGGCTGACTTGCAAGAAGCCTTTGCTGCAGTCAGCGCCGAAAGCCAGCAATCCGTCTTTACGATCAAATCACCGGACAAGGATCCAGAGTGAAGCGATTTGCTCTGATTCTCGGGGCATCTGGTGATATTGGCGGCGCGATCGCCAAGCAGATGGCGGATGACGGCTGGTCGCTTTATCTTCATTATCATTCAAATCCCTTAGAGGCGGTTGCACAGGAACTTAGCTTGCGCTACCCACATCAAGAGTTCATCCCGGTGCAGGCTGATTTCACTCAAGACCGCGGCGCAGAGCAAGTTGCAAGCCAAGTTTTCGACTGCTCATGCGTCATCTGTGCAAGCGGCCATGCGCTGTCAGGCCTATTGCAAGATACCAGCAGTGCTGATCAAGAGGCGCTATGGCGCGTCCATGTGAAAAATCCGATGGAGACCGTCCGGCTATTGTCGCCTTATTTCAGGAGGCATGAAAAGTCTTATGTTATTTTCATTGCATCGATCTGGGGGGAAACGGGCGCTTCGATGGAAACGGCTTATTCAGCCGTAAAAGGTGCACAACTCGCATTTACGAAAGCCTACGCTAAAGAGATGGCACCGTCCGGCACACGCGTCAATGCTGTTTCGCCCGGTTTGATCCGCACGAAAATGAATGCGGGATTGACAGACGATGAATGGTTAGAGCTCGAAGAAGAGATTCCGCTCGGGGCAGGTTCTCCGGAAGATATCGCCCATGCAGTGGTATTTTTAGCCAGCGGCAAGGCAGATTATATTACCGGGCAGACGATCCGCGTCAATGGCGGTTGGCTGATTTAGCGGACGCAAGCTTTTCATCATTGTTGATGTAGGCTATCATAAAGGCAATGGACCATAGGATGACACATATATGGGAGGGAGAGTGAAGCATGAAAGAATGGTATTTTGAGTACGAAATCCAAGTTAACCGCCCGGGCTTGCTCGGGGATATCGCATCGCTTCTCGGCATGCTGCGTGTCAACATCGTTACCATCAACGGTGTAGACCAAGGACGTCGCGGGATGCTGCTGCGTGCAGAGCATGACGTGCAGATCGAACGTTTTGAACAAATCTTGTCGACGATTGAAACCATTGCAGTAACAAAATTCCGCGAACCGAAATTGCGGGATATTCTTGCAGTGCGCCATGGCCGTTATATCCAGCGCGACGCAGACGACCGCAAAACCTTCCGTTTCGTGCGGGACGAACTCGGCCTGCTTGTTGATTTCATGGCAGAAATCTTCAAACAGGAAGGCCATAAACTGGTCGGGCTCCGGGGTATGCCGCGAGTTGGCAAGACCGAGTCAATTGTCGCGGCAAGCGTCAGTGCCAACAAGAAATGGATTTTCCTGTCGTCAACGATGATCAAGCAGACTGTGCGCAACCAATTGATGGGGGATGAACACAACGACAATAATATATTTATCCTGGACGGCATCGTCACAAGGCGTTCGCCCGACGAGCGCCATCTGCAGCTTGTCAGGGAGATGATGCGCATGCCGACCATCAAAGTGGTTGAACATCCCGATAAATTTGTCGAGCATTCCGAGTACAGCATCGACGATTTCGATTATATTATTGAATTGCGCCATCATCCGGAAGAAAAGATCACGTATGAAGTATTGGAAAAAAACACGTTTATGGACAATAAAGACCAGATGGATATGTTCGGCGACGGTTTCAATTTTTAACCAGGCAGGTGATGACGATGGGACAGTTGGGCAAGAAGCTGAAACAGGCAAGGCTCGAGCATGGCTTGAGCCTAGAACAGCTCAATGAGCGGACGAAAATCCAAAAGCATCATTTAGAAGCCATCGAAACAGGGGATTATTCGGCCATCCCTGGAGGCTTTTATGTACGTGCATTTATCAAGCGTTATGCACAGGCGGTCGGTATAGACGGCGATGCCTTGTTACAGGAACATCGAAGTGAATTACCGGAAGATGAACCGGAAGCCGCTCCTGCTGAGCATTTGACGCGCAGGCCCGAGAAGAAAAAACGCAGCTCTGGCCCCGTCGCAGAATCCATGCCGAAAGTGTTGGTGGCATTGTTTATCGTTTTCATACTATTGGTCATTTGGTATTTTTATCTGCTTAGCACGTCGGGTAACGATGTCCAACAGGAAGAAGAAGGCGGCGATGTGGAGTACGAGGCGCCGGCTGATGAAGCGGAAGAACAGCCAGAAGCGGCCGAGGAACAAGAACAAGCTCCTGCTGATGAACCGGAAGAACAACCGGAACCCGAAGAGCCGCAAGCGCAATTGGAACTTGAAAGCGTATCGGGTGAGACAACGACTTATACCTTTATCGGCCCGGCTGAGAGGCAACTCGAATTTACTGCAAGCGGTGAATCTTGGCTAAGCGTTTTGAATGATGACGGTGCAGAACTATTAAGCCTTGCTCGCGTGTTTGGAGCCAGTGAAACGGAAGCTGTGGATGTATCTGATGAAACGAGCGTGTTCATGCGCGTCGGAGATTACACGATGCTTTCGATTGAACTGAACGGCGAAACAGTACCGTATGAACAACAACGAAAACCGCAAAATATCGTCATCCGCTTTGATGATGCTGAATAGCCATCACCTGATGGCTATTTTTCTGCAAGGATTGAAAGGAGAAAAACAAATGAATATTCCAAATCAAATTACCATTTCACGAATCTTGCTTATCCCGATTTTTATGGCGTTCATGCTTATCGATTTCGGCTGGGGAGAGATGACTTTGCTCGGGGCAACGCTGCCGGTCGCTCATTTTATCGGCGCATTGATCTTCATCTTCGCGTCTGCTACTGACTGGGTCGATGGTTATTACGCGCGTAAATACAATTTAGTCACGACTTTCGGTAAATTTTTGGATCCGCTGGCGGATAAACTCCTCGTCTCTGCGGCATTGATCATTTTGGTCGAGCTCGGCTTCGCGCCGGCGTGGGTCGTGATCGTCATCATCAGCCGGGAATTTGCCGTAACAGGCTTGCGCCTTGTGCTGGCAGGCGAAGGGGAAGTCGTGGCAGCCGGGAATTTAGGCAAAATCAAGACCGTCACGCAATTATTCGCAATCATTTCACTGTTGCTATACAATATGCTCTTCGCCTTAGTCGGTATCCCGTTTGGCGAGATTATGCTTTATATCGCGTTGCTGTTTACGGTATGGTCCGGATGGGATTATTTCTATGCCAACCGCAAAGGGCTTATGACATCCAAATAAGCGCCACATGAAAGGAAGACCGCTATGAACGCTGAAATTATCGCAGTTGGCTCAGAGCTCTTGCTCGGCCAGATCACCAATACAAATGCGCGCTTTATTTCTGGGCATCTCGCTGAAATCGGGATCAATGTCTATTACCACACGGTAGTCGGCGACAACCCAGAGCGCTTGAAAGAAACGATTGCTGTCGCGGAATCGCGCGCAGACTTGATTATCTTCTCCGGAGGGCTCGGGCCGACGAAGGACGATTTGACCAAACAGACCATTGCCCACCATTTGGGCACAACGCTTGCGATGGACGACTCAGCAATGGA
Source organism: Planococcus sp. SK3692 (assembly GCF_028890485.2). Taxonomy (GTDB): domain Bacteria; phylum Bacillota; class Bacilli; order Bacillales_A; family Planococcaceae; genus Planococcus. The sequence continues at coordinate 1,266,186 of NZ_JARCHV010000002.1, forward strand.
ATCGATTGCCGCGTTTTTCGAACGCGCCGGCCGCCCGATGACTGACAACAACAAAAAACAGGCGCTCGTGCTTGCGGGAAGTGAAGTGCTGTTCAATGAAAATGGCATGGCGCCAGGAATGATGTATCAAAATGGCGACCATTTGTATATGCTGCTTCCTGGTCCGCCTCATGAACTGGAGCCAATGTTCCAATTCGAGGCGAAACCCAAATTGGTGCACATGCTCAATGAGGAAAACATCATCTTGTCGCATGTATTGCGTTTCTACGGTATCGGGGAAGCGGAACTAGAAGACCGCCTGCAAGATATTTTGGACAAGCAGACCAATCCAACGATTGCCCCGCTGGCATCCGCCGGTGAAGTCACACTGCGCATCACGGCGAAGACTGACACGACGGATGAGGCATGGAAATTGATCGACGGCGCGAAAGAAGAAATCCTGGAGCGCGTCGGCGACTATCTCTACGGCTATGATGATGATTCTCTTGCTTCGAAAGCTATCGATTTGTTGAAACAGCAAGGTAAAACGGTTTCGGCGGCAGAAAGCTTGACGGCCGGCCTGTTCCAGTCCGAGCTCGCTTCGGTTGCTGGGGCAAGCGCGGTCTTGAATGGCGGCGTCGTGACTTATAACGAACAAATGAAAATCCAGCAGCTTGGCATGACGGAGGAATTTTTCAAGGAGCATTCCGTTGTCAGCGAAGAAACGGCTGCAGCGATGGCCATGGCTGTCCGGGAGAAATTCAGTACCGATGTGAGCGTCAGTTTAACCGGAGCAGCTGGGCCGGATGCGCACGGCGAAGAACCAGCGGGTACAGTATGGATCGGCATCGCGAGCGATGAAGGAACAAAAGCCTATCGCCTTCAGCTGTCAGGCATGAGAAATACAAACCGCATCCGCGCTGTGAAACTGGCCTTATATTACTTAATACGAACACTGGCACATGAAGACGCACGCAAAATTTAATTTTGCGTGTTTTTTCATGCCCATTTGGGGGGAATGATAAGATAGCGGCGATCAAATTCGGTAAACATTTATACGAACACGAATAAACGTTCGCTTTTTTCTTGTAAATTTCTCAATAAACTAGTATACTGAAATCAGTTAGAAAATTGGTTTTCACATAAGAGGAGGATTTCTTTTGAGCGATCGTAAAGCAGCGCTGGATATGGCGCTAAAACAAATAGAAAAGCAATTCGGTAAAGGGTCTGTCATGAAATTGGGTGAAAGCACAGGCCATAATGTCTCAACAGTTTCGAGTGGTTCGTTGTCCCTTGACATCGCACTTGGCATAGGCGGATACCCGCGTGGGCGAGTTATTGAGATTTACGGGCCGGAAAGTTCGGGTAAAACGACGGTCTCGCTTCACGCCATTGCAGAAGTCCAGGCTTCAGGCGGAACGGCCGCATTTATCGATGCGGAGCATGCATTAGACCCAGTTTATGCAAAAGCGCTTGGCGTCGACTTGGATGAGCTATTGCTATCCCAGCCGGATACAGGGGAGCAAGCACTTGAAATCGCAGAAGCGCTCGTGCGCAGTGGTGCGGTAGATATTGTCGTCATCGACTCCGTAGCGGCACTTGTGCCAAAAGCAGAAATCGAAGGCGAAATGGGCGACTCCCACGTCGGCCTACAAGCCCGTCTCATGTCGCAGGCTCTCCGCAAATTATCAGGTGCCATCAACAAATCGAACACCATCGCTGTATTTATCAACCAAATCCGAGAAAAAGTCGGCGTTATGTTCGGGAATCCTGAAGTCACGCCGGGCGGGCGCGCATTGAAATTCTATTCGTCTGTACGCCTGGAAGTGCGCCGTGCAGAAGCTCTGAAATCCGGCAACGACATCATCGGTAACCGGACGAAGATTAAAGTCGTCAAGAACAAAGTAGCTCCGCCGTTCCGCACAGCGGAAGTAGACATCATGTACGGGCAAGGGATCTCGCGTGAAGGTGAGATTGTTGACCTCGCAGCAGATTTGGATATTGTCCAGAAAAGCGGTTCATGGTACTCCTACAATAACGAGCGTGTCGGGCAAGGCCGTGAAAACGCCAAGCAATTCATGCGTGAGCATGAAGACATCCGCAACGAAATTGCAGGAAAAGTCCGTGAACATTACGGCATGACAGCGGCTTCTTATTCAGTCGCTGTTCCAAAAGAAGACAAGAAGGAAGCAGAAGACTTTAACTTGCTTGTCGACGAAGAGTAATCAGTTTTAGCTGGACCTTCATAAAGACTTTCCAAAAAGACTGCGAAGCGAATGCTTCGCAGTCTTTTTGCGAGCAAAGGGCGCCGGCTTGGCAGGGTTGACAGGGCATAGGTCCATCTATACAATTAAAATTGTATTATTTACTAATTTTTAAACGATTGATGAAAGACAACGAGTTATTGATTCATCCTTTGAAAATGTAAAAAATCAATAGCAAGAGGAGGTGTCCGAATGGGTATTACTGAGTTCATCTTCGCTTTGCTTGGTATCATCGTCGGTGTAGTTGTTGGGTATTTTGCATTGAAAAAGGCAAACGATTCCAAAATGGCTGGCGCCAAACATTCCGCAGAGCAAGTCGTCGAAGATGCAAAACGGGAAGCAGAGGCGCTGAAGAAAGAAGCCTTGCTGGAAGCGAAAGACGAAAATCATAAATTGCGTACTGAAGCTGAATCTGAAATTCGCGAACGCCGATCGGAAATGCAGAAACATGAAAATCGGTTGTTGCAGAGAGAAGAAAATTTGGATCGCAAGGATGATGCATTAAACAAACGCGAGGCCGGCCTTGAACGCAAGGATCAGGTTCTTGCCGAAAAACAACAGCATATTGAACAGATGGAGAGCAAAGCTGAGAATTTGGTTCAGCAGCAACAAACCGAAATGGAACGGATTTCATCGTTGACACGTGAAGAGGCGAAAAGCATCATTCTCGAGCAAGTGGAAAATGAGTTGTCTACAGATATCGCCGTCATGGTCAAAGAATCAGAAGCCCGTGCCAAAGAAGAATCGGACAAAAAAGCGAAGAACATCTTGTCGCTCGCAATGCAGCGCTTTGCTGCAGACCATGTAGCGGAAACGACCGTTTCTGTGGTCAACTTGCCGAACGACGAGATGAAAGGCCGCATCATCGGGCGTGAAGGACGTAATATCCGAACGCTTGAAACCTTAACCGGCATCGATTTGATTATTGATGACACGCCGGAAGCGGTTATTCTTTCCGGATTTGACCCGATTCGCCGCGAAACAGCACGTTTGGCACTTGAGAAGTTGGTGTCGGACGGGCGCATCCATCCAGCGAGAATCGAGGAAATGGTTGAGAAGTCGAGACGTGAAGTCGATGAACAAATTCGTGAAATTGGGGAACAAACCACATTTGACGTAGGTGTACATAACTTGCATCCGGACTTGATCAAAATACTCGGTCGACTCCGCTACCGCACAAGCTATGGCCAGAACGTACTGAAACACTCGGTTGAAGTAGCGTTCTTGTCTGGTCTCATGGCAGCAGAGCTTGGAGAAGATGTGACACTTGCACGACGTGCGGGTCTCTTGCACGATATCGGCAAAGCCATCGACCACGAAGTCGAAGGCAGCCACGTTGAAATCGGTGTGGAGCTCGGGACGAAATACAAGGAACATCCAGTCGTCATCAACAGCATCGCTTCCCACCACGGCGACACAGAAGCGACTTCGGTCATTTCGGTCATCGTCGCAGCGGCGGATGCACTATCCGCTGCTCGCCCAGGTGCCAGAAGCGAAACGCTCGAGAACTATATCCGCCGGCTTGAGAAGCTGGAAGAGATTTCAGAGTCTTACGAAGGTGTCGAGAAATCGTTCGCCATCCAAGCAGGCCGCGAGATCCGGATCATGGTTCGCCCAGAGCAGATCGATGATATGACAGCTCACCGCCTTGCACGCGATATCCGCAAGCGCATTGAGGAAGAGTTGGATTATCCAGGACATATCAAAGTGACAGTCATCCGCGAAACGCGCGCCGTTGAATACGCAAAATAAAAACGAAAAAGGCTTCGTTGAATATCCATTCAAAGAAGCCTTTTTCTTATGGAGAAAGGTGATTACATGAAAGTTTTATTTATCGGAGATATTGTAGGGTCAATCGGGAGAGAAGCGCTCGAAAGTTATTTGCCGCGGCTGAAACGCAAGTATGCACCGGATGTCGTCATCGCGAACGGCGAAAACGCTGCAGCTGGACGTGGCATCACGAAGTCGATCTACCAAGATCTATTATTTATGGGGGTCGATATGGTGACGATGGGCAACCATACGTGGGACCAAAAAGAAATTTTCGATTTTATCGACGACGTGGATTACTTGATCCGACCGGCGAATTTTTCGGAAGAAGCACCTGGCCGCGGCATGGCAACTGTCACGAAAAATGGCAAGACCTTGTCGGTCATCAATTTGCACGGGCGCGTGTTCCTTCCCGCGCATGACGATCCGTTCAAGATGGCGGATGATTTGATCGAAGAAGCGAAGCAAGTATCGCCGCTCGTCTTCGTCGATTTCCACGCGGAAGCGACAAGCGAAAAGATTGCGATGGGCTGGCATTTGGATGGCCGCGCTTCTGTCGTTGTCGGGACACACACCCATGTCCAGACAGCGGATGCGCGTGTCCTTCCTGATGGAACAGCGTATATTTCGGATGTCGGTATGACCGGCCCGTACGACGAAATCCTTGGCATGAAAAAGGATTCGGTTTTATACCGTTTCAAGACCAACATGCCGACGCGCTTTGAAGTGCCGAAAACAGGCCGTTCGGTCGTCAGCGGCTTTTTCACAGAGATAGATGACAATACAGGCAAAGCTTTGGGGTGTGAGAGAATCTACATCAACGAAGATTACCCGTTCCAGGCGTGATTCCCGTGTCGAATTAACGACAATTAACCGGACAGCTTGTATCAAGCCCCATTCGTTCAGTATAATGGTTAAAGATGGACGAATGGGTGGCTTGAGACGAAATTCTTGTCGGGCTTAGCGGATTCACTGTACAATCGTAAGCGAAAGTGTTCTGACAGATAAAGAAAATCAAAATATAGCGTCTGATGCCGGTTTTGGCACCGGACCAGGAAATGGGTGTCTACAAAAATGACTTATACGAAACAACAAATCGTCGATAAAGCACGTGAAGTAGCGGACATGATCGCTGAAACAGAAGAAGTTGATTTCTTTAAACGTGCGGAAGCACAAATCAATGAAAACCAGCAGATCCGCGAAAAAATTGCGAGCTTGAAAAGCCTTCAAAAACAAGCGGTCAACTTCCAGCATTACGGAAAAGAGCGCGCGCTTGAGTTGATTGAGAAAAAAATCCAGAAAATCGAAGATGAAATCGATGCTGTGCCGATCGTGCAGGAATTCAAGCAATCACAAAGCGATGTCAATTCGCTATTGCAAATGGTTTCTACGGCGATCGCCAACCAAGTGACGAACAACATCATCACCGATACCGGCGGCGACTTGCTGCGCGGCGAAACGGGATCCAAAGTAAGAAACGATAGCGGCGGAAGCTGTTCATAATCGACAGTGCAAACCAAATTGCGCTGTGATTTTATAAAAACTGAAAGAGCCCAGCTCTTTCAGTTTTTTCGTTTCTGCCTTTGAGTTTGTTATAATGGGGAAACGAACAATTGATTGAATGAGAGAGGGTAAACAATGGCACCGACACCAATGATCCAACAATATTTGCAAGTGAAATCTGAATATCAGGATGCGTTCCTGTTTTTCCGTTTGGGCGATTTTTATGAAATGTTTTACGACGACGCCATCAAAGCATCTCAGCTACTGGAAATCACGTTGACGAGCCGTGGGGGCAGCGGGGAAGACCGCATTCCGATGTGCGGGGTTCCACACCATTCCGCGAAAAATTATATTGACCAGCTGATCCAAAAAGGCCATAAAGTCGCGGTATGCGAACAAGTGGAAGACCCAAAAACGACGAAAGGCGTGGTAAAGCGCGAAGTGGTCCGGCTCATCACGCCTGGCACGCATACCGAAGGCAAAAGTGTCGATGCCAAGGCAAATAATTTCATTGCGGCAGCCGATGAAGTGGCAGGCGGTTTTGGCCTTGCGTATTTGGACATCTCAACGGGCGAATCGACCGCCACTTACATAGCAGGCAATGAGAAGGCATTGCTTAACGAACTCCAGGCGCTGCATATCCGCGAACTGGTCGTCTCGGAGCAGTTGCGCTTATTGCTCGCAGAAGAAGATCAGCAGCTCATTTTATCAGTCGAGCATATGGAAGCACCGTTTACCGCGGAACCGGCCCTATTCGCCGCCTGCCCAAGCGAGCTGGAAATGTGCGGCAAGCGGCTGCTTGCCTATATCGCCGCAACTCAAAAACAATCGCTTGGCCATATCCAGCCGTTCACATTCCGTGAAAACGCCCGCATCCTGGGCATCGATTATTACTCAAAACGCAATCTGGAATTAATCGAATCCATTCGTGGAGGAGATAATAAAGGCACGCTTTTATGGCTCTTGGACGAAACAGTCACCGCCATGGGCAGCCGCAAGTTAAAGCAATGGCTGCATCAGCCGCTCGCAGACCGCTTTGCAATTGAATCGCGGCAGCAAATGGTCGAAGCTTTGATGGACCGTTATTTCGTGCGTGTGGAATTGCAGCAATTATTGAAACAAGTATATGATCTCGAGCGTTTATCGGGCCGTGTGGCATTTGGCAGCGCAAGTGGTCGTGATTTGGCGCAGCTGCGCAATTCTTTGGAAAAGATTCCGGAACTCGTACGTGAGCTTGCAGATTCAGGCCACGCTTCACTTGAGCAATTCAGCGCCGGTTTGGACCCGTGCCCGGAAGTGTGTGAGTTGCTGTCAGCGATCAGCGACAATCCGCCGTTATCGGCCAAAGAAGGGGGTATTATCCGAGACGGCTTCAACGCACAATTGGATGAATACCGGGACGCTTCACGAAATGGCAAGGACTGGATTGCGGAACTCGAGCAAAAAGAACGGACAAAAACGGGAATCCGCACCTTGAAAATCGGCTATAACCGCATTTTTGGCTATTACATCGAAGTTTCAAAAGCCAATATGCATTTGGCGGACCTCGAACGATATGAAAGAAAGCAAACATTGGCAAACGCTGAGCGCTATATTACGCCGGAGTTGAAAGAAAAAGAAACCTTGATTTTGACGGCTGAAGAAAAAAGCCTGACATTGGAATATGAATTATTCGTCAGCGTGCGCGAGCAAGTTAAAGAGTACATTTCACGCATCCAGCAACTGGCTTCAAAAATCAGCGCACTCGACGTTTATATCAGCTTTTCGGAAGTTGCAGAAAAATACCGCTTCACGAAACCGGCATTTAACAACGGGCGGAAAATTTCAATCCGCGAAGGCCGCCATCCGGTTGTCGAGAAAATGCTCAACAAGCAGCATTATGTTCCAAATGACTGTGAACTCGGTGACGATGGCAATATGCTATTGATCACGGGGCCAAACATGTCCGGTAAAAGTACTTATATGCGGCAAGTCGCGTTGACGATCGTCCTTGCGCAAATTGGCAGCTATGTCCCCGCAGCTTCTGCGGAGTTGCCGATTGTCGATCAAATCTTTACGCGCATCGGCGCAGCGGATGATCTCGTCTCCGGACAAAGTACGTTCATGGTCGAAATGATGGAGTCGCAATACGCCATCACCCATGCGACAGAACGCAGTTTATTGCTGTTCGATGAAATTGGACGAGGCACCTCCACTTATGACGGCATGGCATTGGCGCAGTCGATGATCGAATACATCCATGAACAAATCGGCGCCAACACCTTGTTCTCGACGCATTACCATGAACTGACGGCTTTGGAAGAGACACTTCCAAAGTTGAGCAATGTCCATGTCTCTGCAATGGAGCAATCCGGAAAAGTCGTGTTTCTGCATAAAGTAAAACGAGGGCCGGCTGATAAAAGCTACGGGGTCCATGTAGCAGAACTGGCCAATTTGCCGGAAGCGATTTTGCGCCGCGCGCGTGAATTATTGATAAGTTTCGAGGCGGATAACCAGAAAACACAGCAGCAGGCAGAACAATTATCGTTTTTTGATGAACGCGACACGGCGAACGAAGAAGTGCTGCAAACCATCAAAGATGCGTCGGTTTCACGCATGACGCCGCTCGAAGCATTGCAGCTGATCAACGACTTGCAGGAGAAAATAAGCGGAGGGGGCTGATTCCATGGGTAAAATCCGGTTGATGGACGAACCGCTGTCCAATAAAATCGCGGCAGGGGAAGTTGTCGAACGGCCGACTTCCGTCGTCAAGGAATTGGTGGAAAATGCGATTGATGCCGGCAGCTCGGCTATAGAAGTGCTCCTCGAAGAAGCGGGGCTGACATCGATACAAATCATTGATAACGGAGCGGGCATGGACGAAGAAGACGCTCTTTTGTCTTTTTCGAGGCATGCCACAAGTAAAATAGAGAACGAACACGACCTGTTCCGCATCCGTACGCTCGGCTTCCGCGGGGAGGCGCTGGCCAGTATCGCTTCCGTCTCGAAAGTAGTGTTGCACACATCCGATGGAGCGGCAGGGACCCACTTGGAAATCGAAGGAGGCCGCCTTACTGTCCAGCGGGCTGGGGCATTGCGGCAAGGGACGAATATCCGAATTGGCCAATTATTTTTCAATACACCGGCAAGATTGAAGTATATGAAAACCTTGCAGACAGAACTCGGGCACACGATTGATTTAATGAACCGCTTTGCACTCAGTTATCCTGGCGTTTCTTTCCGTTTGGTCCATGATGGCAAGCAACTCCTCCAGACAGCCGGCAGTGGCGAGATCCGCCGTGTGCTGGCAGATATTTATGGTGTCGCAATAGCCAAGAAAATGGTCCCGTTTGAAGGCGAATCACCTGATTACCAAATCGAGGGCTTTGCCTCACTTCCTGAAATTACGCGAGCCAATAAAAATTACATCTCGCTATTCGTCAACGGGCGCTGGGTTAAGCATTATGCCATCGCCAATACGGTGCATAAGGCATATCATACGTTTTTGCCGCTTGAGCGCCAGCCGATTGTGGTTTTGAATATCAAAGGCGATCCGTATTTAACCGATGTCAACGTACACCCTTCGAAACAGCAAATCCGTCTCAGCAAAGAAAAGGAGTTGCTTGAGCTGGTCCATGATACGATTCGTAAAGCCATCCAGACCGCCGTTCGTGCACCGGTCATCGAAAAACCGAAACCACTCAAGCAAGCGCCGAGCCGCCAATTGGATTTATGGAAGCGGCCTGTCGAAGAGACGGTGCGCCGAGAGCCGGACATTCGGCCGTCAATCGATTGGAAACAGGACAAGCTGCAAGAACGTGTCGAGGAGTTTCATCTGGAGCCAAGGCTTGAACCCGTCAGTGAACCGGCTCATGAACCAGTTGAAGACGTGCAGGGGCCTTTTGATGAGCCAGAAAGCCGTCAAGTGATTGACGATAGCCCGCAGTTTCCGGAACTTGAAGTGGTCGGCCAGATCCATGGCACTTATATCGTGGCGCAAAGCTCCGATGGTTTTTATTTAATTGACCAGCACGCTGCACAGGAGCGCATCAAGTATGAATTTTTCCGCGAAAAAGTTGGCGACATCGATTCGAATGAGCGCCAGTCGCTGCTTTTGCCGTTAACCTTCCATTACAGCCGTAACGAAGCGCTGCATTTAAAAGAACAATTGAATGCTCTGGAAGAAAGCGGCGTGTTCTTGGAGGAATTCGGCGATACGACGTTCATTGTCAGGGAATACCCGACCTGGTTCCCAAAAGGCTTTGAACAGGAAGTTATTGAGGACTTGATTGAGCAAGTGCTCGATGAACGCAAAGTCGATATCAAGAAACTGCGTGAAGATGCGGCGATCATGATGAGCTGCAAACGTTCGATAAAAGCGAACCACTTTTTGCAAAAGCATGACATGGAACGTTTATTGGCTGATTTGAAGGATGCCGAACAGCCATTCACTTGCCCCCACGGGCGACCGGTCATCATTCATTTCAAAACTTACGACATCGAAAAAATGTTCAAACGCGTCATGAATTGAGTGCCGGCACTCTTCGTGCACTTAAATGGCAGGCAGAAGCTGCTTCAGTAGGAGATTATAGAAAGGGTGTGGACCGATGAGCGTGACAAGTTCGTTCGTTCGAATGTCGGATGGCCACGAACTCTACTGCACTTTGCATAGAGTGGAATATCCGAGAGGCCATGTGCATATTATCCATGGAATGGCGGAACATAGCGGACGCTATCAAGATTTTATCCATTTACTGAATCAACAAGGATATACAGTATCAGCACATGACCAAAGAGGTCATGGCAAAACAGCGGAACGCAATGGTTCAGCCGGGTATTTTGCGGACAACGAGGGCTTTTTGCGCGTCGTTGAAGACGCCCGTGAAGCCATTATTCATGCACAACAAGAAATTGATGAGTTGCCGTTTACGCTGATTGGCCATTCGATGGGATCGTTTGTCGCAAGGCGTTATTTGCAGTTATATGGCAAGGAAGTGGACTGCGCAGTCTTATCCGGCACCGGTGGGCATCCAGGAATTACATTGTCTATGGGTCTCGCGGTTGCGAAGAGCTATAGCAGGTTCGGTGGGAAGATGACAATCAACCCAATTCTTGGGAAGTTGATCTTCGGCAGTTACAATAAAGATTTTTTGAATGAAACATCCAAATATTCTTGGTTGAGCCGGAAAAAAGAAACGGTCGCACAATACGAAGCGGATCCATGGTGCGGTTTTGAAATGGCCAATCAATTTTATGTCGACTTATTCGAAGGGCTGGGAATCATTCACCGGATGGATGAAGTCAGCCGAATTCCTAAAAAGCTCCCCGTGTTATTCATCAGCGGCTCGATGGACCCGGTTGGCGCGAGAGGGCGCGGTGTATTCGAAGCGGCTGCCCAATTCGATAAAGTGGGTATCGAAAACGTCAAAGTCTATATGGCGGAAGATGCCCGCCACGAAGTGCTGCATGAATTGAACGCCGAAATGTATCGGCAAGTCATTATCGATTGGATCAAAGATTATGGTTGAAGTGATTGCCATTGTCGGGCCAACAGCTTCTGGCAAGACCGCGCTTAGCATTGAACTTGCCAAACGATTTAATGGAGAAATCATCAATGGGGATTCGATGCAGGTCTATCGGGGAATGGATATCGGTACGGCCAAAATCCGGTCGGAGGAGATGAACGGCATTCCGCATCACTTGCTCGATATCCGCAACCCGGACGAGTCATTTTCAGTGGCTGAATACCAATCGCTGGTCCGTGAAAAGATCAAGGAAATCCAGCAGCGCGGCAGGCTGCCGATTATCGTTGGCGGAACGGGGTTATATGTCCAGTCGGTGCTGTTCGATTACCGATTTTCCACGCAGCAAGTAGATGAAGAACTCAGGCATACGCTGCATACTGAACTCGAACGTCTGGGGCCTGAAGCAATGCACAGCAAATTAATGGCATTGGATTCAGAAATCGATATCCACCCGAACAATACGCGGCGCGTCCTGCGTGCGCTGGAGATTTTATTAAGCGGTGAGGAAAAAGAGGACGGCAGCCTGGCGCAGGCACCCATGTACGATGAGTTAATCATCGGCCTTGATGTGCCGAGGGCCAAATTGTATGAGCGGATCGACAGCCGGGTCGATGGAATGATGGCAGATGGCTTATTGGATGAGGTCCGGCGGTTGTATGATAGCGGACTGCGTGACGTTCAGTCCATCAAGGCAATCGGCTACAAAGAATTGTATGGCTATTTCGATGGCCTGTATTCATTGGAAGAGGCAGTTTTTAAACTGAAGCGCAATTCAAGAAAATACGCCAAGCGTCAATTCACTTATTTCCGCAATAAAATGCCGATTCTTTGGCTGGATGCAACAGCAGATCCGGAAAACAATTTGGAAGAAATTACGCGCTTCTGGCAGGAAAATGACCGGAATCGTCGAATTGAACAAATGGCCAAAACTATACGCTAGAGAAACAGGGGGAGTTCCATGAAACCGGTTAATATCCAAGATGTTTATTTAAACCAGCTGCGCAAAAACAATATTTTCGTCACGGTGTTTTTGCTAAACGGCTTCCAATTGAAGGGTACCATTAAATCCTACGATAATTTCACGGTACTGGTGGAAACGGAAGGCAAGCAGCAATTAATCTACAAACACGCTATCTCGACTTTTTCACCTTCAAAACCGGTGTCAATCGAGCACCAGGAATAAATAGCGCAATGGCGCAAATATGCAAGGGGAGGAATAGCGAATGAAATCAATCAACACAGATGAGTTGAACCAAAAATTGGATGCTGGAGATAAACTCCACATCATCGATGTTCGCGAAAAAGACGAAGTGGCAACTGGGATGATCCCAGGAGCACGGCATATTCCGCTCGGTGAATTGCCGGAGCGCACCGGGGAGCTGGATTCCTCGAAACAGTATTATGTGGTATGCCAGGCAGGCGGCCGCAGCGCAAAAGCGGCAGAATACTTGGAGTCGAATGGATTTCAGCCGGTCAATGTCGATGGCGGCATGTCGTCATGGCGCGGCGTCACAGTTTACGGATGAGAAAAAGCCGATCGGCAATTGCCGATCGGCTTTTATGATGTCGTGAGAATTTTTCGTGTCGGCAATTTCCACTTATACGTATAGGATAAGATCCTCAGTAATGTAATAACCAAAAACAAGGAATAAAGCATGAAATCGGTCCGGATTACATCAATGCTGATCAATAATCCTGCAATCGCCGCCCAGACAGCGTATATTTCCGCCTTCAACACCAAAGGCTTTCTTCCGGCAAGAAGATCGCGCACCATTCCGCCGCCCGACCCTGTCAGCACTGCAGCCACGACCGCCGCATAAACCGGCAGACCCAATTCAACTGCAAATAAAGCGCCCTGAACCGCAAATGCAGACAAGCCAATGGCATCGAAGAAATGACCCCAGCGATTCCAATGGCCGAGTGTCTTATGCGGGAATAAGAACACGATGGTGATGGAGATGAGCGCCAATTGGAACATGAATTCCTGTTCCCATAGGGCAGAGACGGGCACCCCAATCAATAGGTTGCGGATGGCCCCGCCGCCGAATGCGGTAACGACGCCAAGCAGGTAGACGCCGAAAATATCGTATTCCTCTTCCATGGCGATGATCGCCCCGGATACCGCAAAAGCAATTGTCCCGATGGCGCTTAGTACTTCCCAAGCCATTATTCGACGCCCTCCTTAACTTAAACAACTCTATGAATTGTAGCAGAATTGGAGTCATTTTCAAATAGCCTAATAAGCAATCAACCACCGAAGAGAAATGGAGATTCCTATGTATAACATAATCAAAAAGACAGAAGATATGATTCGACCGCAATTAGAAGCGGCAGATTACATCGCATTGCAAAATCAGCAGAAAGTGCTTGAAGCCTTTCACCGCCAGAAAGTGAGCGACCATCACTTCCACCCATCTACAGGCTACGGTTATGATGACGAAGGCAGGGATACATTGGAACGGGTCTATGCAGATGTATTTAAAGCAGAGGCGGCGCTTGTCCGCCCGCAAATCATTTCGGGCACACACGCCATTACCATTGCCTTGTTTGGCATCTTGCGACCAGGGGATGAACTATTGTATATCACAGGTCAGCCATATGACACGCTCGCTTCCATCGTCTCGGGTGGCGAGGAGGATACAGGTTCCCTTAAAGACTTCGATATCTCCTACCGACACGTAGATCTGAATGAACAGCATCAAGTAGACTGGCCGTCAGTTGAGCAAGCGATCGCGAACAATACCAAAATGATCGCCATTCAGCGTTCAAGAGGGTATGATAACCGGCCTTCTTTTACCATCCAAGAAATCAAGGGCATGATTGAAAAAATCCGTGAAATCAAACCCGATGCTGTCGTATTTGTCGATAATTGCTACGGTGAATTCGTAGAAACTGCAGAACCGATTGAAGCAGGTGCTGATCTTATAGCCGGCTCGTTAATCAAGAATCCGGGAGGCGGACTTGCCAAAATCGGCGGATATATCGCTGGCAAACGCATATTTGTTGAAAAATGCGCTTATCGGATGACCTCGCCGGGTATAGGAGGGGAGGCTGGAGCTTCCCTTAATGCGCTTGCTGATATGTATCAAGGATTCTTCATGGCCCCGCATATCGTGTCACAAGCATTAAAAGGAGCGGTTTTCACCGCAGCTTTACTGGAGACGGCCGGCATGAAAACCAGCCCTCATTATAGTGCGGCACGGACAGACTTGATTCAATCGGTATCATTCCAGACGGCCGATCAGATGGTGGCGTTCTGCCGTGCGATCCAAGCGAATTCCCCGGTCAATGCACAATTTCTGCCCGAGCCGGCTTATATGCCGGGCTATGAAGATGATGTCATCATGGCAGCCGGCACTTTTGTCCAAGGCGCGAGCATCGAATTGACGGCTGATGGGCCAATACGGTCGCCATTTACCGCATTTGTACAAGGGGGATTGACTTACGAGCATGTGAAGCTGGCGGTCGTCAACGCATTGCGAGCTTTGGAAAAGGAACAATTGCTGTAATTGCTTTAAAAAACAGTCTATAAAAAATCGTGTCAGAAAATCTAACATCTGTTTGACAAATAACATGACATGTAATAAACTGAAAATGTAGTAATTAGTGAAATGGGTGAAACTTATGACAAATCGGGTTCGCCGCACCATGCCCATTCTCCCGATCAGCATCGTAATGCAACTGACGGATTTGACAGCACGGCAAATACGCTATTACGAAGAGCAAAAGCTGATCAGTCCTGCCAGGACAGAAGGCAATAAGCGCATGTTTTCATTGAATGATGTCGACGCACTGCTCGAGATCAAGGAATATCTGGAGCAGGGACTCAATGTCGCGGGCATCAGAAAACTGTACGAAACAAAAGAGATGCCGCAAAACGATCAAGCCGAGCCGAAGACATTGAGCGATGCAGAACTCCGCAGCTTGCTGCGTGAGGAGATGAAGCATCAGGCGCGGCCGTTTAGCCAGGCATCCCAACGACACGGTGATTTATCCCGTTTCTTTAAATAAGCGGGCTACATAATATAACCTAGGAGAGTGAACAGTACATGAGCAAGTATTCAAAAGAAGACATTATTCGTTTGGTAAAAGAAGAAGACGTCAATTTTATCCGCCTGCAATTCACCGACATTCTCGGCGTTATCAAAAACGTAGAAATCCCAACATCCCAGCTTGAAAAAGCACTCGACAACAAAATGATGTTTGATGGATCTTCAATCGACGGCTTTGTCCGTATCGAAGAATCCGATATGTATTTGTTCCCAGACCTTGATACATGGGTTGTCTTCCCATGGATTACAGGAAAAGGTAAAGTTGCGCGTTTGATCTGCGATATTTACAATGCAGACGGAACGCCATTTGCTGGAGATCCACGTACAAACTTGAAGCGTGTCTTGAAAGAGATGGAAGAACTTGGATTCACTCATTTCAACCTAGGGCCAGAGCCGGAATTCTTCCTGTTCAAACTTGATGAAAGAGGCGAACCGTCTCTTGAACTGAATGACCATGGCGGTTATTTTGACTTGGCACCGATGGACCTTGGCGAAAACTGCCGACGCGACATCGTACTTGAGCTGGAGGAAATGGGCTTTGAAATCGAAGCATCCCACCACGAAGTAGCGCCAGGACAGCATGAAATTGACTTTAAATATGCTGATGCCATCAAAGCTTGCGATGATATCCAAACCTTTAAACTGGTTGTTAAAACGATTGCCCGTAAACACGGACTTCACGCAACATTCATGCCGAAACCATTGTTCGGCGTCAACGGATCAGGCATGCACATGAACGTTTCCTTGTTCAAAGGCAACGAAAATGCTTTCCTTGATGAAGATGGCGACTTGAAGTTGAGCAAAACAGCTTACCAGTTCATGGCAGGCATCATTGAGCATGCGAAAGCGTTCACGGCTGTCACGAACCCGACAGTCAACTCATATAAGCGCCTTGTACCAGGTTATGAAGCACCTTGCTACATCGCTTGGTCAGGTAAAAACCGTAGCCCATTAATCCGTATCCCGGCTTCACGCGGCTTGTCAACGCGCGTAGAAGTGCGTTCGGTTGACCCTGCTGCGAACCCTTACTTGGCAATGGCTGTGTTGCTTGGCGCTGGACTTGACGGCATCAAACGCGATCTGACTCCGCCAAAAGCGGTAGACCGCAATATCTATGCAATGAACCGCAAAGAACGCAAAGAAGTCGGCATTGAAGATCTGCCAGGCACATTGTATGCTGCTCTTGATGAGCTGCAAAACGATGAAGTCATGACAAAAGCGCTCGGTTCACACATTTTGAATAACTTCGTGGAAGCGAAGGAAATCGAATGGGATATGTTCAGAACAAGCGTCCACCCGTGGGAGCGCGAGCAATACTTGAAAATGTATTAATAGCAAAAACCGGAGCCGAGTGCTCCGGTTTTTTTTTTGATTTACAAGGACTTAGGCCATACGGTAAAAGGCGATTGGGCAACTGAAGGAAAACTGTCTAAAGATTGTGCCCTTTCACACATACGCTGAGCGGTGGAAACGTGGTAAGATTTTACTTATATGAAAGAACTTCTAATATCTGGAGGGATAAAATGCGTTTTATGAATGTCATCATTGTATTTCTTATTGCCTTTTCATTCGCAGGAATTGCCTTATATGCAGTTGGGCCGAATCTATCGACTGAGGCAGTAGCGCAAAAAGCATTTGAAGAACTCGAGCAAAGCGGTAAAATGGAGGAAATGGTCCAGCAAATCGAAGCGGATCCGGAAGTTAGCCGCTATATGGAAGAGTGGCAATCCCAGCAAGCGATTCCAGAACAAGCGCCAGACAGCGGGACAAATGAACAGTTTGAAGAAGGATCTATCGATGAGGGAGATTCCGTTGAAATCGACCCGCCACAAGTGCCGGAAGAACAGGAATTGGCGTTTGAGACCAAAGAAGATGCTGCCAGCGTCATGATGGAAAAAGTCGGCTTCCGCAACTTATTGAAAATGAAAAATGCCGTAGAAAATGATACGATGACGGCTGAACAAGTGATGGATGAACTCGATGATGATTTGAATGAGGAAGAAATGCTCGCCTTGAAAGTAATGATCTTTAAGGAATGGCAAAACCGAAACTAAGCAATGGTTTATGCTACACTTATACATGCATTTCCATTCATTTTGAAGGGAGGAATTTCGGTGAAATCGTTTCAAGTAGAATTCTTCTTTGATCAAGGAAATACCATTGTGCATACAGTAAAAGCGATCGACAAGGAATCGGCTATAAGCCAAGTGCCGTCAAATGGTACTTATGAATTGACGGACGAAGCAAGTGGCAAGATTTACCGCATTACAATCAATCTGGTCAAATACATCGTCGTGACAGAAATGCAACCAAATTAAAGACACAAAAGCAGCCGGGGATAAACATCTTCGGCTGCTTTTGTGTCTTTAAGGTTACATAAGATGATTATATAGAGCTCAAGGCCATAGAAAAAAGGAGGAAGTCATGCTTTCCTCCTTTTTTCTATGGCTCCTTGAACTGGAGCAAGATACTTAATGGATTTGGCGGTAGACGCCGACGACTTTTCCGAGAATGCTCACCTGGTCAACGATAATCGGATCCATCGATGAATTTTCAGGCTGCAGGCGGAAGTAATTATCCTCACGGAAAAAGCGTTTAACCGTGGCTTCATTTTCTTCGGTCATCGCAACGACGATGTCTCCGTTGTTGGCAGTTTGCTGTTGCTTGACGACAACATAATCGCCATTTAAGATGCCGGCTTCGATCATACTTTCACCCATAATCTCCAACATGAAGATATGGTCTTCTTCCGTGCCGTATGTTTGTGGCAACGGAAAGTATTCTTCGACGTTTTCAATCGCAGTAATCGGCATGCCTGCTGTAACTTTACCGATAAGGGGCACGTGTAAAACAGGACTCTTATCGATGAGTGCTTCTTCAGAACCGATGATTTCAATGGCTCTTGGTTTCGTTGGGTCGCGGCGGATGAGCCCTTTGCTTTCGAGTCTCGCTAGATGGCCGTGGACAGTCGAACTGGATGCAAGGCCGACCGCTTCGCCAATCTCCCGGACGGAGGGGGGATAGCCTTTTGCACGGACTTCATCTTTTATGAAATTCAGGATGTCTTCCTGACGCTTAGATACTTTTTTCACCAGTTTCACCTCTTTATAGGATTTATTCAAGATTAACTATCTATAGTATAGCAACTCGGGCATTGAAATGCAAACATAGGTTCGAATTTAATCTTGACAAGAAACGTCTGTTCGCTTTAATATGAGAACATACATTCCGAACAAATATTCTAAAGGAGGCGGCTTGAATGACATTCTTTCGACAGAACTCATATTTGGTTTTCTTTTTCTCACTCATAGTGGTGTTTACATTTTACGCGGTGATCAGCCATAATGCCGAAAAGCAGCAGTTGGGCGAGCTGCAAATTGAAAAAGGTGATACGCTATGGGAGCTGGCTGAATCGTTCAGCGGCGAAACTCCCCATCATGAATGGATAGAAGAGATCATGGAAGTGAATAATTTGAAGACAACGAAAATCGTGGCAGGGCAATCATTGAAGATCCCGGCAGAACAGCTGAACTTTTCGCCGGATGAAACTAAATACTATGCAGGTGATGCAGAATGAAGAAAAAAGCTTTAGTTTACTGCCGTGTCAGTACCACTAAAGACGAGCAGGAAACTTCACTCGAACGACAAGAAGAAGAACTGCTGGCGTTTGCCTTCGAGCAAGGTTATCTGGTTGAAGATGTTTACTCTGACCAGCACAGCGGCTATGAAATGGACCGGGAAGGGCTTCTCGAAATGCTCAATCAAGTCAAAAGCGAAAAAGTCGATGCTGTTTTCATCCAGGATGAGACGCGTCTCGGCAGGGGACATGCACGCATCGCGTTGTTGCATGTCATGAAAAAACATGAAGTCGATGTGTATACGCTGTCCGACCACGGCCCGATCGCTTTAAACGATATGGATGACATGGTTCTGGAGATTTTGGCCATTGTGGAAGAATACCAGCGCAAGATCCACAACGCCAAGATCAAACGGGGCATGAAGCGCGCAGTGGAGAATGGCTACAAGCCAGAACGCAATTTAAAAGGAAAAGGCAATCCGGACGGCCGCGAACGGCTGGACCTTCCAGTGGATCAAATTGTCAGTTTGAAAGCGAGCGGCTTAACCTTCCATGAAATAGCAGTCACGTTACAAGGCTTTGGCTATCAGGCAAGTAAAGCGACGGTTCACCGACGCTTCCGAGAGTACCAACAAATGAAAGAAAGCTGAAACCTTGCACTGTCCCGCCTTTTTTTGTACCATGGAGCAGTGGAAAGGGGGACTTTATATGCTATCTCCAGATAAGATCGGACGGATCAACGAATTGTCCAAAAAGTCCAAGCGTGACGGGCTGACGCAAGAAGAATCAAAAGAACAATCGGCGCTGCGCCAGGAATACCTACAAAGTTTCCGCAAGTCGATGCGTGGAACGATTGAAAATGTCACCGTCATCGATCCGGAAGGAAAAGACGTAACACCAGACAAAATTAAAAATAAACGGGAGAATAAGTATTTGAATTAATACTTATTCTCTTTTTCGTTGTATTCTTCCCTAGAGTTGACTAAACTAGAATAGGATTAAATTTAGTTTCAGAGAGGATGTCACTATGTCAAACCATGCAGATCAACTTGCAGTAAATACCATTCGAACACTTTCTATCGATGCTATTGAAAAAGCCAATTCCGGACACCCGGGACTTCCAATGGGCGCCGCTCCGATGGCGTATACACTCTGGACAAAACATATGAACCATAACCCGAACAACCCAAACTGGTTCAACCGCGACCGTTTCGTCCTGTCAGCGGGACATGGTTCGATGCTTCTATACAGCTTGCTTCATTTAAGCGGATACGGATTGCCGATGGAGGAAATCAAAAACTTCCGCCAATGGGATTCGAAGACGCCTGGACACCCAGAATACAAGCACACAGTTGGTGTCGAAGCCACAACTGGACCGCTTGGCCAAGGGATCGGTATGGCAGTCGGCATGGCAATGGCAGAACGCCATTTAGCAGCTACATACAATAAAGAAGGCCTCGACATTATCGACCACCACACATTCGCTCTTTGCGGAGACGGTGATTTAATGGAAGGGGTAGCCGGAGAAGCGATTTCTCTTGCAGGGCACTTGAAATTGGATAAATTGGTTGTATTGTATGACAGCAACGATATTTCACTCGACGGCGATTTGTCGATGAGTTTCTCAGAGAACATCCAGAAGCGTTTCGAGTCTTACGGTTGGAACTATCTTCGTGTAGATGAAGGCAACGATATGGACGATTTGTCTGCAAAAATCGCTGAAGCGAAAAAATCAACTGACAAACCGACACTGGTGGAAGTCAAGACAGTCATCGGCTACGGTTCGCCGAACAAATCCGGAAAAGCGGATTCGCACGGTGCACCACTAGGCGAAGATGAAATGAAATTAACTAAAGAATATTATAAATGGACATTTGATCAAGATTTCCATGTGCCGGAAGAAGTTTACGAAACCTTCAAAGAAGCGACAGATTCACTCGGCGCTAAAGCGGAATCAGCTTGGAATGAATTGTACAAACAGTATGAAGCACAGCATCCTGAACTTGCTTCCCAACTTCAAGCAGCGATACACGGTGACGTGCCGGCTGATTTCGACTCGCAATTCCCGCAATATGAAGTCGGCAAAAAACAAGCAACACGCGCATCGTCTGGTGACATGGTCAATGCTATTGCGAAGACGGTTCCTTCGTTCTTCGGCGGCAGCGCTGACCTTGCTGGTTCAAACAAAACCAATATCAAAGACGGCGGCGACTTCGATGCTGAGCATCCAGAAGCCCGCAATATCTGGTTCGGCGTTCGTGAATTCGCGATGGGCGCTGCACTTAACGGTATGGCGCTTCACGGTGGCTTGCATGTCTTCGGTGGTACGTTCTTCGTATTCAGTGATTACGTCCGCCCAGCGATCCGCCTAGGCGCATTGATGGGGCTTCCAGTTACCTACGTGTTCACGCATGATAGCGTAGCGGTTGGAGAAGACGGCCCGACACATGAACCGATCGAACAGCTAGCCTCACTGCGCGCAATGCCGAACCTGGGCATCATCCGCCCAGCCGATGCGAACGAAACAAAAGCGGCTTGGCGTTTGGCACTTACGTCTAAAGACAAGCCGACCTTGCTCGTATTGTCCCGCCAAAACTTGCCGGTTCTCGAAACAACTGGTGAAAAAGCAGAAGAAGGCGTCGAAAAAGGCGCTTACGTCGTGTCTCCAGCTGAAGACGCACAAGCTTTGCTGCTTGCGACTGGATCTGAAGTCAGCCTAGCAATCGATGCACAGAAGCAATTGAAAGAACAAGGCATCTCGGTGTCTGTTGTGTCGATGCCATCATGGGATCGTTTCGAACAGCAGGATAAAGAGTACAAAGAATCCGTCTTGCCGAAAAACATCACAAAACGCCTCGCCATCGAAATGGGCTCATCATTCGGTTGGGACCGCTACACTGGATTTGAAGGCGATATCCTCGCAATCGATCACTTCGGTGCAAGCGCTCCTGGTGAGAAAATCATGGAAGAATTCGGTTTCACGCCTGAAAATGTTGTCTCCAAAGTGAAGCAATTGATAAACGGGTGATTACAAGCACAGTTTTCTGTTCTATAAAATAGAATCCAGTGTCGAAAACCCAAACGAAAGCCGCCAGATATCATTTCTGGCGGCTTTTGTCATGAATCAACGCGATAGAATACAAGAATCATAAAATGTACTTGGCAATACGTTCTGTTTGTACGCTGATTAAAAGGCAAGATATGTGCCCTTGAATTCATCCGGCGAGTGACCGTGCCGCGGCTGCACGTTGTGTAATAGGCAGCAGTCTTTGTTTCTGCGCAATTTTAATGCCGTTCATATAGTCACGTCCTGAAATTTATAGTATAATCCTTTTTGGTGCATGATTTAATTGGCAACACGAAGGAGGTAATTTGTATGGATACATGGATCTGGATTGTTATCGTTATTGTGGCTTTACTCGCAGGTGTTGCACTTGGATTCTTTATCGCTCGTCGATACATGATGAAATATTTGCAGGACAACCCACCGATCAACGAAGAGATGCTGCGGATTATGATGATGCAAATGGGACAAAAACCATCTCAAAAGAAAATCAACCAAATGATGGCTCAAATGAACAAAGCCTCGACAAAACCGGGCAAAAAATAAACGCTAGGTATAGAGCGCTTTAACAAGGGTTTCTAGTCAACCAAATAATAAATGAAGACGAATAATGAGTGAAATCAATGTATGATTTGTCTGTCTAAATGTAGCAGGCTTAATTTTTCGTTGCACTTTCATTTATAGATGGTTAAACCTTCATTTTTTACTGAACAAACCACTTTTACTGTTGAAACTAAAGCAGAAGGGTGGTTTTTTCTATGGAATTAGAGGACGTATTAAAAGAATACTACTACTATTGTGAAGCAAAAGGATTTACCAAAAAGACGTTGATTAACAAGCGGCAGGAACTGAAACAGTTATTGGGGTATCTGGTAGAGAAGAGAGCCGTAACGGAGTTAGCAAGCATTACCACTTTCGATTTGAAAGCTTATGTGAGGATGAAGCAAATCAAGGGATTGCAACCGCAAAGTATAGTGTCCATGTTCAAAACGATACACGCATTTTTTGGTTGGTGTGTTAGGGAAGAGTATCTAGAAGTTAATATTGCAAGTAAAGTGGATACTCCTAAAGTGCAGAAGAAAGTCATTGATGGATTTACAGGAAAAGAAGTGCAAGATATGGTAGCAGCTTTCAATTTTAAGAATTATCTAGAAGCAAGGAATAAAGCAATCATAGCTATGTTGGCAGATACAGGCTTGAGAGCAATGGAGATTAGAGGATTACAGTTCACTAATGTAAAAGAAACAACCATTTTAGTGAATGGAAAAGGGAATAAAGAAAGAATCGTGTTTATCAGTCCTGCACTTAAAAGAATCCTGATTAAATATGAGCGACTTAGAAAAGAGTATTTTCAGAACAAGAATGTGACCAGCAATTACTTCCTATCTTATCAGGGAGCGGGATTGTCTCATGTAGCATTAGACAGCGTGGTAAAAGAAGCTGGAAAGAGAGCAGGAGTCACTAAGAAAAAAGTATCTCCACACGTCTTTAGGCACTTCTATGCTGTGGCATGTCTCTCGGAAGGTGGAATGGACGTCTACAGCTTATCGCGGCTTCTAGGGCATGCTGACGTATCTGTAACGCAACGCTATTTACATTCTATGAATGATAAACAGTTATCAATTAAGGCAATTGCATCAAGTCCATTAATGAAACTAAGATAAATAACCAGATACACCTAAAACACCTCGTACGAGGTGTTTTTTTGTAGTTCTCATCAATAGTATGATAAAACTTGACATATAAAGTATGTTATGTTATATTAATATAAGACATACTTGATATGTCTAAATGAAAGGAGGCAAAGAAAATGATTGGGCTTGAATACATAGTCAAAGAGTTTCACTTGGGTTACAGGGAAGTAGCGAATATATTAGAAATATCACCTCAGACAATCCAAGATTGGTTAAAAAAGAGAAGGGGTATCCCAGAAAAACGTCTAGAACAGCTTGCTTCAACATTCAACGTACCTAAGGACTTTTTTCAAAAAGAGCTAAACTCTATTGAGAAAGCAGAAGTCAGTTTGAGTTATTTAAAAAGCATCTCGGAAAACATAGAAATCCCCTTCACTAATGATGAAGAACAAGCGATTACCTATTACAATACATCTTCACATGCAGATGAAATTCTTTTTATGGAAAAGATTCTAGAAAAAAAGAAAAAACAGCTAAAAATAAAAGATGAGCTATATGATCTTTTTGAAAACGACTTGGCAAGTATGTCGGAGGTTAGTGTTGGAAATATTTCCCCAGTGCATTCTGATTCTTCTAATACTGAAACAGTCTTCAAAGTGTTAGAAATATTAAAAGGTCGTTATTCCTCAGATCTTCTCAAAGTAATTATTTACTTGATGAATACTAATTTGGAACTTGGAGGTAAGCCAGAGACAAGAATATCACCTGAGTATAGAGTGTTTGCGAAAGATTTTCTTGACGTATTGAAAAAGCATCAGCTATCAGAGTAGAAAGAAAAATAACTGCAATCACGAGTAGCCGAACGAAGTTTGGGTACTCGAAGACGTTGAAATCGAGCTTTAGCTCGTTTTAACGGCTGAAAGTTTTTATATATGAGAAAAGTGACTTTTGAATGAATATGCACTTTCTTACATTCTTCTTTAAGGGTAAGGCTCTGGAACCCTTGGTACTAAAGGGTTTTTTTGAGATGTTTGAACTTTTTTTGAAAGAAATATTCATAGTAATAAATGTAAAATAATAATAAGGATGGTTTGGGCAATATGACAAAAGTAACAGTGATAGATTCAATCATGGGTAGTGGAAAGACAACGTGGGCAAAGGAATATATGAATTTGCATCAAGACAGTATGAAGTTTATTTACGTTTCTCCATATTTAGATGAAATACAAAATAATATCCTAAAGGCATGTCCCTTCTTGATAGAACCTGATTCCAAATTAGGAAAAGGAAGCAAGTTGAAACACTTTAAAGAATTGCTTGTTAATGGAAGTAGTATAATAACGACTCATGCTTTATTTAGGATGTTAGATGAAGAAGTCATGGATCTGCTTCAAAATGCTGGATACACATTAATTATGGACGAAGTAGCAAATGTGATTGAAAAATTGGATGAGATTACGAAGGATGACATTCAAGCATTAAAGGATGCCAAGTTAATCGAGGTCGAAGGAAGAAAAGTGAAATGGTTGGACAATGGTTACAAAGGAGTTTATGGAAGTAGTTATGTAAATGTGAAATATCATTCTCAGCAAGGAAATATATACATACACAATAATATGATGCTTTTTTGGACGTATCCAGTAAAAATATTTGATCTATTCGAAAACTCTTACATACTTACATATCTGTTTGACGGTCAAATTCAAAAATATTATTACGAATTATTCAATGTCAAAACCAATTACAAAAGTGTCGAAAAAATTGATGACTGCTACATATTGGTTCCTCATAACCCTAAATTGGAAGATAGAAAAAGATACAAAGAGTTGATTAGTATATATGAAGGGGCATTTAATTCGAACTATGTTTATCAAGGAAAGGTAAAAGGACATGAGTTATCCTCAACTTGGATAAAAAATTCAAGCAATGAAATGTTGGAAAGACTCCAATTGAATTTAACTTCTTTCTTCAAAAGTAAGGGAAAATCAAAGGATAATCTCTGGACAACAAAGTTATCCATACAATCAAAATTAAGAGGTAAAGGCTATACAAAAGGTTTTATACCATGGACAACAAGAGCTACAAATGACCATCAAGAAACTTATAACCTCGCATTTGTGTACAACTTGTATATGAACCCTTTCGAAAAGGCATTTTTTGAAGAGGCTGGCGTTAAAGTTGATGAAGATTTATTGGCGGTGAGCAACCTTTTACAGTGGATATGGAGAAGTAGAATTAGAAAATTAGAACCTGAATCAATAAACGTTTATATCCCCAGTCTGAGGATGAGAACATTGTTGAAACAATGGTTAGATAATAAAGAGATAAGGTTTCATTACAAGAACAGAGGATATTGATATCACAAGGTAAATGAAGTGCATATTGAACTTTCGATTAGCCTTATAAACATGAAAAACACAAAAGTAAGAGTACTTATAGTGTTACTCGAGACTTCAAACATAAAAAAAGCTTAAGCATATGCTTAGGCTTTTTATTTTGGTTTTGGAACAAACTCCTTAAATAGGAATTTTATTCTGTTGATGCAGTTTGGATGATATAGTTATAATAATCATCTTGCAATGAACCTAAAGGAGTTTTTGAATCAATGGCTATTTCACCTTCAGCAATACAACTCTTGAAAGAAGCACTTTGTAATGTGTACTGGTATAAACGTGATCTTAGAAGCTTTTTATTAAATTGCATATCTAATCGCTCTGTAATCAATAATGCAAATTGGAAGAATGATTACAAAAGACAAATCGTTTCTGATATTGTTGATGAATTAATGATGGAGCAAGATAAGAACTTAGGAGATATTCGCAGACTATTAAGCGAAGTTTCCAAAATGAGTAGCTTTCGACATCTTGAACAACTTGAAGATGGTCAAAAAAAAGCTGTTAAAGCAAAAAACGCAGTTCATGATTTAAGAGAAATCATAAAAACGCATGATGAAGGGCTAAAGAAAGAAAAAGAAATCAAAGATTTAAAACTGAGTAACCAAGAGAAAATCAAAAAAAGAAAAGCGTTGTACGTACGATTAGATGAGATTAATTCCAGATATACTAACCTAGTTGTTTCAAAAAATTTTCAAAGTAGAGGTTTTGAACTTGAGAAAGTATTGTATGATATTTTCGATTTATTTGACTTAGATCCTAAAGCTTCATTTAGAAATATTGGGGAACAAATCGATGGTGCATTTAGTCTCGAAGGAACAGATTATTTATTTGAAGCAAAATGGCAAAGTAGTTATATGGTGAATGCATCTGATCTAGATTCTTTCTCTGGAAAAATAAGTAGAAAATTAGATAATACTCTAGGACTGTTCCTCTCAATAAATGGTTTTTCAGATGAAGCAATCAAGATTTATTCTTCTGGAAGAAGTTCCATAATTCTTATGGATGGAATAGATTTATTGGCAGTATTAGAAGGTAAAATAGATATGATATCGTTAATTGTTAGAAAGAGGCGTCATGCTGCTCAGACTGGAAATGTCTATTTTCCAGTAAGTAAGATACTTGATTTGTGACTTAGAAAGTATTGAAAGGAGATTTTCATTTCTAACTTTGAAAGGAAAACTGTTTTGAATATAAAGATAAAAGAATAGTTTTATTCATATCTCGAGGTAAGACCTTCTGACAAAACAAGTCTTAGTAGTATAGATGACACTTACACTAAAGTCATTGAGTCACGAGTCATCTTAACTAACAATGCAGTGGTTTAAGGAGGATTATGTATGAAGTATAGATTTCTAGCGGTATTACATAATATGGAATTGGAATCAATTAAAAATAAGGGAATTGAGTTGTATCCTGGTGCAAGAATCTCAAATAAAAATGATAAAACAGAACAAATCCTATCAGATATAAATTATATTGCCATACTAGGAGCTCACCCAGTAGATGAATTTAATGACGCTGTCTACATATATATAGATAGAGAAATTGATGACATCAAAGATAAACAGGAAATGGACTTAGTTGGGGATAAATATGCTTTTCATCATCTGAGAGAGGCTCAGACGTTCCTGCATGAATTGTGGCTGATAAAAGACAATAACGTATATGTTAGAGATGGATTTTTGATAGCATATGACCAAAAAATTGAAGATGGATTTGTATTCAAGGCTTCTTTGTCTGAAGTATATACTTACGCTTCTAGAGAGGAAAAGAAAACTTTGTTCATGGATTCGGAGATTATCTCAGCAGCTTCGAACTTTTCTCAGTTTGAAATTGAGAATCGTAAAGATAAAGATTTTGGAGGGAAGATTCCTCAAGCAGATCACTTTTACAAAAGTAACGGTTACACCAGATTAGATAGAGCTACTTACTTTGTAATGGGCGCAAGAAGAGATGCTACTTTACCGATGAAAATATTATCTTATTGTACTGCTTTAGAATGCCTATTTACTACAGGATCGGCAGAAATAACACATAAGATTTCAGAGAGAATTGCTACTTTACTTGGCACAACGAAAGAATCAAGAATTGAGATATATGAGGTTATTAGAGACGCTTATAAATGTAGATCTAAAATTGTACACGGGCAACATCTGAGTGGAACAGACGAAGATCTAGTAAGTATCAGTGTAAGGGTCGATGAAATACTGAGAGAATTGCTGAATAGTGAAAATGAAATATTTTTGAAGAATGATAAAGAGATAGATGCCTATTTTATAGAATTACTTTTTGATGCGGATTAATTGAGTGTAGAAAGAAAAATCTTGTTAAATGTTGCGCCGTGCAAAGTTTGGACATTCAATTGAAAAAGCCCTCATTTGAGGGCTTTTTAACGTGCTCAGATATACATAAGTTATCATGGGGTTAGTGAATTATTCAAATCATTGTGTTTCTTTGTTGGATCGTACTTTACATCCAAAGTCATCTGTTTCTTAATGGTCTTGTTTTAATCATATAATGGCTCCGTAGCAGTTTGTGAAGGGGCTTCTCTGGCTTACTCAAAATAGCATCTCTAACAATATGCTCATCGATTGGTGGTAAATCGTGGTTTTCTCGTTGATCATTTATCATTTTTGTGGTTTCTTTCAAACTACCAGTGAATGCATAATATTTAAGTGCTTTATCGAAGAGTCTTTTTTCAGGATGATTATTAGCTAAATCTACGAAGTTTTGCAGAACTTCGATCTCTTTTATTGCCGCTTCTACAGTAGGTAAACGTTTCATATGCCACTTCCCATTTCCAAAGTTTTATTAATATCAATGATAATTCAGATTCTTCTGTTTTCAATGACATATTATTGTGGATGAGTCAAAAAAATGATTCGAAATAACAGAAGCTCATACTTTCTCTTAGCAGCACATTAGAAACATAGTTTCTAAGTAGAAAGTAGTTTTTTACTTGAATACATACAATTGACTAGAACTTAGATCATAAAAGTATTTTACAAGTTCAACAATTTCAATTTTTTGTTAAATAAAAAACTTGTAGTGATAGAATAGAGCTAAAAGAATCAAAATAGTTACAATTTCAAAGCCCAATAATGTTCAACTTGCTAAAGGAGTGAAATGCATGCAGACATGGATTTTTCAAGGGAATCCCCAGAGATTCAATGTAAATGATTATCTATTAGAAAATGAGAGGATTTGGTGGTCTGTTAGGCAAGAACACTTAGCAGTCAAGATGAAATTAAATGATGAGGTTTTCATATGGCGATCAGATGGCGCAACGAAGGCGAGTGGAGGAGTAGTTGCAAGAGCACAGATTGTATCTCTTCCTCAAGAATATTCAAATGATGACGATTCTTTAGGGTACTGGTACGAAGACATGAACAGAGATACATATCTTGCAGTCGAATTAAAAGTCCTTGAAGAAGATGTGGATGAAGGTATAAAGCGTACAGAACTAATCAAGCATGAACGTTTATCAGATATGTTGATACTTCGACTGAGGCAAAATACAAATTACCTTTTGCCTGAGCACCATAGTGAGTACTTAAGGAAAATGTGGTATAGCCGAATCCCTGTCAATCCACAAGAAATTCATACGAGGTTTCCGTTAGTTGACACTGTAGAAGATGTAATAGAAAATATGAAGCAATTTGAAGCGGACTTAGGGAGTATAGAAAAGCTAGATAAACAATTATCTACATTCCAGCAATGGTATTACATACACGAACTGAACCTATTAGCTCCTAGTAAATTTATTGGTTATAAAAACATGAAAGGTCATCTTTACGTTGATAAAAACGCTATCGCTTGGACGGATGGAAGAGCAACCGTAGGCGTATTAAAGCAATGGTTCACTATATGCGAAAATGATGTGTTAAGAGACCAGATAAAATTAAAATTGAACGGCAGAACAAGAAAAGAGTTCATTATCAATATTCTCAAGAGCGAAAAGGAGTTAATAGAAAAAAGTTTTTCTCATAGAAAAACCTCTAAAACAGAAGAACTATTATCAGATAGAGACAGATTAAGACAAGCGGGATATGGGCATGAAAGTAAAGGTATGGCAGGTTTGCTACCAGTACTCCGTCCAAATAATAGAGTTCGAGAATACAATTATTATTCAGATGAAATGAAAGCCCAAGTTCTCTATGAACATCTAATTAATAATAAAACACACAGGTGGATGGATATAAACATACTTGGTATTACTGTAGGTAATACAAACGGAAGAAATTCTGCTAACATACTCTACTACTTAGGGATAAAAGGAGAATACCGAGGGTTATTTCAAGAGATGGAACTAAAGGAACTAATACAGATTCTAGAAGATTCAGGACAAGATTTCGAAGAAACAATCAGACTTCTGAACTTACTGGATAATACAGAACTAGAAGACTATATCAAAGATGATCTTGAGGCTGAGAGAATAGAGGAAAGCTATGGACTAGAGGGGAAAGTAAAATATTACTATAGTCGACATTACGAACGGAGCCCGAGAAATAGAAAGATGGCAATCAAACGCCATGGATTGACTTGTTTTGCTTGTGATTTTAATTTTGAAAAAGTATATGGCGAAAGAGGAAAAGATTTTATCGAAATTCATCATATTAATCCTCTGAGTACGTTGGAAAAAGTGATTGTAGTTGCGCCGGAAACAGATTTAGTTCCCTTATGTGCGAATTGTCATCGTATGATTCATGCCCAGAATGATAATGTAATAACTTGGCAAAGATTGAGAGAGATAATAAAACAGCATCATGACCATCAAGTTGAAGATTGAAAAAAATAGATCATATAAACTTACTTTGTGAAGGGAAATAGAAAATGTTTGAGGTTGCAAACGAGTTTTTTTCAAAATTTGGGATACCAGGTATTCTGGTAGCTTTAGTGATGTATTTCATGAGAAATAATCCTATTACTTCAATTTCCGCAAGCGCTATAGAAATGAAACTAGCCACAAAAGAAAAAAGGTTATATGTAAGGGTAGTGAAATATGTTGGAGAAATATTGGGCTACACAACGATTTTGCTAATTTTGACTATCACTTTTTTTTCGAACAAGAATTTGTTCCACCCTGTAGTTGCGTTTGCGCTAGCTATTATCTTATTAGGAGTTTACTTATGGATAGTTGTTTTGGATGCGAGTGAAAAAAGTTTTAGTGATTTAGTAAACGGTCTTAACATAAAATGGAAATGGATAGTATATGTTTTGTTTATACTTCATTTCATTAGTTCATTCATATTCATTTCTTATTATATAGGTACACAAATCTATTCAAGCTTTTTTGATAAGTCATTTACTGATACAGAAAGAAGTACCATTCTTATTGGTGTTATTATATTGTATTTCTTCATAGCTATAATGATGCAAGTAACAGTCTTAGACACCTATTACAGATTTATTGGATTTAAAAATCCAAATAAACATAGTTTATCTATTAACATAGAAGAGGAAAAATGGTACTTATTACATCCAGTTGACAAAGAGGTATATTTATTAGGCGATACACCTGTTATTCAGGAGTGTACACAATTTTGTTTTCTGGAAAGACATGAACTTCTCAAAGAGACTATTAAAGTTGAACAGTAGTATAAGCTGACTTCAGTGAGACTTCCAATAATTGGGGGTCTTTTTTTGTGAAGCTAAGAAAATATGTTAGTAGAAGTTGAAATTTCATTATATGAATCATATGGCTACACCCACTTGAAACAATTTTGGTTTATTGATATGATTGAGTTCTAATAGTCTCATATACATGACTCATAATGAGGGGTGAAGAACACATGAAAAAACTTGGATATGCACGGGTATCGTCAACAGGACAAAACTTGTCCGCTCAGATTAACCAATTGAAAGAAGCAGGATGTAATACTATTTATCAAGAGAAAGTCTCTGGCAGGAAGACAGCCAACAGAGAACAGTTCAACAAGCTGCTTGAAGATGTTAACGATGGAGAAACTATTGTCGTGACAAAGCTTGATAGGTTTGCTAGAAGTACTAAGGACGCATTGCAAACCATTGAGATGCTAGAAGAAAAGGGAGTTTCTCTCATTGTTTTGAACATGGGTGGTGACAAAGTGGATACAAGTACAGCTATTGGAAAGCTGATGATAACAGTCTTATCTGGGATTGCAGAGTTCGAAGCAGACATGATACGGGAGCGGCAGATTGAAGGGATAGCTGAAGCTAAGGCTAGAGGTGTGTATAAAGGTAGACCGCATACTTATACAGAGAAGCATGGCGGTTTGCAGCATGCGATAGAACTATACAAAAATAGACATATTAATGGCTACACAGTGAAACAGATTGCCAATATTACTAAAATAAGCAAAGCAACCATTTATAGAGCAGTTAAAGGCTATAAATTGGAGGAACAGAACTAAGTACCTGTGATATCGTTATATAGCAATGGAAAGGGGTGAAAGTTATGGAAAGATGTTCATGTGGTCAGCCATATAAAACAGAAGCAATTACTTACTTCCCTGATAAAGACACATTTAAAAAAAATTGCCCAAACTGCGGAAGAACATTGCAGGTTAAAGCGCATGCTATTGATGTTGAATGGACATTTGATCAGAACTGGAAAAAAGAGTAGGAATGAATCCTGCTCTTTTTCTTTTACTGGTTGCGGTATTAACCGGGGCTAGTTTTAACCAAATTACTATTAACATTTGTAAGAATAATGACTAGCTGTACCACACCGATAAGTAGTGTCGAAATCTGAAGATTACCTTTCTTTATGGAAAGTGGAAGTGGAAATGATACTATTAGAAAAGAAATGTTTTTTCCTGTCATTTGAATTTTATATATTAAAAGGGTTAAATTGGGAATATGATTGAAACATCATTTGGTATTTAAGACATCTTTAATGTAAAGGTGATTAAAAAATGAGGGGGATCTAAAAAGTTGAGTGAGGAAAAGGAAAATGTAGAAAAGAACGGAAAAGGAAAGAGCGAGCCTGCTAAAACCTCAAACAGCCATCCATTAATACAGAATGAGAATCTTTATAACAGTATTGCTGAAATAGTAGAAGGGCTTAATAACACTAGAAATCTAGTAAACGTAACAGCAAATATGAATCCAGCTAGAAATCTAACAGACGTAACAGCAAATATGAACCCAGCTAGAGATCTAGCAAACATAACAGCAAATATGAATCACTTCAAACATCTAACAGACGTAACAGCAAATATGAACCCAGCTAGAAATCTAGCAAACGTAACAGCAAATATGAATCACTTCAAACATCTAACAGACGTAACAGCAAATATGAACCCAGCTAGAGATCTAGCAAACATAACAGCAAATATGAATCACTTCAAACATCTAACAGACGTAACAGCAAATATGAACCCAGCTAGAGATCTAGCAAACGTAACAGCAAATATGAATCACTTCAAACATCTAACAGACGTAACAGCAAATATGAACCCAGCTAGAGATCTAGCAAACGTAACAGCAAATATGAATCACTTCAAACATCTAACAGAGTCGGTAGGAAGTCTAAACATTAATAAAAGACTTTCAGCTATGGCGGAAAGTCCATTGAAAAAAATCAATAGTAACTGGTTACTTTCTGATTCTGTCATAAAAAGTATTTCTCTAAATAATAATGAAATCGAAGCAAGAGAAATATTTAATAAGATTCCGAAAGAGAAATTCGAGATTGGTCAAGAATATGATGAAAAAAATGATGCCTTGGAATATGTACTGAAGAATAATGAAGATAAATATTCAGTACCGTTTAGTGATGTAGTGTCTACACTTGCTGTAAGTGATTTTTTAACTTCGATAAGTACTACTGAAATATTTGATTTTTATAATTATCTGGTTAAGTTTCCAATGCTTGGAATTACCCATGCGATAGGGGAGAAAATTTTTAAAGAGATTTCCAAAGTTAAACTTACAGAATATAAAGACTTAGTATTATTTCGTGTTAGAGACAGGGATGTTTTGAAAAATGATATTCCATATTCAGATCTAGAAATGTTTGAAGCTCCTTTTGGAATGGCTAATCATGGAAGGTTTAATGTTATTGGTCAAGGAGAACTCTACACATGTTCAGATGATGATGTTGCGCTAAAAGAAATTGTTAGAGATGAAGAGCATCTTAGATATGATTTTATAAAATGGGAATTACAAGAACCAGTTCGTCTACTAGAACTCTCTAGTTTGGACAATGCAATTGGAAAATATATTAGTATCGATAAAGCTAATAATACCAATGCATATTTAGTGCCGAATTTTTTATCACAATGTGCGAAGATTCATGGTATAACTGGAATAAGTTACGTTAGTGTAATAGATAAAAGTGCAACGAATTACGTCTTTTTTGACTTCGAAAAAAAGTGGTTTAAAACAATTGATAGACTAACAGACGTGAAGTCTAATGGTGAGGCAACATGAATGAGGTTCTTACACAAAATGAAAAAGAACAATATATATGGAAATAAGATGTGTTTAAAATATAGAAGGTAGTTTCGATCTAAGTTCGGCAAATGTTCAAATCCCTGATTTCAAAAGTAAGTCTTGTCTCAAGGGCATAGTTGGATAAAGCAAAACCAATTTATGGTGTTGATTGGATATTGAAATCTTTGAATGATCGTTTTTATAAAAGTGGAATAATAAAGCCGAATAATAACACGGCTCGTGAAAAATCGACAAATAATATGTTTAATGGTATATTTCTCTTAACAGAACAAGTGGTTTGAAAGTGGCTAGAAACCTTGATATGTCAACGTTTGATGCAAATGGGTCAAAAACCATCTCAAAAGAAAATCAACCAAATGATGGCTCAAATGAACAAAGCCTCGACAAAACCGGGCAAAAAATAAACGCTTATGCAATTATTCGCCCATAGGTGATGAATACAAGAAGAACCACCGTTCGCTTCTGAACGGTGGTTCTTTTTTGTGAATTTTTTCGGATTAACTGGAAATTTGTGTGACGCCATCAACTGCTTTAGGCGTTAATAAATCATGGGTCATGAGGAATTCCACAACCGTGCCCTCATATTCGTCCGGATTTTTATTGAACGATTGGGCATGTTCGCCTTCATCAAACAATTTTAGTTGTTTTGCACCTTGTTTCAATTCGAATAATTCTTTCGTCATTTTCGGCAAGACGAATTCATCGGGCAGGCTGTGGATGAACAGCACAGGCTTTGCAATCTTTTTCATGACTTCCCGGGGCGATACGGTAGTAATAGAGTAGCCGTCGCGCAGTTTCAGGAAGACATTGGCGAGGCGAAGCGCCAAAGAAGTTCGCATCGGCGTTGTTGTGCGCATGACGTGTAGAATCTGCTCGCTGATATCGGAATAGGCGCAGTCAGAGATGTAAAAATCCGCCGAGTCCTCCATTGCGGCATATAATAGCGTCGTCGCGGCGCCCATCGATTCCCCGTGGATGCCGAAGAACAAAGATGGCCCGACATGGAGTTTCAAGGCTCTCACAACTGCTTGCAGATCCAGTTTCTCATAATGCCCGAAGCTCGTCGTCTTGCCGCCCGACTCGCCGTGCCGGCGGTGGTCATAGACGACAGAGTTAAAGCCGAGGCGTTCGAACATGCGCGCGTATTTAAATGAGTTCACTTTGCTTTCGGTGACGCCATGGCAGATGATGACGTAACGGTTTGTGGTGTGCGGCTCCAGGAAAATCGCTTTGATCGGATAGCCGTTTGCGGATTCGATCCATTGTTCATTTTTCTTCGCGTTGGCATACCAAGCTTCATCGTAGCGTTTGGCAGTCGTTTCGCGTTCCAAAATCAAGGAAGCGTCTTTATTCTTTACATACATGAGACGGTTGCTTGCGGTATAACCCAATGCGGCAAAAGAAGCAGTCAATGTGCTCGAGACGATGGCTGAAGTCCACAGTAGTCGCTTTTTCACGGCGCACACACCTCATTTTCTGTTTTTGTATAATGTATACATGCCTGTTTCCAGCGGATTCGATACATGGGGTTCAATGAGCGAGATTGCTTCGTAAAGCTTCTCAAGATCGACTCCGGTATCAACGCCCATGCGATGGAACATATGAATAAGATCTTCTGTCGCGACGTTTCCTGTCGCACCCGGTGCAAAAGGGCAACCGCCTAAGCCGCCAGCGGAAGCATCGAACCGGTCGATTCCGGCTACAAGTGCTGCATAGGCATTAGCGAGCGCCATGCGTCTTGTGTCGTGGAAATGCGCTGCAATCAGCACATCCGGAAATTGCTCTTTCAATCGGCTGAACAGCTCATGACTTTCTTG
Source organism: Planococcus sp. SK3692 (assembly GCF_028890485.2). Classification (GTDB taxonomy): domain Bacteria; phylum Bacillota; class Bacilli; order Bacillales_A; family Planococcaceae; genus Planococcus. Next base: position 1,302,185 of record NZ_JARCHV010000002.1, read on the forward strand.
CGGATTCGCCAGGCCAATCGTATCGGCGACGCTCAATTCATCGACTCCCCAATCGACGAATTGGCGGCATAAATCAATCGTTCGCTGCGGATCAACCTTTCCTTCAAACGGGCAGTAGAACGCTGTTGAAATACAAGCGCGGACGAAGATGCCGTCCTGCTTTACTTTCTCGATCAATGGCTTTAAGGTTTCCATCGACTGAGCTGTCGTCTTGTTGATGTTTTTTTCATTGAATGAATTTGAAACCCCTACAAAGACAGCGATCGAATCGACTCCTGCTTGCAAGGCGGATGTGATGCCGCGTTCATTCGGCGTCAGCACCAGTTGGCGGCCGGTTTTTTTGGCACCGGCAACGATGTCCCGAGCATCGGCCATTTGCGGCACCCATTTCGGCGACACAAACGAGGTCAGCTCCATCTCACGTAACCCAGCCTCTTGCAAAGCTTTGATAAAATCCAATTTGTCTTCTGTGTTGACAGTCCTGGCTTCATTTTGCAAGCCGTCACGCGGGCCAACCTCGATAATCGTAGCGGTTTTTGGTAAACTAAACATACTATCCCCCCTTAGCTTTATTGTAGCGATAGGGGGGATAAAAGAGCAAGAAGCAGACAAGGGGGAAAAAAGAAATGTCACAAGAAATCGTAATTGCAAGCGCTGTCAGAACGGCGGTCGGTTCGTTCCAGGGAGCGCTGAAAGATGTGCCGGCGACTGAACTCGGCGCTATCGTTATTAAAGAAGCTTTATCGCGCGCAGGGGTAGCGGGCGATCAAGTATCGGAAGTTATCATGGGCAATGTTCTGCAAGCAGGGCTCGGGCAAAACCCGGCGCGCCAAGCTTCCATTAAAGCAGGACTTCCCGAGACGGTGCCGGCGATGACCATCAATAAAGTATGTGGTTCCGGTTTAAAATCGATCCACTTGGCCTACCAGGCGATTTTCGCGGGTGATGCCGATATCGTTGTCGCAGGCGGCATGGAAAATATGAGCCGTGCTCCGTATCTTTTAGAAGGCGCAAGAGACGGCTACCGCACGGGAGACCAGAAAGTGGTCGACAGCATGGTCCATGACGGCTTGACGTGTGCGTTCAATGATTACCATATGGGTGTAACAGCTGAGAACCTGTGCGACCGTTATGAAATTTCACGCGAAGAGCAGGATCGTTTTGCGGCCCGTTCACAAGCCCGGGCTTCAGCAGCCATCGAAGGCGGACGTTTTGACGAAGAAATCGTAGCTGTAGAAATTCCGCAGCGTAAAGGCGATCCTATCGTCTTCAAAACGGATGAGTACGTAAAAGCTTCTTCAACTGAAGAAAAACTGGCAAAATTGCGCCCGGCATTCAAGAAAGAAGGATCGGTCACAGCCGGCAACGCATCAGGCATCAATGACGGCGCGGCAGCAGTGATCGTTATGACGAAAGAAAAAGCCGATGAGCTTGGCATTACGCCACTTGCGGTCATCTCTGCCAATGGCAATGCAGGCGTCGACCCGGCAGTGATGGGCATCGGCCCTGTCCAAGCGGTGAAAAACGCCTTGAAGAAAGCCGATATGACACTTGGCGACATCGATTTGATTGAAGCGAACGAAGCGTTTGCTGCACAGTCGATCGCGGTTGACCGTGAATTGCAGTTTGATCATGAAAAATTGAATGTCAACGGCGGAGCCATCGCAATCGGGCACCCGATCGGCGCGAGTGGGACCCGGATTTTCGTGACGCTTCTCCATGAAATGATAAAGCGCGATGCCAAAACAGGCCTTGCGACACTTTGCATCGGCGGCGGGCAAGGCGTTGCAACAATCGTAAAACGCCCATAAGGAGAGAATAGGATGGCGAAAGATAAATTTAACGAAAACAGCCTTTTTTCGGAAGAACAGTTATCAAAGCTGAAAGCCACGAAAAAAGAATTGGTGAAAGATCAGCAAAAGCTTGAAGAAGAACAAGAAGCGCAGCGCCAGTTTGAACGAAAAGAGCGCGAGAAGAACTTGTCGTTTGCTGAATTGCTCGAACGTCATGGAGATTCAGGAACAAAATATTAACGAAGAAGCCCCTGTCACATTTGTGACAGGGGCTTCTTCGTTCAGAGCAGCCACTCCAACAGAAAAGTAAGTAAGTATAAGGGAGTGCCTATAATGACCACTCCAGCAGCAAAATAAGAAAAACCCCATAAAATCCAATGCAAGACATCGTAAATCGTGCCAGCCAGATCGTCGATGAGTTTCATAGCATGCCTCCCAATTCTAAGGAAATAACCATCTTTTGCCATACGGCATTTTTTCTATCTTATCAAATCATCAAGCTATCGTCTCAATGATTTAAAATTAGTTAGTAATTTCCAAAAAATTTTTATATTCCATTTACCGTCAATTGATATAATAAATAGAGTGTATTTGACTATCAAGATCAATCAACAAAGCTTTGAAGTTTAAATAGGGGAAGACTTAATCATAGGGGGATAAGAAGATGAGGGATGAAAAGACCATGCCAAACACTGCGCTGGAAAATGATCATGAACAAAGGGAGCCAAGGCTGATTCAGACACATAGGAAACCATGGATCCATTTTGGGTATTTTGTATTTGTATTGATGGTATTATCCATTATGTTTTCATTGATTAAAGTGATGGCAGACTAGTTTGTGAAAAGATTGGGTATTCTTTGCCTTTTTTTGAAACATCTTACTGATTCAATCGTATAAAATAGTGTAGGAAAAAAATCAGCTTATTGAAAAGGATGGGATCAGATGGAGTCAATCGGAATTATTTCAATTTTAATTGTCATTCTCATTTTGGCGGCAATTGCGGGCGTCGGCTATTTCTTTTGGATGAAGATCCGCTACCGCACAGCCAAATCGAACGAAGCATTAATTATTACGGGTCCAAAACTAGGGGATCCGAAAAAAGATACGAACATCTTTACGGATGACGAAGGGCGTTCCATGAAGATTATCCGCGGCGGCGGGTATTTGCTGCGGCGCTTCCAGACTTCAACGCCAGTCAATTTGACATCGTTCCAGTTGAAGCTGTCGACGCCGCGCGTCTATACGAATGCTGGGGTGCCGATCGTGGCAGATGCTGTAGCGATGGTAAAAGTCGCAGATACCTTGAATGGCATAGCCAATTACGCCGAGCAATTCCTCGGCAAAAAGCAAGAAGAAATTGAAATTGAAATCATCGAAGTACTCGGCAGTAATTTACGTGCCATTTTGTCGAAGATGACTGTTGAGGACATCAATAGCGACAGGGAGAAATTCAATACGGATGTCCAAGAAATCGCGCAAAAGCAACTTGATTTAATGGGCTTTAAAATCACTTCGCTCGGCTTGACTGATCTCCGCGACGCCGATGAGGATAATGGCTATCTCGAGAACCTCGGGCGGCCGCGCATCGCTGAAGTCCGCAAACAAGCGGAAATCGCGGAAGCGAATACAGAACGGGAAACGCGTATTCACCGTGCACAAACCGATCAGGAAGCGAAAGAAGAAGAATATATGCGTCAAATTGCCATTGCCGAATCGCGCAAACAGAAAGACTTGAAAGATGCGGCGTTCATGGAAGAAACCGAACGGGCCCGCGCCAAGTCCGAGCAATCGTACGAGCTCGAAAAAGCGAAGCTTGCGATGGAAATCCAGGAAGAAGAATTGAATATGCAGTTCATGGAGCGCGAACGTGCGGTCCGCCTTGAAGAAGAAGAAAGCAAGGTACGAAAAACCAAAGCGGATGCCAGCTATTACGAAACAACACGTACCGCAGAAGCTGAAGCGAGACGTGCTGTGATCGACGGGGAAGCTAAAGCGAAGATCAAACGCGATGAAGGGGCTGCAGAAGCCGAAGTCATTCGTGAACGCGGTAAAGCAGAAGCAGAATCCCGCAAATTGCTCGCGGAAGCGATGGAAGAACATGGCGATGTCATCATTGCGGAGAAACTGATCGACATGCTGCCAGTCTTCGCCGAAAAAGTTGCACAACCGCTTAACAATATCGATTCCGTGAAAATTATCGATTCTGGAAACGGCCAAGGCGTTCCTTCATTCGGCCGAAGTGTTACACGCACGATGGTCGATATGCAGGAACCATTGAAAGAAATGACGGGCATTGATATCGCTGACATGCTGAAGACCTACACATCAAGAAACACACAAACACAACCGGCTATACAACCAGTCACTCAACCGGTGAGTGACCAACCTGTAGATGAGGCGGCAAAAGAAGACCCGGAACAAATTTAAAACGAATGAAACACAAAAAGCCGGAGAACAGTTTATGTTCTCCGGCTTTTTTTATATGCAGAGCTTCTAGACAGTCATGATGTCCTTGAACATCTGCTTTAAGCTCTTGGCCACGTCGTTGAGGTGAAACTCCCTCCGTGCCTCAGCTTGCTGTTGTTCGATGAATGTTTCGGAAGTGCGTTTTCTGGAAAAAGGCGTCAAGGTATGAAGCTCTTTTGGCTGCGTTTCAGCTAGTAAGCGCAAAGAAGCAAACACCGGCTCCGAGAGTTCAAAACGCTGATAGCCATTTGGCATATGGATGATCTTCTCCGGGGCGTCTGCAAGCAGCCAGCGGTCTTCAGCTTCCCAAGCCAGCTTATGATTTTTAAACTCCTGTCCAAGGGATCTTGTCACAGATTCAACAACGAGGTAGGAATGCATGGAAATGGCATCTCCGTCTGCTGACTGATAAGATTTTTTGGATTGGGTCAAATAAAAATTCATCATTTTGCACGCCCCCGATTTCTTGATAATTAGGTTTGAAAATTTCAGTCATAAACAGTATATTCACTTCTAAGTATTCTTTCAAACCTGCAAAAGTCCTTTTCGATAAATTAAATGTTCCGGTAAAAAACAAGGGGACTTCTTTAGAAAAAGAAGAGAAAATAGAGAAGAACCGCATCGTATAAGGACTTGCTAGGTGATGAAGCGGACAGCCAAATTCACTGTATAAAGTTTGCTGGCGAAAAAAGGTACAAAGGTCCTCAACGGAATTTCAAGTTCAGAAAAAATGCGTCAAAAGGCTAAAAAAAGTGCCCCGCATCAAGCAGGGCACCGTTTGGAGAGCGATTGACGAGTTAATCGCGATGTTGTTCGTAGCGGTCGAGCCGTGTTGCATTTTTAGCTTCTTCGATCTGCTGCGGGCTGACAGGCTGTTGATAAGCCAGCAGCGTTTCGCGCAATTGCTCAGGGCTGCTCGCGCCGGTCACTGCCGCGGCGACGGTGCTGTCTGATAGCACCGAATGCAGAGCTAGCGCATGGATATTATCATGAATGGCTGTAAGCTTCTTCAAAGTATCCGTCAGCTGGTTCGAGCCGTATTGCAAGTATTCGCCCATCTTTTCTGCACGTGTGAACCCTTCAGCCGTCAGCAAGCCTTTTGCCAGACTTCCGCGTACTACGACAGAGCGGCCGGATTGACCGATTTCCGGCAGGAATTCTTCTGGACGCCGGTCAAGGAGGCTGTATTGCATCATGATGGAAGCCATCTCACTATCAGTCAAAAAACGGTGGATGACATTGGGGCGGATGGAAGAGATTCCATACGCGCGGATCAAGCCTTCTTTTTTCAATTCTTCGAACGCTTCGATCGTTTCTTCCGAGTCATCGGAAATCATTCCCCCGTGAAGCTGATACAAATCCAAATAATCGGTTTTGAGACGCCGCAGCGAGTTATGGATTTGTTCTTTTATATAAGCTTTCGTCGGATTCCATTTTACCTCGTCCGATTCTTCTGACCATTCATTGCCCACTTTGCTGGCAAGGATAATGTCTTTGCGCCGATTGCCTAGGGCGCCGCCAACGATTTCCTCATTTTTTCCTTTGCCGTAGAAATCGGCTGTGTCAAAATAAGTGACGCCATTGTCCATCGCTTCGTCGATAATGGCTCTTGCCTGTTTTGGGTCTTCCGGCAGCGACATGCAGCCGAGCGCGATTTCACTGACCTCAAATCGGCTAGTTCCCAGTGTGTTGTATTTCATCATTTCACCTCATTGTAAAAATTTATTTCCTCTATGGTATACTTTGCGGTATTGAAACTACAAATGAAATGAGGGCCAGCATGAAGAAATTTGAAGAAAAAACAATTCATAGTGAACGTTTATACGAAGGCAAGGTCATTAATTTGAAAGTTGACGATGTGACGTTGCCGAATGGCAAACAGTCCAAGCGCGAATTGATCGAGCACCCTGGCGCAGTGGCGGTCATCGCATTGACAAGCGACAAAAAAATCATCATGGTCGAACAATACCGCAAAGCACTTGAACGCTCGCTCGTTGAAATTCCAGCCGGAAAATTGGAACCTGGGGAAGCTCCGGAGTACACAGCCATGCGTGAACTGGAAGAAGAGACAGGCTATTCAGCGGACAAGCTTGAAAAAGTCATCAGCTTCTCGACGTCTCCCGGATTTGCCGATGAAGTGGTGCATGTTTTCTTTGCGACTGGCTTGCACCGAGCGGTAAACGGCGCAGTGACGGATGATGACGAATTCGTGGAATTGCTTGAAGTAACGGTGGAGGAAGCGCAAGAATTGGTCGATAACGAACAGATTTTTGACGCCAAAACCGCTTATGCAGTGCAATGGGTTAAAAACTACTTATCAGATAAGAATTAATCCAATTACTAGTTAAGAATGATTCTAAATAATAAACGGCATCGATTGTTGTAATCGAGAACGCCCTTTTGATATAATGAATACAGTTTGAGGGAGGGCGTCGCATGGAAACAAGGATAGATCGTATAAAAAAGCAATTACACGCTGCGAGTTATAAGCTGACGCCACAGCGTGAAGCAACGGTACGAATTTTATTGGATCATGAAGAAGATCATCTAAGCGCTGAGGATGTCTATCTTTTGGTCAAGGACATCGCACCGGAAATCGGCTTGGCTACGGTATACCGTACATTGGAACTTCTGACCGAATTGAAAATTGTCGATAAAATAAATTTTGGGGATGGCGTTTCCCGTTATGATTTACGTCAAGAAGGCGCAGCACACTTTCATCATCACCTGGTCTGTCTAGAGTGCGGAGCAGTGGATGAAATACAGGAAGATTTGCTCGAAGATGTCGAAGCAGTCGTGGAAAAGCGCTGGAACTTCCAGATCAAAGACCACCGTCTGACTTTTCATGGCATTTGCTGGCGCTGCCATGATTTAGGTGCTGATAAGCCGGAAAAAGACGCATAAAAGACGGCCTGTCGAAGGCCGTCTTTTTTCATCTTCAATTAATACAGCGCAAAAGGAGGAATCCCGATGAACGACGCGAAAGATGCATTGGATGATTATTTGCATTTTCTCCGAGTGGAAAGGCAACTGGCTGATAATACGCTGACTTCATATGAACGAGATTTGAAAAGCTACATACAATATATGAGTGAAGTCGAACAATTGGATCGGCTCGGGAACATTGAACGGGTCCATATTTTGAATCACTTGCGCTATCTGCAAGAAATGGCGAAAACTTCGCGCACAGTGGCAAGGCATATTTCCTCCATCCGTAGTTTTCACCAGTTCTTAATAAGGGAAAAACGCAGCGACTCGGACCCTACCGTTCATTTGGAAATGCCCCAAATGGATAAAAAGCTGCCAAATGTTTTATCCATAGAAGAAATCGATGCCTTATTGAATTCACCGGATACGTCAAAAGCCAGCGGGCTGCGCGACCGGGCGATGCTCGAATTGCTCTATGCAAGCGGCATGCGTGTCAGTGAATGCATCAACTTGGATATGGAAGATGTCCATTTAACGATGGGATTCGTGCGCTGCACAGGAAAAGGCGGTAAAGAGCGAATCATCCCGCTTGGCAGGGCTGCGCTTGAAGCAAACCGCCAATACATCGAATCGGGGCGTCTTGCGTTAAGAAATCCGTCCGAGAAAACCGATGCGTTGTTCATCAACCAAAGAGGGAAACGCTTAACGAGACAAGGATTTTGGAAGTTGTTGAAACAGCATGCCCAAAAAGCAGGCATTCAAAAAGAATTAACGCCGCATACATTGCGTCATTCTTTTGCTACCCATTTGATTGAAAATGGCGCGGATTTGCGCGCCGTTCAGGAAATGCTTGGACATGCCGATATTTCAACGACCCAAATCTATACCCATGTCAGCAAGACGCGTTTGAAAGATGTCTACTCGCAATTTCATCCTCGTGCTTAACAGAGGTCTGACTTCCGACAAGGACTCATTATATGATAGAATAAAAGGGCAAATAAGGAGGAACTTACATGACAATGAAACCGTTTACTCGCATACATTTAATCGTTTTGGATTCTGTTGGCATTGGCGAAGCGCCGGATGCTGAAGCTTTTGGGGACAAAGGGGCGGATACGCTCGGCCACATCGCGCAATCCGTGGGCGGGCTCTCGATGCCGAATATGGAGAAGCTGGGCCTAGCCAACATCGTGCCTGTCAAAGGACTCGAAGCACAACAAACACCAGCTGCCCATTTCGGGCGTCTCGAGGAGGCTTCTGTCGGAAAAGATACCATGACAGGCCATTGGGAGATCATGGGACTCAACATCGATACACCGTTTAAAGTTTATCCGGACGGATTTCCGCCGGAATTGATCGACAAGCTTGAACAAGCAACAGGCCGAAAAGTCATCGGCAATAAACCGGCTAGCGGAACGGAAATCCTGGATGAACTCGGGCAACAACATATGGAGACAGGGGCATTGATCGTTTATACGTCTGCGGATCCCGTTCTGCAAATTGCCGCACACGAAGAAGTCATTCCGCTCGATGAGTTGTACCGGATTTGTGAGACAGCCCGTGAATTGACCTTGGACCCAGAATTTTTGGTCGGGCGCGTCATCGCGCGTCCGTTCCTTGGTGAACCAGGCGCATTTAAACGCACATCTAACCGCCACGATTATGCCTTAACGCCTTTTGACCGCACTGTCATGAATGAACTTCAGGATGCCGGAAAAGACGTTATCGCAATTGGCAAGATCAACGATATCTATAACGGCGCAGGCGTAACCGAATCTGTGAGAACGACAGATAACGCGGACGGCATGGATAAGCTCGTGCAAGTGGTCGGCAAGGATTTCAACGGCTTGAGCTTTTTGAACCTTGTTGATTTTGATGCGCTCTTTGGGCATCGCAGAGACCCAGAAGGCTATGCGAAAGCGCTTGAGGCATTTGATATACGCTTGCCGGAAGTGCTGGACGGCTTGAAAGAAAACGATCTGCTGCTAATTACAGCAGACCATGGAAACGACCCGACTTTCCCAGGAACTGACCATACACGCGAATATGTTCCTCTTCTCGCATATTCTCCCCGTTTCAACGGCGGATCTGATCTTGGGACTGGATCGACATTTGCGGATATCGGTGCGACCATTGCCGAGAATTTCGCTTGTGAACTGCCGAAATTCGGCACAAGCTTTCTATCGAAACTAAACTAAAAAAGGCGGTAATGATCAATGAGAATGGTGGACTTGATTGAAAAGAAACGCGACGGCCACGAGCTGTCGACAGAAGAAATCCGTTTTATCGTCTCTGGCTACACAAATGGAGAAATCGCCGATTATCAAATGAGTTCCTTTTTGATGGCGGTGTTTTTCCAGGATATGAGTGAGCGCGAGCGTGCAGATTTAACGATGGCGATGGCGGAGTCGGGCGATCAGATCGACTTATCGGCTATCGAAGGCATCAAAGTGGACAAACATTCAACTGGTGGGGTTGGCGACACGACGACGCTAGTATTGGGCCCACTCGTCGCTGCCTGCGGAGTACCGGTTGCGAAAATGAGCGGACGCGGACTTGGCCACACAGGTGGGACAATTGATAAACTCGAAGCGATCGATGGTTTCCATGTGGAATTGTCGACGGAAGATTTCATCAGCCAAGTGAACGGACACAAATTGGCGGTCATCGGCCAGAGCGGCAATTTGACGCCAGCCGATAAGAAAATGTATTCCTTGCGAGATGTGACGGCAACTGTCAACAGCATCCCATTGATCGCAAGTTCGATCATGAGCAAAAAAATCGCTGCCGGCGCCGATGCCATCGTCCTTGACGTAAAAACTGGCGAAGGCGCATTCATGAAAACCGAAGAAGACGCTAAAAAACTGGCGCACGCGATGGTCGGCATCGGTAATGCGACAGGGCGCAAAACGATGGCCATCATTTCCGACATGAGCCAGCCTTTAGGATATGCGATCGGTAACGCGCTGGAAGTAAAAGAGGCCATCGAAACGCTGCAAGGCAAAGGCCCAGAAGACCTGACTGAACTGTGCCTCGTGCTCGGCAGCCAAATGGTCGTGGTCGGCGGCAAGGCGGACACTTTGGAAGAGGCGCGGACTATGCTAGAAGGCGTCATTAAAGACGGCTCAGCACTGCAAGCATTCCGTCAGTTGATCGAAGACCAAGGCGGCAACCCTGCTGTAGTGGACGATCTCAGCCTATTGCCGCAAGCGAAGTTCGTCACCGAGCTGCCAGCCAAGCAAGACGGCTATATTTCCTATATGGAAGCGGATGAAATCGGAACAGCGGCCATGGTGCTCGGCGCCGGCCGTGCGACAAAGGATTCGGTCATTGATCTATCGGTCGGTTTGGTGCTGCACAAGAAAGTCGGCGATTTCGTCAAACAAGGCGAGTCGCTCGCAACCATTTATTCCAACACACAAGACCTCGCGGAATGCCAGGAAATGTTATACAATAGTATCGAGTATTCAAACGAGCCAGTTGAAGCGATTCAACTTGTCTCGGCATTGATCACCGATTAAACGAATCTTGCTGGGTCTAGGCTCAGCAAGATTTTTACTATACATAGCCATTCAGGAGGAGTCGACATGCATCTATACGGCACACAATCAATTAACGAAAAAGGCCATTTGACGATTGGGGGAGTAGACACGGTAGATCTTGCAGCGCAATACGGCACACCGCTTTTCGTCTATGACATTGCACTTTTTCGCGAACGCGCTCAAGCATTTCAAAAAACATTCGAAACTGAACAGGTAGGCTATCAAGTCGCGTATGCCAGTAAAGCTTTCTCCGGCATCGCCATCTACCAAGTTGCAGCACAAGAAGGGCTATCGCTTGATGTTGTATCCGGCGGCGAACTTTACACCGCTATACAAAGCGGATTCCCGAAAGACAAGATCCACTTCCATGGCAATAACAAAAGCCAAGCGGAAATCGATATGGCTTTTGATGAGCAAATCGGCTGCATCGTTGTCGATAATTTTCATGAGATCGAGCTGCTGAAAAAAACAGCGGAACGGCGCCAGCAGAAGATGAACATCTTGCTGCGTGTCACGCCAGGAATTGAAGCCCATACCCATGATTACATCACGACAGGGCAGGAAGACTCGAAATTCGGATTTGATTTGAACAATGGCCAGGCAGACCGTGCTTTCAAAGAAACTTACGCACACGAACAGCTCGAATTGATCGGCCTTCACTGCCATATCGGGTCTCAGATTTTCGAAACCGCGGCATTCCAGATGGCTTCTGAAAAATTGCTGTTGAAAATGGCGGGGTGGAAACAAGCCCATTCCTATACATGCAGCGTGTTGAATCTAGGCGGCGGCTTCGGCATTCGCTATACGGAAGAAGATGCACCGCTTGAGCCGGCCGTGTATGTAAAAGACATGATCCGCACAGTCAAAATCGCATCTGAAGAAGCAGGTTTCCCAGTGCCGGAAATTTGGATCGAGCCGGGTCGTTCATTGATCGGCGACGCTGGCACGACACTCTATACGATCGGGTCGACAAAAGATGTGCCTGACACTCGCCGTTATGCAGCGGTCGACGGGGGCATGTCCGACAATATCCGCCCGGCACTTTACGGAGCGAAATACAGTTCCTTGCTGGCCAACCGTGCGCAAGATCAGGCGGGACAAGTGTATACGATCGCAGGGAAATGCTGTGAATCCGGTGATAAGCTCATCGAAGAAGCCCAATTGCCGGAAGTTTCCGCCGGGGATATCCTGGCCGTTTTTTGCACCGGTGCATACGGCTATTCCATGGCGAGCAATTACAACCGCATCACCCGCCCCGCAGTCGTCTTTGCAGAAGGCGGCAAACACCAGCTCGTTATCCGGCGTGAGAGCTTTGAAGATTTGGTTAAAAATGAAGTGGGCTATCTGCAAGAGGAGGCTAAACGTTGAGAAAGCAGAACATCATGCTGTTCCTGTTCGTCCTGTTGATGGCGTTCGCCTGGGGCATTGCCTACTGGCTGTTCTTTGCAGACAACGTCACTGGCGGCTGACCCTGTGTAAACTTGAGTTATTGAGGAGTTTATAGTAGTATGGGTAAAGCTGCTTTTAAGATGAAAATGAGGGATCAATTATGTTATACAGATACAAAAAATCATTTGAAAAGATCGCCATGGGCTTATTGTCTTTCATGCCCAAAGAACGCGAACTGAAAAAGCTGCAGCAGACCATGCACATCTACGAAGAAAACCCGGAATGGCAATTGTTCCTATGGAAAAAAGAGGACGATTTTGTCGGGCTGTTAGGTGTGGAAGTCGCAGATGATCATTACACCATCCATCATGTATCGGTGAATCCATCCCATCGGGGCGACGGGATTGGCCATCAGATGATCGATAAGATTCAAGACATGATGCAGCACCGGGAAATGCGCGCTACAGATGAAACAGAAGCTTTCCTGAATAAATGCCCAGTAAAAAAAGGCGGCCTTTAATTCTTAAAGGTTCCGCCTTTTTTTCTGTTGCCGGAGCGCAATGATTTCCGTACGGTCGCGCAGCCGGTGTTTGTGCATCAAATAATACTCATCATGTGCAGGAGCCAAGTATTGCTGCTTTTGTTTTTCGATCGCTTGAACGAGTTCGCCTGGCACAAGCGGCAGGTTCCGATGCTCGAACGGCTCACGGTCAGTGACTCCTTGTATCGATTCAACAAGAAGCCGGTTTAATTGCTGCTGGTCAAAGCCTTCAGTCCAAATACCCGCTTCAGCAAGTTTCGGCTTGGCTCGTATGAGCGAACGGAGCGCGCCGGGATAATTGCTGCGGCGCCAATGGTACATGCCGACCGCTAGCTGAATCCATCCGGTCAGCGGATGCGTCTTGTCTTTTGGCGCGATGAGCTTCCAGTACTCTTCGCCGACCTCATGGCATTCGAAATAATCTTTTTCATCATTGAAGTGGATAATATACTGAAGGAATAAGGGATGGTTAAGCGGATGCATTTCAATCTCCTTTCTTTTATAATGAAGTATAGTAGGAATATGAACAGTCAGGTGGTAGACACATGTCTTATGAAGTAAAAGTGGACGCCTTTGAAGGCCCGCTTGATTTATTATTGCATTTAATTCATCGTTTGGAAATCGATATTTACGATATACCCGTTTCCCAAATCACTACACAGTATATGGAGCATATCCGGGCAATGCAAGTGCTCGAACTCAACGAAGCAAGCGAGTACTTAGTGATGGCGGCGACTTTGCTAGCGATCAAGAGCAAGACGCTGCTGCCGGTGCACGAAGGGGAAATCGATGAACTCGATTACGAATTTGATGAGGAAGACCCCCGAGACGAACTGGTGTCGCGGCTGATCGAGTACAAGAAATACAAAGAAGCAGCCAGCGAACTGAAGAAGCTGGAGAATGAACGGGCAGTGCTTTATTCGAAAGCGCCTGCTGATTTATCGGAACTTCAGCAGCAGCCCGATGCCATAGAGTATGATGCCAATGCCTACGACATGCTCGGGGCATTCCAGAAGATGCTGCGCCGAAAGCAATTGAGAGCGCCGCTTTCGACGCGTGTAGCGCGCCAGGAAGTATCCATCAAAGAACAGATGGGCTCGATGGTCGAGCGGTTAAAGTCATTTAAAGGGCGTGCTAATTTTTCTGAACTTTTCCCATCTGATGACCATACGGTGCTTGTTGTTTCATTTTTGTCCTTGCTGGAATTGATGAAGCGGCAAGTGATTGCGGTCGAACAGCAAAAGAACTTCACCGAATTGTCGGTGGAACTGAGAAAGGAAACGTGGCAAGATGAAGAAGAACCTTTTGGGCCAAATTGAAGCATTGCTGTTTGTCACAGGAGACGATGGCTTGAGTTTTAGCCAATTGCAATTTTTGACAGAAGCTGATGCTGAACAAGTGGAGCAAGCACTCTCTGAGCTGAAAATTCGCTACAACGGGGAAACTTTTGGCGTGACGCTGAAAGAGCTGGCAGGCGTTTATCAATTGGTGACCAAGCCGGAAATGGCGGAAACCATCCAAAAACTGGTGGAAAACCCGACCCCTCAATCGTTGTCACAGGCTTCGCTTGAAGTGCTGGCTATCGTGGCATACAAGCAGCCAATCACACGAGTCGAACTAGAGGATTTGCGCGGCGTAAAAAGCGAAAAAGCGCTGGCGACTCTCGCTGCCAAGGGCTTGATACAGGAATGCGGGCGTGCGGAAGGGACAGGGCGTGCTATTTTGTACGGCACAACTGATGAATTCCTTAATTATTTTGGGTTGAAGAACTTGGAGGAATTGCCTCCGCTTCCTGAAGAAATGGCACAAGAGCCGGAAGAAGACAGCGATCTTTTCATGACGAAATTTCAAGAAGCATTCAAAGAAGAAGTAAATGCATAGGAGCTTACTGGGAAGACTGGGACGCATTAACAGTCTTCTTTTCTTTTGAGCGATGCGCTTTCTCTTTGGCCGGAATTATGCCATAATTCCGGTTAGAAAGACCGCGAAGAACGTGAATCGGCTGCCTATGCAGCCGGTATTTAATTAGATGGGGTGAACAGGAAATGGAAAGATTACAGAAAGTAATGGCGCATGCAGGAATTGCATCTAGGCGCAAAGCAGAACAAATGATTTTAGATGGGAAAGTGAAAGTGAACGGGAAAACCGTCAAAGAGTTGGGAGTCAAAGTGACACCGTCCGATAAGATCGAAGTAGAAGGCGTCCAAATGGAAAAAGAACGCAAAGTTTACTTTTTGCTATACAAGCCGCGCGGCGTTATTTCGGCAGTGTCAGATGACAAAAACCGTAAAGTTGTGACGGATTTCTTCCCGAACATCGAAGAGCGCATCTATCCTGTCGGTCGACTTGATTACGATACTTCAGGATTGCTGCTGTTGACGAACGACGGTGAATTCGCCAATAGTTTGACACATCCGAAATTCGAGATCGACAAGACCTATGTCGCGCGTTTAAAAGGAATCCCAACTAGGGAAGATCTCCAGAAACTCGAACGCGGCATCAAATTGGAAGACGGCATGACAGCACCGGCAAAAGTGAAATTATTGTCAGCCGATACGAAAATGGCAAAAGCGATTGTCCAGATCACTATCCACGAAGGACGCAACCGTCAAGTTCGCCGCATGTTCGAAGCGATTGGCTTCCCTGTGCAAAAACTGAGCCGTGAACAATTCGCCTTTTTGACCTTGCATAGTTTGAATGCTGGGGAATCGAGAGAGCTTAGCCCTCACGAAGTGAAACAGCTGCGAGTGCTTGCGGATACCGGCAAACGCCGCTAACGTTCACAAACCCTTCAAAACTGCAGGCAGGCGCCTTATGAATCTTTGCTATAATTGATTTGCATCCAATCCTTCGAAGGAGGATCTTTATGAGTACGGAGAAAAAAAGAAACAAAAAGAAAAACCGGACGATCATGCGGTCTGTTATTTTGCTGCTATTGGTCGCGGCCATAGGTTATACCATCTACAATAGTGTGACGGCCGATGAAGTGGAAGTACTGAGAGTGGGAGATGCAGCACCGGATTTTACGCTGACGGATCTCGACGGTGAAACCCATAAGCTGTCCGATTATAAAGGGCAAGGCGTGTTCCTGAATTTCTGGGGCACATGGTGTGAACCGTGCATCAAGGAAATGCCCGCGATGGCTAGCCAGTACGATGTATATGAAGATCAAGGCGTCCAGATCCTTGCGGTAAATATTGCGCAATCGAATTTTGAAGTAGAGACATTCGCCCGTCAATACGGCCTCGATTTCCCGATTGTCATCGACCGCGACAAAAGCGTCATGACTGCATATAATATCCGCCCGCTTCCAACGACCATGCTGGTGAATCCTCAAGGTGAAATCCAGCGCATCGTGACCGGTGAAATGACAGAGCAGGACATCGCAGGTTTTATGGAAGAAATCAAACCTGAATAAGGAGATTTTTGGGATGGACAAATTGATTTGCAAATGCGGCCATGAAAATCCGCCAGGTACGGTTCTTTGTGAATCGTGTGGCCGGCCGCTCAACGAACAGGAACAAAACAAGAAATTAGCGGATATGCGCTATGAAGGAACAGCTAGACGTTCCCAGACGTATAACAAGTCGATCATCGACAAAATTTGGAATTTCTTTTCCAGCGTTAAAGTTGGCGTTGGGATTATCATCGTTTTACTAATCGCAGCTGCCCTCGGCACGATTCTGCCGCAAAAACAATACGTGCCGGCTACAACAGATGCAGCTATCGAAGCGTATTACACCGATATCTATGGAAGTGTCGGAACCGTTTACCATGCACTTGGCTTTCATGATCTATACAATTCCTTCTGGTTTATCGGACTGGTCGGGATGCTTGCAATCTCGTTGATTATTGCGAGCCTCGACCGTTTTGTGCCGCTTTATAAATCATTGAAAAACCAGCGTGTGTTGCGCCATTCCAGCTTTATGCGCAAGCAGCGCATTTTGGCAGAAGGGCCGGGAGATGCGGATACGCTGAAAAAAGCTGAAGAAAAACTCACCGATTTGAAATATAAGGTGTCGACCGATAAAAATGGCTTGCTTGCTGAAAAAGGCCGTTTTTCGCGGTGGGGCCCTTATGTCAACCATATCGGACTTATCATCTTCTTGTTCGGCGTTATGCTGCGCATGATGCCAGGTTTCTATGTAGACGAAACATTATGGATCCGTGAAGGCGAAACACGTGCAATACCGGATGCGCCGGGCTATGTGTTGGAAAGCAAAGGATTTACTTTGGAAACTTATACAGGCGAAGGTGAAGAAGAGAAATTTGGTGAAGCGATCGACCGTGTCGGAACGGTAGCGAAAAATTACCAAACGGATGTCGTTCTTTACAAAATTCCAGAAGGTGCATTGCCGGGTGATACAGCGGATATGGAAATGGTGGAAGAACACGCCATCCGCGTTAACCAGCCATTCAAATTCGATGGCTACGCCTTGTATCAGATGGATTTCCAACAAGATGAGCTAAAAACGATGAGCTTCGCGCTGCAGAACAAGGAAACCGGTGAAAGCCGCGGAGATTTGACCATCGATTTAGTGAATCCGGAAACCAATTACGAGCTTGAAGACGGTTCTGTTGTCGAGCTGCTTGGCTATTATCCGGACTTCTCCGGTTTTGAAAACGGCGAACCGCAAACAGCGACACCGCTGCCGAAAAATCCGGGATTCCTTGTGAAAATGACAACTCCCGATACACCGGACGGTGAGACGAGTTTCATCACCATTCAGAATACTGTTGAACCGCTAGGCGACAACGATTACAAACTTGCCTTCCAGGGTGTCGAGACGCGGGATGCATCCGGTTTGACAGTGCGCAAAGACCGCACCTTGCCGATCCTGGGTCTCGGCGGTTTAATCTTCATGATCGGCGTGGCGCAAGGAATGTATTTCAACCACCGCCGTTTCTGGATTCAGCAACAAGCGGATGGCAGCATTTTGCTTGCAGGCCACACGAACAAAAACTGGTTTGGGCTGAAGAAAGATTTGGACCAGGTGACTGATCACGCTTCTCTTCCGGCATACCGCGACCAACAGGAAGACATGGAAGCACAGGAGAAAAGGGAAGGTGAACAATTGACATGACATTAGCCGACATCAGTTCTAATTTATTATACGTAGCCTTTATCGCCTATCTGATTGCAACATTCGTATTCGGGGGCGCTGTAAAAGGCAATAAAGAAGGTACCTACAGATCCGAACAGCGCTGGGGGAAAGTCGCCATCACCATTACGGTCATCGGCTTCCTTGCGCAATTAGGGTATTTTATTACACGGTGGATGGTTACTGGACACGCACCGATCAGTAATATGTTCGAATTCACGACCGCATTTGGAATGACGCTTGTTGGCGGATTTATTATTCTTTATGCATTGTACAAAACCGCTGTGCTCGGTATGATCGTGTTACCGATTGCGCTACTGATCATCGCTTACGCAAGCATGTTCCCGAGCGAAGTAAGCCCGTTGATTCCGGCGCTTCAGACGAATTGGCTGGCAATCCACGTTATCACGGTTGTCATTGCAGAAGGTATTCTTGCGATCAGTGCAGCAGCTGGCTTGATTTATTTGCTCAAAGTCGTCGACCAAAAGAAAAAGTCGAAGCAGCGCTTTTGGCTTGAAGCCATCATGTATTCGCTCGTGTTGGTACTGGGCTTTGTCGTAACGAGCACATTCTTTACCTTGACGAATTACGAAGCCGATTTCACTTATGTTAATAAAGACGAACAACCATCGGAAATTACTTACAATATGCCAGCGATTTTCGGAATGAACGAATTCGAGCCAATGACAGACGGCGCATTTACGCCGCTAGTGGAAATGCCGCCGATCGTCCATGCCGGAAAACTGACGACCGTGTTTTGGTCAGTCATGGTGGGGACAGTGCTGTATGCATTGATTCGCCTGATCTTCCGCAAACGCATTTCCGCCATGCTGCAGCCGTTTACGAAAAACGTCAACTTGCAGCTGATGGATGAAATCAATTACCGTTCGATCATCATCGGGTTCCCGATCTTTTCACTCGGTGCATTGATCTTTGCCATGATCTGGGCGCAAATCGCCTGGTCGCGCTTCTGGGGCTGGGACCCGAAAGAAGTGTGGGCACTCGTTACATTCTTGTTCTACGCAGCGTATTTGCACTTGCGGCTTGGCAGAGGCTGGGCAGGCGAAAAGTCTGCTTGGCTTGCGGTCATCGGTTTTGTCATCATCATGTTCAACTTGGTGGCAGTCAACTTGATTATTGCTGGACTGCATTCATACGCTTGACGACAAAAGCCTTTTCCTGCTATAGGAAAAGGCTTTTCGTTTATTTTTGGAACCCTTATCGGTACAATGAAAGGTATAGAGATAAAAGTTGGAGGGATTAGGATGTCCGAAGAAATTACAATTCTTGTAGTGGATGATGAAGAGAGGATCCGCCGCCTGTTGAAGATGTATCTCGAGCGTGAAGGATATATGGTGGAAGAAGCGGAAAACGGCGTGGAAGCATTGGAAAAAGCGATGGAAAAGGATTACCATTGCATCCTGCTTGATTTGATGATGCCTGAAAAAGATGGCATCGAAGTGGCAACTGAACTTCGGGAGACAAAGATGACGCCGATTATCATGCTGACAGCGAAAGGCGAAGAGGCAAATCGCGTGGAAGGATTTGAATCTGGAGCGGATGACTATATCGTTAAGCCGTTTAGCCCGCGTGAAGTTGTGCTGCGCGTGAAAGCGATTTTGCGCCGCTCGTCCGCGTATTCGCCTTCTACGAGTTCGACCGTCTCAAAAGATTTGGTCGTCTTTCCGCATTTGACGATCGACCACGACGCACACCGCGTTACAGCAGATGGTGTCGAAGTGAATTTGACGCCGAAAGAATATGAGCTTTTATATTTCCTGGCAAAATCACCGGATAAAGTATTTGACCGGGAGCATTTGCTCAAAGAAGTATGGCATTACGACTTTTTCGGTGATTTGCGTACCGTGGATACCCACGTCAAACGCTTGCGGGAGAAATTGAACCGTGTCTCTGAATCCGCCGCTAAGATGATCGTCACCGTTTGGGGTGTCGGGTACAAATTCGAGGTCGGCAATGAATAGAATATGGAATAGCATCGTCGGGAAGCTGTGGGTAACCATTTTGCTTCTCGTTTCCTTTGTCTTGTTTATTGTGACGGTGCTGCTATTGGAGTTTCTCGGGAATTTCCATAGCGAGACGGTGGAAGAAGCGCTTCACAACGAGGCGAATATGATAGCCCGGATCTTTAATGACCATTCTGGGGAAGGCAATTTATCAATCGTTGATGAAGTATTAGGGCCCGAAACCAATGCAGTCATCGCCGAAGAACCTGGGGAAATTTCCTACTATCTGCATGATGGCTTAAACGGCGAGGAAATTAGGGAAAAGATTGTCAGTGAAAACGAATTTCAAAAAGTATTCGAAAGCGATGAAACGGTAACAAAAGAAATGCTATTGCCGTCGTTGTCGGAAGCAGACCGGATGGAATCGTATATTGTCATGGCGTCGCCTCTGCAAACAAGTGATGAGCTTCACGGAACGGTTTTCATTTACCAATCTTTGGAGGTAATGGACCGCACGGCTGAAAGAACGACAAATATTGTGTTTTTGTCTGCGTTTATCGCATTGTTATTGACGACATTTTTTGCGTTTTTCTTGTCCACTCGCATTACCTCCCCACTGCGTAATATGCGCGAAGGCGCGTTTGAACTGGCGAAAGGAAATTTTGATACGAAAGTGAAAGTTTCTTCTGGAGACGAAATCGGCCAGCTTGCGATTGCCTTCAATCAGATGGGACGCCAGTTAAAGCATCATCTTGAAGTGATCAACCAGGAAAAAGAGCAATTATCGAGTATTTTGACTTCGATGGCAGATGTGGTCATCACGTTCAACCAGGACAAAACCATCCTATTGAGCAATCCGCCGGCAGAGAAGTTGCTCCAGCAATGGCTCTTTAAAGACGGCACGACCGATGCCAATGCGTTGCCATCAGAAATGCTTCATATGCTGGATCATGTATTAACGTTCCAAGAGGAGATCGAAGAAGAACTGGAAATTGAAGGCGCTTATTATGCGGTCAATTTCAGCCCGCTTTACAGCGGTGAAAGCGTACGCGGAGCGGTAGCGGTGCTCCACAATATGACAGAGCAGCACCGCCTTGAAAAGCTGCGCGAAGATTTTATCGCCAATGTATCCCATGAATTGCGGACGCCAATCGCCATGCTTCAAGGCTATAGCGAGGCTTTGCTGGATGATGTCGGTGCAAGCGAAGAAGAGCGCAACGAAATGACCAAGATCATCTATGAGGAGTCTCAGCGCATGGGCCGACTCGTCACGGACCTATTGAACTTGGCTCGTCTGGAATCAGGTCATATGCGCCTCTACAAAGAATTGGTGCAATTCAATAATGCTATTGAGCGAATGAGCTTGAAATTCAGCCAAGCCGCTAAAGAGAAAGGCATCGAACTGAGCTTCACGTCACAACTCGATGACTGGGCGGCAGCAGAACTCGATGAAGACCGCATCGAACAGGTCATGACGAATTTGATCGATAATGCACTTCGCCACACACCGCAGGGAGGGCAAGTGCACGTGCACGTCGAAAACATGGGAGACTACGCAAAAGTTTCGATCAACGATACCGGGGCAGGAATTACAGAGAAAGACCTGGAGTTCGTCTTTGAACGTTTTTATAAAGCCGATAAAGCAAGAACGCTCGGCAAAGGCGGCACAGGGCTTGGCCTCGCGATTGCCAGCAATATTATCAAAGCGCATTCGGGTGAAATCTACGCTGAAAGCAAATTCGGCGAAGGCACTTCATTCATCTTCACATTGCCGTTGAAGAAAATGTAACTTTTGTTGTTGTCGTGACGACTAATCCAAGGAACGGGGGGAGTTGCGTGAATGACTCCGTGTTTCATCGGCTGTACGATCAATACCATCAGGATGTCTTTCAGTTTCTGGTGTATTTAGTGAAGGACCGCCATGTGGCAGAAGATTTAATGCATGAAGTTTATGTAAGGGTGTTGCGTGCTTATGACCGGTTTCAAGGGAAGAGTTCGGAAAAGACTTGGCTGTTTTCAATCGCCAAAAATGTCGCCATTGATCATTTCCGCAAAACCTCAGTAAGGAAAAAGCATTCAATGGATTTCTTTGACTGGGAAACCCAGCAATTGGTTTCAGCTGAACGAATACCGGAAGAAGTTTCATTACTTAATGAAGACAAGGTCCGCTTGTATCAAATGCTCGATTTGTGTACAGGCGACCAGAAGCTCGTCATCATCATGCGTTATTTCCAAGATCTCTCCATTGCGGAAACGGCTGAAGTCCTGGAGTGGTCGGAAGGCAAAGTCAAAACGACACAACACCGGGCAATCCGGTCCCTCCGCCAGAAATTACTAGAAGCAGAAGGGGGAGAAGAATATGCCGAATGACAAATGGAACGATGAAAAAATCGAAAATTTGTTGCGGGATTTCCCCAAAATACAAGACAATCGGCCCAAAGCCGAAGTGTATAAAAAGCTGTCCCATCAAGAGCAAACACCAAGACAGCCGAAACGCTGGCTGCCACTGTTGGTGGCAATCGTCGCATTTTTGAGCATTTCGGTGCTCGTGGTTTCCTTGCTGCAGCAAAACGGCACCGATTCTAGCAGCAGCGAAAATGACAGCAGCGACGCAGAGTCTACGATGGCGACGGACGAGGCACAAACGGATCCAGCTGAACAAGCCCAAGGATGCAGCAGTGAATCTGAAGGTGCTGCAAGTCTAGCCACAAAAGATCCGGAAGCCCAGCGAAGCGCAGTTTATGACAGCGAGCTCGGAGATGAGCACGTTTTGCGCATTGGGCTTGCTTACAATGGCTATGTGGTGCCGGTAAGTTTTGTCATTCCAGAGGAACTGATCGATACGGCAGAACCGGATGCGATCGAATTATATGAAACATTCGCCAGTCAAATCGATGAATCCGCATTGGGGTTTGATGAGTATCACCCTTATGAAGGCGAGCTCGAGCAAAACGGTTCGACCATCAGCCATTTCCTGCCGGACGGCCATTCCTACGATCAAGGTTCAGCTTCCACTTTGCTGTATTTATCCAGCTTGGAAGAAACATTTATGAATAAGCAAGAAATCCGTGTATTGGACGAAGACGGCGAGGCTGCGCAATTATCTCATGTAGGGACAGTGGAACCGCTCGTTCCCGGCGAGCAGGGCCAGAGTTTTTACTTGCTTGCTTCGTCAACGGGTGATTGGCATTTGGCTCCTGCTTATGGCATGTCGTCGGAGAATGTGGAAGCTGCGCTGATGGCGCTGCAGCAATCGCCGAATGACGATTACCAATCGCCGGTTCTGGAAGAGATCAGTTACCGCGTTGAATTGAACGGGACCACCGCCGACGTGATTTTCGAAGAGCAGTTGGATCTGAACGCACTCGATGAAGTTGACGCGATGCAAATGATTGAAAGTATGGCGCTCACGGCGCAATCCTACGGTTCATCGCTGACGCTATCCAATACGTCACAAGCGGAATGGGCAGGCTTCGATTTCTCTGGAACCTTGGAATTGCCGGCTTCACCTAACCGCATCGATTGGCCAGTGAAATAAAAAAGGCAGTAATGTAAGCAGTAATGTTTACATTGCTGTCATTTTTTTATAAGATTAACTTGTATAAAAAAATATCGATTCATCTTCGGGGCAGGGTGCAATTCCCTACCGGCGGTAATTGGGCGTAATAGTCCATCAGCCCGCGAGCCGTAAAAGGCAGGATTTGGTGAAATTCCAAAGCCGACAGTATAGTCTGGATGGGAGAAGGTGAAGGTACGGACGCATGCCGTTTTAATGGCGGACCGTTTATTTCAGTGTGCCTGACTCTCCCTTAAGTGAACTTTGCTTAAGGGATTTTTTATGGCAATGCGCTCCGAACCTTTCTTCTGGTGAATCACGACAAGGAGAGAGGAACATGAAGAACAAAAAATTGCAATCGATGATCGTCATCGGTATGCTGAGCAGCATCTCATTTGTGTTGATGCTATTCAATTTTCCGCTGCCGGCATTGCCAGCATTTTTGAAAGTGGATTTCAGCGATGTGCCGGCATTAATTGCGGCCATTACAATGGGGCCTGTAGCAGGGGTCTTGGTAGCATTCTTTAAAAACGTATTGGACTGGATTTTTTCAGGAAGCCCGACTGGCGTTCCTGTAGGGCATATGGCAAATTTCGCGACGAGCCTATTGTTCATTTTGCCGGTCTACGCCATTTACCGTAAAGTCTCCACAAAAAAGGGAATCGCATTCGGTTTAGTCATTGGGACATTCTCGATGGCGATTGGCATGAGCTTGCTGAATTATTTCGTCTTTCTACCGATGTATACGTATTTCCTGAACATGCCTGAACAGACTGGGAACGCATTGTACACAACCATTGTTCTCGGGATTCTGCCTTTCAACTTGATCAAAGGCCTGGCGCTTACAACCGTCGTCTTATTGATCTTTGGCAGCATGCATACATGGATTGAAAAACAACGCTCCTATTATTTATCATAAAAAGAAGCGGCTGGAAGATAATTCTTCCGGCCGCTTTTTCTATTGACCACGTTTTGGTCAGTCTTCGTATTTAAGTGGGTCCCCTTCAAATGCCTCGTCTGACACTTTGATGGAATCGGTCGGGCATCCTTCAAATGCGTCTTCCATGTCCTCCATCAGCTCATCTGGCACTTGTTGAGTCCCCGTGTTATCATCAAGAATAACGAAGGCGATGCCCTCATCATCATAATCGTAAATGTCCGGTGCTGCTGCTCCACAAGCCCCGCATGCGATACACGTATCTTTATCAACAATGGTATATTTAGCCATTCCAGTTCCTCTCCTTTATCTCCGAACAAGTTCAGTTATACTATCGTGTTTATTCTATAGATATTTCATGAGTTTTTCAACCCAAAACCGCCAGGAGGGCAATTCAGTGCGATTCGATGAAGTCGTTTTAGCAATCATGAGAGCGGTAGACGGTCAACGGACCGTTTCTTCCCCTTATCATTTAATTAAAGGAAAGAAATCAGGGCAAACGATTCAGGACATTGGCTATTTCGGTTTGCATCCTTATTTTGCCGTGCTTCCGAAACTGGACAAGCAAGAATACCTGGCGTCCATTGACAGACTGCAAACGCAAGGCTATTTGATTCCGGATGACAACAGCGTCCGGCTCCATCGCTCCGCATTCGACCTGGAAATCCCGTCTACGCCTTTAAACGGCTGGAAGTACAGAGGCAATGAAAATCGCTTCTTTGCGCGCCTATCGCTAGTGGTCCAGACGATGTCCAATTTTATGCAAGGCCAAAAGCGCTTTGATCCAGTCGTCACCGATGAAACGGTGCAGACGTGGGCAAAGGCTTATTTGAAACGCATCGATTTCCGCTCACCAGCTGTTCAAGAAGCTTTCAAAAACCAACTTGAATCCAGCTTGGCTTTAGCAAAAACAACCGAAGCGCACAAGGATATTTTGGTGGAGCGTTTGTCGGGCTATGGAGTCGGCGGGCTCACGTGGGATCAATTGGCCATGGAGCATAAGCTCTTGCCAATTGATGTGAAAATTGCAGTGGTTGAAGCAGTGCATGCTTGGCTCGATGTACTCGAAGAGATGAAACATCCAATGCTTGCGGGTCTGCTTGAAGGGATCGTGCAGACATCCGCCTTGACGGAATCGGCGAAGCGAACACAAAGTCTGGCCGAACGCGGATTTTCACTGAAACAGATTGCGGAACTCCGGCAGTTGAAAACGAGTACCATTGAAGATCATTTTGTGGAGATGGCCATGAACGATCCCGCGTTCAGTTTTGCGCCATTTATGGAGGAGCATTTATTCGAGTCAATTAAACGCATCAGTGTAGAGTTGAAATCGATGCGCCTGCGGGATATTAAAGAACGTTTGCCGGAAGCCAGTTACTTTCAGATTCGGTTGGCGCTGGCGATGAGAGGGGGCGTCACATGAATCTTGAAAAGCTATTATATGACGCTTACGGCTACACGGAATTTCGCCCCGGCCAAAAACAGGTTATTGAGCAAGTGTTGGCGGGACGCGACGTTTTGGCACTGCTGCCGACAGGAATGGGGAAATCACTGTGTTATCAGCTTCCTGGAAAGGTATTTCCAGGAGCTATTGTTATCGTTTCGCCGCTTCTATCATTGATGCAAGACCAAGTTGCCCAATTAAAAAAAATGGGCGAAAAATCGGTCATTGCCATCAATTCCTTTATGAAACCGGAAGATCGCGAAAAAGCATGGAATACGCTTGGCACTTATAAATTTATCTTTGTGGCCCCTGAAATGCTTGTCCAGCCATATGTACTTGGCAAGTTGAATGCACTTGGCATCTCGCTGCTAGTCGCTGATGAAGCGCATTGCATTTCTCAATGGGGCTTCGATTTCCGCCCTGACTATTTGCGCATTGCAGAGGTTTTGCCCAAGCTTGGCAATCCGCAAACTTTGGCACTGACCGCGACGGCGACCGATAAAGTAACAGATGAAATCAAGCATTATTTAAAATTGAGCGATCCATTCATCTACTCACATCCGATGGACCGGGAAAATATCAGTTACGATATTCGAAAATTTGACAATGATCATGAAAAGCTGGAAGCATTGATGAACTTGGTCGCAGAATATGGCGGGCCGGGAATCATTTATGCCGGAACGCGCCGGAAGTCGCAGGAATTGGCAGAGCGACTCCTCGCGCTTGGCATCCGTGCTGCATTCTACCATGGCGGAATGGAGCAGCAGGACCGCATTTTCGTCCAACAGCAATTTGCCAATAAAGAACTGGAATGGGTATGTGCGACCAATGCGTTTGGCATGGGGGTCCATATTCCCGATATCCGCCACGTGATCCATTTCCAATTGCCTTCTTCAATAGAAGGATATGTTCAGGAAGTCGGACGTGCTGGCCGGGATTCTTTGCCTTCACTTGCAACTTTGTTATACGCAGCAGGCGACGAGCGGCTCGTGGAAAGTTTGATCATGGATGATTTACCCGAACGCCATGAAATCGAACTAATCTATGAGCGGGGCGAAGAAGCGAAGCAATTGATCGAGCAAGGAATGATGAGGGAAACTGCGTATCGCATCATTTCTTACTGGCGCGAGCGCCTACCCCTTCAAGGCACATTGAACCAGATTGAACGATTGAAAATAGAAAAACAACGACAAGCGGCATCTGTACGCGGGCTGGCCCATTCAAGCGGCTGCATCCGGCAATACATCAGCATGAGTTTCGATCAAAAAACCCCCGGCATACCGCCTAATTGCTGCAGTTTTCACGGCATTGACCATAGCTTGTTCAAAGGCAACCGGAAGGAATTGAAAGCGTCGCCGCACGGCTCCTGGAAAGAGCGTTTGAAGGTCCTTCTCCCTATATGAAAATCTCTATTTCTATTATTTACAAATAAGTCTTTTTTCGTCATAATAGATATATTAGTACAGATAGGGGTAGTCGTGAAATGGGAAACGATAATTATCATGAATCAATGGAAAAGAATCGCCAGGAATTGTCACAGGAACGCATGGCAGAATTGACGAGGCGCGCACGCCAAATGCCCAAGCCGAAAAGCAGGGGCTTGTTATTGCCTTCCTTGTTTTTCATCTTTATCTTGATTCCGGTCACTTTGTTGATCTATGTTGCGTTTTACTATGAACCGGATGACACGCTAACTGCCAAAACAAACGAAAATGAAGTCAGCTTCGAACTAAACTCCCAGCCGCCTTCTGACAGCACGGTGCTCGCCGCTGCAGACGACCAGGAGAAAGACGAAGAAGAAAAGAAAAGTGCCAAAGCGAAAGAAGCACAAGAACAAAAAGAATTGAAAGAAAAAGCGCGCGAACGTGAGGAAAAGGCAGCTGCGAAAGAGAAAGAGAAAGAGAAAGAGCAGGCAGCTGCAGAACAGCAAGCAGAGAAAAAAGCCCAGGAAACAGCATTGGCAGAACAAAAAGCGCGTGAAGAAGCCGAAGCAAAAGCTGAAGCCGAAGCAAAAGCTGAAGCAAAAGCTGAAGCTGAACAACGTGCGCAAGCTGAAGAAAAAGAAAAAGAAGAGCAACAGGAAACGCCGACTGCAGGCGGCAAGACAGTGACCGTCCAGTCGAGTGAAACGCTTTACCGCATTGCCGTCAATAATTACGGGGCAAGCGGTGCAGCCGCCGCTGTGGAGAAGATCAAACAGGCCAATGGATTGGCATCTAACGATATCAGCCCTGGACAAACATTGATTTTGCCCTAAAAGCGAGATTAAATACCTCCAGTAAGGGAAAAGATAGAAAGAATCTAAAAAGAGGTGAGCAAATGTTTGTCAAAAGTGCATTAGTGAAAAAAGAAAGATGCTACACAGTAACACCAGAAGATACGATGGAAAAAGGGCTCGAGCTATTGGAGCAGCATTCCGTCGATGCATTGCCTGTCGTCGATGGCGACCAATTCAAAGGGATCTTCACGTGGTACCATGCATATCGTGCCTTTTTCTATTCGAACGCTGAAAAAGATGAATTTGTGCGTTCGACAAAAGTGAAAGATATCATGGTCAACCAAGATGTTTACTTGAATATTGATGACGTGTATGAGAAAGCTTTAGTTGAACTGCGTGATTTCCCAATCATCGCTGTTGTCGATGAAGGGAAATTTCTTGGAATTGTCACTCGATTTGATGTCGTCAACCAATTGCAAAGTGCATTTGGCATGAAGAAATCAGGAGTTCGCATCACCGTTACTTCAGTCGAATCAGAAGGCCGCATCGGGCGGCTTGGTGAAATCATTGAAAGACATAAAGAATCCGTCATTTCACTCGTTACCTTTGATGAAACCGATAAAATGGTGCGCCGCATCGTCCTGAAGGTCATGAAAAAGAACAATATTGAAAAATTCACAAAGGAACTGGAAAAATCCGGCTTCCGTATTCTAGATATCACTGAAGATTGAATAGCGGCTTTAACAAGAAAACATAAGCGCAGCTTATGTTTTTTTGTTGCTTCGGAAAGGATGTACATTGATGAAATGGATGTTACGTATTGCAATAGCAGGCTTGGCTTTACTGGCATGGATGTTCCGTTCAGCTCATAGCGAAAACAAGGAGACAGCCGCCATCCGCTTGTCAGGAGAGGCACAGTTTGCTCCTTTTAAATTGCTGTTTATCTCCGATGTTCACCGGCGCAAGCTTCGGCGCGATATGTTCAACGATCCAGTCGATCTCGTCGTCATCGGTGGGGATTTTGTCGAGCGGGGGGTGCCGGAACAACGCATCCGTGAAAACTTGCGGATTTTAAGTGAACTTGCCCCGGTGTATTATGTATTCGGAAACAACGACAGGGAAATTGGCGAAGAGCGATTAAGGGCATTGCTCGGAGAACAAAGTGCCACAATCCTGGACGATGAAGCGGTTGAATTGTTCGGCAATGCTCGGCTTAAATTAACAGGAATCGATTATTTCGCTTTTCGGGATCATAGTGTGGAAGATGCTTTCCGTACTGTCGAAAAAGGCGATTCCATCATTTTCATCTCCCATACGCCATTTGTCTTTGAGCATGTAAAACAACATTTTCCTGTCAGCCTGATGATCGCAGGCCATACCCACGGAGGCCAGATCAGGTTTGGGCCGTACGGAATATTCGACCGTGGCTCTTTGACGGTTTCAGATGGCGTTACAGAACTTATCAGCAATGGCTTCGGCACGACGACTTTGCCGCTCCGGCTTGGCGCAAAAGCGCAATACCATGTACTTGAAATTCAGCCCGCATCAGTCAGCAAGCATTTGGCACAAAGCTCTTCAATCGGCTAAGATGAATATGGACATTATTACAGGAGTGGTTGATATGGAACATGCAGATGTCATCATCGTAGGAGGCGGCCCGTGCGGTTTATCGGCTGCCATCGAAATACAGAGAATGGGCCTGCACCCCATCATTCTCGAAAAAGGCAATATCGTTAACGCCATCTATCATTACCCGACGCACCAGACGTTTTTCAGCAGCAGCGAAAAATTATCGATCGGGGATGTGCCTTTCATTACGGAAGACCGCAAGCCAAAGCGTAATCAAGCGCTTGTCTATTACCGTGAAGTGGTAAAGCGGCACGCATTGGATGTGCGGGCATTCGAGACAGCTTTATCGATTGAACAATCGGACGGTTTTTACATTAAAACGACCAAAAATGATTATAAGGCAAGGTATGTAGTAGTAGCGACAGGCTATTATGACCATCCGAACAAACTCGCAGTGCCAGGTGCTGATTTGCCGAAAGTGATGCATTATTTCAAGGAAGGACATCCTTATTTCGATCGAGACGTGCTGGTGATCGGCGGCAAAAATTCGGCAGTGGACGCAGCGTTGGAATTGCACAAAGCCGGTAGTCGGGTAACGGTGTCCTATCACGGCACGAGCTATTCGAAAAGTGTCAAGCCGTGGATTTTGCCGGAATTTGACGGGCTCGTTAGACAAGGTGAAATTACTATGCTATTTGATTCCATCGTCGACGAAATTCGCGAAGAAGAAGTGGAACTGACTGTAAACGATACGAAAGAAACCTTTGCGAATGATTTTGTCTTTGCCATGATCGGCTATCATCCGGACCACCAATTTCTCCGGCAGATGGGAATCGATATCGATGCAGCAAGCGGCAGGCCATCTTTTAATGAAGAAACGATGGAGACCAATGTCGAGGACTTGTTTATCGCTGGCGTCATCGCGGCCGGGAACAATGCCAATGAAATCTTTATCGAGAATGGCCGTTTTCATGGCCAGCAGATCGCAGCGGCGATAGCGAAAAAGCAAGCACTGAGAAATTCAAAAGACTAGATTATCCAAAAGAGGTGCATTATGAAAAAGAAAGTATCGTTAATCACAACAGGCGGCACCATTGCCAGCAAAGCTATCTCAGATGATGGCTTGTTGAAATCCGGGGCCATTTCAGGTAAAGACCTGGCAGAACTTTGCCAATTGCCGTCTGAAATCGAAGTGAAAGTAATTGATGTCTACCAATTGCCAAGCATGCATATTGGTTTCAATGAAATGAACATCGTCAAGGAAGCGATTTTGAAAGAATTGCAAGACCCAGAAGTGGAAGGCGTTGTGGTCACCCATGGCACCGACACATTGGAGGAAACCGCTTATTTCCTGGATTTGACTGTGGGCGATGAACGGACGGTCGTGGTGACTGGCAGCCAGCGAGCGCCCGAGGCAGTTGGGACAGATGTCTACTCCAATTTGCGCAACTCGATTTACGTTGCTGTGGACCCAGTGATTAAAGATGTTGGAACAGTCGTTGTTTTCAATGAGCGGATTTACAGCGCGAAATATGTCAAAAAAGTGCATGCCAGCAACTTGCAGGGCTTTGATTCATTCGGCCACGGTTATTTAGGCATTATTGATAATGATAAAGTCCGCATTTACCAAAAGCCGGTGCATCGTGAAGTGCATCGTGTGCCAGGCGGCATGCCGCGCGTCGATATCGTCAAATGCTATTCAGGCCAAGAAGGTTCGATTGTCGATATGCTGGCTGAAAACGGATCGAAAGGCATCGTCTTAGAAGCGGCTGGACGCGGCCAAATTTCGCCTCATATGGTGGAAGCGATCGAACGCGCCGTGGCATCCGGCATTCCGGTCGTATTGACGACAAGCGCGGAAGAAGGCAATGCCTATCCGGCTTACAGTTATCCCGGAAGCGCGCACGATTTGCTGATGCGCGGCGTCATTTTAGGAAGTGATTACGACAGCAAGAAAGCGCGCATCAAGTTAGCGATTCTGCTATCGGGCAATGAAGCGATCGATAAGGAAGCGTTCGAGATTTAACAGCACCGGATGAATGGAATGGAGGAGGGCGTCTATGTTAGAGCTGTTGACGGTAGCGATTGCGCCTGGGCTCGCATTGTTCAGTTATTTTTATTTGCGTGACCAATTTGCAGGAGAGCCGTCGAAATTGATCTTTCACTGCTTTTTATATGGCGCTCTTCTGACATTCCCGATCCTTTTTATCCAATATGTGTTTGAAGCTGAGAGTGTATTCCAAAATACCTTTGTGAAATCCGTCTTGTTCTCAAGTTTATTGGAAGAATTCTTCAAGTGGATCGTTCTGTTGGCAGCAGTGTTCCGCCATATCGATTTCGAAGACCCGTATGATGGGATTTTATATGGCGCGAGTTTGTCGCTCGGGTTCGCCACGGTCGAAAATATTCTGTACCTTCTTGAATTTGGTCTTGGCGCAGCTTTCCTGCGAGCGTTTCTTCCGGTTTCAAGCCATGCTTTATTCGGTGTGGTCATGGGTTTTTACTTTGGGAAAGCGAAATTCAGCAAGAAACGGGAAAGCAAGTGGTGGCTGTTGGCAGCTTTAGTTGCGGCGTCTATCTTACACATCGCCTACAATGCGTCTCTTTATGCCTACGATAATCTATTGTACGGCGCTGTACCATTCATGCTGTTTTTATGGTGGTTCGGTTTGCGGAAAGTTCGCCAGGCTCACCAATTATCGGTCAGCCATTACCATAAACATACTCCAATTGATTAGTTCAAAAGCCTTTCGCGGAAGGGCTTTTTCTTTTTGCGCAGCTTCGGGTACTGAACTATTCAGGGCGCGCTTCCATTTTGCCCAAAACCTTTAGCATATTGTGATAAAATAAAATCATTACATAAGATGAGGTGACAGTTTTGACGAAAGTTATACAAATCGCAATCGACGGGCCGGCTGCTGCGGGCAAGAGTACGATCGCTAAAATAGTAGCAGAAAAATTAGGCTATATTTATATCGACACTGGCGCGATGTATCGTGCCATCACATTGAAGGCGTTGAACGCAGGCATTAATCTGGCGAGCAATGAAGAAGCCGGGGCTTTGCTTGCGGAGACTGAAATCGACTTGATCCCGGTAGCAGGCGGGCAGAACGTGCTGCTCGACGGTGAAGACGTGTCGGAAGCGATCCGCTCCCAGTACGTGACGAAAGCTGTGTCGGAAATGTCTGCCCATGAATTGGTCAGAAAGCGCATGGTTGAGCTTCAGCAAAAGCTTGCGGAAGACCGCGGCGTCGTTATGGATGGCCGCGACATCGGCACGCATGTTTTGCCGGATGCCGCGCTCAAAGTATTTATGTCTGCTACAGTCGAAGAACGCGCTAGACGCCGTTTCGAGGAAAATAAAAAGCGCGATATCCTGACGCCGCTTATAGAACTTCAGGAGGAAATCGCCATGCGCGATAAGATGGATTCAGAACGCGAAGTGGCGCCTTTGAAGCAAGCAGAAGATGCTGTGTTTTTAGATACGACACCTTTAACGATCGAACAAGCGGCGCAAGCCATCTTGAAACTAGCGGAAGAGAGGCTGATGGCGTCATGAATTTGTATGCAGTAGGAAAAACGCTCGTGAAGACTGCGCTGAGCCCGCTATACCGCTTCCAAGTCAGCGGCACAGAGAAATTCCCGAAAACGGGCGGGGTGCTTCTTTGCAGCAACCACATTCACGCGCTCGATCCGCCAGTGGTCGGCATGACGGCGCCAAGAACTGTTCATTTCATGGCAAAAGAGGAATTGTTCAAAGCCCCGGTGCTCGGTTCGATCCTGCCGAAAGTTAACGCTTTTCCGGTAAAACGCGGTATGAGCGACAGAGAAGCGCTAAGGACGGCGTTAAAGCTGCTAAAAGGCGGCGAAGTTGTCGGGCTGTTCCCCGAAGGCACGCGTTCGACTGATGGCGTATTGAAAAAAGGCTTGAGCGGTGCTGGTTTTTTTGCCCTGCGCGGCAACGCAGATGTTATGCCGTGTGCCATCATCGGGCCGTATAAACCGTTTGGAAAAGTAAAAGTTGTCTACGGCGATCCCATTTTGATGGACCCTTATCGTGAACGCAAAGCTTCTGCAGAAGAAGTGACGGAAGCCATCATGGCTAGTATTCAAAAAATTCTGGATGAAAACCTTGAAAATAAGTGATTATTTTTGTTTTTATTAGAGAATTCGAATAAAATAGAAGATGGATAGTTTGTGAAGGAGGGCTACTTATGTCAGAGGATATGAATTTGATGGAAAACCGTGACTTCCAAACAGGAGATCGCGTAAAAGGAATAGTCGCCAAAATCGAGGAAAAAGCGGTGACGGTGACAATTGATGGAGCGCCGTTCGACGGGATCATCCCGATCAGCGAATTATCGAGCCTCCATATCGAAAAAGCTTCAGACTCGGTCCAAGAAGGAGACGAGCTTGAATTGATCATCACGAAAGTGGAAGACGAGAACTTTGTGTTATCCAAACGCAAAGTCGATGCCGAATCCGCTTGGGATGATCTCGAGAAGAAATTCGAATCCGGTGAAATCATCGAAGCGGAAGTGAAAGATGTCGTTAAAGGCGGCTTGGTCATTGACCTTGGCGTGCGCGGTTTTGTGCCGGCTTCACTCGTGGAAGATTATTTTGTCGAATCTTTTGAGGATTATAAAGGCCGTGTCATGACCTTTAAGATTGTCGAAATGGAAAAAGAGAACAACCGCTTGATCCTTTCCCACCGTGCTGTCGTGGAAGGTGAAAAAGAATCCAAGAAAGAACAAGTGATGGATTCAATCAATGCAGGGGATGTGCTTGACGGCAAAGTGCAGCGCATCGCATCATTTGGCGCATTCGTCGATATCGGTGGAGTGGACGGACTTGTCCATATTTCCCAATTATCGCATGAACATGTCGACAAAGTGTCGGATGTTGTAACGGAAGGCCAGGAAGTGAAAGTTAAAGTGCTTTCTGTTGACCGTGACTCTGAACGCATCTCACTGTCGATCAAAGATACTTTGCCTGGGCCATGGGATGCCATTGATGAAAAGGCGCCAAAAGGCTCTGTCCATAAAGGAACAGTGAAGCGTCTTGTCAGCTACGGCGCATTTGTTGAAGTGCTTCCGGGAGTAGAAGGCCTTGTGCATATTTCGCAAATCGCGCATAAGCATATCGCTACGCCTCACGAAGTCCTGCAAGAAGGCCAGGAAGTTGAAGTGAAAGTGCTGGAAGTCAACAAAGAAGACAAGCGTTTGTCACTCAGCATCAAAGAGCTTCAAGAAAAAGAAGCGGAACAGGACTTCTCACAATACGATATGCCGGAAGAAGCATCCGGATTCTCGATTAGCGATGTCATTGGCGATAAATTAAAAGGGTTCAAATCCGAATAAATGTCACGGGCAAAAAGAAAGATGGATCATATCAATTATGCACTGTCCACCGGGCAATGCCGGGCTACTTGGCTCGATTGCGTCCGTTTTGTCCATCAGGCACTGCCGGGAATCGGCGTTGCTGATGTATCGTTGGAACCCAAAACAGGTGATTTGAACCTAAAATCACCTGTTTTTATTAATGCCATGACCGGAGGCGGCGGTTCTGAGACTTTGCAGCTGAATGCCATGCTTGCGAGGGCTGCAAAAGAAACAGGAATTGCCATGGCGGTCGGTTCACAAATGGCCGCGTTAAAAGACAGGCAGGAGCGTGACAGCTATCGTATCGTCCGGAAAGAAAATCCGGACGGAACGATCTTTGGGAATCTTGGCAGCGAAGCGACAGTTAAACAAGCGCTTGAAGCAGTTGAGATGATTGAAGCAGATGCACTGCAGGTTCATTTAAACGTCGTACAGGAATTGACGATGCCAGAAGGCGACCGGCAGTTCGGCGGGGCGCTTGATCGCATTGGCATGATCGCTGAAGCACTCGACGTGCCGGTCATTGTCAAAGAAACAGGCTTCGGGATATCATTGGAAACGGCGATGGCGCTCGAGAAGACTCAAGTAGCGGCAATCGATGCAAGCGGCTTTGGCGGCACCAATTTTGCCAGCATCGAAAACGAACGCAGGCAACGCAAATTAGCTTATTTCGAAGACTGGGGCATCCCGACGGCTGCTGCGATCGTCGAATGCCGTCAAGGCTTCAGCCGCAGCGTATTGGCTTCAGGTGGTCTTCAGGACGCTGGAGACATAGTCCGTGCATTTCGGCTCGGTGCAGATGCTGCAGGCATTGCTGGTAGTTTCCTGAAGCATGCAGTTAGTCTCGGGGAAGTTGGCTTGATCGAAGAAATCAATGGGCTGCACGAAGATGTGCGCATGTTGATGACTGCGCTCGGGGCACGTACAATTGAAGATATCCGCTCCGCCCCTGCTGTCATCAATGGAGAATTGCTAGCCCATTTGCAGCAAAGAGGCTTTGAGACGCAACATTTTGCAGTTCCTTTGAAAAACTGAATATTGGACAATTTAAGGGGATGGACATTATTCAGATGCCATCCTCTTTTTCGTGTATAATAGGCTTATCAGAAGTGGAAGGATGAATTAATTATGTCAAAACCGGTAGTAGCAATTGTTGGCCGGCCGAATGTAGGGAAATCCACGATTTTTAATCGCGTGGTCGGAGAACGTGTCTCCATCGTGGAAGATATTCCAGGGGTTACACGTGACCGCATCTACAGTTCGGCAGATTGGCTGACGCACGAATTCAACATCATCGATACAGGAGGCATCGACCTCAGCGACGAGCCATTCCTCGAACAGATCCGCAGCCAAGCAGAAGTGGCGATGGATGAAGCGGATGTCATTATCTTTCTCGTCAACGGGCGGGACGGAGTGACGGAACAGGACGAGCAAGTCGCGAGAATTCTGTACCGTACGAAAAAACCAGTGGTGCTGGCTGTCAATAAAATTGACAATCCCGATATGCGCCACATGATCTACGATTTCTATTCACTTGGAATCGGCGAACCTTATCCGGTCTCCGGATCGCACGGGCTTGGCCTTGGCGATCTATTGGATGAAGTGGCTAATCACTTCCCTAAAGAAGACGAGGAAGAATATCCGGACAACGTCATTAAGTTTTCGTTGATTGGACGCCCGAACGTTGGGAAATCCTCATTGGTTAACTCCTTCCTGGGTGAAGACCGAGTAATCGTCAGTGAAGTGGCTGGAACGACACGCGATGCCGTCGATACACAGTATGAATACGACGAGCAGCCTTATGTCATCATTGATACCGCAGGCATGCGCAAAAAAGGGAAAGTATACGAAAGCACCGAAAAATACAGCGTGCTTCGTGCTTTGCGCGCGATTGAACGCTCCGACGTTGTGTTGGTTGTCTTGAATGCAGAAGAAGGCATTCAAGAACAAGATAAGAAGATTGCAGGATATGCCCACGAGGCAGGCAAAGCAATCGTCATCGTCGTCAATAAATGGGATGCCCTGAAAAAAGATGACAAGACTTTAAATAAATTCACGCAGCAAATCCGTGAGCATTTCCTGTTCTTGGATTATGCTCCGATCATTTTTGTTTCCGCACTCAGCGGTCAGCGTGTGCACAACATCCTTGACATCATCAACCGCGTCAATGACAACCATTCACGCCGCATCCAGTCAAGCATTCTCAATGAAGTAATCGAAGATGCCGTAGCGATGAACCCAGCACCGTCGGATAAAGGGCGCCGTCTGCGTCTTTATTACGTGACGCAAGTGGCAGTCAAGCCGCCGACTTTCGTGGTGTTCGTCAACGAACCGGAAATGATGCATTTCAGTTATGAGCGCTTCTTGCAAAATCGCATCCGGGAGAGCTTTGATTTTGAAGGCACACCATTGCGGTTGATTACACGGGCACGTACTTAAATTTAATCAGCGGGTGTTTTCACTTTCCTGCTGATAGTAATTGATCCAATCGGACTTTACGGAACACCACGGCTCCCACTTGAAGAGGTGGGAGTTTGGTTTTCTTAAAGCAGGATAAAGGAGAGATAAAGATGGAAAAAGTCACTGTATTTGGTGCGGGGAGTTGGGGAACGGCGCTCAGTTACGTATTGGCGCAAAATGGCCATGATCTTCTATTATGGACCCATCGCCAAGACCAAGCGGATGAGATCAATCAACACGCGAACGAACGCT
Source organism: Planococcus sp. SK3692 (assembly GCF_028890485.2). Lineage (GTDB taxonomy): Bacteria > Bacillota > Bacilli > Bacillales_A > Planococcaceae > Planococcus. The sequence goes on from NZ_JARCHV010000002.1 coordinate 1,339,728, forward strand.
ATTTAAAAGGGGTGCGGTTGCCGGATTCATTGAAAGCGACAGCAAATCTTGATGAAGCGGTGGCGCACGCCGATATTTTCGTATTGGCCGTTCCGACAAAAGCCATTCGAGAAGTTTCAAAAGATATTCGTGAGCGGATGACGAAGAAAGCCTTATTTGTCCATGTGTCAAAAGGCATCGAACCGGATTCGCTCAAGCGGATCAGCGAGATGATCCGTGAAGAAATCCCTGCTGACCTGATCGAGGAAGTCGTCATTTTGTCCGGGCCAAGCCATGCGGAAGAAGTGGTGCAAGAACATCCGACAACCGTGACGGCCGCTTGCGAAAATACGCAAGCTGCGAACCGTGTCCAGGATTTGTTCATGAACTCCTATTTCCGCGTCTACACAAATACGGACGTCATTGGTGTGGAAATTGGCGGGGCTTTGAAGAATATTATCGCTTTAGCGGTAGGCATCACAGATGGCCTCGGCTATGGCGATAACGCGAAAGCTGCGATTATGACGCGCGGCCTTGCTGAAATTGCACGTCTCGGCGTCAAGATGGGCGCGACGCCGCTCACCTTTTCAGGCTTATCAGGCGTCGGCGACTTGATCGTTACATGCACAAGCGTCCATTCGCGCAACTGGCGGGCTGGCAATATGCTTGGCAAAGGCAAAAATGTCGAAGAAGTATTGGATGAGATGGGCATGGTCGTCGAAGGGATTCGGACCACAAAAGCTGCCCACCAATTGGCCGCTGAATACAAAGTGCCTATGCCGATAACCGAAGCATTGTACGCGGTGTTGTTTGAAGGCGTCAAGCCGGAGAATGCCGTGGAAGAGCTGATGGGCCGCATGAAGAAAAATGAAATGGAAGATTTAATCGACTTGCTGTAATTGTCACAAACGGAGGGGCTGCTTGCTGCTGCCTCTTCTTTTTTTATGCTATACTATGGACTGAAACTCCACGAAAGGCGGCTTATTCATGAGTTCTTTGGATAAAATGTGGGTATCGTTTGCAGGCATCGCTTTCTTGATCATTTCCATGGGGATGATTTATTTAAGCCGGTACAAATTGCAAAACGGCATCCTGAAATTTCTATTTGCGCTGATCGCGTACGTTCTGCTGATCCTGGGCTTCTTTATTATGGTTTTCACTGTATTCAGCGGACCGACCGGTGGCGCCTGAGGGGATGGACATAATGAAAAAAACAACAGCGTTGCTGCTTGTCCTGCTGACAGCAAGCTTCCTTACGGCTTGTGGGTATCCCAGCAGCGAGCGGGCGGAAAATCAGATTCCCTACGAAGATCAACTGGCTACTGCGCAACAGGCGGTTGAACGTTACCAGGAAGCCAATAGCGGCTTATTGCCAATTAAAACACGCGATATGGACGTCGATCAATTCATCAAATATCCCGTCGATTTCGCGAAAATCGTGCCGGATTTCACTGCTGAAATTCCAAGCAATGCGTTTGAAGTCGGCGGGATTTACCAGTACGTCTTGATGGATGTCGAGGAAAATCCGACCGTCAAGCTCGTCGACCTTCGGGTAGCAGAAGGCATTCGTTCTGTGAATGTTAGAAAAAGCGCGAATGGCGGCAGGGCACCAATCTCCGAAATCATTACCGATAATGTCTATAAGTTCAATCACGAAGCAATGGGCTTCAGTGAGGAGCCGATGGTTGAAAGCCCATACAGCGGCAAGATGCTGCCGATGGTCATTACTGGACAAGGCGACGTCTATATTGATTACTCCATTGATTTGTATGAAGCGATTCAAAATTATGAGGGCGAACTTGAACAAGGGCAGGATATCCGTTTTATCCTTTATGAAAACAGCCCCGTCGTGCCTGCATATTCACTTCCATACACCATCGATGAAAATGGCGAGCCAATTTTCCTGACGGATGAAAAAGCCTGATATAGCACGTATTTGGCCGAAATCCACATGTTTTTGAAAATATTGGGAGTATTTGGTGGTTTTCTTTGAAATGCGGCCTATTAGTTGTTGCTATGCGATTTTCGTTGTGATACTCTTTTTACAGGATTGATGGCAAGCATCCCCTTTGAGAGGAGGTGAATAGCATGAACAAAACAGAATTAGTGAACTCTGTTGCAGAAGCGGCTGAACTTTCTCGTAAAGATGCTGCGAAAGCAGTTGACGCTGCATTTGAAGCGATTCAAGATGCTCTAACTAAAGGTGACAAAGTACAATTGATCGGATTCGGTAACTTTGAAGTTCGTGAGCGCGCGGCCCGTAAAGGACGCAACCCACAAACAGGTGCTGAAATCGAGATCGCCGCAAGCAAGGTTCCTGCCTTTAAGCCAGGTAAAGCACTTAAAGACGCAGTGAAATAAGCTTCGGCTACTGTACATAGAATGGCTTTTGCGAGATCTAATCTTGCAAAAGCCATTCTTTTTTTCGGCCCCGTTTTTGCCAATACCCCCCGTAAATGCTACAATTCAGGTGAGAAAAGCGGAGTTGTCTCTCGGCTCAGCAGAAATAGGCGCGTGAAACTGCAATGGACAATGGCTGTTTTCAACCGCTGCCCCAAATAGAGTGATTTTTTCTACAGGAGGAAACAACGTGATAGATATGAAAAGCCATAACGTAGATTTAAACAAAATAGAGCAAGCTGTCGAAATGATTTTGGAGGCAGTCGGTGAAGATGTGAGCCGTGAAGGGCTGCAGGATACCCCCAAACGCGTCGCGAAAATGTACGCGGAAGTTTTTGCGGGATTGAAAGAAGATCCAAAAGAATATTTCCGCACAGTGTTTCATGAAAATCACGAGGAACTTGTATTGGTTAAGGACATTCCGTTTTATTCGATGTGTGAGCATCACCTAGTGCCATTCTTTGGGAAAGCGCATATTGCCTATATCCCGCGCGACGGAGTGGTCACAGGGCTCAGTAAATTGGCGAGAGCGGTCGAAACCGTTGCAAAACGCCCTCAATTGCAGGAACGGATCACTTCCACCATTGCTGACTCGATGATGGAGACGCTGAATCCGCACGGCGTGTACGTCATGGTCGAAGCTGAGCATATGTGCATGACAATGCGCGGCATCAAGAAGCCAGGCTCGAAGACTGTCACGGCTGTGTCACGCGGAATATTAGAGACAGATGACATCAAACGTTCGGAAGTTATTACTTACATCAATATGAACTAAAACTACGGAAAAGCAGGTGTAAACAATGGCACAAACTGAATATGTGGTAATCCGTGCTCAAGAAGACGGGGTCAACGTTATTGGGTTGACGCGCGGCAATGATACAAAATTCCATCATACGGAAAAACTCGATCGCGGCGAAGTGATGATCGCCCAATTTACCGAGCATACATCGGCGATGAAAATTCGCGGCAAAGCGGAAATCCATTCCGCACACGGCATCATTGAAAGCGACGCGAAAAAATAAGCGTTAATGGTGAAGGCCATACGGGCATTATGCTATAATATGAGCTATGGCTAACCTATGAATGGAGCAGGCAGTATGAACGGACAACAAATACAATCCAAAATCATCTCCATGGAAATCGACGTATTAAAAGCAGTTCGCCAACGAACATTAGACCAGTTGACGGAAGGGCCTTTTGTTAAAGAGGCACGCCTGTTTTTCTTGCTGCTGCCGTTTTTTAACGGAGAGCAATGGTCGGATAAAATGGAGACAAGCGCCCGGACGGTGGCGATCGTCTACGCTGCGTTGCATGCACACGACCGGGTAAAAGAAGAAATGCCCATCAGCAAAGAACAGCAGCTGACAGTGCTCGCCGGAGATTTTTACAGCGGCATTTATTATCAATTGCTGGCTGAAGGGAAGAATATTGAAATGGTTCAAAAGCTTGCGACGGCAATCATCCAGGTAAGCGAGAAGAAAGCCTCCTTCCACGAGCTGGCATTACAGCAGCCGGAGCAAGTGGAAGAAACGGCAACCGTAATCGAAACAGCTTTATTGAATGCTTTCTATGATGAGAATGGCTTTGGCCATTACAGGCAGCTGATGGAACATTCTTTGCTGTATATCCGTTATGCAGAAGAGCTGGAAGCCCTGAAGAATGGGGAGTTCAGCCATCTTCTGAGATTGCTTAGCGGAACTCTGATTCACTCGACATTCATCGAGCGTTGGCTCAACGGCCGCCTGGAAGTTTTGGGCAACGACATACTGGAGTCCATCAATGATTGCGAACTGGATTTTGATCTTAAAAATATATTGCTCCACCAAATTATTCCGCATCGGCATAGCGCTGAACCGCTGACGCGAGAAGGATGACGATGATGCAGAAAACGAAAGAACAACGAGTTCACGAAGTGTTTGAAAAAATTTCCGAAAACTACGACCAAATGAATTCGGTCATCAGCTTTCAGCAACACAATAAATGGCGCAACGATACGATGCATAAAATGCAAGTAGCAAAAGGCGCGTCCTGCATTGATGTCTGCTGTGGCACCGCAGACTGGACGATTGCACTCGGTGAAGCCGCAGGGCCTTCCGGTCGCGTAGTCGGATTGGACTTCAGCCAAAACATGCTGAATGTAGGCCACCAAAAAACAGCCGATATGCCTCAAGTCGAATTGGTGCAAGGAAATGCAATGTCTTTGCCTTACCCGGACAATTCATTCGATTTCGCAACAATCGGCTTTGGGTTGCGCAATGTGCCGGATTATGAACAGGTTTTATCAGAAATGCACCGCGTGTTAAAACCCGGTGGCATGATCGCCTGCTTGGAAACATCTCAGCCTGAAAGCATTGTATTCAAGCCGTTTTTCCGGATGTATTTCCGTTTCATCATGCCCGTATTCGGCAAGCTTTTTGCGAAAAGCTATAAAGAGTATTCGTGGCTTCAGGAATCGGCTAAAACATTCCCTGGCATGAAAGAGCTCGCCAAACTGTTCAGCAAGGTCGGATTCGACAAAGTGAAATACAAACCTTACTCAGGAGGGGCTGCTGCCCTTCACATGGGATTGAAAAAGTAAACAAGCGGGAGAAGGGTATTAAGTGGAAAAGATGAAGTTAAAATTGCTCTATTCCGACCTGAAACCGGAGCTGGAACTAATCGAAAAAGAATTGGAACAGGCAGTGGATTCCGAATCCCTTCTATTAAATGATGCTTCTCTTCATTTATTGCAGGCCGGAGGAAAACGGATCCGCCCTGTTTTTGTTTTGCTCGCCGGAAAATTTGGGGATTATGATATTGATTTGCTGAAACGTGTCGCGGTGCCTTTGGAACTTATACATATGGCGTCTTTGGTCCACGATGATGTCATAGATGATTCGGAGATTCGCCGGGGTCGGCCAACCGTTAAGTCGGAATGGAATAATAGTGTAGCGATGTATACAGGCGATTTCATTTTGGCCAGGGCGTTGGAGCGGATCACGGAAATCGAATCGCCAAGAATCCATGATATCTTGTCGAAGACATTGATCGAAGTGTGCCGCGGCGAAATTATTCAGATCGAAGACAAGTACAGGCTCGATCAAAGTTTGCGGGATTATTTACGGCGCATCAAACGCAAAACCGCGTTATTGATTTCGTCGAGCTGTGAATTGGGAGCTTTGGTGGCTGGAACCGATGAAAAAACTGCAGCGCATTTGCGCCGTTTCGGTTATTTCATCGGCATGTCGTTCCAGATCATCGACGATATCCTCGATTTTACAGCAAGCGACCAGGAGTTGGGCAAACCGGCCGGCAGCGATTTCATCCAAGGCAATATAACCTTGCCGATTTTGTACGCGCGCCGGAATCCAGAGATCTATCAGATGCTCCGTGAGAATTTGAACCAAGACATTTCCGATGAGAAACGCTTGGAAATTGTCCGCACGATTCGCACGAGCAGCGCGGTCGATGAAGCCAAGCGGGTAAGTGAACGTTATTTGGAAAAGGCGCTGAAGGAACTGGACTATTTGCCGAAAGGCTCTGCAATGAAGACGATGCGCAAAATTGCCTTTTTCATCGGCAAGCGAAAGTTTTAGTTTCCAGTTGACAAATGTTCGGACAATGATAGTATTTTTTAAGGTGGGCAAAGTGCCCGAGCTTTTTAACAGAGGAGTGTTCTATAATGGAAAAAACATTTTTGATGGTAAAACCTGATGGTGTGCAACGCAATGTCATCGGTGAAATCGTTTCCCGTTTCGAGAAAAAAGGCTATCATTTGGCAGGCGCTAAATTGATGCAAATCCCGACTGAGCTGGCTGAACAGCATTATGGCGAGCACAAAGAGCGCCCATTCTTCGGCGAACTTGTAGACTTCATCACTTCAGGACCAGTTTTCGCAATGGTTTGGGAAGGCGAAAACGTCATCTTGACTGCACGTCAAATGATGGGAGCTACTAACCCGAAAGATGCAGCTCCAGGAACAATCCGCGGCGACTTCGCAGTCACTGTCGGCAAAAACATGATCCATGGTTCTGATTCAGCTGAAAGCGCTGAGCGTGAAATCGGCTTGTTCTTCAAAGAAGAAGAATTGGTATCATACGAAAAAACAATGAACAGCTGGGTCAACTGATCCAACTATTGAAAATGCGGCCGCGCAATCGGCCGCATTTTTTTATTTTAGGGAGCGATTAGGAAAACAGGAAGCGCACGAGTGAACCGGAAAATGAAAGCGGTTTCTTTTATTGGCGCGGGTTTGTTGCTATTCGAATGTTTAGTTTTCTTCATATTTAGGATAGAATTGAACAAATGCCATATGGTATAGTGATAGATAAATACTTTAGCACGTTGAAGGGAGAAAGCGTACATGCGTTACTTAACAGCAGGAGAATCTCACGGTCCACAATTGACCGCCATTATTGAAGGGTTGCCAGCGCAATTGCCTTTGACGGCGGAAATGATCAATAAAGAGTTAAAACGGCGCCAGGGAGGCCATGGCCGAGGCCGCCGCATGCAAATCGAGACAGATACGGTGGAGATCGTTTCAGGTGTCCGCCACGGGAAGACTTTAGGCTCTCCTGTCGCATTGGTCGTCAAAAATGATGACTGGAAGCATTGGACGAATGTTATGGGCATTGAGCCGATTGAAGAAACCGATGAAGTGAAACGCCAGTTGACGCGCCCACGCCCGGGCCATGCCGATTTGAATGGCGGCATGAAGTATGGCCATCGTGACCTCCGAAACGTCTTGGAACGTTCTTCTGCACGTGAAACGACCGTACGTGTGGCGGTAGGCGCAGTGGCCAAGCAGCTTCTTGCTGAACTTGGCGTTAAGATCGTGTCGCACGTCACAGAAATCGGCGGCATTAAAGTCGACCCGGCAAGCTATATCGGGAAATCTGCAGATGAAATCCGTGACATTGTCGAACAGGATGCTGTTTATTGCGCAGATTCATCCAAAACAAAAGAAATGACCGATTTGATCGACGCCACGAAGAAAAATGGCGACTCGATCGGCGGTACGGTAGAAGTCATCGTGGAAGGCATGCCAGCCGGAATCGGCAGCTATGTGCATTATGACCGCAAACTGGATGCGAAAATCGCAGCTTCTGTGATGAGCATCAATGCATTTAAGGGTGTAGAGTTCGGCCTCGGATTCGAAATGGCACGTCGTCCGGGCAGTGAAGTGCATGATGAAATCGTTTGGAGTGAAGAAGCGGGCTATACCCGCAGCACGAACAACCTTGGCGGCTTTGAAGGCGGAATGACGACGGGCATGCCAATTATCGTACGCGGCGTAATGAAGCCAATCCCAACGCTCTATAAGCCTTTGAAGAGCGTGGATATCGAAACAAAAGAGCCGTTTCAGGCAAGCATCGAGCGTTCAGATAGCTGTGCAGTCCCGGCAGCCTCGATCGTAGCGGAACACGTCGTTGCCTTTGAAGCGGCGAATGCATTGCTTGAACAATTCGATGCGGATCAATTGCCGCGCCTGAAAGAGAACATCGAAAGCTTTAAAGCTTATACAAAGGAGTTTTAATCCATGAGGGAGTTGCGCGTCGAGACTGAACATCCATATACGGTGCACATCGGGCAAGGGGCGATTGAGCTGCTGGGGCAGCACTATCGTGATTTGCTCGCTGCAGCCGATCAAGTGGTCGTAATCGCTGACAGCCGGGTGGCTGAATTGCATTTGCCTCAGCTGCTCGAAGCGCTGGCGGATTTTCAGCCGAAAGTTTTCTGTGTACCGGCAGGCGAAGGGGCAAAATCCGCTGAAAGCTTTATGGACTGCCATAGCTTTTTACTTTCGGAGAATTGTTCGCGCAATACGGTCATACTCGCCTTCGGTGGAGGCGCAGTTGGGGATTTGGCAGGCTTTGTCGCATCAACATTCATGCGCGGAGTGCCTTTTATCCAAGTGCCGACAACGATCTTGGCGCATGACAGCGCGGTGGGCGGGAAAACCGCTATCAACCACCCGCTTGGCAAGAATATGATTGGGACCTTTTATCAGCCGCGTGCGGTTGTTTACGACGCCGATTTTCTTCAAACGCTGCCTGAAAACGAAATCCGTTCTGGAATGGCTGAAGTGATCAAGCATGCGTTCATTTCGAATAAAGGCTGGCTTGATGAACTAATGGCATATCAGGATTTCAGCGGGATGTCCGGACAGCAACTGGAAGCCCATCTTGAAAAAGGAATCGCCGTCAAATCGGCGATTGTCGAAGAAGATGAGTTCGAAGGCGGTGTCCGCAAATTCCTCAATTTCGGCCATACATTGGCGCACGCCATCGAAGCGCATTTGGGCTACGGCAAATTGACGCATGGAGAAGCTGTCGTGCTTGGCATGGCCTATGCACTCGAATTGTCTGAAAGTCCTGAGCTTGCGCGATTCCTGGAGTGGGCAAAAGTGAATCATTATCCGCTTGCGCTATTAATTGAAATGCCATTCCCTGAACTATTGCCTTATATGAAAAAAGACAAAAAAGCAACGGCCGCTGCACTGAACTTCGTTTTACTTGGAGAAGTTGGACAGCCGTATATAGAAACAATTCCAGAGCAGCGAGCACAAGCGGCTTACGATAAGCTAAGAAAAACGATCAAGGAGATGATTTGATGATTCGAGGGGTCAGAGGCGCCATCACCATCACTAAAGATGAAGCGCCCGAAATTTTGGAGCAAACGCGCCGCTTGGTCTTGGAAATGGCCAAAGAAAACGGCATTGAACCGGATGAAGTAGCTTCGGTCATCGTATCGACAACGACGGATATTTCTGCAGCTTTTCCTGCAAAAGCCGTGCGCACTATCAAGGGCTGGACGTATGTGCCGGTCATGTGCACCCATGAAATGGATGTGCCCGGCAGCATGCCGCTGTGCATTCGTGTAATGATGCATGTTAATACGAAGCTTGCACAAGATAAAATCCAGCATATCTATATGAATGACGCTGTCAAACTGCGTCCCGATCTATCAAAGAAAAGCCAGGTGAGCCAAGCGTGAAAACAGAAGTCCTCATTATCGGCCTCGGATTGATCGGCGGATCTTTAGCCAAAGCCTTTCAGCGCAATGAAGATGTTCATGTATCGGGCTATGATGCGGACGCATTGACTGCCAGAAAAGCTTTTAAAATGGGCATCATCCAAAGCTCGCCGCCTTCTCTCGAACAGGCAGCCGCTGCGGCTGATGTCATTGTATTTGCCACGCCGGTCGGGGCAACTGTAAAATTAATGGAACAGAGCAAATACTGGGATTTGAAAGAACATGTCATTCTCACAGATACAGGTAGTACCAAAGTCCAAATTATGGAAGCAGCAGCGAAATTGACAAATACCTTTATCGGCGGGCACCCAATGGCCGGTTCCCATAAAAGCGGTGTCGAAGCTGCCAAAGAAGTGCTCTTTGAAAATGCCTTCTATATTTTGACACCCGGCAAGGAGACGGCTCAGGAAGACCTTGAGAAATTGGTCGGGCTTTTGTCGGTCACCAAAGCCAAGATTAAAGTGTTAGAAGCGAAAGAGCACGATCATATGACGGCGATCGTCAGCCATTTCCCCCATTTGATTGCCGCAGCTTTGGTCCATCAGCTAGACCGTGAAGAGCAGTTTCCGTTTGCGCGTCAGCTCGCAGCAGGCGGTTTTCGCGACACGACGCGCATTGCTTCTGCAAATCCAGATATGTGGCGTGACATCACGACGCAAAACAATGAAATGATTGTCGAGCAGCTAGACCATTGGATGGACCAGATGACGCATTTGCGGGAGATCTTGCAAAACAACGAACCCGAGCCGATTCACCGCTTTTTCGCGAAAGCGAAGGAAACACGTGATGAACTGCCGGTTGCGGGGCACGGTGCCATGTATTCTGTGTTTGATTTGTATATCGATATTCCCGATGTGCCGGGAATCATTTCGGAAATGACAGGCTATCTAGCGGAAGCTGGCATCAGCATCGTCAATTTGAGGATTTTGGAGACACGTGAAGATGTCTTCGGGATTCTCGTCCTTAGTTTCCAGACAGCGGAAGACCGCGAAAAAGCGCAGCGCGTCTTTTCAAAACGGACCGCTTATGACACGTATATCTCCTGAAAGGAATGAAATTCATGTCCAAAACAATCAGCTACACAAAACCAGCGTTAACAGGCAGCGTTCAAGTGCCCGGGGATAAGTCCATCTCACACCGGGCCATTATGTTCGGTGCGCTGGCACAGGGAACGACGATCGTTGAAGGCTTCCTTATGGGAGATGACTGTCTGAGCACGATCAGCTGTTTTCGTTCACTCGGAATCGATATCCAAATAGATGGCGAGCATGTGACAGTGAAAAGCGGTGGACGTAAAGCCTGGAAAGAGCCGAATGTCGTATTGGATACCGGAAATTCCGGCACGACGACGCGCTTGATGCTCGGCTTGCTCGCGGGCACTGATTTTCATTCGGTTATGGCAGGAGATGAATCTATCGCACGCCGGCCGATGAAGCGCATCGTTGAACCTTTGCGCTTGATGGGGGCGGATATCCGCGGGCGCGCTAGTGGGCATTTTACGCCGCTTGCCGTTCAAGGAACAGCGCTTCAGGCAATCGATTACACGATGCCTGTCGCAAGCGCACAGGTGAAGTCCGCGGTGCTGCTCGCGGGCTTATCGGCACAAGGAACCACGACTGTCCGCGAACCGGTACCGTCTCGCAACCATACAGAAATTATGCTGAAGCATTTTGGCGCAGATATCTCGCGCACTGGCGATGTTATTTCATTGACCGGAGGACAGGAACTGCATGCTGCGCATGTTCAGGTGCCTGGGGATATTTCATCCGCTGCTTTTATGATCGGCGCGGCGCTTATTGCTGAGGGCAGTGAAATCGAATTGAAAAACGTCGGCATTAACCCGACGCGTACTGGCTTGCTGGATGTGTTCGAAGCCATGGGCGCGGATATTCAAGCAAGTGGGCATACATCTGAAGGGGAAGAAGCCGCAGATTTGACGGTTCGCAGCACTTCTTTGACAGGCACGGACATCGGGGGCGATGTCATTCCTAGATTGATCGACGAAATTCCATTGATTGCGCTTGTGGCGACGCAAGCGCAAGGGCAGACCGTCATCCGCGATGCAGAAGAATTGCGCGTCAAAGAAACCGACCGCATTCAAGCAGTCGTCACCGAGCTCAAAAAACTCGGCGCCGATATCGAAGCGACAGAAGACGGAATGGTCATACAAGGCCCCACTCCGTTGACTGGCGCAGCGATGAATAGCTACGGGGATCACCGCCTCGGCATGATGGCCGCAGTAGCTGCATTGATCGCAGACGGCCCTGTGACGATTGACGACCCGGGCTGCATATCGATCTCTTACCCAAACTTTTTTGAACATCTGGATAAGCTGACACAATAACTCTCCTTCGGGGGAGTTTTTATTATGCTAGCATGATAGTTTCGTGTACGATAACTATATAACGGCAAGGAATAGGTGATGCAAATGGCAACTTTACAAAATATACAAGAAGCGGTGCAGGCCGGAGACACGGCTGCGCTTGACACATTGCTCGAACAGTATTTATTGAAAGGCGATCCCGATGAACAATATGCTGTCATGGAATGGCTGCAGGAAATCGGCTTTATCGAAGAAGCGCTTCGTGTGGTGGAGCATCTTCAGTACATGTTTCCAGAAGAGGCGCAATTGCGCGTCGACCGTTCAAAGCTGTTGATCGATGCAGACCGTGAAGATGAGGCACTGAACGAGTTGATGGCGATTCCAAAAGACGATGAACTATATCCTCAAGCACTCGTTACATTAGCGGATCTGTTTCAGCTGCAGGGGCTTCTCGAGGCAGCGGAATTGCGTCTGGACGAAGCGATCGGGCTGATGCCAGACGAACCGCTCTTGCAGCAGGCAAAAGCGGAACTTTTACTCGACTCCGGGCGCTACTTAGAGTCTGCGCGGATTTATCAAGAATTGGAAAGCCGCAATGTCAAAATCGAGGGCGTCAACTTGAGCGAACGCTTGGCTGAAGTCTATAGCGCCGGCGCAGCCTACGAGGAAGCTTTGCCATATTATGAGCGTGCGCTGGAAGACGAAGCACAGCCCGATGTATTATTCGGCGCTGCTTTTGCTGCTTTCCAGGCGAAACAATACGAATTGTCGGTGAAAAGGCTCGATGAGCTTTTGGATGCCGACCCGGATTACTTCTCTGCTTATTTATTGAAAGCGCAATGCTTCAATATGATGGAAGACTATAAACGTGCTTACGACGCCATCAAAGAAGGGCTTGCGCGTGATGAGTTCGACAAGGAATTGTATTTATTCGCTGGCAAACTCGCGTTGAAGCTGGGTAAAGGCGAAGAAGGCGTCGAAATGCTCCGTCAGGCGATCGCACTCGATCCCGAGTATATGGAGGCTCTTTATGCATTAATATCTTATTTCCACACAGAAGAGCGGGACGAAGAACTGCTTGAGCTTGCCTCAATGGCTGTCGAAAGCGGCAACGACTGGAATGCACTTTATCCGATGATCGCGAAAGCGTACGACCGGACAGAACAATTCAGCGAAGCTCTGGAGTATTACGAAAAAGCCTATCCGGCATTTTCCGATGATCCTGAATTCCTCGAATCCTATGCCTTATTTTTGGTAGAGGAAGGGAATCGCGACCGTGCTCTCGAAATAATTAAACAGCTTCAAGCGCTGGAGCCGGAAAACCCGCAATGGTTCGATTGGCTGCAATCGTTTGAATGAAAGGGGGAGACGATATGACTGCATCCGTTTCTGTAGGCGAGAAAAAACAATTTGTCCGCTGGTTCCTCGGGTCTTATAAAATGAAAAGACGTGAATGCATTTGGATCCTCAATTATCTGTTGAGCAACGATGAATTGCTGGAGAAAACACATTTTGTCGAAGAAGCGCATTATTGTCCCCGTGCCATGGTCATGTCGACCACTGAATCGAAAGACATCCCATTCCAGTTTTATAAAGGCAAGCTGATGACTGCCGATGCTGAAAAGTCTTTCCATGACCTCAGGCTCCATCCCAATGAACCGTTATTCGTGCAATTGAATTTTCCAAGCATTCCGCCCGCACCGCTTTATCTCGCGGTGTTGGAAGAAAACCCCCATATGCCAAAAGGGGCGGCAGTCAGCGAACAGGATCGCTTGATAGCAGAAAAGGTATTAAATGAAAGTTTGTCGTCTTATCAAGAAGAAACGATCCTCAAAAAAATTGACGAAGCACTGGACGCAGGAGATAAAGAGCAATTCTTTGAACTGTCTGCCTTGCTGTCCGTAGTGAAATCGGCCAAAAAAATGGAGAGTGACTGAATACATGCATTTCAACAGCAAAGACATCGATTTATATGCAAGCCAAAAAGATTACGTCGATACCGCGGTCGTGCCACTGATCGAATTGGACTTGACCGTTTCGGGCATGAAGGCGAGCGCTGGGGCTTCTGAATACTTGCAATCCTTAACTGTTATTCTGGAAAAGCAATTTAAGGGGCGGATTCTTTTACTTCCGCCTATTTCTTATGTCCGGGCGGCAGACCGAACAGAGCTTGGCGAACAATTGAAAAAAGAGCTGTCGGAAACAGGGTTCAAGCACATTTTCTACTTGACGACTGACCCGAAATGGCGCTCTGTTGAAGAACTTGACAATGTTCTATGGCTGCCCGCCATTCCGACTGGCGACATGGACCAATCTTTCAAGAAATCGGTCATGGAAGACCAGCTGCGTCAAGTGCTGCCGCTGTTTACCAAAGAATGGACACATCATTCATGAAATGTTCACAAACTGTTCCATTACACTGAATGCGATATTGACCTTAAGTTTTGATTGATATATCATTAGGTTGTCCTAGTAATTATATTTGAATGAGTATGTCCATTTGGACTGACCTTGAATGTTAGAGGGGGGAAAAGAATGAGTAATAATCGTGTATCACGACGCCAATTTTTAGGCTACACACTGACTGGTGTAGGTGGTTTCATGGCAGCGGGAATGTTAATGCCGATGGTGCGTTTTGCAGTCGATCCAATTCTGCAGCAACACGACGCCGGAGATTATGTTTTGACTGACCAAGCTGCTGCCGATATCACAGAAGAGCCTGTACGTGTCGACTTTACGTTTGAACAAGTAGACGCATGGTATACATCTGAAGTCACGAATTCTGCATGGGTTTACAAAGAAGGCGATAAACTAATCGCACTTTCACCTGTCTGCAAACACTTGGGATGCACAGTCAACTGGGGCGGGGACCCAGAACAGCCAACACAGTTCTTCTGCCCGTGCCACGCTGGACGCTATGAGAAAAACGGCCAGAACATTCCAGGCACGCCGCCGCTCGGACCTCTTGATGAGTACGACGTTCAAGAGCAGGATGGTTTTGTAGCCATCGGACAAGTAAAACCAAATACTTTAGTTTAATAGTTAGGGGGTACGACACCAGTGCTAAACAAGTTATATGATTGGGTAGACGAGCGATTGGACATCACGCCGATCTGGCGCGATATTGCAGACCATGAAGTACCGGAACACGTTAACCCCGCACACCACTTTTCAGCATTTGTCTATTGTTTCGGAGGACTGACGTTCTTTATCACAGTTATCCAAATTTTATCTGGTATGTTCCTTACGATGTATTACGTGCCGGATATTGAAAATGCTTGGCAGTCGGTTTATTATCTCCAGAATGAAGTCGCTTTTGGGGAAATCGTGCGTGGGATGCACCACTGGGGAGCTTCTTTAGTAGTTGTTATGATTTTCCTTCATACACTGCGTGTATTCTTCACAGGGTCTTATAAGAAACCTCGTGAGCTCAACTGGGTAGTCGGCGTTATGCTATTTGGCGTAATCCTCGGCCTATCTTTCACAGGTTACTTGCTTCCATGGGATATGAAAGCATTGTTTGCAACAAAAGTTGGGATTGAAATTGCAGCTTCTGTACCGGTGATCGGCGAAACGATCAAAATTTTGCTTGCAGGGGATTCAACGATTCTCGGGGCACAAACTTTGACACGCTTCTTCGCGATCCACGTCTTCTTCCTGCCTGCTGCTTTGCTTGGGTTGCTCGCAGCACACTTTATCATGATCAGAAGACAAGGTATTTCAGGACCATTGTAATTCATCCTTGACCAAGGATTTTAAGGAGGGGACACTATGCACCGCGGAAAAGGGATGAAATTTGTAGGGGATTCACGTGTTCCGAGCATGGAGTTTCGGAAACCGAATATCCCGAAAGATTACTCCGAATATCCTGGCAAAACAGAAGCCTTCTGGCCGAACTTCCTTCTAAAAGAATGGATGATCGGTTCTGTCTTCCTAATTGGGTATTTGCTTTTAACTGTCGCCCATCCTTCGCCTCTTGAAGGCCAGGCTGATCCGACAGACACGGCATATATTCCATTGCCAGACTGGTATTTCTTGTTCTTATACCAATTATTGAAATATGAATTTGCTTCCGGACCGTTCAACGTGGTCGGCGCAATCATCATCCCGGGCCTTGCGTTCGGTGCCTTGATGCTTGCACCGTTCCTTGACCGTGGACCGGAACGCCGCCCGTCAAAACGCCCATTGCCGACAGGCTTTATGCTTTTGGCGATCGCGTCCATCGTCTTCTTGACTTGGGAATCCGTAGCTAACCATGACTGGGAAGCAGCGGCTCGCCAAGGGGAAATCACAGAAGAAGTCGAAATCGATACAGCAGATCCTGGATATGAAATCTATTCTGCTTCTGCATGTATCAGCTGTCACGGCGATAATTTGGAAGGAGCAGTCGGACCGACATTGGTTGGAACGGGCCTAACTCCTGAAGAAATTGCTGAAATTGCTGTAAATGGTATCGAAGATGGAGGCACTCAATTGATGCCGCCATCATGGGATGGAACTGATGAAGACCTTCAAGTCATGACAGAGTTCATCTCTGGACTTGAAGCTGAATAAACTTACAGAAAAAGAGCCGGGAAACCGGCTCTTTTTTTCTGCACAGGAAAGGGTGAAAGGATGGTAGAATTCACAGCGAAAGTTTCTGCTTGGCTGATGTTTCGTCCATTTTTGATATTGCTATTCTTTATCAATTTAGGGGGCACGATTTACGGATACATTTGGTATGGCTGGCAATTGCGCATCACCGAACCGATATTTCTCATATTCGTGCCGGATAGCCCCACCGCAAGCCTGTTTTTCACAATCGTGCTCGGCTTGTGGATTATCGGTAAGCAAAGCCCGCTGATCGAAGCGCTCGCTTTTGTCACGTTGATCAAATACGGATTATGGGCAGTCGTCATGAATTTATTGACGCTGCTGCAAACAGGCTCGATCGGCTGGCTTGGCTGGATGCTCGTCGTTTCCCATTTTGCCATGGCGCTGCAAGCGGTGCTGTACTTTGAGCATTACCGCTTCGGGTATCTGTCTGTGGCACTCGCCGCGATCTGGACTTTACATAATGACGTCATCGATTATGTGTTTGGGCAAATGCCCATCTACTCGAGCTTGAGCGAATTTAGCGCACAAATCGGCTATTTCACCTTCTGGCTATCGATCGCTTGCATTGCATTCGCATGGTATACGGCGTCACAGAACCGCCACTTGGAAACGCGGCGTATTAGTTGACCGAAAGTCAGAAAAAAAAGTAAACTAGACATATAGAAACAAAAAGAGAGGTTGATCGAGAAATGGGATTGGGCGGCTATTTGATTTATTTTATCGTCTTGTTGATTGTGCCGATTTGGGCTCAAATGAAACTGAAAAGTACGTACAAGAAATATTCCAAAGTCCGGTCGACTTCCGGGCATACAGGAGCCGAAGTGGCTCGCATTATTCTTGACCAAAATGGCTTGAGTAATGTCAAAGTCGTTGAAAGCCGTGGCATGCTTAGTGACCATTACAACCCGATGACTAAAACGGTCGCGCTCAGCAGCCATAACTACCATGAGCCATCCGTAGCCGGTACTGCTGTCGCAGCGCACGAAGTAGGGCATGCAATCCAGGACGCGACGGATTATTCGTTCCTGCGCTTCCGCCACCGCCTTGTGCCGATGGTCAATATTTCATCGAATATGTCGTGGGTATTCATCATGATCGGTATTTTTGCTCAAATGAGCGGCGCATTGTTGATCGGTATCGCGCTTCTAGCAGTCGGTGTGTTGTTCCAATTGGTTACTTTGCCAGTAGAGTTTAACGCTTCGAACCGTGCAATGGATCAATTGTTGTCGCATAACATCATTCGCAACGAAGAAGAAAGACATGCGAAAAAAGTATTGAACGCTGCAGCAATGACGTATGTAGCAGCTACTGCAGTTGCAGTGATCGAGCTTGCTCGTCTAATCTTGATCTACACAAGCATGAATCGTTCATAATAAGATAAAACGGGCGGGAAAAGCATTTGCTTTTCCCGCCCGTTTTTTTATTTGGCATGATTGCTTTATAAAGGCTGTTTCTGTTCATCGAGCGTAAACCCTTCGCCCATGACGTCGTGCACTTCGATCAGCGAGACGAATGCGTGGGGATCGACGGAATTGACGATGTTTTTCAGGCGCACTAGCTCATTGCGGGCAACGACGCAGTAAAGGACTTCGCGCTCTTCTTTCGTGAAATGGCCATAGCCGCGAAGAATGGTGATGCCCCGGTCCATTTCGATGGCAATGCGGCTTGCGATCTCCTCTTGTGAATTGGAGATGATCAACGCGCCGCGTCCGGAGTATGCCCCTTCCTGCACAAAATCTATCACGCGTGCTCCGACGAAAACGGCAACAAGCGTATACATCATCGAGCGGTAGTCGAGAAATGTCAGCCACGACAGCATGATGACCAAAGCATCGAATAAAAACATCGTCTTGCCCATGCTCCAGCCAAGGTATTTCTGAACGAGCCTAGCGATGATATCAACTCCGCCGGTCGTTCCCCCGTAGCGGAAGATGATGCCAAGCCCAATGCCGACAAAGACGCCTGCAAACAGAGCCGCCAGAAATAAGTCATCACGCAAAGGAATTTGAACTTCGTAGACAAGGAAGATCTTTAAAAAGACGGAAACTGCGACCGTGCCGATAATTGTATAAAGAAAGACTTTTCGCCCAAGCAGCTTCCATCCGATAAAGAATAAGGGGATGTTCAATACTAAGTTCATCAAAGCGGGATCCCAGTTCCAGAGGAAATAAAGGATCAGTGTAATCCCTGCGAAGCCGCCTTCCCCCAACTCGTTTTGAATATTAAAATGAACAAAGCCGAAACTATAGATAGCTGAGCCGAGAAGGATGAAAAAGATGTTTTTCAATTGAAGATCTTTCATAAAAAAGCAGCCTCCCTTTTTGTCATTAACTTCTGTATTATCTGCCATGAAGCCGTTTTTGACAACACCTCCTGTTTTCTTTACGATTGAATGGGAGTGTGATGACAGTGAATGCAGATAAAACCATGAAGCAATTGCAGCAAGAAGTAGACCGCCACATCGGGCAATTCAAGGAAGGGTATTTTGCACCGATGGAGATGCTTGCGCGGATGACCGAAGAACTCGGTGAATTGGCGCGTGAAGTCAATCATGTGTACGGGCCGAAAAAGAAAAAAGAGTCGGAAGCCGAAAAATTGATCGAAGAGGAAATGGGTGATGTGCTATTCGTCTTAATTTGCATGGCCAACTCCATGGACATTGATTTGCAAAAAGCACATGATGGAGTCATGGAAAAATTCCAGACCCGTGATAAAGACCGCTGGACAAGAAAGGAAGAATATTAATGACGATAAAAGTAGCGATTGCCGGAGCCCGCGGAAAAATGGGCAAAGAAGCTGTACATACTGTAATGGAAAATGCCGATATGGAATTGGTGGCGGCACTGGATTACAAAGACATTGGAGCTACCTTAGCGGCGACAGGCTTGTTCCCTGAAAGTTTTCAAGTACCGGTCTTTACCGACCTTAAAGAGCTTCACAGCCAGCATGCCCCTGATGTCCTTGTCGACTTGACAACGCCTGAGCATGTCTATGCCCACACAAAACAAGCCCTCGAGCTCGGCATTCGCCCGGTTGTCGGAACGACTGGATTTTCAACTGAGGAATTGAACGAACTAACGGAACTCGCGAAAAACTCAGAGCTCGGTTGCATCATCGCGCCAAACTTTGCGGTGGGAGCTGTATTGATGATGAAATTTGCAGAACAGGCGGCGAAGTATTTACCGGATGTGGAAATCATCGAGATGCACCATGATCAAAAATTGGATGCCCCATCAGGCACCGCTATGAAAACAGCCCATATGATGAGTGAAATGCGGCCTGTGCACCAGCAAGGCCACATAGATGAAAAGGAAACCTTGCAAGGCGCTCGCGGTGCAGACTATGAAGGCATGCGCATCCACAGTGTCCGGCTGCCAGGCTTGGTTGCCCATCAACAAGTGCTGCTAGGCGGGGAAGGACAGCTTTTAACATTGCGCCACGATTCGTTTAACCGCGGGTCATTTATGTCGGGAGTTAGTTTGTCGATTCGAGAAGTAGTAGAGCGTAAAGAATTAATATATGGTTTGGAGCATATCATCGACTAGAGGAGGCGATTGGATGAATATCGCATTGGTTGCACACGACCGGAAAAAAGATGACTTGATACAGTTTGCATTAGCTTATAAGCCAATTTTGGCAAAGCATCATTTATACGCAACAGGAACGACCGGTTCCCGTTTAGTCGAAGGTACTGGCCTATCGGTCCACCGTTTTCAATCAGGACCGCTTGGCGGCGACCAGCAGATTGGGGCGATGATTGCCCAAAATGAAATGGACATGATCATTTTTTTCCGCGATCCGTTAACGGCACAGCCCCACGAGCCGGATGTCACGGCTTTGATCCGTCTTTGTGATGTTTATCAAATCCCACTTGCGACCAATATGGGAACAGCTGAAGTCCTCCTGAAAGGATTGGAAAATGGCTTGGTCGATTGGCGGCTCTTAAGCGACCGCCGGAAATAGGAGGAGAGATTTTGCGAAAAATGAAGATCGGAATTACATGTTACCCGACAGTCGGCGGGTCTGGCGTAGTGGCAACAGAACTGGGAAAAATGCTGGCTGAAAAAGGCCATGAAATCCATTTCATCACTTCAAGTACGCCGTTTCGGCTAAACCGCCTATACGCGAATATTTTTAGCCACCAAGTCGATGTCAATAGCTATTCCGTGTTCCAATACGCGCCGTATGACATCGCGCTGGCAACCAAGATTGCCGAAGTCATCAAAAATGAAGAGCTTGACCTGTTGCATGTGCATTACGCCATCCCGCATGCTGTTTGCGCGATATTAGGACGCGATATGGCGGGGTCCGATATTGGCATCGTTACGACTTTGCACGGAACCGATATTACTGTTCTCGGTACGGATAGCTCATTAAAAGACGCCATTCGTTACGGAATCGAAAAATCCGATATCGTGACGGCGGTGTCGGATTCATTGAAACAGCAAACCTATGACATGATTGCGCCGGATAAGCATATCGAAACTGTCCATAACTTTGTTGACGAACGGGAATATCATCAGCATGATTCAGCCAAATTGAAAGAAGAGTTGGGCATCGAATCGCATGAAAAAGTATTGATCCATGTGTCGAATTTCCGCAAAGTGAAACGCGTGGAAGACGTTGTCTCTACTTTTGCCAAAGTGCAAAACAGTGTCGGAGCTAAATTATTGCTGGTCGGCGATGGCCCCGAAATGAGCCGTATCCACCAACAAGTGAAAGATCTACACATTGAGCAGGAAGTCTTGTTTCTCGGCAAGCGCGACAATCTATCAGAACTTTATAGCATGAGCGATGTAAAGTTGCTAATGTCGGAAAAAGAGGCGTTTGGCCTCGTTTTGCTGGAAGCAATGGCTTGCGGCGTTCCGGCAATCGGGACACAAATCGGGGGCATCCCGGAAATCATCGAACCAGGCGAAAATGGTTTTTTGGTGGAACTTGGCGACATCGACGCTGCAGCTGATGCGGCAATCCGCATTTTGAGCGACGCAAAGCTTCATGAGAAAATGTCGGCGACAGCTTTGAAAACCGCGACCAACCGCTTCAGCTCAGAGAAGATTCTTGCCGAATACGAAACGCTGTATGCGCGTTTGCTGAAAAAGGCCGACAAGCAATGAAACGGGCCAAGCATATCATCGCGCGCTTAAAGGAAGCGGGTTTTGAAGCTTATATGGTTGGCGGCGCGGTACGCGATTATTTGCGTGGAGCCGTGCCTCATGATATCGATGTGGCGACTTCCGCTTCGCCCGAG
This sequence comes from Planococcus sp. SK3692, assembly GCF_028890485.2. Classification (GTDB taxonomy): domain Bacteria; phylum Bacillota; class Bacilli; order Bacillales_A; family Planococcaceae; genus Planococcus. The sequence continues at coordinate 1,361,291 of NZ_JARCHV010000002.1, forward strand.
CAGGTAAAAGCCCTTTTCGAACGAACGATCGACACAGGGATCGAACATGGAACCGTTATGATTCTCATAGATGGGGAAGGAACCGAAGTGACGACCTTCCGCACAGAAAGCGGTTATTCGGATAATAGAAGGCCGGATAAAGTAGAATTCGTCAATTCCTTGCACGAAGATTTAAAGCGACGCGATTTTACCATCAATGCGATGGCGATGACCGAAGAAATGGACATTATCGATCCTTTCGGCGGCAGGGATGATTTAAGGGCAGGCATTATTCGGGCGGTCGGAGCTCCAAAAGAGCGATTCTCAGAAGATGCTTTGCGCATGTTGAGGGCGATCCGATTTTCAGGCCAGCTGAATTTCAAAATCGATCCCGTGACGAAACAAGCCATCATCGAACATGCCAAAAGGATACAGTCTGTTGCTATGGAACGCATCAAAGCGGAATTGGACAAAGTCATGTTGTCCCATTCCGCGCACATCAGCATGTGGTATTTGACTGAAACAGGCCTGAACCGGTTTTTGCCCTCAGGCGGTTTATTCGAGATGGATTGGTCTGGATACAAAGCAGGCAAAGATGCACTGGCGGGTTGGTTTTATTTATTGCATTATACCGGCGAGAGTTTTGCAGCGATCCAGGAATACCGTTTTTCCAATCAGGATAAAAAAGACCTTCAGCAGGCATTGGAAGCGAGCCAATTGCCGCTTTGGGATGACTGGGCGTATTACAGCTTCACTGAACGCCAATTAATGATCGCGCAATCGGCGACGCATAAAACAGAAGCGGTGAAAGAGCGACAACAGGCGCTGCCGATCCACTCGAAATCAGAGCTTGCGGCAAATGGACGCGATTTAATGGAGTGGACCGGAAAAAAAGCAGGACCATGGCTGAAAGAGTGGACTTTGCATATCGAAAAAGCAGTGGTCGAACGCCGCTTGGCCAATGATAAAGAACGGATAAAGGACTGGTTTAGAGATGAATATCACCGTCACACATGAATTGGCGACACGGCTATTAGAAGCCGGGACGGAACCGGTATCCGGCCAGCAATTGGCGGACGAGTTCGGGGTTTCAAGAACGGCGATTTGGAAACATATGAAAGAACTTGAGGAAATGGGCTATGAGATCGAATCGGTGCGTAAAAAAGGCTATCGTATCCAAAAAAGTCCGGACAGCCTGGAAGCTTTTCTTATCCAAGCCAGTCTCAAGACGAAAAAAATCGGCAAACGGATTGAATATTTGGAGCAATGCGCGTCGACCCAAATCGTTGCGCATCAGTTGGCGCAAGAAGGCGCACCTGATGGAACAGTAGTCATTGCGGAGCTTCAAACAGAAGGCAGAGGCCGCTTGATGAGAAAATGGGATTCGGCAAAAGGCCAAGGAATCTGGATGAGCATCATCTTACGTCCGGACGTCCCACCTCATAAAGCCCCCCAGTTCACATTGGTTGCTGCAGTGGCAATTGTCAGGGCGATTCAATCGGTGACGGGTTTACAAGCATCGATCAAATGGCCGAACGATATCTTGTTTGGCGCAAAAAAAGCCACGGGTATCCTAACAGAGCTGCAATCGGATGCTGACGGTATCCAAGCTTTAATCATCGGCATCGGTGTCAACGTCAATCAAGAGCGGAATGATTTCGACCCTGCTGTTCAGGATATTGCCACTTCCTTACGCCTTGAGTCCGGCCAGCCGGTCAACCGCAGAGAGTTGGTGCAGGAAATCCTGCACTGTCTTGAGATCTATACAGAGCTATATATTGAAAAAGGGTTTGCTCCGTTAAAATTATTATGGGAAGGTCATTCTGCGACAATCGGCAAAGCTGTCCGCGCACGCATGTCGCGTGAAACTTTAGAAGGTGTGGCAGAAGGCATTACTGAAGACGGCGTTTTGCAGCTGCGTACGGCTGACGGCCAGCTTCACGGCATTTATTCTGCAGATATTGAGCTGAAGTAAAGGATATAGGCATTTTCTAGAAATTCTGCTATAGTGAAAATACGGGCAGTATCCGATGTGAACTGCACCGTGGCACGTAACAGCAAACAATAAATGAATATGATTCTGCCTTGATCATTACGTGACAGGGACGGAGGAAACCGAATTGGAATTTTCTGTCCTTCTGTCTTCTGACAGAAGGATTTTTATATGGTTTTCTCTTAAAAGGAGAGGGAAATATGCAAGTTTTAGACACAGTGAAGGACTTGAGAAACTGGGTCCTGAGCACAAAAGAAAGCGGACAGTCGATTGGGTTGGTGCCGACGATGGGTTTTTTGCACGACGGGCACTTAGCACTTGTTGAATCCGCGAAATCGGAAAACGATCTGGTGGTCATGAGCATCTTCGTTAATCCGGCACAATTCGGCCCGAATGAGGATTTTGACCGTTATCCACGCGATTTTGACCGCGACCGCCTGCTCGCTCAACAAGCCGGCGTCGACATAATCTTCGCTCCATCTGTTGAAGAGATGTACCCGCGTAATTCGCAAATCACAATGGGAGCTGGAACGCTTGCGGATGTCTTATGCGGAAAAAGCCGTCCGGGACATTTTGATGGCGTGCTGAAAGTGGTGACGAAATTATTCCACCTCGTTCAACCCAACATAGCTTATTTCGGGCAGAAAGATGCACAGCAGCTGGCGATCATTGAATCGCTCGTGCGGGATTTCGATTTCCCGTTGCACATCCGCCGCATCGAAACGATCCGTGAACCGGATGGGCTTGCCAAAAGCTCGCGCAATGTCTATTTAAGTGAAACGGAGCGAGCTGAAGCACCGAAACTTTATCAAGCCTTGCAACAGGGAGTCGCGGCCGCTCGCGACGGAAAAGATCCGATACCGGAGATGACCCGGTTCATCGAGTCGGAAACATCCGGCAAAATCGATTACATCAAATTGCTGTCTTATCCGGACTTAACCGATTCACCGAACGGACAGGCAATACTTGCGCTCGCAGTCCAATTCCAAAAAGCGCGGCTCATCGACAATATCATTTTCAATTCAAAGGAGAACTGACCTATGCTTAGAATGATGCTCAATTCCAAAATTCACCGTGCGACGGTAACTGAAGCCGATTTGAATTATGTCGGCAGCATTACAATCGACCAGGATTTATTGGATGCAGTCGGCATGCTGTCGAATGAGAAAGTCCATATCGTTAATAATAATAACGGCGCCCGTTTCGAAACGTATATCATCGCCGGCGAACGCGGCAGCGGCGTTATTTGTGTCAACGGCGCAGCAGCGCGCCTCGTACAACGCGGAGACATCGTCATCATCTTGTCTTACGGCTACGTCATGGACAAAGATGCGCGCAACCATAAGCCGACTGTGGCGATCATGGACGCGGACAACTCCATCAAAGAAATCATCCACTACGAACCGGAAGCGACGGTCATGTAGGGATTGATCCTTGAACACTCCAAAAGGGGAAAGCTCCCTTGATTGGAGTGTTTCTTTTTTTGGCGTGCTCCCACCGGCGAACAGCGGGCGAATATGTTACAATTTTTCCTGAGAGAATCACCTGAGAAAGAGGGGTTATCATGAATTCCCAAAAATATATCGTTGTCGATATCGAAACAACGGGCCATTCCCCTGCAAAAGGTGACCGGATCATCCAACTGGCGATGGTGGCGATCGAACAAGGTGAAATTGTTAGTACATATACGAAATTCATCAATCCGCAGCGGAAAATTCCGGCGTTCATACAGGATTTGACCAATATTACAGAGCGTGACGTAGAAGGTGCGGAGCCTTTTGAAGCGTATGCTGAGGAAATCTACAGGCAATTGGAAGGCGCTATTTTCATTGCCCATAATATCCATTTTGATTTGCCATTTTTGCAAGCAGAACTGAGCCGTGCCGGTATGCCGAAATGGCAAGGGCTGGCCATGGATACAGTGGAGCTTTCACGTCTCGTCTATCCGACGGCCTTCAGTTATAAATTGCAGGACATTGCGGCAGAACAAGGCATCAGCTTGACCAATGCGCACCGTGCCGACGACGATGCCTTGGCGACGGCAGAATTGTTTTTACGTGCGAAACAGGAATTGTCTGAACTTCCGTACGATACACTTGTCCTGTTGCATAAACGGTCTTTCCAATTAAAATCAGACTTGTCGCGCTTGCTGTTTGAAATTACGCAGCAAAAACGCAATGGCCAAGCTGATCGATATGGCCGATTCCGAGGTATTCCGATCGTTCCTAAATCGGAGCGTGTGCAAACCTTGACTGATTCACAGCAGCAGTCCACTTGGCGAAAAGGGCTGGAAACGGTTAAGCCGGAATACGAACAGCGGCCGAGCCAAGTCGCGATGATGCGGGCGGTGGAGCAGGCGATCCACGAACGCAGTGAGCTGGTAATTGAAGCGTCGACTGGCATGGGTAAGACACTCGGCTATTTGTTGCCAGCAGCGGCTTATGCCAGAGATTCCGGCAAACAAGTGGTCATCAGTACGTATACGACCCATCTGCAGGATCAACTCGTCTCCAAGGAAGTCAAGCTGGCGGAAGAGTTTCTTGGCGCCAAGATTCACGTAGCACTCATCAAAGGGCTGTCGCATTATATCGATTTGGGACGCTTTTTCGAACTGCTCCACGGAGAAGATGAGTCATATGACGAAACCTTCACAATCATGCAGATCATGGTCTGGCTGACTTCAACACGGACCGGCGATTTGAATGAATTGAACGTGTCAAGCGGCGGCCAATTGCTGGTCGACAAAGTGAGGCGGTCTCATTTAAGGAAATTGACAAAGCTCGAAAAAAACGTCGATTTTTATGAACATGCGTTGGCAGAAGCCGAACATGCCCATGTCATTGTGACCAACCATGCATTCCTATTGAATCCGCATAATCAAAAGAGGGCTATATTGAAAAATGTCGAAGCGTATATTTGGGATGAAGCACATCAAGTTGCACAGGCGGCAGTAGCCCACAAAGAGAAAACCTTCGTATACACGCAATGGCGCTATGTGTTTGGCCAATTGGGGAGTTTTGATGAAAATCAGCTATTTTCTAAATTTTACCGGATCGCTGAATCCCACGGCTTTGCCAGAGTGCCTGAGCTTCTGCAAATGGAATCACTGTATCTGAAGTACACCAGTTTATTCGATGAAGTGACTCTTTATCTAGCGCAAATTTTCCAAAATAAATTCCATAACAGCCGCACGCGGAAATGTGCATCTTTATTGGATGAATTGGATTTTGACCGGGATAGGTTCATGGATTTCCTGAGATTTCTGAACAGTTGGATCGATATCGCCCAGACGATTCTGCAAAAAGCGGAACGCTTCACAGAACTAACGATGAACGAACGGCTTGTGTTCGCAGACTTTCGTTATTGGACAGAAGAATTGATGTTGAAATCAGTGGAGTTCAGTGAAATTTTCCTGTTTCCGAAAGAAGATGAAGTTTCCTGGATCGAAGGCGACCTGCGCAGTATGCCGACGAGCTTGTCGCTGTACAAACGTCCCTATGAAGTCGCGTCGCTTGTCGACAAAGTCATCGGACATGTGAGAGGCGAAAAAGCGGTCATTTGGTTGTCAGGCACGATGAGCGTCCCGTCGAACGAGCGCTTTATCGTCAACCAGCTCGGTATACCGAGTCATGTGCCGATTGACAAATTTGAGCCTGCTGATCAGTTCTACAGCGGAGCCAAAGTTTATATCGTTGAGGATATGCCGGATATCCAGCAAGTGTCTCAGCAGGAATACATCGAATCCGTGGCGGACGCGGTCACGCAGACGGTGCTTGTCACCGAAGGACGCTGTTTTGTCTTGTTCACTTCACAGGACATGCTGAGGAAAACGGTCGATTTGATCCAGGACTCCCAATTGCTAGATGATTATATGCTATTTGCCCAAGGCATGTCTTCAGGCAGCCGCATGAAATTATTGAAGTCGTTCCAGCGCTTCCAAAAATCGGTGTTGTTCGGGACCAATAGTTTCTGGGAAGGGGTTGATGTGCCTGGAGATGCGCTGCGCGCTGTCGTTGTCGTAAGGCTGCCTTTTACATCACCTGAAGAGCCTGTATTTAAAGCGAAATCCCGGATTATCTCAAAAGAAGGCATCAATCCCTTCATGCATTATGCTTTGCCTGAAGCAGTGCTGCGCTTGCGCCAAGGGTTCGGGCGGCTGATCCGTTCGAAAAAGGACAAGGGTTTGTTTATCGTGCTGGACCGCCGCATTGAAACCAAATCATACGGCGAAGAATTTCTTCATGCCTTGCCTGACGTGCCAGTCGCCAAAGTGTCTTTGGAAAAGATGGTAACCGATATTGAACATTGGTATAATAAGCAAGGATAAAGAGGGGGAGAACAGTTCCCTCAATCGAAAGGAAGTGCCGAACAATGGAATCCAAGATCGAAGTATTAAATACTGTGCAAGTCGACTATCAATCCGACCTGTACAAAGTGGTCGATGCATTGAACCGGACATTGAAAGACCGCGATTTGATGTTTGGCCTGGCGCTCGATAAAGACGACCAGTCGAAAGCGGTTTTCACAATTTATAAAACCTAGGTGATCATATGAAAGAATGGACAAAATTCATCATCGTTTTTCTGTCTTTTTTGGCTGTAGCCATTGTGCTGGTCATTTTATTCCTCGGCAATAAACCGTTTTCGGAAGCGGAACAAGCGGCCGTTGAAAAAGTGGAGACGGAAGGGCTGCTCGATGAAGTGGAGCGGGCATACGTATATTCCAGCTCGACCCAATCCGTGACGGTTCTTGGAACAGACGGGGAAGGACGGATAAAAGCAGCCTTCGTTCCTGAAGAAGGAGACATTGAAGCATTGATGCTGGAAGACCAAGTGACCGCCCAGCAAGCGCGCGAAATTGTTCAGGAAGATATGGAAGTCGAAGAAATCCTCCATACGAAGCTCGGCATGGAAGAGGCTGGCGCTGTATGGGAAATCGCCTTTTTGAACGAAGCTGGGCGCTTGAACTACGTCTATCTCTTGGCAGAAGACGGTACTTGGTGGAAACGCATATTGAATTTGTGAAAGGGTTGATCAATTTGTTGAAATTAGCAAACCGCGTACAAACCTTAACGCCATCGACAACATTGGCGATTACGGCAAAGGCAAATGAACTGAAAGCACAAGGTGTTGACGTTATCGGGCTTGGGGCAGGAGAACCTGATTACAATACGCCTCAAAATATTCTTGACGCCGCTGAGCGCTCCATGGAAGAAGGCAAGACCAAATATACGCCTGCAGGTGGTTTGCCAGCTTTGAAGCAAGCGATTCAGAATAAATTGCAGCGTGACCAAGGGCTAAGCTACGATAAGAATGAAATCCTAGTGGGCGTCGGGGCGAAACATGTACTTTATACGCTGTTCCAAGTATTGTTAAACGAAGGCGATGAAGTTATCATCCCGATTCCTTATTGGGTCAGTTATCCAGAACAAGTGAAACTGGCTGGAGGCGTGCCGGTTTACATAGAAGCGACAGCCGGGCAATCGTATAAAATCACACCGCAACAGCTGCGCGAAGCAATTACAGACCGCACGAAGGCCGTCATCATCAACTCGCCAAGCAATCCAACGGGTATGCTTTATTCGAAAGAAGAACTTAAAGAATTGGCTGAAGTATGCCGCGAAGCAGATATCTTGATCGTTTCTGATGAAATTTACGAAAAATTGGTCTACGGTGATGCCGTTCATGTTTCCGTAGCAGAACTGTCAGAAGATGCGAAAAAACGAACGGTCATCATCAATGGCGTGTCAAAATCGCATTCGATGACCGGATGGCGCATCGGCTATGCAGCCGGCGATAAAGAATTGATCAAAGCAATGACTGATCTTGCGAGCCATTCAACTTCGAACCCGACGACGACATCCCAATACGCGGCAATCGAAGCATACAACGGGCCTCAAGATGCAGTGGAAGAAATGCGCCAGGCATTTGAAAGCCGTTTGGAAGCTATTTTCCCTAAACTAGAAGAAATTCCAGGATTCACTGTTCTGCGTCCGCAAGGAGCATTTTATTTGCTGCCGGATGTATCAGAAGCTGCAGCGAAAACCGGTTTTTCTTCGGTGGATGATTTTGCGAAAGCGCTGCTAGAAGAAGCGAACGTAGCAGTAATTCCAGGATCTGGATTTGGTGCGCATTCAACAATCCGGTTGTCTTATGCGACATCGCTCGAGCTATTGGAACAGGCAGTCGAACGCATCAGCCAATTTGTTCATAAGCATTGGCAAGAATAAGCATTATACATTTGGAGGCTATTTAATAGATGAAAAAAATCACTATCGCCGAAATGGCAAAATATAACGGACAAACCATCAAACTTGGCGCATGGGTCGCCAACAAACGTTCAAGCGGCAAAATCGCCTTTCTTCAATTGCGAGACGGTTCAGGATTCGTGCAAGGCGTCGTTGTTAAAGCAGAAGCGGGTGAAGAAATCTTTGCCAAAGCAAAAGCATTAACACAAGAAACTTCATTGTATGTCACTGGTGAAGTGAAAGAAGATGAGCGCTCTGCCTTTGGCTACGAGCTATCCATTTCGGATATTGAAGTGATCCAAGAAGCGAAAGATTTCCCGATCACGCCGAAAGAACACGGCACTGAGTTCTTGATGGACAATCGCCACTTGTGGCTGCGTTCGAGAAAACAGCATGCGATCATGAAAGTTCGCAACGAAATCATCCGTGCTACTTATGAATTCTTTAATGACAATGGATTCGTCAAAGTGGACCCGCCGATTTTGACGGGATCTTCGCCGGAAGGCACATCGGAACTGTTTGCGACGAAGTACTTCGATGAAGATGCGTATCTGTCACAATCCGGCCAGCTTTATATGGAAGCGGCTGCGATGGCACTTGGGAAAGTATTCTCGTTCGGCCCGACTTTCCGCGCTGAAAAATCAAAAACCCGCCGCCACTTGATCGAATTCTGGATGATCGAACCGGAAATGGCTTTTGTGGAGCATGCTGAGAGTTTGGAAGTACAAGAGCAGTATGTAGCTCATATCGTGCAGTCCGTCTTGAAAAATTGCCAGCTGGAACTCGAACGCCTTGGCCGTGATACGACGAAGTTGGAAAAAATCCAAGCACCGTTCCCGCGCGTCACGTACGACGAAGCAATCAAATGGTTGAACGACAACGGCTTCGATGATATCGAATGGGGCGAAGATTTTGGTGCACCTCACGAGACCGCTTTGGCCGAAAGCTACGATATGCCAATTTTCATCACACATTACCCGATCGGCATCAAACCGTTCTATATGCAGCCGCATCCGGACCGTGATGACGTCGTGCTATGCGCTGACATGATTGCACCTGAAGGCTACGGTGAAATCATCGGCGGATCTGAACGGATCCACGATTACGATTTGATGAAGCAGCGCATCCAAGAACATAATTTGGATGAAGCAGCTTATGAGTGGTATTTAGATCTCAGCAAATATGGAGCGGTGCCGCATTCAGGGTTCGGCCTGGGACTTGAGCGTACAGTTGCCTGGATCAGCGGGGCAGAACATGTCCGCGAATCGATTCCATTCCCGCGTTTGTTGAACCGTCTATACCCTTAAAAGTTAAACAACTGCTCCAGAAATCCTTTCAACGAGATTTCAGGAGCAGTACAAGAAATATCCTAATAGATTTAGACAGCTAGAAATTTGCATACAGAAAGGTGGTTGGGATATGAGACAGTCTGACCGATTGCAGCAATGGATTGAGCAGGGAAATGTGACCATTTCCCAGCTTTTTTTTCAGTTTTACCGGCGCTTGAAGATTAGTGACGAAGAAGCGATCATGCTATTGCAAATCCACTCTTTCCAACAGGCAGGAAACGTGTTTCCGACACCGGATGAGATTGCCTCAAGGATGTCCGCCAGCCAAAACAGCGTAACGACAATGCTGCAGAAATTGATGCAGCAAGGCTATTTATCGATACGCCAGGAAACGGCTGACGGCATGCTGACGGAGACGATTTCGCTCCAGCCTTTATGGGATAAGCTCGTAGATTGCCTGGAAGTTCAAGCGCAAACCGAAAAAGAGCATACGCAAAAAGAGCAGGAAGGCGAGATCTTCCAGCTGTTTGAGCAAGAGTTCGGCCGGTTTCTATCGCCGATGGAGATCGAAACAATTTCCATGTGGATGGACCAGGATGGCCATACGCCGGAAGTCATTCGCATGGCTTTGAAGGAAGCCGTCATCGCGCAGAAGATCAGCTTGCGCTATGTCGACCGGATCTTGTTCGAATGGAAGAAAAAGAATATCCGGACGTCGAGCCAAGTGTCACGGCATGCGAATTCGTTCCGGGAAAAAAACATCCGCATCCAGCCGCAGGAAAGCACCGCGAAAAAAGTGCAATTCTATAATTGGCTGGAAGAACGGAATTAGCAGGTGATAGGATGATGACGAAAAAGGAATGGCTAGCTTGTCTGGAGGAAATGGACCATATGTTTCCCGATGCCCATTGTGAATTGATCCACCGCAACCCGTTCGATTTGGTCATTGCGGTATTATTATCAGCACAATGCACTGACAAGCTCGTCAATAAAGTGACGGCGAATCTTTTTGAGAAGTACCATACACCGGAAGATTATCTTTCAGTTCCTTTGGAAGAATTGCAACAGGATATCCGTTCAATCGGCTTGTTCCGCAATAAAGCGAAGAACATCCAGGCACTAAGCCGAATACTGATCGAGCAGCACGGCGGGCGTGTGCCGGAAGACCGCGATGTGTTGATGACCTTACCGGGCGTCGGGAGAAAGACCGCCAATGTGGTTGTTTCCGTTGCATTCAATAAGCCGGCGCTGGCCGTCGATACCCATGTCGAACGCGTCTCTAAACGGCTCGGCTTGTGCCGTTGGAAAGACTCTCCCTTGCAAGTGGAAGAGGCCATCATGAAAAAAACCCCTGCAGAGGATTGGTCGAAAACGCACCACCAGATCATTTTTTTCGGCCGCTATCATTGCAAAGCGCAAAATCCCGGCTGTCACGTATGCCCGTTATTTGACCGTTGCAGAGAAGGAAAAAAACGCGATAAAAAAGGTCTAGTGAAACATGATGCTGTCACGGAAATCAATTGATCAGTCCGTCTCGCCGTTTTACAATGACTGGGCTAAGCTGACACAGGATATTCAATCCTGTTTTCAGCAGCATGCGGGTGGCTGCCAGGAGCTCATTGCTCAAGGCTATCAGGTTTATGAAGCATTGCGAGAAAGGCTGGATGGCATGTTCGGTAGTGACGCACCATCCCCGTTGAATGAGCGTGAGCGGCTTGAGTTTGTGCGAAACTCCAAAAGTGCACACGCGGCTTCTCGTCAGCTCGAACAATTATTTATAGAGCTCAAAAAGAAAATAGCACGCGTAAAGCTCGGCTACCCAGCCGAGTGAACCATCGAACCCAGCGTAGAAGAATTCTTCTGCACTGGGTTTTTTGTGCAAGAAAAAACCCGCCCTAGAGTCTAGGGCAGGCCGTTTAAAATTGGGACGAAAAACTAAGATGCGTCTTCCTCGTCCTCGCTATTTGAGTTATTTCCGTTATCATCACCGTTGCCATTGCCATTCTCGCTTCCAATGCCATTGCTATTACCATTTTGATTGGATGAAGCATTGCTGCCTGAACCTTCTTGGTTTCCTTCTTCCGGTTCTTCTGGCTGTTCAGGAATGTCTACGAGATCATCTGGAGTTTCGGTGGCTTCTTCTTCCTCAGCTGGCTCTTCCTCAGCTGGTTGTTCTTCAGCTGGCTCTTCTTCAGCTGGTTGTTCTTCAGCCGGCTCTTCTTCGGCTGGTTGTTCTTCAGCTGGCTCTTCTTCGGCCGGCTCTTCTTCAGCCGGTTCTTCTTCTACTGGTTCTTCTTCGGGTTCTTCCTCCGGCTCTTCTTCAGGAGGAGGGGTGATTTCAATAGTCGTCGAAGCAGGGTCACTGCGTCTGCCGTTTTGAGTGGCGACAACGCGGAATGTATATGTGACGCCCTCTTCCAAGCCATCATAAGAATAGCTGGTGCTGTCTGTCGTCGTCAGCACTTCGCCGTTGACGGAAACTTCGAATGATACATCATCCGAACCATGGCTCCAGCTCAAATTCGCTGTGTTGCCGCTGACGTCTGCTCTTAGTCCAGAAGGTCGGTCAGGGTCTGCCACAAATCGCTCTGATACTGTACTGGGCTCCGTCCCCCTTGCGAACAATTCTTCACTGCGCATGCTCCACGGAGTGAATGGGCTCGCCAGGCGAAGCGGCTCAGTGCCAACTTCGATCACTTCCTGTGACACCGAATCCGGCTGTTGGAAGCCTGCCGTTTCCGGTGAAGAAATCTGGCTCATCACTTGTTTGAACAAACGCTGTGCAAGCAGACGCTCGTTTGAAGCGGTGTCGATTGGTGTTCGAACATCAGGGTAGCCGCTCCATACAGAGATGGAATAATCTGTTGTATACCCTGCAAACCAAACATCCCGTGCAGAGCTTGCATCGAGTCCGTATTCTTGAAGATTTTCTTCAGAATAGTTGGATGTCCCGGTTTTACCGGCCATATCGAGTCCACTGATAGCTGCTTCTTTACCGGTCGCTCCGGCGATGCTTGTGTCGACTGCATCACGCAGCATGTCTGTTACCATATATGCGGTGCTGTCTTTCATCGCAGTGACCGGTTCAGGGGCGACGATTTCCTCAGTTGAACCGTCGCGGAAGACGATTTTCTTAATCGTGTGCGGCTTGGTAAATACGCCGTTATTGCCGAATGCTGCGAAAGCACCTGCCATATCAACTGTTGAAATTTGATTCTCAGGCGTGCCAAGTGCTGCTGACTCATAAATCCCGCCGAAATCCAAGCCGAGTTTTTGAGTGAACTCACTGGCGTTGTCGGATCCGACTTCAGCCAGCGCTTTAACTGCCGGGATATTGCGTGAGCGGTATAGGGCTTCGCGTGCTGTCATTGGCCCGAGGAACTGGCCGTCGACGTTGCGGATTTCCTGGCCGCTGCTATAGGAATATTCTTCATCGACCAATGTCTGCCCGGTTGACCAATCCAAGTATTCGATGGCGGGTCCATAGCTGACAAGCGGTTTGATGGTTGAGCCGATGACGCGGTCTCTTGATGTGGCAAAGTTTCTGCGCACATCGCCTTCGTATTCACGGGCTGCACCGACAGCGCTGATGCCGCCGGTTTTCGTATCGACAACCGTCATGGCGGATTCGACTTCGTCATCGAAGAAGAGGTCTGAAGCCATTGTCTCGTTGACGCGTTCTTGCACATACGGTTCAAGCGTTGTGTAAATCGTCAAGCCTTCATCAAGCGAATAATCGCCTTCAAGTGCTTCAAGCTCATCGACAACCATTTCCATGAACGCCGTGTATTCCGTGTTTTCTTCTGTTGTAGTGCGCTGATCTTCAGGAACAAGGGTCGATTCGACTGGCGTGTTCCAAGCTTCTTCTTTTTGTGCGGCATCAATTTTCCCGTGCTGCTCCATCAAATTCAAGACGACATCGCGGCGCTCTTCAGCGGCTTGCGGGTTCTTGAACGGATTGTAGCGGTTCGGGCTTTGCGGCATGCCGGCAAGAAGGGCTGCTTCGTGAAGTTCCAGCTCAGCTGCCGGTTTTCCAAAGAACTGCTCTGCAGCCGTACCGAAGCCGTAAGTATTGCCTGACATCAGGATTTTGTTGAAATACATTTCGAAAATTTCTTCTTTGGAATATTCCTGTTCAAGCTTGAATGCCAAGTAGGCTTCTTGAGCTTTACGCTTCAAAGTTTTCTCATTGGACAGAAACGAGTTTTTGATAACTTGCTGTGTGATGGTACTGGCTCCTTGAGACCCGAAGCCGCCCGTGACGTTGGCGATAACTGCCCCGCCGAGGCGAATGACATCGATTCCGGAGTGGTCATAGAAGCGATTGTCTTCAGTTGCTAGGATCGCGTCTTCCATCACTTGTGGAATGTCTTCATATTCTACATATTCACGGTTTTGGGCGGTGAAATACGGAATTTCGGTCTCACCGTCATTTGCCAGGAATACCGGGCTGATCGGATCTCTCAACAATTCTTCGTCGAGTTCAGGCGCACTTGACGCATAAACAGCGAACAGGACGACCCCGAATAAAAAGCCGGCGACCGCTAATGCGGCAATGGCCAGGAATCCTCTTTTGATCCACGTCTTTGCACCGGATTTCTTTTGTTTATTCGAGTTTTTCCGTTGCCGTTCAATTGATTTTCTGCGTTCTTCACGCGATATTTTCTTATCACTCACTAGCGCTTCCTCACTTTCATGTATATGCTAATTCATTAGCTGATGGAGCACGGATAAATAATCGATTCTGGGAAAAGCGCCTGGCTTTACTTCAACCGAAGCTGCTTCCACTTCCGCTAAAGTCATCGATTTTCTGCCGCCGGCGGCCATTCGCTTCCAATAAGTTTCCAGTATTTCGAATGGCAAAACGAAATAGCGATCTAGGGAAGAGAATCGGATGATCAAAAAGGCCAGGCCCCCGTGGCGGATAATATCGGCCATATGGTGCACTTGGTGTTCGTGGATGTTCTTCAGTGGAAAAGAAGTCCGGATTTCGGTTTCTTTTGCTTCGAAATCAACATAGCGGCCTTGCCAGATGCCGTTGTAATCAGTTGTTGACGGGGCTTGAAAATAAGCTTCCCGAATAACTGCGGCACTTCTGGACGGGTATTCGACGCGCACGATTTGCACCGGCACAGGCTTTTTGTGAATGACAGCGAGCCCGCGCTGCAAATAAAAACTATTCGTTTCGTTCAGTTCATCCTCAAGGGTTTTCCCGCGATTGCTGAAGGAGACATCTTTTTTCTGTTTCTTCACCGGCTGATCTTTTGGTGGAGAAAATTTCTTTCCATTTGGGTAATTGATCGCCATTTGTGATACACCTCGCTTACTTTATCATATCACACGCTCATAGACGACAAATATGATGAAAGGTTTCCAAACTTTATTCCTAATAATAGCGGATTTTGGAGCCATCTCCAACTGAAAAGAATGCCTGTTCGGCAAACTGTATATGGTGTGCCGGATTGTGATAAACTAATGGCTATGGAGGGGAAGAAAATGGACCTCAAGCAATTATCAACCAATCTTTACCACGAATGCGATATGTGTCTTGCACGCTTTAAGAAAATGCGTGAACTGGACGCCGATCCTGATTTTTTTCAAGATGTAAAACCGTATGCCGATGAATGGCATGCTGTCATAGATGAATGGCAAGATGCTTCGCTATTGTTTATCCGAAACGAACGGCCAAAATACGTCCACAAGCTGCAAATTGACAACGCGGCAGAAGGCATGGGACAAGTATTCGTCCAAAGTTTCTATAAAGATACGAGCAAAAAGCGTTTTGTTCAAACGATACAAGCGGCTCAGTATACGATACAGACCTTGCTTACAGCGATTGATGAAAAGGGCGATGAGAAACAATGAGAATCAAAAAGACGATACCGGAAATCCTCGCAGAATGGAAAGTGGAGCCGGAAATGATGGAGCGCATTTACCATTGGCATACGAAGCCCGAAAAACCAGCAAGTTATGCTGATTTTCCGGAAGCGATGCACGATAGCTTAAAACAAGCTTTGCGCAAAAAGGGCATCGAACAACTGTATACCCATCAGCGGCAGGCGTTCGACTTGGCGCAGGCGGGCAATTCATTTACGGCCGTGACGCCGACCGCCTCCGGAAAATCGTATTGCTATCATTTGCCGGTGCTGCATAAAATATTGAATGACCCGAATGCTCGCGCTTTGTATTTGTTTCCGACGAAAGCTTTGGCGCAAGACCAAAAAAGCGATTTGCACGATTTAATCGAAAAGACCGAACAGTCGATTTTGTCCTATACCTATGACGGCGACACGTCGCCATCGATCCGGACGAAAGTAAGGAAAGCTGGACAGATCGTCATGACCAATCCTGACATGCTCCATTCCGGCATCTTGCCGCATCACACAAAATGGGTGTCTCTTTTTGAGAACCTTCATTATATAGTAATTGATGAACTGCACACCTATAAAGGGGTATTTGGAACCCATGTGGCACACGTCATCCGCCGCCTGAAGCGAATTTGCAACTTTTACGGCAGCGATCCGGTCTTTATCTGTACGTCTGCGACCATCGCCAATCCGAAGCAGCTGGCTGAAAGTTTGACGAATACCGACCACGAGCTGATCGACCAGAACGGCGCGCCGGCAGGGAAAAAGCATATTTTGTTCTACAACCCGCCGATCGTCCATCCGACATTTGGTGTGCGGCGCAGTGCAGTGCTTGAAGTGCGCGACTTGGCGACCTATCTCGTCAAGCAAGGCGTCCAAACGATCGTTTTTGCCAAGAGCCGAGTGCGTGTGGAAATGCTGGTAACTTATTTAAACGAAATTACGAAGTATAAGTTGCAGGACGAATCGATTAAAGGCTACCGGGGCGGCTATTTGCCTTCCGAGCGGCGTGCCATTGAAAAAGGTTTGCGCGACGGCTCGATCCAATGCGTCGTCTCGACCAATGCACTCGAACTCGGTGTTGACATAGGCCAATTGCAGGCGTGCATCATGACCGGCTATCCAGGCAATATCGCGAGCGCTTGGCAGCAGGCAGGGCGTGCGGGGAGACGCCAGGACGAATCACTTGTCGTCTATGTCGCCCAGTCGACAGCGCTTGATCAATACATCATCAACCATCCGGAGTATCTTCTCGACCAATCACCGGAAGAAGCGCGCATCCATCCGGAGAACATCATCATCCTGATGGATCACTTGAAATGCGCTTCGTTCGAATTGCCGTTTTCGACAGACGATATGTATGGGGAATTCGACATCCAGTCGTTGCTTGAATACCTTCAGGAAGAAGGTGTGCTCGTCCGGACATCCGACCGTTGGCATTGGATGAGCGACCGCTTTCCGGCACACGATATTTCCTTGCGTTCCGCAACACAGGAAAATGTCGTCATCGTCGACCAATCGGTTCCGGCGGACACGAAAGTCATTGGCGAGATGGACCGCTTCAGCGCCATGACGCTTCTGCACGAAGAAGCGATTTACCTTCACCAAGGAACCCAGTTCCAAGTGGAGATCTTGGATTGGGAAGAGAAAAAAGCGTATGTACGGGAAGTGGACGTCGATTATTTCACCGATGCGAATCTCGCGATCGAATTGAAAGTAATCAGTGAAGACAAGCACCGCAAGCTCCATCAGTCCAATGTGTTTTACGGCGATGTGGCAGTGCTTGCCATGCCGACGATCTTTAAGAAAATTCGTTTTGACACACATGACAATATCGGTTCAGGGCCTATTTCACTTCCAGCCGAAGAACTGCATACCTCATCGACATGGCTCAGCTTCGACAAACCGGCTGATTTCAGCGATTCGGATCTGTCGGATATGATGACCGGCGCAGCTTACGCAATCGAAAGCTTTATTCCGATATTCGTGCAATGCGACCGCCGGGATGTTCATGTCGTGCCGCAAGTGAAGTCGCCGCACAATGACCAGCCGTCATTTTTCATCCATGATTCCTATCCAGGCGGCATCGGCATCAGCGAGCGCATCTATGAATTATGGCAGCCGCTGCTTGAGAAAGCGCGTCAGCACGTCACAGAATGCCCATGTTTCGACGGGTGCCCATCATGCATCGGAGCACAGGATGCGGCGATGGATATGAAAGGGCGCGTCATTGAATTGCTCGTGGAATTGGAGAAAGAGGGGTGAGCGTATGTCTTTTGAAAACAAGCTGATGCAGATGAAAGGCTTGCTGAACAAAAAAACAGCAGCCCCAAAAAAGCAAACCGCCCCTATACGGCCGGCTCACGAAACGCAATGGAAAGATATCGGTTTGAACTTAAAAGAAAATAAATTCGGTTTTGTCTTCGAGAAGAAAATCGAATATCCGCTCGATTACCTTCACGGCAATGTCGTGCTAGGTGAACTCGATCGTGTGCTTAAAGCATGGCAACAGACGGATTATGACCATCCGTTCAAACTGGCCGAAGAGGCACCTTTAGTGTTTTTCGACACGGAAACGACAGGGCTCGGCGGGACAGGAGCGTATATTTTCCTGCTAGGCGTATTGGAAAGAAAGCGAGGCGGCTTTGAAATGACCCAGTGGATTATGCCGGACCCTTCTCAAGAAGCCGCTTTTCTTTACGAGTCCAATCTATGGCAAGCACAGGATTCGGTCATTTTCTCTTATAACGGCAAAAGTTTTGACTGGCCGCAGCTTCATTCGCGCTGGACGATGCACCACGGGATCCTGCCGAAACTGCCCGATCCGAAGCAGATCGATTTGTTCCACGGGACGAAACGGATCTGGAAAAATGAATTGCAACGGCTCAAGCTCAGCGTCATCGAAGAAGAAAAGCTTGGATTTGCCCGCAGCGGGGACGTGCCGGGGTATTTGATTCCGGCGATTTATCTCGACGCGGTCAAAAGTGGATTTCCGGAAGGCTTGGCGAAAGTGTTATACCATAATGAACTGGACATCCTCTCGCTCGTATCGCTCTATATCCGGTCATCCGATTTGCTGATGGAGGACCTCTCAAGCGAATCGAGCGGCGCCTATACGAATATCGGCAAATGGTACGCGGACTTGAAGCAATTCGACCAAAGCGCCGCTTATCTTGAGCATGTCACGCTTGAGCGCGGAGACGCCGGGGCGCTTGCCCGCTTTTTGCTGGCAGTTCAGAAAAAACGTAAAGGTGAATTTACGGAAGCGCTTCAATTGTTTAAAGAAGCAGCGCCTCATCTGCGCGGCCCGGTGGAAGTGGAGGCATGGGTGCATTTAGCGAAACTCCATGAACACCAATTCAAAGACCCATTGCAAGCACTAGTCATGACCGGCTTCGCGAAAGAAGCAGCGAGCCAGACCAAAGTCAGACAGTCAATATTGGATGACTTGGCGAAGCGTGAACTGCGGCTCGAGGAGAAAAAACGAAAAAAAGCCGCGGAATCTGCGGTTCACAGAACACGATAAATATCGCTTATGCTATACTAGCCGTAAGGAATAGACATATTTCACGAAGTTTCTTTTAATGGAAGGACGATTCGAATGGATATTAAATATGGAGCAAAAGACATTTTAGAAAAAGACTTTAAAACAGCCATGCGCGGCTACAATCAGGACGAAGTAGATCATTTCCTGGATGAAGTCATTCAAGACTATGAATTGTACAACAAAAAAATCGAACAATTGCAAAATGAAAACCGCCGATTGCGCACGGAGCTTGAGGAATCGCCAAAAAAGCAAGCAACTCCCGCGCCTGGAACGACCAATTTTGATATTTTGCGCAGATTGTCTCATTTGGAAAATCACGTATTCGGCAACAAGCTGGATAACAGATAACAAGCTTGTCAACAGCGGCTGAATAGCGTATACTTAGTTAGCCATTTGAAATTCTGGCAATCGCTCCCGCACTTGATGCGGGAGAGGAAAGTCCATGCTCACACGGATCTGCGATGACCGTAGTGATCGCGCTCAGCGAAACAATAAGCTGGGGCAGCAGTTATGCTGACGGCGGGTAGAACGCCTAAGTCTTCGGATATGGCCGAAATACCCTGAAGGTGCCACAGTGACGGAGCTGTCTAGGAAACTATGCAGGTGGAACGAGGTAAACCCCGCGAGTGAGAAACCCAAATTATGGTAGGGGCACTTTTCCAAGGGAAATGAACCGACGGAAGAGGCGGAGTGAATCCGCAGATAGATGATTGCCATCCGCTAGTACGAGGCTTCGGCTGCTTGAGTACGTGGAGACAAAACATGGCTTATAGAATTTTGAATGGTCTTAACTTATTATCTTTGAAAGGCTCTCCTGCTGGGGAGCCTTTCTTCATATGAATGAAGAAAAGTTTGAAGTGAAAAATTAGATATGGCTCAAGCTAGCACCTATCGACAATCGGTATTGTAAGCAATCCCTGCTATATGACTAAAACAGATATAAGGAAGACGGAAAGGAAGTTGTTATGACTAGTTATAAATTACTCGCCACTGCGGCGATGGGACTTGAGTCCATCGTAGCGAACGAAGTAAAAGAACTTGGATACGAAACGACGACAGATAACGGAAAAGTGTTTTTCGAAGGCACTGCCCGGGATATTGCGAAAACGAATCTTTGGCTGCGCACCGCGGACCGCGTAAAATTGATCGCCGGCGAATTCGAAGCAACGACATTCGATGATCTGTTCGAACAGACAAAAGCGATCGAATGGGAGAAATATTTGCCAGTCGATGCAGAATTCCCGGTTCAAGGGAAATCGGTCAAATCGAAACTCCATAGCGTACCGACCTGCCAGTCGATCGTTAAAAAAGCCATTGTCGAACGCATGAAAAAAGCGTATCACCGCAATGCTTTTTTGGATGAGTCGGGACCGCGCTTCAAGATTGAAGTGTCGATCTTGAAAGATAAAGTTCAATTATCGATCGACACGAGTGGAGCCGGACTTCATAAACGCGGCTATCGCGTCGGGCAAGGCGAAGCACCGCTGAAGGAAACATTGGCAGCTGCGCTCATCAAATTGTCTCGCTGGACGCCAGACCGTCCATTTGTTGATCCGTTCTGCGGTTCAGGGACAATCGTAATCGAAGCGGCAATGATCGGGCAAAACATCGCACCGGGCTATAACCGCGAATTTGATAGCGAACAATGGCCATGGATCGGCTCTAAGATTTGGGACGAAGTTCGCGCTGAAGCGGAAGAACAAGCGAATTACGATCAGCCGCTCAATATTCTCGGCACCGACATTGACCACAGGATGATTCAAATCGCTGAAGAAAACGTCATTGAAGCTGGATTTGCTGGGATCGTCCGCTTGCAGCAGCGCCAAGTGACTGATTTCACGACAACTGAAGAGAATGGTGTTGTCATCGGAAACCCGCCATACGGCGAGCGGATCGGTGAAGTGGAAGTGATTGAAGAAATGATCGGGGATATGGGGCAAATGTTCTCGAAATATCCGACTTGGTCTGTGTATATGCTGTCTTCAATGGAAGGCTTTGAAAAACTATACGGTCAAAAAGCGACAAAAAAACGCAAACTATACAATGGTTTTATCCGTACGGACCTGTTCCAATTCTGGGGAGAACGTCCAAAAAATAAATGAGGAAAACGGAAGGGCAATCCGCCCTTCCGTTTCTCTGTGAGGGGTTTTATATGAGACAAGCATTACCATTTCCGTTATCCAAAGACAAAACCTTCTTTGACTCATTGAACGACTGGATTGGGGATATCTTCTACGATATTTTGCCTGAAAAAGGGTATGAACTTCGCGACGAACAAATTTTCATGTCGTTTCAATTGGAAAAAGCGCTGAAAGAACGACAAGTACTTTTTGCAGAAGCTGGCGTCGGGACAGGCAAGACGATGGCGTATTTATTGCCAGCGATTGCGTATGCCCGCTACACAGGAAAGCCCGCACTCATTTCTTGTGCCGATGAAGCGCTGATTGAGCAATTGGTGAAAAAAGGCGGGGACATCGACCGCTTGGATGAGTTGTTCAATTTGAACCTAGATGTGCGCCTTGCAAAATCGCGCGACCAGTATTTATGCTTACAACGTTTCGAAGGAGCAAAGAAACGCAGCGAAGCAGATTTTCTCGACCATATCGAAGACACACTTCCCGAGTTCGTCAACAAAACCTATTCGATGCAGCAAATGTACCCGTATGGCGAACGCTCAAGCTTTCCGGAACTAACGGATGACCAGTGGCAGCAAGTCAATTACCATCCGATTCAAAACTGCAATGCCTGTGATATGCGCAATAA
Organism: Planococcus sp. SK3692; assembly: GCF_028890485.2. Classification (GTDB taxonomy): domain Bacteria; phylum Bacillota; class Bacilli; order Bacillales_A; family Planococcaceae; genus Planococcus. The sequence goes on from NZ_JARCHV010000002.1 coordinate 1,382,976, forward strand.
ATGCGGGCAGACGCTTCACCGCAATCATTACCGGGAAGCGACGGACCTTGTTATCTGCTCACATGACTTCTTGATGGAGCATATTTGGACGAAAGAAAACCGCAAACACGAAGGTCAGGCGCCGTTGCTTCCGGAAGTTTCACAAATCGTGCTCGATGAAGGCCATTTACTCGAGTTCGCGGCACAGCGAGCGCTCACATACGAGGTGCAGGAAAGCTCGCTTTACGATGTGACGGAAAAAGTCATGGTCGATGGCGTCCGTGAAAAGACACTTGGCCTTATCGAACGGACCATCGATTTGCATACGGAATTCTTCCGTGTGCTGCGCAGCAATTTGATTCCAAGCGAAGAAGATCGAAAAGCGATCCAAGAAGACCCACTATTGAAACGTATCGGGACGGAATTAATCCGCACCGTCGATAGCCTACTGGAAGAGTTTGTCTTCGAAGGTGAATTGTTTAGCATCCCCGAATACGAGTTGAACTTGGCCGAGGAATATTTCGAGCAGTATAACTTCTCGATGGGCTTATTCGTTGAAAATGGCGATGCCATCAGCTGGCTTGAAGAAAAAGACGAAATCGAAACCTTGGTCATCATGCCACGCCTGGTGACGGATATTCTCGAGGAAAAACTATTCGACGGCAAACTGCCGATTGTCTTTTCATCCGCCACATTGTCCGTCGCAAAAGATTTCACCTATTTGGCGGATACTTTGGGTATCGACAATTTTGAATCGTTCTCGGTGCCATCTCCGTTTGAATACGAAGAAGTGATGGAAATCTTTAAGCATCCCGTCGCACAGGAAGCAAAAGCAACAAAAGTACTGGAACTGATAGCGGAAGGCGGCCAAACATTGGTATTATTCAAATCAAATGCCGCCATGCAATCCTTCAAACGTGCAGTGCCGAAAGACTCTCCGCTTGCCATCGAGTTCGAGGGCGACCGCGAGTTATCGTCCGTCGTGCGTGATTTCCAGGAAGGCAAATTCCAAGTGTTGTGTTCACACCATCTATGGGAAGGAATGGATTTGCCGGGAGATGCCTTGACCAAGGTCATCATCGTCGACTTGCCGATGCCGCCGAGTGATCCGGTATTCGACGCCAAGCGCAAATTCAGTGAACATCCGCTAGAAGAGATTGATTTACCGTTTATGCAGCTGCGCCTTCAACAAGGCGTCGGGCGCCTCATCCGTTCTTCTTCCGATCATGGCGAAATCCATTTGCTGTTGACCGAAGAGGAGTTGCGCATTGAACATCTCTGGCAGAACGTTTTGCCAGTGCCGGCGAAAAATCGCTAAATAGTATAGAAACGATGCATCAGCGGGGAATTAGCCCGCTGATTTTTTTTTATCTTTTGCCGCTATTCCGCCTATAGAAACGAATTTCCCGAAAGCTGATGCGGCAGGAAAAAGGCTCCTTATGATACAATAGACCGGAAAAGAAGGAGGAATATTGTGTCAATGGAACAACAATTCAGGGAACTACACCAGAAAATGACAAGCTATAACGAAGCCATCTCCTTGCTGTACTGGGATATGAGGACAGGCGCGCCGAAAAAGGGCCAGGACTTGCGTTCAGAGACGATCGGGACTTTGTCTTCAGAACTATTTGCGATGTCGACTTCCGATGAGTATGGCAAGCTGCTCACAGAACTGAAAAAGCAAGATGGCTTGTCGAACGCGATGCAGCGCTCAGTGGAAGAAGCAGACCGTGAATATCAATTGAATGCCAAAATCCCGCCGAAAGAATACCGCGAGTTCGTCGTCTTGACGAGCAAAGCGGAATCCGTATGGGAAGAGGCGAAAGAGCAGTCAGATTTCGCCATGTTTCAACCATATCTTGAACAACTTGTGGAAACGACGCGCCGTTTTGTCGGCTACTGGGGCATGAAAAATGGCAGCGTCTACAATACCTTACTCGATCAGTATGAACCAGGCGTCACAACCGAACAGTTGGATCGGGTATTCGGGCAATTGAGAGACCGCATCGTGCCGCTCGTCAAAAAAATCCAGGAGTCTGGAAATCAACCGAAAACCGAATTTTTGTATGGGCATTTCCCGAAACAAGCCCAGCAAGATTTCAGCTTGGATGTGTTGAGCCAGTTGGGCTATGATTTCGAAGCGGGACGACTGGACGAAACAGTCCATCCGTTCATGATCGCAGTGAACCGAGGCGATGTCCGGGTAACGACGAAATACGACGAACAGGATTTTCGGACGGCTGTCTTCGGCACGATCCACGAGGCGGGCCATGCTTTGTATGAACAAAACATCAGCAGTGAGTTAAGCGGCTTGCCGGTTGACGGTGGCTCATCGATGGGCATTCATGAATCACAGTCTTTGTTCTTTGAAAATTTTGTCGGGCGCAACGAAGCATTCTGGCGTCATAATTATGAGAAATTCCTATCATATGCGCCGGAGTCGTTCCAGCAAGTGGCGCTGGATGAATTCCTCGCAGCCATTAATGAATCAAAACCTTCCTTGATCCGCATCGAAGCCGATGAGTTAACTTATGCACTACATATCATGATTCGTTATGAATTGGAAAAAGGTTTATTCGACGGAGACTACGAAGTGAAGGATCTACCCGTTTTGTGGAACGACAAATACGAGGAATACTTAGGAATTCGTCCACAGCATGACGGAGAAGGCGTGCTTCAAGATGTCCACTGGGCAGGCGGCAGCTTTGGCTATTTCCCTTCTTATGCATTAGGACTGTTGTATGCAGCGCAATTTAAGAAGGCCATGCAAAAAGACATTCCGAATTTCGATGAATTGTTGGCAACTGGAAAAGTCGGCCCAGTCACCGAATGGCTGACGGAGAAAGTCCATCGTCACGGAGCTGTCAAAAAACCGCTTGAGCTTTTGCAAGATGCGACTGGTGAAGGCTTGAATGGAAATCATTTGGCTGAATACTTGGAAGCGAAATACACCAAAATTTATCAATTGGACTAAAAAGAGCAGTTGAAAATGACTGAAGGGGGATTTACCTGTGTTGGCATCTTTTCGTTTGGAAGGCAAGACCGCAATCGTGACCGGAGCTGGAAAAGGTATTGGGCGTGCGATTGCGTTAGCACTCGGTGAAGCAGGAGCGAACGTCCTGCTAGTCGCAAGGACTGAAAGCGACCTCGAGCAAGTGATGCAAGAAATGGCGGGTGATCGCACATCCTATGCAGTTGCAGATGTGACCGACCGAAACGATATTCAATCGGCAGTTGAAACGGCGATTGAACGGTTCGGGAGCGTCGATATCCTGGTTAATAATGCAGGGATGAATATTCGTTCGAAACTAGATGATGCGACTGACAGCGAATGGCATAAAATCATGGATACCAATACGCAAAGTGTATTCATGTTTTCCCAGGAAGCAGCCAAGCATATGAATAAAGGGGCTTCGATCATCAACGTCAGTTCTGTCGGCGGCGACAGGGCGCTAAAAACCGGTGTCATCTATGCAGCTTCTAAAGCGGCGATTATTCAAATGACTAAAGTGATGGCGATGGAATGGGGCGAGCGAGGAATCCGCGTCAATGCAATAGGCCCGTGGTATTTCCGTACGCCGCTTACGGAAAACGTGCTTTCAGATTGGGACTACTTGGATTCGATCCTTGCAGTGACACCGCTCAAACGCGTCGGCGAGTTGCCGGAAGTGGCTTCTCCTGTCGTGTTCCTCGCATCGGACGCAGCGGGCTATATCACGGGACAAACCTTGTTCATCGACGGTGGCATGTCGATCCACGGCTTTTCCTGAAGAAACATCCTTCCAGTAATGGAAGGATGTTTTTCGTTCCGCTGGAAAAAATGATATGATGAATAGAAGTAACGGTGAAGGAGATATACATATGACAGCGACAGACCACAAACAAGAATTAATCGAAACAGCGCATCTTTACCGGATTTTTAAAGATAACGATGACACGGAACGTGAAGAAAAAGCAGAATTATTTGCGCGCAAAATCTTGAAAGACCAATTTATCATCGGCTTTGCCGGCCATTTCTCCTCCGGAAAATCGTCGATGATCAACGCGTTGACGGGCGAGACGCTATTGCCGTCGAGCCCGATCCCGACAAGCGCGAACATCGTCAACGTCCACAAGGCGGAAACAGACTATGCCATCGTCAACCGCAGGGGAGACCGCCCCGTGCATTTCCCTGAGAATTATGATTTCCAGGCAGTCAAGGATTTTTGCAAGAGCGGCGATGTCACACAAATCGACATTGGGCACTCGACTTCCGTGTTGCCAGAAGGCATCACTGTCATGGATACGCCAGGCGTCGATTCAACGGACGACGCCCATCGAATGTCGACAGAATCGGCATTGCATGTGGCTGACATGGTATTTTACGTCATGGATTACAACCATGTGCAATCCGAGCTCAATTTCAATTTCACGCGGGAGTTGCAGAAGTACACGGATCTATATTTAATCGTCAACCAGATCGATAAGCACCAGGAAAGCGAGATGTCGTTCGCGGAATTCCAGCAATCGGTCTCAGATAGTTTTTCCGCTTGGGGCGTTGAACCGAAAGGCATCTTTTTTACCTCATTAAAAGTCCACGACTTCCCGGGCAATGAATTTTCCGATGTGAAACAGCTCGTTTCCTCGGTCATGGACAATTGGCAAGGGCATATCGGCGAAGCTTCAGCTTCAGCACTTCGTCAATTAAAAGATGAGCACATAGGATTTTTGGAAGATGAAAAAGCGGAGCGGCTTGAAGCGTTCACGAACGTGTTATCAGAGGAAGAATGGGCTGCTCGTGAAGACTTGAAAAAAGAACACGAACTGATCAAGCGCCGTAGTTCTGTCCAGGATTATGACAATTGGCGATCGAATTTCGAGAAAAAGCGCAAAGAACTGCTCGAAAATGCCAATATCATGCCTTATGAAGTGAGGGACGCGCTGAGTGCTTATATAGAAGCGCGCCAACCCGGATTCAAAGTGGGCTTGTTGTTCAGCGGCAAGAAAACCGAAGAAGAACGGGAAAACCGCAAAATAGATCTTCAAGATAAGCTGTCAAAAACGATCGACTCGCAAATGTCGGGCCATTTGAAAAAGCTGATGAAAACATCCTTGCGTGAAGCGGGTCTCTTAACAGATACCGAATCGCTTGCAATCGACAAACTGAAATTCGATTTGCCGTTTTCAGTCGTTGAGGAGAATGTTCCCGAGACTACTACAATGACTGCGGATACCGTCCTCAATGTCAGCAAAAGCCTAACTGCTCAGGTGCAGCGCTGGCTGATACAGGAAACTGATCCATGGAAAGCACGCCAACAGGAAGGCTTTGAAGGGCTTCCAGACGATGCGGGTGTGGAAATCGACATGAAATCCGAGTCGCTTGAACAAAAGGTACTGGCTATTCGGACGCTCGAGGAAATGGATACGGCAATCGATAAAGTGAAAAAATCCTTCACTGCCATTTTGCCGAAACAAATGGACGCAGCAGAAAAACAAGTAGCCGCTTGGCACGATGCGTTTCATTTGTCGGCTGAAGACATGGTGGAATTTACGCCATCGATGCTCGAAGAGGCTGAACAACAGCAATGGGATGATGGCGAAAAAGCTCCAGCACATGAGCTTGCATCGTTTGATGAACAGCAAGTGCTGTCACGTGTGAAAAAAACGGCTGATATTTTAGAGCCGGTGCGCGGATTTTCGGAAACGGTCGAGTATTTGAAACGCAAAGCGAAGCGTTTGGAAGGACAGGAGTTCACTATCGCCTTGTTTGGCGCGTTCAGTGCCGGAAAATCTTCGTTCTCAAATGCCTTGATGGGCGAGACGGTGCTGCCGGTCTCCCCGAACCCGACGACCGCGACCATCAACCGTATCCGCCCAGTGAGCGACGCCCATCCGCACGAGACTGCAGATGTACGTTTGAAAACCATATCGGCAATGACCGAAGACGTCAAAAATTCATTTGCCGTGTTCGGCGTGAAAGTGGAAACGCTGGAACAAGCGTATGCGAAAATCGATGCGCTGCCGGATGAAGCGACGACCGAACAACAAATCCATAAATCGTTCTTGCTGGCATTCAAGAGCGGGTACGAATCCTTTAGCCGGCATCTCGGGGAAACTCTGCGCGTCAACCGTGAAGAGTTCGGCTTGTATGTCGCCAAAGAAGAACGCAGTTGTTTTGTAGAGGAAATCGATTTTTATTTTGATTGCGAGCTGACTAGAAACGGTGTTACCCTAGTGGACACGCCAGGAGCGGATTCGATTAATGCGCGCCACACAAATGTCGCGTTTGAATACATCCGCAATGCGGACGCCGTGTTGTTCATCACGTATTACAACCACGCATTTGCACGCGCGGACCGCGAATTTTTGATCCAGCTCGGACGCGTGAAAGACGCTTTTGAAATGGACAAGATGTTCTTTGTCGTCAATGCTATCGATTTGGCGAATAATGAAGAGGAAAAGCAGGCAGTCATCGATTATGTCGGAAATGAGTTGCAGCGCTTCGGCATCCGGTTCCCACGCCTGTTTGGGGTTTCGAGCCTGCAAGCCTTGAAAGACCGCGACATTTCCGGCATGCCTGAGTTCGAAGAGAACTTCCAGCATTTCCTGAAAGAAGAGCTGAAAGGGATGGCGGTCCAGTCGCTGTCAGAAGAAGAACAAAAGACCGTCGACCGTTTCCGCAATTTGATTCAGTCGACTGAAAAGAACCTGGAACGCAAAGACGAGCGTCTGGAAGAATTGAAGCAATTGGAACAGAAAGTGCGCAAACGCTATAGTGAAACGATGGCGCCAGTATTGGAGCAAGAAGCGAGCCAAGAAATCGGCGAATTATTGTATTATGTGAAGCAGCGCGTGTTCTACCGCTTTAACGATTTCTTTAAGGAAGCTTTCAATCCCTCGCTGTTTTCAAGAGAAGCGTCGAAGTTAGCGCTTGATACGGCATTGCGCGATTTGCGTGAAATGACGGCTTTCGATTTCCAACAGGAAATGAGAGTAACCAATTTGCGCCTTGCACGGTTTGTAGAGAAAAAATTGACGGAACGCTTTAAAGACGATGCTGCCAAATTGAAGGATTGGAATTCGGAGTTTTCGTTCCTTCCATATGAAGTGAAAGAAGCCCAGCTGCTCGAAGCGGGACAACCGTTTGGCGATGCTGATTATTCCACGGCCAAATCGTATTATAAAAACAACAAGAGCTTTTTCGAAAAAAACGAAAAAGAAGCGATGCGCGACGCCCTACAAGGCATGATGGAACCGGACGCCGGACGCTATTTGGAGCAGGAAAAAGCCGCGTTGACCGAATGGGCGGAGTTCTGGATCGAACAGGAAGCGGAAGGGCTCCGTCAGCATCTGTTGCGCCAGGCGATCGAGCAGATCGAATCTGAGCGCAGCCTGCTGCAGCAAAGCGAAATTTTGGCGCAATGGAAACAATTGCATGAAAAATTGATGGAAGGCAGGGGATAAATATGACTGTTTTTATTGAAACGATAGATACAGAGAATTATCGTTGGATCGATGCGCGTTTTGACTTGAAGGATTCCGCATGGGGAAGTGAAAGCTTTGCAGCGGAACATGTTGAAGGGGCGATCCACTGGGATTTGGAGAACGATTTATCCGATATGGCGTCTCCAAACGGCCGCCACCCGATGCCAACCAAAGAGCAGCTGACGAAATTGTTCCAAGCAGCTGGCCTGGAATTAACGGATTCGATTGTTGTCTATGACCAAGGCGGTTCTCCTTATGCCGCACGGGCATGGTGGCTGCTCACTTATGCGGGATTCGAAAACGCGTATATCAGCCGCGTCGGTTTTGACAAACTGAAGCAGCAAGGCATTGCCACTTCAAACGAATCCACTTCCTATCCGGCTTCATCGGTGGCGCCGGAATTTCACGATCAGTTGCTTGCGACACGCAGTGACGTACAGCAAATCGTCGATGGCAAAGAATTGGGCGTCTTGATCGATGCCCGTTCAGCTGAGCGCTATGCCGGCATTAACGAACCGATCGATGCAGTCGCCGGGCGTATACCGGGCGCACGCAATTACGATTGGTCGCAGCTTGTTTCGAATGGGGCATTCCGGACCGACGAAGAGTTTGGCGGCTTGCTGCAGCCGAAAGAACCGGCTGTCGTTTACTGCGGCAGTGGGGTCACAGCGGCTGCCCTTTACGCCGTACTTGCGGAAACAAAGCATGAAGACTTGAAATTGTATGTCGGCAGCTATTCCGATTGGATTTCCGATGAGGACAGTGTCGTCGAAATCGACCGCAACGAACATCCGGAAGCGGCCGATGACCAGACGAAAGCGGTACTGGCGAAACTGATTGAAGAAGGCTACACCGGCGAAATGCTAATGAAAAAATTTGAATACGAGAAATCACTTTTGGAAGATAAAAAGTAAATAAAAAAACGGCATTGCTATCATCAGCAATGCCTTTTTTTTATGATTTATTTTTCTTGTTCAATTGAACAGTGATGATTTGGTGGTTCTCCATCTCACGCACGATAAAGCGGAAGTTGGTCAAATCGATGACGCCGCCTTCTTCGATGTCGGTGTCCATCATTTGAACCCAGCCACCAATCGTATCGATGTCTTCGCTTTCTTCAAATTCGATCGGGAAGCGGGCTTCGAGTTCTGACAACAGCACACGGCCGTTGACGAGAAAATTATGGTGGTCTATCCGTTTGATATCATCAGTTTCATCGTGGTCGAACTCGTCGCGGATTTCGCCGACAATTTCTTCAAGGATATCTTCCATTGTGATGACGCCAGCCGTACCGGCATATTCATCAACAACAATCGCCATATGGACGTGCTGACTTTGCATCCGCAAGAGCACATCTTGGATCGGCGCCTGGTCGTGAACGAAGGGCAAGTCATGGATCGTCAAGCTTTTCGAAAGATCCCCTGCCGTCGTATAGCTCGTCAACAATTCCTTAATATTGACGAAACCGATAATGGCGTCTTTATCGCCGTCTTCGGTAACGGGGTAGCGTGTATATTGATGTTCTTCAATAATTGCCATTAATTCATCGTGATCCATTTCCAGTGAAATGGTAATCATTTGCGTCCTCGGCAGCATGATGTCTTTTGCCAGCCGTTCATCGAACGAGAAGATATTTTGCATATATGCCAGCTCGTTCTGGTTGATCTCGCCGCTCTGGTAGCTTTCGTGCATCATATGCTTCAAGTCTTCTTCGGAATGGCCGTATTCCGGCTGAAAGGTCCGGATGCCGAGCGGGCGCAACAACAATCGTGCCAAAGCGTTGAGCAGCCATAATACGGGTGCAAATAGACTGCCGGCGAGACTCAGCGCAGGGGCCAGGCGAAAGGCAGCGCGTTCTGCGTACTGGGCAGCCAAGGCTTTCGGTGCCAGTTCCCCGATAATGGCGCGAATGAAAAAGACCAGCACGAACACGCTGATATAAGCGATCGGCCCTGCCGCATTCGATCCTGCATTATCTGCCACTCCTTGAATGGAAGGCAATTCGGCGATATTCTTTGACAGCCAGCCGAGGCCGATTGCCGTGACGGCGATGCCAAAGCGTGAAACAGATAAATAATAATCCAGATTATTGCTGATTTTTTCCAGCCAATTGGCATTTTTCCGACCTTCTGACAAGGCTTGTTCAATGCGCGACAAGCGCACCCGGATGATGGAGAATTCCGCTCCTACAAAAAAAGCGGTAAAAAATAAAAGAATACTTGCGGTTGCGATATAAAGATAAAATATACTGTCCAATTCGTCCCCCATGTCCGGGAGCTCACCTCAGCTTTCTAAAGTTGTGCATAGTATATCATAAATGAGGAAGCTTGTATCTGCAGGCAGGCGCAGAAAAATTTAGCCATTTCCAGCCAAACTTATTGAATGCACTGAAAAATATATTTATGATGAACAATAGAGAAAAGGAGTGGTATTAGATGAAGGTGCTTATTTACGGGGGACAGATTTATACGATGGAAACAGAAGGCAAGACTGTAGAAGCGGTGCTGGTCTCTGACGACCGCATAGAAAAAACAGGGTCTTATAATGAATTGCGCCAGTTAGCCGATAAGGAAATCGATTTGGCCGGACGAACCATGTACCCGGGGCTGGTCGATAGCCACCTGCATCTGATCCAGCACGGAGAAAAGCTGATGCGTGTCGATTTATCAAAAATCGATAGTTCAGAGGATATGAAACAGCAATTGATCGACTCAACTGAAGGCCATACGGGCGATGAATGGTTTATCGGTGAAGGCTGGAATGAAAATAATTTCCCTGACCGGAAAATTTTCCATCGCAGCGAACTGGATGCCATCTGTGAGTCGCCGATGATGCTAAAACGCGTTTGCCGCCACGCGATACTTGCCAATTCGCGTGCGCTTGAACTGGCTGGCATCACAAAAGAAACCGAAGATCCAGAAGGCGGCGTCATCGTGCGCGACACGAACGGCGAACCGACAGGGTATTTGCTCGATGCTGCCCAGGATCTTGTTGCGAATGTGGTGCCGGAAGTGAGCGTCGACTATTTAACGAAAGCGCTGAAAACTTCAGTCGATGATTTGCTTAAGCTCGGTTTGACGGGCGGCCATACAGAAGATATGGGGTATTACGGCCATTACTCACGGCCGCTGCAAGCGTTCCGAAACGTAATCGGCAAAGAAACGAAATTCCGCGCCCATTTGCTGCGTGCGCATGTGGCTTTTGAAGAAATGATGGAAGACGCCGAGTATTTGGAACCGTTTATCGATCCAGGCCCGATGAAATTATTCGCAGACGGTTCGATCGGCGGCAGAACGGCACTACTTAGCCGCCCTTATACAGACGACCCATCGACTAGCGGCGTGGCGATCCATTCCGACGAAGAATTGAAACGCCTTGTGTCGGTAGCGAGAAAACACGGAGAAGCAGTTGCTATCCATGTTATCGGGGATTTCGCTATGGAAAAAGCGCTCGATGCGATCGAAGCCCACCCAACGCCTGAAGGTAAACGGGATCGGCTCATCCATGCGATGGTGCTAAGAGATGACTTGCTTGAACGTTTGAAGCGCCTCGATGTTGCGCTTGATTTGCAGCCAAGTTTTGTGAGCTCGGATTTCCCGTGGGTTGTGGAACGGCTCGGTGACGACCGTCTTGCGTTATCGTATGCCTGGAAGACGTTATTGGATGAAGGCATCATCTGCGCAGGTGGCTCCGACGCGCCGATCGAGGAAGTCGACCCGCGCCAAGGCTTTTTTGCGGCTGTCGCACGCAGAAAGCCTGAAGAGTCCCATGAAGGTTATTTGCCAGAACAAAAGCTTAGCCGCTTCGAAGCGATCCGCCTGTACACGTATGGCAGTGCACAAGCCATTTGCATGGAGCATCGCCGCGGCTTAATCAAAGCAGGATTCGATGCGGACTTCACGGTGTTCGACCGTGATTTGTTCGAAGGGCCCGATGAGCAATTGCTCAACGCCGAAGTGGAAATGACGGTTGTCGCAGGCGAAGTCATGTACGAGAAAAACGGAGTGGAGGTGTAAGGATGGAAACCTTTATCATTACGGGTGCTTCCAAAGGCATCGGCCTTGCACTCAGCAAGCAATTGGCAGAGTCCGGACATCAAGTAATCGGAATCGCCCGCACAGACCCTGAAGATTGGGCGGGTGCATTGTTCATTACCTATGATTTGACCGATATCGCGGGGATTTCACAAGTCATGTCACGAGCAACAAAAGAAATTTCAGTTGAGGCCGAAGCAGTCACTTTGGTCAATAACGCCGGGACGGTCGAACCGATCGGCTTTGCCGCGGCGAATGATGGAGAAGATATCGCAAGGAGCATCACCTTGAACTTGACCGCACCGATGAGCTTGTCTTCCGCTTTTCTGCGCGAGACAGAGTCGTTAAAGACACGCCGCATCGTTAATATTTCATCAGGTGCCGGCAGAAAACAAGTCAAAGGTTGGAGCGCCTATTGCGCCGGCAAAGCAGGACTTGATCATTATACGACTTGCCTGGATGCCGAATACGAAAACCTTAAAGCGGTTTCGGTCGCGCCGGGCATCATCGATACCGGCATGCAAGAGAAAATCCGGGAAAGCGGGGAAGAGGACTTTCCGCAAATCGAGCATTTCCGCGACTACAAGCGCAGCGGCAAACTCAGCAGCCCAGAAGACACAGCATCCGGCTTGATTCAGTTGATGCAACGCCCGGATTTTCATGAACTGCCGGTGTTGCTTGATTTGAGGGAATTGCCGAAATAAAAAGGGGGAAGCCCAATTGGCTACAAAGCAGGGAAGGCTAGAGAAATTGCGTGAAGCGCAACGAGCGGGTATCGATATGTCGAGCCCAAAAGCTTTCATCACTCATATGCTAGCACGCGGCGATAAAGATGCTGTGCTATGGTTTTATAAAAAAGGAAGCGTCGAATTCGATTTTGATGCGTACCGTAAGCTTGTCGCGGAATTAAAAGCGGAATGAGCCAAACCCCAATCCAAAATTTGTGGATTGGGGGTTTTTATCTGTCGATTCAGCTGAAAGCGAGCCGTTTTCTGGATTGAAATTATGCTATAGTAGCATTAGTTGAAGTGAAAATGAGTTAATCTTTCAAAAAAAAGGTGGAAGTCAATGGACACGTTGTTATTTATCGCAATCATCGGGGTGGCGGTTTTTGTTGGAATCGCATCGAAAAAATTTTACGATAAGCCGTATATCGTCAATTTCGGCATTGCCGCATTGATGCTGCTGCTTGTCTTACAGTCTATTCTCATGCAGCCAATCACGATGCTCGGCTATATCGCGATTATGGTATGTTCGATCGCATTCGTTTTCCAAGCGGTGATCGGCTATCGCAATTGGAAAGGTCAGCAATATACAAAAGCATGAAAAAAGCAGATGAAGAGAAATTCTTCATCTGCTTTTCTAATTCATCAAATGTTTTTCAATGCGTCTTCAATTTGGCTATCGCCTGAAGTCAGCTCGAATACTTTGTCTATAAGATCAGTGGACTTAAGGCACGCGACGATAACAGCTGCGACGTCTTCTCGCGGAATGCTGCCGGGATCGAGTTTCCCGGCAGCCGCAATTTTTCCTGTTCCAGGATCGTCTGTCAATAAGCCAGGACGGACGATTGTATACGATAAGCTGCTCGATTGCAAGATGCGATCAGCATGGTGTTTGGCGATATAGTACGGCGTCATTTCCTTGGTCCAATGCGAACGGTCATCGGCGTGGAGTGCGCTGACCATGATGAAGCGGTCGATGCCGGCCAGTTCTGCGGCCTCTACCGCTTTTGCCGCACCATCTAAGTCGACTGTTATTGTTTTGTCTGCACCGGTTGAAGCGCCACTGCCAGCAGTGAAGACCACTGCATCGCAGTCAGCCATCGCTTTTTGCAGTTCTCCCACGCTTCCTTCGAGGCTAGCAACGACAGTTTCCGCTTCCAAATCTTCAAAAAACGGCCGCTGCTCGGGTTTGCGGAGCATTGCTTTCACTGTATGTTCCGGCTGTTTCACAAGCAAACGCACCAAGTGCTGCCCAATCTTGCCATTCGCTCCGATGACGAGTGTTTTCATATCAATTTCCTCCTTCAAATTTGGCTACCTACACTCTATACCCGAAAAAACGGGCTATAGCCAAAATATAGGATATGATGCAAAAAACTAGCATGTTTTATTGGAACAGTTTTTAGTATAATTGTAAAAAGTTAAATAATTTTAAAATGTTAAATTATAGGAGTGTTCATATATGAGCAAGCAATTCGATAAAAATGATCTGCCCATTCAGCAACGCAATTTGAAAGAAACGCCGCCGGATTTTTCACAATTTAAAGGCAAGCGTCTCGATAAGCAGCCGAATCTTTTGGTGGACGGATTGGTCCATGTGGTCTTAACGGGGCTTGGAGCTGCTTTACTGCTTGGGATTGTTTATGTATTGTTCAATTATATCAATTGGTAAGGAGGAGAGACGATGATTCGCTATCCTGATCGAGCGTTAAAAACCATTGGCGTCACAGCACCTTCTTCAGGGGTGTCTGAAGAACTGCATCATTTGCTTGAAGGGGCGATTGCCCAGATGCAGCAGCAAGGCCTTATAGTTAAGGCCACACCGAACGCCTGGAGCCAAAAGGAAGGCAAATCATCGCCTGCCGCTGTCCGTGCAAAAGAACTCATCAGCATTTGGCGTGATTCCACAGTCGACGCCATCATCCCGCCGTGGGGTGGGGAGCTGTTATTTGAAGTGTTGGAGCATCTGGATTTTCAGAAATTTACACCGAAATGGCTTCTTGGGTATTCGGACGTCAGCTTGCTGTCATTGGCAATCACCTTGAACACTGGAATCGCGACAGCGCACGGCACCAATATCGTCGATTTGCGCGGCAGTGAAACCGATCCGACCACTGCACGCTGGATCGATGTGTTGTCTTCAACGAAAGGCGCAGCTATTAAACAAGTGTCGTCGGACTTTTACCAGAAGCACTGGAGCCATGATAAGCCGTCTGCTGGGGTCTTCAATTTAACCGATCCGACCGTTTGGAAAACGGCATCGGGGCACGCAGAACAAGTGGATGGGCGTCTTCTCGGTGGATGCATTGACGTGATCCGGCACCTTATCGGCACACCATATGGCGATGTCGAAACTTTCCGGAAAAAATTCATTCCGGGTGAGCCGGTTGTCTGGTTTTTAGAAAACTGTGAGATGAATACACCGGACTTAAAACGCAGTTTGTTGCAGATGAAATATGCGGGCTGGTTCAATAATTGCTCCGGAATCGTTTTCGGCAGAAGCGAAGCGAACGATGCTGTGCAAGGCTATACCGCAGAGATGGTGTATCAGGAACTGGCGGAGCAATTAAAAATTCCCGTCGTCTACGATGCGGATATTGGCCATCAGCCACCGCAAGTGACACTGGTTAACGGGGCACACGCGGTCATTCGGGTTGAGGATGGAAATGGGCGTGTTGTCCAGGAATTCCGTTAAAGAAAGGGTGAATGTCATGGAATATCGCCGGTTAACATCAGAAGATGCTGAGCAGTACCGCGAACTCCGCTTGATCGCATTGCAAACAGATGCCGATGCGTTTTCGACTGATTTCAATGAAGCAAGCGAAAGGCCGGTCAGTGCGACCGCCACCAATCTCGCCAATCCTTCTGCGGTGACATTCGGGGCGTACGATGCAGGGCGTTTGCTCGCTATGATGACATTGCTCAGGTTGTCAGGAAAGAAAACCAGCCACCGGGCTGAAGTGGTGGCTGTCTATGCAGCAGAAGAAACAAGAGGAACAGGGCTTGCATCTGCACTTTTTGATCAGTTATTAGTGCATGCGAGAAAATGGGATGGGATCGAGCAGCTTGAACTGGCTGTCAATTCCGCAAATCCCCGTGCCATCCGTTTTTACGAACGAGTCGGCTTTCAGCGCATCGGCATCACACCGAATGCTCAGAAGGTGGGCAGCCGTTATATCGACGAGTTGTTGATGGTGCTGAAGCTGTAAGAATGAAATTTAAAAGCGGAGACCCCGGTCTCCGCTTTTTCAGGTTGTCAAGAAAGTATAGTAGTTGTATTTTCCGAAGCTTATTGCTCGCTTTCCGTGGGGCGGGAAGCGAGCCTCCTCAGCCGCTATCGCGACCTGCGGGGTCTCTCAAACCCGCTAGTCCCACAGGAGTCGAGCAAACGCTTCTCCAAATACTTAAACAGGTCATTGATTTTTAAATGTCGAAAAGATGGTCAGCTTTTAATTTAATATCTGTCTAACAGACTTCTTCAACACTCTGTAAAAGAGGAGACCCCGGTCTCCGCTTATTATTGTTCATTTAAAATATACAGTTTGTCGTCGCCTTCTGTCGGGGTGCCGCGGCCATCGGTATTATTCGTGATGAAGTACAAATTGTCGCCGTCCGAATGAACATCGCGGATGCGCCCATATCCTTCAATGGAATCGGTGATTTCTGCCGACTCCGGATCCAGCACTTTAATCGCCGTTCCGCGAAGCGCTGCGATATACAGAGAACCATCGTGGAAATCGATCCCGCTCGGCGCCCACGTGTCATCGGCGCCGCTCGTGACAAGCGGCGTCTCTAATCCGTCCGCCGTTTCTTCCCCTTCGATATCGGGCCAGCCATAATTGGCATCTTGTTCGATGATATTGATTTCGTCGTTCGCGGATTGGCCGTGTTCTGCGGCATACATCGTCTCCCCGTCCCACGCCAAGCCTTGAGGGTTACGATGGCCGAGCGAATAGATTTCAAATTCATTGAATTCGTTGAGGCGGAGAATCTTCCCGTTGACGGAAGCGGGGTCCTGCGCAAGCTCGGGTTCGGAAGCGTCTCCGATAGTCGCATACAGCGTGCCGTCTTCACTGAATTCTAACCGGCCGCCGTGATGGACTTTGCCTGTTGGAATGCCAGATAAGAGCACGGCCGTTTCCGACCAGCTACCGCCGTCTAAATGAAATTCCGCAATTTTATTATAGGAGTTGCCGTTGTCTTCGTAAACATAGTAGCCGTAAGCTTCCTGTGAGTCATCGAAGTCCGGTTTTAATACGAATCCGAGAAATCCTGCTTCAGAAGCCGGAGACAAAGGGGAGGAGAAGTTAACATCCTGGCGTTCCAACTTTCCTTCGGCATCGATGTAAGCGACCGTGCCTGGGCGTTCCGAGATATAGAAAGCGTCGCCTTGCTTGTTGATTGACCAAGGGGCTTCAAGGTCTGTCGCGATTACATCTGCAGGTGTGGTCGCTTCATCGGGATTCGCCGGCCCATTGCTGCATCCGGCAAGAGCTATTGCCAGAACCCCGGGGAAAAGCCATTTTTTCAACTTGAAAACCTCCTTTTTATTCATCATAATCGAAGCAGGAAGCGTTGGGAAATGAAATAGAGCAAGGAGGGTGAGAAATGCCGCTGCTAAAAGACGTCAAAGAACAACAAGAACTGCGCAAAAAACGCAATTTGGTCCGCATCATCACATGGATCAGCATCGCGGTCGTGCTGTTCATCCTGTGGTATGTAATTTAAAAGGGTATGTATAGGAAAACGCGAAGCCCGTAGTCTGGGCTTCGCGTTTTTGCAGTTAGGCATTTGTTTTTTGCTGCGGTTTGGCGATGATCCATTCGACGATCACAAACACTGCTACAAGGACGATCATCAAATTGATCAGCCCAGCATCCAGGTACTTATCGCGGAAAATGGTAGCGACCGTCAATACGTAAAAGACGGCCTGTGTCACTTTAGCAGCCGGCGGTACTTCGTTTTTTGGATAGCGCAGCCTGCCCAGCTGGAACGCCAAAAAAGCGAACAGCAGAAGCAAGTAATGCGGCCAGGTGAAGCTGTCATTGACCAGATTATTCATCAGTGCGTAAACGATTAATGGAATGAGATACAATAAGAGCGTTTTCAAAGGAGATCCTCATTTCTGCTATTTTTTGCGCGGCGTGCCATTCTGCCTTTCTTTCAATAGCTGGACCAAATTGTAGACGGCGAAAGCGAGTGCGAGCCCGACAATAATCACCGATAGTAATGGATAAAGCGAAACGCCGTTTTGCATGATGTCCACGATGCGTGCATAGATGATAAATGGCCCGATCAGGATGATAAAAATATCGAGTGCGGTTCCTAGTTTCGATCTCATATAAAGCCTCCAGTAAATCAGTATGTCACCATCATATCAGAATCGCCTGTACCTGGCATGCCGAAAGTAGAAAGCAGCCGCTCAAAGTTGAACGGCTACTTTCCTTATTTATGTTCTTTCAGTTTGTTGTTGGCAAGGGTGTGGGCCGCTTTGTTCTGGGAATCCGGAATCCATTTGATGAAGCAATAGTCGAATCCGTCCGCAATTGATAAGGATTCATCGAGCAGCTTCTTGTAGACTGGATTTTTCACGAAGCGTTTTTCGAAGGCATCGACAACGAGTTTTGAGTCTGATTTGATGGATACCATGCCGGTTGCGAGCGGGCGAGCGAGCTCCAGCCCTTTTAGCAGCGCCGTGAATTCAGCTTGATGATTGTCCATTTCGCCGACGTATTCACTCCATTTGATGGAATGCCCTTCGCCTCTCAAAAACACGCCGATCGCACTGACGTTTACACGACCAGCCGTTGATGCGTCCACGAACAATTCAATCATCGCACAGCCTCCTGTTCATCGAGCGGTTGGGTTTTTTTCGCGATATAACCGAACGGCGTGGCCATCACCGACACGATGAATTTCAGAACGTAAGTCGAGATGAAAATCTGGATCCAGACATCGAACGGAAAGACGCCGAAAAACGCGATCGAAGTGAAGATCAAGGTATCGATCAATTGGCTAAGCAGGGTCGAGCCGTTATTGCGAATCCAGAACTGGCTGTCTTTCGGGAAGACTTTCCGCAAAGCCGAAAAGACGATGACGTCTATATGCTGTGCGAGTAAATAAGCGATCATGCTGGCGATGGCGATTTGCGGCACCAACCCGAAGACCGTCTCGAGTGCTTCGTGCGCAAAATCACTTTCCGCCGGGATGAATTGAAGGCCGAACTGCATTGTTACGACCATGATCAGAAGTGAGGAAAAGCCAAGCCATACCGCTTTCTTCGCTTCCTTTTTGCCGTATTTTTCATTGAGGATATCGGTTGCGAGAAAAGTCGAGGCGTATAAGCTATTGCCGAGCGTTGCGGTCAAGCCGATGATCTCAATCGTTTTTGTCACTTGGATATTCGCCAGGATGGTGGCAAACGCGACCCAGGCGAACAATCCGGTCTTGCCGAACACTTTATACATGATAAGCAATAATACAAAATTAAACAGGGCGAAACCGAGCCCTAAAAATTCATTAAACAAACTGCTTCCTCCTTAGTTTTGGTAGAGCGGGAAGTTTCGAACCGCTGGAGGACGAAAATGTCCCAAGCCAGTATACCGATTGTTGCAGAAAAAAACAAATTCATAGTAGAATAATAGAATGACATTTTGCGGAGGTACCTGAATGAAAAAAGTATCCATCATTAACGAAATCGATGAAATGCTCAATACGTATTGTGAAGGCTGCTTTGTCAAAGCCCAACTCCGCAAGGACGAAGGAAAAACAGCGGCACACCGCTTCTGCATCAGCGAATGTACAGTCGGCACCCAATTGCAATTTTTGGGGCAGGAATTGAATAAAATCGGAACGAGCGGCAAGTAAAACCTTAAGCCGCTAAAAGTCGTTTTCAAGCGCATGAAAATCGAGTATGCATTGACTCGACCGAATAAAAAAAGGTCCAGGAATTTTCCCTGGGCCTTTTGACGTTTCACTTTTCATGGTTGGTCCTGCACGACGTTCGCTGCTTGTGGCCCGCGGTTGCCATCGATGATGTCGAACGAGACGGCTGCGCCTTCTTGCAGCGATCGGAAACCATCACCTTGGATGCCGGTAAAATGGACGAAAACATCATCACCGTTGTCACATTCAATAAAGCCATAGCCTTTTTCTGAATTGAACCATTTCACAATTCCGTGGTGCATGGACCTTCCCCCTAATATTCAGATTGTCAAACCTTTAGCCTTAGAGCCAATGGATGGCTTAACTATACATGATGGTGCATATAAGGTCAATACGGCGATGGACCGCCGTTCCAGGCCTTTTCACGGTATAATGAAAACAAACACCTTAAAGGAGAGAATCCATGAATTCCGAAACAATAGCGGACTGCCGCGTGAAAGTAAAAAGCATCTATGAACAGTTTGACGCGAGCCACGACTGGCAGCACATCGAGCGGGTATTGGAAAATGCACGTCATATTGCACAGGCAGAAGGCGGCGATTGGGCATTGATCGAGCTTGCCGTATTATTGCATGACGTCTCGGATCCGAAATACAAAAAAGCAGGGGAAGACCCGGAACAAGAAATCCTCCGAGAGCTCGTGCTGACGGATAAAGAGCGCAGTGACATCCGCTCGATCATCCGGACTGTGTCTTTTAAAGGCGGCACGAACGGGGAACCGGAATCGATCGAAGGCAGAATCGTCCGCGATGCTGACCGTCTCGATGCCATCGGCGCCATCGGCATTGCGCGTGCCTTTGCGTATGGCGGCGCAAAAGGCCGAAAACTATATGACTGGGATGAACAAGCACGTACAGTGATGACCGAAAGTGAATACCGGAACGGCGATACGAGCACCGTGACGCATTTTTACGAAAAGCTTTTGCTGTTAAAAGAGCTCATGGTGACCGATAGCGGAAAGCAAATGGCTGAAGAACGCCACCAATATATGCTATCCTTTCTAGAGCAACTACAAAACGAAACGGATGGGAAAAAATGAGCCACTTACACGTAACAAACTTAAGCAAATCAGTGGGGGTCAAAACCCTCTTCACCAATGTTGAGTTCTCATTGTATCCAGGAGAACGCGCCGGCTTGATCGGTGTCAACGGAACGGGCAAGTCGACTCTTCTGTCGATCTTGGCAGGAGACCTTGAATCCGACACGATGGAAATGGACCATCCGAAAAAATACCGGATTACTTATTTGATGCAGGAGCCTGAATTTGACGAATCGTTGACTGTCCTTGAGACGGTCTTCTCCGGGGACTCTCCACTTCTCGCACTCAATCGCTCTTATGAAAAAGCACTGCAGAACATGATCGCCGACTCCGGATCTGAACAATTGCAGGAAGAGTTGATGAAAATCCAGGAAGGCATGGAACGCGAAAACGCCTGGGACATCAATGCTTTGGCGAAAACGGCGTTGACCAAGCTCGGAATCGATATGTACGACCAGCAGATCAGCGAATTGTCCGGCGGCCAGCGCAAACGCGTAGCGCTCGCGAAAGCCTTGATCGAACCGGCTGATTTGATCCTTCTGGATGAGCCGACCAACCATTTGGACGCAGGTTCTACTGAATGGCTACAGGAAACCTTGTTGCGCATGAACAGCGCCATGTTGTTTGTGACGCATGACCGTTACTTCCTTGACGCGGTCTCGACGCATATCTTTGAACTGGCGGATCAGACGATGTATACGCATAAAGGGAACTACGGCGATTATCTGGAAGCCAGAGCCGTGCGCGAAGAAATGGCCGAAGCGACCAAACAGAAGATGCACAACCGTTTCCGCTCAGAGCTGAAATGGATTCGCCGCGGTGCGAAAGCCCGCAGCACGAAACAAAAAGCGCGCATCCAGCGTTTTGACCAATTATCGGAAGACCTGCAATCAACGTCCGATAATACGAGCCTTGAATTATCAATGCAGAGCCAGCGACTAGGCAAGAAGATTATTGAAGGGGAAAATCTGGGCGTTTCATACGGCGACCATGAAATTTTCCATTCGTTTGACTTCCTCTTGCAAGGCGGCGACCGCATCGGCATCGTTGGCCCGAACGGTGCAGGAAAATCAACGCTTATGAAATTGATCGCTGGCGACTTGGAAGCGACAAGCGGCACGTTGGACTACGGCAGCACCGTCAAGATCGCGCATTTCACGCAGCGTTTGCCGGAAATGGACGAATCCCAGCGCATGATCGAATACATCCAGGAAGTATCAAGTGATTTTGAAGCGGAAAAAGGCGTCCGCCTGTCCGCGACGCAAATGCTCGAACGATTCTTGTTCCCGTCGAATGCACACGGCACCTTGATCGGCAAATTGTCAGGAGGCGAGCGTAAGCGCTTGTACTTGCTGAAATTATTGATGGAAAAACCGAATATCCTATTGCTCGATGAGCCGACGAATGATTTGGACATCCAAACCTTGTCCGTCCTGGAAGACTTTTTGGAAAACTTCCCAGGCGTCGTCTTGACTATTTCCCATGACCGCTTTTTCCTTGACCGCATCGCGAAAAAACTATGGACACTCGGCAGCGGCACGGTCGATGAGTATCAAGGCCTCTATACCGACTGGCTGAAAGAAAAGAAGCCGGTAGTTGAGCCGCAAGCTGTAACTGTGGCAAATGATATACCGGTTTCAAGTGTTGCACCGCAGGTACCGGAAAAAAAGAAGAAGATGAGTTTCCTCGAGAAAAAGGAGTATGACGGCATACTCGATAAAATCGCGGAAGTGGAAGAGAAAATCGAACAGACCGAAGCACAAATGTCCAAAGCTGGATCTGATTTTGATAAATTGCAAGAATTGACCGACCAGATTGATGCCTATACCGCCGAGTACGATGAATTGATTGAACGGTGGAGCTATCTGCAGGAACTGGCAGAAGCGTAATTTACACAGGAGGGATTATCTTGAAAATACTAGCGATTGAACCGACTCCAAGCCCGAATACGATGAAAGTGATCATCGACCAGGAATTGCCGTTCGGGAAAAGCCATAATTACAAGAAAGACCAACTTGAAGGCGCGCCGAAAGAAGTGCAGGAAATCTTAGCGATCGATGGCGTCAAAGGCGTCTACCATGTGGCGGATTTCCTCGCAGTCGAACGCAATGCGAAATCCGACTGGGAAGGCATTCTCGCGGATGTGCGCAAAGTCTTCGGCGAAGGCAATGGTTCCGAGGAAGAACTTGAAATCGATGAGCATTTCGGCGAAGTGTATGTCCATGTCCAGGAATTCAAAGGCATCCCGCTGCAAGTAAAAGTATTCGATTCGCAATCGGAAGAGCGCTTCGCGATGCCGGAACGGTTTGTGCAGGCGATGAACAAAGTCATGGACCCCACCGATGAAAACTTCATCTTCCAGCGTAAATGGGCGGATTACGGCGTCCGTTACGGCGAAAAAGCGGAAATTGGCAAAAGCATCGTCGAAGAAATTGAAGCGGCTTACCCTGACGACCGTTTGGAATCCTTGACCAGCAAAACCGAATCGAATGAATCGGCTGGCAAAATCAACAAACGCAGAGTGTCGCTGGAAGAGTTCGACGCACCGGATTGGGAGACACGCTTCCAATTGCTCGGCCAATTGGTTGAAGCGGATCTAGAGGATTTGCCGCTATTGGGCAAAGCGTTGGAAGACGACAAGATGTCGATTCGCCGCCAAGCAGCGATTTACCTCGGTGACATCGACGATGAAGCGGTCGTGCCGTACGCAGAACAGGCGATGAGAGACAAGTCGTGGGCGGTGCGCCGCACAGCAGGCGACACCATAAGCGATCTTGGCTTCGAAGCATTCGAGCCGATCATGATCGAGACCTTGGAAGATAAAAACAAGCTCGTGCGCTGGCGTGCCGCAATGTTCTTGTATGAAACGGGAACGGAACAAGCCCTTCCGGCACTGAAGGAAGCGGAAAATGACCCTGAGTTCGAAGTGAAGCTCCAAATCAAGATGGCAATCGCCCGCATCGAGCAAGGCGAAGAAGCGCGCGGCTCGGTTTGGAAACAAATGACTGAAGCCCGCCAGACGATGAAAGACAATAAGTAAGAGGGAAATGTTTCCCGCCTGCTTCCTTGAGGTAAAGAGCAATACGACGCTTTACTTGGAGGAGAGAAAATGGTGAATAATAAACAAGTATACTCAATAGAAGTTCTTTGCCGCGGCAAATACGAATCGTGGGAATTTGAACAGGAAGAAGAGCGCGATAGGTTTTACGAGTCAGTGAAGAAAAAATTCACTGATCATGCGTTCGAAGAAGAGCTGACAGATGTGGAAGATACGGACATCCTGCAGCTGAGCGCCAATTCCATGCATATCGACGAAGAAGGCGAAGTGGACCAGAAAATGCGTTACGACTGGTTCCATTACGATAGTTTCGGGGATATGCTGTCGTATATCAACGGGCAATATAAGAACAAATAAGAAGTTAATACGAAAAAAAAGAGTCGTCCGCTTGTGGAATTCACAAGCGGACGACTCTTTTTGCATGGCGGTATAAGTTTCTAGAGGCATGTCATTCCATTTTCTTCTTTAAATAACGTTGAATGAGCTGGTGGTCTTCTTCGGTCAGTTTTTCGATTTTTTTGATCGAATTGACGATGTCGAGCACGTGGTCTTCTTCCAGTGCTCGCCTGCGGGAAGCAAAATAGGTGGAAATAGCGCTGGTGAACGTTCCGATAATGCCGATTCCGACAAACATCAAAATGACCGCTAACAGACGCCCGACACCGGTTTTAGGGGTGATATCGCCATATCCAACAGTTGTAATTGTCACAATCGCCCACCAGATGGCATCGGTGTAATTAACGATTTGGGGTTCGATTAGGATCATTGGGATCGGCACGAGAAAAATCAAAACAATCGCGAAAATCAGCAGTTTTTCCAAGCCATTTGTTTTTAAGACGGCATACACAGGCTTCAAAAAGCGGGGGAGGATTCCCCATAATTTCAACATCCGGAAAAACATGAAAAAGCGCGCTGCCTGATAAATCGCATCCAGTGGAATGATGGCGATCAATTCGAGCGGATGGGATTTGATGAATTGCCATTTATGCTCTGCTGCAAAAAAGCGGATGAAATAGTCAACGAAGAAAATTCCCCAAATGACCCAGTGAACCAAAGTGAAACGTTCATTGGAAACGAGCGCAATGACGACAGAAACGATTACCAGCAGGAATAGGAAAGACTCGTAAATAAAAAGACGTGTTTTCATGTCCATCCCCCTTTGATTTAAAACAGGAATTAATCCACTTCTCCCCATGCAGGATTCCAGACTACTTCCCATAAATGGCCGTCCGGGTCTTGGAAATGGCCAG
This sequence comes from Planococcus sp. SK3692, assembly GCF_028890485.2. GTDB lineage: Bacteria > Bacillota > Bacilli > Bacillales_A > Planococcaceae > Planococcus. The sequence goes on from NZ_JARCHV010000002.1 coordinate 1,407,470, forward strand.
AGTAGCCGCCCCAAAACGTGTCATGTGCCGGATCAGTTATAAGTGCTCCTGCTTGTTCAGCTTGGATCATCACTGCATCGACTTCGGCTTTGCTGTTGACGTTGTGGCCGAGCGTAAATTCCGTGGCGCTTGGCGGGCCCATCGATACTTTCGTTTCATGGGCGATGTCTTGGCGTTTCCAAATGGCGAGTTTCAGCCCTTGCTGAAGGTCGAAAAAGGCGACGGCCCCGCTATCGAATTCTTCCCCGACGATTCCTTCTGTCGGTAAGCCCAGGCCATCCCTATAGAATTCCAGCGATCGCTCAAGATCGTCCACACCGATGGTAATGACAGAGAGTCTTGGTTTCATACGATTCACTTCCTTTTTAGCTTCAGTTTACCAGAAGCTTTGGATGTGATTATCAGATTTTGAGAATTATTATGGGTGCTATAAGCAGTGATGATCAACTTGAACATCTGTTAAAAGGCCCGGATGGATGTGATTGCACTTTTATACTTGAGTGCTGTAGAGGAGCAGTGGCAATGAAACGTATCTGAATCAATGAAATTAAACCGAAACTAAGTTAGAATAATAATTGAAGATGTATAAACAAGTCACCAGAAATTTTTAAAGAAAGCAGGGAGATATATGAACGCATACGATGAGTACATGAAAGGCATTGTTGTCCCAATGCGCAAAGAACTGACAGAATCCGGTTTTACGGAGCTGACGACGGCAGAAGATGTCAACGAACATATGAGCAATTCACAAGGCGTGAGCCTCGTGATCATTAACTCGATCTGCGGATGTGCCGCAGGGCTTGCACGCCCAGCAGTACGCGAAGCGGTGGAATTGGCTGAGTACAAGCCGGACCATTTGGTGACGGTATTTGCTGGACAAGACAAGGAAGCGACAGCACAGATGCGCCAGTATTTCGAGGAAGTGCCGCCATCGTCTCCTTCGATCGCAGTTGTAAAAGACGGACAGCTTGCGCATTTCATCCCGCGCGAAGAAATTGAAGGTTTTGAGATGGAGCAAGTGCGTGATGCTGTGAAAAGAGCGATTGAGGAAGCAGCGCAGTGAAGACGATCGTCACGACCGCTTACCGGCCGACGGATGCGACTAAGAGCCACGTTCAAGAGACGGCGCAGCTCCTTGGACTGCAGGTAGTCGAGCGCAATAAGCGGCCGATCTACAAACTGCACGAAGAACTAGCTGCGGATATTCTCGTCTGCAAAAAAGAACGGCTCGAGCTTTATCCAGTCGGACAAAGCGAGCCGTTCTTTTTTCATCCCAATTCGGCAGCATTTCGCTCGAAGCGGCCGCTAGAAAACGATCCACTCGTTGAAGTGTCAGGCCTCGAGGCAGGCGATGCCTATCTCGATTGTACGCTCGGCATGGCAAGTGATGCGCTCATCGCCTCACTTGTCGTTGGGGATACGGGAAGAGTGGTTGGTTGTGAAAGCGACCCGGTTATCGCCCATGTCATCCGTGAGGGTTTAACAAATTATCAGGACATGCCGAAGTTGCACGATTCGATGAGGCGCATCCAAGTCGTCTCGCAAAACGCGGTCGATTATTTAAAGATGCTTGATGATGATGCCTTCGATGTCGTTTATATGGATCCGATGTTCACCGAACAAATCGCCGAAGCGTCGAACTTCGCACCGCTCCGGAACAACGCCGACCATGGTCAATTGACGGAGGAGTGGGTAGAGGAAGCGAAACGTGTCGCAAAGAAAAGCGTCGTTTTGAAAGCGCATTTCCGCTCGACTGATTTTGAGTCGTTCGGCTTCAAGCGGCGCGTGCGCCCAAATACGAAATTCCATTTCGGCGTCATCCATCCAAATACCAGCAAATAAAAAAATCTCCCAAAGCGGGAGATTTTTTTAGTCTGTGATGGATAGAGAAGTCAAATACACAAGCATAAACAATAGACCCAATCCGATCAATAATGAAGCGTCCATGAAAATTCCTCCTTTTTTAAAAAAACAAGGCGTACTTACTTGCTTTATTGTACAATGAAATGGAAGAAGATGAAACCTTTCCACATACAAATCGTTTATTACTATAACTATGTTGACAAAATGTTCAAAATTGAGGGTGATGTTTAGTGAAGAGTTGGTGGCAGAAGTCCTTGATGGTTGCTGTAACGGTTCTGACGCTAGGTGCCATTACGCCAAACCATATGATTTGGGAGTCCTTGCTCGATGAAGAGGATGGCCCAAAAACACATGCAAGCCAAGGGCAAACAAAAGAATATACACTTGAATGGATCGATCCTGCGGAATATTATGTCACGGCAGACACAATTCTTGCCGATTTCCGCCAAGCCGCGGAAGAACAGTCCTACATGAAATTCGGTTCGCGCATCGGCCCGGTGATCGACTCGGAATTCCGTACGCGTATTTTGCCGACGATTCAGGACGTCATCGATACGGAACTGGCTGCATACGGCAAAGACAGATTGCGTAATCTGGCGATATCCGAAAAACCGTCCGGCGATCACGCCGAGAAAATTTTCCACGTTTACGACAAAGACAGCGGGCAAGATGAAATCCGCTTTCATGTCCGGACTGAAAAAAAACCGCTTGAAGGCTATTCGTTCAATTTCCATTACCATTTGGCAAGCGACGAGTACCAGCGCCACATCAGCATCGGGGACATCTACTGGTCCAAAAATACACCGCCTAAATGGCTTTCCTGAAACCGTTATCACGATAACGGTTTTTTTTAATGCCCTCATTTTTTTCTGAAAACATGGTATTCTTAAAGTTTTTCTTATTCGAGTTGTTTTTGTTATGATGATACTAATAATGGAGGGAATTGCATGAAACAATACTTAGCGTTGTGTGAACATATTTTGGAACAAGGAGCCAAGAAAGAAGACCGTACGGGAACCGGGACTCTTAGCGTATTCGGCCACCAGATGCGCTTTAATTTGGCGGAGGGCTTTCCGCTCATGACTACCAAGAAAACGGCGTTTCGGTTGATCGTCTCTGAACTTCTCTGGTTCATTAAAGGCGATACGAACGTCCAGACCTTATTGAAGGATAATAACCACATATGGGACGAGTGGGCATTTGCGCAGTGGGTCGAGAGCGATGAATACGACGGGCCCGACATGAGTGATTTCGGCCGGCGGGCACAGCGCGATCCGGAATTTGCGGAACTATACAAACAGCAAATGGCGCGGTTCCAGGAAAAAGTGCTGGCAAATGAGGGATTTGCGAAAAAATACGGTGATTTAGGGCCAGTTTATGGCAAGCAATGGCGGTCGTGGGCAGCGACTGACGGAAGCCAGATTGACCAGCTGAAAAACGTCGTTGAATCGATCAAAAACAATCCGGACTCGCGCCGCCATTTGGTGACGGCTTGGAATCCGGAATTTATCGATGATATGGCGCTTCCGCCTTGCCACATCATGTTCCAGTTTTACGTAGCGGACGGCAAACTATCGTGCCAGCTGTACCAAAGAAGTGCGGATGTTTTTCTCGGCGTACCGTTCAACATCGCGTCTTACGCACTTTTGACGCATCTCGTCGCGCAGGAATGCGGGCTTGAGCCCGGTGAATTCATTCACACCACTGGCGATACGCATCTTTATGTGAACCATTTGGAGCAAGTGCAGGAGCAATTGGGCAGAGAACCAAAAGCTTTGCCGACATTGAAATTAACGGAAAGCAAATCGATGTTCGACATGGACATGGATGACATTCAAATTGAGGGCTATGACCCGCATCCGCGGATCAAAGCGCCTGTTGCAGTATAACGGCCAAGGAGGAGAAACAATGATTTCATTAATGGTGGCGCATGACCCGAATCACGTAATTGGCAAGGACAATCAATTGCCGTGGCATATTCCAGAAGATCTGGCATATTTTAAAAAACATACCCTTGGAAAAGGAATGGTGATGGGGCGCAATACCTTCGAGTCAATCGGCCGTCCCTTGCCGAAGCGGCGCAATATTGTCGTGACACGCAACTCGGAGTACACAGCACCAGGCGCTGACATCACCCATAACCTGGCAGATGCGATTGAATTGGCCAGAGAGCAGCACGAGGAAGTCATGGTCATTGGCGGCGAGCAGATTTTCCGCAAAGCCTTGCCGATTGCAGACAGGCTGTATATCACATTGGTCCATCAGCCGTTCGAAGGAGATACGTTTTTTCCTGAATACGGAAGGGAATGGAAGTTAGTATCGGAATCTGAACGCCAACACTCTAACGGCATCCCGTATTCGTATTTGGTGTACGAACGAAACGCAGGGGGAGAATCAGGTGATTAAGTCTGCCCGAACATTTTCTTATCTATTCGGCTATTTGCCGATTGCTGCGACCAATCTGGCGAAGTTCAAAAAGCGCAAGGCGGGCATGAGCCAAGAGGAATACAGCAAGCTGATCCATAGCGAACCCCAGAAATGGGCGTCCGGCATCATGCAGCGTACGGGCAGCCAGGTCGAAGTGAGCGGGCTCGAGCAGTTGCCTGAGGGTCCTGTGCTGTTCGTCAGCAACCACGAAGGCAATTTTGACATCCCGGTATTGTTGTCGTCGATTCCAAAACCGTTCGGCTTTATTTCCAAAGAAGAAGTGAAAAAATTGCCGATCATTCCGACTTATATGGAAGAAATGAATTGCGTTTTCCTTGACCGCACCGATCGCCGAAGCGCCTTCAAGTCCATTACCGATACGATTGAAAAGCTTCGGGAAGGCCATTCCATTTTGATCTTCCCGGAGGGCACGAGAAGCAAAGGACAAGGGCTGAAGGAATTTAAAGCCGGTTTCATGCGCATTGCCAAAGAAGCTGGCGTGCCGGTCGTGCCGATCGCCATTGAAGGCACATCGCGCATTATGGAGAACAACAACAATCAAATCCGCCCGGCTCATGTAAGGGTTCAAGTGCTCGAACCGTTTGCGCCGGAAGAGTTGGACGCTGCGGGCGTAAAAGCAGCGCAAGTGGTCAAAAGCCGCATCGAACAAGCGCTGGCTAAGCTTCAGTAAACTTTTTGCAAGAAGAGAAACACCCTATATGCAGATGAAATGGAAGTGATCGAATGTCGAAAATTCACATTGTAACGGATTCGACTGCTGATTTGAAGGCAGAAGAAATAGAAGCATACGGGCTTCACGTCGTACCGTTGTCGATCCAGATCGGGGGCAAGACCTATCTCGACCGCGTCGATTTGGAACCGGAAGCTTTTCTGGAACTGATGAAAAACTCAGCTGAATTTCCGAAGAGCTCACAACCGGCGCCAGGAGTCTTTAAAGAGCTATATGACGAACTCGGCAAGGACGGGGGCCAAATTATTTCCATCCATATGACTGGCGGCATGAGCGGCACTGTGGAATCTGCGCGCACCGCTGCCGAATTGACGGATTCGGATGTTACGGTCATCGATTCCCGCTATATTTCCCATGCCTTGAGCTTCCAGGTATTCGAGGCTGCCGACATGGCGAAACAAGGAAAAACGGTCCAGGAAATTGTCGAACGCGTGGAGCAGGTGCGGCGCAATACGAAATTGTATGTTGTTGTCGATACGCTCGATAATTTAGTCAAAGGCGGGCGCATCGGCAAAGGCCGTGCGATGATCGGATCGTTCCTGAAGATCAAGCCGATTGCCTCGCTTGATGATGGTGAGTATACACCTGTCGCTAAAATGCGCAGTCATAAGCAAGTGGTTGAGTATTTGGTGAAGGATTTCACCGAACGCACAAAAGGCAAAGTGGTTAAAGGCGTCGGCATCGCACAGGCGAATGGCCAATCGATGGCCGAGCCGCTGCGCGAAAAAATCAAGGACACCGGGTTTGCCGGGGTCCGTTATGATTTCACGACACCAGTCATTTCCACGCATACCGGAATTGGCGCCATCGGTTTCATGTATTATACGGAGTAAACTAAAAGAAATATGAAGGAGAGACGGACGTGAAACGCATCCTGTATATTGTTGTCGCTTTATCGCTTGTGCTTGCGGGATGTGCTTCAACGTTCAATTTCGGTAAAGAAGAAGCGGCGCCGCGTTTGTCGGTAGAGTTCACACCCTATACGATCCCGCCTAACTTCATTCCGCAAACCGTCATTATCACGGCACTGGGCGATTCTTTGTCGCAAGGCGTGGGCGATACGGAAAACCGCGGAGGGTATGCCGGCCGCATGGCGCTCGAGATGGCGGAATGGCCAGGGGTGGAAGGCATCGCGCTGGAAAATACAGCAAAACGCGGCAGGAGAAGCGACCAATTATTGGCGTTGTTCCAGCAAGGCAAGCTGTCCGGCCCGCTGCTTGCTTCCGATTATATTTTCATGACCATTGGCGGCAACGACGTCATGCGCATTGTCAAGCGGGATTTGTTTTCATTGAATGTTGAAGCATTTACCGAAGAATTGATTCTTTACCAAAACCGTTTCGAAACCATCTACACTTCCATCCGCTCATTGAATCCGTCCGCGCCGCTTATTGTCGTGGGCTTGTACAACCCGTTTTCATTGGTGACGGATGAAGTGGAGGAATTTGATGAAATTATTGCCTCCTATAACGGAGTCATGCAAGAAACTGTGGAAAATGATCCGCGTGCTTGTTTCGTGCCCGTCAGCGACCTGTTCGTCGGCAATGAAAATTTGGTATACCATACCGATTTTTTTCACCCGAACAGTAAAGGCTATGACCTAATGGCTGAGCGGGTATCGGAAACAATGGAGCAATGCGGCATCAGCTTCCAAGGATAGGGGGTGGAAAAATGAAAAAATGGCGTTTTGCATTCTTTGTGCTATTGGTGTTGAACCTTATTGCCGTCATTGGATTTTTCCTGATCATTACGACACCGTCCGATAATTTTAAAACTTATCAAGCGGAAAGCAGCCCGCCGCCTGAAGGCAATACAGTCGTCGTCAATACGACCAAGGCCGACTTTGAAGGGATTGCGAATACCTATATCGCTGATGCGATGGAAGGGCAGCCGATGCCTTTGCGCTTATCCGTTACCGACAATGTTAGCTTGTCTACCGAATTGACAGTATTTGGCGTAACTTTGCCGATCCTCTTAACGTTCGACCCGGTCGTGCTGCCTGATGGCAATTTGCTGTTGGAACAGCGTTCGGTCGAAGTCGGCCGGCTCGACATCCCACCTGAATCAGCGTTAAAATTGCTTCGAGACTCTGTAGACCTTCCAGAATTTATGGAAGTCATGCCGAAAGAAGAAGAAGTCTTGCTGAATCTCACCGAAATCCCCATCAATGGCGGCGTTTCAGTGCGCGCAACATCGTTTGACCTTGAAGAAGACGATATCCGTCTTTTAGTAACGATTCAGCCATAATGTGAGGAGGAGTAAAATGAAGACAGAAAAAGCGACATTTGCCGGCGGCTGTTTTTGGTGCATGGTGCAGCCTTTTGATTCACTCGAAGGCATCGAAGCGGTCGTCAGCGGATATACAGGCGGCGATTTGCCGAATCCGACGTATGAGCAAGTCTGCACAAACGTGACCGGCCACCGGGAAGCGGTTGAAATCACTTTCCAGCCAGAACTTTATCCTTACGAACGTCTGCTTGAAGTGTATTGGTCCCAGATTGACCCGACTGATGCTGGCGGCCAGTTTTTTGACCGCGGCGACTCCTACAAAACCGCCATTTATTACCATACGGAAGAACAGCGGATTGCTGCAGAGCAATCTAAACAGCAATTGGAGCAATCGGGCAAGTTCACTAAACCGATAGCCACGGATATTTTGCCAGCAAAAGAATTTTATCAGGCTGAAACCTATCATCAAGATTATTACCAGAAAAACCCAACACATTATAACCGCTATGCGACTGGATCCGGTCGCAAGGCATTTATCCAAAATCATTGGGGGGAATCGAAATGAAAGACGATTTGAAAACGAAATTGACGCCGATGCAATACCACGTCACGCAGGAAAACGGTACGGAACCGCCGTTTCAAGGCGAATTCGACCAGCATTTCGAAGAAGGCATCTATGTCGATATCGTTTCCGGCAAACCTTTGTTCAGCTCGAAAGACAAATTTGACGCTCATTGCGGATGGCCAAGTTTTGCCAAACCGATCGAAGGCGAAGAAGTCAAAGAAAGCTTTGATACGAGCCATGGCATGAGACGGACCGAAGTGCGCTCTGCTTCTGCCGATTCGCATCTCGGGCATTTGTTCCCGGACGGGCCATCTGAACTTGGCGGCTTGCGCTATTGCATCAACTCCGCAGCATTGCGTTTTGTTCCGAAAGACCAATTGGAACAGCAAGGTTATAGCGAGTACGTGCAATTATTTGAATAATAGGGCAGCCTGGACTTCGGTCCGGGCTTTTTGCTGAAAGGAGGGGCCCGCCATAGAGCGCTCGTTTTATCAATTTGCATTGAAATACCGAGGCAAGCTGGTACAGGATGACTATTCCCTATTTGCCGAGGCGATGTTTTTGGATCACAGCTTTCCAAAAACGAGCAAGGATTTTCAGGAAATTTCACAATATGTCGAAGAAAAAGCGCATCCCGTTCTCCAAGCTTCCACATTCGACCGGATGTGGGAAGAATACGAGGCAGGTTGAGGCTCTTCATTGCACTTGGCTAAAAAAAACAGTATGATTAAATCGACTAAAATAAAGTGAGGTTTTATGATGAGTGTCCACATTAATGCTAAAAAAGGCGATATCGCCGATACTATTCTGCTTCCTGGAGACCCGCTTCGCGCGAAATACATCGCGGAAACATTCCTTGAAGACGTAACATTGTATAATGAAGTCCGCAATATGTTCGGCTACACGGGTACATACAAAGGCAAACGCATTTCCGTTCAAGGAACGGGCATGGGTGTCCCGTCGATCTCGATCTATGTAACGGAATTAATGCAGGAATACGACGTGCAGAAATTGATCCGCGTCGGCACATGCGGCTCGATCCATAAAGACGTCAAAGTACGCGATGTTATCCTTGCACAGGCGGCTTCAACGGATTCGAAAATGAACGACATCATTTTCAACGGCATCACGTATGCGCCGATCGCAAACTTCGACTTGCTGCAAAAGGCATATGCAGCCGGCCAGGAAAAAGGCTTGAACTTGCGCGTTGGGAACGTATTCACAGAAGACGTCTTCTACAACGAGCACGCAGAACACGAAAAATGGGCGCAGTACGGGATTCTTGGACTTGAGATGGAATCTTCCGCATTGTACACACTGGCCGCGAAATTTGGCCGCAAAGCACTATCGATCTTGACAGTCAGCGACCATCTGTTGACGGGTGAAGTGACTTCTGCAGAAGAACGCCAAACAACTTTCAACGATATGATCGTTGTGGCACTCGACGCAGCGATCCAAGACTAACAGGAAAAAAGACTGTCGAGGCAGTCTTTTTCTTTTAACCCCGCCAAGTTTCGGAGAATTTTTGAAACTTGCTGTCAGGTGAATGAAGAAAGTGGTGAAATGTATGGACGAACAGCGACCGGGCGAAGAACAGCAACCCGAAGCGCAGGCGACAGAAGAACCAAAGTCGCATTTTATTCGAATGAAGACCTTTTATTTCATTATGCTCGTCTTTTTCTTGATCATCGCGACAGCGGGCATTACCGTTTTCGCTTTGACTTTCGGAGAAGATAAAGCAGTGGAAGTAAACAGTCCTGAGCGCCAAGAATTTCAGAAATTGTATTCCGCTTACGATCAAATAGAAGCACAGTATTTTGAGGAAGTAGAGCAGGAAGACTTGATCAACGGTGCCATCAACGGCATGGTGGACGCACTTGGCGACCCGTATTCCGATTATATGGATGAAAACGAAGCTGCCCAGTTCATGGAAGGCATTTCCTCCAGTTTTCAAGGAATCGGCGCAGAAGTCCAAGAGCGCAATGGCTATGTAACAGTTGTTTCACCGATCAAGAATTCGCCGGCTGAAAAAGCAGGAGTCTTGCCGAATGACCAGATATTGGAAGTTGACGGCGAAAGCATTCAAGGGTTTTCTACGACCGAAGCGGTTATGTTAATCCGTGGGGAAAAAGGAACCGAAGTAACCTTGACGATCCAGCGCGGCGAAAACGCGGACCCGATTGAAATCACGATCGTTCGTGACGAGATTCCGATTGAAACGGTATATGCGGAAATGGTCAATGACCAAGTCGCTCATATCAACATTACGAGTTTCTCCGAGAACACTTATGATGAACTGCAGGAAGCCATTGCTGAAATGGAAGAACAAGGCATGGAAGCAGCAGTCCTTGATGTGCGTCAGAATCCAGGCGGCTTATTGAATACAGCGCTCGATATTTCCAACCTCTTTATTGAAGAAGGCAAAGAAATGTTCGAAGTGCAGGCAAAAGGCGAAGAGCCGGAAGTGTACTTGGCTACAGGCGGCGATAAACTGGAAATCCCGGTTACCTTGCTGATCGATGGAGGCAGTGCATCGGCTTCTGAAATTTTGGCAGGAGCGATGAGTGAATCTGCAGATGTGACCTTGGTCGGAGAGAAAACCTTCGGGAAAGGAACCGTCCAAACAGCGAATGACCTGTCGGATGGCTCGAACTTGAAGTTCACGACCGCTAAGTGGTTGACGCCGGATGGCAACTGGATCCACGAAGAAGGCATCGAGCCGGATGAAGTGGTTCCGTATCCAGAATATGCGTCCTTGCCGTTCCTTGACCCGTCAGTCGAATTGAAAGATGGCAGCATATCCGAACAAGTGCAAACGGCAGAGAAAATGCTTGATGCACTCGGTTATGAAGTCGGGGAAATCGACGGCGTGTTCGAAGAAGAGATGGAGCAGGCCGTTATCGAGTTCCAAGAAGAAAACGAGTTGGAAGCGGACGGTGTATTGACCGAAGACACGACATATGCGGTCATGGACCAATTGCGTGAAAAGATCAATACAGAAGATCCACAGCTCCAGGAAGCAACAGATATCCTGATAGAGCAGGCTGGTTTGGCAACAGAAGAACCGGCTGATGAAGAAGCCGACACAGAAGAATAAGTCAGTAGAAAAGGCCCGCTTCCGGCGGGCCTTTTCTTGCATATGAGAGAAAGGGTGAGTTGATGGTTGATGTGTATTTGTTCAGCGGATTTCTCGGCAGCGGGAAAACGACCTTGCTGAAGAAGATGATTATGGAATTTAAAGAAAAAGGCTTGAAGCCGGCAGTGTTCATGAATGAACTCGGCTCGATGAATTTCGATTCGGAAGAAGTCGGGGACGGGGTGCCGCTTAAGGAGATTTTGGATGGCTGCATTTGCTGCAGCGGATCTGAAAAATCGGAAGCGCAGATCCAGACTTTGCTTGCGGAGTCGGAATTCGATGTGTTGCTGATTGAAACGACTGGAGCGGCACATCCCGTCGAAGCACTCGATGCGATTTTCTCTCCGCTGTTCGCGGAGCGCTTGAACTTCCGCGGCATTGTCACCGTGGCGGACAGCAAACGCTTTTTAGAGCGGCAGCAATTGTCTCCACAAATCCGCTCGCTGTTCATCGAGCAGATTCGCCACGCCGATTTACTACTGGCAAACAAAACGGATTTGCTGAGCGAATCGGAACAAAGCCAAGCGATTTTTGAAATCCAGCAAATCAATCCAACGGCGCGCATTGTCCAGACGGTGCATGCTAAAGTGCCTTTGAAACTGCTTGAATCCGTGAGCCCCTCACAGCGCGGTACTGTCGAACAGGCACCGGTGTCAAAATTAAATTTACAGACGAAGATCGTGTCATTCGATGAGCCCGTTGAGCGGGAGGCGTTCGAGGAATGGCTGCGCAATTTGCCGGATACGGTCTACCGCATCAAAGGCTATCTTACGCTTTCAGGCCATAGTTATCCGCATTCTTTCCAATACGCTTACGGGATGGTGCAGTGGCTGCCGGAATACATGAAGCTGCGCAACCAGATTGTGTTGATCGGTGAAAACCTTGAGCAGTTGGCAATGCCATGATCGAGGCATATAAACGATTATGGCCGGACCGGCAAGGGGTACAGCGCATCAAGACGCAAGACGAGTTGGAGACAAGCATACGCGTGGAACTGAACGACGAATTGACTCATCCACGCGTCCGCAAATCAGTAAACGAAAAACTGGAATTGGCAATCGAGCGGATTGATGAGTCAGCGCTTACTGAAGAGGAACAGGCAGCATTGATCCAACTATATAAAAAACTTGCTGCTCAATAAGCGGCAAACTGTTCAGGCTGCCGGGGATTCTCCGGTAGCTTTTTTTATGAATTCTCAATATCCACTCTTTGTTTCTCTGATTTCCGAGACAAGCTCGCGAATCCCATTTGAAAACAGGTGGTCATTTCCGGCAAGTTTTCTCAATGTCGTATTCGACAGTTTTTCCGAGTATTTTTGCGAATGGCTGAAGGGCACGACGGGATCGCCTGCGCTATGGAAAAGAACGACTTCCGGCAAGGGGGTAATGCGAGAACCAAAATTCTCTTCCAGTAAAAACTCCTCGATTGCCCATTGCGAATTGATTTCCCAGTATGGTGCTGCGACAGCAATGATTTTAGCAAATGGCTTTCGAGGAGTTTGTTCTGATAGAAATTTAAACAAAACCGAACCTCCGAGTGAGTGTGTCACTACAATTGCATCATCGCTCAATGACTCGATTTCCTTCTTGAGTACTTGCTTCCAAGGCGCGTAATGCGGATCTTCCGGTTGAGGCATTTTGGGAGCAATAATTTGAAATTCGGCGTCTAATTGTTGCTTCAAATACTGCAGCAGCCCCGAACTGCCTTCTTGCTCGTCTTGTGGGCCGGCGCTATGGATGAATAGAATCTGATTCATTGGCTGGGCCTCCTTTCTTTTAATGTCTAATGCATTCAACCGCTAAAGGCATTTTACTTTTTTATTTCTCAGATCTAGCGGCTTTAAAAAATAGCTTTCTGGTTATATCTGAACTTCTATCAAATAACTGGCCTCTTCAATAAAAAAACACCTGTGCACTGAATTATTGGTATTATCATACCCGTTTTTCAGTGAGAGGTGTTTTTTATCTTATGGATATAGGCAGTGCGAGAGCGAGTCGATGGCGTTTATCCATCCATGATGCTGCTCAAGTGTTGCCACTGTAATTAATCAGCGATCAGCCAATTTTTTCTGGATGATCAATAAGCGGATCGACAAAGTGATGGCGCCTGCTGTGAGTCCAACGATCAGTCCGACCCAATAGCCGAATGCGCCGAGGTCAGTGAACGTGGCGAACAGGTAACCAGAAGGCAGTCCAATCACCCAATAGGAAATGAGCGCCATAATGAACGTAATGTTGACGTCCTTATAGCCCCGGAGCGCCCCTTGCACTGGAGCTTGTACGGCGTCCGATACTTGGAACAGAGCAGCGAAGATCAGGAACTGGACCGCGAGCCCGATGACAGCAGGGTCGGATGAGTACAACGCGGCGATCGGTTCCCGCAGGAAATACAGGATGCCCGATGAGATGATACTGAGCGTCACGGCTGCCCCGACACCAAGCCAGCTGTATTGCTTGGCGTGTGACGCGCGTTTCGCCCCAACTTCAAACCCGACCAGTATCGTCGCGCCCATTGAGATACTAAGCGGCAGCATATAGAGGAGCGAGGCAAAGTTTAAGGCGATCTGGTGGGCAGCGATGGTGATCGTCCCATACACAGACATCATGAATGTCACCGCTGAAAAGATACTGGTTTCGGCAAAGATCGAAATGCCGATCGGTACGCCGATGCCCGTAATTTCTTTCCATCTGGTTAAGGAAGGACGGGCCCATTTGCGAAAAATCCCGAATGACTTGAACGGTTCATTCATATGGATGATAAACGCGGCAATCGCCAGGACGAGCCAATAGGTAATCGCCGATGCCATCCCGGCACCCGGACCGCCAAGTTCAGGAAAGCCGAAATTGCCGAAAATCAGCAAATAATTGAAGAACACATTGATCGGCGCCGACATCAAAGTAATGAACATTGTCACGCGCGTGGCGCCGAGCGCATCGATATACGAGCGCAACGCATTATACACAAACAGCGGCACGAGCCCCAAGCTCATTGCAAAAATATAGCGGCTGGCCACATCGTTGACAGCCGGCTCGAGATCCATGAAGCCGAGCAGCCAGTCGATACCTAAGAAGAAAAAAGCGAAGACGATCGCCGCGAGGATGACCGCTAAGTAAATCCCTTGCTGCACAGCGTCTTTCACGCCATCTTTTTTCTTGGCCCCCATCAATTGTGCTACAATTGGAGTAATGGACATGAGGATCCCGGCAAGTCCGATATAAACCGGAACCCAAAAAGAGGATCCGATCGACACGCCGGCAAGATCCTCGGTCCCGTAGCGGGCGGTCATGTAAATATCGAAAAAAGTCACCATATACATAGCGACTTGGGTGATGAGAATCGGCAGGACGATTTTCATTAATAATTTGAGTTTTTCTTGAGTCGTTTCTGTTTCGTACATATTCATAGCCTCCCAATACACTTGCAATACCAAATAAAACGAGTATATCACACAAACCGTGCAAAGTGATGAAGACACATATGCGCAAAGTAGGAGAGTAGGACAATAGATGGAAAACAAGACAATCATTTTAACAGGCGGCGGAACAGCCGGACATGTTTCATTAAACCAGGCAATCATTCCGGAACTGGAAAAACTCGGGTTCCGCGTCGAATATATCGGCTCCAAAGAAGGAATCGAAAACGAATTGATCCGCGATTCGTATCCAGACATCAAATACCATGCGATTTCAAGCGGCAAACTACGCCGTTATTTTTCCATGAAGAACTTCACGGATCCGTTCCGCGTTGGGGCAGGGTTGACGCAAGCCTTAAACATCATCCGCAAAGTGAAGCCGGTCGCGATCTTTTCAAAAGGCGGTTTCGTTTCGGTGCCGGTCGCAATGGCTGGGCGTCTCGCAGGCGTGCCAGTCATTATCCACGAGTCCGATGTCACGCCGGGCCTTGCCAATAAATTGGCCATTCCCTTTGCGGACCATATTTTCACGGTCTTTAAAGAGACCATGAGCCATGTGCCAAAAGAAAAATCGACTTGCACGGGATCGGTCATCCGCAGTGAATTGCTTGACGGCTCAGCCGCGAGCGGCAGGGAATTATGCCATTTCGACAACACCCATAAAGTATTGATGATCATGGGCGGAAGCCAAGGGTCTGCGCTCATCAATGATGCAGTGCGTGAAAACCTGGATACCTTGACCAAGCAATTCAATATCATTCATTTATGCGGTAAAGGCAATATCGATGAGCGCCTAGAAGGACACGAACAGTATTGCCAGTTTGAATATGTGACGCATGAATTGTCGCATCTTTTGCATTTGACGGACCTGGTCGTCTCGCGGGCAGGGTCAAATTCGATATTCGAATTTCTGGCATTGAAAAAGCCGATGCTGCTCATTCCTTTATCGAAACAAAAAAGCCGCGGGGACCAGATCTTAAATGCCAATTTGTTCAAATCGCAAGGCTTTGCACATGTGCTTGAGGAAGAACAAGTGAATGCACAAAGCTTCATGGCAGCGATTGAACGCCTGGTAGCCGAAGAAGAGCAATTGATCCAAGCAATGACAGAAGCAGAACCGCCAAAAACCGCCTATGAAATGGCGAAATTGGTGGCTGCTCACGCAAAATAAATTCGAGCTAAAGAGGTGCCCTTATGGAATTACTGAAAGTACATGGTTCAATGAATACATTTTTCCTCTTTGAAGGAAACGACCGCGAAGATTTTCCGCAACTAACGAAGCAACTGTCGGCACTTGATGAGGAAATCGACGGCCTCTTGACGGTTTCCCCATCTACACGCGCAGATGCGAAAATGCGCGTTTTCAATACGGACGGCTCCGAAGCTTCCATGTGCGGCAACGGCTTGCGCTGCGTGGCGCGCTTTGTTTGTGAGCGGGAAGGAATCGACCAGGCAGTGATTGAAACGATGAAAGCGGATTTGGCTGTACAGAAAGAGCCGGAGATCGACGCCGGGGTGAGTATGTACGGCGTGGAAATTTCGCCGGTATCTTTTCAGCTTGCCGATTTGCCGATGACGTTCGAAAAGCAGACGGAATGGCGCCAGCAAGCGTTGCCGTTTATCGATGCAGATATTCCGTTTACGGCTGTCGCTGTGCCAAACCCTCATTTGATCGGGATCGTCGGTAAGGAATTGCAGAAAGACCCGTCCCATCAAGAGAAATGGGCGTCATATTTCAACGGCGACAACCCGTATTTCTCTGACGGGGTCAATGTGAGCTATGTGACGCCAGTGGAACAAGGGATTTTTGTCCGTACTTATGAAAGAGGTGTTGGCTTTACGGATGCTTGCGGTACAGCCATGACGGCATCTGCTTTGGTCAGCTGTCTTGCAGGGCTTATGCCATTCGGAGACGTTTCCGTCTTTAACCCTGGTGGTATGGTTAACTGTTCGGTAAAATCCGAGGACGGCCATTATCAATTGAAGTTGAGCGGCAATGCGACGTATTTAGGCGTTTATCGCTTCCATGCCGGCTCGGGTTTAGCGGAAGGCGAGCTGGAACTAGTCAAACAGTTGGATGAGCAGCAGGCTTATGAAAAATTCATTGAGAAAATCAGCAATGCCACAGCAGAGCTGAGATAACAGAAAGCGGTGGATTCGATGTCGGGACCTTTTACGAAAGAGCAAATGGATATGCTGTACGGGAAAGCGGCCGACCCGGTCTATTTCATGCAGCAGCAGGGCAACGGCTTTGTTTATGCTTGGGTCAATCCGGTCTGCCAGGAAATTTTCGGGATCGATTTGACGGGCCACAGCGTCGAACAATGCATGCCGAGGGAGTTGGCGCTTGAAATCCACAAGCAATACCGGATTGCGATCAAGCGCAATGAACGGCATCTGTATAGGGATTACAGCTTGTTCTCTGACCGCGGGACCGCGATGGAAACGGAATTGACGCCATTTAAGCACGAGGGCGTTCAATACATTCTGGCTATCACGAGAGATGTGACCGAACAAAAGAAAATCGAAGAGGATTATCTTTTTTATCAATCGCTTGTCCAAAATTCGGTCGACCCGATGCTGATGATTTCAGCGGATTTCACCATACTCGACATGAACCCAGCTTACGAAAAAACTTTTGGTGTGAAGCGTAAGGACTGGCTCGGCCGCAATTACGACGACATTCCGCAAGACAAGCAGAAATTCTTCGAAATGGGCAAGCTTCTCCTTGAAAACAGCACCAGCAGCCATAAGTCAAGTTCAATATTTTTAAGCCGCATTAAAAGCGATGGCCGCGAAGCGAAGTTTTCGGCTAGTTATTCATTGATTAAGGAAAACGGGATTATCCGCGCTTTTCATGTCGTGTTCCGTGAGTTGACGAATGAATTATTATTGAAGCATGAACTGAAACGGACAGAGAATATTCTGGAAAGCTACAAAGATGCACTGAATTACGCAGCGCTCGTACTCATTTGGGATATCTCCGGTATGATTGAATTTGCCAATGATAATTTCAAGAAGTTGACGGGCTTTGACAGCAGCGAATTGACTGGGATGAATATTCAGACGATCGGCCAAGCCATTATGTCCAGCCAGCAACTCGCCCATCTCCAGTCAGTCCTGACAAAAGGTGAGATTTGGCGTGGGCAAGTGCGCAGCTTGAAGAAAAATGGCCAGCCGTTCTGGGTGGATGCCACGATTATTCCGCTGTTTGATGTCGAAGGGCGCATTTATCAAATGCTCTCCATCTTATTCGATATTACCGATCGCAAAGAAATGGAAGAGCAATTGCATCATATGGCTTATCATGACCCATTGACGAATTTGCCGAACCGTCGGATGATGGTCAAGCATTTTCGTGAAATGGAGGCGAAAAGTAACCGGACAGGAAAACAAGTCGCTGTTTTGTACATAGATGGCGATAATTTCAAGGAAATCAATGACCGGCACGGCCACGAAATCGGCGATGAATTCATCCACCAATTCGCCCGCGCGCTTGAACGCAGCATTCGAAAGTATGATGTGGCGGCGCGTATCGGCGGAGACGAATTCCTGATTCTGCTGCCGGGCATATCCGCGATCAATAGCCGCAAACAAATCGAGAACATCATTTCTCGCATCCAGCAAACTTTGAAAGACGGATGGGTCATCGATGGCCAATCTTTCTCTCCGACATGCTCCATTGGCAGCGCTTTATATCCCGAAGACGGAATCGAGTTTGAAGAGCTCATCCAAAAAGCTGACCATGCGCTGTATGAAGCCAAGAAAAAAGGCGGAGGCATTGTTTGTTTTCACGGCGAATCATGAGTTTCTTCCATTAAAAGATAGAAATTCTGCAGCCTTCTGTGCATGTAAGCGCTTCAATTAACCATAACCGAATCTTTTCAATCAAAAGCATTGTTTTTTTCAGTGGAAGTAGTAAGATTGATATGGAAATTCGTTCAGTACCGCTACAGCCCTGCCGCTTTAAGTCGGGCGAGGGGCGTGCTAAAATAGGAAAGACCTATAAATAAAAGTGAATGCCATAAGGCAAATAGTTGGAGGTTATTCAATGTCTACCAATCAACCGGACACCAAATCCCCATGGAATTCCATAACTGGCCCGAACTTAGGCTATGTAATGGAGATGTACGACCTTTACCAGGAATCCCCTGAATTGATCGACCCTGAATTTGCAGAGCTATTCAAACAATACGGCCCGCCGGCAGAGCAGCCTGTTGTTCAGACAGGTGATGCAAGTGTGGCTTCAGCTGGTGTTGCAGTCGAACCGAACCGTTTTGAAAAAGTGCTCGCAGCCATCAACTTGGCGGAAGCTATCCGTGCACACGGTCATTTGGCTTCGGATATCTATCCGCTGAAAGACCAGCCGCGTGATACGGAACGGCTGGAAATCTCTAAATACGGCTTGACTGAAGCCGATTTGAAAGATGTTCCAGTGTCCTTGCTTTTGGAAAACGCTCCAGACGAAGTGAAAAATGGCTTGGATGCGATCAATTACCTGAAATCACTTTACACGGACAAAATCGCTTACGAATTCGCGCATGTCATCCAACCGCAGGAACGCAGCTGGATCCAGTCGAAAATCGAAGCAGGCGACATGAAGCCAAAACTTGATGCCGATAAGAAAAAACAAGTTTTGGATCTTTTGACGCGCGTCGAAGGATTTGAGAAATTCGTTCACCGCACATTTGTCGGGCAAAAGCGCTTTTCAATCGAAGGCGTCGATTCGCTTGTCGTCTTGATGGATGAACTGGTCCGCATGTCCGAATCTGCAGGCACTGAAAACATCATGATCGGCATGGCTCACCGTGGACGTTTGAATGTATTGACGCATATCCTCCACAAACCGTATGAGATGATGTTTGCTGGATTCGCGCATGTCGGCGATGAAGCGTTCCTTCCAGAGGATGGATCGCTTGAAATCACCAAAGGGTGGTTCGGCGATGTGAAATACCATATGGGTGCAGCACACAGTTCTAAAGCAGGAACAAAAATCAAGCTTGCCTATAACCCGTCCCACCTGGAAGTCGTGAGCCCGATCGTTACGGGTCAAACACGTGCTGCGCAGGAAATGACTTCCAAGAGCGGCTTGGCATCACACGAACCGAATAAAGCCTATTCGATCCTTGTACACGGCGATGCCGCGTTCCCGGGGCAAGGCATCGTAACAGAAACATTGAACTTTAGCCGAATCAAAGGCTATCAAACCGGTGGATCGATTCATATCATCGCCAATAACCTGATTGGTTTCACGACAGAACAGCATGATTCCCGCTCGACTCATTATTCATCTGATCCGGCCAAAGGCTTTGAAGTTCCGGTATTGCACGTCAATGCAGACGATCCGGAAGCAGTTGTAGCCGTTGCACGCTTGGCATTTGAATACCGCGAGAAATTCGGCAAAGACATCTTGATTGACCTGATCGGCTACCGCCGTTATGGCCATAATGAAATGGATGAGCCGTTAGTGACGAACCCGATGATGTATCACGGCGTTCATCAGCACGATACCGTCCGTGAATTGTACGGCAAGCAATTATCGTCAGAAAGCGTACTGTCAGAAGAAGAGGTCAAAAAGCTCGATGCAGACATCCAAAAAGTGATGCAAGAAGCTTACGACAAAGTCAAAGAAAACAAATCCGATGACCAACCGAAACTAGAGATGCCAGAAGCCGTCTTGAACGGTTTCCCGGAAATCGAAACAGGCGTTGGCAAGGATACTCTTGAAAAAATGAACAACGAATTATTGTCATGGCCGCAAGACTTTTCCGCATTCGGCAAATTGGCGCGCATTTTGAAACGCCGCGAAGAGCCATTTAAAGGAAAAGGCAAAATCGATTGGGCCCATGCAGAAACACTGGCTTTCGGAGCCATTTTGCAAGAAGGCAACCCAATTCGCCTGACGGGGCAAGATGCACAGCGCGGAACCTTCGCACATCGCCATCTTGTGCTGCATGATGAGAAAAACGGCAACGAACTTGTTCCACTTCACCATATTTCCGACTCGAAAGCATCATTCGTCGTTTACAACAGTCCACTAAGTGAAGCTTCAATTCTTGGCTTTGAATACGGCTATAACGTAGAAAACGACAAAGCAATGGTCATTTGGGAAGCTCAATATGGGGATTTCGCCAACATGGCACAAGTCATGTTCGACCAATTCATTTCGTCCGGACGCGCAAAATGGGGCCAAAAATCTGGCCTGGTCATGCTGCTTCCGCACGGCTATGAAGGGCAAGGCCCAGAACACTCCAGTGCACGCCTTGAGCGTTATTTGCAAATGGCTGGTGAAAACAACTGGACAGTCGCAAACCTATCCAGCGCAGCAAACTACTTCCACATTCTCCGCCGCCAGGCGAAAATGCTTGGAGAAGAAGCGATTCGCCCATTGATCATCGTGTCGCCGAAATCACTTCTCAGACATCCGCTTGTTGGGGCTGAAGTCGATCAATTGGCAGAAGGCAAGTTCGAGACAATCATCGAACAGCCGGGCATGGGGCAAGATGCGAAAAAAGTGAAACGCCTGTTATTTGCTAGCGGTAAGATGGCTATTGATTTGGCAGAACGCGTCAAAGACGGAAAAGGCTACGAATGGGCGCATATCGTCCGCGTTGAGCAATTGTATCCGTTCCCGGCCGAAAAAATCAAAGCGATTGTCGACCGCTACCCGAATGCCAAGGAATTGGCATGGGTCCAGGAAGAGCCGCAAAATATGGGATCTTGGTCATTTGCCGATCCTTACTTGCGCGAACTTGCGGATGGCCAAGAAGTGAAATACTACGGACGCATGAAGCGCCAAAGCCCTGCAGAAGGCGATGGCGAGTCACATAAAGTTGAACAGGCACGCATCATCGATGAAGCTTTAGCTAAATCGAAATGATGAACTTCTAAGGAGGAATTAATTGTGGCAGAGATCAAAGTACCGGAATTAGCAGAATCGATTACAGAAGGAACAATCGCCCAGTGGCTGAAACAGCCGGGCGATACAGTAGAAAAAGGGGAATTCATCGTTGAACTTGAGACAGACAAAGTCAATGTTGAAGTCATCTCTGAAGAAGCGGGCGTCGTTCAGGAATTGCTCGCTGAAGAAGGCGATACAGTTGAAGTCGGCCAAGTAATCGCAACAGTCGGAGAAGGTTCCGGCGAAGCGGCAGCTTCAGCACCGAAAGAACAAGCACCAAAAGAAGATCTTGCCAAAGAAGAAGCGAAGCAAGAAGCTCCTGCAGACCAGGAAGCTGCGCCAACAGAAGAAGAAAGCACTTCTTCCGACCGCACAATTGCAAGCCCGGCAGCCCGCAAATTGGCACGTGAAAAAGGCATCGATTTGGCTTCTATCACGCCAGTAGACCCAATGGGCCGCGTACGCGTCCAAGACGTTGAAGCGCACGGTTCAAAACCTGCAGCGGCTCCAGCTCCAGCTAAACAGGAAGCACCAAAAGCTTCCGCATCCGCAGCGCCTTCTTCCGATGAAGAAAGCGGCCGCGTAGTCCGTGAAAAAATGACAAGACGCCGCCAGACCATCGCTAAGCGTTTGCTTGAAGTAAAGCAATCGACTGCCATGCTGACGACGTTCAACGAAATCGACATGACCAATGTAATGGAACTGCGCAAGCGCAAGAAAGACAAATTCCAGCAAGACCATGACGTCAAGCTTGGGTTCATGTCATTCTTCACTAAAGCAGTAACTGCTGCATTGAAAAAATACCCATATGTCAACGCTGAAATCGATGGCACAGATGTGCTCTTGAAGCAGTTCTACGATGTAGGGATCGCTGTATCGACTGAAGAAGGCCTTGTAGTGCCGATCGTCCGCGATACAGACAAAAAGAACTTTGCAGAAATCGAAGCGTCCATCGGCGAATTGGCGACAAAAGCACGCGACAAGAAATTATCAATCGGCGATATGACCGGCGGATCGTTCACGATCACAAACGGGGGTGTCTTTGGTTCGCTCTTGTCTACACCAATCTTGAACGGTACACAAGTTGGTATCCTCGGTATGCACACGATACAGAAACGCCCGATCGCAGTAGGCGACAATGTCGAAATCCGTCCGATGATGTACGTAGCCTTGTCGTATGACCACCGCGTCATTGATGGCAGCGATTCTGTTGGATTCTTGAAAACAGTGAAAGAATTGATCGAGAACCCAGAAGACCTATTGCTTGAATCTTAAGACCACACCAAAAGGCAGCTCCATTGCGGGGCTGCCTTTTGTTATGGGATAATGTGGCATAGAGACGGGGGATTTGGATGGAACTGGATTTTTTATGGGAAATGGCGATAGAATACGGATATTTAAGCATATTCTTGGTAAATTGGCTCCTGCTGTTTGGACTGCCGATTCCTAATGAATTCGCTGCCGCATTTTCAGGCGTTGTGACGGAAACAAGTGATTTCAAGCCACTTCCTGCTTTTTTATCAGCATATAGCGGGCTGATTACGAGTAATTTATTTGCCTATGGGCTCGGCTGGCTGTTTGGGCATCGCATGATCGCTTGGCTAAAGACAACATTTCTGCAAAGCAGCATCGAACGGTTTCAACAATTTTTGACCCGTAAAGGCAATTGGGCGATCGCTTTCAGTTTTTTCCTTCCCGGTGTGCGCTGGGCAATGCCTTATGTCGTAGGGGCCGACCGCTTTCCGCTCGGGCGCTATTTGTTGTTCGCCATGCCTGCCGGATTTGTCTGGACTTTCGTTTATTTTACATTGGGGCGCAGTTTCCCTTATGCTTATGAAACGATCCTCGGGCATTTGCAATGGTTTTTAATCGCATTATCGACTATCGCGGTCATTGGCTTGGTGGGGTATCTTACTATCGTTCGAAAAGGCGGCAAGGGAGGGCAAGTTTGAATTTCCGAACAGTTTTCCTTATACTGAATAGAGCAGCAGTACACTACATTCACATTGACAGAAAAGGGTGATACCGATGATACATACCAATTGGCTAGAAAAAGAAACCGTCCGCACCGTTACGTGCAAACACACCGATGCCGACAAATTTTTAGTGTCGAACGTGCTGACAGCGGGGCAACAATATGACGTGAAAAACGAAACGGATGAATTTTTGTTTGTCGTAGACAATACAGGTAAAGTCGGCGGCTATTACAAAACTTATTTCAAATGATGAACAAAAACCGATGAAGCCATCGGTTTTTTCTATGGAGACAGGAGTGGAGCAAATGACGATTATCGAAGAAGAAATCAAAAAACGGACGCAGCGGGATCATGCAGAAGATTCGAACCTGATCGGGGAAGGCGGCTATATCTCACCTGATGAAAATTTATGGAACGATATCCTAACAGCCATCGTGCTGAAAAAACCAGTGCTATTGAAAGGGCCGACGGGAGCAGGAAAAACCAAGCTTGCCGAAAGCATATCTGATTTGTTCCAGCAGCCCATTCAAAGCATTAATTGTTCTGTAGACTTGGACGCGGAAGCATTGCTCGGCTTTAAGACATTGGTGCAGCGCGATGGAAAAAGCACAATTGAATTTGTAGAAGGCCCTGTCGTAACTGCTATGAAGCATGGCCATATTCTTTATATAGATGAAATCAACATGGCAAAAGCCGAAACCTTGCCGATCCTCCACAGTGCCCTCGACTATCGTCGGATGTTAACCAATCCATTCACCGGCGAAGTGATCCAAGCGCATCCTGACTTCTCGGTAATGGCTGCCATTAATGAAGGGTACATCGGGACATCGCCAATGAATGAAGCGCTAAAAAACCGTTTCATTTCTTATCCGATTCCTTATCTATCTGGCGAACAACTCCGGAACCTATGGGACCGGGAATTTCCGGATGCCGACCCGAAACTGAAAACTTTTATGCTAAACTTGGCGGGTGATTTGATGAAGCAAGTGGAGAGCGGCTTGATGTCGGAAGAAGCCGCATCGATCCGTAGCTTATTGGATGCCACCGCGCTCGCAATGCACATCGATGCACTGCGCGCCGTCCGCTACGCCATCGCTGAAAAACTGGACGACGAAAGTGAACGGAATTTATTGATGGATTTGGCGAATACTTGGCGAAAGTAGGGATGCAGGATGACTTCAATCAATCGCTTTATCCAATTCAATAATGAAACGGTTGATACGAGGCTCCTCAACCGGATGGAACAACTTGCGAGAGCATTGTCATCCGCGCCTTATTTGCGGTTGACGACAAGGAAATTATGGGAATTCCGGCCATCTGAAGGCGCCGTTTCGATGAGTGTTTTTTGGCGCCACCGGCCAAAGGAAATCGAGCAAGCTGGTTATCTCTCGGATATTTATTTAGTAAGCGCTGGGTTTTGGCGCCATTTCAGCTTGCGTTCTTGGCGCAGTTTTGAACAAATAGACACACGCTTGCCGGAACTTGCTGCTCAATTGCTATTGATGGCAGAAGAATTTCGTTTAAGTGACCGCATCACTGCGGAGCGCCCGGGGACAAAGCATGCGTTTGAAGTAAGGGAGAAAATCGTCTCTGGTTTTCATTCCGATCAGCTGGAACAGAACCGCAAAAAAGGGTTTTGGGCCGACGCCTTCCTAAATGCCGCTTATTTGAAGCTGCGCGGCAAAGATGTGTCGCTAAGCGGTGAACTGGATCCATTGTTTTTGGCGTGGACGGAATTATTCAGCGCAGATTCTACTGAAGATTGTGCTAGAACCGTCCAGAAGATTTTGCCGCAACTGGAATATTTGCTAGGTTCCGATGCGCTTCATACCTACTATACTTTTGGTGAACCGGCAGAAAAAATGCCGCCGCCAAGGTATCATGACGGTATTGAGGCAGAGCAGTCCGAAGAACAAGAAGAGATCGACACAATCGAAGAATGGTTCCAGTCGTGGCACCGTGAAACCGAGTTGAATGATGCCGCTGCCCTTGAATACGAACTCGAGCGCGGCGACTCAAAGCTTGCCGATGGAGGCAGGGAAGAAGACGGCGCAGGGGAAATCGAGCAAACCGGAACAGGGGAATCGAAAGGCGAACATCGCGAAGACAATCTCGCTGATGAACAAAGGAAAGACGAGAAAAAACCCAAAAAAGCAAACGGCCGTTTTGGCCCAGCAAATGATGGCGTCGTTTACTACGAATCGCGTATCAAAGCTTTGCCTTTCGACCGCCAGCAGCTGCAGCACTGGCGCAGCGAACAAGCCCCATATGTGCGTGCATTGCTGAAGGAAATGCAAAAACGCATGCAGCAGCGGATTGAAAGCGAACGGACGAACTTGCATGCCGGGCGCCTGTCAAAAAACCTATTGCAGCTCGTTACTGACGAACGGCCAAAGCCATTTTACCGGAAAACCGCCCCTTCAAAGCAATTGGATGCGGTTTTCAGCTTGATGATCGACGGTTCCGCTTCGATGGTCGACAAGCTCGACGAGACGAAGCAGGCGGTGCTATTATTCCACGATGTGCTCAGGTCGCTAAAAATCCCGCATGAAATCGCGGTATTTTATGAAGATGCCTACGAAGCCGGAGATGACATGCAGCCTAATTATTTTGAATGGCTGCATAAATTCACCGACGGCATGGCCGACCACTCGGCTGAGATTCTCTCACTCGATGCCCATGAAGACAATCGTGACGGCTTTGCAATTCGCTGGATGGCCGAGCGCCTGAAACAACGTCCGGAAAAGCACCGCTTCATGCTGGTTTTTTCGGATGGCGAGCCGTCTGCTTATAATTACGCCGACAATGGCATCATCGACACGGCTCAAGCCGTGTCGGAAACCGAAAAGATGGGCATTGAAGTGATGCATCTGTTTTTAAGTGGTGAATCGACAAGCGAAGAACAAGCCGCATTCTACCGGATGCTCTACGGCAATAAATCGGTCAGCGCTGATTCACTGGAGCAATTTGTCGAGCAGACGCTGCGCTTATTGAAACGCACCTTGCATTTGGTTGTACAGGCATTATAATGAACAATCTAAAAACCCCTTCGCAAAAAATACGAAGGGGTTTTTTATCAGTTCTTTTCCTGGCCATCGTGGATGGCGAGCAGGCGTTGCTTTAAGTCTTCTTCCATACGGCCAATTTCAAGCTCTGCCGCTTTACGGTTGCGGCGGCCTTCTGCCTGGATTTTCAAGGTTTCTTCAATCGTCTCAAGCAAATTTTCCTGGGTTTGTTTCAAGGTCTCGATTTCGACGATGCCGCGCTCGTTCTCGCGTGCCGTTTCGATCGAGTTCATCTTAAGCATTTCCGAGTTTTTCAATAACAGCTCGTTTGTGGTGGCGGTCACTTGTTTTTGTGCTTCGACAGCTTTCATCTGCTTGTTCAAGGTCAAAGCGATAGCGATCTGGTTTTTCCATAAAGGAATGGATGTCATGATCGACGATTGGATTTTTTCTGCCAAAGTTTGGTTGGTCTGTTGGATCATGCGGATTTGCGGCGCACTCTGGATGGTGATCTGGCGCGACAATTGCAAGTCATACAAACGTTTTTCCAAGCGGTCAACATACTGGACCATATCGTTCACTTCCTGATAGGCCATCTGGTCATTAGAAGCTTCGGCTTTTTTGCGCAGTGCGGGAATCGTTTCGTTCATGATTTCGTCCCGTTTGATTTCCGCCGCTGCGATATAGACGTTTAAGGCTTGGAAATACGTCTTGTTCTGGTCATATAATTGCTCCAGCATCTGGACATCTTCCAACAGGCCTCGTTTTGAATGGTCAAGCTGGACGCTGATACGGTCAACTTGTGTGCTTAACTTTTGGTATTTGCTCATCATTTCCTGGACCGAATACTTTGCGCGATTGAACACTTTGCGCAGACCTTTTTGCTTTTTCTGCGTCAGTTCTTCCGGATTCAGCTGTTCAAGCTTTTTCATCAGGTCATGGAGAACATCACCGACAGGGCCGATGTCTTTTCGCTGGACGTGATCGAGCATTTTATGAGAAAACTGGCTCAGCTGGTTTTGGGCATTGGCGCCGTAAGTAAGGATGGCTTCACGATTGCCTGTCGGAATTTGTTTGGCCAATTCACGGGCTTTTTCCTGCTCCTCGGTACTCAAGCGGTCAAGCAGTGCGACAGGCTGTCCGTCCGTCTGCGCCAATTGCGTTTGTGGGGATGCTTGCTCCATGCCGAAAGGGGTCCCAAGAAGCTCATCCAACTCATTTCTCGTCTGATTGTTGGTCATTTTCCATGTCTCCTTTGTGTTCGATTTGCTGTTGCTGGTCGATCGTTCTCGTATTGTGCTGGTCGACAGCGAGCCGCGCATAATCAAGCTCCATGCGCAATTGCTCTACGTCCGTAGACAACACGCGCTTTAAGTCGGCTTCCATGACTTGCTGCAATGAACGAAGCATTTCCCGCGTTTCCTGGAGCGCAATGCGCATCTCCATGTCTTTGACGGGCTGCCCAACCAATAATGTATATTTGCCGGTCAGTTCAATGGCAGAATCCAGATGCGAATAGAAGAACGGTTCTGCCAAGTAGAATTTGCGCGGGTTTTGCTGGACGATCATTAAAATTCTATTTGCGATTTTCACCATATCCATCAATTGCTTGAAAGAGGAAATGGAACGTACTTTATAGTATTGGCTTTGCAAGGTTTTGATTTTTTCTTTGCCTTCCTTGATCTGCACCCGGATATTCCGGTATTCGCTTCTAGTCATGCCGAGCTGCTTGGAGTCGCTCGACAGCTGGTATTGCTTCATCGATGTATTGCTGGCAAGATAAGTGCCGGCTGCAACAGCACCGGAAGCAAGCAGCCCGATCTCCGCTCCTAAATAGAGAATCGGGAACATGGCGGACATAAGAGGGAGGCTGACCGATTGTCTTTTGATGAAGTTTTCGATCGGCTTAATGGGTTTCATGCTTTAACCTCCTTAACGGCTACTAAACTATACGTGCGGCGCGGGAAAAAGTTTCATTGCGCGCTTCTCTATCCCTTATTTTACGTGAACGGGAGAGCCAATACAAACTTCCGGACCGTTTAGTTGCTGCCACATTAAGGCTTTACAAATTCCCATTAATTTGGCATAATGCAAATAAGGATTTTTAGGAAGCCTAAAAAAATAGTTTGGAAAAGATTCAGAAAGTTTTTAGATTTGTTTGACTTTTATAGTCAATTTGATATAATTAAGGTAATTCAACATACGAACTTCCGCAACAGCTATTCACATATTCCCAAAAGTGATCAGCAAGTGTCGGTACTTTTGGGAATATGTGAATTTTTTTATGAAGGTTCGCATATTGAAAAATTTTGTTTACCACAGGAGGTAATTTAACATGCAAGAAGGTACAGTAAAATGGTTTAACTCAGAAAAAGGTTTTGGCTTCATCGAAGTTGAAGGCGGCGACGACGTATTCGTACACTTCTCAGCGATTCAAGGCGAAGGCTTTAAAACGCTTGACGAAGGACAGCGCGTAGAATTTGAAGTAGAGGAAGGCAACCGCGGACCTCAAGCTACTAACGTAACTAAACTTTAATTCTCCCATTCAAGAACTGCCATTACGGCAGTTCTTTTTTAATGGATTTTTTCATGCAGGTTTCCATTGTTTAATATTCCCGCTCTTTCGGGTATATCTTAAATAGATTGCCAAGAATAGTGAAGGGGGATTTATCCATGCAGGGAAAAGTGAGAGAATTTAATGACGACAAAGGATTCGGCTATATCGAAGGCGATACGGGCGAGGTTTTCTATTTCGAAACGATCAACATCAATGAAGAGGGCTTCCGCCGTTTTATGCCAAACCAGCACGTCGAATTCACCATTTACGACGGGGCTTCCGATAAGGAACGCATAGCAACAAACGTTACATTAGTCTTCTAATTGCCGGATGAAAGGGGAACATATATGGTTAACGAATATTTGAGCAAGCCATTGCCAAGTGAAGAAAAACAACTGGATTTCTATCAAAAGCTTCGTGTCAGGGTACACAATTGGCTGGAGAGCAAATCATCAAAATTGGATTCCGCTGGCCAGTTCGTGTTATTTGCGCCAGACCTTTTCCACTTATTGACACGCCTATTGCTGGACAGCCGCATCGATAAGAAAAGCAAGGCTTATGTTGGGGCTGGGGTGCTGTATTTCATGGCACCGATCGATATTCTCCCGGAGATTCTCGTCGGGCCAGGCGGATTCATGGACGATGTCATTGTCGCAGTGTACGTCATCAATACGGTCTTGAACCGATTCCCGAAAGAAGTCGTGACAGAACATTGGGCAGGAGACGAAGATCTCTTGAAAGTGCTCAGCAAACTAGCGAATTCCGGCGACCGATGGGCAGCAAAATTGCCGGCCGGTAAAGCCGTAAAACGGTTCTTAAAATAAATTCAAAACTCACAAAAACCCCCTCAGAAACGCGTTTCTGAGGGGGTTTTTCGTATCGTGGACTTATTTAGCGATGCCTTGAGATTCTTTCCATTCCAAGAATTCATCATAAGTCAATTGCTTATCAAGAATCGAACCATCTTCCTGGATTTCGATGACGCGGTTGGCAACTGTCTGGATAAACTGATGGTCATGGGATGTGAAGACCATGGCGCCTTTAAATGCAATCATGCCGTTGTTCAAAGCTTGAATCGATTCAAGGTCCAAGTGGTTGGTCGGTTCATCCAATAGCAGCACGTTGGCATGCGATAGCATCATTTTTGAAAGCATGCAGCGGACTTTTTCGCCACCGGACAATACAGAAGGTTTCTTTTTCACTTCTTCGCCAGAGAACAGCATTCTGCCGAGGAAGCCGCGAAGGAACGTTTCGCTTTCATCTTCCGGTGAATACTGGCGGAGCCAGTCTACCAAAGAAGTTTCGCTGCCTTCGAAGTATTCGGTGTTGTCGATCGGCAAATACGCGCGTGAAGTCGTAACGCCCCAGCGGGCTGAGCCTGTTGCCGGCTCGTCTTCTTCTGCCAGGATGCGCAAAAGGGCCGATTTCGCCAATGGATCGCCAATCAAAACGATTTTATCGTCTTTGTTCATATTGAAGCTAATATTATTCAATAATTGATTGCCGTCGACTGTTTGGCTCAAGTCTTTAACCGTCAATACATCGTTGCCGATTTCGCGGCCGATCGTGAAGTTGACGAACGGGTATTTACGGGAAGAAGGGCGGATGTCGTCCAGCTCGATTTTATCGAGCATTTTCTTCCGTGAAGTCGCCTGCTTGGATTTCGAGGCGTTGGCAGAGAAACGGGCGATAAAGGCCTGAAGCTCTTTAATCTTTTCTTCTTTTTTCGCGTTCTGGTCGGATGCTAAGCGTGTTGCCAATTGGCTGGATTCATACCAGAAGTCATAGTTGCCGACATAGAGCTGGATTTTGCCGAAATCGAGGTCGGCGATATTAGTACATACTTTGTTGAGGAAGTGGCGGTCATGCGATACGACGATGACGGTGTTGTCAAAGTTGATCAGGAATTCTTCAAGCCATTGGATGGCTTTCAAGTCCAAGTGGTTGGTCGGCTCATCCAGAAGAAGAACATCCGGTTTGCCGAATAGGGCTTGTGCCAAAAGTACTTTCACTTTATCGGATCCGGAGAGTTCCGCCATTTTCTTATCATGGAGATTCTCGGAAATGCCAAGGCCCTGCAACAGGATAGCTGCTTCGGATTCAGCTTCCCAGCCGTTTAGTTCCGCGAACTCGCCTTCAAGTTCAGCAGCGCGCATGCCGTCTTCGTCAGAGAAGTCTTCTTTCATATAAATAGCGTTTTTCTCAGACATGACTTCGTAAAGTTTTTTATGGCCCATAATGACCGTCTCAAGCACTGGGTATTCTTCGTATTCAAAGTGGTTTTGCTTGAGTACAGCGAGGCGTTCGCCAGAGCCCATATAGACATTTCCGGACTGTGCTTCAAGTTCGCCGGAAAGGATTTTGATGAACGTCGATTTACCGGCGCCGTTCGCCCCAATCAAGCCGTAGCAATTACCTGGGTTAAACTGGATGTTGACATCTTCAAATAACTTGCGGTCGCCAAAACGCAAAGATACATCATTTACTGCTATCATAATTATTCGTCCTCCTAAAATTCACAATATGAATAGTATAACACGAATCCGCTCGAAACCGGTAGCGTTCAAAGCCCGTGTCGGCTAAACTAATAAAGGATAAGATTTAACGGCTTTTTCTGCGGAGGTAAGCATCCAATTGGCCGAGTTCTTTATTCAGGAGATACTCCATCTGAACATATTCACGCCTGCCCGGAACATGTTCCGGCGTCAGGCCTTTCATCGAGTAAATAAAGTAATAGCCGCCGATTTGGCGAAACAGCACAACGACGTGCGGAAATTCATCAAACGTGGCTTTAATATTGTATCGTTTTGCGTAGCTCCAATTAATGAGCTTCATCCAGCAACCCGCCTTTCCAATCTTATTTTAAGGGAAGCAGCGGTAGGAACACAAGTTTGGTGCTAAGGGAGAAGGAGAGAGAAATATGAGGGGAAATGGAACAAAATCAACATTGACTGCTGTAATTTTTGCCATTTTGTTAGTGGCGCTCAATCTGCGGCCCGCGATTTCATCGATCGGCCCGATGCTTGAACCGATTCGGTCGGATCTTGCGCTGACGAACGGGCAAGTCAGTTTATTAACCGCTGTACCCGTCTTGTGCATGGGATTGTTCGCGCCGTTTGCGATCTTCTTTAACCGCCGTTTCGGCTTGAAGCGTTCCATCGCTGTGTTACTGGCCGTCATTGGCGTGTTCACGTTAGGGCGCGGCTTTTGGCCGAGCTATTTCAATTTATTGCTTAGTTCCTTTTTCATCGGCATTGCAATCGCCATCATCGGGCCGATGCTGTCGGCGATGATCAAACGGGATTTTCCAACCCGCACAGCTTCTTTGATCGGGGTCTATTCGTTCGGTATGGGGCTCGGTGCGACACTGGCCGCTGGCTTGACAAGTGTTGTCTATGCAGCTTCAGGATGGTCAGCGGGGCTTGCGGTTTGGTCGGGCTTGGCACTCGCTGCCCTGATCGTATGGCTGAGACTGCCTGAATCGAAGGCAAAATCACAAGCATTGCCGGATGAGCCGCTGCCGATTAGTGAGAGCCCGTGGAAAAATTTGAAGGCGTGGTATATGCTTTTGTTCTTCGGCTTCCAATCGGCGTTCTTTTTCTCGATGCTGACATGGCTCGCACCCATCGCGATCGACAAAGGCTTGAGCGTTTTGTCGGCTGGTGCAGTCGTCACTGTCATGACGGCAGTGCAGATTGTCTGCAATATTTCCATTCCACTGCTATTCAGCCGTTATCCGAACCGCTTTTTATGGGTGTTGGCTGTTCTTGCATTCGGCACGGCCGGAATCTTCTTGTTAATGTTTGCTGGCACATGGGCGGTATGGCCAGCTGCTGCATTGATCGGCGTGGCACTCGGCGGTTTGTTTCCGATCGCTTTACTGTTGCCGCTCGATGCAACAGATTCCGCTGATGAAGCAAATAGCTGGGCTGCGATGACACAATCCGGCGGCTATTTGATTTCGGCATTCATGCCGTTTATCATCGGAGTGGTGTATGACCAGACGGGCAATCACGATATTACCTTATGGATGTTTTTGGCATTCGTCTTGTTGATGATTGTTTTTGCGTATTTGCTCAATCGAAAGCCTTGATCGTCTTGCTTAAAGGATGAGCAATGGCAATCCACGAAAGATAAAGTGATAGCAGCGGAAACAGGATGGCCCATGAAACAATCATCATAGAGGGAATCTCCGCTTCTGGAAGGATCGTTGAAAAATACCAATAATTCAGCTCGAGTGATGATATAAGTGTGATGAGAGGGCCGATGAAAATTCGGCTCGCCAGAATCGCCGCTAGGACGCCAATAGAAATGACGAACGGCGGAAAAAGGATCAATTGAACGAAAAAGATATCTAATGTACTGAGCCATTGCATGATAATGCCTCCTGTTTCGCGCAGTTTTGCGGGAAAACCCGCGTATTCTGATTTTAAACTAAGTGAATAATCTGTCAATGGAAATGTTCTTGTAAAAAGTTTTCCCAGTGAATGACAAGCTACCGGAAGTGCTCTTTCCGCAAATTTTCACCAATAGAAAAAGCCGGCGCATTAAGCGTCGGCTTTCTTCCACGCAGCATCCAAAAACTCATCGCGCCCGGATTCGGCGCGGTCTTGTGCGTAATGGTCTGGATTTTTCAAATAGAAATCCTGATGATAGTCTTCGGCCGGATAGAAAGCCTCCGCATCCTGGATCTCGGTGACAACCGGTTTATGGAAGCGGCCGCTTTCATCGAGTTGTTTCCTGGAAGCAAGTGCCAATTGCCGCTGTTCTTCATTGTGAACAAAGATGGCGGGGCGGTAAGAAGCTCCGCGATCCTGGAATTGGCCCTCATTATCGGTAGGGTCGATTTGCTGCCAAAAAATATCCAGCAGCTGGTCATATGGGAATACAGCCGGATCAAACGAAATTTCAACGGCTTCCAGATGGCCGGAATGGCCGCTTTTTACTTGTTCATAGGACGGGTTCGCTATATGGCCGCCAGTATAACCAGAAATCACAGACTCAATGCCGTCGAATTGATCGAATGGCTTGACCATGCACCAAAAACAGCCGCCGGCAAATGTCGCTTTTTCTAACATTGGATTGCCTCCTTCTATTATATAGGCGTCCGCCCTCAGTTCCTTGAAAAGATGTCTGAAGCTTTAGCTCGACTTCTTCTTGGAAACGGAGTGCAGCGCCTAAGAATAAGAAGAATTTTACCACTCCGGTAAAGCGCAGACAATAAAAACGTGTTGGCTGGGGGAAACCTCTATCTCATCATATGCGTCTAAACAAGATGTACAGCTCAGAAAGGAATGTAATCATCATGGAAGAACAATACGAAACACGACAGAATAGAAAGCGCAGACGCTTTCGCCCGAGAGGAAAACTTTTCTTATTATTGATCATTTTATTGCTCGGTGCCGGAATTTACTTTTTCATCCAATATCAACAAGGGCAAAACATAGCCGGCGAGACCGAGATTGAACCGGAACCGTTTGCTGGGGATGAAGACAATAGCGGATACCAAAACATTCTCGTCCTCGGGGTAGACTCGCGTGGAGAAGAACAATCCCGTACGGATACGATGATGATGGTGACACATGACCGTGAAAACAATGAAGTGAAAATCACTTCGTTCATGCGTGATATTTATGCGGATATTCCAGGCTACCAATCCTATAAATTAAACACAGCTTATTATTTGGGGGGCGTCGATTTACTGGCGTCGACCTTGCGTGAAATGTTCGGCGTTGAAATCCACAATTACGCACTTGTCGATTTCCAGAGTTTTGAAACGCTCGTTGATATCGCGGCTCCGGGCGGAGTCGAAATCGATGTTGAAAAAGAGATGTCTGAGAAAATCGGCGTGACCTTGTCTCCCGGCGTCCAGAACTTGAATGGCCAGGAATTGCTTGGGTACGCGCGTTTCCGTTCAGATAATGAAGGCGACTTCGGCCGCGTGCGCCGCCAGCAGCAAGTGATCGCTGCCTTAAAGGATGAGTTGATCAGCGTATCGTCGATCCCGAAACTGCCGAAGCTTGCAGGAGCGGCACAAGCCTATGTGCAGACCGATATGCCGTTAGTTGACCAGCTCAAGTTGGCGACTCAGCTTGGAACCGGTGGCAGCAGCGAAATCGAACGGTTGACGATCCCGGTAGAAGGCGGATACAGCTATGCAAATTACCCGCAAGCGGGCTCGGTCCTTGAAATTGATATAGAGCAAAACCGCCGTGCGCTGGAAGAATTTTTGTCTCAGCCACTCAACTAATTTTTCAGATAATATGATAAACTACAGGTAGAAGCCTATATAAAGAAGGGGATCGCCATGCCGCCAGATGACAATAGACCGCAGTTTTTCGCTACCAACTATATCCGATTTCTCGGCGGAAGGAATACATTCTTTACCTTATTGATTTTAATTTTGATTGGGCTTGTCGTGTTCATCTTCAGGGAAGTATCGTTTATCTTCAATCCGCTCAATGTATTCATGAAAACGGTCGTCTTGCCCGTCGTGCTGGCGCTCATACTTTATTATTTGCTGCGTCCGGTATTGCGTTTATTGGAACGCTTTAAAGTCCCGAGAATCTGGGGCATCTTGATCATCTTTCTCGGCGGCATCGGTTTATTGACGTTGCTGAGCGTGTTGGTGTTTCCATATGTGAGGGACCAATTCCAAAACTTGATTGAAGAGTTTCCCGATTATTTCATGCGTCTATTGAACAATACCGACCAATTTCTGCGTACTTCATGGGTCGGAGATTATTACAGCGAATCCGACTTTAATATCGAATCGTTAATCGCCACTTTGCCGACGAACATTGCAGATACGCTTCAGGAAACTGTGACGGGCATCATTACACGCGTCACCAGCTGGATTTCGACCATCACAGGCGTCATCCTGTCGATTGTCATCGTGCCGTTCATCTTGTTTTATTTATTGAAAGACGGCGATAAGCTTCCAGGCTATTTCCTGAAACTGCTGCCGCCAAGATTTCGTGACGATACAAGAGCGGTGTTAAAGGACGCCGACAAGCAATTAGGGGCTTATATTCAAGGCCAGCTCATTATCGCTTTCTGTATTGGCATCATGGTCTATATCGGGTTCTTGATCATCGGCATGGATTATGCACTGCTGCTTGGCGCACTGGCGATGGTGACCAGTATCGTTCCTTATATCGGGCCGGCAATCGCAATTACGCCCGCTGCAATCATCGCACTCGTCACCTCGCCGTTCATGCTCGTGAAGCTAGCGATCGTGTGGACCGTCGTACAGCTGGTGGAAGGCAATTTGATCTCTCCGCAAGTAATGGGCAAGACGATGTATATCCACCCTGTGACGATTATTTTCGTCTTGTTGACGGCCGGTTCTTTATTCGGCGTCGTCGGTGTCATTTTAGGGATTCCGATGTATGCCTTATTGCGAGTCATCGTCAGCCATTTGTACAAGCTGTTCAAGCGGCGTTATAACCGTTACGAAACAAACTTGGATAATCAATACGACTACACTGAGCTTTAAGCGCCTTGTTTACAGGGAGCTGGAAAGTGGTATGGAGAATTATCAAATTTTGGGGGTATAGATTTTTATGAAATTCAAAGACTTTTTATCTTCGATCGGCATTGGTTCGATCAAAGTGGACACAGTAGTGGAGAGGCCGCATCTTGAAGAAGGCGAGACCTTGAACGGCACGGTTTACTTGGACGGAGGAAGCGGCGACCAGGAAATCGATTATATCGAACTTCAAGTGATTCGATTAGTGGAAGATTACCGGGAAGACAGCGATTTCGATTTTTATGAAACGCCAGTTGCCAAGCAAAGCTTGGAATTTGCGGGATCGGTTAAGTCGAAGAACACCGTCATGCAACAATTCGAAATTGTCCCGGATGAGCGCTGGGTATTGGAGAACGTCAATGCTAAGTTGATTTTACGGACGATTGTCCACGTGAAAAATGGCGTCGATATCCAGGACGAGGACGAAATCACTTACGGTAAAATCGACAGCTGATGACTTGCGCTTTTGTTCTCGAATAATTTTATTATGTAAACTAAAAATACACCCTTGCAGATTATTCATTCTCTGCAAGGGTGTCTTTTTAGTTATGCCCGTAAAATAGCACTGCCTGGGAATGAAAATAGGTCACTCTGTTTTATGTGATGGGCTATTGATGCTCATGGATACGGTCATCACGAGGTGGGGGTGATTAGCGGAGCGCGCGTTGGAAAAGCTCGTTTCGTAAAAAGAAAAGACCTCATGAATATCGCCGTGGATGCCGCTAGCATAATGCACGGAATCGTTCCATACCCCGAACTCTTTGGCACGTTCTACTTCGCGGTAGATAACTTCCATATAATCGGGATTGTTCATCGGATAAAGTGCGAATTGCGATGAAACATATTGCTTGCTGTCGTCTTTGTTTGCCGGTTCATCGGGCGCGTCCAAATACGCATCACCCGCGGTATCTCCTGGACACCCAGCTGAAAAGGTGCCGGACAGGGCGATATGTTCCTTCATCTTCGCCGCATGAAGAGTGAGCGCCTTCGCGACATTGAAGACATGCTGTTGTTTACCCCGGATGACGGTGGAGACATCATCGCTTTGCATCCACACATGGGACGTATCGGTGTCCTTTAACGCACCTTTGATGATGTTGATGAAATTGCCGCTCATCGGATGCAAGGAAAAGCGGAATCCGACGATCGGGCTGGTGCCGCATGAATCTGGTTCCATTTGGAATCCCTCCTAAAAATATGCACTAAAAAGCCGCATCGTGAAGATGCAGCCACTTTTCCATATTTCGTAGTCACGTCGGAAAGTCACCGCACTTCCTCACGCAGGTCCTAACCTGATCGAGTCATAAGGGATCGGAGCGAAAGCTCTCATCTCAGCAAAATATGCACCCCCAGTGCAGAAAAACGATATGCGGTTTTAAGTGTCGGGTTTTCCCGATGGCTAAAGTGTAAGTCAAATACTTTTCCAAGTAAAGGGATTCTTTTTTCATCAAGAATGAGAAAATGATGGCTGAGGTGAATACTCCCTAAAAATTCGGGTAAACCTAAAGCAGACAAGCATTTGAGGAGGAATCCAATTATTATGGCATCAACAAAAAAATTCCGCGTCGTTTATCATTTTGGCGCAGGCGTCGAAGCGGTAAGCACTGTGGAAGCCGATACCCCGAAACAAGCGGTCAGCGGTTTGGATGCGGATGATTTCCGTGAATTCAACGGCGACAACAATACGTATTATCAATTTAAAATGAACGAAGTCAAAATGGTCAGTGTCACTGAAGTCACAGACGGACAATGAATGAACCATCAAGCACATTAAAAAAATCCCTTGCCAAACAGTGGCAAGGGATTTTTTCATTCAAGTTCCGCAATACGTTTGGTATGGAGGCGTTGAAGGCGGTGGCGGGGCCGTGTAAGGCTGCTGTGCTTCGGAATGGGCATATGGGTTTCTGAGGATCGCCAAAAGGTTTTCCATTACCTGATAATCGCCTTGCGCTGCCGCTTCTAATGCCGCTTCCACGCGGTGATTGCGCGGGATGACAGCCGGATTTCGGCTTTTCATTAATTCCAGCACGTCTTGTGCTGAGCGGTTTTCTAGCTGTTGACGGATTTTATAGCGGCTGTACCAAGTTTTAAAAGCCGTGTCTTCTGCCAGTGGATGTTCTTCAACTATGTCAAAGGTCAAAGAACGGAATGTATTGGTATAATCCGCTTGTTTTTCCTGCATCAATTCCAGTAAGTCATCGATTAATTGTTCATCTTCTGGCATTTCTCTAAACAAGCCAAGTTTCTCGCGCATTCCTGCCAAGAACAATTGTTTTTGTAAACTGACGTATTCCTCAAGCGCAGCCTGTAGAGAAGACAGTGCTTCTTCTTCAGGACGGTCATCCAAGAGCGGGAATAAGGACTCAGCAAAACGCGCTAAGTTCCATCCGCCGACGAGCGGCTGGTTACGATAAGCATAACGGCCGCCGGCATCGATCGAGCTGAAAACCGCCGATTCATCGTAACGGTCGAGAAAAGCGCAAGGGCCGTAATCGATCGTTTCACCACTGATTGCCATATTGTCCGTGTTCATGACGCCATGGACAAAACCGACGAGCTGCCATTTCGCAATAAGTGAAGCTTGCCGCTGAGCTGTCTGGCGAAATAAATCGATATAGCGGTCCGGGCCAGAAATTTCGGGGAAATGACGTTCGATCGTGTAATCCGCCAAAGCTTTCAAGTCTTCAGTCGACCGGTATTTTGCGGCGAATTGGAAAGTACCGACGCGGATATGGCTCGAAGCCACACGCGTTAAGATCGCCCCAGGCTCTGCCGAGTAGCGCTGAATCTTTTCACCTGTCAATGTAACTACAAGGCTGCGGCTTGTAGGGATGCCGAGCGCGTGCATGCTTTCGCTAATGATGTATTCCCGTAGCATAGGACCGATGGCTGCACGGCCGTCTCCACTTCTGGAAAAAGGCGTGATGCCGGCACCTTTCAATTGGATATCGAAAATCCGGCCATCCGGAGTGTGCTGTTCACCGATCAAAATGGCGCGGCCATCGCCAAGCATCGTAAATTGGCCGAATTGATGGCCGGCATAAGCCTGGGCGAGCGGGAAGCTGCCTTCAGGAAATTGATTGCCAGAAAACGTTTTCAGAGCTTCAGCGCTGTCTAGCCATTCGGAATCCAGGCCAAGTGATTTTGCCAATTCTCCATTTGCGATAACAAGTTCAGGTGATGCGACCGGGTTGGCTTCCATTGGGGCATACAAGGTTTTTGGCAGGCTTGCATAGCTATTGCGCAGTTTCCAGCCACTCTCTGTATGATTCATGCGAGCGCCTCCTATCATCGAATTTTGGTATGTCTTTCCTGTTATTATAGCCGCAATGAAATCCATGAAACAACCAAAGGGGGCTAGCTGTGCAAATAGAAAAGCTCGAGCCGTACACCCAGTCGAAGGTGAGGCTCAAGCTTGTGCTAATCGATTTAACGTTCTTCAACCGGCACATAAGTCTGCATGCCAGGCCCGATGTATTCCGCACGCGGGCGGATCAAGCGGTTGTTCGAGTATTGCTCCAGGATGTGCGCGAGCCAGCCCGACGCACGGGAGACCGCGAAGATCGGCGTGAACAAGTCATGCTCGATGTTCAAGGAGTGGTAGACCGAAGCCG
>NZ_JARCHV010000003.1 GCF_028890485.2 Planococcus sp. SK3692
AGACGCGCGATTCGCTTGATCTGCCGAAGCTGA
This sequence comes from Planococcus sp. SK3692, assembly GCF_028890485.2. Taxonomy (GTDB): domain Bacteria; phylum Bacillota; class Bacilli; order Bacillales_A; family Planococcaceae; genus Planococcus. Next base: position 34 of record NZ_JARCHV010000003.1, read on the forward strand.
TCAGTAGTTAAGTCACAAACACCGAAGCTTGGAATGGCTGCTTGCTCCGATCGCCCAAGGGCGACCATCGCAAAAGCCGTTCGCGCGCCAAGGCACCCGTGACGTCTTTCGTTGACGTTTTGCTGTTCAGTTTTCAAGGTTCATGTTTGCTGTCGTTCCTGACGACTCTTACTATATTAAAGCACACCCTTCGGAAAGTCAACACTTTTGGCAAATTAAATTATACTTAAAAACCTTTCTTTATTTCCTCCGCTTTCTTAACAAGAAAAAGAAGCCATTCAACCCTTCTAATCCCAGCGGGTTTGAATGACTCCCTTCTATATAAGCTTCGTTAAAAGTGAAACGGAATAATTATACAAATATCATTATTTGTCAGAATATTTTCCATTTACCGAGAGCTCAGGAAAGTTCGCGGCGGCCTTCAAGTGCTTTGGAAAGCGTCACTTCATCTGCATATTCCAAGTCGCCGCCAACAGGAAGCCCGTGAGCAATCCTTGTCGTCCGGATGCCAGAAGGCCTTACCAATCGCGAAATGTACATCGCGGTCGCTTCGCCTTCAATCGTAGGGTTTGTAGCCAAGATCAACTCTTTTACTTGCTCGTCTTGAAGTCGGGTCAACAGCGATGGCACGTTGATATCTTCCGGCCCAATGCCATCCATCGGTGAAATAGCGCCTTGCAGCACATGGTAAAGCCCTGTGTAATCACGCATCTTTTCCATTGCGATGACATCTTTCGGGTCTTGGACCACACAGATCATCGAACGATCACGGCTCGTATCCTGGCAAATCTGACACGGATCGACATCCGTGATGTGTCCACATACCGAGCAAAAACTCAAATTACGTTTGGCGTCGACCAATGCTTTCGCAAAATCAAGCACTGTGTCTTCTTTCATTCCGAGCACAAAAAATGCCAGCCGGGCCGCTGTTTTCGGCCCGATCCCTGGCAACTTCATGAAACTCTCCATCAATTTGGAAATAGGTTCCGGGTAGTGCATTATCGCTTACCTCCTAGAACATGCCGGGAATATTCAAGCCTTTTGTGAATTTGCCCATTGTAGAATTCGCATGCTCATCCGCTTTTTTAAACGCTTCGTTTGTTGCAACGATCAATGTATCTTGCAACATTTCAACATCTTCTGGATCTACGACTGCTGGATCCAAGGCAATATCAAGAACTTCCTTATGGCCGGAAACTGTCACTTTGACCATTCCGCCGCCAGCTGTCCCTTCAAACTTCAATGTGCCGAGCTCTTCTTGAGCCTCCGCCATTTGTTTTTGCATTTTCTGCATCTGTTTCATCATACCTTGCATATTTCCTCCACCACGCATAATTGGTTCCTCCTCAAATTTTGTATTCGCTAATCATCATGGACTTCGACAAAATCTTTGCCGAAGAGCCGCTCCGCCTCAGAGACGAATGGATCTTCTTCAGGGCTTGCGCCGTCACCGGAAAATGGATTCTCTTCTTGCCCTTCCGGTTCCTGCGCGCCGCCTTCATTTTTCAAGCCGCCGTTGCGGATAAACTCTTCACGGATTTTCAGCCAATTGGCGTCCGGCACGTAAACCGGCGTATAAGCCTTGCCCGTATATTGCTCAAGCAACTGGCTGAACGCAGCCGCAAATGTTTGATTTTCAGAAGCCATCTGGCAATGAATATCATACTTGAATTTTAACACAAAAGCATCTGGGGATGCCGCTACTGGCTCGGCATCGTTGAGCAATGCCGAATGCGAGCGCTGCAATTGGCCCATTACGGTCGCCCAATTGGTTTTGATCGCCTGGATGTCCGGTTTCGTCGCATTTTTCAGCACTTCCTGAATGCGCCCGGTTGGAATTTTAAAGGCACTTTGCGAACGCTGGCGCTTTTTCTGTTCTGCTTGTGGTGCAGCACTAGCTGCCCCTCCGCCTTCTTTCAACTGCTGCTGCAATTCACGAACCAATTGCTCAAGGCTTGTGACTTTTGCTTCGAGTTCAGGAGACGGCGCCCCTACCCCGATGGTTTGCACTGGAGCATCTGCTTGCACCATTTTCAGGAGTGCGGTTTCCATATAAATTTTCGTATGATTTGAGAAGCGCATCTCCTGCTGGGTCTTCGTTAAAATATCGATCCAGTCATAGAGCGTCGACGCTTCAAACTGTTCCGCCAGTTCTTCGAAACGCGGTTCGAAGGCAGCGAGTTCCAGCATGTCGCGCAGCCCAGGTGCTGTTTGGATCAGCAATAGGTCGCGGAAGAAGGTAATGAAATCCTCCACTAAGCGCACCGGGTCTTTGCCGTCACGCACCAATTGCTCAAGCAGGGTCAATGCTTGGCCGACGTCCTTCTTCAATAGCGCTTCGGCAATACCGTAAAACATGTCTTGGCTGATCGATCCCGTGACAAGAAGCGCATCTTCAATGGTCATTTCATCTCCACTGAACGACACCACTTGGTCGAGCAGACTGAGTGCATCCCGCATGCCGCCCGCTGCTGCCTGGGCGATGATTTTCAACACTTGCTCATTATAAGGGATCTTTGCATCTTCCAATACGGTGATCATGCGCGCGACGATGTCCGCTTGTGTATGCGATTTGAAATCAAAGCGCTGGCAGCGGGAAATAATCGTCAGCGGCAATTTATGCGGCTCGGTCGTCGCTAAAATGAAGACGACGTGTTCCGGCGGTTCTTCCAATGTTTTCAACAACGCGTTAAATGCGCTGTTCGAGAGCATATGCACTTCGTCAATGATATATACTTTGAAACGGGAATTGGCTGGAGAAAAACGCACTTTCTCGATGATTTCCCGCATTTCCTCGACCCGTGAATTGGAAGCCGCATCGAATTCGATGACATCGGTATTCGAACCTTCGTCGATGCTCCGGCAAGAGGAACATTCATTGCAAGGTTCCGCTGCCGGGGCTTGTTCGCAATTCAGCGCTTTGGCGAAAATCTTCGCCGCACTCGTCTTCCCAGTCCCCCGGGGGCCTGAGAATAAATACGCGTGGGTCGTTTTATCATAAAGGAGAGCATTCTGAAGGGTTTGTTTGACATGCGTCTGGCCGGTCATTTCCGAGAAAGTCCGCGGTCTGTACACACGGTAAAAAGCTTGATACGCCACCTGGTTCTCCCCTTTTAAAAAGTCTTTGTTGCGTCCTTTCATTATACCATAAAAGGGCCTTGTTCCCGAATCATTTCACCGGGCGCTACACATTCTGGACAGAAAAAAACCTGCCCGCAAACTGCGGACAGGTTTGGATCATTTAGGTTTAGCCGTGCACCTTTCTTCGACTGCTGTACACAAGCGTTACTCATGTCGTTGGCTCGATCTAGGCAACCCCGCGGCACATAGAAAGTACCACTTAATGCTGCTTCCTTCCGGACCTGACATGGTTCATGGGTTTCCATTGCGCAGGACCCAGATGTCAACACTACGTGCATGAGGCAGACCTTGCATACAAACAGCCTCAGAAAGGAATTCAGTCCTGCTAGAGCGGATTGCAGGTTACAGGACACCGCTACCTTCCCACCTAGCACGGCATTTACTAGTATACGGAGTGCTGGAGGAAAAATCAAACATAAAGTTAAAGACGGTTCAAAACAAGCTTTCTCCACACCTTCGACTGCTTGCCAACCGCCTTTTGCATTTTTCCAAATGAAAATCATATTTTTTCTATCAAAACTGTTGACGGCTTTTTAAATCCATGATAAATTATATCTTGTCCAACACGGAGGAATACCCAAGTTTGGCTGAAGGGATCGGTCTTGAAAACCGACAGGGGAGTCAAATCCCGCGGGGGTTCGAATCCCTCTTCCTCCTCCATTTTTTGAATAACTACGCGCATGTAGATATGAGGTTGATTCGTTGTGTAAGCAACGAATTTTTCTTCCCATCAATATGTCCGAATATTACGATATAGCCCGCGGGATTCTCCCCGCGGGCTTTTTTTTTTGGTTTATTTCCCAGGAAATAAAAAAGGCGGAGACAATTGTCTCCGCTTTTTTAGCGTTTCAACACAGCGGTCTGCTGCATAAACTTGCCGATGCGTTCCACGATTTGTTCCGAGCAATCCGGATCGTTCATCAAATCATAATCGTTGATATTGAGACGCAACACCGGGCAGGCGTTGAACGAATCGATCCAACGTTCATAGCGTTCGTGCATTTCTAGCCAATATTCAACAGGCGTCTGCTGTTCCATTGCGCGGCCGCGCTCTTGGATGCGCCCGAGGATATCTTCAATCGACCCTTCCAAGTAAATCAGTAAATCCGGATGCGGGAAATAAGGCGTCATGACCATTGCATCGAATAGGTTGGTATAAGTCTCGTAATCGACTTCATTCATCGTGCCTTTTTCTTGGTGCATTTTCGCAAAAATGCCGGTGTCTTCATAAATCGAGCGGTCTTGGATAAAGCCGCCGCCATATTCGAACATACGCTTTTGTTCCTTGAAGCGCTCTGCCAGGAAATAGATTTGCAGATGGAAGCTCCACTTCTCGAAATCATCATAAAACAAATCTAGATACGGGTTGCCGTCCACGTTTTCAAAAGATGTGCGGAATTGCAAAGAATCCGCAAGTGCTTTCGTCATCGTCGATTTTCCAACGCCGACCGTTCCTGCTATAGTGATGACGGCGTCTTTTGGGATGCCATACTTGTCTCGTAAATTTTCATTCATATTGATAAGCTCCTTTTTTCAAGCGTGCCTTCCACATGAGTGAGAATCACTTCGAGGTCGGAACGGTTTTGCACGAAATCAAGTTCGTCTCCGTTAAAGCGCAGCACTGGGATTTCCGGATGCTCGCGCTCAAAACGTTCGATGAATTCATGGTAGTCTGCAGACAATTGCTTTATGTAATCCGGTGTAATCATCTGCTCGAATTCACGGCCGCGCAATTTGATGCGTTTCATCAAAGTGTCGAGGCTCGCGTGCAAATAAATAACCATATTCGGTTTCGGCATATCGGCCGTCAGGATTTTATAGATCGCTTCATATTTAGCGTATTCTTCTTCAGGCAGCGTCCGTTTGGCAAATATCAAGTTTTTGAAGATGTGATAATCCGCAACGACGGGTTCCTGGTTGGAGATGAACTTCTTTTGGATATCGCTCAATTGCTTATAGCGATTGCATAGGAAGAACATTTCCGTTTGGAAGCTCCACTCCTCGATATCCTCATAAAATTTATTCAAAAACGGATTTTCATCCACGATTTCCTTCAGCAATTGAAATTGATGTTGTTCTGAAAGTGCTTTCGTCAGTGAGGTTTTCCCCACTCCGATCGGACCTTCTACGGTGATAAATGGCACCGGCACAAGAAGTCCCCCTTCTTCGATTCAAGTAAAATGCAATGCCATTTATTTTACCATATCTCCAAAAGTAAAAGTAGAGCCAAATGGCGTTCTAAATTGTGGACGGCTTTGTAGTGCTTTGTCCGGATAAAAAGATGATACACTGAAAGGCGAGGAGCGATGAATCATGAACGGAATGGAAAAAGACCATTATTTTATGGGGCTGGCCATTGAAGAAGCCCAAAAAGCCGCGGCTAAAGGCGAAGTGCCGATCGGTGCGATTATTGTCCAAGGCGACCGTGTCATTGCGCGTGCCCATAATTTGCGCGAAACGACACGCAATGCGGTAACACATGCCGAATTGCTCGCCATTCAGCAGGCATGTGAAACACTCGATAATTGGCGCCTTGAAAACACAAAGCTTTACGTTACGTTAGAGCCTTGCCCGATGTGTGCCGGCGCCATTTTGCAGTCGCGCATCCCACATATCGTCTATGGCGCGCGTGATAGCAAGGCAGGCTGCGTCGATTCGCTTTATAGACTACTGAACGACGAGCGCTTCAACCATCAATGCGAAGTGACGGAAAACGTCATGGCGGATGAATGTGGCGGCTTGCTCACCCAGTTCTTTCGCGATTTGCGCAAACGCAATAAAGAGAAACGGAAAACCCAACTCTAGGGTTTTCCGTTTTTCTATGCCAAAAATTCTTTAATCAATTGATTAACGATAACTGGCTGCTCATGATGCACCCAATGTGTCGCCTCGCCAATCCATACAAGTTCTGCATCCTCACAAAACTTCAGGCTTTCTTTAGCGAGCATCGGCGATAAAAACTGGTCTCCTATCCCCCATAACATACGCACCGGAATTTCGATCGGTTTTTTTGGAACCTGGTTAAGGCTGCCTTTGCGGAGTGCCCTGTACCAATTAAGCATGCCGGTCAAAGCACCGGGCTGGCTCCAGGCTTCCCTGTAGCGATCCAGTTCTTGTTCCGTAAAGGCATTGGGTCTTGCAGTTCCTTCCACCGCCTGTTTCATTGATTCGAAATCATTTTCCGCCATCAGCTTTTCCGGCACTTCCGGCAGCTGGAAAAAGGCCATATACGAGCTTTTCACCCATTGCAGCGGATTTTTCATCATGACACGCGGCATCGCGGCGGGATGGGGAATATTGATAGCGATAAGTTTTTTGACATATTCCGGCTTGCTTGCAGCCAAATGCCACGCTACTGCCCCTCCCCAGTCATGCCCGACGATAAATGCCGAAGTTTCCCCGAATGCTTCAATCAAGCCAACAATATCATCACGCAGCTTATCGATTGTGTAGTCTTCAATACGTTCAGGCTTGTCACTCAAATAATACCCCCGCTGGTCCGGTGCCACAACGCGGTAACCCGATGCAGCCAGTTCTTCCATTTGGTGATGGAATCCATAGGAGAATTCCGGAAACCCGTGCAATAATACGACCAACTCGCCCTCTTCCGGCCCGGCTGCCGCTACGTGAAGCCGGATGCCATTCGTTTCTACAAAGTGAAAATCCACTTCTTGCATATCCAACGCTCCCTTTCCCTGTTTTTAATTGTCTACCCTTTCTCCACGAAAAAAAGACCCGAAATCCATTCGGGTCTTTTCGTTTAGCGGATCGTTGTTTTGCCGCCCATATAAGGCTGCAATACTTCAGGGATGGCAACAGAACCATCTTCCTGCTGGAAATTTTCAAGCAATGCCGCCACTGTCCGTCCGATAGCAAGCCCACTGCCGTTCAAGGTGTGGACGAATTCTGGCTTGCCTTTTGCTTCGCGGCGGAATTTGATATTCGCACGGCGAGCCTGGAAATCCTCAAAGTTTGAACAAGAAGAGATCTCACGGTACGTTTCCTGGCTCGGAATCCATACTTCGATATCGTATTTTTTCGCTGCCGTGAAGCCAAGATCAGCCGTACACATCTTCAAGACGCGGTAAGGAAGCCCTAGCAATTGCAACACTTTCTCTGCATGGCCCGTCAGCTTTTCAAGTTCCTCATAAGAATCTTCCGGCTTCACAAAGCGCACAAGTTCCACTTTATTGAATTGGTGCTGTCGGATCAAGCCACGTGTGTCGCGTCCCGCAGAACCCGCTTCAGAGCGGAAATTCGCGCTATAAGAAGCAAAGGCTTGCGGAAGCATGTCGGCAGTCAAGATGTCGTCGCGGTAGAAGTTCGTTACCGGCACTTCAGACGTCGGGATAAGGAAATAATCTTCTTTCTCGATCAAGAACGCATCTTCTTCGAACTTCGGCAATTGCCCCGTGCCCGTCAAGCTTTCACGGTTGACCAGATACGGCGGCAACATTTCCTCATAGCCATGCTCCTCCTGGTGAAGGTCCATCATGAAGTTGATCAGTGCGCGTTCGAGGCGTGCGCCAAGCCCGCGGTAGAACACAAAACGGCTTCCGGTGACTTTGGCGGCGCGTTCGAAATCAACGATGTTCAACTCCGTCGCGATGTCCCAATGCGGCTTCGCTTCAAAACCGAACTGCGGCTGTTCACCCCACGTCCGGATTTCTTCATTATCGTCTTCAGAGTCGCCGAATGGCACGCTGTCGTGAGGGATGTTCGGCACACGCATCATGATGTAGTCGAGCTTTTCTTCGACTTCGCGCAACTCGTCGTCGATCGCTTTGATCTGGTCGCCGACTTCACGTGTTTTCGCAATCGCCTCGTCTGCATTTTCCTTATTGCGTTTCATGACGGCGATTTGCTGAGACGCCTCGTTGCGCTCCGCTTTCAATTTCTCGGTCTGGACAATTAATTCACGGCGCTTCTGGTCGAGCGCCTCAAAATCATCGAGTACGGAAATATCTTCTCCGCGCTTTCCGAGCTTAGTTTTCACTTGGTCAAAATTTTCCCGTACAAAACGGATATCCAACATAGAAATTCCTCCTTAAGTCTTTGTCAAAAAAGAAAAAACAACGCAAAAATAGCCCTCATCCCCTGGTAAAGGGACGAGAGCTACCCGCGTTGCCACCCTGATTGATCGGCAAAAAAGCCAATCCTCTTCATCACATAACGGCATTAAAACCGGCACTGGCTCATCGCCATGCAACTCCGGGGTGGATTCGAACGCGTTTGACACCGGTTCGCACCAACCACCGGCTCTCTTACAGAAAAACTACGCTTTACTATTCCCATCAACGTTTCTTCTTTGAAATTATTCATATTCTACTATAGTGCGCTTCGGTTGGCAAGAGTTCCCTGTTTTCGACCATGTTCAGAAATAATTGCATCAGCCGGGGGTCTCCAGTCAGTTCGGGATGGAATGAACAGCCAAGGAACGGCCCGCTCCGCGCCAACACGATGCGCCCGCCGTATTCACATAAGACTTCTACATCCTCACCGGCACTGACGATATGTGGTGCACGGATAAATACTGCCGGAAATGGTTCCTCGATTCCCATAATATCCAGATCCGCTTCAAAGCTGTCCACTTGCCTACCGAATGAATTGCGCGCGACCGTTATATCCATGACACCGAGATGCGAAGCGTCCTGCCCTTCGATTGCCTTAGCCAGCAGCACCAGCCCCGCACAAGTTCCGAACAGTGGCTTTTCGGCTTGAGCAAATTGTTTCAATGGCTCCAGCAACTCCGCACGGTCGATCAAGCGGCGCATCGCTGTGCTTTCACCGCCTGGCAGCACCAAACCATCGAGTTCTGCCAATTGACCAGCATTTTTCACCACGACAGCTTCCGCGCCACATGCCTGAATCGCCTGTACATGCTCACGCACTGCTCCTTGCAACGCCAATACACCGATTTTCATCATTACCAGCTTCTTTCCTGCATGCGGTCCGCTGCACCAATCGTCGCCATTTCCAATCCTTTCATCGCTGGCCCAAGATCTTTCGACAGTTTCGCAATCAACGCGTAATCCTGGTAATGAGCTGTCGCTTCAACGATGGCACGCGCAAAACGTTCCGGCTGATCTGATTTGAAAATACCAGATCCGACAAAAACACCGTCCGCCCCGAGTTCCATCATGAGCGCCGCATCAGCCGGTGTCGCGATGCCCCCTGCTGCAAAGTTGACGACCGGCAAACGGCCGAGCAATTTCACTTCTTTCAAAAACTCATAAGACGCACCTAAGTCTCGCGCGGCTGTCATCAATTCGTCTTCGCCCATCGCAACGATATTGCGCACTTCGGCATTCACTTGGCGCAAATGGCGCACCGCTTCGACGATATTCCCTGTGCCGGGCTCGCCTTTAGTGCGCAGCATCGATGCCCCTTCACCAATGCGTCGCGCCGCTTCACCTATATTGCGGCAGCCGCATACGAACGGCACCGTGTAATCATTTTTCAGCAAGTGGAATTCCTCATCCGCTGGCGTCAGTACTTCACTTTCATCGATATAGTCGACGCCCATCGCTTCTAGCACGCGCGCTTCTGTAATATGGCCGATACGCGCTTTCGCCATGACTGGAATCGATACCGCATTCATCACTTCTTCGGTGATGCGCGGGTCCGCCATACGGGCAACCCCGCCTTCTTTGCGGATATCGGATGGCACGCGCTCGAGCGCCATGACAGCCGTCGCCCCTGCCGCTTCTGCAATTTTTGCCTGTTCTGCATTGACCACGTCCATAATGACGCCACCTTTTTGCATTTCTGCCATGCCGCGCTTCACTCGATCTGTACCTTTTTCACTCATCTGAAAATTCCTCCCTTTTGTTGGTTGTTTCCAGTATAATAAAATGTGACCATATAAAAAGACTCAGTTTACATTAAATTAAAAGGTCAGTTGGAGGAAGCCGATGGACATGCTCATGTTCCAATTGCAAAAACAATCAACCACACCACTATATAAGCAGCTTTATCGAGAAATCCGTACTGCCATCACAGCTGGTAAAATCGCAGTTGGCACCAAGCTTCCAAGTAAGCGCAAACTGGCGGATTATCTGCAGATCAGCCAGACAACCGTCGAACTCGCCTATTCCCAATTAGTCGCAGAAGGCTTTATCGAACCACGTCCGAGAAAAGGATTTTTCACGATGCCCGTGGAAGAACTGGCTTATTTGGATCTCCCTCAAGAAGAACCGGCTATTCGTGATGTACCGAAACCTACGTACGGATATGACTTTAACCCGGCACGCATCGATACCCGTTCATTCCCATTCCCGACATGGCGCAAAACGGCACGCGAAGTAATCGACGAGGAAAACCATGAACTTCTCCTTGCTGGCCACCCGCAAGGAGACGAATCGCTGCGCGCTGAAATCGCCCGCTATTTGTATCAATCCCGCGGTGTGGTGTGCGAACCCGAACAAATCATTGTCGGCTCCGGAACCGAACAATTAATGCCACTATTGATCAGGCTATTCGACAAAAACTTGAGCTTCGGCTTTGAAAACCCGGGCTACGCACTGACCCATAGCATTTTCGAACATGATGACAGGCAAGCTTTCCCAATTGCAGTCGACGAAGACGGCATCGATGTGCAGGAACTCGACAAAGCCGGTGTCGACATCGCTTACGTTACCCCATCCCACCAATTTCCGACTGGCTCGATTTTAAGCGCCACACGCCGTGCACAGCTATTGAACTGGGCAGCCGCAAAACCTGAACGCTATATCATCGAAGACGATTACGATAGCGAATTCCGCTACACGAGCCAACCGATCCCAGCACTTCAAAGCATGGACGTCGGCGGGCGGGTCATCTATATCAGTACTTTCTCCAAATCGATCATGCCGTCATTACGCATTGCCTATCTCGTGTTACCTCCAAGGCTGCTGAACGCCTACCGTAAAACCTTTTTGCATTACACATCAACTGTGCCGCGCATAGACCAACAAATCGTCGCGACATTCATGCAAAAAGGGCATTTCTCGAGGCACTTAAACCGCATGCGCAAACTGTACCGCAAAAAGCTCGACTGCCTGACGCAAGCACTTACCCCTTATCAACCACTAGTCACTGTTTCCGGCGAGCAAGCTGGCATGCACGTCGTTTTGACTGTCGATACCGAACACACAGAACAAAACTTAGTTTCCTTGGCAAGCGATGCAGGAATCCGTGTATTCGCGATGCAGAATTACGACCTGCTCAAGCAAAAATCCGCTTTGCCAAAAATCGTGCTCGGTTTTGGCGGCTTAAATGAAGTTGAAATCCAGCAAGGCATCGAACAATTAATGCATAGTTGGAACATACAAAAAACCAGCTCATCCACTAAGAGATGAGCTGGTTTTTCTTAGAACAAACCTTTAATAAAATCCACTGCGCCTTTCATGGACAGTGTAAACCAATTGTCACGAGCCACCGTTTCTATCGCTTCGACGTCCGCCGCCGATTTTTCGGCTTTCAAATATTCCACTTCATTACCTTCACCATCTAAAACCCTAACGATACCTACAAGTTGGCCTTCTTCAATAGTTGCCTCAAGTGGGGCAACTTCTGTCAATTCAAGCTCAGCCTGATACGTACCGAAAGATGGGACCAACAAACGGACCGGTTCTTTAACCGCTATCGCGACTTGCCCTTTTTCACCTTTTGCCACAGGAAGAGATTCCTGCCCCATAAATTGCTGGCCATCTTTCATGATCTCCGTTTCTTGAAATTCAAAGCCGTAATCTAGTAATGCACGCGTTGCATCAAAACGAGCATCGTAGGAACCTTCTCCTTCAGCATCGACCGCTTTCATCACTACCGCAATCAACCGGATTCCGTCACGTTTAGCAGTTCCTGCGAAGGAATGGCCCGCAAAATCCGTCGTCCCTGTTTTTAATCCATCCATTCCGTCATACTCATGGTCCATCCCAGGAAGCATCGTATTCCAATTGACCATGCGGATCTGGTCAGGCGTTCCTTTCCGGAACATCAATTCCGGAATTTTAGCAGTATCCAGAATTTCGGGGTAATCATCCAGCAAGGCTTTAGTCAGTATGGCAACCGAACGGGCAGACATCGTATTTTCTTCATCTTCTCCCGTCCCCTCAGGGTGCATGCCCAATAGAAATGAATTATTAAGGCCAGTTGAATTGACGAAATGTGCATCTTCAATACCCATTTCCTTCGCCTTATCATTCATCATTTGGACGAACTCTTTCTCAGTACCCGCAATCGTTTCGGCAATGCCAATCGTCGCTGCATTTGCCGAATAAATTGCCATTGCTTCATATAACTCTTTCATTGTATAGGAACCATCCCGGCGCAGTGGCACATTGCTCAAGCGCAAATCTTGAGAAACCCGGTGGCTGTAATCCGTCACTTCGTATTCATCATCCCAGCTGACAACACCTTCTTCGATCGCTTCGAACAAAAGGTATTCACTCATCATTTTACTCATCGAAGCGATTCCAAGTACAGCTTCGTCGTTTTGTCCGTATAAAATCTGACCAGTTTCTGCATCTACGACAATCGCCGCATCCGCCAATACGGGAACAGTTTCTTCTGCCTGTATGCGATTCGGCATCACAATCATGAGAGCCACAGCCATTATCGTTAATACTTGAAGCCATTTCACTAAACTATTCACTCGATTGTCCTCCATCGTTTCATTCCTTTTGCTATTTTATCATATTCTCTACAAGCAAAACGAAAAAACACCTTCCTAGGAATCCCTAGGAAGGTGTCTCATCTTACATTGAATAATTCGGTGATTCTTTTGTAATTTGTACGTCATGCGGGTGGCTTTCGATCAATCCTGCACCAGTCATGCGGATAAATTGTGCGTCTTCACGAAGTGATTGCAAATCTTTTGTTCCACAATAGCCCATACCTGCACGAATGCCTCCAAGCAATTGGTGAATTGTATCCGTAAGAGGCCCTTTATAAGGCAAGCGCCCTTCGATTCCTTCGGGTACTAACTTTTTAGCTTCATCCTGGAAATAACGGTCTTTTGATCCTTTTTCCATAGAAGCAATCGACCCCATGCCGCGGTAAGTTTTAAAGCGGCGTCCTTGGAAGATTTCTGTGTCTCCTGGGCTTTCTGTTGTTCCTGCGAGCAAGCTGCCCAGCATAACAACATGTCCGCCTGCAGCCAATGCTTTAATAATATCGCCAGAGAACTTAATGCCGCCATCTGCGATGATTGATTTACCGTGTTTGCGTGCTTCAGTAGCGCAATCGTAAACAGCTGTAATTTGTGGAACTCCTACACCGGCAACAACGCGTGTTGTACAAATGGAACCTGGTCCGATACCAACTTTAACGACGTCAGCCCCTGCTTCAATCAAAGCTTTCGTTCCACTCGCAGTGGCCACGTTCCCTGCCACAATCGTCAGTTCAGGATACGCCTCTCGGATTTGGCTGACCATGTTCAATACGCCTGCTGAATGGCCGTGAGCTGTATCAATAACAATGACATCTACATGAGCTTTTACTAGCTGTTCGACACGTTTCATTGTATCTGAGGTAACCCCAACAGCAGCACCAGCTAGCAAGCGGCCTTGTTCATCTTTTGCGGCAATCGGGAACTCAATCACTTTCTCAATGTCTTTAATGGTAATGAGACCTTTTAACATGCCATTCTGGTCCACAATCGGCAATTTCTCAATTTTATACTGTTGGAGAATTTTCTCTGCATCTTCTAAAGTCGTTCCAACAGGAGCCGTTACTAATTTCTCTTTTGTCATTACGTCTTTGATCGCCAAAGAGTAGTCCTGGATAAAACGGAGATCGCGGTTTGTAATGATACCAACCAAAGTCAGATCTTCTTCGCTTTGGACAATTGGAACACCTGAAATGCGGTATTTACCCATTAAATGCTCAGCATCGTAAACCTGGTGCTGAGGAGTCAGGTAGAAAGGATCTGTAATGACACCATTTTCCGAACGTTTGACAGTCACTACTTGCTCAGCCTGCTCTTCGATACTCATATTTTTGTGAATGATTCCAAGACCGCCTTGGCGTGCCATTGAAATAGCCATTTTTGCTTCCGTCACGGTGTCCATTCCGGCACTGATAATTGGAATGTTCAACTTGATTTTTGGCGTCAGTTCCACTGACAAATCAATATCCTTTGGCAACACTTCTGAATGAGCTGGCACTAGCAATACATCATCGAAGGTTAACCCTTCTTTAAGAAATTTCGATTCCCACATAATTGACACGCCTCCTGCTTCCTTTTGAATATTATTGTAAGGTTATCAGCGGTTTCAGGGGGTGTCAAGAAACTGACAAAAGTAAAACTATTCCGACTAATGGATCATAAAATTTTCTGTATATCTTTCTCCATTTGCTCCGGCTCAACCTGTGGTTCGTAACGGTGAATAATATTTCCTTGGCGATCAATAAGAAACTTGGTAAAGTTCCATTTAATTTCTCCGCTTACGTCACTTGTGCCCCAAGAAGTCAAATACTTAAAAAGTGGATCAGCAAATTCTCCATTTACGTCTATTTTAGAAAAAATCGGAAAACTCACTCCGTAGTTTTTACGACAAAATTCCAATATTTCCTTTTGTGCATGAAATTCCTGATCATTGAATTGCCCGCTGGGGAACCCGAGAATTTCTAAGCCTTCCTCTTTATATTTTTCATACAACTGCTGTAAGCCTTCAAATTGTGGAGTTAGTCCGCATTTACTTGCTGTGTTAACAATAACCAATGGTCTCCCTCTAAAATTCTCTAACTGCTCTATGTTTCCATCTGCTTGCTTTACTTCGTAAGTATATAAGTTGCTCATCCTTATTCCACCTTTCCTTTTCTCCAGCCTACCTTTGAAAAACCTCCTCCACAAGCAATAAGAAACATTTCCATACAAAAAAGGCCGCTACCGGAATGAACCGGTAACGGCCTTTCTATTTGCCCAGCGACGTCCTACTCTCACAGGGGGAAACCCCCAACTACCATCGGCGCAAAAGAGCTTAACTTCCGTGTTCGGGATGGGAACGGGTGTGGCCTCTTTGCCATCGTCACTAGACTTTTTTGAGCTTGTTCGCTCAAAACTGGATAAATCGACATTGGGGGAAACTTGCGTTTCAGTTTGTTGGTTAAGTCCTCGATCGATTAGTATTCGTCAGCTGCACGTGTCGCCACGCTTCCACCCCGAACCTATCTACCTCATCGTCTTTGAGGGATCTTACTTGCTTGCGCAATGGGAAATCTCATCTTGAGGGGGGCTTCGTGCTTAGATGCTTTCAGCACTTATCCCGGCCACACATAGCTACCCAGCGATGCTCTTGGCAGAACAACTGGTACACCAGCGGTGTGTCCATCCCGGTCCTCTCGTACTAAGGACAGCTCCTCTCAAATTTCCTGCGCCCGCGACGGATAGGGACCGAACTGTCTCACGACGTTCTGAACCCAGCTCGCGTACCGCTTTAATGGGCGAACAGCCCAACCCTTGGGACCGACTACAGCCCCAGGATGCGATGAGCCGACATCGAGGTGCCAAACCTCCCCGTCGATGTGGACTCTTGGGGGAGATAAGCCTGTTATCCCCGGGGTAGCTTTTATCCGTTGAGCGATGGCCCTTCCATGCGGAACCACCGGATCACTAAGTCCGTCTTTCGACCCTGCTCGACCTGTCCGTCTCGCAGTCAAGCTCCCTTGTGCCTTTACACTCTGCGAATGATTTCCAACCATTCTGAGGGAACCTTTGAGCGCCTCCGTTACTCTTTAGGAGGCGACCGCCCCAGTCAAACTGCCCGCCTGACACTGTCTCCCAAGCCGCTAAGGCTTGTGGGTTAGAAGTTCAATACAACCAGGGTAGTATCCCACCGACGCCTCCCCCGAAGCTGGCGCTCCGGGTTCTCTGGCTCCTACCTATCCTGTACAAGTTGCACCAAAATTCAATATCAGGCTACAGTAAAGCTCCACGGGGTCTTTCCGTCCTGTCGCGGGTAACCTGCATCTTCACAGGTACTATAATTTCACCGAGTCTCTCGTTGAGACAGTGCCCAGATCGTTACGCCTTTCGTGCGGGTCGGAACTTACCCGACAAGGAATTTCGCTACCTTAGGACCGTTATAGTTACGGCCGCCGTTTACTGGGGCTTCGGTTCGCACCTTCGCTTGCGCTAAGCACTCCCCTTAACCTTCCAGCACCGGGCAGGCGTCAGCCCCTATACGTCACCTTACGGTTTTGCAGAGACCTGTGTTTTTGCTAAACAGTCGCCTGGGCCTATTCACTGCGGCTCTCTCGGGCTATTCACCCTACCAGAGCACCCCTTCTCCCGAAGTTACGGGGTCATTTTGCCGAGTTCCTTAACGAGAGTTCACTCGCTCACCTTAGAATTCTCTTCTCGCCTACCTGTGTCGGTTTGCGGTACGGGCACCTCCCGCCTCGCTAGAGGCTTTTCTTGGCAGTGTGAAATCAGGGACTCTGAGGTAAACCTCTTGCCATCACTGCTTGATGTTATATAGAAACGGGATTTGCCTCGTTTCTCATCTCACAACTTGGACGTGCACAACCAACGGCACGCTCACCCTATCCTTCTGCGTCCCCCCATTGCTCAAACGGCGGGGAGGTGGTACAGGAATATCAACCTGTTGTCCATCGTCTACGCCTATCGGCCTCGACTTAGGTCCCGACTAACCCTGAGCGGACGAGCCTTCCTCAGGAAACCTTAGGCATTCGGTGGACGGGATTCTCACCCGTCTTTCGTTACTCATACCGGCATTCTCACTTCTAAGCGCTCCACCAGTCCTTCCGGTCTGACTTCAACGCCCTTAGAACGCTCTCCTACCACGGACATCTACGATGTCCATCCACAGCTTCGGTAATCCGTTTAGCCCCGGTACATTTTCGGCGCAGTGTCACTCGACCAGTGAGCTATTACGCACTCTTTAAATGATGGCTGCTTCTAAGCCAACATCCTGGTTGTCTAAGCAACGCCACATCCTTTTCCACTTAACGGATATTTGGGGACCTTAGCTGGTGGTCTGGGCTGTTTCCCTCTTGACTACGGATCTTATCACTCGCAGTCTGACTCCCAAGCATAAATCACTGGCATTCGGAGTTTGTCTGAATTCGGTAACCCGGGATGGGCCCCTAGTCCAAACAGTGCTCTACCTCCAGGATTCTCTATCTTGAGGCTAGCCCTAAAGCTATTTCGGAGAGAACCAGCTATCTCCAGGTTCGATTGGAATTTCTCCGCTACCCACACCTCATCCCCGCACTTTTCAACGTGCGTGGGTTCGGGCCTCCAGTAAGTGTTACCTTACCTTCACCCTGGACATGGGTAGATCACCTGGTTTCGGGTCTACAACTACATACTCACTCGCCCTATTCAGACTCGCTTTCGCTGCGGCTCCGGCTTCTCACCTTAACCTTGCATGCAATCGTAACTCGCCGGTTCATTCTACAAAAGGCACGCTATCACCCATTAACGGGCTCTAACTACTTGTAGGCACACGGTTTCAGGATCTATTTCACTCCCCTTCCGGGGTGCTTTTCACCTTTCCCTCACGGTACTGGTTCACTATCGGTCACTAGGGAGTATTTAGCCTTGGGAGATGGTCCTCCCGGATTCCGACGGAATTTCTCGTGTTCCGCCGTACTCAGGATCCACTCTGGAGGGAACGAACTTTCAGCTACGGGGCTATTACCCTATCTTGCGGACCGTTCCAGGTCGCTTCGCTTAATCCGTTCCTTTGTAACTCCGTATAGAGTGTCCTACAACCCCAGAAGGCAAGCCTTCTGGTTTGGGCTGATCCCGTTTCGCTCGCCGCTACTTGGGGAATCGCATTTGCTTTCTCTTCCTTCAGGTACTTAGATGTTTCAGTTCCCTGAGTCTGCCTTCTCATGTGCTATGTATTCACACATGGATACTGCTCCATTACGAACAGTGGGTTTCCCCATTCGGAAATCCCCGGATCACAGCTCACTTACAGCTCCCCGAGGCATATCGGTGTTAGTGCCGTCCTTCTTCGGCTCCTAGTGCCAAGGCATCCACCGTGCGCCCTTATTAACTTAACCACTGATGGTCAAAAAAAATAAGTTGATCGCCAAAGCGATCACGCTACTTGATGCTTGTTTCTTAATCAATGTCGATCTATCCAGTTTTCAAAGAACAAGTTTGAAAGTGCTCCGTTAGGAGTGAACCTTCAAAACTGAACGCAAAACGTCAACCCGATCCGTAAGAATCGGTTCCGATATGTTCCTTAGAAAGGAGGTGATCCAGCCGCACCTTCCGATACGGCTACCTTGTTACGACTTCACCCCAATCATCTGTCCCACCTTCGGCGGCTGGCTCCCGTAAGGGTTACCCCACCGACTTCGGGTGTTACAAACTCTCGTGGTGTGACGGGCGGTGTGTACAAGGCCCGGGAACGTATTCACCGCGGCATGCTGATCCGCGATTACTAGCGATTCCGGCTTCATGCAGGCGAGTTGCAGCCTGCAATCCGAACTGAGAACGGTTTTCTGGGATTGGCTCCCCCTCGCGGGTTTGCAGCCCTTTGTACCGTCCATTGTAGCACGTGTGTAGCCCAGGTCATAAGGGGCATGATGATTTGACGTCATCCCCACCTTCCTCCGGTTTGTCACCGGCAGTCACCTTAGAGTGCCCAACTGAATGCTGGCAACTAAGATCAAGGGTTGCGCTCGTTGCGGGACTTAACCCAACATCTCACGACACGAGCTGACGACAACCATGCACCACCTGTCACCGCTGTCCCCGAAGGGAAAGCCTAGTCTCCTAGGCGGTCAGCGGGATGTCAAGACCTGGTAAGGTTCTTCGCGTTGCTTCGAATTAAACCACATGCTCCACCGCTTGTGCGGGCCCCCGTCAATTCCTTTGAGTTTCAGCCTTGCGGCCGTACTCCCCAGGCGGAGTGCTTAATGCGTTAGCTGCAGCACTAAGGGGCGGAAACCCCCTAACACTTAGCACTCATCGTTTACGGCGTGGACTACCAGGGTATCTAATCCTGTTTGCTCCCCACGCTTTCGCGCCTCAGCGTCAGTTACAGACCAGAAAGTCGCCTTCGCCACTGGTGTTCCTCCACATCTCTACGCATTTCACCGCTACACGTGGAATTCCACTTTCCTCTTCTGCACTCAAGTCCCCCAGTTTCCAATGACCCTCCACGGTTGAGCCGTGGGCTTTCACATCAGACTTAAAGGACCGCCTGCGCGCGCTTTACGCCCAATAATTCCGGACAACGCTTGCCACCTACGTATTACCGCGGCTGCTGGCACGTAGTTAGCCGTGGCTTTCTGGTGAGGTACCGTCAAGGTACCAGTAGTTAGTTGGTACTTGTTCTTCCCTCACAACAGAGTTTTACGATCCGAAAACCTTCTTCACTCACGCGGCGTTGCTCCGTCAGACTTTCGTCCATTGCGGAAGATTCCCTACTGCTGCCTCCCGTAGGAGTCTGGGCCGTGTCTCAGTCCCAGTGTGGCCGATCACCCTCTCAGGTCGGCTACGCATCGTGGCCTTGGTGAGCCGTTACCTCACCAACTAGCTAATGCGCCGCGGGCCCATCCTGCAGTGACAGCCGAAACCGTCTTTCCGTGCGGCCTCATGAGAGGCCGCAAACTATTCGGTATTAGCACCGGTTTCCCGGAGTTATCCCGATCTGCAGGGCAGGTTGCCCACGTGTTACTCACCCGTCCGCCGCTAAACCAAAGGAGCAAGCTCCAATGGTTCCGCTCGACTTGCATGTATTAGGCACGCCGCCAGCGTTCGTCCTGAGCCAGGATCAAACTCTCCATTATAGAGTAGTATTGATTGCTCAATAGTTGCTGGCGTATCGCCGTCTAAAAGACGCGCGATTCGCTTGATCTGCCGAAGCTGATCAGTAAGTTTGCCGCGATCACTCGCGGCTGTATTGTTGACGTTTTGCTGTTCAGTTTTCAAGGTTCATGTTGTGCGCCTTGTTTTGGCGACTTGATAAATATATCACGCCTTACTATTCACGTCAACAGTTTTAAGAAAAAACTTTTCCTTTCTACAAATCTCTTTCTATTAAGAAACAAAAGAGCTTGCCGATTTGCCGGCAAGCTCTTTTGAAATCTTCTATTCTTCTAGTTCGTCTTCAATGTTTTCTCCCGCTTCATCTTCAACAACCTCATCCTCCGTGTATACATCTGCTTCTACACTTTCTTCGATGAGTGCATCTACGTTATCTTCTGAAACTGGTTCTATCTCTTCATCAACTTCTGCTGCTTCTGCATCATCCAAATCTTTTTTCACTTTGGTGACGGTAGCCACAACCTCTTCATCGCCAAGACGAATCAATCGGACTCCTTGCGTGTTTCTTCCAGTTGTTGAGATATCTTCTACATCCATACGGATCAGTACGCCATGCTGTGTAATCAACATGATGTCTTCTGTTCCATTCACGGCACGAACGGCTACGAGCGGTCCATTCTTTTCCGTAACGTGGCAGGTCTTGATTCCCATACCGCCTCTGGATTGGACACGATATTCGGATTCCTTTGTTCGCTTGCCATAGCCATTTTCGGTGATAACCAGGATTTTATCGTCTGCCTCTAAGGTTTCCATTCCAACGACTTGGTCGCCTTCACGGAGACGAATGCCCCGGACACCGCTTGCTGCGCGCCCCATGCTGCGGATATCTGTCTCAGGGAATCGGATCAATGCGCCATCGCGTGTTCCGATGACAATTTCTTTATTGCCATCAGTCATCTTGACTGAGATCAATTCATCGTCATCACGCAAATTGATGGCAATAAGGCCATTCTGACGAATATTCGCATAGCTGCTGACTGGCGTTCGCTTGCTAAGTCCTCCGCGCGTCGTAAAGAAGAAGAAATCATCTTCTTTGAATTCTTCGACACGGATCACTGCCGTCACTTTTTCGTTCTTGCCGATCTCTAGCAAGTTGACGAGCGGCAAGCCTTTTGCTGTCCGACCATACTCAGGAACCTGATAGCCTTTCTTGCGATAGACTTTCCCTTCGCTTGTGAAGAACAGGATTGTGTCATGTGTCGATGTATATAGAAGATGCTCAACAAAATCATCATCGTTGGTGCCCATACCTTGTACACCTCGTCCGCCGCGCTTCTGGCTTCGGTAGGTATTAGCAGGCAAGCGTTTGATGTAACCGTTGTGTGTGAGCGTCAACACTGAAGCTTCACGTGGGATCAGGTCCTCATCTTCAATCATCTCAGAGCCGCCGACAGTGATTTCCGTTCTGCGGGGATCATTGAAGCGCTCTTTGATTTCAAGGATTTCTTCACGGATGATCTCGAGGATTTTCGATTCGTCCGCAAGAATTGCACGCAGCTCATTGATGAGCGCGATGAGACCCTGGTATTCCTCTTCGATTTTGTCCCGTTCAAGACCGGTCAAACGTTGAAGACGCATGTCCAAGATGGCTTGCGACTGGCGCTCAGACAAATTGAAATCATTCATCAAGCCGTTTCGGGCTTCTTCAGTTGTCTGCGATCCACGGATCAACGCGATAATGGCATCGATGTGATCGAGTGCGATGCGCAAGCCTTCAAGGATGTGCGCGCGATCTTCCGCTTTTTGCAAGTCGAATTCCGTCCGGCGGCGGATAATGACTTTCTGATGCTCCAGGTAATGATAAAGAACGTCTTTCAAGCCAAGGACTTTCGGCTGTCCATCGACGAGCGCGAGCATATTGATGCCGAAGCTTGTCTGCATCGCTGTTTGTTTGTATAGATTGTTCAATAATACATTGGCGCTTGCGTCTCTGCGCACTTCAATGACGACGCGCATCCCATTGCGGTCGGATTCATCTCGCAGGTCGGTGATGCCGTCGATTTTTTTGTCGCGCACGAGTTCTGCGATTTTTTCGATCAAGCGTGCTTTATTGACTTGATAAGGCAGCTCATGGATAAGGATTACTTCTTTGCCATTCGGTTTCGTTTCGATTTCAACAACCGCACGGATCAACACCGAACCTTTTCCGGTTTCGTAAGCACGGCGGATGCCGCTCCGTCCGAGGATGATGCCTCCGGTCGGGAAATCAGGGCCTGGAAGGAAGTCGAGCAATTCTTCTGTCGTAATGGCCGGGTTTTCGGCTAATGCGAGAACTGCATCGATGGTTTCTCCGAGATTATGGGGCGGGATATTCGTAGCCATCCCGACCGCGATTCCGGAAGTCCCGTTGACAAGCAAGTTCGGGAATCTACTCGGGAGGACAACCGGTTCTTTTTCCTGACCGTCATAGTTTTCCTTGTAATCGACCGTGTTTTTATTTAAATCACGCAAAAGTTCCATGGAAATTTTTGACATTTTGGATTCTGTGTAGCGCATTGCTGCTGCTGCGTCACCATCTACAGAACCGAAGTTCCCGTGGCCGTCGACGAGCATATAGCGATAGCTGAAATCCTGAGCCATGCGTACCATCGTTTCATAAACTGCACTATCACCGTGCGGGTGATATTTACCGATTACGTCACCGACAATACGTGCTGACTTTTTATAGCCTTTATCCGCTGTGATCCCGAGGTCATGCATAGCATATAAAATACGCCGATGCACCGGCTTTAAGCCGTCCCGGACATCCGGCAACGCACGCGACACGATGACACTCATTGCATAGTCAAGGAATGATGTGCGCATCTCCGTACTGATATTTATTTCTTCTACTCCGCTGCCTGGCCGTTCCGCCATATCCGCAGCCTCCTCTCAACTCTTGTTGCTTTATACATCCAAGTTCTTCACGTAACTGGCGTTTTCTTCAATAAAGTTGCGGCGTGGTTCGACGTCGTCTCCCATCAACATATGGAAAGTCTCATCCGCCGTCATCGCATCTTCAAGCGTGACTTGCAGCAATGTCCGGAAATCAGGATCCATCGTTGTATCCCATAATTGAGTGGCATTCATCTCGCCGAGCCCTTTATAGCGCTGGACATGCGGCTTCGGTGATCCTGGAAGTTTAGACAATGCTTCTTTCAGCTGTGCATCCGAATAAACATAATCGACATGCTTGCCTTGTTTAATCTGGAATAAAGGCGGCTGTGCGATGTAAATATAACCTGCTTCAATTAGCGGGCGCATATAGCGGAATAGGAACGTCAATAGCAAAGTCCGAATATGGGCGCCGTCGACATCGGCATCGGTCATGATGACAACTTTATGGTAACGCGCTTTATCAAGATTGAACTCTTCACCGATGCCGGTTCCGAGTGCAGTAATGATATTACGGATCTCTGCGTTTACAAGAATCTTATCCAAACGAGCTTTTTCTACATTAAGGATTTTTCCGCGCAAGGGCAGAATCGCTTGGAAATGGCGATCTCGGCCGGATTTTGCGGATCCGCCCGCTGAATCTCCCTCTACGATGTAGATTTCGCTGATTTTCGGATCGCGTGAAGAACAGTCTGCGAGTTTCCCTGGCAGGCTTGATACTTCAAGAACCGATTTACGGCGCGTGAATTCGCGTGCTTTTTTGGCAGCCATGCGGGCATGGGAAGCCATGATGCCCTTTTCAATGATTTTCTTGGCGGTTGATGGGTTTTCCAGCAAGAAGCGTTCAAATCCACCTGAGAACAAATTATTGACGATGGTCGATACTTCAGTGTTGCCAAGCTTCGTCTTGGTCTGGCCTTCAAACTGGGGATCTGGGTGTTTAACGGAAATGATCGCCGTTAATCCTTCTCTTACGTCTTCACCAGTCAAGTTCGCTTCAGCGTCTTTCAGAATCCCGTTTTTGCGGCCGTAATCGTTAATGACACGCGTCAACGCCGTTTTAAAGCCGGATTCGTGCGTTCCACCTTCATGGGTGCTGATATTATTCGCGAATGAAAAGATATTTGCCGCAAATCCGCCGTTGTATTGCATAGCGACTTCGACATTGATGCCGTCCCGCTCCGCCTCGACGAAAATCGCTTCTTCGTGAAGCGGGTCTTTCGATTTGTTCAAATGCTCGACGTAGGATTTGATACCGCCTTCGTAATGGTATTTCTTTTCCTGCTCCAAGCCTTCTCGCTCATCAGCAACCACGATTTTCAAACCGCGGTTCAAATAAGCGAGCTCGCGAAGACGGTGGTCTAAGATATCGAATTCATAAACTGTTGTTTCTTTAAAAATTTCAGCGTCCGCTTTAAAACGGATCGTTGTACCGGTTTTGTCGGCTTCGCCGATAACACCGAGTTCTTTTTTGACTGCGCCGCGCTCGAATTGAATGAAATGACGCTTGCCGTCCCGGTGAACGTACACTTCTGTTGTTTCGGATAAAGCATTGACGACAGATGCGCCGACGCCGTGGAGGCCGCCGGATACTTTATAGCCGCCGCCGCCGAATTTACCGCCGGCGTGAAGGACCGTCATGATGACTTCAACAGCCGGACGGCCCATTTTTTCTTGCATATCGACTGGAATCCCACGGCCGTTATCTTCGACCCGGATCCAATTGTCTTTTTCGATTGTGACGCGGATTTCATCGCAATAGCCGGCAAGGGCTTCATCGATGCTGTTATCTACGATTTCCCATACTAAATGGTGCAGTCCTCTCGATCCCGTTGAACCGATATACATGCCCGGCCGTTTCCGTACCGCTTCTAAGCCTTCCAATACTTGAATCTGATTGGCGCCATAAGATTGCTCAAGATTCGTATCTTCCATAGCCATTCCGTTCACCTGCTCTTTCTTGACAACTCATTATTTCCATTGACCGGTTATAACCTGTTTTGCTGAATTTTATTCAACAGTGCCTGGGGCCGATAAGGCGACCCGTAGACGAAATCATCAGTGACGACATAAGATTTGACTGCTTCAGGCGGGACTAAAAGCCGCGTAAAAGCAGAGTGGACATAGTGTTCATGATGAACCACCGCAAGGATTTCCGTGACGGCAATCAATTGGGATGCTCCGATCTGGACATACATGCATGTTCACTCCTTGACCGCCCCTTTCGATACTTCGAAAAGACGGGCGCTTTGAATGGTCTCGTGCTGGATACCTTCAACGCTGGTCGTTGTGACAAAGGTCTGCACGGATCCGCGGATCGTGTTAAGCAAATGCGATTGGCGGTAATCGTCCAGTTCGGAAAGTACGTCATCCAGCAAAAGAACCGGCGCTTCGCCGACTTCTTGCTTGATCAGTTCGATTTCCGCAAGTTTCAAGGACAGGGCTGTCGTACGCTGCTGCCCTTGGGAACCGTAAGTCTGGACGTCATAGCCGTTGACGATGAACTGCAGGTCGTCGCGGTGCGGGCCGACCAGCGTTACGCCACGGTCGAGTTCCCGCTTTTTCACTTCCTGTAGCTTTTGCTCTAAAAAAGACGCCATTTCAGCAGGCGTCCATTCGGGCTTCAACCCACTAATCGGTTGGTAGCGGATTTCCAGTTTTTCAAGCCCACGTGAAATGCCGTGATGAATCGGCTCTGCCCATTTTTGCAGCAATTCCATGAACTGGAATCTTTTTTGTATAATTTTTACAGCAGCTTCAATGAACTGTTCAGTGTACACCTCGAACATGACGTCATTGATCGCCTGTTTGCCGTAATGCTGCTTCAATATATGGTTGCGCTGTTTCAACAGCTTCTGGTAATTGACGAGATCGTGGAGATAGACCGGTGAAATCTGGCCGATCTCCATATCGATGAAACGGCGCCTGACTTGTGGGCTTCCTTTAACTAAATGCAGGTCTTCAGGAGCGAACATGACGACATTCAATTGGCCGATATAATCGCTCAGCCGCCTCTGCTCCAGATGGTTGACTTTCGCTTTTTTGCCTTTTTTGGAAAAGCTGATTTCAAGCGGCAGTTTGCCATATTTCCGGAGCACATCAGCTTTAATTTTACCATATTCCGCGTCCCAGCGTATCAATTCTTTGTCATTGCTCGTCCGGTGGGATTTCGCCATCGATAAAACATAGAGCGATTCCATAATATTGGTTTTGCCTTGCGCGTTCTCGCCGATGAAAACGTTGATCTCCGGCGAGAAATCGAGCTTGAGCGTTTCATAGTTGCGGTAATTGACTAACTCAAGGTTGTCAATCCGCATCGAAGCTCATGCCTTCGGCGACAACGATGCGGAATTCCCCCGTCCCCGGTATGTTCACAGTATCTTCCGGACGCAATTTGCGCCCTCTGCGGTCTTCCGCTTCTCCGTTCACAAATACTTCATGTTCACTCAAAAACCATTTAGCCATGCCGCCTGAACTGATTGTGTCTGTCATTTTCAACAATTGCCCAAGTGTAATAAATTCTGTCTCAATACCGATTTCCTTCAAAATGCACTCATCCTTCGATTCGTAGTCTATCCCTTTATTTTACCCTATTTGCCCCCATAAGTAAAAAGGATAGCCTGTATGGGCTATCCTGAGGGTTTTGGTGCTAATTAATATGTCCGGACAGGAAGGATCAATTGAAGAATTGAGTCGTCCAAAGCCGATTTCAAAATGAACGGGCGCATCGCTCCAGTGAACTGGATGACGACATCTTGCCCATCGATCGCTTTCAAAGCATCCATCATGAACTTCGCACTGAAGGAAATCTTCAGCTCTTCACCGTCGACGCTTTGTGCCTGTAATTGCTCTTCCACTTTCCCGACTTCCGGGGAATTCGAGGAGACTTCCACTTCGCTGCCTTCATTGGTAGAAAAGCGCACGACGTTATTGCGTTCTTCGCGTGCCAATAGTGACGCACGGTCGATTGCCTGAAGCAATGAACGGCCGTTTACTGTGACCGTCGTTTTGTATTCAGACGGGATGAGGCGTGATGTATCCGGGTAGTTCCCTTCCAATAGACGGGAGAAGAACAAGATGTGCTTCGATTTGAACAACACTTGCTGGTTAGTCATGACGATTTCAACCGGATCTGACGTGTCATCAAGAATTTTGTTCAATTCATTCAAGCTTTTCCCTGGAATGACGACGCTATACTCCCCTTCCGGCAAGGTTTCGAGTTTCGTTTTGCGGCGTGCCAGACGGTGGCTGTCGGTTGCGACACAAACGAGCTCGCCGTCTTTTACTTCCCAATGAACGCCAGTCAACACTGGGCGTGTTTCAGAGCTGGACACGGCAAAAACGGTTTCTCTATTGATGGTTTTCAACAGATCCGCCGGAATCGTGAAAATGCGGTCATCTTGGATATCCGGCAATTGTGGATAATCCATTGCGTCCAGGCCGATCAAGTGGAATTCGGATTTTCCTGAACGGATATGTGTCTGGAAATTGCCGTTGATTTCGATTTCGACTTCGTTGGTCGGCAATTTGCGGACGATTTCCCCGAATACCTTTGCCTGAAGGACGATGCTTCCGCCTTCGGTGACATCGATCAATTGTTTTCCATCCTCTTCTGCTGGGATGAAAGTTTGGATCGTGATATCTGAGTCACTTCCTGTTAAGCGCATGCCTTCTGTAGAGACGTCCATCTTGATCCCGGTCAAAATCGGAATCGTTGTTTTTGAACTGACTGCTTTCATTACATCGTTTAAACCTTCAACTAATCGCTCACGTTTTATCTCGAATTTCATTCTCGAACCTCGCTTATATATATATTTTAGTTATTAGTACTTAAAAGACAGTAATAGTAGTAGGGGCTGTGAATATGTGGATAAGCCCTAAATAAGCAATCAAAGCAGTTTATCCACATGTAGACAAACTGTGCATAAACTGCTTAAGAAAATAGGGGGTTATCCACAGTCCTATTTGCCGAGTGCAGATCGAATTTCTTTAATGTCCTGCTGAAGCTGCTGGTTTTCTTTCAGCATTGTGTTGATTTTTTCGTGTGCATGGATGACCGTCGTGTGATCGCGGCCGCCGAATTCCTCGCCGATTTTCGGCAATGAAAAATCCGTCATTTCGCGTGACAAGTACATGGCGATTTGACGTGGATACGCAATATCCTTCGTGCGGCGCTTGGTTTTGAAATCATCCAATTTGACGTTGAACTGTTCGCCGACTGCGTTTTGGATATCCAAGATGGTGATCACTTTCGGTTTAGAGTTCGGCATGATGTCTTTCAGGGCCTCTGCAGCAAGCTCTGCGCTCATATCCCGGTTGATCAGGGAGGAATAAGCGACGACTCGGATCAAGGCGCCTTCGAGTTCGCGGATGTTGGAATCGATTGAATTGGCGATATAGGTCATGACATCGTTCGGGATGTCCAGGCCGTCCGCTTTGGCTTTTTTGCGCAAAATGGCAATCCGCGTTTCCAAATCCGGCGGCGTGATATCGGTAATCAATCCCCATTCAAAGCGCGATCTTAAGCGGTCTTCAAGTGTCGGGATCTCTTTTGGCGGCCGGTCGCTGGAGATGATGATCTGCTTGGATTCTTCATGCAGCGTATTGAATGTATGGAAGAATTCTTCTTGCGTCTGCTCTTTTCCGGCTAAAAATTGAATATCGTCAATGAGCAAAATATCGACATTGCGGTATTTATTGCGGAAATCGACGGTTTGGTTATCACGGATCGAGTTGATGAACTCATTCGTGAATTTTTCCGACGACAAATAAACCACTTTGGCGTCCGGGTTGTGTTCAATGACATAATGTCCGATTGCGTGCATAAGGTGGGTCTTGCCAAGTCCTACGCCTCCATAGATGAAAAGCGGATTGTAAGCTTTTGCCGGTGCTTCAGCGACAGCCAGCGATGCAGCGTGTGCAAAGCGGTTGCCGGAGCCAATGACGAATGTGTCAAAGGTGTATTTCGGGTTCAGCATGCCCGGCAAAAACTCTTGCTGCTCCGCCTGCCCCGGTTTGACACGGGGAGCGGGAAGCTGGAAATCATCCATATCCTGATCTTTTGGCACCACAAATTTAATAAGCGCTTCGTCCCCTGTAAGATCTGTCAAAATGCCGGTAATCAAGTGCACATAATGGTTTTCGAGCCAATCGCGCGCAAATGAATTCGGAGCTGAAATGGTGACAGTATCTTCTTTATAGGACAAGAGCTTGGTAGATTTGAGCCAAGTTTCAAAACTGGGCTTGGAGATTCTTTTCTCGACTTGGGCTAAGACACTCGACCAAATTTCGTCTAAGTGTTCCAATAGCGTATCTCCTTTATATGTAAAGATTTTTTACAGTATACCATACACAAAACCACAGCCTGTGGATAAGATCTATAAACAGGCTTGGGGAAAACTATCCACACCTTACCCACAATATGTGGATAACTATTTCGGGATAGAAATTGTTAACAAGTGAAAACAAAACAATGTTATCAAAAAACGATAGACATTACAAGCATTTCTTTCACTTATCCACATGACAGCTTTTGTGCACATTTTTGATATCCACAGGCAGTTCCTATGTGAAAAACCTGTCGATAAGGCATGTGGATAAATCATTTCCGCAAAAAATGGGGTCACAGGAAGTTCACCGCCTATCCTCCCTGATTGTGTATAACTTTTCTTTTTCAATTGACTGGCGGATCTCTTGCATTTAAAAGAAATGATTGACATGAACAAGCTAGCGCCTTTATAATAGTCGAGACTGTCTTTAGAAAATAGTTAACTTTTATATAGGAGGTGTAAGGTCATGACATTGCGCACATACCAACCAAATAAACGCAAACACAGCAAAGTGCACGGCTTCCGAGCACGCATGAGCACAAAGAACGGACGTCGCGTTATCGCTGCCCGTCGCCGTAAAGGAAGAAAAGTACTATCAGCTTAAAGTCCACTGACCGCATCAGTGGTCTTTTTTTTCTTTTTCGCCGGATTTGAGCGAAAATGCATCAAAATAAGCAAGTAGCAGGTGACAGAATGAATAAGCAGCAGCGGATCAAGAAGAATACGGAGTTTCAGCGCGTGTTCAAAAAAGGAAAATCATTTGCGAATCGGCAATTTATCGTCTATTTGCTGAAAGGCGAGCAGGAGGAATTTCGCCTGGGCCTATCCGTCAGCAAGAAAGTTGGCAATGCGGTCGCCCGCAATCGCGTTAAGCGCTATATCCGCCAAGCCTTCTTGGAATTGAAGGATGATCTCCTGCCAAACGCGGATTACATTATCATCGCCCGACCACAGGCGGCCAATTTAGATTTTCACGAAAGCAAGAAAAGCCTGGAGCATGTGTTGAAGATTGCACGCGCTTTGCCGAAGAAGTAGATGCCGGATCAATCCGGATGTTACTATAGGAAGTAATTGAATAGAGTTTGGAGGAAGCAAAGTGAAGAAGAGAACAGGATTGCTCTTCGCCTTGGTGGCTGTTGCCCTCTTATTGTCGGGCTGTATGGAGTTTGACCAGCCGATCAGCGACCAAAGCGAAGGGTTTTGGAATGAGTTTGTTGTCTGGCCGTTAGTATCGATCATCGTATTCTTTAAGGATTTCCTAGGTACTTATGGATTTGGGATTATCGCCGTAACGATTCTCATCCGTCTGGCCTTATTGCCGTTAATGATTAAACAGACGAAAAGTTCGAAACGCATGCAGGAAATCCAGCCTGAGCTGGCTAAGTTAAAAGAGAAGTATAAATCGAAAGACGCCGTCACCCAGCAGAAATACCAGCAGGAAATGATGGCGATGTTCCAGGAAAAAGGCGTCAACCCGATGGCCGGCTGTTTGCCGATTGTCATCCAGATGCCGATTTTGATCGGCTTCTACCACGCAATTAGCCGTATGAATGCGACGCCTGAAATCGACCTTGGCACATTTTTGATTTTCCCGCTGGCAGAACCGAGCATCATCCTGGCCGTTACAGCCGGTATCATGCAATTGATCGTTCTGCGTACGGGCCCTGCAATGGATAATCCGCAAATGAAGGCGATGATGTATTTCATGCCGGTAATGATTGCCGGATTCGGAATTATCTTGCCATCTGCATTGACGCTTTACTGGGTAATCGGGAATATCATCTCGCTTATCCAAAACATGTTCATTTACCGTCCATGGGAAAAGAAAGAAGTGCAACAGCCTGTTAAAACGAAAACAGGAGGGGCTAAAAAGTGAAGCATCTTACACAAAAGGGGAAAACGGTCGAACAAGCGATTGAAAATGCGTTGGAAAAACTGAAAAAATCACGAGATGAAGTGACGATCCGCGTTATCGAAGAAGGAAAAAAGGGGTTTTTTGGATTCGGTGCTAAAGATGCGGAAGTTGAAGTCACAGTGATGGAATCGGGACAGCCAGAAACCGAAAAGGCGCCGGAACAAGCGGATAGCGCCAAACCTTCCGACGAAGAGATTGCGGCAGAGATGCCATCAGCTCCGATAAAAGAGGGAGAAGAGCCTGATTTCGGCGGATCTGCAGAACCGGCAGTGAAACCATCGAATGATAAAGCGATTGAAGAAACGAAAACCTATTTGCAGGATGTTGCAAAAGGAATGAAGATTGATGATTTGACCGTGACGCATGAAAAACAAGGCAAAACGGTGCGTTTTAAACTGGAAAGTGAAAAAGTGGCCATGCTCATCGGCAAAAGAGGCCAGACCTTGAATTCACTCCAGCAATTGGCGCAATTGGTGGCGAACCGTCATGCTGAACAATTCATGATCGTCGAGTTGGATGCCGAGAATTACCGGGAGCGCCGTCAGGAAACCTTGGAACAATTGGCGGACCGGATGGCGGACAAAGCGATCCGCACCGGAAACCGTGTCCAATTCGAACCGATGCCGTCCTACGAGCGGAAAGTGATCCATCAGGCGCTGTCGCGGCGGCTGGATATCGACACGTATTCGGAAGGCAAAGATCCGAACCGCTATTTGGTCATCGAACCGCATAAATAATGGAAGAATAATGCCCGCTGACGTCAGTTACATGACGCAGCGGGCATTTTTTATGGAATGAAATGAGGAATCAAGAGAGAGAAAAAGCATTGAGTTTATGGCTGTATATTTATGCATATCATATTTGCGGGTGAACCTGAAAAAAATACCAAAATCAAGCGCTGTATCTTTTGATTTCATGCATTTTGTGTTATTGTTGTACGTTGTACAGTCACGCGTATTTTAACAGTTGTCCACATGTGGACAACTGTCTAACCCATAAAAGCATGCTGTGGGCAAGCTCAATTTGTTTGTCCTTAGTATTTTATTGCAAGAGGAGGAAACAGCATCATGATGGAATTCGATACGATCGCCGCGATTTCCACGCCAAGCGGTGAAGGGGCTATCGCCATCGTCCGCTTAAGCGGGCCGGAAGCGGTAGCCATCGCAGACCGGCTGTTCCGTGCGCCGTCTGCTAAAGCGCTCGCTGAACAGGCGAGCCATACCATCCATTACGGCCATATTGAAGACCCCGCGACGAAAGAAACTGCGGAGGAAGTAATGGTCGCATTGATGAGAGCACCCAAAACATTTACCCGTGAAGATGTCGTGGAGATTAATTGCCACGGCGGCATCGTATCGGTCAATCGTGTATTGTCACTCGCCCTAAGAGCGGGTGCACGGCTTGCAGAGCCAGGAGAATTCACCAAGCGCGCATTCTTGAACGGGCGCATCGACTTGTCCCAGGCAGAAGCCGTCATGGACTTGATCCGAGCGAAAACAGACCGTGCCATGGACGTCGCCCTGACGCAGATGGAAGGGCGCTTGTCCCGCCTCATCAGTTCGCTGCGCCAGGCGCTAGTGGAATCGATCGCACAGATGGAAGTGAACATCGATTATCCTGAATATGACGATGTGGAAGAAATGACGCGCCCAATGATGCTTGAAAAAGCGCAATGGGTGCAGTCGGAAATCGCCAAATTGCTCCAAACTTCCCAGCAAGGCAAGATTTTGCGGGAAGGCTTATCGACAGTTATTATCGGCCGCCCGAATGTCGGGAAATCGTCGTTACTGAATAGTTTAGTACAGGAAAATAAAGCCATTGTCACGGAAATCGCCGGGACGACGCGCGATATCATTGAGGAATACGTCAATGTCCGCGGTGTGCCGCTGCGCCTTGTCGATACGGCAGGCATCCGGGAAACAGAGGATATTGTGGAACGCATCGGCGTCGAACGCTCCCGCAAAGTGTTGAAAGAAGCGGATTTGATCCTCTATGTATTGAATTACGCGGAAGCACTGACAGAAGAAGATTTGCTGTTATTCGAAGCTGTCCGTGACATGAATTATGTCGTCGTCATCAACAAGACCGATTTGCCAAAACAGATCGACTTGGAACAAGTGAAGGAATTGACTAGCGATAAACGCCTCGTGACGACTTCTTTAATTGAAGAAGAAGGCATCGACCAGTTAGAAGAAGCAATCGCCGAATTGTTCTTTGAAGGGGAAATCGAGGCAGGGGATATGACCTATGTTTCCAACGTTCGCCATATTTCGCTGTTGCACCAAGCGCATCAAACGATTTCGGATGCGATAACAGCCGCTGAAATGGATGTGCCGGTCGATATGATTCAAATCGATGTGACCCGTACATGGGAAATCCTCGGGGAGATCATCGGCGATACGGCAGATGACGGCTTATTGAACCAATTATTCTCGCAGTTTTGCCTAGGAAAATAAATTTTTGAAGGGACTGAACGAACATGCCACAATACGAAGCAGGCACGTTCGATGTCATCGTCGTAGGCGCAGGCCATGCCGGAGCAGAAGCAGCACTCGCTTCTGCACGCATGGGCGCCAAAACACTCGTGTTGACGATGAATCTCGATATGATCGCCTTTATGCCGTGCAACCCGTCAATCGGTGGGCCGGCAAAAGGCATCGTGGTACGTGAAATAGATGCAATGGGCGGGGCTATGGGCCGCGTCATCGATAAAACACATATTCAAATGAGAATGCTCAATACCGCCAAAGGGCCGGCTGTCCGCGCATTGCGCGCACAAGCCGATAAAGTGCTTTACCAGCAGGAAATGAAACGCTTGATGGAAGAACAGGAAAACTTGAGCTTGCACCAAGGCATCGCAGAAGAATTGATCGTTGAAAACGGGGAAGTCAAAGGGCTCATCACGCAAGTCGGCGGCATTTACCGTGCGGAAACGGTGGTCATCACGACCGGCACATTCCTGCGGGGCGAAATCATCATCGGCGATCTTCGCTACTCAAGCGGGCCGAACCATCAGCAGCCGTCCATTAAACTGGCGGAAAACCTGGAGCAGCTCGGCTTTGAGACGGTGCGTTTCAAGACCGGTACACCGCCGCGCATCAACAGCAACAGCATCGACTACTCGAAAACGGAAATCCAGCCGGGAGACGATGTGCCGCGCGCGTTCAGCTTTGAAACGACGGAATTCATCATGGACCAAATGCCGTGCTGGCTGACGTATACGACGAGTGAAACGCATCAGATCATCGATGAGAATTTGCATTTGTCGCCGATGTATTCGGGCATGGCAAAAGGCACAGGGCCGCGTTATTGCCCATCGATCGAAGACAAAATCGTCCGCTTCAGCGACAAGCCGCGCCACCAGATCTTCCTCGAGCCGGAAGGACGCTCAACGCGTGAGGTTTACGTACAAGGCCTTTCCACCAGTTTGCCGGAACATGTTCAGCGCAAGTTGCTCGAATCGATTCCAGGGCTTGAGAAGGCCGATATGATGCGTTCAGGCTATGCCATCGAATACGATGCCATTGTGCCGACGCAATTATGGCCGACGCTTGAATCGAAACAAATTACCAACCTTTATACGGCAGGACAGATCAACGGTACGTCCGGTTACGAAGAAGCAGCGGGGCAGGGGCTTATGGCTGGCATCAACGCCGCGGCGAAAGTGCTCGGCAAAGAAGAAGTCATCCTCAGCCGTTCGGATGCCTATATCGGCGTTCTGATCGACGATTTGGTCACCAAAGGGACAAGCGAGCCTTACCGTTTGCTGACATCTCGTGCGGAATACCGCTTATTGCTGCGTCACGACAACGCAGACTTGCGTTTGACGGAACTTGGCTATCAGCTCGGCATGATCACAGAAGAGCGTTATGCACGCTTCCTGGAGAAAAAAGACCATATCGAAGAAGAAATCAAGAGATTGCGCGGCATCATCATCAAGCCGAGCGAACAAACGCAGGAAGCGATTCGCAATGCAGGAGGCAGCGAGCTGAAAGACGGCATTCGCGCAGCCGATTTGTTGAAACGTCCCGAAATGAATTACGACATGGTCGCGTCTTTGACGGAATCTGACATCGCGCTCAGCGACGAAGTGAAAGAGCAAGTCGAGATCCATGTGAAATACGAAGGTTATATCGAAAAATCCCTTCAGCAAGTTGATAAGCTGAAGAAAATGGAAAACAAAAAGATTCCAGAAAACATCGATTACGATGCCATCTCTGGGCTTGCAACAGAAGCGCGCGGCAAACTGAAAGAAGTTTTGCCATTGTCAATTGCACAAGCGACGCGCATTTCCGGCGTCAACCCTGCTGACATTTCGATTTTATTGGTGTATATTGAACAAGGAAGAATCGCAAAAGTCTAAATGGGATTTACACTTTAGGGCGGCCTGACCGCCAGCACATAACAGAACTCGAAATGGGCTGGTATCCGCCAGCCCATTTGCTTTTACATAAAAACGCTAATCCCGCTCCCGCAAATGTGCGGTGAGACAGGTGAGAGGGGGACATACAGTGAACGAACAGCAATTCGCGCAAGCACTGAAACAACAAGGCATCGAACTTTCTGAACGTCAGCTGGAGCAATTCCACATCTATTACAAAGAACTTGTCGAATGGAACGAAAAAATGAATTTGACGGCCATCACGGATCAGGAAGATGTCTATTTAAAGCATTTCTACGATTCCATCAGTGCCGCCTTTTACATGGATTTCACCAAGCCGCTGTCGTTATGCGACGTCGGAGCGGGAGCCGGCTTCCCGAGCATCCCGCTGAAAATCTGCTTCTCGCATATCGAAGTGACAATCGTCGATTCATTGAACAAACGTATCCAATTCTTAAATCATTTGAGTGAAGCTCTCGGATTGGACAAAGTTTCTTTCGTCCACTCGCGCGCGGAAGATTTTGGCCAGTCGCAGCAACGCGAAAGCTACGATATCGTAACGGCCCGTGCTGTAGCGAGACTGTCAGTCCTTGCTGAACTTTGTGTGCCGCTCGTCAAGCAAGGAGGGGCGTTTGCCGCAATGAAAGCTGCCTCTGCGCCAGACGAACTGGAAGACGCTGAAAAAGCGCTCAAAGTGCTTGGAGTGAAGCAAGAAGCCGTACATTCATTCCTCTTGCCGGTGGAAGAAAGCGAACGCCATATCCAAGTGTTCCGGAAATTCAAGGCAACGCCGAAGAAATATCCGAGAAAAGCGGGCATGCCAAACAAATCACCGATCAGTTAATGTTTCACGTGGAACATAGGGAATTGTAGATGTGTCTTTGGAATGAAACAACAAGAGCAAGTTTTTAATAAGGTGGTGCCTGAGCATGAAAAGTCCTTTTGCCCGTCTTTTCGGAGGCGGAGATAAAGCAAACGATGCAACAACAGCAGAAGCTTCAAGCCGAAATTCTGAAGAAGTGGTGAAAATACCGCTGGCTAAGATCCATGCCAATCAATTCCAGCCGCGGACCGTTTTTGATGAGGAGAAAATCGAAGAGTTGGCCCGAACGATTCACGTCCACGGGGTCATCCAGCCGATTGTCGTCAGGGATTCGCAGCAGGAAGGTTTTTATGAAATCATTGCAGGGGAACGGCGCTTCCGTGCAATGACCTCTCTTGGCTGGGAGGAAGTTCCGGCGATCGTTCGCCAATTGAGCGATAAAGAAACGGCGTCGATCGCGTTGATCGAAAACCTCCAGCGTGAGGAATTGACGGCGATTGAAGAAGCACATGCCTATTCCAATTTGCTGCAGATCCAGGAAATCACCCAGGAAGCCTTGGCGCAGCGGCTCGGAAAAAGCCAGTCAGCCGTTGCCAATAAACTGCGGTTGTTAAAGTTGCCGGAAGCCGTCCAGCAAGCGCTGCTTACACGGAGTATCACTGAACGCCATGCGCGTGCTTTATTGCCGGTAAAAGATCTAGAACTCCAGCAGCAGTTGCTTGAACAGCTATTGGAAGAAGGACTCAACGTCAAAGAATTGGAAGAACGGATCAAAGCGTTGACGGAAGAAGCGCCGAAAAAACCGAAAAAGCGCAGGAAAGCTGTCAGCCGTGATATGCGCATCGCGATGAATACCATCAAAGAGTCGCTGTCGATGGTCAAAAAAAGCGGCATCAAGCTTGCTACAGAAGAAGAAGATCACGAGGATTATTACCAAATCACCGTGAAAATTCCGAAAAATCGTCCATAATTGCTCTTTCCGTTGAGGAAAGGGCTTTTTTTGGCAGATATATCTCTATGAAACAGGAAATTTGATACAATATAGAAATGGAAGCTGTCGCGGATAGCCATCAAGGCGTTTCCGCAGTAAAATGAAGACAGTATCGAAGAAAGTTGGTGCACGTGTGGGTAGAACGATTGCCATCGCCAATCAAAAGGGCGGTGTAGGAAAAACAACTTCATCAGTTAATTTAAGCGCTTGCCTTGCATACTTAGGCAAGAAAGTGCTGTTAATAGATATCGATCCACAAGGCAATGCGACGAGCGGCGTTGGGATCAATAAAGGCGATGTCGATCAATGCATCTACGAAATTCTCATTGACGATGTAGATGTCAAAGACACAATCATGGAGACGAAAGTCGAAAATCTTCATGTGGTACCGGCGACGATTTCGCTGGCGGGTGCGGAAATTGAATTGGTTTCGACCATTTCACGCGAGGCACGGCTAAAAAATGCTTTGGCAGAAGTGAAGGATTTATACGATTACATCATCATCGACTGTCCGCCGTCACTTGGCCTATTGACCTTGAATTCGTTGACGGCTTCAGACGGTATTATTATTCCAGTACAATGTGAATATTATGCTCTAGAAGGTTTAAGTCAGTTATTGAGCACAGTTCGCTTGGTCCAAAAACACTTAAACCATGATCTGATGATCGATGGCGTATTGCTGACAATGTACGATGCACGGACCAATCTGGGTATGCAAGTCATCGAAGAAGTGAAGAAATACTTCCAGGACAAAGTGTATGACACCGTAGTTCCGCGCAATGTTCGCTTGAGTGAGGCCCCGAGTCACGGAGAGCCAATCATCATCTATGATCCGAAGTCCAGAGGCGCAGAAGTTTATCTAGAATTGGCGAAGGAAGTGATTCGTAATGGCTAAAGGATTGGGAAAAGGCATCAACGCATTGTTTCCAGGAGAAACAGTCAACGAAACGGATAAAGTGATGCAGATTAAATTGACCGATATCAAGGAAAATCCGCATCAGCCGCGCAAAGTGTTCGACCAGCAAGCGCTCGAAGAACTTGCCGAATCGATTCGCGAACACGGTATTTTGCAGCCGGTTGTGGTACGGAAAAAAGGCGCGAAATTCGAACTGGTCGTCGGCGAACGCCGATTCCGCGCGGCGAAACTGTGCAAATTGAAGGAAGTACCCGCCATCGTCAAGGAGTTCAATGAACAGCAGATGATGGAATTGGCGATCCTTGAAAACTTGCAGCGCGAGGATTTGACGCCAATCGAAGAAGCGGAAGCCTACCAGA
Organism: Planococcus sp. SK3692; assembly: GCF_028890485.2. Lineage (GTDB taxonomy): Bacteria > Bacillota > Bacilli > Bacillales_A > Planococcaceae > Planococcus. The sequence goes on from NZ_JARCHV010000003.1 coordinate 38,558, forward strand.
AGCTGATGGATACGCTCAATTTGACGCAAGAGCAATTGGCGTTCCGACTTGGCAAAAGCCGTCCGCATATTACCAACCATATTCGTTTATTGACTTTGCCGAAAGACGTGCGTGAGCTTATTTCGGACAAAAAGCTGTCGATGGGGCATGGCCGTACTTTGCTTGGGTTGCGCAGCAAAAAAGATATTTCCGAAACGGCACAAAAAGCGGTCAAAGAAGGATTGAATGTCCGCCAGCTGGAAAATTTGGTGCAGCGTTTGAACGACAATGTTCCACGTGAAACACCGGAAAAGAAAAAGGATATCTTTATAGAAGAAAAACAATCTGAACTACGTGACCGTTTCGGCACGAATGTCCAGATTAAAAAACAGAAGAACAAAGGCAAGATCGAAATCGAATTTTTCTCAGAAGATGATTTGGAACGGATCTTGGATTTGCTGAAGTAATCTTCTAACCGTCACATTGCGTATTTGAATTTGTGATGGGATTATCCAAATGAACCGGTGCATTGGTTATAAAACAGCCTATTTTTCGGAGACGGAAAATAGGCGTTTCTTTGAAGCGGGGGAAAGCCGCTGCAGTCGGAAAACGAATCTGGCGCACCGGCAGCTCAGCAAACGGTTTTAGAACTCGGTAAAAAGAGGGAGAAGAGCCGGGCGCTCAGCACATTCCGGAGCACGAAGAGGAAGGAGCTCGAATATGGTTCTTTGGGGAACATTGGTCAACGCGCTTTTAATTGTCATAGGAACACTGATCGGGCGTGCACTGCGCAATATTCCCGACAGGATGAAAGAAACGGTCATGTATGTCATTGGACTGGTAGTTGTGGTGTTGGGCTTGCAGATGGGCTTTGAGAGTCAGAATTTCGTCATTGTCATCATCAGCCTGGTGCTCGGTGCGGTGATCGGCGAATGGGCAAGGCTTGAAGATAAATTGAATGGCGTCGGCCGATGGATTGAACGGATGCTCGGCACGAAAGAAAGCCAGGGCAGCTTGGCGCAAGGATTTGTTACAGCGACGCTGATTTTTGTCATCGGCGCAATGGGCATTATTGGCGCATTGGAGAGTGGCCTCAGCAATGAACACGGCGTTCTCGTGTCAAAAGGCATCATCGATGGATTTACGTCGATCATTCTCGCGTCGACGCTTGGAATCGGTGTCATGCTGTCAGCGATTCCGGTATTCGTCTATCAAGGCTTGATCGCTTTGTTCGCCACGCAGATCAGCCTGCTCATCCCGGAAGCGGCGCTCGACTTGTTCATTACCGAAATGACCGCGACTGGCGGGGTGATGATCGCGGCAATCGGGCTTAATTTGATGGGCATCGTGAAGATCCGGGTGGCGAACTTATTGCCGGGGATCATTGTAGTTGCGTTTCTTGTCACGGCCATGTTTAAATTCAATCTGATGTAAGTAATTAAAGAAGGTGTAGACGTGTTTTTTGAAAGAAGCGTTGTGGAAAGATTTGTTAATCAAGTGACAACGAAACTGCTGGATGAGGAAATGTGGTTAAATATTTCCGGAACAGCGCTGCGTGTCATTTTAATTGCTGCCGGTGCCTATATATTGACGCGTGTCATGCGGATTATCATCCGCAAATCGTTTTCGGTCCGTTTGAGAGGGCCGATTAAAACGAATGGGCGGCGTCATCAGACTTTGTCGAAGCTATTGGAAAACATTGTTACATATGTCATTGGATTTATGGCGCTTGTCGCCATACTATCGGCGTTCTCGGTTAACATCAGCGGGATTATCGCCGGTGCAGGGGTGGTCGGTCTTGCTGTCGGTTTTGGCGCACAGAACTTGGTGCGCGATGTGATTACCGGTTTCTTCATCATTTTTGAAGACCAATTTTCAGTCGGCGATTATGTCCGCATCAACCAAGCCGAAGGAACGGTTCAGGAAATCGGCTTACGCACGACGAAAGTGCAGGCGTGGACCGGTGAGTTATTCATCTTCCCGAACGGCATGGTCACAGAAGTCGTCAATTTCTCGCTTCATAATTCGATCGCGGTCGTGGATTTAAGCGTTTCGCATGATTCCGACCTGGCAAAAGTGGAACGGCTGATTTTGGAGTTTTTGGAAACGGTACAGCCCACTTACGAGGAAGTCATCAGCCCGGCCGAACTGCTCGGCGTGCAGAATATGACGGCGACGGAAGTGGTCATGCGCTTGACGGCGGAAACTTTGCCGATGCAACATTTTGCGGTATCCCGCAGAATGCGCCGTGATTTGAAGGAGTTTCTCGATCAGCGCGGCGTTGAATTGCCGTATCCTCGCATGGTGGTCATGCACCGCGAGCCCGGTGATGCAGCCACAATGAACGCGACTAAATGATGGAGGGACGCAGCCATGGAAATGAAAGATTTCGGGTTACATGATATTGTCGAAATGAAAAAAGGGCATCCATGCGGGGCGAACGCCTGGAAAATTATCCGCATGGGCGCCGACATCCGCATCAAATGCGAAGGCTGCCAGCACAGCGTTATGCTGCCGCGGGCCGAGTTCAACAAAAAAATGAAAAAAGTATTGGTCAAAGCCGAGGCGGAATGAGGAATGGACATTTCCGCCTCGTCTTTCTATAATGGAATGGTTGCAAAATTTGTGAGCGAAAAAGAAAGGTCGTGAATCCTTTGGCATTAACTGCAGGGATCGTAGGATTACCAAACGTGGGGAAATCCACATTATTCAACGCTATTACGAAAGCGGGCGCCGAAGCGGCGAACTACCCGTTCTGTACGATAGATCCAAATGTCGGCATCGTCGAAGTGCCTGATGAGCGCCTCGATAAACTGACGGAATTGGTGGATCCGAAAAAAACCGTCCCAACGGCTTTTGAATTCACCGATATCGCCGGAATTGTTGAAGGTGCCAGCAAAGGGGAAGGGCTTGGGAATAAATTCCTGTCCCACATCCGTGAAGTAGACGCGATTTGCCAAGTGGTCCGCTGCTTTGCTGACGACAACATCACGCACGTTACAGGAAAAGTGGATCCAATTTCCGATATTGAAGTCATCAACCTAGAATTGATACTGGCGGATATGGAAAGCATCGAGAAACGCATTGCACGTGCAGCGAAATTGAAAAAGCAACGAGACAAGGACGCAATTGCAGAAGAGCCGGTCTTGTTAAAACTGCGTGAAGCTTTCGAGGACGGCAAATTGGCACGTTCGATCGATTTCACAGATGATGAGCTGCGCATCGCCAAAGGCTTGAATCTTTTGACGCTGAAACCGATGCTTTATGTAGCGAACGTTTCAGAAGATGAAATCGCGGATGCCGACAACAACGAATATGTCCAAAAAGTTCGTGAGTTTGCTGCTGGAGACAAAGCTGATGTCATCGTCATTTGCGCGAAGATCGAAGAAGAAATGGCTGAACTGGATGATGAGGAAAAAGAAATGTTCCTTGAAGAATTGGGCATCACTGAGTCTGGGTTGGACCAATTGGTCAAAGCTTCATACAGCTTGCTCGGACTGGCGACTTATTTCACTGCCGGCGTGCAAGAAGTGCGGGCGTGGACATTTAAAAAAGGCATGAAAGCCCCACAATGTGCCGGCGTCATCCACTCGGACTTCGAACGCGGCTTTATCCGCGCAGAAACCGTTGCTTACGAAGAATTGGTGGAAGCCGGTTCAATGGCAGCGGCGAAAGAAGCCGGGAAAGTGCGCCAAGAAGGCAAGGAATACATCGTCAAAGACGGCGACGTCATGCTCTTCAGATTTAACGTATAAGGCTCATGCCTACTAGTTTATTGTCAGTCATTGCCATGGAAACAAGTTAACAAGGGATTGGCGGCTGGAAAAGAATACCGAACCGGGTGCTTTTTTGAGCATCCGGTTTTTTATGAGGAGGGAAACGAATGTATTTATTCGCATATGGAACCTTGAAAAGAGGCGGCAAATACCATTTCTATCTGGAAGAAGCGGATTTGGTGGCAGAGCATGTAACGATTTCAGGAAGTTTGTACGACACAGGGCTCGGCTACCCGGCGCTCGCGTTGAGGGGAGACGATGTCATCCAGGGAGAGCTTTACGATATCCCGGATGTGTTGTGGCCGGCAATCAATGACCTGGAAGATTATTCAGGAAATGCGAAAACCGATATGTACGACCGCCTGACAATCGAAGTCGAAACCGAACGCGGCACCAAACAAGCGATTGTCTATACGGCGAAAGCGGAGCGATTGTTGAAGGAATATATTCCCGAAGGCGTATGGGATGTGGAACGGTCATTTGTGAAATAAACAGCAAAAAGAAGGCACAACAGGAAATCTGCTGTGCCTTCTTTTTTATTTGCACGGATCCTACCGTTTATTCATCTAGCGGCGGATAGCTGGAATAGACGTGGAGGCGGGGGAGTTTCGGGTCGTCCCGTATCCACGCATCATTGGGTTCTTTTCGCAGTTCACGGTACATGAGGAAGTCGCCGAATGCCCCGGCCGTCAGCATGGCGCCGAGCAGGACGAGCACTTGATCGCCAAGCCAAAAGCCGATGACGGTCGGCAAAACGGCTGTCGTCCAAAATGGCAATAGCAAGACCGCCCGCATGGCCCGGTTTTTCACGGGCTGGTCGCTGGTCGCATAAGCGATGCCCAATTTTAAGTTGAGGCCGTATTGAAGTGAAGAGATGGGCAATTTTCCAAAGACGACGAAGCCGATCAAATGGAATAATTCATGCAACACGATCAATAATGCGTAGCCGCCGAAGAAATAGAGGATGCCGAACAGCGAAAAGCCAAAAGACAAAGGCTCGCGGAATAGCTGGTAGGCGAGCGCGAAGGCGACGACGAGCACTATATTGAACCACAGCGCTTTCGGTGCGATTTCTTCTATATTCAAATCGATGACTTTATGCGGTTCCATTGGCAACACATCCCGAACTTTGATGCTCCCAGTATAGCCTAAATTACAGCTTGCCGGAAGTCCGTGCGTATGCTACAATATATTGATGTGAGTAATATTTATGATTGCTTGCTCCTTGCCCGCTGGAAACAGCAGGGCCCAAGTCCATAAGGAGGTGACAATACGATGAGAGAATACGAACTAATGTACATTGTACGCCCGAACATTGAAGAGGACGCGAAGAAAGCTCTAGTTGAGCGCTTCAGCGAAATCCTAACTTCTAACGGTGCGGAAATCATCGAGTCGAAAGAATGGGGTAAACGCCGTTTGGCTTATGAAATCAATGATTTTAAAGAAGGTTTCTACCAGATCGTGAAAGCGAACGCTGGAACTGAAGCTATCAACGAGTTTACACGTCTTGCGAACATCAATGAAGACATTATCCGCCACATCGCTGTACGCCTAGACGTATAAGATAAGCGGAATACAGATAATACACGACTTGAAGAAGGAGGTTGAATTCTGATGATCAACCGGGTTGTATTGGTCGGAAGACTGACAAAAGATCCTGATCTTCGCTACACGCCAAGCGGGGCGGCGGTGGCTCGTTTTACACTTGCTGTAAACCGGACATTCTCCAATGCGCAAGGTGAACGCGAAGCAGATTTTATCAATTGTACCGTTTGGCGCAAGCAGGCTGAAAACACAGCGAATTTCCTCAAAAAAGGAAGTCTCGCCGGTGTCGAAGGCCGCATTCAGACTGGCAGCTACGAGGGTCAAGATGGCAAGCGCGTTTATACGACGGAAGTGGTGGCAGACAGCGTTCAATTCCTTGAACCGAAAAGCGCCGGCTCCGGATCTGGGGATCGTTCAAACGATCGCTCGTATGGACAGCAGCCATCTTATCAACAGAACCAACCGTCTAGTCCAAGTCAGCAAAACAATACTCGCGTAGATGACGATCCGTTTTCAAGCGGAAGCGGGAAGATCGAAGTTTCGGACGACGATCTGCCGTTCTAAACCAGGCGCCCATCAGCGAATAGAAAATTTGAAAATAAGGGAGGTAATTCGATATGGCACCACGTCGCGGAGGCAAGAAGCGTAAAAAGGTTTGTTATTTCACTTCAAACAACATTACACGCATCGACTACAAAGACACTGATTTGCTTAAGAAATTCATTTCTGAGCGAGGCAAAATTTTGCCACGTCGTGTTACGGGCACAAGCGCTAAATGGCAACGTCGTTTGACGATTGCAGTTAAACGCGCTCGTATCATGGCACTTCTACCGTTCGTAGCGGAAGAAAAATAAGATTGTCCAAAGAGGCCGGGAAACCGGCCTCTTTTTTATATGCACTGGAAATGCATTCAAGTGAGTGGAAAAGCTTCCGCTTTTCGACTGCGTTGCAGGGGGCTGCTTGCCGTGGGGCGGGTGTTGAGCCAACGTGACAAAGAGCGCGTCACGTTTGTCTCGCCAGCCCGCGCGGTCCCACAGGCGTCAGCCCCCTTCCACTACGTCTCTAGTTTTAAAGTGGGAGATAGTTTCTTCAGGCTACTTGAAGTGAAGTTTGGAAATGTATCATGTTTTGTAGTTCAAGTCACTTTTACTAAGGAGAATCTAATTGGTTCAGCTTTTTGACTTAAGCGCCAATGCGCCAGATGCTACATCTCAGGAAGCGATTCCCCCGCTAGCCGGCAACTGGGTAAAGAAGCAGATTTACTTAAACGCACCTCAATCAATGAAATCTTCAAGCCGCCCAGCGCCAAGGGTGAGCCGAGGCCGTAAGACAAGTGTTCTTCTTGGCTTACGGCCAGAGGCCAACCCAAAGCAGGCGGCGAATAACAAGATGAAATATCAATAGCATGCTGAAGCACTTCAACACCTAAACTCCCACTATCTGCTCCAAACTTATCCCCGGAAGCGATTCCCCCGCTAGCCGGCAACTGGGTAAAGAAGCAGATTTACTTAAACGCACCTGAAACAATGAAATCTTCAAGCCGCCCAGTGCCAAGGGTGAGCCGATGCCGTAAGACAAGTGTTCTTCTTGGCTTATGGCAGGAGGCCAACCCAAAGCAGGGCGGCGAATAGCAAGATGAAGCTTAAATAGAACTTTGGAACAGTTAAACAAACAAACTCTCGCTACCTTGTTATATGTTTTTCGAAAAAGCGATTCCCAGACTTTAATTTCTATCAACTATTTCCAACCGCCGGTGAATCAGCGATAATGATTTTCTATAGGCAGCCATTGCCGGAGGGCGCGAACTTTTTTCTTCTCGAAACGGGGCGATAGGTGTACAGTGAGGCAACCTCCCTTTTTTGTTTGGGGGCTTGAATCATGGTACAATTATACGGATGAAATAAACCCGAAAGAAGATGAAAAACGCAGATATGCCTAATCAAAAGACACGTCAGTTGACGAATGGAGCCATGATGACGGCGCTGTTTGCCGTCTTATTGGCTATTTCTGTATATGTACCGGTGCTAAGCTTGATCAGCACCCTGTTTTTGGCATTGCCGATTGCTTGGTACAGTGCCAAGTATCCGGTAAAGGCGTCGGCGCTGGTCGCAGTGGTCGGGGTCGTGTTAAGCTTTCTGATCGGCGGATTGCTGTCTTTGCCTTTGGCATTGATCCACATTCCGCTGGGGCTCATGATTGGGCTGTCGATCCATTATAAAAAAAGCAAATTGTTCATGTTCATGGGTTCGAGCATCGTGCTGCTGGTATCATTAATGTTGCAATATGTAGCGGCGATTGCCTTTTTAGGAATTAATTTCCTGGAAGAATTCATGGTAACAATGCGCAGTTCATATGAACAGGCGGGCACTTGGCTTGAGCGTCTTGGATCGGAATCGACGCAGGAATACGAGGAGCTTGTGGCGCAATTCATGCTGACCTTTGAGACCTTGTTGCCGACACTTTTGATTTTGTCGGTATTTACGACAGTGTGGGTGCTATTGGTGATCCTGCTGCCGATTTTGAAACGGCTTGGCATCGAAGTGCCGAAATTCCCGCCGTTCCGCGAGATGCGCTTGCCGAAAAGCGTGCTGTGGTATTATTTGATCGTTATTTTGGTGTCCTTGCTATCGGATTTTGAGCAAGGAACCATGGCTTATTTAATTTTCGCCAATGCCTCGATGCTTCTGCAGTTCCTGCTGTTCTTGCAGGGGGTATCGTTCTATCATTTCTATATCCACCAAGAGGGCTGGCCCCGCTGGGTGATGGTTGTTGTGACGGTTCTTGCATTTCCTTTGCAGTCGTTTACGAGCATCATCGGGATTTTGGATCTCGGCTTTGATATCCGGGGCTGGATCAAGCGGGCGCACGAGTCTAAAGGAAAGTAAGGAGCTGAAGAGAAATGTCGGCTTTTTTCAGGAAACGTAATCTAAGATACCCATTGCTGGCATTGCTGGCTCTTGGAATGGCCGCTGTCATCCTCATCTCCCTTTGGTCTGAATGGGGCGCGGGCATTTTCGCCATCCTTTACGGGGCGGCGATCACCTCAGCGTGGGTACTGGAGAAACGCAACTATGAAGAAACCGAAAAGCATATCGAAACGCTATCCTACCGGATGAAGAAAGTCGGCGAGGAAGCGTTGCTCGAGATGCCGATCGGGATTCTGCTGGTCAATGAAAACCAGCAAATCGAATGGGCGAACCCTTATATCACTTCAGCGCTCGATTACGAGACGCTGATCGGTGAATCGGTTTATAGCTTGTCGGAAGATTTTAACCAATTGGTCAAATCTGCCGAATCAAATGAAATGGTCGTGCCGCTTGGCGGGCGCAAATACCGCGTCTACTACCGTGCAGATGACCGTTTGTTCTATTTGTTCGATATTACCGAGCAAGTGGAAATTGAAACTTTGTATCATGCGGACCGGACCGTCATCGGCATCCTGTTCATCGATAATTACGATGAATTGTCGCAAGGGATGGACGATCAGGTGCGCAGCAATTTGAATAGCCTGGTGACGTCTTTGATCAATCGATGGGGGACGGATAACGGCATTTTTGTAAAACGGATTTCATCAGACCGCTTTATGGCGGTGTTCAATGAATCCATCTTGAAACAATTGGAAGAAACCAAGTTCACGGTTCTCGATGACATCCGGGAAGTAACAGCGAAAGACAATATGGCGCTGACGCTCAGCATCGGAGTCGGAGCGGGTTCTGCGTCCTTGATCGAACTGGGCGCAATGGCGCAGTCGGGACTCGATTTGGTGCTTGGACGCGGCGGCGACCAGGTAGCGATCAAGCATCCGAGCGGTAAGGTCAAGTTCTATGGAGGCAAAACGAATCCGGTCGAAAAACGCACAAGAGTCCGTGCACGCGTCATTTCGCATGCGCTTCGTGATCTGATCCAAGAAAGCGACCAAGTCTTTGTCATGGGCCATAAAATGCCCGATATGGACTCAATCGGCGCCGCGGTCGGCGTCGCCAAAATGGCGGAAATGAACCGTGTCAAAGGCCGCATCGTCATTGATTTCGATGAATACGACCGCAGCGTCATGCGCTTGATGGAAGAAATCGAAAGCGATCCGGATTTGTTTGAGCGTTTCATTACCCCGGAAGAGGCATTATCGGAAATGACCGAGCATTCCTTGCTCGTCGTGGTCGATACGCACAAACCGTCGATGGTCATCGATGAGCGCCTGCTCCAGCGCATGGAGCGCGTCGTCTTGATCGACCATCACAGAAGAGGCGAGGAATTCATCACCAATACGATGCTCGTCTATATGGAGCCGTACGCCTCGTCTACGGCGGAGCTCGTGACCGAATTGATCGAATACCAGCCGAAACACGAGAAATTAACGATGCTCGAAGCGACAGCAATGCTTGCCGGAATCATCGTCGACACGAAAAGCTTTACGCTGCGCACCGGCGCCAGGACCTTTGAAGCGGCATCGTACTTGCGCTCGAACGGTGCCGATACCGTGCTTGTGCAGCGATTATTGAAAGAAGACCTCGAGACGTACATTGAGCGGGCGAAAATCGTCCAAAGCGTGGAATTTGTCGGCGACGGCATTGCCATTGCAAAAGGCGAGCCAGGGCGCATCTACAGCCCCGTGCTGATCGCCCAGACGGCGGATATCCTGCTGACGATGAAAGACGTCAACGCGTCGTTTGTCATCGCAGAACGCACAGAAGGCGGCGTCGGCATCAGTGCCCGCTCGCTCGGTGAAGTCAATGTACAGGTCGTGATGGAGAATCTCGGCGGCGGTGGCCATTTGACGAATGCGGCCACGCAAATGCCGGATGCAACACTTGAAGAAGCGGTCGGGCAATTAAAGACCGTATTAACCGAAAACGATAGAGGAGGATCTGAAGAATGAAAGTGATTTTCTTGAAAGACGTAAAAAATGTAGGTAAAAAAGGCGATATCAAAAACGTGGCGGATGGCTACGCGAACAACTTCCTATTGAAAAACAATTTGGCCGTGGAAGCGGACCAGGCAGCGATGAGCAAACTTGCCGGGCAGCAGAAGAAGCAGGAAAAAGAAGCGGAGCAAGAGCTGGACGAAGCGAAAGAACTAAAAGAAAAGCTAGAGGCGTTGACTGTTGAACTGACAGCAAAATCCGGTGAAGGCGGCCGGTTGTTCGGTTCCATTACGACGAAGCAAGTTGCCAAGGAACTGGAGAAAACCCATGGCTATAAAATCGACAAGCGTAAAATGGAGCTCGACGACGCCATTCGCGCGCTCGGCTATACGAATGTGCCGGTGAAATTGCATCACGACGTAACCGCGACATTGCGTGTACACGTTACTGAAGAAGCGTAAGGGGAATAGATATGAACGAATCGATCGACCGCGTCCCGCCGCATAACCAGGAAGCCGAGCAATCCGTCATCGGAGCCATTTTCCTGGAGCCACAGGCACTTGTTTCCGTAGCGGAAATCGTCATGCCGGAGGATTTCTACCGCGTCGCCCATCAGAAGATTTTCCAGACGATGATCGATTTGACGGACCGCGGCAAAGCGGTGGATTTGGTCACGGTGACAGAAGAACTATCGGTCAAGAAAGAGCTCGAAGATGTCGGCGGCTTATCGTATTTGACCGAAATCGCCAATGCAGTGCCGACAGCCGCAAACGTTGGGCATTACGCCCATATCGTAGAAGAGAAAGCCTTATTGCGCCGCCTCATCCGAGTGGCCACCACCATCGTTGAAGACGGCTTTACGCGTGAAGACGAAGTGGAAGCCTTGCTTGCTGAAGCGGAGAAGAAAATGATGGAAGTGTCGAGCCGCAAAAATGCGGGCGACTTTATCCATATCAAAGATGTCTTGGTAAAAACGTACGACAATATCGAACTACTGCATACGCGCAAAGGCGATGTCACCGGCATTCCGACCGGTTTCCGCGATTTGGATAAAGTAACCGCGGGCTTTCAGCGCAACGATTTGATCATCGTGGCTGCCCGCCCGTCCGTCGGTAAGACGGCATTCGCCTTGAACGTCGCGCAAAACGTGGCGACAAAAACCGAAGAGAACGTCGCGATTTTCAGTTTGGAGATGGGGGCAGAGCAGCTCGTTATGCGGATGCTCTGCGCAGAAGGCAATATCGATGCCCAAATCATGCGGACCGGTGCACTGCAAAATGAAGACTGGCGCAAGTTGACGATGGCGATGGGCAGTTTATCCAATGCCGGCATTTTCATCGACGACACGCCGGGTATCCGCGTCAACGATATCCGCGCGAAATGCCGCCGCCTCAAGCAGGAATACGGACTCGGCATGATCATGATCGATTATTTGCAGTTGATTCAAGGACCCGGCAAGGCCGGCGAAAACCGCCAGCAGGAAGTATCCGATATTTCCCGTTCCTTGAAAGGGCTGGCGCGTGAACTCGAAGTCCCAGTCATTGCCTTGTCTCAGTTATCCCGTGGGGTTGAGCAGCGGCAAGACAAACGGCCGATGATGTCCGATTTGCGTGAATCCGGATCGATTGAGCAAGATGCCGATATCGTATCATTCTTATATCGGGAAGATTATTACGACAAAGAAACCGAAGACCAAAACATGATTGAAATCATCATCGCCAAGCAGCGGAACGGCCCGACCGGCACCGTCAAACTGGCGTTTGTGAAGGAATACAATAAATTCGTCACTATTGATTGGGCTGACCATGAAGGCGGCAGCGATTTCTAGAAAATCTATTAAACACGAACATTGAATGCATACATGCATTTTTATGTTCGTGTTTTCTTTGGTTTTATATTGACGGCACAGAGCTCTCTTGGTACAATAAAGACTGTTTGAAACAGGGCGACAAGCCTAACGGAGGTGCGGACGATGACATCAGTCGTAGTAGTAGGAACGCAATGGGGAGACGAAGGAAAAGGAAAAATCACGGATTTTCTGTCGGAACACGCAGAAGTAATTGCGCGTTACCAAGGCGGCAACAACGCCGGCCACACAATCATTTTTGGCGGCGAAACGTATAAATTGCATTTGATTCCATCGGGGATTTTTTATAAAGAAAAAACATCGGTTATCGGCAACGGCATGGTCGTTGACCCGAAAGCGCTTGTGCAAGAGCTGAAAGGCCTTCACGACCGCGGAGTGACGACGGAAAACTTGCGCATCTCAAACCGCGCCCACGTCATTTTGCCTTACCACATCAAGCAAGACGAAGTGGAAGAAGCGCGCCGCGGCGCGAACAAGATCGGTACGACCGGCAAAGGTATCGGGCCTGCGTATATGGACAAAGCGGCACGCGTCGGGATCCGCATTGCAGATTTGCTGGACCACGTCGTGTTCGAAGAGAAATTGCGCATGAACTTGAACGAGAAAAACCGCATGTTCGAGAAATTCTATGAGACAGAAGGCTTCACCGTCGAAGAAATCATGGAAGAGTATTATCAATACGGTCAGGAAATCGCACAATACGTGACCGATACATCGAAAGTGCTGAATGATGCATTTGATGCAGGCCGCCGCGTATTGTTCGAAGGCGCACAAGGCGTCATGCTCGATATCGACCAAGGTACGTACCCGTTCGTCACGTCATCCAACCCGGTAGCGGGCGGTGTTACGATCGGCGCAGGAGTAGGCCCGACGAATATTTCACACGTTATCGGCGTGTGTAAAGCGTACACATCACGTGTCGGCGACGGACCGTTCCCGACGGAATTGTTTGATGAAATCGGCGACAAAATCCGTACAGTCGGCAAAGAGTTCGGGACAACAACAGGACGCCCGCGCCGCATCGGCTGGTTCGATAGCGTGGTCGTACGCCATGCACGTCGCGTTAGCGGATTGACGGATTTGACTGTCAACTCGATCGACGTCTTGACGGGGCTTGATACGGTGAAAATCTGTACAGCTTACCGCTATCAAGGCGAGTTGATCACGGAATACCCGGCGAACTTGCGCATGCTCGCAGACTGCGAACCGGTCTACGAAGAAATGCCGGGCTGGTCTGAAGACGTTACGTCTTGCAAATCATTGGACGAATTGCCGGACAACGCGCGCCATTACTTAGAGCGCATTTCGCAATTAACAGGTGTCCAGATCTCGATTTTCTCTGTCGGACCGGACCGCAATCAAACAAACATCGTCAAAAGCGTTTGGCGTTAAGCAAATACCCAAAAGCCACTGCCTCTTCTCAAGAGGGCAGTGGCTTTTTTGTGTTTGCTACAAATTCGCCATAAATGAAATTGCCGCTTCAAGCGCTTATATGATGTTTATGACAACAAGGTCTCGGAAACTGGCCGTGAAATGGAAAAAAAGAGCGAAAATCATAATTTTTTTGCCTCTATTTACAGAATTAAAGAAAATCATGACAATAGCTGGATAATACTGTCTGTTTCATAACGCTTCTGTAACAATGAGTTTATTAGATGAGCCTTTGAAAAAGGATGTGGTAGAGTGGGGAAGTTGAAAAAACGGAAGATCCCGCGATGGGAGTAAGAAAGGAGCACGACCTGCAACATGAACGTGAAACACCAAAACAAAGACCACTTGAAACTGCGCAAATGGAAAATGGGGACCGTCTTTGTGTTAGCTGCCAGTGCATTCGGCGCCAACACGATTTTTGCTGAACCGAATGAGCCGCAAAACCTGGAGCCGGTTTATCATATATATCACAATAATAGTTATCTCGGAGCTGTCTCAGACGATGCGCCGATCGATGAATTAATTGATGAAAAACTGAAAACAAGCTCAAGCGACTACGACAATTTGCGCCTCGCAGCGAGTGAAGAATTGAATATTGTCACCGAACAAGCCGTGGCATCGAGCTCGACAAACGATGAAGCCGTCATCAACAAGCTAGACGAGCAATTAAAGGTTAAGGCGGAAGCATTCGCACTACAAGTCGACGGCGAAGCGGCGGTTTACGTAAAAGACCGAAAAGCCTACGAAGAGACCGTCCAGCTCATGAAACAAACGGCCTTAACGGAAGAGGAGCTCAAGCAATTCGAACAACAGCAAGACGAAGCAGAACTGCCTGAACTGAAAGCGGGCGAAACACGCATCACAGCCATTTCTTTCTCGGAACCGATCAACGGCTTGTCGAAGCAGATCGATCCAGAGCAAGTGATGGAACCGAAACAAGCCGCGAAGCATGTGACGGACGAGCTCGAAGTGGACGTGCTCGTCAATAAAGCCGAAAAAGCCTTGAAGAAAATGCCGTACGAAACGGTTGAAAAAGACAGCAAAGATGTCTATATCGGTGAAACGGAAGTCGGCCAAAAAGGCAAGCGCGGCGAAAAAGTGGTGAGCTATGCCGTACGCGAAGTTAACGGCGAACGCATCGGCCGTTCCGAAACACGGGAGAAAATCCTCAAAGAGCCGGGCGACAAAATCGTCCTTGAAGGCGACAAGAAATTGCCTGGCGTCGGCACAGGCGAATTCACGTGGCCGGCAGACGGCGGCTACGTGTCGAGCAAGAAAGGCCAGCGCTGGGGACGTGCCCATAAAGGCATCGACATCGCGCGGCCCGATACGCTTGATATCGTCTCTGCAGATCACGGGACGGTGACCAAAGCAGGCGCAGCCGGCACATTCGGCAACCGCATCGTCGTCGACCATAAGAATGGCTATGAGACGATCTATGCGCACCTGTCGTCGATTGACGTCAAGGTGGGAGATAAAGTGTCCCCGCATACGAAACTCGGCGATATGGGGACGACAGGACGTTCTACAGGCATCCACTTACATTTCGAGCTTTCCTACGAAGGCCAGGACCGCGACCCATTGGATTATGTGAAGAAAT
Source organism: Planococcus sp. SK3692 (assembly GCF_028890485.2). GTDB lineage: Bacteria > Bacillota > Bacilli > Bacillales_A > Planococcaceae > Planococcus. The sequence continues at coordinate 53,617 of NZ_JARCHV010000003.1, forward strand.
AAACTAGAAAGAAGCTGCCAGTTTGCTGGGAGCTTTTTTGTGTGCCTCGGGTATAGCTGGCTGGTGGAAGAAAGTGTTAAATGAAAAGAAGTGAGCGGAAAAGCTCTCGCTTTTCGACTGCGTTGCAGGGGCACGCTTTCCGGAGGGCTCGCATTGAGCCGCTTCGTCGCTACGCTCCTGCAGGGTCTCAATTGTCTCGCTGATCCTCCCGGAGTCGGCCCCTTCCACTCCGTCTCTAGTTTTAGAGGGGATAAAAGCTTCTTCTGTCCACTCGATAGGAAATGAGGAAATGCGTCATGTTTTGTAGCTCGTATCATTTAGATCAAAGAGAATGCGATTTTCAATACTCATCTTCCAACAAGTTATTCGGTTCAAGCACCTATTTGTCAGATGTCGCATCTCAGGAAGCGATTCCCCCACTAGCAGGCAACCGGGTAAAGATGCAGATCAGATTAAACACGCCCGAATCAATAAAATCACCAAGCCGCCTAGCGTAAAAGGGTGAGCCGACGCCGTAAGACAGACGTTCTTCCTGGCTTTCGGCATGAGGTCAACCCAAAGCAGGGCGGCGACTATTGAGATGAAACTTAAATAGAAAATCGGAACAGGTAGACAAGAAACTTATTGCTACCTTTTTCCATGCTTATCCCGAGAAGCGATTTCCCCACTAGCCGGCAACTCACTAAAGAAGCAGATCTAAATTAAACGCACCCGAATCAATGAAATCACTCAGCCGCCCAGAGTAAAAGGATTAGCCGATGCCTTAAGACAAGTGTTCTTCTTAGCGTGCAGAGAGAGGCCAACCGAAAGCAAGGCGGCGAAGACCAATAAGATGCTTGATTAGCGCGCAGAAACATGTCTACAGGAAATCCCTCGCTATCATCGGCAGACTTTGACGCCTCTAGAATCCGTTCGCCGCTGAGCCCCGCTGTGACCATCCAAAGGTGCGAAATGCTTGAAATAATGATAAAGTAAAGGATAGCAAAGAATGTCAAAACGGCTGTGTACAGGTGGAACAAATGGGAAACAGAGGGGGAGAAGATAGATGAATAAAACAATATTAGTTGTGGATGATGAGAAGCCCATTGCGGATATCCTGCAATTTAATTTGAAAAAAGAAGGCTTTAATGTGGTAGTAGCTTATGATGGCGATGAGGCGATCAAAGTGGCAGAAGAGATTCAGCCGGACTTGATGCTGCTCGATATCATGCTGCCGAACCGCGATGGCATGGAAGTATGCCGGGAAGTGCGTAAGAAATTCGATTTCCCGATCATTATGCTGACGGCGAAGGACTCAGAAATCGACAAAGTGCTGGGGCTTGAACTCGGAGCGGATGATTACGTGACGAAGCCATTCTCGACGCGTGAATTGATTGCGCGTGTCAAAGCGAACTTACGGCGCCAAAACGTCGTGCCGGCAGAAGAGGAAGGCGTCGGTTCGAACGACATCCAGGTCGGATCATTGACGATCCAGCCGGATGCGTATTTAGTGTTGAAACGTGAAGAGACAATCGAACTGACGCACCGTGAGTTCGAGCTATTGCATTATTTGGCGAAGCATATCGGGCAAGTGATGACGCGCGAGCATTTGCTGCAGACGGTGTGGGGCTATGATTATTTTGGTGATGTGCGGACAGTGGACGTTACGATTCGCCGCTTGCGTGAAAAAATCGAAGACAATCCGAGTCACCCAGCGTGGATCGTGACGCGTCGCGGCGTCGGCTACTACCTGCGGAACCCTGAACAGGAGTAGGCTGAATGCTGAAAACCAGTTTTTTTAAGTCGATCCATGTGAAATTTGTATTGATCTATATTTTGCTGATCTTGCTGGCGATGCAGATCATCGGCCTTTATTTCTCTGAGCAGCTGGAAGAAACGCTGCGCGGAAATTTCGAGGATTCGATTGAAGACCGCATGGAAATCATTGAGTTCAGCGTACGCGAAGAAATGATCCGCAACCGGACAGATGAGGACCTGACCATCGAGCAGAGCCTCCGGTCGGTCCTTTCGAATTTTAATTCGCAGGATATCAATGAAATCCGTGTCGTCGATAATCGTTACCGAATTTTGGCCACGTCCTTGGGCGAGAACCAGTCGCTGGTCGGCCAGCGTTCGACAGATGACCAAATCCGCCGCTCCATCATTGGTGAGACCCCATTGGAACAAACGTATTTGGACAGCAATATCGAAGAGCGGGTATGGGTCAAAACCTTGCCGATTACAGCGGTCGGGGGCGAAATGCTTGGCACGCTGTATGTGAAAGCCGAAGTCGAGAATGTCTACGACCAAATGGATTCCATCAACTCCATTTTGGCAGGCGGTACAGCCATTGCTTTGGTCATCACGGCCGTGCTCGGGGTGTTGGTTGCCCAGACAATCTCACGTCCAATCGCCGATATGCGCAGGCAAGCGCAGGCGATGGCAAAAGGCAATTTCTCGCGCAAAGTTCGGGTTTACAGTGAGGATGAAATCGGCCAGCTTGCCCGGGCATTCAACCATTTGACGAATCGGCTGCAGGAATCCCAGCAATCGACGGAAAGTGAGCGTCGAAAACTCGCTTCGGTGCTGGCCAATATGACGGATGGCGTTCTTTCGACAGACCGCAGAGGGCGCATCATCTTGATCAACGAACCGGCTTTGCAATTATTGAATGTTTCACGTGAAACAGTCATCAACCGGCCGGTCACGACAGTGCTTGGTCTTGATGAATCCTATACATTTGAAGATTTAATCGATATGCGCGATGCAATTACGCTTGATATCAGCACGCAAGATCAAGCGACGCTATTGCGCACGACTTTCTCGGTCATCCAAAAAGAGACCGGGTTCGTCAATGGCTTGATCGCCGTCCTGCACGATAATACTGAGCAGGAGAAGATCGATATGGAGCGCCGCGAGTTTGTGGCGAACGTATCGCATGAACTGCGGACACCGCTTACGACGATGCGCAGCTATTTGGAGGCGCTCGCTGACGGTGCTTGGCAGGACCCGGATCTTGCACCGAATTTCCTCAATGTCACGCAGACCGAGACTGAGCGGATGATCCGCCTCGTTAACGATTTGCTGAAATTGTCGAAGATGGACTCGAGCGAAGCGGATTTGAGCCGTGAAATGGTTGAGTTTGGCGTGTTTTTCAACCGCATTATCGACCGCTTTGAAATGTCGAAATCCCAGAATGTTTCGTTCGAGCGCAAAGTGCCGAAATCGCAGTATTTCGTGGAAATTGACACCGATAAATTAACGCAAGTTATCGATAACATCATTTCCAATGCCTTGAAATATTCCCCGGAAGGCGGCAAAGTCCGCTTCTCTGTCCGCGAGAAAGAAGGCGAATTGCTCGTCTCGATCAGCGACGAAGGAATGGGCATCCCCAAAGAAAACGTCGAGCGTATTTTCGACCGCTTCTACCGCGTCGACCGTGCGCGTTCGCGTGCCATGGGCGGAACGGGGCTTGGCCTTGCGATTTCGAAGGAAATGATCAATGCCCACGGCGGCAAAATTTGGGCGCAAAGCCGTTACGGCAAAGGGACTTCGATTCATTTCACCTTGCCATATGAAATTGACGATGGAGGTGAATGGGATTGAAATACTTAGAACATGTAAAATCCGTTGCCTTGTTTGTCCTGATTTTTCTTAGCTTGGCACTGACTTTCACGATCTGGACATTCACCCCATCGCTCCAAGAGATTGAAACGCCCACGCAAGTGGATGATGTATCAATCGGCGACAAGCGCAATGCAGATGAAGTCGTGAGGCCCGTGAAAGTGCTGTATCATCATGAAGACGAAGTAACCGGCACTTTCTCCCAGACCGAAATTGAAGCGATGCTGGACACGATCCAGCAATGGGAGATTTCCGATGTCCAGTTATTTGAAGAAGAAGCGGGGACCGATGTGCTCAAGCAGTATTTGCAAGAGCCGGGGCGCACCGTGCTGTATTATCCGGGAGCCGTGCCATTTCCTGTATTTGACGTCATCATGGACATTTCCGACAATAATTTGCCGGAATCGACCTTTAACCGCGTTGTCGTCGAATGGGGCACAGAAGAAAATCCCGACCCCGTCATTTATTTTATCAACACCGGCTCCGGCCGGATTTACGAAGCACAAGTATCGGACGCTGAACTGATCGAGTTCCGCGGCGATTATGTGCAGCCATCAGAAGGGTATAATCGCTATGTAACAAATCCCGATATCGGCACCTTGCCGGTCTATGTCCCGGAAAATCCGATTGAGAAGACGGGCTTTGACTATTTATTGGACGAGACTTCAGCTTCTACATTTGCAGACGCCATTATGGACAGCCCGACCTCACAGTTTGCAGGGGACTTGCAGAGCGAGGAATTCACCGATGAGTCGGGGGCCATCATGCGCGAATTAGATGGCCAGAAAAGCATCAATTATGTACAGCCGAAAGCTGAAACTTCCGACCCGGCAATCCCGTCTGACCTGTTGTTCAACTCGATCAATTTCGTCAATGAACACGGCGGCTGGACCGACCAATATGTCTACTTCGGCATGAAATCAGTCAATCAGCAGATCAGCTATCAATTATTCTTTGACGGTTCGCCGGTTTTCAGCAATACGACGGCGGTGAGCCTGGACATCGAATGGGGCATCGACAACGGCGTGGAGCAGGCATTCCGCTATAGCCGGCCGACTTATTTGCTCGATTCGGTCGTAGAAACGCGCACCATCGAAATGGCGTCTGGCGAAGCGGTCTTAGAAGCTTTGTCGCGCCTCGATATGGACCTTTCAACGATTGAAGCGGTGACGATCGGCTATGAGCTGACACGCAGCGAAGACGACCAATTGATCGAGTTGATCACGTTCCAACCGGCTTGGTATTATAAAGCAAATGGCAAATGGACACGGCTATCTGACGAATCAGTAGGAGGCGTGAAGCTTGGATTGGAGTAAAACAAAAACCATTTTCATCATTGTCTTTTCGATTCTTAATGTTTTCTTGTATTCGCTCTATATTGACCGTTACACGGAAGCGGAGCAGATCCAACCGCTGCCGGAATCGACGATCGACGAGAAATTGCATGGCGACAATATTACGTATTCGGCATTGCCGGATTCATCCGAAGACAAGCCCTATATACGCGGCGAGTCTAAATCGTTTGCTGAAGCCGATGTGGATATTGATGGGATCGTCAATGTCCTCGAAGATCGGATGCTGCAAATCACTTACGATGAGCCCATCAATCTAGAAGGCGATAAAGAAGACGCGCTTTTGGCGTTCATTGAAGAGGAAGTTCCGGAAAGCTCGGAATACACTTTGTGGAAAATCGATGAAGACCAGAACCAAGCGGTATTTTTCCAGCAGATTACAGACATTCCGCTGTTCCACAGCAAAGGCGGGCAATTGACCGTATTCTGGGACGAGAATGATGCCGTGATTGGCTTTGAACAGACTTTATTCGACAATATCATCGAAAATGAAGAGCGCAAGAAATTGATCACACCGCTAGAAGCGATCCATACGCTTTACCAGAAGAGTTTACTCGAAACGAATAGCCGCATCACCGAAGCCGAGCTTGGCTATTCAACGCATGTACAAGTATCGGAAAATCGGCAGATGTTCGTTCCGACCTGGCGCATTCGCGTGAAGAATTCCGAAGGTGAGGAAACGGATCATTTCGTCAATGCCATCAAGGATGGTGTCATTGAATTGAACAAAAAGAATGAGGAAATAGCAGAGTAAGGAGTTTTAACTATGCGCTTCAGTGTATTGGCCAGCGGTTCGACTGGCAATGCCATTTATATAGAAAACGACGAGCATGCGTTTTTAGTGGACGCAGGGCTCAGCGGCAAGAAATTGGAGTCGTTATTCGCCTCCATCGGCCGCGATATGGGCAAGCTCGACGGCATTCTTGTCACCCATGAGCATAGCGATCATATTAAAGGGCTCGGCATCGCCGCACGCCGTCATAAAGTGCCGATTTACGCCAACGCCAAAACCTGGACGGCGATGGACGGGCTGGTCGGGGAGATCCCGGTCGACCAGCGTTTCCATTTCGATATGGAGACGACGAAATCGTTCGGCGGCCTCGACATTGAGTCGTTCGGCGTGTCGCATGATGCGGCAGACCCGATGTTCTACGTGTTTCACGAGAACGGCAGGAAGCTTGCGCTGATCACCGATACGGGCTATGTCAGCGACCGCATGAAAGGCATTATCGGTGCGTCCGATGCGTATGTGTTTGAGAGCAACCACGACATCGGCATGCTGCAGATGGGCCGCTACCCATGGTCGGTCAAACGGCGCATCCTGAGCGATGTTGGGCACGTGTCGAATGAAGATGCGGCAGTGGCGATGTCGGAAGTGCTTGCAGAGAAGCCGACGCGCATTTACTTGTCGCATTTAAGCAAAGATAACAATATGAAAGACCTCGCGCGCATGAGCGTCGAGCAGACGCTGCAGACAAAAGGCATCATTGTCGGCGATTACGTCGATTTGTTCGATACGTCTCCGACTGAGGCGACGCCTTTGGTTGTGGTGTGAATAGATGTAAGAGGAGAGACTGTCCCAGAAGCCTGAGAAATGGCTTGTGGGGCAGTTTTTTTAGAGTCACTGATGTCCGTGAAAGTGGACGCTTTCCGGAGGGCTCGCATTGAGCCGCTTCCTTCGCTTCGCTCAGTCCAGGGTCTCAATTGTCTCGCTAATCCTCCCGGAGTCGCCACTTTCACTCCCATCAGCTAGGGGGGAATGAATAAAAAATTCGGTGACGCTGTCAATTCCAGCGGACGCTTAGCTAGTGAGGAATAAATATAGAGAGTGCAGCAACAGTTACTGGAGCGCATCATCTTAATGCGCTACGACCAATCACCCAGCTTAAAAGTGTACAAAGTAAGTTGGATAGAAGCTTCCTGATGGGCTCAAGCAGGGAGGATTGCTTGCATTTTGACGGGTACATCTTATGATAAAAAGAGAGGCATAAGAGAGGATGGAGGCTATGGGTTATTACAATCAAACGCCAAATGGCAGGCAGCCGAAGCCGAGCCGTGCGGGCAGTTTCTTTGCAGGGGTGTTCGGCGTCATGGTCGGGGCGTTATTAATGTGGCTATTGTTTTCGCAAGCACCAGGCTTATTGCCAGGGACCGATACGACGGATTCCGGCACCCAGATCCAGCAGCAAAGCCGTGAGCAGCAAGGCGCGTCGCTTGATATCACGACCGACGTGACAAAAGCAGTTGATGAGGCATCGGATGCGGTAGTCGGCGTGTCGAATCTCCAGACAGGCGGGGATTTCTTTTCGCAAAGCCAGGAGCAGGCAGTCGGCACGGGTTCTGGCGTCATTTATAAGAGTGAAGGCGATAGCGCGTATGTCGTGACGAATCATCACGTCGTCGATGGCGCGAGCGGTATTGAAGTGACATTGGCCGACGGGACGAAAGTCGATGCGCAAGTGGTCGGCAGCGATATTTGGACCGATCTCGCTGTCCTTGAAATGAGCAATGACAAAGTGCAAGGCGTTGTGGAGCTGGGTGATTCGGATGCATTGAAGCGCGGAGAAGCGGTCATTGCGATCGGCAATCCGCTTGGCCTTGAATTTTCCGGTTCTGTGACGAGCGGCGTCGTATCAGGGACTGACCGGGCCGTTCCGGTCGACCTGGATGGTGACGGCACAGAAGACTGGCAAGCGGAAGTTTTGCAGACAGATGCGGCGATCAACCCTGGTAACAGCGGCGGCGCACTCGTCAATCTGGCAGGACAATTGATTGGCATCAACTCGATGAAAATCGCCACTTCGCAAGTCGAAGGCATCGGCTTCTCGATTCCGATCAACTCGGCACTGCCGGTCATCAATCAACTCGAAGCAACGGGTGAAATGGTGCGTCCAGCGATGGGCATCACGCTGATTGATTTGGCGCAAGTGCCGAGCACATACCGTGAAGATACATTGAATTTGACGGATGACATTACAGCGGGCGTCGTCGTCAGCTCGGTTGTCCCCTCTTCTGCAGCGGATGAAGCGGGCATGCGCCAATACGATGTTATCGTCGAGCTGGATGGTGAAGAAATTGGCGATATTATCGAGTTGCGCCAGCATCTTTATAATGAAAAACAAATCGGAGATATGCTGCAAGTAAAAGCATACCGAAACGGCGAATTGCTCGAATTCGAACTTGAACTCACCGACAATTCCACACAATAATATCCGAACAGTTCCAAATGGTGTTTTATGCACCGATTGGAACTGTTTTTTTCATTTCCGAAAATGAAAGGAAGAAATAAAAATCAGCTGAATATTATACACTTCGGAGCTCGAATTTTTAGCTGAAAAAGGGTAATTGTTCGGAAAAATGGCATGTGGATAACTTTTTTGTTAAAAATCGATTGTTAACAATCCACAGGTGCTAAAAGCTTCGCTATCCGTAGTGTTTTATATCTGTTAAAATGGATTGTGGATAAAAGGGAACGAAATGTGTATAACTGTGTTGAATATTCGGAAATCGAAAGGAGGCGTAATAATGGAGTTATATTGCTGCCAAACGCATGTGGGACAAGGGCTTGACGAATTTGTTGCCAAAACGGAAAGCTATCCTATACTGACTGAATTATCAGATATAAAAAAGTTATCCACAAAGTGCAACTACTGTGAAGAACAGGCATTGTATCTTGTGGCGGATAAATAAAATCCTACAAGATGTAGAATGGCCTGTGGATATGTGCATAAACTCTGTGGGCAACTTGTTTGTAAATTTCGTGTAAAGGGGGATAAGTTGTGAACATTTCCATTATGACCGTCGGAAAACTAAAAGAGAAATACTTGAAAGCGGGCATTGCAGAATATGCAAAACGCTTAGGGGCTTATGCAAAAATTACGGAAGTGGAAGTCGCGGACGAAAAAGCGCCGGAGCAATTGAGCGAAGCGGATATGGAAATCGTCAAAAAGAAAGAAGGCGAGCGCATACTCGCTAAAATCCCGCAAGACGCCTACGTCATCGCCCTCGCGATCGACGGCAAGATGAAGACGTCTGAGCAGCTCGCCAAAGACATGGAATCGCTCATGACCTATGGCCGCAGCAAAGTCGTCTTCGTTATCGGCGGATCACTTGGGCTACATGAGGAAGTATTGAAGCGTGCGGATGAGAAATTGTCGTTTTCGAAGATGACTTTCCCGCATCAATTGATGAAGTTGATCTTGCTGGAGCAGGTTTATCGGGCTTTCCGGATTATGAAGGGTGAGCCGTACCATAAGTAAATGAGGTTATATCATTAAACAAACGCTATAAACGGTTCAATAAATGAAAACTATCAAAAGTAAATAAAGTTTTGGCCCTTGGGATTTGCTGAACAAGGGTCTAAATTTCGTTGTTTTGTTTAAATGCATTGATGATAAGATTAATATTAAGCTTATTAGAATCACTCAATAATCGAATTGACTGGGTCGACTTTCTAAAAAAGCTATGTAATGATAAAGGGATGAATTTTAGCTTAAATTTTCTCTTAAGAAGTTTTTATCTATTGAGTTAAGAGAAAGCTTTAAGCATAGAAAGTGGGACCAAGATTAATGAAAAAAATTGGATTTGATTCGGAGAAATATTTACAAGAACAATCAGCCTACATCCTGGAGCGGGTGCAGCAATATGATAAACTTTACTTGGAATTTGGCGGAAAATTGATAGGCGACAAACATGCCAAGCGCGTCTTGCCTGGATTTGATGAAGATGCCAAAATCAAACTATTGCACACATTGAAAGAAAAGGCGGAAATTATCATCTGTGTGTACGCTGGAGACATCGAACGAAACAAAGTCCGGGAAGATTACGGCATCACTTATGACCAGGACGTCCTTCGCTTAATTGACGAATACCGGGCATACGGCATTTCTGTCAACAGTGTCTTGATCACCCGTTACCAGGGGCAGCCAACAGTCAAAGTATTTATGACAAAGCTTGAGAGAAGCGGAATCAGCGTCTGTATTCACCGCGAAATCGAAGGTTATCCGACAAACGCGGAGGCGGTCCTTGGGGAAGAAGGATTTGCGACGAATCCCTATATTAAAACGACAAAGCCAATCGTGGTAGTAACAGGCCCTGGCCCAGGAAGCGGAAAGCTTGCTACTTGCCTTAACCAAATGTACCACGAGAACAAACTGGGAAATGAAGTCGGCTATGCCAAGTTTGAGACTTTTCCAGTTTGGAACTTGCCGTTAAAGCACCCAGTAAACATCGCTTATGAAGCGGCTACCGTCGATTTAAAAGATGTGAATATGATTGATAATTATCATTATGAAGCGTACGAGAAAGTAGCGGTCAATTACAATCGTGATATTGAGACATTTCCTGTCATTAAACGGATTATTGAAAGGATTACCGGCAAAGAATCTGTTTACAGCTCACCGACTGATATGGGGGTCAATCGCCTGAAATCGGGCATCACTGACGATCGGGTTGTCCAGGAAGCTGCCAAGCAGGAAATCATTCGGCGCAGTTTTGTCGTTGAGAACGACTATAAAAAAGGGCTTGCCGATGAAGACAGTGTACGCCACATGCAAGTGATTCTAGAAGAGACCGGTTTAAAGAAAGAGGACCGGGCACCTGTGTTGCCGGCGCGTAATTATGCGAAAGAAGTCCAAGCACAAATTGACAGCACGAATTTACAAGCCGTCATTGCGATAGAACTGCCGAATGGCGAGATGATCACCGGTCGGACGACAACTTTGATGGATGCTTCGGCAGCCGCGATTCTGAATGGGTTGAAGAAATTGACCAATATTTCCGATGAAATTGATTTGTTGTCGCCGGTGATTTTACAAACAATTCAACGCTTGAAAACCGATGACTTGAATAGCCGCGTCCCGACATTAAGCGCCAATGAAGTGCTCATTGCACTGGCAATCAGTGCGGTCACCAATCCTACTTCAGAGCTGGCTTATAAGCAATTGCCACATTTAAAAGACACGCAGGCTCATTCTACAGCTATATTGAATAGAGAAAACGAACAGACCTTTAAGAAGCTTGGAATCGATATCACCAATGATCCGGTATATCCAACTGAGAACCTATATTACAATTAGATTTTAGAAAACAGCTGCCTTTTTCTTCTTCCACAGAAGTCTGAGGCGGATGTATTTTCACTTATAGCGTTTACTGAAAAGGTTCATTCTTCTTTTAATGAGAAGAATGAACCTTTTTGTTTTATTGAATCAGTCAGGCGCTACTTGTGAAAGACTGTAAAAAAACTTTACTTCACCTGACAGGAAAATAAAGCTCTCTACAGTAAATGGTTAAACTGATCCTATCCTGTTGCCTAAGTCTATTTATTTTAACGAGTAGCCGCCATCTACAACAATTTCCGCACCATTTATATAGGAAGCCTTGTCTGAAGCTAAGAACAGCACAACTTCTGCGATCTCACTTGGTTTCCCATAATTTCCTCTAGGATGCCCTTGGGATTGCTTGTCATAATTTTCTTTTCCGCCGTATGCCTTAATGGCCAGGTCGGTTTCTGTCGGGCCAGGGGAGATGCAGTTGACGCGGATGTCTTGATTGGCAAAGCGCAATGCCGTACTTTGGGTCATCGCTACAACCGCCGCTTTGGTCCCGCTATAGGCTGGCAGCATCGGATTGACTTTATCGTTTCCGAGGATGGCCGCATTATTAATAACGACTCCATGTTTTTGCTTGCCCATCACGGCTAACGCATATTTCATGTAAAGGAAAATCGCCGTTTGATTGACGGCAATCAACTGATTCCAGTCATCCAGCTTTACTCTAGACAAGGGCCCCATTCCGATAGACAGAACACCGGCATTGTTAAAGAGAATGTCGATAGAATGCCCATCAGTTTCAAGTGCTTTAAAGAAGCTTTCGATTTCTTCCGGGTTTTCGTTGTATACTTGGTGAAAATGGGCTTTTCCGTCGCAGTCACTCTCTACTTGAGCGCCTTTGTCGTGGTCTCTTCCCGTAAAATGAACGGTCGCTCCTTCTCTGCAAAAGAAACGAACCACTTCTTTGCCAATTCCATCCGTTCCACCGTTAACAACCACTACTTTGTTTTCGAACATCATCCGATCTCCTCCAAACGTCATAGTAAAGTCTGTAAATTCAGTATATATTATTCGGGTCGCAGGAGGAAATTTGGATTCTCTTCACTCGAAGTATTCAGAGAAAAAGGACTCATCGCTGTCTTGTTAGAATATCTATACAGAAGGAAGCACCCACTGTGCAGTTGGAAAATCTCTAGGCGCGTGAGGAGGAATGTCCAAAATGGAGGAGGACCATAGAATGCAAGCTGTCTTTGAGACGAAAAGGTGCTACATCAGACCTTTTATTGAAAGCGATTTGGACGCTTTTGTTACATACCGCAATAACCCTAAATGGATGGAATTTCAATATTTTAAGGGCTTGACCCGAGAAGAATATAGAGAAGTTTTAGTGAGAGAGTCATCTATGGAAAAAGGTGCCCAATTGGCCATCATCGACAAAGCCGACGAGACTCTGATTGGGGATGTGTTTGTGAAAAAGGAAGCCGATGCTTGTTGGATTGGCTATACAATCAACCCCGTTTTTAAAAGACAAGGCTATGCTTATGAAACTGTCCAAGCCATGATTCACTGGATCCGGCAGGCATACCCTGGGCTCACCATTAAAGCCGGGACCTCTCCTGAAAACCAGGCTTCCATTCAGTTGCTTAAAAAACTGGAGTTTACACCAGCTGGAATGGAAGATGGCGAACTTATTTTTCAATATGTGTAATAAATCTTTTTTTGGTCTACCATAGAGAGCAACGAATTAAATATGTGGGGGAACTAAACGATGAAAAAACTGGTTGTAATTTTATTTTTTGTATTGGTTATAGGGGCTGCTGCTGGATATGCATTTTCACAAACCAATTTATTTGGAGTCACTACCGATAGCAGTTCTGATGCTTCGTTGGTACAGGATCAAATCGTAAAGATTGCGGAATTGGCATCACTTGAATACGAGTATAGCAATGTCATAGTCAGTGAGACGGGTAAGAATATTTCTTTGCCTGGAGTGTCCGATATTAAATTTGCAGAAGCGATCAGATTGATTGAATACGATGGGTATATAAAAGCGGGGTCCAAAGCCTCGGAAATTGAAACTTCCTATAATGAAAGTACAAAACGATTGGTTGTGAGAGTACCGAAAGCAGAGATACTTGAGAACGTGGCGGATACAGAAAATATGGAAATCAGAGATATCAAAAACGAGTTGTTCTCGGATTATCCTTCTCAAAAAATTATAGAAGACATAAATACTGAAAAAGAGAAACTTGAAAAAGAGAAAATCGAACAAGGATTTTTGGAAGAAGCAGACAACAACACAGCAGAGATTTTAACGGCACTGCTTGAAACTCCTGCGTATGAAGAAGTAATCATCGAATTTTATTAATACATATAATCACAAGCCATCAAGGTTCCTGACTTTGATGGCTTATTGTATGGAGTGATTCGTGAGTAATCAGTAGAGACACTCGCTATCATTTCACTCCAAGCTCCGACTAGCGTAAAATCAAAACCAACATAGTAGAAAAGGTGGTTTTAAGGGATGGCCAGATTGCCGATCATGATTGATACAGACCCGGGGATTGACGATGCGATGATGCTGACTTTGGCGTGTGCGCATGAGGAATTCTTCGATGTGCGCTTGGTGACGACGTGCTCGGGGAATATTTCGCAAGACAAGACGAATTATAATGCACGCACTTTCCTCAGTTATATCGGAGCGGATGTGGAAGTGGCGCGCGGTTTGGAGCAGCCGATGTTCCGCGAACTCGAAATGGCGGAAGAGATCCACGGGGAGAGCGGTTTTGGGAATGTTGAGTTTCCACCGCCGACTTTGCCGGTGAGCGAACGGCCGGCCGTGACCGCGATGCTCGAGACTTTGCATGCGAGCGAGGAGAAAATAACCATCGTGGCAACGGGTCCTTTGACGAATGTGGCAGCCTTATTATTGGCACATCCGGAAGTAAAACCGAAAATCGAGCGAATTTCGTGGATGGGCGGAGCGGCAGTTGGCGGCAATATGTCGCCGTCCGCTGAATTCAATGCCTATGTTGACCCGCATGCAGTGGAAATCGTGTTCCGCTCTGGCGTTCCGGTCGTCATGAGCGGTCTGGATGTGACGCATAAAGCATTCGTCACGCTGGAGGAAGCGAAAGGTATTTTGGCGATCGGCACCGAATTTGCGGAGAAGGCGTATGGCCTCGTTACGCATTATTTGGATGTTATCAAGAGAACACCTTTTCACGAAGACAATTATGACCAGGTGCTGCATTTCCATGATGTCTGTGCGGTTATGTATTTATTGAAACCGGAATTGTTTGAAGGGCAGGACTGTTTTGTGGAAGCTTCACTCGAAGGCATTACAGCGGGAGCCACAGTGGTCGATTTCACGAACCGGACAGGTGAAAAACCGAATGTCCATGTGTTGCATAGCGTAAACCGCGAAGCATTCGTTGAGGAGTTTGTAAAAGCAGTAAAAGTCATTTCGGATCGCGTGGAAGCACGTTAATTCGTTTTATATTTTGAATTCGACAAAATTCATAAGAAAGCAAGGTGAAGCGTGATGAAAATTATCGTATTCGGTGCAACGGGTGGCGTGGGCCGATCGGTCGTCGAGCAAGCATTGGAGCACGGTTATGAAGTGACGGCGTTTGTGCGGACTCCGGACAAATTAAAAGTCACAGGCGACAAACTAACAGTGGTGCAGGGAGATGCGTTCCACGTGGAACAAGTGTCCGCAGCAATCGCCGGCCATGACGCAGTGGTGTCGTGTTTGGGTTCGAATCAAGGCATGAAAAAGTCGGATGATCTGCGAACGATGGCGAAAAATATCGTGGCGGGCATGCAACAGCAGGGCGTTAGACGCATTGTCTACACAGCGTCTGCCGGAATTAACGATGAACTCCCGGGCATTGGCGGAAAGTTGATGATGGGCGTGCTGAAGCAGGTGTTAATCGATCATCGCGCCGCTGTCGATGCCATTCAAGAAGCGGGACTGAGCTACACAATCGTCCGGCCGATGGGCTTGACCAATGATTCCTTTAGCGGGCAGTACCGGGAGTCACAACAAGGCGTGCCGGGTAAATCAAAGACCATTCCACGTGCGGATGTGGCGCATTTTATCGTCAAGGCACTGGGAAATGCAGAGTATGAAAACAAATCTGTGGGGATTGCGACGTGAATCGTGCGGTGGCTTTCAGAGTGTGGAATAGGTTCGTAATCCGCTATAAGTAAAAAAAAGAGCTTAGCTTTGCGACATTAAATAATCAATGACCTGTCTCAGTATTTGGAGAAGCGTTTGCTCGACTCCTGTGGGACTAGCGGGTTTGAGAGACCCCGCAGGAACGGAGTGACGAGGAGGCTCGATTCCCGCCCCACGGAAAGCGAGCGATAAGCTTCGGAAAATACGATTAACTAGAGTTTCTCGACAAGCGAAGCAGCTGCAACTATTGCGGTTGCTTTTTTGGTTCATTTCCCCGATTTTCTTTAGCATGAATTTTAGCTTATAGTAGAAACATCTGTTTACAACAACTTTCCGGTAGTGAAGAATGAGGTGCATCATGGCGTTTTTATCGCGATTTAAATTGAGTTCGATCATTATCCTGTTTGTGTTATTGGTGGTGCTGGTGTCATTGCTGATCACTAGCCTGCTGGTGGCCGGTACATCAGGTGATCGGATCGAGCAGCAGCTGGAAAATAAAGCTGTCAGCATTTCCAGGACTGCCGCGGAGTCGCAAGTCATTCACGAAGGCTTGGAGAGAGAAGCGGCGGAAGCGAATATCCAGGACTATTCACTGGCGGTGCAACAAGCCGCTGATGTGTTGTTTGTCGTCGTTATGGACATGGACGGCATCCGCAAATCGCATCCGAATCCGGACAATATCGGCAAGGCATTTGCCGGTGGCGATGAACTCCGTGTGCTAGCAGGCGAGGAATATACATCGCGTGCGGAAGGGACGCTCGGGCAATCGGTCCGTGCGTTCACGCCGGTGTTTGATGGGGAGGGTGATCAAATCGGCGCAGTCGCGGTTGGAATTTCTTTAGAAGAAGTAGAAGCGGCGATCGGGCAAAACCAACAGACGCTGTGGATCGGCTCGTTGAGCGGTTTATTATTTGGCATCATCGGCGCATTGTTTTTGGCGCGTTATATTAAAAAAAGCCTGTTCGGACTGGAGCCTCCCGAAATCGCGCGTATCCACGAAGAACGCAACCAGATGCTTCATTCCGTTTACGAAGGCGTCATCGCGATCGACCAACATTCACGCATTATGCTCGCCAACCGGTCCGCGAGAGAGCTGTTCGAAAAAGCGGGATTCAAGGGCCGTGAGCCGATTGGCAAGGAGATCCGCGAATTTCTGCCAGGCCTTGTGACGAGCCGTGTATTGCTTGAAAAACGCACCGTTTTGGATGAGGAGCAGGAGCTTAATGGCCTGTCGATCTTGTCGAACCAAGTGCCGCTATTGGTGAATGGCCAAGTAATCGGCGCGATGGTCACATTCCGGGACAAGACGGAAATCGACTTGCTTGCCGAACAATTGACCGGCGTCGAAATGTATGCGGAAACTTTACGGGCGCAGTCGCACGAATTCATGAATCAACTGCATGTCTTGCTCGGCTTGATTAAAATGGAGCAATACGAGCAAGTAACACAGTTTATCGCGAAATTGGTCGACCATCAAGCCGTGGAGGTCGGCAACGTGACACGCTCGATCAAGGATCCGGTGCTGGCTGGCTTTATCCTTGGGAAAATCAGTTTTGCGAGAGAAGCGCAGGTGAATCTGTCGATCAGCTGTGAGACTGACATTCCAAAACCGGACGATCCCGCGGTCACGCATGAGCTGATCACGATCATTGGCAATGTGGTCGACAATGCGATCGATAACGTCCAAGAGACCGAACATAAGCGGGTGCACGCTGCATTTTCCTATATCGATGAATTGTTGACGATCACGATCAGCGATACAGGAACTGGCATCGACGAGGAATTGCAGGAAACGATGTTTGAGAAAGGCGTCTCCAGCAAGGAAGGCTACCACCGTGGGTTTGGATTGCATTTGGTGAAAAACAGCGTAGATAAACTCGAAGGCTCGATTGAAGTTGCCTCCGAGAAAAACGAAGGCACGACCTTCGAGTTGGTGCTGCCGTATGAAGCAAGGGGGGAAACAGATGATTAAGGTAATGATAGTAGAAGATGATCCAATGGTCGCCGCCTTGAACCGGCAATTCGTTGAACGGATGGAAGGTTTCACGGTGAGCGGCGCCGCCGAAAACGCCCAGCAGGCCATCGCGATCCTGGCTGAATCAGACATCGATTTGGTGTTGCTCGACATTCATATGCCGGGGCTGACCGGTATCGAATTTTTGCAGATGCTCCGCGAACAACAGCAGGACCTCGACGTCATCCTGATCACGGCGGCCTCTGAAATTCAGCAAATCCAGCACGCCTTAAGGCTCGGGGCTTCGGATTATTTGATTAAGCCCTTCGAGTTCGGCCGTTTCCAGGAAGCGCTCCTGCAATACCAAAGCAATTTCCATAAGCTGCACGCTAATAAACAAGTTAGCCAGCAGGAAATCGACAGCCTGCTCGGCAGAAAACAGCCAGCCGCTTCCGCCTCAGCGACTGTCCAGGCTTTGCCGAAGGGACTGACAAAAGCGACCTTGCAGACCATCCAGCAAGTGATCCTGTCGAACGAAGCCGCGGCATTTTCGACAGATGAACTGGCGCAGTCTGCCCAAATTTCCCGGGTCTCCGTCCGGAAATACTTGAAATTCCTTAGCGCCATCGGTTATTTGCAGGAAGACTTGACCTACGGGGTGGGCCGGCCCATCTATCAATACCGTTTGGACCCGGACAGTGCCCATCGCCTTGACCCGTATCTTTGAAAGCGCCCATTCGGCTCCGGGCTTTAGTTGCATATACAGTAAAGAACCCAGCAAGCTTTTAAACTAAGCTTGCTGGGTTCTTTACTCATTGGCACTGTGCAGGCGCATATATCTTGACTGCTAGCCCAATTTACTGATTCAAAAGGGGAGGGGGAATTCATTTTCGCAATACTTCTGAAAAATGGCTGGCTACTTCTTTAACCGCATCCGCTGCTTGCGGGTAATAGCCGAGCTTTCTGACAAAAGCATGATCCATCCCTTTGTATTTGAAATGCCGTACAGGAACGCCTGCTTCCAGCAGTTGATCAGAAAATTCTTCTGCTTGAATCCGCAGGAAATCGAACTCTGCTGTCACCATCGTAATCGGCGGCAAGGTGGTTTTGTCTTCGCGCAGTAAGGGAGAAACGAGCGGCCGATACACATCGGCTAAATTAGTCAGATAGAGCGCCTGAATGAAGCTAAGGGAATCTTTCATGGTCACCAGCTCCTGGCGAATCAGTTCAGCATCTTCTGACATGTCATAATGTTTTATATTCCACGTATTTCTTGAGACATCAGATAAATCCACCAGCGGGCAGAGCATCCCGATATAACGTATTTCCCATTTCTCCTCTAAACTTAACTGATGTACTCCCAGAGCAAGATTTCCCCCGACACTATCTCCCACAAGCCCCATTTGATCGACATCTGCATGAAACATTTCAGGGTTTTCGTAAATATACCGTGCAGCTTCGAAACAGTCGTCCAAGCCATCCTGGTAAGGGTATTCCGGCGCCAGGCGATATTCGACCCCCACTACTACTGCATCGGCTTCTTGCGCTAGGAATTTGCAGATGTTTTCCATCACATCCATATCCCGTTCAAAAAACCCGCCGCCGTGAAGGTAAATGAGGAGCGGCTTTTTTTCTGTTGAGCGGTTGTAAATATTTAGGGGAATATCATGACCTTTCATAGGGATTTTCATGGCTTCCGTGCTAATCCCGTTGCTTAGGTCTTTATTATTTACTTCCACTCTTTTGCGGGTAATCTCCAGGTCGTCGATTTCGAGTGGCCGCCTGATATGTGGCTCGGCTTCGTTGGTAAGAAAGTCTTTTACTCGCGGATCCAAGCCGCGGCTATTCTCCTGAAAAGGAATTTCCTTATTGATGATGCGTAAGTTTCCTTTTTTTGAAACTACGGCGTTTTCCTGTAATCTGGCGGCCAGATCCTGTTGCGTAGGGTTCGTCATTATCCTTCCTCCTTAGCAATACAGCCGGGAATGAGCCTGTGAGCTATTCTGGCTGATAAATGGCTGAGATACCCGCTGCCTTTTGGCCGGGCGCTACCGGACTTTTGCTCGGAAACTCCATCGGCAAAAAACAGTGTTTTTTTATTTGTATTCACCGGTTTGTGTAAAAAGAAACATGGAATTAGACAATCAAAGCTCTCTAAATCTATCTTGCGAGAAAAATAGGGCCAACAACCGATTCTTTTTCAGCTGCTTTTTTTAATTACAATAAAACCAATACTTTCATAAGCTAGAAGTTGTCTGAAATTTGTCTAAAATATGAAATACATTGAAAGCGCTTACCAAAATAGCGCAAAGCTCAAGAAAACGAGGTGTCCAACGATGAAGGAAACAAATAAGATCCCGCCGCAGTTGCCGGCGAGAAGTTTGAAAGACAAATTCACGATTTTCAATATGCCGATTCTCTGGTTCGGGGTGTTCGCGGTTATTGCGATTTATGCGATGTATACCGAAAACTTGCCAGCCGGAATGATCGGCGCCTTGCTCATTACCATGGTGCTCGGTGAATTATTGGGCTGGTTCGGCAATCATCTGCCGATTGTCCGCACATTCCTCGGAGGCGGCGCGATCGTCGCTATTTTCGGATCCGCTTATATGGTCTATAGTGGACTTATGCCTGAGAGCACGACGGCTGGGATTACGGAATTCATGAAAGACGGCGATTTCCTTAACTTCTATATTGCGGCTTTGATTACCGGCAGTATTTTGGGGATGGAATCGAAAATTTTGGTGAAAGCGGGCGTCCGCTACGCCTTGCCATTGCTCGCTGCAGTAGCAGGGGCGGTTGGCCTGGCTGCGTTAGTCGGGATGGTATTAGGCTTTAGCGTTCAAGAAGCGGTGCTCGTCATCGCTATGCCGATCATGGGCGGCGGCATGGGCGCAGGCGCTGTGCCGATGTCCCAAGTCTATTCGGAAATGCTTGGCAATGAACCTGGCTATTACTTATCGATTTTAGTGCCGGCTTTGGCGCTCGGGAATGTCTTCGCCATCATCTTGGCGAGTGTGTTGAACATGATTGGCGATAAATACCCGAGCTTGACAGGGAATGGCCAGTTGATCCGCAATTTCCATTACGAGAAAAAAGAAACACCGAGCTACGATTTGGCGAAAATGGGCATCGGCGTCTTGGCCGCTGTGTCGTTCTATATTTTAGGAAACTTATTGGGTGATTTTATCCCACTTCATCCGTACGCCATCATGATCATTTTGGTGGCAGCACTGAAAGTGGCGAATGTCATGCCGGAGATTATCGTAGAAGGCGCGAGCCAGTGGTATGAGTTCGTAGCGCGCAACTGGACCAATGCCTTGCTAGTAGGCATCGGGGTCGCGTATACGGATCTTGAAGCCGTGCTGAATGCTTTGAGCATCCAATACGTGCTTATCGTCTTGGCAGTTGTCATCGGTGCTGTCATCGGTGCTGGCGTGGTCGGGAAGTTCATGGGCTTTTACCCGATCGAAGCGGCGATCACCGCAGGGCTATGTATGGCGAATATGGGCGGAACGGGTGACGTTGCGGTACTGTCTGCGGCAAGACGAATGGAATTGATGCCGTTTGCGCAAATTTCGTCCCGTCTCGGCGGCGCTTTGATCTTATTATTGGCCAGTATATTTATACCGTTTTTCATTTGATAAATTAAACTTTGGGGGAGGGGAGAAATCCTTTCCCTCTTTCTGATGGAGAGTGAACGCTGTGATCGTCAGTGAAATCATCAATGTCATTTTGCCGGTCTTTATCTTGCTCGGCATCGGCTTTTTTGTCGGCCGGTTCATGGACGTCCAGACAAAGCCAGTGTCGGATTTATGCATCTACGTGTTCAGCCCGGCATTGTTTTTCCATTCCGTTACGACGTCTTCGCTGGATTTGGGCGATTTAGGGAGAATTGTGCTGTTTGCGCTGCTGCTCTTTGTCTTATTTGCGGTACTGATCAGGCTGCTGGGCATTGTATTCGGATGGAATCTGTCCTACCGCAACACGATGATGCTCGCGAGTGCGTTTCCGAACACCGGGAATTACGGCTTGCCGATTGTGTTGTTCGCCTTTGGGGATGAAGGAATGGCGATTGCGATTATTTACGTCGTCATGCAATCTTTGCTGATGAATTCGGCTGGCATTTTTTACGCTTCGAATCATGCCGACGTGTCAAAAAAGGCCATTTTCATTACCATCATCCGCATGCCCGGCTTTATTGCCATCACAATCGGGCTGATTCTGAAAATAGCAGGCATCGCGGTTCCTGAAGCACTGGGCAATGCAACGGGCTTACTCGGGCAGGCGGCTGTGCCGGTGCTGTTGACGCTGCTCGGCATTACCTTGGCATCGATTCAGATCAAAACGGTGCTGAAATTTATCGGGATGGCGGCTGTGCTGAAATTGGTCGCTTTCCCGGCCATTGCGTTCGTGCTGTTGGCCTGGCTCTATCCGGCAGGGTCGCTGGAAGCAAAAGTGCTGCTCATTTCTGCGGCGACTCCGGCGGCTGCCACGACGACGCTCCTCGCCATGAAATTCAATATGAACCCGGATATGGTATCGAGCGCGATGTTCGTCAGCACCTTGGCGAGCATCGTCACAATCCCAGTCTTGCTGTTGGTTTTGTAAACGCCAAGGATTTGGAAATCCAGAAGGGGCAATCCCGGTATCCTCGCGAATTCTTGTTATAATGAAAGAGTGTCCAAAGCGAATTGGCTTGGATGCTCTTTTTTTTGCAGACACATGGATTTTAATAGCTGGGAGTTGGAAATAGAGATGAACAAAAAAGACATTGCCGAGATCCGCAAGCAGTTCAAGCTGGAGACGGATCTACTGAAAATCGCCGAAATTTATAACGTATATATCAAGCAGGACACTAGTGAAATCTTCCATGAGGAGAGCCGTTCGTTTTCCTTGCTCGATCGGGAGCAGCAAGAGCTGTTTTTGGCCAACTTCAAGAAAGTGCTGGCGGGCAAGCTCGACATCAAGCTATTCGAAGTGAAGTTCCAGCGCCCGGAGGAAGGGCAAGCCGACCATACGCAGCATCTGCTCTACGAAGGGCTTCACGCAGACGATGCAGAAGGCTGGAAAGACAATATGCAGCGCGTTGCCTTGAAGATGGTCGAAGAAACGCCATACGAGAAAGACATGGTCATCACCTTCATCCGCGGCACGTATTTCAAGACGACGAAACGCGAGCCGGATGAGACAGAAGCGGCGATGCGCGACGAAGTATACACCACGCCGTTCGTCCTCAGCAGCATGAACCAGACGGAGCTGCCGAAATCCTCGCTGGTATTTGATTTTATCGAAAAGGAATTCAAGTCGAACATCATGGCAGACCCGGTCATCAAGCTATCGTCTCCGGTCGGCGGGTTCTTGTTCCCAAGCTTTACGAACAATGCCGCAGACGTCAACCGCATCCTGTACTCCGCGGCGAAGGCCAATAAGCCGGATTTCCAGTTTATCGAAAATGTGTTGAATGGCGACGAAATCACCACCGCAGAAGACGATAAAGTGGTGTTCGAAGAAATCGTCAAGCACGTCATCGGTGACGAGGTCAATTCAAGAACGCTCGCGGGCGTCTACGACGAGATCAACAGCATGCTTGAAGTGGAAGCGGAAGATGAGGACGAGCCGGCACCGATGCTCGATTCCAAGGAAGTCGAACGCGTCTTGAAGGCAAGCGGCATCAAAGACATTAGCACCGAAAAAGTGGAACAGGCTTTCCAGCAAGTGACCGATGACCGCCAGTACGAGATGAAAGCGAGCCACATCGTGCCGAAATACGGGGCCAAATCGATCAAGATCAACACGAAAGTCGCCGAAATCAAGATTGGACCTGAAGACTTACGTTACGTCAAACAAGTCAATTACAACGGCCGCCGCTGCATCCTGATCGAAGTCGAAGAGGATACGGTCGTGGAAGGGTTTAAGTTGTTGGCGGAGGAAGAGTTGGAGTAGGAGTGAATAAAATTTCATATTAAACTCGTGTTTTCAATTGAAAAAGTAAAGAACTTTTTGCTCTTAAATATTTTCTTTTTCTTTAACTTCTTAAGCACTAAGATAAATGGGGGGGGGGGGGATAAATTGAAAGACGTTAGTGACTGGATATTTAACGGATATGGAGTAGATAGTACATTAGAAAAACATGATTTATTATCACCTGAAAATTTCCCGAACGAGAATGAAGGACATCGAAGGTATATAATAAAATATCCTAGAACTTTTAAGGTTGGGTGTCGTGGGAAGATGTTACTGAACTCATCGCTTCTCAAATAGGAAAATTATTAGGTTTAAAAATGATGGATGTAGAGATAGTCATCAGAAACGGTAGAAGAGGAGCTTTATTGAAAAATTTTGTACCTTATAGAGGCCAATTTCTTGAAGGAGGTTCTATTCTATCGAATTTTGATGAGTATGAAAGCCTCGAAATACTCAGTCTAGAAAACGAAGAACTGATTATTGCAGGTTTTGAGATGATAGAAAAATTAAGTTTTTGGAATGAGATAAAAAAAGAGTACATTGCAATGAATTACTTCGATATTTTAATTGGAAATCAAGATAGGCATCCCTTTAATTGGATGATGCTCTACTATGAAGATGGAAAGAAAAAGTTTTCGCCGATATATGATAATGGAGCTTCTCTTGGTTTTAGGTTTGATGATGAAAAATTAAAAGTTTATTTATCTGGAGAAACACAATTACGAAAGTATATAAGGCAGACTAAAGTAAAAGCAGGTTTGTTTGAAAAAAAGAAAGTTAAAGCACAGGATTTGATAAAGGTAATGAAGAATAGATATATTCAAGAAAGTGATGAAATAATTTCTAAAATAGATAAATTTGATTTTCAGAAATACGAAAACTATATTAACAAAAATCCATATTTAAGTAAAAATCAAAAAGAATGGTTAAAAATAATTATTTCTCAAAGAAGAGAGTATGTTCTAGAATGGTATGAGGGAGAGTGATAAACATGGAGAAACATAAATCGCTTTGGCTGGTTTGGCAAAATGTCAATACTCGTTTATTTTACCATGTTGCCACGTTATCGTTTTTTAACAATCAGTATACATTTCAATATACACATCAAAGTGAGGGCCCCCAAAAGTTGAAAGATGCTTTGAAAAATGGCTATTTACCTCATCCGATGTTTCCAGATTTAGAAAAGGAATACAAATCTAAAGATTTATTTGGTGCTTTTAAACGTCGGTTACCTTCTGAAATACGTGCTGACTTTCCAATGATTTTAAATGATTTGCATTTAACTAAAGATTATTCAGAAATGGATTTGCTAGAACGAACGCGTGGGAAATTGGGCAGTGATCAGTATTCTTTTGAAAAACCGCTCAAAGTAGTAAATGGGTTGCTGAAAACTTCATTTTATATCAATGGTATGGCTTATCAAAATTTACCAGAGAATTGGCCAGACATTTTAAAAACAAATAAGAAAATAAAATTACAGTTAGAACCAGATAACCCAATTGATGAAAATGCTGTAGCAATCTATACTGACTTCGGAATCAAACTTGGGTATGTTCCACGCTTTTATGCATCTGGTATAGCTGCGTTATTAAATAATAAAATGATTCCGGATTTAAAAATAAATTTTGTTAATGAAATAGGAAGTTCGAGTTGGTGGGTTAATATCGAATTCGAATGTGAGTTACCTCCTCTCAATAAAGAAGAATTAACAGATTTAGATCCGATATTTGAGCAAGTAATCTAAGCGAGAGAAAAAATAAAACTATTATTCAAAGTTTAATAATTGCATTGCTAAAAGCGGAATCTATTAAAAGTTCCGCTTTTATCTATTTAACATTTATATTTAATAGACATAAAAATTGTAAAAGTAACTAGAAATATAAAGGAGGCCCATGATGATAACTGAAACCGATCTGCAATATTTGAAACGCTGCGTAGAACTCGCCGAACAGGCATTGGAAAAAGGCGACGAGCCGTTTGGTTCAATTCTCGTATCGGCACAGGGAGAGGTACTGTTTGAAGACCATAACCACGTGGCGGGGGGCGACCATACGCAGCATCCGGAATTCGCGATCGCGCGCTGGGCGGCGGAACACATAGCACCGGATGAACGGGCGGCAGCGACTGTCTATACGTCCGGCGAGCATTGCCCGATGTGCGCGGCGGCGCATGGCTGGGTTGGGCTCGGCCGCATCGTCTATGCCAGTTCGTCAAAGCAATTGGGCGAATGGATGCAAGAGCTCGGAGCAGAGCCTTCACCTGTCCGCAACCTGTCCATCCCAGAAATCCTGACAGCCGCGGATATTGATGGACCAGAGCCGGAACTATCGGAACAAGTGCATCAGCTTCACAGGCGTTTGCACGAAGCGAAGCGGTAAGCGTCCGTCGCAATGGACATCTGCCATTTCTTTTGAATATAAAAAAGGACTGCGAAGAGAAAAATCTCTTCTGCAGTCCTTTTGTCTTTATTACACCAAAACAGGGATATCGCTTCGGATAAGGTGGTCGAACGCGCTGAGTGAAGCCGTTGCGCCGCCTCCCATTGAAATGATGATCTGTTTGTATGGGACGTTCGTGCAGTCGCCTGCTGCGAACACACCTGGCATATTCGTCGCGCCGCGCTGGTCGATGACGATTTCGCCGTGAGCTGTGCGTTCAACGAAGTCACCGAGCCAGTCGGTGTTTGGCACAAGGCCGATCTGGACGAAGACGCCGGACAATTCGACATGCTTTTCTTCGCCGCTTTGAAGGTCGATATAGGAAATGCCGTTCACTTTATCGGTGCCGGTGATTTCCTGTGTGCGGGCACTCGTCAAGACCGTAACGTTCGGCAAGCTCTTCAAACGGTCCTGTAAAACGGAATCCGCTTTGAGTTCTGCGTTGTATTCCAGCACCGTCACATGGTTCGTGATGCCTGCAAGGTCGATCGCTGCTTCAACGCCGGAGTTGCCGCCGCCGATGACCGCAACGTCTTTGCCGGCAAATAGCGGGCCGTCGCAATGCGGGCAATACGCCACGCCTTTGTTCTTGAATTCTTCTTCGCCAGGGACGCCGATATTGCGCCAGCGGGCACCTGTCGAAAGAATGACGGTCTTGCCTTTGACGACAGCGCCGTTTTCAAGTTCAAGCTCAAACAAGTCTTTTTTCTCCAAACGTTTCGCACGTTGCAAGTTCATGACGTCGATGTCGTATTCCTTTACGTGCTCTTCGAGGCTTGCCGCAAATTTCGGGCCTTCCGTACGCTTGACGCTGATGAAGTTCTCGATGCTCAAGGTATCCATCACTTGTCCGCCGAAACGCTCAGCGACAATGCCGGTGCGGATGCCTTTACGCGCCGCATAGATCGCCGCACTGGCGCCGGCCGGTCCTCCGCCGACAACGAGCACGTCAAACGGCTCTTTGTCTTCGAATTCGGATGCATCCGGTGCGCTGCCGAGTTTCGCAAGCAATTCTTCAAGCGACATGCGGCCGCTTGAAAACGATTCGCCGTTTAAAAAGACTGTCGGAACGGCCATGATGTCTTTGCTTTCAACTTCTTCTTTGAACGCAGCCCCGTCGATCATCGTATGCGTGATGTTCGGGTTGAGGACGCTCATCAAATTGAGTGATTGCACGACTTCCGGGCAGTTCTGGCAGCTCAAGCTGATATACGACTCAAAATGGTATGTGCCGTCGAGCGCTTTGATCTGGTCCATCGTTTTCTGTTCGGCTTTCGGCGCACGTCCGCTCACTTGCAATAAGGCAAGGACGAGCGACGTGAACTCATGGCCAAGCGGGATGCCGGCGAACGTGATGCCCATGTCTTCGCCAGGGCGGGTGACGCTGAAACTCGGCGTTCGGTCGAGTTCGGTGCGCTCCATTTGAATGCGCGGGGACATGGCGGACAGTTCTTCCACCAAATCGACCATATCTGTTGATACTTTATCGGCCCCGGCGCTCACTTGGAGCAGCACGTCGCCTTCCAATAGCTGCAAGTATTGCTCTAATTGAGATTTGATTTGCGCATCTAGTATCATTGTCAAAACTCCTTAAATTTTGCCTACGAGGTCAAGGCTTGGCTTCAATGTGTCGCCGCCTTCTTCCCATTTAGCCGGGCATACTTCGCCAGGGTTGTTGCGCACGTATTGTGCCGCTTTAATTTTGCCGACAAGCGTGCTGGCGTCACGGCCGATGCCGTCTGCATTGATTTCTGCAGCTTGGACGATGCCTTCTGGGTCAACGATGAATGTGCCGCGCTGTGCAAGGCCTTCTTCTTCGTTAAGAACATCGAATCCGCGTGAGATGCGCTGCGATGGGTCGCCAATCATCGTGTATTCGATTTTGCCGATTGCATCTGAATGGTCGTGCCACGCTTTGTGAGTGAAGTGAGTGTCTGTAGAAACAGAGTATACTTCAACGCCAAGCTCTTTCAATGTTGCGTATTGGCTTTGGAGGTCCTCAAGTTCAGTCGGGCACACGAACGTGAAGTCTGCTGGGTAAAAGCACACAACGCTCCATTGGCCTTTCATGTTTTGTTCTGTGACCTCGATAAATTCGCCGCTCGCCGCCTGGTAAGCTGACGCGTTAAATGGTTGGATTTCTTTTCCGATCAAAGACATAAATAATTACCTCCTGAATGTTTTTTTAGAATGACCATAACCGATAACGCCAAAAAAATAATCGAAGTGGTGGCTTCAATTAATATCGTTATCTGATTATAATAATTCTAATTCTATTTCCATTGTCATATGAAACGGATATTTTGTCAAAGAGAACCCTGGAGTGTAAACGCTTTCTAGTAAATACTCATGAAAATCTCATAAACAAGCAGTTTTCCCGGGAAATAAACAAATAGAAAGAACGGGAAAGATTGTGAAATTAATAATTATTAAATATTTCAGAATAGGGTTATTCAGAAATGACGGGAGTGATTTCTCAATGCTGAGCCCCAACTGATAGAAGAGTAGGAGAGTTGAAAAAGGGAATTTGATTAAAAAAGACGCAAAAAAAGCGGGCTCCGCTTAACAGATCCGCTTTCTATTGCACGATAAGTCGTGATCAATCCTAAAGCTACACCCACCACATCTCATCGACCGACTCCTTGACCATGACCGGCTTCAAGTTCTCCACTGCTTTGGTGAAGCCTTCGTTGATCGACATCAAGCCGTCTTCATGCTCGATGCTGACGACGTAATCATAGCCGTAGAGGCGCAAGGTGCTGACGATGTCGGCCCAGGTTTTTTGGTCGTGGCCGAATCCGACGGTACGGAAATACCAAGCGCGGTCTTTCATCTCGGAATAGTCGGTCATGTCGGTCAAGCCGTTTCGGTTGGTGTTTTGCTGGTCAATGATGGTGTCTTTCGCGTGAAAATGATGGATGGCGTTTTCCCGCCCGAGAATCTTGATCGCTTCGACCGGGTCGATGCCTTGCCACCACATATGGCTCGGGTCGAGATTCGCACCGATAGACGGGCCGCATGCTTCGCGCAGCCGCAGCATGGTCGCGGGCGTATGAACGGAAAAGCCGCCGTGCAGCTCCAAGCCGATCTTGACGCCAAGCGATTCTGCCAAAGCGTTTTTTTCTGTCCAATATGGAATCAGTTTCTGTTCCCATTGCCAAGTAAGCACTTCCTGGAAATCGTTAGGCCAGGCGGCGACCGGCCAGTTTGGGTATAAAGCGTTCTCGTGGTCACCCGGACAGCCCGAGAAGGTATTGACGACCGGCACCTTGAGTTTGGAAGCGAGCTGCATCGTCTTGACGAGCAGTTCGTCAGCCGCCCTAGAAATGTCTTTTTGGGGATGCAGCGGATTGGCATGACAGCTGAGCGCGCTGATGAAGAGGCCGGCGTCGTCGATTTGGTTCAGGAAGGATTGCTGCTTGTCTGCGTCTTCAAGCAGCTCGTCCAATTTGCAATGCGCATCTCCCGGATATCCGCCGGTGCCGAGTTCGATCGCTTCAATGCCTTTTGAGGCCACATAAGCCAGCATATCTTCAAAATTCCGATCAGAAAATAAGACGGTAAAAACCCCCAATTTCATGAAAATCCCTCCATTTAAGTTTTCAGATTATACTGACATGTAAACCATTACATCCTTAACATATAGAATAAAACAGTGTAAATCAATATATTTCATGCAATAAAAATAGTTATTGACAGATAATTCTGAACAAATTATGATGAAAATGTAAACGATTTCATTTCACAGCAGAAGTGTCGCGTCAGAAAGAAGGCAAAGCATATGGCAAACATACAACAAGTAGCTAAGCGTGCAGGGGTTTCAGTCGCCACGGTGTCCCGGGTATTGAATGGCCACGACAAAGTAACGGCCAAAACGAAACTGAAAGTGGAGGAGGCGATCCAGTACTTGAATTACGAACCGAGCATGCTCGGCAGGAATTTGCGAAATTCGGAAAGCCGCATTGTGCTGATCTTGATTCCGACGATCTCCAACCCGTTTTATTTTGAAATCATCAAAGGAATCGAGAATATGGCGCTCAGCCAGAATTACAGCATTCTGTTATGCGAAACGGATTCCAAGCCTGAAAAGGAGGAGATTTATTTCGATTTGGTGCGCAAGAAGATGGCGGATGGCATCATTTCGATGGACCCGGCGGTAAACGTCGAGACCTTGAAAGAACTCGCGGAACATTACGCCATCATCCAATGCAGCGAATACGGGGGCGGCATCGGCATCCCGTATGTCACGATCGATAGCGAGGAAGCCTCTTACCGCGCCGTGAAGCATTTGATCCAGATCGGCCACAAAAAAATTGCGCTGATGAATTCCGATGAAAAATTCCTCTACGCGAGGGAACGGCGGATGGGCTATGAACGGGCATTGCGCGAACACGATATTCCGGTGAATGGCGATTATATTTTCTACACGCATGAGCTCGGGTTCGAGCAGGGACAGCTGGCGATGAAGAAAATACTGCGCCTTGAAGACCGACCGACCGCTGTATTTGCGGTATCGGATTTACTGGCGATTGGGGCATTGAAAGAAATAACTGCCGCCGGTCTGCACGTGCCGAACGATGTCGCGGTCGTCGGGTTCGACAAAATCGATTTCTCCAATATGACCAATCCGGCATTGACCACTGTCGCCCAGCCGATGTACAAAATGGGAACGGTCGCGGCGCGTATGCTGATCGAAAAAATCCAAGGAAAAATCGTCGACAGCGTCGTGCTGGGCCATGAACTGGTCATTCGGGAATCGACCACCGGCTAATTGGCGCGAACCGGCGCTTCATGAACATGGGGATGGGCAAAGGGCGCTGGTCCCGAATAATAATGTAATCGATTACATTCAACGGATCCATACAAAACTAAGGGGTGAATAAAGTGAAAAAACTATTGCTCATTTTATTGTCTTTCGTAACGATTTTTGGACTCGCAGCATGCGGCAGTACCGAAAACGAAAGTTCGGGTTCAACGGATGAAGGGTCAGGTGATGGCGACATGACGATCGGCATCTCGCTTCCTTCGGCAACGCACGGCTGGATGGGGGCTTTGATCGACAGCGCCGAGAAACAGGCGATGGAGTTGAAGGAAAGTGAAGGCATTGATTATGTCATGACCAACGCAGCAGACCCGAACAAGCAAGCGAATGATGTGGACGATTTGATCGCACAAGGTGTGGATGTCATTGTCATGCTGCCGATCGAATCCGCGGCGTTGACACCGGTCGGCCAGAAAATCAAAGATGCGGGCATCCCGCTCGTCATCGTTGACCGCGAACTGGAAAACGACGCAGCGACAGTGGTCGTCAAAGGGGATAACGAAGGAATCGGCGTCAATGCCGGCAAATATTTCGTCGAACAACTGAACGGCGAAGGGAA
Organism: Planococcus sp. SK3692; assembly: GCF_028890485.2. Lineage (GTDB taxonomy): Bacteria > Bacillota > Bacilli > Bacillales_A > Planococcaceae > Planococcus. Next base: position 84,545 of record NZ_JARCHV010000003.1, read on the forward strand.
AATCGTTGAAATTACGGGACCGCCGAGTTCGGTAACGGAACAGCGTGGATCTGGATTTAAAGAAGCAGTTGAAGGGCAGGAAGGCATGGAAATCATCGCTTCGCAAAGCGGCGACTTTTCCACTGAGAAATCATTGGAAGTGATGCAGAACATTTTGCAAGCCAACCCTGAAATCGATGCCGTTTTCACTCAAGACGATGGCATGGCATTAGGCGTCATGCAGGCCATTAAAGAAGCAGGACGCACGGATATTCAATTCGTCACAGGGGCAGGCGGCGCGAAAGGCGTATTCGAAGACATCCAAAACGATGGGCTGATGAAAGCGACGTTCCTGTATTCACCGACTATGGTCGAAGACGCCGTGACGATCGCTGGTGATTTGGCGCAAGGCGAGGAGCCGGCTGAATCGATGGTCGTCAAGGAAGCGACGCAAGTGACGAAAGAAAATGTGGATGAGTATTATGATCCGGAATCGAAATTCTAAGCCAATAGCCGGGAAATGCAGTGGAGCCATTGCATTTCCTCTTTTCCTATAAGGAGGTTAAGACATGACTTCGCAGCCTTTCGTGGCGATGAACCAAATCGAGAAATCATTTAACGGTGTCCCGGTGTTGAAGAAAGTGACGCTGGAAGTGGAAAAAGGGGAGATTCATGCCTTGCTTGGGGAGAATGGCGCCGGCAAATCGACGCTGATGAATATTTTAGGCGGCGTGCATCAACCGGACAGCGGGCAGATCTTCATTGAAGGAAAACAAGTCAATATGGCAAACCCGCATATTTCTCAGTCACATGGCATCAGCTTTATCCACCAAGAGCTGAATATGGTCGGCGATTTGAAAGTGTATGAAAACATGTTTCTAGGTTCAGAAATTCGCAACAAGGCCGGATTTTTGAACGTGGAAGAAATGTGCCGCCAAACACGTGAGATCTTGGCGCAACTGGGTGTGTTTCTCAATCCGAAAGAATATGTGCGCAATCTCGCCACGTCCTATAAGCAATTGATCGAGATTTCAAAGGCGCTGCTGCATAAATCACAGCTCATCATCATGGATGAACCGACGACATCGCTCGCGGAACATGAAGTGGGCCGGCTGTTCGAATTGATGCGCAACTTGAAGAAATCCGGCGTTTCCATCATTTACATTTCTCATAAATTAAAGGAAATTCAAGCCGTATGCGACCGTTACACCGTGCTGCGCGACGGCCAGTTGGTGAAGACGGATGACATGCAGAGCGGGAATTTGGAGGAAATCACCAAGCTGATGGTCGGCAAAGCGATTTCACAGGAGCGCTTTGTCCATGAGCACGAATTCGGCGAGATGGCCTTGGAAGTCGAGCACTTAAGCAGCCCCGGCTTATTCAAGGACATCGACTTCACCGTCCGAAAAGGCCAAATTGTTGGATTTACCGGCCTTGCGGGAGACGGCCGGACGGAGCTGTTTGAAAGTTTATTCGGCTACCGCAAAAAATACACGGGCACCATCAAAGTGAAGGGCAAAGCGATGAAAATCACCCATCCGCGAACGGCGCTGCAGGCAGGTATGGGTTATGTGCCGAAAGACCGCAAAGAAAATGCCATCATCAAAGATTTGAGCGTCGTCCATAATATGAGCTTGTCATCGATGGGTAATTTTGAGCGATTGGGCTTTATTCAAGACAAGCGGGAGCTGGAAAAGTTCAGCAGCTATAAAAAAGCTTTGAATATCAAAGTAGCCAATCCGCGCATCACCATCGACAAATTGAGCGGCGGCAACCAGCAGAAAGTGATCATCGCCAAATGGCTTGAAGCGGATACCGATATCCTGATTTTTGACAACCCGACACAAGGCATCGACGTCGGCGCCAAACAAGAGATCTATCAGGAAATCTTAGCGCTCGCAAAACTCGGCAAAGCGATCATCATCCTGTCATCGGAAGCCCCTGAAGTGTTGCGGATCTGCCATGTCATCAACGTCATGTACCACGGGGAAATTACGGCCAGGTTTATGGGTGATGAGACAAACGAAGAAGAAATCATGCATTATGCCACAGGCGCGAAAAGGGAGGGAGAGCACATTGGATAATATCAACACGAAGGAGTACAGCCCTGAATCACCAAGCATGAAAAGCAGGCTGTCCTGGCTATGGTCGGAATACAGTGTCATCATTGCGTTCATCATCATTTTCATCGCTGCTTCCGTGATGAATCCGAGGTTTCTCGATATCAACAACCAATTGAACATTCTCATGCAAGTGTCGATCATCGGCATCATTGCGCTGGGGATGACGGTCGTCATGCTGTCAGGCGGCATTGATTTGTCGGTCGGCTCTGTCCTCGCGCTCGCCGGCGTCATTTCCGTCTTGGCATTGAACGCATCCGGGAGCATCTTAATCGGTGTGTTCACAGCCTTATTGGTCGGGGCATTTGCCGGATTCCTGAATGGCTTGATGGTCGCGAAAGGCAGGATCGCGTCATTTATCGCCACACTCGGCATGATGGCCGCGGCGCGCTCCATTGCGCTCTATATTGCAGAAGGCGGCAGCGTGTCGGGCGAAGTGAGCGGATTCACCGCCATCGCCAATAATAATGTATGGATTTTCGATTTGCCGGTGCTCATTTTCTTCGTCATGGCCGTGCTGATTTATATCGTCATGCACAAAACGCGGTTTGGCAGGTACGTCTATGCGCTCGGATCGAATGAAAAAGCGGCGATGCTGTCCGCCATCCGTGTCGACCGCATCAAAATCGGTGTTTATACGCTGATCGGGACACTGGTCGGCGTCGCAGCGGTTATTGAAACGTCCCGATTGAACTCGATTTCATCTTCAAGTTCAGGCGCACAATACGAACTTGACGCCATTGCGGCCGTCATCATCGGCGGCACGCGCATGACAGGCGGGCGCGGCAAAATCATCGGCACGATTTTCGGCATCTTGATCTTGGGCATTCTCAACAATATGATGAACTTGATGAATGTTTCGCCCCATCTGCAGGGCTTTGTCAAAGGCTTGATCATCATCATCGCCGTCGTGTTCCAAAAAAGAGAATAGGAGGAAATTGCATGGGCATCAAGGTAGGCATCATTGGCTGCGGGGCCATTACGAAAATGCGCCACGCGCCGGAATATACAGCGAATCCATATGTGGATGAAATCGTCTTTTACGACCGCAATCTCCACCGTTCCGAAGCGATGGTCGAGCTGTTTGGAGGCCGGAATGTGGAAAGCGTCGAGGAATTGTTCAACGATCCCGAGATCACAGCCATCAGTGACTGCTCGTCGAATGAACACCATCATTTATTCTCGACACAAGCGCTGTTGAGCGGTAAGCACGTGCTGTGCGAAAAACCGATTTCCTTGACGGTCGAACATGCCAAGGAAATTTTGGCGGCACAGAAAAAATCCGGCAAGAAATTGATGGTCGACCACAATCAGCGGTTTACGCGCGCGCATCAAAAAGCACGCGAAATCCTCACTAGCGGAGAGCTCGGGAAAGTCTTGACTTTCCGCACTGCTTTCGGGCATTCAGGCCCAGAATCCTGGGGCATCAATAAAACAAAATCGACATGGTTCTTCAAAAAGGAACGCTCGGGCTTCGGTGTCGGCGGCGACCTCGGCATCCATAAAATCGATTTGCTGCATTACCTGCTCGATGATGAAATCATTCAAGTGAGCGCCTTTCAGGGAGCGTTGCACAAAACGGATGAAAATGGCGAGTCGATTGAAGTCTGCGACAATCTCGTCTGCAGCTTAGTGACAGAAAAAGGACGTCTTGGCAACGCTGCTTTTTCCTGGACGTATTATGGGGAAGAAGACAATAGTACCGTCGTTTATTGCGAGAAAGGCATCATGAAAATCTACCACGATGACGAGTATCAACTGGAACTCATCATGGCATCCGGTGAGAAAGTGAACTATCAGCTGGAAGCGATCCAAACGAATGATAACCAGACCCCGAGCGGCGTCATTGATGCGTTCATCGATTCCATCCGCCTGGATCAGGAGCCAATCGTTACGGGAGAGGATGCCTTGAAATCGCTGAAAGTCATTTTGGGCATCATGGAAGCAGCCGACACCAAGCAAGTGGTCACCATCGAAAAAGAGTCTCTCCTTTATCAATAAGGAGAGACTCTTTAGTTTGTCGAGAAAGGTAAGAAGTCGTATTTTCCGAAGCTTATCGCTCGCTTTCCGTGGGCTCGCGCCCAAGTCTCCTCAGCCGCTATGCGTCTTGCGGGGTCTCGGTCGTCTCGCTTTACCACTGGAGTCGAGCGAACGCTTCTCCAAATACTTAAATAGAACATTGATCTTTAAATGTAGAATAAGTGATTTTCTTTTTATCCATAGTGAATCACTAATTTCTTCGAAACTCTGAGGGTCTCTCCTTCATCATTAAGGAGAGACTCTTTTAAGTTCATAGTTTGAAACGGTTGAGTGAGAAGGGGACGATGTCGAATTCGGTGTGGCCGTCTATCGCCAATTGGCTTAACACTTCGCCCATGACGCTGCCGAATTTGAAGCCGTGGCCGGTAAAGCCGCAGGCAAAAATGACGCGCTCGTTGTCGGGATGGCGGTCGATGATGAAGTTATGGTCGTCCGAGACGGTGTATAAGCACGTTTTGCCTTGCTTCAACTCGCCGCTCGCTTCCGGCATATAGAGGTCCAGGAATCTTCTTAAATCGCCTTCATCAAATTCATACTCCCCAAAGTTTTGGGTTTGTTCGTCCGGGTCGATCGGCTGCCCGCCGTCCGAGCGTCCGACTTTCACGCCAGCGCCATCGATGCTCGGGAAGCCGTAGAACATCATCTCGGGCCCTTCCACAAAAAAACCAGGGAATTTGTCGGCATTGTACATTTCCGGTGCTTCAAACCAACCCACGGCTTTACGCGTCGGTTGGATCGGCAATTGCAGGTCGGGCAGCAATTTCTTCGCCCAAGCCCCGGCAGTGACGATCACTTTTTCAGCATAGAAAATGCCTTGCGCGGTCGAGATTTTCACACGGTTCCCATCCTGAATATCGATGTGCTGGACGGGTGTATTCGGCACGTAGTGTATGCCGTTTTCGAGCGCCAGTTTCTTATAGGCGCGGATGGCATTTTCGCTGTACAACACGCCTGCCTGTTCTTCGAAGCAACCGATGAAATGCTCGGGCACTGTGAAGCCCGGCCACCTTTCCTGGATGGCGCCACTGCTTAATATTTCGAGCGGCAAGCCGTAGCTATTGGCGGCTGCAATGCTTTCCAAGAGAAAAGGGGAGTCTTCCGGTCCGAGTCCGATAACACCGGTTTTTTCGAACACTTTGTAGCCGGTTTGCTTCTCCAAGTCTTCCCATAATTGCTGCGCACGTAACACTAACCTAACGTAATGCCTGCCTTCACCGTAGGCGTGGCGGATCAATCTCGTATCTCCGTGATGGCTGCCGTTCGCATGGGGCGGATCGAATGCATCGATCACCAATGTCTTCTTTCCTTGCTGTGCCAAAAAGGCGCCGGCAGCCATTCCCATCGTGCCAGCACCGACGATCGCGACATCAAAAACAGTATCCTCACTCATCTTGTGTTCACTCCGCTCTTGTATTGGATGCATGCCGCCCCGAAACCCGGCAGCAATGAAATATTAAATTGATGGTATGCAATACGGCAGGCTTTGTCAATTTACGCCTGAATTTTTATGCGAAATTTTGATTTATTTTCAAAAAGGGTTTGACAGCCGAGGCTATCTCAAATACTATCGTTAATATGTTAAAAAAATTAAATAACTTATCCAGAGAGACTGAGGGACAGGCCCTATGACGTCCAGCAACCATCATATCCATGAGAGGTGCTAATTCCTGCAGGATGTATTCATTCTGAGAGATAAGAAATTGGTCGAAGCCTCTTTCCTATTGAAAGAGGCTTTTTTGCATCCAAAAGGAGGGCAGGCGCTCTACATAAGGCGGAAAGTCCAGCCCTATCATAAAAAAACTACACACCCAAAGGAGCTTGAATGATGAAAAGAAATGCTTATGTATTTGCAACCGCCTGTTTAATAGGTCTTGCCGGGACACTCACCGGCTGTTCATCGGAAGAAACGGCGAACGCTACAGGAGACCAAGTGATCCGCGTCGGGACACAAAACGATTACCCGCCTTTCGCTTTTGCGGATGATGCCAATCAATTGACGGGCTATGACGTGGACATGATGAAAGCTGTCGATGAACAACTGGACGGCTATACGTTCGAATATGTCGCCGTGCCGTGGGACAGCATGTTCCTCGCGCTCGAGTCGAATAAAATCCAGGCCATCGCCGACCAAGTGGCGAAAACGCCGGAACGCCAAGAAAAGTATTTGTTCACCGATGAATCGTATTTCGCAGCGGAAACGGTCATTGCAGTGAAGGAAGGCCGTGAAGACATTCAAACGATTGAAGATTTGGAAGGCAAAGCGGTCGGAGCACTGGCAGGCGATTCCTATACCTTATTGCTTGAGGAATACAACGAGACAGCCGATGAGCCGATCGAACTGAAATACAGCGAAAGCGGCAACCCGTCGGAAATTCTGCAGGATGTACAAAATGGCCGTGTCGACGCTTACGTCAATGACCCGATCATGATGAACGCAGTGCTGGAAAAGAATGAACTCGGAGTGGAGATTGTCGGGCAGTCTTTGGTCAATGACGATATGGGCATCGTCTTGAAAGACGAAGAAAAAGGCCAGGAATTGAAGGCCCTGATCGACCCGATCTTGAAACAGCTGAAAGAAGACGGCACTTTGTCCGAACTGTCCGAGAAATGGACCGGCGGCGACTACATCCCTGAATAAGCTAGCGGAAGGACAGAGACAATGGAAAACTTACTGGACGTGAATTTCTTAATCGAGAGCTTTCCCGCCATCCTCTCCAGGCTGCCGGTCACGATCGGCATAGCAGTCGGCTCGCTGCTATTGAGTTTAATCATCGGCGTAGCTGCGGCATTGATCAAAATCTACAAAGTGCCGGTGCTTAGTGTCATCACGTCGATCTATATTTCCTTTATCCGGGGGACGCCGTTATTGGTGCAAATTTACCTGGTGTTTTACGGGATTCCAAAAATCATTTATTTTCTTCAGAGCGAATACGGCTGGCTTCAGTCGGCAGACGTCAATAGCATTGCACCGGAATTCTATGCCTTGATGGCTTTTTCCATCAATTTGGGCGCGTATTTGTCCGAGACGATCCGTTCGGCGATCGAATCGGTCGACCGCGGGCAGTTCGAAGCGGCCAAAGCGATCGGCATGACGCCTGTGCAGATGATGCTGAAGATCGTCTTCCCACAGGCCTTGACGGTAGCGATCCCGAACCTCGGCAATATGTTCATCAGCACGATCAAAGACACCTCGCTCGTGTTCATCATCGGCGTCATCGATATCATGGGGCAGGCAAAAATCCTCGGCTCCCGCGGTTTGGCGTTCTTTGAAGTGTATATCGCCGTCTCGATCGTCTATTGGATCCTATGCATTGCCGTTGAGCGCTTATTGGTGAAAATCGAGAAACGTGCACGCAGATATGAAAGAGGGATTGCCTGATGATCAAATTGGAGAAGCTGCATAAATATTACGACCGCCAGCATGTTTTAAAAGGCATCGATTTAACCGTCGAAAAAGGCGAAGTGGTGGCGGTTCTCGGGCCAAGCGGTTCCGGGAAATCGACACTGCTGCGCTGCATCAATTTTTTAGAAGATCCGACGAGCGGCATCGTGGAAATCGGCGGCAAGCGGGTGGATGCGGCTACTGCCAAGAAAAAGGAGATCTTCGCGCTCCGGACTGCGACGGGCATGGTGTTCCAGCAATACAATTTGTTCAAGAACCTGACTGTGCTACAAAATGTCTCGGTCGGGTTGACGAGCGTCAAGCGGATGAAAAAAGATGCCGCTGACCAAAAAGGTATCGAGATGCTCGAGCAGGTCGGCTTGTCGAATAAACTGAACCATTACCCTGCGCAATTGTCCGGAGGCCAGCAGCAGCGTGTCGGCATCGCCCGTGCGCTGGCTTTGGACCCGGAAGTGCTGTTATTCGACGAACCGACGTCTTCATTGGACCCGGAACTGGTCGATGAAGTATTGGCCACTATCCGCCGCGTCGCGGACACCGGCAAAACAATGTTCATCGTGACCCACGAATTGAGTTTTGCGCGGGAAATTTCGGACCGCGTCATCTTTATGGAAGACGGTGTCATTATCGAGCAAGGCACGGCTGAGCAAATTTTCACCGAGCCCGCCGTCGAAAGAACGAGACAATTTTTAGGGAAAGCCGTCCAAGGCTGAGGGAATAACGTGAAACGATTGAGAGCGGAAGGATGGTTTGGAATGAATCCGATTGAACAGATATTGAACGAGTTCCCGGTCCTGATTGTGGACGGGGCCATGGCGACAGAGCTTGAAAACTACGGATGCAATTTGAATGACTCCTTATGGTCAGCGAAAATATTGATGGAAAACCCGGAGTTGATCAAGAAAGTGCATGTGGATTATTTCCAGGCGGGGGCAGACTGTGCCATTACGGCCAGTTACCAGGCGACCATTGAAGGCTACCGGGAAAGAGGGCTGACAGAATCACAAGCGATCGCGTTGATCACGAAGTCCGTCCAGTTGGCAACACAAGCGCGCGATGAGTTTTGGGATGCTGCAGCGGATCGCTCGGACAGGCCGAAGCCTTTAGTGGCGGCATCTGTCGGCCCGTACGGTGCGTTTTTATCGGACGGGTCTGAATACCGCGGCGGCTATGCGATTGGCGAAGAGCAGTTGGCTGAATTCCATAGAGAGCGCATCCGTGTGCTGGTCGAAGCAGGAGCGGATATTTTAGCGTGCGAAACTTTGCCGTGCCTTGCGGAAGCGAAAGCGATCGTGAGCGTGCTGGAAGAATTCCCGCAAGTGTCTGCCTGGTTCACATTCAGCGCGAAAGATGAGTGCCATATCAGCGACGGGGAGCGGATCGCAGATTGTGCAAAATGGCTCGAGCAACAGCCACAAGTGGCGGCGATCGGCATTAATTGCACAGCGCCGCAGTTTATCGAATCCTTGATCCAGGAAGTGAAAAGCGCGTCTTCCAAACCGGTCATCGTCTATCCGAATTCCGGCGCCACTTACGACCCGGTAAGCAAAACCTGGAGCGAAGAACCGTCAGCTGGTGCGTTTTCGGCCAATTCAAAAGCCTGGCATAAAGCAGGAGCTGACATCATCGGCGGCTGTTGCAGCACGACGCCCGATGATATTGCGGCGATCGCTTCATGGGCGCGCCAAGGGAAGCCTTCGGAAGTTTAAAGCATTGTCTACTTGTCTGGTTTTTAAAGCCTAGTTGACAAGTAGGTTTTAAATATAGTCTAATGTGAATAAGCTTTTTTCGCACTACTTCACATTAGAGGCATTCAATCAGCCTCTTTATTTTGAAACAGCTGAAGGAGGGGTTGCATGAACGAACAATATCCTGTCATCCAAGGGGCGGAAGCTTTCTTGCTGAAAGGCGGCAGCACCGGCATCCTATTGTGCCATGGTTTTCTCGGCACGCCGCAAAGCGTCAGGGAGTTAGGCGAAGCGCTCGGTAAACAAGGCTATACGGTTTCCTGTCCGCGGCTGCCTGGCCATGGCACCCATTTCAAGGACCTCGAAAAATTCTCTTATGACGACTGGTTCGGGAGTGTCGAGCAGGCCTATATCGAACTTAGAAAATCGTGCACATCGGTCTTTGTCATCGGACAATCGATGGGCGGCACCTTGAGCTTGAATCTGGCCAGCCGCCATCCTGAAATCCACGGCATCGCATTGATCAATCCGGCGATCGACATCCCGCAGTTTGAAACTTACCGCAATCAGCCGGCCCATGCTTACGTCACAGAAGATGCACCCGATATCAAAAAAGCGGACGCGGTGGAAATCACTTACGATCAAGCGCCGGTCAAAGCGTATCAGCAATTGCTCGGCTATATGGATGCGGTCCGCGCCAAACTCGGCGAAGTCCGCTGCCCGGTCTTGTGTTTCCAGTCGCTTGAAGATCATGTCGTGCCGCCAGCCAACGCCGATTTCATTCTCGACAAGGTCGGTTCGGAACACGCGTTCAAGCGCGAACTCCACAATTCCTATCACATCGCTTCCATGGACCATGAATTGGATTCTATCGTCGCCAAATCCATTGAATGGATCGAACAGGCACATGTCGTGCCGGCTGGCGGGCAAGCATAAACCAAATCGATTTCCAACGTCATGTAAATAAATTCAATTTATTCAAAATAATGTTGACAAGCCTGACCAAGGGCCGTAACATGAACCTTACAATTTAATCATCTTATCGAGATTGACTGAGGGACTGGCCCTGAGACGTCAAAGCAGCAGACCGCAATGCGGCACTGTGCTAATTCCTTGTACCGCGCGTACAGAGATAAGAGAGGCGATCGAACGTATGAAATCACTCCTCTTCTTGTCGAAAAGAAGAAGGGGTTTTTTTATTACGTTAAAACCAAGTAAACAGGTAAGATAAATTAATTTTAGCGAAGGAGGTGTCTTCAGTGGACAAATGGTTTTCGAAATACCGTCGGAGCTTGAGCGGCAGATTGACGCATCAACACTTCGACGCTTCACTGAAAATCTGGGAACTGGGATAAGCTTTTAGGCAGTTTTATACATAATTTAGAGAAGTAAGAACGGCTTATTGAGAAAGTTAGGAAGTCGTATTTTCCGAAGCTTATCGCTCGCTTTCCGCGGGCGGGAATCGAGCCTCCTCATCGGCTACCGCTGCTTGCGGGGTCTCTCAAACCCGCTTTTCCCGCAGGAGTCGAGCGAACGCTTCTCCAAATACTTAGAGAGATCATTGATTTTTTAAATGTACAAATGTTAATCGTCTCTTTAACTATTGCGAATCATGAACACATCATCGTTGTGAAGAACATCACCACTTTTTTCAATCATAAGGAGGAACATCGTGAAAAATTTCATCTTTTTAGTCATCACATTAATTGCACTTATCGGATTGGCTGGCTGCTCCGGCAGTGAAGCAAGCCCATCGGATTCAGGCGCAGAGTCAGAACCGGTAGAAGGCGGAGAGCTGAACGTGGCGATCGGCGCGGACCCGAATACGCTGGACTGGATGTACACAGGCGAAAGTGCCGCACGTAAAATCGGCTGGCATATTTATGAAGGCTTGTTTGCCTTGAATCAGGACTTTGAAGCAGTGCCATTGCTCGCTGAAGATTATGAAGTGAGCGAAGACGGAAAAATCTATACGATTGCTTTGCGTGAAGGTGTGACTTTCCATAACGGGGAACCGGTAACGGCAGAAGATGCCAAAGCGTCCATTGAACGTTGGCTGAAAGTGTCATCTGTCGGCAAGATCACCAATGACCATGTCGAGTCCGTAGAAGCAGACGGCTCGCAATTGACCATTCAATTGAACAAAGCCTATAGCTCTTTACTTTCCGACTTGGCTGCCCCAAAATCGGCCGCCGTCATCTTGCCGAAAGCGGTCGCTGAAGCAGCCGGTGAAAAACCGCTCGACCATGACCAGTATATCGGCACCGGGCCATTCCAGTTTGATTCGTGGAAACGCGGCGATGAAATCGTCCTCTCTAAATACGACGATTACGCATCCAGAACCGAGGAGACAAGCGGTTTGACGGGCGAGAAAAAAGCCTATGTGGATTCGGTTCATTTCAAGATCGTCAAAGACCCTCAAGTGGTCGTTAATGGCTTGAAAACCGGACTTTACGATTTCGGCGATGAAGTGCCGCTCGATTTGTACGAAGTGATCGAAAGCACGCCGAACATCGAAGCAGGCACCGCCACCAATGGTTATACAGTGTTGACGCCGGATAAATCGGAAGCGCCTTTCGATGACCTCCAAGTACGTCAGGCATTGAACGCGGCACTCGATAAAGAATCGATTGCCAAAGCGACATACGGCAACGAGGAATTTTACGAATTGGACGGCGCCTTGTTTACGCCGAACCAAACCGCCCTATATTCGGAAGAAAACACAGACGGCTTCCTGTCCTATGATGTGGAGGAAGCGAAACGCTTATTGGAAGAAAGCAGCTACGACGGCGAGCCGATCAAGATCATCTTCTCAAGCGATTCCAACGACTATAAGAAAATTGCCGAGATCGCTGAACAGCAGCTTGAAGAAGCCGGCTTTGCGGTAGAGCTGGAGTCCTACGAATGGGCAACCTACCTTGAGAAATGGGGAGAGGCTTCCAATTGGGATCTAGTTGTCGTCGGATGGTCTCCGTTCTTCTCGCCGAACCAGGCAGGCATGTTGAGCCAGGATTCGAACAGCAGCGGCTGGTATAACAGCGAGAGCTGGCAAGATCAAATCGACCAGTGGGCACAAGCGGAATCAGAGGAAGAGCGACAGCAGATCCTCGCGGGCTTGAACGAAACGCTCTACGAAGAATTGCCGTTTGAAAAAGTGACGAACATCTCGAACTTGAATGCGCGCACAACCGATCTCCACGACTATAGCGAATGGTACGGCCCGCGCTTCTGGAATACGTATAAAACCAATTAACGATTAGCCATCAAATAGATAACTAAGAGAAGAAAATCGTCAGGAACGATGCTGGCGATTTTCTTCCTTTTATGGAAAAGGGGGAACACGCAATGCTGAACTACACGATTCGCCGTCTGTTGTCGGTGATTCCCGTCATGCTGGTCGTCAGCGTCATCGTCTTTATGATCGTTCACCTGACTCCCGGCAACCCGGCGTTCCTCATTTTAGGGGAAGATAGTTCACCGGAAGCGATTGCTGATTTGGAGCGTGAACTGGGCTTGGATCAAGCGCTGTATGTCCAATTCTTCAATTGGTTTTCACAAGTCATCACGGGGGACCTCGGCACTTCCGTCTACTCTTCGCAATCGGTGACCTCGCTGATTGCTGAAAACTTCGGGCCGACTTTCAGCCTGATGGCGCTGTCGACGGTGATGTTGCTCGTTATCGCCATTCCGGTGGCAATTCTCATCGTCGCGCTGCGAAAGACCGTCTTGGACCCGATCTTCACATCGGTTTCCTTGTTCGGCGTATCGGTCCCGGAATTCTGGCTCGCGACGATATTGGTGCTCGGCTTCGGCGTCGCGTTGCCGATCTTTCCGGTGGCCGGCTATGTGCCGTTTGCGGACGGGGCGGATGCATGGCTTCACCATATCCTCTTGCCATCGTTTGTGCTGGCAATCGTCGAAGTGGGCATCATCGCACGGATGCTGCGCGACAGCATGCTCGATTCGGTCAATCAAGATTACATCAAAACGGCGCGCGCGAAAGGCGTCAAGGAACGTGAAGTATTGATGCGCCACGTCTTCGTCAATGCCTTGATCCCAACGACTACAGTACTCGGCGCTACAGTGGCCGGCTTGCTCGGCGGCACGGTCATTATTGAGACTTTGTTCACGATTCCCGGCATCGGCCAGTTATTGGTCGATTCCATCCACCGGCGCGATTATCCGGTCGTTCAGGGAATTGTGCTGTTCATTGCCGGCATCTATGTGTTCGTCAATTTATTGGTTGATTTGCTGTATACATTCCTCGATCCACGGATCCGCTATGATTGACCATTTGGAAGGAGACGAAACCGATGTTTACTAAGAAAACGAATCTATTGGCGCTCGGCATGCTGGTGATCGTAGCACTTGCGGCCATCACCGCCAGTTCCTGGCTGCCTTTCTCGCCAGCCGCGATTTCCCCGGAACAACGCTTGACCGGCCCTTCAGCGGCGCATTGGTTCGGCACAGATGATTTCGGGCGCGACATTTTCTCGCGCACCATCGTCGCAGCCCGGGTGTCTTTGTCTGTCGGCGTCATCGTTGCGGTGCTGTCGACGGTGATCGGCACCGTGATCGGCTTGATTTCCGGCTATTTCCGCAAAGTGGATTTTGTGCTGATGCGAATCATTGATGGCTTTCTGGCGTTTCCGGCGCTCATCCTTGCGCTTGCGCTGGTCGCGGCACTTGGCGGCAGCATCACCAATATCATCATCGCTCTGACACTGGCATTTTTCCCGGTCATGGCAAGAGTCGTCCGTTCGGCGACGCTGCAAGTGAAAAACCAATCTTATATCGAAGCGGCACAGACGACCGGGTCGAGCCATGCGGTGATTATCTTTAAATACATATTGCCGAATATTTTGTCCCCGGTCATCGTCCAAAGCACCTTCATTTTCGCGAAAGCCATTTTAGCGGAAGCGGCGCTCAGCTTTCTTGGCGTGGGGGTCAACCCGTCCACACCGACTTGGGGCAATATGCTGCAGGAAGCACAGATTTACGTGACCATCGCGCCTTGGTATTCCATTTTCCCAGGCCTTGCGATCGTCATTACCGTTCTGGCTTTGAATTTGCTCGGCGATGGGCTAAGAGACAGTTTTAATCCACATCAAGCGAAACGCAAGCGCAAAACGAAGCTTGCCTAAAGGGGGTATTCGAATGCTGCAAGTAGACAATCTTCATGTTCATCTCGATACACCGGGCGGCCTCGTGAAAGCGGTCGACGGCGTATCTTTCTCCATCCAAAAAGGAGAGACCATCGGCATTGTCGGGGAGTCGGGGAGCGGCAAAAGCGTGCTCGCCCATTCCTTGATGAAGCTCAACCCGGAACCGCCTGCACTGTATCCGGAAGGCACGATTCATTTTGAAGGCCAGCCGGTATTGGAAATGGGCAAGACGGCACTCAGAAAACTGCGGGGCAACGACATCGCCATGATTTTTCAGGATCCGATGTCGAGTTTGAATCCCGTGTCCAAAATCGGCAAGCAATTGATCGAAGCGATTCAAGCGCATCAAAAGCGGCCGAAACAACAAGCGCGTGAAAAAGCGATTGAGTTATTGGAAGACGTCGGCATTGCCGATGCCAAAGCACGCATGAACAGCTATCCCCACCAATTTTCAGGTGGCATGCGCCAGCGTGTGTTGATCGCCATGGCGCTTGCTTCCAACCCGAAATTATTGATTGCCGATGAGCCGACAACGGCACTCGATGTCACCATACAGGCGCAAGTTTTGGATTTGCTGAAGGGCATCCAGGAAAAATACGGCACGGCTATTCTCGTCATCACCCACGACCTCGGCGTCGTGGCTCATTTGGCCGATCGCATCCTGGTCATGTACGCTGGGAAAATCGTCGAATCGGGAAGCGCTGAAGATATCTTCTATAGAACATCGATGCCTTATACGTGGTCGCTGTTGCGTTCGGTCCCGGTCATTCGGGCAGGCGGCCCAGAGCGGCTCATTCCGATCGATGGGCAGCCGCCTAGTTTGATCGACCGGCCGGCGGGATGCGCGTTCGAACCGAGATGCCCGTTCGCGCGGGACGCATGCCGACAAGTTGATCCGCCGCTCGAACAGCGCGAAGGCAATCATTCAGCAGCGTGCATTCTGTCACCCCATGAATTCGAACATGAGAAAAAGCAATTGAAGGAGGTGTTGGCAACATGAGCGCATTATTGGATATCAAAGGGCTGCATGTCCATTTCCCGGTCAAAAAAGGCTTGTTGCAGCGCGAGAAAAGCTACGTCAAAGCGCTTAACGGCATTGACCTCCAAGTCCAAAAAGGCGAGACACTCGGCATCGTCGGCGAGTCGGGCTGCGGGAAAAGCACACTCGCGAGAAGCATCGTCGGCCTGCAACAGCCGACAGCGGGCGAAATCCTGTTCCACGGAAAAGATTACGCCGAAGCCAGCGCCAAAGAACTCCATGACATGCGGCGCAATGTCCAAATGATTTTCCAGGATCCCTACACCAGTTTGAATCCTCGCATGAAGATTGGAGACAGCGTAGCGGCGCCGTTGAAAGCCTATAAAAAAACCGAGCGGCTGGAATCGAGGGTTAAGGAATTGCTCGAATTGGTCGGGTTGAATCCTGACACGCATTACGACAAACTGCCGCATGAATTTTCAGGCGGTCAGCGGCAACGTGTCGGCATAGCGCGCGCCCTTGCCCTGGAGCCGGAACTGCTGATTTGCGATGAGCCGGTCAGCGCACTGGATGTATCGGTGCAGGCCCAAGTCATCAATTTGCTTCAAGATCTTCAGAAGCAATTAGGCTTGACCTATGTTTTCATCGCGCATGATTTATCCGTCATCAATCATTTGGCTGACCGGGTGGCGGTCATGTATTTAGGAAAAGTGATGGAGAAATCGGAACGAGGCGCATTCCATACAAAAGTGCAGCATCCGTATACGCAATCCTTGCTGTCGGCAGTGCCGGTACCCGATCCGGTGCTCGAGCGCGGAAGGGAGCGCATCGTATTAAAAGGCGAGTTGCCGTCGCCGGCGAACCCGCCGAGCGGCTGCGTGTTCCATACGAGATGCCCGGTAGCTACCGAACGCTGTAAAACGGAAGTGCCGGCGCTCGAACCTAGAGGGCTCTCGGGCCAGGAAGTCGCCTGTTTTTATCCGCTGGGCGAAACACAGCCGCTTGATGTTGATGCGGCGAAAGATCCGCTATATGTATAGAAGAAAAGGTATCTTCTCCAGCATTTATGCAGGGGAAGATGCCTTTTTTATGGAGTTGCCCAGTTTGATTCCTCGCAAAGTGCTGCCTAACAAAAGTAGAAATATCTACCTAACAAAGGTGGAGACATGCGATAAGCTTTCAGTCATCCAATAAGCGCCCGTAGTCGTGCCATTGCCCGTACATCTTGTTGGCGCGTGTGTTCTCAATGAATTTCTCCAGCCGTTTATCGAATATTTCGCGGTCATAGCTTTTATAGCCTTGAATATTATCAATCCGAATCCGTCGGTATAGTTCAGGGAAGTTCAAGAAGTTTTCATAGACTTGCGGATCTTGTTTCAAGGCGGATTCGATTTCTTCGTCGATCACAAAAGATTCAGGTCGCATATCGGGGAGGACGCGGCGGCCTTGTTCAGTCATCAAGCCTAACTTCTCTAGCCTTCTGACACGCTCTTTGTTCAATTCAGTCCAATTGCTCTTGTTCCGTCGCGGGGAAAGCCGCTGCGCCAATTCATTGGCGGCAGTCTTTTTCGTGATGCCATCGATCCAGCCAAAGCATAAAGCTTCTTCCACGGCATCCAAATAAGCGATTCCTTCCGGCCGTTCTTTGGTCCCGATCAGCACCCAGCAAAATTTCGTGGAAGCTGAATGTTCCTCCAGCCATTCCCTCAATTCCTGCCTGGCGCTTGCGCGAAGCAAATATTCAATTTCCATTTGGCATGACTCCTTTCTCAATTGGCTGTTCGCTTATCATTTTACTGGCGATTTCTTACTCGTCATCGAAAAAGAAAAGGATATTCGGTAGTTATGAAGAAACATAGGGGATAGCCTTTTGATTCATTGTGATCATCACATAGAAAGGAGGAAGAAATCATGGTAAGGGAAGAGCGAATCAGAAATGAGCGTGGATTGAATCCATTCACTGATATCTGGCTGCGCACGCGTGAGACTGTCCGTTTCGTCATTGAACAAAAATCATTCAAGTTCATTATACTGCTCATCGTCCTCACGGGCTTTGCTTCCGGTTTGATCGGGATGATGAATGAACGAAGCTCCGATATGGCGCCGTGGGCAGCGATTCTGCAGGCATTGGTGACCGGGCCGATCGGCAGCGCTTTCGGCTATTTCCTCGGAGCCGCGATCCTGGTGCTTGTCGGCCGATTGTTTAAAGGAACGGCGACGTATCAGGAAATGTTCAAAGCGTTGGTCACTGCCCAAATTCCGCAAATTTGGCTGATGCCGCTATTGATCATCTGGGTGCTGGCATCGCCCGAAACGTTCCTGGCTGACCGGACCAATGTCGAAGGCGACCCAATTGTCGTCATCATGTCGATCGTGATGGCAGTCGTCTCCATTTGGACATTCATTATCGTCTGCAAGGCTGTAGGCGAAGCGCACCGCGTGTCATCCTGGAAAGGATTTTTCATCGTCGTGTTGCCAGGGATCATCATCACGATAATCGTCTTGATTATCGTCTTTGTGTTATTTGCTTCATTCTTTAGGGAGTTTTCTTGATTGACCAATCGAAATTGAAAGCAAGTTTTGGACTCCATCATTTTATGGAACTCCATAAAAATGACTAAAATAAAGAGCGCTTTTCCCGGCTTAAGTATCCACACAAACAGGGGAAAGCGCTCTTGTTTCTAGGTTAACTCGCGGCTAAAAGAATTGTCATTACGTTTTAAGACGCTGGCGAGCAGAACTTGTCGCTGAATCTACGAGTCGATGCTCTAGGGTTTTGCCCAAACCATAAAGCGGCATATTTACGTAAACTGATTCATACTGTCCTTGGTGAATTTGGTAAGTTTCGTGGTAAATTCCGACGGCGTCATTATTGCGCGCATTTTGATTGAATTTTTTCCACGCAGTTAAATGCTTATCGTTGCGTGCATACGCAAGCAAGTCGTCTGTGGAACGCCAATATTGAATCATCGTGGTCGTGCGCAATCCAAAATAGCTTTCCATAGACAAAAATCCTAGTTCCTCTTTATGCGTGTAGAGCTCCTTGATCATGCCGGGCATCGCACTGAAGACCGGAAACCATTTGTTCACTGCCAACCGATTGTTGAAACGCATGCCAATAATGAAAACGACAATATCATCCGTATTTTCCGTTGTGAAACGTCCGGGAAAAACTTGTTGTGCCATGTCTTTTCCTCCTTATCGAATATTTTTCAAAGTATATTCGCACCATTCAATGGCCGCTTGTGTAACTCGCTTCCCATAATCTAGAGTGAACAGCCAGTACATGGCATCTTGTTGTTCATTATGGTTGTGGCGTATACCTTGTTCAATCGCTTCGTACGTAGCATAGCGAGATTCTAGTATTTTTCGGTAATCTTCAAGTAAGGAGACATTGTGATCACGAGATTGATGGGAACCAAAGAATAATTTCAACAACACTTCGTTGCGCTCAGCTGGAACTTGGGCGATAGGTTGCTCAATCCATTTTTTTAATGTCATCAAGCCTTGTTCAGTGAGAGAATATTCGTTTTTGTCTGCTCGTCCCGAACTGGAGGTGCTTTTCATTTCCGCCAAGCCATCTTCGACAAGCAGTTTGAGCGTCGGATAGATTTGGCCGTAGCTGATTTTCCAGAAATGATTCAAACTTTGATCCATGAATTGCTTGATGGAGTAGCCTGAGGTACAGTCTGTCGTCAAGATACCCAATATGGCATAGGTTGTATTATTATATGTTTTCACTTTTTCACACCTATCTAAAAGATATATATCATTTAGATATATAATATATCAAATAACCCAACGAAAGCAAGATAATAGTTTGAATTGACTGATTTCTGAATGGCGAAAAAATAATTGGTAAGTTGGAGTACACTTTCAGGTTTTTATTTTCTATAGGCGTAAGAAGAAAGAAATTCGAACAACTCTTTCTGAATTTAAACCTATCAGAAAAGAATTGCCCGAATTTTTATCCATATTGCTGTTCAGTTGATCTCTAGTTTAGTATAATTCTAATGTAAGAATTATTACATGCAATTGGCAGTACCCAGCAACACACGTGCTGGATAGAAGTTCACCTTTTTTCATTATCAATTGGGAGGTTTTTACAAGATGGATAACAACGAACAAAAGCGTCACACAGCTGCATCCGATGCACAATGCCCAATAACAGGCGCCGGCGGACAACAGCCGACAAGCCAAACGGGCGGACACCAAGACAGCGCCATCACGACTTCGAACAAGCCAGGCAAAACGCAAAATAAAGACTGGTGGCCGAATATGCTGAATTTGAATATTCTGCACCAGCATGACACGAAAACAAACCCTCTAGGGGTAGAATTTGATTATCAAGCGGAATTCGAGAAATTGGATTACGATGCATTGAAACAAGATCTTCGCGACTTGATGACTAATAGCCAAGAATGGTGGCCTGCGGATTATGGCCATTACGGCGGATTGTTCATCCGTATGTCTTGGCACGCTGCGGGTACTTACCGTACAACGGATGGCCGCGGAGGCGGTTCTACCGGCAACCAGCGTTTCGCACCGCTTAACAGCTGGCCGGATAACGTCAACTTGGACAAAGCGCGCCGTTTGCTTTGGCCGATCAAGAAAAAATACGGAAACAAAATCTCTTGGGCTGACTTGCTCGTTCTGACAGGCAACGTGGCACTTGAATCGATGGGCTTCAAGACTTTCGGATTCGGTGCAGGCCGCGAAGATATTTGGGCGCCTGAAGAAGACGTCTATTGGGGCAATGAAAAAGAATGGCTCGCAGATAACCGCTATTCCGGCGACCGCGAACTGGAAAACCCGCTCGCTGCCGTTCAAATGGGCTTGATCTACGTGAACCCAGAAGGCCCGAATGGCAAACCGGACCCGCTAGCAAGTGCAGTGGACATCCGTGAGACTTTCGCGCGCATGGGGATGAACGACGAAGAAACCGTTGCCTTGATCGCAGGCGGCCACACATTCGGTAAAGCGCACGGCGCTGGAGATCCTTCCAACGTAAGCGACGATCCAGAAGCGGCAGTCATGGAAAACATGGGGCTTGGCTGGAAGAGTTCATACGGTTCTGGAAAAGGCCGCGATACGATTTCAAGCGGTATCGAAGGCGCTTGGACTGCCAACCCGATCCAATGGGACAACGGCTATTACGAGCAATTGCTGGGCTATGAGTGGGAATTGACAAAATCTCCTGCCGGCGCTTACCAATGGACAGCAGTAGACCTATCTGAAGAGCAAATGGCACCAGATGCGGAAGACTCGTCAGTCAAAGTGAAAACGATGATGACGACTGCCGATATGGCGCTTCGTGTAGATCCGGAATACGAAAAAATTTCCCGCCGTTTCTACGAAAACATGGATGAATTCCAAGATGCGTTCGCGCGTGCCTGGTTCAAGCTTCTTCACCGCGATATGGGCCCGAAAGTCCGCTACTGGGGACCTGAAGTACCAGCAGAAGAGTTGATCTGGCAAGATCCAGTACCGGCAGCTCCAGGAACCTTGAAAGACAAAGAATTGGCTGAACTGAAAGCGAAAATCCTGGAAAGCGGCATCAACCCGCAGCAGCTCGTCAAAGCAGCTTGGGCTTCTGCCAGCACATTCCGCGGTTCCGACAAGCGCGGCGGCGCAAACGGTGCGCGCATCCGCTTTGCACCACAGCGCAGCTGGGATGCAAACGAGCCGGAAGAATTGGAAAAAGTTCTTTACTTCTACGAGCATCTGAAAGCAGAAACAGGCGACAAAGTAAGCATCGCGGACTTGATCGTCCTCGGCGGTAACGCAGCGATCGAACAAGCGGTCAAGGCGGCCGGTTTCGATATCGAAGTGCCATTCACACAAGGCCGCGGAGACGCTCTTGAAGAGCAAACCGATGCTGAAAGCTTCAAAGTACTTGAGCCGCTATCTGACGGCTTCAGAAACTACCATAAGAAAGAATACGCAACGAGCCCGGAAGAAATGTTGTTGGATAAAGCACAATTGCTTGGCCTGACAGCTCCGGAAATGACAGTTCTTGTCGGCGGCATGCGCGCACTTGGCGCAAACCACGAAGGCTCTACAGCAGGTGTCTTAACTGACAACGTCGGCGTCTTGACCAACGACTTCTTCACGAAGCTATTGGACATGGACATCGAATGGGCACCGGTTGAGTTCAATAAATACGAAGGCAAAAACCGTGCAACTGGCGAAACAGTCGGCACTGCAACGCGCATCGACCTCGTATTTGGCTCGAACTCCATCCTGCGTGCGGTTGCTGAAGTATACGCACAAGACGACCACAAAGAAAAATTCGTCCGCGACTTCATCAAAGCATGGAACAAAGTGATGAATGCCGATCGCTACGATTTGCAGAACTAAATGAGACACTGGCTGGCCAGCATTTTGCTGGCCAGTTTTTTTATGGTTTCATTCACCGTGTAGCGTTAGATTTCAGAAAAATGTAATTTCTTGTTGAATTTAATGATAAACTGGAAACAAGAGCCATCATCTAAGAGAACGTTTTGTTGACACCAGATGCGTGGAAGCCACTGGATGTAGTTCATAAACGTAAGGAGAGGGTTTTAATGTCGAAAAGGAAAAATTTCTATAAACAGAGTTTGAGTGTTGCGGTTCTCGGTTCCGCATTGTTCATAGCGGGATGCGGGACGGCAAACACCACCGCCGAACAACCGGCAGAAAGTGAACAGGCGGAAGCGCAAACAACGACTGCTTCGGATGGATCCGGCGAAACGGAAAAGTCAGAAGAGGACGATGAAGAAGCTGAAGAGACAGAAGAAGCAAGGGCTGAAACTGAAACTGCTTCAACTGATGCAGGAGAACAAGCGGTGCCTGAAGACCAGCAGGGCATTACTACTGCATTTCCACTGGGGACAGCTTTGGAAGACTTAATTAAACATTACGGCCAACCGGGCTCCGATGAATTCTTTCTCGGAAGCCGGCTCGTCATTTTTAATGAGAAAGACGGCTATTTCCTAGATGAACAAGATACAGTAAAAGGATTTTTTATTGCCAATCCGGAAGTGTCTATTTTCGGCACGAGCATCGGTATGACATTCAAGGAAATCGATGGCATACTGGGGGCATCGGAAGAACTATTCTATGATGAACCGGAAACCCAAAGCTATATTGGCGTCTACTACGAAGAGAATTACCGAATCTCTTATGCGTCAGATACGGAAACAGGCCCAGTAAGGTTTGCAATTGTGGTAAGAAGCAAATAAATGACTTGACCTACACCCCCGCTCACGGAAGATGCCGCGGGGGTGATTTTTCAATCATCTCACCATAAATAAAGGGAAACTAAGAAAAATAGCCAACTTCATATACATAACAAAAGACAAACAAACCAATAGGGGAGGAAGAATAGATGGGAGTATCTAAAGCGCGGTTGACCGAACAACAACGAAGCCAGCTGCTCGACACCTTAAAACAGCGCTTTGAAAAAAACGAAGAGCGCCACGAAAAGATGGGTTGGGACAATATCCTGCTGAAGCTGGAAGAAGATCCGGAGAAATTGGCGATTTTGCATCAAATGGAGGAAACCGGCGGCGAACCGGATGTCATCGGCTATGAAGCAGAGACCGGCATGTTCTTGTTTTGTGATTGCTCAAAAGAAAGCCCTGCAGGACGCAGAAGCCTATGTTATGACAGGTCAGCGCTCGAATCGCGTAAAAAGAACAAGCCCGAAAGTTCAGCCGTCGACAGGGCGGATGAGATCGGCATTGAATTACTGACAGAAGAGCAGTATAGGCTGCTTCAAACTTTAGGGGAATTCGATTTGAAGACTTCAAGTTGGCTCGAGACACCGCAGAAAATACGAGAGCGTGGTGGGGCGATTTTTGGCGATTGCAGATACGGGCAAGTTTTCGTTTACCATAACGGAGCGGATTCCTATTATGCTGCAAGAGGGTTCAGAGGGATTTTGAAAGTATAAATGATAAGGATGTTTCACGTGGAACGAAACGAAAGCCCATAGTAGTAGAAACCAGAAAGGAAGTTATCATGAAGCAACTCTATATCAAACAAAAAGTGTTCAGTTTGAGCGAGAAATTCACGGTGAAAGACGAACAACAAAAGGATCGTTACTTCGTGGAAGGCAGTTTTTTGAAAATCCCGAAGACCTTTTCGATCTTGGATGCAGAAAACCAGGAAATTGGCGTGATTACGAAAAAGACCTTCAGTTTCTTGCCGACTTTCTTTGTGGAAGTAGACGGGCAAGATGCGGTCATGATCAAGAAAGAGTTTACTTTTTTAAAGCCTCGCTACGCCATCGAGGCGGAAGGCATCGATGTGCAGGGGAATTGGTGGGAAATGACTTTTGACATCCTTCAGCACGGACAAGTCATTGGCTCAGTAAGCAAGCAATGGCTCAGCTGGGGAGACACGTATCAAGTAGATATCCTGGATGAAACGAAAGAGCATCTCGTCATTTCGCTCGTCGTGGCGATCGATTGCGTAAAAGCTGACCAAGCCGCTGCCGCTTCTTCATGAGATTAAGAAAAGAGAAGTAATCCTTTACGTATAGATAAGAAATGTAGACATTCACTTTACAAGTGAGTGTTTTTTTGTGATTATATAAATTTTCTGAAGAAATAGATTTGAAAATTAATTCCAATAACTTTATACTTGGACGTAACTTCCTTTCTCTATCACTTTATCGTGCTAGAGAAAGAGAGAGAAAAAGGAGGCGGAAGCCGGTTGGAAAAGAAAATTCGTAACCTATTTTATTTTTTCATCGCATTCGGAATTGTACTATTGGCTGGATGTTCAAGTGACAACGCAGAAGACGAGGCCGGCACCGCATCGGAAGACGAGAAAAGCGGCGGCACCTTGGTTTATGGGCGCGGCGCCGATTCAGTGAGTTTGGATCCGATCAATGTGACAGACGGCGAATCGATCCGTGTCACGCACAATATATATGAAACACTTTTGGAATATGACCATAATCTGGAGCTTCAACCGAAACTGGCGACAGAATACAGCTCGAGCGAAGACGGCTTGACTTGGACATTCCAGCTGCGCGAAGGTGTGAAGTTCCATGACGGCACCGATTTTAACGCAGATGCGGTCGTCTTTAACTTCGAGCGCTGGATGGATCCGGAAAATCCTTACCACGAAGGGGATTTTCCTTATTATCCATTCTTGTACGGCGGGTTTAAAGGAGACGAAAACCACCTGATTGAATCGGTGACGGCGACGGATGAGAATGAACTTGAAATCGTATTGAAGCGAAAAACCGCTCCATTCCTCAGCTATTTGGCGATTTCCATGTTCGGGATTGCAAGCCCTGCAGCGATCGAACAGCATGGAGCCGGCATCGGCGAGAACCCGGTCGGCACAGGGCCGTTCAAGTTCGAGGAATGGAACCGCAATAACACGATTACACTATCCAAGAATGAAGATTATTGGATGGATGGCAAGCCTTATCTCGACCAAGTCATCTACCAAGTCATTCCCGAGAACTCTGCTCGCTTGAATGCTTTGCAGACTGGGGAAATCGACATTGTGGACGGCATGAACGCGAGCGATACGACGATTGTCGAAGATACGGAAGGTATTGAACTGATCAAACGCCCAAGCTTCAATATCGGCTATATGGCATTCAATATGGAAAAAGAGCCATTTGACGATCCTCTGGTGCGCAAAGCCATCAATATGGCAATCGACAAAGAAGAAATCGTTGAAGCGTTTTATAACGGATTGGCAGACCCAGCGACGAGCCCCTTGCCGCCGTCTCTTTGGAGCCATGACGAGTCACTGGAGAAATACGATTACAATGTAGAAGAAGCGAAAAAACTATTGGCAGAAGCCGGCTTTGAGGACGGTTTTACAACAGAATTGCACACGATGAGCAATCCGCGCCCTTATTTGCCGGAACCGATGAAAATTGCGGAAGCGATCCAATCGGACTTGGCTGAAATTGGTATTACGGCAGAAATCGTTTCTTCTGAATGGGCGACTTATTTGGAAGACACGAAGAACGGCAAGCACAGCATGGCCATGTACGGTTGGACTGGGGTTATGGCTGATCCGGACAACTTCCTGTATCCGAACCTCAGCAAAACGAACGCCGAAGTGCCGGCACAAAACATCGCGTTTTATAAGAGCGACGAGTTCACGTCGTTGATTACAGAAGCGCGTGAAACGATTGATCAGGACAAGCGGACGGAACTGTACCAGGAAGCCCAGCAATTGTTCCAGGAAGATGCCCCGTGGGTGATGCTCGCCTATACAACGCCGCCTTTAGCACAGAGCGATTATGTGGAAGATTACAATCCGCATCCGATGAGCAACGATTTAATGACCGATGTGTATCTATCAAACTAAGTATCTGGAGTTGAGCCGTTTTGTATAAAGTATTGAAGGATTTATGTGGATTGGTGGGGCCAAGTGGCTTCGAACAAGACGTACAACGCTATATTAAGGGCAAAGTAGAAGAGAAAGTGGCGTCTTGCGAAGTGGACCCGCTCGGAAATATCATCGCGACGATTCCCGCAACGGATGTTTCCTTGCCGTCGATTCTGCTTGCTGCGCATTCAGATGAAATCGGGTTTATTGTGAAAAAGGTCGAAGCGAATGGCACGCTGCGCTTTGAACAGCTCGGCGGTTTCGACAACCGCACCTTGCTGGCCCAGCCGGTAACGATCAAAGGCGATGACGGTTATATCCACGGCGTGATCGGAACCCTCGCTGTCCATTACGTGAAGTGGGACGACCCGAAGCGCATCGCTTCGCATCGGGAACTGTATATTGATATTGGGGCGGCTTCGCCTGAAGAAGTCGCGCAAATGGGCGTCAGAGTCGGCCAGCCGGTGAGTTACGGCAGCGAATTGAAGCTGATCGGCGATGCCAAGCAAAACCGCGTCGTCGGAAAAGCCTTGGATGACCGGGCAGGCTGTGCCGTCTTATTGGAGTTGATCGAGCAATTTCATCAACAAGCCGATTTGGCGCATGGCGATATCTATTTCGCCTTCACTGTACAGGAAGAAGTCGGGCTTCGCGGCGCTTCCGTCTTGAGCGCGAATTTGCAGCCGGATTTCGCCTTGGCGATCGATACGACACCGACCAGCGACACGAACGATGTCCTCATGACCGGGACCCGGAAACTTGGCGCTGGGCCGTGCATCAAGATTACGGATAAATCTTTGATTTCCCATCCTTTGGTGACGGGGCTATTGGAGAAAGTGGCCACCGAGCAAGAAATTCCGTATCAACAGGAAATCTTTATGGGCATCGGCACAGATGCCGGGGCAATCCACATGACCCATAAAGGCGTCTCATCCGGCGTCGTCTCGATTCCGTCCCGTTATACGCATACGCCGATCGAAATCGTGGATCTGAAGGATTTGGATCATACCGTGGAGTTGGTGAAACACTTTATTTTGTCGTCGAATGAATTGAACGGAAAAACCTTCTTGGATACGTAAGTGGATTCCAAAAACGCCTTTCATCTTGTGAACCCCTAGGGGGGAGCAGGGTGGGAGGCGTTTTTCCTATCAAACAATAAGCGAGTTCTGAGTGTTTTTTGCTAAATTCCAGAAAATTGAAACTTACACCTAGTTAATTCGTATGATTAACAAAGGAGATGGTCGGAATGCAGAAAGGAGCAAGCAAATGGAAGCTGGCGCTGGCAGTACTTGCAGTGCTCTCGGCTTTGTTCATTATAGGCGGATGCGTGGCGGCAAAAGCGGACGATCCAAAAATGGAGACGATCGAGCGGGTATTGGAGCTGCAATTCAACGGGCCGGACGAGGAGTTTTTGGAGGCGATGTGGAATCCTGCAAACAAACGAATTGTGGACGGCGTCGAAGTGAATGAGGCATTTGAACAGCAAGTAGACGATAAATACGGAGCCTATTTCACCGACAGTGAATTGGATCAGTTCATGCGGGTCTTCGGCACTTATTTTCCAGGACTGGCTGATATTTATGGATATGAATTGCGTTTGGAAGACGTGGATATCGAGTTGAGCGAGACGGTGGCGAATCGCTATTTGTTCACGGCAGAAGTAGCGTTTCAGAAAAAAGGCGGAAAAGAGCAGCGTGCCGAAGTGGGAGGCGTCGTGTTATTTTCGACCGTTCAAGAAGGCAAGATCGGCAAGTTCACTTATACGGACGATCAAGGCTTATCGGAACGTTTAAAACAATAACATTCGAGTGGGAGGGCTGATGATGTTCATCAATGAACCGCCGACATGTCAAGTATGCGGCAGGGAGATCCAAGGCGATGAAATAGTGCATATCCAGATGCGCTACCCGAAGCGCAAAGGGTTCGCGGAGGTCAAAGCGTATTTAAAGTTAGAGGGGAAGTTTACGTGTGATGCATGCGCCAAAAACAAAACATAACGAAAGCCCCCGTCCGAACGGCTTCCGGGGGGTGTGGAAGGCCGTTCGGACGGGGGCTTTCAAATGGCTTAATTGCCGGCAAGGAATCCTTCTTCAAAGATGCCAAGCAGATGGTCCAGGGTAATCGGGTCGCTGTACGTCGAAGCTTTCGTATTGATTTCAATGACGCGCTCTTCGCTTACAGCAGGGATATTGTTCCACACATCGGTTTCCATGAATGAGTTGTCGACATCCGGATTTTTGCTGAGGACGACGTAATCCCCTGCGAAATCAGGCAATACTTCGAGCGAGAATGTGTGGACGCCTGCTTCAAGAGCCAATTCCTCGACTTTTTCCGGCATGTTCAAGCCCATTTCCTGATAGAGGATTTCGGTGCCGCGTGCGTAATTATCGCCGAATACATAGAATTCCTTATTGCCGCTTTCGATGACTGAAACAGTAGCGTCTTCGCCAATTTCGGCGCGGATTTCTTCACCGGCAGTTTGTGCGCGGCTTTGGAAATCAGCGACCCAATCTGTCGCTTCCTGTTCTTTATTGAGCAATTTGCCGATTTCGACTTGCTGATCTAAATAGTCGAGATTGCCCCACGTGAAGGCAACGGTCGGTGCGATTTCACTCATCTTGTCGAGATTTTTCATCTGGGTGCCTGCGATGATGAGATCCGGATCCAATTCGATGATTTTCTCCAAGTTGTCTTCCGTGACGATTTCCACATCGGACAGCATATCTTCAAAAAGTGGGTTGGTATTGGTCCATTCGTCGATGCCGACGATATTGCCTTCAAGCGCCAATACGTTCGGCCCGTTCGTCAAAGCAATGATGCGTTGGGGGTCTGTCGGCACTTCGACAGCACCTGTTTCCGATTCGTATGTAAAGGTTTCTGCTGCTACGTCTTGTTCTGGTTCTGCAGCGCCTGTCTCTTCAGACGATTCGGCAGAGCCGCAAGCTGCGAGTACGGCCATTAACAGTAAAAGCACGAACAATAATCCTGATTTTTTCAAGTTTTTCTTCTCCTTTGATTGAAAATGATCAATCAATAATGATAATCATTTTCAATTAGATTCTTGTTTAATCCTACTTCTCTGCTCGTGTATTGTCAATAAACTTATGAAAGATAATTTCGCCAAGCTTGTTGTTTTCTGCCATCTTGTGTAATGTAAAAAATTTTTGAAGGAAGTGATTCGGATGAACGTTGAATTGACGCGGTTCCGTGTAAAAAAAGGAAAGTCGGCAGTGGTCGACGAATGGATGAAGTTCCTGAACGATCATATGGAGGACGTTCTCGTGACTTTGGAAGGCGAGAATATGTACGTTGAGACGATTTTCCGGGAAACGCTGGACGGGGCTGAGTATTTGTATTGGTACTCAGTGCAGGGGGAAGGTGGACAGGCGGTGGAAAGTTCCACGTATTGGATCGACGAAAAACACATGGCGTACTGGCGGGAATGCATTGATCCAGACTTCGAAGCGGTCGATTTATCGGTCGAAGCGGTCATGATTCCCCGTCATATCCGGAGTCATATGAAGTAATGAAGACAAGAGCGGGCTAAAGCAGGAGCCACGTTCTTTTTTTTTTTTTGAAAATACAATCCAGACCAAATCGTGCTTGCGCAATGAAAAGCAAAGGTATATGATGTAAATCGTAACATTTACTCTTTACAAGAGATTCGTATTGCCGAAATTCTTCTGGGAAGTTCTTCATTACATAGAACATCTTTAGCCGCTGACACAGTTGGCTAAAAAATTTTCGGTTTTATAAATCGTAATAATTACTTTTTGTGCACTTGACTATATTCAACCCGCGTGAAAAAAACTTGCTGCTTATGCGAGCATGATTCAAAAAGGAGAAGATTTCATGAAAAGACTTTTAACTATCCTCGCGATATTAGCCGCTATGGCCCTAGTATTGTCCGCATGTTCCGATTCATCGATGGAGAGCGGGGAAGACGCCGCCAAAGAAGTGAATTTATTGTTCAATTTTGCGACTAACTCACTCGATCCCCATGTCGACACAAGCTATGTGCCGGTGCGCGCAGGGATTGCTGAGACTTTGGTTTATTTGAACGACGAAACATTGGAAATTGAACCATGGCTGGCAAAGAGCTGGTCGAGTGAGGACGGCCAGACCTGGACATTCCAGCTGCGTGAAGACGTGAAGTTCCAAAACGGCAAGCCGATGGACGGCGAAGCGGTAAAAGCATCTTTGGAACGCGCCATGGCCGATAATATCGCCATCAAGAATGCGTTGCGCATTGAATCGATCGCAGTGGAAGGGGCGGAATTGACCATCAAAACGACGATGCCATTCCCGGAATTCCCTTCTGAATTGGTGCATCCGAATACTTCGATCATCGATGTCAGTGAAACCGACTTCATCAACAAGCCAATCGGGACCGGGCCGTTTGCGGTCGCTTCGTTCACACCGGGTACTGCAGTAGACTTGGTGCGCTTCGAAAGCTATTGGGACGGCGCTGCGAAATTGGAGAAAGCGAGATTTTCATTTAACGAAGACGCCAATGCCCGTTCACTTGCGCTTGAATCAAAAGGCGCGGACATCGTCTTCCGTCCGGAAGTGGAAACGGTCGAACAATTGGAAGCGATCGACGGTGTGACGGTCGAGTCGACTTCGACATTCCGCGTCCATCAGATGACCATGAACTTGCAGCGCGAATCCTTGCAAGACGTCCATGTCCGCCAAGCAATCGATGCATTGATCGACCGGGACATGATTGCTGAGACGATTTTGAGCGGCCATGCGGAAGTGGCGACAGGGCCGTTCCCGTCTTCTTTCTCTTTTGCGCCGGATTATCCAGAAAAAAA
The DNA here is from genome assembly GCF_028890485.2 of Planococcus sp. SK3692. Lineage (GTDB taxonomy): Bacteria > Bacillota > Bacilli > Bacillales_A > Planococcaceae > Planococcus. The sequence continues at coordinate 115,086 of NZ_JARCHV010000003.1, forward strand.
GCGTGGAATCGATGAAGCACGCAAGCTTTTGGAACAGGCAGGCTATACTGAGCAGAATGGTGTGATGCAAAAAGACGGGGAACCTTTGACTTGGACGCTGTTGACCTATAGCGCACGCGCCGATTTGCCGTTGATTGCCCAAGTGTTCCAATCAGATGCGGGACAGCTTGGCATTGAGGTAGTGATTGAACAGATTGAAATCCCAGAAGAGCATATGGCCGCCAACCGAGACTGGGATTTGACAACTTACAGCAACTTAACGGCGCCGCGCGGGGATGCGGGCTATTATTTGAATGCGACCTATCATCCGGACGGTGCCCTTAATTTCAGCGGGGCAGATGACGACAAGCTGACGGCGATGATCGATGAGTTGAACCAAGTCGTCGGCCAAGAGCAGCGTTCGGATATCGCGGAAGAAATCGCCAGCTACGTCGATGAGCAGATGTACAACTCGTTTGTGCTGCATCCGAATACGCTAGTTGCCTATAATTCCGACAAAGTGAAAAATTGGACGACAACGAGAAGCGAATACTATATGCTGACAAATGAATTGGATGTGGAGTAAGTGATCCGCATCATCACGCGCCGCTTAGCCGAAGTTGCGGTCTTTCTCTTATTGATCACGTTCGTCAGTTTCCTGTTCGCACGCATGGCTCCGGGAGATCCGGTGCTGTCGATTCTGCGTGTCGATGATTTATCGGTATCGGCCGAGCAAGTAGAGCAATTACGCGAGGACATGGGGTTTAATGAGCCGCTGCTTGTCCAGTACGGCGAGTGGTTGGTAGATTTCGCCCGACTGGATTTCGGAAATTCCTATATTTCCAATCAGCCTGTCATGGACATGTTGTGGAGCGGTGTTCCGGCAACATTGGAATTGACGCTCGGCGGGCTGTTTGTCATGGTGCTGGTCGCCTTGCCGCTCGGTTCACTCGCCGCGCTTTACAGAGGCAGCTGGATCGACCAAGTGAGCCGCGGCTTGTCGTTGCTCGGTGCGGCCGTTCCAAGTTTTTGGTTGGGCCTTATATTGATCGATTTGCTCGGCGTCCGCCTAGGATGGCTGCCGACAATGGGGAGGGACGGCTTGCACTCTGCCGTCCTTCCTTCCGTTACGTTAGGGCTTGCGATTTCGAGTGTCTATGTGCGCTTATTGCGTTCGAGCTTGATTGATTCCTTGAATCAGGAAAACATTCGCGCCGCCCGTGCCCGCGGCATTTCAGAGCCGCGGATTTTTTTCAGCCATGTGCTGCGTGCAAGCTTGCCGCCGGTTATCACGGTATTCGGCGTCAGCTTAGGCAGTTTGATTGGCGGCGTCGTTGTCATTGAAGTGATTTTCGCCTATCCCGGAATCGGTAAAATGGTTGTCGACGCGATTCGCGGCAGAGATTATCCAATGATTCAGGGCTATATTTTTGTCATGGCCATTCTGGTATTTGTCATCAATAGCATCGTCGATCTGTCGTATCGTTATTTCAATCCGGAACTGCGCTTAAAAGGAAAGGGGAGAGTGTAATGAAAAGCGGGCTTACTGTAAATAAAACACGCGCCACCAAAGTCTTTTTATCAGCTTTCCTGATCCTGATCGCTACGATTACGGTATACGCATTTCTAATATTGAAGCATGATCCGTCATTCGTTGATTTAAATGAGCGCTTGCTCCCGATGAGCTGGCAGCATCCGTTTGGCACCGATCATTTGGGTCGCGATATGCTGACACGCATCCTGCTCGGCTTCCAATTGACGGTGGGCTATGGCTTTGTGGCGCTTCTGCTAGCGGTTGCGATCGGAGTTCCGATGGGCGTCATCGCCGGATTCAAGGGCGGCCTTGTCGATCGGCTGCTGATGAGGGTGGCGGATGCGTTTTTGGCATTTCCGGATACGGTCGTTGCGATTGTGCTGAGCGGTTTGCTCGGTGCAGGCATCGAGAATCTATTGTTTGCAATCATTTTGGTCAAATGGGTAAATTATGCGCGCCTGGCACGCAGCACAGTCGTTGCAGAACGCCAGAAAGATTATATCACCATGGCCAAAATCAACGGTTTGAGCGAATGGCGCATCATGTGGAAGCATTTGTTTCCCCATCTGATCGGCCATATTTTGGTGCTTGCGAGCCTGGACTTGGGGAAAATCATATTATTGATTTCTTCCTTGTCATATATCGGGCTCGGCGCACAGCCGCCGGCGCCGGAATGGGGCGCTATGCTTAATGAAGCCCGCCCGTATTTCCAGACGGTTCCGGCCTTGATGATTTATCCTGGCCTCGCCATCGTAACGGTCGTCTTGTTCTCCAATCTGCTTGGCGATTATTTACGCGATAAATTTGACGTGAAAAAGGAAGTGGCAGAATGACTTTGCTTTCCGTACAAAATTTAACAGTCCAATCCCGAGAAGCACCGCTCGTAAAGAACATTTCCTTCGATATCCAAAAAGGCGAATGGCTGGCGATCATCGGGCAAAGCGGCAGCGGCAAAAGTGTCACCGCATCGGCAATCGGCCGTTTGCTCGCACCGAATTTGAAAGCCCATGGCAAAGCGCTTTATAATGGAAAAGATATCCTGCAGTTCGGTGCAAAAGAAATGCGCCGGTTGCGAGGAACTTCTATTTCCTATGTATTTCAAGACTACCAAGGCTCTTTTACGCCGTTTCATACCATCGGCCGCCATTTTGAAGAATTCATGAAAGCTCATTTCAAATTATCGAAAGCACGGCGTCGGGAAATGGCGGAACAGGCGCTTGTGTCGGTCGGCTTGCAGCCCGAGATGTATACGCGCTACCCGTTTCAATTGAGTGGTGGGCAGCTGCAGCGCAGTTCGATCGCCTTAGCGCTTCTGACAAAGCCGGACCTCGTCATTGCAGACGAACCGACAGCGGCACTCGACAGCATCTCAGCTGTCAAAGTGCTGCGTTTGCTTGCGGATTTGCAGCAGGAAACCGGCTGTGCGATGCTGTTCATTACTCACGATCTACGGCATGTACGAAAATATGCCGACCAGATCATTGTGATGAAAGAAGGGGCAGTCGTCGAGAAAGGCGACAAGCAAAGCGTTTTGGACCAGCCGCAGCATCCCTATACCCGAGCACTGATGGAAGCGTCGCCCAGCTTGTCCGCGGCATCCCAGCTATTGAAGGGAGATGACACCGCATGCCTTTATTGCAATTGAACAATGTCCAAAAATCGTACCAGCAGGGAAACCCGGTGCTAACAGACATCAACTTCACGCTCGACCGACAGGAATGCGTCGGGATTGTCGGCGAGAGCGGATGCGGCAAAAGCACCTTGGCCCGCTGCATTTTGCAGTTGGAGCGGCTTGACCAAGGCGAGATTTTGTTTGAAGGCACCGCATTGCAGAATAAAACCGAACGGGAAATACGTCCGTACCGTCGCCAACTGCAAACCGTCATGCAAAATCCGGCTTCTTCGCTGAACCCGAAGTTGAAAATCCGCGATTCGTTGATGGAGCCGTTTCGCCAGTACGGCGCGCAAGTCTCTTTGACTCACTTTCAGCATGGCAGTGAAGAACAGCTGGCTCGCCAATTGATGGACGCGGTGGAACTTTCGCCAGACTTGTTGTCCCGCTATCCCCATGAACTGAGCGGCGGCCAAAAGCAACGCATCTCGATTGCGCGTGCCATCAGCTTGGAGCCCGCACTTGTGGTGCTGGATGAACCGACTTCGAGTTTGGACGTCCTGACGCAAATGTCGATCTTGAAGCTGCTCGATCATCTCCGCGATGCATTGGACTTATCGTATTTATTTATTTCCCATGATCTGATGGCCATTCAGGCACTGAGCCAAAAAATATTGGTCATGAAACAAGGGCAAATCGTCGACCGTTTCGAGAAAGTCGATTTGTTCGCAGATGAACGCCATCCTTATACACAACAATTGGTTTCATTATTCGATTGAACAGGAGTACCCCATGAATCATAAAAAATACTTGGCGCTTGCCTTGCCTTTAACCTTTTCCACCGTGACGACGCCGTTGCTCGGGGCCGTGGATACAGCGGTCGTCGGACAATTGCCGGATCCCGCTTATCTCGGGGGCGTCGCAATCGGGACCGTGGTTTTCAATACGATGTACTGGCTGTTCGGCTTTTTGCGCGTCAGCACTTCAGGTTTTGCCGCACAGGCACTAGGCGCGCGGGATGAATTGCAGGAGACGCTGTCGTTTATCCGGCCGTTTTTTATCGCTCTGTTAATCGGGCTCATCTTCCTGATTCTTCAAAATCCGATCGCGACAGCTGCGATGGCCCTGCTCAATCCGGCACAAGACGTAGAGGCCTTAGCGCTGGATTATTTCCATATCCGCGTATGGGGCGTGCCGGTAACGTTCATCAATTACGTCATTCTCGGCTGGCTGATGGGCATGTCGCGCATCCGCCTGGCAGTAACGATTCAAATCGCTATGAATTTATTGAACATCGCGCTCGATTTGCTGTTTGTGACAGGGTTCGCTTGGGGCGTCACTGGGGTCGCATCGGCCACTTTGATCGCTGAAGTGAGTGCCATGGTTTTAGGCATTTACTTCCTCATGAAACGGACGCAATTCACGTTGAAGCTTTTGCCGTTCCAGCAGATTTTCGACGGCGCAGCTTTGAAAAAGATGATCGCTGTCAATCAGGACCTGTTTATCCGGACGGTCTGCCTGCTCGCTGTTTTCAATATCTTTACATACAAAAGTGCTTCATTTGGCACCGAGACATTGGCTGCCAATGCCGTGCTGATTCAAATCCATTATTTGATGGCGTATTTTTTCGACGGCTTCTCGAATGCCTCGAGTATTTTATCCGGCAAAGCGCTTGGATCGAAGGACGAAGGCTTGTATAAACGCACGCTCGCTTTAGCCAGCCAATGGGCGCTGATCACGGCGCTGTTTTTAACGGCTATGTATTGGTTGTTCAGCGGCCCAGTCATTCGGCTGTTTACAGGAATCCCGGAAGTCATCACCATTGCGTCCGATTACAGCATGTGGCTGTTGCTGTTTCCGGTTTCCACAAGCATCGGCATTATCTACTACGGGATTTTTACGGGAGCGACCGAGACAGCGCCTGTCCGGAAGTCGATGATGATGGCGTTGCTGCTGTTTTTGGCTGTTTATTTTCTCGCTGTTCCGCTGTTCGGCAATCACGGCTTATGGCTCGCATTCATTGCCTTTAGTGCGGGGCGTTCGATTTTCCTTTCCCTCTACGTTCCGAAGTTGAGCCGGCAATTTTCAGCTTGAGTTTTTATTTCAATAAATTCCCATATGTATATTCCTATGATTCATTAAAAATGATAGAATGGGAAAAATGGGGATTTATGGTCTGGCTCGATGTATCATATGCAGCGGTGCAATTCCGTAAGAATGGAGAATAATGATGCTGAAAATCATTCGGATTATCCTTCAATTAAGCGTTATCGGAGCAGGAGGCTATACATTATTTACTGAAAACTTGGTTTTGACGCCGCTCGTCATGCTGCTCACGGGCTTGTTTATGCTAGTTGCAGGGTTCGAACGAATCGAGAAAAACCAGAAAGAATTTTGGGGTTATGCTTTTGTGGTCATTTCGCTTTTCTTATTGACAGTGTCATGGCAAAGCTTTTTCTTAACGGCTTAATGAAGGCTTAAATGGATATGAAATGGGGAAGCGAAATGTCGAATATGGGGATGTTTGGAATAGGCAGTTGGACGGGAATCGTCTCAGCACTGTTATTTGTAGCCAGCTTCTATTTTGCGTTAACGTTTTTCGAACACTTGAAATCGGGAGATGGGCGCCTGCGCAAACAGGCGAAAATCGCGGCCGTAATTTGCTTGGCCATTGCGTTATTGCTGCCGGCTGTCTATCAGCTGTATTTTGTGAATGAAATGATGCGTTAGACGCGTCGCCTGAATACTAAAAGCCGAAGCCCTCAACAAGGATTTCGGCTTTTTTTCATAGGCAAAGGCTTTAAAATTATTGCGCCGTGTAGCCTCCGTCGACGATGAGGCTTGAACCTGTCATGAAGCTGGAGTCATCAGATGCGAGAAACAGTACAGCTTTTGCCATTTCCTCGGATTGCCCAAGGCGTTTCATCGGCGTCATTTCTTTCAAGACGTCCTTGCTTTCTTTTGGAATGATCGGGGTGTCGATGAAGCCTGGGCACAGAGCGTTGACGCGAATGTTCTGGTCTGCGTATTCGAGACCGAGCGAACGGGTCAAGTTGACGACACCGCCTTTTGCCGCATTATAAGCAGCGGAACCTGGAGAACCGACCCAGCCATACATCGAAGCGGTGTTAACGATGACGCCGCCGCCAATTTTTTGGAAAGCGCGGATCGCTTCGCGTGCAACGAGGAATACGCCGTCCAGGTCGACATTGACTGTTTTGCGCCATTCATCATAAGACAATTCATGAGTCGGGGTCACTTTGCCAATGCCGGCATTATTGAAGACGATGTCGATTTGCCCGTATGTCTCCGCAGCTTGTTTATAAACATTCTGGACTTGTGCTTCGTCGGTAATGTCCGCTTTGACGAATAGCGCGTCTGGAAGTTCGGATGCAAAGGCCTGGCCTTTTTCTTCGTTCAAGTCGACAAGTACGAGTTTAGCGCCTTCCTTCGCGAAAAGTTGTGCAGTGGCTGCCCCGATTCCTGAAGCTCCGCCTGTGATGATGGCTGTCTTTCCTTGCAATTTACCCAATACAATCTCCTCCTGATTTTAAATTGGCATTCCATAATATAGGTTCTTCATAAATGAGAGAACCTCCTCTATCATATTATCTCGAATTCAAGATTTTTGTAAATAAACTGCTCAGCCACTTGTTGGAAGAGGGTTTTAGGTCCAGTTTGTAGAAGTTTACACCAAGATTGGAAGGAGATATGAATTGTGGCAAATACGTTTATGTTTAATATAGGGGATATCATTACGACATTTTTCCTCCTCGGCTTTTTTGTTTTGGCGATTCTATTGGTTATGGTCGCCGTAAAGGCGAGTAGCAAGAACAAAAAGCTGCAGGCGGATGAAACGGATTTGAAAAACCGCATCGAAGCACTGGAAATGCGTATAGAAAAGCTGGAGAATGAGTAATGAAGAGAACCTAAGGATTGATAGCGAAAGGAGGAGACGAAAATGGAAATGCCTGGTGGAATTACAGTGGCGCTCATCATCTTTGGCTTGTTCTTGCTCATTACCGGGCTTTTGGTTGGCAGTATCCTCATGATGCTGAAAAAGAGCAAGTCCAATAAAGTGGACGATGTGCCGACTCAACAAACACCTGTAAAAAGCGTCAAAGTAGAGGACAGGGAAACAACAGAAGACGATCATCGGTAAAGAAGCGGGAAGGATTGCCGCTTCTTTTTTTCATCACAAAAAAACAGGGAGAGGTGCTCAGATGGCGCAATGCGAATGGCCGAAAGGCGACGAACGGATGCAGGCCTATCACGACGAGGAGTGGTGCCGGCCGAACCGCGATGAACGTTATTTATTTGAAATGCTGAGCTTGGAAGGCGCTCAAGCAGGCTTGTCCTGGCAGATCGTGCTGTCCAAACGCGATAGCTACAAAGACGCTTTTCACAATTTCGATATAGACTCTTGTGCCGCATTGACGGATGAAGCACTTGCTGAGATCAAGGAGCGATACGGCGTGATCAAACACGGTGCCAAGCTCCAGTCCGTCCGCACGAATGCACGCGCGGTGAAGGAGATTCAATCCGAATTCACCAGTTTTGCCGAGTATCTATGGAGTTTCACGGACGGCAAAGCGGTGATCAACAACTGGCAATCGGATTCCGACATCCCAGCCCAATCGGAATTGTCGGTAAAGCTCAGCAAAGATTTGAAAAAACGCGGCTTTAAATTTGTCGGTCCGGTCACGACCTACTCATTTCTTCAAGCAATCGGCGTGATTGACGATCACGTCATCAGCTGCCCGTTCCATAGCACAAACCGAAAATAAATTATAAAATTGGGAACAGTTGGAATTCTGTATATGCGTACTTCCATTTTTATGCTAAAATATGGAAAAGGGGTGAGCAGGATGAAGCTGATATGCCAGGCAGCAGCTGGGGCCATTGTGGTCCATCTTTTGTATTGGATTGTCATATTTACCTTCGGATATGCGAAAACGATGCTGTACCAGCCAAATATCGAGGCACTATGGGCGAATGAGCACGTGTTGCAATCGGAAGTTTCTTTTGGCTATACAATTTCGCCAATCGGGTACGTGGCCAGTTTTCTCGCTATGGCCTGGCTGTTTTGGTGCCTGCTTGCCCTTTACAGAAAATTTACTTCCAAGCCCAGCTGGTAAAACTCAATGGTGATGAAAACTTTTCAGAGACCGTCAAAATGACGGTCTCTTTTTATATGTGTCCACCATGTGCAATACAATTGTCCGCTCGTTGGAAGGACGATTCCACTCCTTTAATGCGAGAATCCGCTTTTTCATCTCAAGGCTTTGCGCAAAAGGCTTATTTTCTTTAATCCTTACGCAAAATGGTTTATAATTGTCCGTTAGTAGTAGAAGTTTTGTGTCACATAGGCATACAATAGATGATGGATTTAACACGGAAGCGGTGGACTCGAAAAGCCGCTAATACTTGCGTAGAAAAGGAAGGTATACATGAGCAATAGAGAAACTGATACAGATGTAATCTTAATCGGTGCTGGTATTATGAGTGCGACTCTGGGGATTCTCCTGAAAGAATTATCTCCGGACATGAAAATCAATGTGTTCGAGAAATTGTCGAGCCCAGGCGAAGAAAGTTCAAACGAATGGAACAACGCCGGTACTGGCCACGCAGCTCTTTGTGAATTGAACTATACGAAAGAAAAACCGGACGGCACGATGGATATCAGCAAAGCCATCGACGTCAACGAACAATTCCAAGTATCGGCCCAGTTCTGGTCCCATCTTGTGAAAACGGGCTTGTTGAAAAATCCGGAAGAATTCATTCGCCCGCTACCGCACATCAGCATGGTGCAAGGCGAAGACAATATCCGCTTTTTGAAAAAGCGTTTCGACGCAATGGCTAAAAATCCGCTCTTTACGGGCATGGAATTTTCCGATGATCCGGAAGTGCTGAAAGAATGGATGCCGTTAATAATGGCGAACCGCAAAGATCAAGAGCCGATTGCGGCGACGAAAATCGATACAGGCACGGACGTTAACTTCGGCGCTTTGACGCGTATGCTGTTCGACCGTCTCGTAAAAGAAGACGTTAAGGTCCATTACCGCCATATGGTACAGGACTTGAAACAAATGAAGGATGGCCGTTGGTTGCTGAAAATCAAAAACCTCGAGACCGGCAAACTCGATGTACACACAGCGAAGTTCGTCTTCATCGGCGGCGGCGGCGCAAGCATCCACTTGCTCCAAAAATCCGGCATCCCAGAATCCAAGCATATCGGCGGATTCCCTGTCAGCGGCCTATTCATGGTCTGCAAAAATCCGGAAGTCATCGAGCAGCATCACGCGAAAGTCTACGGCAAAGCGAAAGTCGGCGCACCGCCGATGTCCGTGCCTCACTTGGACACACGCTTTATCGACGACAAGAAATCCTTGTTGTTCGGGCCGTTCGCAGGCTTTACGCCGAAGTTCCTGAAAACCGGCTCTTATATGGACTTGGTGGCATCCGTCAAGCCGAATAACGTCTTGACGATGCTATCAGGCGGAGCGAAAAACTTGTCACTGACGCAATACTTGATCCAACAAGTCATCCAGTCGAAAGAACAGCGCATGGAAGAATTGCGCGAATTCATTCCGGCTGCGAAAAGCGAGGACTGGGAACTCGTCGTCGCAGGACAACGCGTCCAGGTCATCAAAGATACTGATGCAGGCGGCAAAGGCACGCTGCAATTCGGTACGGAGCTTGTCACTTCGGCTGATGGCAGCATCTCCGCTCTGCTCGGGGCATCGCCTGGTGCTTCGACAGCAGTGCACGTTATGCTGAAGCTGCTCGCTAGCTGCTTCCCTCAGGAGCTCGACAAATGGGAGCCGCAAATAAAGGAAATGATTCCGTCTTACGGGAAATCCTTAATGAACAACGAAGAGCTATTGAAACATGTGCACAAATACACAGCAGAAACGCTGGATTTGAATGAAGTGAAACCGGCTGACCACGCGCCGGAAGATTTGACACCGCAAATTTAAACGATAAAAAAACCGCTGAGAATTTCTCAGCGGTTTTTTTGTATTAATTGGCTAGCCAGCTCCAAAAAAGGCGATAGAAAACCCCTTGCCGATTTTTCGGCAAGGGGTGAGTGCTTAATTTCTGAAGTAAGGCGTTTTCTTCAACGCGGCTACGACCGGGATGGCGAGTGCCAAACCGACTGCGTTTTGCACGAGGTTTCCTGGAATGGAGGCTGCCGGGATGATCCAACTGCTGAAGATGATCGCTTCACCGATATAGTAGATAGCGACCATGACAGGGATGGAAAGCGCCGCGGCCAGGATGTTGAAGCCGAGGCTTTCGCCGCCGCGCCCGCCTGACCAAGCGATTTTCCCGACCAAATAGCCTTGCAAGCCGCGGGCGATGATGGTGATTGGTGCCCAAAGCGTCCAGCCAGATACTAAATCGAAGAGCCCCATTCCGACAGCACCAGCGATAGCGCCTTTTTTCGGGCCGAACAATAGCGCTGCCGTGAACAGCATCGTCGTGCCAAGGTGGACCAGTCCGCCATTTGCCGCGATCGGCAAGCGGATATTGAGCAGCATTGTCGCCACAAAAACGAGTGCGATAAGCATCGAAGTGATGATTAAATCGTAGGTTTTGGAACTGGAGTAAGTCGTAGTTTTTTGCATGAAACGATTCCTTCTTTCTTGGACATTCCTCAGGCACAAAGCCCACCAGTGATGCCATGTAGTTTTGAACTACTGTAGCAAGGAATTGACCTAGTTAAAAGTATCAATTCTGAATAATTTTTAGGGGTCAGTTTTAAGGTGGATCTAGAGTGCAAAGCTTTTAACGGTTGACAGGTGGCGGCGCATAGGCTATTGTTAACTACGCGATGAGCTAAGCTGCATAAGACGGACAGGCATTCCTTTAATGGAACATGTTGTGGAACGTGGCCTGATACGCCGCAGCTATCGATACATCCCGCATTTATGCGGGGTGTTTTTTAATGCCCAAAAAACCCGTGCGCCGGAATCCAGCGCACGGGTTTTCAAATTACTTCAATAAGCGAGCCAGCCGGAATCCGCGGTGATGACGGTGCCGTTGACGAAGCTCGATTCATCGGAGGCGAGGAACAAGGCGACATAGGCGATTTCATCCGGTTTGCCCATGCGCGGGTTGACCGCCATTCCGGGTTGCGTGCGACCCATGCCAAATTCACTGATATGGGTCATGGTGGAGCCGATATTGGTCTCGACGCCGCCGGGGGCAATCGCGTTGCAGCGGATGCCGCTATTGGCATACATAAAACCGGTGTTTTTCGTGAAGCCGATGACTGCGTGCTTCGATGCCGTATAGGTGGCGCCGGCACGCGCCCCCTGTAATCCTCCGGCGGACGCGATGTTGATGATATTGCCGGAGCCTTTTTCAAGGAAGACTTTCAGCGCTTTTCGGGTAGCGCGCATGACGCCTGTCGTGTTGATTGCGAATACGCGCTCCCAGCTGTCGTCTTCGATGTCTGCGGCAGCTTCGAAATTGTCCATGATGCCGGCATTATTGACGAGGATATCGAGTGTCCCGAACTCAGCGACAGCACTGTCGACCAGCGTTTGGATATCTGCTTCTTTTGCGACATTGCAGGCGACGGCAATCGCTTCGCCGCCGGTGGACTTGATTTCTTCTGCGACTGCATCGGCCCCATTCTGATTAATATCGGAGACAATGACTTTCGCGCCTTCTTTGGCATACAAAGTGGCAATGGATTTCCCCATGCCCGAAGCTGCCCCGGTGACAATCGCTACTTTTCCTTCTAACCTCATTTGATTCATCCTTTCGGCAACAAGATTTTAACGCTCCAATTCACAGGCGGCCTTAAGATTCTCCAGCGTATGGCGAAGGGTATTCCTCTCCAGCCGGTCATAAACGAGCCGTTCGGTGAAACGGTCGAAAGCGCTGTGGGGCAAATCGATTTCCAATTCAAAGACAGCTTCCGTTCCGCCATCCAACGAGCGGTAATGGCTCTTTTGGTGGGCGATAAAGCTGCCGGTGATGATGCCTTCCCAAAATCCCTCATCGCCGTCGCGTTCACAACGGACCACGTTGATCGTCACCGGAAAGCGCAAGCCGACAATGGAAAACACCGTTTCGACTTCAGTGCCGGCGTCACCAGTGCCTTCAATTCTTTCCGGTTTGGATAAATGATTGTAGAAGCTCGTCCAGTTTGCCGGCTTCTTGGCGAACTGGAACACTTCGTCAATCGGTGCTTGGATAAAAATGCTTTGATGGGCACGAGCCATTGCTATCTCCCCCTTGGAATTACGCCGTCAATTAATATCTGAAAATTAAGTTTATTATAAGTCGAAAGCACTGCGGTGTAAAGCGTCTCCGCTTGAAGACGAACGCGGCATACCGGATAATGAAGACAAGATCACGGAGAAGAAAGGGGCCGCTATGGAATTTTGGATCAGCGATAAACATATCCGCAAATTATGCGGCCAGGCTGCCTATAAAAAAGGCCAGGCGTTTCACATGGCCGGAAAAGTCAACATCACAGAAGCCAATGACCAGTCCATCACAGCTACCGTTGAAGGGCGCAGCTCATTCCACGTCGAGCTAACCCGTTCACAAGCCGGGACCATTCATGCGGAATGCAGCTGTCCGCCTGTCGGGTTTATCCATACATATTGCCATCACATTGCAGCGGTGATGATCGCTGCAGAAGCACTTGGCCAGCGGGAGCGGCCGCTTGCTGAGCAGATGTTCGGCTTGTTCGAAGAAGACGATAAGCCCGCTGCCCGTTTGCATCGCTTCGACCGGCGTGTGCCTTATCACATTGAAGCAACCATCCGCAGCGGGGGCAAAGAGCAATTGGCGCTGACGTTCAGGAGCGGCACGGCCATCTTGAAAAATGTCCGGGATCCGCTGCGTTTCGTATCGGCCCTGTCGAACGGCCAATACGAAGAGAGCGCAGCGATTCCATACGACCCAAGCCGCCATGCACTTGAACAACCGGTCCTGGAGCTGCTCCAGGTGCTCGATAAAAGCAATCCGCAGCCGGATGAAAACGGAAAATTATTCGTTTCTGCAAGCGATTGGGAGCGTCTGTTGCCTGTGCTCCGCAGCATGGCACATGCCAAATTCGAAAATCCGCTCGGTGAAATATTGCCGTTTCGCGTGACGGATACACTGCCAGTGTCGTTTCGGCTAGACCATGGCGATAGCGGATACCGCTTGATTGTCCGAGGATTGGAACGTCTCCAAATTTTTCCGAAATACGGCGTCGCCTTGACGGAAGAATCGATCGTCCAGCCAGTCATAGCTGATATGAAGCGCTTATCAGGTTTGCAAGAATTGATGCAAGGGGCAGGCGAGGAGCTGCCGGTGGAAGAAAGCCAAGTCGCCCATATGATGAAAACCGTCTTGCCTGGGCTAGAAAAGCTTGGGCCGGTCATCGTAACGGAAAAGGCGATTGAGAAAATCGGGGAAACGCCGCTGCGCGCGAAACTGTATCTCGACCGCGTGCGCAGCCGATTGCTCGCAGGCCTTGAATTTCATTACGGCCAGCTCATCATCAATCCGTGTGAAGAGTCCGATGGAACTTATCGTCAGTATCCGGGTGTGTTTCGCCAGCTTGATAAAGAACGGGCGATCATGGACTTGATGGAATCGGGTGGACTAACGAAAACGGATGGCGGTTTCTATCTGCAGGATGAGGAAGCGGAATACGATTTTCTTTACGATACGGTGCCGCTGCTTGAACAATGGCTCGAGGTTTATGCGACGACTTCGGTGAAAATGCGCATTCAAAAAACCTTGCCGGGGCCGAAAATCCGTGTCAATCTGCCAAAAGACCGGACCGATTGGCTGGAGTTCCGCTTCGATCTCGGGGGCATACCAGAAGAAGAGCTGCGGGGCATCATTCGGGCCATCCGTGAGAAAAAGCGCTATTTCCGCATCCCTAACGGTACGTTAATGTCACTCGAAACCCCTGGCATGGCAGCTTTTGAGGAGTATTTGGCTGTCATGAACATCGATGAAGATAATTTTGAACACGTCCAGCGCATTCCGCTGCTCGAAGGCATGCGGATTGCTGGGAGCCTCGAACAGCATGAATTATCGGAGATCGGAACGGAATTTGCGCGCTTGTTGAAAGAATTGCACCACCCGTGGACGCAAGCACAACAAGTGCCGACGCATTTTGAAGGCATTTTGCGGGATTACCAAAAGCGCGGATTCAGTTGGTTCCGCCTGCTCGCGAAATATGGTTTCGGCGGTATATTAGCTGATGAGATGGGACTCGGAAAAACGGTCCAGAGCATCGCTTTTGTGCAATCGGTGCTTGAAGACATCCGCAAGAGCGATGAGCCGGCGCTGATCGTTGCGCCTTCTTCGCTCATGTACAATTGGCAAGCCGAATTCGAGCGTTTTGCGCCGGAAATCCGGACGGTTATCGTCGATGGCTCGAAAGCAAAGCGGACGCAGGCCTTGAAAGAGCCTGGGGATGTCTATATCACTTCCTATCCGGCACTGCGGATGGACCGCGGAGCGTATAAAGACTGGTCGTTCCATACAATCTTCTTCGACGAGGCGCAGGCGTTTAAGAATCCGGCGACCCAAACCGCAAAAGCCGTGAAAGAGCTGGATGCGCGCCACCGTTTTGCCCTTACTGGGACGCCGATCGAAAATTCGCTCGATGAATTGTGGTCGATTTTCCACGTCGTCTTTCCGGCGCTGCTTCCGGACCGCAGCCAGTTTGCGGAACTGCGCAACGTGGATATTGCGAAGCGCGTTCGGCCGTTCCTGTTGCGCCGGACGAAAGCGGAAGTGCTCGGGGAAGTGCCGCAAAAAATCGAGCGCATCGAACATTCCGAGCTCCGCGAAGAACAGAAGAAACTGTACACGTCGTATCTTGCGGAATTGCGTCACGAAGCCTTAAAGCATCTGCGAGACAATAGCATGCGCAAAAACCGCATCCGCATCCTTGCGGGACTCACGCGCCTGCGGCAATTGTGCTGCCACCCGTCGTTGTTTGTAGAAGATTATAAAGGCGGCTCGGCGAAATTCGAACAATTGCTGGAGATTTTGGAAGAGGCTCGCCTCACCGGCCGCCGCGTGCTGGTGTTTTCTCAGTTCACGGGCATGCTCAATATCATCGGCCAGTCGCTGTTGCGCTCAGGAAGGTCGTATTTCTATTTAGATGGTTCGACGCCTCCGAAAGAGCGCGTGGAATTATGCGACCGCTTTAACGAAGGCGAAGAGAACCTGTTTTTGATTTCCTTGAAAGCGGGCGGGACCGGACTCAATCTGACGGGGGCCGATACGGTCATCCTGTATGATCTATGGTGGAACCCGGCCGTCGAGCAGCAGGCAGCGGACCGTGCGCACCGAATGGGGCAGAAGCGGGAAGTGCAAGTGCTGCGTTTAGTGGCGAAGGGAACGATTGAAGAGAAGATGTACGACCTGCAGCTGCGCAAGCAGGATTTGGTGGACGAGATGATTCAATCCGGTTCAGAAGCCGTGCAGTTGATGAGCGAAGAAGACATTCGGGAGATTTTGATGATTTGAATGAACTGTAGATCTTCATATAGGGCGAGTAAGCTTCGGGTGGAAATCGAACTTCCTTGTCGCATAACTGCCGTTTTCTCGATCCTTTCTTTTACATGTAATGAAAAAGTGTCTAGCCTTCAGGAGTTTTATAGAAGATTCAACAACTGCTTTTACAGTAGTAAAGAGATAATTACCTCTTACTTTTTCTACTAAGCTTAGTTCCAGCTTGTGAACAGTAAAGCAAAGGCTACTCTTGCGCATATTTAAATCAATGAAATCAAAAAGCAGCCTCGCGCATATGGGTGAAGCGAAGTAATGAGACAGCGGGTTTCTGGCTCATTGCGAAAGCTCAACCCCAAGCGTGGCTGCGATTATTTATGTCATGAATGAACAGTGACTGCTCACAAAAACAAAAAAGTTTAGCTATTGCACATACTATAAAAACACAAAAAGCTCTCCCTATGCGGAAGAGCTTTTTGCTATTGCTTAACGATATATGCCATATGTCGGCCACATTGTCTGTCTTCGCGGTAAGAGAAGCCGTCTGGGCTCTTGAAGGTGCAGCTCCGGTCGATGTCGATATGTTCTGCGGGAATGCCTGCGCGTTCCAGCTGGGTTTTGACCGTGAGCTGATTGTCGATATGGTACTTCCCGGTTTCTTCATTAAATTCGATGAACGGGCCGGCATAGCCGAGTGTTTTGAATTTCACGTAGACGTCTTCGTCCACTTCAAATTTCTCCTGGCTGAGCGCCATGCCAATCTGGACGCGGAACCCTTCCGGCGCGCAGTTTTCATTGGCGATTAAATGGGCAAACAACTTCGGCACGAGTTCTTTGACAGTGCCTTGCCATCCGGAATGCACGGCACCGACCAACTCTTCCGTTACGTGATGGAAAGTTATGGGCACACAATCTGCGGCAAAACTCGAGAGAACAAGGCCTTTATCGCGTGTATAGAGCGCATCGGTATCCGTAATGGCATCATCTAAAGTACGGGCGCCTTTGCCAGCATCCGCATGTGATACTTTTTGGAAATGATTGCTATGGGTTTGATTGGCGCATACGAGTTCATCGATGCTGTAGCCAAGTGAAGCAAGCAAGGATTTTCGGTTTTCAAGTGAATGCTCGCGGTCGGTTCCGGCGTGCAGCGCCAAATTATTGCCGCCTTTTGCCTGCGGATCTTTTAAAGTGATGCCCGCAATATAGGAATCGTTGTCTTTATAGGTTTTTCGGTTCACGTCTATCCCCTCCGCTCCCATTGTAGCGAAGCCGCAGTGCGTTCGCCAATAGATGGCCAAGGAATTCTGATTTTTCATCTTTCCGGAGCGGTTGAAAGGCCGGGCCCACCGATTATTTGGTAAGATAGGAAAAAAGAAAGTCGAGGTGATGGCATGGAACCGGAAAAGATTTTGAAAAAAGTCCAAGGGCGGGTGCCGGAAGTACTCGGCAACCGGGATTTCTCGAAGTATGCGATTCTTCTCCCGTTAATCGAGAAAGAAGATGGCGTCCATATCCTGTTTGAAGTGCGTTCGTTTGAAATGAGGCGCCAGCCGGGGGAGATCTGCTTCCCTGGAGGCCGCATTGACCGCGGGGATGAAGACGAGCAAGAGACGGCATTGCGTGAGACGATGGAAGAGCTCGGCATCCGCAAAGAAGCGATCAGCAATGTGTTTCCGCTCGATTATATCGTCTCGCCGTTCGGCATGATTGTCTATTCGTTTGCAGGCTTTATTGATCCTGAAACGGATTTTGTGCCGAATGAAGCAGAAGTCGATACGGTCTTCACGGTGCCGCTACAATTCTTCCTGGATAATGAGCCGCGCGTGTACCGCATCGATTTCGATATTCAGCCGGAGGAAAGTTTTCCATATGACTTGATTGCGGGCGGTGAAAACTACAGCTGGCGCGCGCGCCAAGTGGATGAGTTTTTCTATTTATACGAAGATCGCGTCATTTGGGGATTAACAGCGAAAATTCTCATGCATTTCATGGAATTGATTCGCTGAGCCCATTGGCCGATATTTGGCGAATTTGACGAACAGCCTTTTCAGTAATTGGAAATGTGTGTATAATTATTCGAAATCATGAAAATAAAAACATACTGCAAAAGGGGATATGACCATGACGACTTATCAATTGGAAGTAATCGAGAATACTGCGAAGAAAGACAAGCCGGCACAAGACCAGATTCCTTTCGGCCAAACTTTCACTGATCATATGTACATCATGGAATACGAAATGGAAAAAGGCTGGCATGAACCGAAAATTGTGCCATACGGTCCAATTTCCTTGGATCCGGCAGCAATGATTTTCCATTACGGGCAGACCGTTTTTGAAGGCATGAAGGCATACCGCACAGAAGATGGGCGCGTATTGTTGTTCCGGCCGGAAAAAAACTTCGAGCGTCTCAACCTATCGAGCGAGCGCCTCAGCATTCCGCCAATCGATGAAGAATTGGCGCTTGAACACTTGAAGCAATTGATTAAGCTTGAAAAAGACTGGGTACCGAAAACACCTGGCACCTCGCTTTATATCCGCCCGTACATCATCTCGACAGACGCCAATTTGGCAGTAGGGCCATCTTCTACATATAAATACATGGTCATCTTATCACCTGTCGGCTCGTATTTCCCAGGCGGCCTGCAGCCAGTGGTCATCCATGTGGAAGACAAATTCACGCGTGCAGTCAAAGGCGGTACGGGAATGGCGAAAACGGCGGGTAACTACTCTTCCGGCTACCAAGCGCAAGCGAATGCCAAGAAAGAAGGCAACGCGGACGTTTTATGGCTTGATGGCGTCGAAAAACGCTATATTGAAGAAGTGGGCAGTATGAACATCTTCTTTAAAATAGACGGAGAAGTATTTACGCCTGAACTCAACGGCAGTATCTTGAAAGGCATCACGCGCATGTCGATCATCGAATTATTGAACTCGTGGGGCGTTCCGGTAACGGAAAAACGCATGGCGATCGATGAACTATATGAAGCGTATCAAGCCGGAAAAGTCGAGGAAGTCTTCGGGACTGGAACGGCTGCAGTCATTTCCCCAGTTGGCGAACTTAACTGGCAGGGCCAGAAAATGATCATCAACAACCACGAAATCGGGGAGTTGTCGCAAAAACTGTACGACACAATCACAGGCATCCAGACTGGCAAGGTCGAAGACACGCTCGACTGGACTGTGGAAATCAACTAAATCAAAGCATGAAAAGCCCGGACATCAATTGTCTGGGCTTTTTCCGTTTGTCGAGAAAAGTAAAAAGCCGTATTTTCCGAAGCTTATCGCTCGCTTTCCGTGGGCTCGCGCCCAAGCCTCCTCAGCCGCTATCGAAAACCCTTGTGCTCAACTCTCACTGCGTTCGAGCATCGCAGAAAACCCGCCTGCTCCCACATCTGCCAGCAGATGCGTCGCAAATGAATGCGCTCAGCTAAGCTTCGTTCATTCATTGCCTGCGGGGTCTCGGTCGTCTCGCTGATCCACCGGAGTCGAGCGAACGCTTCTCCAAATACTCAGATAGACCATTGATTTTTGAATGTAGAAAAAACAAGTCCATTCTAATTTATAGTAAGTTATTAGACTTCTTTATTACTCTGAAAAAAACCCGGACATCAATTGTCCGGGCTTTTTTTCTGTTCGTATTTCTTTAATAGATATGATAGCCATTTGGCAGGGGCGTAATCGTAGATATTGGCCTGTAAGCCGTGAAGGATGGCGCGCCTTGGCGTTTCCGACTGGAGCTCTTCGGCAAGCAGCGAGAGGGATTCGGAAATGAGGGGCGGATGCTGCACATCTTCCAATAATTCCTCGATCACCGACAGCAGTTTTTCCGCGGTGGTTACTTCTTCCGGGCCGGGCATCGGCAATTCGACCATTTCTTCCGTTAAATAAGCTGTCTTGGAGTAGGCGGCCAAAACATTGGTTTTTTCTACGAGAAGCTCGGCAATTTTCTCGATATCGTGTGGGTACGGATGGAACAGCACCAGTTGCGAATAAATGCGCACGAAGCCTTTGATGGAAATGAGCAAGTCATAGCGCTGGCTTTGAAGCTGTTCTCCGTACAATTCGTCCAATAACGACAGCAGCGAACGATCGATCCAAGTGTCGTAATGAATGAGTTTTTCCAAGATTTCCTCGTTCAAGGCATGCATCGGCTCTTGTGCGTAAATCTTGGCAAAATCGGCATGCTTTTCAAGCAATGCCAAATGAGCGAGAAAATAAAGGCGCAATTTTTCGGCTGGTTTTTGCGTGCTGTTGACTACTCGGTCAATATCGGCGACAAAACCTTTCATGAACGAATCGATGATCTCTTTGATCAATGACTCTTTTGATGGGAAAGACAGGTAGAATGCACCTTTTGATATACCTGACGCTTGAGTGATATGCTGGACCGACGTCGCTTCGATACCTTTTTCGGCAAAAAGTTGGAGTGCTGATTCCAGAATCTGTTGCTTTTTTGACATATTTATTTCCTCTTTTCCCCTTACTCATTTGACGCTTGACCAGTTGGTCATTAGTATGGAATAGTAAACGGATTTCGTCAAAGAAAGGAAGAATTTGTGTGCAAGGATTAGTGCGTTTTGTTCTGAAAAACAAATTTGCCGTGTGGCTGTTGACTTTAATTGTAACCTTTGCCGGCATTTATTCAACAACTCAAATGAAGATGGAGTCGATTCCCGATATTTCAATTCCCTATTTGATCGTCTCGGGAGTCTACCCGGGCGCTGCACCTGAACAGGTGATGGAAGAGGTATCGATACCTGTCGAACAGGCAGTCGAAAGCCTGGAGGATGTCAAAGCGGTCTATTCGAATTCCTCTTCGAATGTCTCCCAAATCCAGATCGAATACGATTACGGCGTCGATATGGATGAGAAAAAGCGTGAACTCGAATCCGCAGTCGATGGCGTCAACTTGCCGGAAGAAGTGGAGACGCCGTCGATCATGTCGATTGGCCTCAATATGTTCCCGGTTGTCGCGCTGTCTGTCAGCAGTGACACGGAATCGATCGTCGAATTGACGGACCGTGTCCAAACGACGATTTTGCCGGAGATCGAAAAAATCGATGGCGTCGCCTCTGCGACAGTCACCGGACAGCATGTCGAAGAAGTTCATCTGACGTATGACGAAGAAGCGATGGCTGCCCGTGATGTCACGGAAGAAGACATCCAACAGATGATCGAAGCGAGCAATATCGCGTTATCGCTCGGACTTCGTGAATTTGAAGAAGGCGAAGAAGCGGTCTATATCGACGGTTCGGTTGCTTCTATTGAAGAGTTCGAGGAATTATTGATTCCGGTGACGCCTTCAGAAGACAATTCGGAACCGTTTGTCGCCTTGTCTGAACTGGCTGATGTGGAGCTCGTCGGGAAAGTGCAGTCAATTTCCCGGACCAACGGCGAAGATGCCATAGCGATCCAAATCGTCAAAGGCCAGGAAGCCAATACCGTTACCGTGGTCAATGAAGTAAAAGACTTGATGGCGGATTTGGAAAGCGAAGTAGACGGCTTGATCGTCGACATCACGCTTGACCAAGGCGAACCGATCGAGGAATCAGTCTTCGCGATGGTAGAAAAAGCCTTGTTCGGCGGCTTGATTGCCGTGCTTATCATTTTGGTGTTCTTGCGTGATTTCCGTTCGACACTTATTGCGATCGTCTCGATACCAGTATCCATTTTCGTGGCATTGTTATTATTGAACTGGCTTGATATCACCTTGAACATTATGACGCTCGGTGCCATTACCGTGTCGATCGGTCGGGTCATCGATGACTCGATTGTCGTCGTCGAGAATATTTACCGGCGCATGCATTTGAAAGAAGAGAAATTATCCGGCCGCAAATTGATCCAGTCGGCGACAATTGAAATGTTTAAGCCAATCTTGTCTTCGACGCTTGTGACGATCGCAGTCTTTGCGCCGCTGGTCTTTGTCGGCGGAATGGTCGGCGAATTGTTCTTGCCGTTCGCTCTCACGATGTCGTTTGCTTTGATCGCGTCGCTTGCTGTGGCGGTCAGCATCGTGCCGGCAATGTCTCATAGTTTCTTCAAGAAGAAGCTATATGGCGAGAAAACAGCCTCGAAGCATCAAGAAGTAGGGAAGTTGGCGCTTTGGTTCCGTTCATTCCTGGAAAAAGCCTTGAACCATAAATGGATTACCTCGATCATTGCGGTTGTGCTGCTTGTGGGGTCTTTAGCGCTCACGCCATTGATCGGCTTCTCGTTCCTCGGCTCGCAAACCGAGAAAATGATGTACATCACCTATTCCCCATCAGCTGGGGAGTTGCAGGAAGAGACTGTCGAGAACATCGAAGCGGTCGAGCAGGACTTGCTTGAACGCGAAGATATCGACGTTCTTCAATTATCGATCAACGATTCAGCCAACGCCGATATGGCCCAGATGATGATGGGCGGCGGAGACGGTGCCTTATTGTATTTGATCTTCGATGATTCGGTTTCTGTTGATGAATTTGAAGCAGCCCGCGCAGAAGTCACGGACTATCTTGCAGGACTCGGCCAGTCCGGCGAGTGGGGCGAGCAGGATATGATGGGCGGCGGCATGATGGCATCGAGCGAAGTCGCGTACACTTTGTATAGCGAAGACCTCGATGACTTGATGGATACCGTTGCACAAGTCGAAGGCGCGATGAGCGATGTCGACGGCTTGGAAGAAGTGACCTCCGATGCGGAAGATCCTTATGTCGAACATACTTTGCGCATTGAACAGCAGGAAATTCTCCAATACGGTCTGACGGCGGGACAAGTCGCGATGGCGTTGTCTGGCGGGGGACAGAATGAAGTGCTGACGACCGTCAACACGGACGGCGGCGAACTTGAAGTCATTGTCCAGCGTGAAGCCCAGCAAGACGCAGCGACTTTCGAGGAGCTCCTCGAGACGCCGGTGCCGACAGCTGCAGGCACCATGATGACCGTCGGCGAGTTGGTTGACGTTGAAGAAGGCACTACCTTGAATACTTTAAGCCGCTCGGAAGGCGCTTATTATGCGACTGTTTCCGGAACCGTGACAGGCGATGACGTGTCCGCGCCAAGCGCAGCCGTTCAGGAAAACGTGGATGAACTCGATCTTCCAACAGGCGTCACAGTAGAAACCGGCGGCGTGACGGCGGATATCAATGAAACCTTCACCCAACTCGGCCTGGCGATGGCAGCGGCAATCGCGATCGTGTACTTCATCTTGGTCGTGACGTTCGGCGGTGGCCTTGCGCCATTTGCCATCCTATTCTCACTGCCGTTTGCGGTCATCGGTGCATTTGTCGGATTGTACGTAACCGGCCAGACGATTTCCGTATCGGTCATGATGGGGCTGCTCATGCTCATCGGGATCGTGGTGACGAACGCCATCGTCCTGGTCGATCGCGTCATCCATATGGAACGTGAAGGGATGACCGTTCGCAACGCTTTGCTGGAAGCAGGAACGACGCGTCTGCGTCCGATCCTGATGACAGCAATTGCTACGATTGGTGCCATGATTCCGATGGCACTCTCAAGCGGCGGGGGAGGCCTCGTCTCCCAAGACTTGGCGATCACCGTTATCGGTGGTTTATTGTCCTCGACCTTGCTGACACTTATTGTCGTGCCGGTCGTCTATGAAGTATTACGCAAATTCCAGAAAAATAAATCCCTCGTCGATCGCGAAGATTGATCGGCACACAACCGGCTTCCTTAAAGGGGGCCGGTTTTTATTTTGGAAATTTTCCTCAACAGTTATTTCCCGGGAAATAGGATTTCTTTAACAAATTCCATACATGCACTCAACAATTCCTTAATATTCCTTCGATACACTGGCGATGGTCAACAAACACGAGGAGGAATGCCAGATGATCCGTAAATCGATGAAAAAACTTGTTCCAGCCGCCGTGGTGGCAGCGGTCGCCGTGACGAGCTTTACCCCGTCCACACCTGCTGAAGCGCACGGAAATGGCAAAGCTGAAGTACATAAAGAACACAAAAATCCGGGGAAAGGCAAAGGGAAAGGAAAAGACAAGCATAAAGATGCACCGCAAAACATCATTTTCCTGATCGGTGACGGCGTCGGAACAGCCTATACATCGGCTTACCGATATTTGCAGGACGACCCATCTGCGCGCTTTGCGGATGAAATGTCTTTCGATTCTTATTTGGTCGGACAGCAAATGACCTATCCGGAAGACGCGCATCAAAACGTCACCGATTCCGCATCGGCCGCCACGGCCATGGCAGCGGGCATCAAAACCTATAACAATGCCATCGCAGTTGATAACGATGAATCGGAAGTGAAAACCGTTCTGGAAGCGGCGAAAGAGCAAGGCAAAGCGACAGGGCTTGTAGCGAGTTCTGAAATCACCCATGCGACACCGGCATCATTCGGCGCACACGATATCAGCCGCCAAAATATGAACGCCATCGCCGATGATTATTTCGATGAGCGCATCGATGGTGAACATAAAATTGACGTCTTGCTCGGCGGGGGCACGAAACTATTCGACCGCACAGACCGCGATTTGACGGATGAATTCCAAGAGTCTGGCTATGGCTATGTAACATCAAAAGAAGAACTGCTCGCAAGTGACGATGAGCAAGTGCTCGGGCTATTCGCAGAAGGCGGCTTGCCGAAAATGATTGACCGTGAAGACAGCGTGCCGTCTCTTGAAGACATGACGCGTTCTGCAATCGACCGCTTGAAGCAGGACAAGGACGGGTTTTTCCTCATGATCGAAGGCAGCCAGGTCGACTGGGCAGGCCATGACAACGATATCGTCGCGGCGATGAGCGAGATGGAGGATTATGATCTTGCATTCCAGGCAGCGATCGAATTCGCCAAGCAAGATGAAAATACATTGGTCGTAGCGACAGCCGACCACTCGACAGGCGGGTTCTCGATCGGCGCAGACGGCATCTATAATTGGTTCGCGGAGCCAATCCTCGCTGCACAGCGGACACCGGATTTCATGGCTGCTGAGATTACGGAAGGGGCTGGCGTAGAGGAAACCTTGGAACGCTATATTGACTTGCATTTGACTGAAGAAGAAGTCGCTTCTGTCAAAAAAGCAGCCGACGAAGGCGAATACTTGGACATCGATAACGCCATCGAGCGAATTTTTGATGAGCGTTCGCACACGGGTTGGACCACTGGCGGCCATACCGGAGAAGACGTGCCGGTCTACGCTTATGGGCCAGCAAGCCAGAAATTTGCCGGGCAACTGGACAATACGGATCACGCCGGCATCATCTTCGACTTGATGGGCGCAGACGTAACGATCGACGATAAACAATAAACGATAGCAGGGAGCGGATTGGATGAAAGCGAGATTAGCATGGCTGCTCGTCCCATTGGCATTATTATGGGGCTGCCAGAATGAAACAGCACAAGGGACGGCCAACGCAGCGGCTCTATCGGAAGCACCTGAGTACACGGATCAATATGTCCTCAGCCCGCAAGTGAGCGATGACCGCCGGCTGCAGGAAACTGGCCAGAAAGCGCGTGATGCGAAAGGCGGATTGGAGCTATTGGCGGCCAATATGAAGCCTCAGAAGGTGAAGATCGGCGATATCGAGCTGACCGTCCATGAAACGAAGCTGCTGCATTACACGCCGGATTATAGCCTGATCGATTTCTATCATTCCTATACGCATGACCAGGAATTCGAACTGGCGAAGTTCTTTGTCGAAATCAACAATGCCTCTAGTGAAGAGGTGAATTTTGCGCCAGTCGCATTGATCGAGACTGCGAGCGGCGAAGTGAAGACGTGGGAAGACGATGTGTATTTGGAATCGTTGAATGAAGGCTTGAAACCTGGCGAAGTGAAGTCAGGGAACGTCGGCTTTATTGTGGAAGATCGGGTACAAGAGCTCAAATTGACCACCAGTAAGCTATTCGCTGCAGACGGAGAGCTGCTCGCCCCTGCACAAACCATCACGATCAAGCTTGAGTGAGTGATGTACATTTTCTATAGAGGAAACGCAAACCCGGCTGTCAGATTAACCGCCGGGTTTTTTACATTGAAAAATGGCAATAAAAAAATATTTATTTATCTGAATAATTAGATATTTGTATTGTAATTTCCAGAAAAACCCTTCATGATAGAGCTAATAATAAGCTTGCCTCAAAAGGAGATGGGGTCATGAAACTAAGTGAACGGTATATCCGGCAAGTGCTCGAACGGCTGCCGCAGAACAAACGGCAGGGAGCGGAAAAAGACCTGAGAAGCAAATTGTCGGAACGGCTCACGGCAGACAGTAGCGAAAGTGAAGAACGCGCCCTCCTTCAGGAATTCGGCCATCCAGCACTCATGGCGGAGCATTACGGAAAAGTGAGGCGTTATTTGATCGGCCCGCGCTATTTCGATTTGTACGTCCGCTTGCTTCGGCTGGTCATCCCGCTGGCGGTTCTCATCACACTTATTGTCGTGACAATCGTCGGCATCGTTTCAGGGATCGACCAGGACGAGACGCTGGTCACGGTGCTCGCCTCGTTGATTGGCAATATCATCAGCGCGGTTTTCAATACCATCATGCAAACCTTGTTTTGGACCACACTCGTCGTTGCCGTGATGGATTGGGCAGATAAATCGGGCGTGGAGACGCCGCTTGGGCTGACGATGGAAGAATGGACGCCTGATGATTTGAAAGAATGGGGAGGACAGGAGGCACTGCTCGAGCCGGTTGAAGCGAAAGTAGCGAAAAGCCAGATTTTTGGCAGTTTGATCTGGATGGTCATCTGGACGACGGTTTATTTCAATGCCGATAAAGTGCTCGGAATCTACACTGACGATGGGGAAGGCTTGCGTTTTCAGATGGCGGTGTTCAACCAGGACGTACTATTGTCATACTGGCCGTTCATTGCGCTGGTCATCGTGCTGGAGTTATCGCTTGCCGTCTGGCAGTGGCGCGCAGCTTACTGGAACTTCCGGCTGGCGACATTCAACGCCGCGGTGCAAACGGT
Organism: Planococcus sp. SK3692; assembly: GCF_028890485.2. Lineage (GTDB taxonomy): Bacteria > Bacillota > Bacilli > Bacillales_A > Planococcaceae > Planococcus. The sequence continues at coordinate 141,633 of NZ_JARCHV010000003.1, forward strand.
TTCCGTGCTCGTGTTCATCCTGATCTTCATCAATTCTGAATTGCTCAATCCGGAATTTCGCCAATTCCTCACGGCCACGTTCGGTGGAACGAATGCTCTGACATGGATTTTTGGGGGCATCCTGGTCATCATGATTGTGGGAGCGCTGAGTGATATCATCCAAGGCTATCGGCGAGCCGCTAAGCGTCGCGAACTGTTGAAAACACCGCCTCAGTGAATGTGGTACTTTAGAAGGAAATAGCAACACTTGTGCGCATTTTGCCTGCATCCCTTATGGTGTAGGCTTTTGTTAATCCTTAAATATGCCTTTATGCCTAATTAATATCAATTATGAAAGCCTTTTCATAAGGCGAAATCCCCTCCCAGAACTTGAAATACCCTCTGGTTATGTTACACTTGCCACTTATGATTGGCGTGTTGCAGGCGATCACCTACCGGTTAAAATTCACTGCCGGCGAAGAATGCGCAGCCGCCATCTCCGGAACTGGAAATGGTTTATAATGAAACGCGTATTTTGAATAAATATTCATTAATATGCAATTCTTATTATTTCGATAACCGTTTTATAAGTATTTTTGAAATTAATAGTTGACTTAAAATGCATTTAATTGCATAATAATTCTTATTATCAGACAACGTAAGTCAGCCATTGTAGAGCGTTCTATGGAGACCGGGTTCTTCCGCTTTTGATCGTAATGGGAGAGCTCATTAAATAATCAAAATCGGGTGGTGACTGTAACAATGGAAAAGAAAAGAATAGTAGTGAAAATAGGAAGCAGCTCATTGACGGACAGCCACGGTAAATTGTCCATCACGAAGTTGCGCGAACACGTCGGGGCGTTGGCCCGCTTAAAAGAGGAAGGCCATGATGTCATCTTGATCTCATCTGGCGCAGTTGCAGCCGGATGCACAAGCATGGGTTATTTATCTCGGCCAAATACAGTTGTCGACAAGCAGTCGGCAGCAGCCGTTGGGCAGAGCTTGCTCGCGCAGGCGTATGCGACGGAATTCAAGAACTTCGATATCGTCTCTGCACAATTATTGTTAACAAAAGACTTGTATCAAAAAGCGGATGATACCATTTCGAAACTGCTGGAGCGCGGGATGATGCCAGTCATCAACGAAAACGATTCGGTAGCGGTGGAGGAACTGACTTTTGGCGATAACGACATGCTGTCGGCCCTTGTCAGCGGACTTGTGCGGGCGGATCAATTGATCATTCTGACCGACATCAATGGCATTTATGCAGACAATCCAAAAACCAATCCATCCGCTGAACGATATACCCATCTGAAAGAAATCCCGGATGAACTAGTGGACGCCGCGTCCGGTGCTGGGTCAGATGTCGGGACAGGCGGCATGAAAACGAAAGTGGAAGCCGCAAAAACAGCCCATAACTTCGGCGTCGATGTGTTCATCGGCACAGGAGAAGGCAGTGAAAAATTGGTTGAGATCATGAATGGAAACGGCGACGGGACGTATATTGCAAAACCCGTTAAAGAATTAGCGTAAGGTACGGAAATTCGAAAGGAGAAGATTGGATGACAGAAGTTCTTCAAAAGGAAGCAGCTTTGGAGACAGAACTTGTACAGAAAGCGAAAAAAGCGAAAGCGGCAGCGGGGGAACTCGCAAAAGCCGATACTACCCTGAAAAATAAAGCATTAGAACTCATCTCTCAGCAACTAATGGCTGAAAAGGAATTCATTTTGAAAGAAAACGTGAAAGATATCGAAGCCGGGCGCGCAAACGGCATGAGCGAATCGCTCGTCGACCGCCTTAAGCTCGATGAAGAGCGCCTTGCGGATATGGCGGATGCGCTGATCCAATTGACCAAACTCACTGATCCGGTCGGTGAAGTGCTTGAGCATTGGAAGCAGCCGAACGGACTCGACATGACGAAAGTACGCGTGCCGCTTGGCGTTGTGGGCATGATTTACGAAGCCCGCCCGAATGTCACGGTAGATGCATCGAGCCTTTGCTTGAAAACCGGCAATGCCGTCGTCCTGCGCGGCAGCTCAACAGCGATCCACTCGAACACAGCGATCGTTTCGGTCATCCACCGGGCGCTTGAACAAAGCGAATTGCCGGTCGATTCCGTGCAATTACTCGAAGATACGAGCCGGGAAGCGGCATCTGCCATGTTCAAGCTGAACGACTATTTGGACGTGTTGATTCCGCGCGGCGGCGCGAACTTGATCAAGACGGTAGTGGCGAATTCAACCGTGCCGGTACTTGAAACGGGCGCAGGCAATTGCCACGTTTATATCGATGAGACGGCGAACAAGGACATGGCAATCGCTATCGCGTTGAACGCGAAAACCCAGCGCCCTTCCGTTTGCAACTCCTGCGAAACGATTCTCGTTCACGAGAAATGGGCGGAGCAGCACTTGCCGGAATTGATTGAAGCCTTGCAGGCAAAAGACGTGAAAATCCACGGCGATGATAAGGCTCAGCAATCAGGCAGCGGCATCATCCCAGCGGAAGAAGCCGATTGGGGCACGGAATACCTGGCTTATGAACTCGCGCTGAAAACGGTAAATAGCACGGGAGAAGCGGCTAAGCATATTAACCAATACGGCACGAAGCATTCCGAGGCAATCATTTCGGAACAGGCGGAAAGCGTCCAGCAATTCTTCACGGAAGTTGATGCAGCAGCGGTCTATCATAATGCGTCGACGCGCTTTACGGACGGCTTTGAGTTCGGCTTCGGCGCCGAAATCGGCATTAGCACGCAAAAGCTCCACGCACGCGGGCCAATGGGCTTGCCGGCACTCACATCGACGAAATACCTCATTAAAGGCAATGGCCAAACAAAATAAAAAAAGCGGAGACTGCGGTCTCCGCTTTTTTTCAGTTTTTCGAGAAAGATAGGAAACCGTATTTTCCGAAGCTTACCGCTCGCTTTCCGCGGGCGGGAATCGAGCCTCCTCGTCCGCTATCGCGGCCTGCGGGGTCTCTCAAACCCGCTTTTCCCGCAGGAGTCGAGCGAACGCTTCTCCAAATACTGAGATAGAACATTAATTTTTAAATGTAGAATAAGTAATTTCCATTTTAATTTTTAGCGGTCCATAGACTTCTTCAAAACTCTATAAAAAGCGGAGACTGCGGTCTCCGCTTTTTTCTGTTCATTATATAAATACATCAATAATCCGTTTTCGCTCGGCGGTGTTTCCACATCATCAGCTGATAGCGCACGGTGCAGCCGATGCAATAGCCCATCAGCGCCACGCCGGCTGCGACAATGACCATAGCGCCGAAAACGGTGGCGACGATCGGCAGGCCTGCTGCGAAAAACAGGAGGGAGAGCCCAAGGCAGACAGTGGCGATCCATTGATTGAACAATTGCTGGTCGCGATCTTCCTGCAGGTAGCTGTTTGGGGGATTCGGCAAAAAGCGGCGACCGAACGCAATAAGCGGATTTTTCTTGGTGATCAAGGTAACGACTCCAATGGCGAAAGGCACGAGCAGAATCAGCGGATGGACGATGAGACCGGCTAACACCGTGGCGACAAGAAAAGCTTGATTGAGTTGGACGAGCGGTTTTGGAATGGTCATTGTTAATCCCTCCGAGTTTTTTATGGCCAATCGGCTCTGAAAAAGCCGCGATCAGCAGGAGAATGTGATTGCATAAAGTTTCCCCTTATTATACATAGTTGATTACTCGGAATAAAGAAAACAGCTCAAAAAAACACTGTTCACATCAAACGAGAGATGAACAGCGAAGCAAGCCCAAAATAAATGAGCAACGAAAGGATATCGTTGATGGTCGTAATCAATGGCCCTGATGCGACTGCCGGGTCTATTTTCAGACGGTATAGAATGAGCGGGATAACAGTACCAGCGAGCGTCCCGATGATTAAGGTTAAAAGCAATGAACTTCCGACGACGAGCCCGAGCACCAGGCTGCCTTGCCAAACATAGGCGATGAGTAAAATCAACACGGCGCACGTGACGCCAATGATGATGCCGACCCATAATTCGCGCAGGATGAGTTTGAACGTACCTTTTTTGTCGGGCTTCTGGCCAACCAGCCCGCGTACAACGACTGCGAGCGACTGGGTGCCGGTATTGCCCGTCATGCCGGCAATCATGGGCATGAAGAACGCCAAGGCGACCACTGTCTGCAAGGTGTCTTCAAAGCGGCTGATGATGCCACCGGAGATTAGCCCGATAAACAACAGCAAAATCAACCAAGGCAAACGGCGGTATGCTGCAACAAAAGGCGGTGTCTGAAAATCAATCGATTTGCCGGATGCAGAAAGCTTTTCGATGTCTTCATTCGCTTCCTGCAACACGACATCAATGACGTCATCGACGGTGATGATGCCGAGCAGCCGGTTTTCCGTATCGACGACAGGCAACGTGATAAAGTCGTAGCGGCTGATAATGGCAGCTGCTTCTTCCTGGTCGGTCAAGGCATCGACTTTGACGACGCGCGTGTACATGACATCATCGATTTGTTCATCGAGTTCGCCGAGGATCAAATCTTTATAGGAAACGACGCCAAGCAGTTTCTTGTCTTCGTCGACCACATATAGATAGTTCAAATACTCGGCAATTTCCGCAAAATCACGGATTTTATCGATCGCTTCACGGATTGTGTAATGGCGCGGAATCCAGACGTAGCGGTTGTTCATGATGCGTCCTGCTGTTTCTGGCGGGTAGTTCATGGTCTTTTGGATATAAGCGGATTCCTCGCGGTTCATGCGTGACAAAAGCTCTTCGATCATCATCGGCTCCAGGTCGGCCAATAGCGAGACGAGATCGTCGTTGTCCATCAAGTCGAGCACTTTGGTCGACTGATCGACCGACATCCGCTCAAGCAGCCGGACTTGGTCATTCCGGTGAAGCTCTTGCATGAGTTCAGTCAATTGGCGGACCGTCAGATGAAGCAAAAAGCGTTCACGGTGTTTTTCGGGTAAATGGCGGTATTGGACGGCGACGTCATAAGGCTGCAGCTCATCGAGTATGTGCTGGAAGTCTTGCATCCGCCCGTCTTTCAATGATTGGATTAAGGCTAAAGTGATTTCATTTTCTGTCATCGCAAGACGGCAGCTCCTTCCGGGGTGGCCTTAAGTACGAATTGGCCTTATTTCTTCTTTCCCCAAATGGGAGGCGGTCATACTCGTTGCCAGTTAAAAATATGAATCATCGTTCAGGCGCGTAATTGGCGATCAAGACGCCTTGGTCGGTAGAAAAGCTTGTGAGCAATTTGAATGCTTTTGGCGATACGCCGTCGCGAAACAGTTTTTTTCCTTCGCCCAATAGCAACGGAAAGGTCATCAAATGCAATTCGTCGACCAAATCATGCTCAATCAATGTATCAATGAGCTCGGCGCTGCCGTAGACGAGCAATCGCTGCCCGGTCTTCTTCAGCCTTTTGATCTCCTCTACGAAATCGTGGTTGATCAGGCGTGCATTCCATTCGGTCCGCTTGAGCGTATGAGACACGACGTATTTGGGGATTTCATTCATCCGGTCCGCAAAGCCATGTTCATCTTCAGCGGTCGGCCAAGTGGCAGCGAATCCGTCATACGTGACGCGCCCGAGCAGCAAGGCATCGTTATTGTAAAGCTGGTCCAATTGAAACTGGGCGAGTTCATTGTCCCAGTAAGATGCAGTCCACGATGGCTCTTCCATGACGCCATCAAGTGTCACGTACATCGAAACAGTCAGTTTTCCCACGTTCATCTACCCCTTTCCACTACAGGATGCCGGAAGCTTAGGCAATACGTTTACATTTCGGGACGGGCCATGGAGAATCCTGCCTTGAACTATTCCGAATTCCGAAAAATCGATGTAATCTGAATATTTTTATGGTAATGAAATCAGTATAGTGGCAAAATAAATACAAGCATTTATTCCATTTTCACAAAGGGGTTAGAGAACATGAACGAGGAGAAGAAACGCCCTAAACAGCAGGAGATTGAAGTGCCTTTTTGGCTGGCAGTACTGCCGCTGATTTTCATGGTGGCGGCTATGACTGTGACAATCATCGTTTTTGAAGGCAGCCCGCATATTCCCTTGCTTCTTGGAACGACAGTTGCGGTCATCATCGCCTGGCGGTTGGGGTATCGCTGGCATATGATCGAAGAAGGAGCCTATAAAGGAATCCGTCTTGCGCTGCCGGCTTTGGTCATCATTATCATGGTCGGTATGATCATCGCTTCATGGATCGGCGGGGGCATTGTCGCGACGATGATTTATTATGGCTTGAAAATCATTACGCCGTCATTATTCCTCGTTACGATCTGTTTGATCTGTGCACTCGTTGCCGGTGCGATCGGCAGTTCATGGTCGACGATGGGCACGGTCGGCATCGCTGGCATGGGCATCGGCGCGAGCATGGGGATTCCGGCGGCAATGGTCGCTGGAGCGGTTATCTCGGGTTCTTATTTTGGGGACAAGATGTCGCCGCTGTCAGATACGACAAACTTAGCGGCTGGGGTCACGAACACCAATTTATTCGCCCATATCCGCCACATGATCTACACGACCATTCCGGGACTGATCATAGCGCTCGTCGCTTACTTTTTCCTGGGGCGCCAGTTTGCCGGTAATTCGGTCGACAGCGGCAATATCAACACCATCCTGGCTTCGCTTGAAGAGAACTTCGTCATTTCGCCGTGGCTCTTGCTGGTGCCTTTGGCGGTCGTCGTATTGGTGATGAAGAAAGTGCCGGCACTTCCTGCACTTGGCATCGGCATCGTGCTCGGCTGGCTGTGCCACATCTTGGTGCAAGGAGGCTCGGTCGCAGAGGCGGTCAATGCGCTGCACGACGGTTATGTCATCTCGTCTGGCAACGAAGTGGTCGATTCCTTATTCAATCGAGGCGGCATCGATTCGATGATGTTCGTTATTTCCTTGACGATTTTCGCCATGACCTTCGGCGGCGTATTAGAGCACACGGGCATGTTGAAATCAATTGTCACGAAGATTTTGATGCTGGCGAAAACAGCCGGCAGCCTGATTGCGGCAACGGTCGCATCCGCATTCTTGACGAATGTCACGGCCTCTGAACAGTATATTTCGATTCTATTGCCTGGACGAATGTACGCGCGGGCGTACCAAGACATGGGATTGCATTCGAAAAACTTGTCGCGTGCACTGGAAGATGGAGGGACGATCACGTCGCCGTTCGTTCCGTGGAACACATGCGGTGTGTTCATCTTGGCAACGCTTGCGGTCCATCCGTTCGCTTATGCACCTTATGCGGTGTTGAATTACTCTGTGCCGATCATCGCCATCATCATGGCGTTCCTCGGCTGGAAAGTCGAGTTCATGACAGATGAGGAAATGCAAAAGATGAAAGAACGCGAAGCGCGCATGGAAATGGATGCGCAGGAAGAACCGGTATAAAAAACAGTAAAACGGCTCATGCCCCGACAAAAGGGGATGAGCCGTTTTTTTATTTCTTCATCAATAAGTAAACAAAATACGGTGCGCCGATCAATGCCGCCATGACGCCGGCGGGAATGCCCGACGGTTCAAGCAAGTTGCGGCCAATTGTATCAGCTGCAAGCAATAGCCAGCCGCCGAGCAGGATAGCGACGGGCAGGAACAATTGATGGCGCGGCCCGACAAGTGCTTTCGCAAGGTGGGGGGCCATTAAACCGATAAAGGCGATGCTGCCGGTAACAGAAACCGCAGCGGCAGCGAGTGCGACAGCGGCAAGCAAAAGGACGGCGCGTTCTTTGCCGATATTGAGCCCGAGACCGATTGCCGCGGATTCGCCAAGCCCAAGGATGTTCAGCCGGTTTGCTTTATACAAGATGAATGGAATCAGCACCACAAGCCAAGGCAAAAGTGCCAGGATAAACGGCCAGTCAGTGCCCCAAATGGAACCTGCGAGCCACTGGGCAATGAAATCGACTTTTTCCCGTTCTGCCGATGAAATCAAGACAATCATGACGCCGGATAAGGCCATTGAAAACCCGATCCCGACCAGCACGAGACGGACCGGTTGAAGGCCTGTGCGCGGATCGCGGGAGAACAAATAAATCAAGATCGCCGTGACAAAAGCGCCGAGAAATGCTACGAACGGCAGCAAGAAAGCAAAAGAACCAGGCTCCACCGGTATAAACAAAAAGAAAATGGCAATGGCGACACCAGCACCTGAATTGATGCCGATGATGCCGGGATCTGCCAAATCATTGCGTGTAATGCTCTGCAGCACTGCGCCCGATAACGCTAGCGCCATCCCTGCTAGGAATGTAATGAGCAGCCTCGGCATCCGGATGGAATACAGTACGAATTCTTCTTTGAAATCACCTTGTCCCATCAGTACCGGTACGATCCGGCCGAAGCCGAGCGTCGAATAGCCAAGTCCTAAACTCAAGACGGCGGTAACCAACAGGATAATGGTGAGCACGAGTAACGTGATGCGCTGCTTGCGGATCAAATGTTGTTGGATCATGTGAACGCACCTCCACCTTTACGGACGATGAGTAGGAAGAACGGCAAGCCAAGCATGGCGACCACCGCTGCGACTGGCGTTTCAAATGGCGCGTTGACCGTGCGTCCGAACAAATCGGCAAGCAGCATGAAAATAGCACCCGTGACGGCGGACATCGGAATGATAAAGCGGTAATCACTGCCGACGATCACGCGGACGATGTGCGGGATCATCAAGCCGATAAACGCCAAGTTGCCGGCCAAAGCGACTGCGGCGCCGGCAAGCAAAGTGACGACCACAAACAGCATTGCTTTGATCTGGCCGGTCTTTTGGCCAAGCCCGATTGCCGCTTCCTCACTTAAACTCAACACCGCCAGTTGACGGGAGAGCAATAACGCGACAAACAAAGCGATGGTGATAAACGGAATGATAATCTGCAGCTGTCCCCAAGACGTGCCGATCAAGCCGCCGGCAGTCCACATGGAGACATCTTTCGAGATTTTGAACAATAAGCCGATCGCTTCTGCAATGGCGGTCAAAAACGCTGATACAGCCGCTCCGGCAAGGACGATGCGAAATGGCGAGAAGCCGCCGCGCCGCGAAGCCCCGATGCCGAAGACGAGTCCAGCCCCGATGGCTGCGCCAATAAAGCAGGCAATCATGATGCCAAAATAATTGGCTCCTGGGATAAATGCCAAGGTCGCAGCGAGTGCGGCATTGGCCCCTGCCGTTAAACCGAGCAGTCCGGGATCTGCCAGCGGATTGCGGGTCATGCCCTGCATGATCGCACCCGAGACGGCGAGTGCTGCCCCGACAAAAATCGCAGCCACTTCACGCGGCAGGCGAATTTCCTGGATGACCGAAATCTGCTGTCCGGTGCTGTCGGAAAACAGCGCCAGCCATAGGTTTTTCAGGCTGACGTCAGCGGCGCCAAAGACCATCGACACAACAAAAGCCAGCACAAGTGCCAGCAAGCTGATTCCAAATATGTATGAAAAACGGGCGTTATAACGCATGCATCATCATCTTTTCTATAGAAAGGATAAAGGGATTCCGCTTGGCAGAATCCCTTTTGTGTTTATTGGCCAAGGAATTTTTCCTGGAACAACTCAAGCTGGTAATCGAGTGAAATCGGATCGTTGAAGTACAATTTCTTCGCATCCGCTTCAAATACTTGGTCGTTCTTTACAGCTGGCGTGTTTTTATATAGATCTGTTTCCTGGAAGGAATTATCCTGTTCGGAATCTTTGCTGAAGATTACGTAATCGCCCATATATTCAGGGAGGACTTCTTGAGACAATGCGTAGAATCCATCAGTAAGCGCCATTTCTTCCACTTTTTCCGGCATGTTCAAGCCCATTTCCTGATAGAGGATTTCGGTGCCGCGGCCCCAGTTGTCGCCGTATACGTACAATTGCTTATCAAAGTTCTCGATGACGGATACTGTTGCATCTTCGCCAATCTCCGCTTTGATCTCTTCACCTGCAGCTTGTGCGCGTTCTTTAAAGTCGTCAATGAATGCTTGTGCTTCATCTTCTTTATTCAATAGTTTCCCGATTTCCAGATGCTGTGTCAAATAATCGACTTTTCCGTAAGTGAAAGTCACGGTCGGTGCAATCTGTTCCAATTTGTCGACGTTTTGAAGAGTCGAGTAACCGATAATCAAATCTGGATCCAATTCGATGATTTTTTCCAAGTTCTCTTCGGACACTTCCTCTACGCCGTCCAAATACGGTTCGTAGTTCGGGTTGTCGATCGCCCAAGCGTCGATGCCGGCAAGCGGTACATCAAGTGACATGACATTTCCGCCGTAAGCCAACGCAACGACGCGCTGCGGGTCAGCCGGAACTTCCACTGTTCCATTTTCCGATTCGTATTGGATGGTATCGGATCCGCTTGATTCGCCTTCTGAACCGCTCGTTTCCTCTGTCGTTTCTTCTGTAGAACCGCAAGCGGCAAGCGCCAGCATAAAGAGTAAAGCGATGGACAAGATAAGTAGTTTTTTCATGATCTGGTTAAGCTCCTTTAATTAAGTTATATGTCAGGCAAATCGGTTTTTGTGTTCGTGGGTCAAGGCCGATTTCCGCGTCGATGCGGAAAACTTCACGGAGGACATCCGGAACGATGACTTCTTCGGGTGATCCGGCCTTGATGATCTGGCCGTCTTTCATCGCGACGATATGGTCGGCGAAGCGGGCAGCGTGGTTCAAATCGTGCAGCACCATGACGATGGTGCGTTCTTCCTCGGCGTTGAGTTCGCGGAGCAGTTCCAGAATCTCCAATTGATGTGCCATATCGAGGTAAGTCGTCGGTTCATCGAGGAAAATCATTTCAGTTTCCTGCGCCAGGGCCATGGCAATCCAGACGCGTTGACGCTGGCCGCCGGATAAGGCATCGACGGGATGGTATTTGAAAAATTGAGTACCGGTCACATTGAGTGCCCAGTCGATCATTTCATAATCCCGTTTGCTAAGCTTGCCGAATCCCTTTTGATAAGGAAAGCGGCCGTAAGAGACGATCTCGCCGACGGTCAGACCGGCAGCGTTTTCCGGCGACTGCGGCAAAATGGCAAGTTTTTTCGCGAGTTGTTTTGTCTTTTCTTCTGCGATTTGCTGGCCGTCGAGAATGACCGATCCCGATTCATGCGGAATGACGCGTGTCATCGCTTTCAAAAAGGTTGATTTCCCGCAGCCGTTCGGCCCGATAATTGCTGTAATCTTTTTATCTGGAATCGACAGGGACAAGCCTTTGACGATTTTCCTTTCGCCATAGCTGACTTCCAGGTTTTCTGTAAAAAGGCGTCCCATCGACAGCCCTCCTTTTCGTTAACCGTAATTTTAAAGCAAAAAAATAAAAATGGGATATATGTTGATAATGATTCTCACTTTCATTACAATGTATACTATAAAGTTATTGAGAATCGTTGTCAATCGGAATTTACTATAGAACGGGGATGGAAAAAATGGCCAATCACGACATCTTTGACGTAACCATCATCGGGGGAGGTCCCGCCGGTTTGTATTCAGCTTTCTACAGCGGGCTCCGGGGCATGAAAACGAAAATTATCGAGTTCCAGCCGCGCCTTGGCGGCAAGCTACATGTCTATCCGGAAAAAATGATCTGGGACGTCGGGGGACAGACGCCGATCCGCTGTGAACAGCTGATCACCCAATTGGTCGAACAAGGGCTCACTTTTGATCCGACGGTGTGTCTTGATGAGAAAGTGGAAAGCATGAATAAGAATGAAGACGGCTTGTTTGTACTAGCCGGCGCGTCAGGTGAAATCCATTACTCGAAATCGGTCATCGTCGCAGTCGGTGGAGGCATCCTGAAACCGCAAAAGCTGCAAATCGAAGGAGCCGAACGCTTCGAAGTAGCGAACCTCAATTATACCGTAAAAACACTCGAACGCTTCCGCGGCAGCACAGTGCTCATTTCAGGAGGCGGCAACTCGGCAGTCGATTGGGCGAACGAGCTCGAGCCGATTGCCGAAAAAGTCTATGTCGTCCACCGGAAGTCGGAAATGGCCGGCCACGAAGCGCAAGTGCGCCAATTGCTTGAAAGCCGCGCCGAATGCCTGCTCGATTCCGGCATCACACGGCTTGTGGCATCGGATGCAGGCGACCGCGTCGAGCTAGTGGAAGTGATGAACCAAGTGACGGGCGAACGGCGCTTGCTTCCGGTTGACCAGCTCGTCATCAATCACGGTTACGAGCGCGATGCGAGCTTGTTGGAGAACAGCCCGCTCGATCTGGAAACAAAAGACGAGTTCTATTTACAAGGTACGCCGGCAAGTGAGACGTCGGTACCCGGAATATTTGCGGCAGGAGATATTCTTCAGCACGACGGCAAGCTTAATTTGATTGCCGGCACGTTCACCGACGCGGCCAATGCCGTCAATAAAGCGAAAAAGTTCATTGAGCCGGACGCTGCCAATATTGCCATGGTTTCTTCCCATAACGACGTGTTCAATTCCCGCAACCAAGCGCTGAAAAAGCAAGCGATGCGCTGAACGGTTTGTTTATGCCCACTTTCCTCAGGGTAGAGAAGAGCAGGACAGAACAACAAACCGGAGGAGGAAACACACATGGAATTAAAAGATTATGGTGCTGAATCATTGGTCGTCAATATCGAAGAGGCGACAAAACAAAACGATACGTTCCGGACCGCGCTTTGGACCGGCAAAAACTTGCAAGTCACATTGATGAGCATTGCAGCAGGCGATGACATCGGGCTTGAAGTCCATGAACACGGCGACCAATTCCTTCGCGTCGAAGAAGGCGAAGGCCTCGTGCAGATGGGCGACAGCGAAGACAATTTAAGCTTTGAAGAAAAAGCGGAAGACGATTACGCCATCCTCATCCCCGCAGGAAAATGGCACAATGTCACTAACACAGGCGATAAACCGCTGAAGATCTATTCCATCTATGCACCGCCGGAACATCCGCACAGCACAGTTCACAAAACAAAAGCGGAAGCGGATGCAGCAGAAGAGGAAGAATAATATAAAAAAACGGCCGACAGATGACTGTCGGCCGTTTTTTTATATGCATCCATATTAATGCGCTGAAGCGAGTTTGCGTTCTTTTTTTCCATGGAGGAAATAATACGGCACGATTAATGTAAATACGGCGATTCCCAATAATCCGTAAAGCGAGCTATAGCCGGTGAACGGAATGATAAAGCCGAGAATGTACGGCCCCATGCCAAGCCCACCGTCCATCGCGACAAAGAATGTCGAGGTCGCAAGCCCCATGCGGTGGGGAGGCGTCAGCTTGATGGCGACCGCTTGCGTCGTCGATTGCATATTGCCGAAACCAAGACCGATCAAAGCACCCGCAAACAACAGCCCCAGGCTTGAATCAGCGGCACTCAGCAGCAACAGGCCAGCCGCGAGCGACACAAGCGCCGGATACATAATGTAATTGGCGCCATAGAGATCCATGATGCGTCCCGTGAAAGGGCGCGTCAGCAGGATGACGACAGCATATACCAGGAAGAAGAAACTTGCCGCTTCCACCAAGCCTTTATCATTGGCGTAGAAATTGATGAAAGACAAAACGCTCGAATAGCTGAGTGCGATCAAAAACATGACGATGGCGATCGGCACAGCATTCGCTTCTAAATAATTGGACAGCTGGAAGCCGGATTTCACTTCTCCAGCAGGCGGCTTCTCAAGCGGCGGAACTTTCACAAAAGTGCTGAGGGCCAGTGCTGACAAGGCGATTGCGACACAGGCAGCAAAAATCACATTATAGCCAGTCCATTGGCTCATTAATAAGCCGATAAATGGCCCGAAAGCTGCACCCAGCGTAGCGCTCATGCTGAAGTAGCCGATGCCTTCGCCTTTACGCGTATGAGGAATGACTTGTGCGGCGATGGTGCCAGCTGCAGTGCTTGCGACGCCAAGCGTCACGCCGTGCAAGAAACGGTTCAGCATTAAAAAAGGCAAACCGAGCGGCAGGAAATACAGCGCGGTCATGCCGACAAACAAGGCGGAACCAATCACCAAGGCGCGTTTTCGGCCGATCATATCAAGCGTGCGGCCAATAACCAAGCGTCCCGCCAGCGCACCCAAGATGAAGATCCCGGTGACAAGGCCAGCTTCACTGGTCGAAGCTCCGTATTCTTCGACGGCGTATAAAGCGATCGTGACGATCAATAAATAAAAAACGAGCAGTAGCAGGAAATGGACGACGGAAACGCCGACAAAGTCCCGCGTCCATAATTTGGGTTTGTTGTTACTCAACTGAAAGACTCCTTCGAAAGCACGTTCGCAGTGCTATGTATAATACATCTTCGGCTTTTGCCATTATTAACCGTAGCAGACCCCCGGCGTGCCGTCCAATATACGGTACTTGAAAAAGCGCCGCCTCAAGAGGCAGCGCTTTAGGTTCTTACAGGTATTGGTCAAGCAAATAGGGATTTCAGTTTGTTCATTCCGAGGCAATATCTCTGTAAAACGTTGTCTGGCTCTTGCCGTTTTCTTTGGACACATAAAGCGCCGCATCGGCATACGACAATAGGGTATAGAGGTTCTCGGCATTGTCCGGATAAATGGCGATCCCGATGCTGCATCCAAGCTGGACACGGCCGGCCTCGACGGTAATAGGCTTGCTCAGCCGGTCGATCAAGCGCTGCGCTAGTTGTCTCGTCGGCAACTTGCCCATGCCTTTGCAAGGGAATAATAAGACAAACTCATCCCCGCCAATGCGGGAGATGAAGGCATCTTCAGGCAGTTCCGCCATCAGCCGTTCGGCCACTTTCTGAAGCACATGGTCGCCCGCTAGATGCCCTAACGTATCGTTGGCGTTCTTGAAACCATCCAAATCCAGATAAAAAAAGGCCAATTGTTCTCCGTCGGTGTGGGCGCGTTTCATCATTCGGTCAGCGGCTTCTTCGAGTGCGATACGGTTAGGCAATCCCGTCAGCGGATCGCGTTGTGCCAAATCTTGCATGCGCACCAAATCGGATTCCGTCGTACCGAGTGTACTGACCAGGCTTTCAAGCGAGTTGGACAAGTCTTCAATTTCACGAACCCCTGTATTTTTCGGCAAAACCAATTGCTCGCCTTTACGGAAGGCTTTCGCTTTGTTGGAGATTTCATTGAGCGGGCGGCTGATGCGCCCTGCCACGAGCCAACCGGCTAAAGCGAAAATAACAGCGCTTGCCAATCCGCTTAACATGATAATGCGGCTCAAGTCGCGAGCCGCAGCGAAAGCCGTTTCTTCCGGTTGGCGGACAAGCACAGTCCATTCAAGGCCCGGATAATCCCAATTGGTGCGGCCACTCGTATATCCGGTTAAATAGGATTTGCCATCAGGCCATTGCTCCAATACCGAGCCCGCCCGCGTTCCTTGGGAAAGCGTATAGGAATCGATCGGAAGCGGCTGTCCCAGAAATTGCTCGGGGCCGAGAATGACGCGGTTGTCTCCTGGGCTTAAAACAAAAACCTCTAATTTATTTTCGCTGCTATTGAGCGGGCGCAACACGAATTGCATCACTTCTTCTGCCCAGTCCCAGCTTAAATGGGCGGCCACCACACCGCCAAAGGAGCCATCTGAATAAAAGATTGGAACGCTGATATCCACGAATTCAAGTTCATGCCCGCCGGGATTTGGCAACAGGTCTGCTAACAGGAGCGCTTCGTGCACATCTCCGACATAATCGGTTTGACGGGCTTCGGAATAAACCGGGCGTTCGGACAAATCCATGCCTTCCAGCAATTGGTCTGTTGAAGCGGTAACGGTTCCGGCCGGATCGGTAATGCCGATCCAGGAAAAAGCAGGCACTTGGTCTTGCAGCATTTCAAGCGTAGCGCGTTTTTGTTCAATGGATGTTGTAAGTCCAAGTTCTTCGATTTCCCCGAAGGTCTTGATTTCGCTATAGCGCCCCCACATATATTGATCCAGCCGGTCTTTCATCTGAAACGCCGCACTTGATAAGGCGTTGCCGCGTTCTGCTTCCAGCCGTTTCGTGCTCACTTCGGAGACGAGGACGCTTAGTACAGCAGCAAAAAACAGGATAAAGACCGCAAATATCAAACCCCAGTAATTTCTCAGCGATAATGATTTCATATGTATCCCTTCCAGAATAGGTAATTTTCACGAATACATTCAGTATATCAAAAGTCCTGCATAAAAGGGGAAAGAAGGCAAAAAGAAACAGGCAGCAAGGCTGCCTGTTTCTTTATTTAGCTGCTTCGATGACCGAAGCAATTTTTGTGATGACAAGTTGGCTCCCAAGCATCGGCGACTCTTTTTTCTCTTCGCCTTCTGCCGGTTCAGGACGTTTATGGGCTTGCTTGAAAACATCGCTGGATTTCCATGCTTCGTAATTGTCGAGTGTTTCCCAGTACATATTGACGTTCAGTTCATCGTATTCTTCCAGGTCCTGCGTGACTGTCACTTCGACTTTATGGAAGCCTTCCATTTCCTGCAATGCGCCTGGACGGGTGAAGTTGGGTGCCATTTTTTCAGCAAATCCCGGTTTCATTTTGATGCGGTTGGTTACGATATACATAACTGCATGTCTCCTTTTTCAATGGGATACGAGATACTCCCACTGTATCACAGAGCCGCATGCTTTGTCCGCAGCGAGTCGTGTTAAGCCTTGGCCGTGCCGCGTCTTTTCTCGCTTTGGTCGATCAATTTCGAGCCAGCCAAATCGCCTGTCACATTGAGCATCGTAGCCCCCATGCCGACAAGTGCATCGATCGCTGTCAGGAGCGCGACGGCTTCCATCGGCAATCCAAGCTGGACGAAGACAGTGGCGATCATGACGATGCCAGCGCCTGGAATGCCGGCGGTTCCGATGGTTGCGAGCGTGCCGATCAAGACGACCATGAACATTTCAGACAAGCTGAGCGGGTCGCCGATGATATTGGCGGCAAAGATAGCCGAAACGGCGATGCGGATGGCTGCACCGTCCATATTAATAGTCGCACCGAGCGGCAGGCTGAAGCCGTATAAGCTTTTTGGAATCTTGAGCCCGCGTGCTGCCTCTAATGTCAACGGCAAAGTGCCGGAGCTGCTTTGCGTAACGAAAGCTGTCAGCATCGGTGTCCGCGCGTGTTTGAAGAAATGCAGCGGATTGACTTTGAACAATAGCATGGCAGCGGTGTAAATCGCAATTTGTACAGCAATGGCGATATACAAGACGGCGACCATTCCGAACAACGATCCAAGTGTATCCAGTCCTTGCGAGCCGACGGTTTGTGCCATGATGGCGAAAATGCCGATCGGCACATATTGAAGGATGGCTTTCAAGACGATCAAAGTGGCTTCGTTCAACGCGTTGATTGTTTTCATCAGATGGTTGCCGAGTTCGCCGAATTCTGTGGAGCTTCTCATATAGGAGATGGCGATGCCGAACGCGAACGCCGTGAAAATGATCCCGAGCAAGTTCATCTCGCTGAATGCTGCGATGATATTGGACGGCACAATGTTCAATAGTACGCTCGTAAAGCCTGGGTTGTCCGGAACATCAAAAGTTTCCGATCCATCGAGTTGCATGCCCGAACCCGGTTGGAAAATGCTTGCGACCGTTAAGCCGACCACGATAGCGAATGCCGAACTGAGTGTATAGAACAGAAAAACTTTTCCGCCCATTCGGCCAAGGTCGCCGATTTTCGATTGATTGATCCCGACGATTAAGGTGAAGAAAATGAGCGGCACAATGAGGAAGGTCAAGAGCCGCAAGAGCAGATCGCCAAGTGGTGCTAAGACGGCCGTATCTGGCCCGAAAATTAAGCCGACGATGACGCCAAGAATGAGCGCCACAGTGATTTTTAAGATAAGCGATACATTTGCGTAGGATTTCCAAAGAGCTTTCATAAGCGCCTCCTTTTAATTTTTACTTTATTTTTTTAAAAACCATAGCAATTTAGTCGGATTTGACTTAATTACGATAGCCCATGCTCTTTGTTTTGTCAAAGAAGCGAACTCGGCAGGATAACAGAGCGCAAAAGGCGAAAAAAAGATGAACGAAATACTGGTTATCAGAAAACTTTAAAATATTCTATAATTTCCCAAAATCTCGTGATACGATAAGACTAGTAGCATAAGCGTATTTCGGCATTGAGTGGAGAGTTGAGGCGATAAAAATGGGTGGAGTCGGTGAAACAGATGGAATGGGGTATTACGAAGCGCAATACGACTGGGTATGGCCGCTGATCGGATTTGTTGCGGTCACGGCTTTGGCGATCATGGGCGTGAACTGGATCCTGCGCAAAATTTTAAGGGTCGAACGCAAAAAGCTTTTCTCCGATTCGTCGAATTTCGTCAATGATCGCCATGAAAAAGTGGACGCATATTTCCGGTGGAGCGGGGCAGCGATTTCCATCGGGGCACTTTTCATCTTCCAAGAAACCCGCTCGTTTCTTCCTCTAGCTGCGCTGCTTGCCATCAGCGGGGTGCAAGGGGCATACACCATGTATATGGAAAGAACCCATTCCGACAATCCGAATGATTATAAATACAGCTTCCTGCAATTTATCACCGGTACAGTCATTGTCGTCACGTTCATGTTCACATTTTTCCCGGATTTTTCCGAATTCATATTGGAAGATATTCGCTTGCTGGCCGATTTTATAAATTAAATAAAAGCACGTAATCGATAGAATGAAACAAGGAGGAGAGCGGAATGGTCCATCAAGGAAAAGTGCAGCGCTGGCTGCTCGTCATCATGTTGCTCGCTATCAATTTGCCACCGCTGCTCCTAAGTTCGTTTCCGGCAGGGTTTGCGCTGTATTTTCAATTATTCGTTTCGGCATTGATTGTACTGGCTTTCTTTATGAAAGCGCGCGTTAAGGTGCGGGACAGCAATATCATTTACCGTGTCGAGTTGTGGGGCCTGCCGCTTTATTATAAAACGGTCTATACAGAAGAAATCCGCCGCATTGAATTCAAGCGCAGCAATTGGGCGTCGAAAGTGGCAGTGGTACGTGTGGAAAAAGGCGTCGATTTGCGATTTGCGTTATTCGGCGACGGCTTGTTTGTGGATTTAGCGCAATTTGCTAAGCGCAACGATTTGGAGCTCCGCAAGTCCAAAGATTATCAAACCATTGAAAAGCTGGGTCAAAACCGGCTTCGTTAATGGAAGAATTCTGAAAAATGTTTCACGTGAAACGGCGAAAGGGGCAAGTGGACATGCAATTGGAGAGCGGGCGCTTGCTGCTGCGCCGTTACCGGGATGAGGATTTTGAATTTCTGTATTCTTTATTGAAGCAGCCGGAAGTCATGCGCCATATCGGCGATGGTCAGGTGAAAAGCCGCCAGCAGGCACTGGAATTCTTGTACTGGATTTACCGCATGTACAAAGAACATCCTGAGCACGGCTTGTTTTTGCTGATGCGAAAAGAAGACGGCAAGCGGATCGGCCATGCCGGGCTAGTGCCGCAAACGGTTGATGGGCAAGCGGAACTGGAAGTCGGCTACTGGCTCGCACCGGAATTCTGGGGCTTTGGCTACGCCCATGAAGCTGCACGGCTGCTTTGCGAGCGGGGATTCATGAAGCATGAGCAAAGCGCACTCATTTCACTCATTCAACCGGACAATCAAGCTTCGCAGAAAGTAGCAAAAGCACTTGGCATGGAATGCGGAGACCCGGTATTACGCAATGGACAATACGTGCTCGTTTACCGGGTGCAAAAGGAGAGATGGCATGCAATTTCCCACACTTGAAACGGACCGGTTATTGCTGACGGAAATCACAGAGCAAGACACCGACCGTTTTTTCGCGCTCTTACAGCGTGAAGACGTGACCTATTATTACGGCATGGACCGGCTAATGGAGAGAGAGGAAGCGCTCGAAATGATCCGCGCTTTCCGTGTCGTGTTCGAATTCATGCGCGGCATGCGCTGGGGCATTCGCTTACGTGGTGAAGAAGAATTGATCGGGACAATCGGGTTCAACCAACTTCAGCTGCGCTCGAAAAAAACAGAAGTCGGTTATGAATTGCATCCGGATTATTGGCGCAAAGGGCTGATGGAAGAAGCGCTTACGGCCGTACTGACCTATGCGTTCGATGAGCTTGGGCTTTTCCGTGTAGGCGCCACGACTTATCCGGCCAATACAGGATCGAACCGGCTGTTGAAGAAGTTGGGCTTTACGGAAGAAGGGCGGCTCCGCGGCTATCTGTATCAACGCGGGGAGTCGCATGATGCACTGATTTTTTCACTGCTGGCCCCAGAATGGCAGATGCAGCAACGGGACAATTGATGACGAGAAAGGAAGCGGCAGGATGTTAGGAAAACAAGGATTCAATGAATGGGCAGCGGAATACGATGGCACAGTACGCGAGAGCGAGCGCCAAGGGACGTATCCGTTTGCAGGCTATAGCGATGTGCTGACCGAGATTTTCGAGGCGGTTGACGATAAGCCACAGTCGTCTATTTTGGATATCGGCTTCGGGACCGGTGCATTGGCCTCTGCTTTATATGACAAGGGCCATCGTATTTTCGGGATTGATTTTTCATCTGAAATGATTGAGCGAGCCAAGAAGAAAATGCCGGAAGCGCAACTGGTGGAATGGGACATGGCGGACGGTTTGCCGCCTGCTTTTGAGGGGCTGTTTTTTGATTGCATTGTCAGTACATACGCACTTCATCACTTGGAAGACGCGGATAAATGGAGTTTCCTCAAGCAATTGCTGAAAAGGCTGGCGCCGGGAGGCACATTATTGATCGGCGATATCGCTTTTCGGACAACGGAAGATCGCCAAGCTTGCCGCAATGAATACGAAAAGGTCTGGGACGGTGACGAAGCTTATACCGTTTTTGAAGAGCTCGAAGCAACCATGTCCAATATCGCAACATGCGAATTCAAAGCGCATTCCCATTGCGGCGCCGTTATCCAGTTGCGTCCTGAATGCCCGTTTTGCCACCCGGTTTACGACTCGGAACAGCGCATCGTTTTTGAAACTGCTAATTGCTGGTTCTTGCAGCACGAGAAAGCGCAAGGCGTACTTGAAGGGTCGGGTGTCATCGTTCCTAAACAGCACCGCTCGTCGCCGTTCGAACTGACGCCCAAAGAATGGCAGGAGACACAGGAGCTGCTTGGGCTGGTGAAATCTTTCCTTGAGAAGATAGCGCCCGACGGCTATACGCTCGGCTGGAATGTCGGTGAAGCGTCGAATCAATCGATCGGCCATAGCCATCTCCATGTCATTCCGCGTTTCAACGACGAACCGTATGCCGGAAAAGGCTTGCGCCACTGGCTGAAAAAACCTGAAAACCGTCGTCCTGGCAAAAGCGGGGATGCACGGTGAAATTTAAAGAACAGGCGATGACAGAAGAAAGCGCGCGGGACATCCTCGCTTGGAGCTATCCGTATCCTTACGATTTCTATAACGGGGAAGTGTCGGATGAAAGCTTGCAAGAGTTGATGGACGGCAGCTACCGGGTGGTGTTGGAACACGGGAAGTTGTTCGGTTTTTATTGTACAGGCAAGGGGGCGCAAGTGCCGGCGGGGCATGAATCGAACGCTTATCCTGCTGGCCCTGTCGATATCGGGCTCGGCATGAAACCCGAAAAGACCGGAGCGGGAAGAGGTGCTGCGTTTGTGGGTTTTTTGCTCGGTGAAATCAACAAGCGCCATCCCGGACAAGCACTGCGCCTCACCGTCGCCCAGTTCAATGCACGCGCGATCCGTTTGTATGAAAGGGCTGGGTTCGTGAAGGCCGGTGAATTCAAAAACGACTACGCTACGTTCCAAGTGATGCTGAAGAGTAAGTGACTTTCGGCTGGCGTAAGCATCTGCTATAGTAAAAACAGGGCGGTATCCATCAGGAACTACACCTGTAAAAAAGCTTAACAACTCAATAGATCTGCCTTGATCTGAAAAACGACAGGGACGGAGAAACCGACACAATCAAATTCTGTCCGTCCGCTCTTTTGCGGCGGGCTTTTTTTCACAGGTTTCCTTCCCGGAAGGAGAGAACAATGGAAAATACAGCTTCATTGATGAAGATGAAACAGCAAGGGAACAAGATTGCGATGCTGACGGCTTACGATTATCCGTCCGCCAAAATCGCGGAAGCGGCGGGGATGGATGTGCTGCTTGTCGGCGATTCGCTCGGCATGGTCGTGCTCGGCTACGATTCAACCGTCAAGGTGACCGTCGAAGATATGGTCCATCACGGAAAAGCAGCACGAAGAGGGGCGATGGACACGTTCCTCGTCGTTGATATGCCGTTCGGCTCGTTTCACGGCAGCTGGGACCGCACGCTTGAAAATGCCATGCGAATCTTCCAGCAAACGAGCGCACAAGCCTTAAAACTCGAAGGCGCAGGAGAAGTACTTGAAGTGACGCGAAAGCTTGTCGGAGCAGGCATCCCAATTGTCGCCCATCTCGGTTTATTGCCGCAATCAGCGGCTGTGCTCGGCGGCTATAAAGTGCAAGGCAAAACAGCCAGCGCCGCCAAGCAATTGATCGAAGATGCGAAAGCGTGCGAAGCGGCAGGAGCCTGCATGCTCGT
The DNA here is from genome assembly GCF_028890485.2 of Planococcus sp. SK3692. Classification (GTDB taxonomy): domain Bacteria; phylum Bacillota; class Bacilli; order Bacillales_A; family Planococcaceae; genus Planococcus. The sequence continues at coordinate 164,006 of NZ_JARCHV010000003.1, forward strand.
ACTCGAATGCATCCCGCATCAATTGGCTGCCCAAGTCACGAAAGAACTCAACATTCCGGTCATTGGCATCGGCGCCGGCAGCGAAACTGACGGGCAAGTGCTCGTCTACCACGACACAGTGAAATACGGCTCGCACCATTTGCCGAAATTCGTCCAGTCCTACGCGGAAGCTGGCGAGACCATGCAACAAGGGCTCGCCCAGTACGTCGAAGAAGTGAAGAGCGGCGCATTCCCGAAAGAACAGCACCGCTTCACGATGAAAGAAGAAGAACTCGAGCAGCTGTACGGGTCGAAATAATTAAATACATGCAAAAATAGAGAATCCATTATCGATGGGTTCTCTGTTTTTTAATAGCTGCATTTACTTGATTTCGCTTATGTTCGGCTTGAAAGCCCGCACTTCATGAGCAGAAACTGTTAAGAATAAATACTCGTGCTGATGATAAATGGCCCTCGTCCTATAGGAATATTCAGCAGGATATTCGGTAATATCTGCAGACTCCTCAAATTTCCATAGCCATATTTTATTGTTTTCGATAAAAATGGCATATTCATATCTTAAAGCAAAAGCGATCAGATGCATTGGTAAAATTGGAAGTTCCATTACTTTTTGTGGTTCCAGCTCACTGTTCAACAAAATCAATTCATTGTTTTGCCAACCGATGCAGGCAAATGGCTTGTGGCGAACAAGTAATGGATCATAAAGCAAATTGTTTTCGAGTGCCCTTTCTAAAAAGGATTCAGGTTCTTGCAAGGGAGCAAAATAATTCAGCATGTTCTTTCCCAAATCTTCCCCAAATGCACCTTCATCGCCATAACTGCACAGAACCCCGTCTTCATAAGGGAATAATTCATATACGTCATGTCCGGTATGATGTTCCGAAACGAAAGCTCCGGCGAGTGTATAAAACGACAACTTTGCTTCTAAACGATCTAACATACAAAAATGGCTAGCGGTAAACCGAACCATATAATGGTGGGGAGATGCCAATAGAATGGTTTTGCCATCTAATTGAACAATGGATTCACCCCTGCCTTTCAACAATACGATAATGGAATTTCTTTTGCAGTCCGCGTCGAGTATCTCTTTGTTACTTTTAAAAAGAACTTCTTCTTGAATAAACATGCGCATGACCCTCACTTATGTTTAATTACTGGAGTGGCTTTAATTGGATAAAAGAGGGAAGTGGGCTTTTGATTATGGTTCCTGAAAGCCGAACTTCACGACAAATAGCAAGAAAGCATACAGCACGAAAAGAACAGCATGTCCGCTGGTGAGCAGCATTCGGTAAACAGTCCGGACCCCGAACCAAGCCGCAGTGAATCCGATCACAGCCAGCACGAGCGGCGAGTAGAAGCCGAGCGCGAATAACCCTTCGAATAATAGCGTCCCCAAACGGCTGGAAGAATAAGCGAAGGGGATGAGCAGCGCGAGAAATAACAGGAACGAAAAGATGGACAGCAATTTTTGTTTCATTGAAGGCCTCCTAATTACGGTTCGGATATGCCATGACCCAGCAGCAGAAGGAAGATAAAGCTGGAGAGAGCTGCGAAAAAGATGCTGTTTGCAATGACGCTGAAAAACATTACCGGCTTATTTTTTGTACGTATCCCTAAAATTAGGGAAAATAAGAACCCAAAGTCGATTAAGCTGTACAGGAAGAAATAAACCCAGAAGTTTACGTTCGGGAGTTGCCAACCAATCACTAGCAGCAAGATAGATGCAAGGACCAACGTTAAAGTCAGTACGATCGGTTTTGCTTCAGTAAAAGCTCCTTGCGTTTTCGTCTCCAAAATAGTGCACCTCATTTATCAGGATAAAATTGCTCAATAAGCCAGATATGCCCCCACCGCTAGCACTGTCATAATCGCGAAAGTCCGGATCCAGATCAGCTTATCGCTGATGCCAGCTTTCTTCTCCAAATAGTATATGTAATGAATTAAGATGATCAGCCCAGCACACGGCAGAAAAAACTGAGCGGGGTTCATGCCCGCATTGCCGATAACTAATTCAAAAATGCCAAAAGTCAAAAGCAACATCCCTAGAGCGCCGATACTTAAAGAAAAATATGGATTGTGTATCTTCTTCCCGTTCCTTTCGGAATTGGCATCCATTGCTGCACCTCTTTTTTAAAATTTGTTTGAATCACCCGTTTAAGCAGATAAGGTCCCCAAAATAAACGGTGAAATCATCAATAAAATGGAAGCAGCGACCAATAAAATCGTAATCGGACGGCGCAGCTTATCGCGCCCTGTTCCTTGATACCAGCCCGAGAACTGCAATTTGTTGCGGTACAACACAAAAATGAGCAATAGCACCGCCATGCCGCCTAGCCATCGATACGGTTCGGTGTCGGTGCTGCTCGAATATAATCCAGTCAAAAGCAACCCTCCGCCGATTCCCAATATCGCCAAGATGGCAAAGACTCGGATAAGTTCGAGAAGTAGTTTCATCTTAATCACCCTTTCCATAGCTTATTATGCTCGATTGCTTAAAATCCTGTGACGAAGACTAAAAGAGCTATCACCGAAACAAATCCTTGGAGTAAGCCATCCCATGTTTTTTTCTCCCGAAAGCTTTCGATGCTCTGCGATAAAAACATCAATGCCAAAAAAGCAAAGATGAAATTAGGAAACGGATTGAATTCATTTCCGCTCAACAAGAGGACGAGTAGCAGTAAGGCTGCAATCGCCATGCCCATATTAATTTTTTCGAACAGAGTGCACCACCTCCTTAAACGACCATAGCTCTTTTACAAATGACTATTATATAGAAAGAAATCTGTTTATTTCCTTCAGTCTAACATATAAAAGGAAAAATTTAACTCTTTGGAAGAAATCAATGGATGTAAAAAAGGCAGCACCCGAGATTCTCGGGTGCTGCCTTTTAGTAATAACTTATGAAGATCAACCACCAACGTAGCTGACTGGGTCCACTGCGTTCGAGCGAGCGCCGTTCCAGCTGCCGATGTGGATTTCAAAGTGCAAGTGAGGTCCGGTTGAACGGCCAGTGTTGCCCATGCCGCCGATATTCTGTCCTTGAGAGACTGCTTGACCGACAGAAACATTGATGGAATTCAAGTGTGCATAGGCTGTTGCATAATTTTGTCCATTAATGACATGGGTAATGATGATAACGTTGCCGTAGCCGCCCATTGAGCCAGCGTGCGATACATAGCCGCTTGCTGCTGCAAGGATTGGCGTTCCTGGGCTGTTGGCGATGTCCATGCCTAGGTGGGACTCGGCTCCAGCGCCGATATCACGGCCGCCGAAACCTGAAGTGTAGCGTCCAGCTGCCGGGCGGATAAAGCCAGCGCTTGATTTAGGCGCTGCTGCTTGTGTGACAGTCGCTGCAGGAGCGCTGGATTGCGCTGCTTTTTTAGCTGCGGCTTTGCGGGCTGCAGCTTCTTTCGCTTTGCGTTCTTCTTCCGCTTTACGTGCGATTTCCGCTAGGCGTTTTTGTTCTTTGCCGATTTTCTTTTCGAGTGAAGAACTGATGTTCATAGCTTTTGCATGATCTTCTTCAAGTTTTGATTTTTCTTTTGCGAGGCGTTTCTGTTCTGCTTTCAAATCATCCTGCAAATCGTCTTGCTTTTTCTTTTGAGCGTCCAATGAATCTTTTAAGTCTACAAGTTCTGCTTTTTGGCTTTCTTGTTTTGCGAGCTTTTCTTCAACTTCCGCTTTTTGTTCAGCTAAAAGTTTTTTATCTTCCGCTTGTTCACGCATGATTTCGCGGTCTGCTTCGATCAAAGTGTTGACGGCAGAAGCACGGTCGATAAAGTCGACAAAGCTGTTAGCCCCAAGCAATACGTCGATGTAATCAACGGAACCGCCACTCAATTGAATAGCGCGTGCCCGTTCTTTCAAAAGTTCTTCGCGTTCTGCGATTTTGCGTTCCAGTTCTTCGATCGATTCTTTCAACTCATCGATTTCAACTTTCGTTTGGTCGATCTGTGCTTGAACGCCGTCGATCTTGCCTTGCGTTTCTTCGATCTCGCCGTTCAATTCCTGGATCTTGTTCATGATTTTTTCAAGCTTCGTCTGATTTTCAACGATCGCATTGTTTTTTGACTGGATTTCGGAATTCAAGTTGTTCCTTTCTTGCTCGACCTGTTGTTTTTCTTTTTCGAGGTCGGACAATTTATCAGCACTTGCTGTCGGCAAGAAAATGGATAGCGCCAAAACAGCGGATAATGCTGCTACGAACCATTTGGACCATGTGTTCAATGTGTTGTGCTCCTTTCGTGTTCCCTTACTTATTATCGATTCTCTATTTAAGAATTCTTTTCTGCAGTAATAAAGCATGGCTGATGCCATGAAAAAAAGCCGTCAAAAATTCCGGCAGACCCATTGTACCACCGCATAAACCTATTTATTATTACAGTTTCTTATCAAATCCAGGTCTATACTGTCATAAGCGACACATAAGCGGAGAAAATGTAATCTTTTATAAGAATAAAGTAATGTTTTTGCAGAATAATACATGTTTTCAATTTTTTCTGATAGTGCTGGGGTCAGTACAAGGCTCTTGCTTCGTATTACGAAGGAATCGTTTTCATAATTCCAGCAGGAGAAGAAGGTGGAGAAACGGAAAGGGTGGGATGGCAACATACAAAAGGAGTGATGGAGCGATGAAATCATTAAAAAAAGGGGTACTAACATTATCGTTGGCGGGGGCTCTTGCTTTGAGTGCAGTCCCGATGAATTCTACCGTAGTGGAAGCAGTCGGCAATGGACCTGGATACGGTGGCAATGAAACAATCAACACGTCAATTTTGAAAACCTATTCGGAAATGGCTGACTTTTTGAAGAAACAGGATGCCAAACAAGCAAATATGGAACTTGAAGTTATCGGGCAAAGCGTCAAGGGGCGCGATTTGTACGTAGCAAAATATATCAGCAATCCGGAAAACCCAACCATCCTATTCTTGACGCAGCAGCACGGCAATGAGCAGCTGACGACTGAGGGGGCGCTTGAATTCATCAAGCATCTCGGCACTGGCAAAATGAAAGGCGTCACGGATAACGTCAACATCTTGATCGTGCCAATGCTCAATGCAGACGGCGCTATGGGAGATGTCGATTTTTCATTGGACGATTACGTAGCGTCAGGTGACCGCAACTTAACGCGCTATAACGCAGTCGGAGTCGACTTGAACCGCGACCACGTCGATAAAATACAGCCTGAAACAAAAGCATTGCACGATAATGTCATGAGTAAATATGACATTGATTATATGATCGACTTGCACCATCAAGGAGCCAATAGCGAACGCGACGGCAAATTGGTTTCTGGCTCAATCCTTTATCCAACCACGCCAAACGCTGACCCTGATGTCGTGGAAGGATCGAAAAAGCTTGGGGCCGTCGTGTTTGATGCCGTCGACTCCACAGGATGGGGCCACCTTGGGAAATACCGCGGCGGCGACGCTGAAACGATTAGCCGCAACGGCATTGCAGTCGAATACGGCATTTCGACATTGCTGTTCGAGATGCGCGGCATGTCTGACCACGAATACGAGCCGTATGTCCTTGGGCAGAAGAGCAATGGCTATTTGATCAAGCAAACCATCACCACATTGGAATCGACTGTTCGCGCGATTGCGGATGGTTCAATCGATACACAGGACATTTCGTTCTGGGATACGCTGGCATTCCAGCAAACCCGCGAAACGGAGTAAGACGAAGAAAAGCCTTTCCCGCTTTGACCGGGAAAGGCTTTTCTTATTGTGGATCCTGTTATTCGTCTGCGTCGATGTCTTCCTGGTTTCTGCGGACTACCAGCACGTCGCATTTAGCTGTGCGGACGATGCGCTCGGAAACGCTCCCCATGATCAGGCGTTCCGCGGCGTTCAACCCGGTAGCGCCACAAACGATGACGTCCACTTTCAGTTCATTCGCCAGCTTCTTCGGAATGACTGTTTTCGGCGAACCGTATTCGATCATCGTATGGACATTTGTGGCACCGTGTGAAGTCGCTTCTTCCTTGTAGCGGGCAAGCAATTCTTCACCGCTTTGCAATGCGCGTTCTGCAATCGTGCGGTCGTATGCTTCAATGGAGCCGAATGAGCGATTATCGATGACATGCACGAGGTAGAGGTCAGCGTGATTTCGTGAAGCTGCTGCTGCGGCTTTCTTGAAAGCCCATTCCGCTTCTTTCGAACCATCCACTGCCACCAAAATTCGAGAATATTTCAAAGTCATTGTTCATTCCTCCTTCTATACTGCTACCTTTCGATACAGCGTCGGGGACTTCCTTCTTTTTTCAGAAAATTTCCCATAAGCTTCGGCAGAATTGTGAAAACGCATCCAAATTTTATGGGAGATATGGTACGCTTGAAAAAAGCAGGATCACGAGAAAGGAGGGAGAACCCTTTGAAATCAGGAATCGGCAACTTGACGCCCGAACTCGAGAAGCTATTGACGATCAGCCATCAAGTAAAAGAATATCAAAAAGGCGATTATCTTTTCCGTGAAGGGGAGGCGGTAAAAGGCCTCTACATTCTCCGTTCCGGAAAAGTGCAGATCGGAAAAGTAACACCGGACGGGCGTGAATTGGCATTGAAGATTTGCGGCACTGGCCAGATGGTCGGTGAAATTACCGTATTTGCAGAAGGCGCCACGTATTTGCTGGACGCCCGTGCGCTGAGCAAGACGGTCTGTTTAAAAATCCCTGTCGAAGAGCTAGAACAATCGCTTGAAAAAGACCCTTCGCTTGCGATGGCGTTCATGAAATGGATGGGCATCGACCAGCAGAAAACGCAGACCCGTTTCCGGGATTTGATGCTCCATGGCAAAAAGGGGGCATTGTATTCGACATTGATCCGCCTCGGCAACAGCTACGGCGTGGAAGCGGAAGGCGGCTTATTGATCGATGTCGTGCTGACGAACCAGGAACTGGCGAATTTCTGCGGCATGAGCCGTGAAATGGTCAACCGGATGCTCAGCGACTTGCGCAAACAAGGAACCGTCGGCATGAAGGACGGCAAGATTGTTCTATACAATATCCCAAAACTGAAGTTCGACATCAATTGTGAAGAATGCCCGATCTACCTCTGCAAAATCGACTGATTGCAAAGCCTGCCGTAACGGTAGGCTTTTTGTGTGCTTAGAAAATGTTAGCTTTTAATTCTTAAGAGTGGGGTGTACAGGTTGGTAAGAGATGAATTATGCAATTGAACTACAATATACAGAAAAGGAAAATGAGCAAGGAGAAAAGCTTCCGCTTTTCGACTGCGTTGCAGGGGGCTGCTTGCCGTGGGGCGGGTGTTGAGCCAACGTGCTGCGAAGAGCGCGCCACGTTTGTCTCGCCAGCCCGCGCGGTCCCACAGGCGTCAGCCCCCTTCCACTCCGTCTCTAGTTTTAGAGCGTAAGGTCGTTTCTTCAGTTCATTTAAATCAGCGTATAAATACGCATCCTATTCTGTTGCTTGCTTCAAACAGGTCGAAGAATGAAATGTCGCATGTCTCCATTCACTAAACAAACCAACAAGTAAGCATAATCTATTCAAGCGCCGATTTATCAGACGCAATATCTCAGGAAGCGATTTCCCCACTAGCCGGCAACTGGATAAAGAAGCAGATCAGATTAAACACACCCGAATCAACGAGATCTCCAAGGCGCCGAGCATAAAAGGGTGAGCCGACGCAGTAAGACAGGCGTTCTTTCTGGCTTACTGCTAAAGGCCAACCCAAAGCCCGGCGGCGAATACCAGCATGAAGCTCCAATAGAACAGGGAAACAATGCCACTTGCAAACCCTAGCTATCCTTAAACACGACTAATCCGGGAAGCGACTCCCCCATTAGCTGGAAACTTAATAAAGAAGCAGATCTACTTAAACGCATTCGATTCAATGAAATCTCCCAGCCGCCGAGCGTAAAGGGGTGAGCCGACACAGTAAGTCAAGTGTTCTTCTTGGCTTACAGCGAGAGGCCAACCCAAAGTCCAGCGGCGACTACTAACCTGAAGCTTCAATAGAACAGAGAAGCAACTCTACATGCAAACTCCAGCTATCTCCACCTTTCATTCCAACAAATAGCGATACCCAAAAGCCTGCCCATCCGCAGGCTTTCTTTTTTTGGCAAAAATATGGACAGCTGAAAATAAAAGTACTCAGGTGTGATTTATGTCACAGCTAAACCCAAACTTAGGTCCTATGCTAAAGGAAACAGCAAACGAGCGAAGAGGTGGAGAAAGTGGATAAGAAGCAATCGGATCATGACGTGAATTTGAAGGGGACACTCGTCAGTGTATTCTTCGTCGGCATCGTCATCGTTGCCATGTGGGTTGCCGTGTATTTGATGTACTTAGCGAGATAAAAAAAGGAGAGATTCATCATGCATTTTCATAAATACGAGAAGATTTGGCTCAGTTTCGGAATCGTCTCGCTCATTGTCTTTTTGAGCGTCGTCGGTGTCAGTGCGTTTTCGCAAAACCATACGCCGTCCGGGGGGATGGACACCATCGACCCAGAGAAAGTGAACGAAACCGCCCCATTCGATAACCCAGGCGTGACCCAGTTGGATGAAGATACATACCAAGTGGCAATCGTTGCACTGGCTTTCGGCTACAACGCGCCAGACTTGCGGGTGCCGGCCGGCAAAGAAATCATTTTTAAAGTCACCAGCACAGATGTGGTGCACAGCTTTACGATCGACAATACGAAAGTCAATATGATGGTCGTTCCTGGACGGGTCACGACCAAATCCTACACATTTGATGAACCGGGCAAGTATTTGATTTTGTGTAACGAATACTGTGGTACCGGGCATCATATGATGTCTGCGGAAATTGAGGTGTACTGACAATGATTGCCCAACCAGAACGCAAAATCGCCTTATGGCACTTAGGTGTCGCATATACTGCATTTTTGATCGGCACGCTCATGGGCGTATTGCAGGTCTTTATCCGCAACGACGCCCTCCAGCTCCCGGCTTGGCTTGATTATTACCAAATCCTTACCGCGCATGGCGTATTGCTTGCACTTATTTATACGACCTTTTTCATTTTTGCCTTCTTTATCACCGGTATGAGCAAGAGCCTCGGCAGCTTCGGCCCGAAAGTTCGCTTGTTTTCGTGGATTGGCCTGTGGGTGACTTTACTCGGAACCGTCATGGCCACAGTCATGATTGTGGCAGGGGAAGCTTCTGTTCTTTACACATTTTATGCCCCGCTGAAAGCGAACGGGTTTTATTACGTAGGCTTGGCGCTGGTCATTGTCGGTACTTGGATATCGAGTTTCGCGTTGGTCGGCCATTATATGGTGTGGCGCCGTAACAATAAAGGACAATTGAGCCCTTTGTTCGCCTTCATGACGGTTACGACGATCATTTTATGGATCATCGCCTGTCTCGGCGTGGTTGCGACCGTATTGTTCCAATACATTCCGTGGGCATTCGGCTGGACGGATACGATCAATGTGGAATTGAGCCGTTCCTTGTTCTGGTATTTCGGCCATCCGCTCGTGTATTTCTGGTTGCTTCCGGCGTATATCGCCTGGTACACGATCGTACCGAAATTGCTTGGCGTGAAAGTATTCAGTGATTCCTTGGCGCGCCTCGCATTCGTCTTGTTCATCCTGTTTTCGATTCCGGTCGGCTTCCACCACCAATTGACGGAGCCGGGCATCTCAAACTTCTGGAAGTTCCTGCAAGTTGTCTTGACGTTCATGGTCATCGTGCCATCGCTCATGACAGCATTCTCGATGTTTGCGACCTTTGAAATTTCAGGGCGCCAAAAAGGCGGCACCGGCCTCTTTGGCTGGTTCAAGAAATTGCCGTGGCGGGACGTTCGCTTCACATCGATTTTCATCGCCATGGCGTTCTTCATTCCTGGCGGCGCTGGCGGGATCATCAATGCCAGTTTCCAACTGAATGAAGTCGTCCACAACACGCTTTGGATCGTCGGCCACTTCCACATCACAGTCGGCACGCCTGTCGCGATGACGTTTATGGGATTGACCTTCTGGCTCATCCCGTATTTGACGGGTCGCCGTTTCACGAAGCGCATGCAGCGCCTCGGCTTTGTCCAGATCATCACGTGGTCAATCGGCATGCTGCTCATGTCGACTGCTCAGCACGTCCTGGGGCTGATGGGGGCTCCGCGACGCACAGCTTACAGCGGCTATAACGACCACCCTTCGGCGATGGAATGGTTTGATGGCATCATCTCGAACCATGTGACAATGGCGATCGGCGGCACGATTCTGTTCCTGTCCGCCATGATCTTGATGTATATCGTCATCATGACGATGTTCGTTTCACCGAAAGCGGAAACGCCTGAACAGATGGTGGAATTTCCGTTGGCGGAAAGCGATATGTCCCATACGCCGAAATGGCTTGAGAACTGGTGGATTTGGATCGGCATTGCCGCCGCGTTGATTATCATTGCATACGCTATTCCACTGACCCATATGATCCAACATGCACCCCCTGGTTCGAAAGGATTTATTACATGGTAGGAGTTGAGGACAATGTTCACGATGGTAATCGCATTAATGGCCATTTTCATCGTTTTCACCGCGATGCTCGTTGAGTTGTCGGTGACGGACGAAGACTAAAGAGGAGCTGTTCCGGTAAGGTGTCGGGACAGCTTTTTTCTATGCGGGCAGGTTGGAAATTGTATTTGAGCGGCATCTTCTATAGTATTTTAAGGAGAAGGAAGAGGTGGATGTGATGGGGTGGATGGACTGGGTTTTCACCGCCGTGAGCGTTATTTGGCTGGTCGAATTCATCGTTTTTAAAAACCGTGAGACCGGGCAAGGCGACCCGGTCGAAAAAAGAACGTTTTTTGGGATCCTATTGTCGCTGATCGCCACTATCGTAGTTGGTTTCGGGCTTCAGGAGTTGGCGGGAACTGACATTGCTTCAGTGCTCAGACCAATTGGTCTCGTATTGCTGATTACCGGCGTCGTATTGCGATTTTGGGGAATCCTTCATTTAAAATCACAGTTTACTCGCCACGTGACGGTGAGGGAAGGCGATACGATCGTCAGCAGCGGCCCTTACCGCAAGCTGCGCCATCCGCTTTATACCGGCTTGTTTTTGATCGGCATCGGCATGGCGCTGTTCTTCACGAGCCCCATTGCGGCGATTGCCGGCGGCTTGTTGCTCGCTTTTGCACTCAATAAACGCATGCAGCACGAAGAAGCCTTGCTCGTCGAAAAGTTCGGCCCCGAATACAAGGAATGGATGAAGCACCGCGCCCGCTTGATTCCTTATATTTATTGAAGCTCAGTTATCGCGAATAAAGAAGTGGAAATCCCGGATCTTGCATCCGGGATTTTTCTTTTGAAAAAAAAACCGAAGCGTTTCATTTTACATCGTGTACGATTTATTCTAATGTAGATCGTGTAAGATATAATTCTTGGAGGGATATAAAAATGAAACCACTATTTGAAACGACAATGATCAACAGCGGCGGACGCGAAGGCACGGTTTATTCGCCGGACAATATTTTTAACCTCGACGTAGCAAAACCGGTCGCGCTCGGTGGCCAGCCGAACACGGCGACCAACCCTGAGCAATTGTTTGCGGCAGGCTATAGCTCATGCTTCAACAGTGCATTGGACTTCGTGCTGGAACGTGATAAAGTGAAAGTAACGAACAGCGAAGTCACAGCGACGGTTTCCTTGCTGGGCGATAAAACGGATGGCGGCGTGAAACTCGCAGTGCGTCTTGAAGTGGATATCGATGGATTAGAAGATAGCAAGAAGCAGGAGTATGTCGACAAAGCACACGCTTATTGCCCATATTCCAAAGCCATCAAAGATTCAGTGGACGTGGAGATTGTCGTTCGATAAGCAGAAAAACAGGTGATGACATGGACAAACCAACCAAACTGGAACAGCAATTATGCTTTGAAGTGTATAAAGCTTCGAGCAATTTCTCAAAACTTTACGCGAAGACCTTAGAACCGTTCGGCCTGACCTTTACGCAGTATTTGGTGTTGCTCGTGTTGTGGGAAAAAGACGGTTTGACGATGAAAGAGATCGGTGGGCAACTCGGCCTCGGCACCGGCACACTTAATCCGATCATCAACCGAATGATTCAAAATGGCCGCATCGTGAAAGAACAATCGGCTGAAGACCGCCGCGCTTTCCGGATTTCCTTGACCGAAAAGTCGCGTGTAGATGAAAAACCGATCGAGCAGGCCATTCACGACAAGATCACCAGCTGCAATTATCTTGATGTCAATGCCGTCGAACTGATGAATAACTTGAAAGCCTTGAATGCATTTTTCGGCGAGATGGATCTGTGAAAATTCATGGAAACAGGAGTGATGAATGATGGGAATCTACGATATTAAGGTCACCGATGCCAGCGGGGAAGAGTACAAGCTCGAACGCTACAAAGGACAGCCAATGGTCATCGTCAACACCGCGACCAAATGCGGCTTGCGGGGCCAGTTTGACGGCCTCGAAAAAATTTACCAGCGCTACAAAGATGAAGGCCTTGTCGTACTCGGCTTTCCGTCCGATCAATTCGGCCAGGAACTCGGGGAAGCGGCAGATGCCGAATCATCTTGCCGCATGACTTACGGCGTCACGTTCCCTATGCACGACATCATCAAAGTGAACGGCAAAGAAGCGCATCCCTTGTTCGATCATTTGACGTCGAATACGAAAGGCTTTCTGTCGAGCGGCATCAAATGGAATTTCACGAAGTTCCTTGTCGACCCGAACGGCAAAGTCGTGGCGAGGTTCGCGCCGAAAGATACACCCGATTCGATGCACAAAGACATCCAGAAAGTGCTCGGCGCCTAAACACCTTTGTTCACGAAAGCGGCGGGATGTGGTAAGCTGAACGTCACGATGAGTGAACGGGAGTGAAAGAAATGGGCAAAGCAAAAGCAAAATCAAAAAGCGGCGTAGGCCAAGGAACCGGCAAAAAAGGCTGGAACCGTTGGGAAAAAGGCAAGAACAAGGCCAAGAGTTTTAAGCCGTACACAAGCAAAGACAATAAAGAAGCCACGAACCAAAAAGGAAAACAGCCAGAAGCTGAATCTGAATGGGTCGATGGATAATAAAAGCCGCGCAGGCAATTGCGCGGTCTTTTTATTTCCTGGGAAATAGAAATGGTGGTGGAAATCGGCGAGGGTGTTGGTACCGGCTGCCCAAAGCAAGGTATTGAAAACCAAAGTGAAGCACAGACGAGCTCCCGAACTAAACATTATCTATCTTACCGATGCACGCCTTAGAAAGCGATTCCCCCACTAGCCGGCAACTGTCTAAAGAAGCAGATTTAATTAGACATACAAGAATTTATGAAATATCTTAGCTGGCCAGCGACAAGGGTGAGCCGACGCAATAAGACAAGCGCCCTTCTTGGCTTATTGCTAAAGGCCAACCCAAAGCAGGCTGGCGACTACCAAGATGATGCACAATCACAACACCATATGGATTCTACAAGCAAACTCTCGCCTTCCTCACACAACTAGCAAGATTCAACGAAGCTCGTATCAAAAAATAACTACAAATTGAAAGGTTTCTACGAAAAACAATGCAGCGACTAGACCCTTTTTCACTTTCTGCAGGAAGTGCGAGAAAATCCTTGCGGCGAAATTGGAACTGGTCTATAGTGAAACTACAAGATTTGGTGATGATGTAAAAAAACAACACCATATATAGTGATACCGCAACAAAGGTGCCCGATATGGGCTTAAAAGGGAATCCGGTGAAATACCGGAGCTGTTCCCGCAACTGTAAGCGCAGACGAACCATGAAATCCCACTGTCCAATGGACGGGAAGGGCATGGCGAGAGTGACGCGCGAGCCAGGAGACCTGCCTTAGTTGTCGTTTTGCACTTCTCCGGGAATTGGGAAGGATGACAAAGGTTTGGTTCGTGTGGTCGCAGTACGCCCACCTAATTAACTTGCGTTTATGCCCCCATTCTCTCCGGAGAGTGGGGGCTTTTGTGTTTTCAAAAGGAGGCAGTCAGCATGCAAAGAGAACAACTTCCGGCCGGTGTATCCAGGACCATCCAGTCCCGGCTCGTCTTACCGCCGGATACCAATCATATGGGCACGATTTTCGGGGGCACCGTCCTCGCATATATTGATGAAATCGCGGCTATCGCGGCAATGAAACATAGCCGGCGCGCAGTCGTAACCGCGTCGATCGACAACGTCAATTTCCTGTCCTCGGCGAAAGTCGGCGACATCCTGATCTTGGAAGGTGTCGTCATTTCGACAGGACGTACTTCGATGGAAGTATACGTCAAAGCAGAATGCCAGCACATCGAAAGCGGCACGCGCAGCTTAACGACTACCTCGATCTTGACGATGGTGGCAGTAGATGCAGAAGGCCGTCCGACGCCGGTCGCGAGCGTGGTACCTGAAACGGAGAATGAAAAACGATTATTTGAGAACGCACAGGAACGAAAAGAACGCCGAATGATAGCAAACGAATACGCAAAGGAGCTGTGTTGAAATGACTTTAGGAGCAGTAGAACGCGATAGAAAAATTCAAGATGCACTTGACCGTGTGTCGATGGACGAACCTCATTGGACGTTTGAGGCGGCAGGATTATATTTAGAGAAATTATATGAGCAAGCGGCACAAACGCGCGGCTACAGCGCAGCGAACAAATACGATGATTTTTACGGATTGATTTATGGGCTTAGCCGACTTGGCATTTATTCGAAGGATCTATTGGAAGCTTACTCCGAAGACGAAATTCGCCTATTGGGACAAGAAATTTCACCGGAGCGCGATGAATTGTTCAATTACATAGGTTTATTCTTGCTGGCGGACCGTTATTTGGCAAAAGACTATGACGGACGTGTGTGGGAATTGCCACAGGAGCGCTTTCTCATCATCGCGATGACTTTGATGCAAAAAGAACCGAAAGTGCGGCGCCTGGAGCTCGTTAAGGAAGCCTATTGGGCAATGAGCAATTTGTATATGACAGTGGCAACACCGACTTTGTCGAATGCCGGAAAAAGTTTCGGGCAAATGTCTTCGTGCTTTATCGACACGGTGGCAGATTCGCTTGACGGCATCTACCAGAACAACTGGGATGTCGCGCGCCTCAGTAAAGACGGCGGTGGTCTAGGTGTTTACTACGGAAAAGTGCGCGCACTCGGCTCGGACATCCGCAAATTCAAAGGCAATTCATCCGGTGTCATCCCGTGGATTCGCCTGCTCAATGACACAGCCGTCAGTGTCGACCAGCTCGGCCAGCGCCAAGGCGCAGTGGCGGTCTATTTGGATGTATTCCATAAAGACATCATGAACGGCTTCCTGGATTTGAAAACGAACAATGGGGATGAGCGCCGCAAAGCGCACGATATTTTTACCGGCGTCTCGATTCCGGATTTGTTTATGCAAAAATTGCAGGAAACGGATGAAAGCGGCCGCAGCATCGGCGAATGGCATACATTCTGCCCGCATGAAGTCAAGCAAGTGATGGGCTGGAAAGACGAGCAGGGCAATTTGCTCGGCCTCGAAGACTTCTACGACGAAACCGACCGTAAATACTTCACTGAAAAATACGAAGAAGCGGTCAATCATCCATTATTGGCAAGAAAATCGTTCCGTGCGATGGATGTTATGGCGCGCATCATGGTATCGCAGCTTGAAACCGGTACGCCATATATGTTCTACCGCGACGAAGTGAACCGTGGAAACCCGAACAAGCACTTGCGCGGTATCGGCAAAACATCCATCTATTGCAGTAATCTATGCAGCGAAATCGCACAGAACATGTCGCCGACTGAGATCATCAAAGAATACAAAGACGAAGAAGGCAATTTGGTCACCGTGAAAAAACCGGGTGATTTCGTCGTCTGCAACCTATCGTCCATCAACTTGCCAAGAGCGGTGCAAGCGGACGTCTTGTCCCGCCTCATCCCGATTCAATTGCGCATGCTCGATAATGTCATCGATTTGAATACCATTTCGGTCGGCCAGGCGGAAGTAACGAATCAAAAATATCGTGCCGTTGGATTAGGGACATTCGGATGGCACCACCTGCTCGCGCTTCGCAGCATCCATTGGGAAACAGAAGAAGCGGTTGAGTATGCCGATACTTTATACGAAGAAATCGCCTGGCACACCATCCGCGCATCAGCGGGACTGGCGGAAGAAAAAGGCGCATTCAGTGAATTCGCCGGTTCTGAATGGCATACGGGCGAGTATTTCGAACGCCGCAGCTACACGGGAGAGCGCTGGGACGCCTTACGCCGCAAAGTATCCGCATCCGGCGTGCGCAACGGCTGGATGATGGCGGTCGCACCGAACTCATCGACCGCCAAAATCGGCGGCTCGACAGACGGCATCGACCCGCTATATGCCGTCGAATACGCAGAAGAGAAAAAGAATTTCCGCTTTAATGTGACGGCACCGGATCTCAACCACCGGACGTATGACTACTACCGCCGTGCACGCCACGTGCTGGACCAGAAATGGAGCATCCGCCAAAATGCCGCGAGACAGCGCCATATCGACCAGTCGATCAGCTTTAATTTATACGTGCCGCACACGATCCGTGCCAAGGAATTGCTCGAATTGCACCTCGAAGCGTGGAATTGCGGATTGAAGACAAGCTATTATGTGCGCAGCACGTCGCAGGAAGAAATCGAAGCATGCGAGGCATGTGAAAGCTAAAGAGAGGATGAGAAGTATGCAAACGTTAACGAAACAACCATTGATGGATCCGGATGCACCGAACCGCTCGACCGCCATTGTCGGCGGGGCGAGCTCCGGCTTGCTCAATTGGAATGACATCGCCCATCCGCATATGTATGAATTGTACCAAGCGCTGCTCGCGAACTTCTGGAAAGCGCAGGAAATCAATATGCAGGATGATATTAAAAATTGGGACTCACTATCGGATACCGAGAAAGATGTCTTTTTGCGCATTAACACGCAGCTCGCGTCCCTCGACAGCCTGCAAACACCGACGATGACTCAAGTGATGGACTATGTCAGCGATTCAAGTTTCAAGTCGATTTTTGCTGTCATCGCCCAGCAGGAAGCGGTCCATACCGAGTCGTATTCCTATGTACTCAGCTCGCTTGTGCCGCTCGATGAACAAAACCGGCGCTTTGATGAAGCGAAGAACGACCCGCTCGTGAGAAAGCGCAACGCACGCATATTACAAGCGTACGAAGCGTTCCGCACCGAGCCTGATTTGAAAAACCTACTGAAGCTTGCGGTCAACTCAATCAATTTGGAAGGCATTTATTTCTATGCAGGCTTTGCGTTTTTCTACCACCTCGCGCGCCAGCAGAAAATGCTCAAGACGAGTACGATGATCAGCTATATCCAGCGCGATGAAATGCAGCACGCTTATTTTGTTTCGCAATTTATCCGCATCTTGATCTCAGAAAACCCAGAACTCGCGACAGATAGCATGAACAACTGGATTCGCGAGGAAGTGGCACACGCCGTCGAACTTGAAAAAGAATGGGCACAACATATCCTCGGGGAGATTGAGGGGCTTGATCTTGATGAGTTCAATGAATACGTCGAGTATTTGGCCAACAAGCGGCTGCGCCAAATCGGTCTTGGCAACCTTTACGAAACGCGCGATAACCCGATGCCGTGGATCCGCGTCTTCGGTGATGATATGATGAACAGCACGAAGTCGGATTTCTTCGAACAGAAATCACGCGCCTATACGAAAGTATCGGAGTCGAACGGCTTTGACGAATTATAAACCGAGCGTTGCAATTGTCTATGCTTCTGCGACGGGGCACACTGAAACCCTTGCGCATATGGTGGCGGATGCCTTCGTGCGGCAAGGGGCTGAACCGGATGTTTTTCGTGTAAAGGAATTCGGTCTCGCTGAACTATGCCGTTACGATATAGTTGTGGTCGGTACTTATACCTGGATGAACGGGGAAATCCCGAAGCAGCTTCATGGCTTATTCGAAGCGATGGAACAGCAAGACAAGACGCTCGTTACTGGTGTATTCGGGACAGGCGACCGCTGCTTTGCGACGTATTGCGGCGCGGTCGATCTGTTTCGGGATATGCTGCATGCGACAACCACCTTAGCCGCAACGCTCAAAGTCGAACAGATGCCGTCTGCGGATGACCGCATGCGCTGCGGCGTGTTTGCAGAAAGTCTGCTGATGAAATACAGCTATCACAAAGGCATGTTGTCAGCCGCCAACTCTTGAAGTTTCCGATAGTTTCTCCTTTTGACAAGCGGGTATAGAGCTATTAAGGAATTGAAACAGAGGAGGAAGGTCAATGGCACAACAGAAATGGTTAAAAGTCGGCGCGGCGGCAATGCTGTCTGCGGGAATGCTTGCTGCTTGCGGTGGCGGGGAAGACGAGCCCGAGATGGAGCAAGAAACAGACGTCATGCCAGGCGAAGAACAAGGCGACTCTGAAGACAATGAAGACACTGAAGATAATGATGATAATGAAGACGGTGAAGAAGAAGATTAAATTTGTATAAGATAAATTAGGTCTATAGTTTCCATTTTCAGACGATTTAGCTTATACTATTCTCGAACGGGAAGCCATGGTATTTCCGGTTAGGCATCAGGACTTACAGATGAAGAAAACAACAATTTGGTAAAATGGAACAGACTATAGCGCTGGAACCAACGCCGAAAAAAGCCCTTGCTTGGGTTTTTTTCGGCGTTTTCTTTTTAGCACAATTTGCTTTAAGAAAGGGGAACGATATGAAAATCGAACACACTATCATGGACCTGGCACAACAGGTCGGTAACTTGCTTGAGGCGGAAACCGATACCACGGACATGGAATGCCTGATCAAGAAAAACCGGACCGTAACCATTGAATTGCATGATAAAAGTTTTGATTGCACACTGGAACACGATATATCGTTTCGAAACCTGAAATCTGATGGCTCTGCCGTAAACGAAGCAGATATATACTTGCTCCCTGAAGAAGTGGCGTTATTTACCCAAGCATTGCAGCAATACCCGATTGCCTTGCCGACAGAATTTGAGCAAAGCATCGACTCAAACCCGAATATTGTGTGTCTGCGACTGACAACAGAGGAACCGCCGGAGAATTTCGCCGCGCGCCTCGCTGCTGCCTTGCGCCAGATCGATTAAATAGAAAAGACCCGGACGCCTGGCGATCCGGGTTTTTAGTATGCATCCTTTATTTGGAAAGAGAAAGTTGGCATGTTATGGTGACCATAACGGAACTTTCAAATTCATATGGAGGTTTAGACATGCGTGAACATATTTTGTATTTCATAGGATTTATAGTACTTGCGGCTTTCAATAGTTGGATGGATCATCTGCAGCAGGGGGCATGGCAGTTACAGGAGAACATCCTTCACGCTTTATTCATTACGTTATTTATACGTGGCGGCTTTTGGTTTGAGAAGAGGGTGAAAAGAAAAGAAGCGCAAGAACAGAAAGAGACCAACTAAAAATAGCCTTCTGGTTGGCAATGGCTTGAATTTCTCGATTTACCTTCTAAATTCCATCAGTTTTATCAAATGGTCGAGGCGCAGTGCAATATAAACCAATGACATGGCGGCAATTCCTTGCCAAATGCTTCCGTAGAACAGTCCGAGAAGGCCTCCTACTGTTATGTAAACGAGTAAATTCTTTTCCGTTCCAAAATCTCCCTTCATTTCAAGTTAATTGTATTATAACTCAGTGGAATTTTAAAAAGGATATCGAGGAAATATTTTCTAGCCTTTTTATAAATACATCACCTGTTCCGTAGTCTCCGGCCTGACTATTAGATAATCGATGCTTAATCCTCATCCTCCCTTTATAATGAACATACGCAGCATTTCATTTGAAGAGGAGTTTTTTCTGTGATTGTCATCATCGATCATTATGATTCATTTACATATAATCTGGTCCATTATTTTGAGCGGCTCGGCGCGCATGTTGAGGTCTTCCAAAATGATCAGGCCACACTTCAAGATATTGAAGCGTTGTCGCCGGAACTGATTGTGCTGTCGCCAGGGCCGGGCAAGCCCTTGCAGCCGGGGCTTGGGCGTGAGGCGCTCGAAAAGCTCAGCGGGAATATGCCGATACTCGGCGTGTGCCTTGGACATCAGAGCATTGTCGAGTTCTATGGCGGCCAAGTCCGTAAAGGTGTACAGCCTGTCCACGGGAAAGTGTCGGAAGTGGCACATGGCGGGCAAGGCGTTTTTGCGGGGCTCGCTTCACCGACGCCGGTCGTACGTTATCATTCACTCGTGGCAGACAGCGCGGCACTGCCAGGCATTCTTGAAGTGACAGCAACAGCAGAAGATGGCAGCATCATGGGCGTGCGCCATAAAGAATTGCCGGTTGAAGGCATCCAGTTCCATCCCGAATCGATTTTGACGAAGGATGGTTTTCAGATGCTTGCGACCGCCTATCACAACGCCCAATTATGGAATCGTGAAAAGAAAGGAGGCGCACATGATGGCCCCTTATCTGCAGTTTGATTTTGCAAAAGACGACGGAACGCCGGAGACGGTCGCTTTTTCCGAGCCGCATGCGGTGCTTGAAGCAAAATCGCTTGAAGAAGTGGCGGCTGTTTTTGAACAAGTCGATGGATACACCTCCCAAGGTTATTACGCTGCGGGTTATGTATCCTACGAAGCCGCGCCTGCTTTCCATCCGGAAATGGCCGTTCGCAGAGGTGCCGAAATGCCGCTCGTGTGGTTCGGCATCTATTGCGATCCACAAGAGCCAAAAATCTTAGGCGATGGGGATTATGAAGTGTCGGACTGGACGCTTGAGGGCTCCGTTGCGGAGTACAAGAACGGCATCCAGAAAATCCGCCAAGCCATCGAAGAAGGCGATACTTATCAAGTGAATTATACAGAACGCCTTACCGCCGGATTCAAAGGGGATGCGAAAGCATTTTACCGTCAACTTGCGCGCAACCAGCAAGCGGATTACAGCGCTTACTTAGATATCGGGCGCCATCAGATTTTGTCGGCATCGCCGGAATTATTCTTCCGCATCGACGGTTCGAGCATCCGCACGAAGCCGATGAAAGGCACTGCGCCGCGCGGCAGGACGAGCTGGGAAGATGAGGCCATTTTGGATGTGCTGCTTGATTCGGAAAAAGAACGTGCTGAGAACTTGATGATTGTGGATTTATTACGAAATGATATGAGCCGCCTCGCTAAACCGGGAACCGTACAGGTGCCGAAGTTGTTTGAAGCGGAGAAATACCCGACCGTCCACCAGCTCACATCAACGGTAGAAGCTGAATTGCCGGAAGGGCTCAGCGTATTCGATTGGTTCAAAGCCTTGTTCCCGTGCGGCTCGATCACCGGCGCGCCGAAAATCAGCACGATGCGTTATATCGCTGAACTCGAACAGACGCCGCGGGAAGTTTACTGCGGCGCAATTGGCTATATCACGCCTGAAAAAAATGCCATCTTCAATGTGCCGATCCGCACCGTCGTTATCGATCAGGACAAATCGGCTGCGCGCTACGGGGTGGGTGGCGGCATCACTTGGGATTCAACATCCGAAGGCGAGTACGAAGAGCTATTGACGAAAGCCCGCGTGTTGACTGACCAGCGCCCGGAATTTGCCTTGCTCGAATCACTCAAGCTAGAAGACGGAAAGTATCCGCTGTTCGCACTTCATCTCGCACGGATGAAAAAAAGCGCAGCATATTTCCGTTTTGCT
This sequence comes from Planococcus sp. SK3692, assembly GCF_028890485.2. Taxonomy (GTDB): domain Bacteria; phylum Bacillota; class Bacilli; order Bacillales_A; family Planococcaceae; genus Planococcus. Next base: position 185,596 of record NZ_JARCHV010000003.1, read on the forward strand.
TTGGATGAAGAGTTTGTGGCAAAACAATTGAAATCGCTTGCTTTGGACCATCCTACAGGCCTTTTTAAAGTGCGCCTGACGCTTGAGCGCAACGGCAAGGTGGAGTTGGCTGTACAGCCGGCAGCCCCAATCGAGCAGCCGATCCGCTGTGCACTCGCCAAATCGCCCGTCGACAGCCGAAATGCGTTTCTTTATCACAAAACGACCAACCGCGGCATTTATGACCAGCATCAACAGCACGCACCTGACGCTTTTTCCGTGCTGTTATGGAATGACCGTGAAGAATTGACCGAGTTCACCATCGGCAATGTGGTCGCTGAAAAAGACGGCCGCTTCTACACGCCGCCCGTCTCGAGCGGACTGCTTGCGGGCACTTATCGCGAACAGCTGATTGATGAAGGGCGTATCGAAACGAAAGTGCTGAAAAAAGAAGAGCTCCACACATTTGACGCCATCTGGTTCATCAACAGCGTCCGCGGGTGGATGAAAGTAGAAATTGATACTCATGCTATGTGAAAATAGCAGTTAAAAAAGCCGGCCCTTCCATCACGGAAGAGCCGGCTTTTCTATATTACGCATTGACGGTAGCTTTAGGTTTCAATACTTCTTCGGATTCGGCAATGGCTTCTTGGCGGAACGTATCGAGCATATCGCACGGGCGCCCGACAAAATCCATTTTGCCGTCTTTTAATTTCACAATGCGGTCGGCGAGGATATGCGCGTCTTTTTCATCGTGGGTTACGAAGATGGAGGTGATGTTCGCCTTTTTCAAAATCTCCCGAAGATCTTTGCGAATTTTCCCTTGCAACTCGGCATCCAAATTACTGAACGGTTCATCCAGCAGGATCAAATGAGGGTTCGGCGCAATCGCTCGGGCAATTGCCACACGCTGTTGCTGGCCGCCGCTCAATTGATGAGGATAGCGCTTTTCGTATTCTTCCAATTCGACGAGTTCAAGCATTTCGCGCATGCGCCGCTTCTTGTCAGCTTTTTTCATGCCGGACAAGCCGAACATGATATTCGCGGCAACCGTCATATGCGGGAACAAGGCGTAGTCCTGGAAGACCATGCCTATGCCGCGTTTTTCCGGCTGCAAAAATGTCTTGTCGTCGAACAAGGTTTCGTCCTGGATGACCAGGCGTCCATTTTTCGGCCGCTCAAGCCCGGCTAGCAAGCGCAAAATCGTGCTTTTTCCGCTGCCGCTGCGCCCGAGGATCGAAATGACTTCACCTTTTTTTATATCCAGCGTGAACCGATCAAGTGCAGGGGCCTGTGTATTCGGATAGGAAAAACTCACATCTTCAATGGCGACAAACATATCAATCCATCTCCTTCTCGAGTATCTTATAGAAAATCACAATGGCCAAGGCGCTAATACCGACAATCAAAAGGGAAGCTTGAGAAGCCTCCATGATTTTTTCATCACTTGCGTACTGGAAAGCTTTTGTTGACAATGTATCAAAATTAAACGGTCTGAGGATCAATGTCAAGGGAATCTCCTTGAGCACGTCGATGAAGACCAGGATAAATCCACTGATAATCGCGCCTTTCATCATGGGGACGTCGACTTTGAAAAAGGTCTTCGTCGGGCCGGCACCGAGCAGCCGTGAAGCATCCCGGAAGTTCGTGCCAATTTTGTCATAGCCTGTTTCGATCGAATTATAGCCGATGGCGAAGAAGCGGATGATATATGCTGACAGCAGCAGAACAATGCTGACGCTGAGCACCAGCGTGGTCTCAAGGCCGATTGCCATATACAGCGGGGCAAGATAGCCGTCGAGCGCGACAAAAGCCGTGACGACTGCGACCGCGATAACCGCTCCTGGAATCGAATAACCAAGTACCGTCAGTTTCGGCAACAATTTCGTATATTTGCCCTGCACCATGCGTGCGAAATTCCCGACGATGAGCGCGAGGATGACGATCAAAGTGGCGCTGAGCCCGGCGACAAATACCGAGTTCTGCACGTAGCGCATGAATTCTTCCATCGGGATCGTCCCGAAGGTCAACACCGTCCAGTCAACCAGCTGAATGACGGGAATGAAGAATCCGAGGCTCAAGATCAGCATGCCGTAGCCTGCCGCCGCAAAGCCTTTCCATCCGCTGAGCGGGATGAGCTGAAGCGGGCGCACTTTCGTCGAGAAATAACTGTATTGCCGCCTGCCGCGAAGCAATTTCTCGATGAGTAGGATGACGATGACGAAGCCCATGAGAGACGCGGCCAGTTTAATCGACGTATCCAAATCCCCAAGGCCGAACCAGCTTTGGAAGATGGCGGTCGTAAAGGTTTGGATGCCGTAATATTTCACGACGCCGTAATCGTTCAACACTTCCAACACGACGAGGCTCGCACCGGCGATGATCGAAATCCGCGAAATCGGCAGCACCACTTGGAAGAACGTGCGCCAAGGGCCTTTGCCGAGCAAACGCGTGCTTTCGATCAATGACGCCGATTGTTCAGATAAATACACTTGAGTGATCGTGTAAACGTATGGGTACAAAAACATTGTGTAAATGAAAATCGCCCCGGGCAAGTTCATGATATCGAAATACGCCGGGTCCAGTTCCATTCCGAATCCCTCGCGCAGCGTCGTCTGGATGGCGCCTGTGAAATTCAAGATGCCGTGGTACGTGTAAGCACCAATAAACGGCGGAATGGAAAGAGGGAGGATCAACGCCCACTTCAAAAAGCGCCGGAATGGAAAATCGTATTGCGCGATCAGCCAGGCAAGGCTCAGCCCGATCAGGATCGTGAAGAACGCTGTCGCGAGCGTCAGAATCAACGAGTTGATGACGAACTGACGCAATACGAACTCTTTCATATGTTCCCAATTGTCATTCGACGGCGTAAACAGCCCGGTGACAATGGTCAAATTCGGCAGGAACAGCATCAGGATGATGATGACTGCCCCTACAGTCCAGATATTGAAATTGGCCAATCTGCGTTGCAAAATCCAGGCACCTCTTTCCAAATCGCAAGAAATCCCTTGCCGCATTCAGACAGCGGCAAGGGGAGATCATGTAGGTTATTTCCAGCCGACTTCGTTGAACAATAGAATCGCTTTGGCGTTGTTTTCGCCGAGTGCAGACATCGAGATGTCCTGCTCTTTGAAGTCACCCCAAGATTGCAACAATTCGGATGGTTCCACTGCTTCGTTTACTGGGTATTCATAATTGACAGAAGCAAATGTTTCTTGTGCTTCCGGTGCGGAGAGAAACTCCAGCAATTTAATCGCATTTTCTTGGTTCTTAGCTGATTTTACCACACCCGCGCCGCTGACGTTCACATGCGTGCCTGTCGTATCCTGGTTCGGGAAGAACACCTCAAGGCCTTCAGCCACTTCGACTTCCGCGGGATCTTCAGAATTCAGCATTTGGCCAAAGTAATACGTGTTCATGATCGCTACATCGCCAACACCTGCTGCGATGGCTTTCGCTTGGTCACGGTCGCCGCCTTCAGGGTCGCGTGCAAAGTTTTCAACCATGCCGGCTGCCCATTCTTTTGCTTCTTCTTCGCCATTCAATTCAATGAAAGACGCAAGTAAAGATTGGTTGTAGATGTTTTCAGAGCTGCGGATCAATACGCGTCCAGCCCACTCATCTTCCGTCAATGCTTCGTATGTGGAAAGCTCAGACGGGTCAACTGTTTCTTTGTCATACAAAATGACACGTGCGCGTTTTGTCAGGCCATACCACATTTGGTCTTCATCCTGGAAGTTGGCAGGAATCTGTTCATCCAGCACATCGCTTGAAACCGACTGCAAAATGCCGTCTTCTTTCGCGCGGTGCAGGCGGCCTGCATCAGCTGTCAAAAACAAATCGGCTTGTGTAGCGTCGCCTTCGCGTTTGATGCGCTCAAGCAGCTCATCGGCTTCCCCTTTGATCAAGTTGACTTTGATGCCGGTTTCTTCTTCGAATTTCTTGTAGAGCTCATCGTCCACATCATAATGGCGTGCAGTATATAGGTTCACTTCGGTGCTGGCAGTTTCAGCTTCGTCGCCGGACGATTCTGCCGGTTGTTCTTCTGAGCTGTTCGAGCTGCCGCATGCAGCAAGCACGAGAAGCGTGCCGAGCACTAATAGGAATGAAAGCAATTTCTTCATGGAAGTCTCTCCTTTGAAATGGTTGATGAATCTTATTCAAATGAAAATGATTCTCATTTACTAGTATAGCTAGCCGCTCACTAAAGTCAACGGTTTTCACGGGAAACTTGTTTTAAATGTGTCCATTTTCGTTATATTTTAGATAACAAATGGAAGCGCTTAGTTCGAAAGCTTCTTCTGGCACTAGCTATAGCACTTGCTATTTACCAATCGCAGGAAATGCTACACTTGAGAATGAGAAACAACTGGACTGATCTAATGGAAATGGGGGCATACGCAATGGACATGAAAACATATTTGTCGCTCGATGCGACAGCGATGGCGGAACTGGTGAAAAAGGGGGAGGTTAGCCCAAGGGAATTGGTGGAACTGAGCTTTCAGCGCTTGGATGAAGTCGAGCCGAAACTGCATGCATTCACCGCAGAGCGCCATGAGCAGGCATTGCTGGAGGCGGAGAATGCGGGAGACGGCATTCTCGGCGGTGTGCCGGTTGCCTTGAAGAACATCTCCCAGGCACTCGCGGGACAGCGCTTGAGTGCAGGATCGAAATTGCTGGCAGACTTCCGGCCGGAACGCGATTCTCATTTCGTTGCGCGCCTGAAAGCAGCTGGGCTCATCCCAATTGGACATACGAATACGCCGGAATTCGGCTTGAAAAATATTTCGGAGCCGGAGCTGTTCGGGCCGACGCACAATCCGTGGAATACGGACCATTCACCGGGCGGCTCAAGCGGGGGGGCGGCGGCCGCTGTCGCTTCTGGCATCGTGCCGGTCGCCGGTGCGAGTGACGGGGGCGGTTCGATCCGCATTCCTGCATCGTTCACCGGCTTGTTCGGACTCAAGCCGACGCGCGGCAGAACCCCTGTCGGACCGGGAGCCGGGCGGCAATGGCAAGGGGCATCGATCGATTTTGCGCTGAGCCGGACGGTGCGGGACAGCGCTGCGCTGCTCGATGCATTGCAGGTCGTCCAGCCGGAAGCTGCCTTTCAAACGCCGCTATTTCCAGGGAAATACGCGGAACAGCTGAATCGGGAGTTCGATAAACCTTTGAATATCGCATTCTCTTTGGAGTCACCGGTCGGCACGATGGTCTCGGAAGATGCGAAACAAGCCGTGCTGAATACGGTGCGCTGGCTTGAAGGACAAGGGCATCGAGTCGAAGCACAAACCCCGGACATCGATGGCGTCCAATTGATGCGCGAATATTACTTGATGAACAGCGGGGAAATGGCGCTGCTCCAGAAAAACCTGGAGAAAACATTCGGCCGCCGTTTGACGGAAGACGATATGGAAATCGAGTCCTGGTTATTGGCGACGGCCGGCAAACGGGTTTCGGCTGCTGATTATTCCGCGAGCCTCGCTGCATGGGACACAGCTGCCGCGAAAATGGCGGCGCTTCATGAACGCTTTGATTTCTATATCACTCCCGCGACGGCGCATCCTGCCCCGGAAATCGGTGAATTGAGCCATTCTAAAGAATCACGTACACGCTTATTGCAAGCACTCGACATGGCGCGTGATACGACCGATCAGCAAGAACTCATCTATGCGATGTTTTTGCCAAGCCTCAGCTACACGCCGTTCACGCAGCTGGCGAACTTGACCGGCCAGCCGGCGATGTCTTTGCCGCTTCATGTGACGGAGGCGAATTTGCCGATCGGCGTCCAGGTGATGGCCCAAAAAGGGGAAGAGCATCGCCTGCTCCAGCTGGCGCAGCAAATCGAACAAAGCGGTTTATGGGTCGGTCAGCGCGGCAACCCATTCTTTCAATAAACCGAATCTATTATAGTAGGAAATCCAAAAAGCCCCGGAAAAGGAACTCTTCCTTTTCCGGGGCTTTTATCTTTTTTTAAGAAGAAACGGCTTGTTGAGTCGCTTGGACTTTATCGTCTTTTTCGTAATTGCGTTCCACGCGGCGGATGTCCATGCGGATCAAGATGGACAAGACGAGCGCAACGGAAATCAATCCGATGAAGATATAGAAAACCGGTACATAGCTGTTGGTTGCAGCATAGACTTGTGAAACGATCGCCGGCCCGATGATGCCGCCGAGAGACCAAGTTGTCAGCAAATAACCGTGGATGGCACCAAGTTGTCTTGTGCCGAACATGTCGCCGATGAAGGCCGGCAAGTTCGAGAAGCCACCGCCATAGCAGGAAACGATAAGCAAGATAAACACTTGGAAAATGATGACGTTCGTGATGCCCGGAAGCATGACGAAAGCGACGATTTGAATGATGAAGAACATCATGAACACGGTCGGGCGCCCGATATAATCGGAAATCGCGGCCCAGCCGAGGCGTCCGCCACCATTGAAAATGCCCATGATGCCGACAAGTGTCGCGGCACCCGCTGCCGTCAAGCCGACCAATTCCTGAGCCATCGGAGAAGCGACCGAGATGATCATGATGCCGGCGCTGACGTTGATGAGCATCATCGTCCACAACATCCAGAAACGGCGTGTTTTCACGGCTTGTCTGGCTGTCAGTTGCGCCAAGTCTTTCTTCATGACCTTTTTGCCGGAAGCAAGGTCCGCTTCCATTCCTTTAGGCATGAAGCCTTCAGGCGGCGGTGCGATATAGGAAGCACCGAGTGAGATTAAGATGAAATAGCTGATTCCGAGAATATAGAAAGTCGTCGTCACGCCAACAGAAGCGATCAAGCTGGCAGCAACGGGGGCGGTGATGAGTGCGCCGGCGCCAAAGCCCATAACGGCCATGCCAGTCGCGAGGCCGCGGCGGTCAGGGAACCATTTGACGAGTGTCGAAATAGGCGCGATGTACCCCACGCCAAGCCCCATCCCGCTCATGAATCCGTAGGTCAGTAAGAACAGCACAAGCGAATCGATCTGTGTTGCAAAACCAGCACCTGCTTGTCCGATACCGAATAAGAAAGCTGCTACCATAGCGGATTTCCGAGGCCCATTCTTTTCAACAAAGCCACCGAAGAACGCAGCGGAAATCCCACCGAGTGCCATCATGATCGTGAAGGCGTAAGTGATTTCCGTTGGAGACCAGCCCATCGTTTCGCTGATGGGTTTTGTATAGACACTGTAGGCATAAGCCGCTCCGATCGACAATTGGATCGCGATGGCGGATAACGCGATTAGCCATCTGTTTTTGTTCATCTTCATAGTGAAATTCCTCCTTTGTGAGTCAAACTGTTCTTTCGAGAATACATGCTTTTCACTATTTCGACAAACTAATTTTCAGAATAGAAAAACTAATCTAATAAAAAACTGATATTGCTATTAATGAAGAGTGGTAGTTTGCGCGTTTGAAGAGGTAAAAATCACTCGTTTTTAATGAAAAAGGAATAAAACAAGCAGTTAAAAGTAAGCGTTTTCAGAAAAGAGCAAAGTAGATTGGTAATATATACTCATTTTTCACTAAGGGAGAAAATTTCTAATGTAAAGGAGAGATTCTATGTTTGAGAGAGATAAGACATGTCTGGAATCCAGTATTCATAAGGTTTTGAGGCTTATTAGAAAAAGAATTTCAACTATTCTAAAATATTCTGTTTCAGTCGTTATTTTCTCTCTTTTAGCTCGATAAATGCTATTTCAGGCAATATAATTATTTGGATATAAGAAAACCGGAAACCACTCAGCGTGCGAGGGGTTTCCGGTTCTAAAGAGTGTCTTCATCAATTCACTTTCATCTGGACGATATCACGGATATAAGCCATGACCCGTCTTTGCGCTTCTTCTGAGCTGTAGTCATTTCGGTGATTCAAGTAATTTGAAAACATTCCTTGCCACACTAGGTTGGTCAGTTCATTCAATTCCTCGGCTTGCTCCTCATCAAGCACCCCAGATTCTACGATAAAGTGGATGGCATAACGGCCACGATCCGTTAAGCTGCGCTTCTTCAACCCCGGCAGCAGCTCATCGGGAACCGTCACCAAGTCCATCGGGTACAATTCGTAATAATGCGCCAGCATATTTTCAGGATGATCCCCAAGGTCCATCAGGAAAACGGCGTTGAAAATTTCAGGCATTGAAAATGAGTAGCGACTGAAACAATCCCATGCAGCGAGGTATTTCTCGATAGGATCGTCTGCTTTTTCCATTTCCGCAGTCACTGTTTCAATATAAGGACGCATGAATTTCAAGGAAGCAAAAAACAGCAGATGAGATAAATCATCAAAGTAATTATAGATGGTTGCGCTGTTATAGCCTGCTTTATCGGCAACTTTCCTTATTGTGACGTGGCGGAATCCTTCGGCTTGGATCAATTCCTCCGTTGCATCGATAAAATAAGTCCACATTCTCCGTTTTTTTAAATTTCGTTTCTCCATATCCAACTCCACCATTTCTGTTATATGCGATTTGCCTAAACCACTGTTGATTTCTTTTATACTACCATGCTAACCTAAACATAGTAAAAAAAGTAATCATGATTATAAAATAATCTTGATTAAAAATTCAAGGGGGAATTGGATGAATAAAGTAAAAATCGATCCTGTAGTGTTTTGGTCTTCGTTGGGAGTCATTGTCGTCGCGACTTTGGCTTTGGTCATTTTTAGGGACACGGCAGAACCTGTACTAAATACCATGTTGACTGGCATCACTTACAATTTGGACTGGACGTTTCAATTTCTGACATTCGGCTTATTTATCCTGCTGATGTATTTGGTGTTCAGCAAATATGGGAAAGTGCGTTTGGGGGAGGAACCCCCTGAGTTTTCGACCTTTAGTTGGGGAGCCATGTTGTTTTGTGCGGGGATGGGCACAAGCATTATGTTCTGGTCGATGATGGAACCGATGTATTACTATATGGGGCCGCCGTTTGGCTATGAGCCGAACAGCAACCAGGCAGCGGAATGGGCCGTCACTTACGGCTTGTTCCACTGGGGTATTTCAGCTTGGTCGTTATATGCTTTGCCGACAGTGACCATTGCTTATTCGTTTTTCGTCAAGAAGAATCATTCATTGAAAATCAGTTCGGCGTGCCGTGGCGTTTTAGGTAAACATGCAGACGGCTGGCTTGGCAAAATCATTGATATTCTCGTGATTTGGAGTTTAGTTGGAGGGCTCGGAACCTCACTAGGACTTGGTGTACCGATGGTCTCCGCAGTTATCGGTGAAATTTTCGGGATCGCCCAATCGCTCACCTTAAGCATCATCATCATCGCGGTTTGGGTCGTCATTTACAGTGCCAGTGCGTACGTTGGGCTTTATAAAGGCATACGCAAGCTCAGTGATTGGAATGTTTATTTAGCGCTTGGCTTGGCGGTATTTGTCTTATTGGCAGGGCCGACTTTGTTTATCTTATCGAACTTTACAAATAGTTTCGGGCTGATGCTGCAAAATTTCGCTTTCATGAGCTTCTCGACAGACCCGATCAACCAAGGCGGATTCCCACAAAGCTGGACGGTCTTCTATTGGGCATGGTTTGCGGCAACAGCGCCGTTCATTGGATTGTTCGTCGCCCGGATTTCACGCGGCCGCACGATCCGTGAATTAATTACGCATATTCTCTTATGGGGCTCAGTCGGCAGCTGGCTATACTTCGGCATATTTGGCGGCTATAGCTTGAATTTACAATTGAGCGGAGCACTTGATGTCTTAGGCGTGATGAGTGAAAGCGGGGACCCGGCGGCGATCGTTGAAATTTTGAAGAGCTTGCCGCTGAGCTTTCTGGTACTGCCATTCTTTGCTGTTCTCGGCTTTATCTTTTTGGCAACATCATTGGATTCAGCAACTTATATCCTCGCATCCATCACGACGAAAGAATTATCCGCAGGACAAGAACCGGCACGCTGGAATCGTATGCTTTGGGGAATGGTGCTGGCGGCACTAGCCATCTCGTTATTATTGATCGGTGGGTTGAACGTCATTCAAACCTCCTCGGTCATCGTCTCGGTACCGGTCATCTTGCTGTATGGCTTATTAACGGCTTCATTGTTGAAATGGCTGAAAGAAGATTATCCCGAACAGATGGGTAAAGGAGCGGAAAAATAATGGTCTTTAACGTAAGGGAAAGCACGCGCAAAGTGAAAGAGGAATTTCCGTATGAAGTGGAAGTGACGGATCACTTGTGGATTCCAATGTCTGATGGTGTCAGGCTGTCTGCGAAAATTTGGATGCCAAAAGCGGCAGCCGGGCTTAAGGTGCCCGCGGTGCTTGAATACTTGCCGTATCGGAAAAATGAATTCACCGCCTTGCGTGATTCATTGCGGCATCCGTATTTTGCCGGCCATGGCTATGCAAGCATCCGGGTGGATATGCGCGGCTGCGGTGATTCGGAAGGCATCATGTACGATGAGTATGCCAAGCAAGAACAGGACGATGCACTTGAAATATTGGATTGGATCTCTGCTCAAGACTGGTCAAATGGCGCGGTCGGGATGATCGGGAAATCCTGGGGAGGCTTTAATGGCCTTCAAGTGGCCGCTCGTCAGCATCCGGCATTAAAGGCTATCATCACCTTGTGCTCGACCGATGACCGATATGCAGACGATGTTCATTATAAGGGAGGCGCAGTGCTTGCTTCGGATATGCTGTGGTGGGCTTCGACAATGCTTGCTTACAATGCGCGCCCAGCAGACCCTGCCCATGTCGGGGAAGCATGGCGTGAAAAATGGCTGGAACGCCTGGAGAAGACGCCGCCTTTTATAGAAGAATGGATGCGCCACCAGCGGCGTGACGCGTATTGGAAACATGGCTCGATCTGTGAGGATTACGAGGATGTGCAAATTCCAGTTTATGCAGTTGGAGGATGGGCGGACGGTTACACAAACGCAATTTTTCGCATGATGAAAAACTTAAAAGGTCCTAAAAAAGCATTGATCGGCCCGTGGGCCCATGAATACCCGGAGGTCGCTGTGCCAGGGCCGCAAATCGGATTTCTTCAAGAATGTCTTCGCTGGTGGGACCAGTGGCTGAAACAGGAAGACACGGGCATTATGGAAGAAGTCCCGGTCCGTTTGTGGATGCAGGATGCAGTGCCGCCGAAAACGGATTATGATGTGCGGCCGGGAGAATGGGTGGAAGAGCAAGCGTGGCCGACCCCCAACACAGAAGATCGAAACTTTTATTTGGGAGATCTCGATTTGGCTGAAGCACCGGCTGAAGGTCAAGAGTGGCTGAAAAACCACCAGCATCATGGTTTGTATGCGGGCGTCTTTTGCCCGTTCGGACAACAAGGAGATATGCCATCGGACCAAGGCATCGAAAATGGCTTGTCCAATACTTTCACCAGCGCGGAGCTGGGACAAGACTTGCCGATACTTGGGTTTCCGGTTATGACAGTGAAGCTGAAGAGCGATCAGACACGCGGTAACTTGGCGGTGCGATTGAGCGAACTTTCACCATTTGGGACTTCCAAGCTGATCAGCTGGGGGCAATTGAACCTGACGCATCGAAACAGCCATGAATTTCCGGAAGACGTACCGGCCGGAGAAGCTTTTACAGCTACCATCGAACTGGATGCAATCGGCTATAAAGTACCGAAAGGCCATCGTCTGCAAGTTTCGATTTCACCAAATTATTGGCCGCACGCCTGGCCTTCGGCAGAAGAAGCAAATGTCTTATTAATCAAAGACGCAGAGACAAAACTAACGCTTCCGGTTTACCACAAGGAGATTCCTTCAAGAGAACATTCTCCTTTTGAGCAGCCGGAAACAGCAGCGGTGCTGGACCGTGAAGTGCTTCGCGAAGCTGGGCGTACCCGTGCCATCCGGCATGACACCGTCACCAATGAGTGGCTGCTGGAAGACTTCTCGGACGAAGGATGCCGTCGATTGCCATCGAACGGCTTGGAATACGGCAGCACTAACCGTAATGTCTATCGGATTGTGGAAGGAGATCCGTTGTCTGCAAAAGTGGTTTGCGACTGGAGCTTGACGCTTGGCCGAGGGGAATGGCAGACCCGTCTAGAATCCACCAGTACAATGTGGGCTGATGAAAAGAAATTTTACGTGACGAGTGAGTTGGCCGCGTTTGACGGCGACGAAAAAGTGTATGATACCTGCCGTGAATTTGAAACGGAGCGGGATTTCAATTAAACCCAAAAAGAGACAGCCCAGGGCTGTCTCTTTTTGGGTTTTTGATTATTATTGCCTTCTCGGCAACCGTTATTGAACGTTCTCTTTCCATATTTCCAATTCAGGATTGCTCAATTGCTTCAATACATCATCCCGCCCTTGGTAAATATGTTCTTGCATGGCAATTTTCGCACGCTCCGGTTCTTGATTTTCGATCGCCTTCCAAATGGTGTTATGAACATCCAATGAGCGCATCAATTGGTTTTCGTTATACCAATAGAAGGAGCGGAAAATGAGTGGCACCACTACTACTTTGGAGATAAGCGACATCAGGTACTCGTTCTTGGTAGCTTTGTAAATCTCTTCGTGAAACGCTTGGTTCGCTTGCTGCAAGCTGCGGATTGAGTATATGTCCTCGCGGTCCAATTCATTGATCGCTTTTTCGTAGGCTAAATTTTTATTGTGGATTTTTTCTAAATCTTCATCTGTCCGGTAAAGGGCGGCTTCGCTCGTGCCGTAGCTTTCCAGCAGCGCCCGCACATTATAGATTTGGCGAATGTCTTGGATGGTGAATTCACGGACTGTGTAGCCCCGTCGTTGGAATGGGGTGATGAGACCGTCAGATTCAAGCTGTTTAATCGCTTCTCTTACCGGGGTCCTGCTGACTTGAAAGCGTTCGGCCAATGCCTCTTCCGTCAAACGCTGGCCAGGAGGCAATTTGCCGATGATGATTTCATTTTTTATCATTTCGTATGCGTTCATTTTCAACACCTCTTATTTTATTGTATACAAAAGCGGTTTTAGAGACAAACGTATCAGTTTTAGTAGAGGTATGTTTGTTGGATTTAAAGGAATCAGCTAAAGAATTAAAATTTAATTGTTAAAGAGCATTGACCATATTGTATACAATGTGTTATTTTTTTATCAATTGCTAATTATCCGAAAATTTATCTGTATTGCCGGAATCAAGTCGCATCAGTGCATTTGATTCGTTGGGCAGAATTCAGCCCACTACAAGAGACCTTGGGAATGAGCAGATTGGATACAATGCAAAAAATAAATGGGGGTGCCACATATGACAAACCTACAAGAAGCAATCGATATTCAAGGCGAACCGCAACGAGAAGACAGGCTGCCGCTGCAGGGAGTGCGCGTCCTGGAATTGGGCACCTTGCTTGCCGGACCGTTTACGGGAAGGATGCTCGGGGATTTCGGTGCAGAAATCATTAAAATTGAAGCGCCTGATAAAGCGGATCCGCTGCGCGAATGGGGGCAGCAAAAGGATGGGGAAGGCTTGTGGTGGCCGATCCAGTCGCGCAATAAAAAATCAGTAACCTTGAACTTGCGGACGGTGGAAGGACAGGAGATTTTTAAAGAGTTGGTCAAAAATGCCGACATCATCATTGAGAATTTCCGCCCCGGAACCATGGAGAAATGGAACCTTTCCTACGAACAATTAGCCGAAATCAATCCAGGCATCATCATGACGAGAACGTCTGGATATGGCCAAACAGGCCCTTATAAAGAAAGAGCTGGATTTGGCAGCGTCGGCGAAGCGATGGGCGGCATCCGAAACGTTACGGGCTTTCCGGATCGTGCACCTTCGCGCATCGGGATTTCCATTGGAGACACGCTGGCTGCGCTATTTGCAACTATCGGAACTCTGACGGCCCTTCATGAGCGCCATCATTCCGGAAAAGGTCAGGTGGTCGATACGGCCATTTACGAATCGGTCTTTTCAGTCATGGAAAGCACTATTCCGGATTATTTGCTGGCAGGCTATGTGCGCGAACGGATGGGCAATATTCTGCCAGGTGTCGCGCCATCGAATATTTATAAAACAAAAGACGATACGTATATCGTCATCGGCGCTAACGCAAATGGAGTCTTTAAACGTCTATGCGAAGCGATGGGCGAGCCGGAGCTGTTCGGTAATCCGAAGTACAACACCCACCACGCCAGAAGCGAGAACATGACAGAGCTGGATGAACTTATCGAAGCCTGGACGAAAAAGCAAGATACACAAGTAGCGCTCGAAATCTTAGCGGAAAAAGGCGTGCCTTCGGGATTGATCTACACCGCCAAAGATATTGTCGAAGATCCCCATTATCAAGCACGAGAAATGATTATCAAGCGGGAACATCCGACACTCGGCGAATTCCCGATGCCGGGTGTTGTGCCGAAATTGAGCCGGACGCCTGGTGAAGTGAAACATGTTGGAGCGGAGCGCGCAGGAAAAGACAATGCACTCATTTACGGAAAAATCTTGGAATATGGCGAAGAAAAACTGAAAGAGCTGGAGGAGCGCGAAATCATTTAAGGAGTGATGGGTTTTGGGAAAGACATTATATGAAAAAATCTGGGACCGGCATGTAGTGGCCCAACAGCCAGAGCAGCCGGATATTCTCTATATCGATCTGCACCTAGTGCACGAAGTGACTTCTCCGCAAGCATTCGACGGCTTAAGACAAGCGGGCAGGAATGTGCGCAGGCCAGACAGGACTTTGGCGACCATGGATCATAGCATACCAACCCTTAACCGCGACCAGCCCTTTGAAGATGAAATTGCGCAAAAGCAAGTGGAGGCGCTGCGTAAAAACTGCGATGACTTTGGTATTAAACTTTTCGACCTCTTCCATAAACAGCAAGGAATCGTCCATATCATTGCGCCTGAACTTGGATTGACGCAGCCAGGGCAGACCATTGTTTGCGGAGACAGCCATACAGCGACACACGGGGCATTCGGCACATTGGCTTTTGGCATAGGCACGAGCGAAGTTGAACATGTGCTGGCCACGCAAACTTTGAAGCAAAGTAAATCCAAAACGATGGCGATTGAATTCCAGGGAGAATTGCCGACCGGCGCTTCCGCGAAAGACTTGATCTTGGCGTTGATCGGGCGATACGGTCATGATTTTGCAACCGGTTACACGATTGAATATCGCGGCGAAGCCATCCGTAAGCTGTCGATGGAAGAGCGGATGACCGTCTGCAATATGTCTATCGAAATTGGCGCAAGAGCAGGCATGATCGCGCCGGATGAAACGACATTTGCGTATTTGTCAGGCAAGTCCTATGTTCCGGAAGGTAAGCGGTGGGAGCAAGCGCAAGCAGAATGGAATGAATTGTTCAGCGATGAAGACGCGGTATTCGACAAAGTGGTGGAATTTGATTGCGGCAAAGTAGAGCCCCAAGTGACATGGGGGACAAACCCCGGCATGGTCGTTTCAGTGAATGGGCAAGTACCGGCGCTGGAAGATCTGTCTTTAGAGCAGCGAAAAATCGTGGAAAGCGCTTTGGCTTATATGGGACTGGAACCGGGAGTAAGGATTAAAGACATCGAGATCGATACGGTCTTTATCGGCTCGTGCACAAATGGCCGCATTGAAGATTTGCGGGAAGCGGCGGCTGTCGTGAATGGCTATCGCATAAAACAGGGGATTCGGGCATTGGTCGTTCCGGGTTCCCAGGCAGTCAAAGCACAAGCTGAAACTGAGAACTTGGATCGCATCTTTAAAGATGCTGGATTCGAATGGCGGGATGCGGGATGCTCCATGTGCCTCGGCATGAATCCAGACATCGCCAAGCCTGGAGACCGGGTGGCTTCCACTTCCAACCGGAATTTTGAAGGCCGGCAAGGACGCCAGTCAAGAAGCCATTTGGTTAGCCCAGCTATGGCTGCGGCCGCGGCAATTACCGGCCACTTTACCGATGTTCGGGATTGGCCGCTGCGAACCGGGGAAGGGGTGACAGGATGAAAGCGTTGAAAACTCATACGGGTACATTGATGCCACTGGACCGTGCCAATATTGATACAGATGCCATCATTCCGAAACAATTTTTGAAACGTATCGAAAAAAGGGGCTACGGGCAATTTCTCTTTTTCGATTGGCGCTTCAATGAAGATGGAACGGAAAATGAAGAGTTTATTCTAAATCGCGAACCCTACCGCAACGCGACAGTTTTGCTGACGCGGGATAATTTCGGCTGCGGCTCGTCGCGCGAGCATGCGCCCTGGGCAATTGAAGACTATGGGTTCCGTGTTATTTTGGCTTCTTCTTTCGCGGATATCTTCTATAATAACTGCTTCAAGAATGGCATCTTGCCAATCCAATTGCCTAAAGAACAGATAGAAGAATTGTTTAGCAAAGTTGCGGCACAACCCGAATATGCCTTGACGGTGGATTTGGAGTCGCAGGAAATTCGAGATTCCAACGGCATGACAAAGCATTTTGAAGTAGATGACTACCGAAAGCATATGTTGCTTGAAGGGATGGACGAAATTTCCGCAACAATCCGGCATGAGGAGAAAATCGATACATTCGAGCAACAACACCGGCTTTACTATAGCCTGCAATAAGGATGACGGTTCAAAATAAAGCAATTAAAAGGAGCTTCGGATATGGAGAAAAAGCAAATTAAAGAGCCGATTCGAAAAAAATGGATTTGGATCGCTTTATTATTGATTGTGATCGGAAATGTCCCGTGGTATTTGCCAATCGGCTCCTATGAACCCTTGATTTTCGGTGTTCCTTATTGGGCTTTGATCATTTTGGCGTTTTCCCTGATTTTATGCGGATTTTTAAGCTGGGTGACGTTAAAAGAATGGGACATTGTAGAAGATGAAGAAGAAGCGGAGAAGAGGGGGAGAGTAAATGAATGATTTGGTGTTTGCAGGTCTGGATGGCGTGTTGATTCTGTTAGCTTATGCAATCGTCATGCTATTGATCGGCTATTTCTCAGGCCGTGGAGACAAAACACTCCATGACAGCTTGAGTAATTATTATCTGGCAGGAAAAAATCTAGGGATCGTGGCGCTGTTCTTCACGCTTTATGCCACTCAGTACAGCGGGAATACCATTATCGGCTATGCTCCGACCGCTTACCGCACCGGTTTTTCCTGGCTGCAGTCGATTTCCTTCATGACCATCATTATCGGGGTCTATTTGCTCTTTGCTCCCCGCATGTATGTCGTATCGAAGAAAATGAATTTCATTACACCGGCTGACTGGATTGCGCATCGCTTCAAATCGAAATCGGTGACGATCCTGGCTGTCGTACTCATGCTTTGGGGCCTTGGAAACTACCTGCTTGAACAGTTGGTGGCGATTGGCCATGCGGCATCAAGTTTGACGGGAGGAACGATTCCGTATCAAGTGGCAGTGATCGCCTTTGTGCTGGTCATGTTGATCTACGAATGGTTGGGCGGAATGAAAGCGGTTGCCTTCACTGACGTTATGCAAGGCTTGGTTTTGATGGTCGGGATTGTCATTTTCCTGGTCGGGGCAGTCTATCTTGTGGGGGGCGATATTTCTTCTGCAACGCAGTACATCGCCACGAATGAACCCGCGAAACTTGGGGTTCCGGATATGATGACGTCAATTAATTGGTTCAGCATGCTGCTGTTGGTCGGGCTCGGGGCGGCGATTTATCCTCACGCCGTGCAGCGGATCTTCGCAGCAGACAGCGAACGCACATTGAAACGCTCGTTCTCGCGTATGGCATGGATGCCGCCAATTACGACAGGCTTGGTGTTTGTCATCGGGATTTTGGGCATCGCGCTCATTCCGAACCTGGATACGACCGGTTCTGAACAATTGGTCGGATTGATGGCGAATGAAATTGCCGGCATCAACGGATTCTTTTACTGGGTCATGATCATTTTCTTCGGGGCGATCGTCGCCGCGATTGTCTCGACTGCCGATTCTGTGCTATTAAGTTTCTCATCCATCGTTTCCAATGACATCTACGGCCGCTTCATCAACCCAAAAGCTCCTGAGAAGAAAAAAGTGATGGTCGGGAAAGTGACCGGCGTCGTGGCGGTTGGCTTGCTATTGTGGATCGCTTGGAATCCGCCCGCAACGCTTTATGAGATTTTCGTGCTGAAATTTGAATTGCTCGTCCAAGTATTCCCGGCATTTGTTTTGGGACTTTACTGGAAGCGCATGGCGGCACAGCCTGTATTCTGGGGCATGTTGGCCGGGGCGATCATTGCCGGCGTATTGACGTGGACTGGCTATAAGACGGTGTTTGGCATTCACGGCGGCGTCATCGGACTCGCTGCTAACTTCTTTATCGCTGTTGTCGGTTCGTACCTTGTACCGCTGACCGTCGAAAAAGAAGCGGAACTCAAAAAAATCGATTTGGCATAAACAGTTTTCCTTTATGCTAAATAAGAATGTGGCGATCAAATGGACAATTCAACACTTGTGAAACCATTCAAATCTATCAATCCCTGGCATATGCTCGGCTGGCTGCTTGTCGCCCAGGTGATGGTCGCATTCATCGGCCGGAGCCTGGCGCCGCTTGGGGTATTGATCGGAGAAGATTTGTCTCTGACCAAGGCCCAGATCGGCATGCTGCCTGCTGCTCTGTTCCTCGGCCAGTCCATTGCCTCCATCCCCGCAGGATTTGTCGTCGACCGCATCGGTTCCAAACGCTTATTGCTGTATTTATCGTTCGGCCTTGGCGGCGCTTTTATGCTAATGGCTATCAGCAGTAATTACTTTTTCGTGCTGTTGATGGTGGCCATCGGTGGAGTGGGCTATGGCACAATGCATCCCACATCCAATAAAGGGATTTTGCACTGGTTCCAACAAAAGCGTGGAACGGCAATGGGCATCAAGCAAATGGGTGTTACATTGGGGTCGGCTCTTTCGGCCCTTTTGTTATTGCCGCTGGCAGCGGTTTGGGGTTGGCGCCTGGCATTACTGGCAGCATGCGGTTTATTGATGGTGACAGGCGTGCTTGCTTACCGCTTTTACCGGGATCCGCCCTCAGCGGAGCCTCATGAGCAGGAAAGAAAAATTAGCTGGTCCTATTTAAAGGAATCGATTGGGGCAATGTTCCGCCATAAACCGCTCGTTCTTCTCAGTATTGCCGCTATGGGCTTGAGCGGGAGCCAATTGATCTTGAATACGTATATCGTCTTATTTGCTTATGAACAGCTAGGGCTCAGCCTTTTGCTGGCCGGCATGCTGCTGGTCATTTCAGAAGTCAGCGGCTCCTTCGGCAGAGTGGCCTGGGGGATTATCAGCGATACTATTTTTAAAGGACAGCGTTTGATTGTGCTTGTTTATATTGCGGCACTCTCAATCGGTATCGCCTTGATTGTCACGCGGCTTCCTGCAGGGAGTTCGTTTTGGGCAATTGCTTCGGTTGTCGCCATCTTCGGGTTTTGTATTTCAGGATTCAACGGAATTTGGATGAATGCGGCTACGGAACTTGTACCGTTCAAGCAAGCCGGAATCGCAAGCGGCTTCACTTTGATGGTCGGCTCTTGGGGCGTAATCATCGGCCCTCCGCTATTCGGCTATATCGTCGATCTTTCAGGGAATTTCAATTATGGCTGGTTCTTTCTATCTTTCGTTTTACTTTTCGTTATTGTCCTGCTTTTATGGGCGAAACGATTAGCATATAAAGAAAGCGAGTCTCACAAGGGAGTGTAAAATGATGAATATTGATTTGCGCAGCATCGACACAAAACAAGCTTATAAATTGATGACAGGGTCGATCGTGCCCCGGCCAATCGCTTGGGTCTCTACTATAGATGAAGACGGCAACCGCAATTTAGCGCCTTTCAGCTTTTTTACAGTTGCCTCGCGAAACCCGGCTACATTATGCATTTCAGTCGGTCCCGGTGTCGGCGACAGGGAAGGAACGACCAAGGATACGTTGTCGAATATCCGAAGCACCAAGCAATTCGTCATCAATATCGTGAATTCTCCACTTGGCGACGAGATGCACATCAGCTCGGGTAATTTGCCTGTTGAAGTGGATGAGTTTGAAGCTGCAGGGCTAACACCGGTTGAGAGCATTAATGTGCAAGCGCCGCGAGTAGGTGAAGCACCGATTTCTTTTGAGTTGGAGCTGGATCAAATCATCGAACTTGGCAGCGATCATCTGATTTTGGGAAGAGTCGTTCAATACCATATCCAGGATGAATATTATCTTGGCAATTATAAAGTAGACCTTGAAAAGCTCAAGCCGCTGGGCAGGCTGGCAGGAAATTATTGTGAAGTCGATAATTTGTTCACTTTGCCCAGAGTAAAAGTGGAAGAAGGGATCAAATGATGGACGAAAGAGTGATCATGACCGATGTCACGGGCAGAGATGGATTTCAAATGGAAAAGGACTGGATCGATACCGAAGATAAAATCCGAGTCATTAACCAAATTATCGCAGCAGGGATTCCGCGCATCGAAGCGACTTCGTTTGTTTCACCGAAAGCCGTTCCGCAAATGCGCGATGCACGTGAAGTAATTGACGGAATCCAACGTGAAAACGTGGAAGTGATTGCGCTCGTCCCCAATGTCAAAGGTGCTGAGCTGGCACTGGAAGCAGGCGTGGATGAAGTGAATTACGTGCTGTCCATCAGCGAGACGCACAACCAAAAAAATGTCAGGAAAACGGTAGGTGAATCGATCGAAGGGGTTAAAGACATCCAGAAACTAATGGATTCTTCAAAGATTACGGTGAGTCTAGCGACAGCATTTGGATGCCCGTTCGAGGGGTTGTATGAAGTCGACAAAATCCTTGGCAATATCGAAACTTTGACAGCGGCCGGCCTCAGCCGATTCACCATTGCCGATACAACCGGCATGGCGAATCCGGTACAGATGACGGAATTTATCTCGACGATTAAGAAACAATATCCGCAACATTATTTCGGGCTGCATCTCCATAACACAAGGGGGATGGGCTTGGCGAATATCTATGCGGCATACCAGTCGGGGATGCGCCATTTCGATGCAGCTTTGGGCGGCATCGGGGGCTGCCCGTTTGCTCCTGGTGCGAGTGGCAATGTCTCTTTAGAAGACGTCGTTCACATGTTCGAGTTCATGGGCGTGCCGGTTGATGGCAAACTGCCGCAATTGCTTGATGCAGCACTCGATATGGAGAAATTGCTCGGCAGAACCCTCCCAGGGCAAGTCATGAAATCGGGACAAGCCGATAAAACGCATATTGCATAAGAAAATGGCAAGAGGCATGCAGCCTCTTGCCATTTTTTCTATAGAACGCGCAGGCATCATTTGTCTGCTAACCGCTTTTTCGTATGCACTGATACTTTTTCGTCGAGAACATAAGAATCGAGAAAGTCCAAGAACAGCTGGGTGGCTTGTGTATGGAAGCTTGCCCGGTGGGTGATGTAATGGAAACGGCTCTTGTTCGGGAAATCAGCCAGCGCAACGGCGCCGATCGACCCGGTTTTTGTTTCGCTTTTGACAGTGGACTCCGATAGATAGGAAATGCCGAGGCCGAGCGCCACCGATTCCTTAATCGTTTGGGAGCTGCCGAAGCTCATCACTTTCTTCGGCGCAATGCCAAGCTGTGCGAACAGCTTGTCGGTCACATCGCGCGTGCCGGAACCCGGTTCGCGGATGATCCAGGTTTCTGCTTCAAGCAAACGGCGGTCGACTTGGGAGTGGCGAATGATCGGATGGTTGGGGCGTGCAACGATGACCATTTCTTCTTCTGTGAACAGTTTCGTGTCGACATCACTGCCGCTCGCTTCTCCTTCGACAATAAAACCGATATCGAGCTCCTGCTTGTGGATTTGCTCGATAATAGTTTTCGAATTGTGAATGGTGATGTTCGGCGTGATGTTTGGATGGCGCTTGCTGAAGGCGTAGATGATGCCTGGCAAAAAGTATTCGCCGAATGTATAGGCTGCACCGATCGACAAGGGCATGGCCGTAGACGGTTCGAGTTCCGTAAGCGCCAGCTTTAATTGATCGTATTTCAAGAGAATTTCTTTGGACTGGGCGTACATCACTTGCCCAGCTTCCGTTAATTGGACATATTTATTACTGCGCTCGAACAGCCGGACGCCTACTTTATTTTCCAAGGATTTGATGCTTAAGGAAATGGCGGAAGGCGTCATATGTAATAGCTCGGCTGCGCGTGTGAAGCTTTTTTGTTCAGCGGTTGTGACGAAAATTTCCAGTTTGTGATCCATACATCCACCTCGATGAGTTTTTTTCATTATACTATTAAATATATTTAATTTTACTTATTTGAATAGCTCCCGTAAAATTTGAATAATATGAAAAGTTCATTCTGCTCAAGAAGATACCATAACTTGAGTAATACATATTAGGAGGAATCATAATGGATTATACGAATCACCCTTTCCCAGGGAAACGCCATACTGTCTTTGGCAAAAAAGGCATGGTCGCCACATCGCAGCCGCTTGCCGCACAGACGGGGCTTGAGATTTTGAAAAAAGGCGGCAACGCGATTGACGCCGCGATTGCGACCGCTGCGACCTTGACGGTTGTGGAGCCGACTTCAAACGGCATCGGGGGCGATGCGTTCGCGCTGGTATGGGTCAAAGGCGAACTTCACGGCTTGAATGCTTCGGGACCTTCCCCGCAGGAATTGACGATTGACGCGGTAAAAGCGAAAGGGCATGACAAGATGCCGACGCACGGATTGGTGCCGATCACGGTGCCAGGCGTCCCTTCTGCCTGGGCAGAACTGTCGAAGCGGTTCGGCAAATTATCGCTTGCGGAAACATTGGAACCGGCGATCCGCTACGCTGAAGAAGGCTATCCATTGACGCCGATTCTCGGCAAGTATTGGAAAAAAGCGTACGAGACGTTTAAAAAGAATTTTACCGCTAAGGAATTTGCCGCTTGGTTCGAAACTTTTGCACCGGACGGGCGTGCGCCGGAAATTGGCGAAATGTGGAAATCTCCAGGACATGCCGATACGCTTCGCAAAATCGGCGATACCGATGCGAAAGCCTTTTATGAAGGCGAACTGGCTGAAAAAATCGACAGCTTCATGGTTGAACATGGTGGTTTCCTGAAAAAACAAGACTTGGCAGCGTATAAAGCGGAATGGGTCAAGCCGATTTCAACGAGCTACAAAGGACACGAGGTATGGGAAATTCCGCCGAATGGCCAAGGCATGGTCGCGCAAATGGCGCTCAATATCTTCAAGCAGCTCGACGCACCGGTTTGGCAACAAGCCACCACGCTGCATCAGCAAATTGAATCGATGAAACTCGCTTATACAGATGGCCAGGCCTTCATCACAGAACAAGATGATATGCCGGTGACGGCTGAACATTTATTATCAGACGATTATGCCGCGAGCCGCGCGAAACAAATCGGCACAGAAGCGATCGACCCAGTTGCATACGAACTGCCAAGAGGCGGTACGGTCTATCTTGCAGCGGCCGATGAGGAAGGCAATATGATTTCGTATATCCAAAGTAATTACATGGGCTTTGGCTCAGGCATCGTCATTCCGGGAACAGGCATCGGCCTGCAAAACCGCGGGGCGGATTTCTCGCTCGATAACAGCCACCCGAATGCCTTGAAACCTGGCAAGCGCACGTTCCACACGATCATTCCGGGATTTTTGACAAAAGCGGGTGAAGCGGTTGGGCCGTTCGGCGTCATGGGCGGCTATATGCAGCCGCAAGGCCATTTCCAAGTGGTCGTCAATACGCTCGATTATCTCCTCAACCCGCAAGCGGCACTCGATATGCCGCGCTGGCAGTGGATGGGCGGCAAAAAAGTCACTGTAGAAGCGGAGTTCCCGAATTATTTGGCGCAGGAATTACAGCGTAAGGGACATCAAGTGGAAGTGATGGCCGATCCAGGCAGCTTCGGGCGCGGCCAGATCATCTGGCGCAATCCGGAAACAGGCGTGCTTGCAGGCGGCACCGAATCCCGTACGGACGGGGCGATTGCTGTTTGGTAAAAGAACAAGGCGTTAAATCGATCGATCTTACCATGGCTTTTTTCCGCGCAGGCATGCTCGGTTTCGGCGGCGGCCCGGCTGTCATCCCGATCATGCAGCGTGATGTCGTGGAGCGCTACGGCTGGATGACGGACGAGGAATACGGCGACACGATCGCCTTATCGAATACGATGCCAGGGCCTTTGGCGACCAAGCTTGCAGGCTATATCGGTTACCGTGTGGCGGGGCTTCGCGGCTGCTTGATTGCGCTCGCCGCTTCTGTTATACCGACCGTCGTCTTGATGATCCTGCTGCTCGGCATCCTGCAAAACTATAAAGACGTGCCGTGGGTTGCGAATATGTCGAATGCGGTCGTTCCGGTCGTAGCTGTCATGCTCGGTGTCCTGACCTGGAATTTCGTCCAGCAATCCGAGAAGGCGCTCGGTTGGAGCAAGGCCATTCTATTGATTGTTGTCTCCGTCATTTTGCTCGAAGTGCTCGGCATTCATCCGGCATTTCTCATCGCCGCCCTCATTCTTTTGGTCCTCGTGCCATTCATTAAAAGGACGGTGAAGAGAACATGATTTACTGGCAGATTTTCCTGGCGTTTTTCATTCCGGGCATCGTCGGTTATGGCGGCGGGCCAGCATCGATCCCGCTTGTCGAAAAGGAAGTGGTCGACCGCTATGGCTGGATGGATACCCAGGAGTTTAGTGAAGTGCTGGCGCTCGGCAACTCCTTGCCCGGCCCAATCGCGACAAAAATGGCAGGTTATGTCGGCTATGCCGAAGGAGGGGTACTCGGAGCGGTCGTCGGCCTGTTTGGCGCTGTTGCCCCTTCACTGATTTTGATGATTGCGCTGATGGCGATTCTCTTTAAATACAAAGATTCACGTGAAGTGAAAAACATATCCAAAGTCGTCAAGCCGGTCATCGCCGTCTTGATCGGCGTCATGACGCTCGACTTCATCTTGACCTCGGAAGCGTCACTCGGCGGCATCCAGACCGCGATCTTGATGGTGGCAAGCTACCTGATGCTCGAGAAATGGAAACTGCATCCCGCATTGGTCATCGGGTTAGCGCTGCTTTACGGTGCTGTAACCGGAATTTTCATAGCTTAAAACAAGGCATCCTGACTTCAGGGTGCCTGTTCTGCGGTTGCGGACAAAATATGGTAAAATCACAGGAAAGTCATACCTTTCAAGGAGGCTAGCGATGGCTATCATCAAAGAATCGACAGATCGGACGAACGTGTCGGGCCAGCCCGAAGCGTTTATCCGCAACCATCAATATAATTTTATTAAAGAACAGGCCCTAGCGCTTGTGACGGCGCATGCCACAGCGAATGATACAGAAGTGTTGAGTGTGCTGCGCCATTTAAGCCATGAGAAAGTATTCGCTATGTTCTCGGCGTTAACGGAAGAGCAGAAGAATGTATTGCGTCCGCTAACGATGGTGAAAGACACTGACGCTGCGGAAGAGTTTCTGGCGGGGCTGCGCCCTTACTTGATTCCCTTTCCTACCGTCAATCTGGACAATTTGAAACGTTTGTTTCCAAAAGCGAAAAGGCTGAAAGGGCCGAATCTTGCGGCGATGGATTTCCATGCCTTGTCGTATTTGTCCTGGCAGGAAAACACCAACCGTTTTCTGGTGGCCGAACGCAACGGGCGCCTGCAAACCGTGAGTGGCCAGTTCGGCGCGAGCCGCAAGCAGGGCGTCTGCATGATTTGCCATAAACACAGTTCGGTCGGTTTATTCATGGCCAAGACCAAAGGTGCGAACATCGACAGTTATGTCAAGCACGGCCAGTACATCTGTGCAGATGAAACATCGTGCAACGCCCGTTTGACGACCGTTGACCGCCTTGAGAAATTTTTAGATCGGCTGGAACGGTAAATGGCAGAGGGCATGGATTGGGTATGGCTAATCGGATTGTCACTAGGGGCTGTTGGGGCGGTGTATTTATTGCTGAGCCAGCAAATCCAGGCATTGGAGGTGCGCATGAAGCATATGTCAAAACGCATTGAACAATTGGAAGCAGAAGTAACGTTGGAAGAACCGGCAATCAACGAGGAGCTGCGGCGCTTAATCGCTGAAGGCCAGGAAATCCGGGCCATTAAAGCAGCGCGTGTCGCATTCGGTTATTCGCTCCTCGAAGCGAAGCAATATATCGATGGATTAAAAGAAAACGATTGAAACCAGTAGACTTTTGGGAAACTCAAGAAAGCCGTATTTTCCGAAGCTTATCGCTCGCTTTCCGTGGGCTCGCGCCCAAGCCTCCTCAGCCGCTTCGCTGCTTGCGGGGTCTCGGTCGTCTCGCTGATCCACTGGAGTCGAGCAAACGCTTCTACAAATACTTAGCTAGGTCATTGATTTTTAGAAATCGAAGAGGCTAAAATCTTTTGAATTATAGTGTGTTACGGAGTTATTCAACATTCTGCTAACAGGCTTTCCTCTAGAAGGAAAGCCTGTTTTTCTGTATTTCGGCAGGGTTTTGGCCGGAAGAAACCGAAATAAAGGGAAAGGAAAGGGGGAGGTGTGATGCGCCTCGCAACAATCCAGTGGAACGGCACAGAAGAAGCGGCGCTGGTCATGAAGGACGGCTTTTTGCCGCTGCGAAAGCTCAACGAACATACGGCAGAGAATTGGCCGACTGATTTGTTTACGCTGATCCAAACAGGTGAACTCGAGCTTTTGAAACGATGGCTGAGGGAAGAATTCGAGCGCATGCCGGAAGGGGCGCTCGAAGAATCGCTCATGCCGTTTTCCGAAGCGGATTACGCGCCTTTATACCGCCATCCCCGAAAAATCTGGGGCATCGGGCTGAATTACGCCGAGCATGCGGCAGATTTGAAGGAAGTGTCGCCTCACACCGAACCGGCGAGTTTCATGAAACCCGATACGGCGATTATCGGGCTGGGAGAGGCGATCGAGCTGCCCAAGCAGTCTGATCGGGTGACGGCGGAAGCGGAACTCGGCATCATTATCGGAACGGAATGCAAAAATGTCTCGAGAGAAGATGCGTTTGAAGTAGTAGCGGGTTTCACGACGATTATCGATATGACCGCTGAAGACATTCTCGAGAAAAACCCGCGCTATTTGAC
This sequence comes from Planococcus sp. SK3692, assembly GCF_028890485.2. Classification (GTDB taxonomy): domain Bacteria; phylum Bacillota; class Bacilli; order Bacillales_A; family Planococcaceae; genus Planococcus. Next base: position 212,485 of record NZ_JARCHV010000003.1, read on the forward strand.
GCGCGCGAAAAGCTTCGATACTTTCTTCAGTTTCGGGCCGGAACTCGTAACGCCTGACGAAGTGGAGGCAGTGCTTGAACTGACGGTCGCAACTGTCAAGAACGGGGAAGTCCATCGGGAAAACAGCGTCTCGAACATGACGTTCCGGCCGCGGGACCTCATTGCGTTTCATTCCGAAGTGATGACGCTATTGCCCGGAGACATCATCTCGACCGGAACGCCGGGGGCAGTCGTCATCCGCGACGGCGACGTGGTCGAATGCCGCATCGACGGCTTCAAAACCTTGCACAATCCGGTCGTAGATTTGAAATTGCCGGGCCGTGAATAAGTAAAAGACGGACATTCCCGAATTCTGGGTGTCCGTCTTTTTCTATAATGCGGCCATGCCGCCGTCCACGCGGTACTGGGCGCCTGAGATGAATGTGCTTTCGTCGGAAGCAAGAAACAATACGAGGTTGGAGATATCCTCGGATTCAGCGTAGCGGCCGAGCGGAATCGTTTTCGACAAAGTTTTTTCAGTAGTACCGAGTCCTTCTTCAAGCGAACGCATCATGCGTGAATTGACCGGCGACGGATGGACCGAATTGACGCGGACTTGATGACGTGCACTTTCGTAAGCCGCGGCTTTCGTCAAACCGACGACCGCGTGTTTTGATGTGATATACGGGCTGACGTTCGGTGAACCGCTAAGGCCCGAAATCGATGACATATTAATGACGCTCCCCGAGCCTTGTTTATACATGACGGGCAATACATGCTTCATGCCGAGAAATACGCCGCGCACATTGATGTCGATGACTTGGTCGAAATCTTCCACCGCCTGTTCGATGAGCGGAGCGACTTTTCCTTCGATGCCTGCATTATTGAAGAACACGTCGATCTTGCCAAACGCTTCGACCGCTTTGCCGACATAGTTTTTGACGTCTGCTTCTTTGGTAACATCGGCTTGGACAATTTCCACGCCGCTTCCTAGTTCTTGCTTCGATTCTTGGAGTGCCTGTTCAGAAATATCGATGAGCACGACTTTTGCCCCTTCTTCCAAAAACCGCTTCGCCGTCACTTTACCGATCACGCCAGCGCCTCCGGTAATGACGGCCACTTTTCCTTCCAGTCTTGCCATTGTGCCATTCCTCCCTTGAATTGTTCTTTCCATCTTTTCTCTTTAAGTTTACTGATTACCCCAAATTAGTTCAAAACATTCTGTCTTTTGGGAAATTCCTTTCTTTTGCCTCTTGCTGCTTTCTATCTTTTCGATTAAAATAAGAACAAACGTTCTATATAGGAGTGGCGACATGGGAAAACAAACAGGAAAGCCCCGTTATATCGCCTGCATCGATATGCGCAGCTTCTACGCCAGCTGTTCAGCAGTCGAGCGCGGCCTCGACCCGATGGAAGCGTGCATCGCCATCGTCGGGAACCAGGAGCGAAAAGGCAGCGTCGTGCTTGCGGCCTCTCCGGAAATGAAAAAACGCTTTGGCGTCAGAACCGGCACGCGGCTATTTGAAATTCCGGATCATCCGGATATTTTGCTCATCGAACCAAGGATGCAGTTTTACTTGGAGATCTCGATGGCGATCACCGAGCTGTTCGCCCAGTATGTGCCGAAAGAAGACATCCATGTCTACAGCGTGGATGAGAGTTTTATCGATTTGACCGGCATTATCCATCTGTACGGAACTCCTGAAAAAGCAGCCATCGATATGCAGGATTCGATCATGCGCCAATTCGGCTTGCCGTCCGCTGTCGGCATCGGGCCGAATATGCTGCTGGCCAAGCTCTCACTCGATCTTGAAGGCAAGAAAAAAGGGCTTGCGCATTGGACAATGAAAGACGTGCCCAGAAAATTATGGCCGGTTTCCCCGCTCAGCAAAATGTGGGGCATTGGCAGCAAGATGGAGCGCAACCTGAACAATATGGGAATATTCACAGTCGGCGATTTGGCGCGGGCGGATGTCAAACGGCTGGAAGACCGCTTTGGCATCATGGGCCATCAGCTGCATCAGCACGCGCGGGGCATTGATTATTCGGAGCTTGGGTCGTTGCTTATCGAAGGCCAGAAAAGTTTCGGCAAAGGCCAAATTCTTTACCGCGACTATGAAACGCGTGAAGACATCCTGACGATTGTGCTCGAGATGTGCGAAGACGTCGCGATGCGCACCCGCGAAGCGCGCATGGCCGGGCGCACGATCCATTTAGGCATGAGCTACAGCAAAACCTCATTTGGCGGCGGGTTCTCTCGATCCCGTTCGATCGACGAAGCAACGAACGATACTTTGAAAATCTACGCCGTGTGCAAAGAACTGTTTCGCGAATTTTACACCGGGCAGCCCGTCCGGCAAATCTCGCTGTCCATCACCAATCTGGAAGACGAAACTTCGATGCAGCTGAGTTTATTCGAAGCGGATAAATGGCAAAGGCGGCGCCTCGGTGCAGCGATGGATGCAATCAAGCGCAAGCACGGGCCGACCGCAATTTACCGGGGCGTTTCCGGTACAGACGCCGGCACAGCGATTGACCGCACGAAGCTAATCGGCGGACATAAGAAATAACAAATTTGGACCGAAGTAAAGCCCCGCCATATTGGCAGGGCTTTTACTGTGCTTGGACGATGCGCGAGGCGGCTTCGCGTGCGCCGGAAATATTGCGTGCAATCGGCCCGACTTCCAGTTCTGCCAGCGGCCCCATCACATATAGTCCGGGGCCCCATTGCAAAGTGTGCGTGACGACAGGATAGCCGCATTCGGCACATTTTAAGCGTTGTTCTTCAATGACAGGCGATAGCCATTCGCGTCCTGGCAGCTGTGGCTGAAAGCCGGTTGCTAGAATAATGGTTCCTGTTTGATGAATCAGGCTGTCGTGTTCATCGATTAACGAAGTGACGCCTCGTTGCCGGACGGCTCTATGGACATGGCCGTCAGCGACCAATTCCGGAAACTGCCGAAGCTGCTTGCGCAATTTTGCATTCAAGTCCCGAGGAATCGAGCCTTTTCGGCGAGCGCGTACAATCATTTCGCGCCGGCGTGTATACGAGCGTGTTTTCCGGAAAGCCTGTTGGTATTTCGGCCCAAGCCAGCCGGGATCGCTGTCGAAATCGTGGACCCGGAATGGATGGCGCTTCAACAGTGTCACTTCCCCGGGGAACTGCTTATGGAGCTTCAAGGTCAAATGAACCGCTGTGATGCCGCCGCCGATAATCGTAAAGGGAGCTTGTGAGGCATCGAACTCCGGCAGTTCACGATCGAACACATGGAAGACCGAACCAGGGGATTCCATCCGTAATTGCTGGGCCCATTCAGGCCAGTGCAATTGCTCACCGGCGCCGATTGCAAGGACGATATTAGCGCCTGAAACCTGTATCCCGCTCGTCAGCTGGATCTTCCAGCCGGCTTCCAAGCGTTTGATTGACTCCACGCGGCCTTGGATCCAGCTGCGGCGAATGTCCTGTTCGCGCATTAAATGCTCGCAATGTTCATGGAACAGCAGCAAAGAGGGCCGCTTGAATCTTCCGAGAAACGACGCATCTTCGCTAAAAGGGCTGTCTTTGGCATGGTTATTCAACGAAAAGGGATTCACGTCGAGATGATGGACAAAGGGCGATCGCAAGAAAGGCATGGAAATGGCTTCGGTGCAGCGTTTCCATTCGGACAACGGTTCTTTGTGAGGGTCGATAATCGCCATCTCTTCAGGTGTGATGCCTTTTTGCTTCCGTAAAAAAGTGGCCAGCGTCATTCCTTGGATACCGCCGCCGATAATAATCCATGTATGCATGAGCGTTTCTCTCCCAACTGTTCAAAATTAAGTAAGCAAAGCCATTTCATAAAATAGCAATTCATTTAACTTTCAAATAGTAATAATTACGATTTATTTTACACAGCATACATGCTGGAAGAGGAAAAGACAAGAGGTTTCGGCAAGCGAAGAGACGAGCCGTAAAAAAGGACCGTGAAAATTCTGCTGAAAAAATACTTGCACAAATGATCAAGGCGCTTTAATATATAAAACGTAATCGTTACGATTTATTGATTGAAACAATAAGGGAGTTAGATAATATGGACAAGCGCATCCCCATTACCGTATTGAGTGGATACCTGGGCGCGGGCAAGACGACGTTATTGAATCATATTTTAAGTAATCGCGAAGGCTTGAAAGTCGCAGTCATCGTCAACGACATGAGCGAAGTGAACATCGACAGCGCGCTTGTCCAAAACGGCGGCTTTTCCCGCACGGAAGAAAAGCTGGTCGAAATGCAAAATGGCTGCATTTGCTGCACATTGCGCGAAGACTTGATCGTGGAAGTCGAGAAGTTGGCGAGTGAGGGGGATATCGATTATATCGTCATCGAATCGTCCGGCATCAGCGAGCCGGTTCCAGTCGCACAGACTTTCAGTTATATGGACGATGCGCTCGGGGTGGACCTGTCCGCCATGTGCCGGCTCGACACGATGGTGACAGTCGTCGACGGCCACGGCTTCTGGCGCGATTTTGCGTCAGGCGAAACTTTGCTCGACCGAAAAGAAGGCGCGACGGAATCCGATGAACGGGAGATTTCTGATTTGCTTATCGACCAAATAGAATTTGCAGATGTAATCTTATTGAACAAAACCGATCAGCTCACAGACGAAAAAGCGGACGAGTTGCACGGCGTTCTGCGGGCCTTGAATCCGTCTGCGAATATTCTCCGCACCGAACGTTCGCAAGTGGCACTCGGCGAAGTGCTCAACACGGGACGCTTTGACTTGGACAAAGCGAGCCAAGGCGCCGGCTGGATCAAAGAACTCAACGAAGAGCATGTGCCGGAAACGGAAGAGTACGGCATCGCTTCATTCGTTTACCGCAGCGAAACCCCGTTCCATCCGGAGCGTTTGTTTGACTGGATCATGGACTGGCCGGTGGAAATCGTCCGCGCCAAAGGGTTTTTGCGCATCGCTACGCGCGATTCGTTTGCGACTTTGTTGTCCCAGGCAGGCCCTTCTGCGAGTCTTGAGACAGTAGGTGCGTGGGACAAGGCATACGGCGTGAAAATGACCGAGCTAGTGTTGATCGGCATCGAAATGGACCAACGAGACATCATTCAATCCTTGGATAGCTGCTTGTTGACACAACAAGAAATGGCGGCAGACTGGAGCGGGTTCAATGATCCGCTGCCGCAAACAGCCATGACTCATTAAAAAGGAGGAACGAACATGAGAGTAAACATTACACTGGCTTGCACAGAAACGGGCGACCGCAATTACTCCACGACCAAAAATAAGCGCAACAACCCGGAGCGCATCGAATTGAAAAAATATTGCCCGCGCTTGAAAAAAGTGACTTTGCACCGCGAAACAAAGTAATCTACTGAAAAATATTGCATAATAGAGAGGAGCCTATCGATGGCCAAGAAATCAAAAGTAGCACGCGATAAAAAACAACGTGAAATGGTGGCGCGCTATGCGGAACTCCGCAAAGAACTGAAAGCGCAAGGCGATCACGAAGCACTGGCGAAACTGCCAAAAGATTCGTCGCCGACCCGTTTGAAGAACCGTTGCGAAGTGACGGGACGCCCGCGCGGCTTCATGCGCAAATTTGGCATGTCCCGCATCGCATTCCGCGACCTTGCACATAAAGGGCAGATCCCCGGCGTCAAAAAATCAAGCTGGTAAGAAAACAAAGGAGGCGTGGGCAATGAATGACGGCATGATTGCCTATTTGCTGAAAAGCGAAGTGGCGAAACTGGGTGAGGAGCAGCGGCAATTATACCGCTTCATCATAGAACTGGAAGATGCGCTAGCTGAACAAGCGGATACCGTGGAGGAATTTCGCAGTTTGCTGGTGCTGCATTCGCCGTTCGAGCAGGCCGCTTACCGCTTTAACCGCTCGTTCAAAGAAGTTTCCGCCATGATGCAACAAATTGAAGCAGAACTCGGCGATAAGATCGAAGCTCGCCAAGAACGCGCCAAATGGCTCGACTATACAGACCGTTTCGCTGGTGAAACAGGACAGGAAGACAAGCTGGTTTTCCTGTTTATCAGCGAATGAACTTTATCTGAATACGTAAAAGCCGCCAGAAAATTTTCTGGCGGCTTTTTTTGTAGAGAAATTTTTGCCTTTTTATGAAACCTTTATTGGAAATGAGAGTAAAATAATGAAAGGAGTCGAGAAAAAAATGACACGCTGCACGAACTGCCAGTATCGCTGGAAGTCTAAAGAAAAGCATTGGTTGTATGAATTGAAGGATGGCTGCCCGTGCCCGGATTGCGGAACTATCCAGTACATGAAAGTGGAAGATCACACATTTCGGGACATGGTGTTTTGGGGAACTTGGCTGGATTGTTTATGGGATATAAAAGATCATCTGTTCATGAAGCTGAGCAGTGAAAATGAAGAAGCGCAATTAAAGAAACGTTAAGACTTTGTATATATAGAAGAAAATAGGATGGGGAAGGGTGAAGGACGTGGCACATTGCACAAATTGCGAAGTTAAATGGAAAGCGAAAGATATCTGGAAACTGGGCGTAGCAAAAGATGGCAAGAACTGTCCATCGTGCGGTGCGAGGCAATATGTATCGTTCAACAATGGTGGGTTTTTGATGGGGCTCGGGTACGTGAGCGGAACGATCGGGCTGTTGCTCATCGTGCTGTTTCCGTATTACACCCGCTTAAGCAATCAGAAAGATGAAAAGCTGTATGGGGAATAGAGGATCGGTCGTACTTATCGAAGAAAATAAGGTAGCACTGATTAAGCGTGTACGCGACGACTCTGTGTATTATGTACTTCCGGGCGGTGGCATTCAACAACACGAAACGCCGGAAGCTGCAGCGAAAAGGGAAGCGTTCGAGGAACTGGGCGTGCAAGTGGAAATCCAAGGGCTTTTCGCAACGATATACTATGAAGGCAATCAGTATTTTTTTATGGCGAAGAGAACCGGCGGCACTTTCGGCACGGGATTGGGAGAAGAATATACAGATCCAAATCGTCGACTAGGGACGTACGAGCCGGTATGGATCCAGCTGAGAGAGGTAAATGAGTTCAATGTAAAACCGCTGGAAGTCGCGATGAAATTGCAGTGTTTGACTGTAAACGAACAACTCGATATTTAAAAAGTGCAGAGGCAGGAGGAACCCCAATGAAACAGATTATCGCACTAGGCGGAGGCGGCTTCTCGATGGAGCCCGACAACCCGCTAATCGATTTATACATATTGGAACAATCACCGAAAGAAACGCCGAAAATCTGCTTTATCCCAACAGCGAGCGGGGATGCTGACGGCTATATCGCACGCTTCTATGATTTCTTTGAACAGCAAAACTGCGAGCCGACACACCTTTCTTTATTCAAGCCCCCCACGCAAGAGCTGGAAGAGTTCGTCTTGTCGCAGGATATTCTGTATGTCGGTGGAGGCAATACAAAAAACTTGCTCGCGCTGTGGCGGGAATGGGATTTGGACCGGATCATCGAAAAAGCATGGAATCAAGGAATTGTGCTGGCAGGCATCAGTGCGGGATCGATCTGCTGGTTTGAACAAGGCGTCACCGATTCTTACGGCGATGAGCTTCATCCGTTGGCTTGCTTAGGGTTTCTACCGGGCAGCAATTGCCCTCATTACGATGGGGAAACGCACCGGCGTCCGACGTTTCAGCGATTACTCAAGGAAGGGCAGATCAAGCCGGGGCTCGCGGCAGATGACGGCGTGGCCCTTCATTTTATCGGACCGGATTTGAACAGCGCGGTCAGTTCACGCCCTGATGCCAAAGCTTATCGTGTAGGCAAGGGGTATGAACATGAACTGGAAACCCGGTTTTTGGGGAAGCCTAACCTTATGTGATAGTTACGCCTTGTCTAAGCATGTTAGTGCAGAAGGCCAAGTTTACGGGTAACTGGAAAGGGAAAAACCTACTAATTGGAAAATTAGGAGGAGATCTTTTGCAAACCCATCAAATGTATGTGAACGGCGAATATATAAAGTCCACTGGAGACGAATGGATCGACATCATCAATCCGGCAACGGAACAAGTGATTTCCAAGATTCCAAAAGGCACGGAACAAGATGTTGATAAAGCGGTAGAAGCGGCGCATCAGGCACAACAGGCATGGGAATTGACCCCGAATATCGAACGCGGGAAAATCGTGCGCAAGCTGGGCGACAAAATCGCCGAAAACCGCGATAAATTTATTGACTTATTGCAAGAAGAGCAAGGGAAAGACTATGAACTCGCAAGTGGCGAAGTCGACTTGGCAATTGATTACTTCCACTACATGTCCGAATGGGCAAGACGGATTGAAGGGGAAATCGTCCCGAGCGACCGTCCGAATGAAAATATCTTGGTTTACAAAAAGCCGATCGGTGTCGTAGCGGGCATCATTCCGTGGAATTTCCCGGTATTCATCCTGGCACGAAAAGTCGCGACAGCGCTCGTCACGGGTTGCACAATCGTCATCAAACCAAGCCAACAGACACCGAATACGGCAATGGAATTCACGAAAATCGTCGACGCAATGGAAGAAATCCCAGCAGGCGTCTACAATGTCGTAACCGGAACCGGCTCTGAAATCGGCAATGCGTTGGCCTCGCACAAAAAAGTTCAGATGATCACGATGACAGGCAGCTTGCCAGCCGGCACGAAAGTTATGGAAGCGGCGGCGCAAAACATCACCAAGGTCAATCTGGAACTTGGCGGCAAAGCACCAGCCATCGTCACACAGAACGCCGACCTGGACCTAGCTGCAAAAGCCATCACCACGTCTAGACTCGCAAACGGCGGACAGGCGTGTACAAACGCTGAGCGCCTGTATGTCCATGAAAGCGTTGCGGAAGAGCTCAGCCAGAAACTTATCCAAGCATTCGAAGCGACCAAACTCGGCGATCCTAGAGAAAGCAAAGACGTAACAATGGGGCCGCTGATCAGCCAAGACCGTTTGGAGACTGTCGAAGGCATGGTTAAAGACGCTGTATCGCAAGGGGCGACCGTTGCGACAGGTGGGGAACGCGCGGATCTGGCCGGGTTCTTCTACAAGCCAACTATTTTAACGAACGTGACGCACGATTCCGATATCATGCGTGAAGAGATTTTCGGACCGGTGCTCCCGATGACCACTTACAGCACTATTGAAGAAGCGATTGAAATGGCCAACGATACGGTCTTCGGCTTGTCTTCTTCGATTTATACAGACGACCTGAACGAAGCAATGCGCGTCGTCAATGAAATGAAATTCGGCGAGACTTACGTCAATCGTGAAAACTTCGAAGCGGTGCAAGGCTATCACGCCGGCATGCGCCAATCCGGCCTCGGCGGTGCGGACGGCAAGCACGGCATGGAAGACTTCCTTGCGACGCAAGTCGTTTACATGCAGTATAAAAAATGAAGTAAATAAAGGCGCAGAAACGGATATCCGTTTCTGCGCCTTTTCCTATGACTATTTTTCAAAGCGCACGAAGCGTTTTTTGCCGATCTGCAGGACATCGCCGTTATGGACGACGGTGTCGAGATCGTCGCGTACCAGTTTTTCACCGTTGAACGACACCCCATCCTGTTCGATGAGCCGCACGAATTCGCTTTTGCTGCGGACGAATCCGGATGCCACCAATTGCGGAATGATTTCTTCGATGCGTTCCTCGCCGATTTCCACCAGTAGTGAAGGAATATTTTCGGGGATTTCGCGTTTTTGGAAAGCGGTCTCGAAGTACACTCTCGCATCTTTCATTGCCTCTTCGCCGTGGTAGAGCGCCGTAATGATTTCTGCCAGCTCCAACTTGATGTTGCGCGGATTTTCACCGTCTTCCAAGCGGTCGAGGATGCTTTCAATCGCCAACGGATGTTCATCGGTCGTCAGTTCAAAGTATTTGAAGACGAGCGGGTCCGGGACTTCCATTACTTTTTTGAACATGATTTCGGGTGCTTCACTGATGCCGATGTAATTGCCGAGGCTTTTGCTCATCTTCTCTACGCCATCGAGCCCTTCTAGCAGCGGCATGAAAATGGCAACTTGTTTTTCCTGGCCCATATGCTTTTGGAGCGTACGGCCCATGAGAATGTTGAAGGTTTGGTCCGTGCCGCCGATTTCGATGTCCGCCTCAAGCTCGACAGAATCGTAGGCTTGCATGAGCGGGTAGAAAAACTCATGGAGGCCGATCGGCGACTGGCTTTGGTAACGGTTCTGGAAATCGTCGCGCTCAAGCATACGCGCGACCGATGTGCTCGCGGCAAGCTTCAAGACTTCCTCGAAGTTCAGTTTCGACAGCCATTCGCTATTGAAGCGCACCGAGGTTTTCGCTTCATCGAGCACTTTGAAAATCTGTTCGCAGTAAGTTTCCGCGTTTTCCCGGACGGCTTCGTCACTGAGCGCGGTCCGGCCTTTTGCCTTGCCGGAAGGATCGCCGATGCGCCCAGTGAAGTCACCGATCAAAATGATCGCTTCATGGCCCAAGTCCTGAAGTTGTTTGATCTTGCGCAACACGACCGTATGCCCAAGGTGGATGTCCGGTGCGGATGGATCGAGGCCAAGCTTGATGGTCAGTGGGCGCTGTTCGTTGTATGAGCGCTCGAGCTTGTCGAGCAACTCGCCTTCCTCGATGATTTCGGCGGCTCCTTTTTCGATGATTTTCATTTGTTCAGCTGGTGTGAGTCGCATGCTAACATCTCCTCGTCTTTGAAATAGTCATATCGCAAAATCTATAAGAATACAAAAAAGCGCCCTCTAGGGAAAAACCCTAAAGGACGCGGATATGCGTGTTACCACCTTAGTTTGGAAACTGCTCGCACAGCTTCCCTTGGAAAGTACGGCCGAAGCGATACTCCTGCATGGATTACGGATGCAACTCCGGTGTAGCCTACTGAAGGTTCGGTACACAGCTCAAAGAGGTATTTCCCCAGACACCGCATGCGCCTCTCATCAACCGGCCGCTTTCTGTATGCTTCAGTCACAGGTACTCGTTCTTATCATCGCTTTTGTTCTTATACTCCGAAATGCTCGGGCAAATCTTCGTTATGCAGATATTGTTTTTCATTATAACTGGAATAAAAAAGAAGTCAAATCCTAAATTGAAACCGGCTGAATCGCTCGTTCATTTTTAAGTGTTTTCGACAACTTCTCCTTGAGGCGCTTCTTCTTTGGCCAGGTGGACGGATTTGATGAAGAAAGAAATCACCAAGCCGATTACAGCGAGCACCAAGCCAAACGTAAAGGCATTTTGCACGCCGGCTGTCAGTGCTTCGGGAATAGCGGAAGCGCTGTTTGGATCGGATACAGTTTGCATATAAGTCGATTGTGTCGATGACATGATGGTGATGGCGACCGCTGTCCCGATGGCGCCTGATACTTGCTGAAGGGTGTTCATCAAAGCGGTGCCATCCGGATACAAGTCTTTTGGCAATTGGTTCAATGCATTGGTTTGGGCAGGCATCATCACCAACGAAACACCGACCATCAAAAGAGTATTTAAGACGACGATCGTGACTGCGGTCGTGGCGGTCGTAACGCCAGACAAGTTCCACAAGGTAATGATGATGATGGAAAATCCAGGGATGACCAATCCTCTTGGCCCGTATTTATCGTAAATCCGCCCGGTAATCGGGGACATCAATCCGTTCAACACACCGCCCGGCAGCAGGATGAGTCCGGCTGTGACAGCGGCTAAACCGAGTCCCGTCTGCAAATACAGCGGCAACAGAATGGCGGATGACAAGATGACCATAAATGCGATAAACACAGCCGCAAGCCCAAGTGTGAACATAGGGTATTTGAAGACGCGGAGGTTGATCATCGGCTGATCCATTTTGAATTGCCGGACGGAGAACAAGAACAATGAGACAAAGCCAACCGCAATGGACGCGATGACGATGAAACTACCCCAGCCGCTCTCCCCAGCAGTGCTGAATCCATAGACAATGCCGCCAAATCCGAGCGACGACAGCACAATGGAAGTGATGTCGATCTTGGGTTTTGTGATCACGCTAACGTTCTGCATGAACATGATGCCGAAAACTAGCGCAAACACTAGAAACGGAAGCGACACCCAGAAAATCCAGTGCCAGCTTAAGTTTTCAATCAAAAATCCGGAAATTGTCGGCCCGATCGCCGGAGCGAACATGATGACCAAGCCCATCAATCCCATAATCGCTCCTCTGCGATGAATAGGGAAAATCAATAGAATGGTATTGAACATGAGCGGCAACAGCAAGCCCGTCCCGATTGCCTGAATGACCCGCGCGACCATAAGAATGCTGAAGCTGGGCGCCAGTGCAGCGATCAAAGTGCCGGTCACTGAAAACGCCAGAGCGGCAATGAATAACTGCCTTGTGCTGAACCACTGCAGCAATAAGCCGGACACAGGGACCAGTATGCCGAGTGTCAGCAAGTATCCCGTTGTGAGCCATTGAATGGTGGACGATCCCACGCCGAACTGTTGGATTAAATCACCCAATGCCATATTGAGGGCAGTCTCACTGAACAATCCAATGAAGCCTGCGATTAAGAACGAAATTAAAATAGGGGTCGTTTTGATGGTTTCTTGTTGCTGTCCTGCTATTGTTGTCATATCTTTGTCCATTCCTCTCTGAAATGCCTGATTCTAATTCTCTCTTTTTGACAAGATGAAAGGAATTTGATCGGCGATGATTAAAAGCGATTCTTCGCTTTTGGTGGTAAGTGAAAGAAGAATGCCTCCTTCGATTGTGGCCAGAATAAAAACCCCGTAATCTTTAGCCAGTTTTTCACTATATCCTGCTTCAAAAAACTTAGTGGAGTATAGTTCTCTCCACTCTTCGAACGCTGCTTGGCATGCGGACCTAATCGGTTCATTGGTTGAATGCTTTTCAGCCGCAATCGTTCCAATAGGAAACCCGACCGGTTCTGTCTCATCTCTCAATAGAGTGGCCAGTTGGCGAATATGGTCTTGCACCGCTTGGACCGGGTCGCCGATTTGTTCGAACGACTCTTCAATCCATGCCAGTACAATATCTTTAGTGTGATGAATGGCTTCGACAGCGAGCTCTTCTTTGCCGTTAGGGAAATAATGATACAAAGAGCCTTTGGGAATATTGACCTCTTTTAAAATGTCGTTGAGACTGATCCCTTCGTAACCGCGCATGCGGAACAGCCTGGAAGCCGCTTCGATCAACGCTATTTTTGTATGGGGTTTAGACATAATTCACCTCATTAATTGATTAGACCGATCAGTCTAATATAATTGCTCAGGGAATTCTTGTCAAAGAATGAAACCTTCAAACAAGCGAAAAAGCTTCTTTCCAAATAATGCATGGCACAACGCGGATTCGGGAAGAGAAGAGCAAGGAGGGATTTTCATGAATTCATTTAAAGCGATTGTCATTAAAGAGCAACAAGATGAAGTGGTCTATGGAGTGGAACAAATCAGCGAAGAGCAATTATCGCAAGGTGAGGTCTTAGTGAAAGTGGCGTATTCGTCGATCAATTACAAAGACATGCTCGCCGTGCAGAAAAAAGGCGGAGTCATCCGCGATTACCCGATGATTCCCGGAATCGATTTCAGCGGGACGGTTGTACATACGGCAGATGACAGGTTCCAGGAAGGACAGGAAGTGATAGTCACTGGCTTTGAAATGGGCATGAGCCATACCGGCGGCTTCGCCGAATATGCCCGCGTGCCGGCCGAGTGGGTTGTGCCCTTGCCGAAAGGCTTGAACTTAAAAGATGCCATGGTGTTCGGGACAGCCGGTTTTACAGCAGCGCTGTCCATCCAGGCACTTGAACAAAACGGCATGGACCCGAAAAACGACCCAGCGCTATTGGTGACGGGATCGACTGGCGGCGTCGGCAGCGTTGCCTTGCAGATTCTCTCGAAAATCGGCTACACGAACGTCACGGCCTTGGTTCGTAAAGACCATCAAGTGGAAGTGGCGAAATCACTTGGAGCGACTCAAGTCATATTCCCAAATGATTTAGGCGAACTGAAAAAGCCGCTCAATAAGCAAAAATTCGATTATGTCCTCGATACCGTCGGCGGCGATGTGGCATCAGTCCTCATCCCGCAAATTTCTTACGGCGGCAGCATGAGCATGTGCGGCAATGCGGCCGGACTGCAACTGACGGCGACGGTCTTGCCGTTCATCCTGAGAGGCATCAATTTGCTCGGCATCGATTCGGTCAACGTGCCGATCGAAAAACGCGGCGCCATCTGGGACAAGATGGCATCCGACTGGAACATCACCCAAACGACCTTGACGGATGAAGTCTCGCTCGAGCAAGTTCCTGATACGATCGAGGCGATCAAAAACGGCGAGCATTTAGGGAGAACGATCGTTAATTGCCAAAATGCTTAAACCAATCAAAAAACGTTCGGCAAGCGCATTTTCATGCTTGCCGAACGTTTTTTTTGCCCATTGATGCACCCAATGAAGCTAAAAAGTCTCCTCCATTTTCCGGATGTCTGAGCACGACATAACATAGACATCGCCTAAAATGTCGATATGGCCGCCTTTTGAGCGCAAGGCACAGTCTTTATTTGATGCATACACGTTCATTTCATCCGACAGGGCAGACAGCTCTTCTTGAACGAGTGCCATATTGTTTTCGAGGTCGAAATGGGACAGCACGGAAAAGGGGTCTAGCGCGAGGCCGTCGCACACGATGTCCATGCCAACAGGATATCCAAAGCGTTCGGGGCATTTCCATTTAGCGGACATATTGATCGCCCCGGCACTGGCGCCCATAACCAAAGCAGAGCTCGTTTTGATCGGTTCCGCCAATTTGAAATCCTTCAAAAACTGGTTTTGCTTAAGTGTATTTCCGCCCAATAGAAAAATGGCCGAGGCATTTCTGATTAAGCTATGGGCATCTTCCTGCTGCATATCCGAATCGATTAGATGATATTCATCGAATGAAATGCCTGCCTGATCGAGCCAGGAACGTTCCGCAGCGCCGTCAACTTCAGCGTCTGATGGATCCGAGCTAATCATCACGAGAGATTTCCGTTCCGTAAGATCTTCTCTCAAGGCTTTGCTTAAGTTCTCCGGGAAAAAATCAGTAAACCAACCTAAATAATAATGGGTTTTCATAAGGGCCTCCTCCGTCCAGGTGATGATAGCTATTATACAGGCCATCGGTTCATTTTCAGTATAATTGCCCAAAGGGAAAAATTGCACATTGGGCAATTTTTGTGGTATAACATGAAAGGATTAATAATGAGGTGATGAAATGACTGACAGCGGTTTGCGGGATATGAAAAAAATGGCCACACGCCAAGCTTTGGCTGAAGCGGCTTTTAACTTGGCGGTAGAGCGGGGTGTGGACGGGTTTGTCGTGGAAGATATCGTACAGACGGCGGGCTATTCACGTCGGACATTTGCCAATTACTTCTCGTGCAAGGAAGAAGCGATCGCCAATTCCTTAACGATGAATGATTATTTAGAGCGCGACGACCAATTCGTCTTTTCCACGGAAAATTATACGCCTTTAGATACCATCGAATTGTATATCCGCGGAAGTTTCACGATTAATAAATTGAGGCGGCTCAACCAGCTCGTTTCGCTGTCGCGCAACTATCCGACGCTTAAGCTTTATGTCACCGGCGCGTTGATGGAAGTACAGAATTTTGCGAAACGCGGCATCAGCGAAGAATTTGGCAGTGCCTATCCGGAAGAGTATTACCATATTCTGATCGGTGCCGTGTTCGGTGCGATTTTGCCGGTTCTTGATGAAAGCATCGCCGTCAAATTACCGGAAGACGGGGAACAGGACGAGGCAGATAACGAATTTAACCAATACATCGATATCGTCTTTGGCCATTTACGAAAAGGCTTTAACTAACACAAAAAGAGAACGGAGTTGCACATGTGTCGAGATTTTTTTACAGCATCGGAAAAACAGCCTATAGCAAGCCTTGGATTTTCATTGCCAGCTGGCTGCTCATTTTAGGCGTCATCATCACAGCCATCGTCACGAATGGCGTGAATACAAGCAGCGAAACAAGAATTGACGGCACCGCCGCACAGGACGTGCTGGACGAATTGGCGGAAGAATACCCGGCGGCATCCGGCGGGCAAGGCAGTTATTTATTCGAAGTGCCGGAAGGGGAAGCCATTGACGATCCGGCCAATGCCCAAGCTTTAGCCATGGCAGCCAATGAAATTTACAGTTTGGAACATGTCGTCAATCCAATGGACATGCTGCAGGACGAGGAAGCAATGGCACAGATGCAGTCAATGCAAGAGATGATGAGCCAGCTTCCGGCGTCTGAAGTCAACCACCGGCCGTTCATCGTTCAAGAAATGCCGGTTCCGGGCATCCAGATTTCAGAGGACGGAACGGTCGCATTATTCCAGTTCCAACTGACCAAAACAGCGGAAGACTTGAGTGAAGCGGAACGCGAAGAACTTGCGGATGCCGCAAATATCGCTCAAGAAAATTCTTCCATCACAGTCATTCCGACGGGTGCGCTGCAAGGCGTCGATATCCCGATCGGCGGTACGCATGAAATCATCGGGCTCGCGATCGCAGCAGTCATCCTGGTCGTCACGCTCGGCTCACTCATCGTAGCCGGCTTGCCGCTAGTCGTGGCATTGATCGGCGTCGGTGTGGGCGTCGGCGGGACGTTCGCCTTGTCGAGCATGTTCGAAATCAACAGCCTGACACCGGTTCTAGCCTTGATGATCGGCCTCGCTGTCGGCATCGACTATGCCTTGTTTATCGTCAATAGACAGCGCAACTTGATCACCGAACAAAGCTTGACCGCTAAAGAAGCGGCTGCCCGGGCAGTCGGCACTGCAGGCAGCGCCGTATTTTTTGCCGGCCTGACTGTTATCATCGCACTCAGCGGCTTGCTGGTCATCGGCATTTCGTTCCTCAGCAGCATGGCGCTTGTTGCGGCGTTGACCGTGTTGATCGATGTACTGGTCGCGCTCACGCTGCTTCCGGCATTGCTCGGCTTGATTGGCGAACGGATTGTCTCAGCTAAAGCAAGAAACAAGAAACTCACGGGCAAGGGTTCCAAACAAAGCTTTGCCGGAGCTTGGATCACCGGCCTATTGAAAATGAAATGGGCAGCGATCCTGCTGGTCATCGTGATTCTCGGCACCCTCGCAGTTCCGGTGGCACAGATGAACCTCGGCATGCCATCCGGTGAAAGCGCCAATAAAGACACTGCTGTCAGACAAAGTTATGACGTCATTTCCGACAGCTTCGGCGAAGGCTTCAACGGCCCGCTGCTCGTCGTGGCGAAAGACCAAGACGCAGCTGCAGTGAATCCGCAGGAATATTTCCAGCTATTGGCCAATATCTCACAGCTGGACGGCGTAGCGGAAGTCTCTCCAGGAGGATTCAATGAAGACGGAACGATCGCCATCATCAGTATCATCCCAGAAAACGGGCCGACCGATGAAGCGACAAAACAATTGGTAGAAAATTTGCGGACAGATGCCGCAGCTACTGAAAACACCAACACGGAAATCGGCGTGACCGGCTTGACGGCGATCAATATAGACATTTCGGAAAAACTCGCTGAAGTATTCCCGATCTACATCGCCATTATCGTCGTGCTGTCACTGCTTATTTTGCTAGTCGTATTCCGTTCGATCCTTATCCCGATCAAAGCAACGGCCGGCTTCTTGTTGAGCATCATGGCCACATTCGGCGCCACAACGGCCGTCTTCCAGTGGGGCTGGCTCGGATCGCTCTTCGGAATCGACACCGGCGGGCCGTTGCTGAGCTTCATCCCGATCATGGTGACCGGCATCTTATACGGGCTCGCGATGGATTACCAAGTATTCCTCGTGTCGTCGATGCGTGAAGCCCACATACACGGTGAAAAAGGCGATCGCGCCATCGTCAGCGGCTACAAGACGGCTAGTAAAGTGGTCGTTGCCGCGGCGTTGATCATGGTCTCGGTATTCTCCGGATTCATCTTCACAGATGACATCATGATCAAGCAAATCGGTTTTGCCTTGGCGTTCGGCATCCTCGTCGATGCCTTCCTCATCCGTATGATTTTCGTCCCGGCCGTTATGTCGCTGTTCGGCGACAAGATCTGGTGGCTACCAAAATGGCTCGATAAGATTCTTCCGGACTTGGATATTGAAGGCGAAAAACTGCTTCATGAATTGAATGAAAAAGATAAAGATAAAGCGATACGCACGAATACGGGAGAAAACTCCATCTAAAGATAGCTAAAACTGCCGGGAAGTTTCCCGGCAGTTTTTCTTTGGTCAAAAATTCTGGAGGATCGCTCGTCAGGGAATGGAGCTGGCGGTAACTGAAGAGTGTTCGTAAAAGTGTCTGTACATTAGCGAACGTTCGCAAAGTCATTTGATACATTTACGAACGCTGTTTTTGTTGGTGTTCAGCCCATTTCAAAGTGTTCGCGAACGTGTACTTTTGCGAACGCTAATGTAAAATCCAATATCTAACCGACAAAATTCAGAAAGTAGTGAATCATATTTTCATAAATGGTAAAATATAGTATAGATTATTTCGAAATATTCTATACTAAATCGAATTACTTTAAATTACTCATCTTCTTAGAGGAGAAAATGCATGTGAATAGGAGGCCATTATCATTCCAAATCTTTTTTCATCCATTGAATCTGCAAGAGGTCCCGCCAATAAATAGACTCATTCCACTAAAATCTGTTCGCCTGTCAGCAAATCTAAAATTGGTCAGATAAGCATTGCTA
Source organism: Planococcus sp. SK3692 (assembly GCF_028890485.2). Classification (GTDB taxonomy): domain Bacteria; phylum Bacillota; class Bacilli; order Bacillales_A; family Planococcaceae; genus Planococcus. The sequence continues at coordinate 231,109 of NZ_JARCHV010000003.1, forward strand.
CAAAAATAAATGAGAAGTGGTATTTCACTTGTGAATCATTTAAAGAGTATTTTGTTTTTTCTGTAGTGATATCGTAAAAATTAGTTGATTTAATTTCATGATTATGACTGATTTTAAAAAAACTTACAGAATAATCCAGTTCAAAAGGAGGTCACTTTTTGACACCAGATCTATTAATTATCTTCTTTATTTTATTGCCAATATCTATTATTATTCATGAGTTGGGACACGCTTTGCCCATTATTCTATCAACAGATTCTGGAGAAGCGAATATATTCCTCGGAACACCTAGAAAAGAAAAAAAATTAGTATTTAGCATTGGTAAAATTCATTTTTATCTTGGATACGGTTTTGTAGGTTTCTGCTTTATTGCTAACTTTGAAGAAATACCACCTTTGTCAGATCAACAGAGATTACTAATCGATGCTGGAGGGCCATTTTTTTCCCTTCTGAGCGGTCTGGTAACGTATGGTTTATCGATTAGTGTCCTAGAAAATCTTCAATATATCTATTTGTTTGCCATGGTGAATTTATTTCTTTTCCTTACTAGTGCCGTTCCTCTTACATATCCAAAATTTGAAGGTCACTTGGCTGGATATCAATCTGATGGTTTACGTATCGTCCAGAATTTACGACGTCAGTTCAAAAAAGCTAATAAAGTTAGCTAATGGAAAAGATTTCAATGATAAAAAGATGAAAATAATTAGTGAATATAGCTTGGTATCGATTCTTTTACATTCACATCTCTCACGTCATTCACTAGGTTAGAAAGTTGAATGCAGGTAATATTGTTAGATAAAAAGGTACATCTAAAAGGCTTCGCTAAAGGTTTTGAAAGTTTAAACTTAGTTAGGATCTTGGTTTACATATCATTAGTCATAAGTAGCTACATGGATATTTGGGGAGAGAAGGGGCTGGTCAAAGCTCATCTTCTCTCCTTTTTTATCTTTATAAAGGGCTTTTTCGAAGGATTTGATTTTGGAAATCTTTTTCGAATATGTTTGTAACAAACTACTTTTTAATTATTTTAGACTGCAGATATATATTTGCTTTCGTATTAAATGATAATAGTTGAAAGAAATTTTTATATTGTATATAATGTATTTATAATATATATACAATATAGTGATACTTAGTATTCATTTATTGATTCAGAAGGTGAATTTCGAACAAAAAAATTTTACTGATTCGAGTAGTACAAGAAACTATAACCACATGGATTTTAAAAATAAATTTAGAAGAGGGATTGATATGCAAATAATTATTTCGAACAGTTCGAAAGAGCCGATTTACGAACAAATTACGAATCAAATCAAATCGGCTATTTTAACTGGAGAACTACAGGAGGGGGCAGCAATACCCTCTATGCGGAAACTCGCAAAAGATTTGCATATTAGTGTCATAACGACAAAACGTGCATATGAGGAATTGGAGAAGGCTGGCTTTATCTATTCCATTGTTGGCAAAGGCTCTTTTGTCGCAGAGCAAAATTTAGAGCTGATCAAAGAGAAGAAGTTAAAGGTCATTGAAGAACAGCTGACTGCGGTCATAACTAATAGCAGAGAGATTGGCCTTTCTTTTGAAGAGCTGCAGCAATTATTGAAGATTTTATATGAGGAGTGATAGAGATGGAAAATGTAATTGAAATAAAGAATGTAACAAAGAGATTCAAAGGTTTTTCTGTTGAAAACATTAATTTTCATGTGAAGCAAGGATTTGTAACGGGGTTCATTGGTGCAAATGGAGCCGGTAAGTCGACAACGATAAAAATGATAATGAACCTGTTAAAACCGGACTCCGGAGAAGTTAAGGTTTTTGGTTTGGACTACAAGACGCATGAAAAGGAGATTAAAGAGCGTATCGGGTTCGTATACGATGGCAATGTATTCTTTGAAGGACTAAATTTAAAAGATATAAAACGTATAGTTGCCCCTGCTTACAAAAATTGGGATGATGCAATATTTCATCAATATGTGGATCAGTTTGAATTACCGCTTAATAAAGCTGTCAAAACTTTCTCAAAAGGAATGCAGATGAAAGCTTCATTGGCGATAGCCTTATCGCATCATGCAGAACTAATCATTATGGATGAGCCAACAGCAGGATTAGACCCCATTTTCAGACGAGAATTGTTGGATTTGTTACAGGAATTGATGATTGACGGGAAGCGCACCATCTTTTTCTCTACGCATATTACATCAGATTTAGATCGTATCGCAGACTATATCGCCTTTATTCAAAGTGGGGAGTTGGTCTTCAATCAAACCATTCATGATGTAGTTGAAAATTATGTGATAGTAAAAGGTGGATTGGATCTTCTGGATAGAGACACCGAAAAAGATTTTATCCACATCCATCGAGCATCTACAGGATTTGAAGCATTAACAGATAATAGTGGGGCAGTACAAGCTACTTTCGGAGACAACGTTATCATAGAACGCGCTTCTCTCGAAGATATCATGTATTACTTGAAGGGGGGCTTATCGCATGTTTAATTTAATTAGACGTGATGTCATACTCCAAAAAAGACAGTTACTATTTTTTATCCCCGTCATTTTGGTGTTTATTATTGCAGGGGCCCCGCCCATTCTGACGTTTCTAGTTGCCAGTATTTTTATTCCTTTCAATACCTATGCCTACGATGAAAAAGTAGAGACGAATATCTTATTGAACTCTTTGCCTTACACACGTAAGGAAATTATCGCATCGCGCTACTTGGGAGCCATTGTTTATATGATTTTAGCTATTTGTGTCACAAGTTTAGCCTTATTTGTTTTCGACACACCGTTTACGATGACTGATATCGGGATTAGCAGTGGTTTATTCTTATTATTCTCCGCACTTACATTTCCATTGTTTCAAATACTCAAACCCGGCTATATTACGACGGTTGTTCTCATCAGCTTTATCTTGCTAACTTTTCTAACAAGACCGGTTGGGTTATTTGTGACCGAGCACTTAACTGGAATAATTGATTTAATCATTAATTTATCCGTCGCGATTTTATATACGGGAGCAACACTTATTACGATGGGAATTTATCTTACTTCATGGGGGATAACTACGGTTATTTATCAACGAAAAGCGTTCTGAGTGTTTTTCGAGCTCTAAAAAAATTTTGAGTTACTTCTATAATGATTCTAGATCAACTAATATAAATAAGCCTAAAACAGTTTTGGCTGCTTATCTTGATTAGAACCTTCAATAATAATGTGATTACGTTTAACCACTAGCTTCTATGTAGTAATTCATTAAGATATATATACTGGAAGCTGTTAATAAAGCAGCTTCTTTTTTTTTGTCCTTAAAAGTGTACTTTTACGAACGGTTTTTAAATTACAGATGAATTTATAAAATTATCGGTTTTTAATTTTCTAATTATTGGTAATATAACCATATATAGTTCGGAATTAGATAGGCGATGGAAACAGTCCGTATAAAGGAAATCAAACAGAAAGTAGGCAGAATTAAATGAAGGCTAAAACAATCGTAAAGAATTTTGGCTTTGAAGTAGAAGAAGAGCCAGTCAGCATCTATCCGTTTTCGCCAGTTTATCGGATGAAACGACCTGAAGGCGACTTTATCGTCAAAAAAACGCAGCATCCAATCGAAAAAGCAAATCGTCTCATGAGATATACAAGAGTATTAAACGAACAAGGTGTTGATGTGGTCACTCCGGC